>NZ_CAJHAJ010000001.1 GCF_904846345.1 Psychrobacter maritimus
TTCATGACTATATGCATTATTATAATCATGAGCGTATTCAACTTAAATTAAAAGGACTGAGTCCTGTGCAATACAGAACTCAGTCCTTGGGGTAAACTAAACCGTCCAACATTTGGGGGTCAGTTCAGCTTTGAGGTTTTTTGTTATCTATAAGTAATGAAAGTCAATATTTCTTATCAGCCATTATATAGTAGCACTTAATGTAGTAGCACTTAACATAATCACTTTTATTATAGTAGCCCTTACTTATCGCCATTCGCTTATGAGGTCTGTCATGCGCAAAATCCCTGTTTATACCCATCCTGCTGCTGGTTGGCCAGCGCTGATCTCATCAACTCGTAAATTGATGGATTACAAGGCGCTTATGCGCGGTAGTGTCAGCGTCTTACATAGCAATCAGCCTAAGGGCGGCTTTGACTGTCCGGGCTGTGCGTGGCCTGACCATAAGACCCATAAAGTTATCGATGTCTGTGAAAACGGTATCAAAGTCATTGCCAGTGAAACCATGAATCAACGTGCAGATGCGGCGTTTTTTGCCAGACATAGCGTGACCGAACTGCAAAGTTGGTCAGGCTATGAGCTTGAGCATAGCGGGCGCTTATCAGAGCCGTTATATTATGATGCAGCGCAAGATCGTTACATCGCTATTTCTTGGCAAGCGGCTTATGAGCGTATCGCTGATGTCTTAAAAAATCTTGATTCACCAGATGAAGCCTTATTTTATACTTCAGGACGCGTGACCAACGAGCCAGCTTTTATGTTTCAGCTGTTTGTACGCTGTTTTGGCACCAATAATTTGCCAGATTGCTCAAACATGTGTCACGAGCCAACGTCAGTGATGCTTGGCAAACAATTAGGCGTCGGTAAAGCCACCGTAGTTTTGGAAGATTTTGAGCAAGCAAAGTTGATTATGCTGTTTGGGCAAAATCCTGCCACCAATCATCCGCGTATGCTTGAGATGCTAGCGCACGCTCATAAACAAGGCTGCCGTATTATCTCTATTAATCCGATGCGTGAGCAGGGTTTAAGCAAGTTTAGAAATCCGCAAAAACCAACCCATATGGCTGCAGGACAAAGCGATGAGATGGTCGATGAGGTCATTCAAATTCAAATCGGCGGTGATGTCGCTTTATTGACTGGTTTGGCTAAATGGCTGGTAGAAAACGATAAGATTGATAGTGAGTTTATTAGCACTCATACTTCAGGGTTTGATGATTTAAAACAATGGCTGATCGCCCAATCTTGGACAGATATCGAACTTGGCTCTGGTATTACGCAAGCAGACATCATCAACCTTGCCAAGCTCGTGGCAGACAGTCCTGCTACTATCTGTACGTGGGGCATGGGCATTACCCAACACGTACAGGGCGAAGATAATGTCGCCATGATTACCAATTTGCTGCTGCTGATGGGCATGATTGGTATCGATGGTGCAGGCGCCTCGCCCGTTCGTGGTCACTCCAATGTGCAAGGCGATCGCACCATGGGTATCCATGAGCGCCCTAAACAAAGCCTACTTGATAGCCTTGAGCGCGTGTTTCAGCGCCCTATGCCGCAAGAAGACGGGCTTGATGTCATTGCTGGAGCTAAAGCATTGATGCAAGGTAAACTTAAAGCCTTTATCAGTATGGGTGGCAATTATGCCGTTGCCGCACCCGATAAGAGTGCGATTCAAACCGCCTTAACCTCTACTCAGCTTAATGTTTTTGTCGCTACCAAGCTCAATGAAACCATGCTATATCCGGGTACAAACAACTTAATCTTGCCTTGTATAGGGCGCACCGAACGCGTGATAACGGCTAAAGGCGAGCAGTTTGCGACGATTGAAGACTCTATGTGCCAGATTGTGCCCACACAAGGACGTCTAAAACCGATTAGTGATGATTTAAAGTCTGAAGCGCAAATTGTGGCTGATATGGCAACCTATGTGCTTGGGTCTGATTCGTCAATTCCATGGCAGACCATGGGTAGCGACTTCGATATCATCCGTAATTATATTGCCCGTGCTATTGACGGCTTTGAGAACTTTAATGAGCGTATCCGTGAAAGCGAGCGCGGTTTTCATTTATACCACCCAGCACGTCATCGCGTTTGGAATACCGATAGTGGTAAAGCCCAATTTGAAGTACCGCAATATCCGATTACTTATGTCGCCGCGCAAATGGCACAAACGAGCGCGGACTATCATAGCAATGGCAGGAGCGAAAATTCTAAAGATAGTGATTTTGCAGACAGTAATCTTGAAAATGGCAATGTAGAAAAAAATACTGAGCAAAAAGTATGGCAATTGACTAGCGTCCGTAGTCATGATCAATTTAACACCATGATTTTCGGGTTTAAAGACCGCTATCGCCAAACTAACCGCCGCGATGTGTTATTTATGCATCCCGATGAAATCAAGCGCCTTGGCTGGCAAAAAGGTGATAGCGTCATGGTATCGCGGCAAGACAGCAAGGATGAGCGGCGCACCTTGGGTCCTTTGATACTTACGGAGATGGACATCGCTGCTAACGCGGTGGCAACCTATTATCCTGAATGTAACGACCTTATTGACTTGGACAGTCATGCTCCTGACTCGAGGACACCGGCTTATAAGTCGGTTACTGTTGTTTTACAGCGCGTTAATGAAGGCAGTTTGGCAGCTACCGCTTAATAGCGCTTAATGTCCTACGATAATGGTTAAAATAATGGTCAATAAAAATAACTTAACGACAGTAGATACTTTGGCAACAGATGCTGCTGAGGCGTCAATGGATAATCAGACAGTGCCATTATCGCGGCTGCATTTGGCACAAAAACATCGTTATTTATCTACTGAAAACTCTACTTATGCAACCAAAGAAATAGAGATTGATGATAAATCAGCAATGCTAGCAGTAGAGGCGGCCGTTGCAATTGTCATTAATGGTATCCATTATGCGATATTGATGGCAAGCCCCTATCAGCTTGAATATCTTGCCATTGGTTTTTTATACAGTGAAGGGCTGATTCATCATAGTCATGAGCTATTAGATTGGGAAATAACGCAACTGACCGATATCGCAAGTTATCCGAGATTCAGCAATGACTTAACGGATGATTCGGCTACTGCAACGACTACTTTTGAGCAGTTTTCAGCGCAGCTACAAGACTATGACGTGTATGTGGTGGAACTGGTATTAAATCAGCGCTGTCATCAGCGTATTCAAGCGCAAAAGCGGCAGCTAGCAGGACGTACAGGCTGCGGAATGTGCGGTATTACAGGACTGGCGCAAGCACTTCCTGATTTAAGCAGTTATTCAGCGCCAAACTTAGAATCAGGCGAAAAACTATCAGCATCAACTATCCCTACTCTAAATTATTTATTGCAAGTACGACAAAATATTAACGCCGCACAACATACGCATCAATTAACCGGTGCGGTACATGCCGCTGCCACCATGCAAGGCGCTGACTTATATCTATTCGAGGACGTCGGACGCCATAATGCCCTCGATAAACTCATCGGTTGGCAATTACGCCACAAAGCAGAGCTGACATGCGTGGTGATGACCTCGCGGCTGTCTATTGAGTTGGTGCAAAAATCTATTCGTAGTCGCCTATCTTGGCTTGTAGGCATGTCTGCACCGACCAGCACTGCGGTACGGGTTGCTGAGCGCTATGGCTTGGGGCTGGCTGGCTTTTTACGCGATGACCGAGTTACTTACTATACCAACACCAACTGTCCAAACGCTTAAAACACCAGTCTAGAGTGTACCCTGCTGTTATATCTATATAGTTAATCACACCTTACACCACTCCGTTACTATGCACTTCTATTACCCTTCCCGTGCAAGTTTTGACTTATCCATTCGATTAAGCTTTTTTAACTCCATCTTGCTCTAACCCTGATTACAGTTATTATTATAAATCTATCTATTAGTTTGCCTTAACCATCCTTGACTCAGAAGTTTGAGGGAAAATTTGAGGTTAGAGACAGAATAGGTTACTCTTACCACACAAATATGTTACGAATATTTAACATAGCTGTAGTTTTATTTATCAATGATAAGTAAATGAGCACCATAATCCCAATAAGATTTTACTTATTATCACGACAACGGATGATAGCTCACACGCAATAAATTGAGTAAAACGCTACTCTAATTATTGCTTATCACAGCTGATATAAGCTGTCTACATTTAGCACAAGTCATACAGTTTTGGCTTAGTGCTTATCCGTAATTTTGCTATGGACGCTTACCATGTAAGCCTCGTGTAGCCTATCGCTACTATCGATGATGCCGTATTTGACCGCGTAATGGTTTATCCATTAGCAGACGCTAATTGAGAGTTGCCGCTGTTATTTTTCATACAAGCTTTTAGTCGATACTTTTTATTAAATATTTTAATAGCCTGTGGCCAATGAAAAATTAATACACCCTCTGACCTTAGCGTTTGGTTTTTATAACCATTTATTTTATTGCGTATTGCTCGTTGCTAATTGTACGCACGGGCAAAATTGTATGCGCGTGGCAAATAGGCTGAACGCGCGTTTTTATATTTTCGCCAGTTTGTAAGTTTTACTTTAAAGCGAACTATTATTCTATTAAAACAATTGCGAGGTATGAATTTGAAAACTGAGTCATTGTTCCAATTCTCATCGTTAACCATTCTTTTATTATTGCTAGCATTTTATGGTGGCACGTATTTACTGTCTTTATTAATCAAAAAAGACAAGGAGACAACTTCAGGATTTATGGTCGCCGGTCACAGTGTTGGTTTCGGCATGGGCGCAGCCAGTATGACCGCCACATGGATTTGGGCGGCGTCGTTTTATGCAGCGGCTACTTCTGGTTATAAATACGGCGTCTCAGGACCGATACATTACGGTTTTTGGGGTGCTTTGATGATTTTGTTCATCTACCCTTTTGGTATGCGCTTTCGTGAACTTGCCCCAAATGGCCATACCTTAGGTGAACTCATCCACGCCCGCCACGGCTCATCAAGCCAATTAATTTTAGCCATATCCAATATTATGGGGAGCTTAATTAGCTTGATGGTCAACTTCACCGCTGCTGGTGCTTTGGTATCCGTACTGTCACCCTTATCGTTTCAGACGGGCGTCATCATCGCAGGCGTTGGGGTGCTCAGCTATACGTTAACCTCAGGATTCCGAGCCTCCGTCTTTACCGACTTTGCGCAACTGGTCGCCTTGATGGCCATTGGTGTCATCATCATCCCAGCGGTACTATTTTCCATGGGTGGTCCGTCAGTCATGGTCAGCGGACTGTCGAATTTAACCTTTGAGCAGCAAGATTTCTTTTCCTCTGAAGCCTTCTTTCAGCAGGGTGCACCATATTTTGTCGCCGTATTGGCTTATGCCATCGGCAATCAAACCATTACCCAGCGCCTATTTGCCATTGATAAGACCAAAATTAAGGCGACCTTTATCACTGCCACGGTCGGTTATGCCGGTATCGTCATTGGGCTTGGTATGATTGGACTCATGGCATTAACCATAGGTATCGAGCCACTTGATGGCAATATGAATAACTTAATTCCGCAGATGGTCAGTACTTATTTGCATCCGGTCTTTATCGCATTATTCTTTATTTTAGTGATAGGTTCGCTGTCCTCAACCGCTGACTCAGACTTATCAGCGTTATCAACGATTATGATGGCGGATGTCTATGGCAAAAACCTTGCCAAGGGGCGCGTTAAACCAAAAACTATGATGCTTGTCGGTCGCGGAACCATGATTGTCGCCACGGCAGCAGGATTGATTTTTGCCAGCTTTAAGCTTGATATATTGGTAATGTTGGTCTTCGTTGGCGCGTTATGGGGTGCGATTGTTTTCCCAGTGATTGCCAGTGTGTTCTGGAATCGCGTCACCAATGTCGCCTTTACCTCAGCGGTCATCGTTGGGCTGTTATTGTTCTGCGTTGCGCGCTTTGAGCTGATACCGATTACCGGCTTCACCGCCTTATTCTTTGAGATATTGGCCAGTGTCGGTGCCGCAGTGGTTATTGGCCTTATGGTCTTTGGCTTTCTAGGTCGTAAAATCGGCATGGTCGCCGCCGCTATCACGCTGGTGCTGATGTTAATCTTCGCCACTGGCTTCCTACGCCAGTACATGGTTTTACTCGCTTCACTGACTGCTTACGGCGCAAGTACCATCGTCTGCGTGCTTGTCAGTCTGATGGGTGACGAGCATTTTGACTTTGACCTCATTAAACAGCGGGTTGGCGACTATGATAAAAAGCCGCCAGTACAACCGCTAGCAAAATCTTAAATAAGATTAATATTATCAAGTGATGGTTGGTCATTAACTGGCTAACCATTATTAGAAGCCAGCAAAGCAAAGTAAAAATCAACAGCAACAATTACTAAATATAAGGAGCTATCATGGACAACGTCTTTATCTATGGATTATATATCCTCATTTGGCCCGCTATTACGCTGGGTGTACTGATATTGATTTGTACCGCAACCTATCGTGATATTAAAAAAGCGCAATATAATAATAAAGATATCGTTTAGCACACGGTATTAGACGATGTGTTTTATAAAGCCATCATGTATCAAAGGCTTAGTGATGGCTTCATTTGGTCTAACAATACTTCGAATTAGCGTTAATTTATGGGCAAATAACCACAACTGAGCAGATAAGTGGCATTTAATTAAAAAATGACTTGTAATTTAAATTATTTTTGCTAATATAGGCATCCTTGATTGGCTGGGTGGCAGAGTGGTCATGCAGCGGACTGCAACTCCGTTAACGCCGGTTCGATTCCGACCTCAGCCTCCAATTATTTAGGTTAAAAATATTATAAATATTAGGTTAATTTTAGCTTGCTTTATTAACATAAATGCTTATAATAGCGACCACTATCTAACAAGTAGCAAGCTTACTTTTAGATAATACAAGTTTTGCCCGGGTGGTGAAATTGGTAGACACAAGGGATTTAAAATCCCTCGCTAGTAATAGCGTGCCGGTTCAAGTCCGGCTCCGGGTACCATTATATAGTCCTATACTACCTTATAGAACAGCTAAAGCCCCTGATATCAGGGGCTTTGTTGTATCTAGCGTTCCATACCGTCCTATGAATCTATTCTAATCCATGCATCTGATGTACACTACTATGTACACTGGTTTTTAAATGTACATTGGGGATGTTAGTCATGGAAGCACGTAAACCTATCAGTTCTGATCGTAGCATAAGTAGTCACAAAGCTGATGACAAAGAATATCTGGTCTCTGTCAGAAACCATCCTATGCTTTACCTCATGGTCAGACCTAATGGCACTAAGTCTTGGGTTTATCGCTACCTGTCTCCTACTCACTCAAAAAATAAACGTATATCGCTTGGCGTGTATCCAAACGTATCGTTTTCACGTGCCTGTGAAATCTGGCGTGACTATGAAGAGCTGTTGAGCTGTTGAGCCGTAACATTGACCCCAAAGATCACCGTGAAGAAATAAAGAAAAGTGTTATTAGTAAAACTAAAAACTCTTTTAATCATTTTGCTTGGGAGTATTTTGAAGGACTAGAGCAGACTCAAAAAGGTAATACGCTCATTCGTAAGAAAGGCCGCTTAGAGCTTATATGCTCATACATAGGTAATGACCCTATTAGTGAGATTGGCTCACCTAGAATGCTTGAAGTGTTACTAGACATCCAAGCCAACTCATTAAACAAAGCTGGCAAGCCCACAGATAAGGCTGAGCGCTGTGCAGGTATCGCTAGTGATGTATTCGTCTATGCTGGCGCGCGCGGCTTTTGTAGCAGCAATCCTGCGGCATTAATCAAAAGCCAATTGGCTAAATCTAGCTATGGTCATCGTCCTGCCATCACTAAGCCTAAAGATTTAGCTAAGCTACTACGTGATATCGAGACTATAGAAGGTGATCCAAACACTATCAATTCCCTTAGGCTATTAGCATTACTCTTTGTGCGTAATGGTGATCTACGCCGTATGCGCTGGGCTGACTTAGATCTAGAGGCTGATAGGTGGCGATTAAAGCCTTTAAAAGGCCAAGGCAAGGTAAACATGGTCAAGGACATGGTCGTGCCCCTACCTCGTCAAGCAGTAGCTATTTTGCGTGAGCAGCAGCAAATCAATGGTCATACTAAATTTGTCTTCTACAGTGAGACAGCAAAAAAGCATCAGATCATATCTGATGCGACAGCGAATAAGCGTTTAAAAGATTTAGGCTATAAAGACATTCACTGCGCTCATGGCTTTAGAGCCACAGCGAAGACCATCTTACAAGAGCAATTAAAGTATCCTCTTGTGCTTGTAGAGATGGCGCTTGGTCATACAACCAAAGATCCTAATGGCACAGCTTACGGACGATTTGAGTACATTGACGATCGTAGTGAGATGATGCAAAAGTGGGCAGATTATTTAGATGCTTTACGAGAAGGCAGAGATACGGCAGAGTTTAGAGCAGATGCAAAGAGCAAAGCTGACTCTACTACCCATCTGCAAGCATTGATTGACCAGCTGGGAGAGGATAAGGTATTAGAGATGCTTGAGGGCAAGCTGCAAGTCATATAAGTATTGTTAAACTGATTGAAAAACATACTATTATCTAAAAATCTATTTCAAAGCCTTTTAGCATATACAATGAGATAGTATTCATATTCAGAATATAACTCTTAAGGAATCTGGCATATAGCGGCTATAAATCCATACCTACACCATTGAGCTCGAGCCATTTCACCTTGTCTTTATAATCTGGCATAATCTTCTCAATATCACGCCAAAAGGCATTAGAGTGGTCGAAGTGAATTAAATGTACTAGCTCATGCAATACGATATAGTGTAGAACCTCCATAGGTGCCATAGCACATTTCCAATGTAAGTTAATATTGCCTTTGCTACTACACGAGCCCCAACGGTTTTTTAATTCTAATACACGTACTGAGTTGGCGTTAACACCTAGTTTTTTTTCATACAGTTCAACAATAGGTACTACTTTGTCTATCAGCTTTGATTTATAAAAGCTTTTGAATAAGTCTGGTGCAATATTTAATTGGTTTTTATTTAACCAAAATCTACCTTGATACAGTTTTAGGCCGTCTGTTTCATTGTCTGTTAGTTTTAAACGATAGTTACGCCCAAAGTAAATAAATGATTGCCCGCTGATAAAATCTCTATCAACGTGACGTTCATTTGTCCGTCTCCATTCAGCAAGGTTTCGATGAATGCTATATTCATATTTTTCAATTAGCTCATATATTTGTTGGTCTGATAAGTCTTTAGGCACACGAGCAGATACACTGCCATCTCGTTCTACGAAAATACTAGCAGTCTTACGTTTACTTTTGACTATCTCAATATGAATGCCATTTAAAATCATATCTACACGATCAACCTACGATGTAATGGTGACGTTTTTTAGCTAATTTCATTAAATCTTCAGTGATTTGAACTTCCTTATCATCAAACTCATCTATGTCTGAAATAATCAGTGCTTTTGTAATATCGCCTTTAAGGTTTCTCTGTTCGCTAAATTTCATTTCCCAAAAATGAGGAATATTGATAGCATCAACAATAAGCTGGTAAACCTCGTTAACCAGATCTACCAATAACGTTTGTTTATCTTCAGGCACATCGTCAGTGAAAACCAAGTCCGCCATTATGTCATAGAAAACCTGTCCATTTTCATCTAAACCATCTAACGTCTGCCTCTCACCGTCTTTCATATCTTCACGTAACAAAGACAACTGAACTAATAACTGTTCCCAATTATCTTGATACCTTTTCATAATTTCATTCAAGCGTTTATCAAATGTTTTATAACGTGCTGGATCATAATCCACGTTAATTTTAATATGTCGCCTGGTAGCATGTACCATTTCAGAAGCTTTAGCTTTATCAGAAGAACCAGATCTGCCTAAAGTACTTAAGAACTTATCTGATAGTAAGTCCACTGGTTGCGAGGTCTTAACTACACCTTTACTCTTAACGTATTCGTCAATAATGGCTCTGACTTTTGGTCTAGCATATTGGATATCCATTGTTTCATCTTTATAACGCTCTTTTACACACGTTGCCAAATAACCTAAACGTTTTGCTGGTATTTGATAAAGCTTTGCAACTGCTGTGGTACAAAGCAAATCATAGCTATCGTAAAAATCTGCTAAGCCTACGTTGAGTTCAGCTCTAAAGGGTATGCTTAAAGTTAGGTCAATACACTCCTCTAAAGTATCGTTGTCGGCTTGCTGATCATTGATACGCTGATTGATAAAGTCTTCAAAGTTATCAACACCATTATCGGTAAAGAGTTGAACTAGACGCTTATAACGTGACTCAAGGACAGGTATTTCTTCATTAATGTTTTTAATAGTATCAAATATCTGTTTGACGTCTTCTTCTTCCTCGCTACCCCAAATACTCAAAGCTTCTTTGAGGTTATTCAATATACCGTAGTAATCTACTAATATGCCCTTAGACTTCCCTTTTTTAGTTCGGTTAATACGCGCAATGGCTTGTAGAAGGTCATGTTCGCGTAAAGACTTATCAAGGTACATTACTTGCGCTATGGGTGCGTCAAAGCCTGTTAAAAGCTTGTCACACACGCATAAAAATGCAACACCTGAATTTTCTTTGTCATTTTTCTCGTTAGTAAAATCAAAGCCTGCTTTAAAGTTTTTAATTGCATCCATTCTTTTCGCTTTTTGTCTTGCTTGAGTGATAAACACATCTTCATTATTATCACTTTGAGTCACGATACTAGCGACCTTTAAAAACTCAAGTTTCTTGATTAACTCACTATCAGGTGTCTCTTTAGCTTGCTCCAGCTCGATACGCTTATTGATTGCTTCGATAATATATTTTTCATATCGTACAGCAGCTAAGATGGAGTTAGCAACTACCATCGCTTTAAAGCCATTTGGTAAGATATTATCAATATAATGATTGACCATATCTTCCGCATTTTTACGAATTCTATCCTTATTGTCTAAATAAGCTTGCATTGTGCCATAGCGTTTTTGTATAGCATCTTTCTTTTCAGTAGATTCGTTAGCGAACTCATCTTCAAATTTTTGATTCAACTCATCTGTATTAAATATGCAGTCTTCACTAGTCTTACTTATATAGACCAGATCAAGCGTCGCTCTATCTGCTACTGCTTCACGGATTTTATAGGTATCGATAAACTCATTCGAGTTACCGAAGCGTTGGTATGTCAGTTTTTTGTGGCGCTCTGTTAATAAAGGCGTGCCTGTAAAAGCAATTTTTACTGCATTTGGAAAGGCGTTAAAGACGTTGTCACTCATATCGCCATTGTGGGTACGATGCGCCTCATCTATCAGAAGTACAATCCTATCAGAGTCATTGACGACACCAAATGAATCAAATGACCTCATCTCCAAACTATCAGCATCTTCTTTATTCGATTGCAATGATTTAGCATGCTTGATTTCTATTTCATCGCCAAACTTATGAACCATAACCATATATACAGATGAGTCATTACCACTTAATTTTTCAAACACCTCTTTACGTGATTTAACTATATTTTTATGGTTAAAGTAGCCTGAAACTTTAGTAGTATCTGAAAGCTGTTTTTGTAAATCAACTCTATCCACCATTAAGATGACCTTATAGTCTTTAAGGTCTGGTAGTGATTTTATTTTGCGAATAAAAAATGCCATGGTAAGTGACTTGCCACTTCCTTGAGTGTGCCAGACAACACCTGAACGGCTATCGCCAGTATTATTACGGATACGTTCGATAATCTTACCAGCAGCACGATACTGCTGATAACGACTGACTATTTTGGCACTAGTGTTTTCATCCTCTAAAAATATAGAAAAGTGCTGTAATACATCAATTAAGATCTCATGATTCAATAAACCTTGAATAGCTACGTTTTGACGAACTTCAGGTGTTTTACGTAAGGATCTTAATGTCTTACCACTTGATTGAAATGTTTGCTTTTCTTCATCAGAGTATTGCTTGATATCAAAGGTCTTATACGATTCAGGAAAAACATCCTTCCAGTTGTAATAATATTCATAATTGCCTGAAATCGTGCCAAATCTTGCTTCTTCGCCATGTGTCACGATAGACAGTAAGTTATAGTGAAATAGCCGTTCCTCCCCTTCAGTTAAGGTTGGATCTTCACCGTTACGCTGATTTTCATAACGCTTGATCTGGTCAATACCAGCAGACAAAGGGCTTGCCACATCAACCGCTTTACACTCAACCACAATCAAAGGTAAACCATTCACAAATAGCACGATATCTGGAATGATTTGTTTGCGAACGTTTAGTGGTGTATCAATTTGGAACTGGTTAACAGCAATAAATGAGTTGGCTTGCCAGTTATCAAAATCAATAAGCTTAACAGTAACGTTTTTTTGTCCTGTTAGCTCATTTCTATCTACTTGATCGCCTATTAACAGCTGATTAAAAACGGCTTTATTTGCTTCGTATAGGGATTGATTACCTTTTTCAGTAGCGGTGATATTGCCGTACAATTCTTCAAGTTGTTCATCCGTAAGCCACGACTGACCATCGATCTGATTAATAGCATTGACGGCCTGTTTAAAGGTATCTTTTAAAGTGACCTGCTTATAGTCTGTTCGTAGACTAGTAGCAACGTTGGTTTTACCACCTGTTGATTGAATGGCTTTTTGATCAATAACTTGCCAACCAATTTGCGCCAATCTATTTAAAAATGGCTTTTCGACCAGTTGATATTCCTTCTCACTCATTGCGATACCTTGTTTTTATTCATTAGTTGTTATCACGACACATCATCAGTTTGTACTTCAACCTTACCTGTTAGCAGGTCTTGCATCAATCCTGCTTTGATTTGTTGATACTTTTTAAGGGTGTCTTGTTCGGTTTGGATTTTCCTATCCATAGCAATCATTCTGTTAACGATAGATTCTTGTTCTACTAAAGTAACTGGAAATAACATATAAATAGCATTAACATTTTTTACAGTAATTTGTGGTTGAGCACTGCCTGACAATACTCTTTCTAACTGTTTGCTAAAAACATGCGACAAAAGAAAAGCTTTAATAAATTGATTGGCTATCTTCTCACTAACTTTATTGCGCAAAATTAACATACCAGAGTTAATTCTAATATGCTCATAAGTGACACTATCATCATACATGGCAATGTTGCCCACTGTACCTCTAGTGGTAATAATAATGTCACCTCTATCTAATTTACCATTACCCATTAAATTATCACGCTCATGTGAGATGAAAATATTTTTATTAAATGCAAAACCACTTTTTGTTACGTTCTTAGCACTTAGAAATAAGCAGTGACCTTCAGAATGGAGCTGACTTTGATTTGGGTAGGCGTGACCACGGTCACCATCAATAGGTATAACAAAATCCTCGAATTTACTTAACTCCCAATCTTTAGGAATCCATCCTAATTCACTTTCCTTATATAAATCTGGTCGCTCTTCATAACTTAGTCTTAGCTTACCTGTATTTACATCTATACCGCGAGTAAATAGATCAGTCATCATGCCTTGTTTGATGGCTTGGTATTTTTTGATTGCTTGCTCAGTTTGACTAATTACCGTATCGCAAGTGGATAATATTTTAGCTATTTTTTTTTGATTAATAATTGATAATGGGTAGGTTAATTCTATTTTCAATAATTTCTTTTGTTGAATACCTATAACCGTAGAGCCTGTTGCATTCTTATAAAGTTCTTTTTGGAAGTTATCAAAAGAGAATAAATAAAAAGCATAGTCATTCAAAATTTTGTTTTGATTAAGCTTAATTAGAACAGTTCTCTGACTTAAAATATATTTTTTATCGTCAGGTATTTGGGCAACGTTCCCTAAAGGGGCTTCCATTGTTAATAATATATCACCTTGGGCACAGGAACCCTTATTCATCCATTTACTATATAAAGCTTCACTTGCGTAATAGCACTCTTTACTAAAGTCTATTTTTCCTTGAGTTACATTATTAGCAGACAGTGCTCTAATGTCTCCACCGCCCCATTCCATACCTAGCTTTAAAGGTGTTTTACCTCTAAAGTCTATAATTTTATCAATAGCATCACTTAAAGGACGGGTGGCTAAATCATTCATAACCCAACTCCTGCAAGAAGCTATCTAGTTGTTGGCTAGCTTGTTCACGGTTGGCCACTATATTTGTCAATGTGGTTTCGTACTTCACATATACCTGCTCAAGCTCTTTAGTTAATGCTCTTTCATATCGATGCACATAATCCATTACCGTATTATGTAAAGTTGCCTTCCAACGCACTAAAATTAAAACCTTAGCCTCATCATCACTTATACTCCGTCTAGCTTCAGCGACTTTATTATCACGCTGGTCTTCAATCTCTTTAATCGTCGCTTTACGTAACTTTAGCTCATCTGTCAAAGCAGTATGCCCTGCTATCTTACCTTCAATCGTTACCTTTTGCTCTTCAACACGACTAAGCTGTTTTTCTTGATTGACAAGTTGGTTTTGTAGGTCGTTTATCACCTTATTAATATCTTCCTTATAAGAGTCATCAGCCTTTAACTCTTTAGTTAATGCTTTTATCCTAGCATTTGTTGCTTTGATCTCTTTCTTAACTTCACGTATCTTGGCATTGTGCGCTTTAATAGTGTCTTTAAACTCTTTAATAACTGCTTTAGGGTAGACCTGCTGAGCGTCGTCGTCTACATCACTATCGTCATCAGTGTCAGCTTCGTCGTCAGCTTCTTCCACCTCTGCAAATAAAGCTTCTAACTCATCCTTGCGGGCTTGGTTCTCAGCCAGTTCGATAAGCACTTCTGGGAACTGTGACTGCAAAATATCATCTGCTGGTATAAGCTGCGCATTCCAACCACTAGAAGCAACTGACTTTAAATCTGTCTTTAAGCTATTCCAATAACCAGCAAATGCACCTCGGCTCTTATGAATATCTAAAATACCTAATTCACTTAAATCTTTAGATAGACTTGATGCAAAGCTCCGATACAACTCAAAAACATTCTGTTCGACAGGTAAAGCTTCAAGCTTCTCCAAGTTTTTTTGCCACCACACATCTACACTATCTTTATAAGCTGTTTGCTTACCGATTACATCAGCATGAGCCTCAATAGTCGTTTTAATATCTTGTTTAGCAGTAGCATTAAAAATCAGATATCTCTCTTTTGAGTCACTAAATATATCCTTGCGTAGGTTTGGGTAATTGTTCCAATAATGTTCTAGATCATCTACCTCTACTATGGGTATGCCACCATATAAATGTGCTGTCACATCGTTTGGCTGTGTTGGTGCACTATTATCAACGTAGCGACGGATGTTGAAGTTGTGGTCTTCTTCAGCAAGCTCTTCTTTGCTTACCATTTTGGCATAAGCTGGCATGTCTATCTTTTTACGATAGGCATAACTGATTTTGGCAATGTCTTCGGGTCTAAGCTTATTCTGGTTTTTACCTTCTTGATATTCTGCATCAGCATTAATGAAGAACACACCGTCACGTGTATCTGCACCTGCCTTATTTATAATCAAAATACTTGCTGGTATGCCAGTACCGTAGAACAAACCTGCTGGTAAACCGACCACGGCTTCTAAGTAGCCTTTATCGACTAGCCATTCACGCATACTCTTTTCTTCACCTCCACGGAATAATACACCGTGAGGCATAACTACTGCCATACGCCCATCTGATTTCAAAACGCTGATCATGTGCTGTACAAACATAAAGTCGGCTTTTTTCTTTTCTGGCATTTTGAAATGAAAGCGCTCTTTATGGTTGAAATCAGCATATTTGTAATTGCTAGAAAATGGTGGGTTAGCAATGACAATATCAAAACGTCTTAACTCATTAGCTTTATTAGGGTCAAAATGAGCAGGTTCGGTCAGGGTGTCTCCTTGCTTTATATCTGAGTCATAAATGTTATGAAACAGCATGTTCATACGACACAAAGACCATGTTGTACCATTCTCTTCTTGACCAAAAAAACTTAATGGGCTGGCATCACCATAACGTGCTTCAACATAGTTTTTTGACTCAATTAACATACCGCCAGACCCAACAGTAGGGTCATATACATCAGCAGTTCTAGATGGCTCTAATAGCTCAACCATAAGCCGAACCACTTCGTTTGGTGTATAGAATTCACCACCTTTTTTACCAGCACTGTCTGCAAAATATTTAATAAGGTATTCGTAAGCAGCTCCTAATAAATCAGGAAACTCAAACGCATCATCTGTTAGTTTTAGTCTGTTAAAATGAACAATAAAGTCCATCAGCTTAGCATCACTAATCGTCTTTTTATTTTTACCAATGGTCTTGTTAAAGTCGACATTGGTTAATACACCTGATAGCTTTTTACTATTGGCTTCCTCTAACGCTTCAAGCGCAATATTAAGCTTATCTCCAATATTCTTTTTAAGGTGCAAAATACCATCTTGCACGACCTGACCATCATCAGTGGTACGTTGATAGTTCCACCTAGCCAATTCAGGTACAAAGTATTCATAGCTATGCGTTTTGAGCAGTTTTTCAATTTTTTCTTCAGCAATTCCTTCAGCCACATAGTCTGCTGTAATTCTATTTACATCGGCTTCGAACTTATCATTAATACGCTTAATAAAGAGTAGCGCAAAAATATACTCTTTAAACTCTGACGCATCCATGTTGCCACGTAAGATATCACACGCTTGCATTAAGAAGCTTTCAAGCTGTGGTAGGGTTATTTTATCTGACAATTTTATGACTCCGTAAAAAGAATTTTTGCACTTTATATATAAGAGAGGTTACTGCTGTAATCAATATGAAATTAAAGGTGGTTCTAAGTAATTGGCTTTATTGAACGTCATATTCATCCAATCTTTTATCATTAAACCGCCAATGATCAAGTGCTAAATCCATCAAGATATTTTGTCGTTTCTCAATAGACTCTATGCCCCACTCTTCAAAATAATAACCTGATTCATTGCGATAACGATTTAAGCCAGTATCCTTACCAATAACGTACTCATTACTCAATAGCTTGGTCATCACACAGTTAGAGTTCAAGTACTGTTTTTGTTTTAGCTGGAACCAGTCACTTTTCATATCATTAAAGCTATTGATAGCTTGATTGATTTGGCTTTCTAGAAGTGTGGTATTACCCAAACGATAAACATACTCTTCAAATACTTCATTATCTGAAAAAGCTATACTGGCATCTTGATTGGATGGCGTCTGAGGTAAGATATGTTCGATTTGTAAATTTTGGACATCTTCATTATTTAAGGGCTTGAGTCCTGCTTTAAAGCACAACTGCGCATTCAAGCGACCTAATATATATCTCTCACGATATTGTGGGTTATAGCTATTATGATTGATTTTAGAAAAACTGTTTTTAAACTCACCTAGATATTTGCGCATAAACGGCGCAACATCGCTATTAACCAGATCATTGATTATATTTAGTTCACTTTGACCTCTTAGCTTAACAGCCCAATCTGTAAGTCGTCTTTCATAGTTTTTCGTTTGCATCTTGATTGTATTGGCGAAAAAGAAAAAGCTTTCAAGCTGTTTGCCTAGATAATTTAGCACTTCATCACCACAACTAAGATCTAAAGCCATTAATACAATAAGATGCTGTCGAGAACGCTGTTTATTGATATATCCAATATTAACCATTGCTGGGAATTTTGCTTGCCCTTGGCTTGCTTTATCGTTATTAGTAGCTTGTACTAGAAAGCTATACCTTCTTGCAGACTTTGTCATTTCGGTCACTAGACCTAACGGATTAGCCTCATAATCTAAGCGATTTTTACCTTCCTTGGATATAATCCAAGAATACAAGTCATCCTCTCGTATTATGCCATTATGATATCTTGCAACTAAGAAATAACGTAAGAAACGTAATGGATTATCCCCTTCATCACATTCCTCAAGGTAGCCCATTATCTCCTTCCACTTAGTCTTAATGGTACTAAATTGACTTGGAGAGGCTTTACTGAACATAAGATTTTTCACTAAATCCATCGCATTCAATCCAGCACCTCGCTGGTTAATTGTTTCAAAAATCTTGAGAGCGCTACCTAAGTTATCAGATTCAATAACTACTATATTGACGTTGGTCAAAAAATATTGAACATACTCTTCAAAAACTTCTATATTCTGGTTTATTAAGTTTTGTAGATGCTCGTAAATGCGTTTATAGGCTTTTTCCATTTTATCAATAGAACTAGTGATATCACCATCGTACTTCTCTTTCTTGATAATAGTATCTAAATAACCATTACTTTCATCATATTGCAGCTCAAGGCGAGGAAGTGTAGCTTTAGACTTAAGATCGTATTTATAAATCCAGCTCTTAATTAGGTTCAGTATTTCACTACTTTCATTTGTCAATTGACCATCTGATTCTAAGGTTTCTAATAAATCACGCATAGCACATAGGCTTAGCACGATAGTCGTCAACCGTTGTTGCCCATCAATAACATCGTACTTACCATTATTCTCAATAATAATAATAGAGCCAATAAAGTAATTTTGTTGTTCACTGGAGTGAGCTTCAAACTCATCATCAATATCAACGAGAAACTGGTAGATGTGTTTATCTGCTTCCCATACATACTCACGCTGATAATCAGGTACTACGAAAAAATAATTTGAAAGATCAAGAACACTCAAGACGTCAGCGTCGATTTTCATTACTCATCTCACCTTTAAAAATGGAAAAAATTATTCAAAATAATATATGTTAGCAGCATCTTAGTTTTTAACCTAATACATAGATGCTACTTCCTAATATCACATCTAAACCTTCATATCACACAGGTAGCCTAATTCACCTAAGAAGCACCCCTTCATGCTCATTCTATCAAAACTATATACATGTGCATGAGGCGCTTCCCTACAGCGTCCTACTAGCGGCTGCTTTTGATCCGGCTTGCCATTAGCCAGCTCTATCAATCCTGAGCAAATTGAACAAGTTGCAGTAAACTCTGTAACTCTCGCTACATTCAGCTTATCTTTATCCCAATACATCTCAATATCCGCATTGACGACATTAATATTTGCAAAGAACATAGGTGCTTTAATAACACGATAATAAGGCAGTCTATATAACGGCACAAAGAAATATCGCCAGTTAAGATAAGCCAGAGGAATGAATGCCACAAAAATTATGGCTTGCCAAAGCTTAAAATCTGGCAAATCGTTTAGTAATAAAATGACGAGTAACGAAAATATAGCAATAAAGATATCTAATAAAAAACTTAGCATCAGCAAGATCATTAGCAAAACGCCTCGAAAGCTTAAGATCTTTAGCTCACCCTTATTGAAGAAAAGCCGAGTGAATAAAGATGGCTTAATCTCAGAAGCCGCTTTGCGCTCATAGGTAATACTATTTAGATTCTCAGCATACTCGTCTTCTGTGTCTCCATCCGACTCCACACCAGTTGCTTTAAGTATTTGCTCGTGCTGTACTTCCCCTTCGTCAATAGCCTCGATATCCATCCATATTAATGCTTTGTTCTTTGGACCACCATCTGATGTTGAAGCAATTATTATTGGTCTATAGTTCAATTGCAAAAATGCTTTTTTACAGTCTGGTTGCGAGTTGATAAATGCCTCTAAGTTTGCCTTTAACTTTGAGGTATTGACTGCATTTTTAGCAGTTTGGCTATCTACTTTACTGTCCTCTATTTTCTTAGCTCTAGCATAAATTTGTTGCCTTGATAGCTTCTCGGGTTCAAAGCCAATTTGAGAATACTTAAACTGTTTGAGTTGTTCTTTAACGATAATTTTTAAGTATTCATCCCATAGCGTATTACGAGGATAGCTTAATAACTGACTATTTAACTCATTAAAGACATCTAAGTGTTTGTTTTCCATAGCATTGCACCGGTTAAACTCCTATTGATATCCCAATAGCAGTCTGTTTTGATAGTCAAATTTTTCTCATAATTACCTCACTCCTAACCAACTAACAAGAGGATGGTAACTATGTCAATGTCAATCGCTGTTAATGAGCAAAAGCAAATCGTCAATGTTAAGCAAGTCGAGCGAGGGCTGGCTTGTATGTGTTTTTGCTTTGAATGTGATGAGCCTGTTGTGGCTCGTAAAGGTGAAAAGAATGAGCATCATTTTGCGCATCTCAACAATAAGGAAAGCTGCACTATCCACCCTGAAAGTATCCTACACAAGTTTGCCAAGCAAGTCATTATGCAAGAGAGGTATTTAACACTGCCATCTCTACCTGATGACGAAAATAGCGGGGATAAAACTTGGCAGTTTGATCAATTAATCGAAGAGCAAGCTGTTGGCTGTATTCGACCTGATATAGTCGCAACGGTTGACGGGGAAATGATGTTTATAGAAGTTGCTGTGACTTCTTTCATAGATACCGATAAATCGGATTTTATTAAGCAGCTGGGTATTAAGACTGTTGAGATCGACTTGAGAGAAATCATCACGCAAGGTATTGAATTGCCAAGTGGGGAAGCAAAGGATCATATTTTAGACTGCGTCACTAATAAGCAGTGGATATTCCCATCACCTAACTTATTATCAATACCAGTAGCCCCTACACCATTACCTGAGCCTATCTATAATTGCCAGAGCAGCACTGATGAGAATAGCAACGGAAGCTTTGATAAAGGCTATACCATCTATCGCTTTACCATCAACCACGCTTGGGTAGATGTCAGAGTCTTTAATTCAGGAATGGTATCTATTAAGTGCGTGAATTTTAACCACGAAGTTATCGAGATACTAAAGCAGTGGCGTAACGAAGGCGGCGGTCAGTATAACCGAAAATATAAGTCATGGAATTACTTCAAGCCGTTTTCAGATACCGTCTTGAAACGACTGCAAGAAATGGATATGACCCCTACTGCTTAAACATGATTCTATTTGATAATACGGAGAATAAAACTATGACACTCACTACTATGCTACTAATTATAATACTGTTGATATTAGCCATGCTTGTATGGGCTATACAACGGATACAATTACAAAATAAGGCTTTGCTACAGAGTGAACGAGATGTTGCGCAAATTAGGAACGATATGATCGAAAGAGAAGCAGGCTTTCAACAGCAATTAGCAAAAGACATTAAAGAGGCTCAAGAACGTTCCAACAATATGCAGCGCAATATCTTAAAAGGTCAAATTGGTGAACAGTTCACGCCCTTTATTACTGACTTTCCTTACAACCCTTCAGACTGCCGATTCATGGGTGAACCGATTGACTACGTCATCTTCCAAAACTTGCACGAATGCGCTGATGGCAACGTGCCTATCGAGGACGTGCATCTCATTATTGCAGAAGTTAAAACAGGAAATGCTAGGCTAAACCAACGACAGAAAATCATCAAGCAAGCTATCCAAAATGGTCAGGTGAGCTTTAAGGAGCTTAGGATAAAATACTGTGAAGATACGGAAGATATGCGTGTTCAAACAAGTACCTGATAGTACATCATAAAGATTAATATGCTATATTATCTTCAAAACCACAATATTTTGTTAAAAGTGACTAAATATGATTACTTATATTCGCTTTAATAATTTTTACTCTTACTTAGAGTCTACTGACGTATTATTCACTCTGGGTAAACAACCTACTAAGACTGACTATGATTTTTATGTTGATACCACACAAGATCAGTATAGATTAAATAAAGTCACCGCTGTGCTTGGCGCGAATGGCTCCGGTAAAACGCAGCTATTAAAAGCCATCGCCTTTTTACGTTGGTTTATGTGCGAATCTACTAACAGCCTTGACTCAGAGCAACCTATTTCTTTTAGCCAGTTTGCCTTAAGTAATAATGAATTATCAGAATTTGAATTTGGGTTTTTACTTAAAAATGCTGATGGTATTTATGATGAGTATCGCTATGAGCTGACTTTGACACAGCATAGCGTGGTCAAAGAGGCATTGTACAAAAAGACCAGTAGCCAATTTAGCTATGTATTTATACGTCGTCATGACGGTGACAAGCTTAACTATAAACATCGTAGCTTTGTTATCCCCTCTTTAGCTGATGATGTGAAGAAAAACGCCTCACTTATCAGCTATGCCAATTTGCTCGATGAGCCATTGGCAGAAGCCATTTTTGATATGTTCAATCACTACAAGACTAATGTAGTCTCAATGGGTAGGCTTGGTAGCCTTAGCCAGTCTATACCTGAGATGACTGAATTGTTTGCAAAGGATGATGGTTTAAAACAGACTGCTGAAAAGTTACTTTGTCAGTTTGATACGGGCATTGACGAGATTAGTATAAAAAGCGTGATGATGGTAAACGAAGGCAAGCAGCAAGAAGTACTGCTGCCCTTTGGAGTTCATAAAGTCGGTGATGAATCGTTTGAGCTTATGATTTATGAAGAGTCTAATGGCACACAATCCGCTTATAGCTTGCTTGGCCTAATACTACCTGTGCTTAAGAATGGTGGCGTAGCTATTATCGATGAGCTTGATAACGACTTACATCCGCTGCTGTTACCGGCTATTTTTGACTTATTTCGCTCATCGCATCATAACCCTCATAATGCTCAGCTTATTTTCAGTTGCCATACTCCAGAGGTGTTTAATCTATTAAATAAGCATCAAATATATTTGGTCGAAAAATATGAGCAGGCTTCAGAAGCTTGGCGGTTAGATGAGATGGAAGGGGTTCGTAATGACGATAACCTTTATGCAAAATATATGGCTGGCGCGTTTGACGCGATACCAAATCTATAAGGGGCTAGATTATGGCAAAGCGCAAACCTACTAGGTCAGTCAACAAAACCACCCTACTCGTTATGGGTGAAGGTGAACACGACAAGGCATTTTTAAGTCATATGAAAAGTATCTATCATGAAAGGCGCTCTGGTAGTAAAATCACTTTAGACTTTTCAAGTGGCGGATCACCACACGATATCATTAAAGATACGGTCAAAAAGAGCCTACATGTTGGTTACGATAAAAAGTTCATTTTGATGGATAGCGACGTCCCTGTTAATCAACAAGATATTAAAGCTGCTAAAGATTCAGGCATTATTATTTTATATTCAGAGCCGCTATGTTTGGAAGGCATGTTACTGAGCGTGCTAGGTCAAAACATTCCCCATACAGCGCAAAAATGCAAAAGCGCATTACACCCTCAATTGTCTGATAGTCCTGCTCTGTCAAAGAGCTATGAGACTTTATTCTCTAAGCCTGTACTCGATGAGACCAATCATGCCACAGTCGTGACACTACGCTTATTATTAGGTAATAAGCAAAGAAAATAGCTGAGTCTTCTATAAATTGGACTGCTGATCTCTACCTTGTCCCTCAAAATTAGCTTCTTTATTTTATATTTGGTCAATGGAGTTGCCATTAGCAGTAGATTCAATCATTTATAAAGGGGTGGTTGAGATTGATCAAAAAAGCACGATAACGGCAACGATAAGCAATTCATGCTACTAGCCATTTGCTAAGCCAGTTTTTTAATGGCCGTTAATTTACAGTTATATCTCTAAATGCAGCGTTTATAACTGTCTGATCCGTAAATCTAACTTTGCTTGGATATCTCTTTTCTAGTTCGTGGCTTTTGCAGACACCAGCTGACGGTAGTTTTCATCTTCGCTCATTTATATGGCGTTCAGTGCTGATCTTTCTATCCATCCTTGTACTAAACCATTAGAATCACTTTGTTCTGTTCTATCAGTGCAATCATGACATCCTTATGGCAGGCTATTAGTAGGCTATCGACGATTGTGATTGGGGCAGATACTGACTATTTTGTTTATCACTTAAAGTACTTTTTACATGCGTAAAAAAAGCTTGAACCTAATTTATTAGATTCAAGCTTTTTATTTTACAACTATTTAAATATTAAAACGTTGTTTGTAGCGCGATACTAGCGCCTTGATCATCGTAATTGTCACGCCATTCCCCACGATAACCTGCTGATATTTTCATATTAGGCGACGCTGTATAGCTAAGACCGATACCGGCAATACCAATCTCACGACCAACTTCCTGACCAATAGTAGTGAACTTATCATTAGGCATACCAACGAAGCTGGCAGTAATATCAGAATATTTATCGCCATTCTCAATTGCTGCGGCCAATTGACCCGTAAGCGCAAGTTTTGGTGTTAAAAGCTGTGACATACGTAGCCCAGCTGTCCAACGCATTGATTCATATTTATTTTCATCGACGTTTAGATTATAAACACCAGCGCCAGTTTCTTGATAACTATCACTCTTCGCTTGTGCATAGTTCACCTGAGCAAATGGCGTTATATTACGCTGTACATCGCCGATAAGATGACTCACACCCAATCCTGCTTGTAAGGTATCAACAGAGTAATCCGAGGTTGCAGTAGCGTTTGATAAGATGGACAGATGGCGCTCGCCCTTCACATCACTGCTGCCAGCACCAGCATGAAAGTTCACATCAGTGCCTGCACTTGCAGCATAGTTACCATAGCCTAGTATCTGCCAGTTTTTAGCAGTCAGCTCATGGTCTAAGTTGCTACCATCAGTATCTGCATCAGTTTTGATATAGGACACTGCAACACCTAGATTTAGGTTGCTATTAATAGGGGTATCTAAACCAACGATGGCACCGTAACCGTCAGAGTTGTAACCTGTAATACCATTTTCTGCATCATGACTACCTTCACTACCAATGATTTTTGCCCAAAGATTGCGCTCAGGCGTGGTTGGACGATGCTCAGTAATCGCTTCGCTAATCGCATAATTGGTATCGGTAATGATACGATTAGTGGCACCCATAAATAAAGGCTGTAATTGGTTGGCTGCTATGGCTAGCTGAGATTGGTTAAAGTTAACAGTTGAGCTAATTAAATCATCGGCCAAGTCATTGTTACCATTCGCTACTCGGTCTGCAACTGCTCTATCTAGGACGGAAGCGAGACTTAGGGCGGACCGATTGGACTGCTTATTGATAGCCTCAACAAACGGTGAACTAATAGTCGGCTTAGGATCGGTCGGTTTAGGATCGGTCGGCTTAGGATCGGTCGGCTTAGGATCGGTCGGTTTAGGATCGGTCGGTTTAGGATCAGTTGGCTTAGGATCAGTTGGCTTAGGATCAGTTGGCTTAGGATCAGTTGGCTCAGGATCAGTTGGCTTAGGATCAGTTGGCTTAGGATCAGTTGGCTTTTGAGCAACCATTTTTAAACTAACAGCACTAGGATCGTTATATTCTGCTTCGAAGTCGACTAATAGACTATTGTCACTTACTGCTTTAAACTCACCTTTTCGAGTATTACCCTTCACAACATCTTTAATATTAGTGTCTGTTTTTACTTTCGCTATATTTTCAGCGTAAACGTATAGATCGCCTGCACTAATATCAATATTACCATTAACAACAAGCTTGCCATACTCATTGTTGTCGATGATACCGTTGCTATTATCATCATATACGCCAATAGTTAGTGTTTCATCTTTTGCCATTGAGTAATCACCGTTAATTTTAAGTGTACCTTCTGCCACACCTAAATCTCCAGTCCACTGCTTACTACTCATAGAAAACTCAAGATTACCTGAACCTGTCTTTACGAAACCACCACCGTCCTTAAAAGAAATCTTGCCAACGTTTCCTGTAATGACCGCATTTGGATTGATGACCACATCAGTTGCAATATACTCATCAGGCTTATCAGCACTAAACACGTAAGCTTCGGTTTCAAAAACGACGCCTTTACTACCTAGTTTAATAATGTTGTCTTTAGTAAAATTTTCAAACAAGTTTGGCTGATCTGCTTTGATTTCAACAGTTGTCCCATCTAGGTAAATATCAGACTGCTTTGATGCTATATTTCGTTCTATACCTTTAACAGATAAATAGCTATCTATTCCGCTAGCCTTGAGTATACCGGAGCCAGTATTACCAATTACAAGGTTCCCTGTTCTAAATGAGGCGTTATTAATATTCAACGCCCCTTTAGCTTCTTGAGCGTTTTCACCAAAACCTCCGACGTAAGTAGTGTCGCTGATACTGACCTTACCAATACTGTCAGGCTCATTATTCACATTCAGCGTACCATTACCTTGCTGTCCTACAATCATGTTTGCACTGTTCAAACTTGATGCGCTTAGCGTGACATTTCCTACAGCGCCTTTGTTTTTTCCGATCACAATGTCATTAGAAAACGTAGATACTGAACTATCTCCTTCTAAATTCAAATTCGCAACGCTGTCTACACCATTAGCGATAATGATATTCTTATCAGACCGCAAACGTGAATCTGCGCTCAAAGTAGCGTTAGCGACCGTACCATCGCCATTAGCGAGAATAAAATCATCTTTAGAAGATACTGATCCATTATCTAAGTTAAGACTCCCTGAGCTACCAGTTTGATTGGCGACGATAAAGTCAGTCTTAGAGCTAACACTACCAGAAGTAGAGATTTTTACAGCACCTTCACCCGCATCACCTATTATGACTTTGCCAGCATTAATAAATGAATGAGGCCCACTCCTGCTTGGCGTTGACACTTCAACTAGGTTGTTTTTACTGCTCGCTTTGCTACCTACGATAAGGGATTCTTCGATATTCACTGCGCCTATATTCTTAACAGTGAAATTTCCAGTACCTTCATTTCCAACATATAAGCTACGATAGAGATCTAAATCAGCTCCGCCACCATCAATGATTAACTTACCATCACCAGTAGTTTTATTGCCTATATAAGCGTCTGTATAAACGATGAGCCTGTTTCCATCTCCTTGCGCTTCATTAGGGTCATCATGTTTCAATGTGA
The DNA here is from genome assembly GCF_904846345.1 of Psychrobacter maritimus. Lineage (GTDB taxonomy): Bacteria > Pseudomonadota > Gammaproteobacteria > Pseudomonadales > Moraxellaceae > Psychrobacter > Psychrobacter maritimus. Next base: position 26,675 of record NZ_CAJHAJ010000001.1, read on the forward strand.
ACAACCCTTTACCAGCATCACCAATAGTCAGGGCATTTTTGAGATAAAGTGGAGATTTACCTTCAATTAAAACCTCACCATTCGCGCCTTCGTTTTGGCCAATAGTAAGTGTAAATGTGTCTAAAGCCCCATCATCAACTAAGGTTAATTTACCGTTGCCATTTTTACCTACAATCGTTGGAAATTTGGCTTCTATTTCAGTACCTTTACCACTAACAATAACATCTTCCGAAATAACATAAGGATTATCATCAATTACGTGAACCTTGCCATCATCATAGGTAACTGCCATTGCAGTGCCCGATAAACCAACCATAGCTACAGCTAGCGGAGCAAATATAAGTTTAGTAGATACTTGAGATTTACCTGAGGATTTTCCACGAGATTTAGCAAGTTCAGAGACACATTGATAAACGCCTAAAGAGTGATTAAAAACTACACGATAAACATGATTCATACTTATACCTTAAGGAATGGTTAACGGTTATATAACTCTCTATTAATTATATATCAGTATCTTACGCTAGTAAGAGCTATGGAAACAATTGTTTACAGGAATATCTATATTCGATAAACCTTCAAAAGAAGATATGTGAATATTTCATTATTGAGCTACTTCCTTCAAAGAAAGGAAATTTCTTCATATTTATTTTTTGGCTGATACCAAAAGCTTATTGATAGAATCGGCCTTGCGTAGAGAAACGTAGACCAGAAATTGCTGAATAATTTTTTATACTTTAAATTTAAAAGCTAAGTAAATGGTAGCCTTGCTGCTTAAATTGCAGTTAGATCTTTCACAATTGACCAAGTGAGAAATACTGCAGCTATTTTAGGTAGCATACATGGTAGGTATTTTTATGACATTTTGACCTTGATGCCGTATATGCTCTTTACTGAGCATTACAAACCGATGAATGTGACCTACACCATGTATACTTAGTAATTTCTAATAAGAGACACAAGGGTAAGGTTCGCTAAAAAAAACTAGCCTACAGAATTGTATTATTTACCCAAAAAAAATAAGCCGCCTTACTTTCTAAAGTTAAGGCGGCTAGATAAGCTTAAGCCGATCTTGAATCTATCTTATTATTAATCCACTCTGCAATCTCGCTTGCTACCCATACTACCCTTACCTGTGTCAGTTGAACCTTCTTAGGAAACGTTGGGTCGTAACGATCAGATTTTTCATTGACCATCTCGTAGATTGTAGAACGACTAAGACCGGTATAATGACCAACATCTTTAATACCCAGTAGCTGCGGTATATGATTGCATTGCTCGATTACTGGTTGTGTAGCGTTTAACTGTTCCATGGTGTTCTCCTTTATAAGTTAATGAGAGCGTCATCTCTCATACAGTTAGGGAGTCCCATATTTTTTTACGGCATCCCATGTAGTCCAGTGACTGGCCTTGTATGAAACAATAAAAGAAGGAGCTGAATGATCAGCTCCTTCTTATGTCGCATCTCTAGCCCGATGGTTTTAGCTCACTGCTGTCACGCTTTTTCGTAAGCCTTGCTCAATGCTAGTCACGTTATGGGCGGCTAACCCATTCTGATAGCTACCCTGCTGATTGCTACTGATGTCATCTGTCTCAATTGGATAAAACTCTTCGACCACATCAAGTAGACCATCGCTATCAACCTCAAAGCACGAATTGCTATAACCACCCTTAGCCGCTTCCTCTAATGCTGCTTGATCAAAGCCGTGTTCACTAAGCTCCGCATCTATCGCTTGTGCATCCTGCACCGCTTGCTTTAGTGTCACCCCATCACGTAATGTTAAGTCAACAAAGTAAATCGGCGTTCGATAGCTTTGTGTGGTGCTTTTACCTCTCAACGTTAATTGCAGTGGCAAGCATGACAGCTTATTGCCTGACACCGCAGCAAAGTAGCTCAGCCTTGCGGCAAGTGTACGAATGCTATTAAAGCCTGTGGTGCGAAAGATAAACGTGCCCAGCTCATCTTCTTCAGACAGATTCACGTAGAGTCTGCCATATGGCTTACAGGCTCCGCCTTGCGCTAATGGGCAACGGTCTGGTGATGGGCATGGCAGTGTTTCCACACCATTGTTTGTACGACGCTGGCATTGTTCACCGTCACCGACGCATAACGGTCTGCCCGTTTGTCTATCAAACAAGGTATATTCAGCTCGTAGGTTTAATTCAGGATTATTAAACAGCATACGAACGGGAATTTGCCTCAATTTACCGTCATTATTTTCGCGTAGCTTTGCATCGAGTGGGTGGTTTACCCAGCCGTCCTTATTTTGGACTTGGCTGGTGATGGTGAATTGATCGTCTTTGGCAGGGAGACGTTTGCCATCTTTGACGATGACACGTCCAATGCTGATACGACCTAAAACTGGTGGAGTAATCGTTAGACCTTTAATCATAGTGATATTCCTTATATGTTTTAGTTAGCCATAAAAAGCCCACCGATTAGGGTGGGCTGTTATGTGCTTACTTTAATCGATTATCTTTGATCGGTTGATGAATGTATTGATGGTTAAGTAATTGATGGCTTAATCGTTTAAGACCACAAAGCGACGACTACCTTGACGGGTTTGACTGAATGTAGCTAATAGCTCAGGATGGGCTTTAATGACAGCTTTACTATCCAGACCGACACTGTCTTTCGAGCGCTTCCATGAAATAGCTCCTTTCTCAAATACAGCGACCTCATTGTCGGCAATTAGCGTTTGCAGCTGGTGCTTTACCTGATCATGACGCTGCTCTAACTCTTGCATGTAATCACGATAACTTAGCAGTTGCTCAAACAGTTTATTAGCGCCATCATCATCCGTTAGATCGACCTTGCTTGAAGGCTTAGTGTTTGGATACAGCTGTTTTAAGGCTCTTGCTGCTGACTCACTATGATCAGGCGTTGGCGGGGTGTCGGTCTGCACGTATTGCCAGAACAGGCGCTCATGCTCCATGATGGACTGGATTAAGCGTTCGTCACGCTCAACTTTATAAATCTTCGCTTCATGACCACATAGCAGCACGCAGATGTGAGCAGCCTGCTTACCCGTAACCGCTAATTGATGTTGCACTTGGCAGGTGACATATAACGGAACACCATCCTTCCACAGCTTGGCACCATGCTCCCCAGCAGTTTTACACTCTAATATCTGTACTTCATCACTACCAGTGATTGCATAGTCTAAATTGGCGAGCATAAAGTGCTTGTCAGGATTAGGATGCTGCAAGATGGCGTTTACGCGGCGTACCTTATTGCCTGTATGCTCTTGATAGTATTTAGCCACCATCGGCTCTAAGGTATTGCCCCAGTATAGTGGCGAGTAGCCCTCGATGCTCTGATCGATATTTGAGCTCATGCGTCCTGTCTTAATCATCCATAGCTCAAGCATAGATATGTACGGATGGATACCACAAGCGGCAGCAGCATCAGAGCTGCCAATACCTTGCTTGCGAAATTGTAGCCAGTCTTCACGACTTAACGATTTGGTGTTAATCAAACGCTTAGCTGTGGTTGATGTATTTGCTTGAGTAGGTCTACCAACCGCTTCATTTTGCTTTAGCGTGAGCTCTGCTGGTTTGCCCTTGGTTTCAGGCTTAGCAGTTCGCGATGCTTTACCCTTAACGGTTGCACGCTTAAGTCTTGGCTGAGTGGTAGTTGTATTGTTTAATGCGATCATGTTCATGATGAATTCCTTCGTTAGATTTATTATTAATAAGTAATGCGGTACTTTGTTTGATTGACGGCATAAAAAAACCACGCGCAAAGGCGTGGTTGATTCATCAAGTAAACAAAGTCATTAAGAGACTAGGCAATTAAGCGCAGCGCTTCATCGAGGCTTTTATCTTTAAGCTTTGCTCCGGCACCAAACCAAGCTGAGTCTAAGCGATGGTCCCTCGACATGGCACGGCGTTCATGATCAATAAACTCCGTCATGGCAGACAGCAAGCCATAAGCGGTGTCTTTAGCGGAGGCTAGATCCGCTCCTCGACCTTGACCATTAAACATAGTCATCACCTGATTCATCGCTTTAGCATTCGGAACCGCTTCCTTTTCCTTCTTAGCCGTATTAAATAAAATGAGGCCATCGTCTTTAACATCGTTAAACACGCGGTTTAAATAATTGGCGGCTTCTGCTTGCGTCACTCGTCTATTGGTTAATTGCTTCATCTCATAATTAAAGTCATCCCACTGACTAACAGATACGCCTAGTTGCCGTTTTACTTTGTCTGCATCAAAGGTGGTGCTATGCGGTACTTTCACCACGCCTCCTGAGCCATCAGCCAGACTGATTGCTAAGGTGTTATTACACACCACACGGATATTGGTAAACTGTGCGGTAGTGGCAAGGGTGCCATCACAAGCGGTTGCAAGGAGCAAATAGCCATGACTAACATCACCACCTTTGAGTGTTGCAGACTGACCAGTACGAGCCAATGCCCAGAACTTACGACCACCTTTTAAAACCCCTGCCGTTTCAAGCTCAAAGTCTGCTTGTTCAGTCAGATCCCGATAAAACTCTAAGATCTCATTCGGTTGCACTTCTTGATAGCGCTGACTGACCACTGATAATGGCTCTAAGTTATCAGAGCGGTAAAGCACCTTATTGGTGTCAAAAGGCATGATTAGACTTTGTCCTTTTTCATTGTTCGCCATATAGCTGACGTCTGATGATTCAATACGCCAATCCATTCCCGCCTCACGTGCCCAGACTTCGATAGGCTGCTTGGGAGATAGCTCGTTGCCAAGACCGTGCCAAGGGGTGTCACCGACGTACGCCATAGATTCGAGTAAATGTGCCATGAGAATATTCCTTTTATTGTTGAATAAAATAAGTGGTTTGATTGATTTCATGCTTTGCTACATGAGTCATTGAGTGATTAAATAAATGAGGGCGTCAGAGACTAAAGCTATGCTGACAGGTACTGCACAAATAGCGCGGCAGGACAGCCGATATAATGAGTGGCGGCTGCATCAGTCTTTGTTGTGCCAGATTAATAACGGTGGCAATGGCGCTGCCTGCGACCATGCCAATCATGGGATTGATCTTGTAGTACTTGCAGACGCTCACACCAAGACCAACGAATAGCTTTGGTGAGCACAGATGCTCTGTTATTCCTTGCGTACTGGTCTCTATGTTTTCGATAACGTGGGCTGAATGACAGCTCGGACAAATAGGTTTCATAGTACCTCCTTGATAATGGCGCATAAAAAAGGCCTGCTACAAAGCAGACCTTGATGATACGTTTAGGATTAGATTGATAAGGCAACGCTGACATCGATGCTCATCTCATATGGATGCTATATATCTGTAATTATTTTGATATGGATGGTAAGCCTCTACGTTTAGGCGTTCTATAAATACCGTGACCAAAGGTGCGCATGTTTGGCATCCACAGTTTAAGTTGCTGTTCATGCTTGCTTGGTTTGGTTAGATATAAAGCTGACGTTATCGCGTTTTCAACTTCCCTAGGATTATCACGATGGATCATGCCAATACCCAATTTGCCATTTTGCTCATACTTCTGCTTAGTCTCTGCATCGTGATAGTTATAGTACTCACCTAGGCCACCTGTCATCATTTTCCATTTTTCACCTACCTCTTTTGCTAGATACCAGTCATTTCGTCTTTCTGAGCCATCGAATATTAGGAGTAAATGACAGTGCAATCCGCCCTCAATACCGCCTTGTTCAAGAGCCCATGCATTACCTTGAAGATGTTCAAAGCACGTTTTCTTATTACTGATCAGCTCTCTAAACTTTCTCATGTGTTGGTCAAAACTATCAATGGACACATGATGGCTGGTTTCCTCTGCGTACTTTAGATCGATACGAATAAAGAGCAGTCTTGAATAATGGCTAGTCAGATTATTTACATAACACTCTAACTGTCTCTTATTTTGAGATTCCTGATAAATGAACGCCTGACGTTCATTATTAATATCATTTTTATAGCATGACAGTATGTTGATAAAACACTGTGTTTTATCATGGTCCCAAATCACGTTCTTTGGATAGGTATCACCAACGATCGCTTGAGTGCTACTAAAAAATGCTAACACTGCCTGTGAATAAAACAACTCAGTATTGAGATGATTCATAAACAGGTTGTACAAACCGTTCAGTTTATCCATGGTCTCATCAAAGCTGATGGTATTTGCCAGTATATCTGTAACTAGACTATGAACATTAGCGACAACTAGCGGTTGGTTGAGATGTGAATACGGCATGGTAGTGCTCCTATGAAGTTGGTTTCATAGGGTAAGGTCAGTCTGTATTTTTATAATATTCGCTGAGAGCGCAACTCTCAGCACTAGAATAAATGATGACTGTATTATTAATAATATATATAACCCACTAAGGGGGATATGCTAAAGAGAAGCTTTTTGCTTGTGTGGTTAAGGTTTTTTTATCAGGGCTAATGGTAGATTGCTGTCTGCGCTGGAGTTTTTATTAAGATGGAGTTAGCGGACTGGATCTGTTACAACATGCCATTAAGTGTTCTTGCTTAGTGATGAAATCACCCATTCAATTGAACGCAGATAACGCCTAAAAGAAGCATTTATATTAGGCTGCATTTACTCATACTTATTGCTAGAACGAAACTTATATACAAGGTATAGTCAAAGCAGAAAGATGAAAGAATAAATTTAGTCTATTTTAAGCTAAAAAAGAGCATAAGACTGCTCATGCCTCTATATTAGGGAGTTTCTATGTAGTAAATACATACTTTTTTCCTACTAAAATAGACTATTAACCCACTTTTTAAGAGTTTTCTTGAAGGAAATCTGGCTATGATATACGCTAATAATTCGAATTATAATGATGGGAGTTCGGCTCATATTGATGATCGGCTGAGCGACAATTACGAAACCTCGGTTGAAAAAAGTGGAGATGTTTCGACGGCTTTAACAGCTACATCTGATAATAATGGGGTTTTAATAAAAGTGGATAATCAGCCATCTGCTAGTTTAAATCAAGAAGTGCTAAATCAAGCTAATGCATATTTCTTGGCTCAGCAATATAAATTTAGTACTGACTCGTATTTTTACCAGGCGAAGCAAAGCTGGAAGAACTTAGAGGACTTTTATAATACGATTGGACGTTTTAATGAGGACGATTGCAAGAGCTTGGTATTTGCGCACAATATGTATTTGGGGTATTTATCAGATAATATCGAGTTTGATAAGGGAGCCTTCAAATCCACTTTGATCAGGATATTCAAGTCTCAACCATATCCAATTCCATACTTTCACGAGCTAATGCAATTTAAAATTAATAACCAGCTGCCAGATAGCTCATTGAACTGGATAAAAGGTGATCTCCGTAGTGCTCTGCATATCGCTTATTTAGTTCGAGGTATTTTTTACAATAAAACTATGGTTGGAGGTAATGAGTTAATTGTGCACATTTTAAATTACTTAAAGCATGAGACCATTAATTTCAATTACAACCCTCTTATCTTACCGTACTATGCAAACCCCGTAGACGTAAACAATCATCCGTTAATTGGGCGTATAGAAACAATCAAATCCAACTATTTTAGAAACCGCACTGACAGAGAAATCAAGTGGCTTAAGGGTGATGATAATGATCAAATTGAATGGGCTTATAACTATTTAAGCTCAAATAAGAGAGACCACTTCATACTTCAGAATGTTTTCATACCCTCTTCTCTAGAAGACAAGTACAATTTAATTTTAGCAAGTCTCGATGTCCTATCAAACGTAGATTACACGTATGAAATCTTTACTCAAAAGATAGATACAAATGACCCTACAATTGATTTTGAGTCAATATCAGAAATATCATATAGAGCTAAAATTATAGATAACATGAAAGACGCATGGATTAAAATCTCGGCGAGCAACAAGAACGAAGATTTAAGTGAAGTCAAGATATATAAGAAAAATCAAGATCAATTGGATTCTATCATCAAAGCTAAAGGAACGACTGCCAACAAAGTTATAAGCCAAATAATTGAAGATGCGTACAAAAAAACTTTCAATAAGGGCTAGATAACTTAGGCAGATAGGGTTAATCGTCTAAGGATAGCTTTTGGTCGATAGTATGTTGAAAATTTCAATTTATGTACACCCCTATGTACACTATTAAAATTAAATAATAAATTAACTTTTTAAATCAATAGGTTATAACGCAATCATTGTTCCGGCTCCGGGTACCATTACATTGAAAGGCTTCCAAGCAATTGGAAGCCTTTTTCTTATGGTGTCGTTTTTTCATTAGATTAATAATTCCCTCGTTTATTGCTAGCGAAAATATTCTGAGAAAATAACTGTTTTATAATATTTGTCAGTCTAGACCGGTTAATCATAGTTTTAATTTAGTTGAAAGCTCATACTTCATACTTGCTAATAAATTGAAGCCAAAAAAATCCGACCCCATGAAGTGATCGGACTTTTAATATTTGGTGAAGATGGCAGAAACTAACTATCAATCACAAACCATTGATATTAAAAGTTTTAAAACATCAATGATATCAACCATTATTCTTTATTATTACTATTTTAAAATACCTAATTAGATTTTTCATTTCTAACGTGATACATGACCTATGCTTTCATAACATGTATAGTTCTGAGAATTAAAAGCCTGCCTCGGCCTGTGTTATCGCTACTATCTTAATTGGTACTGCACACGACCAAGCCATGCCAGCTGTACAATAAAACATACCATCCCTAAAAGACACTACACGGGCTGTAAAATCATTATTGGCTAAATAGGCCATAGCATCCTGATCGCAACCATCATCTACCGCACACCAGACCTCTTGATGACCCTCTTCCAACATTACACGAGTTAGTTCACTTCCTGTAATTGCTGCATCCATACCTATAGCTCCTAATCATATTTTACGATTATTAAGCCAAACAAGTGGGTATATAAAAGCTATACCTTGACCATCTCTGAGACTTTCGCATTTATGATTTTGTATTTTTAAATCATAACGGTACAGTAGACGTGCCTAATACTATTTTTTAATACATAGTATATATCTTTATTCACAATAATGAATATGATTTATAGTCTAATTATCAATTAACTATACTATAAACTAATGTTTATTAAAATAATATTAATTAAATTAGAATTTTTCTATAACCCCACTTCTTCTTGAGTAATTTCAACCTTTTTAATTGGTATCGCGTATTTCCATCTACCACCTTCTTTACAGAGAAAGTGACCATCCTCAAATGCCACAATATGCATTATAAAGTCACTGCTGACATTGATAATAGTCTCCAGAGCATGCTCAGCACTTTTATGACTCACAGCGCACCACACTTGCTCATCACCGCGCTCTAGCATAGCTCTAGTTAAATCACTCCCTGATAGTCTATTATTCATGTCTCAACCTTTATTTCTAACAGTTAATTTCAGCTTCCAATCTTATACTTTAATAATATGTTTTTATGTCTACTAATGTTCACGTATTGTATATAGCATATTGCGTTCGGTAAACTGACGTAAAGAGAACTCATAATTCTAGTTAAGAGAACCATTTCGTATTTTGATAACTATCAATCTCATGTATAGCCTTATTATCCCACCCGTCATCGAGGTATTGTTCTACTGGCTTATTAATTAACTTATTTGCAAGCTTTGAGATTGTAGGATGATTAACGTCCTTGCAATTTTTCCGGTTGAAGCTTTAAAGAATACATACTGATCTGAAAAGCCTAGTTCTTTGATCTCCTCCAATACTTCTATTGCTTGCGGTTCTATGGGCACAATGTGCAAACACCTAGTTTCACCAATAAAACCCCATCATAAGCATTGATGTCTTTTAATAGTTTAGGTAATTACTGGCTTGTGATACGGCTATGATTAATGGTTCTATGTGGTTTGATTGCTTCGGCTAAATCGGTGGCTGGGTTGTGCGTGGCTAGTCCATTGAACCGCCCTAGGATTATCGGAGACTCAACATTCCGAGAAACACGTCAATCTCAAGGCTGTTTATTATTATCCATATTAACCGGTATTGGCACTGAATAAGGTTGGGCTGGAGCGCCTTGCATTCTGTTAATGCTTTCTTTGTTTAGACCGATAAGCGCCTTAATCGTCCAATTGTCTTCAATGGACTTCTGATCTGAAACACAAGGCCGTAGCGATTGTTCAAACTCTTGCTTGGTCGTCTTATAGTCTGCCCATAACGAGTCTAGTATGCCGATATTGCTTTCATCTATACCGATGCCTTGAGTGGCTTCAGCTATGATTTGAGCGTAGCCTTCATGACTTTCTTCATCAGGTTCAATGAAGTTAAAACTTCTTTGTTGCTACTGCCCTACTCGCGCAGCTAACCAAATAAACACGCCACTACCTATAAACCAAAAAGACATAAGAACAAAAGTAAAAAACGAACCCAAAAGTAGCTTGTTATGCTTTTGGTACATCTTAAGCGCACTCTTGTCATTAATTAAAGGATACCAAGCCAATTGTGGTATTTTAAATGAACCATATTTTTTATATTTTAGGTGGTAGTTCATGTAAATGCTTGCCATTGCAATGATAAAGAAATGTATATCATAACCGTCCATCTTTTTATTATAATGTTTTTTGTCTGAATACAAAATGTAGGATATATCTTCCTTATTCCTTCTAAAATAAATGACGCACAGTTGATACGTTATCATCCATGTGACCATTCCACCTATACCAACAGCTATTGCAAGCCATCTAAAAATTTCTTGATAGTTCAATACAAGTGCTCCTATTGATAGATTAAATCAGCTAACTCTGCACCACCTACACTACCCCAATAGCCACCTGCGAGTCCCGCTCCAGCTGCCACTACGCCAACTACTAGAAATCCGATACCTCCTGTACCTATACCGAATGCTGTAGCTGCTAGCATCACTCCACCTGATGCAAGACCTGCACCTCCTAAGCTTCCTTCAAGCTTTAGAGTCTCTTTAATGATCGTTTTTTGAGTATGACTACTATCTCCTTTATCATACGCCACACTTACATTCATAGTTGCATCAGCAACGCTGACAGCTACAAGTAAATTACCTCCTACTCTTGTAAATTTATCTACTTTTCCCATATTCCTGAAGTTTTTTACGTAAGCTCTAATTCCTCCTTTATATGTAGGAGAACGGGCGTAGACGTTTTTCTTTATTTGCTGTCTTAGCTTTCCTGTTTGTATACCAGAGTTAAATTTAAAATAACTCTGTGAGAATGAATTATCAAAACTCTTAAATAGTTTAGCGTACTTTTTTTTGAATAATTTAAAGTTCTTAGGATTAGCGAATTTAGTCTTATTAGACTTTTCATACTCCATGGCTTCGACAATTTCTGCGTATGCTTCTGTTACCTTTTTATTACCTACTTCGTTGAAAGTAACTATTCCTTGGGAAGTTCCTGCAGCGATAGCTGCATAGTTAACACTATTTGAAGGTAGTTCAGAACTATTAGCTTTTTCTGTTAAAGCTACATATTCTGAACTCAAAAATACATCATGTAAGAAGTCTATATTTCTTGCAAATCTTTCACTATTAAAACCAAATTCTTTCTTTACTTTATCAAACTCAACTTTAGCCTCTCTAGCTTCTTGCTTAATCTTTTGCAGTTCAGAATTATTACTATTCGCAGTATTAGATAATATGACAAAGTCACCGGGCTGTAAGCTAAGAACTGGAGTGCCTGTCAAATGAGGATTATTAGCTCGAAATATATTTTCTTCTTTGTTCGTTGGCTCATACTTATATATTTTTCTAAGGAATTCTTTAACTGAATAATGTTCTTCAATTATTATCCATCCCACTTCAGTAGTGTCGAGTAACACTTTCTTAATAGTATTAGGATCTTTTTTAGTCCCTGCAATCGTTGTGTTCAGTTCATATTTACGAAACATGCCTTTGATTTTGTTAGGCTTAGCAGAAATGTTTTTGACTAACTGACCGTTAACCTTAATATGATAGTTAATGCTTTTAATATCACCTTTGGGTAATTGACGTTCGATAGTTTTGCCTTGATTGTTAAACTTTTGCTCAACGTATCGCTTTGTCTTTGTACCTGTTGTCCTTTGATAAGTCGCTTCTCCAGATTTATACTGAATCACTAAGTCATAGCAGAATTTGTGTATATCTACGGTAGAAGGAACTGCAAAAATAAGCCCTGTATATTTAGCTACCATAATTACTCTGCCTCCTCTACGCTATCATCGTCGTCTAAATCAATTTCTTCATGGACAATGGCATGCAGCTCATAGTTTTTCGATTCATCATCAACAATCAGATTTAACTTACCTTCATAATCAGTCGTGTGTATCTCGGTTGAACCATCAGGTTTAATCAGCATACATTTAGTAAAGGGAAGTGGATTATTATCTTGGTCATGGACGATATAGCGCAGATAGTAATCTAAGTTTTCAGGTAATTTGGCTGTTGGCAAATGCACAGCAGGAAAACTCAAACCACCCCCACTACCCCAATCCACCTTACTGGCCTTGTAGCCCACTTGACTTGGTGTGATAAAGGTCACATTACCACCCGATATCTCGATACCACTGCCCGCCGCTTTTAGGGTTAGCGTATCAGGCGCTATAATCTCAATACTGTCTCGACTATGGATACGCAGCACTTGCTCACTATCGAGGCGCATCTCATTCTGGTGCGCTTGAATGGTGACATCACCATGAGCCGCGGTATGGGTTTGCGCTTTGTTTGAGTAGTAATGAATATCGCCTGCGACCAGTTGATTCATCTGGGTTTGGCTATGATGATGAGTGTTATCTGTCGCATGCGCGTGAGTATTCTTAGTACTGGTATGCTGGCTATGTTGCCCGCTTAGTATGGCAAGATGACGTTGAGAGTCGATAAGCAAGTTTGGTTGTTGCCATTGACCAGCTTCGCTGAGCGCCCTGTCGTTGGTATCTTTGCTAAAATCGGCGAATGGGGTTTGAGCATCTTCTTTACTGTTACTCTTATTCTGGTTGCTCTTATTATTGCTACTGCCTTCTAGTCCCACTGGTCGATGAGTGTCAGCGAGCTGCGCGTAAGCTTGTTGATGCTGATCAGCGGTTTGTAGTTTGCTATGACTGCTGTGACTCATATGCTGCTTTGATTGACTGTCAGCTTGATGGCTGCTGATGTGTATGCCTGTACTCCCTTGTACATTAGCGGCAGCTTGCGTTTCAATGCTAATGCCTTGTCCGCGAGCTTGACCGCGAGTGTGGTCGCTATGCTGATATAGATGACCGATGGTTAAGCTAGACTGGAAGCTGCTGCTATAGAGGTTAATTTGTGGACTCTCAGAATGAGCATCAAACATCAGCTGGTTATAGCCGTTACTCAAGCTGTCTTTGTTGGCTTCTCCTGTGCGACTAGAGTCAATACTTTGAGTTCTGATGCCGTCTATGGGATAGGCATGGCTTTGATTGATGAACCAAGCTGGACTGGTGGCGTCAATGCTACCTGAGTCACTGACGATACTATTATGCTGAGCGTCACTATTACCTTGTCCATTATGAGTGCTACCAATGATAATGGGATGGGTGATGTCGCCACCGATGAAGTCGATGAGGACATGCTGTCCATGACGCAAGGGATGCGTTTGCCCCATGTGGTCGGCAACTAAGTGACTGGCGATGGGTATCCAGTGTGCGCTGTCGCTTCCATTACTGTCATCAGATTGCCAGTGATATCTGATATGTGCACGATGATTACGGTCATGGGTGATAGCACTGCTATTCGTATCAATAACACTGGCGCTCATTAGGCCAGTGAGGCTTGGATGCGGTTGTCCAAGTTTAGCAAGCTGTTCACCATAAGGAATATGATGATGATGCGGAAATGGCAAATAGCAAGCCGTAATTTGATGGACGTTGTTATCATCATTATCGTGGCTCGTATTAGGCTGTAAAGTAATGGGGTCAAAGGGTGACGTACCTAACCAATCGGTGGGCAAATGATTATTTATATGATGGTGAATGGAGACTAGGCTTATAGGCTCAGCCACATAAGGATTGCCCTCAATGTAATGAGCGCATGGCAGATTCAGATGACGAATATTGCCTGTTAGGCTGCCTAGATTGGCAAGCTGCTGCGCGTTCTGTTGGTAGCGGGTGGCAAGCCTATCGAGACCCGCATCATCAAAATAGATATGACTGTGCAAAAAGCGCTGATGAGTGCTGCTTGATGAGTTAATAGGTTGCTCGCTACTGCTACTGCCTGTATAAGTATCCATCAGACGGTTATCATAGCGATATAGGTTGCTTCGTTGGGTATGCTGAGCAATACGTGGACGAATGGCAGTGATGCGATCTTTTCTATCAGCGAGATTAGCAGGGTTTTGACTTAAGATGCTTTGAATATCGTTTGTGTCTGGGCGTAAGGCTTCAGCGTCGTGTGGCAATAAAACCAAAATATGCTTATCGCTCTCATGACGGTAGTAGCCAGTGACACCATAGAGGGCAAGGTATTGTGTTAGATAGGCGAAATCGGTTTGATTATACTGAACGCTATGCTGAATATGGTAGTTACTATCATCACTGAGGCGCTCGTCAAGCTCGATGTCCATATTATACGGGCTGAGGATTTGGCTAATAAGCTCACTTAAACTGAGATGATGGTGGCGGCGATTATGACTATTAAGACGTAATTGACTTAAGATAGGCTCGCAAATAATGCGATAGGCAGCCATACCACTGTTACTACCTACGGCAACTGCTTCAGTAATAATGCCGTGGCGAATTTGGCTTGGTAGCATAGGGTCACTAGTGTGCCAGTGTATGGCCATACTTTGCCCTAACCACTCCTTTATATCCAGCCCTACTTGTGGATGCAATAACGTGATACTAATACGGTAGCCACAATACAGTGCAAGTTGGCGCTGCTGATAAGACTGCGCTCGTTGATATTGATGGTAAGGACTTGGATAGGCATCAGGCGCTGGCATAAGCGCGGGTTTCTGCCAGACACTGTCTGGCAGCGGCATACCAAGCAAACTTTCGACAATATCTGCCTGTTGAATAAGACTGCTGGCAATATCAGGATGCGCACTACTAATTTGCAGATGGCGATTTTTTTGTGTCCATACCATGATAAGCCCTTCTTTATCAGTCCAAAGGTGTAAAGTTTAATATCACAAGATCACACATTCCGCAGAGATTGCCAGTGGAGAAACCGCCCCATCAATCCAACTTTAATGCTCATCATTAATAGCTATCGTCAGACGATTGTCGTTTCGGTTGAATACCAACCATGTCAGAGATCATGGATAATTGATCTTCGTTTTTAATGATATGAGCCAGCCATTGATCCAACGGCATATCGGCCCAATCAATCGCTCGACCCAGCAAAAAAGTCACTGGACTGTGTGGCTCATTGGTCGCAAAATACTCTTGGATTTGAGCCAGCAATTTAAGCGCTTGCCGACGATTGCTTTGATGATCGCGGTTACTAGGATTAAAATCAGTTAAGGTGACATTTTTTGTGCTAGCTAATGATTTATTACCGTTCGACTTCGTACTTTCATGATCATCTGTACTGCCTCCAGTATCGGCTACGCCCTCTTGGCTAATACTATTAGTAGTATCGGCATACTCTGGTAGCAGTGGGTGCAAATGTTGCTTCAATGCCATTAACAGATCCGTCACAGGCGCAAATACAGGTGCATCCATACCCATTAGATCATTGAGCTGATCAGTCAGTGCCTGCCACTGCTCAGTAACTTTATTGAGATTGCTCATGAGTGTTTTTTGCCAAGCTTTACTACTGTTCTTTATGGCATGGTTGTAGTCGCTTAATGTTAGTTGATTGGAGGTTTCGCTATCGGGGTTTTGCTGACGCTGCTTATCATGATCACGAGCAGTTAGGTAGTAGTTATAGTTATAGCTTTCTACCTTGGTATCAGCGAGTGATAGTTGCTTGATATCATCAGTGAGCGCTTTGACAAACCATGACAGCAACCCTGCCCTGATATCCATGCTCTCTTCTTCGCCATCTAGTGGCGGATACATGGTCAGCCAATAGTCATCGTTCAGTGTCTGCAATAGACTCAAACCTTGGCTAATACCCGCTAAATGATCGGTATGACTCAATGCATCCACATACCAAAGTGCGAGCTTCATATCTTTACTGGTATGGCTCAGCAACTCGGCACATTGGTTTTTGACAAAATCCCAGTCGGCGACTTTTAGCTCAGTGACCCAGTTTCCTTGCGCCAGTAATGGGTCATCCTCTTGACGAGCGGCCACGATAGCATCGATACGTGGATCAAAGATGAGATCTTCACCGACCCCATGATGGCTGCCATCGATTGGCGCGATAAGAGTATCAATATTGGTTGCTAAAAAGTTATCGGTATTCATTATAGTGCCTCTTCCTTAACAGCCTTTTTACTGACCGTTTTTTTCACTGGCGGTCTTTTAACAGCAGGCTCTTTAGTAGTAGCGTTTTTGGTGACAGACTTCTTAGCTGAAACTTGTTTGCTTGGCGCCTCATTAACTTTATCTTCAGTCTTATATTCACTGTATTGCGCTATTTGATTGAGCGCTACAACAGCTTCAGTATCAAGACGATAGGCAAAATTGTCGTCCTTATCGACAAGTACCGTGATATTTTTTAGCACACTCTGACTGTCATCATGGGCAAGCAGTTGACCCGCCAGCTGCGGTAGCAAGGTATGACTAATAATCGCATCGGCGTTACGTGCACCAGAATCGACTTCATGACAACGTGATAAAATCAGCTCAATTACCTCAGGATCAATGACACAAGGAATATCGTAATTATCACGGATACGGCCAGTGATTTTGTCGAGCTTTAAGCGAATAATTTCCGCAAGCGCATCATCAGTCAATGGATAGTAAGGAATAACGGTTAAACGACCCAAAAATGCAGGTTTAAAGACTTTATACAAATGCGGATTGATGACCTGTTTTAAGCTGTCGCTGTCTGGTAAGCTAAAATCAGTGATGGCTGGATCGGTATTGATACACTGCTGCATAATCGCGGAGGAACCAACATTACTGGTCAATAAGATCAGCGTGTTTTTGAAATCAATCAAACGCCCCTCACTGTCTTCCATTACCCCTTTATCAAAGACCTGATAAAACAAATCCAGCACGTCTGGATGGGCTTTTTCTACTTCATCGAGTAAGAGCACGCTATAGGGACGACGACGGATAGCCTCCGTCAATACGCCACCCTCACCATAGCCAACATAACCTGGAGGCGAGCCTTTTAAGGAGGCAACGCTATGTGCTTCTTGATATTCTGAAAGATTGATAGTGATAAGATTGCGCTCACCGCCATACAATACCTCTGATAACGCCAATGCGGTTTCTGTTTTACCAACACCACTTGGCCCTACTAACATAAAGACACCTTGCGGGCGACTAGGATCATCTAGCCTAGCTTTTGCAGTATGAATCCGCTTCACGATAGCAGCCACAGAATGATCTTGCCCAATGACACGCGCTTGCAAGGTATCAGCCAAATTTAAGATATGGTCTTTTTCATTACCTGCTATGTCAGTCAGGGGAATACCGGTCCAATCTGAGATAATCTGTTTTATAACCTGCCGATCTAATACAGGATGGATCAGGCGCTGCGTCTCTTGAATCTGTTTTAGCGACTGCTCGATATTTTGATATTCAGTTTGTTTGTCTAAGCGCTCTTTTACACTAAGCGTATTCGTATTAAAGGCATCATCTGCCTTGCCATTCAATTGCTGATTGATTGCATCAAGCTGATCATTGAGCTGACGTTGCTGCTGCCAGCGACTTGTCATGTCAGCGATGCTTTGTTTATTGGCCTGACGCTGCTCATCAAGCACAGCAATTTTTTGGCTGATTTTTTCTTTTTCGTCAACACCGCCAATACGCTCAAGCTGTTGACTAAGATTATTGATATGCTGCTCTAGTTGCACGCCTTTGGCTTGTAGTCTATCAAGCTGATTGGGCATGGCTGTCTTTGATAAGTTTACTCGTGCCGCTGCCGTATCTAGTACACTCACCGCTTTATCGGGTAGCTGTCGGTCACTGATATAACGTGCTGAGAGCTCAACGGCTGCTTGCAGTGCATCATCATCTATCAAAATCCCAAAATGATCCTGCATCTTGACACTCAAACCACGAATCATCGCCACCGCCGTATCGATATCAGGCTCATCGACTTTGACTACCTGAAAACGACGTGACAACGCAGCGTCTTTTTCGAAGTATTTTTTGTACTCCGACCATGTCGTCGCAGCAATGGTTCTAAGCTCACCACGAGCCAGCGCAGGCTTTAATAAATTAGCCGCATCATTCTGACCTGCCTGCCCGCCAGCGCCAATCAAGGTATGCGCTTCATCGATAAACAGGATAATCGGCTGTAGCGAGGCTTGTACTTCTTCGATGACTTGCTTGAGACGGTTTTCAAACTCCCCTTTGACACTCGCCCCTGCTTGTAGCAAGCCCATGTCGAGACTACGTATCGTCACGTCTTTTAGCTGATCAGGTACTTGACCGGCGACTATCTTTTGCGCCAAGCCTTCTAC
Organism: Psychrobacter maritimus; assembly: GCF_904846345.1. Taxonomy (GTDB): domain Bacteria; phylum Pseudomonadota; class Gammaproteobacteria; order Pseudomonadales; family Moraxellaceae; genus Psychrobacter; species Psychrobacter maritimus. Next base: position 45,165 of record NZ_CAJHAJ010000001.1, read on the forward strand.
CACAGCTGTTTTACCAACGCCTGCCTCACCTGTCAAAATAGGGTTGTTTTGACGACGACGAATCAAAATATCGATCAGCTGATGAATTTCAAACTCACGGCCTATCACTGGATCTATTTGATCGGCACTGGCCTTTGCGGTCAAATCATAAGTATATTTATCTAGCGCAGGAGTTGGTATTTTGGTGGTCTGGCTTAGTTCTGATTGCGTGTCACTGTTATCAGACCTATCACTATTGGTATTGGCATTCTCACCTAGCGCCACCTTGGCTGATTGGATAGTGCCACTGCCTTCAGTACTGCCAAGACACTGACGCTCATAATCATCTTTTAGGGTAAAACGATCGATATACTGGAGCTGTTCAGGAAGGGTTTTTAATAATGGCTGATAACGCTCATACGCTAATAGCACGAGCAATATATGTCCAGAGCGGATTTCTAGAGGACTGTTATTATCACTTTTATTATATTGGCTACTGGCAAGCTCCCACGCATCTTCTAACAACGCCATCAAGCTTTGACTAAATACAGGCGTTAGACCTGTTGCCTGCCCAAAGGTATTGAGCGAATCTGTTATGTCTGCTAAGAGTGATTGCTGGCTAACCTTATTAGCTTTGAGTATTTGAGCCACATCATTGTACGGGGTAGCAATCAGTTCGTGTAGCAGATGAACCGTATCAACTTCACGGTGCCCGTTATTGATACAAAGTCTAGCTGCCTGCTGCAAACACTGTCGGCAACTTGGACTCAAGCGGGTAATTACAGCTTTTAACTGGCTCATAAACCTTTTCCTTTGGCATTTTTAATAGACTGCATATCATTTTTGTAAAACTAATTTATGGCTCTTCACAATAGGTAAAACCTATCTATATAAAACTTAGGATTGCTGATAAATAGACAAGCAACCTATCCATTGGTAATAAAATATTTACTGAATAGGCAACGCATAACGAGTGTCATCATGATGCTTCGTCGCAGGCTGCGACACCAAAAACCCGCCCTGACCCAAACCGCCAAAACTATTTTCAGATAATGACAAAGGGGTGATATATTGCTTATCTAACTCTAATTGCATTTCAACTGCCAAGCTCACGCCGCACCATTTGCGAATAAAGTCAATAATGACGTGATACATGTCGCCCGCTGGTAACAGCCTTAAATAACGCTTGGCATCTAACTGGTGAAATACGATTCTAATTTTGCTATCAAACTGTACGACACGCGCGCCGCAAAATGCAGAGAGCCCAAGTGCGGCGTGCTGCCCACCAAGTGCTGTTTGCTCACTTGCGGGCAGATCAAACCATTCAGGCACGAACTGCTCGACACTAACGGTACTATCCAAAAAATGCGACAACACATGCGATAATTGATCGGCAGTCAGACGCCCTGGGGCAATCATGCCAGCATAGGCAATCAAGCTATCGATTGCTGTGAGCTTCTTCGGCTGCCGCGCAAGCGCACGCAAGCTCAGTAGATAACTGTCCTTTTTATTATTTATCTCATATTGTAATGGCAAGTTATAAAACCAACTCGCCTGCACATATAAGTCGGTTAAACGATGATTAAACAAATCTAAAAATGCCGGTGCTGCTTTATCTTTTGCATGATTGACTCGCGATGCCAGATGATCGGTATACATCGCTGGCAAGGCCGCCAATGGACCTGTGAGTCCGATAACTGCTGGATAGACCTCTATCTGCCTACTCTTTACTTGATCCGCCTTTACTGAACTAGCACTGCCTTCCATATTTTCTTGAGCAATGAGCGCCATCGACTCAATTTCAGCTTGCGGATACGCCAGTGACAACGAGGCACGGTAGCGCACTTCAATAGGCGTATGCCCCATACTGACTTCGCGCTCAATCAAACGCAGCGCTTGCAATAGCTCATAGGTTTGCGGCGCAGCGATTAGATCGGTTAAATAAGAGGACTGAGACCACTGCGTGGTTGACATCTATATATCTCCTCTTTGGTAACAGCGTCGCTTATGGACACTTCAACAAAGCTATTTAAACTGGCGTGATAGCCAAAAACATGCGCCAATAAATGGGCAAACTGGCGGATACTGACCCCAGCAAAATTCTTTTGGTTAATTTGAATATCAATCACAGTACCGCGTGCAAAACCCGGTTGCGGCAAACGCTGAATACGTCGAGCTTTAATACTGGTTGCAACAGAGACAATACCTTCAACCAAGAGTTTATTAGAGGCGGATTGGGTAATATCATATAGCGACAGATACTCTTTCATTAGCTCCGCATCTTGAGCAGCCAATGATAAAAAGTTTAGACTAATCAGCGATATCAAGCGCCAACGCTCCTCGCCTGTATATTCAAACCGTGCCGTTCTGGTCGGCTGCTTTAATAACGACAAACTGCTAAAACCTGTCATCCCTTCGCTAAACAAATCGCCGCGGCTTTGACCAAACACCACTTGGGCTGGCAAGTCTCTATTGGTACACAATAAAGAAGCACTCATGCTCACCGCGCCGGATAAATCTTCACGGTTTTTTTCCACGAACATAATCTGATATTCAAAACCTTGCTTGAACTCAGCCATATCCTTATCACGTTTGATATGGTAATAACGACCGTCATCTTGCTGCTCATAATGATTGAGCGCATAAAATGGATGGTATTCACGCTGTATTAAACGACTGTCACTCTGCTTGGATTCTATAACTTTATTAACTTCATAGATTTCATGCTGAAACAATGCACGGGTATCGGGCACCAAATCATAATAGATAGAACGATGAGTGACTTGAATGGGTTTGGCGGCTGCCTTGAATAAGTTGACGACGGGTGTGCAAAACAGCTTGATGCTACTGGCACTCAGTTGCTGTAGATTTTTTAGCCGGATGGTGTTTTTTTTATCAAATTTAAAATAACAGCGAATCTCAAAACCATTGCTATCGATCTTTAAATCAGGGCAAATTTTTCCAAGATTTAGACGTAAAAAATTGAACTTTTCAGGAAAATAAAAGTATTCCTTTAATAAGGCAGAGGCCGCATTACTCACTCGATGGCTTGGAAGAATTTTCTGCTCAGGGTCAAAGCCTATAATCTCGAACGGACTACCCGATACCTTGTTGACTTGCTTGCCCTGCAGATGGGTTTGTCTCACATCACACCACAACAAATCCCAAAGGCTTGTACCTTGACTCGCATCTTCATCTACATATAAATCTAGCGAATGATTTAATAACGCTTGATAATCAAAGCTCGGATTAAGACCTTTGAATTTAATACTAATACAACCATTAAGCAGTCCATGCTGATTGTCGTACACTTCTTGGTGAGTCTCAAAACTGACGTTATCTATCTGCAGCGGCAGTAAAGTCACATCTTGAGTTGACTGGAACTGACACGGCGTCCCGTTTATTTTTTGTGTGGCAAATGGGCTTTGTTTAGGAACTAAAACCGCCTCACTCATCGCATTGCCCTGTACGCCTAAATTAAACTGCGCGATAGAGACCGATGGAAAAGGTTTGAGGTAATCAGGATAAACCACTTCTAATAAGGATTCGGTAAAGTTAGCGTATGAATCGTCCAGCTTTTTATTGATGCGCGCGCTAATCAACGAAAAAGACTGAATAAGGCGCTCAATATGTGGATCATCTACCGTATCGTGCCCCATCAATAGCCGATTGGCTATCTTGGGATATTTCTTGGCAAATTCTTTTGACTGTTTATTAAACAGGCTAAGCTCATGCTCAAAGTAAGGAAGTAAACTGTCCATGATGCCTCAGTATATTGATCGCTGCCAACGACATAGATTGAGCAGTATTTATTGCATTAAATAAATAATGATTATTTTATTAAGTAACGCTGAGAGCTTGGCTCAAAGAACGCATCAAAACTGACCAGCTCTTGTGCTGGATAAACTTTTAGTAAAGCTTCAATAGAAAAACACAGCTGATTGACATCGACCGCGCCAATATCTAATGAGACTCGAACGTTTTTTAATCGAGTATCTTGTTGCTCAACCGTTTGAGCAATTTGACGACAGATATAATCACAATCAACAGGATTGGCACTGCTTAATCCAACGAAGTCCAATATGCCAAAGTTTAATATCGATGAGCGCACGTGTTGATAGGCTTGTAGCTTACTTGACACCACACAACGGGTATTTAATAAAGATTCCAAATCTTGGGCGACGGACGATTTCAATTCATCAATATTAAGCCTGCGAACCACGAGCTCATGCGCTAAATGCCGAGGCTGATCATCGAACAGTTGTTCGAACAAGTTTGGGCGAAAACCCACTTCTTTATTAGAGGCCTTAGCAGCGTAATTCATTGATACCATCGTCCCTAATTGAATAAATAAAAAAGAAAGGCCTAAATATAAACCTTTCTTTTCGGCAAGATATATAAATGGATAACACCTAACACTATCTCGCTTAAGCGGTATAAGTAGCAGTGTTATTGGCTAGCGACCACTTCTTAGTCACTGCGCCTTTAGCAGTACCATCGATATCCTGCTGAGTGTACGTCCACTCAACCGCCGCATACTTAATACCGACTTTTTCGATTGGCACACCTTCTGAACGTACCGTAGGCTCAACACTTGCAATAAGTGCATGCTTCAGTTTCACTTCAAGATATTTAACTCGTTTATCACCGTTGGCACGATAAAAATCAATTTGAATCTCATCGAAAGTATAGCCAGCAGAACACGCTTCCCATAGCTTAGGACTGGTCGAGTCCAAATCTTTCATAAATGTCATATCAGCATGTTCACAACGCTCAGAAGTATGACCACCAACGCTACTGGCTGTCGCTGATTTTGGCTGACGAATCAAATGATCCCAAGTATTTACTTCAAGCCAACCTTTATGCTCGCTATCACGAGACTCGCCATCAATTTTATATTTGCCACGGAACTGAATATAAATATCTTTCATATCACACACCTTGTTTGAGAAGTTTAATGTTAACGTTGGATTTTAATAAACGATCAGCTGTTGCTAGACTGCGGCAGTTGAGTAACCAGTCGCAAAGAAACAGACAATTCGTCAAGTTGAAAGTGTGGTCTCAAAAAGACCACTGACTTGTAGACACCAGGCTTACCCGGTACTTCTACAACTTGTACAGAAGCTTCGCGCAGCGGATACTGGGCTTTTGCTTCTTGAGAGGCACCGTCATCTAACAAGACGTAACGTGAAATCCAGTCATTTAAAAACGACTCAACATTACCAGGCGCTAAAAAACTACCAACCTTGTCACGCATCATGGCTTTTAAGTAATGAGCAATGCGTGAGACCGCCATAATGTACTGCAACTGAGTGGACAACACCGCATTGGCATTGGCATCGTCATTCTGATAGGTCTTGGCTTTTTGTACAGACTGCGCACCGAAAAAGGCAGCATAGTTGGTATTTTTACAATGCACTAACGGTATAAATCCTAAATCACTTAACTCTTTTTCACGGCGATCGGTAATGGATATCTCCGTTGGGCATTTGAGCGCCAAATCACCTTCATCGGTTTTAAAAGTATGCACAGGCAAGCCTTCAACCAACCCACCTCCTTCAACACCGCGGATGGCGGCGCACCAACGATAATCAGAGAAAGCTGACGTCAAACGTGACGCGAAAGCATAGGCCGCATTGACCCATAAATAATCACTGTGGTCTGTACCAGAAACTTCTTCAACAAAATTAAAACCTTCGACCACTGTGCCATCTTTAGGGTTATAAGGTAGACGGCCTAAGAATCTAGGAACAGTAAGCGCCACATAGCGTGCATCTTCAGACTGCCTAAAAGCACGCCAGCGTATATATTCCGCCGTTTCAAATATCTTTGATAAATCACGAGGGCGCCCAATATCTGTAAATGACTCAAGTCCAAACATCTCAGCTGAAGCAGCTGATACAAACGGCGCATGCGCAGCAGCTGCCACATGAGACAGTTGTTCAAGCAAATACATGTCAGCATTTTGGCGCGTGAACTCAAAATCACCGACAATTGCGGCATACGGTTCGCCACCAAAGCTACCAAACTCTTCTTCATATATCTTTTTAAACAGCGTACTTTGATCAAAGTCGATTGACGACTGAAAATCTTTTGTCAGTTCACGCTTAGTGGTATTGAGCATGCGTATTTTTAGCATGGATTCAGAAGGTGTCTGACTGCATAAATAATGCAGACCGCGCCAACTAGACTCCAGCTTTTGGAATTCAGGCGCGTGCATGACCGTTGTCAATTGCTTCGATATCAGCGCATCAATTTGGGCAATACGGGCATCAATCGATGCTGCCAAATTATCCGATAAAGTTACCGTACCTTGCATGACTTCATTAGCAAGCTCTGCAATTTGTGACTTGGCACGGTTTTTTTCATCATCGGATTTAGCAATGTTGCTCTTACTTACGATATCTTCAAGCAAATCAAAGCTTTCTTCTATAATATCTGAACTATACTGGGCTTGAGCGCTCATACCTTATTCCCCATCGCTTAGATTTTGTTCGGCCATTTTTCTGACTTGCTCAGTATTTTTAAGTACCTCGTCCAATAAATCCTCCAACTTTTCGTTGGCTGAGATTTTATTGCGCAAATCAGCCAGTCGATCACGTGCTTGTACCAACTGCTTCAATGGCTCAATTTGCGCGGCTACCGCTTCTGGGCGAAAGTCATCAATGCGATTGAATGCCAAATCAACGGCAAACTCGCCTCCTTTATCACTCAAGTCATTACTAACCCGAAACGTCGCACGCGGTGCTAAACCTGACATCACCTCATCAAAAGTATCTAAGTCCACTTCGACAAACTTTTTATCCTTTAAGCGTGGTTGTTCAAGTACAGAGTCACCAGAGAATTCCCCTAGTACTCCCACCACAAAAGGAATCTCTTTCGTCTCTATCGAGTCGCCCACTTCAACGTCATAAGTAAGATGCACTCGGGGCGCACGTACTTTTGCAAGCTTCTTTTGTACACTGTCTTGATTGGCCATATAAGTCACCTAAGCAATTGCTATTCTGGTTTTATCACACTGGATAAAACGCACCTGTTTTAACGTAAGATCTTGAATGGATCAGCGGTACTTGATTTGCCGCTATTAGATGGCAAGCTTTTAATCGGTTGTTTAGCGGGTAGCACTTTTGGCGCAACTCGTGGCTTCTGTACTACTGTCTTTTTCTTGGCAGTTGTTTTTACTTTTTTCGGTATAGGCGCACGGTGGCGTGAATTTGATGTGCTTTTCATTTGACGCGCTTTCGGTCTTACGATGGGCGCGGGAGGTTTTGGTAAAGACTCATCATAATTAAAGTCGTATATTGAGCCGTATATCTTGCTAAGGGCATTCTGATACTCTTTTATGAAGTCTTCATCTACATCAGTCGATAAGTAATGCCCCTTGAGCTGATTTTGAGCCACCATAGCACTACTGTTGAGCAGGACTTTTTTCAAAGTCGGCGTGCTATAGCCTTTTTCAACAGCTTCACTGGCGGCATAGACAGCATTAGCATGATAACCATTGCTATAGTAAATCTGAGCCAACAGCTCCCATGCTAGGGAATCGGCAGGATTAACAATAACTCTTTGATTCAATTCTGCAATCAGCTGATGTAGCGCCACAGATTTTTCGTCTGCATTTTTGAGTGCAGCATATCGATTGGTAATACTAGATTCCGGCTCTCTTTCTTGGATTGAAAGCTCACTATGGGCGGCACTCATCCCTGAACACATAATAATAAAACCAGCGATAGCCGATTTAGTCACTTTACTGACATTACCTATCATAAGATTACTCACCGCAGACCCAATTTTTTTGATTCATTGACATACCCTAATACCCAAATCTATTCATCTGACGTATTCAGTAACGTCGTCAAATTTTCCAAAGTTATTTTCAACTCGCTTTTATCACTACTACTTAGCGTCACATCATCTTGATAACTATCAATATTGGTCTCAGTGATTTTGACAGCAGACAACATCGCGAGCTGACGAGCTTCTAGCGACTGCGCGTCAAACTCTAAAGCTTTTGTAGCCGCTCGCAATGAGCGCGCATATTTTTGTGCTTGATAATTACTTTGTGCAATTAGCATCCATTGGGCAGCCGTTATTTGACTCTCATCATCTACTGCGATGACTTCTGGTAAATAAGACCATGATGGCGACTGAAGTTTTTTAGCGATCAGCGGCGGCGATGAAATAGGTTGTGGTGTTTTTTTGGCACCGGCACTACAACCCGTTATTAACACCCCAGTGCTCAACACAATAGACAATAAACTTATAGTAGAAAGCTTAGTAGCATAAATATTATTCATAAGCGAAATGCCATCAATAAGAACGCAAAAATAAGAAAAAACGAGCAATAAAATTGATAAATTATAACTAAAGTTCATCCTCATCATAATTATATTTGAATCGATTATACAGATACTTGACAATATTTCAATAAACTCTATAATTTTCTTAGCAAATAATTTAGCAGTGCTTACCTTTAAGTGACCGGCTGCGTAATATTTTCGCAGTTATCGGAATATCACCTATGCTCTCCAAGACTAATAACATTCATGAAGTATCCATAAATAAAGACTTAGAGGGTACAATTACTCTTAGTTTAACTGCCTTCTCTTGGTCAAGTGCCATTAATGAGACATTACCCAATAAGTTACTGGCTTATAGTTACACTTTTTTAAATTCGAACGAATGTTTGTCTTTATTAAATACATCTGTTTGCTTATCCAGTGCTTTAGCCGATTTGGGTGTAACCTACCGTACAGGTCTTATTCAAGCGGTTTATTACCAACATTCTGATGGTGGCGTGCACTTTTATACGTTAGACATTGTTACACCTGATTGGCAATTGACCCAATCTATACATAGCCGCACATTCACACAGCAGTCTACGCTTAGCATTATCACTAGCATTCTTACGCATTATGATTTTGATTGGCAGGTTTCTGATGCGCTGTTGGCATCAGAGCGCTTCAACGCTTCGCTTCCGATGCGCACTCAATCTAACTTGAGTGACTGGGACTTTATAAAAGGCGTATTAACGGATATTGGAGCTTTTGCCCTATGGCAGCCGGGTGATTCGGTAGACAATCTCGGTACTTGGTATTTGGCCAGTCGTTTAGATGAGCTTGAGCAGTCAGTGATGCACTATCGTTATGCTCAGTCTTCTATTCAGTCAGGACAAGATACGATTAATACGCTACAAATGAGTGTCAAACAGCTGGGTAGCGCTACTGTTCAGGTAAAAGCTGATGGATTGGCAACAGATATTATCTATGAGGGTCAGGCAGCTGATGAATCACCGTTAGCATTAGATGACAGCACTATATTATTTGGCTCCCCCTCTCGTATTAATAGCGATGAAGCAGCAGCACAGCTTGCGGCTCAATGGGTTGCTGCTAATAATTGTCAGCGCGAAACCTACCGAGCTATGGGGGCCATGCGAGGAGTCCATACGGGTTCTTCTGTGAGTATCAGTGACTTGCCTGCGATAGGCGGTCTCTCTGCCCATTGTTTAGAAGCTCACGTGATGGGTATCGAGCCGGACAGTGATAGCGTCTCTTATAACAATCGCACTTTTATTCAAGATTGGCTACGTAAGGTTACCCAGCATCGTTTCATCAGTATTCCTGAGCATGGTTATGAGCTTTTATTTGAAACTGGCATATGGGCATCCGCAACCCTTTTACGTGCGACCACACCCTACTGCCCCTATCCCAGCAGCTTATCGTTAGTAAGCAATAGCTATATAGGTCTTACCCAAGCACGGACTGGTGACACTACCACGCCAAGCTATGAATCACACGTCACTGACAACGGTTTACAGCAAACTATCACTACCCCTGTCTGGTCAGGTATCAGCCCTCATGATGACGGTACTACCCCACCGCTACGTTCATTACAACTGTCATCGGGTGCGTCACATGGCTGGCAGTTTTCTCCAAGACTTGGACAATCGGTACTCCTTAACTATTGGTATGGTGATATAGACAGCCCTGTTATTACCCGCTCTATTTATGACGGTATTGGTATGGGCGATGTGGATGACAAAGATATCACTTGTTTGGATGCAGGGCGGTCTAATCGCCATAACTTGCAAGGCGGATCTTCTCCTCGTTGGCATGGTGGTGGTTTGGGTCATTCACAAATTCAAGAGGATGATAATCACAGTGGTTGGATATCCGGTATTGCGCAATATGGGCTAACTTCTGAGTCTGAGTCTGAGGTTGCTTTCGGTTTTGATGATACGCCACATAAAGTTGGTCTACAGTGGACCGTCAATACTGGCGCACGTGCCAATGCTGAGACGCCAACTATTACAGATCAAGCTACCTTTGCTCCTGACGAGCATGTATTAGAATTGGGCGTACTACGTCATCGCTTTAGTAATCATCAATCAACAGATAGCGGTCAAGGGATTAATCTAGCAACCGACCATGGTTTGCAAATCACCGGCGATACAGGCGTACTGCTATCCACCTTTGATATCAGACATAGTCAAAGCGAGCACGAATCGGCTTGGGTCAATGATGCAGGACAACGTCAGTTAAGAATGGGCACTGAGCTGAGTGAAACTTTTAAAGAGGCAAAGCAGGCGCACTTACAATCTACCCAAGCAATGAATATCGCCAACCCATCAATAGATGCCTTTCAAACAGCGGCGCAAGTAATAGACGACACGCTAAATACTGAAATCTTAGGCGCACCTGATGTACTGCTAGTCAGTAAAGACAGTATCCTCGCATCTGCAAGCAATACGCTATGGTCTGCGAAAACCATCGTCAGACAATCAGGCGCTACGCAGTCGGATGTAGTGGCAGGTAATTATACGCTGATGGCAAATACGATTGACTCCCTCTCTGGGGCTGGTGGTCAAGCCGATCTATCAGGGTTACATATCAGCGCCAATACCAAACCTGTAGCCATACACGCACAAAGCGGTGAGTTGCAATTGCACAGTCAGCAGTCGATGACGATTGGCAGTGAGTCAGGACAGGTGAATCTGTCAAGTCCTAAGCGGATTAAGCTGCAAACGTCAGGTGGAGCTTCAATCACAATCGATGACGGTGGAATTAAGCTTGTGTGTCCGGGGACGATTAATGTTCTGGCGGTGAAGAAGAGTTTGACTGGTGGGGCGAGAACTAATTACTCGTTACCGAGGATGCCTGAGACGATTCCGTTATTTAGTAACAAGCTAGATGTTTATGATTTGTTTTATCAACATAACTTTGAGGATATTGAGTTTCAAATACTGCGCCCTGATGGGCAGCTGATAGAAGGAGTACTCGATGAGCATGGACGTACCGCGCCGGTTATTAGTGATAAAGAAGAAAATGTTGAGGTATTGATAGGGTTTAAAGATGCAGATTGGGGTATGGAGTTTGAACCTGATGAAGATGAAGAAATAGAAGCCTTTAGTGAGAATGACAGTAATAAGTCAAACAATTCGTTAGATCAAAACTCTTATCAGGAAGACAACGATGAATAAGAATAAACAGACATTAATTCAAATACGCTTCGTTGACCTTATGAATAAGCCTTTTTCTAACCTTTATCATGAAGTTAGAGTTTCAGGACATAAGTATGCTTCTAGTGCAGGTAACTCTAATGCTAAAGGACTAGGAGTATGGATTGAAAAACCTGTAGGAACCCAGCTCGATATTCTAGTCCGCAACCCATTGACGAAAAAATTAGTCACTGCAAAACAACATATTATTGTTCCCGCTACAAAGGGGGTTTTTCGCGTTCAGGCTCCCTTTTCTATTCAGACAGTTAAACTTAGAGAACTTGCAAAGAACGCTGGTTCGTACAAAAGAAGTACTCACAAAGTTACGGCCAGTAAAGATGAGTATGAAGTTAAAAAAGGCCAAGATCTATACACCATTGCTAAAATGCATAACACAACATGGCAGATACTAGCGCAGCTCAATAAGGCGACCATAAAAGACCCTGACAAAATAGTTCCAGGTCAATTTATTAAAGTGCCGCCAACGGGCAGTAGCTTAACGGGCAAAACTAATGAGAAACCTGACTCACTAACCTCACAGACTCACTATAAAGTTAAAAAAGGTGAGACGTTATCTAGCATCTCACAAAGAAGTGGCGTGTCAGTAAAACAGCTTCAACGTATGAATGGGATAATTAACCCTACAACATTGCAAGCAGGTCAAACGATCAAGCTACGTAGCAATGGCTCAACACAAACTCACACGACACCTAAATCCTCGCCAATCCCAACTACTAGCCCCCCATCAAAGCCCTCTTCAAAACCGTCTTCTTCTGAGGAAGAGGAAGGATTTCTCGGTAGTCTGCTTGAAAGTATAGAAGATGGTTTAGGCGCGTTAGGCGACAAGGAAAAAGAGGGTCTAGGGGGTATCAATGACGCTATAAGCGGTGACAAGAATGATAAGCCAGCTGGAGGAGCGCCTTCGGTTGGTACTGACTCAAACAGTAACGCCTCATCTACATCAGGTGGTTATACCGTAAAAAGTGGCGATACGTTAAGCGGTATTGCTAAAAAGCAAGGTGTCAATACAAATGATTTAGCTCGCGCTAATAATTTGAAGTTATCTGGTAATATTCATCCAGGGCAAAAATTAAAAATTCCTGCAAATGGCGCTAATTCCTTATCCACAGTTAGTTCTTCGCCATCAAATAGAACAGATAGTCCTGTCAACGTTATTACAAAAACTAGCAATAGCTCTGACGGTACGCCAAAGGATGTCGCTACAACAAATGGCGCTTGTATTTGTAAAGCGCATGATTTGATCTGGAGCGGTCATCCAAAAGTTAATTGCAAGTTTAGAAAGAAAGTTATTGAGATATGTCAAGACTTGTGGCCGAATGATTATTTAGCAATGGCTAATAACTTGATGGCATTAATGCATCTCGAAACAGGTGGAAGTTTTGATCCAAAACAACCAAATGGTGTTGGGTACTACGGTTTAATACAGTTTGGAGAGTTAGCTCGTACAGATTTAAAAATCTCCAAAGAGCGACTTGTAAGTATGTCAGCAGTAGAACAGCTTGACTGGGTCAAAAAGTATTTTGAATTGTACGATAGGTATAAAAAGGTACATAGCTTTTTAGAAATGTATTTAACTATACTCTATCCTTCTACCGTTACTGGAAAAGAACTAAAAGATAAAGATATTGTTTTTAGAGACAACGGTAAAATAAAAAAAGACAATCCTTATTTAGCTAATAAATCGTTTATGAAAGAAAAAGATGAAAGAAAAAAAGAAGGTTTTAAAGGTGGAGTCACTTATGCTTGGGAAGTAAGTCAAGAAATTGAGAGTCACTACAAAGATGGAGAGAAAGCAGAAAATAGAAGACTTACATCTACTTGTCCTCAAGTCGTACAGCCACCTATTCAACCAATTGATAGCTCAAAACTTAACCCGTTAGCATGTGGTGGAGATAAACACTACAAAAGAACATTGAAAAATATTGAGCAGCTCCATTCTATTTATCAGCCTTATGTTATTAAATTAATTAATGAAGGATATAAAAAGACTGGTCTCACTTGGGTAATCACCGATGGTTACCGCAGCCCTGAGTCTCAAGACAAATTACCTTCAGGTGTAACCAATGCAGGAGCTCTTGAAAGCTATCATCAATATGGATTAGCTATAGATGTCGTCTCAGTGACTAACGGAGAGATTACGTATTTGAAAAATAACTCTTTATCAATAGAGCATAGTAAAAAGCTGGGACCTATTGGCATAAGTTTAGGTTTAGAATGGGGAGGAAGTTGGACGAGAAAGAAAGACTATCCTCACTTTCAAATAAAACCTAACAATAAAACGTGGAGGGACTTAAAACCTCAACTGTTAAAAATAGGCATTGGAAATTATAAAAACCTGAAATTTAATTAAAGAGAATTAGTATGGATAAATTTACAAAAATAATAGTTATGTTCATCGTCGCTTTCTTCGGCACTGCTTGTATAAGTACAAGTGCAGATACTAAAAAACCAAAAAATAAAATTATTGATCAATTTGTTTCTGGTGTTGAAATTAACACAGGATCTATTCCACTACAAACATTAAACGATAGCTTCGAAGCAGATCCTGATGGTGGACCAATTCTCAATCAGAAAGTTGAATTATTCGAGTTAGGCAATGGGGAATGTCTGTCTTTAGTTACACTCTACAATGAGTCTGGTTTTGGAGGATATGAAGATTTATTGATTTTTAAAAGAGATAAAATTTTAGTTAGTTTACAAAGAAATTTATTCTTTTCGAAAGAAAATGGTGAAGTTGCCAAATCAGATGTAAAATATGATCATAATATTGATGATTCAAAAAATACTAAATCTATCTTAAGAGAAGATTTTGATAGATATAAAATTAAATTTAATACAAAAGTTAAATCTACTTGTATCTAATAATATTAAGTACTTAGTAATACGATATAAACAGGATAAACATGTTTAAAAAATTAGTCATTATCGTTTTTACAACTTTATTGTTAGCTTCTTGCTATGGACATAGAGATGCATCTAGTTTTAATACAGATTGGAACGGTATATATACGTACAGCACTTATCGGACTAATGAAAGTACAGGCACTGGTATCGGAGAGTCTTATACACTAACATTAGCAGACAATAGATGTAATGTTGATATTGTGGGTTATCAAGTTGATAAGCATTTCGCTTGCTATTTGGAGACCACCACGAGACCAAACTATATAAATATTTATGATCTAGATAATAAGACAAAGTTTGGAGAAGTTAAACGCACAGGTGTAGATGACTACTTGATTAAAGTTACATATTTTGATGAATACAATGAACCTGATAACAATTTTTATTCTTTAGATAAGAAATGATTATCTCCTATTAACTCTTAGATTAACACATGAAGTGCAATGACCCCTGCCGTCAAATCCATAGACATTAACTTGATAATGAATTTTACAATTTATCATTATTCTATGTTAAAAACGTTTAAACCAAAAAAATCCGACCACGTTAAGTGATCGGATTTTTAATATTTGGTGGAGATGGCGGGAGTTGAACCCGCGTCCGCCAGCATTACGCTCATGAATCTACATGTTTAGTTTCTGTCTTTAGTTTTAATCCGCACCGATCCGACAGTCAGGATGGATTGGACGATTCTCTACTTTTGAACCCAAGCGATTGAGACAATCACTTGTGGCGAGCCTACATGCGGACGCTTCAACTTAGTTGACCAACTGTAGGTGATCAGCAACCAAGTAAGCAGGGTTTAAGCTGCTAGAGCGTAAGTTTCGTCGTTTGCGACTATAACAATATATGTTTGATTAACGAGAGGACATACACTCTCGACATGCATCATTGAGTTTCATCACCAGCGTCGAAGCCAGAACATCCCCAATAAGACTGACCATTATATAGGACTTAGCCATAGAATTTCAACCTATAAGCAGTCCGTATTACATTAAGTTACAGCTTAAGGTGCTAAGCCAAAACTTTATTCATCCATTTACCGATATTTTGGATTTGCGGCATGCAAACTTGGTGCGCCATCGGATAGGTATGATAAACGACACTGTAGCCTTTCGCTGATAACAACTCCTGTGCCTTCTCACCTAAAACCACAGGTACAACAGGGTCGTGCGTACCATGCTCTATCAATATCGGCATGTCTTTATTAGCCTCACTATAGTCAATATTGTCATTGGTCGCAAGATACGTAGACAGTGCCATCAATCCTGCTAAGCGCTGTGGATAGCCGAGCGCCACATGATACGCTACTGCCCCGCCCTGCGAAAATCCAGCAATCACAATATGTTCAGGTTTAACACCGCGCTCGATTTCACGAGCAATCAAGTCATGGATTTGCTGTGAGGACTCTTCAATCTGCGCGATATCGACTTTGCGCTCAAGGCTCATCTCTAATATATCATACCATGCGGGCATGACCATACCGCCATTGACCGTCACTGGTCGATTGGGTGCATGCGGAAAGATAAAACGTACCGCCATGTCATCCGCAAGACCTAACTGTGGTACGACTGGCTCAAAGTCATGACCGCTAGCACCCAAACCATGCAGCCAAATCACGGCTCTGTCTATCTTTTTTTGTGAGGGATTATGTTCGACAATAACGGCATCTAAATAGTTACTCATGTTTTTAAGTTCCTTTAACTGATAAATAAAACCAGATTTATTTGTTTGATTAAGCAAGACATACAATATCTAAATTAGAATATATAACCTGAATCATTACAGTTTTAAGCATGCATAAAAAAACCCTCTAACGTATCTAATAGAACAGCAATAGATGCGACAAAGGGCAAATAAATGTATGGCAGAAAATCTAAGTAATCGATTGGACTGGTTGCTTAATATCCGCATTTTGACCACGATGACGCAGATAATGATCAAGCAAGACAATCGCTAACATCGCTTCTGCAATGGGCGTTGCTCGCACACCCACACAAGGGTCATGACGACCTTTAGTCAGCATCTCAATCGCTTGCCCCTCTGTATTGATACTCTTGCCAGCCGTGGTAATACTAGAGGTTGGCTTCAGTGCAATACTGATACGGATATCTTGTCCTGACGAGATACCGCCCAAGATACCGCCTGCATGATTAGCCGTAAAACCATCAGGGGTCATCTCATCACGAGAACTATGCCCAAACTGCCCTGCCACCGCCATACCATCACCAACTTCAACGCCTTTAACGGCATTAATACTCATCATCGCATGGGCAATATCCGCATCTAAGCGGTCAAATACCGGCTCACCCAATCCTACGGGCACGCCACTGGCGATAATCTCCAAACGTGCTCCGCAGCTCGTTCCTTCACGGCGCAAGCTGTCTATCAAGACTTCAAAGCGACTGACTGCGTCTTTATCCGCACAAAAGAACGGATTGCTATTAACAAAATCCCAGTCGATTTGACTTGGGTCTAGCACTTGACTGTATTCCGAGCCAATTTGGGTAACATGCCCGCGCACTTGGACGCCTAAGCGCTGATGCAAGTATTTCTTAGCGATAGCACCTGCCGCCACACGCATAGCCGTTTCACGCGCAGATGAACGCCCGCCGCCGCGATAATCGCGAAAGCCGTATTTCATACTATAAGTATAGTCGGCATGACCGGGGCGAAAAGTGTCTTTTATTTCACTATAATCTTTTGATTTTTGATTGGTGTTACGAATCAAAAGCCCAATCGATGTGCCCGTCGTTTTACCTTCAAAGACGCCAGAAATAATCTCAACTTCATCAGATTCACGGCGCTGGGTCGAGTATTTAGACGTCCCAGGTTTACGGCGATCCAAATCTACCTGCAAATCTGCTTCACATAATTCTAAACCTGGTGGCACGCCATCGACGATAGCCATCAGGCCTGCACCATGCGACTCACCGCACGTCGTTACCGTAAAAACCTGTCCAATACTATTGCCAGCCATATTTATCCTTAAACAAATGAAGTCGATTTTTAATTGCCATTTTTTAATTCTAGTGTCAATGTCAAACTTACTTTATTGATTGCTATCCAATAATTGCACATAAGCGGCAAATAACTGGCGATGGGTCATTAGCTCATCATAAGTAATGGCAAAGATACCATGACCGCCATGAGCAAACCTTAACCAATCAAACTGAATCTCAGGATAAGCCTGTTTTAATGCCCACTCACTATCGCCCACTTCACAGACAAGCAACCCTTCAGGGCTTAAATAATCTGGCGCTTCAAACAAAATACGATGTACCAAATCCAGCCCGTCTTGACCGGCTGCGAGCGCATGTTCCGGCTCATATAAAAACTCAGGGGGCAAATCTGCCATGATAGCGGCATCGACATACGGAGGATTGGTGACAATCAGCTCATATTGATGCTCAGCCGGAATCTTAGCAAATAAGTCAGATTCAATTACATTGACTTGATGACCTAAGTCATGATGATCGACGTTGACCATCGCGACTTCCAGCGCCCCTTTATCGATATCGACGGCATCAACCAGTGCATCGATAAAACGTGTGGCAAGTGCAATAGCGATACAGCCAGAACCGGTGCATAAATCTAAAATACGCTCGGGCTGTGATAGCTGTTTAATCTCTAAGCCATGATCATAAAAAGCCGGTACTTGATTATTGATACTAACGCCTATCGGTTTTGCAAGCTCGCTTACTTCAAAGTACGGATGGAACTGCTGACGAATCAGCTCAGCGATAGGCGAGCGTGGAATTAGAACGCGCTCATCGACATAAAAAGGCAAGTCACAGAAATACGATAAATTAATCAAATAGCTTAATGGCTTACGCTCAGCGATACGCTCTTCTAATAAACTCAGTACCTGCTGCTTCTCTGATGTGGTCAGGCGGCAATCCAAAATCTGATCATTGGCAGCCCAATCTAAAGATAAAGAATGCAACACAATAGCAGAGGCTTCAGCGAACTCATCTGTCGTTCCTTGAGCGACTACCACATCATAATTGCGTAGCTGGGTGACGGCAAAACGAATAAAGTCACGGATACTGACCAGCTGCTCACGCGCCTCTTCAAGCTCTGCATGCAGGTTGGCAAACTCATCATGCTCACCGAGCAGACCTGTCTCTAAATCATACTCCGGCTCATTATCCAAGCCTTGCGACTCATCATCAAAGTACTGATTTTGAAACTCTTCTGCGCTCATGGTTTGGTCTTCTGACATATCGCACCTTACTGATTTACATGCTTACTAACTACATGCGTATGGGTTAAATCGCTTTTAATTAGCAGCTGATTTATTAAATAAAAACTCGTCACCCATTATAGACGCAAACGTCATGATGCGCCAATAACTGTATATTGTACTGACTGGGTTTTTTACGGCAAAAAACTGCCTATCTACTTGCTTACCGACTAATATAGTTAAATTTAGCAAGTTTAGGTATTTGGGCAAATGAGATTGAGCATTAGGATAATATTTGACTATAAAGTATAAAATTAACCATTGTAGCAATAATCAACGGCAACCCTATATCCAGCATGACTAAATTATTTCCCAACTGTAGTGAATACGTCAACAGTTGACGTTTAGCAAGCCCTAAACGAAAAAAGATGTGTCAAAAGTTTGCGAAGCATCCAAATTATGCGCATAATAGCCCCATTAGTTATAACCATAAGTATGCCAATATGATGAAAATGAAGCCTCTTATTACCGCCATCTCAATTGCTATCGTTAGTGCCAGTATCAGCGCTGTTGCTGCACCTGCCGACACGACGCGCACCTTACCAGTACGCAAAGCTGACTCAATGCCTAGCATCGCTAAGAAAGTGAGCTTGGATGTGCAAGAAAGCCGTAGCAGCTCAATTGATGCTCGTACTACTGTGCAGCCAACTGTCAATCAAGCGAATAAAGCCAAGCCAGCTGACCGTATGACTCAGCTGATTGACTCAAAGCAAGAAGCTGAAGCCAATTCAGCAGCGGTTAGCGCTGATAATATGACCGTGGAAGAACTGTCTCTTAAAGATGTGCAGTCTGATAGCACTGACGATATCAGCGAAGGTCAAGCCGTTGCTGCCCCTTCTACATCGACCGCTGATAGCGCAAATGACCCTGCGATTAAAAGCATCGAAGATATCGACGGTAAAAAGCATACCACACTGAATTTATCTAATTATGCCAAACAAGTAAACGGCGCCACATGGACACCGAATATGAAAGTCAACTCGGCAATGACCATCAAAATGCAGGCGCTATTGGATTGGAACCACGCCTCTCCTGGTGCTATTGATGGCGGCTGGGGCATGAACAGTAAAAAAGCACTTATTAACTTCCAGACTATGAAAGGCTTGCCAGCAACGGGCAAAATGGACCAAAAAACGTGGGATGCTTTAAATAAAAATATCCCAGCCAATAAGCCCGTGCTCGTGACTTATACCATCACTGAAGATGATGTGAATACTAACTTTGCTAACATGCCTGCAGGCTCAGAAGCCAAGTCAAAAATGAAAGGCTTATACTATCAAGACATCAAAGAGATGTTTGGTGAGCGCTTCCATATGGATGTGCGCTATTTAGATAAGCTGAATAAAAACAAGCAATATAAA
The DNA here is from genome assembly GCF_904846345.1 of Psychrobacter maritimus. Taxonomy (GTDB): domain Bacteria; phylum Pseudomonadota; class Gammaproteobacteria; order Pseudomonadales; family Moraxellaceae; genus Psychrobacter; species Psychrobacter maritimus. The sequence goes on from NZ_CAJHAJ010000001.1 coordinate 65,173, forward strand.
GCGGGCGAAACCATCACTGTTTTGAATACCCGTGCCCCGCTTAAGCAGCGTATCAACCGTGTCGTTGCCAATAAAGCTGATAAGACCTTATACGCTTATAACGATGATAAGCTGGTTGCCACTTATCCAACCACCATTGGTAGTGACGCCACGCCATCACCGCAAGGTTCGTTTAAAATCATTAACAAGGTAAAAATGCCTTGGTATAAAGCAACCGTTGGTAAGGGCGCCGATAAAAAAATCCATATGCTACCACCAGGCCCAAACAGCCCTGTCGGTGTTGTATGGATGGGCTTATCGAAACCCTCATATGGTATTCATGGTTCACCAAAGCCTGAAGGCATCAGCCGTCAAGCCTCGGCAGGCTGTGTACGTCTGACTAACTGGGATGTGCTAGAGGTTTATGCCAATATCGAAAATGGCGCAACCGTTGAGCTCAAATAGTTAGCAGTTAATGCAAATGAATAAAAAAGACCTTGATATGTATCAAGGTCTTTTTTATTTAAAGCGATACAAACTTTTAATACAAACTACATGCCAATAAAAAACAGCCTCTTTATTAAGGGCTGTTTTTTACTTTATACACAGTCAAAAACTAAGCATTATTTATTCTTATTATTGATAGCTTTTTGAAATCGATTGCTTTTAAGAAATTACGCTTTATAACCATCTTCTTTACCAGTAATGCTACCGACTTTTTTGGTAAAGATGAGTGCGGCAGGAATAGACACAAGGAAACCTGCTGCTACCGCTATTTGAATATGCGGAATCTCGTTAAAACCCGTGACCAATGCGCCAATCATAAATACGCCGATGGTAACGGTTGCGGCTATCGAATAGATGACAGAGAATAGTGGCCAGTTCATGATATATTCCTCATTTATTGTGTGGGTATAACACCTTTATACACTAAATCCACACAAAAAGTAAGTGTTTTCTTATAGACCCGCAGCCCATTTATAGCAAGTGATTCATATTGAAAGCCATATTATAATTGTTGATTTGCGCTATGCACTTTTAATAAAGAGAAAAGCAGTATATTGGCTGTTTTTTGCCTTCTCAACTTATCTAAACGTCTTATCACTTAGTCGCAAAAAGTTCATACGCTATGATGAATTTATCATTACAATAGTGGGTTTCCTGTACTCTTACATGCACTTTGCCAGTTGCAGTTGCATTTGCTAGTTTGCACTCTTCTATCCTTACTCAATAGCTAAGCTTGCTTCTATGACCTCATCTAATACTGACCCTACTAACCGTTCACTGCCTGTCGATAAATCCCAAAACGATTTTGAATCTAAAATCGTCAATATCATTAATGATGACATTGATGACAACATTGCTGAACCAGCAGCACAGGATGCGGCTGTTGAAAATGTTGATGCCGACAATAACAGCGATAAAGAAGTTGCCAAAGAGTCGGCAGCGGCGCAAGCACCAGAAGCGAAGATAAAGATGGAAACCGTTGCGCCTGATGTGGTGGTTGCCTCATTAGAAACCCCTGACACAGACTCTCAAGCCGTGAATGATCATACAGAGTCGGATTTTCTAAGCACTGAGGAAGATTTTTTTCAGGGCGATGCCGATGCAGAAGTAAGCGTAGAAGCTGATGAAACGGATTTTAGTCAACAGCATTCAAACGATGCACAAGCTCATGAGCTGCCAGATGAAGAAAGCTTGAACAGCGAAAACCCAAACGAAAAAGAAGCGCTCAATCAGGAACAAGCGGCTGTTCCTACGGCTAAGCCTCAAGCAATGAACGATGAGAAAAACATCAACAAAAATGAGCCGCCAATTAATAAAAAGCAAAACAGTACTCAAACCGCTGATAATGTTTTAGAAGAAGATGAGGTTAGCGATGATAACCATAAGAGCGATGAAGAAGACGATGAAGAAGACAATGAAGAAGGCGAAGAGGTAAAAGAAAAAAAGGAAGCCAAACTTGAATCTTATAAGCAGTTTGTCGCTGAACAGTTTAGTAATAAAAAAGTAGACTATCCAGAAGTGCGCGTTAGGATTGAGGCCAATGCGCTGCCGAGCAAAATGTATTTCATCATGAATATCCTCTCGGCTATTATCGCAAGCTATGGACTGGTAACCAACTCAGCGGCGGTGGTCATTGGGGCGATGTTGGTCGCTATGATGTTGGGTCCTATCACTGGGGTGGCATTAGCGATTATTGACCATCGTATGCCGCTACTACGTAAGTCACTTATTACCGTGTTTCTAGGCATCTCTTTGGTGGTATTGGTGGGCTTTATCGTCGGCTGGTTACACAAAGAACAACCGCTAACAGCAGAGATACTATCGCGCACGCAGCCGACTTCAATGGATTTGATGATTGCTCTTGCTGGTGGTACGGCTGGTGCTTATGCCATGGTTTCTCCGCACCTGTCGGTGGCAGTGGTTGGCGTCGCGGTGGCGACAGCTTTGGTGCCGCCCCTTGCTGCCAGTGGCATTTTATTTGCCAATGGCGAGCTTCAGCTTGGGTTTGGCGCACTCTTGCTGGCTATGACTAACATCCTTGCCATTCAATTTACCAATGCGCTGGTATTATGGGTTTTGGGCTTTCGTCGTTTGGTTAAGGACGATTATAAGTCCAATACCTATCTGACTTTTTTGCAGCGTAATGCGGTGACATTATTGTTATTGGGCGGATTAGGAACCTATTTGACCATTAATCTACAAACCAACGCCAAACAGCAGGTGTTTGAAAGTAGCGTCAAAGAGACGATTAATAGCTACTTTAGTGATAAAGGCAATGTGCTGACCAATACGCAGTTTGATAAAAGCGACACCAATCAAGTCGTGCGCGCGGTGATTCGCGGCGAGACAACGCCCAGCTCCTACGATGTCCGTCAAATCGAATCGATTATCAGCCAAGATATGGCTGATAATTTCCCTGACTATCTACCGATTCGCTTGCAGCTACGCTATATGCCTGTACAGGTGATTGAGTCGCATCCACTCATTCAAGATAAGCTTGATAAAACCGATGTAACTATACTAACCAACTGATTTATTTAACCGGCTATTTATTTAACTGACTAATTGACCCTAGTCGGTTAATGCATTCACTGCGGTGCGACAATCTTTCTATAAAACCTAAAGTATTTATTCAATATATAGCGATTTAATAAGAGCAGATGTTCAATGCAAGCGCCTGCTTAATAACGAAACTTAAGCCATATTTACCCGGTGTTTGCTTATGAATCTTCAACACCCTTGGCACGTTTGTGCTAAAATCGCTTGCAAAATTATTTTACTTATTTTACTCAATACATCCGTCAGTAAGGAGCCGCTGTGAGCCAGCCATTTCGCTCAGCCGATATTCGTCAAGCTTTTATCGATTTTTTCATAAGCAAGCAGCACACCCCCGTCGCCTCGTCGAGCTTGATTCCATACAACGACCCGACATTACTATTCACCAATGCCGGCATGAATCAGTTTAAAGAAACCTTTTTGGGCATGGAGCCGCGTGACTATACGCGTGCCGTGAGCTCACAAAAATGCGTACGTGCCGGCGGTAAACACAACGATTTGGATAATGTCGGCTATACGGCGCGCCATCATACGTTTTTTGAGATGCTTGGTAACTTCTCTTTTGGTGATTACTTTAAGCAAGCTGGTATTGCCTATATTTGGGAGTTTTTAACCTCAGATGAATGGTTGGCAATCGATAAAGACCGTTTGTATGTGACCATTTATGCAACCGATGATGAAGCCTTTGATATTTGGCATAAAGACATTGGCATCCCAAGCGAGCGTATTATCCGTATTGGTGATAATAAAGGCGCGCCTTACGCCTCTGATAACTTTTGGACGATGGGTGATACCGGTCCATGTGGTCCTTGTACCGAAGTGTTTTATGACCATGGCGCTGATATCGAAGGCGGTTTGCCGGGTACGCCTGAAGAAGATGGCGACCGTTATATTGAGATTTGGAACTGTGTCTTTATGCAGTTTAACCGTCAAAAAGACGGTACTATGCTGCCGCTACCGGCCCCAAGCGTAGATACTGGCATGGGTCTTGAACGTATCAGTGCCATTATGCAAGGCGTCCATGGCAACTACGAGATAGATTTGTTTGTCCATCTAATGGATGCGGCTGCTGAGATTTTAGGTATTGAAAACGAGCAACAATCTTCCTTAAAAGTCATCGCCGACCATATCCGTGCCGTGGCATTTTTGATTGCTGATGGCGTCACCCCAAGTAACGAAGGTCGCGGTTATGTACTGCGCCGCGTTATTCGCCGTGCGGTGCGTCACGGTAATAAGCTTGGTGCCGATAGCGACTTCTTTTATAAAATGGTTGCGCCTTTGGTTGCTGAGATGGGTACTGCCTACCCAGAGCTAAAAGACAAACAAAGCGTCATTGAAAACGCCATTCAAAAAGAAGAAGCCCAATTTGCCAAAACCCTAGCGCAAGGTTTACGCCTGCTTGCCAGCGAGCTTGAAGGCTTGCAAGACGGTGATACGCTCTCTGGCGAAGCGGCATTTAAGCTATATGATACTTACGGCTTCCCCGTTGACTTGACCGCTGATATCACCCGTGAGCGTGGTATTGTGATTGATGAAGCGGAATTTGATGAGCATATGCAAGCACAGCGTGAACGTGCGCGTGATGCCGGCAAATTTGATGTCGATTACAGCAGCGTTATCCAAGTAGAAAACCCAACCACCTTTATCGGTTATGAGCAGCTTGAAGAAGATGGTGTGATTATTCATGCCCTCTATCAAGATGGCAATCCAGCCGAGAGCTTAGCTGAGGGCATGGAAGGCGTTGTTGTCCTTGACCGTACACCGTTTTATGCTGAAGGCGGTGGTCAAGTAGGTGAGCTGGGCGAAATTCGCAGCGCAACCGGTGTTTTTGAAGTGCAAGACACCAAAAAATCTGGGCAAGCTATTATTCATTATGGCGTGGTTACCATGGGCGAGATTAACGCCCAGCAAACAGCCGATGCGCAAGTATTATCAAGCATTCGTGCTGCTAGTGCCAAAAACCACTCGGCCACGCATCTATTGCATGCCGCGCTAAGACAAGTATTGGGTAATGAAGTCACACAAAAAGGCTCATTGGTTTCAAGCGAGGTATTACGTTTTGACTTCTCCTATGACAAGCCCGTTAGCGCTGCTGAAATCAGCCGTATCGAACGCCTTGTCAATGAGCAAATTCAAGCCAATACCCCTGCCCGTATCGAGCATATGTCTATCGATGAAGCGATGAAGCAAGGTGCGATGGCGTTATTTGGCGAAAAATATGGTAACGACGTGCGTGTCTTGACCATGGGCACCGACAGTATCGTTGATGGTCAGCGTCAGCCGTTTTCTATTGAGCTGTGCGGCGGCTTGCATGTGCAGCGCACCGGTGATATTGGTCTGTTAAAAATCACCAGCGAATCCGGTATTGCTGCTGGCATCCGCCGTATTGAAGCGGTCACCGGTATGAATGCCATTAAAAACATTCAGCAAAGTGAGCAACAACTCAGCGAGCTTGCCAGCCAGCTAAAAGTCAAACGTCCTGAAGTAGCACAGCGTGTGCGTACCATGGCCGATAAGCAGCGCGATTTGGAAAAACAGCTCGAACGTTTAGAGCAAAAAATCGCCAGCGCCCAAGCCGCTAATTTGCTCGATGACGTACAGACCATTGCTGGTACACCGGTGCTTATCAGTACTTTAAGCGGCGTTGATGGTAAATCCATCCGTACCCTGATGGACGATATCAAATCAAAACTTCCTGATAGCGTGATTGTATTGATTGGTGATAAAGATGAGCAATTGGCATTAGCCGCTAGTGTGGCAAAATCTGTTACCGCTAAAGTAAAAGCCGGTGATATCATTCGTCATTTGGCAGGTGAGCTGGGTGGTAAAGGTGGCGGTAAGCCTGACTATGCCCAAGGCGGCGCACCAAAAGCTGCCAACACCAGCGCGGTTATCAATGCGCTACCTGCGTGGATTGCAGAGCAGCTTGGTTAAGTATTAAGCTTAGGCTAATAGATGATTGGTTATAACGGTTATAACCAATCGCCATACATCTAATGCTTGCTAGCACTTAAAGTTATGGCGCTAATATGGTATAAAGTACCACGCTTAGATGCAGGTCAGCATATCTAGTCACTAGCTATAAATAGTAAAACAGCAGAGCGTAAAACAGCAGAAAGTAAAATACAGGGCGCAGTTTTTATAATCCGGCTTTATCGTTATTAAAATGAATCTAGCACTGTCGTTGCAAACAGCGCCATGATGGATTGATGTCGATAAGTAACAGATGGCCATTGGTGAATAATAGGTAGATTTTTATGGCGTTAATAGTACAAAAATACGGCGGCACCTCGATGGGCAGTATCGACCGCATCAAAAATGTCGCCAAACGAGTCAAACGCTGGCATGACAACGGTCATCAAGTGATTGTGGTGGTGTCTGCCATGAGCGGCGAAACCAACCGTTTGATCGATTTAGCACGCCAAATCAGCAGCCAACCTGACCCACGCGAATACGACCAAATGGTCTCAACGGGCGAACAAGTCTCTATCTCTTTACTTGCGATGGCGATTAAAGAGCTGGGGGTTGGCGCCCGTTCATTCACCGGTCGCCAAGTCGCCATTAAAACCGATAGCGCCCATAATAAAGCGCGTATCGAAAGCATCGATGATAAAAACATCCGTGAGCAACTAGATGCGGGCAACGTCGTTATCGTCGCAGGCTTCCAAGGTATCGATGAAGAAGGCAACGCGACGACATTAGGTCGCGGCGGCTCTGACACCACAGGTGTTGCCATTGCAGCAGCCTTGGGCGCTGATGAATGCCAAATCTATACCGATGTCGATGGCGTTTATACTACCGACCCACGCGTGACCTCAAAAGCCAAAAAACTTGAAAAGATTACCTTTGAAGAAATGCTTGAGATGGCAAGCCTTGGCTCCAAGATTTTACAGATTCGCTCAGTAGAGTTCGCTGGCAAATATGGCGTGCCACTGCGCGTATTATCTAGCTTTGATGAAAACAACGATGGTAGCTTCGACCAAGACTTTCAAGACAATGTCGGCACCCTAATTACGATAGACGAAGGAGACAACATGGAACAGGCAATCATCTCAGGTATCGCTTTTAATCGCGACGAAGCAAAAATAGTCGTGCGCGGTGTGCCTGATCACCCTGGTATCGCCTCTGCCATCCTAAGCCCTATCGGTCGCGCCAATATCGAAATCGATATGATCGTCCAAAACCTATCGACCAACGGCACCACTGACTTCACCTTTACCGTCAACCGTACTGACATGGATAAAACCATGAAAGTGCTAGAAGATGAAGTGAAAGATGAGATTGGTGCCAAAGAGATATTGGCCAACAACGAAGTGGTTAAAGTGTCATTGGTCGGTGTTGGTATGCGCTCGCATGCTGGTGTTGCTAGCTTGATGTTCCAAACCTTGGCTGAAAACAATATCAATATCCAAATGATATCGACCAGTGAAATCAAAGTGTCTGTACTTATCCAAGAACAGCATTTAGAAAAAGCGGTCAAATCATTGCACACGGCCTTTGGGCTTGACCGTGAAGACGGTGACAGCAAAATTGCTGGGTTATAAATATTTAATGGCTAGCGTTTATACATTATAAGCATCAGCACTTTAATAAAGACCAAAGCGGGTTGCATACTTATTAAGCAAATAACGATTGATTATTTTTAGCAAATTTTAATTAAATAGAGTCTTATTAGGCTCTATTTTCTTTTATTACTATTGCTAAGGTAAGTATATACCTAATAGTTTTGTGAAAACCCGTGACAGTATCTGTTATGCCCCCTATAATGGGGCTTTCATTTGGGCTAAATGAATCTACCTATCATTACCGCTATTGGCACCACCTTAAGCATTGTTTTTATGATGAATACATTGCTTATTTAGTGCTGCGGTGATGTCCTGTAATTGAGACGCAATCTGATGAGTAATAATCTGTTGATGCGACATAAGGAGTGTGACGCATGTTAATTTTGACACGCCGCGTGGGCGAAACTCTAATGATTGGCGACGAGGTCAGTGTGACTGTCCTAGGTGTCAAGGGCAATCAAGTACGAATCGGTGTGAATGCACCTAAAGATATTGCCGTACACCGTGAAGAGATTTATCAGCGTATCCAGCATGAGCGTACGGTACAGTCGCAAATGCAACATCTTGAACAAGGCAGCTTTGCGCCTTCATTCGATGATGAAGACTATTTCAATCGCTAAATGGTTCGCTTACTATCTAACTATCAATAATTATTGGGCATAAATTAAGCACCCTATTTCTGCTTTCTAATCTGCTCTGAGGTCATGTATTTATGAGTATCCGCCAATCAGATGTATCGGCTCTACTTAATGGTTTGAATAAAAAAGCCATTGGATTCAATGATGTCATCAGCTTTATTGATGATTTTTATCGCTATGCACCGGCGCCTTTTGTCAATGGCTTGATCCATAACGCTGCTGGCGAAAACGAAGGCAGCGCCAAGATTTTTGGCTTTGCTAAGCACCATGGCTTAAATCAATTAGACACCCTAAAGCTGTTCGGTGAGCATTATGCCAAGGTTCAAGCGACCCCAAAGGGTACGGACCATGCCAATATCCGCAACTTTTTACATTGGGGTTGGCAAGGGTTTTTGATGGAAAAAAACCCATTAACGCCGCGTCCAAGTGTTGATACCAGCGCGCTATAGTGATGTAGCTATGTAGTGATGCCATATTGATACATAAAAAAGCCACGCTATCATCATAGCGTGGCTTTTTTATGTGCATTATTTTTTATCCGAAAATTTCGATGTTAGTCTATTTATTGCGAAATTTGACCGGCTGCACTGCACCTTTAGGATTGGGCATATTGGGATAATGATGCTCGTGTTCAACATCACATTCAGCGCCCACAATAGAGCCATCGTCTTTTACAGGTTTATGGATATAACCGGTACGCTCGGCTGGCGGCAGATGCTCATGCTCCCAAACCATCACCGCTTGCATACAAGTTTCGCGCTGCTCAGGCGTGAGCTTACGACCATCTGGCCACTTACCTATCTCAATCGCCAAACGGAATTGATCGACCACTTCGGGGGTGACACTTGCTAATATCGTTTGTTTGTCCATCGTACCTACTCTCCACTACTATATTTTATACAAAAAGCCTCAGCGAACAGGCTTTTTATCATCGATGCGCTTATTCTTCTATAATATCATCATCAACATCCATACTGAATTCTTCGGCATGGACGTTCCAGTGCAACTTGGTGCGGCAGGCCTCATAGAAATCAAACCCAGGTGGATGTAACAAGGTCAGCTTATCAGGGTGCTTGCGAATATACAGGCGTTGCTCTTGATCAAGCGGTATACTGGGCTTGCCATCGGCGCTCACCTGCGGCTGGGTGCGATTGTCCTCATGGATACGAATACAAATCTCACTCGTCCCACTCACCACAATCGGGCGACTAGACAAAGTGTGCGGATGCATCGGCACCAAACAAATCGCATCCATACTCGGGTGAATAATAGGACCACCGCCAGAGAGTGCATAAGCCGTTGAACCCGTTGGTGTCGCGACAATAAGCCCATCACTATGCTGGCGGTAAACATCATGACCATCAATTTTCATCTGAAAATCAATCATGTGCACCGATTTACCCGCATGTAATACCACATCGTTAAGCGCCATATCTTCATGAATAATCTTGCGACCTTCACGAATCTCCATGGTGAGCAAAAACCTATGGTCTAACTGATAATCACCCATCAATACTTGGCGTAATTTAAAGGCGGCTTCATCAGGCTTTACATCGGCTAAAAAACCAAGGCGACCACGGTTGACCCCCAATACAGGGACACGGTAGCGTGCCAGTGCTTCAGCGGCATGCAATATCGAGCCATCACCACCGACCACGATGACCAAGTCACAAATCTCGCCAATTAAACTGCGCTTGACGATTTTGACGCGCTCAATCTCGGTCAGGTTTAACGTCGGTAAATTGGCCGTTTGTACATCCATAATCAATGTTAAATTCATATCATTGATGGTTTGGGCAATCTGCACCAAACTTTGGGTCACACTACGTTTTCCCGCGCGGCCCATCAGACCGATACGCCTGAAAGCAGGATTTTTGATAGCGTGGAACAGCTCTGATTCATGTAAGTGCGGCAATCGGGCGGACTGCGCTGAGTTTTCCATAAAACGACTCGGCATAACGGTAAAGTACAGGGCAATGATAGCGAGAAAACAGCGCTTAGACTAGCATGTTTATCAATTATCGTTGTTAACTGTCGTAATTGACCCCATATATCTTCTATCATACGCCACTTTTAGGCGTGTTTGTTTAGCTACTCACTATCGCACCCTATTTCTATATACATGGGCGAATCACCGGCGTAATAGTCACTGAGAGCCTTGTATGCTGTCACGCAAACACAGTTGACAATAATAGCGGTTTTGCTAAAGTAGCTGGCATCTCAGTTATTTATATTTTATTAAGGACATTTTTATGGCCAATCCTATTGTCAGTCGTGCAGAGCTTGCCGTTGGCGGCGCGCCGATGACGGTTAAGGGCGTGATTCAAAAAACCAGTCTATTGCTTGGCTTATCGGCGATTACTGGTATTGGATTTTTCTTTTATGCGTTAATGGCAGGCCTATCACAAGGTTTTATCACCATGGCGGCTTTTGGTAGTATGTTTGCCGCTTTTGGTCTTGCTATTTTTATCACTTTTAAACCGCAAAAAGCCAAAACCTTTGCCGTACCTTATGCTCTATTAGAAGGCATCTTTTTAGGTGGTATCTCACTATTCTTTATGCGCATGTACCCAAGCGTGCCAGTTACTGCGATGTGTGCGACCTTTGTCACCGCAGCTGTGATGCTAGGGCTATATCGCTCAGGTCTGGTTAAAGTGACTGAAAAATTCCGCTCAATCGTCACCTCAGCATTGATTGCCATCATGCTTGTTTATGTGGCGCAGTGGGTACTGTCCTTAGCGTTCGGTTCGAGCTTACCCTTCTTATTTGAAGGTGGCGCCATCGCTATCGGCTTTAGCTTATTCGTGATTGTTATCGCCTCTTTTACCCTGTTATTAGACTTTGATAATATTGATCGCGGTGTGGCGATGGGTGTATCTGAAGACTACGAATGGTTATTTAGTATTGGTATCCTTGCCACGCTGGTGTGGATGTATATCGAATTTATGCGTCTGCTAAGTTACCTACAAGACTAAGCTACCTACAAGACTAATCTAAACCCTGTTTAGCAGTTATTTAAATAAAAAAACCGTCTTTTATAAAGGCGGTTTTTTTGTGGGTAATTTTCAGAAATTTATTTAAATGAGTTTAAGCTGGTTTAAATTAAGCACGCTTTAGGCGCAGCGCATTTAATACCACAAATAATGAGCTTAGCGACATACCAATCGCCGCAAGCCAAGGTGGCACATAGCCTAAAGCCGCCGGTATCAAGACACTACTATTATAAATGAGCGCCCAACGCAAGTTTTGCTTAATAATACGCTTGGTCTTATCAGCGATACGTTTCGCCGCAGTAATAGCTTCAATCTGACCATTTAGGATAATACTGTCACTCGATACTTGCGCTAAATCTGCCGCGCCCGCAATTGAGGTTGAAACATCGGCTGCGGCCAATACTGGCGCATCATTAATACCATCGCCGACCATTAATACAACCGCGCCTTTTGCTTGCAGCGCTTGAATATGATTGACTTTATCGGTTGGAGATAAACCGTTATAAGCGGCTTTCATGCCTAAGTCCTCAGCCATTATTAGCGCTTGCGGGCTTGGGTCACCGGTCAGCATGACCGGCTCAATACCAAGCTCTTTCAGCGTATCAAGCATCGATTTAGCACTATCACGCACCTTATCGTTAAAGTAAAAACAGGCCAGCGCTTGCCATGCATTTGACTGACTATCCTGACAAGACAATACCACGGCCGAGCTGGCTCGCTGTGCAACCAAATCAATGACTAAGTCATGATTATCACTATTCGCTTTATTCAAGGCAAAATCCACATGACCAATGCGATATAGCACCCCATCAATCATCGCTTCTACGCCGCCTGCCGGATAATACTGCAAGGCTTGCGTAGCTGGCAGGTGCAATTGATAAGCTGCTGTGAGCAGAGCGTGAGCAATCGGATGGCGACTACCGACTTCAAGCGCGGCGGCAATCGCTAATAGCTTGTCCTTTTCGTCACTAGCATCATTTATGTCTATTTTATCTGTCGTCGCAACATTAGCGGCTATTAGCTCGATATTTAATAGATTGGGCTTACCGTAAGTGAGCGTACCGGTCTTATCAAACGCCACATGGGTAATCTCAGCAAGGGTTTGCAAAGTATGCCCACGTGTGGTTAAAAAGCCATAGCTTGCCAAGCGATTGGTCGCTACCGTCAGCGCAATCGGTGTCGCTAAGGACAGCGCACAAGGACAGGTCGCCACCAAGACTGCAACCGTCGCCCAAATCGCTTGGCTTGGGTCAACGATATACCAACCGATAAATACCAAAGCTGACAATACTAAAATCCGTGCCACAAACCAACGTGCCAGCTTATCCGCTTGCTGAGCGAGTTTTGGTTTCTCGCTCATGGCACGGTTCATCAGCCTGTCTATCAACCCTATCTGGCTGTCTTCTGGCAATGCAGTCACTAGCATCTCAAACGGCTGACTGTCGTTTTGTGCGCCGCCAACGATATAATCGCCTTGAGTTTTGATGATTAAATCACCCTCACCTGTCAGCAAGCTTTGCGAAACGGTAGCGGTTTGGCTGAGCAAGATACCATCGCTGATAATCTCTGAACCAGCCTCCACCATGATGATGTCACCCACTTGCAAGCTATGAGCGGTCACCATCTGTTTGTCTTTTTGCTTGTTATTTAGCGTATGCTGCGTTTTTGAGAGATTGGCGGGCGTATTATTGGATTGCTGCCAGTCTTGAGCAATACGCAAGGTCAACTGCTGAATATTGGTATCCATGCTTTGCATAAAGTTAGGCATCAATTTTGCTACAGCGCTTGTGTCATTAACCGCTAAATCATTATTTGGGTTAGCAACTTGTTCAGTGTCATTATCAGCAAGGGTTTCATTAAGGGCATTTTGCTCCAGAAGCTGCAAGATACGCGCAGCTGCGTCTTTATCTTCGGCAATTTTTTGCACTAAGACAGGCTCGACCACCACCAAGTCATTGGCCATGGTGGCTGCTTTCAGGCGTGCATTATGCTCAATATAACGCCCAGCCAATAAGAAGAAAATAAACATACTGACCGAATCATAGTACGTCTCCCCTTGCCCCGTGACGGTAGCGTAAAGACTGGCAAAGAACGTCACCACTAAGGCAATACTAACCGGCACATCCATATTGACTTGACGGGCACGAATCGCTGACCATGCTGAAGTAAAAAACGGCACACCCGCATAAAAGAATACCGGCGTACTCACAAATAACGATACCCAACGTAGAAAGTCACGTTGGAAAATAAGCATGTCGCTATATTCACCAAAGTAAATCGCCACAGCATACATCATCGCTTGCATCGAGCCGAGCGCCGCGATACCAAGACGCAATAGCATCTGACTGTTATGACGTGCCAGCATAGCCTCGTGGGTATCTTGACGATAAGGCTTGGCTTCGTAGCCAATCTCATTGATAACGCCCAAAATACGACTAATCGGCAGCTTGTCTTCGTTCCAAATTACCCGCATACGCTGATTGGTTAAATTTACCTGACATTGACTGATGCCATCTAACTCATCTAAACGCGACTCAATCAACCACGTACAAGCGGCACAGCGCAGATTATTCACCGACAGCTCGGCTACCGACATGCCATCTTGCGCATAGACAAACTGCGACTTTATCTCGTCGTGATCATAAGCTTCGAGGCGAGTCAGCTGGGTGGGCAAACTTGCCGTACGGTTAATCTCTGAGCGGTCAAGATAATATTGCTCAAGTCCCGCCTCGACGATACTTTGCGCGGCCAACTGACAGCCCATACAGCACATCTCACGTGACTGACCCAATATCTCAGCATGAAACGGCGGCTGCGGCACAGGATCACCGCAATGAAAACAGTGACCGGCAAGCGGCAATACCAAACCCTCAGTAATTGAGTGATCTTGATAATGACGGTTGCTGCTTGATGGCATTGGTGAGGGAACACTGGACATAATCGCGCTTATTTCCTTTCGACAGGTTTACTTACAGCCGACTGGCCTTTAATAAACTTGTCATGATTAACTAGAGTCAATCCCTATGTAAAAGAGCTGCTTAACAAGGCTGTTTTTTAACACAGCTACTTTACATAGATATTGGCATGACTGGCATAAACAAAATACCGAACAAGAACGATAACGGCTCATTAATAGCATTGGCAGCATAGATAGCATTAATAAAAAGCATCATAAAACAAATTGTGAGGAAGTATGATGCCACTACTTTAAATAATATAAGTGACGTAAATGGTAAACTGCTGGTTTGGCTAGTGCTTTTAATACAGCTTATATAGTTTATCCAATTCAAAAACGATACAGTAAAGCTGGGATAAGTTTTTCGAAGCCTCTGTCGGCATCGGCACAGCAAGCGAGAAAAAGTTATCCCAGCAAAATCCGCCTACCAACCTATTGCTTTTGTTTGTTATTGCTTTCAGGTAATAGCAACTATATGGCATCAATACGCTCTATTAAAAGAGTCTAAAGCTTGCGTAAAAACCTATTAATATACCATTAAGTATTAAGATAACCATTATACTATAAGCAGGTGCGCTAAGCAGCATAACCCTTAGTCGCATATAGTCGCGCCATCTCAATGTATCCAACCCCCATATAACGAATCTCTAACGAACGCCCGATGAATGCGCGCGTTGACGATGATAGATTGAAAAAATTGTCAATTTGCGTCATTATGAGGCAGTTTTTTATCCCAGAATGGTGTGTCATCAGTGCAAAAATCTAATTCTAAGCAACCACAGTCCTCTAAGCCTGCTATCAATACGCTACCTTCACAGCAGCGCGGCATGGTGTTTAGTAGTATTTTATTAATTGTCATTATCGCCGGTATGGTGCTGTTGGCACTGTATTTGGTCAAACTTGATCGCACCATTACCCACAAGTTTGAGGGTAAACGCTGGGATATTCCTGCCAAGGTTTATTCGCAGCCGCTAGAGCTATATCAAGGCGCGAACGTCGATACAGACACGATGAAAAAGTGGCTTGAGCTGCTTAATTATCAAAGCAACAAGTCTTATGATCGTACGGGTACTTATCATAAATCCGGCAATACTTACTTTATCCATACGCGCGGCTTTACTTATAGCGCCAATGATGTCGATAAAGAGCAAGTCATCAAAATGACCATTGCTGGCAATAAGATTGAATCGGTACAAAGTACCCAGCCGGCCAAAACCGGCATTATTCGTCTTGAGCCGGTTAATATCGGTGGGATTTATCCAGACAGCAACGAAGATCGTATGGTGGTGTCGCTAGACCAAGTGCCGCAGCCACTGATTGACGCCCTAATCGCTACAGAAGATCGGGGATTTTATGAGCATAAAGGCGTATCGATACGTGGTATCGCCCGCGCCGTATTAAATAACTTTACCGGTGGTTCTAGGCAAGGTGGCTCGACCATCACCCAGCAGCTGATTAAAAACTTTTATCTAAATTCCGACCGTACCATGAAACGCAAAGCCAATGAAGCTTTGATGGCGGTACTACTTGAGCTGCATTATAGTAAAGATGAGATTCTGCAAACCTATTTGAATGAGATTTACTTGGGTCAAAATGGCAATCGTTCTATCAATGGTTTTGGCCTTGCCTCGCAATTTTACTTTGATAAACCACTCAAAGAGCTGCGTTTAGACCAACAAGCACTGCTGGTCGGTATGGCAAAAGGACCGAGCGTTTATAACCCGCGTCGCCATCCAAACGATTCAAAAGCGCGTCGTAACACAGTACTGAGCAATATGTTGGCGGTCGGCTCGCTCAGTCAAGAAGACTATGATAAAGCCATCGAGCAACCACTTGGTGTCGTTGATAAACCAGTCGAAGGCAAAAGCCAGTTCCCTGATTTTCTAGATATTGTTAAGCGCGAATTAAATAAAGTTTATTACTCGGATGACCTGAAAAACGAAGGTCTGATTATCATCAGTACCTTAGATCCTATTGCCCAGTTAGCAGCGGATAAAGCGGTTGAGAGAAAACTGGGTGAGCTGCGCCGCCGAGGTAGTAAGACCAAGGATTTACAAGGCGCTTTAGTCAGTGCCAACCCTGAAACGGGCGAGCTGGTGGCAGTGGTCGGTAGTGGCAGTGAATTTACGGGCTTTAACCGTGCTGTCGACGCCAAACGCCAAGTTGGTTCATTATTAAAGCCGATTATCTATATGACGGCGCTTGAAAGCGGGCGCTATAATTTGGCAAGCTCGGTTGATGATTCGCCGATTACGGTCAATCTCAGTGACGGTACTGAGTGGAATCCTAAAAACTACGACAATCGTGACCATGGTTATGTGCCATTTACCACCGCGTTGTCGCAATCTTATAATCACAGCGCGGTACGTTTAGGTATGGAGTTTGGCGTTCCTACCTTTGTTAAGCAGTTGCAGCGTATGGGTATTAAAGAGAAAATCCCGCCTTATCCTTCGGCTTTATTAGGCTCGGTCAATCTTAGCCCAATGGATATGCTTGGGGTTTACCAAGTGTTTGCCACTGGTGGTTTCCGCACGCCTATCCATAGTATTCGTAGCGTGATTGATGATCGTGGGCGTATCTTGCAGCGTACGGGGTTAAATACCCAGCGCAGTATCCCGCCTGAGACCAACTTTTTGATTAACTATGCGCTACAAGACGTGGTTAAAAACGGTACGGCTAGACGCATACAATCGCTTGGCAGCAATTTAAATCTTGCTGGTAAAACGGGTACTACTAACGATTACCGTGATGCTTGGTTTGCCGGCTACAGTGGTAACTATGTTAGTGTGGTTTGGGTCGGTCGTGATGATAATAAACCGATTGGTCTGAGCGGTGGTAGTGGCGCTTTACCAGTTTGGGTCGATTATATGAATCGTCTAAAACTGACACCTGTAGCCCTGCCAGAACCCGAAGGGATTGAATGGTTGTGGCTTGAGAACAACTCAGGCAAGCTGTCTAATGAACGCTGTGCCGATGCGCGCTACTTGCCCGTTATGTCAGCGCATCTACCAGAAGAAGCCAGCAGTTGTGCGCTGAGCTTATATCAGCAAGATCGTGCCCGTGAGCAGATACAGTTGCAAAATCAGCAAGGCTCTATCAATCAGCAGCGTCGCCGTGAAGGCTTAGACATTCCTAATGGCGCAGCAGTTGATGCGGATAACGAAGAGAACAATGCTGAGCAAGAGGGCGATTCAAGCACTCGTACCGATACTTGGTATGATCGCGCCGTTGAATGGTTCTAGAGTTTTTAAAACTTAAAAAAGGGTTTTAACATGGCATTATTTATACAGCAAACTGTCGCTACTAAGCAGGTTATCACGGCCCAAGCTACTAAGCAGACAAAGCGTATTAATACTATCTTTACGGTCAGCGCCGTTATCGGTATGCTGAGTTTAAGTGCCTGCCAGACGGCGCCGACGGTAATGAAAACCTCTCCTGTGCAAACGTCACCATCTGTAACGAAGCAACCGTCAACAGCGACTCAAGCACCTATTGTTAAAAACAGTACCCATGCAACCAGTCCTTATGAAAGCAATAACTATGAAAACGAGGCTTATGAATACTCTATCGAGCCTTATACGCCGCCTGAGCAGCCCACGGCAACCAACCCATTAACCGAAGCAACACCGGTTTATACGCCGGCCGACACACGGTCTACGCAAAGTCCGATAGTCACTCAGCCTGACAGCCCTGATGCCATAATCCTTACGCCTTCTCGCGAAGATTACATGATATCTGAGCCATCGATACCCTCACATAATGAGCTATTGGAGCGGGCGCGGCAAAACTCACAGCAGCGCAGTCAGCAAAGCACGACCAATAACAGTAACCTGCCAGCCTTTCGCAATCTTATGCAAGTGGGTACAGGGCAATTAAAAGCGGGCAATCTAAATGGCGCTGAAAGCAGCTTTACGCGCGCGCAGCGACTTGCGCCCAAGTCATCAGCCGTCTATTTTTATTTAGGACAAGTAGCCCTTAAGAAAAACCAACCGCGTAAAGCTGAAGCAATGGCACGCCGTGGTCTGACAGTCTCTCAAGACAGCAGTCGCCGCCGTGCGCTGTGGCAAATTATTTTGCAATCAGGACAAGCTCAAGGCAACGCCCGCGTGATAAAAGAAGCCAAACAAGCACTGCGCTAATCACACACGCCCTCGTATTTACCATGACGACTGACTATATAAGCGCTAAAATAGGCTTATATAGTTAGTCGTTAATTTTTTATCCCGTTTAATGATTACTTTCTTACACCCCTTTCATTATCCATTTTTAATTTAACATTAAGGTTACCCTTATGGCATGGCAACAACTGCACTTACAATGTGAAAAAAATAACGTCGATCTTGCTGAGGCACTGTTATTAGAGGCAGGCGCTCTATCAATTGCTTTAGATGATGCCGGCGATCAGCCTTTATTTGAACCACTTCCTGGTGAATCACCGTTGTGGGATGAGGTCATACTCACAGGATTGTTCGATGCCACTACTGATGCGGGCAGCCGCCAAGCGATTGAGCAATTAAGTCATGAAATCGGCGCACAAGTACAAGCTAGCCGAACGTGGGTCAGCGCTGTCGATGATAAGGATTGGGAACGTGAATGGATGTCCAATTATCAGCCTATCGAATGTGCCAATAACTTATGGATTGTGCCTAATTGGCTGACACCGCCAAACCCTGAAGCCACCAATATTATTATGGATCCAGGTTTGGCTTTTGGTACCGGCTACCATGCCACTACCCGTTTATGTCTTGATTGGCTGACAGAGCAAGACCTGACCGATAAAGTCGTCATCGACTATGGCTGTGGTTCGGGCATTTTAGGGATTGCTGCGCTTTTGTTGGGCGCTCGCCAAGTTTATGCCGTTGATATTGACCCACAAGCCGTGCTGGCAACCAATCAAAATGCTGAGCGTAATCAGGTTGATAATCGCTTGCAAGCATTTTTGCCAGAAGACTTCAATAACTACTGGCAACAAAACGATATTAAACCCGTAGAAGTCATGGTTGCCAACATTTTAGCCAAGCCGCTTATTGGCTTAGCGCCTTATTTTGCCACCTTAATGGCACCAAAAAGTCGCATCGTATTAGCAGGTTTGATTGAATCCCAAACCGAGCAAGTTACCGAAGCCTATCAGCCCTACTTTGCCCTTGATCCTAAGCACGCTTTTACCGCGCAAGAAGATCAACATTGGCAGCGTTTATCTGGTACATTTACAGGCTAGCAACATTTAATTACATCTGTTACGATAGAGGAGCAGTTAAATGTTGTGTATTTAACGCTGCTCTATAGTTGCCTGTGGGTTATGATGGTTAGCATATCTAAATTGACATTAGAATGATTGGCAGCGGTTGGTGAGTGGCTATACGGTATTAACATGCGGTATTAATACTTATACCTTTTTGGATTCTGACCCTATGACTACGCCAATAAAAACCCAATGCCCTCATTGTCATGCTATTTTTAATATCAAGAAAACTCAGTTAGACCAAAAAACAGCAAATGTCTGCTGTGAACATTGTCAGCACAGTTTTTTGGTCAATAACAACCTTATCGTCACCGCGGACACAGAACGCACGGGTGAAGATATAGCAAATGAACATAAAACTGCCGCAGCCGCTACGCCTAATATTCCTATCCATAAGCAAAATCCTTCTGTCTTATCAAAGACAAAATCAAAGCTGAACGTCACATCAGAGCCAGCAGAAGCAGATATTCTTATTCATGATGATATGATTGAGGATGAGGTGATTCATGATGGCTTAATTTATGACGACATGGACATTGATGGTTTTGAAGATAAAGATGAACATGTAGAATATGACTCATTAGACAGCATGGATGCATGGTTGACTCAAGCCGCAGATAGCAACAATAGCAACTCTGCCGCTATTATGGGTAATCAACATGCAAAAAACACGCCTACCTCATTGAATAAAAGCACGCACTCCTCTATTAATCCAATAGCAAATCCTGCTTTAGAAAGTGCTGCCTTAAAAGAGCCGCCATCAGCCGCACACGTTGCTCTGAGCTCAGCCGCAGCCAATGATATTCATGCCAATATCGATGACAATGCCGATGAATCATGGCTTGAAAAATTACTTAAAGAACAAAATAAAAGTGAAGATGCGCCAAAAGACCAGACTGATTTATCAGAGCTGCTTGTCAGTATGGGTGTCTCCCTCAAAGACGAAGACCATAGCAAGGCGGCACGTCTTAAACAACAGCAGACACAAGCAAAGTTTTCACCAACGCCTGCTAGGCGGTCGATTGCCTCGTTATTATGGACACTTGGCTGTCTGGTATTAGCGCTGCTACTATTTGCCCAGTATGTCATTTTTAATTTAGATAACTTGGTTAAAAATCCTGCCCATGCAGAGCGCTTGCAAAAAGTATGTGCTATCGCGGCTTGTAGCCTACCTAGTGCTAATTTAGCGGCTTTGAGCACAAGCGATATTAAGCATCAATCCAGTCGTATTAATACTACCAGCTCATTTAGCGATATCAGCATCACTTTAAACAATCAAAGCCCGCAAGCACAATTACTTCCTCATGTAAAAGTCAGTGTCTACGGTGACAAGGCGCTTATTGGAGAATTTATCGCAGCGCCACAGGATTATTTATTGAGCACGCAGAGCCAATTAGGCGCGTCAAGTCGCAAACAGCTCTTGTTCACCGTACCAGTTGCTAATACTCAAATCAGTAAAGTGAGTGTTACTCCTGTTTATTAACAATCTCACTTATTAAAAAAACCATTAATAGCCAAATGACTTATGCAAGAATAGCCATATGATTTATGCAAAATCATCTTTTATAAAAGACAGCTCTTATTACAGAAAGTTCTTAGTAAGGGCATCGTTTATCAAAAATACGATGCTATCCAATAACATTAAAGCCAATCGCTCTAAAACAGTCTATTAAATAGAAATAAATAGCCTCAATGCTATCGTAATGCCCAATCTATTGCTGTGATAGGCGATGACTTTGTTATAATAGCGCTCAAACGCCTTATGGTTTTTCTTTACGCTCAAGGACATTATCTTATGGCACCACATGCACAGTATAATGCCAATCATTTTGACAAAAATGCTGAGAATCCTGCTGATTACTATAAAGAGGACTACCATCGCTCAATTCACGAGGTAGAGTCTTCTTTAGACAATAGCATTCATGTTCATGAACCCCTGCGGGTACATGTAGAACGCGTGGTGCGGCAGTATTTTGCGATGTTAGATGATGAGATGCCAACAGACTTATATGAGCTTATTTTAAAAGAGATAGAGCAACCGCTGTTGTCTGTTGTCCTTGAAAAGAGCCGAGGCAATCAAACCAAGTGCGCGCAAATTTTGGGGCTCAATCGCGGTACGCTACGCAAAAAGCTAAAAATCTATGGTTTAATGTAGAACGGCTTAGCCTTGCTGCCTCTAATTTTGCTTAGATGACCCATACTTTTGCTTAATAGTGCTAAAACCATGGGCGCGCTGCCTTTATTTTCCAGTGCTTTTTAACGGCCACTTTTAATTATCATTTTTCGCAGCCGTTTTTCAAAGCCACTGTTCAAAGCCACTTTTCACAGTCATTATTTATGGCAAAGCTAGAGTTTATGATCTTATCAATCACGATACACTCTGTACCACTTGCCATTATTACCTTGCCAGGCGTTTACGTCAGGCTTTTTTTATGGAACTTTTTTTATGAGTACAACCCCACTTGCCCTACTCTCGGTCTCCGATAAATCTAACATCGTTGAATTCGCTCAAGGTCTGCTAAAAGCAGGTTTTGGCTTACTATCGACCGGCGGCACTTACCGCTTACTGACCGAGCACAACGTCGCTGTGACCGAAGTATCAGACTATACCGGCTTCCCTGAAATGATGGACGGCCGTGTTAAAACCTTGCATCCTAAGATTCATGGCGGCATTTTAGGGCGCCGTGGTACCGATGACGCGGTGATGAGCGAGCACGCCATTGAACGTATTGATTTGGTCGTCGTCAACCTTTATCCGTTCGCAGAAACCATTGCACGTCCTGACGTAACCATGAATGATGCGATCGAAAATATCGATATTGGCGGTCCTACTATGGTGCGTTCAGCAGCAAAAAACCACGCCCATGTTGGTATTGTGACCGATCCTGCTGATTATACGCGCGTACTCGAAGCCTTGGGTGAAGGTACAACACTGACCCATGCCCTACGTTACGATTTAGCGGTTAAAGCCTTTGAGCATACCGCACAATACGACGGTATGATTGCAAACTTCTTAGGTAGCCGAGTTAATGAAACTCAAACGCCAGAGAATTTCTCACGTACCTTTAACGTTCAACTTGAAAAAGTACAAGACCTACGCTACGGTGAAAACCCGCATCAAAATGCTGCTTTTTATGTTGAAAATCATGCCCTAAAAAGCAAGCAAGCGTCTATTGCAACCGCGCAGCAATTACAAGGTAAAGAGCTGTCTTATAACAACATCGCAGATACCGATGCCGCGCTTGAATGTGTTAAAGCCTTTAGTGCACCCGCTTGTGTTATCGTAAAACACGCCAATCCTTGCGGTGTGGCTGTAGATAGCGATCAAGTAGCGGCTTATCGCACCGCCTTTAGTACCGACCCTGAGTCATCTTTTGGTGGTATTATTGCCTTTAACCGCCCACTAACGCTTGCTGCTGCCAAAGCCATTATTGACAATCAATTTGTCGAAGTCATCATTGCCCCAAGTATTGAAGATGGCGTTCTTGAAGCAACTGCGAGCAAGAAAAACGTGCGCGTCTTGGTTTGTGGTGAATTACCAACACCTGAGCAGCGCGAAAGCCAGCTTGATTATAAACGCGTCAATGGTGGTTTATTGGTGCAAGAGCAAGATTTGGGCTTAATTACTGCCAATGACTTAAAAATCGTCACTGATGTCCAGCCAACGGAAGCGCAAATTGCTGATTTGCTATTCAGCTGGAATGTCGCTAAATATGTCAAATCTAACGCCATTGTTTATGCCAAAGGTCAACGCACTATCGGTGTTGGCGCAGGTCAAATGAGCCGTGTAAATTCAGCGCGTATCGCCGCTATCAAAGCTGAGCACGCCGGTCTTGCTACCGAAGGCGCGGTAATGGCATCAGATGCCTTCTTCCCATTCCGTGATGGTATCGATAACGCTGCTGAAGTCGGCATTGCTGCGATCATCCAACCGGGTGGCTCTATGCGTGATGACGAAACGATTGCAGCCGCAAATGAGCATGGTATCGCCATGGTATTCACTGGTATGCGTCATTTCCGCCATTAATCTGCTGTCAAGATAATGCTGTTAAGACAAAATCATTAAGAATAAATAAGAATCGTATTACATAAAAAAGCCACTATTAATAGTGGCTTTTTTACATTTAAGATTTGATAAAGCTTATTAAAACAAAGGTTTTAACAAATGCCCTATAGGTCGCTTAACGCCCTTGCGCATTGGCCATATTGGTTTTATTAATCTCAACTTTGTACACCATACGTAGATAATCTAGATAATCTTGCAGCTGATCTTGACCTAAATTATCACGAATAATGGCGGCAGTTTGTGCTCTTTGGGCATCAGATAACGGCGATTGCTGCTCTGTTTTGATGCGATCACCGACCAATAACGTCGCACCCATCTCAGTCTCGCTCGCTACTGCCACCACACCATTGGCGGCGGCTTGTTGACTAAAGGCTAAGCCGCGCTCTTTTTCAGTCAATTGCGTGGTCTGACGGTTTATCTCGCCCAACGCTTGTAGCTTAACTGGTTGTTTGGCAATATCAGCAGGCGTCTTAATCCCAGCGGCCAGTTTCTTCGCCTCGTTTAGTGCTAGTGCCGTCGCTTTTTGTTGGCGCAATATCTGCGTAATTCTTGGCATCGCTGCTGTCAAAGATAGCGTTTTCGTTGGACGATAGTTACTTGGTTGTACCCATACCGTGCCATTACCGACCTCAATACCTGCCGTCACTGCTTGGTCTTGAATGGTAAATTCATCAAACGCTTGCTTAATTACCGCAGGCTGCGCCAAAGCAGATTGGTTGTTTTCTTTACGATAGTCTTTGATACGTTTTAATGCGACGTTTTCTTGCTGAGCAATGTCTTCAATACTAAAGCCATCTGCTGCCAAATCGTTAATCGCCGTCACTTTATCGGCATACATTTCCTGACGTTTATACTCTTTGGCCTTAGCCGTTAGCTCTGCACGCATGCTGTCTAGACTTGGTATTTTGCTACCATTATCTTCAGTCACAGTAAATATCTGATAGCCAAAGCTGGTCTTTACAGGCGCGCTGACATCACCAACACTCAAGCCTTCAAGCGCTTTTTCAACCGCTGGGGCGTCATTACCAAATACCGAGGCATTAAAGCGTCCGATATCGCCACCCGTTTCTCCTGATGGATCATCAGATTCTGTCTTAGCCAGCTTAGCAAATGACTCACCTTTAGCAAGACGGGCTTTAATCTTATCAGCGCGCGCTTTCGCATCTTTACCGGTTAGCAAGATTTGGCTAATTTTACGCTCATCAACGACAGCCAGACCTTGCTTATAAGCTTCATACTGCTGCTGCACATCTTCTTTACTAACCTCATTAACCTCAATGGCCTGCGGGCTCAGTTGCAGGTAAGCCAAATCAACCATGGCAGCGCTTTTTAGCTTGTCTTTATTGGCATCATAGTAGGCTTGGATATCACCCTTGCTCAACTTTACTTGTTCAGCATAGTCCTGCCAATTAAAACGATGCAGCCAAATATTGCGCGACTCTAGCTGCAGGTCAATCAATTGACTAACCGCTTGCATTGGATATACCGCTGTGCCTACGATACTGGCGTTGAGCTGGTCTAAGCTTAACTGATTGCGGAACTCTGCAAACAGCTGGTCTTTGGTCATATTGCGCTGACGTAAAAAGTTTGAAAACTGATCGTTAGAAAAGTTACCTTCCGCATCTTTAAAGATTTCTTCTTGGCGCAATAAGCGATTGATGGTGTCATCAGAAACCGTCATACCAAGCTTACCCGCCTGCTGCTCTAGTAAAGTGCGATCAATCAATCCTTTTAAGACTTGCTCGTGGAGCACATCTTCATTTAATAAACTGGCATCATCAACTTGGTCTAAAAGCTCGGTACGGCGGTTATTTACCGCAGTCTGATACTCGGACAGTCCCACGCTTGCGTCACCTACTTGAGCGATTTGGTTGGGATCGACCCCGCCTCCAAAGTAGCTTTCGACACCCAATAGAGCGAGCGGCGATAGGCATAAAATCAATAAAATGCGACCTGGCCAGCTTTTTAAAAAATCGCGCAATTTATCCATAGTTATCTCTGCTTTATTAACCTATATTGATGAAAGACCATTGTAATACTATTAATAATATCAACGCTGTATAAGCAGGCAATGGTAAGAAGAAGAACGTGTGCAGTCTATCGTTGCAAAACAAGGCTTATTGACAAAGCTTACAGCAAGGTTTTTAAAACCCCTTGTTTAAACAACACATCTATCGCGCGCCCTATGATACGTGATTTTTAATGCAGACTCAAAATATTCACGCTACTATTCACACTAATTGACACAAACTATAGCACTAAAAAAAGCACCTAATCTCTAGGTGCTTTTTTGCTACATCACTCATGACTTAAATTGTACTTTGATTGTGCTTTAAGCCATGAGTTGCCATTATCAATTTATTACCAACAAACGCTGTTGTTATTCGTGTATCACGTCGTCAACGAGCATCTGTGTATCATAAAATAGCTTAAATGAAATGGCGTAAATAAAGCGGCTTGTTTTAAACGGCTTAGTTTAAACGCTCTTTCAAGTTTTTACCCGCTTTGAAGCTTGGTACTTTGCTTGCTGGAATGCTAAGCTCTTCACCAGTCTTAGGGTTACGGCCAGTACGAGCCTTACGGTCTTTTACGCTAAAAGTACCAAAACCAACCAATGAGATGCTATCGCCAGCTTCTAGAGCTTCGCCAACACTTTCCATTACTGCATTCAAAGCTTCGCCAGCTTGAGTTTTATTTAGACCACTTTTCTCGGCGATGCTATCAATTAATTCTGACTTATTCATAAAATTTCCTTCAAGTTTTAGGGGGTAAAAAAACGCTCACGCCAAGTATTGTATCGCTCTCAGAGTACTTAAGCAATAAAAACCACCTGACTGGCGTATAAACAGGTTTCGCTTTGTTAACGTCTTTATAGCAAGGCAGCATAAGGAGCGCAAGCGATTTTACATATTTTTGTGCACTCTACTACGTATTTGACACCCAATGTTACTCAAAACTGCTGCAACTTTTTTGCAAAATCGCTATTTTAGCTTGTGTATTTGGCTTAGTTCTTGTGTCATTTGACGTAGAAAATCAGCTTAGCCAGTTAAACACTATAGCTTGCGCACAAACAATTTAGCTTGCGCATAAACAATGTCATCAAACGCTTATTAAAGCGCTTAGTAACTGACTGCGCTGCTAAAAACCAATTTTTATCGATAAAAATAACTGCCAAGCCATACTAATACATTGTCAGTCATAAATACCAGTGTCTTTATTGACTGGCAAATTGTAAGGTAATAAATTAGCAACTGACAGAAACGGGCGTTACTTTTTATTATAAAGGCGTTACTATAAGCGCAATTCTATTGTACATTTTGGGTCGACTTTGATCCCTGCCTGTCCTTTTGTCTTTCATTTACACCATAAAAACGGATTATCTACATGAAGCGTTCTACGTTGTCTCACTCTCTGCTTAATATCATATTGGTGTTTATCGAGTCGGCGCTGACCCTGCTGTTACGCTTAGACCCAGAGCTCCGTAAAGCCGCTTATCCGCTTGCCAAGCAAGAGACTGTCGTCGCGCTAAGATTGTACTTACCGCATGTGGAAGTTTTTGCCACTTTTAGTACCAAAGGCGTGTTATTGGACGACCGCTTGCCTATCGGACGTACTGAGCCTGACGTTGTTATCAATGCTTATAGCATTCAAGTGATTAATGCCATCACCACCCACGACAGCGAAACCACCGAAAAGCTACAAATGCGTGGTGAGTCGGTGCAAGTACAGTTGGTGAAGCAGTTTATTATGCAGCTGGGTCTTGGTAGTTTGATTCAAGGCGTGATTAAAAAGATTAAGGGCGGCAAAAGTAAGCCCAAGCCTACCGAGGCTGAAAAGGCCGATAAAAAAGAGAGCTATAAGCTACGTATTAAAGAGCAGCAAACTCAAATCACCACTTTGACCATCAAAAACCGTGAGCTTGAAACCACGGTAAAAGAATTACAAAGCAAACAGCAGACCTTTATTATTACGAGCATAGTCGCTGCTGTTATCGCCATTGCCGCTATCATCGCTCTGTTTATAATGACTTAACTTTTAATAATCTAATTCGATAATGAATGAGCTTTACAACAATGCACGACCGCTGATCGCTTATAAATACTGATATTTCATACAAATCTTTTTTTTAAGAATATAATAGCTTCACATCGACGTAGCGTTTAATAATACTTAGCATTATTAAACGCCTTTTGTCATATACAGGCTATTGCGCACTTTTCCTCCTCGCTACTCCTCTTTCATATTTGCCTTTAATATCTGCGTCATTGTTTTTATCAATCATGGTCATAAGTTGCACTCACCATTCAACCACACTTTAATCTTGACTAAATTACTCGGGATTGATTATAATGACTCTATCGTTGCACACATCGGGTAAACCATCTGCTGTTTAATAGCGACAAGACACCACTTAGTCGATAGATGATTTCCCTTAATAGAAGTGTCAATACTATTAAGTATTAAATGCTATTAGCTATTCATAGTTAGCTGCCAATAAACCACTTATGCTTTATAAGTAATTGATGACATAAATGATTGCAAGCGGCACACTTCTAAAAATACGACATGACTAAGATCGTTGTTAAATAAATTTATCCTTAAAAGGTTTGGAGATAATATATGCGTTTGACTACTCGAGGCAGATACGCCGTGACCGCTTTACTTGATTTGGCATTGCAAACCAGCCAACAAGAGAGCGCCGTCTCTTTATCAGACATTGCTAAGCGGCAATCGATATCTATCTCTTATCTTGAACAGTTATTTTCCAAACTGCGTAAACGTGGTTTAGTCACCAGTATTCGCGGTGCAGCAGGCGGCTATCATCTGGCCAAACCACTTGATGAGATTGATGTGATGAGCATCATTTCTGCCGTCGATGAATCTGTGGATGCAATGCAGTGCGGCGGACGCGGCGACTGTCAAAGTGGTACAATGTGCCTAACGCATGATTTGTGGTGCGCTCTATCTAATCATGTTGAACAGTACTTGAAAAATATAACATTAGCGCAATTATTAGACATGGAACACGTGCAGTCAGTCTCAGACCGTCAGCACCTCTCTTTTCCAAAAGAAACTTCTATGAAAGACATCAATACTATTACTCTATCGACCAGCGAGGCAAACCCAGCATGAGCCAACATAACAACCTTATATACTTAGATTATGCCGCCACTACGCCAGTTGCTAAGTCAGTCGCTGCCAAGATGAGCGAATATCTGACAGTAGACGGCATCTTTGGTAACCCAGCATCACGTTCACATGGCTATGGCTGGCAAGCGGAAGAAGCGGTAGAAACGGCTCGCGGGCAAGTGGCTGAAGCGATTAATGCTGACCCACGCGAAATCGTCTTTACCTCGGGTGCGACAGAATCAGATAACT
The DNA here is from genome assembly GCF_904846345.1 of Psychrobacter maritimus. GTDB lineage: Bacteria > Pseudomonadota > Gammaproteobacteria > Pseudomonadales > Moraxellaceae > Psychrobacter > Psychrobacter maritimus. The sequence goes on from NZ_CAJHAJ010000001.1 coordinate 94,054, forward strand.
TAGCTATTAAAGGCGCAGCACACTTTTATCAGTCTCGTGGTAAGCATATTATTACCAGTAAAATTGAGCATAAAGCCGTTTTAGATACCTGCCGTGAGCTTGAGCAAGAAGGGTTTGAGATTACCTATCTTGAGCCGCAGCCAAGCACCGGTTTGATTTTACCAGAGCAAGTGAAAGCAGCTTTACGTGACGATACGATTTTAGTATCACTGATGATAGTAAATAATGAGCTTGGTACGATTACCGATGTTGCGGCGATTGGTGAAATCACTCGCGAAGCGGGCGTTATCTTCCACGTCGATGGTGCTCAGTCAGTTGGTAAAGTATTGGTCGATCTTGAAAAGATGAAAATTGACTTAATGAGCTTCTCAGGTCATAAAGCTTACGGTCCTAAAGGTATCGGCGCATTATTCGTCAGTCGTAAACCACGTGTTCGCCTAAAAGCGGAACAACATGGCGGTGGTCATGAGCGCGGTATGCGTTCAGGTACGTTGCCAACGCATCAAATCGTTGGTATCGGTGCCGCATTTGCTTTAGCCAATGAGCGCTATGCAGAAGACCATGCCCACGCGGCAAAGCTACGCCAAAAACTGTGGGACGGTCTACAAGATATCGAAGAGATTTATCTAAACGGTGATTTAGAAAACAGTGTGCCAAATATTGTTAATATCAGCTTTAACTTTGTTGAAGGCGAGTCGCTCATGATGTCGCTAAAAGACTTAGCGGTATCATCAGGTTCAGCCTGTACCTCAGCCACGCTTGAGCCATCATACGTATTGCGTGCTATTGGTCGCCCAGATGAATTGGCGCATAGCTCAATCCGCTTTAGCTTTGGTCGTTATACCACTGAAGAAGACATTGATACAGTTATCAAGCAAATGCATGAAGCGGTTGATAAGCTACGTGCCCTATCACCACTTTGGGATATGTATCAAGAAGGCGTTGATTTAGACTCGGTAGAATGGTCTGAGCATTAATATTTACCAGTAAAACTTTTAATAGTTAAAACGTCTAATGGTTATCAAATATAACCATTAGCTGAACCATTAATTAGATAGTCATACATTTAGTTTTTATAAATACAGTTTTATGAACGACATGTTTGACCCCAATTATCGATGAGTAGACAACCATTTAGCGTTAGTAAGTGACTAATTCAGTTTCATCGTCTAAATGCTTACTCATCATCTAACTAGGAGAAAATCCCATGGCCTATAGTGACCAAGTTATTGATCATTACGAAAACCCACGCAACGTCGGCAATCTTGACAAAAATGCCAAAAACGTTGGTACAGGTATGGTTGGTGCGCCAGCATGTGGCGATGTGATGCGTCTACAAATCCAAGTCGATGATAACGGTATCATCGAAGATGCACGCTTTAAAACCTATGGCTGCGGTTCAGCAATTGCGTCAAGCTCACTCGTCACCGAGTGGCTAAAAGGCAAAAGCTTGGATCAAGCTGGCGAGATTAAAAATATGGACATTGCTGAAGAATTGGCATTGCCACCAGTAAAAGTGCATTGCTCTGTACTTGCAGAAGACGCCATTAAAGCCGCGATTAGCGACTATAAAGGCAAACATAGCGCTGCTGCGGTAACTGAAGAAGCAACCAGCTAATTTAGAGCGTATGCGCTTATTAATGTAATGAGCGTTAGTAGCCATATTTTAGCAGCAATACTTTAATAGCAGTATTTTAGTAAAAGCCATGAGCAGTAACGTTAGAAGCTACTAACGCTAATAAGGTGACAATAACGCTCATGTAATTGTCACCTTTTATTTATTTTTTAACGCTTTATTGGCAATGTATTACTCGCAACGCTTTATTCGTACTAAGCTCTACACAAAATAAGTATTTTGCGTGAATTATTATTATCGATTTTGAGAGTCAATGGGAGTTGGCATGATTGAAATGACAGAACGCGCCGCTCAGCATGTTCGAGATTTTTTGGACAATCGCGGTAAAGGTGAAGGCATTCGAGTGGGTATCCGCACAGCGGGTTGCTCAGGCTTGGCTTATGTCTTAGAGTTTGTTGACACACCTGACGAAAATGACACCCGTTATGAAAGCCTTGGCGTTAATATTTTTATTGACCCTAAAAGTTTGGTCTATTTAGATGGCTTATTGATGGATTATGAAAAAGAAGGTCTTAACGAAGGCTTCAAATTCACCAACCCCAATCAAAAAGGTGAATGTGGCTGCGGTGAATCGTTTACGGTATAAAGACTTAAACGAGAGTGCGCTAAACGATTGACACTCAAGCGATTAGCGCTTAAATACTGAGTTATTAGAAATCACTATTTAAAACAACCATTAAAACAGTAAAGTCCTCACAATAATAAATAGAAATGAAGGCAGACGATATGACAGACATCACCTCAGAAGCACAGTTTGATAACTTCTTTGCCCTATTTGAACAACCTGTACAATTTGCGGTCAATCAAGAACATCTTGATCAGCAGCTGCGTCTGCTACAAAAACGCTATCATCCGGATAACTTATCGGTAGCAAATGATAAAGATGCGGCAGATAGCGCGCAAGCTAAGCAACAATCAGAGCAGGCATCAGCGCTTATTAACCAAGCTTATCAAATGCTAAGTGTGCCCGATAGTCGTGCCAGCTATTTGTTAGATATCGCAGGTCAAGCCCAAAATTTGGAGCATTCTATTGCCGATTTAGACTTCTTAGAAGATGCCATGCAAATGCGTATTGACTTAGATGAGGCGATTGAAGCTAAAGAATTGGCAGCATTGCAGCAGCTACACCCGCAGATTACTGAGCGTTTAGCCAAACAGTCAGAGCGCTTTAACACCGCTTACCAAAACCAAGACTGGCAAACGGCGATTGACGCCACGCAAAAGTTAAAATTCCTAGTCAAGTTAGATGCCGATGTGACCACAGGACTTGATGAAGTCGCGTCTGCTGAGCATTTAGACGATGATGACTTATACGTTTAACGTCATGCTAAGTAGCACTGTTTAACTTTACGAGTGACAAGTTTATATGAGGGTATGGTTAAAATGACTGCTGCTATCCCGTATAATTGCAGACATTAACTGCCTTTTAACTAACATTTTTACCATGGCTTTCTAAGTCCGTATGTTTTTAAACGCCTACGTTTAACTATTTTTGATTATTAATAACAATTAGATTATTAATAGCAATTAGATTATTAATAGCAGTTAATAGTACAGCGGTTAAATGATAGTCGCCCATATATTGCCTTTGTTCCATTTCACTTATTCATTTTATCTTTGAGTTTTCTTATGTCTTTATTGCAAATTGCCGAACCCAATCAAAGTGCCCAACCTCACCAGCATCGTTTTGGTCTAGGAATCGACCTTGGTACCACGCGCTCACTGGTCGCTGTGGTACGCTCAGGCAAGGCGCAAGTTTTGCAAGCAGCGACAACGACAGATACTTTGTTACCGTCTGTGGTCTACTATCCAAGTTCAGGTAATCCAGTGGTTGGCTATGATGCCCTTGCTCACTTAGCAGATGATCCAAAAAATACGATTATCTCGGCTAAGCGCTTTATGGGTCGTAGCCAAGCAGATATTAAATTCTCTCATCCTTATGAGTTAAGTGGCAGCAAAGATGCGATGCCAGCGTTTGTGACGGCGCAAGGGGAAGTATCTCCTGTTGAGGTTTCAGCGCGTATTTTAGCAGCGCTAGAGCAACGTGCCGCAAGTGCCTTGCCCGATGAAAGCATACAGGGTGCGGTGATTACTGTGCCAGCCTATTTCGATGAAGCACAGCGTCAAGCCACTAAAGATGCAGCACAGGCGGCAGGTATCAATGTATTACGCCTATTAAATGAGCCTACCGCTGCGGCAGTCGCTTACGGTCTCGACCAACCTACCGATGACGATACTGAAAACTACTACTTAATCTATGATTTGGGTGGTGGTACTTTTGATGTGTCTATTTTAAAGCTAAGCGATGGCGTATTTGAAGTGTTGGCCACGGGCGGCAATAGTGCGCTTGGCGGTGATGATATTGACCGCTTATTGACCAATTGGCTGATTAAGCAATTAAACATCGACCCCAAAGACGTAAGCTTGCATGACAAATCAATACTCGCGCAACAAGCTAAGCGCTATAAGCAAGCATTGACGGATGCTGAACAAGTCGATATCGACATTGTGGTCAATGAGCAATCTTATAAAGGCGCCTTAAGTCGCAAAGATTTAATAACGATTGCAGAGCCTGTCAGTCGCCGTACGTTGAGCGTCTGCGAGCAAGTACTACGTGATGCCAAGTTATCTGCCGCTGATTTAGATGAAGTGATTTTGGTCGGTGGTTCTACGCGTATGCCAGCAATTCAGCAAGTGGTTGCAGACTTTTTTGCTAAAGAGCCGCTTTGCCGCTTGAATCCAGATGAAGTCGTCGCTTTAGGTGCGGCACAAACTGCGCATCAATTGGTCAATGGCGATAGTGATAATGGCTTGTTATTACTTGATGTGACACCTTTATCGCTCGGCCTTGAGACCATGGGCGGGTTGGTTGAAGTATTGATTCCGCGTAACACCCCTATTCCAGTCAAAAAACGCCAAGTGTTTACCACTTATCAAGATGGTCAAACCGGCATGGTCATCCATGTGGTACAAGGCGAGCGTGAGACGGTCGATAACTGCCGCTCACTTGGACGCTTTGAGCTATACGGTATTCCACCGATGAAAGCAGGCTTTGCACGTATTGAGGTGACCTTTAGTATTGATGCCAACGGACAGCTAACCGTCAGTGCGCAAGAAACCACCACTAAGACTGAAAGTAAAATCGAAATTGTGCCATCTTATGGTCTGTCTGATGAGCAAAAAGAGCAGCTATTGATTGCAGGCTTTAAATACGCTGAAGAAGATAAAAATGCGCGCTCTTTAATTGAGACCAAAGTAGAAGCTGAACGTGAATTATTGGCACTACAATCGGCGCTTAACGAGTTTGCAGCATTAGTGTCAGCTGAAGAGCAGCAGTCATTGGCGCAAACCATGCAAGACCTGCAAAGCGCGCTTAACACTAATGATTTAGCCATTATCGAAGCCAAACAAGCCAAGTTAAAGCCCCACAGTGATGCCTTTGCCGCCCGCATTATGAATCAAAGTGTTAAAGCCAGTATGGCAGGCACCAGTGCCCAAGATTGGTAGCAGATACCATTAATAATATATACGCCTAAGAAAATTACCTAGCAGTTGAACTAGGCTGACCCTTTTTATTTTTTTAATTGATTAGCAGCGGACAAATAACTTATGCCAAAAATTACTATATTACCCCATCATGAAATTTGCCCTGAAGGTACTGAAGTCGAACTAGAGGCAGGCAGCAACTTATGTAAAGCGCTGCTAGAAAAAGGCATCAAGATTGAGCATGCCTGCGAGATGTCAAAAGCTTGTACGACTTGTCATGTGGTGGTCCGTAAAGGTTTTAATAGCTTAGATGAGATGGACGATATCGAAGCCGACTTACTAGACCGCGCTTGGGGTTTGGAACCTGATTCGCGCTTATCGTGTCAGGTCATGCTTGATGATGAAGATTTAACCATCGAGATTCCTAAGTACACCCTAAACCATGCCAAAGAAAACCATTAAATACTTGTAGTGTTTTATGACTTAGCTTGATTATCCAAGCTCATTTAGTTGAAAACACGCTGACAGTAGACTAAAAAGGCCAGTTATTTATCATAACTGGCTTTTTCTATTTTTACTTCTAGTAATCCTGCGTGCAAATTTAACTGTCATGCTATAAACATTCATTTCTACAAATCACTCAAATCGGTTTCATTCTGCGCTTATTAATGACGATTGTTTTCTTGCTTACTTGCCTCTAACATCTCAAGCGCTATCGTCTGCTCTTCTTTTTCAATACGCGCCAGCGCCAGATTTAAGCGATTTCTGATATCCTGATAATCATTGTCTTGCATATCTCTAAAATTCAGATGCAAATTAAAGCCCGGTAAGGTGTGGTCAACCCACTTTGATAACTGACCTTTATTCTCGTCAGGATCAAGTACTTGCCAAGCGTTTATTTTTTTATCAAAACCTTTAAGCTGAAAAGCACCAGCATATTCGCAGTCGTAATCATGCGAGATATAATCATAGGTACTGTCGCTGATAAATATCTGTCCTTTGCCAGCGACCGCCTCAAGCCTTGATGCTAGGTTGGCTTCTTTACCAATGAGGGTATAGCTTAGGCGGCTATTACTACCAAAGTTACCAACATGACAGTAGCCTGTGGTAATACCGATACGAATATACAAACCCTCAAAGCCCAACAAGCGCCATTTTTGCCGCAAGGTGCGCATCTCACGGCGCATATCTATGGCCATTGCCACGCAGTCTAGTGCATCTTGACGCGGTCCGCGGCTGTTTGGTTCGCCAAAAAAACACACCATACCATCGCCAATAAACTTATCCAATACCGCGCCATGCTTATTGGCAATTAAGGTCATACAGTGCATATAGGTATTTAAGATATCAGCCAAATTGTCTGCGCTCAAACTCTCAGACAGTTCGGTAAAGCCGACAATATCTGAAAACATAATCGTCAGCTTGGCACGTTTATTATCGACATTAACGGGACTGTCAGATTTTACAATTGGCTCCCAGACTTGCAGCGGCACAAAGCGGGTTAACTTATTAATCACAGATACCATGGTATTTAGACGCCCAACCGCTTGCTGCGCTCGTGCTTCATAGTTTATATAGTCATGATAAACGTGGCGAAAATGGCACAATAGCACAAGCATACTGGCCAATAAGATAACGGGGGTAATCAAGCCTTCGTGGCAATCTATCTGAGCGCTACTTAAGGTGACACTCACATAATAAAAAATGATGACAGTGACTACGGAAACCGCTATGAGTTTTAGATGGTTTTCCGGACTGCTAAGAATAACTCGCAAGCCGATGAGCGCCGATAAGCTGAGCGAGATAATTGGGCAAAACTGTATCGAGCCGATGACCGCCGATAATAAGATAATAACAATGTTCGAGGTCCAAAAACTGGTTTGGCGACGATAGTTATAAATTAAAAGCATTAAGCTCGGCAGACAGACGATGACCACCAGCGCCATTGAAGTCGGACTAAAATTAAAATGTACAGCGAGTAATATAACCGTCAGTATTAAAACGTAGATTTCCGGATAGTCAAAGCGATAGGCATTGCTATTACCATCCTGTAGCGGAATCTTTGCGCTTGAGGTTTCTAAAAATGCCATGGTCGCTATTCGCCTAAAGAAAAACCATCAGAAATTTTAATGAACATTAAAATAACGCTCATATTATCATTGAGGTTTTAGGTAGCCCTTATTAAGCAGCCCCTATTTCGTGATAAAAGATTGATCACTAACGCTCATCTTTATAAACCACTGATAATATAATTAGATAGTAAATCTATACATTATACTGCTTTATTGCCATAGCACCTAGGTCACTGGTAGGAAAAAGTATACCACTTATCGCTCATTTGCCTAAAAAGCTCTTTAAATCCAAAGCTTAGTAGCTCTGGTTTGAATTAACATTCTTAAAAGACACAAGAATACATAGCAAGAAATAAAGACCAAAAAGCCAGATAACTACTATCTGGCTTTTCTATACATAAAGATTAAGTGGAAAGTGAATTTATAAAAACATAATAAAATTTATTACTGAACGATAAAGCTATTAGAAACGCCTGAATACGGCTTTATTTTACGTGTCCAACCACTTTTCCAATCGCCTTGATGGGTCAATCGATACGTACCCGCTGGGGTGTCAGTGCTGATTCGCCAATCGATAATAGCTTTACTATAAGCTGCCCCTTCACGCTTCCAAGTATAGGTGGTCTCAAAGTCGCTATCACTCAGATAATCGACCCACTGGCCATTCTCAAAACGCTGCACCTTTAAAAAACTGTCTTCGGTCCGTAGATTGTTTTTAGGATGAGCACCGCGGAATACCGCCGTAGCAACCTGACCTTTTTGATAACTGGCTTTAGGCTGAGTGAGCGTTTGTCCCCAAGCTTGTTTTAAAGGCTTATCATCAAATACCACACCCGGACGCTCATTAAATGACTTAGCTGAGCGATCAGGCGGTGTGGCACTGTCATAAACCTCTATGCCATCCCGTAGCGCTTCGGCCAATTGGGTATATTCTTGTATATAAGCAGCTGTTTGATAAGGGCCATATTCAGTAGATGCCCCTTCGTAATGTTGGGTGGCGAACTCTTCACGCGTGCTCAAATAGCCGCTATAGTTATTGGCCAAGCCATTAATGATAACGGTATCTACGCCTGAATCCTTTAGCTGCGCCAGCACGGCAGCGCGCATCCGTCGCCCGACCATGGTCGTCGGCTCACCAGGAATAGCAACGATGGCGATATTACCGATACGCATGAGCTGAACGGGTTGCTCAGTATTAATCCAGCCCCAACTGCCAGTCGGTAATAACACCTGTTTTTCAGCCTGACACTCATCTTGGCTGACGGTTGAAACAATACCAAAGGCGCCGCGCGTCAAACTTCCTAGGAAAGATTGGTCTACTTTATTAATATCATCATTAATGCGGAAGTTTTCTCGTGTCATGCCCTCATACATACCCGGTATGTTCGATGGGCCATTCTCGCCGCCAGCAGCAAACGAGTAACCGCGGGCTGGCATACATAAGACTTTATTGCCTGCGCCATTGGTGAATTTACCATCGACTTGATAGCCCTTTAAATTGACCCAACGGGCGCGTACGTCTACTGGCCCAGCAACCGGCACACCTTGATTCCAAAGCTCAACCGCCTTATCAAGCTGCAGTTGTCCATCACGCCTGACATTTTCCCACTCATTATCACTGCCTTGATAGCCAGGTTTTGAGTTGGCATTACCACCTGCGGCTAATACATCACCTTCATCAGCATTGGCAAAAGCTGCAACAAAGGGCTTATCTGCATTTCCACCGAAAATCTTTTCAGCACCGCGCTGGGCAAAACCTTTATTATCAGCGCTGAGATGCATAAACTGATTACTAAAGCTGGTCGGATGCAAGGCAAACCAATTAATCAGACCTACTGGCGTGCCATCGGCAGCATTTAGGCGCAGCTGAGTCATGGTTTCATTAACATTACTATCAAAGTCTTTTGCATCGGCATTATTGTTATAGGCAAATTCTGAGCGATTAAGTGTCGCACCTTTTAGCTCGCCTTGCGCCAAAGATAGCGTCCCCGGTGTCAAAGTGTCATGAGCACGCTTAATCGAGGTGACAATCCCATTGACGATAGCATTGAAGTTTTGGCTGCTATAGCCTGATAGCGTGTCGTCGGTACTGGCAATTTGATATAACTGTTGATGCGAGTAGCCAGCATTGCCGACGTGAGTGTGAGTAGCAGTAAGCATGACATTATCATCATTATATAATTCGCCATAATCTGCTTTTAAGCGCTTGATGACCTCAAGCTTTACCGCGGTGAACATCGCGCCCATATCTGCTGAGACATAAACGACGCGTTTACCTTGATTTTGACTATTCGTATCCTCTCCTATAATAAAGGCATGAGAATATAAGCGGTCATTAATACCTTGCACAACCTGCCCAGAGGCATAACCAAACATACCGGTTTCGGCAGCCGCACCGGTGATATCTGCCTTACCACTACCAACGAGATACTGACTTGTCGGCATTGCTCTCATAGACATCGCAGAAGCGCTACGATTTAACGTAACAGAGCTGTCTGATGAGGAGGTTATATTTTCGGTAATGGTTTGCCCTGAATCAGACGGGACTGAATCGGACTGCACGGATGCCGACTGTATTGAGTCAGCCTGTACTAAAGCTGACCCCGTTGAATCTGTCTCGCAGGCAGTTAAACCGAGAGCGACGGTACAAATAGAGATGAGTAACATAGAAGGTCGTAATAATGGAGGTGCAATAGAGGAAGTAGCCATTTGTTATCCTTAACATAGAGTGAAATCTTAGACTGAAAGCTTCCAATCTAAGATTAAGTACCTCGAAGCGTTTTAAATGCGTTAAATCAAGCATACTGATTAATACGCAAAAAACGGCTGCGAGTAGATAAGTTGGCTATATCCATTTAACCAACCCACTCTCTAATATAATGAATAACAGACAAATGTAAAACACTTTATGGTTAAAACCACTTAAACCATCATTAAATCTGGCTTTACACTTTGTTTAAACAAATGTATTTAGATAAAAATCGTTTGGAACAGAACATTTAAATGCAAAATTATAATTAGTTCATTTTAAATTTTACTGCTCAAGTTTTACTGCATTTGCCAATCGAACGGCATTTGATGGTGACCACGTAATGCCATCATCAATGTCTGCTGCATCTGCGCCAATACTTCTTTGGTATAAGGCACAGCTGGCACGCCCCATACTGGATTCGGCCACTGCATGTCGTTTTGATAGCGAACGATATGATGAAAATGTAACTGCGGTACTTGATTGCCGAGTGCTGCCACGTTCATTTTATCGGCTTGGAAGGTCTTGGCCAATTGGCTTGATAACCAGCTCGATTCACGCAAAAACTGCGCTTGGTCAGCCTCAGATAGCTCATATAACTCTTTGATACCTGATACCCGCGGCACCAATATCAACCAAGGAAACTGACAATCATTGATTAAACGACAGGTCGATAATGGGAAATCACCCACTAAAAAACTATCAGCAGCAAGCTTATGATGAAGTTGGAACATAATGACGGTTCTCTTGTTATGACGCTTAGATAAAAGGAATGGAAATCTAGAAAAGCAGAATTTAATTTACTAAAAAATAATACGCTTAAAAACATTGTGCTATAAAAAATAGTAGGCTAAATATAGGGTGTCGCTATTTTATCAGTTATCCAACCGATAAAATAGCGCCATGACTGATTGTCTTAGAATGCAACATTGACCTTATTTAAATTATTTAGCGAATCTGTTCAGTTTAAAAATATAAATCAATGAAGCTAAGCTGACTCTGCCACCATATGCTCACTAAAATAGCGTAACAGCTCTTGAATTGAGCTGACGCGCTGCTGCGGGGTTGCCAGTTTATCGGCATCCTGATAACGAATGCCAGAGGCACCATTCATACGATAGCGCTGCCCATTGCTCTGAATCAATTTAATAATCGCTAAGGCATCGACCGGCGTATCAGGTGCAAATTCTAACGTCATGCTATTACTATTGGCATCAATCTTATTAATCTTTAGCGGCTCAGCTTGTATACGCAGTCCGTGAATGGCGAATAACTGCTTGGTTTGATCGGGTAATACACCAAAACGGTCGATCATTTCGGTACGGATATCGGTCAATGCCTCTTTATCATCGGCATTACTGATGCGTTTATAAAATAATAAGCGCTGATGCACATCGTGTAAATAATCTTCTGGTATCAACGCCGAGCTATGCAGGTTAATCTCACTAGTTAACGATAAAGGTGTGCTTAAATCAGGCTCTTTACCAGCTTTAATCGCTTTTGTCGCTCGCTCTAGCATATCCATATATAAGCTAAAGCCAATCGCCTGCATATTACCACTTTGCTGCTTACCAAGTATCTCACCAGCACCGCGAATCTCTAAATCCTCACTTGCCAGCATAAAGCCTGCGCCCAGTGTATTAGCGCGCTCAATCGCATGTAAGCGGCGCTTAGCATCGCCTTTAAGACCTTTGATAGAAGGTACTAGCAGATAACAATAAGCCTGGTGATGACTACGGCCAACACGACCACGTAGCTGATGCAATTGCGCCAAGCCAAACTTATCGGCGCGCTCAATGATAATGGTATTGGCATTGGGTACATCGATACCGGTTTCGATAATGGTCGAACAGACTAGCACGTTGAACTTTTTATGATAAAACTGCTGCATGACTTGTTCAAGTTGGCGCTCTTGCATTTGTCCATGAGCAACCCCTACTCGCGCCTCAGGAACCAGCTCACGTATGGTTTCTGCCATACGCTCAATGCTTGCCACGTCATTATGCAATAAATAAACTTGCCCGCCACGCAGTAGCTCACGCAAGATAGCCTCTTTCATTAGGGCTTCTGTTTTTTGCATGACAAAGGTTTTAATAGCCAAACGACGTGCCGGTGGCGTGGCAATAATCGACATATCACGCATACCCGAGAGCGCCATATTAAGCGTTCTAGGGATGGGCGTCGCAGTCATCGACATACTATCCACATCGGTCTGAATCGCCTTAATACGCTCTTTATGACGCACGCCAAAGCGATGCTCTTCATCGACAATCATCAAACCTAAATTAGAAAATTTCACATCAGGCTGTAATAGTTTATGCGTACCGATAACGATATCAACCTTGCCAGCTGCTAAATCAGCCAATACCGTCTCTTGATGTTTTTTGCCACCGAAGCGCGATAGCGTTTCGATACGCACTGGCCAATCAGCAAAACGGTCGCGGAAATTATCTTCATGCTGACCGGCTAGCAAGGTTGTCGGCACCAATACTGCCACTTGATAGCCCGCACTAACCGCGATAAACGCCGCGCGCATAGCCACTTCAGTTTTACCAAAGCCGACATCACCGCAGATAAGGCGATCCATCGGCTGGTTCTGTCTCATGTCTTCCATCACCGCATGGATAGCATTGGCTTGATCGGGCGTTTCTTCAAAAGCAAATTGACTGGCAAACAGCTCGTACTGTGATGAATCTATTTTAAAATGAATACCAACTTTGGCTTCACGACGCGCCTGCATATTAAGTAGCTCAGCCGCCACGTCATGGATTTGCTCGAGGGCTTTTTGCTTGGCTTTATCCCATTTACCGCTGCCAATTTTATGCAATGGCGCAAGCGCAGGATCACCGCCGCTATAACGGTTAATCATCTGTAAATTGGCAACCGGTACATAAATACTGGCATCATCGGCATATTTCAAATGAATAAATTCTTGTTCACCATCGCCGACATCTAGCGTAATCAGCCCGTGATAACGTCCGATACCATGCTCGATATGCACCACTGGGCTACCTTCGGTTATCTCGGTGACACTTTTAACCAAAAACTCTTCTGACACACCGCTTTGACGACGGCGACGCGTTTGCAGCACTTGCCGACCAAATAACTGCGTTTCACTAATTAATACCAAACGTTCAGGAACATAAACCCCGCGCTCAATGGGTGCAACCGTGAGTCCAACCTGTGGCAGCTTTTTAGCATTAAGACCAGTAGGTTTATCCGCTGCTAAAAACGCCTCAAAGCTGTCATAAGCTTTGATATCGATTTTGCTTTTAAACAGCTCGATGAGAATCTCACGGCGACCCGCTGTTTCAGCGACAATCAATACAGGTGTTGCTGTTTGCGCTTGCAGCGCTAAAAATTCTAACAGTTCAGTAAGTGGCTCAGCTTTTTGATGATTGACTGATAATTGCGGCGGCTCTTGCGCACTTAACGTCACCAAGCCTTGCTGCTTACTCGGCACAAGCGGCAGTTGTGGCTGAGAATCCGGCTGCTCTTCAACTTCCAGCAATGATTTGTCTGCTAACAATGACGCATCTTCTAATAACGAAGCATCGCTATCAATTGCAGCGACATCGGTCATGGTAGCCAATTCATTACGCGCACTGAGTATCACCCGTGGATAATGATTGAGGTGCTCGTTTAAAGTATTTGATAATAAATACAATAATTCAGGCGCGACGATGGGTTTATCAATATCATGACGACGTTCTTCATAACGGCGCTGAATCTGTGACCAATAATCTGCCTGTTTTTCGTTAATCAGCTCATCTGTGATAAATAGTGCATCGCTTGGTAAGTAAGCAAATAAACTACTCTCAGCTTCCCAATCCTTTAAGTCAAAAAATAGCGGCTGATAATATTCAAGTCCACTACTGGCGATACCCGCCATGACATCTTTGTGCAGTTCAAACTTACGGCTGCTGGTATTAGGGAACATAGCAGCAAAGTTGGTGCGAAACGTCTCCCGCCCTTCATCAAGCGGAAACTCTTTTGCTGGTAGTATTTGAAACTGCTTAATGGGCTTTGAGATATCTGGCAGTTTATGCAGTAGCGACAATGACTCTTTACCCATGCTGCTATCGTTGCCGCTCATCATGGTTTTGAGGTCATCGACGGTCAGTGTACGCTGGGTTTGCGGGTTAAAAAAGCGGATGGTTTCAATTTCATCGTCAAACAAATCTAGGCGTAGCGGAAACGGCTGACCCATGGCAAAGATGTCAATGATGCTACCGCGTACGGCAAATTCGCCCGGCTCAAAGACGTTCTCAACGGCGCGATAGCCTGCCTTTGCCAGTAAGCCACGTTGGGTATTGATATCGAATCTATCACCGACACTCAAATCAAAATGCTGACCTATCAGCCAGCTTGGCGGTGCGACCCGATGCATGAGTGCCTGTACCGAGATGAGCAGCACGCCTGACGTTGGCATATCGGTTAATAGATTGATACGTTCGCTGACGATATCTTGATGCGGTGACAGCTCATCATAGGTCAATGTCTCCCAATCAGGGAATACATAAGCATCGACGCCGCAAAATGCCAATTCTGTTTCTATCTGATTAAGCTGGTTTTGGTCACGCGTTACCACAACCTTTAGACGGTCGGCAACATTCCATAGCGATGTTTGCACCAGACTTGCCAGCCACAAACTACTGACTGCCCCATGCACAGGTGCCAGCCAACGGCGCTGGGCATTCTGGATAGGAAACAACTGCTGGTTAATCGGTTCAAAGGCGTCAGTCAAAGCAGTGATAGGCATAAAGAATAGGGTCAACGTTAAGAGTCAGAAAGCTATTATACGAATATTTCAGCAATTACCAAAATTTATGCCGTAACGGTTTGTCACTTAGCATTCTTATGAAAAAACCAATAGCCAAATAGTTGATAAAACTTATATTCGTATATAAAGACAGGATGAGTAAATGTAAAAACCTCAACGGTTAAGCTGAGGTTTTTGAGTTATATGCATTAAGCTGTTTTTAAATTATAAGCTGTTTTTAAATTATAAGCTGTTTTTAAATTATAAGCTGTTTTTAAATTAATGGTTTGTCGCTAGCGATAATGCCGTTATTGTCTGCATAAACAAACATACCAGAATTTAACGTTAAATCACCAAAGCTGATTTCAAGATCGGTTTGACCTTCGTCACGGCGGTTTGATTTACGCGGGATACAGCCGAGCGCCATAACACCGATGTCCATTGCTGCCATATCATCAACATCACGCACGCAGCCATAAACCACAACCCCCGCCCAGCCATTATCAATCGCTGATTGCGCAATCATATCGCCGAGCAACGCGCAACGCATCGAACCACCGCCGTCAACGACCAATACTTTGCCATTACCGTCTTTATCTTTGCCATCGCTGTTTAATAACGATTTTACGCGGCTATTGTCTTCAAAGCATTTCACCGTCACGATTTCACCGCAAAATCTGTCTTTGCCACCAAAGCTATAAAAAGACTTGCCTTCGATATTAGGCAAACATACCTGTGATTCAGGATTGGCATCCAATAAATCACAAGTCACAAAGTTCTCTTTATTCATGGTCGATTCTGACATGTCTGACGCTCCTTGTTGTGTATGATTAAATTATTTATGTTAAATCATTTATGACTGAGTTTTAATTTTAAGTGTTTTTAATTGGATGCTTAGGCTATTTTTTAACTTTAGTCATCGCTAGCATCTGCTTATTTTCGATGATATCTGTGGTTTGAATCGCAGGCTCATTACGGTATTTATTACGCTGATAAACATCATGTGCACTCATTGCCATCGCACTGGCAACGCGCTTTGCAGAAATAGGATGCAAGGATAATGACTCTGAGACCAAAGGCGAGATGAGTTTAAACGCTTTTTGACCAATACTTTCAAGCGGGCGACCTTTATGCTTGCCCAGCAATAAAGAAGGACGCAGAATCACCAGCTGCTTAAAACCTAGCGCCATAATAGACTGCTCAGTTTCCGCTTTGACCCGATTGTATAAAAAGCGACTGTCGATGTCCGCATTCATTGAGGACAATAAAAAGAAGTTCTCAACACCTTTTTCTTGGCAGAGTTTGGCAAAATTGACATTATAATCATGGTCGATTTTTCGAAAAGCCTCATCACTACCCGCTTGCTTTTTGGTGGTACCAAGGCAGCTGAAAGCATCTGTCTTATTATCAGCGCCAACGCTGGCAAATATTTCAGCCAAGTTATCGAAATCATTGACCTGATAAAAGCGCATACTGGCATTGATATAGCGAGGCGGTCGCCGTGCAATCACAATTAACGTGTCATAAAGCTCACTAAGCTGCTTAACAAGATGCTGCCCGACCAATCCTGTTGCGCCAATCACAATTGCTTTTCGCTGCATAGCCTATCCATTTATATAATGTTGGAATATGTATAATAAGAAGAAAGATGAGGGGTAAACGCTTATCATCAACGCTTTTCACTAACGTCTTTGCCCTTTGTATCATAGGTATCATACCTAAATTCAGAGATAACTGACGCTATTCTACACAATTTATTGTAAGAGATTTTATCCGCCATCAAATTGATTGCACCAATCAGTCGTTTTAAGCCGCCACTTTTGCTAGATATTTTGCTCGTTTGCTTAATAAAACGCTTATTAACCACCCTAAAAACCAGCAATCCGTGTGCTAGCATAACTTCTTTTACGCATTAATCATCAAATATATTGTTCTAAGCGCAATAATTTGCTAAGATAACCGGCTTTA
Source organism: Psychrobacter maritimus (assembly GCF_904846345.1). Taxonomy (GTDB): domain Bacteria; phylum Pseudomonadota; class Gammaproteobacteria; order Pseudomonadales; family Moraxellaceae; genus Psychrobacter; species Psychrobacter maritimus. Next base: position 110,727 of record NZ_CAJHAJ010000001.1, read on the forward strand.
CACGTCAACGCTGTTTAATTATTCCAAACAGTTCTGGCGCTTGCGATGATCTATTACTAATTTAGGTGCCTTTAATAACAGATAGGTATTCTAATATCAGACATCGACATCATGTTTGGCGAGAGGCTGCTCGTCACCGATGATTGTTAAACCCATTATTATTGCAATCAACATTCATATTTTTATCTGTCTTTATCAAGGAGATACGCGTGGCTAATACTGCACAAGCTCGTAAACGCGCCCGTCAAAACACCAAACGTCGTCAGAACTCTGCGTCACAACGCTCTATGGTTCGTACTTATCTAAAACGTGTTGACGCGGCTATCGCTGCTAAAGATTATGACGCGGCTACCGAAGCTTACAAAAAAGCGGTACCGGTTCTTGATCGTATGGCTGACAAAGGTATTATTCATAAGAATAAAGCTGCTCGTCGTAAGAGCCGCCTAAACAAAACCATCAAAGGCTTACAAGCTTAAGATTGGTTGCGTTTAGACCGCATTGCACTTTTATAGTGTGATGACTAAAACCTTGTTACCAGTTCTAATACTGGGGCAAGGTTTTTTTATGCCTGTTTATTTATCACTTCATTTATCATTTATAACTGCTTAAAAGTGTTTAACAGTTTTAGAAAATGATGTTTAGCAAAAAACACTTAGGTCCATTTTACTTCTGGTGGCAATAGCAATTTATTAGGATGAAAGCCGGCCGCACGGTAACTGTCAAGCAAAGTATGAATCGGGCGCACATAAACTTCACCGCGCCAGACGAAATAAGCACTGGCCTGCTCAAATGGCTTATCATCAAACCACAAGAACACCCCTTCCATCATCTTTGGCCAGTCATTCCAATCAATCTCAGTCACATCAAACATCACCGCCAAAAACGCTGACAACAAGGTATCATGACTGACGGCAAGCATTAAATGCCCATGCTCAGGCTGATTTTGGTAAAACAGTGATAAAAGATCAAGCCCACCTTGATAGGCGTTTTTGGTACCTTCAAGATTGCCTTGTAAAAAGCGATTGATAAAATTGAGCACGCCAATTTCTTTAAATATGGGAGTGGCAATCTCAGGTTCAGTCACCAGACTACCGGGTTCGACCAATAATGATTGATGCGAGATATCACGTTGTAGCCCCGCGCCTGCTTGCATCAGCTGCGCGGTATCAATACAACGCCCAATCGGGCTTGAGATACTATCGACATCGAGCGAATACGGCAGATGTCCTGCCAACCAGCGCCCCCAAGACTTGGCTAAGACGCGACCTTTTTGGGTCAGCGGCAACTGATAACTGGCAAAACCATTACCGTCAGAGCGCTCACGTAAAGAATGTCTGGTAAATAAAATCAGCCGTTTATCCGTAGGCAGTAAGCCGACCGAAGACATCATACTGTCAGGTAAGTGCGAGGGCGCTGGTGCACTTGGCGTGTGACTCGCACGCTGCGCAGCGGATAGTTTTGATAGGGTGTTATTAGGCAGTTTACTCATGATAGCAAGCGTAGCAGATTTTTTGACATCAATGAACAAAATATAAGTTCAGTTGCAATATAGCGTATCTTTATAAATTTAAACGCTTAGTTAAGACGATTTATCAAATCTCAATCACCTTATCCCAAGCAAATGCTAATGCAGTACTGCTCACCTCATTCGGATAGGCACGCGGATTGACGATGACTCGCGTCTTATTGATTTGATAGTCAAAGGCTTCATGGGTATGGCCATGCACCCAAAGCGTGGGCGCCCAATCTTCATACATCCAGCTCGATAAATCACTGACAAAAGCGGCATTGCTTGGCAGCTCAGCATACTTCTCAGACACAGATAACGGGCTGATACTATGATGACTCATGACCACAGTTTTCTTACCCAGTGCTTTAGCAGTTATTAATGCTTGCTGTAACCATCGGCGCTGCTCAGCATGGATTTGCATTGATACTTCAGGTGAAAACAGCTCGCCACCGGCATAAATTTGCTTATAGTCACGCATAAAACGCCTAGCCGCTGCCATGGTATCTTCGTTGGCTTGGTATTGATAATCTGTCCATAGCGTACAGCCTAGAATTCGCACCTCGCCAATATCGATATGCTGACACTGTAACACGCGCACGCCTTGTTTTAATTCACTATTATAATCATCCCAAGTCGCAAGCTTCTTATCAAAGTGCAGCACATCTTCGTTGAAGTACTCATGATTGCCGGAGATGGTAATTAATGGCACTTGTAAGCGCGCTGCTTGCTCTTGTAGCCATGGCATACCACTATCACTGTTGGCAGTGTCCCCCGCTACTAGCACCACATCTGCTTCCGTTTTCGGGATATGCCCTAGCGGATGCGACTGACGAGCATAGCTGTCAATATGTAAGTCACTTAAAATCTGTAATTTCATAGGTTTTACTATTGTCCCATCATGCCATTTGCAAAAACTTGAAGATAAAAAACTGTCTATATCTAGGCTTACTATCAACATAAATTTAACCAGTGTAGCACTTTTTTCATAACTGGCAAAAAGTAAAAAAGACAGCGTGTTAGGCTGTCTTTTCATAGTTATGCTGCTAAAAACCTCAAAACAGATTATAAAATTTTAGACGCTCTATCTATAATCAGATACTTTGAAGTATCGTTTGTAATTTAGCCGCAGGATTTGTTGCTTGGGTAATGGAGCGCCCAATTACTAAATAGTCAGAGCCATCATTTAACGCTTGTTTCGGCGTGCAAATGCGTTTTTGATCATCGACATTGTCGTCTAACAGGCGAATACCCGGGGTAATTAGCTTGAAATCTTGACCACATAGCTGCTTAAGCGTTTTGGCTTCTTGCGCTGAACATACCACGCCATCAAGACCTGCTTGCTTAGTCAATTGTGCTAAGCGGCTTACTTGTACATCTAAGTCGTCCGTGATGCCCGTTTGCATCAATGCTTGGTTATCCATAGAGGTCAGTACGGTAACAGCGATTAGCAAGGTTTCAAAATTACCGTCTAACAAGCGTTGTTTGGCTAATGACATCGCCTCTAAGCCCGCACTTGCATGGACGTTGACCATCCATACGCCAAGCTCAGCTGCCGCCAAGACCGCTTGTGCTGTGGTATTAGGGATATCATGGAATTTCAAGTCCAAAAACACCTCAAAATCGCGCTGATGTAGCGCTCTAACTATCTCAGGACCACAGCGGGTAAACAGCTCTTTACCTACCTTTAAGCGACATAACGCCGGATCTAATTGGTCAGCCAGTGCTAACGAGGCATCTCTCGTCATGTTATCTAAAGCAACGACGACGGGAGAGGTATTTGCGTTATTCATAGTTGTGCCACTTTCTATCGGGTTTATCAAATGATTGTATATAGAGCTATTAGAAATAGAATGGTCATCTGACCGACTAATAATCTCGCTTTTGCTTGGTTAACATTGCACCATCATCTACATCGCTGACGCTACCATCTTGCACATTGGTCGCTGTCGCACCATAAACCGCTTCTTCTACCAACGGCGCGTTTGCTTGACGGTCAATAACAATATTGGCTTGTGTCACCTGCTCTTGCAGATTGGCATTTAATTTTTGTAGACGTGAGATTTCCCACTTATTTTGTAGCACACGGAACATGAGTAAAGCTAGTAGCATACCAATGATGATGCCGAGTATCAGGCACAGAATCAGCAATAAGCCCAGGTTCATCGTCGGTGCTTGGGAAAATAATAAGTTCACCCCAACTTCAGTATTATTGGCTAATACTAAACCTAGCGAATAAGCAAAGCTCAAAAACAGTAATACCAGCAGTAAAATGCGCATCAGACGTATCCTTGTGTGTTGAATAGTATGAACAGTTTAGCAAATAACGCAGCCATAGCGACTGCTAGTAAAGGTTTTCAATATCTAGCCTCTTATATAAAAAGACTGGTTTTATATCTCTTAGCTTATTCGTTTTGGTTTAATGATAAAAAGTCTAAACCTTAAAAATCGTTAATAGTAAGATTCTTTAATCAGAAAAAACTTTAATAGTAAGACGTCTTAGTAATCAGCAACTTTAATAATTATAAAATTAAACGTCTTACTATTCTGCTTATGTTCCTAACCGTGGGCTACTTTATCATTGACGGCTTCACGTAGTGCTTTGCCAGGTTTAAAATGTGGAATGGCTTTGGCAGGTACTGGTACGCTTTCGCCTGTTTTAGGGTTGCGTCCCATACGTGCACGGCGATGATGGAGACAAAAACTACCAAAGCCGCGCACCTCTACTCGGCCGTCGTTGGCTAAAGTATCGGTCATCAAATTTAATATTTCGCGTACTGCATCATCGACAACGGTATCTGTCATGTTGTCACAATTCGCACTCAGATTACTAATAAATTCGGACTTGTTAATTGCTTGCTGCATTATCACACTGGCCTTATTGATTAATGGATAAGATGGTTGTGAGGTAAATTGTCATTTTATGACTATTTAGGTTTACGTTCACATCTCGTTACTCAATGTTGCAAATGATAGCGGATATTGGCGCAAATGGAAATAAGAGTTTCCCCTTTTACAGGAAATCGTTAAGCATTTGCTTCATACCCAAATTTAATCACAAAAAAAAGCGACCGGAGTCGCTTTCTTTTTATATACTAATTATATCAACAATATACAGCTTACTGCATTTGTTCTTTGATCAAGTCACCAATAGTTTTTGGCTGTGCATCAGAACCGGCAGTAGTGCTAGTAGTGCTAGTGCTGCTTAGCTCTTTAATCGCTTGGCGCTCTTCAGCTTCGTCTTTCGCTTTAATTGACAAGCTGATGTTGCGAGTTTTACGATCAACACTGATGATTTTCGCTTCAACGTCATCACCAACTGTTAGATGCTTAGTCGCATCTTCAACGCGGTCACGTTGAATCTCAGAGGCACGTAGATATGCTTCAACTTCGTCAGCAAGCTCGATAGTAGCACCTTTAGCGTCTACTTCTTTTACTTTACCATTAACGATAGCACCGCGGTCATTGTTAACTAGGTATTCGTTGAATGGATCAGAGCTTAACTGCTTCACGCCTAGGCTGATACGGTTGGCTTCTGAATCTACAGACAATACCATTGCTTCAACGGTGTCGCCTTTGTTGTAGTTACGGATAGCTTCTTCGCCTGTTTCGTTCCAAGAGATATCAGATAGATGTACAAGACCATCGATACCACCGTCTAGACCGATAAAGATACCGAAGTCAGTGATAGATTTGATCGTACCAGTGATTTTATCACCGCGCTCATGTTTCTTATCAAACTCATCCCATGGATTGGCTAGAGTTTGTTTGATACCTAAGCTGATACGACGACGTTCTTCATCGATATCAAGAATCATCACTTCAACTTCGTCACCCACTTGAACAACTTTCGATGGATGGATATTTTTGTTGGTGTGATCCATTTCTGACACGTGTACCAAACCTTCAATACCTTCAGAAATTTCAGCGAAACAACCATAATCAGTTAGGTTGGTTACGCGTGCTTTAACCACACTACCGACTGGGTATGTGCCGCCAACGTTATCCCAAGGATCAGTACCAAGTTGTTTTAGACCTAGGCTTACGCGATTGCGCTCACGGTCAAACTTAAGTACTTTAACTTTTAGGTCTTGACCAACTTCAACCACCTCAGATGGGTGCTTGATACGGCGCCATGCCATGTCAGTGATGTGCAATAGACCATCAATACCACCAAGGTCAACGAACGCACCATAATCAGTTAGGTTCTTAACGATACCTTCGATCTCGATACCTTCTTCAAGCTTGTTCAATAGCTCTTCACGCTCAGCTGAGTTTTCAGCTTCCATAACAGCGCGGCGACTTACCACAACGTTGTTACGTTTTTGATCAAGTTTGATAACTTTAAATTCTAGCTCTTTGCCTTCTAGATGCGTAGTATCACGAATCGGACGGACGTCTACCAATGAACCTGGTAGGAACGCGCGAACTGAACCGATATCAACGGTAAAGCCGCCTTTTACTTTGCTAGAAATAATACCTTTAACGATCTCATCATTGTCAGAGATTTTCTCAAGGAAATTCCAAGTCTCAACGCGTTTGGCTTTTTCACGTGACAGTAAGGTTTGACCCATACCGTTATCAACCGCTTCAACCACAACATCGACACTATCGCCAACTTCAACTTCAAGTTCGCCTTCTTCGCTTAAAAACTCTTCACGAGCGACGATACCTTCAGATTTAAGACCAGTATCTACTGTGATCCAATCGCTATCGATGGCCACAACAGTACCTGTGATAACCGAGCCACGCTCGATATCAAGACCTGTTTCTTCGATGCTCGCTTCAAATAGTTCAGCAAATGATTCCATTATGTCTACCTTTGTATAGCCGTATCCTGTCCAGCACAGTACGGATCAAATTTATGACTGTATAAAACGAAATACTGGTTTTATATCTTATATAGTCATATAAAAAAACCTTTGTTGCTAATAAGCGCCTTATGTCTAAACACGATTCTATGAAAGCAGTTTTATAAATACAGCTTCATAAATACGATGTCTATCGGAATCATTAGCAACAACTGTCTTACTTATACTTATATAATTTTATACTAAAATGAAAGCCATAGGAAACTTTTTAGTACTTAATATGTTGTTTTTATTAACGATTAAAGCAAATACCTTGATCTTGACAATGTTTTTTTACAAGCTCATAAACCGCATCAGCGTCTAGGTTAGAACTATCTAAAACCAGCGCGTCTTCTGCAGGTTTTGACGGTGCCGTTGCACGGTTTTCATCACGATCATCACGCGCTTTAATCGTCGCAAGAATCGCTTCAAAATCGGCAGCTTGTCCCGCTTGTAAAAGCTGTGCCACGCGGCGCTCAGCACGGGCTTTGGCACTTGCCGTCAGATAGACCTTAACATCGGCATCTGGGAAAACCACGGTACCCATATCACGACCATCGGCAACCAATCCTGATTGGGTCGCCATATCTTGCTGCAATTTAAGCAAGGCTTGACGTACCTTTGGATAAACTGCGACTCGTGAAGCATAACCACCGACAGTTTCATTGCGTACTTGCTCGCCAATCTTAGTACCATTAACAATGATATCCACGCGTCCTGAATCACTATTAGGCTCAAAAACTATTTGCAAGCTTTGAGTCAATGCTAATAGCGCCGCCTCATCGATACTTTGCTCGCCATCTACATTGAGCAAACCGGCTTCAAATGCCTTTAGACCAACAATGCGATATAACGCCCCTGAATCTAGCAGCTGATACCCTAACGTTTGTGCTAAGCGCCACGTAACCGTGCCTTTACCTGCCCCACTTGAACCATCAATACAGATAACCGGATAGCGCAATGACGAAATGTCGCTATTATTATCATTAGTATTGGATGTAAAAGCAGTCATAACAGTCACTTAATCGTCGGTACAGCTTACAAAATGGCAAATGGCGTAAATTTCCACTGGTTTATCAAACGCTTGCACGCCAATAAACGTGTTCGTAAGCAAATAGGGCGATAGTATAGCAAACAAACCTTCCTATCACTAGCAATGAGCATAATATCTTGTTAATGGTTTATGCTCACTTTTATTTTTAGCGCTTATCCTTTTTTAACGCTTGGCGGCGCTGACGAAAAAAAGCCTTTAGCATCTGACTGCTATGCTCACTACATAAGCCTTTATGTACTTGAATACTATGGTTATAAAATGGCTGGGCAGCCAAGTCCATTTGACTGCCAACCATGCCAGCCCTCGGCTCACTTGCCGCATAGACAAGTCTATCCACTCGAGCATGAATCAGCGCCCCAATACACATGGTACACGGCTCTAAAGTCACATATAACGTCGTCTGTAATGGCAAGCGATAGTTGTTTAAACCCATGCAAGCATCTCTTAAAGCGACAATTTCAGCATGAGCCGTGGCATCATGACGTCCAATCGGCTCATTAAATCCTTGCCCAATTACTTGCTGATTGTGCACCAGTATCGCCCCTACTGGCACTTCTTCACGCGCGGCACCTTGTTTGGCAAGCTTAAGGGCTTTTTGCATCCACTTAACATCTTCAATCAACCAAAAGGTACTTGCCGATATCAGGCTGCTCGTTAATTGATAAGGCTGCAAGCTTATCGTTTGTCTATGTTTCATTTATCAGGACAACTATTATTTTGAATATTAATAGAACTATTATTTTAAAAACCACTTTTGACGATTATTTTCAACAGCTACTGTGGCAGCTGCCAGTCAATTGGCGTTCGACCATACTGTAGTAGATAATCATTGGTTTTAGAAAATGGCTTAGAGCCGAAAAACCCACCACGGTTAGCAGCCAACGGTGAAGGATGTACAGCCGTCAAAATCAGATGTTTATCAGTATTAATATATTTGCCTTTTTTCTGCGCTTTACTACCCCACAATATAAATACCGTATGCTCTGTTTGTTCATTGACCACATCAATGACCGCATCGGTAAACTGCTCCCAACCTTTATTCTGATGACTATTTGGCTCCCCTTCTCTCACGGTCAATGAGCTATTTAATAACAATACGCCTTGCTGTGCCCAGTAGGTCAGGTCACCATGTTTTGACGGCGCGATACCTATGTCACTTGCCATCTCTTTCAATAAATTATTCAGTGACGGTGGTTTTGGAATGGCTTTGGGCACTGAAAATGATAAGCCCATTGCTTGTCCTGGTCCGTGATAAGGATCTTGACCTAAAATCACGACTTTAACCTGTGATAAAGGGGTTAAATCTAACGCATTAAACATCAAAGGGGCTGGTGGATAGATACTATCGTCTGATTGATAGGCTTCCTTTAAAAATGCGCGCAAGTTATCCATATTGTCAGAAGTTAATTCTTCTGCTAAGGCGTTTTTCCAGTCTTCTGGTAAGCGTACATTGTCTAAAATAGCTTGTTTTTGTGCCTCTGTCTTTGTTGCTTGTACATCAAGTAATGTCATAATCAATCCTTTTTTATTTGTTATCAGGATACGCTAACACTGATATTAGCAAAATATTGGCGCTGCTACGTGATAATTAGCAATAAAAAAAACGGCTACCGCAGTAACCGTTTTTATAACGCAGTAACCATTCTTATGATACTAACAGCAAAAACTGCCTAGCTGGCTAATGATTCAGAGTCTGGATGCGGCTCATGTGTCTCAACAACCGTTAGAATAATACGACTGTCAGAGGAGCCTTTATCTGACCCTTTCTCAAGCTTAACCGCATTGCCGTCTTGATCTTTAGCATCTTCAGGTTCCAAGGTCAGATGGACAACCCCGCCGTTTACCAAGTTGCCAAACAAAATCATGCTTGCCAATGGTTTCTTAATCTCGTCTTGAATCAGACGCTGCATAGGACGCGCACCCATGAGGCGATCATAACCTTTATCCGCTAAGTAATCACGTACCTCATCATCAATCTCTAGCGTTACTTGTTTATCATCAAGCTGGACTTGTAGCTCAACCAAGAACTTATCGACTACAGAGACGACGACAGAGGTATCCAGTGGATTAAATTGAATGATGGCATCAAGACGGTTACGGAACTCAGGCGTAAACACACGTTTGAGCGCCTCAGTATTATCACGGCTATGGTCTTGCTGTGTGAAGCCCATAGAAGAACGACTGATACTATCCGCACCAACGTTGGTGGTCATAATCACAATCACTTGCTTAAAGATAGCGACGCGACCGTTGTTATCAGTCAAGGTACCATGATCCATCACTTGCAATAACAAGTTAAAGACATCTGGATGGGCTTTTTCGATTTCATCAAGCAACAACACGCAATGCGGATGCTGATTGATTTTTTCGGTAAGCAAACCGCCTTGGTCATAGCCAACATAACCTGGAGGCGCACCTATCAGACGTGAAGCAGTATGCGCTTCCATATACTCTGACATATCAAAGCGTACCAACTCGACGCCTAATAAGTTTGCTAGCTGACGCGAGACCTCTGTTTTACCAACCCCGGTAGGACCAGCAAACATAAATGAACCAATTGGCTTATCGGGTGCTTTAAGACCGGCACGCGATAATTTAATTGCATCGGCTAAGGTTTCAATCGCTTCATCTTGCCCAAACACCAAGTGCTTCAAATCACGGTCTAAATGCTGAAGAATACTCTTATCATCACTGGATACGGATTTGGGTGGAATACGCGCAAGCTTGGCAACGATAGCTTCAATATCAGCGACATCAATTTTTATCGGTGCACGTTTGCCTTTAGATTTTTTAGACCCATCAGCTTTTGCTCTATCGTTGGCTTTGGCAGCATTTGCTTCGTCTTGCATCTCATTGACCGTGCCTATCTCATCAATACTGTCGTCATCAACGCCCTCAAAACCTTCTTCATCGGCATCGATTTGCGCATCAAAATCTTGCTCTAAATCAGCGATAAAGCTTTCTTCGGCGTCAATATCGTCCAAATCAGCGACGATACCCAAACGCTTATACGCACCGGCTTCATCGATGACATCGATGGCTTTATCCGGTAAAAAACGCTCGTGGATATGTTTGGCTGATAATTGAACGGCCGTTACCAAGGCCTCGTCGGTATATTCGACATTATGGAACTCTTCGTAGCGCGGTTTCAGCCCACGTAAGATATCGATACTGTCATCAACACTTGGCTCTTTCACATCAATCTTTTGGAAACGACGTGACAATGCGTGATCTTTTTCAAACACCTGACGATATTCAGTAAAGGTTGTCGAGCCAATGCAGCGCAGCTCACCATTGGCAAGTGCCGGTTTGATTAAGTTTGATACATCCATATTGCTACTCATTGACGAGCCTGCGCCAATAATCATATGAATCTCATCAATAAACAAAATTGCATTGGGCTTTTTCTTTAGCGCATCAAGCAGCGACTTCATGCGTTTTTCAAAATCACCACGATACTTAGTACCGGCGATTAGCGAGCCGATATCTAGACTATAAATCACGCAGCCGTTGAGTGGCTTCGGTGCTTTATCATTGATAATCAACCACGCCAAACCTTCTGCAATCGAGGTTTTACCCACGCCCGGTTCACCCACCAATAACGGGTTATTTTTACGGCGACGACATAACACTTGGGCCGCGCGCTCAATTTCAGGGCCACGGCCAATTAATGGATCGGTTTTACCTTCAGCGGCGCGTTGGTTTAAGTTGGTCGCAAATTCGACCAAGGGATCTTTACTGGTCTTTTCTGAGGCACTACGGCGCTCACCTGTCATCGAAGCACGTGGCTCAGATGGCTCGTCTTTATCTTGACCGTGTGATAAATACTGAGTCAGCTCAAGGCGACTGATGCCCTGCTTTTTGAGCAAATAAACGGCGTAAGTATCATGCTCTGAAAACATCGATACCAAAATATCAGACCCTTCAACCAGACGACCGCCACCAATAGACTGCACATGGAAAATAGCCCGTTGCAGGATACGATCAAAGCTTTGGGTCGGTTGTGGTGATTGCTCAGTCTCAGCATCGACCGTTGGCGTATGCTTATTGATATAAGCTTCAAGCTCGCTACGCAAGGTTGAGACATTGGCATTGCAAGCAGTCAACGTATTGGCAGCATTGGTATTTTCTAATAATGCCAGTAGTAGATGTTCAACAGTGAGATACTCATGCGATTTTTGGCGCGCAAGTGTCATTGCTAAACGCAAAGAAACTTCAAGATGACGACTTAACATAAGGACTTCCTACGGTTGTACCTATCTTATTATTGATAGCTTTATGAATGAGTTAGTAACTAAATCAGGGCGATAGATGGATTGTTCAAGGGCTATGTTAGGTTTATTAAGAGACTTTACTCAATGTTATTCAATACCGACTTCCATGACGTAGACATTATTTTCAGCTTACCTTTATATCAACATGATACTTAAAGATAGTCAATCTATTAACGCCGATTAAAATGTATCGAAGTGTCCACCAAGCTTGTTAGAAGCATTGATACAGCCAAAAAACCATAAGCAATAAAGTAATGTGAGCGTATATTTTCGAGATTGGTTGTTGAATATAGCAGAGATAAAAATGCTAAAACGATTTAAAAAAACGAGGGGTAAACTGAGATTAAGTGTACAAGAGTATACTTTAATATATAGGGCTATATCAGAGGAAAATCAAGTCTAAAATGAAAGGGTTAGACATATTAAAGAGACAATAACTGGCGAGATACTAAATTTGCAGACATTAGACTTAAAGTGAGTCAATATATTAGAGCAAACCATTAAATAACTCATCAGGCTTGCTCTATTTCTCTAGGTTAGAAAGCATTTTGAAGGGTAAAAGCTAATGGTATAAATAAGATAGTAGCAATTGACATAAAAACAGAGTTCATATAAATAGGGAAAATGTAGAAAACTTATCACAGAAGCGTGCTAAAAAACTATTCGCCTTGATGCGGCTCTATTTGAGTCAATAAAGGATAGCCTTCACGGTGCGCAAGGCTATTAACTTTTTTAGCTTTGGTTTCAGCAATGTCTTTTGGATAAATACCCGCAATACCTTTGCTACTATTATGAATGGTCAGCATAATCTCAACCGCTGAATCCATACTATGACGGAATTCTGACTGCAGCACATAAACGACAAACTCCATCGGCGTGTAGTTATCGTTATACATCACCACCGCATACATCGGTGGTTTTGCCACTTCTGGCTCTGCCACTAATACGTCAGCTTGCGGTGTGGTTTCACCTTCAGGATCGCCATCTTGCGCAAAATGCGTCGGTATATTGGGGAAATGCCAATCCGCAACGGTGGGCGTTGATTGTAATAGGGTTTGTTTTATCATAATTAGAATACAAATTAATAGGTGTGTTTATAACAACATAAAGGGGGATTAAAAAAGATTGGCAGACATGCTGATATGTCACTAGGCCAGCCATTGGACACAGCAACATAAAAATAGTAAAAGATGCAAACAATAACTCTCAATCAAACCTTAAAAGATTAAGGTTCAATCGGGCTTTCATCAACCTCTGGTAAGTCTAATAACGACAGCGGCATATTATCAACCTTGTCGCCAAGCTTCCAATCGTATAATTGCTCTACTTCCTGTCCACCTGCTCGCAAGCTCAGCTTAACCTGCAACGGCTTAAAGCCTGACGGCATCATAAAGCGTCCGCGAATTCGCGTAATTCCTTCAATGGTATAACTTGCTGGCTCTAATGGCACTTCTACAAAGTCATCGTCATTGAGCAAGGTTAACGTTGGTTTTAAGCGCTTCGCTTTACCATCGCTGGCAAGCATACCAATATCGAAGCCATATTCAAAAGCATTCTCAGGTAGAGGTTCAATTTTCGCGCCAAGTATCTGTAATGGCATACCACCTTGTTCGCTAATGATTTCGGCATATATCTCATTAAGCTGCGCCACTTGTTTGTTTTCAACCGTCAGTTCTTGCTGATTTTCGCGTAGCTCTTTTAGGTTTGCCAAACTTATTTCTAGCTCTTGCTTAGCGGTAGCCGCTTCATTGGTCGCGATCTTACTGCTAAGACGTAAATCTTTTAGCTCTTGCGTCGCCTCTTTACTGGTAATAACTGCTTGCTTGGCTTCCGTTTGCATCGAATAATAGCCGCGCTGATAGCCAAGCTTATGACCAAATAACAGCCCAACCCCCGCAGTTACCAATATCGCCACCACAAATAATGCCAATACTAAAGTAGACGCACCTTGCTGTGACTGACTGATGCCATGGCGACTGATAGCCGCAGTATTACTACGATAACAATTACGATAATCAGGGTAAGAGAGATGCAGACTACCCTCCAAATCATAAGAAATAGAGTCTTGGCACGCTAAACGTGCTGGCTGTGGGCAAAGGCGTAGTACACTCTTCAAACGCATTTAGACAGTATCTCTTAACAGTAAGGGCAGGTTATTATAGCGGAATTTATAATCAATACCTAGCGCCATAAACATGAAGGATTTGATAATAGATAAACATCTGTTAAGGAACGATAGGGGCAAAGTTTAAGCCCATTGATTCATCGAAACCAAACATCACATTCATATTTTGCACCGCTTGCCCAGCCGCACCTTTCACCAAGTTGTCTTGCACGACAATCACCGTCAGCTCGGCACGCGCATTGTTTTGATGGATACCAATACGCAGGCGATTGCTGGCACGCACACTGCGCGTATCAGGATAAAGACCCTTTGGCATCACATCCACAAAGGGTTCTGCAGCGTAGCTTGTCTCAAATACTTGCTGCCAATCAATAGCAGCGCCTGCATCCGTCAGCTCAAGATGAATAGAGCTGAGCATCCCGCGTATCATCGGCACAAGATGGGGTAAAAAACGGATACGATGGCTAAATTGACTCTCTAATAACTGAGCAACACCCTGCTCAATCTCCGGTAAATGCCGATGACCTTCAACGCTATAGGCTTTGAAATTGTCTGTGGTTTCAGCATAGTTAAGGGCAAGCTTTGCTTGACGACCCGCGCCCGAAACGCCAGATTTCGCATCGATAACGATACGTGATTCAACCAGTCTTTCTGCTTGCTTATTTTGCGCATCGATAATGGGTTTTAAGCCCAAGATAGCTGTGGTTGGATAACAGCCAGGGTTACCGACCACCAAAGCATCGGCAAGTTTTTCACGGTTGACTTCAGGTAAGCCATAAACGGCTGTCTTTAATAATTCAGGACAGGCATGGGCTTGCTGATACCAGTGCTCAAAATCTGCTAATGACTGCAAGCGAAAATCGGCCGCCAAATCAATGACCTTTACGCCGGCTGCCGTTAATGCCTCTGCTTGCTTCATTGCCACGCCATGCGGGGTCGCAAAGAATACCACATCGCATTTTTGCAAGGTCGCTAGCGTCTCATCACCTAAATCGCTAAAAACGATATCGGAGATGCCGCGTAAGCTTGGGAATATCTCATCAGCTCGGGTGCCAGCTTCGCTACGTGAGGTTAGCAAATCAATAGACACTTCAGGATGGGCAGATAATAAGCGAATCAGCTCAATACCTGTATAGCCTGTGCCGCCGACAATCGCTGCTGAAATCATAAGATATCCCTTTTTCTTTTATGCAGTTTCTTACTCAATTAATGGTAGATAGCTATAATGTCTACACCTAAGTATAAACATCATAGCGTGTAAATTTAATAACGTCTAAATTTAATAACGTCTAAATTTAATAGCGTGTAAATTTAATAACGTCTAAATTTAATAGCGTCTAAATTTAATAGCGTCTAAATTTAATAGCGTCTAAATTTAATAACGTCTAAATTTAATAGCGTCTAAATTTAATAGCGTCTAAATTTAATAGCGTCTAAATTTATCGCTTTTAATAAACTTACGCTTCTTAATGTTAACTAATTTTAAAAACTAGCGACATTAAATCTTATAGTCATGTATCGCATCGATAAAGACTTTGGCATTATCAGGGTCGACCCACTGGGTAATACCGTGACCTAAGTTTGCCACATAGCCTGTTTTTTCACCATTGGCATAAGCGCTATCTAGCATGGCATTGACTTCAGCACGGATAGTCGCAGGCGAACCATATAAAGTCGCAGGATCTAAATTACCCTGAATGGCTTTGCTACTTTGTAGTTTTTTATGGTGCTTGGTCAACTGGCGCTGACTTTCGGTCAAGACTTGACGGGCGCGATCAATAGGCATCGTCCAGTCTAAACCCAAGGCATCGGCTTCACTATCCGCTTGCACATCAAGCCATAATCCGCCGCCTTTGGTAAACAATACCACTGGTATTTCAGGATGACGTACCTTTAGTTCAGCGACAATGCGCTTATTATAAGCATGAGAGAAATCGACAAATTGACGATGGCCAAGCGCCCCGCCCCAGCTATCAAATATCTGTAATATTTGCGCCCCAGCGACCACTTGCGCATCTAGATAATCGATTACTGACGTTGCTAACTTGTCTAATAATTGATGTAAAAACTCAGGATTGCTATATAAAAAACCTTTGGTATAGCGATAATCTTTTGAGCTACCCCCTTCAATCATATAAGTCGCTAGCGTCCAAGGACTGCCAGAAAAACCAAATAATGGCACTTGTCCGTTTAAGGCTTTACGAATACTTGTCACCGCACGCATGACATAATCAAGCGAATCATTGACATCGAGTACTGGCAATCTATCTAAATCTGCCTGCGTACGAATAGGGTGTTTAAACTTTGGGCCTTCACCGGTTTCAAAGTATAAGCCCAATCCCATCGCATCAGGAATGGTTAAAATATCACTAAATAAAATCGCAGCGTCCAAGTCATAACGACGTAATGGCTGCAAAGTAACTTCGGTAGCGCGCGCGGTGTCTTTACATAGACTCATAAAGTCACCCGCTTCAGCGCGAGTGGCTTTATATTCTGGTAAATAACGACCGGCTTGGCGCATCATCCACACAGGCGTGGTATCTATCGGCTCAAAGCGCAAGGCGCGTAACAATCTATCGTTCTTTAAAGGCGCAAAATTCTGCTCTAGCGCGTTATTATTGTCTGAAGCACTCATGTACAAATCTCCAAAACAGCCCCATCGTTATTCAAATGAACAGTTAAGCAGTTGAATAACAGGGCTGGATAAAATAAGTTAAAGAAAAGAATATTAAAACGCTCAGATAGCGACACTCTATTACAAAATTCCAAACATGCTAAATGATTGGTTAACAGGCATCAGGTTAGCCTTCATGAAACAATATCTAGGATTTTTAGAGCGTCATTTGCTGTTAGCCTTTAATCAATAATATCGTGCTTATGTCTATCTTGCTTACATATAGAATAGGGTAAATAACTTAAACGGTCTACATAGTCAGCGCTAAGTTATCACGGTGTACCATGACCACGCGCTCTTCATTGTTACCAAGGATTCTATCAAACTGCTCCGTACGCTCACGAGCCACACGGCAAGCATCACGCGATGAGAAGTTCACTTGACCGACAGCGATACGCTCGCCCGTATCTTGATGCACAATCTCAACCACATCACCTTCATCGAAATCGCCGCGGACTTCTACCACACCGACCGGTAGTAAGCTTTTGTGATGTTCAACGACCGCTTTTGCAGCGCCGGCATCGACAAGCAAAGAACCTGACATGCGCAAATGTGCCGCTAGCCACTGTTTACGTGCAATGATTTTATCTTCGTCATTGGTGGTCAATAACGTACCGACGGCTTCACCTGATACCACGCGAGTAATAACATCGTCGATAGCGCCACTCACGATGACCGTCGGACAACCGCCCATCGCAGCCAAGCGACCGGCACGGATTTTGGTCAGCATACCGCCGCGACCAAGTTTGCCGCCATCACCGGCGATATCAAATAAATAATCAGCCATCGCCCGCTCTTGGCGGATCATTTTGGCATTAGGATTATTACGGGGATTATCGGTAAAGACGCCTTCTTGATCGGTTAAGATAATATATAAATCAGCATTGACCATCGCCGCTGCCATCGCGCCTAAGGTATCATTATCGCCGAATTTAATCTCGTCAATGGTAATGGTATCGTTTTCATTAATCACTGGCAGCACGCGCCATTCTAATAATTGCGTCAACGCCCCCGTGGTATTTAAATAGCGACTACGATTAGACAAATCATCATGTGTCAGTAGCAGCTGCGAGCTTTGAATACCGTGCTGAATCAACGCTGACCACCAAGTTTCAATCAAGCCCATCTGACCGATAGACGCACAAGCTTGTAGCGCCGCCAGTTTCCTAGGACGCTCATCAAGATTCATGCGTACCACGCCTTCAGCAACCGCACCTGATGACACTAGTAACACTTCGACGCCTTGCTTATGCAGCTTGGCAATCTGCTTTGCCCACTCGTAGATGGCAGTTCGATCAAGCCCTCGCCCATTATTGGTTAATAACGATGAGCCAATCTTGACAATAACGCGCTGAATATCAAAGTTGCGAGCTTGCTTAACAAACCTTGCTTCTTCGGTCGTGTTCTCTATGTCAACTGCCA
Organism: Psychrobacter maritimus; assembly: GCF_904846345.1. Classification (GTDB taxonomy): domain Bacteria; phylum Pseudomonadota; class Gammaproteobacteria; order Pseudomonadales; family Moraxellaceae; genus Psychrobacter; species Psychrobacter maritimus. The sequence goes on from NZ_CAJHAJ010000001.1 coordinate 128,633, forward strand.
TATAAACTCCTGTTGCTAGTGTAAAGTGATTACGGGGATTAAATTAAAAACTGTGCGCACACCTATTTAAAGAACGTAAACTTAAAGCACCTAACGTTAAAACTTGTGAACTTAATGCTCATAAAGTTAAATAAAATACACTTAAGGCACGTAAACCACTTCAACGCCATCATCATCTAGGTCGTCGTCATCTACATCGTCGTTTAAGTCAATGCCTTCACGCGCCGCTCTGCGAGCTGCACGATATGCTTCACGCTGTGCTTCGGTATTCAGACGCACTTCTGCTTCTAAGCGCTCAAAACGCTCTTTTTGTGCTTCAGCAAAAATAGGGTCTTCGATTTCACGCTCACGCTCACGCTCAATCTCATTCATTAAATGGTATTTAACGGCATCGACGCCTTCGCCAGTCAATGTCGCGGTACGGAATACAATACCTGTCCAACCAAGCTCAGCCACAATATGAGTACAAAGCTCATTTAGGTCTTCTTCGGCAACCTGATCGATTTTATTCAAGATTAAAATCTGTGGCAAATTGGCCAATTCAGGTGAAAAACGCTCAAGCTCATTTAAAATGATACGGGCGTTTTCTACTGGGTCACTGCCATCGATTGGTTTTACATCAACCAAGTGTAACAGACGACGCGTACGAGCGACATGCTTTAAAAAGCGAATGCCAAGTCCTGCGCCTTCTGAAGCGCCTTCGATTAAACCTGGAATGTCGGCCATGACAAATGAGCGATGACGACCGATATCGACCACGCCTAAATTTGGTACTAACGTGGTAAATGGATAATCGGCCACTTTTGGTCTAGCAGCAGAAACTTGACGGATAAAGGTCGATTTACCAGCATTAGGCAAACCAATTAAACCCACATCAGCCACAACTTTTAGCTCAAACTTAAGCACTTTTAATTCACCTTCAAAACCAGACGTGGCTTTGCGCGGTGCTTGGTTGGTCGAGCTTTTGAAATGGGTATTACCCAAACCACCATCGCCACCTTTGGCAATCAGTAAAGTTTGACCAAGCTCAATCAAATCACCTAGTACTTCGTCAGTTTCAGTATCGACCACAGTCGTACCAATTGGGACTGGCAAATAGATGTCATCAGAACCTTTACCAGCACAGTTCTTACTATGACCGTTTTCACCGCGCATGGCGTCATAACGACGGGTATAACGATAGTCAACTAAGGTGTTGGTGTTGTCTTCTGCAATGACATAGACATCTCCGCCCTTACCACCATCGCCACCATCAGGGCCACCGCGTGGGACATACTTTTCTCGGCGAAAACTGGCGATTCCGTTACCACCGTCACCTGCTTTTACCGTTACGACGGCTTCATCAATAAATCGCATCTTACGTTCCTTTATTTACCATCCAGTTTAAAAACTGGTTACAGTCAACGACTGTATTTTAGGTTGTAGCTATATGTTTGGGTAATTGTGAAAAACTTAATAATTATAAAAATTAATAACTATAAAATATCTCGAGTTTATAAAACTTCTTTAAAAAGTGTGCCAGTTAGAATGTAATGCCACTCTAACTTAGCATTTATTATGACAACAACACCCGATAACCATTCGGACTATCGGGTGTTTGAATACTACCTTTAACCATTTACACCGATTTATCTAGGATAAAACTTACTTTCGTATAGCTGTTTCATCTAAATAAAAGCAGCTAAAATAGTAGCCGTGCAATGTTTTACGCTGGAATTTGCGTATAGCTGATGCCAGCCATTTGCGTTGCCAAACGTAATACCTGCGTGCTATAGCCTACTTCGTTATCATACCAAATATAAACGATAGCATGGTTATCGGTCAAAATCGTTGCTTGGGCATCGACGATACCGACATGCGTATCACCGACAAAATCAGTCGATACCGCTTCAGTAGAATCCGTATAAGCAATCTGTGTTTGCCACTGACTGCTATTAGAAACTTTACGCATAAACTCATTTAACGCATCAGCACTAGCTGGCGCAGTTTTAAGGTTTAAGTTCAAAATGGCTAAGCTGACGTTTGGCGTTGGTACACGAATAGCATTACCGGTTAATTTACCGCTCAGCTCTGGTAGTGCTTTACCAACTGCTTTTGCCGCGCCAGTACTGGTGATAACCATATTCAATACCGCACTGCGGCCACGGCGATCGGCTTTATGATAGTTATCAATTAAGTTTTGATCGTTAGTAAACGAGTGAATGGTTTCAACGTGACCGTTTTCGATACCGTATTCATCATTTAAAACTTTTAACGTGGGGGTAATGGCGTTAGTCGTACAGCTGGCTGCACTGACGATAGTGTCATCGCCAACGGTATCGTTATTTACGCCATAGACGACGTTTTTGATATCGCCGCCTGCAGGAGCAGTTAGCAATACTTTTTTCACGCCAGTAGACTGTAAGTGTTTGCCAAGACCGGCTTCATCTTTCCAGATACCCGTGTTATCAATGACCAATGCATCCTTGATACCATAAGCAGTATAATCAATCTCGCTTGGGTCTTTGGCATAGATAACTTGCACAAAGCGGCCATTGATAATCAAACCATTGTTTTCATTGTCAACAACCACACCACCAGCGAAGCTACCATGGATTGAATCACGCTCTAGCAATGAAGCACGCTTGGCCAAATCACCCGCTGCTGCAGGACGTACAACAATCGCTTTTAGCTGCATACCCTTGGCACTTGATGCTTGTGATAACAATAGACGCGTTAAGATACGACCAATACGACCAAAACCATATAGCACGACATCCGTTGCGCCATTGCTAGCACCTTTATCAGTACCAATAGACTGTAAAGCCGCTTGTAAATCACTGTCATTAGCAATCAGCTGACCGACATCGATACGCGCCGCTTGGATATCTTTGCTCTCTGCAAGCGCTTTCACCATCGCTAACGTATCCGCGATATCGATAGATTTGGCATCTTGCTCACGTAGCGCCACTTTTTGATGCAATGCCAATATTTGACCTACAGAAGTCGTATCTAGCGTGTCGCCAAACAAAGTCACTTGTACATCTTGCTCATTATAAAGCTTATTCAAAAGCCCCATCAGCTCAATGGCTTGTTGCTCTTGTTGGTTATAATTGCTCAAGTGGTCTTGATGTAATTGGCGTAAGGTATCAGCGTTGCTCACGAGAAACATCCTTATGGTCAGTAATTAGGTAATCAGTAAAGTATGAAGAAATATAAATAGATAGGTCATTACTAAGTTAGGTAATGATTCTAAAACGATAACGCTCGACTATTGCGGCAGTGGTTATCGTCACCGTTTTTATCAGCGCAGTCTTTAGATAAGGGAGATTTTAGCTTAAAACGCCCTATTTTGCTAGTGATAACCGAATTTGTCCAACTTATCGCATTTTTCATTGCACTATTCATTGGGCTATTCATTACTCTATAAGTTACTTAATAAAAAATAAAAACAGCTTATGCTACCGTCCCATTTTTAATCGACTAAAACCAATGTAAAAACCTGATTAATATAAAATACTTAAATGGCTTTCAGTAACAAGCTACCAATAACTAGCTGTCAATAACAGACTATTAATAATTGATAATTAGTCATAATAGACAATGGCTCGTTTATGGAACCAACTTCACCGTTTGATTGGTCTGCGTGGTAAGTTTAAACTCTTTTAAATCATAGCCCTGTTGCTGAGCAATCTGGCGGTATTTGGCATAAGTTTCTTGACTCACATTTGGTGAACGCGCTAGCAACCATAGATAGTCTTTATCCGGCGTGCCAACCAATGCTGTTTTGTAGTCTGCATCATGTGCGAGTATCCAATAATCGGCACGACCAACGGGCAACCAGCGAATCCAAGAGGGTAAGAAAGTCACCTTTAACTTGCTGCCAGTAGTATCTGCTGGTTTGGCTAAGCCTTCAGCGGTAATGCCTGAACCGTCTTGCGCTTTGCATTGGTTAATCACCTTGATGCCTGAACCGTCGGTTTTTTCGACATAAGTCGCCGTCACGTCACTGGCACAATTGCGCTGAAAATACATCGGTAAACGACCTATCTCATACCAAGTGCCGGCGTATTTTTTCAGATCAACGCTATCAACTGTGGTTGGTACACTTGCAGACTTATGAATGATAGCACTCGGCTTAATGGCTAATGTCTCGGTGCTGGTTTTATCCGTCGTTGCATTAGCCGTCACATTAGCTTTAGCCGCGGTATTGACGGGTGGCGTCGCCGCATAAGCTGAAAACGCCGCCAGCGGTATGATAATTGCTAAAGCAATACCTGTGTGTTTAATAAGTCCATTCATAAATATGCGCTCCGGTATCTCTGTTATCGCTGCGTCGGCAGTTTCAGAAGAAAGATGGGGGTTTGTTTTAGAGTGATTGGTTTTAAACTCATTTTTTTTAGTTAAGCTATTTATAGCATCAGCCTGCCCTGTTGCCATATCACCTTTAATAGACTGCAGCATTAATGACTTAGTATTTGCATCGGTATCGGTATCTACATTTTCATCAATATGTATGGCAGTTGTTTTTTTCACCTTTTGATAGCTATGGGCTTTTTTATATCCGTAAGCAGGTTGTGAGCTTTTATTATTGTTATTGCTACTCACCTCATTTGTACTAGGATAGCTTTTCATATCGCTAGCTTCAAGACTGCTGCTACTGGCTTTACGATTGCTCTTCTTAATCATTGCAGACTCTGTTGCCTCGGCAAGGCTTTTTTCAACGCGTTTGTAGCCAAAATAACTGTCATGTGCTGACGTATCTGTCGCTAAATGCTTGGAATATTCTTCGTTAGCACTGTCATAGTCGTTAGCACTGTCAAAGTGGTCATAATGATAGCTAGCGTCATTACTGGCATAACCTGTTTGTAAAGCGCTATCCGCTTTAAGATGACGTTTAACTAGATAATCTTTCTTAAGGTAGCTTTTTTCAAGACAGTCTTTTCCAAGATAGTGCTGACTTGACTGGCCAGTCTGCTGCGATTGAGAACCAGCTGCCTGAGAATCAGACCATGCTGACTTAGGTAACTTATTGGTTTTCATAGGAGTACCATTTATTAATAGTAATAGTTAAAAATTCTTTATGATCAAATTCTCTGTTTAGCAGATAAGTGCAAAATAATTTTCAATACTCACTATCAATACAAAAGAAGAATAACTGAAAATTAAATGCGGTTATAACCAGTATGCGTCATAACCTTAGAAGCGCTGGGTAAAGGATAATGATAGATAAGCCATTTTTAGATAATGCTTGCTAAAAACTGACTCAGCGCCGTTTGATAATTTGATGGTTTATAGTAATAGCAATGGCTTAATGAGAACAGTGTCGCAATGTAGGAAAACGCAACGGTTTGTAAGTAATTCTATGTTTGCCACATAGAGTAAACACATAGTTACTGACTGTTAAAAGAGTTTTGAAATCAGTGTTTTGTCATGAGTTAACGCCTGCTCTCAGGCAACCTAATCTCTTGTATCAGCGCCTTAATTAACGAGCGCTTCCCCGTTAATTAAGGCTTATAAAAATAGCTAAAATATAGCGCAAAAAGCACGCGAAATACTATTGAAAAAACTGTCGGATGCCAGCGACAGCAACGCCGCCGTATTGTTCCGCGCGCGCACTCATCACTGGTGACAAACCGCCCAAAGCAATCACTGGCATATCTGCTAATACGGCCAATTCCGCCCATGCTTGCCAGCCTAGCGGCGCGGTTTCAGGATGGCTTTGAGTGACTAAAACAGGTGACAGAAACATACCAATAACAGGCGGTAATTGCTGCTCTAAACGCATATGTGCCAACTGATTCGCCGCATCAATACTCTCGGCATCGTGACAACTTACTATTAATGGATAACTTGAAGAATGGCTTAAAGCATTGTTGCAGTCAGATACATCCTTGCTCTGATGACTGTCTGACCATTGCATAAGCTGCGTCTGTGTTAAATGACTCGCTACGATTTGGTGGTTTATAGCTATCTCATTCGTCTCATTGCTATTTAGTACATCGCTTAATTTATCAGTTAATTTATCAGTTAACGCATCAGGCACAATCGCATGGATATCAGGACGTAAGCGCAACAACTGCTCCACACTATATTCTGTATCTGTATTTGTGGCTTTTGGTCGGGCATAAACCCAAGCATCTTGTTTTAGATGCGCCACATGATATTGCAACCATGCTGCGGCAGAATCAGCTGCATCGTTAAAGTGTGCCAATGGATAGGTAATCGCTATCTGTGCCGGTAAGCGCAACCATGCAAGAATGGTCTTATTGGCGGCTGGCAAATGGTAATCTCCCGCCAGTAACTTCGATTTATCCACCCAGGTTAGCGCTTGCCCTTCTAAACCTTGCTTACGATGTTTATGCGCTTCGTACTGCTGTGCGCTCAGGGCTACTCTATAGACCTGTAAGCATACTTGCTTATCACCATAGTCATGATGCAACCGTCCAAGCTTGACCGCGATATTACTCGCAATATCGATGCCCGTCTCTTCAGCGACTTCACGAATAAGCGCTTGCTTGGCAGTTTCATGACCATCTATCTTGCCGCCGACAAACTCATAACGATTGCCTTGATGCTGTAAGCCATCTCTAAACCCTAGCAAATACTGGTTTTCATAATAAATGACCGCCACCGCGACATTGACGACAGTTATTGCCTTGGTGTCGCTTACTTTATTTTCATCTAATGGATGCTTTATTGGGTTCGTCGTTTGATTTGCCATCTTAATGCCCTTTATCAATGCGTTTATCGGTGCGTATTATCAATACATCGATACTTTGTTATTTTGGTTTATAGCCTTGGTAGACTTTATAGCCTTTGTGAATAAGGCGTTATATAAGTTTACATAATAGCCGTCATTTATTTTATCAAATAGCTTGCAAAAACCGCCAATGTAAATGATAATTATTATCGTTAATAATTTACTTTATATCACTTTTCGTACTGAACTATTTATCAAAAGGAATTTACTATGAGCATGGTCATCTCTCGTTATTTAAACTGCCGTGAAAATCGCTTGCCTACGCTGCAGTCACAGCACCTATTTGCGCTGACTAAAGAGGTGCGTATTGAGCATGAAGGCGAAGAATACCGCCTACGCTTAACCCGTAACAACCGCTTAATTTTAACCAAATAAACAGACTGCCCATCTCATAAAAAAACGCCTTTTGATAAAGGCGTTTTTTATTGGATAAAATGAAATCACTTGCTAAATCTCGACTGACTAACCAACTGACCAACTGGCAGCTAGACGATTAGAATTGCCAGCTATAAACCACATCAACCGCATTTTCCGCTGCTGAAGTTGCTTCTACATAAATCCGCCGCGTTAACTGATAACGGATAGATAGGCTGTTTTGGGCATTAAAGACACCGACACCATAGCGAATATATAAATCAGGCGTCACATAACCGGTAACGTTGACGTTGGTATCCTCGCTACTGCCTGACGCATCAACGGTCAGGCTTTGTAAACCAAACACTTGACCTATCTGGTTGGTCAAAGTGCGCGTGCCACTAAGCCCAAAGCTTAAGCCTGCTGCTGCAAGGTTATTGGTCACCTGCGATTTAAAACCCTGCTCACTGATCTGCGTGGCGCTCTTATTATTAATACGACCGGTTATCAAGGCATTCATCGCTTGCTGCTGGGTGAGACCGGCATTATTAAAGACAATGATATTTGGATTTTCCGTGTTGCCTTTGACACGCACGCCGACTGTTTTACCGCTAATGTTTTTAGCCGCTTCAATGCTAAGATTGGGTTTCATCACATCGCCATTAAAGCGCACTTGACCATAATTGAGCTCTAAATTTTGCCCAAAGGCATCAATATTGGTACGACGCGATACTTGCACCACGCCTTTGGCGCGCATAACACCCGTGCCATTTTGCGTGATATGAATCGCACCGGCTAAAGGAATCACCGCGCCAAAACCACGGAAGTTAATATCATCGCCCAAGTCGATACCGATATCAGCATTGATTGACCAAGGTTTTGAGATGGCTAAAACCTCATCAATATTACCAATCAAACGCCGATCAAGCACGACGGCATCTTCGGTTTGGGTAATAATATCCTCACTGGCTTCTGGTGGACGAATGGTCGCTGATGGCACACTCACGGCGCCAGTGATATTGACGTAACGGTCACCCGGACGCACGATGATATCGATATCAGGATTAACCTCAGCCAATAACAATGGCGGCTGGGTTAATACCAAACGCTCGCCAACAATACTGAGCTTAGCCTGTAGTTTTTGTTGCCAATTAACCGTACCCGTTAACGTACCTGTACCTGTACCACTATTAAAGGTACCATCGATAGTCGCTTGCGTGCCGCGAATTTTGGCATCGACATTGACCTTTCTTAAATTCACGGGTAAATCAAGCATCGCGATGCGACCATTAACCAATTTCACATCACCGTAGAACTGCGGCTTATCGAGCGTGCCGCCTAAGCCGCCCGCCATAGTAATATTGCCTTCGAGCACCCGCATACCAGGGAAAAATGGCTTAAATACCGCCAAATTAAGCTCGTTAAGTACTAATGCGCCCGAGATGGGTTTCGGTGTTTTATAGGGGTCAATAATGACTTCGGCATAGCCACGTGCGCCATGACCGGTATTGATATCCGTACGTATTTTTAGACCATTCGGTACTGATAAGGCAATCAGTGATACCCGCTTATAAGGCAAGGTAACCGGCTGACTATCGCCATCTTGAATGAGGCCAATTTTGCCGTTATCAGAGTACAGCGTGGTATTAATCGTTGGCGGACGACCACGTTGCCAACCGACGATGGCTTTACCATTAATTTTCGCTTGCCAATCAATGTCTTTTGGTAAAAATACCGCAAACAAAGACGTATCCAAATTTTGTACGGCCAAATTAACCTGACCACTGGCAGGTGAGGCAATTAAGTTTTCACGTAAACACAGCTTGCCCGTTTGATCAGCCGCTTGCCAACAGTGGGCGGCGAGCTGTACCTTTAAGTCCGTTGATTGATTGCCTTGTTTTTTGGGTAAATTCACAATGAGCTGGGCAGGTTGTAATTGATTTAACGTCGCATATTTTGATTTGACGCGGCCTTTACCAATCACCCCTGACCAGCTGAGTTTATCGCGATTAAAGCCACCTTTGAGCTTGGCAGAGATATCAAGCTCATCATTGGCCACATCAAGATTGACCACATGCGCCTGTTCAGTCCCATTAAAGGTTGCATTAATCTTCTTAAAGCTTTGCCCTGCAACATCCAAACCTTCAGCGCTGACAATAAGCTGACTTGGGCTATTGAATAAATTGACCAGCTTGCCGCGGATACGACCTTGACGCAAAATAAAGCCCGGTAGCGCAAGACGCTCACCAACCAAGTCAATATAAATCGTTGGCAGCGCCTGTCCTGCTGGCTGCGATAAGGTCGCCCCGCCCGTCACTTTACCAGCAAGCTTATCTGAGAGCTGGTCGAGACTGGTGATATTAATCTTAGCTTGTAGCTGCTTCGCGTTACCATTGGCAGTAAGATAATTATCGCCCCAACGCAGCACCAAATTATTGGCATTTAAGCTGTCGATTAACGCATTGACTTGCTTATACTGTGCCTGTGCATCTTGCGCCTGCAAGCGTTTGAAATAACTGGCCAAGTCTTTTGGTAGACGCATCTTCGCCGCTAGGCTACCTTTGGCACTTAGTGGCTGGCCTTTTAACATACCACTTAGGTTAACTTGTTTGATATTAATGATTTGCTGGTTATCGCCCCAGCGCCCATCGGTATCGATGCTGCCTGTGATGGTACTTGGGATGTCTTTAAAGAAATAGCCCAAGTTAAAGCGATTCATCACCGCCTTGATATCCCAAGCGATACCTTTACGCACATCAACCGTACCATTAGCATCGATACTGCCTGCCGCGCCGACATGGCGGAAACGCTTGATACGAATCAGTTGAGCGTCACCACTGGCATCAATGGTGAGTTTGCCGGCTGGTAATTGCTCAGCGTCTAATACACCATCAAAATTTACCGCAAAGTTTTTAAGTTTACCCTTCGCATTAGCATTATTTTTTGGCGCGGTTTGCCACACGCCGCTGGTTTTTAAGTCACCAGTGATAATGGCCGCGTTATTCGGTAAGAAATAGCCGAGATTAAATTTATCAAAGCGACCATCGACCGTCCAGCCGATGTTTTGGCGTAAGTCGATAACACCGTTCGCCTTTACTGCACCAGCTTCACCATTGTAGTTGAGTTTACGGATACGAATCAGCTTTGGCGTCCCAGCGGCATCAATCGATAAGCTGCCTTTTGGTACATCAGCGGTATCAATGTGCCCATCGAAACGGGCGTCAAAGACGGATAGCTCACCGCCGATAATATCAACGCTGGCATCACCGCTACCCGTGATACCGATAGCGCGGCTATCTTGGCTGGCATCGAGGTTTGCTTGCAGATCGGTACTGTTAAAACTGACAATATGACGCTGACCTTTGACGCGGTTTTTACTGATATTGAGCATGCGCCCGCGTGCATTGATACGTCCTGTCAGACGCTCAAGTGGTAAATCACTACGATATTTCTTGGGTAATAAACCCGTGGTACGCGCATCAATCTGCCAAGTTAGCGGCTGTTTTTTGCTCGCTAATTGAATCTGACCTGTGCCAGATAAATCACCTACTACGCCTTTATAATTAAGACGGTTGATATCGATGACATCGCCCGCTTTACGCACACGTAAATCGTAGTTGCCTTTAGGGGCGGCATTTAGCTCGTTAATCACCGCCTTACCGTCAACTGATAAATTCGCGCCGCGCATGATGACATTTGCTTGTCCGCTTGGGCTATTAATATTGCCGATATTAGGCACATTACGACGCACAAGGTTCTGCCATTTGGCATCGATATACCAAGGCGTTATTTGCTTAGATTTAGAGGTTCTGCCACGGGCTAAGGGTTTACCTTGCACGATATTGGCATTAACGTGTTCACCATCACGCTGACGCAAATCTGCATCCATCTCTAGATTGCCAGCTTTGTTTTTATGCTGATAATGTACCGACAAACGACCATTGAGCTTTTGCGGCGCGTACGCTTTAAAATCAGCGTAATCCTTAGGAATCACCCGTCGAATATCAAAATTACTGCCGGTTGCGCGCACCTTTGCATCAAAGCTACCCTTCCAGTCTAAGATACCTTGTAGCACAAGATTACCCGCTGGCACCTGAGCATCTAAGCGATCGACGCGCAGTTGGCTATCAGCAATGATGCCGCGACCTTGATAGTGTCCTGACGGGATATCTTTGGCGGTCAGCTCAGTATTGATGCGCAGACGTATCTCTGAGATGACACCCGATGCTGTCGCCATGCCACTTTTGAGATGGATATTTTGGCTGTCGGCATAAGGAATAAGAATATCATCCCATTCAAGCTTCGCCTGAAATGGCGAGTCACTATCTAAACCCTGCACCACAAAATCGCCGCTGACATCGCTGTCATTATAGCGGCTACGGACTTTACCGACGGTGCGTTTAAGCGTACCGGTTGCGGTAATGTTCAATGGGTCGATATAAGCCTTTCCTAGCGCGCTTACCTCAGCTATAGCGCTCAAATCTAAAGGATAGTCACCTTGTAAATCTGCATGACCTTGTAAAGCACTGACTTTGACAATATCAGCGTATTGCAATTTACCGCGACCGACGTTCACCACGCTACCGACCCAGGTCAAATCACGCGCCTCAATATCATGTACGATGATAGGCTCTTTGGTCACTTGCTTATAAATGATGGTTTGTACTTTTGCTTGATCAAAACGCAAATTGACTGGCAAACTGAGGGTTCGATAATCGAACGGCTCACCCGTTGGCGGTTTGTTATTGATAATCTCAATGGTTTGAATATCAGCGTCACGCAGATGCACTTCTTTGGCAAATACCGCGCGCCAGCCTATTTTAACGTAGGCTTTATCGACTAATATCTCAAGGTCTTCGTTTGCCTCGATATCGATATCCGTAAGCCAAAGACCATCGCGCAGATTGCCACGACCATATTTAAATTTGATACCCGTCTCAGCACTGATTTTCTCTAAAATAAACTTGGTGCCTGATTCAGTACCCGCCGCATACAAAAAAATGGCGAACATAATCGCCAGTACGATAAGAATAAGCACCGTCAATTTGAGTAAAAAAGACAGCGGATACCAACGTCTTACGGCGCGGGCATCGCGTTGTGCTGGATCTTCATCTGATGGCTTGTTTGGCGGGGTATTTTTGGTCAACATGACACTCAGCTACGTTAAAGAATGATTACCAGCATGCGCTAGAATAAAAAATAGAACTGTATTTAAGACTGTAGTTAGGACTGTTTGCTGCTTACTGTTTATAAAGGCGAGCCGATAAAGAGATGCAGTCGCACCGGAATACTCTCCTCCGTCACACCAGCCGCCACATCGACACGTACCACGCCAACTGGTGATGCCCAGCGGATACCGACACCGACGCCAACTTTGGTATCTGTCTCAAAATCTTTATCATAAGCATTACCGACATCGGTGAAAAACGCCCCACGGAAACCCGGTTTAAACTCATAGTTATATTCGGCGCTACCGACGGCGAGTATTTGTCCGCCTGTCAGATAGCCTTTGTCAATCGGTGATAAGCTCTCGTAATCATAACCACGGATACTTTGGTCGCCGCCGGCAAAGAAGCGCAGTTTATAAGGCACTTCATAAAAATCATCGGCCCAAATATAACCGGTATTTAAACTGCCTAGAATTTGGTGTTTATCATCAGTTCCAAAGCTATAAAGACCGCTCACGCCCGCGCGTAGTATGGCTAAATCGGTATCACTTAATGCACTTTCTGAACCTGCTTCAAGCGAATAATACTGACGGAACCCGCGCGTAGGATTGGCAGCGTTATCGACATCAGTCTTACTCATACCATAACCGAACAACAAGGCTTGCTGCGTAGGTTTAGACGAGGTAAAGCGTACCGGAAGATTGTCCAACTCGGCCTCATCAATGCCCGTCGCTAGCTCATCTAAACGATAGCGCACAGAGTAGCTACGATCCCAGCCGTTTTCACGGCGGATATTTCGCGCTAGTCCCGCTTTTAAGGTTCTGGTAGACAAATCAAAGTTGCCTTCGCCTTGGTCGATGACCTCTTCTTCATAGGTCAAACGCGCATCCAACTTATCATTTAACGGATGCTTCCATGGTCGGCTGGCATAAAGGGCGACATTTTTTGTGATTCGGGAGACTTCGGCCTCTGCCCCTGCTTGATAGCCTTTACGATTGAGCAAATTATAATCTATCTTGGCGGTTGCACGTACACCCGTATCGGTACCATAACCAATACCGACTTGGGCATCGCGTGGTTTACTGGCAGAGACAAAGACATACAGCGGTACTTTTTTATTTTCTAACACCTCTTGCGGGGTTTTACGTCCGGCCAGTGTCGGTGGGACAAAGTTTTCATCAGCAAGGATACTTTTTTCATCAGGGAAAATCTTTTGCGCAATATTACTAATAGAGTCACTGATTTTACCCAAAATACTATTGGTTGCTTGGTCTTTTTCGTCCAATACCCGATCGCTTGGCAGTCGGCTTAAACGTTCAGCTTTTTGTTTAATGGCTTGCAGTTTATCCAGTGTTTCTTCATCAGCTTTAAACTCAATAGCAGCGATGTCATCTGGATTAACGGTCTCGCCACTATTGGCGTAGCGCTCACCCTCATTTTGGCTATTGTTATCGCCATATTGCTCAGTATCACTGACATAAGAGACATTATCAATAGCGTCAGTACCATTATCAGCAATATTGGCATTAGGGGAATTATCAAACGCCAAGGTACTGCTTTCCGTACGTTCATCGGGTGGCAAAATCGACTCGACGTTGACGGTATTGAAGTAACGGGTCGCTGATAAATCATTACTAAACTTAGTCACTGCGGGACGATAAAAAGGGTCGCCCGCTTTAAAGCCAAGCAGCTGATGTAATAAGGACAATTCCACCGGCAGTTTTTCCGGATCACGCGTCAACGTACCCGACTCTTGATCATAAGTAAAAAACACCACTTCATCAAATTCATAGCGCTCGCCGGTATTGTAGACCAGCGACACATCGGCCGTATTGTCCGGCAAGATAATATCGACCGATTTATTTAGCCAATATTGATCAAAGTAACCATAGGTATTACTGAGCGACTCAAGTGCTGCTTTACTGTCTTTATAAACGCGGTGATTAAAGATATCGCCTTCTTTTGGCGGTAAGTCTTTTTCAAGCTCGGCAAACTCTGCTTGCTCACTACCTTCGCCGCGGATATCGACAATACGGCTATCAACGCGTACTGGCTCGCCCAACTTCTCAATAATGACGTCAATAGTATCGCTATTGGTTTGGCGTAAACGCAAGGTCACTTCATAGTAACCAACGGCTTTTGCCGCATCTAGTGCCGTTTGGCGTAAACGCGGTAGCGCAGCGGTAAAATCAACCACAGACTGAACGGTAGTGTCATCGAGCGCAGCTTTGATATTCTTAAAGGGTTGAATATCATCATCCGCTTTGGTCAGTTTTGGCTTAGTATTTGGGGTACTGTTTGCAGTATTGTCTTCAGTATTACTATTTAAATTGTCCGCCGCGGCTTGTTGCAAATAAATCGTTGTTTCGACGTGTGGTAGCGCGATCGCGCCCTCATTAAAGAAGCGATTGTAAAGACGCTTAACGATATTGCCTTTTTTATTGCGTGCCTTCGGTTTGGGTTTTGCCGCTTGCTCGATACTTTCCTTGACTGCATCAATATCATTTTCATAATTAGGCAAATAATCATCAGGATTAATGCTACCTGACGTCGCATTTTCTATATTAATGGCATCACTACTATCTTCTAAAGCATCATTCACTAAAATAGCGTTATCCACTTCTGAATCAGTATTGCCGCTACTGACAGAATCACTGACATTAATAGGACGTGACATCACATCATTAGTATCGTCAGTTTCTGCCTGTTTAGCAGCCGTCTCACTTTTACCTAAGGTGTCAAGATTGCTTGGTGCTGGCAGGGTAGTCGCATCCAAGTCAACGTCCAGACCAATCGGTGGCGGCGTATCATTTAACGTCGCCACTGGCGCATCGAATCCATCCAATCTATCAAAGTCGCTATCATTATGACGTATGCCATCGATGTTATTCACGCCAGTGCTACTATTAAGGCTGTCAATATCTTGGGCGTTTTGCCTATCCATCGCCGCCAATTCACGGTCAATCTCTGCAGGCGTCATCATCTGATAGCCTTGCTGCTGCACGCTATTGACTTGCTGCTCTAAGTTTTCATTGCTATCAAATGCTTGGTTGTTGCCTAGATTATCCAAGCCCTCACCAATGTTGTTAGCAATGTTATTAGCAAAGTCATTAACACTATCGATATCATTATTTGATAACTGCGAGTTATCCGTGTTATTTGTTTGCGTGCTAGGGTTTTTCTTAGCGCCAGTTTCTGATTTTTTTGCATTAGGCTTTTTGATACCTAGGTTTTGCTCGCTATAATCATCCAATACCGATTGATCGATAATACCTTGTTCGACGGCCTTTTTTAGGCGCAAGGCATCTAAAGCGATATCAAGCTGGCTATCTTCATACGCATCACTTTCGATATTTTTAATAACTTGGCTACTACTTGGATTATTGGCAGTACTAGTGTTTAAATCGGTAGCGGCAAAGGCGGCAGGTGCCATACCAACACTCACGCCAAAACCAACCAAGCTTGTGGTCAACGCACTAAAAATTGCCGTCCGCGTAAAGTAAACGCGCGGATTACCGTTACTAAGATGAGTAAGCTTAACGGAGTGCGGCGGCATGTCTGACGTATCACGCGGCATAACCGATAAGGGGCGCGCTAGAGTTGAAGGCTGATGTTTCATATTTAGTTCCTATCACCTCACGCGGCACAAGGTTACGGTCGATTACAATCGCCCCGTTTTACCGGTGAATAAACGTAGAGCAGTTAACTGAGATTATGGGTTTGGTCGGCTAAAATTTACAAATCATAACTTAGTTAATTATCAAATCATAGCATCGGGCGCATGTATTTTTACCAAACCCTTGCTATTATACGGCTTAACATTGATAAAACCTATGCTATATTTCGATAAGTTTTTGATACTGTTGATAATTGCCTATATATCAATCACTGCATTTTACCTTGTTCTCACTATACTAGCTGCGACCCATCTGTAGGAATTTTCATGGCCAATCAGTTTCAATTATTTAAGCGCCGCCGTTTTAGCGCCATGTTTTTCACCCAGTTTTTGGGCGCGTTCAATGACAATATCTTTAAGCAGGCGCTGATATTGGTGCTGACTTACACCGCTGCCAGTCAGCTGGGCATGGAAGTCAGTATCTTAAATAACTTAGCGGCGATGTTGTTTATTTTGCCGTATTTTTTATTTTCAGCCTTGGCAGGTCAAATCGCCGATAAGTTTGAAAAATCAAAACTGACGCGATTGATTAAATTGCTTGAGATATCCATCATGATCATTGCCGCAGTAGGCTTTGTCTTTGAGTGGTATGCGCTATTATTTGTGGCGCTGTTTTTGATGGGGACACAATCGACGTTTTTTGGTCCGATTAAGTATGCCTATTTGCCGCAAGCAATGAAAGAAAATGAGCTGGTCGGTGCCAATGGTTTGTTCCAAATGGGCACCTCGCTTGCCATCTTGCTCGGTATGATTATCGCCGGGGTATTGACCCAGATAACACAGCCGCTATTTTGGATTAGTGTCACTGTGCTATTTGTAGCGGCGATAGGTTATTTTGCCGCCCGTTTTATTACAACCATGCCAGCGATGCAGCCTGACCTGAAGATTAATTGGAACATCTTTACCACCAGCATGGCGACGGTGCGCTATTTATACTCCTTGCCTTTTTTATTCTTTGTCATACTTGGTAATAGCTGGTTTTGGTTTTATGGGGCGACGTTTTTGACCCAAACGCCAGAGTTCAGCAAAGTCATTTTGCATGGCGATGAGTCCGTGGTTATTTTCCTATTGACGCTATTTTCGGTTGGCGTATCGATTGGTTCGCTACTGTGTAAATCATTGACCAAAAACCAAGTCAGTCTGCGCTTATTACCCTTTGGTATCGCTGGTCTTAGTATATTTGCCATTGATTTATATTTTTCTTTGTCAGGGTTGAATATTGATGTTAATACAGAGGCGTTACTCGGTATTGGTGATTTATGGGGTATGAGCGGTAGCTGGCGTGTGTTTGCCGACCTGTTCTTTTTGGGCTTTAGTGGCGGCTTATATATCGTGCCTTTATATGCCTCTATGCAAGCTTATGCGCCAAAAAGCCATCGTGCACGCATCGTCGGTGCCAATAATATCTTTAACGCCATCTTTATGGTGAGCTCGGCGATTTTTTCGATTGTGGTATTAAATGCGTTAGGTCTAACCCTACCGCAATTGTTCTTAGTCACCGGCATATTAAATCTTGTCTTTGGGGTGTTTTTATACCTGAAACTTAATAAACATATTAAGCAAGCAGTCATCCAAACCCATGATGACGAACGTAATCGACAAGATTAAAGATGTTGGCAATATGAGCTAACAGCCCTGTGAATAGATATTATAAATGAATCATCAAGCTATTAATTTTGCTGCCGACATTCTATATTGTTTGTTATAGTTGTTTGCTATAGTAAGGCTTATCAGCAAATCAGGCAGCTTACAAACAGTGCTGGCTATGCACATAAAAGTGCTGTCGTAAGAAAAATGTAGATAGCTAAAACCTGTTAATCGTAAATATATTTATAATAAACACAGCCATCAGGAGTGAACCATGGCCCTGCGTCCCTTATCAAAAATTGATCAGCTGTTACTTGGGGTAGACAAGGCATTGCGAGCGGTCGTACCGCATTCAAATCCTAGCACCCGCCCCCTGCCCGTGAGTAGTGATGAGATTCCTGAGCTCAGTATTACTGAGGCGCGTCATGTCGCAGGCTTGATGCGTATCAACCATACTGGCGAAGTATGCGCTCAAGGGCTATATCACGGGCAAGCGTTTGCGGCAAAAGACGATAACGTCAAGCAAGCGATGCAACAGTCGGCTGAAGAAGAAGTCGATCATCTGGTATGGTGCGAGACCCGTTTGGATGAGCTTGGCAGCCACCCTAGTCTTTTTACGCCATTATGGTATGGCATGTCTTTCGGGCTTGGCGCGGTAGCAGGTGCTATCTCCAATGAGTTTAGTTTGGGCTTTGTCGCAGAAACTGAAGCACAAGTCAGCGAGCATTTGCAAGACCATATTGGGCAATTACCACCACAAGATAAACGCTCAAGAGAAATACTGGCGCAAATGGACATTGAGGAATTGCACCATCGCGAGCTGGCACTGGCCAATGGCGGCGCGGCATTGTCGCCACCGGTACGTCATAGCATGCGCTGGATGGCCAATCGCATGAAAGCCACCGCTTATCATCTATAACCGTTTATCCTCTATAATAAGCACTAGTATATAGCCACTATTATATTAGGATAAGTCTTTGCGATAACAGCTAGCGATAACGGGTTATTATTCATTTTTAACAATCCTACTACTGTTAGCACTCAGATTAATTTGCTAGGGTATGAAAAATTTGTACGATTTTACGGAATGCTAAGACATAACCACTAATCAATGGATGGATTGATAACTAACGATTCAGCAAACAAAATGACTATTAAACAAATTTATTATTAAATAAATAAGGTAACTATTTTTATGAAAGCGATTAACCACCCTACTACCTCTCACAAAGCACCGAAGTTTGCGACTTTAACTGCATTAGCCGCTGCCTGTGCCATGATGCTATCTGCCCCTGTTCATGCAGCAGAAGCTGATACCGCAGCAGCTGCTTCTGCCACTACCGCAGTACCTAGCGCAATCGATTCTACTAAACGTGTGATTCGCTTAGCCAAGCCGAATACTGCTGTCAGTACGGCTCAAACTGACGCGCAAGCGAACACGGCTATTCCACAAAACAACGTTCAGCAAAATAGCATTCAACCAAATAATGTGGCGCAACCAACATTTACTCAAGGCAACAATGCCCAACAAAGCAATGTTCAACAGGCTAACGCCCAACCAAACCGTGCGCCTTTAAATACCACTAACATGGCTCAGCCACCAGCCGTACCAGCACCAAACGCCCCTGAACTGACAGGCACCACACGTGTTTATGAGCGTGGACCAATGACTGCAACGGGTATCGATTTACGTGGCGGTCAGCTGCCGAATATCCCAGCACCGCAAGTCAATATCTCAGATATTAGCTTTGTGCCGACCGTGCTAATACCGCAGCAGCAAGGACTTGGTACCGATAAGCTGGACGTCAGCTTACTCGATGACTTTATTAAAGAGGTGTCACCAAATGCGCGCCATTATCCGCCAAACTTCCCTAACCGCACCCAACGTCATAACGCCCGTGAAAAAATCAAAGTCATGACCGAATGGATTGAGCCGTATGCCAAAGCGCCAAATGCTTCCTATGACGTCTTGATTCGTGCAGCCAAGCTCAATGGCATGGGACGCAACTTAGACTTAGGCTCAGAGTACACAGTACGCGGCGGACAATATGTCGATCGTGCGATTAAACTGAAACCTAATAGTGGTGAAGCCAATTTCATCTATGGCATGATGCTCTCAGAAGGCGGCGGCTTTAAAGAAGGTCAAAAATATCTTGATCAAGCGGTCAGCCTAGGCTATACCGAAGCCGAGCAAAGCTTAGCGCAATCTGACGTATTAAGTGATCGCCGCGATAAAGCCTTAGAGCGCTTGCGCCGTTTAGCACAACAAGTGCCTGACAATGCGGTGATTCGCCAACAAATCAAACTTATCGAAGATGGTAAGTTCTATATTTGGGATATCCCTGCACCAGACGTGAATATCAAACCAAGTACTTAATAAAGAGTTATCTAAGTATTGGTTGTTTAAGTATTGATAGTTTACATATCAAGCAAAGTAACACTCATTACTAAAAATCGCGTTTAAATCCTTGTTATCAATCATTTGAGCGCGTAACTCTAGCGTCTTTGTTTTATATTGCTATGATGGCAGTATAAAATAAAGACGCTTTTTTGCGTCTAATACAAACGCTAAGCCAACTATTACTAGATTATTTACGGATTTATTTATTCGCTAAGCACGCGCCTTGCACCGAACTGACAATTTTTATGTTTTAACCTATGCTATTTTTTTCAAACACTTAGTTAAATATTAAATTCTAAACGCTTTTATTTGAGCCTGCAATGCGGCATTAAAAACTGACGGTATTTTGCGATATTTGAATATAAGCCATCAAATACGATAGGCGCAGCACAAAAGTTACGCTACACTCATGCTGATATATGAATGAGTGATTTGTCATTTATTCATGATGCATTCCTGACTATTATTCACTGGAATTACCTATGATTTTCGCTGACCCTGCCAATGCGGTACTGACGCCAACCTCTAAAAATAAAAAACCTATTGCCCTATTGGCGGTAGTTGCAGCAATGGCGATATTGCCCGCTTGTAGTACTGTTTCTGTCAATAAACAGGCGTCGGCCAAGACCATTTCTGCTCAGCGCGGCAACATCGTCACCGATAAAAAACTCAGTAGCGATACAGCCTCGGCTTTATTGTCAGCAGGGCTTAACGAGCAAGCTTGTATGCAGCAGTTTGATCTGTGCTTAACGCAGCTTACGGACAGCATGCTCAATGAGCACTATCGTCCCGCATTGGCGGTATTTGCCGAATTGCATTATGCCAAAGCACGCCAGCTCGCCGCGTCCAAAGACTGCCGCAATGCCCTTGCCCGCCCACCACTTGACCCTTATTATGCCAACGCCCCTTTAAGCGATGATGATGCCAAGGCACAGCAAAAAAGAACCGATAGCTGCTTGGTTGGTTATCAAGGCAGGCTTTTTGATGCCATCAAATCCAGTTATACCTATTTATTTTATGACAGCTTAGAACATGACTTTGAAGGCGCGGATAAAGAGATCGCTCGGTCGCAGGCGAAAAGCCGTATCCCAAGCGATGTGGATATCCAAACCCAAGATATCTATAACGCCGCCAGTAACGATGTCATCACCCAGCTCTATCAGTCGGCTGACGGCAGCAATAAAATGATGGGCAATACCAAAACAGAATATTTACCAACGACATCAAATAATCGTCATAACAGCGAGCAAGCCGCGATTGCCAATCGTACCGCCGTAACTGGTCAGCCAACCGATCAAATCAAAGTCATGAAAATGCAAATAGACGACTATAATCTCAATGTCTATTTGCCCAATGAAAATAACTATCTAAAAAACGCCAATCAACAAACCTCTGCCTTAGCGGATTTGGTCTCGACCTACGAGCTGCGCCTCTCTGGATTGAACTCCATTAGTAAACGCCCAGGTTTGGGTATCAGCTTGGTCGCCTCACTAGATGATCGCTATACCACCACCATTCGCCAACTATTGGTCTCCTCACTATCAGGCAGGCTCAATCAAGAAGCCAGCCCTCAAAAAGCCCGTAATCAAAATGCAGATGACAGCGCGAAGGATGATTTAGTAAAGGACAACTTAGCAAAGGCAAATGTAGACAGCGATGATGCCAGCACACGCATTTATCCAACCGGACATTTACTGATGACCGGTTTGATTAAGCCTGCTGGTGATAGCGTGCTCGATACCCTGAGCAGCAAGCAGCTCGATATTCATTTATATAACCCGTACCGCAGCGAGAGCGCCAATATCTTGGGCGATGACTATCCGCTTGCCGCCAACTTTTCAGCAGGATACGGCTTATGGTTGGCAGAAAATCAGCTCGATGGCGTCGGTTATTTAAACCTGATTACCCGCCAAAAAGAAGCCAGCTTACCAAAGCTCTTTATGTTAGAGCCTTATGACCCTGATAAGCGTGTCATCATTATGCTACATGGTTTGGCATCAAGCCCAGCAACGTGGGTCAATTTGACCAACGATATTTTTAATGACGACAAATTGCGTAATAATTATCAAGTCTGGCAAATTTTTTATCCAACCAACTTGCCTATACTAGAAAATCGTTACCAAATCCAAAAGCTCATCAATGCAACTTATGAGCAAACAGACCCTAAAGGGCAAAATATTGCTAGCAAAAATAGCGTCATTATTAGCCATAGTATGGGCGGTATCATCGCCCGTATGATGCTCTCTGATGAGAACTTAGTCGATGACTTAGACAGACTGGACGACCAAAATGTCCTGTCAATGAATGAGAAGCGCAAAATACGTGACGCGCTGAAAGAATCATTTGGCCAACAGCAGCTACGAGAGCGTTTTGAGCTAAAAGCCTTACCGCAAGTCGATACAGCAGTATTTTTATCGTCGCCTTTTCGTGGTACCGATTATGCCGACCGTTGGTTTACCCGTGCGCTACGCCGCATTGTTTATTTGCCCGTTGGTTTGGTAAAAACAGTCACTGATAACTTAGCAACGCTTGCCATTCAAGGCGACTTGGCACAAAACCCGCTCGGTGCGCTATATCTACAAAATGGTGCCAGTCAATTAAGCGACAAATCTTCTTTTATTCAATTAACCAAAGACATCAGTATCAATAAGCGCATCACCTATCATTCAATCATCGCCAATAACGATGCCGATATCACCAAAGGCTTGGCAGAAATGCAACCCGCCGGAGCCAAGCTCGACTTATCGCATGAGATAGCAGAGGATGATGACAGTTTAACTAGAACTATCGATACCGATACCACCAATGAGTTAGCATCTGATGAAGATAAATTACCAAGCAAGCCGCTCATTGCGGCAGTGACGGTCGATGGTGAGATTGGGCAAGCCTTAACAGAGCGCTTATCAGACGGTATCGTACCTTATACCAGTGCGCATCTTGATGGTGCAGCGTCGGAGACGGTGATTAATGGTGGTCATAGCATTCAAGAAAACCCACAAACCATTTTGACCTTACGCCGTATTTTGCATCAACAATTACAGCAATAAAACAAAGTATTAGGACATGAATATGGTTTTACTATTAGCTAGACGCACACACCTAGCTAATAGCACACACCCTCAACTTTTTATTACTCCTAAAAAGGTAAACGCCTATTGTTAAAACATGTATTTTCATATTACTGTTATGTATATATTGATAACAATATTTAAACAATGGCTGTTATTTAGAATCTATTTGACTAACATTGTAAGTACTTTATGACTAATAGGTGTGCGATAACCAGATTGTGCAACTTGCGTGTACGAATGGGCGGGCGCATAATACTTAAATACCAAATATCAGCAATACCGTCATTTGATGAATATTTAATAATTTGTAAGGATATGAATTATTCACTTTAGCTAAATAGTAACTATTTAGTAATTATAAACTAGTAGTTATGAAGGTATAGCAGCGATTACTGCTTAGATGACTGATTAGTAGTTACTAAAGCATAGCCGTTATTAACGCTATGTTAGCCAAAGGTTTTGTCTTAACCACATTTGCCGCTAAATAATACTTAGCCATTGCCCGTAATAATGAGCGCCCTGATTGATGGACGGTTACGGACAGTTACTTGAGCGTATCATGGAAGCCAGCGCTATTCAGCTAACAGATAAGGGTAACCGTTTATGTTTGCTACATTTATGATTGATCAACTTGATGCGTTGATGCTCGCGCGTATCCAATTTGCCTTCGTTATCTCATGGCATATTGTTTTCCCCGCTTTTTCTATCGGACTTGCCAGCTGGCTGACGGTGCTTGAGTATCGTTGGCTGAAAACCGGTGAGCCTATTTATGCCGAAGTTTATAAACACTGGGTAAAAATATTTGCCGTGGTATTCGGTATGGGTGTGGTTTCGGGCGTGGTAATGTCCTATCAGTTCGGTACCAACTGGGCGGTGTTTTCAGACAGAGCTGGTAATATCCTAGGTCCGCTACTCGCCTATGAAGTATTGACAGCGTTTTTCTTAGAAGCCTCTTTCTTAGGCATTATGCTATTTGGTTGGGGACGGGTAAGTAAGCGTATGCACCTTGCCTCAACCGCCATCGTCGCCATCGGTACGATGATATCAGGATTTTGGATTTTGGCCGCCAACAGCTTCATGCAAACGCCGCAAGGCTTTTTGATGGGCGCTGATGGGCTGCTATATCCAACCAATTGGCTTGAGATTATCTTTAACCCATCATTCCCTTACCGCTATGCGCATATGATGACGGCGGCATTTTTGACCACCGCCTTTGTGATTGGTGGTATTGGTGCTTATTATCTACAGTCCAAAAAACATGCTGAACATCGACAACACGGTCGCGTCATGCTAGGTATGGCGATGATTATGGCGATATTTGTCGCACCAGCACAGGTACTGATTGGTGATATGCATGGTCTAAACACTTTAGAACATCAACCAGCTAAAGTAGCGGCGATGGAAGGTCTGTGGGAAAATGAGCGCGGTGCGCCTCTTGTCTTATTTGGCATCCCAGATCAAAAAGCGGAAAAAAACCATTACGAAATTAAAATCCCTTATGCCTCAGGTTTAATATTAACGCACTCATTAGACGGTGAAGTTAAAGGACTTAAGAACTGGGCACCAGAGGATCGACCTTACGTTCCTATTGTTTTTTGGTCGTTCCGTATCATGGTTGCTATCGGCATGTTGATGTTGCTCGTCGGTCTGTTTAGTCTTTATAAGTACTTTAAAAAACAACAGTTCAACCCTGAGAGTAAGCTATTTCACCGAGCATGGATGATGATGACACCACTTGGTTTTATCGCGCTACTTGCTGGCTGGTTTGTGACCGAAACAGGTCGTCAGCCATGGACAGTATATGGCGTCATTCGTACCGCTGAGAGTATGTCACCGGTTGCGGCGCAGCAAGTTGCGACAACCTTGATTGGCTTTATCGTGCTATATGTCTTTGTCTTTGGGGCGGGCAGTTTTTATATCCTACGTCTGATTGCCCAAGGACCAAAACCGTACGAAGATCCGTCAGAAGATCAGTTCTATGAGCATTCTGTCACTGAAGGACAAGGTCGTACCTTGAGCGGTGATAAGCAGGCGGCTGATAAAACCAAAGGGCGTGAAGGCGACTTGGATAAACCTGCTGACGATGTCGATGATGGAGGGTTACGCTAATGTTTAACTATGGTGATGTATTAGATTTACCCTTAATTTGGGGCGGCTTAATTGCTCTATCTGTGTTTATTTATGTCTTGCTTGATGGCTTTGATTTGGGCTGCGGTATTCTGTTCCCATTTGCGGGCTCCGATAAAAACCGCAGCCGCATGATGAACTCTATTGCCCCTTTTTGGGATGGCAATGAGACGTGGCTAGTGCTCGGCGGAGGTGGTTTATTCGCCGCCTTCCCTGTCGCTTATGGCATCATTATGACCGGTCTTTATTTGCCCGTCATCTTTATGTTATTTGGTTTGATTATGCGCGGCGTGGCGTTTGAGTTCCGCTTTAAAGCCACCTCGCACCGCTATGTGTGGGATAGTTTCTTCTTTATCGGCTCTGTCGTGGCGACTTTTGCCCAAGGTATTATGCTTGGGGCATTGGTACAAGGTCTAGAAGCCAGTAATCGTTTATATACCGGTGGTCCTTTTGATTGGTTCTCACCTTTCTCAATTATGTGTGGCTTTGCCTTGTTAATTGGCTATGCTTTATTGGGCTCTACGTGGTTAATTATTAAAACTGAACATACCCTACAAGTATGGGCACGTAAAGTCTCAGGTTGGCTGCTCTCTGCTTTAATCGTGGCGATGATTGCGGTAACGGTATTTATGTATTTCTCAGGGATTGATGCGCTTGAAGGCTGGTTTAGTTTCCCAGGTCTGCTGTATCTTGCTCCGATGCCCATTATCGTGGTGCTGTTATTTTTCTTGATGCGTAAAGATTTGACCAGCGAACGTGAATATCGTCCGTTCTTATTGACTGTGGCACTATTTTTGATGGGCTATATCGGGGTTTGTTTTGCCATATTCCCGTATATCGTACCGTATCAGATGACCATCTATGAAGCTGCTGCTGCCGATACTTCGCTATCCTTTATGCTCATCGGTGCCGGTATTATGCTGCCAATCATTTTGAGCTACACCGCTTTTGCTTATTATACCTTTAAGGGCAAAACCGACCATGAGCATATGTATTAAAGCAGAATAGCGTTGGCTATTATCTATTGCACATAATGGATAATAGCTGTGCTTGGCTCAATGAGCTTAAGAATACGTTATGGGAGATTACGGAGAAATAGTTATGAAAAAGCTCAGTAAAAAACAGTCACAATGGGCATGGTTTATTGGCTTATATGTGGCAGGGTTTTTGGTTATCTTTACGATTGCACAGTTAATTAAACTGGCAATGGGCGTATAAAACTTATCCTTTTACCTATATCCATAAAAAAGCAGCGCTGAATATTATAATATTCAGCGCTGCTTTTTTATTTGCTTGAATTTTAACTGTCGTAGAACAGTTTATGCGCCGCGATGATCATCGACGCCGTGAGTTTCAATAAATTCGTTCACTTGCGTTAGGCGTTCAGGCGTACCAACATCTATCCAATTGTCTTTAATCACTTCAGCGGTAATTTGAAACTTTAGCATTGCCTGTTTTAGCAGTGGTGCAAGTGGCGCTGGCTGCCCTGAGACCAGTCCATCAACCAGTCGAGCTGATACCACGCTGATACCCGCAAAGGTATATTTGTCGGCATCAGCAATCGGCTGCTCGCTTGCCAGTCCATTATTGATCGCGAAATCACCGCCATTGTTATGCTCAGGATTGTCAATCAACAATAAATGAGCCAATTGGTCAGGCCCCAGCGTATAGTCCTGCAACTGAGCAAAATCATAGGTCGTCCAAACATCAGAGTTGACTAAGATAAAGGGCGCATCTTGCAGCTTGCCTGTTTGTAGCGCGTTAAAAATCCCACCAGCCGTCTCAAGCGGCTCATCATCTTCTACTGACCAATGCAGCTTGACGCCATATTCGGCTCCATCACCCAATGTCTGCATCAGCTTGTCCGCAAGCCATGATGCATTGATAGTAATATCAGTAATGCCAGCAGCTTGTAGCGCTTTAATATGCCAGACAATCAGTGGTTGCCCGCCGACTTCAACCAAAGGCTTTGGCGTCTCAAGTGTTAGCGGACGCAGGCGCGTACCCTTGCCAGCCGCCAAAATCATTGCTTGCGTTAGTACCGACATACGCGCTCCTTATTGTTGGCTGTCTTGCTGCCTATTGTTAATTATTGACTTTTAAACACTATAAAGGCGGTTGATGTTTTAACCACTTTTACTTTATTAATGCTATTTAGATATATTGTTGCACAAATTTATTTTGATAAGCAGGCAAGATAACCTCTCGCAACCATTCATTAAACGGGCTAACTGCCTTCTTCATATCAGGATTGCCGTATTCTGCCAGCCATTCTAGCTCAAAAATCAGGTCACGCATGACTTTTGGAATATCGGCTAAATAGCGACTCTTTCCATCACGTTCAAATAAACGGATAAAAATACCCAACACTTTTAAATGCCGTTGTACACCCATGACATTTACATCGTTTTCAAACTGAGCCGCATTATCAGCGGTCACAAGCCCTGCCTGCTTTTGTAATTGCCAACAATCCTGCACCCAACTTGTGATTTGACTCTCCGGCCATTCTACATAGGCATCTCGTACTAACGATACCAAATCATAGGTATACGAGCCTACTACCGCATCTTGGAAATCAATGACGCCTAAGCGCGTATGATCTGCTTGGTCTTGCATAAGGTTGCGACTGTGATAATCACGATGCACTATCACCTGCGGCTGTGCCAAAATCTCAGCTATCAGAGCAGCTTTAAGATTTTCCCATAGCGTCTCTTCAAGCTCCACGCCAATATAAGGGATAAACCATTCGCTAAACAAATCCATCTCACGGGTTAAAAGTGCCGTATCATAATCTGGCAATTGATGATCAGCTTTTGCGGTGGTTACTGGCACGGTTTGTAGCGCAACTAAGGTACGCATCGCCAATTGATAATAATCATTAATCTGCACAGGCGGCGCATCTACTAATAGATGCGCAAACTCTACCGCCCCAAAGTCTTGTAATACCAAAAAGCCTTTTTCTATATCTTGGGCAACCAGCGTTGGGACATTGATTGCCGGTGACATCAGTTTTGCCACATTAATAAACTGCTGCAACGCCTCTTGTTCATCAGCAGAATCCATGACAATATAGCGCGCCGTTTCTACCTCATTATTGTCAAGTAGCTGGATACGGTGATATTGGCGTGCGCTGGCGTCACCGGGCAGACTATCAAGAATGAATGGTTGATTGGCAAATACTTCTTGCAGCCATTGTTCTAATTGCTGCTGGCGAGTAGCGGGTACGCTAGGTTCTAACATAGTTTTATCGGTCATAAAAAACATCGCAGGTTAAATATCAGTCGTAAATGACTAAAGTAGTGATAAGTGGGGCAAATAGTTGTTAAAATAGGGAGCGCTTGGCTTAGCCTAACAACGGCTCTAAGCAAATTAATTTCGGCTGTAAGCAAGTTAATTAATGCATCGAGCCATATTATATTACTCAGTATAGATCTAGTCTGTATATAAGCTAATAACTATAAGCTACTATCTGAGCTGTCTATTAACAATAGCTCGCCCAGTTATATTTAGCTATATTATAAATTTTGCTAAATAGTGTAGCTGATTTGGTTTTTTTTGACTATGATTAGTCGTCATTATATGTAAAACGTTCTGATTTTCGAGATTATCGTATGAATTACTGGTTTATTAGCCGTTAAATATCGCTAAAATACTCCTAGTAATCCAATGTTCGCAATCCAATAGGCTCTACAATCATACATAGGTGTGCCCTTGTTATATTCTCCGCTTTACCAAAGCATCCGTTTGATTTTATTTGGCGCCTTAGGCTTATCAAGCCTAGCCGTCAGTGCCGCTATTAATAATGATGCACAGATAGATACGCAGACCACTGAGCCGTTAGCGGTCGCTAGCGCTTATGCCCCAAAGGTTGCAGCTGACGCTAATAAAAATGTCAATAATAATATTAATACCGTCAATCAAGACATCAGCTATCAAAGCGATTACAAGCAAAATACGGGCTATAACAATACCAATGGATTAACTAGCAATATAGCAATAGAAAATGCAGCAGCTAGTGT
The DNA here is from genome assembly GCF_904846345.1 of Psychrobacter maritimus. Classification (GTDB taxonomy): domain Bacteria; phylum Pseudomonadota; class Gammaproteobacteria; order Pseudomonadales; family Moraxellaceae; genus Psychrobacter; species Psychrobacter maritimus. The sequence continues at coordinate 157,778 of NZ_CAJHAJ010000001.1, forward strand.
TAATCATATAGGGACAAATAACTCTGTAACCACTAATCCTACGATTAGCAATGATGATGCTTTAGATAATAACAATTATAATGCCAGTATAGATGTCACAGAAATTAATGACAGCAATGATAGTAATAATGCCAATGCTAATGACAACAATCAAAATAATACCGCTGCGCCAGTAAATAATATTACTACAGCTGCGACTAAAGTTAACAACCGCCAAGTTAACAACAGTGATGAAAGTATCCAAGAAAGCCTCAGACGCTTGGCAGAATTTTATGAATTAACGCCTGAAACTGACCCTGCAACGTTAAACAATAATAGCAATGCTAATGTAGCAAATAGCAATCAAAGCGCTCTTCAAAATACGTTTACCGCGCAAACCATTTCGGCCGTAGGCAACGACTTAAAGCTGCTACCAAATACCATTGACAGCGCCCAACGCTGCGAAGGTCAATGGGTCTACCCCAAGAAAAACCCCAATTATCAACGAGCCGTTAATGAAACAGGTGCAAGCAATGGCCAGCCAGCACCCAATCTAAATGGCATTCCGAATAATCAAGCACCGCTATTTGCCGAGTCGGATTATGGTTACTATGATAATGTCGATTATGCAGAGCTATCAGGCAATGTCATTGTTGACCAAGGCACTCAGCATATCGAAGCGGACAAGATTGTTCTAGACTTGACCAATGGCGTGGCAGCAGCGCAAGGTAAAGTGATGTTTACCGATCAAGCCACTGCCAATAGTAACCCATCCACTATTCCACCCCAAGCTGGAAATATTCAAAACAATAATGCCAAAAATAATAAGACCAGCCTTACGGATAAAGCGTCAAAAGGTGGTCTCATTGGGGTTGCTGACAGCTTAAACTATAATACTGAGACTGGACAATCAACGGCCAAAGACGTGGCCTTTGCCAGTGTAGAGCTACAAGCACACGGTTATGCCAAGCGCTTAAACCGACCGAATGAGACACAATACGAGCTTGATGAGGTGATGTTCAGCACTTGCCCGCCCACCAACCGAAAATGGCAGTTTGATGCCAAAAGTATCGACTTAGATACCGAAACCGGTCGCGGCGAAGCTTACAATACGACCTTCCGTATCGCTGATGTGCCTGTCTTCTATTTGCCTTATTTTAACTTTCCTATAGATAATCGACGCAGTAGCGGGTTTTTACTGCCCAATGCTAGTATCAGTAGTGAAAGTGGTCTTGAGGTTGATGTACCTTATTACTTTAATTTAGCGCCGAACTATGATGCGACGCTTAATACCCGTGTTTATACCAATCGTAACCCGATGCTCTCAGGTGAATTTCGTTATTTGACTGAAGAATATGGCGAAGGTATTTTTAATGGCTCATATCTGCCCAATGATAAAGAGTATGACGGCGAAGATCGCAGCAGTTTGTTTTATGAACATTATTGGTCATCTAAAAGCATTCCGCGCTTAAGTGGTGATGCAAAATACAGTTATGTATCTGATGCGGACTATCTCAATGACTTTGATACCTTAGGTTTATCAGACAATACCTTAAACCTACCACGCCGTGCGCGGGTTAATTACTATAACGATTATGTCAATGGCGAGTTAAAGGTAGAAACTTTTCAGACACTAGATGCTATCACCAATAATGGGCAGGTATTACAAGATAAAGATAAGCCTTATTCGCGCTTGCCGCAGCTCAAGCTTGATTATCGTTTACCGTGGGCAAAAAGCTTTGATATCACCGGCGTTAGTGATACCGCTTATTTTAAAAAGTCTATCGATGACGGCTCTGAAAATGAAAAAAGTGGTACGCGGATTTATAATAAACTCAGCGCCGTTTACCCCATGGAAAGATCTTGGGGCTATATTAAACCTAAGCTCAGCTTACAGCATTTATATACCTCTTATGATGAAGACAGCTTAGCAGATAACGAGCTTAATAAAGACGATGGCAGCCAGTCAGTATTGGTGCCACAGGCCAGTATTGACGCCGGTTTGCATTTTTACCAAGCTGGATCACCTTTTGGTGCATTTGACGATACCTTGGGCGGTTATCGCTTATTAAGTCCACGCTTAAAATACACCTATTCGCCCTATAAAGACCAAAACGAGATTCCTAACTTTAATACCCGTGTTGCCTCTATTAACTATGAGCAGCTTTTTTCGGACAGCTGGTTTTTAGGGCATGACCGTTTGCAAGATTTGCATGCCTTTACACCTGGTATTAATTATCGTTACATCGATGCAACGGGTGTGACACGTTTTGATGGTAGCATTGCAGAGCAGTTTTACATCGATGATGGACGCGTAACCCTTGATGAAGATAAACCTATCCTGACGTCATCGTCTTCAGGAATGGTATGGGATACCAGTACTCAGCCTTATAATAACGTCTGGATAGACATGAGTGGCGCCCTTACCAATAGCTATGATTTAAACTATATCACCACCGAGCTACGTTATCAGCCGTCTGACAACAGCTTATTTAACGTCGGTTTTGTGAAGCGTATGCGTGATGAAAACACCGACCAATTACCCTTGTCAGCATTTACCGCGTCAGCCGTGTTCCCTATTAATAATAACTGGCGCGTATTGGCGCAAGGTCAGTATGATTATAATCGTGATAAGATGCTTGATTCGTTAATTGGTGTCGATTATGAGGATTGCTGTTTTGGTTTTGCCGTTTATGGTCGTCGTTACTATAATGACTTAAATATCAAAGACAAACCAACGCAAGCGATTATGGCAGAAATCAGACTTAACGGTCTTGGTAGCGGCAGCAGCCGTTTAACGCGCTTGCTTTCTGATAAAGTGTTAGGATTTGAGCCCGTTCAAAGCGCATGGAAGGATTAATAAAGCATCGTCTATACGATTAGATTAACGTATGATTGATGGCATTATTTATAGACTGTTATTTGTGATATAACAGTCTATAACATTGTTTTTACCCTATTTATTATAGACAACCTTAGCCGCTACTTGAATATTCAAAGTATCGTCAAGAGGCTTAACCGATTACCATCCGATGCAATGACATTGATGAGGAGCATCATGAGATTTTTTTCTTTAGGTCAAACTAGCCGAGCTGTATTGCTTTCTATGACTATGACTGGCGCTATTGCCCTAAGTTTTAGCGCACAAGCAGCAACCGTGAAGCCTGCAAAAGCACAAGCCTCCCAAGCAGCTCAAACAAATGCCGCAGCTGGACAAAATAGCGTGAACCGTTTGACGCCTGCCAATAGTACAGACGGCATCATTGCATTGGTTAATGAAAATGCTATTTTAAAAAGTGATTTAATCGCTGCTATCGCGCAAACCCAAGCACGTGCTCAAGCGGCTGGTGAACCGATTGCCAATTCAGCACAGCTACAGTCTGAAGTGTTAAACGCTCTTATCTTGCGCGAATTACAGTTATCTTTGGTCAAACGTGTTGGATTAAATCCTGATGAAGCCGCGATCAATCAACGCTTGGCTCAAATCGCCCAAGCGGAAGGACTTAATAGCATTGGTGCGCTGCAGCAACGTTTAGACGCTGCAAAACCGGGCAGCTATGCCACCTTACGCGCGCAATTGATTGAAGATGCCGCTATCCAAGCCTTGCAACAACGCCAAATCTCTAGCCGTGTACGTATCAGTGAACAAGATATCGATGCATTTTTGGCATCTCCTGAAGCCAAGCGTTTAAGTCAAAGCGAATATCAAACTGTCCATGTGCGTATCCCATATATGGATGATTATAGCCGCTTGTCAGAGGCCCAACGTAATGAGGCATTAAAAGTCGCGCAGCGTCTACGTACACGCCTGCAAGCACCAAATGTTGATGTGACGGAAGCTATCGCAGCAAGCCAAGGCAGTTATCCTATTCAGTTGCAAGGTGGCGATATGGGCTTTCATAAAGCGGCAGCCTTACCGACTGAACTGGCAAGCGAAATCACCAAACTTGAGGTCGGTGCAGTGAGTGCACCTTTAATTACGCCTGAAGGGATTGATATCATCAAACTGGCTGATAAAAAATCCAGTGATACCATGCTAGTACCGCAATGGAATACGCGCCATATCTTAGTCAAAGTCGATGAGCTGCAAACGGATGCCCTTGCTGAACAAAAAATTAATGATCTCTATGCTCAATTACGTAATGGCGCTGACTTTGCTAGCCTAGCCTCGACTTATTCAGATGATCCCGGCTCAGCAGGACGCGGTGGCGATTTGGATTGGGTTGGTGAAGAGCAAATGATTGGTCCGTTTGAAGCGATGATGAAAAATACTGCGGTCGGCGATTATTCTGCACCATTCAAAACGCAATTTGGCTGGCATATCTTAAAAGTCGAAGGTAAGCGTCAACAAGATGTCAGCGATGAGTATCGTCGTAATATGGCACGTCAAGCGCTATATCAGCGTCTTGCCCCACAAGCCAAAGAAGATTGGCTACAAGAGTTACGTGCCGGCGCTTACATTCAGGTACTTGGTTAGTTAGGATTAAGTTAATCAAGTATGAGTTAAAGTGCTTTATAAAAAAAGGGTATATGCCAATGCATATGCCCTTTTTTATCGAATAAGAAATAGTGTTAACTCAAATATGCTTACTTTTTGATTCCATACTTAATCCACCATAAAATAAACACAGTACAACGAGTATAAATTTTACGCAGCCTCTGCATAGGTATAGGCATAAAAAGCGAGGAAGGAAAATTTATAACAGTAGCGCGCTATAATATTTTCAAATAATGATAAAAAATCGCACACAAAGAAAAGCCCCGAACCTAGGGCGATGGGTTCAGGGCTATGGCGTTTCATATTATTGTTATTATCTCTTCCGTGTTGACTCATCCTAAGTCACAAACAGTACTCTATAAGACAGCGGGCTGACCTGTGCTTTTATTAGTACTGCCTCAACACTACATCCTTGCGTATCCTTGTGTTGATGGTTGTATTCTAGGCCAATTGATTGAGAGAGCATAGAGGCTAATGACCTTATTTAGCGTAAGCATTTGCTTACGTCGCAATCGTTTAATGCGAGCCCTTTATAAAAGTGCTTGAACCATCTTAGCAATCGCTCTTTTCTTCTGCTTCTGCGTGCTCTTTTGATACTTTGCAGCCCTCTTTCTTGCCCGCTTCGATGGTATTTTTTGCCTCTTTGACATCCTCTGCTTTTTCGGTAGGCGCATTGCTTTCTTGTTTACTCGCCTGCTCTGGCTCATATTGTAGTGTCGTCATCACCGGAAAATGATCAGAGCCGATAGACGGCATGCGCTTGATATCGACCACGGTAAAGCAAGCACTGTGGAAAATATGGTCTAATGCCCAGCGTAAAAATGGGTACTTAACATGAAAGGTATTGATAAAATGGCGCCCGATACGTGGATCTAACAAACCCGAGATACGCTGAAAACGACGGGTAGTTTTTGACCAAGCAACATCATTTAAATCACCCGCCAAGATAGCGGTCTGGTTATTCTCTTTAATATGTTTTCCAACCATCAGCAGCTCTGCATCGCGGGTCGTAGACTTATCCGCTTCTGTCGGGCTTGGTGGCATCGGGTGTAAGCAGTATAGCCAAATGATTTGTCCGCCTTGCAAGCGCATTTGCGTATGAATAGATGGTATGTCGTCTATCATCAAATACTTCACTTCAGGATTTATCAGCTCAAGCTTGGAGTACAGGTGCATCCCATACAGATTGTCTAATGGAACTTTTACCGTATAAGGATAATCTGCTTCAATTTGATTGAGGGCTGTTTCCCATTTCTTATCGGTTTCTAAAGTTATTAAGATATCAGGCTGTTTGTCTTTGACCAAATCAACCAGTTTTTGGGTCTCATCATTAGGGGTCAACACATTTGAGACCATGATTTTTAACTGACACTCCTGAACTTCCGGCTTATCTTTGGCATTTTTTACTTCTTTTTTCCACAGTTTGGTATAGGGCAATACCATACGCAGCTGAAAGGCCAAAGTGATGCTCAAAACGATAAATAGCAGCCACTGCCCAAGCTGCCATTCCGAGCCAAATGCCAGCATACCGACCCATGCAATGATGCCCAATATCATGATTTGGATACGTGGAAACTCAACGCCACGCACCCACCAATTATCAAGTGGTAGCCAGCCCCAAATGGTAACAAATGCAATTAGCCCCGCTAACCACTGCGCGCCATAATATAATAGGGAGAAATCCATAATGTGTATCGACCGTTTCTTAAATGAATGGTGAAGCCAATGATTTTATTAATTAACTGTTTGCACTAACTGACAGTGACCGGATTCAATTTGTTGGTGTCTAAACCCTTGCTATCTAAACCCTCGTTATCTAAATTGTTGCTGCCTAAATCGCCACTACCCAAACTGCTCATAGCAAAAATCTAATATCAAGTTGAGTAATAGCTGCTTACTTTAGCATTTCAGAAGTCCAACGCCTACTATTGAACATGAATTACGCCATAGCCACTATAAAAAGTTACAATCTAAAGCGCTTGATAAACGGCCACTTTGCTAAACAATAACTGTCATAAATAGTTCGCTGCATAATAAGCTGCAAGCTTTATTGAAATTATATTTATAATTATCACTCAGCGTGATAGTGAACATCATACTTACTGTCTATAAAACACTGTAAATTCTCTAAAAAACCTTGCTTTTTGGGGCTATTCACGGCATTGTTATTGGTTGGCGATGCAACAATTTATTGTAAAAAGGATTAAGTTTCATGAGTAATTTAACAGTAGGCTTGGTAGGCTGGCGCGGTATGGTCGGGTCAGTATTGATACAACGTATGCGTGAAGAAAAAGACTTTGACGGTATGACACCGGTGTTTTTTTCAACCAGTAACGCCGGCGGCGACGCACCAAGCTTTGATGGTATCAAGACCAGCCAACTAAAAGATGCTCATGATATTGCAGCACTTGCTGCTTGTGATGTGATTATTACCTGCCAAGGTGGCGACTACACCTCAAAAGTACATCAACCACTCCGCGATAGCGGTTGGACTGGCTACTGGATTGATGCGGCAAGCACCTTACGCATGGAAGACGACAGCATCATTATTCTTGACCCCGTCAACCGCAGTGTCATTGATAGCGCACTTGCAAATGGCAAAAAAGACTTTATCGGTGGTAACTGTACCGTGTCACTGATGCTCATGGCGATTGGTGAGTTATTTAATAAAGGCTGGGTCGAATGGGTCAGCGCCATGACCTATCAAGCAGCAAGTGGTTCTGGTGCCAACAACATGCGCGAGCTTATCGAAGGTATGGGCGTACTCCATGATGCCGTTAAAGATGAGCTTGCCAATCCTGCCAGCGCCATCCTTGAGATTGATAAAAAAATCGCCCAAACTCAGCGCTCAGATAACTTTCCAAAGCAATACTTTGGCGTACCACTAGCAGGTAGCTTGATCCCTTATATCGACGCGCAGTTAGAAAGCAAACAGTCACGTGAAGAATGGAAAGGCGGCGTTGAAACCAATAAAATCCTTGGTAATTCTGAAGCAGATAAGATTGCTATCGACGGTATGTGTGTCCGCGTGGGTGCCATGCGCTGTCATGCTCAAGGTTTAACGATTAAACTTAAAAAGGACATCCCGCTAGCAGAAATCGAAGCGGCATTGAAAAACAGCGGTAATAAATGGTTAGATGTGGTCGAAGACGATAAAGAAGCGACTATCAACCGCTTAACACCTGTAGCAGTGACCGGTACTTTGACGGTCGCATTAGGACGCCTGCGTAAGCTTAATATGGGTCCTGAATATCTAGGCGCGTTCACTGTCGGTGATCAGTTGTTATGGGGCGCAGCTGAGCCATTACGCCGTATGCTAAATATCATCCGCGAGCAAAACAGCTAAATTAATTGGCTTAAGCTTAAATAGAAAAAGACAGCGCTTGCTGTCTTTTTTTTGAGTCATTTTTGTTATGAATGGGTCATTTGGATTGATAAGCAATCATCACTTCGTTGCGACGCAGAAACGGTAGTGTCCAAGGTGGATTGTAACGTGCCAATTCAGGTGTACCTGTTATGGTTAATTTTTGCGCCTGCATCCAAGATTGCAACTCCTCAGTTTTAGCAGCAACCTTTTCAGCACCAGCCAATCCTGAAAACTTAATAACGCCATAAGTTTGCGTTGGCACTTCTACAATCTCGATATTTGGATTATTAGGTTTGGGTAGCGTCTGCATAGTGTATTGGCTTGGCATGGTAAATTGTACGCGCCATTTATCATCAGTCTGTTGCTGGTGCTCTTGTTTAATAGACACAGGTGCTGTCATCGCGATTTTTTGCGACGCGCCATTTTTCTTAGTGTCAGATTGCTTTGCTTCAAACTTCATGGCGACGGGTGCTGTCATACTGATTCTACTACTCTCCCCGTTTGATGCCGTATTATTACCAAAGATATAATCTGCTAATATCTTAAACCCTTTACGACTGGCCTCATTTTGGTCACCAGATACCCAAGTCTGTGCTGCCAACTGCTCACCGTAACGACGCAATTCAAACTCATCTGTTTGCGACAAAATCGTATACTTTGGCTCTTCGGTTGCCATAGCTGCTCCTGGTAGCAATAATGTACTGGTTAATAACACGCCACTTAATAGCGTTCCATTTAAAAGCGAATGTTTCGATGATAGGTAGGTTGCTTTGCTCATATTATTTCTCCGCCGTGCAAAAATAGGCTTCAATACTATTTAATTTGCAGCAGCTCTTTATTTACTGTAGCAATATCTTGGCAGAACTGTCTGTGTCTTTTGGTTATAGCGTGGCAATAAAAAAGATTAATCTTTTAAATTAACTTTAAATATGCTTAGGCTATTTTATAGCTTCTTTTGCTATCTATTCAAATTGACACTACCTTAAATATCGATGTCCAAAAAAATGCCTAACAATGCTATAATTGGCGCTATTTTATTAGCTTAAATAGCGGTTAACTTATGCAATTTGTCTTACATAAAACGGCCAGCGGCATCACGCGTGCGCGCCGTGGTACGGTTCATCTCAATCATGGCGATGTACAAACGCCAGCCTTTATGCCTGTAGGTACTTACGGTACCGTTAAAGGTATGCTACCTCGTGATATCGAAGCGATTGGCGCTGATATTATCTTGGGCAATACTTTTCATTTATGGCTGCGTCCCGGTACGGATATCATTGATAAATTTGGTGGTCTGCATAAATTTATGCATTGGGATAAACCTATCCTTACTGATTCAGGCGGATTCCAAGTATTCAGTCTGGGTGCGATGCGTAAAATTACCGAAGAAGGCGTTAACTTTAAATCTCCTATTGATGGCGCAAAAGTATTTTTATCGCCAGAAAAATCGATGCAGATTCAATATAGCTTGAACTCAGATATCGTCATGCAGTTCGATGAGTGTACGCCCTATCCTGCTACTCATGATGAGGCGAAAAAATCTCTAGAGTTATCACTACGCTGGGGACAGCGCTGCGTTGATGAACACAATAAACTTGGCAATACCAATGCGTTATTTGGCATTATCCAAGGCAGTATGTATGCCGATTTACGTAAGCAATCACTTGAAGGTCTGCTTGAGATTGGCTTTGATGGTTATGCCATCGGTGGTTTGTCTGTTGGCGAGCCAAAAGAAGAGATGATAGACGTTTTAGATTATATTGCAGATGATATGCCAGCTGACAAGCCGCGCTATTTGATGGGTGTTGGTAAGCCTGAAGACCTCGTTGAAGGCGTACGCCGCGGCGTCGATATGTTCGATTGCGTCATGCCGACCCGTAACGCGCGTAATGGTCATTACTTTGTCGCAGGCGATGCTGAAAACGCAGGCGTGGTACGTATACGCAACAGCCAATATCGCACTGATGAAGGCCCATTAGACCCTGAATGCGATTGCTATACTTGCCAAAACTTCAGCCGCGCCTACTTATCACATCTTAATAAATGTAAAGAGATGCTAGGCGCGCAATTGGCGACCATTCATAACTTACGTTACTATCAACGCTTGATGCAAGGTATCAGAGACGCGATTGAACAAGATACCTTTGATGAATTCGTGAATGAATTTTATAGTAAACGCGGACAAACGGTTCCTGAACTTAATCTACGTTAGGCGTTGTTAGGACTATTCGAGACACTTAACGGCTATTGATTAGATTAGTTAACAAACAAAAAGGGCTTAAGATTAATCTTAAGCCCTTTCTGTTTAGCTGGAATTTTTATTACTTAGAATATTAATACTATAATAAGTAAGAGAAAGTCCATCCATTAGCTCATTAAAGTGGTCACAAAAACGATGATTACCGCGATAGGTGCAATGAATTTAGCAACGATTTGCCATAACTGCCAAGTGAAATTCGACAATCCAAGCTCCTGCTGGATGCTGCGCTGATCCATTTGCCAACCGACAAAGATAATCGCCGCAAGACCGGTCAAAGGCAACATGAATTTACTGGTCAGTTTGTCTAGCACATCAAAAATACCATTACCCATAATGGTAAAGTCAGCCCATAAGTTAAATGACAACAAGGCTGCGATACCTAGTAACCAAACCGCAATACTGGCCACGATGGTCGATACCGTACGGCTCATTGGCGTACGCTCTTCTAAAAGCTCAACCGTTGGCTCAAGTAACGAGATTGATGACGTCACGGCGGCAAAGGTAATTAATAAGAAGAACAATGTACCAATGACGGCACCAGCACCCATGCTACCAAACGCGATTGGCAGACTGACAAAGATAAGACCAGGGCCTGAAGCAGGATCAAGACCATTGTTAAAGATGATTGGGAAAATGGCCAAACCAGCAGCCAAGGCAATCACGGTATCTAAAATTACCACCGTACGCGCGGTGCTTAATAGATTGACATCACGACCCAGATAAGAGCCATAAGCTACCATAATACCCATACCGATAGACAGCGTAAAGAAAGCATGTCCAAGTGCCGCTAGCATGACGTCGGCATTTAACTTACTAAGGTCTGGAGCAAACAGATAATTAACCGCTTCACCAAAACCGCCGTTCATGACGTTATAACCGACGATAACGAATAAAATCACACCCAATAATGGCATGAGAACTTTGGCGGTGTTTTCAATACCCTTCGTCACACCCACGCCAACAATCAAGGCGGTAATGACCATGAAAACCGTATGCCAAATAGTTAAGGTGCCCGCTGACGCCAACATCGCATCAAAGGTTGCAGCGACAGAGTCACTATCTTGACCCGCAAAGCTTCCTGAGCCAACTTTGGTGATATAGTTAAGCGCCCAACCACCGATGACACTATAAAACGATAGAATTAAAAAACCACCTAAGATACCAGTCGCACCAACAATACCCCAACTGCGCGATTTGCCTTCGCTTGCCGCGACATCAGAAAACGTATTGATAGGGTTTTTTTGCCCGCGGCGACCAATCAACCATTCTGCAACCAAAATTGGAAAACCAATAAGGGCAAGACAAAATAAATAGGCGATAACAAAAGCTGAACCACCGCTCTCCCCAACCATATAGGGAAATTTCCAGATATTTCCTAAGCCAACTGCCGATCCTACTGCTGCCAGTACGAAGCCAAAACTTGAGCTCCACTGAGCATGTTCTTGTTTATTAATAGCCATTTTGCCTTCCTCATGCCTCAATTAATGTTACTTATAATCTTCCTTGATTATTATAAATCACCCACTATTTTATGCGGTAATTTAATTAACGGGTCAATGTGACACGTCTAGCAACATTATGAAAGAATTGTTTACAATATCGTAAACGCTCAGTTTCTGCTAAGCAACCAAAAAAGTCAAGTAGCGATAAATATAAAAAGCCATAACTAATAGTTATGGCTTTTTATATTTCTAAGAACAACTTACAAGAGTTTACCGGTTTCAGGCTTATATGTAAGATGTAAGTTGCAGCATTTTTTATATATGTTCTATATATGGCTGCTTGATATTGGTCTCAGCTATTGCTTCTAGCGACTGCTTCTATATTTAGTTAAATGATATTAACGCACAACGCCGCGGCGACTTTTTTGCAGCGAATCGATTAACAATGCAATTTTTGGTTCTTGTGGTAACAGCTCTTCTTTTAATATCTCTAGCGCTTGAGCCGTCGTTAAGCCTGAACGATAGACAGTACGGTATGCTTGACGCAAGACATCAATCGTCTCTTTAGACCAGTCTTTACGGCGCATACCTTCGACATTTAGACCATGTGCTTTCGCAGGATTGCCAGATACCATGGTAAAAGCAGCCACGTCCTTTAGAATAAGACTTGCGCCACCCACCAAGCTATAATCATCAACAGTACAAAACTGATGAATACCGGAATTACCACCGATAATCGTATGATTACCAATGGTCACATGGCCTGCAATGCCAACGTTATTGGCCAACACATTATGGTCGCCAATTAAACAATCATGGGCGATATGGGTATTGACCATCAAAAGATTATGATTGCCAATCTTAGTCAAGCCGCCGTCTTGCTCAGTACCACGGTGTAAGCTACAGGCCTCACGAATGGTATTATGATCGCCAATCTCAAGCCACGTACGCTCACCAGCGTACTTTAAATCCTGTGGGTCTTCACCGATGCTGGCAAACTGATAAAACTGGTTGTACGCACCGATACGCGTCAGTCTTGCCACGACCACATGACGGTGTAAAACCGTATGGGCGCCAATGGAAACTTCATCACCGACAATACAATAAGGACCAATGGTGGCAGTTTCATCAATCTTAGCGGACGGTGAGATGAGTGCTGTTGGATGGATCTGACTCATAATGAGGGCCTTTGTATCATCTGATGCGAGTAAATGGTAAAACAAATACAGACAGTTTAGCGTTAATAATCACCCTAATACCAGCTCTGTTTAAAAAACACTGTGTCTAAAACTATTATTCTGTCTAAAATATAAATATAACGCTAATCTTTACTATTCGCGGCAGCCAGCAGGTCTAAACAATCTCACCGACCCGCTGCGCAACGTCTATAGAAATACTTTATTGTTCCTGACGTGCAATCATAATCTGAGCACTAGCAGCAAGCTCATCTTCGACGTGGACGGTACAATCAAACTTATAAATACCCTGCTTTTGCATCACGGTTTTGGCACGGATAATCAGCTGGTCACCAGGGATAACACGGCGCTTAAAACGCACTTTATCCACCCCGGCAAACAGATACAGATAACCGTCTTCTGCCGTCAAACCGGCGCTGATAAAACCAAGAACACCGGATACCTGCGCCATCGACTCAACCATCAAGACACCTGGCATAATCGGCTCATCAGGAAAATGCCCATTAAAAAACTCTTCGTTAATGGTCACATTTTTGATACCGGTAATACATTCGCCAGGGGTACAAGATATTACTCTATCGACCAGCATAAATGGATAACGATGCGGCAGATAATGCTTTAGGGTATGGTAGGTTAAGGGTAATGTTAAACCTTGTTCCGCCAAACTTTTAATGTCTTCATCAGTAGGTCTATCAATATCAGTTATGCTCATAATGGGGCTTCCTTGCTGTATGCTAAGCTTTACTTTGTCTTTAAGCGTTGCTGTGTTTTTAAACTTTATAAATAATTGATTGTCGTGTTAATTAAGCATTCATTGTCAGGTACTAATCACGCTGTAATAGTTATGCTGTACCGGTTATGCTGGATTAGTCACGACCAAGCTGGCGAAAACGTACCGCTGCGCGCCGCCAATTGGCAGTCGGCATGGCTGCTGTTCCAGAAGAGTATGAGCCCGCCTTTGTGATGGATTTTGTCACCATGGTCATGCCAGATAATGTCACATCATCAGTAATGTCAATGTGACCAGTAATGCCAACAGCGCCCCCTATAATGCAGCGCTTGCCAATCGTCGTACTACCTGCGATACCAGTTTGCGCCGCGATGGCGGTACCATCACCGATACGCACGTTATGGGCGACTTGTACAAGATTGTCAATAATAACATGATTGCCAATAACCGTATCATCAATAGCGCCGCGATCGATACAGGTTTGGCTCCCAATCCGAACATGATTGCCAATCACCACACGTCCTAGCTGAGCAATACGCTCCCAACCAGTAGTACTAGGGTTACTCGTAGGGGCAAAGCCGAAACCTTCAGCCCCTACGCTAACCCCAGCATGCAATCTTACATGATTACCAAGCACACAATCGTGTCCGATGACCACTTGCGATTTGAGCACACAATCGCTGCCAATCGTGGTATTTTCTTCGATAACCACATTTGCCTCAAGCATACTACGGTCACCAATTTGCACCTGTTCGCCAATGACACAAAAAGGTCCGATGGTCACTCCATTACCAATCACTGCGCTTTCAGCGATTATGGCGCTAGGATGAATACCGCTTTTCGATGGCTGGTGAGCAAAAAGTTGACTGGCGCTGGCATAAGCCAAATAAGGCGCAGCAACGACTAATGCAACGGCAGTTTTGGCAACTTTATCATGATGTTCTGCCGTGGTCAGCACTGCCCCTGCCTGACTGTTTGCTAAGCTAGGAAGGTAGTGCGGATTGGCTAAAAAACTTAATTGCTGCGGATTGGCGGTCGTTAAATTACCAACACCGTCTAAATTTAGACATAATTGCGCAGCGCTAAGTTCGCCCTTGTTAAGAACAGGCTGACGCTGCTCAATCCGAGTGATGAGTTGCTCAATCGTTATCATAATTGTTATTAGTATAGTGACTGTTAGTATGGGTATGAATAAGATGGTCGCCAAGTTGAGATATCATCTTGGCTACCTGCTAAAGTTTAATTGTCTATTAATTTATTTAGCTGCATAAACTAAAGCAATTAAACATCGTTACATGACTTATGTTACATGGATTATCGTTACATGGCTTCATGGTATTAAAAAGTATTACCAATTTGGAACTGAACTTTTTCAGTTTCATCGCCTTCTTTGTCACCGATCGGCACTGCATAACTGAGAGAAATCGGACCAATTGGCGTATACCAAGTGACACCTAAACCAGCACTAAAACGCATCTTATTATCTTGGGTTAATAATGGTACACCGGTATCTTTTCCAGTAGCCGGATCAATGAAGGTGCGGTCTTCTTTATCTGTCGTATCAAATACTTGACCGCCTTCAGCAAACAGTACCGGACGTACCTGATCTGCCCAATCACCTTTAAATGGCATTGGTAAAATCAGTTCTGTACCAAAGCTAACCAACGCATTACCACCAATCTCTTCTGGTTTCAATGAGCCTGGTTTATCACTAACGGCATCATAGTAGCTTTGCGATTTAGGCCCAAGCGTTGAGGCTTCATAGCCACGTACCGAACCATAACCACCGGCATAGAAGTTTTCATAGAATGGCAAATCATTACCATAACCAAGTTTGGTATAACCGCGCGCCACCCAATCTTTATAGATAGGTTGATAAATATTGCCGCGATAAACCAATTTCTGATAACTGGCATCACCAAGACCAATGGTCGCATCGACCGTATGGCTCATACCTTTATTTGGAAATACTGGACGATCTAACGTGCTGTAATCCCAGCCAAATAGTAAGTTATAGCTTTGATATTCATTTTTAAAACCGGTACGACCTGAAAGCTCTTCTTCCCCTTTATCATTAGTAAAAGTGTACTTCTCAAACGTACCACCATCATCCATAATTTGCTGCACGTTTGATACACCAAGGCGGCTACCACCACGTACGGTCGTATTATCAACGTTCAAGCCCGCACTCACACGTTTGGTTTCATCAACAGGATAACTATAGTTCAGCGTAGCACCATAAGCATCGGTGACATAGTTACTAACGTTTCTGTCATCGTACTTGGTTTCACGATAATAAGCACTGATACCTTGCGAAACACCGTTTTCTGTAAAGTAAGGATCGGTATAACCCAAGCTATAAGAGTCACGCGTCTCAGAACGCGATAGTGCCGCTTTCACACGGTTACCAGTACCCATAAAGTTGTTTTGGGTCAAGTCTAACTGAAACGTCACACCGCCACTTTGCGAATAACCCGCAGCAATAGTGGAGCTACCAGAAGGCTGCTCTTCAACCGTATAATTTACATCGACTTGGTCTGGCTGATTAGGCACTGGCTTCACATCGACATTGACGCCTTTAAAGAAACCGGTACGCATCAAGCGTGTACGTGACAGTTGAATCTTATCACTAGAGGCAAGTGCGCCTTCTAACTGACGCATTTCACGGCGCAGTACTTCATCTTGGGTTTTTATATTACCCGTGAAGTTGATACGGCGAACATAGATAGGACGCGCAGGATCAATATAATAATCGACGTCGACTACTTTAGTCTCATCATTGATACGCGTGACCGGTCTGATTTGGGCTAAATAATAACCTTCATTACCATAACGACTCTTAAGGGCGGCCGTTGTAGCATCCAGCTTAGCTTGTGAATATTTTTCATTGGGTGCAAAAGTAACCAGTTCTTTTAACTCGTTGTTTTCAAAGGTTGGCTTACCTAAGAAGTTCACTTCACCAAACTGATATTGCTCGCCTTCGCTTAAGCTGACTTCGATAAACACACTGCTTTTATCTTCGCTGATATTAAGGACGGCATTGTCTACTGAAAAGCGCACATAACCATCGTTTTGATAAAGGGCTTTTAGATTCTCTAAACTGGCCGCCAATTTTTCTTTGGCATAGCGATCAGACTTAGACAACAGACGCGTCCATGACGACTCTTTTACCGCAAAAACGTCTTTTATCTGCTCATCACTAAAGTGCTTATTACCAATAATATTGATATCGACGACTTTAGCAGGCTTGCCTTCAACAAAGCGCACATCCAGTTTTACGCGATTGCCATCTAATAAAGTTTGATCAACTTCAATATTGCTATTGTAATAACCTTGACTGATATATTGCTGCTGTAGCTCGTTGGCAACGCCTTGCAACGTGGCTTGTTTCAGCACATCACCGACAGATAAGCCTGCATTGCCAAGCCCTTGTTCAAGCCCTTCTTTTGGGATGAGTTTATTGCCTTCAAAGTTGACTTCAGCGATGATAGGACGCTCGACGACATCAAAGCGCAGCTTGCCACCTTCGACACGGCTTTGAATATCGGCGAAGTTTTCAGTCGCATATAGCGCCTTAATACTGGCAGCCAAATTACTATCATTAACCGTATCACCCACCGTAATAGGTAAAACTGGATAGAGACTATCAGGAGTTAGGCGTTGTAGACCGTTGAAACCAATGTCAGTCACTACAAATTCTGCAGCCTGAACGGGCATACTCATCATCGCTACAACTAACGGCAACCCAGCCGCGCTCATAAATAAAGGCGTACGCATAAACACTATCCGTCAATAAAAAACTTGCTTAAGTTAAGGTAAAAAGCACGTGTTGTCTAGCCCATTTCGCATAAAGTCGTAAACTTCAGCGTGGGAGACTCAGGACACTTTATATAAAACGCATCATAAAATAAACTAAAAAATAAAATTAGTACAGTGGCGACATTATGAAATAAACACCGTATCGCATCAATCATCAGTGCTTGATAAGGGCGCAACCATTAGCCTATCGCGGCTTACTTGCCAAGCGACAGCATCCTTTGTCAAAATAGCCGACTGATATCATTACCAATTGCTAACACCATGAAACCTGCCAGCAAGAGTAAACCGATATTAAGTCCAACCATTTGCACGCCTTCAGAGAGTGGTTTACCGCGTATCAGCTCAATAACATAATAGACAATATGTCCACCATCTAATACTGGAATGGGTAAAAGATTCAATACGGCAAGGCTTAAACTGATCAAAGCTGCTGTAGATAATACCATCTGCCAGCTAATATCAAAGCTTTGTTTGGCAACTTTTGCAATGGTAATGGGACCTGATAAATTCTCTAAACCAATCATGCCAGAGAGCATCTTGCCCATTGAGCTCACCGTCATAACTGCTAACTGCTCCGTCTTCTCAAATGACTTTACCAACGACTCGCCAGGACCGTAAACGACGGTAGTCTTATAGGCATCAGGAATCACGATTTCAGACTGAGCCACCATAGCACCAATTTGCCCGTAATCGTTACCTAAATTGTCTTTTTTACCTTGCGGCATAATGGATAACTGTACCGACTTGCCATCACGCAGCACGGTGAAACTCAGTAAAGCCTCAGGGCTATCACGAATGATACGCGTGGCACTGATCCAATCGCTAATCTCTTCACCGTTAATAGCAGTAATGCGGTCACCAACCTGTAAGCCTTGGCGACTGGCAGCACCATCGGGCGTTAAATCGCCAACGATTGGTGCGATGTTTGGTTGCCACGGTATCATACCAAAGCTTGATAACGCATCTTTGCCTTGCGCATCGCCTTGCATAAACTCTTTAATCGGTGCTTGATAAGTTTTGGTCGCGTTATTACCTTCTGCATCAGACTGCAAGGTGACACTGACATTATCCGTTTCACCCATACGCCCCGCCAAACGATAGTTAATACCTTCCCACGTCTGCACCTCATGACCATCGATTGCAACGATTTTATCACCAACGGGCAACTGTGCCATCGCTGCTGGCGTGTCTGGTAATACTTGCCCTATCTTTGTCGCCAATTGCTCTGATGGGGTCATAAACAACACCCAAAATAGCGCAATAGCGATGACAAAGTTCATGATAGGACCCGCAGCAACAATCGCAATTTTCTTCAGCGGATGTTGACGATTAAAGGCTAGATGCTGCTCATCGGCGGCCACCTCGCCTTCACGCTCATCGAGCATTTTGACATAACCGCCAAGCGGCAATGCCGAGATGCGATAATCAATACCGCTCTTTTTGCTGGTCCAACCAAAGAGTTTTGGGCCAAAGCCGATAGAATAGGTCAGCACTTTAACGCCGCAAAGACGCGCCACGATGTAATGACCCCACTCATGTAAGGCGATGAGCGGACCTAAGACAAATATTGCCGCAAGCAGCGTTAATAAAAACGTCATGATCTTTTCTCAGTATTAGCTCTCAGTATTAGCTCTCAGTATTGTCTCTTAACATCGTTTATCACTATCATTTTTTGGCATACTGTTTAGCATCATCTGTCGATATCACTTTTTAACAGCATTTATCAAATAGCTAAATTTTATAGGTTTAGGCCAACTTCGCCACCAGCGTATCAGTATATTGACGCGCTATTTTATCGATAACTAAAATATCTTCAATATCGGCAGTCTCATCTAATACCGATACTTGTATCTCATCTAATGCTTGCGCATTAATATCCGCAATATCGGTGAGGCGAATTTGCCCGTTTAAAAATGCCGCAACCGCAATCTCATTGGCAGCGTTTAGCACAATCGTGGCCTGTGTACCCGCTTGCATCGCCTGCCTTGCCAAACGCAAACAGGCAAATTTTTGCAAATCAGGCTCAATAAACTCTAAGCCGCTTAAGGCAAATAAATCCAATGGCTGCGAGCCGCTATCGATACGGTCAGGGTAACTTAGCGCGTGGGCGATTGGCGTCTTCATATCGGGACTGCCTAGCTGCGCTAAAAAGCTGCCATCGCTATATTCTACCATTGAGTGAATAATACTTTGTGGATGAATGACCACATTTATCTTATTTTCTGGCAGATCAAATAAATGGCAAGCTTCAATCAGCTCAAGCCCTTTATTCATCATCGTAGCCGAGTCGACCGATATTTTTTGCCCCATCGACCAATTCGGATGTTTCACCGCTTCAGCAACACTAGCTTGCTGCATCTGTGCAAAAGACTGTTGCAGAAATGGTCCGCCAGATGCCGTCAACCATAATTTACGCACACCATAATTTGGCTGATGGACTTGGGTATTGTCTTGCTGAATCGCTAATGGCAAACACTGAAAAATGGCGTTATGTTCTGAATCTAAAGGCAACAAGGTCGCATGATGCGTTTTAACCGCATTAATCATGACTTTCCCTGCCATGACCAATGCTTCTTTATTGGCCAGTAAGATACGCTTACCTGCGCGTGCGGCAGCTAAGGTAGAAGGCAGACCGGCTGCGCCTACGATAGCCGCAACAACGGTATCAGTTTGCGTATCGGTTGCAATATCGACCAACCCTGCTTCACCGCCGACCACATCAATATTTAAACCTGCTGCGCTAAGACGCTGAGCGAAATCATCGACCGCTGATGTCGGCACACTGACGCGTTTGGGCAAAAACTGCTGACAGAGAGCAAATAGCTTATCTAAACGGTGATAGCCTGATAAGGCATAAACTTCATAGTTCTGTGGTTGCGCCGCTAAAATTGCTAACGTGCTATCGCCAATCGAGCCTGTCGCGCCTAGTACGGCGATGCGTTGGGTCATAACCATCTGTGCCTATAATACGGTGAAATTAAATGAGAAATAAAGACAATAAATATAAGGTATAGAACCTAATAATAGGCAGCCTAGTCGCTACCAAATACGTAAGCCCTACCTTTTTTTATATTTTTAGCCTGATAGCTTTTTATTCTTAGGTTACTTATTTTTAGACTACTTATTGTTATACGACAATTAGACCAAGCTGCTGTATTGCCCAAAAGCCCAGTGCAAATATCGGTGTGGCAGACAATAACGAGTCAATGCGGTCAAGAACGCCGCCATGCCCCGGTAAAATCGTTCCAGAATCTTTAACATCAGCACGGCGTTTGAGCATCGACTCAAACAAATCACCCAGTACGGACGCCAAAATTGTCAAAGCCGACAAGGCTACAAAAGCGATTAATGGTACGCCAGTCAATTGTAGTTTAAAGACACTAATGACAATGACCACAAGCAAGCCTGTGACTAAACCGCCTGCCAGTCCTTCCATACTTTTATTGGGGGAGACATTTGGTGCCATCTTGCGGCGACCGAGCTTACGCCCAACAAAGTAAGCGCCACTATCGGCACACCAGACTAGCAAGAATACATATAACAGCCACCATGCTGACAGCTGCCATAAGTAGAACATAGCGGTAATGGCGGCGGTCAATATTACTACACCCATCAATGCCAATTTTTTACCGTACCAGTTGGTATGAGTGGGAAATACCCGCACCCAAGACAGCGCCATCAGCCAGATAACCAGAGACGCCACCCACCAAAACAGCCACGTGACTTTAAACATCAGCGAGACGATGGTCAGTGCTAACACTAAGAGCACAAATAACGCAGGCTGCTGCCATTTTGGCATCAGCTTCGTCCACTCGTGGGCGGCGATAATGACGCCAATCGCCAAAAGTGGCGCAAATAAAATAGGAGTTTGGCTCGCAAACATTGCAATACCAACGATAATAACGAGAACAATTGCCGTCTTAATTCGTTGCCACATACTTATCGAGCCTTATATAACGAAGAATATTTGGTCAAAATGCATCATAATCATGAACTATAACAGTGAACCATAATAGTTCATCAATTATGATTAACGCTCATTAAAGCAGCTTATCATTGACCAAACAAGTGTAATTCAAACGTCTAGCACATTTTAATAAGCCATTTTTAAAACGATTATAAGCTTTAATTATGAGCATCAGTTATGAATTTCAATTATGTTAGCGCGCCTGCTGTTCTATCACCACTTGTTCGCTCGTTTTGCCAAAGCGGCGTTGACGTTGGGCGAATTCGGCTATCATCGCGGCCAACTCTGCTACTTTAAAGTCCGGCCACAATGTTTGGGTAAAGAACAATTCAGCATAGGCAGATTGCCACAACAAGAAGTTCGACAGACGGTATTCGCCGCCCGTGCGTATCAACATATCGACTGCTGGCGCATCTGCTAATTGTACATATTCACCAAGCATCTCTTTATTAACGTCTTCCGCGCGCAGCTTGCCTGCCTCTACTTGCTGTGCCAACTGTTTGGCGGCATGAGCAATATCCCATTGACCGCCATAACTAATAGCGATGACTAAAGTCATGGCTGTAAAATCAGCTGTTTTTGCTTCAGCATCGGCCATCAATACTTGCAAATCTTCACTAAGCTGACTGCGATCACCAATAAAACGCAGGCGAATGCGATATTTGAGCATACGTGGCATTTGCTCATTGATGGTTAAGCTCAACAGTTGCATCAACAATGCCACCTCACTCGGTGGACGTTGCCAATTCTCACTTGAAAAGGCAAATACGGTTAGGACTTCAATACCAGTACTGACACAGTATTCGACAATAGGATCTAGTGCATCTTTGCCAGCGATATGCCCCTGACCTTTACCTAAATGATTGATTTTACCGTAACGATTATTGCCATCCATGATGACAGCGATATGACGCGGAAGAAGAGCGGGAGATAAAGCATCTGGAGTAGACATAGGCTAACTTGCTTGTGGTTTGGATAAAGTAATGGTAATCGAACTAAATGACAGCCTTGCAAAAAATTATTGCCTATTTGCCTTACATCTACTAAAAAACCTAAGTGTATTAAAAAACGACGAAAAGGCTTGGATATAGAACTTATAGCAAAATAAAAGCTTAATTTCTCATACGACAGTCATTCTAATACGCCAATAAACAGCCAATCATTATTCAATATTGGCTGTTTTTTTAGAGAAAGAATATGGACAACAAATTATCTTTGACGAAAGTGCATTGTCTTTAACTAACTAAATAACTAAATGAAAAGACAACGCTTCTTTCCTACACTTCCATCAAGTCGCTTTCTTTTTTGCTTAGACGGCTGTCAATCGTTTCAATATACTTGTCAGTGATTTTTTGAATATCATCACTGGCGCGGCGCTCATCATCTTCTGAGATTTCTTTCTCTTTTGCCAACTCTTTAATATCATTCATCATATCACGGCGGATATTACGGATAGAAACGCGGCTGTTTTCAGCTTCGCTACGAGCAAGCTTTTGCATATCGCGGCGCGTGTCTTCGGTCAACGCTGGCATCGGCACACGAATCACGTCAGCTGTCATCGGGTTTAAGCCCAAGTCTGCTTCGCGAATGGCTTTATCAATCGCTTGTACCATAGTACGCTCAAATGGCTGTACCAATAGCGTGCGCGAATCTTCGACATTAACGCTTGCCACTTGATTCAATGGCGTATCTGCGCCGTAGTAGCTAACCGTCACACCAGATAGCATACCTGGATGGGCTCGACCAGTACGTACTTTACTAAAGGTGCTTTCAAGCGCCTCTAGCGTCTTTGCCATACGTGCTTCGCCGTCTTTCTTAATCTCATTAATCATTATGTATCCTTATTTATCGCTCTCGATAAATCATTCATTGCTGTTAGGTATAAAGCTGTTAGGTATAAAACTGTTAGGTATAAATCTTATTCAAAGATTGCTGCTGACCACATCAGTGATTTCATGCTCATATAAATGATAAAGCCTACGCTTAAGCTTAATGATAAACGCGCGTGCCTTCATTTTCGCCCATAATAACGTTTAATAATGCGTTAGGCTTGGTCATATCAAACACTTGCAGCGGTACGTTGTGCTCACGGCATAAAGCGATTGCTGTTAAGTCCATAACGCCCAGTTTTTGCTCGAGCACTTCATCAAAGGTTAAGCCATCATATTTTTTGGCATCAGCATGTAAGCTTGGGTCTTTATCGTAAACGCCATCAACCTTGGTCGCTTTTAGAATTAAGCCCGCCTCGATTTCAATACCACGTAAGCAAGCGGCAGTATCAGTGGTAAAGAAAGGGTTACCAGTACCAGCGACAAAAATACAAACTTCGCCGTTTTTGAGATAACGAATGGCGTTACGGCTGCTATAGCTTTCAGTGACTTCGCCGATTGGCAATGCTGACATCAAACGCGTTTTAATATTACGACGCTCAAGGGCATCACGCATCGCCAAACCATTCATGACAGTGGCAAGCATGCCCATTTGGTCACCAGTCACTCGGCCGACCAAGCCTTCTTTTTGTAGCTGGGCGCCGCGGTATAAGTTCCCACCGCCAACGACGATACCGACTTGTACCCCAAGTCCGCGCAAGTGGGCGATAGACAAGCTCATCTTATCGAGCACTTCGGTATCAATCCCCATCTCTTTACCACCGGCTAAGGCTTCACCAGAGAGTTTCAGCAAGATACGAGAGTAACGCGGGTTTTTGTCAGACATGAGGTCACCTTGTTAGCATTAAATTATAATTAAAATGAGCGGTAAAACACCAATAGAGTTTGCCGTTAGATTTCCCCGACATGCCATAACCCGAAGCACTATAAAAAGCACCATGATTGATGACAAACGGGTAAAAAGGCTAAATTGCGCTAATTGTAGCAAAAACTGCCCGCTATTGGGCAATTTTCACTCGTATATTGTAGTGACTAATCAGCTATTATCACTAATCAGCCTTATAGCTAACTAGCCTTTGTAACTGGCAAACAAATCATACTCGCTCGCGTCATCGATCGTGACGGTTAGGAACTGTCCGACTTTGACTTGCGCCGTGATATCATCAACGTAGACGTGACCATCAATCTCTGGTGCATCAGCGTAGCTACGGCAAATCGCAATGCCCTCTTCACTATCAATCTCATCGACCAATACCATTAGAGTTTTACCGACTTTCTCTTGTAGTTTTTGTGCTGAGATGTCCTGTTGTAGCGTCATCAAACGCTCATAGCGCTCTTGCTTAACGTCTTCAGGCACATGATTTGGCAAGTCATTGGCGACCGCACCTTCGACTTCTGAATACGTAAAAGCACCAACGCGATCAAGGCGCGCCTCGACCAACCAATCAAGCAGGCATTGAAAGTCTTCTTCCGTCTCACCTGGGAAGCCAACGACGAACGTTGAACGAATAACGATATCAGGGCAAATCTCACGCCACGCTTTAATACGTGCCAAGGTGTTTTCACTATGCGCTGGACGCTTCATCGCTTTGAGGATGCGATGGCTGGCATGCTGGAATGGAATATCAAGATAAGGCAGTAGTTTCTTCTCACCCATGAGCTCAACGACTTTGTCGACATGCGGATATGGATAAACATAATGCAGGCGCACCCAAATACCCAAGTCATTTAATGCTTGGCATAAGTCATAAAATTTTGACTTCAGCGGCATACCATTCCAAAAGCTGGTTCTATATTTTAAGTCCAGCCCATAAGCGGAGGTATCTTGCGAAATAATAAGCAACTCTTTCACGCCAGCGTTTTTAAGCGCCAAAGCTTCATTCATCACGCTATCAATCGGACGCGAGACCAAATCGCCACGTAAGCTTGGAATAATGCAAAAGGTACAACGATGGTTACAGCCTTCCGATATTTTTAGATACGCATAATGGCTTGGGGTTAATTTGATGCCCGCCTCATTAATCAAATCTATCTTTGGATCATAGCTTGCATCCTGACTGCGATTCGGCTTGGGCACATGCTGCGATACGGCGGTAATCACTTCATCATAAGCATGCGCGCCGGTCACGGCTAGCACGGCTGGATGCATTTCACGGATTTTTTCCGCTTCTTTACCTAAGCAACCTGTCACGATAACTTTACCGTTTTTGCTAATCGCTTCACCGATGGCGTCAAGTGACTCTTGCACTGCGGACTCAATAAAGCCGCAAGTATTGACCACGACCAAGTCTGCGCCTTCATAATCACTGGCAACTTGATAACCATCACGGCTGAGCTCTGTGATAATGCGCTCACTATCGACCAAGGCTTTTGGGCAACCTAATGACACAAAACCAATCTTTGGCGCGGCGTTCACTGGCGCATTCATAGTCACTGCTGTCGCTTTCGCTGATGCCGCTGAAACCACATCGCTACTTTGCTCAATGCTACGATTTTGATTGTGGTTGGCTTTATGGTGGTAAGGTTGAACACTGTCCGTCGAGCTTTGCGCGGGCGTTGCTGTCGGTTTAGCAGGATTAAAAATAGTGGCAGTGTCTTTTGGCATAGAAGCTGAAGATGTAGAAGCTGGCTGTGAAGGGGCTATAGTCGTATTAACGGACTCGGTAGAAATATTGGGCATGGCTGACCTTGCTAGAGAAAAATGGCTGTGCGCATTGTACGTTTTTTTTGCAAAAACCGCCAGTTTTGCCGCTCTATAGTGTTGATTTATGGTTAAATATTATATCGAGCATCTCTTTACTCTAGGCAGCACTCATGACAGCTGATTTGATCACCGCAAAACCAACGCCAGATTTGGCATTTATATCGCAGCATTTATTTACAGCTATCTTATGGATCAACGATGAATTGTCTATCACTTGGCTAAATGCCCAAGCTGAGCAGTTACTAGCCATCAGTAGTGGACGCCTGCTTAATCAATCAATACTAATGCTGCTTGCACCCGATGAGTTAACGTTAAAAGACCGTCTTATTAATAACAATCGAGAAGACAAAACTTACTCTTTGACGGAGCGCTTTTTTCAAGCGCAGCACTATCAAAAGCCGTTTATCGATCATGACCACCTCATACACACCCAGCTCAATGGCGGACTGACACTATCCGTAGATTATAGCGTGACGCCCGTCATTTATGAGCAGCAGCCTTATTTTATTATTGAGATGTGGGGAAAGGATCGGCAAAGTCGTATTTCAGAAGAACAGCGCCAGCAGCAGCAATATAGCGTTGCCCGTCATATGCTGCGTTCGGTCGCCCATGAAATCAAAAATCCATTGGCGGGCATTCGCGGTGCGGCGCAATTATTGCAGCGTCAATTTATCAAATTTAGCGATAGGTCTGCTTTTGAAAGGGAGGCTACCGCTGTTATCAGCAATGAAAACACCGATTTAAATCATAACAATACCCTGCAAAACAATGCGGCAAAGCTCCGCCATTATACCGATATCATTATCTCAGAGACCGATCGTTTGACCCAGTTGATTGGGCAGTTCCTTGGCTCTAATCAGCTACCAAGCTGGCAAATGCTAAATATTCATGAGCCGCTAGAGCATGTTTTGGCCTTAATAGTTAACCAATATCCAGAAATGACGCTACAGCGTGATTATGATTTGTCATTACCTGAGTTATGCGCGGATAAAGATCAATTAATCCAAGTGTTCTTAAACCTTATTAATAATGCTTGCGAATCGATGACTGAGTTTAAGCAAACGCTGCAGAAAAATGTGCCAGCCGCATCCAATAACTTGTCGTCAGATATTGTGCAGAGTCATCTTGACGGTGATAGCAGCTATCAACCAAAACTGCATATTCAAACGCGGGTTGCCTTTCAACACACCATCGGTAGCCAACAGCATAAACAAGTCTTACAAATCACCATTACCGATAACGGCTCAGGGATAGATGATGCGCTGATTGGTCAGATATTTTTCCCGATGGTGACCAGTCGCGCCGCCGGTACTGGGCTTGGCTTATCCATCGTGCAAGATATCATCAGCCGCCATCATGGTATGATTGATGTCAGCTCTAACCAATTACAGAACCCTAGCGGCGGTTTTAAAAAAAATGACAATAACAGCCAGACCCGTTTTACCATTTATTTGCCTTTCCAGCAGCCAATCACTGAAAGTTAATACTGCCATTTCCATCTTTTCACCGCTTATTAGGCGAAACACATGACTCAGTATAATGACACTCAACATCTTACGAGCAATGAGCAAATTCCAATAGTCACCGTCAACAACAATCCTGATACCACTCCTGCGACGTTATGGCTTATCGATGATGATGCAGCGCTGCGTTTGGTATTGGCAGATACTTTTGAGGATGCCGGTCTCAACGTTATCAGCTTTACCCAAGCGCAAGCTGCATGGACACGCCTTAATGATGTCTTGCAACAGCACGAAGCAGCCGACCAACTACCAGATGTGATATTGACCGATATTCGTATGCCTATGATGGATGGTCTGTCCTTTAGTGACTGGGTGCATCAACACTTTCCTAAGCTACCGATTGTCATTATGACGGCACATTCCGACCTTACGTCTGCGATCAGTAGCTATCAAACAGGCGCATTTGAATATCTGCCCAAGCCCTTTGATTTAGATGATGCAGTCGCCACGATTTATAAAGCCATTAATTACCAACCGAATCTAGTCGTATCAAGTCATTCAATCGAGTCTAATACGAATGTAAGTACCGATACCAAAGAACAGCCTGCGAGCAAACCAAATGTAGCCAAATCAGCTAGAAAACCCCCTAAAGCTGCTGAAAATAAAGCTCAGGAAAAACCCAAACCTCAAACGAATAACAATCCGAGCGGCATCATAGGTCAATCACAAGCCATGCAAACGGTATTTCGCGCTATTGGGCGCTTAGCACACTCACCTATTACCGTTTTGATTACAGGAGAATCAGGTACGGGTAAAGAGTTGGTTGCTAGCGCTCTACATGAGCACTCTCCGCGAGCGCAGCAACCTTTTATTGCCCTTAATATGGCGGCTATCCCGCATGATTTGATTGAGTCTGAATTATTCGGTCACGAAAAAGGCGCGTTTACTGGCGCAACAACGACGCGGCAAGGTCGTTTTGAGCAAGCTGATGGCGGAACGCTATTCTTAGATGAAATTGGTGACATGCCGTATAGCACCCAAACGCGCCTGCTACGCGTACTGGCCAATGGTGAGTTTTTTCGCGTGGGCGGACAACAGCCGGTCAAAGTAGATGTACGTATCATTGCCGCCACTCATCAAAATTTAGAAAAGCTCGTCAAACAAGGCAAATTTCGTGAAGATTTATTTTATCGCCTCAATGTCATTCGCCTGCCATTACCGCCATTACGGACGCGACCTGAAGACATTCCAGCATTAGCCACCTATTTTATGCAGCGCGCCGCTAAACAGATGAATAGTGCGGAGAAACAACTCCACCCCACGGCGCTAGAGGTGATGCAATCTTTTGAGTGGCGTGGTAATGTCCGCCAACTTGAGAATGTCTGCTTATGGTTGACGGTTATGGCAACGGGCGATACGGTCATGGTCGAGGATTTACCGCCAGAGCTGATTGAAAAGATGCCCTCGCCTCAAGAACCTCGGTCACAGCAAAACCTGTCCGTAATAGAAACCACTCAAAATCCGCAGCACAGTGATGGCGCGTATAGTCCCAATCAAAACAAGCAAAACAATCAAAACAAGCAAAACAATCAAAACGTTCAAAACAATCAAGTCAGCCGAACTAATGAAAACCAGAGTTGGCAGCAGGCACTTGCCATATGGGCTGAGCAGTCTTTGCAAACTGGTGAAACTGATATCTTGCAAACCGCAACGCCAGAGTTTGAACGTGTATTGCTAAAGGCTGCTCTCAACCATAGCGGTGGTAAAAAGATAGCAGCCGCTAACTTACTCGGTTGGGGACGCAATACTTTGACGCGCAAATTACAGCAATTAGAGATTACCGCATCAGATAGGCAAGATAATTGAAATTAAAACCAGAAATTATTATAAAAAATTCCTATAAATATCAATATTTTATAAAATCCATCGAAAATAATGGCTAAATAATTAAAAATAATCGCAAATAGGGGTTGCCAAACTATTCAAACTCTATATAATAGCCAACCACTGAGACGCACTACCGAATCAGTTAACTATCTCGATGGCATTTGAATTTAACTGCCTTTGATGATAGAGTAACGAAAATGGGGCTGTGGCGGAATTGGTAGACGCACCAGATTTAGGTTCTGGCGCCGCAAGGTGTGAGAGTTCGAGTCTCTCCAGCCCCACCATTTTCGGATAGTACATCTTAGACCAAATATTAAAGCCTGCTTTTTAGCAGGTTTTTTTGTGTCTAGAATTTAGTATTCATGATTATAATCTTTCCAAATCCACCACAATCTCTTCCATACTTTGATACCTTCTCTCTACCCGCTTCGCCAACGCTTTATCAATGATACCTTGATAACCACTATACTCTAACGGCAATGTTGGAACTGGCTGTTGGCAATGTTGAATTGCCCACTCTCTTAACGGCGCACCACTCTGATTATCAATATTAAAAGGCCGCTCGCCCGTTAATGTTTCATACATCATTATCCCAAACGCGTAAATATCACTTTGTAGCGTTGCGCCCTGTCCTTGCCAGCGTTCAGGGGCAAGATAGGCTGGCGTACCAGCAGCACTATCTCCTGTACTATTTTTATCACTGTTTTGAGCAATATCGTCATTAATTGCTTCTGCCAAAGCAAAGTCAGTTAATAATAAATCAGGTGTGATACTGCTATTATCCGCATGATTTGGCATGAAACCATCTAGCAAAATATTACTGGGCTTAATATCATTATGTAGCCAGCCAGCGTTATGTAGATGAGATATAAGATACGCAGACCGCCCAATAAAATGATGCTTTTGTATGTTTGTTAATCGCGAGTGATTTTGAGAATTAAGCTGAGATGCCAAGCTGCCATTTGGATAATAAGGCATGACAAGGATAGTCAGCTGCGAAGACGGTTTTAGTATTTGAATCGTGACGTTATCGTAGGCTAGTATTGGTGGAGCGATAGCAGGCAGGCTGTTTTCACTGATTGATATATTTATAGATTTTAAAACGTCAGCCTCATAAGCTAAATCAGCCGATTCTTTATTGCTGTCAGCACTTAGCTGCCATTTAATCATTACCTGACCAAACTGTGGATGCTGGCCGCGCGTTAACCCTTGGTAATTGGCCTCACCACTATCACTTTGCTGACTGACTCGCTGATGCGCTATCTCGTTATAATGCAAGCTTGAGAATAAAGTCGTCAGCACTGGCAGAATTTTCTGTGCTTGCGTTTGTAGTGCTTGTTCTGTACTTGCTTGCTTTGCACACGCTTTTTCTGTAGATGGATTACTGGCACTATTTTTCATGGTAAAGTGAAGCCTTTATACGTCTAGTATGCCAAACGACATTTTAATTTATATAAGCGATCAATTATTATGCCCCAATCCACTAACACCCATATGAATTATGCCCTACCCGACCATTTATTGGATTTACTTGGGCAGTATCTGCAAGAGCAGGTCACGCCAACCATCGAGATTGATCCTGCCGAGCTGGCCTATCGCTGGGTTGGCGGTCATCAGGGCCATCTAGAGCCGCTGGCTGTTAACTTGTTTTTAAGTTTAGATGACTTGCATGGTATCGATACGCAAAAGGCAAAACTGGTACAGAATACACGGCAGTTTCTAAAGGGCTATCCTGCCAATCACGTCTTGATGACAGGCACACGCGGCGCTGGCAAGTCATCGCTGATTCGGGCATTGCTACAAGCTTATCATAGCGAAGGACTGCGTATTATTGAAATTGCCCGTGATGACCTGCGGGTGCTTGATAAGATTCGCGCCGCCATTAATGCGCTGCCAGCGGATTGTGGCTGCCACTATGTGGTGTACTGTGATGATTTGGCGTTTAACGGTCAAGATGAGAGTTATCGGACGTTAAAAAGTGTGTTGGACGGCTCGCTGGATTCAGAGCAAGACAAGCTATTGGTCTATGCAACCAGTAACCGCCGTCATCTTTTGCCACAACTTATGAAAGACAATGTCAATATCTATAACGGCCAAACCGATGAGGTCAACCCTTATGAAACCATTGACGAGACGGTATCGCTGTCTGATCGATTTGGGCTTTGGTTGTCCTTTCACCCCATGGATCAAAACACTTACTTACACATCGTTCGCCATTATTTATCGCTTTCGCCAAATCGCAATCTAGATAATGCGAATGACGTTAAAGAAAGTAATGTTAATAAAATTGATGTCGAAACAGCCAATAAGACGCTACCTGATAATATCAGAGCAGCAGCATTACGCTGGGCATCAGAGCGCGGCGGACGTTCGGGACGTGTGGCGTACCAGTTTAGCCGCTACTGGATAGGACAAACACAATTGGCAGCTGAGGATAATAACTCTTAAAAGTTATTTAGATTTATTGTTTATAATCGCGTGCAGAGCCTAGATACTGCACGCGGCTACCCTCTTCTTCGTCTATCAAATCAGCTGAGCCATTCACCATATATTGGTCAAAATCTGCTGCCAACCATAGATTGCCTGCATAAGCACTTTGGGCATCCAAGCGAATATGCGCCATGTTCGGCGTACTACTCTGTGGGTTATCAAAGCTTTGATAGCGAGCGCTAAAATGGGTCAAAATTAGATTTTTAAGCTCATTGTTTTGAGCGAACCTACCTACCAGCTGTGCGCTACTATGCATGGGATCAAAATCTGGGTTTTTTGCCTGAATCTTATTTAACACTTCATGAGTATAAGTGGCTTCATGCACCAGTAAATCTGCATCGACTACCGCAGCGCTTAGGTAGTCTGGGGTATCGTTATCGCCTGCAACCACCACTCGTGTATTTTGAACTTCATTGTCAACATAATCTGCTGCGTAAAGCTTACGGCCATCTTCGGTCACAACATCTTCGCCCTGTTGCAGTCTGCCCCACAGCGCGCTTGCTGGAATACCTGCCGCTGTTAATTTATCGGTATTAAGTGTACGTCGGCTGATGGTTTCAGTTATCGCAAATCCATAAGAGGCGACGCGATGCGATAAAGGATGAATATTTATAACCAGCTGATGTTGATTGTCTAAAGGGATAATTACTTGATCTTTATTTTCACTATTTGGCTCAGACAACAAATCTTCTATCGCCATAAAGTTAATAGCAAACGGAAAGTATAGCTCAGTCGTTAAAGTAATAGCTTCAAGCAGCGTCGCTATCGCTTTTGGCGCAATAAGCGTCAGCGCCGCAGTACGTCCTGACATGGCCGCACTCGCCAGCAATCCTGGCAAACCATAGCAATGATCGCCATGCACATGGGTAATACAAATGGCTTCGAGCTGATGCAAAGATAGCTTGGTATGTAAGAGCTGCTGCTGGGTGCCTTCACCGCAATCAACTAAAACCCAAGGACGCGACTTTTTGTTTTGCTGTCGACTTGCCCCCGAGCTATAAGGATTTAGGCTCTCAATCGCCAGCGCTGTGACGTTACGCTGCTTGGTTGGTACCCCTGCGGAAGTACCCAAAAAGGTAAGCTTTAGCATAGACGCACTCTTTTATCTAAATCCTTACTTGCTATAACGACTGGCATAGCATGGTTCTTTGACCTTCAATCATTTGCCCGCCATTGGCCGTACATTCATTGACCATATTGGACTCATAAGATTTCCAGCCGCCATAAAAGCTAGCAACACATAAAATAACTACCAGCAATTTTTGTGACCATGCTTTGATAGATACTTGCTGGTTATTCACTTCTGCAGCCTCTATATGCTGTTTAGCAGCAACCTCACTGTCAGTGGGTTTACTATTGGGTTTATTCAGGTCTGTCATTTTTTATCCTAAAAAAGGTTTTGTCTATAAATAAACAAAACCTTTTATTATCATATTAAATTAGTCATTGATTAACGATTAAATGCGTCTCGTTTAAAACTGTAAACGACCGCCCTTTTCTTCGGCACGCTTAAAGGCATCGCGCTCTTCACAACGTTTAAGCCAGTTTAAGATATTGGCATATTTACTGCTATCTAAACCGCCACCAGCATTGGCACCGACAATAGCAAGATGCATTTGGATATCAGCGGCACTAAATTCAGCGCCTGCAAACCAATGATTGTCTTGCAGATGCTGCTCCATCATGGTCAATATGGTATCTAAGCTTTTGCTAATCATGCTTTTTTCGACTTGATTGCGAATGCTTTTGCTCACAGGCTTGATAAGCATCGGCGACTGCTCAACCACTTTGGTAAACACCAAACGTATGACCAGTGGCGGCATCACTGACGCTTCGGCAAAATGCAGCCAAAACGTATACGCTTCCCACGCCGCTTCATTGTCATCCGCAGGCTTGAATTGCTTCTCGCTATCATAATGCTTAAGCAAATACTCAATGATAAATCCTGACTCAATGAGCACACGCTCATTTACTTCTAACATCGGCGCATGACCGAGCGGATGTATTTGTTTTAAACTGTCAGGAGCGCGGTAGGCTTTATTGCGCGCATAGCAAGTCAGTTTATAATCAACCTCAAGCTCTTCTAATAGCCAGATAATACGAAACGAGCGTGAGTTTGCTAAATGATGAAGGTGTAACATAAACCATCCTAGTTATAGTGTGAATAAGCAATAATAATGATAGGTAGCGCCCGCATTCCATTGCTAACATTGCTAAACCTTTTGAGCAGCATTAGACATGATTGATTAGGCATGATTAAGCATTGTTTTCAGCGTGGCAGCACTGCTGTCGATAATAGCGCAATTAACCAGCCTTTAACACAGAAACTGTGTAGAGCACGGCTACAAAACCATGCCTAGCAAGTCAAACTTATCGCCCTTAAGCTGTCAGTGTTATTTAGCATGTAATTCTTCAATTTTGCGCGTCATCTTGTCTATTTTTTGCTGATATTTTCTAATTTTACGGAAACGATGCGCGGTCAGTACGCCTTTAATACGGCGATTTTTTAGGCGGCGGCGCGGCGGGAAACTGCCGACTTGAGGCTCGTTATACCCTTGCAAGCGGTCGTCACGCTTACGAGTCACATAACCAAGCGCACTATCGGCAATCATAATCAGCAGCGCGATAAAAATCATACCGTACATAAATAATGAGCCACCATCATCGATGCTTTGGTGCAAAATCGTGATGGAAAATATAAATAAAAATATCGGCTCAAGGTAGCATAAAGTGCCAAATAGCGAGACCGGCAGCTTTTGACTAGCGACCATAGTCAGTGCCATCGCCGCCGTACTGATGATACCCAGTAGCGGCAACAGATACCAAAATTTATCCGTCGCTATCGCAAGCTCAAAGCCACCGCTCATATATAAGGCGATGATAACCACCGGTGTTAATAAAACCAAATCCGAGATCAGCCCAGTAATCGGCGGTACAGCAAGCTTACGACGCAGGAGATAATAAGGCGGATATCCCAAACAGACAAATAAAGTCGCCCAAGAAATAGCGCCATATTGCCAGACATCATAGGCAATACCGAGCGCAGCACAGATGGTAGCCACCCACTGTAGCAGCGTCATGTCTTCATTATAAAAAAAGCGCCCCACGATAATCATAATCATGGGGTATAAGAAATACCCCAATGTCACCTCTAGACCCAAATCATTGACGGGTGCCCACATAAATATCCAGATTTGCGCGCCCAAAATCGGTGTGGGTATGATAAATAAAAACCACTCTTTTGCGGTCTTTAAGGTTTTGAGGTAATCAAAAATATGCTGCCATTGTTTAAGGACACTGACCAGTAGCACCAAGCTCAATAGCATCATCAGCACGCGCCAAGAAGCAACCTGCGTCCCCGATAATGGCTGCATCAATAGACCAAATAAAAATAGCAATGCATAGAGAAAATTTGCT
The DNA here is from genome assembly GCF_904846345.1 of Psychrobacter maritimus. Taxonomy (GTDB): domain Bacteria; phylum Pseudomonadota; class Gammaproteobacteria; order Pseudomonadales; family Moraxellaceae; genus Psychrobacter; species Psychrobacter maritimus. The sequence continues at coordinate 192,886 of NZ_CAJHAJ010000001.1, forward strand.
GCCACTGCAACGATGGTGCCTTGCGACGTCTGATTGGTGGGGAACATAACAACAGCCTTTAGAGATAATCGCACGTCCTTGGCAATTTTGAAAAAAAACAAAAGCCTCAGACGCGAACGTCGGAGGCCTTCTGTCTATAAGCTTTTTATCTATAGAATCTTTTGCTGATAAATCAATCGTATAATGTTGAGATAAACGCTGTAAATACTGAGTGCTTATATCAAGCTTTACATTATGTCAAAGTCAGAATAGATAAGCAATACATTGACTTAACCCGCCTATTCATTTTGATATGTGGCTTATTAACTCTATCCGTTTAACGCATATCCATCGCTCTATTTACTTAGTATCTAGCTGCTCGATTTTACGCTGTATTCTATCCATCTTTTTTTGATAACGACGCATCTTACGGAAGCGATGGGCGGCTAACACCCCATCGATACGGCGATTTATCAAACGACGGCGCGGTGGAAAGCCACCCACTTGTGGCTCGCGGTAGCCATGCAAATGATTATCACGGCGACGACGAAGATAACCCATTATACTATCAGCAATCATGATAAATAACGCCAAAGTAATCATGCCGTACATAAATAACGAGCCGCCTTCATCGAGGCTTTGGTTTAAAACGGTAATGGATAAAACAAACAGCAGCATCGGTTCTACATAACTTAGGGCACCAAATAATGACACTGGCAGCTTACTACTGGCAACCATAGTCAGCGACATGGCAAGCGCACTAAAAGCACCGAGCAGCGGCAATAAATACCAAAACTTTATGTTTTGTGCCGCCACGCTAAAGCCGCCACTGCTATACAGCATGATGAGCACCACCGGCGTCAGCAAGGTCAAATCTGACAGTAAACCGGTAATAGGCGGTACGGCAAGCTTACGCCGCAGGAGATAATAAGGCGGATAACCCAAGCATACAAATAACGTTACCCACGATACCGTCCCATATTGAAAGATATCATAGCCAATCCCCAATGCTGCAAGTAGCGCTGCCATCCACTGCAATGCACTCATATGCTCATGATAAAAAAAGCGCCCCAGCACTATCATCACCAGCGGCAATAAAAAATAACCCAAGGTGACATCAAGACCGAAACCATTGACCGGCCCCCACATAAACAGCCAAATCTGCCCACCCAATATCGGCGTAGGTAATATAAATATCAGCCATTCTTTCGGGGTTTTTAAAGTTTTTAGATAATCAAAAACGTGTTGCCATTGCTTAGTAAAACTGACCAATATCAGCAAGCTCAATAGCATCATCAGCACCCGCCATGACGCTACTTGCGTACCTGTTAAGGGCAACATAAATAGGCCAAACAAGAACATCAATGAAAACAAAAAACTGGATGATATTGCGGCTAATGTTCCCTGAAAAGTTTGATTGGTCGTAAGCATAACAACGGCCTTAAAATAGCGCTTAATGGGTATTATTTATAATAAGTTTATAAAGGTTAGTAATCATAATCAGTCAAATGTAATATCAATATTTCACGTATTGCTGGTATAAGTTTTTTGCAGCCTCTGTCTGCGTAGGCACAGCAAGCAAGAAAAACTTATACCAGCAGTGCCGTAGCGTTTTAATGTATTTTAACTATAAAAGCTAAGATGTATAGGTTAAAAGCTTAAAACAAACTTTGAGAATAAACAGTACTCAAAAAAAAGCCTCCAACGATATCGTCAGAGGCTTTTTCTAGAGCAGTATTGCTAACTAAACTAAAAAGCTAACAACTGAGATAGTTACTCGTCATCGTCTGTGTTTTCATCTGCTGCATCATTCGATGTTTCGTTGTCTACTAAGTCATCATTTGCACCATCAACAACGTCATTGATATCGGTCGTCGCGCTGTTGCCAGTTTCGGCATCAATATCGATTTGCTCTTGACCCTCCACTGCAAACGTTCCATCTTCTCTCATAGCATCGACTAGCTCGTCGTCGCTTTCTTCGTGCTCAACACGCGCCATAGCAACCAGCTTCTCATCTTTTGATAGACGAATCAGCGTTACACCTTGCGTATTACGACCAGAACTTGCTACATGCTCAACTGGCGTACGCACTAATGTACCTTTGTCAGAGATTAAGATAATATCGTCTGTAGAGTCAACCTTGGTAGCACGAACCAGCGCACCATTACGCTCACTGGTTTTGATAGCAATCACACCGCCACCGCCACGATTTTGCGTATTGAACTCATCGATAAAGGTACGTTTACCAAAGCCGTTTTCACAAGCAATCAGAATTTCGCGCACATCATCTTCGATAACCACCAATGATTTAATAAACTCATCAGCCGCCAGACGCATACCACGAACGCCTTTAGCCGTACGACCCATTGCACGCGCATCATTTTCATCAAAACGAATCGCTTTACCACTTGAAGCAAATAGCATCACTTCTTGGCTACCATTGGTGATACGAGCGCTGACCAATTTATCGCCTTCTTCCAAACCAACCGCAATCAAACCGTTCGAGCGAATATTGGCAAACTGTTTTAGCTCGACACGCTTCACGGTACCGTTGGCAGTTGCAAAGAAGACAAAAGGTGGCTCCGCTTGCGTGCTATCGTCTAAATTATCATCTTCTGATAAGCTGTCATCGCTATCTGCTGATATCTCACCTTTGCTAGATAACTCTTCTACTATTTTTGGAATAGGCAGTATCGTGGTGACCGTTTCATCAGGATTTAATCCAATTAAATTCACCAATGGACGACCACGCGCACCGCGACTGGCAATCGGTACTTCAAAACCACGTAGACTAAAGACACGACCACTATCCGTAAAGCACAGTACGGTGGCGTGCGTTGAGGTCACAACCAAGTGATCAATCACATCGTCTTCTTTCATCGCGGTCGCAGATTTGCCTTTACCGCCACGTTTTTGCGCCACATAATCATCAATCGGCTGCGTTTTTGCATAACCCGTACGAGAAACCGTCATGACCACGGTTTGCTCTGGGATAAGGTCTTCACGGTTAAAGTCCATACGTGAATCGATAATATCGGTACGACGCTCATCACCAAAGTTTTCACGAATCTCAATCATCTCGTTTGAGATAATGGTCATTAGCTTATCAAAATCGCCAAGGATAGACTCTAAATTTGCAATTTCACGCAGCAAATCTTGGTATTCTTCGGTCAATTTGTCTTGCTCAAGACCGGTTAGACGATGCAGCTGCATGTCCAAAATAGCATTGACCTGCTCAAGTGATAAACGATAGCGCTCTTCACCTTCAATCAGACCAAACGGCGCTTTTGGATCTTCGCCTTCGATAAAGTCTGGACGTACCGACTGGCTACCTGCAGCGGTTAGCATCGCTACCACGCTGCCTGAGCCCCACGTATTAGTCAGTAAATTTTCACGAGCCAAACCACGGTTAGCTGATGCTTTAATCGTCGCAATAATCTCATCAATGTTCGCTAGTGCAACGGTCAAGCCTTCTAATAAGTGACCACGAACGCGGGCTTTATTCAGCTCATATATGGTACGTCGCGTCACCACTTCTTGGCGATGGCGTACAAATGCTGCAATTAGCTGACGTAACGTCAACAGCTTTGGCTGACCATTATCGAGCGCCACCATATTGATACTAAAGCTAGATTCAAGCGGTGTCTGCAGGAACAAATTATTAACAATCACTTCCGCCGTTTCACCGCGACGCAAATCAATGGCAATACGCATGCCGTCTTTATCAGACTCATCACGAATCTCGGTAATACCTTCGATTTTTTTGTCACGTACTAATTCAGCAATACGCTCAATCAGTTTGGCTTTATTGGTTTGATAAGGCACTTCGGTAAAGACAATGCGCTCACGGTCACGGTTGACACCGGTGTCACTCATCGGCTCAATAATATAGCGACCACGTACGTGCAGGCGACCTTTACCGGTGCGATAAGCGTCTAAGATACCCGCGCGACCATAAATAATACCGCCCGTTGGGAAGTCAGGACCTGAAATATGCGACATCAACTCTTCGGCAGATATTTGCGGATTTTCGGCATAAGCCAAACACGCATTAATCACCTCAGTTAGATTATGCGGCGCCATATTGGTCGCCATACCAACTGCAATACCGGTTGCACCGTTGACCAATAAGTTCGGAATACGCGCAGGCAAGACGCTTGGCATACGCTCAGAGCCATCGTAGTTGTCTTCCCAGTCGACGGTGTCTTTGTCCAAGTCAGCAAGCATTTGATGGGTCAGCTTGGTCATACGGACTTCGGTATAACGCATCGCTGCCGGTGGATCATCATCAATTGAGCCAAAGTTACCTTGGCCGTCAACCATCGGGTAACGCAAGCTAAAGTCCTGCGCCATACGTACAATCGCATCATAAACAGCACTATCGCCATGCGGGTGATATTTACCGATGACGTCACCGACCACACGTGCCGACTTCTTATAAGCTTTATTATAATCGTTAGACAGCACATGCATCGCGTACATCACGCGGCGGTGTACCGGTTTGAACCCATCACGCACATCAGGCAGCGCGCGCGAGACGATCACGCTCATCGCATAATCCAAATAGGACTGCTTTAATTCATCCACGATGGCAATAGGACTGATCGAGTCGCTCATATACACTCCTTCACTCACATACTTTCTCTAAGGGTTGCGCGCCTAAAAAGTGCTTACGCTGATATAAAAATATAGCTGCACAAACGCGCAACTATGATTGCTATCTCAACACGAAAAAGCACTATCAAACGGGCAAAACCATAGGAAAATGGCGATACGGTTTTTGTTAAAAGTAATGTTTAATTAAAGAAGCTATTTTAGCACATTTTTGTCGATTTAGGGGGTTCTCGATGCTATTAAAATCAAGCAAAACAGCTCATTAGCGTTGAGTTTTGCCTTTAGCAATAAGGATAAAAACGACTTTAGCAACCGAGTGTTGTCTTTGCCGTTTTTAAAGGCTGTTTCATAAAAAAACTGCATCCGAGAGATACAGTTTTTTCGCGAGTAAGACAAAAACTACTTAGATGTTTAACTAGCAAGCATTTTAAACAGCTTTGAATTCCTGATTAAAGAATTCACGCGTAGCTTCAGTACAGGCTGGGCTGACCAAATCGCCATGATAGTTGGTATAAAATGCCAATAGCGACGCGACACCGCCCTGTGGGGCTGCATCATCCTTGATTTTCTTAACGCTATTACTAAAGTTGGTTTGCACGCTATCTTTGACAGCAACCGCATCCCATTTATTCATTGACGCCTGCCCAATCAGGGTAAAGGTTTCTTTGTCGGGACGATCTGCTTTATTATCTGCATCCACATCTAACACCGTAATATTAATTTTCTTAGCAGGATTTTTGGCCACTTCTGCTTGTAACAGCTTAACCACCGCGCCGGAATTAGTATCAAAATATACGGTCGGATCTTGGTTGCCACCACAAATAAACGTCGGCATCGTAGGCACATAACCACGTAAGTCATTATCCTTAAGCGCCTTACGCAGATTATTTTGCGGATTAGCAGCCGGTAAATTATTACCATTAGCTAATGTTAGACCATCAGGATTTTTTTGCGCATCTGCCACATAAGCAGCACGAAAATCTGTTTTAATCAGATAATCGGTCTCATCGTAGCCACCTAAAATAGAAAATAGCTTACTTGGTGATAAACCTGCCAGCCTTGGATCGCTAGGATTTTTTTGGAATAAAGCATTATTTGGCAACTTACCGGCTTTGACCAACTTACCAAACGCTACGTCACTAGGCAGCTGCGCGTCGGCATACTTCTCTAAGAAAATATCTGATTTTTTATTGTAAATATTGCCGTATTTTGCCTGTAAGCCAATACCAAGCAGAGGTGCAAAACGTGACGCGCCAATATTGACATTGCCCATAAAGATTTCATCACCAAAAGCTGCCAACGCATAAGGGCCCGAAGATGGCGCAATTGCCGTCACTGGTTTTTTCTGTGATTCTAGTAATCTCGCGGTTGCCATAGTGACATAGCCGCCTTGCGAATAACCGGCGATAAACAGCTTACCCGAGTCATCAATTTTACTGTAATTGGCATCATTGGTGCGTTTTTTACGTTCGATAATGCTGCGCGCGCTATCTAGAGCGTCGACCATGTCGGTCGACTGCTGCTGGGCAACCAAATAAGGATGGTAGTCAAGTTTTGAGGTATCATAGCCCGCATAGTTGGGCGCGACAACGATATAGCCTTGGGCAGCAAAGTTTGCAGCAATTAAGTTAGCTTCCCCTACCGCAGGGTTTTTAATATTACCTACTTGGGCAAAATCATAGCCTTTATCCGTTGTCGTGCCATGCGCGTATAATAATACCGGGCGATCACCTTGGCATTCAGGCGCATCGCCAGTGGGTAGCATTAAAGCGGCCGTGGCATTGGTATCTTCATCGGCGGCGCCTTTGGTATCGTAGCTGACTTTTTCTATGGTAACGCCGCATTTGGCTACAGGCGTTGCGGTACTTCCAAGCCCAAAACTACTATTTATATCGTTTGCCGTAAAGGTTTTTACAAATTTAGCGCTGGCAGAAGACGAAGGTGATTCAGCGAAACGCTCATTATCATCGCCACAACCAACAAGTAATAAGCTACTGGCAATCGCTAGCGATAATAGAGCGCGCGTCATGATGGGTTTGTTTATAATTGAACGGGGTAAGACCATGATTGCTATCCTTAGCAGTAGTAAAACAAAAAAATCGCCTAAAATCCTTGGCAATAGATAAATAAAACTTAGCTGATATTTTTAATAAATACTTTTTAGAACTCGCTTTTTTAAATCAAACTTCTAAGTCAGATGGCTTAGACGACTGAGTGATAATCAATGTGATAGTCAATGAAAACCAATACTTAAGCCTTACTATTTATACGCTAAAACCCTATTAAAATCCAATAAAAAAGTGATGAAAAAGCATTTCAAATACTTTAGATAAAACAGAGCCCGTTATGAATCACGAAAGCAGCCAATCAACTGACCAGCCAAGCAATCAAACAAACACACCGTCATTTAACCAACCCGATACACGTACGGATCGCAGCTTTGATGCGATTGCTGACCACTTTGAAAAAAAGGTTTATGGCGGCTTAAAGGGCGACATTCGTCTGGCAGTATTGCGCCGTGATATTTTTGCCTATTGCACGCAGATGAGCCAGACACTTGGGCGACCGTTACGTATTTTGGATGTGGGCGCTGGGCTGGCGCAAATTGCGATTGAGCTTGCCACTCAAGGGCATACGCTGGTTATCAATGATATCTCAGCCAATATGCTGGAGAAAGCACAAGCAAACGCTGAAATAGTTAAAAAGGATTTGGATATTAGATGGTACGTTTGCCCGTATCAAGAATTAGAAGAAAATTTAGCAGGTAATACAGAGAAGTTTGATTTGATAATGTGTCATGCGCTGCTTGAATGGTTGGCAGAACCTGTAGCAGTGATGGATTTTTTTGATAAGCATTTAACTGAAAATGGCGCGCTATCGCTGTGCTTTTATAATCCGGCGAGTTTTGATTATCGCAATCTTATTATGGGTAATTTTAACTTATTGGATAACACTGAGTATAAAGCGGACAATAAAAAAAGCCTCACACCCAATCATCCGGTCGCTAAAGAAGAAGTTGAATCTTGGTTAGAGGCTCGTCATTATCAAACGATACTTGCCAGTGGCTTGCGGGTATTTCATGATTATTCGCCGCTAAAACGTGGCGGTCATAACGACCCTGAAGCGGTCATACGCATGGAGCTGCGCTACTCACAACTCGAGCCGTATAAATGGCTGGGACGTTATTTGCATATACTGGCAACGCGTCAAGCTTAAAGTTATTGCTAAGCTTCAAGAGCAGCGCCAAGCTTAAAATTGACAACTACCTGACGTCTTCCACGCGCTCTGATCTATCATACTCTGACCATGTGGTGGCATTGATGTCTTTTTCATCAAACACCACTACGTGCTCTAGGATAGGTAAAATGCCAATTTGTGAGCCAATCTCATGGTTATGATGACTGGCAACTAACGACAGTACGGTTTGACCATCGGCAAGCTGTAAGCGATACAGATAGTTTGCCCCGCGAAATACGCGTCCAACTACTAAAGCGGTCTGCGGGCTTTCATCGTCATGGACGATATCATCAGGACGTACTAACACCTTAATCGGCGTACCATTCGGATAGTCGTACTCGCAATACTGCGGCTGCCCTGATTCATCATAGACCTCCATACGGCGATAAATATCACCAAGCGCGGTTTCAACATGACCTTCTTTGATGATACCGTCTATCATTGCGCCTTCGCCGACAAACTCAGCGACAAACGGGCTGACTGGCTCATGATATAGCTCACTTGGCGTCGCCCATTGGACCAACTTACCTTTATCCATGACCCCGACTTTATCGGCTAATGCAAAGGCTTCGTTTTGATCGTGAGTGACCAAAATAGCGGTGGTATTGGTACGTTTAAGGATATCACGGACGTTCATCGCCAGTGACTCACGCAGTACCACATCCAAGTTAGAAAACGGTTCATCAAGTAGCAAAAGCTTGGGCTTTGGTGCCAATGCGCGGGCCAACGCCACCCGCTGCTGCTGGCCGCCCGATAGCTCACTAGGACGTTTATCCGCATGTTCCGACAATTCAACAAGCTCTAACATCTCTTTAACGCGGGCTTTTTTGTCAGCAGCCGACCATTTATTTAGGCCAAAAGCGATATTTTTTGCCACGCTTAAATGTCCAAATAACGCATAATCCTGAAATACCATGCCCATGCCGCGCTTGGCTGGCGCGACCGCAAAGGTAGTGCGCGTTGTCTGCTCGGTTAGACGCTGATTGTTTAAGAGAATTTTACCGCCACGACTTTGCTCTAAGCCTGCAATCGCTCTTAAAGCCGTGGTTTTACCGCAGCCGCTATAACCCAAAAAGCAGCCGATTTCACCTTGCTGCAAATCTAGCGATAAGCCATTAACGATAATCGTATCGTCATAACCAACGATTAAATCTTGAACGCTAAAATAAGCATCGTCAGCGCTAGCAGTATTTTTAGAGGAATTAAAAACATGGTTATCTTGCAAGTGAATTTGTCCTGCTGTTTCTTTATTTAAGGCAGTCTGATTTGATACGCTTTGATTTGATATGCTTTGATTTAAAGTATCTTGTGTTGATGAGCTGTGAGGCAAGCTTTTATCCGCTTGCAGCTGTGCTACCTGAGCTTTGGTTAATAGCGTGACGGGTGGTTTTTTCACATGCTCTGGTCTTGGCTTGCCGCCTATCTTTAAGGATTCAGGCTTTAAGGATTTAGGCGCTGCTGGATTGGTTGAATCGTTCATCAAGTCAGTATACATAGACGGTACCAGTAAGCTATTAGTGAATAAAACCCATCATTGACGCGGTTTTTAATGTTGCTCTTTTTAATATAGTTATTTCTTAATGTTGCTTTTTAATGTTGTTCTTTAATTATAGCTTTTTAATAAAACGCATTTAACTTAACCTTGTTTATCACTTTGGCGCAGCAATACCCAAACAGGAATCAGACCAACCAGTACAATCAACAAACTGGGCAAGGCGGCGCGTCCCCACATGCCTTCGCTGGTCATCTCAAACACCCGTACTGCCAGCGTATCCCAACCTTGTCGCCGTGTCATTAAGGTAATCGGCATCTCTTTCATGACTTCGACAAAGCCCATCAACAAACCCGTTAATACCCCCGGACTCAATACGGGCAACATCACTTGCCGCCAGCGCTGATACGGGCTATCGCTAAGTAACTTAGCTGCCGCTTCTTGATTGACGGTCAAGCGCTGTAGCTGACGGTCTACCGGCTGAAAGCTCACGGTCATAAAGCGCGTCGATAAGGCTAGCAGCATCACAATAACACTACCGGATAAAAATTGCGTTGAGGTAATACCAAAAGCTATCAGCTGATTATCAAGCCACGCAATCGGAATAAATATCCCAACCGCCAACACCGTACCCGGCACCACATAACCCAAATTGGCTAAGGTGGTCATCAGCTTGGTGGATTTATCTGGATATTGACGCTTGACCCAAGCAATGATAATCGCCAAAAAGGCGATAAATATCGTGGTCATAATCGCAATCATAAGGCTATTGGTGACAAAATCAATATAACGCGCATCAAAATCTTGCTGAAAATTTTCTGCGGTCCAATAGAGTAGCTGTAAAAACGGAATCAAAAACGCCACTAAAAACACCAGCGTGCAAAGTAGCGCCATGCCCCACTTAGCAGGCTTACTGGCTTCAAAGCGCTTACTGCTACCCTGAGTGATGGTATTGCCACGCTTGGCTTGCCAATACTGCTCAAACAAGACGACGATAAAGACCACGCCGATTAATAACGCTGCCAGCTGCGCAGCAGTGGTTAAACTAAAAAAGCCAAACCATGCTTTATAAATCGCCGTCGTAAAAGTATCGACATTAAAGACTGATACTGCGCCAAAATCTGCAAGCGTTTCCATACTGGCAAGTAACAAGCCGCCAATAACCCATGGTAGCGCTTGTGGTAACGCCAGCCGAAAGAACACCTTGCTACGACTTAACCCAAGCATTTGCCCCGCTTCAATCGCTCGCCTACCTTGTGATAAAAACGCTTGGCGCGCCAGCAAATAAACATAAGGATAAAATGCCAACGACAATACTAAACCTGCACCCCAAACATTACGCACCGATGGGATAGCGGTGGTAAAGCCTGACTCTCTTAAAGCCGTTTGCAGCGGTCCGCTAAAATCAACGATACCGACGGTAACAAATGCTAAGACATAAGCGGGCATCGCTAATGGCAACATCAGCGCCCACGCAAAAAACCGCTGTCCAGGGAAGCGGTACATACTGGTCACCCACGCAAGTGCGGTCCCGATAACGCCGGAAATCACCGTCACCATCAGCAATAGAATGACGGTGTTTTTTAACACTTGCGGCAGCACGTATTCGCGCATGTGGGTCCAAATATCAGCGACCGGCTGCGTCCACGATAATAGTACGATTAAAATCGGTACTAGCATAAACAACGAAATCAGTCCTAAGACTGATTTTGAGAGGATACGTTTGCGGACGACATGGTCGTGACTAATAGATGGGCTATTATTGTCATTACTGGCTTCATTGACAGTATTGTCTTGCTTAGCAGACGCTTCTGGCATTGTTATCATAGATTGTTACCGTGTCATACGCATAATGACGCTATTAGATGCTGAATTAATAAGCACCTAATAGCTAAAAACCAACCACTTAGCTACTGCCAGTCTATTATTTATAACCCGCTTTATCCATCATTTGAATGGCTTTGGTTTGTAGCTCACCGAATTTCTGGACACTGATATCGTCTTGTTTAAATGGACCCCATGATTTGAGCATCTCTGACTCATCGATACCCGCTTTGACTGGGAATTCTTTATCAGCGCTGGCATATAAACCTTGCGCCTCATCAGAAGACAACCATTCCATCAATTTAAGTGCGCCATCTGGATTGTCTGAACCTGTTACTACGCCAGCTCCAGAGATATTAACATGAGTACCAGTCGTACCTTGGTTCGCCCAGAATATTTTTACAGGGAAGTTTGGTTTTTCATCAAGCAGGCGACCATAGTAGTAGCTATTGGCAATACCCACTTCACACTGACCTGCGGCAATCGCCTCTAATAAGTTGGTATCATCACTGAACACGTCAGTTGCTAAATTATCTACCCAACCACGAATAACTTGCTCGGTTTTCTCTTCGCCCAAGTGCTCCATCATGCTGGCAACCAATGATTGGTTGTAAACTTTCTTAGAGGTACGTAGACACAATTTGCCTTTCCATTTTGGATCGGCTAAATCTGCATAAGTAGATAATTGGTCGGCGCTGACTTTACTTGGGTCATAAAAAATCGTACGGGCGCGTAATGACAGACCCGTCCACTGACCTTTTGGATCACGGTATTTAGCAGGGACGTTAGCTTCTAAGATAGTAGAAGACACAGGTTGCAATAAGCCCTGCTCCGCTGCTTGCCATAAGTTACCCGCATCGACGGTTAATAGCATATCAGCAGGGGTATTTTTACCTTCCGCTTGCAGGCGCGCCATCAATGGCCCCGTTTTATCAGTGACCAGCTCAATTTTAACGCCTGTCTGCTCAGTATAACGGTCTAATAATGGTTTGATTAACTGCTCATTACGTGATGAGTAGATGGTGACCGTTTGCCCACCAGCTGCCGTCGCATCATCATTTGTAGCCACTTCTTGCTCAGTGCTAGATTGTTCAGTACCAGCTTCAGCATCTACGCCTTCTGCTGGCGTCGATGAATTATTACAGCCAGTAAGCCCTAACATCAGACCAAATACAGCAACGGGTAAAATAAGCTTAGTAGAAGATAGATTTGCACTGATAGCAGTTAATGACATGGCTTTCCCCATAATGGTGCTACGGATAAGTGAGATAAAAGGACATTAAAATCATTAGAAAATGATTGAATAGCGGGATTAATAAGACATTAATGTCTGAGTGACAATATACTAATCGAAATGAGATTAATTATCAATACATTTATTTCGTGCAACCATGCAGCAAAATTATCACTTAATATTTACCTTTAGATAGCCATATTTAAGCAGAGTTTTAATCGCTTTTTATCGATTTACTTTGATGATAGAGCAGCCCTACCCTAAAGCAGCTACCTCTTAGAGCAGCCACTGCCCTAAAATAACATTAACCGCCGCTTCCGTACGCAATATGCGCGGGCCTATATTGACCGCCGTGCAACCTTGCTCGGCAAGTAAGTCAATCTCATAATCAATCCAGCCGCCTTCGGCACCGATAAAAACCATACTGGGCAGTGTTGAGTTATGAAGAGGTTCAGGATTTTCTAGTAGTGGTTGCTGCATGTATTGCGCAAAAGACAGCACGCTATAAGGATGAGCAACGATGGCGCGATTGGTGATTAAGCTTGCAAGCTCATCTTCAACAAAGGGTTTAAAGCGTTTTTGCAGACTAATTCGCGGCGCAACCGTATCGACGCCTTGTTGCAGCCCTTCTAACACAAACTCGTCAAGGCGAGCCAACATCGGGCTTTGCCAATAGCTTTTTTGCGTACGATAGCTGTTGATAAGGATAATATCGTTGACGCCAAGCGCGGTCATATCCATGATTAGGCGGCGTAACACCTTTGGCCGTGGCAATGCCAGTACCACCGTAAGATTGAGCTTCGGTGGCAGATTGATGGTCAGCTGTATATGACTTAGCTGAATACTGTCAGGCGTAATATTTTTAATGATAGCGCTGCCAAGCTTGCCACCCAATTGGCCAATTTTTAACGTATCGCCCACTTTGGCAGTTAATACTTTATTCACATGGGTAATTTGCGCCAAATTATTGATATATGCAGACGCATTATCATGTTGAAAGTTGGTTGCTGGCAATAATATACAGTTCATAGCGTCACTTATACCCCCTCTTGATTCACATCTTGATTCACATCTTGATTCAGTTCTGGATTCAGTTCTGGACTGAAAGGTGGTTTTGCGTATTGCTGAATCACATCTTCAATCATCGATAACTGCCGATGTAAGACCGCTTGCTGCTGCTCCATCATTTCTGCACCCGCTTGCCCTGCTTGTTTTGCCAATTCCAAATGACTGAGCCAAAACTGTAGCTGCTGATAAAGCAAACTGTCATCATCGCTAGATGGCGGATTGGTCGCAATTTTCTGCTGCTGAGATAGCTGCTCATCAGTACCAATAGCGCTATAGAAAGCATTGTTTGGTTGATATAACGCCCCAACACTAGCGAGCTTATCAACCACGCTTTGGCAAGATTGGGTATAACTGCCCATCAATACCGGCGTCGCCACACTTGCCGGCTCAACGGGATTATGCCCACCAATATCGACTAATGAGCCGCCTACCAATGCCACATCCGCAAGCGCATACCAGCGCATCAATTCACCCATACTATCAGCCAAATAAACTTGGGTATTTGGACTGATTGCATCCTCATCACTACGACGCGTCATCGTTAATCCTGACTTTTTAATCAGCTCTGCTACCTCATCGAAGCGCTCAGGATGCCTTGGAACGATAATTAACAACGTATCCGCTAATAGAGGATGAGAGATGATTTGCTGCTGCCATGATAATACTGTCTTTTCTTCACCGCTATGGGTACTTGCTGCTACCCAAATCGGGCGACCTGTGACGCCTAAATCTAAATCCAAGTATGCGCCATCATTTACTATTTCAGCTTCTTTGGCACCATTATCATCATTCAGCTTCGGGGTATTAATCACCCATTTCAGCGAGCCTGCCACGCGGATTTGCGCACTATGAGCGCCCAATTGCCGAAAGCGTTTTGCCGATTCATTATCCTGCGCAATAATCAAATTCAGATTTTTCATCATACTGGCACTGACCGCGCCAATTTTTTGATAACTTTTAAAAGAAGCAGCCGACAGCCGACCATTGACCAAAATACTTGGGATATCATGCTCGGACAACTTGGTCAAGATATTCGCCCAAAGCTCCGTTTCTACAAACATTGCCGCAACCGGTTGTACATGCGCTAAAAACGTTTCAATCACCGCAGGACTATCAACAGGAACATAGCTATGACTCAGACGACCTTGGGCAATATCATCGGCAAAGCGACTGGCACCGCGCGCAAAACCCGTCTGCGTGGTATTGGTCAACCATATCTGATAGCCTTTTGCTAATAGCGCATCAAGCAAGGGCGCGACGGTATTGGTCTCACCTAAAGATACCGCATGGCACCAAATGACTTTTTTGCCATTGCTATCTTTATAATTAGCATTTTCGTTGGCATTCGCATTAGATTTAATATTTGTATCAGGCACGGGCGGCGCAGGATAGCGCTTACCAAAACGCTGCTCGACTTCTTGCTGATAATTATCACGCTTATGCGAGCGACGCCATACTTGCATACGATATAGCGGTTTTAGCAAACCAATCGTCACTTGATAATAAACAGGTGGCTTATAAACGGCTCGGCTTGGCTGAGTCGACTTATCAAAAGAGGGTAAGGAATTATCAGAAGATGGCATGAAGAAGCCCAGATTAGTAATGGATCGGACGATAGGAGGTGACGTTATAAAATGACAATAAAAAATGCCAATAAAAAACGCGCCAATTCTACCTGAATTTAATGCTAAACAATAGTTTTAAAGCACTCGCTATTAGAAACAAAAATTTAAGAATGAGAATTTAAAACCAGTATTTGACATAAACAGCTAGACAATAATGAATATTAATATAGCAATAACAATGATTACCGCAAACAATAGCTGATAACGTTTGAGACTATGCTGCTCTTGCTTTTGTGTGCTGATTAACGTTTGCGCTTGCTGCCATTGGCTCATCAAAATGGCCGCTTCTGCATGACCATTTTTGGCCGCTTGCTCAAGCCAGTATTTTCCATTAGTCATATCTTGCGGCACGCCAAATCCTTGATAGTACAACTTACTTAATAGGCGCTGGGCACGGCTGTCATCTTTGCTCGCCGCTTGCTTCACCCATTCAACCCCTGACTCCATACCAGCTACTTTATCAGCATTTGCCCCTTCGCCAAGTAGCTCATACATCGCCAAACGTAGCATCGCAGCGCTATTACCCGCATGAGCAGCATCTTGCAATTTTGCTAGGGCTTGCTGCTTTGCTGCCAAATGCTGCTGTGAAAAGGTAACTTGCGCGCGGGGTTTATCTTGCTTAGCAATATGCTGCTCAAATTGATCTAAGACTTTACAGGCTTGCTCGTATTCTGTCTTGCCAGCGGTTTGTGGTACTTCTATTTCATCAAGCTCTATGAGCAATTGGCTAAAAAGCTCTGGAGTTGGCGCGGGTTTTATTGTTGGTTTTATCTCTATTTCTTTTAACGCTGCTTCTTTTAACGCTGCTTGTGAAGATGCTACTGACGCAGTTTCTAATGGAGCAGTTGATGAAGCAGTTTTTGCTAATAGAGTATCTGCTTGGACAATTTCAGGTGTTGTTTGAAGCTCATTATAAGAAGTATGATTAACAGCATCAGTATTTGTCTGAATACTTTGGCGGCTATGTTGAGGTACTATTATTTCAGTTACTTCTTTAGTAGCATGCTCGGTAGCTATAGGTAATGCATGATGGCTATCAATGGCGTTTGGCAGTCTTGCACTCACTGCTTGGTATAGGCCGCTTGCCACTTGACTACCTTGCACCGATTGAAACGGCCGATCAATATGACCAAACAGCCGCAGCCCTATCGGCTCTAAGGCAAAAAATAGTGAGTCAGTCGCATTAGGCTTATCAGTATCCTCAACATCATTACGATAAACCACCGCCATATGCTGATAAAAATCATCGGTCAGCAGCGGCAAGGCAGGATAACGCTTACGTAGCTCAAACTCACCGAACCAATGCGGCGTATACTGCCATTGCTGTGCCAATACGCGCCCTGCATAAAACGCTAAAAACACCATAAAATTACGATAGCGCTCATCTGCCAACAGCGCCGCCTCATCCCACGTGCCAGACTTCATCATGTCGCGGCGTATCTGCGACAGCAAGGTATCTATACGCTGTAAACTTGCCAGCGATTCATCGAGTCTGCAGTGATGCAATTCAGCTTCGTAAGCCATGCCGCCAGCGACGGGACGGCCAGCTAAGAAATCTTGCCAATAGCCTGCTGCAATATAATCAAGGGGCGTTAAGGGCGATGCAGACATAAGGCAAGCCTATCCTTTAAAAATTGAGTGCTTTTAAAAACTAAGATTTCAAAAAACAATCATAGAAGTGGTTATATAAGTAATTGTATAAGTGAGATGACAATAAAAATAAGTAGTTTACCTTAACTTAAAAGCGAAAGCGAAAGCGCTACAATAAAGGACTAAATAAGCGCACCACATTATCAAATAAGCGCTCTGCCCCGTGGCGCTCTTGCCACTCTTCTAAGCCTAAAAAATGACAGCTTTGTAAGTAGACTTCTTGACAGTCAGCAACCTGCGCGACCATTTCTGGCGTATAAATCGCTAAGCTAACTTCCATATTCAAATAAAAGCTGCGCATATCGATATTTACCGTGCCAAACAGACAATAATCATCGTCAATAACCACGGTTTTTGCATGCAGCAGTCCGCCTTTAAATAAAGCAATGGTCACCCCTGCTTCGAGCAGTTCTTGATAATACGCTTGGGAAGCGTGCTGCACCAAAAACGAATCCACCTTTTCGGGCACAATAATCGTCACCTCGACCCCACGTTTGGCAGCAGTAGTCAGCGCCCCTGATAAAGCTTCATCGGGGACAAAATATGGCGTGGTAATACGAATACGTTTATTGGCGCGGTGAATCACCGTCACCAACGTATTATAAATCACATGCGCCGTCACTTGCGGTGCCGAAGGTATCAGCTGCGCTAGCACATCCTCGACTACGGGCATGCGCGGTATCAAAATCGATGTTGAGCCAATCTCTGGCGGCTCATCAGAATCAACAAGCTCGTCTAAAACTTTGACGCGACTATTGATATCGTTAATGGTCGGGTGCATGACATAAAGCTTACGGGTATAGGTATTCACGCGGTGATTAAGCGCGTCTAGATTGTCTTTATTTTCCGCCCCGATATCGGTGACCACTACTTTGGCCATCGCTGTGGCAATATTCATCGGCTCTTGACTGAAACTACGTATCGCTACATCAATCCATTGACCAACATTTTTATTCTGTTTAAAAAACTTCGGGTCAACCAAGTTAAAGCTACCGATATAGCCTATATGTTCGTCAATGACGATAATCTTGCGATGATTACGCAAATCGGAGCGCTTAAACAAAGTTTTAAATAATCCCACCGGTAGCGACTGGTGTACAAAAACCCCAGCCTCTTCTAACATCCGATGCTGTTTGCTATTAAAAAAGCTAAAACTCCCTACACTGTCTGCCAAAATATGACACTCTACACCGCGCTGCGCCGCTGCCATTAGCGCTTCCATGACATCGAGTATCTGACCTTTTGGATAAATAATATAAAACTCCATCAGGATAATGCGCTGGGCGGCATTAATGTCTTCAATCAAGCGCCCAAAGATAGCACTCGGCGTGGTCAACAACTGCATTTGATGGTCAGGAAATACCCCAAACCCTGTCCAGCGTGTGCCTATTTTACTGACACCGCGGTAGTTATCAGGCAGCAGCTCTTGTCCTTCATCAAATACCAGCTGCTCACGCTTAGCCATATCATTCATCAGTAGCCGCGCCTGATTCATACGCTCACGATAACGCCGCCCAATCATTGGCTCACCTAGGAGTATATAAGCGATAAAGCCAACCAAAGGCAAAGTATAAAGCACGGCAACCCAAGCAATCGACACCCCGATATTGCGCTGCACCGAGACAATACGCAGCGTCATGACTATCATGAGAATCACGTGCAATATCAGACCCAATCCAGCAAACTCTCCTACCGACCATGTGGTAAAGTAGTCTTCAATAGAAAGCGCTTCTATATTAAAATTATCTATGCTCGCCTCCATGACCCTATATCACTCAAACTATTTACCTATTTATTAACCAGCTGGCTTATTAAGTAGACGCCTTTTAAGTAGACGCCTTGTTAACGAGATGCCAAAAGCATTATCAGTATAGTAGCTTTTAGCAAGCACGCAATAGCTAACTGTATCGTCTGACACTCACTTTATTTATGCCTTAATTTGACCGTTAATAAAGGTTAACAACCACAATTTTAAAAATACTTGAAATAATATTTGACAGCCATGCGTAAATGTATATAATACACACCCACAGAGCGAGGCTTTAGTTAGTTCTCTTCTGTTGAAAGTTATTCAAAGGGTGACAACTTTGAATGTTAAAACTTTCAGGAAATCCTCTTTAAAGGATTTCAGTAATACCTAGTTTGGATGCGTAGTTTCCTAGAATTTACGACAATATAAATTCTCTTGCGCTCGGACGAAGCAGTGCTTCGTTTTATCCTCGCTCAGGGTGATTAGCTCAGTTGGTAGAGCGTCTGCCTTACACGCAGAATGTCGGCGGTTCGAATCCGTCATCACCCACCACTATTTAGTATAGTGTTACTCTTAAGTAGTAAGCTAAGTGGCTAAATAAACTAAAACGACCTCAGCAGCGGTAGTTCAGTTGGTTAGAATACCGGCCTGTCACGCCGGGGGTCGCGGGTTCGAGTCCCGTCCGCTGCGCCATATTTAAAACGAATTTAAACTCTCGAGTTTAAGCAAGTTTCGCCTCAAGTATTCGTTTACTTGAGGTTTTTTTGTGCTTGTTGATTGTTATCAGCTATTAACTATTACTTAGAACTTATCATTTTATCTAGAAAAATTTTCACTAAAATCCCGTACGGAACAGCGTACCGACCACAACGAATGCCACTGAAAGTAGGGTCACCAAAATAATATTAGCGGCAAATCCATTCAAATTGTTGACTGATAAGCGTGGTATTACCCTAAAACGTGCGTGCATAGCGACGACAGCCGTCAGCAATAATAATATCATCTTGATACCAATCAATACGCTAATGTCATTATCAAAAGCAAACCATGCGCTCACATCGGGTAGCATTCTATATGCCATCCACAATCCAGTGATAATTTGAATAGCCAAAGCTGGCATACCAATTTTTTCAAACTGCCCCTCAAATTGTAACAACGCCTCTAAATTACGTGAAGTTAGTACTTTAGGCAGCACCACTAATGCTAGTATTAAATGACCACCTGTCCATATTGCTGCGCCAAGTAGGTGCAGAATTAATAGATAGTTGAACATACCGTATCACTCCAAATAATTAACCAATCATGATTTATTAAAAAATTAAGGTTTTAATTATGAAACGCGCCAATCAATTACAGCCATTATCGCGCCAACATCATCTTGGACTTAACCTGTCGCGCCATGCGAAAGAATGCTTGGATAAACCCGAAGAGATTGTCAAGCACTGGCACAATCTCACCTCCTATATTAACGATATGCAATATCATTTCCAAATTGAAGATAACTTAATCGCTCATGCCTTAGAACCATATCGTAACACTCAACCTGATGTTGCCTCGGTACTCGACACCCTTGACGGACAACATAAGCAATTATATAAAATAATAAATGAAGTTGAAGCGTCACAAAAATCTGGGAATAAAGACATCACAGTCGCGCAGGTCAAAGCGCTTGGCACCCTATTATACGACCATATCCGATTTGAAGAGCGAGCGTTATATCCTGCGGTAGAAAAATACCTGACAGAAGCAGAGTTAGATGCTGTTTATGAAGCCAGTCCAGATAGCATTAAGCGCCCTGATGAGGATCGCTAATCCATTTATATGAGAGTTAATCCAAGACCAGTTAAATAAAATATTGATTAAACAAAAAGCCCGCAAAGAAACGAGCCATATTTTGGTATTCGTTTCATTTGCGGGCTTTTTTAGCGGCTTGATAGGTTGTACGGACTTATGGTTAAAGCAGTATTTTTAAGACATCAACCTTTAACACTAGACTCTAAGGCATTAATTTAAAAAAGTGCTGACGATAGTGTTTTAGCTCACGAATAGAGTCGCGAATATCGTCTAACGCTAAATGACTGCCGCCTTTTTCAAAATTTCTCAAAATATCAGGACGCCAGCGGAAGCAAAGCTCTTTAATTGATGACACATCAAGGTTACGATAATGGAAAAAACGCTCAAGCTCAGGCATTTGGCGCGCCATAAAGCGACGATCTTGGCAGATTGAGTTGCCGCACATAGGCGATTTACCACTATCAACCCATTTGTTTAAAAACTTAATGGTTTCCGCTTCGGCCTCTGCCAATGTCACCGTACTACGGCGCACACGGTCGACCAATCCTGATTGACCATGCTGCTTAGTATTCCAGTCATCCATTTTATTTAATACTTGATCTGATACCTTGATGGCAAACACCGGTCCTTCAGCAAGGACGTTTAAATCCTCATCCGTCACCACGGTAGCAATCTCGATAATCTCATCGTTTACGGTATCAAGCCCGGTCATTTCTAGGTCAATCCATACCAGCCCTTTTTTACCTTGGTTTTTGATTTTAATTTTATTGGGATGGTCGTCGGTACTCATAAAATATCCTATGGTCAATAAATTTTGGAACAACTTGCGAGCAATGTTAGCCAATTAAACTAACTATAAATGGTCGTGCTCAAATCATATATTTTGCGCTTGGTTGGCTATAATGTCTAAAACATTACAAAACCACTATCTGCTAGCGGCGCTTTAGGCTGTATGTTAGCAAATTTTCACGCTACACTTAGCAATATTTTTTTAATAGGTTCAAAACCCATGGCATTAATTCGGCAACGCAAACTGACTAAACAGCAGATTCGTCGCATCGACAAACAGCAGCTTGACAGTCAAGATAGCATCGATGACAGTTTGATGGATGGCGTGGTCATGGCGCATTATGGTAAGCAGTTAGAAGTACAGGTGACCAGCTTGCCGGCAGTAATTCCCGTGCAGCCGGAGATTGCGCCCGATGATCCTGAGCCGTTTTGGCAGGAGCTGGCGTTAGGCGATATCTGGCGCTGTCATGTACGTACCAACTTACCGATGCTAGCCGCTGGCGACCAAGTGCGCTGGAATGCTGATCCTAATACTGGCTTTGGACGTATCGAGTCGGTCAAACCACGTACCTCACTCGTCTCGCGTCCTGATCGCTACCATAAGCTCAAGCCAGTCGCCGCCAATGTTGATATTTTAGCGATTGTGTTTGCGCCATTACCTGCTGCTGCGCCGACTCTCATTGACCGCTATTTGGTCGTTTGTCATCATGCTGGTGTCAAGCCGCTCTTGGTGCTCAATAAAGCCGACCTGCTGGCGCAAGAAAACGGCGTCGATACCAATGAGCTACTGGCACAGTATGCGGCACTTGGTTATGAAAGCGTCCTTACTTCGGTCGCTTGTCCTGAAAATATTGCTGATAGCGATGAGCAAGAAGGGCTAGATGAGTTAAAGCGTTACATCGATAAAAAGCTGGTTATTTTTGCCGGTCAGTCTGGTGTCGGTAAAAGCAGTTTAATTAATGCCCTACTACCTGAATCGGCACAGAGCGTAAATATTATCTCTGAAAACTCGAAACTTGGTCAGCATACCACCACGACCAGTCGCTTATTGCCATTTAACCCAGACGACTTAACCCAAGGTGGCATCGTCGATACCCCTGGTATTCGCGAGTACGGTATTTGGCATTTGACCCCTGATGATATCATTTCAGGTTTCGTTGAGCTTGCACCGCTGGCAGGTGACTGCCAATTCCGCGATTGTCGCCATACTCATAACAGCAAAGGCTGCGCGTTATGGCAAGCGGTTGCTGATGGCGTGGTATTGCAGCGCCGTGTTGAAAACCTTGTCACCTTAAGAGAAGAGGCAGATACTAAACCTTATTAATCACTGCCATAGTAAACGTTGCTCATCACACGTTTACTATGGCTAGTCTAATCGGTATAATAGCGCCTTGTTCATATCGTTAGGCTGTCTTCTCAGCTTAACCGAACACTTATTTTTTTGGAGGTATGGTTTGGATCGTGCGCTGGAATTTGTGGGCAACCACCCGTTTTTATTTGGTATATTAGCCGTACTTGCCGTGCTATTTTTTGCTATTGAAAACAAACGTAGTGGCAGAAAAATATCGCCCAATACCTTGGGTATGATGGTTAACTCGCAAAATGCGCAGCTGATCGATATTCGCGCCAAAAAGAAATTTGAAACCGGCTATATCCAAGGCAGCCGCAACATACCATTCACTGAGCTTAAAGACCGCATTGAGGAAATTCGTGCGATTGAGCAACCAGTGATTATCATTTGTGATATGGGCGTGCAAGCAGGCGCGGCCATTCAAATGATTGGTAAAGACAGTGTCTATCGCTTAGAAGGCGGTATCGGCGGCTGGCAAGGCGCTGGCATGCCGTTGGTTGGTGTAAAAGATGCTAAGCCAAAGAATAAAGGCAAAGCCAAGCCAAGTTTGCATAAGTAAGACAGTAGATTCAGCGTTGGTTTATGCAGGGCTAAGTAAGTATAAGCACAATGTAGCTTTGGAAATATACAGCGCTAATCTAAAAGACACCTCTTTAAAAGGTGTCTTTTTTTATGTGGCAGTTATGCTACCGTCAGCGCTTTTCAGCCAATACTGCTTGAATTTAGCAGTGCCATCCCCACTTTATACTGAGCAGCATCGAATAGATTTGCAATTTACATATTGGTAACGGATTATGCTAATTTCTACGCTATGATTTTTTATATCACTATTTATCATATTACTTATAATAAAACTGTTGCCGCATAAATTTATAAACAAGGATTAACCATGACTGTATCTGTGAAAGTTTACACCACCCCTATCTGCCCATACTGCTCAAACGCCAAGCAATTGCTAAAAACCAAAGGCGTTGATTATGAAGAGATTGGCATGCATGATATAAGCCGTGAAGAGCGCCAAGCATTGATGCAAAAAACCAATAACTATCGCACGGTGCCACAGATCTTTATTGGCGATACCTTTGTTGGTGGTTTTGATGAGCTTAACCAAATGAACCAACAAGGCAAACTTGACGAGCTATTGGCAGGTTAATTTGCTATCTTGTTTTGCGGTCTGTTTTTATCGAGGTAAAAATAGACGGCGGCAAGGGTAAAGCAACTTGTTAAAAACCATGTTGCTGAAAAACATCGAGATAAAATCTCAAAACTCTATCTCGATTTATATTACAATGATATTTTATGACAATGACCATTTGCCCATTATTTGATTAACTTTTAGAGGAATTACCATGGCTGAAGAACAAGCACAACCACAATTGGCACTAGAACGCATTTATGTAAAAGACATGTCACTTGAAGTCCCAGGCGCGGGCGTATTCACCAAAGAGTGGAACCCTGAGCTTGATATCAATCTATCTAGCAATGCGGAAAAATTGGATGACGACCATTACCAAGTGGTATTGACGGTCAGTGTAAACGCCAAAAATGCTGAGGAAGCGGCATTCATCGCCGAAGTTCATCAAGCGGGTATCTTTTTATTAAAAGATATTCCAGAAGACCAAATCGGTCAAATCCTAGGCGCTTACTGCCCGAACGTGTTGTTCCCGTACGCTCGTGAAGTCATCAGCGACATCGTAACGCGTGGTAGCTTCCCGCAGTTATTGCTTGCGCCAGTGAACTTTGACCAAGCGTACGCACAAAGCCAACAGCAAGCACAAGTTGATGCGCAAGGTAATGCGTAACACTTAGCAGGATAAAGCTTTAGCTAAGCTACATTAAACTAATAGTAGCTAAAAGCCGTTTACTTCTCTAAGTAAGCGGCTTTTTTTATGGATGTTTTTTAGCGTTTATTTTAACCATTAAAAAACCCTGCTGCTTGTGATTACAAGTAGCAGGGTTTTGAATATAACTGTTAATCAACAAGTCCTATCAGCAATTCTAAAAAAGTATTAGCCTTTTAGCGCAGATAAAATTTGCTGTTTAACATCATCAATGCCTTGAGTGCCATCAAATTTGTCATATTTAGGAGCGTCACCGCCCTCTTTAGCTTTATCTTGATAGAAACCAACCAAGGTTGACGTCTGCTCATGATAAGTCGCTAGACGGTCACGAATGGTCGATTCTTTGTCGTCTTCACGCTGAATCAACGGCTCGCCCGTCACATCGTCAATACCATCGACCTTAGGTGGATTGTGGTCGATATGATAAACGCGACCAGAACCTGCATGCTGACGACGACCTGATAAACGCTTAACGATTTCATCATCAGGCACGCTAATTTCAATCACATGGTCAATCGTCACGTTGGCATCTGCAAGCGCTTGGGCTTGTGGAATGGTACGCGGGAAACCATCTAAAATGCAGCCGTTGACACAGTCAGGCTTAGCGATGCGTTCTTGCACGAGGTTAATGATAAGATCATCAGAAACCAAACCACCAGCGTTCATTACGTCTTTAGCTTGTTTGCCAAGCTCGCTGCCTTCTTTGATTGCGGCACGTAGCATATCGCCCGTTGAGATTTGCGGGATATCATATTCTTTAGAAATGAACTGGGCTTGGGTGCCTTTACCGGCGCCTGGTGGACCTAGCAAAATAATACGCATCATTATACGACTCTCCTTAAAAGATAGGATTTTAGGACTAATAAAACTTAGGGATTGGTGGGTTGCAGAGCTTACCTTACCTTGTGGCCTTCAAAAGCTCAAGTATTTTTAGTCTTGATGCGGCAAGTTACGATGACTTATCTGTTCATAGGATAAGATTGCGCGCCATCAGAAGCCCGATAGCGCGCAATTATTAACCACTTATATCTTGATATTTAGTCATTAAGGAATCTGCTGATTAATAGCCACATTGACCTGATTTTGGTCGGCGCTAATCACCACAGGATTACCAGATAAGTCGCCTGACTCGGCAGTGGCAGTGCCGCTATGGCTGATACGCGCAATGACGGCAAGCTGAACTTTATCGCTGCGAGCAGAAGCCAGCGTACGCTCTGGCATCATAGCATCTAAGTCGCTTAGGCTAATATTTGCCTCACCCTGCTTAATCACGCTAATCGGTAAACGCTTGGCGGCAAATGGCGGCCCACCTTTTACATCACGGATAGCAACAAACAGCACATCATCCGCTTTGACCAATGGCAACAGACTGTCACTAATAGAGACAGTCACGTCAATGCCTTCAGAAGCTTGCTGCTGCTGCGTGCTTACATTCGCACTCAACTCATCAAGACTTGCCAGCGCTTGGCTATGGTCGCCCGGTTTGGCGGCTATACTGGCGCGTAGACGCTTAATCCAGCCTTGAGCTTGTTCAAAGTTATTACCACGTGCCTCACCCATTGCCATTAGCATTTGAGCGCCTTCATGCTGCGGATTTTTCGCCAGTACGTCTTGTAAGACGCGGCGACTATTGGCATCTAATTGCCCTTTATTGGCAAAAAAGCTGATTTGCGCATAAGTCGTGGCAATCTCTTCATTATCTGGTGACAAACGATAAGCGCGCGACAATGCTTCAAGTGCTGAATCAGTGGCTTCTAATGATAAGAATAGTTCAGACAGACGCATCCAGCGATCAGGGTCATCAGCATGACGATAAACGTTGGTCTGCATGGCACTAATCAGTTGCGTACCGTCTTCAATCGCCCAAGCGGGCGGCTGATCGATTTTACCGGTCAATAAGTCATCTGCTACTTGCGCAACTTTATCTTCCGCTGCCCACAATTCAAACACCGGCGTGCGGTCGCTGATTAAAAAGTACGCTAGTCCCGCTAATGCTGGCACCCATACCATGATAATCAAACGGCTTTTGATACCGGGCGCGACCATCGGCGTCACAGTACGCTGCGCATCCAATAACTGACGCTCAAGCTCCAGCTTTTGATTTTGGTAATGCACTTCATCGATAGTGCCGCCGTCTTTATCCGTTTGCAGCTCTGCTAGGCGCTCACGGAATACCGCAATATTAATATCTAGCAGCTGATTGTCAACCGGCTTATCTCGTAAGCGTGATGCTCGTAACCATGGCATGATAACGATGACCGCCAGTAACAGCGCAATCAGTAAGCTTAGGGCAATAAATAAGCCAAAAGTAGAAAATAGGGTCATTTTTTGTCCTCTGTACTGGTGATGTCATGCTCGTTATTGTCATTGCTATGTTTATTGCTACGCGATAACAGACGATCAAGTTCCGCTTTTTCTGCCGCTGATAACGCCGCAACGCTATCTACGGTGACGCCGCTTTGACCACGGGCAACGCGCTGGCTGCGTTTACTTTGCCAAAACCAGCCAATCACTAACACAATCAATAATAATGGCGGAAAAAACCATAGTATCCATGTCGACGGACGTACGGGCGGCTTATAAGTAATAAAATCGCCATAACGCTCTTGCATATAAGCACGTATCTCGGTATCACTACGACCTTCTTTAATCAAATCATAGGTTTTTTGCTTTAAATCTTGCGCAATCGGCGCATCAGAACCCGCTAGATTTTGGTTTTGGCATTTTGGGCAGCGCAGCTCTTCGATAAGACCGCGATACTGCGCTTCTTGTTGTACAGAGTCGAAGTCATAAACCTCAATCGCTGCATGCGCACTAAAACTAATGCCAAAACTGAGCAGACAAGCAAGCAGTAAGCCTGCTAGTTTTATCGTGAGGTTTTTTAAATGCATTACTTGTGCAGGCATAGCTTTTGAGCGCATTGCTTGTACGTGTCTAGCTTTTAAGTAGAGAGCCGTCATTTGCACATCTCCTTAACCTGAGTAGCGTCTGGGCTAACATTGTTCTTATCAGCTTCATTGAGCAGCATCAAACAAGGCGTGATACGGCTTTGCCAATTGCTCTCATTAATCTCACCAACGATATGCTGACGAATAATACCTTCACCATCAACCACAAAGGTTTCAGGCGCGCCAGTCAGCCCTAAGTCTAGAGCAAATTGACCGGACAAATCCTGAATAGACATCGAAAAAGGATCGCCGCCGCGATTTAGATATCCTAGGGCATTACCAATATCATCTTTATAGTTCACCCCAACCAGATTGACACCGCGTTCTTCTAATTGCATCAAAAAAGGGTGCTCAATAATACAAGTTGGGCACCAAGAGCCCCAAATGTTCATTAAAAATGGCTGATCCGGCAGATTGTCGTTGGTCATGATACGACTGGTATCTGACAATAATGGCAGCTCAAACGTCGGCACCGGACGCTCAAGCGCAGTGTTGGTGACGATATCCGTTGGCTGACCCAAGCGCATATATAGCATGACCACAAAACCAGCAAAGACAATCAGCGGAATCAAAAACCATATTTTCATCTGGCTTTTTTTCATCGTTTTAGTAGGTTTATTATTAGCAGCCGCTTTGTTGTTAGCAGCACCATTATTGTCAGGCGTTTTTTGGGAAGAATTATCTGATTGACTCATCTTATTTCTCCCCTATTTCAGCTTCAGTGATAAAGCCGGCTTTATTTGCCGCAATTTGAGCGGATGTTTTAGTCTTTTTAATACGATAGCGGCTATCGAGCATACTTAATAAACCACCTAATGCCATGATAATCGCGCCAAGCCATATCCAGCGAATGAGTGGCTTAACATAAATACGTACCGCCCACTTATTACTGTCTTCAGCGATAGGCTCGCCGAGTGCCACATAGACGTCACGCATCAGGCTGGCATCAATCGCCGCCTCGGTCATTGGCATCATACTAATCACATAGGTACGTTTTTCAGGATATAAAGTCGTCACTTTTTGACCGTCTTTGGTCACCTCGACCTGCGCTTGCATACCATCAAAGTTGCTACCTCTAACCTCATGGAAGTCTTTGACTTCAAAATCATAGCCCTGCACATGCACGGTATCATTTTCGCCCAGTGCCACATCACGCTCGATACTCAAGGTACTGGTAAAGGCAACACCGATGACGGCTATGATTACCCCAATATGCGCGGTCTGCTGACCCCAATAGCTCAAACGTAACTGACCTAGACCCTTAAAGAAACTCGGGGCATTTTTGGTTTTGTCTTTAAAGTCGACGACCATCCAAAATAAGACCCAAAAGCTCACCGCTAGCGTCACGCCAATATTAAGCATGTCGGACGGGCTGACGAAATAAGCAATAATCGCCGCCAATACCAGACTGCTGACCGCAATGACCATACCTGCGCCCAATAGCGGACGACTGTCTTTCTTCCAGCGGATATTAGAACCCATACCCATCGCTATTAGCAGCAACCAAGTCAATGGCACAAATAGCGCATTAAAATATGGAGGGCCTACAGAAACCTGACCCAAATTAAAGGAGTCAGCGATAATAGGATAAAGCGTCCCAAGTAATACCACTAAGGTTGCAATGAGGATAATAACGTTATTAATCACTAAAAATGATTCACGCGATACCAGCTGGTACTGACTTTCAACTGTCAAACGCCAACCGCGAATGGCAAACATCAGCAGACCACCACCAACGATAATGCCCAAAATCACTAAAATGACCAGACCACGCGTTGGGTCGGCAGCAAACGAATGCACCGAGGTAATGACCCCAGAGCGTACAAGGAAAGTACCCAAGAGACTTAAGGCAAAAGCAAAGATGGCCAGCATAATGGTCCACGCTTTAAACACACCGCGCTTCTCAGTCACTGCCAACGAATGCAGCAAGGCTAAACCGGCAAGCCAAGGCATCAGTGAAGCGTTTTCTACCGGATCCCAGAACCACCAACCGCCCCAGCCAAGCTCGTAATACGCCCACCAAGAGCCAAGTGCGATACCAATGGTCAAAAAGCCCCAAGCAGCCAGCGCCCATGGACGCGACCAACGGGTCCAGACCGCATCCAAGCGCCCTTCCCATAATGCCGCCATACAAAAGGCAAACGGCACAACCATACCCACATAGCCCATATAAAGCATCGGTGGATGGATAATCAAACCGAAATCTTGAAGCACAGGGTTTAAATCTGCACCATCGACCGGTAAGTTTGGCAAGGTGCGATCAAACGGTGATGAGGTGAAGATTAACATCGCCAGCATCATCATCTGTACGCCCGCCAATATCACCAGTACGCGTGCGCGCATCGACAATGGCAAACCACGGCTAAAGTAGGAGACCAAGGCACACCAAGTGGCCATGATGGTCATCCAAAGCAATAGCGAGCCTTCATGCCCGCCCCACGTCGCGGACAATTTATAATACCAAGGCAACAAGGTATTAGAATGCTGAGTGACGTAGACCAAGCTAAAGTCATTAAAATAAAAGCCTGCCATCAATGCACCAAACGAGACAATCATGGCCGCGAACTGCGCCCATGCTAAGCTTGGTGCGAGACGCTGCCAAGCAACATGGTTATTCATGACGCCAATAGTTGGTAGTACCACCTGCAAAATCGCCAATACGAAAGCGGCCAGCAAGGCAAAATAACCCAATTCTGTGATTAACATACGGTCTAACCTTGTTTACCTTAATACGGTCATTGTTTATTTTAGGGATTGGTGTTGCGGGATATTCGAAAGTATCCCGTATTCGTTACTGTAGGTGTTTTCGGTTGCTATTATTATACGCTTATCGCCATCAGCCGTTGCAGCTTCAGGCGCTTACAGCATGGTACATTAGCGTCAACTTGTCACGTTTCTGTATCCACTCTGTATGCGATGTGTGTAAAGAACATAAAAAACCATCTATCACTGCATGGCAGGGAAAAACACCAAGACTAGATGTAACCAACCTGCCAAAAATCCTGTCAAGCCGCCCAGTACAATCAGCGTCATCTCATCTTCACGAAAAGCGGGACGCAATAGGTTTTGAAACTCATCGGGTGATAACGCACGAATACGGTCGCGAAACAGCCCAAAAATTTTACTGGCGCGGCTTTCATTGAGCTCAGGGTCACGCAGTGGCACCATGGTAGCGACGATTGATTTGTCGATAATGGTATTTTTTAATTGCCCAAACTCACGGCGACCCAGTCCTACTCTTAATGTGGTACTGATAACTGGCGATTCTAACACCTTATACAGGTGAGATTTCATCAGCTCACGCGTTTCTATGGCGCGGTCACCATACATCATCTCATTCATGATGTTCTCAAGTGTCACCAAATCTTTGACCACAATCTCAGCAAAAACCTCAGAGACTTCCTCTTGGCGCTTCATAAAGCCACCTTGAAAGCGGTATTGAGCGATATGCGGTAACTGCGGCTTAATAAATGGAAAGCGACTTTGCAGGGCAAAAAACTTCACATAAGGGATAAAATGCGGCTCAACAGGGTTAAAGACCATCCAAATCGCAATCCAGTTGGTCAGAAAACCCCAAATGGCGGCAAAAAACGGTACCGTCCAATGCTGCGGCACCACCAAAAATATAAACATTTGGATAATACCGAATATCAAGCCAATCAAGGCACTGATATGCCAAATAAAATCGATCTCTTTTTGCCCGACTTTGAGGAACATATTGACCATCAAGCGACGGTCGCTTTCCATTTTATTGACAATCATCTTACGCATATCGACCAAATCTTCGACATGATAGGTCAAATCTGTCACCAAGGATTGCATAATATTTGGCAACTCTTGGTGCGCTTGGGCATAGACGCGGCGCTTTAATGCATAAGGAAGATTGCCCCACAGCGCTGGCGAATGGTCAAGCATAATCTCATCAATCAAGACTTCAAGGTTTTCATCGACCGCATTGGTGATAAATACCGCCATCTGCGCAGGCTCCATCGCCTGAAAAAACTCATCGAGCGAACCGAGCTTTGAGAGCGTCTGATCAACGATAACGCCCGATATCTTGCCTGCTTTGCGCGGCACGATACCTTGC
Source organism: Psychrobacter maritimus (assembly GCF_904846345.1). GTDB lineage: Bacteria > Pseudomonadota > Gammaproteobacteria > Pseudomonadales > Moraxellaceae > Psychrobacter > Psychrobacter maritimus. Next base: position 224,169 of record NZ_CAJHAJ010000001.1, read on the forward strand.
CAACCTAACCCCGGTAAGCCAAAAAACGGGAAGTTTGGAATCCGAATGCCCCAAAACTTAACCGGATAAAATAGCATCTTGAGTGCCATCCACACATGTATCCAAGTGACAAATGCGGTCACCGGTGGAATGGTCAGCATAGCAAAAAACTCGGGATGTTCCGCTATCGTCTGCCACAATGAATTTGCATCCATGACTCTAATTATCCTTGAGGTAATGATTGTCGTTGTTAACCAAATATCCTGAGCAGATTAAGAACGCTTAACAAAAAGCCGCTCTATCCCCAATAACCACATAGCTAAGAAATAACGCACTAACTGGCTAAAATAAATCGCCTGATTTTAGCATACTTGCTATTCATTAGCACATATCGACCCTCGGCAAGTTGTGACTAGCGATGACACGTTTTGCCCGCTACTCTCACTCCTAAAACCTTTACTATCATCTAGCAGCATGAACCATCAGCATATCAACCGTTACAGTGTCTAATTCGATGAAAAGAGAACCCAAATAGCAACACTAAAAACGGCGACAACAGCCATGCTAACAACAAAGATAATTATTATAATGACGACCCTATAAAATAAATAACGGCGTACTGCGTCAATGCATTTGTTCTGTTATAATTTATGGTTGCCTTGCGTGAATGGTTAGCCGCTATACTCAAGCAAATCAATCGAGATTTATTGATAAAATATCAGGCTATGTTATTGAAAGAGTGTGGCTTATCCTTTATGCTCACCTCGCTTTAAATGCATCAATCTAGCGCCCTCTATTTCTCACTAACTGTTATTGATTTATTCATTATCAACTTATCAATTCATAAACGACCGATTCACTGACCGTCCGGGTACTGACTTTATATGAACAAACCGCTCACTCCCGATACCGAACAGGTTAATCGCATTTTTACCAGCCGCGTTATTATCCTTGGGCTGTGCATGTTTTTGGGTTTGACGGCTTTGATTGCGCGCTATGGTTATCTGCAAGTCTATGCCCACGATAAGTACACCACCCAAGCCGATAACAATCGCATTAAGCTGATTTCTGCGCCGCCCAGTCGCGGTTATATTTACGATCGTAATGGCGTTATCCTTGCGGACAATCAGCCAGTATTTACTGCCATGCTGAGCCCTGATGAAGTCGAAGACCCAGAACGTACGCTAAATTTGCTCGCGCCTATCTTTGATTTAACAGATGAAAATATTACTGATATTTTGGCTCGCTTAAGCAAAACCAAAAATGACCCTGTGACCATCAAGATTGATTTAACTGAAGCACAATTGGCACAGTTTAGTGAGCGAAAACCCTTTTTTCGTGGCGTCAGTATTCAGAGCAAGCTCACGCGCTCTTATCCTTATGACGAGCTGTTTGCTCATGTGATTGGTTACGTCGGACGGATTAACGATAAAGAATCGAAGCAAATCAATAAAGATCGCTATGCCGGCACCGACCTTATCGGCAAGATTGGCATTGAAGATTTTTATGAAGATATTTTACTTGGGCAACCAGGCTATCAGTCCGTAGAAACCGATGCGCACGGCAATGTCATACGCCAGCTCGATACCAAAGCGCCAATCGCCGGTAATGATATCACTCTAAGTTTAGATTATGGCTTGCAGACCATTGCTCAGCAGCAGCTTGATGGTCGCCGCGGCGCCATCGTCGCCATCGACCCAAAAAATGGTGATGTGTTGGCGTTCGTCAGTAATCCAAGCTACGACCCCAATCCCTTTATTTCCGGTATCTCTTTTAGAGATTATGGTGACCTGCGAGAAGACCTTGATCAGCCGCTCTATAATCGCGCGCTACAAGGCACCTATCCGCCCGGCTCAACAATTAAGCCCTTTGAAGGTTTAGGCGGTATTCATTACGGCTTACGTGATTGGGAAACCACCATTTATGACCCCGGCTATTTTAGTCTGCCCGGTGATTCACACCGTTTTCGTGACTGGAAAAAAGGCGGACACGGTACGGTGGATTTGAAAAAGTCTATCGTAATGTCGGTCGATACTTATTATTATAAATTGGCATACGAGATGGGCATTCAGCGCTTGCACGACTGGATGGTACGCTTTGGTTTTGGCGAACAAACGGGTATTGACCTACCCAATGAAAAATCAGGCATTATGCCCTCGCCAAAATGGAAAAAAGACACTTATGACAAGGGCTGGCTACCGGGTGAAACCATCTCTGTTAGCATCGGACAAGGGTATTTCTTGGCCACCCCGTTACAGATTGCCAATGCCACCGCCATGACCGCCAATAAGGGCTATCATATCACCCCGCATTTATTAAAAAGCAGCGATGGGGCAGCAGCGGTCGACGTGATTACCAAGCCTGATGGCAAAATCGAATACAACGGTAAACCATCCGACTGGTTGCGCATGCACGATGCGATGGAAGACACCATCAAAGCAGGTACAGGGCGTGGTATTTATACGCCGCGCTATCGCATTGCTGGTAAAACCGGAACCGCACAGGTAAAATCGATTGCCCAAGGTAAAAGCTATAATAAAGCCGCCCTTGATAAACGCCACTGGGATCATGCTTGGTTTAATGGTTTTGCTCCTGTTGAAGCACCAGAAATCGCCCTTGCGGTATTGGTCGAAAACGGCGGCGGCGGCAGTGCAGTTGCGGCTCCTATCGGTCGTGCCTTATTTGATTATTGGATGTTACAGCGTAAAACCGACCCTATTTTGCCGCCTACTGCCGATCAATTAAAAGTCATTAAACGGCAAAAAGCGTTTGAAAAAGCCATGCGTGATGCGGTACGTGATAAAGAACAGGCGCTCGCAGAGCAAGCAGAAGCGCAAGGTGCGGAAACAACTACGACCGCTGCTACCTCTGAGTGATGATAGCGTGAGTCAATAAAACGGTTGATAAGATGGTTAATAACAGGGTTAATAAGAAAGCGCTATGAAAAAAACATCCAGTACGCGACAGCCTAAAAAAACGCTTAAAGCAAAAACAAAAAACAGTGCTGCTGGTGATGTACGTATTATCGGTGGTCAGTTTAAGCGCCGTAGCGTGAGCTTTATCGATGCCGAAGGCTTGCGTCCGACCCCAGACCGCCTGCGTGAGACCTTATTTAATTGGTTGATTGCCGATATTCATGACGCCCAAGTGCTTGATAGCTGCGCTGGCAGCGGTGTTTTAGGCTTCGAAGCATTATCACGTGGCGCGGCGCATACCACCTTTATCGAAATAAATCCGGCACAAAGCAACATGCTGCGCCAAAGCGCCGAACAATTACGCCTCGATACCGCTAATTATCAAATCGTTCAAGGCACAGCTGAGCAAGTACTGACCCAAAACCAAACCCTTCCTCATCATTTTGATATCGTCTTTATCGACCCACCTTATGCCCAAGACTTATGGCAGCCAATTTTAACGGCATTGATAAAACAGTCCTTAATCACCACAGAAACGCTGATTTACTTAGAAGCGGATAAAGATTTAACCCTTCAATTGAATCAATTGGTAGCCAGTCTTAACGAGAACTCTGAGCCTCAAGCAGAGACAACGCAAGGCATCATAGGTTTTGAGTGCCTAAAACAGACTAAAGTTGGACAAGTTGTCGCTGGACTTTATCGTCTATCATCGTCATAATTGTCTGGTTAATAAAAACGATTAACAAATTTTACAAATGTTTAAAACCGCTAAAAAACTGGCCAACGCTGCAGTTTAATGTATATAAGGCGAAAATAAACCCCAATGCAGCTTGCAAGCGTAGGCGCTACTGCTTATAATGTGCAGTCTGTTTTTTGAGAGCCCCGTTCCCAGCTAAACTCTCAACGAATTCTAATTTTAAGGTTTTATCATGAAAACACTTAGTGCAAAACCAGCTGAAGTGACCCATGACTGGTATGTCGTAGATGCTGACGGCAAAACCCTTGGTCGCTTAGCTACTCAAATCGCTACACGCTTACGTGGCAAACATAAAACTTGTTATACGCCTCACGTAGATACTGGTGATTTTATCGTTGTTATCAACGCAGAGAAAATCGCGGTAACGGGTAAAAAAGCACAAGATAAAAAGTACTATCGTCACAGTGGTTACCCAGGCGGTATTAAAGAAACCAACTTCACCAAGCTGATTGCACATAAGCCTGAAGATGTTCTACACAAAGCGGTTAAGGGTATGCTTCCAAAAGGTCCTCTTGGCTACGCGATGATCAAAAAGCTGAAACTATATGCGGGTACCGAACATCCACATGAAGCTCAGCAACCTAAAGAACTAGACATCTAAGGATATACTTATGGAACGCAATTACGGAACTGGTCGTCGCAAAACTTCTACCGCTCGTGTCTTTTTAGCTAAAGGTACTGGTGCTATCGTTGTTAACGGCAAACCACTTGATGAGTATTTCAGCCGCGAAACGTCGCGTATGGTTGTTCGTCAGCCTTTAGAATTACTTGACACCCCTACTGCTTATGACCTTTACATCACTGTAAAAGGCGGCGGTATTAGTGGTCAAGCTGGCGCAATCCGTCACGGCATCACGCGTGCATTGATTGAGCTTGATGAGTCTAACAAACCTGCTCTAAAAGCAGCTGGTTTTGTTACTCGTGACTCACGTCAAGTTGAACGTAAGAAACTGGGTCTACGTAAAGCACGTAAACGTCCACAATTCTCGAAACGTTAATCAAAGCTATCTCTTTGCTTTTTACTGCTGCCGGCTTTATCTCAGAGTCGCTATAGCAGTATTAAGCAAAAGAATAGATTTGCAAAACCTTATAAGCTGGTCACAGCTTATAAGGTTTTTTTATGGCTGGTTTTTAACGATTATTTTAACCATGCTTTTTTAGCGACAGTTTTTAGCGAGGATTTTTGAATGATGGTTTTTAGCTGTGCCAGTTTTTGTGCATAAATCACCTTGCAAAGCCGCGCTCACTGCCCCATCATAATCATAACTTTTATTACCTTGTCCTCATTATGAAAGCCCCCGAACAATACGACCCTAGTAAGCCCGCAAAAACCGATATGCCAACACCGACGGCCGGTGAGCATAACAATAAACATAGCAAAATGGCTAAGTCACCTGCTATCCCTATCGGCACGCCAACGATTACGCAAACGCATAAGCAAACGGCGCAAGTGGATAAGAAACCCTTTCAATGGCAGTTTTTATTGCCCAAATATTGGGGTATTTGGCTAGTCTTGGCGATCTTTCTACCGATGATATATCTGCCATTACGTTGGCAGTTTTGGCTGGGTCGTAAGCTGGGTATTTTAATCTACAAAGTAGCAAGCTCACGCAGACGTGATACCTTGATTAACTTAAGATTGGCCTTTCCAGAAAAGCCCGAAGCTGAGCGCGAGCTGATGGCAAAGCAAGTTTTTGTCAATCAAGGTATTGGGGTGTTTGAAACGCTATGCGCTTGGTTTCGTCCCAATATTTTCACGCGTACGGTTTCTATCTCAGGCTTACAGCACTTAGTTAATGCCCAAAACCAAGGTCGTCCTGTGATTTTGCTTGGGGCACATTATACGATGCTCGATCTTGGCGGTATGCTATGTACGCAGTTTTTTCCTATGGATGGCATGTATCGTCCCCAGAATAACGCTTTGCTCGATTTGTTTATCTATAATGGACGCACCAATATATTAAGTAAGCAAATAGCCAGTAGGGACATGCGTAGCTTTGTTGAGTCGATTAAAGCAGGCCATGTTATTTGGTACTCACCCGACCAAGATTACGGGTTAAAACAAGGCGTCATGGCACCATTTTTTGGTGTGCCAGCAGCGACTATTACCGCCTCACGGCGTATGGCCAAACTAGGCGACAAACAGCATCCGCCCGCACTTATGGCACTGCATACCTATCGGCAAACGCCAGATAGCCTACCAAAGGGCAAACGTCCGCATTATCATTTAACCATTACGCCAGAGCTAGATAACTATCCAAGTGATGACGAGATTGCCGATGCAACGCGCGTTAATGAAGTGCTAGAAGGATTGATTCGTATCGACCCGACCCAGTGGATGTGGTTCCATCGCCGCTTTAAAAACGGCCCTGATGGTCGTACTGATATCTATCGGTAGCCTTTTTTGGCAATAACATCGCGACGAAATTTGCTATACTTTGCAGCTGATATTTTTATTCTGCATATCATTTATATTATTAACTCAGTTATATTAATAACTCATTTACACCAATAACTCACTGATATCAATAATAACGTGAGAAACAAAACAATGGATTTTTCATGAGCACCCAAACTGACGCAGTTACAGACGCAGCTAAAATAGAAAGTAAACGTATCCTAACCGGCATCAAACCGACTGGTACTTTACATTTAGGGAATTACGTTGGCGCGATTCGTCCAGCGATTCAGTCTATCCAAAACAGTGACGACGAAGCGTTTTTCTTTTTAGCAGATTACCATGGCATTATCGGCTGTTATGACCCTACTATTATTCATGAATCGACCAAGGCCATTGCAGCGACTTGGATTGCATGTGGTCTTGACCCTGAGCGTGTGACCTTTTACCGTCAATCAGATGTGCCCGAAATACCAGAGCTCGCCTGGATTTTAAACTGCTCATGCGCCAAAGGTTTGATGAACCGCGCGCATGCTTATAAAGCGGCAGTCGACATCAATATGCAAAAAGAAGATGTCGATCCTGACCAAGGTATCAATATGGGTCTATTTGGCTACCCTGTACTGATGGCAGCCGATATCCTGATGTTCAACGCCACGCATGTGCCTGTTGGTCGAGACCAGATTCAGCATGTCGAGATGGCCCGTGATATTGCAGGTACCTTTAACCATCGCTATAAACCCCTCTTTACGCTCCCATCTGCGGTTGTAGATGACGATATCCCACTACTGACGGGTCTTGATGGACGCAAAATGAGCAAGAGCTATGGCAATACCATCCCATTATTTGGTGATTCTAATCCGCAAGTCAGCGCCGAAAAACAGATGCATAAAGCCATCATGAAAATTGTGACCAACTCGCAGTTACCGGCTGAGCCAAAAGACCCTGATGATTCAGCTATTTTCGAGATTTATAAAGCTTTTGCGACGCCTACCGAGATTGCCGATATGCGGGCGCAGTATGCCGCAGGTATTGGCTGGGGTGATGCTAAGCAAGCCCTGTTTGACAAAATCAATAGCGAGATTGCTCCATTCCGCGCACGTTATGAAGAACTTATGGCAAATCCAAAAGAGCTGGAAGAAATCTTACAAATGGGCGCAGAAAAAGCCCGTCGCCATAGTCGTAAGCAACTAGATAAGACTCGTCGTGCCATTGGTATCCGTCCACTTGCTAAGCTTAAGTAAGTCTTTGACTGCTTTAACTTATCGTAATCAAAGCGGATGCTAAGCGTGCAGACTGAGCTAACAGATCAACCAGCGGCTTTAACAAAAGCCGCTTCTCTTGTAGGCGCGTATCAAAACTCTGAGCTTATAGATAGCAATGGCGAGCATGATGGCCAACACGAACATTTAGTTGTTAATGATATGGCGCTGCGTATTTATCAGACGCCAGTGCAGCATCTACCAGAAGATTTATATGTGCCGCCGCAAGCGTTTGCCATTTGGTTAGAGCAGTTTGCAGGACCATTGGATTTTTTATTATATCTGGTCAAAAAAAACAACGTTGATCTGACCCAAATGCCGATATTGCCAATTACGGAGCAGTATTTGGCTTATATCAGTGAACTGGACACCGAACATTTTGAATTGGCCGGTGACTATCTGCTGATGGCATCAACCTTGATTGCGATTAAAACCGAGCTACTGCTACCAAAGCCCGAAACGCCGAGCGATGAGCGTGATCCAAAAGCTGAGCTGATTGAGCGCCTTGAAGAATATGCGCAAATTAAAGTGGCCAGTCAGCGTTTGGACAATCTGGTACGTCTTGAGCGCGATGTGTTTTTAGCGATGGTCAGTATGCCCAGTCAAGACGTTATGAATGCGGAATTACCCAGTTACTCGCCGAACCTTTTGATTGATAGCTTATTTAAAATGCAACTGCAGCCTGATTATCAGATGCACACCATAAAAGTTGATGCCGTGCCCCTTTCCGACCGTATTGCCAGTATTAGTAGGCAGCTAAGCACGGATGGCGCGCACTCTTTTTATGAGTTACTAGATAAAACTCAAGGTAAGATAGGTGTGGTGGTTAGCTTTGTCGCAGTCTTAGAGCTAATGAAAAGGCAGTTGGTTGGTGTTATAAACGCTGATTTAAAAGGTCACGATACTGCTGCTGACGATGAGTTTGCAGAAAACAGCCATATAGGGCAGTTAACGTTACAGTGGCTGGCTTAATGCTTAATGGTCTTTAATAGAGAATATGTGCAATGACAGATACGCAGCAGCGACACTTAGATGAGATGAGCAAGCATATCGAGGTGCTCCTGCACGCCTCTGAAGCGCCCCTTACGGCTAATGTGTTAAAGATGCAGTTATCGTTAAATACTAACGAGCTTGCGCGAGCGTTGGAGATATTACAACAACGTCTAGATGCTGGTGTACTGACCTTACATGAGACGGCCAGTGGTTATCGGCTACAAATCGCAGATAGCTATAGTCCGTTAATTCAGCGTGTATTCCCGCAGCGACAAGAACGCCTCAGCCAAGCACTGCTTGAAACGTTGAGTGTCATCGCCTATAAGCAGCCAGTGACACGCGGTGACATCGAGCACGTGCGCGGTGTGACGCTATCGAGTAATATACTGCGCCAATTATTTGATAAAGGTTGGATTGAAGAGAAAGGTTACAAAGAAACCTTGGGTCGCCCTGCACTGCTACATACTACGCCGCAATTTTTAGATGCGTTTGGATTGACCAATCTAGATGAGCTGCCCGCACTGCCAGATATGGAAGCCATCAAAGCGCTCTCTTAGCATCAAAGCATTCTCTTAGATAGCTTAAAATAAAACCTGCACATTATTCTTACTCCCATAAAAAAGGACAAACCGAATAGGCTTGTCCTTTTTTTGAAACCAGTTTTTAAAGCAAATTTTTAAACCAGTTTTTTTAAATAAGTACGGTTAGATTCACAGTACTGATTATTGATTAATAATTATTGATTAATAATATCAACGCCCTTTGGTGGCGTAAATTTAAACTGACTGCTACCGATACTTGGGTTCATTTTGATACCACTAAACTTAATCGTCGTGGTTTGTCCTAAACTATCATTCAATACCATCATCACAGGCTTACCACCGCTAAAGCTCATCGATAAGCTCTTAAAACTGGCACTCTCTGACTTTGGATATAATACATAGTAGTTTTTATTGGCGTATGGCTGAGTGATTTTAAAGTTCTTATCAATTTTACTTGGATCACCTGACAATAGTAGTGCTGGGGTATTACCCACTTGGCTATCGACATTTTGCTTGGTCGCTTGCTCCAAATCCTTATCATAAACCCACATCGAGCTGCCATTTGCCACAATCAGCTGCTCTGACGGCGACTTGGTTTCCCAGCGGAAGTTATTTGGACGCTGGACGCTCATCGTACCCGTAAAGGTACCACTATTTGCGCCTTTGGTGGTTTGGCTAAAGTTAGCCGTCATGCTTTTGGTATTACTTAATAGCTTGTTTAAGCGTTTGGCGGCAGTCAGATTATCAGCCGGAGCAGCCGTTGCCGATTGCGTTAAAGCCATCATCGGCGCGGCAACACCAAGTGAGGTCATCAATACACCCGCTAAAGCACCGCTCATTATTTTTTGTTTTAAAGTTGTTTTGTTGGTTAATAAAGTCATTATAAATCCTCTTTTAAATGCAAAATAGCATAAAGATAAAACGTTTTAATTAAAATTTTTGTTTTCAATAAGTGCTTATCTCACGATTGTCAGTTCAGAATCAATAAACTTAAACTGATGTGATTAAACAATGCAGACAGTGTGCCAGTTTTTTTATTACGCGCCTAGTCATGATTTGCAATCATTACTACCGCTGCCATACACGCTTGTAACCAGTAGCGTTACATAGCATTCACTGTTATTTGTTGTCTGTTTTATATATGAATTAGTGTTATTTAAAAGCAGTTTGCGAGCTATTGCTAATGTCATGACCTACTATTTATAATAATCTGCTTTTAATAATCTGCTTTTAATAAAGAACCAGCACCATAAAAAAGCCCTTACTACCAAACGGTAATAAGGGCTTTTTTTAGTCATCAAGCTATTTTAATCTTCGATTGAAATAACCCAGATGGGCAATTATGCGCTTTCAACCATAACATAACGACGGTTGAATTTACCTTTGGTCGCAAACTTTACCACACCGTCATTTAGTGCAAATAAAGTATGGTCACGACCCATGCCAACGCCTTCGCCTGCGTGGAATTCTGTACCACGTTGACGAACGATGATGTTACCAGCTGTGATAGCTTGGCCACCAAAGATTTTAACGCCTAGCATTTTTGGGTTTGAATCACGACCGTTACGGCTCGAACCGGCAGCTTTTTTATGTGCCATGAGAAAATCTCCTTGTTAATGTGACTTATCGCTAATGCGACAACTCTTAAGCATTTGGTGCGCTATTTAGCAGTAATTGCTAAGTGAATAATTAGGCATTAATAGCTTTGATTTTTAACAAGGTATACCATTGGCGGTGACCTTGCTCTTTGTGATAATGCTTACGACGGTTGTGTTTGATGATACGGATTTTTTCGCCGCGACCATGTTCAACCACTTCAACTTCTACGCTAGCGCCTTCAACGACAGGCTGACCGATTTTGACAGTTTCACCGTCAACAACCATCAACACGTCTTCAAACTTGATTGTTTCGCCTTTTTCTGCTTTTAGTAGTTCAACTTTAAGCAACTCATCGACGACTACACGGTGCTGTTTACCACCAGTTTTGATTACTGCGTACATTGTATGACTCCGTTTAACCCGTGTGCCGTGGCTGATATCATACCAACGCTTTTACGACGAACACGACAGGGAAAAATTAAAGGCAAGATTTTACGGCTTTTTGCTCATAAAAGCAAGCCGCATCTCTTGTTTTGCTCAGGTGGTAATACCAATAATACTGGCTCAAATGTTTGTCTATACTTATATATAAAAATGATGTGATTGATTAACAAGGGTATAAACCACCGCTGTTAAGACCACCATCTTTATTCAAGTATAAGACATCAAACCATCATTGGTTAAAATCCAACAGCGGCTATTATAACTTATATAATCAGTTACTTACAGTTTTTTGTAAATATTGGCTTATTATTACTCAATTCTGGTGAATAAATTCCAATCGATACGCTAAATGGCTTAATAAACATCCATCCATTATTGTTTAATTAGACGACCAATATATCAAAATATAGGGCTAAACAGACGGCTAAATATAAAGACAGCCCTGCATTCTGCTATACTTAAATCAACAATTGACCCAGATAGCTATGCTATTATGCGTCAAACGATAGCCTTACTATCAATACTTGCAATAAGCACTTACTATAAATAGATAGACCGCTATCCAAACCCTCTTTTATTTTCATTGGTATGACGACTCATTATGACCAGTAACTCTTTATCTAACGCCGCTGCAGCATCAACCACACCCTTAACTAACTTAGCAAGCACGCCAAGCAATGCTGAACCCAACCATGCTGACACCCTAAGCTATGCCGATATTCAAAGCATCGTTGCTGATGATTTTGATATTATGGACAAGCAAGTTTTTGGCAGTTTGAATTCCAAAGTTCAACTGGTCATGAGCGTCTCGCAGCATGTGATTAATGCTGGCGGCAAACGTATGCGCCCGCTCATTACCTTGTTATGCGCGCGGATGTTTAATGATGAGCCGTCGCAGCAAGCGATGCATTTGGCGGCGATTACTGAGATGCTGCATACCGCAACCTTAGTCCATGATGATGTGATTGATGAATCAGGTCAGCGTCGTGGTAAGCCAACCGCAAACGCTACTTGGGATAATGCCACGGCAGTGCTGGTCGGTGACTATCTGATTGCTCGCGCCTTTAACTTACTGGTTGGGTTTCAGAGCTTACCGTTATTACAAGTGTTCTCAGATGGTACCTGTGATATCGCCGAGGGCGAAGTGTTACAGCTACAGCATCAGCACAATCCTGAAGCCACTGAAGCCGATTATCTAAATATCATCGATGGAAAGACATCACGCTTATTTATGATGGCGACCCAAGGCGCGGCTATTTTGCAAAATAAAACTGAGCACCTGCAAGCATTGGCTGATTTTGGTCAGCATTTCGGTAATGCTTTCCAAATCGTTGATGATGTGCTCGATTATAGTGGCGATAGCGAGCTGATGGGCAAAAATCTCGGTGACGATTTGGCGGAAGGTAAACCAACGCTGCCAACCATCAAAGCGCTTGAGCTATTAAAAGACAGCGATACCGCAGGCTATGAGCAGTTACGTATCGCCGTGCAAACTGGTAAAACACCAAACGCTGAGCAGCTTATCGAGCTGGTACGTCATTCAGGCTCGCTTGAATACTGTAAGCAGCGCGCATTAGAAGAGACCAAACTTGCCCAGCAAGCGCTTAGCAGCTTACCTGATAATCGCTACCGCCAAGGGCTATATCAATTGACGGAACTTGCCAGCGCGCGTTTAGTGTAAAGGCTATTTATTTATCTGATATATCTAAATCTTTATATACTTTCTATATACAGCTTTTAATATATCAGATAAAGACCACTTTATTTATTAAAGGTTAAGTTAAGCCTGACTTTATAATAATAAGACATAAAAGATGAGGAGAGTTTGGCTATGATACTAGCAGCCTCCTCATTACTCATACCAAACGCTGACTTAAGCGCATACGTTTTGCCTCCATATTTTAGCGTTCACACTTAAGTATTGCTAATACAGAATTTTTCTGTTTCCTTTGTTTTCTACTGTATTTTTATACAGCTTTCTTGCTACTATCTCTGAATCTCATTTAAAAAAACAAAAATTAACAATATTCTAGTTCAGCATTCATTACGAATTTTACAAGGTATTTTTAACGCTATGCTTGTATTATCAATGGCTGTTAGGCATTTATTGAGCTAGAAGACAATTGTGAGACGCAAAAACGGTTTTTTACACCTTGACTGTAGGGTATACCCTATAGTTTATAATCATTCATTAAATTAAATCTGCTTATCCGATTGTTACGCGTTTAGCGATTAATATATTGGCAACGGTAAATGCATATTACTTTTCATATCTACCACGTTAAGATTTACCCCTAAACTTTTAATACTGTAATTATTTATTATATGATATTTATATTGCCGAGGACATTGATGAAGCACTCTACTCTTGCGCTTGTAATAGCATCTGTACTATCTGGAGCTGTACTGGTTGGCTGTGACAAAAACGAGGACGCAGCTGGTGACGCAGCCGCACAGCAGCAAATGCCACCTGCTGTCGTCAACGTTCAGACTGTCACTCTAGATACCATACCCCAAGTACAGACCTTTGCTGGACGTACCGCGGCTTATCAAACCGCAGACGTTCGCCCACAGGTTAATGGCATTATTGACGAGGTGTTGTTCCGTGAGGGCAGCAACGTCAAAAAAGACCAACCTTTATATCGTATCAATACTGATAACTACGCGACGTCTATTACCAGTGGGCAGGCGGCTATTCAGCAGGCTCAAGCCAACTATCAGACAGCGGTGGCAAACAATGCCAATGCTAAAGCTGAATTGGTCAGCCGCCAAGCATCATTATCACAAGCGCAAAATGATTTACAACGCTTGCAAGGTTTGATCGAAATTGATGCTATCTCAAAGCAGCAATATGACCAAGCTGTCACCCAAGTTCGTACCGCTCAAGCGGCGGTCGAAAGTGCGCGCGCGGCTATCGGACAAACGGAAGCAGGTATTGAGAGTGCGAAAGCGGGCATCCAAACTGCCAAGGCAGGTTTACAAGCCAGCACGTTGGATTTAAACCGTACTATCGTACGTGCGCCGCTCTCAGGTCGTACTGACCGCTCTAGCGTGACTGCCGGTACGTTGGTTAGCGCCGGTCAACCTGATCCTTTAGTGACTATCTCACGCCTAGATCCTATCTATGTCGATATCAGCCAGTCTTCATCCGAATTGCTTAAGTTACGCCAGCAAATCTCTGCAGGTAAAGCACAAGCAGGCATGAACTCGGTTGAATTGGTGTTAGAAGATGGCTCAACTTATCCTGTACGCGGTGAGCTTGCTTTATCTGAAGCAAAAGTTGATGAGTCAACCGGTGCGGTGACTTTACGCGCGGTCTTCTCTAATAAAAATAATATCTTATTGCCTGGTATGTATGTCAGCGCTCGCTTAACCCAAAGCGTCATTACCAATGCCGCCTTGGTACCGCAAAGTGCCGTGATGCGTACCCCGAAAAGTGAAACCCAAGTTTACATCGTTGATGAGAACAATAAAATTCAAGTACGTCCTGTCACTATTAATGGTACCTATCAAGGGCAATGGGTCATCACAGACGGCCTACAAGCAGGGGATAAAGTGGTGGTTATCGGCGGTGCAAAAGTGAAGCCTGAGCAAGAGGTGGTCGCCAAACCATTACCAGATGCCAATGCAGCCCCTGCTAAGCCAGGTGCACCTACTGCCCAAACGCCGCAGCAAGCTGCAAAAGCGATGGATAAGCCAGCTAGTAAAGATGCCGCTGCTAAAAAACCTGCAGAATCTACCGCTAACTAATTCCATTCAAAGATAGGAAGACTAGGGATATACTATGTCACGTTTTTTTATTAATCGCCCTATTTTTGCATGGGTGATGGCTATTTTGGTCATGCTCATCGGGGTGATATCGGTCATTAACTTGCCGATTGAGCAGTATCCACGTATTGCACCACCAACGATTTCGGTTAGCGCAAGCTATCCTGGTGCCAACGCTCAAACCGTTGAAAATTCCGTTGTACAGATTATTGAACAACGTATGAAGGGTCTTGATGGTCTGATGTATATGTCATCGTCAAGCTCGTCAAACGGTGGCGCGTCAGTAACCTTAACCTTTGAAAACGGTACTGATTCTGATACCGCGCAGGTACAGGTACAAAATAAACTTCAAGCCGCAATGAGCTCATTACCTGAGTCGGTGCAGCGTCAAGGCGTCAACGTCAATAAATCCTCTAGCAGCTTTTTAATGGTGCAAGGTTTTATTTCTGAAGACGGCAGCATGGATCGCGCGGATATCGCCGATTATGTCAACTCAAACGTCGTTGACCAGTTAAGCCGTGTTGAAGGCGTAGGTGAAGTACAGGTGTTTGGTTCGGCTTATGCGATGCGCATTTGGCTCGACCCTGCCCGTCTACGTAGCTATAACATGGTGCCATCTGATGTGGTCAACGCTGTGCGCTCGCAAAACGCGCAAGTGTCGGCCGGTCAGCTAGGACAAGCGCCTGCTGATACCGACCAACAGGTTATCAACGCTACCGTTACGGTGCAAAGCTATCTACAAACCCCTGAAGAATTTGAAAACATTCTCTTAAAAACCGATACCTCTGGCGCAAAAGTTCGCTTAGGCGATGTTGCAAAAGTTGAAATCGGTAGTGAAAACTATAGTGTTATTTCACTATATAACGGTAATGAAGCTGCTGGTCTGGGTATTTCATTGGCCGGTGGTGCAAACGCACTAGAAACGCGCGAAGCGGTTGGTGCACGTATGGCCGAGCTGGAAGCAAACTTCCCAGCGGGTCTGGTATCAGTCGTCCCTTATGACACCACGCCGTTTGTACGTTTGTCTATCGAGCAAGTGGTCAAGACGCTGATTGAAGCAATTGTCTTAGTATTTATCGTCATGTTCATTTTCTTACAGAACTGGCGTGCGACCATTATTCCGACCCTTGCCGTTCCTGTGGTTCTATTAGGTACCTTTGCGGTACTCTATATTGCAGGCTTTAGTATCAACGTCCTAACCATGTTTGCCATGGTACTGTCCATCGGTCTACTGGTCGATGACGCCATTGTGGTGGTAGAGAACGTCGAGCGTATTTTGGAGGAAGATCCTCATATCTCCATTAAAGACGCTACCCTACAATCGATGCGCGAGATTAGTAAAATCGTTATCGGTATTGCCTTGATTCTATCGGCAGTATTCGTACCGATGGCCTTCTTTGGTGGTTCAACTGGTGTGATTTATCGTCAGTTCTCAATCACCTTGATTACTGCCATGGTCTTATCGGCACTGGTCGCGCTTATCTTTACCCCTGCTCTATGTGTGACCTTGCTCAAACGTAGCAAAAGCCATGACAAAGCCTCGACAGAAGAGAAAAAAGGCTTCTTTGGTTGGTTTAACCGCTCTTTTTATAAAGTCAGCCGTAGCTATGAAAATTCGGTTGGTAAAAGCTTCCGTTTTAAATGGTTATACTTAATCGGCTATGCCGCCATCATCGGTATCATGGCAGTGGTGTTCTTACGTATCCCCGGCTCGTTCTTGCCAGAAGAAGACCAAGGTATTATGTTTACCTTAGTTCAGCTTCCTGCTGGTGCGACGCTAAATGAAACGCAAGATGTACTCGATAAAGTCAGTAATTATTATGATACCCAAGAAGGCGATAATATTGCCTCTGTCTTTACCATTGCAGGTTTCAGTTTTGCTGGACAAGGGCAAAATATGGGACTGGCATTCGTACGTTTATCTGACTGGGCTGATCGTCCTGGTGCAGAAAACACCGCAAAAGCGGTGGCCGATCGTGCCATGGGTTACTTCTTTACCCAGTTAAATGAAGCCCAAGTATTTGCGATTGTACCGCCCGCGATTACCGAACTTGGTAACGCCAGTGGTTTTGATTTAATGATTCAGGACACCGGCAACCTTGGGCATGATGGGCTACTTGAAGCTCGTAATATGCTCCTCGGTATGGCGGCGCAAAATGACAAAGTCGCAGGCGTTCGTCCAAACGGTCAAGAAGATGCACCACAGTTAAAAATTAATATCAACCAAGAACAAGCTGCTGCTTATGGTTTGTCATTGGGTAATATCAATAGCGTCATCTCTACCGCGTGGGGTTCAAGCTATATCAATGACTTCGTCGACCGCGGTCGTATTAAGCGTGTGTTTGTCCAAGGTGAGCCAAGCAGCCGTACCAATCCTGATGATATCGGTAAATGGTTTGTCCGTAACGATACCGGTGATATGATTTCATTCGATGCTTTCTCTAGTAGCGAATGGCAATCAGGCTCTCCGCGTCTGACCCGTTATAACAGCTTACCGTCGATGAATATTCAAGGTAGTGCCGCGCCCGGTTTGAGTACGGGTGAAGCAATGAGCTCCATGGAAGCCATAATGGAGAAGATGCCTGAAGGTGTCGGCTATGAGTGGACAGGTATGTCACTTGAAGAGCAAAAGTCAGGTGCCCAAGCGCCGATGCTTTATGCACTGTCAATCTTAGTGGTATTCTTATGTCTAGCCGCCTTGTATGAAAGCTGGTCTATCCCCTTCTCTGTCCTATTGGTTATCCCACTTGGGGTGCTAGGTGCGGTGATATTTACGTGGCTACGCGGCTTTAATAACGATATTTACTTGCAAGTTGGTCTACTGACGGTGGTTGGTCTATCGGCCAAAAACGCCATCTTGATTATTGAGTTTGCAAAAGAACACCAAGAAGAAGGCTATAGTCTAAAAGAGGCGGTCATGACAGCGGCGCGTCAACGTCTGCGTCCGATTATTATGACCTCACTTGCCTTTGGACTCGGTGTTGTGCCATTATTCATCGCCACAGGTCCGGGCTCGGGCAGTCAAAACGCCATCGGTACTAGTGTGGTTGGTGGTGTTGTCACCGCAACTATCTTAGGTAT
Source organism: Psychrobacter maritimus (assembly GCF_904846345.1). GTDB lineage: Bacteria > Pseudomonadota > Gammaproteobacteria > Pseudomonadales > Moraxellaceae > Psychrobacter > Psychrobacter maritimus. The sequence goes on from NZ_CAJHAJ010000001.1 coordinate 241,907, forward strand.
CTTCTTTATTCCGATGTTCTATATTTGGGTACGTAGTATGTTCCCGCATAAATATGAGAACAACAAACCAAACGATAGAGATGATGGCAATGACGGCACACCTGGCCCGCAAAACCCAACGCCTTCTGACCCAATGCCTTCTGAGAGTTATCAGCCTGTAAGCCTTGGAGATAATACACAATGAGTGCTCAAAAAAATATTACCTTAAGCTCAGCAGCGGTAGCAAACATTGCTACCACTGCGCAACCGGCGCTTGCAGTACTGCGCAAAAATGGCGGTCGTCTAATCGGCTTGACCGCTTTAGCGTTAAGCATGGCGGCTTGTAATACCATCCCAAAAGCGGATATGCGCCCTGTCCTTGCTGAGCCGAATATCCCTATCGAACAAACTTATGGCGCGTTTGATAAAGAAACCGTGAGTAGCGCTGATCAGCCAAGTATCGCCGGTCAACGCTGGCAGAACTTCTATAGCGACGAGCGCCTAAAAGGTCTGATTGCGTTAGGTTTAGAGAACAACAAAGACTTTGAAAGCGCCCGCTTAGCGATTGAAAAAGCGCGCGCCCAATATCAAATCACCGATCTTAATGATCTACCTAGAATTGATGGTAGCGGTGGTTACACGCGCCAAGCGCAAAACAGAACTGACAAAAACCCTAACAGCTCCTATAACGTCAATCTTGGTCTTGCCAATTATGAGTTAGACTTTTGGGGTAAAATTGCCAGCTTAAAAGACCAAGCGTTACAGAATTTCTTGGCCACGACAGCGGCAAAAGATTCGACCCAAATCAGCCTAATCAGTAATATCGCTCAAAGCTATGCCAACTTAAGCTATAGCTTAGCGCAATTAAAACTGGCAGAGGCTACGGTTGAAAGTCGTGAGAAATCACTATTTATTGCCGATAAACGCTTTGAAGCAGGTATTGATCCTAAGCTGCCATCTTTGCAAGCCAGTGCTTCATTAGAAAATGCCAAACTTGCTGTCTTACGGGCGCAAAGCAGTATTCTAAAAGCGCGTAACGCCTTGCAGTTTTTGGTAGGTGGACCGATTCCAACCAACCTTATTCCAACGCCTGCAGTCAGTAACATCACAAATCAGCAGATATTTAACGCCGGCTTACCAAGTGAGTTGCTGCGCTATCGTCCTGATGTGTTGCAAGCAGAATACAATCTAAAAGCTGCTGGTGCCAATATCGAAGTGGCGCGCGCGTCTTACTTCCCGTCTATTAGCCTAGCCAGTAGCGTAGGTTTGAGTAGCGGCAGTTTAGATAACTTGTTTAAGAGTGGTTCGGTCGGTTGGTCATTTGGCCCAAGCATTAGCGTGCCTATCTTTGATGCTGGTCGCTTGGATGCCAATTACGACGTGGCGAAAATTGAGCGTGAACAGACGCTAGCTGGCTACGAGAAATCTATCCAAACCGCGTTCCGCGAAGTATCCGACGTCTTGGCTACACGCGCGACATTGGGTGATCAGCTCGCCGCGCAATACCGCTTGCAAGATAACTTTGAGCAAACCTATCAGATAGCAGATGCACGCTTTAAAGCCGGTATTGCAAACTATCTAGATGTGCTTGATGCGCAGCGCTCATTGTTCTCAACGCAGCAAGGTATCTTGGACTTAGAGCTACAAAAAATCATTAGCCAAGTCGAGCTTTATCAAGTCTTAGGCGGCGGCGCTAACCTTGACGTGCCAACGGTGATTCCTGTACCGCATAAAAACTTAGTGCAATTGGTCAATCTACCTGCCAATAGCAATAAAGCAAAAGCGGTCGATGCCATCGATGCGGCTAGCTCAGCTCGTGTGGCTTCTGCACAAGAAGCCCAAGCGATTAAGCAGGCGCAACCAACAGAAAAGGCAACTTTTAAGCCGACCGCTGTGGTTGATGTCAATAATGATGGCAAAACAGACGCGGCGGTAGGTGTGGTCACCGAAAAGACGACCTTTAACGACACCAGTGTTGAGCAAGTACCTGTTACCCAGATTGTTGAGCCTTAAACAATCATAGAAGATAGTGTGAGCGCACTACCCTCACATTGACAGTCGATACGTACAATCAGCCCTACCGACTTGGTAGGGCTTTTTGCTTTCGATAGCGACTATTGGTTATAGTGGCTATTGATTATAGTAGTGCTGGGTATAATAGAACATTATATTAACGACGCTTTTATCACTTTAGCGGTGCCAATTTTATAAAAAACATGCATTAAAACAGCTTATTTAATCAAGCTGATAAGTAACACATGCTTAAAATCAAATAAGGAAACCTCATGACTTATACTTTTAACCGTCAATTCCCTGAAACTCGCCTACGTCGCTTGCGTTATAACGACAACGTGCGCGCGATGATTCGTGAAGTTGAGTTGCATCCCAAGCACTTTATCGCCCCTGTCTTTGTTTTAGAAGGCAACAATAAGCGCGAAGCAATCGCTAGTATGCCCGGTGTTGAGCGCTTATCGATTGATTTGCTGATTAATTATGCCAAAGAATTATTAGCGGAGGGCGTCACCACGATTGACATCTTCCCCGTGATTGATAATTCATTAAAAACGCCTGATGGCAAATCGGCTTATGATGAAAACGGCCTTAGCGCACGTGCAGTCAAAGCGGTGAAAGATGCCGTGCCAGAAATGGTGGTGATGACCGATGTGGCGCTAGACCCTTATACCTCACATGGTCAAGATGGGTTGCTTGATGACAGCGGCTATGTAGTGAATGACGAAACAGTGGAAGTCTTGGTCAAGCAAGCGCTCGTCCACGCTCGCGCTGGCGCTGATATCATCTCGCCAAGTGATATGATGGATGGCCGCATCAAAGCCATGCGTGATGCCTTTGAAGCCGAAGGCTTTGTCAACACCGCTATCATGGCCTACTCTGCCAAATATGCTTCTGCTTACTACGGCCCGTTCCGTGATGCCGTCGGCAGTGCGGGCAACTTAAAAGGCGGTCATAAAAAGCAATATCAAATGGACTTTGGTAATCGCGCCGAAGCACTGCATGAAGTCGCCATGGATATAGCCGAGGGCGCTGATATGGTGATGATTAAACCGGGTCAGCCGTATTTAGACCTTATCCGCGAAGTCAAAAATACCTTTGGCGTACCGACCTTTGCGTATCAAGTGTCGGGCGAATATGCGATGCACATGGCTGCGATTCAAAATGGCTGGCTAACCGATGCGGTGATTTTAGAATCCTTGATAGGTTTCCGCCGTGCGGGCGCTGATGGGATTTTGACTTATTTTGCCCTAGAAGCGGCTCGTCAATTGAATAATGCTTAATATGCATTAAATTGCTTTGTATATAAAAAAACCGCGCCAGCTTATGTATTAGCTGGCGCGGTTTTTTCTGTATTACTATTTTAAAAGCTTAATAAAAATTATAAATGCGCACGGTCATGAGGTTCGTTAAAATCGAGCAGCGGACCGACGGGGATGATACGCGTGGGATTGATATTGGCATGGCTGGTATAATAATGGGCCTTAATATGCTCGATACTTACCGTCTCTGCGATACCGGGCACCTGATTTAAATCACGCAGATAGCCCCAAAGGTTGGGATAATCAACAATGCGGCGAATATTACATTTAAAGTGTCCAACATATACCGCATCAAAGCGCACGAGCGTGGTAAATAAGCGCCAGTCCGCCTCGGTAATCGTATTACCTAGTAAGTAACGCTGGTCTACCAGACGCGCCTCTAACGTGTCTAGCGCATCAAATAACATTATTACTGCTTCTTTATAAGCAGCTTCGGTCGTGGCAAACCCTGCTTTATAAACCCCATTATTAATTGCTGAATAAACAAACTCATTAACCGTATCGATTTCTGCTAGCAATTCTGTTGGCAAGAAATTAACTGCTGTTGCCCCTACTTCATCAAAGGCTGAGTTAAACATCCGAATAATCTCAGACGATTCATTACTGACGATGCTATTGGTTTCTTTATCCCATAATATTGGCACTGTCACGCGTCCCGTATAATCAGGCTTCGCGGCAATATAAACCTCATATAGATAGTCTGCTTTGACGATTGGATCAGCAATGACGCCTGCGCCCTCTGCAAATGTCCAACCTTTATCGCCCATAAAGGGATGCACTATAGACAGTGAAATCATGTCCTCCAAGCCCTTTAGCTTGCGATAAATGGTGGTGCGATGCGCCCAAGGACATGCAAGCGAGACATATAAATGGTAACGATTGGGCTCAGCTTTAAAGCCGCCAATGCCTGATGGGCCTGCGCTGCCATCAGCCGTGACCCAGTTTCTAAAACCAGCATCTTCGCGCTCAAAGCGTCCTTCGCTCGCCTTGGTGTCATACCATTTATCTTGCCACTGACCGTCGACTAACAATCCCATATCTTGCCCCGCTTTATTTTAGTTATAAATGTATTTGATTAAAAACAACAACTATCAAACGATGCAAATAAAATAATTGCTATCGTCATATTTATTCAACTTTAAAGCTCATAGTAACATTTCTATGTTGCCCAGCCATTAAGCTTTGTTTGTTTCTCAAACAGCATATATCTTAAAAGGCAGAGTTATGGTGCGGATTAAATTGAGATAGATTTTTTTAGAAAAAGTTGAAAACTTTACTTTGAGAGGCAGGCGAATTATAAAGTTTGAGAGTCTAACTGATACGAAATTTCTATTTTTCTACCATCCATATTTTATAGGCATTAAATTACAGCCATAAAAAAAGCCCCAATCATAAAGATTGGGGCTTTCGAATCTGGTAGGCGTAACTAGATTCGAACTAGCGACCTCTACCATGTCAAGGTAGGTCAAGCAATTTACCCTAAATGACGTAATATCACACCTCTTGTATTTAAAGGATTATAACTCAATTAGCATAACTATATATCGACTATAAGTTAATGTACATTAATATTTAAGTCGTACTTAGGCACTGCCATTTGGCAGTAATTTTAACCTCTACCCTCACCCTTTTTTACTAAAAAAACTCTTTATAATATCTTAGCGTATTAAATATGAATAAGTTTTCATCACGTTTCTACTTGCTTTGTTATCGAGCTATAGATGAATCAACTCACTTTAAAGCGACACTACTCGAGAAACCACTAACTTTTATCCCATTAGTACGAGCTCTATTCATAGTTGGTAGCAAAACATAATTCCTAAAAATACAAGATATAAAAGCCTTCCAATTATTGAGAAAATAGGAAGCATATTACCCATATTAATCAGTATCCCAATTACATTGAGTGGCAATGGTAAAACTAAAAATACTGTCATTAAACCACTGTGTAGGAGCATTACACATTTATTTGATTGGCATGTTGTTGACACTAGAATCGAATCTAGACGTTGAAGTGCAATTGAATACAGTAATTCTATAGATAGTTAGAACATCTGAAATTGAAGGTTAAACATTAAATAAGAATCAAGCACCTTTTTGACGCCTATCATTTTGAACTGAATGACTATCGTATGCCTGCATATTTATAATGATACTTATAAGATGATCAATAATACCTATGCAAAAGCATTTAATGACAAGGCTTAATACACGGTAAAAAATATTACCTCACTGTTTGCATTATTGCGTTATGATTTTGCTATCACTACTTTACCAAAACTTTCTTTTTTTCTAATAAACGGGAACTGACCTGAATAGGATTACTCGATCCTTTTTTAAACAGACAGATCGGTACATTCAAACTGGCGAATAAAACTATCTCCCGCCAGCCCAAGCTTTTTATAAGCTATGCATTGATTATGTGAAAAATAATTACTTGGTGTAATTCCTAGAATAGGATTTCATAGTGCCCATTGCTTTAGATCTATTGCAACACATCCCAAATTGGCATTTAGTAGGCCTATTTGTCGCTGGCATGGTAGCTTTTATCATCTCTACTTTATCGGGTGGTGGCGGTGCCATGTTGCTGATACCAGTTACCTCTTCAATGATAGGGACAGCAGTTGCGCCGCCTGTCATTAATTTGGCTACCCTCATTAGTAACGCCTCGCGGCTTTATTTATTCTGGAATGCTATTGATTGGTCATTGACCAAATACTATGTACCAAGTGCCATCGTAGGAGCGTGGCTGGCAGCATTGGTCTTTAGTCGTTTAGATGCAGGCTGGATTCAGTTATTGGTTGGCCTATTTTTAGTCTCTACTATATTCCAATATAAATTTGGCAAAGTAGATAAAACCTTTGATATGCCAAAAGTAGGCTTTATACCTTTGGGCTTTATAATTGCTTTTATGAGCACATTGGTGGGTGGTCTTGGCCCTATCCTTAACCCTTTCTATATGAATGCTGGATTAGAAAAAGAAAGACTTATTGCCACCAAGACCGCTAATTCTTTTTTTGTAGGTATCGTACAAATCGGCAGCTACACTTTTTTTGGCGTATTCACTGCCAAGCTTTGGGTGTATGGTCTCGTGTTAGGACTAGGTGCGGTAGTTGGTAATATTATTGGCAAACGCTTTTTGGCGGGAATGAGTATTAGTCAGTTTAGGGTAATGCTACTCATGCTAATGGTAATCAGTGGTCTAATAATGATAATAAGAAACATCAATGTGCTGTTCTAATAAATAATCTAAACTTGGGATAAGCCTCTTCATCAGCTATGTGTTAGCCCTTAACTTAGTACTGTCTATCTTATATTTTGTATCGTTTAGCTTAACTTATGACACACCATAACTATTAAATAATATTAATTTCATAACTGAACTTCTCTGCCAGTCCATATGACTCTCTATACTCGATAGCATTACCCTCTAAGTTCTTAGCAATGCGGCATACTTTAACTAAGTTTTCTTGCTTAGTATTGCCCAGATACTCGTCGCTGTGATCGGTTATAAAATACAACGTCTCTACAGCAGACGACACAAACTGACCGCACTTTGTATAGTAAAACGGATAGAGAAGATTGTCGAAATCTTCAGGGTTTAGGGTTGCAAAGGCTTTAAAGCGACTCTTAGGCAGCCAAATCTTTTCACTCAATAAGACTTTGTCTTCAACCGTACGCATACGTTCTATATAAATTAGCGCTTTGTTTTTATCTATATTTAGTTTTTTATTAACATCCTCAATACCATCTATGACCATGACTTTTTTGACTATACCCGTCGGTGTGACATAGCGAGCATCTTTATCACGAAACTTAAAAAACCTTAATAATGAACTTGCAAAATCTGGACGCTTTAAAAAAGTGCCTTTGCCTTGCTGCTTTATTAACACCCCATCTTCTACCAGTTTTTCGACAGCTTTACGGACAGTTCCTACAGATACTTCATACTTATCTGCAAATTCCTGCTCCGTGGGTAGGGGCGTGTTTTCATCCCATTTACTCTCTGTCAGTAACGTCTGTATGTGCCATCGCACTTGCTCATAGCGTGGCATTTTAAAATCATTGAAATTATTTAGCATTTTTTTCACCACAGTGGAAAGGTTTTTATTAATTGTCTTAATCTCGTCAAGCACTGATATTGCCGTAAAACTACGTTATCCCCGATCAACTTCTCTTAAGTTTTCAGCGCGTTCGATATGTATGATACTAATGTTAAAGCACTATTATATTTTTATGATTAATCTTATCTAATAAAAGTTGGCTTTTTTGCTATGATTCTACTCCATTAGATGCGCCTTTAAGGCTTGGACAGTTTTCTTATCTGGAAAGCTCTTAGTCATTATTATCGTCATGCTCTTCAATCTATAAATATTGATATGATTTTTATAGAATTCATACAGTTAAAGTCAGGGAGTAGTTGTGACTCTTTATATTCTAGCCGCCATCGTGATATGTATCATTTTAGGTTATACCACTAAGATTAATATTGGCCTATTTGCTATTGCATTTTCATATCTGATCGGTTGTTTCGGTATGGGGATGAAGGCACATGAAATTGTCGAGCTATGGCCTCTCAAAATTTTCTTTGTTATTTTTGCCGTGACTCTTTTTTATAACTTTCCTCTAGCTAATGGTGCTTTAGAAAAGCTATCTAATCATTTAATCTACAAGTGCCGTCACTTTCCCGCATTCTTACCTTTAGTTATTTTCTTAGTGGCCACGATTATTGCAGGCTTAGGGGCAGGTTATTATACGGTCTTAGCCACGATGGCACCGATGATCCTGCTGTTATCGAAACGCACTAACTTGAATCTTGTTATCGCTACCTTATCGGTGAACTATGGTGCCTTAGCTGGTGCTAACTTTATCACCTCACAAAGCGGTGTTATCTTTAGAGAGCTCATGCGCGGCGCAGGCGTCGCAAATGATAATACCTTTACTTATGTGTTCGGGATCTTCGCTGTTACTTTTTTAATGCCTGTGATTGTATTGGGTGCTTATAGCTTGATCAACGCCAAAAGCAGCAAAATCGCGATTCAAGCGACCGTACCAGAACCCTTTGATAGTAAGCAAAAACAATCTCTTATACTGATTTTTATTATGATGACTATTGTACTTATTGTGCCCATTTTAAATCTACTCATGCCACAAGTATCAGCGGTTCAATTTTTGAACGCTCGGATTGATATTGGTTTTATCGCCATATTTTTCGCCTTAATTAGCTTGTTTCTGAAGCTAGGCGATGAAAAAGCAGTGATAGCTTTAATACCTTGGAATACCCTCATTATGATTTGTGGTGTTGGTATGTTAATCAGCCTCGGAGTGGAAATAGGCGTTATTTACGAGCTAACAGAATGGCTAAGTACCAATGTACCGATCTGGACGATACCGATTTTAGTCTTTGTTATCAGCGCCATTATGTCAATATTTGCTAGTACACTTGGGGTAGTCGCCCCTACTTTATTTCCTATGGTGCTGCCCCTAGCCGTTGCTTCTGGACTAAGCCCTTTATTACTATTCACCTGTATTATTGTGGGCGCACAAAGCTCATCACTGTCCCCTTTCTCATCAGGAGGTAGTTTAATGTTAGGCGCTTCTCAAGTCGTTATAAACAAAGACAAGCTTTTTAATGCGCTATTATTCAAGGCTGTGCCCTTAGATATTGGTATTGGAATACTCGCAATTCTAATTATCCAGTTCATTTTTTAACGGCTCATAAGTAAAATATACCGTGGTTTTTTAATATTTTTTACACCTGCTTGCTATAGTTTAATCCCAAAACATCTATTCTTCCCACTAATTATACAACCTCTTAAATCGTTGACACAGCCTCGTAATGGTAGTGACATCAAGGTAATTTTTATTACGTCTCAATAATCCTCTTTATTATCAAATTACCCTATCTATTTGTTTTGAATAACTTAAATACCTTCTCTCAAAGGTATTAATGTAATTCCTTTGCCCTTCATCTAGCTATAAAAAGAGAGCCTATGACGGCTTTAATTTAATATATTACTATAAAATTCATATATACATACATATGTTTCTTGTCATTTACAAAATATTCTGTTACTTTTACACAGTGACAAAAACACATATTGTAACGAAGTCTAGTCACTCCGTTAATCTGATCGTAACTTTAAGTTTTAATGATTTATTATTTTGATCAGAACCCCATTGAATTTTTATCGTGAAAATACACACAAGGAGTGTCGTGTGAAAAAACTATCCTATCTGGCTCTTGGCCTATCTATCCTATCTTTGACTGCCTGTAATAATGCAAATGAAACTACAAGTACAGATGCAGCCGCGACAGATGGCTCAAGTGAGCTGACCGCACCTTCACGTCCGGAATGTATTGCACCTGCCAAACCAGGCGGCGGTTTTGACTTGACTTGTAAGCTTGCCCAAGCTGGCTTAAGAGATACTGGTATTTTAAAAGATCCTATGCGCGTTACTTACATGCCAGGTGGTGTCGGTGCTGTTGCTTATAACAAAATCGTTGCCAATGATCGTGACAATGGAGATGCCATTATTGCCTTCTCTACCGGCTCTATTCTTAATCTATCACAAGGTAAATTTGGCAAATTCACTGAAAAAGACGTGAAATGGTTAGCTGGTGTTGGTACTGATTATGGCGCTGTAGCAGTCAATGCTGACTCACCAATCAAAGATTTAGCAGGATTAGTTGCCGAGCTCAAGAAAAACCCTAAAGCTATCAGTTTTGGCGCTGGTGGTAGTGTTGGTGGTCAAGATTGGATGCAAACCGCTATCTTAGCCAAGGCAGTTGGTGTCAACCCTAACGACATGACGTATGTAGCGATGGAAGGTGGTGGTGAAGCCATTACAGCGGTAATGGGCAACCATATCACAGCTGTTAGTGCTGGTATTGCTGAAATTATGCCACAAGCCTCTGCGGGTAAGTTACGCGTATTAGCAGTATTTGCAGATGAAAGACTGGGCGGCACCATGGCTGATATCCCTACTGCCAAAGAGCAAGGTTACAATGTGACTTGGCCCGTCGTTCGTGGTTACTATATGGGTCCAGATGTTAGTCCTAGTGCTTATAACTGGTGGAAAGATGCTTTCGATAAAATGCTTGCTGATCCGAAATTCGCTGAAATACGTGAGCAGCAAGAATTACTACCATTCTCTATGACTGGCGATGAGCTAGAAGCCTATGTCTATAAGCGTACTGGTGAGCTACGTGAGTTATCAGCTGAGTATGGTCTTGTTGAAGCAGCCCCAACCAAATAATTACGTTGAGATTTAACAACTTTTAGTAATTGAATATCAAATGTTTTGGTATTTTCAAAGGCTGGCAGGATTTCTATCTGTCAGCCTTTTGCCCCAAAATTCAAGGGATGCTCCTTATGACAATGGAACGTTTGTTTTCCGGGCTGATGGCACTGGTCAGCTTATTTTTGATCTACCTAGCTATCGGCTATGTTGCGCCGATTGCCTATGACCCAATTGGTCCTCGTCCTTACCCTATTTTAATCTTTTCATTGCTGACATTTGGCGCTTTAGTCGTCGCTTTTCGTCCAGCACGCTTTACTAAACCTATTGAACTGGGACTTACTAAACCGATCATCAGAAATTTAGTGCTTTGTGCACTCGCTTTATTAGTCTATGGTGTCATTTTTGAATTATTGGGCTTTATTCTTGCCACTATTCTGATGTCTTTTGCACTAGGTCTACTGTTTGCAGGTAATCCCCTAAAAAGCTTTATCTTTTCAGTATTAATTAGTATTGGCCTATATGTCTTATTTGACATATTTTTGGATGTCAAATTACCACTCGGATTGTTGTCAGGGATAATAGGATAGCCAATATGGATACTTTTGATTTTTTGATGCATGGCTTTGCTGTTGCATCTACCCCAAAAAACTTACTTCTTGCACTAATCGGGGCTTTTTTGGGCACGATTGTAGGTATGTTGCCCGGTCTTGGTCCGATCAACGGTGTGGCGATATTACTGCCTTTTGCCTTTGCACTTGGTTTACCACCAGAGAGCGCGCTGATTCTGCTTGCAGCCGTTTATCTTGGATGTGAATACGGTGGCCGTATTTCTGCCATTCTTATTAACGTACCCGGTGATGCCGGCGCCATCATGACGACTTTGGATGGTTATCCACTAGCAAAACAAGGCAAGGCTGGTATTGCATTGTCCTTATCTGCTGTCAGCTCTTTCGTTGGTGCCACTATCGCGACAATTGGCGTGGTGCTATTTGCGCCGTTATTAGCCAAATGGGCAATCTCATTTGGACCCGCTGAATACTTTGTATTGATGGTATTTGCCATCACATGTTTAAGTGGTCTAGTAGGTGATCAACCAGTTAAAACGGGTATTGCCGCTTTGATTGGTCTTGGTCTAGCAACTGTTGGGGTTGATGCCGTTACTGGTATTTACCGCTTTACCTTTGATTCTGTCAACCTGTCTGATGGCATTCAATTTACTACCATTGTGATTGGTTTCTTTAGTGTAAGTGAAATTTTAATCTTGCTCGAAAAAACCACGACGGGTCACAAGGTTATTGAACAAGGTAAGCGTAGTCTTTTAAACTTTAAAGAGTTTACTTTCGCTTTTGGATCCATGCTACGCAGTGGTCTAATGGGCTTTGTCGTTGGTATTCTACCAGGTGCTGGCGCCACTATTGCTAGTGCCATGACTTATGCCAGTGAACGTAAAATCGCTGGTGATACAGGTACTTTTGGTGACGGCGATCTTCGTGGTGTTGCTTCACCAGAAGCGGCAAATAATGCTTCAGCTTGTGGCTCATTTGTGCCAATGTTGACGTTAGGTGTGCCGGGTTCTGGTACGACAGCGGTCATGATGGGTGCATTGACACTATATAACATCACACCGGGTCCGCAGTTATTTACTGAGCAGCCTGATATCGTCTGGGGTCTGATTGCTTCATTATTTATCTGTAACGTGATTTTGCTAATCATGAACATCCCTTTAGTGGGATTATTTGCAAAACTGCTTGATGTGCCGAACTACATCCTGATACCTGCCATTGCAGCGGTCAGTTTCGTTGGGGTATATTCTATCCATAGCACGACCTTTGACTTGGTATTCATGGTAGCGCTTGGTGTTTTCGGTTACTTCTTACGCAAATTAAACTTCCCATTATCAGCGCTTATTTTAGGCTATGTACTGGGTGAGCTGATGGAGTCCAATTTAAGACGTGCGCTATCTATTTCTCAAGGTGAACTGAGTATTCTGTGGAGTAGCCCTATTACAGTAGTATTATGGTTATTGGCTATTTTAATGGTATTCATGCCAGTTATACGCAGTGTGTATCGTAGACGTTATAAGAAGTCTGCCGTTTAAATTTCAGCTACTCTCAAAATATTTTTTCTATGGTGATTGTGCTCTATGTATGATCACCATTTTTTTTATAATATGTCACTGCATATCGTGTGATTATCACATGCATAACATAGCCAATGCATTAGTCACCGCCCCCTTTTTGAGTCATTGAGAGCTGATTAAATAATTGTTTTTATAGAATGCGGCGAGCAGATATTTTCCAATGCACCCCTTATAAAACAGCCATAAAAAAAGCCCCAATCATAAAGATTGGGGCTTTCGAATCTGGTAGGCGTAACTAGATTCGAACTAGCGACCTCTACCATGTCAAGGTAGCGCTCTAACCAACTGAGCTATACGCCTATTTAGGTCATGCATTTTAGCAAGTTTTTAAAACTTTGCAAGCCTTTTCTATCACAATATTGACTTATTATGAGAATACCTATTTTTAAGCTTTATAATGAAGCACTTAAGAAAATACGACGTTTCTAAATAGTTTCCGCTATCTAAGATAGCTCATACCTTGTAGACTTTTAATACAACCGAAAACGCAACTTACTAATAAAGGCCATCACATGACCCTACGCATTCATGCCTTATTTCATACAGATTACGAAGACCTCAGCTTTATTAAGCACTGGGCAGTTAATCATCAGCACAGCATTACCTACACGCGCTCTTATAATAAAGACGCCTTGCCAGTGCTCACCAGTTTTGATTGGTTAATCATAATGGGCGGGCCGATGAGCGTCCATGATGAGGACGACCATCCTTGGTTAAAAGAGGAAAAACGTCTGATTAAGCAAAGTATGGATAGCGGAAAAACAGTAATCGGTGTGTGTTTGGGTGCGCAGCTTATTGCGCATTGTTTGGGGGCGAGCGTAGAGCCAGCGGGCGTAAAAGAAATCGGTTGGCTACCTATTCAGTTGACCACAGACGCTCAAGCGCATCCTTTATTACAGGACTTACCAAAGCAGCCCTTTACCGTTTTTCATTGGCATGGCGATGGATTTGAATATCCACAAGGAGCGATTCCGTTAGCGACATCAGCAGCATGGCCCAATCAAGGCTTCCTTTATCAAACGCCGCAGCATAAAGCGCTCGGTACTTGGGTGATGGCTTGGCAGTGTCATTTTGAAGTGACCGAAGAAAGTATCGTTAAAATGGTGGAAAATGGCAACCATGCTATTCAAAAAGGGCTGGTCGACTATCCTAAAACGGTACAATCAGCGGCTGAAATAATAGCGCTTGGCGATAAATATATCGCCGATAACAACGCGCGCTTAGCAGCCATGCTCAATCGCATAGCAAAGACTACTGACATTTAAACCTAACCTTTCAATCCTAAAAAAACTTAAAGGTTTAGCTGCTTTTGCGCTTTTTAGCCGCAAGTTCACTTTGCTCAATTTCTAGCGGCGTTAAACCATTTTTCTTACCTTTAAGATAACTAAGATAAGCGGGAATATGAGTTTTGCCCAAGTATTTATCGAGGTAAGGTAAAAACCCTGCATAATTGCCTTTAAATTTGGCATGATGAAAGTCATGATAGACAGGGCCTTCGTACACAGGTAATAAATGCGCGGGATTCCACGGAATATCGTAGCCAATATGCCCATCAGCACCTTCGATTTGACGTAGAATCACCCACATCCATACCACATAGATGTGCGCCCCTAAAATGATTGGACCTACTAACGTCAGCGACGCCGTCAATGAATACTCGACCCAGTGCATATAATTGCCATTGATACCGCAGGTATTACGAATGCGGTGGTGCACACTGTGGATGTTTCTTAGCAGCCACTTATTTTCGTGCATATAACGGTGCATACAATAGTATAAAAAGTCATCGAGCAGCACGAAAAAAATCAACTGGGCGATGATAATATACCAAACCGGCATCTCACCATGATGCACGCCGGTCAGCTTTAACAGCGGCCAAGCCAGCACCAATAGCGCAGCTAAAATAATATTATTAATAATGATGCGGCCGATAGACGGTAATAAAAACTGTTTCATCTCAAACGGTTTTTGTTGAATTTTATATTTACGCAAGGATACCGGATCGCGCCAAGCAACTATCGTCCATGGAATGGCAACTGCTAGAAAGGCGGTCGTACTAATAGCAAGGGTCGCCATGGGGAACTGCCAAAACCAAGGGTCGTTATAAAACCCTTGCCAATACGAAAACACATCCATATGTCACCTATTGAACATTACGTTTGCAGATAAAAAACTTTGAAAGCAAATGAAGATATTAAGAACCTTTATAAGTGCTTAATAATACCAACATAAGTTAATTAATATATCATTATCTTAGCGCTTATCTGCTATAGATGTCGCCATTTTTACGCCGCCATAGGTGACTAATACGACACCCAGCGCTATCAATGACGCACCCAAAAACAGCCCTTCTGGCGGACTTTCCCCCTGTAAAAATATAGCGACAGGCACACCGACGACCGCCCCGACCGAGCCTAATAAGCTTAGTAATACTGGGCCGCCCGTTTTTTGCAGTAAAAATAACAGTAAAAACTGACCAGCGAAAACGAACGCCTGCACCGCAATCAATCCTAACGGCAACATCTCTGTCATCGGCACCGCTAGTGAAAAGTGCGGCATAAGACTGACTAAACCAAGTAACACAGAGGCTGCTATCAGCATACCGGGTACAAGTGCGCTTGGAGACAGATTATCTGGCCAGTATAAGCTGCGATAAATATTGCCAATCGCCAATAACACCGGCCCGCAAAGCGCAAGCCCGATCCAAAACACACTGGCATCGGGCGCAGCAAATTTACGTGCCGCGAGCACCCCTGCTCCGGCAAGTGCAGCGACCACGCCAAGTGCACGCAGCTTAGTGAAGCGCTCTATTTTTAAGATGATTGCGGCCAGATAAGTTAGGAGCGGCGGCAGAGAGATAATCAACGCGACAAAACCTGCGCCGACATGCGGAATAGCAGAGAAGAAAATGAGATTGGAGCCTGCCACACTCACTAACGCAGCCACTAGATAATAGCTCAGGGTTGGTTTGCTTAACGGCGGCAGTTCATGGCGAAAAAGCGCATAACTGAATAAAATCAACGCCGCGCCAGTGATAGACCAAAACAGAAATGCCAGCGGCGTCAGACCGACCTCGCCTGCAAATTTCGCCAAATTGGTCGAAATACCGGTTAATCCACCACCAACGATAAGACACAGCACAGGAATGAGCCACGCTTTTTTACCTTTAGCCATACCTTGCTGCGCTGATCCACTCATAGGCTACCTTAATCTTAAAACGGCTATTATATTAGGTCCAGTTCTACTTATGAAATTTAACCTTATTAGGCTTTGTTGATGCGCTCTAGAAAATTTTAATCTGAGGTAAGGACTGTTAAACCGGAACCTTGTGGTCCACAAAAAGTATCGAATAAAGCAAAGAACACATCGGGATCAATGATTTCTTCTGGCGCAAAGACACCGCTTTGCTTTAAATGACCTTGATGTAGCAGTGGTAAAAATAGCGCTTGCGGGATTCCAGTGACCGTTGCCATTCCACCTGCAGGCGTATTGCGAATAAAAGCACCAGCGCTGGCAGGTTGACCATTTTTGCGTCCTTGCGCATAGGCTACTAAGCCTGGAATCTCTTTTTCCTCGCTTTCGGCTAAATGGGTTTGGCGTGCTTTGCGACTATCTTTATCAGTCAATAACCGTGCTGCATCCTCAACAGCCATTTGCCCCGCCGCTACTGCCGACGCAATTTGGCGCAGATTATCAACGATATCATCGATACCAAGCATACCGTTATAGCAGTTTTTTAGCCGTGGAAAGCGCCTATTTAAAGTGACCGCTTCAGGATGTCCGAGTGACCACACATCAAGCTCACCAAGCCTTGGGAAGTCGATTTTTGAATGGGCTAATGGTTTCTTATCGACCATCCTTCCAGCTGCTAACACGCGGATATCTTCAGATAAGCAATGTATAAGATGTACTGCCGCTGCGTCAACTTGACCCTCATTGGCCGGCCGACTAAATCCATCATCGGCATTCACAGCGCCCGATAGCTTCCATGCCGACACGATAGTATCCACTTCATCCAACGCCGTTGCCGCTTTCACACACAGTAAATTAGAAATACCGGGGCTCGCACCTAAACCAATCACGGCGGTGACATTATTTTGTTTTGCACGCGCATTTAACTTAAGCATCTCGACGGTCGGTTGCCAATCATCGCAAATGTCACAGTAGTGCTTACCTTCCTCTATCGCCGCCGTTAAAATCGGTACACCAAAGCGAAAAAAAGGCCCTGCTGAATTTAGTACCACATCGACGTCGCGAATCGCTTGGCGTAGGCTATTGTTATCTGTTACGTCCAAGTAAAGCGCGCGGACAGGTTTTTTAAGAGCTTCTGTATTTCCTCTATTTAGCGATTTGCTATTTAACTCGGCAACAAAACGCTCCGCCAGCTCACTGTCAATACCAGCGACGATAATCTCGCTAACAAAATCAAAGCTCATCGCCGCACGCACCGCAGCGCGCCCCATGCCGCCACTACCACCTATGGCCAATACTTTCATAAAAACGTCCTTGTTCAGTTTTACATTTACTAAAAATCGGCTTAAACAAAATTCAGCTAACTATTGCTTAGCACCAAGATAGATTAGCGTTCGCGCCAATGCAACCATAAACGGGTATCGAGCTCATACTGATGATAATCCGGTTCCATATGGCAGCAGAGCTGATAAAAAGCCTTGTTATGCTCTTGCTCCTTAAAATGTGCCAGCTCATGTACGACAATCATACGCAAAAACTCAGGCGGCGCTTCCTTAAATAGGCTGGCTACTGTAATGCTATTATGTGATTTTAGCTTACTGCCTTGCACGCGCGATTGATAGGTATGAATGCCAAGCGCATGCTTAAGCACGGCAAGTTTACTATTATAAGTCACTTGCGACAGCGGGCTGCTTTTGCGCATATATTGGTTTTTGATCTCATTGATATATTGATATAGCGCTTTATCGCTTTGTATTTGATGGCGATTGGGATAATTTTTATCCAAATAATCGCCCAATCTGCCCGTGCTAATCAGCGTCGCCGCTTGGCTTTGAATCTGCTCAGAATAATGAGCGATATATTTTAATGTGGTCAATATGGTCACCGTTTTTATCTTTGACGTTTTATCTTTAGCGTTGTGCGATAGGCATTTTTTATTCTAGACTTGCTCTAAACATACTTTATATTAGCCATGCACCTTCTACCAATATATCAATGTAACGCTTCATGGCTAAAAACTCATGATTGCTGGTAAATAATTAATAGCTGCTTAATGCGCCACTGAATTAGACAGCAAGTTCATCACCACGACACCGCCTACAATCATCGCAATACCAATCACAGCAGCAGTATCAAGCGTTTGCTTAAAGAAGAACAGCCCTACCAAAGAAGTCAGCACGATACCGAGCCCGCCCCATAACGCATAAGCAATACCGATAGGGATGGTTTTTATGGTTTGGGTTAATAAGTAGAACGAAATCGCATAAAGCACCGCCATAATCAGCGTGGGTATAAAGCGCGTAAACTGCTCTGATTTGACTAAAAAAGTAGTGCCAATCACTTCACAAACAATAGCGATGGCAAGGTAACCGTAAGCAATCATGGTTGGACTCATATTTTAGGCACCTATATTGGTTAGAACGTGGTTTTTTAGGAAGTGAGTGGTTAGAAAAAAACTGGTTAGAAAATAATTGTTTAGAAAGTGCTGGGTTAAAACGTGTCGCATGGTCGCGGATAAAGTTAAAAAGCTTTAAAGTAAAGCAAATTACAGCCAAAACGCTAAAGAAACGCTCGGGTGGCTATTTTATAGGTTTATAGCAGCGCTTGAAATAGAGATTTGAAGGTTTACAGTAATGCAGGCTTTTACTTTACTTTCAAATAGATAGTCTAATTAATCTGACTAATAAAGTGAAATTCATAACCTTTCTTGCAAGTCAGTTTTATATATAGGTTCGATAGACTGTATCAGGGTCATTTATTAAAACAGTCAATAATTCAGCCACTTTAAAAGCAAAAAAGCTCAATTTCATACGGATTGCAATTATATTTATAATTAATCGCCTAATAAGGTTGACAGCCCATAACTACTTGGCTAAAATGTGCCCCACATAACGCAAACAAGATAAGCAATCGCACCTACCAAAGCCTTTGTAAAACTTGTGTTAGTAACCGTTATAAACAACTTATTCTCCAATAGCTCAGTTGGTAGAGCAACGGACTGTTAATCCGTGTGTCCCTGGTTCGAGCCCAGGTTGGAGAGCCATATTTGAAAAGACCTTCATCACTTATTTGATGGAGGTTTTTTTATGCTCGCCGATTTTAGCTGCTAATCGCATCAGCATAAGCCCGCACAATATTAATACAGCGACAGTGTTCTTTTAGCAACTTTTGTTGTATGGTAAGGTTAGCAGTGACTGAGTCAGTTTTTGTCTGAGTGCTTTACTCCTACTCACTAAAAGTAATGGTTTATTATGATACCTGTACGTGTAAAAAATAAATTCTCTGACTATCCGCAAAAAATCATGCGCCCGGTCAGTATTCGTTTGTCTGAAGAAATGATTTCGCTATTAGAAGCCACATCAAAAGAGTTGGGTTTTAAGCGTATTCAAGGACTTATTCGCCTTTATATTCGTCAAGGTCTTGATCGCGATCATCAAGATTATACCCTAGCCCATGATGAAGTCTTTATCGAAAGTTTGCGTAAGCGCGGCGTCAGCCAACGCATCATTGATGAGGCGATTGTGGTGACTCATAATAACAATATCACCCATCCGCTGTCTGAGCTGCAAGATAAAGATAAAAAATAACGCCAGCCGTGAGCTAATAATACATACCAAATAAGAAGACTAAGTTTGCTTAATAGCGCTTAGTCTTTTTTTTGCTACTTAATTTGTCACTTAACTTGTCAATTAAAACAAGCCCTCCTCGATAAATCTAATAACGTCAAATGGCTATTAGCGATAAATAAACATACAAAATTATCATAGGCGCTATATTAGTATAAGAGTCATTACCATTTATATGGGTTGAGAAGGAGGCATAAGATGATTAGTTCATATAAACCTGTAAGCAGTGCACGCCATGTAGGTCATGCAAGCTATGTAAGAAAGGCCATATTATTGGCATTTACCTTGGCGATGCTGCCTGTTATTAATGGCTGCTCACAGCCGCCCGCCGATCCCAGTAAGCAGACCATACCGACCAACTCTGACCAGTGGCAAAAAAAGCTGGGCGACACCTTTGAGCGTTTGCCTGAAGATGATAGGCAGCTGCTAAGCCGCTATATGCTGCGTATGAAGCTCAGTGGTGCTTATGAATCTGGGGCGATGCCTCGTATCACCATTAAGCAAGCACTCGTCCAACAGCGTGAATATGAGCGCCTGCATCCAAATAACCCAACTGGTAAGAAAAGCCCGATTGTGACCAGTCCGCAAGTCGGTACTGCCAAAGCGCAAAACTACCCTGTTGCCTTACTGCCAGTTAAGACCAGTGATAGCGATAGCTTAAACCAAGTGAAGTTACAGTTTATGCTCTCAAACCACGGCAAGGTGGCGATTAAAAGCTTTAAAGGTAAGCTCACCATGAAAGAGAAGCATTTAACCAAAAGTAAAACCTTTAATGTGCCGTTAACGCAGCTCAAACCACCAATCGAGCCGGAGCAATCTGGCAAAATAATTATTGAAAGCAGCATTGAAGACATCAATGTCATGCGGGCGATTAAAAATAATACAGGGATAAGCATCGAAATTAGCAAAGGTAAGCTGGTATTAGTGGATGGGCAGGAAATTGAGTTTGATGAATTGCTAGAAAAATAAGACGATATTTATAAGACTTGTAAAAATATCGCATAAAAAAAGCCCCAATCAGTAATGGATTGGGGCTTTTTTCGAATTTGGCGGAGACGGAGAGATTCGAACTCTCGAAGGGCTATGAACCCTTGTCGGTTTTCAAGACCGGTGCATTCAACCGCTCTGCCACGTCTCCATTGGTGCATCATTATATAGATATCATTAGATAATGCAAGCGGTTCATATTAAAAAAATGAAATTAATTTGCAGCTGGTTTTAAATCAATGACTTACCGTTTGCTCGCAACTATTTATTCAGCTCTTTAGCTTAAACTATTTACTTGAAGCTAAGTGCAAGCACATATCAAGCAGCCTATTGGCATAGCCCCATTCGTTATCATACCACGCAAAAACCTTATACTGGTCGCCTACGTGCATAAGCTGTTGCCCATCAATAATCAGTGACTCCGTTTGATGAATAAAATCACTTGAGACCAATGGCTCATCGGTATAGGCCATGATATCAAGCAAGCAACCTATGCTAGCCGTTTTAAGCACATCACGAATCGCGTCTATACTGACATCTGGGGTATCAAAGACAAAGGTGACATCAATAGCGGCAACATCGATGGTCGGCACTCTGATTGAATGGCCGTTTATTTTGCCGACCATCGCTGGCAATACACGCTCAGTGGCCGCGATACTGCTGGAGGTCGTAGGAATAATATTGTGGCCAGATGCCCGCGCCCGCCTTGGGTCACGATGCGCTTGATCGAGTACGGTCTGATCGGCAGTGACGGCATGAATCTCAGTCATCATCGCTGACTTAACGCCAAATACTTTATCAAGGGTAGCAATCAGCGGCACCAATGCCTGCGTGGTACAAGAAACGCTCGATATAATCGGCAGCTTACGTGTGAGCTCATCAGTATTAACACCCATAACGATACAAGCATCAACATCATCAAAGGGTGCGGCACCGATGATGACTTGCTGCGCGCCCGCTGCTATATGCAACTGCGCTTGCTCATAAGAGCGAAAGTGCCCCGTACACTCTAGCACCACATCGACGCCCAGTTCCTCCCATGGTAGGTTTTTTGGGTCAGGCTCTGAGAGCATCTTAATACAATAGGTTAAATTGTTCTTAGTCAGACACAGCTGAGTGTCTGTATTAACAGTCGTATTGCTATCACCTTTACCAGCATCGACGTCACTCATTACAATATCAGCGCTGACACCCAGTCGGGTTAAGCGACCGTGGGTACTGTCAAATTTTAGCAAATGCAGCAGAATGTCAGCCGGTGCCAAATCATTAATCGCCACCACATGAATGGCACGACCTAATACCTCAAAGCGCTCTAGCAAGGCGCGCAATACATTGCGACCTATGCGACCAAAGCCATTAATAGCGACTCTCAGAGGCTGTGTGTGCTCGCCAGTGGTAGGATATGCGACTACCGCTGGGTCAGACGTCAATTGATAAGTGGCGCTAGAGAAATCAGGCATAACATCAGACATAAACAGGTATCGCTATAAAGGGATATAAAAAATTGAGCGCTGCAAGCTCAATGCTCTCATGAAAAAACCAACATGCTACTATGACCGACTTCTTATCATTGGCTTTTATACAAATGGCTTAACCATGATTGATTGGCTCAGTTGGCTTACTAAGGCGTGATAAAAATCAACGCCAAACGAATGGTGTTGTAATCGATGCTTTGCTTGAGATGGTCAAAGATTGGGCGCAGCTTAATACTGCCATCATCATTAAAGTCATTTGGATTGTTGGCGACTTTAATCGCGACATAAGCATTACCCACTGCCGTCATCACTTCATCGTCTGGGCGCAAATGATCACAAGCAAGGCTTGGGTCTTGAGATTTTAGCTCGCCAATATGACGCATAATGGTCGATTGTGATAGCTGACGCGCTTGCGAAATCTCCGCAATAGATAAGCTTTCTTCTAATAATATTCGGGTGGCGAGCAAGGTACTGTCCGACTTATCTGATACTTGATTGCCAAGTTTTTGTTTTTTGTCTATTTGTGCCTGCTGTTGCTCGCGGCGTTTTTTCTGCAAATTGGCATAAGCATCAATCACTGATTTGTTAAGCGTTCCACCTGACTTTAAGATAAACTTCTCATGTGCTTGCGTCATACTTTCTTCATCAAGCATCGCATAATTGGCATCAGCCTCATCAGACAATGCTAAAAAGCGTTTGTCAGCGCCGCGTGCGAGCGGATCAAGCTGCAAGCTCATGTCATTCATACCGAGCAGTTGTAAACCTGCCAATGACTTTAGCCGTGATAATGCCACATAACCTTGTCCCAGCTCAAAGGTGCGCGATAAATCAATCTCTGCTGCATCAAGGGTCATACCTTGTGATTTATGAATGGTAATTGCCCAAGCCAGACATAAGGGCACTTGCTCGTAGCTTGCCAGCACATCGCCGGTCTCATCTTCGATAATCCATTCTTCCGGCTCAGCGATAACCTCACGACCAGAATTCAGCCTAACCACGGGCATTTTTTGCGTCGTTGGTTTTTTAACTTTTGGTTTCTCTTTATCCTTGGTGGTCTTTTTACCTTTGCCTTTTATACTCTTATCAGTATCACTTTCAATGCTTTCACTATCGTCTTCTATCAAATCATCATTATTGTCTTTATCATCGTTAATTTTTACCGCGGCAAAGCCTATCAGCTCGCCCATGGTGCCGTTAGAGACGCCAAGCTCGGTATTGTTTTTGATAAACATCACCTTAGCCCCGACTTTCAATACCAAATCATCTTGGGTACGGACGGTCTTTTTAAGGGTCTCAACCAGTTTACTATCGCCCGTAGAGGTGGCGGTAAAACGCATCATCTCGCCATCTAATGCGGCAAGTTCTTTATCATTGATACTATTAACGTTGAGATTATGGGTATAGAGACGGGTACGTTTGATATCGACGTTTTGATCAAAGGTGGCCTCTAAAGCAGCAATCGCCTCAAAAGTCACTTCTTGACGGCGAATTTGATTGAGGATATCGTCCAAATCAAGTCCGCCATTCGCCGCTTCGCTCACCTGACGATGTTGCTCAGATAAGTAGCAAATATGGAACTTAGCATCAAGCCATGCTTCAGACATAAAGGCAAACTTTTCACGGTTGGTTTCGCCCTTACTACCAATCGGTGGCAACTGAAAAAAGTCGCCGGCAACGACGACCTGAATACCACCAAACGCTGCATCATTTTTGCGTACGTGCTTAAGCACTTGGCTGACCAAATTAATCTGCTTAGCGTGCAGCATCGATATCTCATCGATAATCAATACCGCAGTATCTTTTAATCTATCTGCCAAAAATTGCTTACGTGATAAATTGCTCAAATCGCGATCAGTCAGCTCATCCTTGATACCAATGCCCGACCAACTATGAATGGTCGTGCCGTTCATGTGCGTGGCGGCAATGCCCGTACTCGCGGTAACAGCCACAGGAACACGGCGCGCGCGCAAATAGTCAATATATTGGTTGAGAGTATAAGTCTTACCTGAACCTGCTGAGCCCGTCAAAAATACATTTTGACCCGTTTTTAAGATATCAAGAGCAGAAGATTGACGCATATATCTAAACCAATTTAGTTAATAGTAATAAGAAAAAGAGCTTAAGCACAAATTATGAGGGAAAAGCTATCCACAATTATAACAGCTACGCCAGTTTTGCGAACCACTTTAACCCGTCAAGCTTACATAACCTAAAGTTATATGATACGAAATATATCATTATAAAAAGTCATTATCGCTCAAAGCCAAAGCTCAGTACGATAGAGTCATAGCTTGGTCAGGAAGGCCAGGTATGTTTATCTATATAACCATAGTACACAACAAGGAATCGTTCATGTTATACGCTTATCCCAATACTGAAAAAAGCCCCGTTCAATTCCGCAAAAAATATGACAACTTTATCAATGGTGAGTGGGTCGCGCCAGTCGATGGCGAATACTTTGATAACTCAAGTCCAATCGACGGTAAAGTTTTTTGTCAGGTCGCACGCTCAAAAGCAGCCGATGTCGAAGCGGCGCTAGATGCTGCTCATGCCGCAAAAGACGCATGGGGTAAAACCAGTGTCACTGAACGCTCTAATATGTTGCTCAAACTTGCCGACGGTATCGAAGCCAACTTAGAGGCAATCGCCATCGCCGAAAGTTATGAAAACGGTAAACCCGTACGTGAAACCCTCGCTGCTGATATTCCAATCGCCATCGACCATTTGCGTTATTTCGCTGGCGTTATTCGTGCACAAGAAGGCGGCATTAGCCAAATTGATGAAGACACGGTCGCCTATCATTTCCATGAGCCGCTTGGCGTCGTCGGTCAAATCATTCCTTGGAACTTCCCTATTCTAATGGCGATTTGGAAAATTGCCCCAGCCCTTGCCGCTGGTAACTGTATCGTCCTTAAGCCTGCCGAGCAAACGCCTGCTTCTGTTTTGTACATGCTTGACGTCATAGGCGCGGCGGACATTTTACCGAAAGGCGTACTAAACGTCATTAATGGCTTTGGCGTTGAAGCTGGTAAGCCAATCGCTTCTAATCCACGTATTGATAAAGTGTCCTTTACGGGTGAAACCACCACTGGTCGCTTAATCATGCAATACGCCAGTGAAAATATCATTCCAGTCACGCTAGAGTTGGGTGGCAAAAGTCCAAACATCTTCTTTGCCGATATCATGGATGAAGACGATGACTTCTTAGATAAAGCGGTTGAAGGCTTGGTCATGTTTGCGCTCAACCAAGGTGAGGTCTGTACTTGCCCTTCACGCGCATTGGTACATGAGAGCATCTATGATGAATTTATGAAACGCTGTATCGCCCGCGTTAAAGCCATCAAAATGGGCAACCCACTTGATACCGATACCATGATTGGCGCGCAAGCCAGCTCAGATCAGTTAGAAAAAATCCTCTCTTATTTAGATATCGGTAAAAAAGAAGGTGCAAAAGTCCTTGTCGGCGGTGAGCTTGCCAAACACGATGGCGACATGGCAAACGGTTATTATGTACAGCCAACCATCTTTGAGGGCACCAATGAGATGCGCGTGTTCCAAGAAGAAATCTTTGGTCCTGTGCTAGCTGTCACGACCTTTAAAGACGATGAAGAAGCGCTGGCTCTCGCCAATGACACTTTATACGGTCTCGGTGCTGGCGTCTGGACACGTAATGGTACGCGCGCTTATCGTTTCGGTCGCGGCATTAAAGCTGGTCGCGTTTGGACCAATTGCTATCATCTCTATCCTGCGCATTCAGCGTTTGGTGGTTATAAGCAGTCTGGTATCGGTCGCGAAAACCATTTAATGATGCTCGATCACTATCAGCAAACCAAAAACATGCTGGTATCTTATAGTCCTAAAGCGATGGGCTTCTTTTAAAGCTGTTTTTTGTTATTTTATAAATGAATCAATGCAATCTATCGCTAGGTAGATTGCATTTTTGCTTTAAAGCTCATCAGCAAAAATGAGCGATTTATAGATTAAAAGGAGTTAATTATGAAACTTGAAGCAACAGAATCCTGCAAAGCATTAATCGAATTACTCAAATCTAAACATGGCGAGCTGATGTTTCATCAATCAGGCGGCTGCTGCGATGGTAGCTCACCGATGTGTTATCCATTGGGCGAGTTTAAAGTGGGCGGCCAAGACGTGCTCATCGGCGAGCTCGCTGGCTGTCCCTTTTATATGGGTAAAGCGCAGCATAAACTTTGGCAACATACCGATTTGACCATCGATGTGGTCGATGGACGCGGGGCCAGTTTTTCATTAGAAATACCTGAAGGTAAGCGCTTTATCGTCCGTTCAGAAATATGCGCAGTGTAAAATGCTACTTTATTCACAATAAGCCATCAGTGTCATATCAGAACATTTTTATATTTTATTGGCCGTTGAATTTTTCATAATATTTTGAAAAATATCACTTTGCCAAATACCACTTGGTCATTTTTATTGCATTATTTAACCAAAATAATAGATACTGTAAGACGGAAGCGATTTTAGAAGCTCGCTTTAATGAGCACGTTTTAATAAGCATGGATGCTATAAGGAAGATAACATGGAAGTTGATCCAAAGTTTGATTACGTCATCGTGGGTGGCGGTTCTGCAGGCTGCGTGCTTGCCAGCCGGCTGACAGAAAATCCAGACCTCAGTGTCTGCCTATTAGAATACGGCGGTGAAGGCAAAGACCTTGCAGTTCGTGTCCCTGCAGGTTTGATTCTCCTAGTCCCAGGCAAGCCGCTGAAATTGAACAATTGGTGCTTTCATACTACCCCGCAAGCGCATCTGAATAACCGGCGCGGCTTCCAACCACGTGGTCAATGTTTAGGTGGCTCATCAGCGATTAATGCCATGATTTATACCCGTGGCAGTGCCTTAGACTATGAGCGCTGGGTTGAGCAAGGCTGCGAAGGTTGGGGTTTTGACGATGTGTTGCCCTACTTTATTAAAGCAGAAAACAATATCCATGGCGCAGATGAACTGCATGGTGACAGTGGACCTTTGCATGTCAGTGATTTACTAAGTCCACGTGATATCTCAAAAGCATTTGTAGAAGCTGCCGTTGCCAATGGTTTAGATCAAAATGATGACTTTAATGGCAAAAAACAAGACGGTGCAGGCTTATATCAAGTCACCCATTTTCATGGCGAAAAACAAGGTCAACGCTGCTCTGCGGCGGCCGCTTATTTGCATCCAGTTCAAAGCCGACCCAATCTGACCGTCATTACCCACGCCCAAGCCAACCGCGTCATCTTTGAAGACAAACAAGCCGTTGGCGTCGCTTATGAAAAAGATGGCGTCGAGCATACGGTGATGGCAAACCATGAAGTCATTTTATCTGGTGGCGCTTTTGGCTCACCCAAAGTCCTGATGTTATCGGGTATTGGTCCTGCTGTGCATTTGCAGTCACATGATATCGAAGTCTTAGTCGATGCGCCCGAGGTTGGCGGTAACCTGCAAGACCATTTAGACGTCGTCTTTGATTATAAGGTTAATACCACTGATGTCATCGGTATTGGTATGGCAAGCATTTCAACCTTAACCAAAAGCATTCGCCAGTGGAGAAAGGATGGCACAGGCCTCTTGTCTACCAACTATGCTGAAGCGGGTGCGTTTTTTAGTGTCGGTGATGACCCAAAAGAATGGCCTAATACCCAACTGCATTTTGTCATATCGCGCGTGATTGAGCATGGTCGTGATCTTAGACGCGGCTTTGCCGTCTCTTGTCATAGCTGCTATCTGCGCCCTGAAAGCCGCGGCACCGTTAGGCTTGATTCTGCTGACCCGTCAGCTGCGGTATTGATTGATCCAAACTATCTCTCACACCCAAAAGACGTAGAGTATATGGTGGCGGGCGCTGAGCGTACGCGCGCTATTATGCAAGAATCGCCCATCGCCAAATATATCACCGAAGACTACCCTGCTCCTTATATTGAAAAAGACGGTATGCTCGGCTATATCCGCAATAAGTCAGATACCATCTACCATCCTGTCGGTACTTGTCGTATGGGTTCAGACGACAAATCAGTGGTCGACTTAGAATTAAAAGTACGCGGCGTCAGTGGATTACGGGTTATTGATGCGTCTGTGATGCCGACATTAATTAGCGCCAATACCAATGCACCAACGATTATGATTGCTGAAAGAATGGCCGACCTTATTAAAGCCAACCATCATCATATTGAGCTAGCCGCGTCATAAAATACGTTAGGATGGAATGGGATAAGCAGCTTATTGTGGCTGCTTTTCTTTAACAAGCTTATCTATTCAAAACTTTATATTCAATAAAATGAGAATAAGCTGGTGGTATAAGAATGTGGCTCATATTTTTTCGTTGCTATCTTTAGAACTTATTTAGGCCATTTTATATTACCAGTCTATGTTCTGGTTTTTAGAATACTGAAAAAAATCGACAAGCTAGGTTAGCTTACTGAGTTCAGTAACGACTAATAAATTCGACAATAAAGATATTAAAACGAAACGTTTTCTATCAAAATTAGTTTATAGATGCCTTGCATTAGCAGTGTTTAACAGAGTATATTTAAACGACTTATTTATATCAGTATTTTTTGCAAACCTGACTGACGGTTTATAGAACCTGATGCATTTTTTATTTGCTTATCAACAATACGATATAAACAATTGCTTTAAAGGGAATTAAAAGGACGTCAAGCATATTTATGGTTCGCAAACGAACTTATAAAGATGCTTGGCGACTAATTATAATTACATAGGATGTAATAATGCAAAAATCACTTTTCAAATTGACCCTGTTGGCGACGGTTATCTTAGGTATCAGCGCCTGTAGCGGCGACAACAAAACCACTGACGGAACTGCTGCCAGCTCAGACGCCAAAGCCGCTAAAACCCTACTTTATTGCTCAGAAGGCAGCCCTGCTGGCTTCGATCCCGCACAGTATACGGCAGGTACGGATTTTGATGCGAGCGCCTATCCTATCTACAACGGCTTGGTAGAATTCAAAAGAGATGGCACTGAGATTCAGCCAGCCTTAGCCGAAAGCTGGGATATTAGCGAAGACGGCAAAACCTATACCTTTAATCTACGTAAAGGTGTCAAATTTGGTAAAACCGATTACTTTACCCCAACCCGCGATTTTAATGCCGACGACGTAGTCTTTACGCTAGAACGTATCACCAATCCTGAGTTTGAATTTAATAAAGCTTATCCTGCTGAGTTCCCGTACTCAGTCGGCATGGGATTGCCTGATCTTATCTCTACTATCGAAAAAGTCGATGAAAATACCGTAAAAATCACCCTAAGTGAAACGAACGCGCCGTTTCTGCAAAACCTAGCAATGGCCTTTGCTTACATCGATTCTGCTGAATATGCAGACAAGTTGATGGCTGCTGGTAATGCTGCTGATATCAACACCAAACCAGTAGGTACCGGACCTTTCGTCTTTACCTCCTACCAAAAAGACGCGCAAATTCGTTATACCAAAAATCCAGATTATTGGAACAAAGACGATATTCATATCGATAATCTTGTATTTGTTATCACTAAAGACTCGGCGGTTCGTGCGCAAAAAGTGCAAGCTGGCGAATGTCATGTGTCCGCTTATCCAAAACCTGCCGAAATTGAGTCTGTTAAAAAATCTGGTAAGGCCACCGTGCTTGACCAACCCGGCTTCAACATCGGTTATGTCGGCTATAACGTTGAAAAGCCAAAGCTTAGCGACCTTAAAGTTCGTCAAGCATTAGATATGGCCATCAACAAAGACGCTATTATCAACGCCGTTTATCAAAGCGAAGGGCTTAAAGCCACTAATCCTATGCCACCCACGCAATGGGGTTACGATAAATCGATTAAAGATGCCCCTTATGACGTCGAAAAAGCCAAAGCGCTTATGAAAGAAGCAGGAGCTGACAAACTTGCCATCAACCTCTGGTATATGCCAGTTCAGCGCCCCTACAACCCGAATGCCAAGCTCATGGCTGAAATGTTGCAAGCAGATTGGGCGAAGATTGGTGTTAATACCAAGCTGGTCACTTATGAGTGGGGCGAGTATCTAAAACGCGCCGCTAAAGGTGAGCCTGATGTTATCTTAGCAGGTTGGACGGGTGACAATGGCGATCCAGATAACTGGCTTGGTTCGCTATTATCTTGTGATGCGGTCGGTGGCAATAACTACTCACGCTGGTGTAATAAAGACTTTGACAGTTTAGTAACCAACGCCCGTCAGATTACCAATCAAGATGATCGCGTCAATGACTATGTAAAAGCTCAGCAGATATTTAAGGAGCAACTGCCATGGACCACGATGGCGCATTCGGTGGTAACGGTATTCACCGCACCAAACGTCGTCGATTATAAAATCAGTCCACTTGGCTCAATACGCTTCGATGGTGTCAAGATTGAATAATCTTAACTGATGAAGTCCGGTACGACATGCACGATTGTTTAATTGCTATTCGGCTGGGTCAGATACTCTGCTCCAGCCGTATTTATATGAATTAAGCGCTTTGTTAAGCATCCTGTCACCGACACTCTCATCATTACTAATATTCTAGTCATCAACTTAGAATTATTAAACCACAACTATTGAACCATAACTATTGAGCAGCCCATGCTACTTTATATTTTGCGTCGTATTGCCATTCTCATTCCTGTCTATCTTGGCTTAACGCTATCTACTTTTACCCTAATTCGGCTCGTCCCTGGAGATGCCGTCGAGATTATGATGGGTGAGCGTATGGTCGATCCAGAGCTCCATGCTCGTGCCCTAGAAAGACTTGGTTTAGACAAACCTCTCGTTATCCAATATTGGGATTATTTAAGCGGTATATTGACCGGTGATTTTGGGGTGTCTTTTCGTACCCGTACCCCCGTATTACCAGACTTCTTTGCCCATTTTGTACCAACCTTAGAGCTAGCTGTGTGCGCCATTGTCATTGCCAGTATCATTGGGGTGAGCTTAGGTATTTTTGCCGCGCTGCGCCGTGGTACATGGATTGATTACACCTTGATGTCAGGAGCGCTGGCTGGCTACTCTATGCCCATTTATTTATTAGGACCTATCCTAACCGGTATATTTGCCCATTATCTAGGCCTATTACCCGTCGCCGGTGTGATATCTGTCGCGCAGTTTTTAGACGTCAAACCTTTATATGGCTCATGGTTATTAGGTTCCTTGACCTCAGGTGAACCTGGCGCATTTTGGGACGTGGTAAAACACTTTATCTTACCGTCTATTGCTTTATCGACCATTCCACTCGCGATGATTGCACGCATGACGCGCTCGGCCATGCTAGAAGTGTTAGATGAGGACTACGTGCGTACGGCGCGAGCAAAAGGCTTATCGCCGCGCCGCGTGATATTGGTACACGTTATGCGCAATGCCTTGATTACGGTGGTGACGGTGATTGGCTTACAAATGGCAACTTTGCTCGCTGGCGCTATTATCACTGAGACTATCTTTAGTTGGCCGGGTGTTGGTAATTGGCTACTCGATGGCTTCTTTACCCGTGATTATCCTATTGTGCAAAACGGTATCTTATTGGTCGCCACCGCCTTGATTTTGGTTAGTTTATTTATTGATATTTTGTATGGTCTGATCAATCCGCGCATCAGACATACTTCTTAATTTAACATTGATAAATACTCATATTATAAATAGTGGCTATTGTTGTTTGCATGGTTTTGAGTGGTTTTTTAGCAAATGCTTAATACTTATTAAGGCTAAAACTCTAAAACTTTAAATATTAGCAAAGCCCTAGCCACTGTAGGAAATGCTCATGAAGCCTTCTGTTCTTCCCTCTGATCTTAAGCTGATGGCAGCGACACCGCCGTCATCTTGGCAGCTATTTTTATCGACATTTTGCCGCAATAAAGGCGCGGTGCTTGGTTTTATTGTATTGGCCTTGATGGTGATTATCGCCATACTTGCGCCCGCCCTTGCACCGCATGACCCTTATGAATTATTTACCGGTCAAGAGCAATTGCCACCCGCATTTTTAAGTGGCGGCGATACGATGTTTTGGCTTGGGACTGATGATGCCGGTCGAGATACCTTATCTCGGGTGATGTATGGCGCACGTTACTCGTTGTTTATCGGTCTAAGTGCGACGACCCTTGCCATGTTGGTCGGCGTCTCGCTAGGGCTTAGCGCCGCGTTTTGGCCAAAGGTTTGGGGCAAAGCGGTGATGCTAGTCAATGATATTTTGATGTCCTATCCAAGCTTGCTATTGGCGATTATTATTGCAGCTATTTTAGGGCCGTCTATGACCAACACCATTATTACCATTGCCTTGGTTTGTACGCCGCCTTTTATTCGTCTGACACGCGCTACCGCCATGGTAGAGCTACAACGTGAGTACTTTGTTGCTTCGCAAGTGATGGGGGCTGGCGTGCTGCGCTTATTGTTCATCACCATTTTGCCAAATTGTATGGCACCACTCATCGTCCAAGCAACAATGATTTTTTCCTCTGCTATTTTAGAAGCAGGTGCGATTGGTTTCTTAGGCTTTGGCGTGCAACCACCAGATGCAGAATGGGGCGCAATGCTCGGTACAGCGCGGCAATATATTCAAAGTAATGTTTGGCTCGCTATTTGGCCGGGTGTCGCCATCTTCTTAGCTGCCTTGTCGATTAACCTGACGGGTGATGGCTTACGCGATGCGCTAGATCCCAAATTAAAGCAGGTAACCTAAGATGACTGATACCTTAGATAAAACAGCGCTTACCCATACTTCCATGAATGGCTCGTTAATAAAAGAAGCGCCACTGTTGTTAGATATTGAAAATCTTTCGGTCACTTTTGGTCAAGGCGCGCGTGCTTTTCGCGCCGTCGATGACGTGTCCTTGAAAATTACCCAAGGCGAAGTCATCGCCGTCGTCGGTGAATCAGGCTCAGGTAAGTCGGTCACTATGATGGCGCTCATGGGACTTCTGCCGCCCTCTGCGACAGTTCGTGCCAAGCGGGTGATGTTTGATAATAAAGACATGCTGAGTATGTCAGCCAAAGAAAAGCGCGGCATCATTGGCAAAGACATTTCTATGATTTTTCAAAATGCGATGTCTTGCCTAAATCCGAGCTTTACCATTGAGATGCAATTGGGTGAAGTACTGCGCAAGCATCTTGGACTGCGCGGTGCAGCGGTACAGGCGCGTATCTTAGAGCTGCTCGAACTGGTTGAGATGCCGGATGCCAAAAATCGACTTAAGGTTTATCCCCATCAATTATCGGGCGGTATGAGTCAGCGGGTTATGATTGCGATGGCAATTGCTTGCGAGCCAAAACTGCTTATTGCCGATGAGCCAACCACGGCGCTTGACGTCACGGTACAAGCACAAATTATGGATTTGCTCGGGCGCTTACAACGCGAAAAACAAATGGCAATGGTATTAATTACCCATGACTTGGGTTTGGTCGCACAAAACTCGCGCGATGTCGCCGTCATGTATGCCGGACAAGTGGTTGAAACCAGTACAGTGCCGGAGATTTTTCAACATCCTGCCCATCCTTATACCGAAGCGTTGCTACAAGCCATCCCTGAGCTGGCAATCGGTCAAGACAGGCTAAATAGTTTGCCGGGTGTCGTACCCAGTCAATATGATCGCCCAAGCGGTTGCTTATTATCTCCCCGCTGTCCGTATAAAGAACCTGCTTGCGAAGTGCCGCCGCCCATTTTAGATACGCCCAATGGCAAAGTGCGCTGTATTCACTCTGAATTGCCTAATCTACCTTCTCGCACCTCTACCCCTCACCCTGCTACTTTGGAGTCACAGCATGAGTCATAAAGTGGTCTTAAAAGCAGACAACCTACACAAGCATTACCCGGTATCGCAAGGATTGGGCAAGCCTAAAGCGTATGTTAAAGCCCTAAATGGCATCTCGTTTGAGCTTGAAGCGGGCAAAACGCTAGCGGTCGTTGGTGAGTCAGGTTGCGGTAAATCGACGCTTGCCCGCCAGTTGACCCTCATTGAAGAGCCCACTGACGGCGAGCTGTTTATCAACGATGAGGCAACGACCGGTTATAGTAGAAAAGCATTAAAAGATTTGCGTACCGAGATTCAGATGGTATTCCAAAACCCTTATGGCAGCCTAAACCCGCGTCATACGATTGGCTATCAATTGACTGAACCTTTAGATATTCATACCAAGCTATCTAAAGAAGAAAAGCGTGACAAAATAAACGAAATGATGCGACATGTCGGTCTACGTCCCGAACATGCTGGCCGTTATCCGCATATGTTTTCGGGTGGTCAGCGCCAGCGGATTGCTCTTGCCCGCGCGATGATGCTAAATCCAAAGATTGTGGTCGCTGATGAGCCAACCTCAGCGCTCGATGTGTCGATTCAAGCGCAAGTGTTAAACTTGTTTATGGATTTACAGGACGAATATCACACTGCTTATGTCTTTATCTCTCACAATCTATCAGTAGTGCGCCATGTCGCGGATGATGTGATGGTGATGTACTTAGGTCAAGCCGTCGAGCATGGGTCTAAAGAAGCGATTTATAATGCCCCAAAGCACCCTTATACCATTGCTCTATTGGCGGCGGCACCGACTGTAACTGGCCATAAAAATGATTTAACCCTACATGGTGAGCTGCCAAGTCCGCTTAATCCGCCAAGTGGCTGCGCCCTGCACAAACGCTGTCCTTATGCCAAACAACAATGCAGTGAAATAGAGCCAAAACTGCGAGAGTGGGACGGTCGATTGGTTGCGTGTTTACGTTTGGAAGAAATCCACGGTTAGGATAAGGACAACCTAATCAACATTCACCACGCCGCGACACTTTGGAAATTGGCTACAACCAAAAAAGGTCTGACCTTGCTGCGGGCCTTTTTTGGCAACGCGTTTAATCATCTCACTATTGCACTTCGGGCAATTTGGCGCTTGAGCTAAAATAGTTACATGATCTATTGGCTCAATGGCCACCGTTTTATCTGTTTTTAGCTCTGACTCTATAACCTCAAACGGGGTAATAAAAAACTCATCATTATTAAGCAGTTTATTGTTAGTCTGTTCATCGATAAGCTGAGTACTGATAGACGGCGTAATAGCTATATCGGCAGCCTGCCCCACTTCCGTTTGCCCAGACCATCGCAGCACCTCTCTACTTTGAAGGGTAGCTTTTTTAGGGAGTTCCTTTACTATTGGCTCAGACGCAGACTGATTAGCTGGTTTATTTGATGGGCTCTGCTTGTCTTTTAGATAGGCTTTATGCTGTCTATTGGTTTTTCAAGATTTACTAAACCTATTGCTTTCAATCTGCTCAACGATAGCTTTGACTTCTTCTTCGCTCAATAACTTATCTTGTTTTTTCTTAACATAAGATGCCATGCTGCTCGTTAATACATGCTCTGGTAACTCATCGCGAGTTTTAAGCTCACACTCGCCAATGAACGCAATCATCGAATGAAAATAATTCAAATCTAGCGCTAACAAATCTGCTAATGTCTTGATATGCAGATAATTCTGCCTGAGCGGGTTTTGAAATTTATACTTACGACCCATGATGACCTGAGTCCACTGCCTTTGCTTCTCATTACCAAATATCCAACCTTTATAGTTTTTGGTTTCGATGACAAAAATGCCATACACAGAGACAATAACATGGTCAATTTGGGTACTGCCACCGTTGGCTAATGGCAAAGTGATATTATTCAGGCGATGATAGACGTCTTTTTCAAGTTTGAGCCACATGGCAATGTTGATGACAGTTTCGCCTAAAACACCTTTAAAGCTGGACATTAGCGACATGATTGTTTCTACTATATAAAGGATTAAACTACTTATTTTAAGCGATAATCCCTTACTAATGCTTACTTTTATAATAACCCATAACTTTAATAATACATTGAAACAGCACAGTTGTAGTACGCTATCGCATTATTATTTAAGCTATAAAGCTCAGTACTACTTTAAAACCACTTTAAAAGTACTTTCAATACTGACGACTTTAATACTACTCTTTGGATCATACGTATGAATACACGCGCCGCTTCTTGGCTTAAAATCACGTTAAGCACCTCTTTATTATTCTCCTTACCGGTAATGGGACTGGCCGCTAATACGATGCCACAAAAGTGGAAGCTAGATGTGCCGAAAACCAGCGCAGATTTTGAGGTCAAATACTTAGGCAAGGCGACCACTGACGGTAAGTTTCGTAAGGTAAATGGGGCGATCAATTATGACGTCAAAAAGCCTGAGAGTACCACCATTAATTTTACCGTGCATACCAATAGCATCGATACCGAGCGCAGGCTACGTGACTCTTTTTTACGCCGTAAGGAGCTGCTCAATACGCAGCAATATCCGACGATGACGTTTGTCTCAAAAAAAATCAAGATGATTACGCCTAAAGAAGCCAGTGTCACGGGCGACTTTACCGCTTTAGGTCAAACCAGACCGTTAACGGTAAGAGTGACTCTATCTGATGTAGAGATTGACCCTGTCACCGCACAACCGACATTAAAGTTTCGCGCGACGGGCATGGTAGATCGCTATAACTACGGGGTGACGGCTTTCCCGAAAATTATTAGTAATATCATCCCGCTTGAGATATCAGGAAAACTGATTGCTGCTAATTAATTGAGTGACAAAAAACCCAACTTAGAAGTTCTAAGTTGGGTATATAGCACAATAGATTTTAAGATACTCTTTACAGAAATACCCCATTATTTAGAAAAACTATGACCTGAAAAATCACTCGAAAATCGATTAAATTTTAAAACCATATTTTCTAAAGTTTTTAGTACTGCCATATTTGGTCTTCTGCTATGCCAGCTTTGTCTATCTTATTTCTTCTTTTCTGAATTTTGGTATCTATCTTTTCTTGCTTTTTCATCGCCTTTTGGTTGATATCGTCTATCATTCTTTGAATCTTCTTATCTACTTTGTCTTGTTCTTTTTGACGCTGCTTATCTAACTTGGCAAGCTCTTTTTGACGTACCTTGTCTATTTTATCCTGCTCTTTTTGACGCTGCAGATTCAGCTTACTTAGCTTTTTTTGAACCTTTTTACTTAACGTAATCTCATCTTTCGCTTGTTTTTTAACAGATTTATTCGACATGATAACTCTCCTGAATCATATTATATAAAACACTTAGATACTTGATGGTAAGTCAATCCTCATGTCTAATCAATGTGACAGTACAAAACAGGTACACGTCCTTAAACACCCTTTAGATTAGCAAACTAGATATAACACTAATAACGGTCCAATATAGAACATTACATTAAGCTTGGTTAAAACCGAGAAGTAGTTAATATCAATTATTTCGGAATTGAAAGTATATTTATAATTAGATTCGCGTGGGGTCATTCGCGTAAATAAATACATTCATTTTATTTTTTCATATTTATGCGTTGGTGCGCGGGTCGCACCCTACGTTAAAATTTAACAATTCATTGCGTATCGTGCCTCGACACTAAACGAACCATCAATCCATTTAGAATGATTCAAAAGCAAAAATAAAACCATAAAAAAGAGCTGCCAAATTACTCTAGCAGCTCTTTGATAAGCTCAAAAACTAACTCTAAGCTTTGATTAATCAGACCAAACTATTCACCGCATCAACCACTGCATCAGTCGTGATACCAAACTCTCTATAGAGCTGATCTGCTGGCGCTGACTCGCCATAAGTCGTCATGCCGATAACTTTGCCATCAAGACCGACAAACTTATACCAGTAATCTACATGCGCGGCTTCTACGGCGACGCGAGCGCGGATATTAGCTGGCAATACCGCTTCACGGTAGCTAACATCTTGCTCAACGAAGATTTCCGCACAAGGCATAGAGACGACGCGGACGCCAACGCCATTTGCACTTAACGTCTCATACGCTTGCATAGCCAGACCGACTTCTGAACCAGTCGCGATGATAATTGCTTTTAGCTCGCCTTGTTCTTTTGCTAATACGTAACCACCTTTAGTGATGTTAGCTACTTGCTCAGCATCACGTGCTTGATGTGGCAAGCTTTGACGGCTGAAAATCAATGCAGACGGATTGTTTTCTGATTTAATCGCTTCAACCCAAGCAGTAGCAGATTCGGTCGCATCACACGGACGCCATGTACGTAGGTTTGGCGTGGTACGTAGGCTGGTCAATTGCTCAACAGGCTGATGCGTTGGACCATCTTCACCCAAACCAATAGAGTCATGGGTATAGACATGGATGATACGTTGCTTCATCAATGCGCCCATACGCACCGCATTACGCGCGTATTCCATAAACATCAGGAAGGTTGCCACGTAAGGGATAAAGCCACCATGCAACGCGATACCATTGGCAATCGCTGTCATACCGAATTCGCGCACGCCATAATAGATATAGTTGCCATCAGCATCTTTCTCGATGCCTTTTGCGCCTTTAAATAGCGTTAGGTTCGAGCCTGCTAGATCCGCTGAACCGCCTAACAGCTCTGGCAATAATGGCTGCAAAGTATTGATGGCATTTTGACTGGCTTTACGACTGGCGACATCGCCGCCCTGCTCTTGGGTTTGCTGAATATAGGCTTGTGCTTGGCTATCAAAGTCAGCAGGCAACTCACCATTTAAACGGCGTAGTAGCTCGCTTGCCAACTCTGGATAAGCCTTTTTATACGCTTCAAAGTCTGCATCCCAGTTCTTTTGTTGTACATCGCCTTTGGCTTTACCGTCCCACGCTTCATAGATTTCGTCATCTAATTCAAATGGTGCATGCTTCCAAGATAGCGCATCACGGGTTAAGACAATTTCGTCATCACCAAGTGGCGCACCATGACTGGCTGCTAAGCCTTGCTTGTTTGGACTACCCGCGCCAATCGTTGTTTTACAAATGATTAAGCTTGGCTTAGTGGTCTCAGCAATCGCTTGCTCAGTGGCTTGCGTAATTTCATCGGTATCATGACCGTCAACTTTAATCACTTGCCAGCCATAGGCTTCGAAACGCGCTTGCGTATCGTCAGTAAACCAGCCTTCGACATTACCATCAATTGAGATGCCATTGTCATCATAAAAGAATACCAACTTGCCAAGACCTAACGTGCCCGCTAGTGAGCAAACTTCATGGCTGATACCTTCCATCAAGCAGCCATCACCCAAGAACGCATAAGTATGATGGTCGACGATGTTATGACCGTCACGGTTGAACTGTGCGGCAAGCGTCTTTTCTGCAATCGCAAAACCAACGGCGTTCGCGATACCCTGACCTAGTGGACCCGTCGTGGTTTCAATACCTGGGGTATAGCCAAGCTCAGGATGACCTGGGGTTTTTGAATGCAGCTGACGGAAACCTTTTAAGTCGTCGACGCTGACATCATAACCCGTTAAATGCAGCAATGAGTAAATAAGCATCGAGCCATGACCGTTTGATAATACAAAGCGGTCACGGTTATGCCACTGTGGATCGGCTGGGTTGTGCTTTAAAAACTTACGCCACAAAACTTCAGCAATATCAGCCATGCCCATCGGCGCGCCCGGATGTCCAGAGTTGGCTTTTTGAACCGCATCAAACGACAACACACGGATGGCATTGGCTAATTTACGTTCGCTAATTGGAGCTGGCATAGAGTGTCCTAATATTCAAATGAGAAGTATGGATGACAAGCAAAAAATCGGTGGAACAATAGACATGAAACAATAGAATAAGAGTGCGATAAACGCTCTTAAGAATTAGGTGTCTAATTAAACGACAATATTAAATGACAATATTAACATATTTGCCATAAGCCAAACTAAAAATGCGCTGATAGAAGCGTTTGCATTTAGCAATCACTCCTATCAGTTTTGTTAAACGATAAACAATATTAGATTCCTAACCACAAACTGCGGTCAATGTAGCCACTCGATAGCCACTCGCAGCTCATAACCATTCATAACAACATTGAATTGCTTAAGCTGAAATGGTTTCAACACCGCCCATAAAGGGACGCAATACTTCTGGAATGGTGATGCTACCATCGGCGTTTTGGTGATTTTCCATCACTGCCAATAAGGTACGACCAACGGCCAAACCTGAACCATTTAGCGTATGCGCTAGGCTAGTCTGCTTACCGTCTTTAACGCGCGTGCCCATACGGCGTGCTTGGAAATCACCGCAGTTTGAACAGCTTGAGATTTCACGATAGGTATCTTGGCTCGGTAACCAGACTTCGATATCATAAGTTTTTTGTGCGGCAAAGCCCATATCACCAGTACATAATTTGACCACGCGGTACGGCAGATTAAGCTGCTGTAAGATGTATTCTGCTTGTCCAGTCATTGCCTCAAGTAAGTCATCTGATTGCTCGCTAGTGGCGATATTAACCATCTCAACTTTCTCAAACTGATGCTGACGAATCAGACCACGGGTATCACGACCGTGCGAGCCCGCTTCACTACGGAAACACGGTGTATGCGCAGTGAATTTTAATGGCAACTCTTTGATATCCAAACGCTCACCACGTACCAAGTTGGTCATTGGTACTTCAGCCGTTGGAATCAGATAAAAATCCGTACCTTCGTTATTGGTATGATTGGTCAATTTAAACAAATCATCTTCAAACTTCGGCAATTGACCCGTACCTTTTAGACTCTCAGAGTTCACAATATAAGGCACATAGGTTTCAGTGTAGCCGTACTTGATGGTATGGGTATTGAGCATAAACTGAATCAAAGCGCGATGCATTTGCGCAAGCTGACCTTTTAACACATTAAAACGGCTACCTGTTAATTTTGCAGCGGCTTCAAAGTCGAGCATACCCAGCGTTTCGCCAATATAAGTATGGTCTTGAATTTCAAAATCAAACGCGCGCGGCGTACCCCATTTGCGCACTTCAACGTTATCGTCTTCTGACGTACCAACGGGCACATCTGCTGCTGGAATATTTGGAATTTGCATGGCTGCTTGGCTAATGCGCTCTTGCAAGGTACGCAGCTCGTCTTCAGCTGTCTTAATCTCACCGCTGACACTTTGCATCTCAGCCAATAATTCGCTGGCATCTTCGCCCGATTTTTTTAGCGCACCCACTTGCTTAGCACCCGCATTACGGCGCGATTGCAGCTCTTCCGTTTTGACTTGTAAAGACTTACGTTCGTTTTCAATATTTTGCCAAAACGCCATATCAAGCGTATAACCACGCGTGGCCAGCTGCTGTTGTAAATCCGTTAAATCACCGCGTAAGAGTTTTGGGTCAATCATAATAGTTGCCTGTAGCGCTAAAAGTGAGTAAGAAATGAAAAGAGAAAATAGTAGTTAAGTAGCTATGTTAAGTAGCCAAGTAATGGGGTAAAACAAAAAATGGCGCGCAGAGCCTTATAATATCGTTATAAAGCTTCGCAATGACGCCATGTCAATCATAAGAATAAATGATAGCCACTATCATACCAAGACCCAGCAGATTTGACCATGTTTTGGCTATATTTTGCCACAATCTAGCCTGTTTTTTTGCGCCAGCTTTACGGAGTAAATAAGCAATAATATGAGCCGCACAATTCTCTTATGAATCAACTTCTATCATTGACGCTATTATAAATAACGATGCTATCTGAGAAATAACCGGGCTATCCGTCAACATAGCCGCTTATATGTTTCATTTAAGAGCAGTTTTCGGTAAGATAAGCGCATATCTTTATTCTACTTCCAGCCAAGCCCAGCCAAGCATAGTATTACAGCTTCGCTTTGGCGCTTTTCATC
Organism: Psychrobacter maritimus; assembly: GCF_904846345.1. Classification (GTDB taxonomy): domain Bacteria; phylum Pseudomonadota; class Gammaproteobacteria; order Pseudomonadales; family Moraxellaceae; genus Psychrobacter; species Psychrobacter maritimus. The sequence continues at coordinate 283,509 of NZ_CAJHAJ010000001.1, forward strand.
CCACGCTTTTAACATACGTATCTGAGAAACCTTTATGGCCCTGTACCCCTACACGCTACAACCTGTTGCCTTAAACCTAACCGAGGCTGAATTTCACCAAGCACAGTATGAGCTATTTGCCAGTGCCAGCCCATCTTTTGGTCTGTCGAGCATTAAGATGAAAGAGTGGATTATTATGGCAGTGGTTGTCATTTTAGCCCTTGCTGGTTTGGTTTTTTTGACCGGTTACTCGACCATCATTTTTTGGCTCATGCTAGCGTCTGTGGTTATTTATCTATTGGTTCGTACCCTTGGCTTTAAATGGTATGTCAAAAGAGAGTTTGAAAAACAAGTTGCTGACCAAGAGATGCCCGATGAGATGCGTCAGATGAAACTGGGGGTACAAAAGCATGGTCTTGTGATGGCAATGCCGGTCAATCAGCCTGACATGTTTAATAGCAATCAGATGCGCGGCATGCAAATGCGTCCCGGTAGCACTCAGCAAGCGGTTATTCCTTGGACGTCGATTAAAAGTTGGGATGAGACCGATGACTATATCTTTATGATGTTTGAGATGAAAGGTCAGCAAGGCAGCCAAATCGTTCCGAAGCGCTTACAAGCACAGAAGTTTCCAATCGATACGGTACGTCAGCATTTACTAGAAGTTATTCCTGCTAAAGGCTTAAATCCTGAAAACTTGCAACCACCTGCAAAAGTATAAATCAGCTGCTAGGTGGTTGGCATGAAGTATTAGCCTTATAGAATAGATTGGATAGCTTGAATTGTATAATATAGACTGAATAGTAAAGACGCCGTGGTTTAGGTAAACCAATTACAGACTTCGATTAATTGAATTTAACTTGTCATGGTTTCTTTGCTATTATAATAAGCATCAACAGACAAGGTATAGAAGAGATAAAAATATAGCAGACATATAACGAGCATAGCAATGCAGGAGATGACTTGCTACACTCTTAGGCTTCTATATTTAACTTAGTGCTCCTATACTCAGATGAGTATGTCGAATACTAAGTCTATAACAATAACCAATCTATTAAATCAACACTCAAACTATAAGGATAATATTATGAGTAATACTAATAATGCGACCAACCAAATCGGTCTAGAAAAATCAGATATGAGCGAAGTGATTGCTAAGCTAAACAGCTTACTATCAAGCTACCATATGTTTTATATTAACGTGCGTGGTTATCATTGGAACGTAAAAGGTGAGCACTTCTTCACATTGCATCCAAAATTTGAAGAGTTATATACCAGCTTACAAATAGAAATCGATGAAATCGCTGAGCGTATTTTAACCTTAGGTGGCACGCCGTTACATGCATATAGCGACTTTAGCCAACATACCAGCATTCAAGAAGATAAAAACGTGAAAGATGGTAATGCTTGCGTGAAAGGTGTGGTGACTGGTCTACAATCGCTTATCGCTGAGCAGCGTGAGGTTTCAGCACTGGCAGTAGAAAGCGAAGACCAAGGTACAGCAGACTTAGTAGATGATTATGTACAGCAGCAAGAAAAGCTTATTTGGATGTACAACGCTTTTTTAGGCTAATAACTACTGAAGAATAATTCATCACTAAACTAGCTATGCCTAAAACAGTTTATTATTAAAATAGTCAGTAAGAAAAAAGCACCTAATTAGATTAGGTGCTTTTTTTATGCTTCTTTACCAATCGCTACTTACTGCTCAATCATTTTACTTCTGAATCCACTGACGCATTTTTTCACGCTCAGCTGGAGTCGCTTGTAGCCAAATTTGCATAAACTGATCTAAAGTACTGGTAGATGAAGCAGCGCTTGTCGTTTGCTTAACGGTAGTAACTGCACCTGTGCTGACATTGCTTTGAGTGCTGATAGCAGGCTTATCTAAAGCCGCAATCGCACGTTGGTTTTGTAGCTCGGCATCATCAGCACCACCAAACACGCCGCCTAAGGCTTTGCCTAAACCTGATAGCAAACCACCTTGATTGCCGCCCAGACTCTGCTGGCTAGCTACTACTGTGTTATTCTGCTGCACTGCCAGTGTTGGACGCTTAGCATACTCTTTCGCCGCTGCATATTTTTCTGGCTGATTTGGCATGGTAAGACGATAGGTTTGATTGTCCACCAATTCTGCCGTCACACTCACATTACCCGAGCGCAAATAATCGTGCTCATCACGCGGCAAATTGTATAAGCGGTCATATTTAGCGGTAATCGCATGCTGACCTGGCTCTAAAGTAAAAGATTTCTTTAATGGCTGAAACGCACTTTGCTGGATTTCCTGCCCGTTAATAGCCGTTACTTTGATATGGTCATCAACCAGCAAGGTCACTGCCGCATGCGATAGCATAGAGACTGAGCCGGCAGTGATTAGTAATGTGCCCATCGTCAGTTTTTTTAGCAAAGAAGCGTTTGTTTTCATAAGTTATTCCATGAATAGTAAAGGTAATTTCTAAAAAAGGTAGCGTTTTATATTAAAAATCAAGCGGCATGGTATGTTGGTCTTGGTTGGCGACCTCATTATCTACTTGCGTCTCCTGCGCGATATCAGCAAGCTCTGCAGCAAGCGTCTGCTCATCAATCGTGCGCAGCGCATCACTGATGACCGCCTTGGATATATTACTGCGGCCAAGATTGGAGAACATCGGCTGAATGTAGTTCAGCACCTCCATCATAGAGCCGATACGATGCGGCCCTTCGGTCAGTAGATGATTAATAATACGCTCATCAAACTGCCAACCACGCCGACGTAGGATAGACTGCAACAAAGCTTGACGGTCAGCCAAATCATGACCATTTGGCACTTTAAAGCTTGGCGATTGTGCCAAACGGGTGAGCAAGTCTGTTAGCTGAAACGGCAATTCGGTCGCCGGTTTATTGGAAGCAAACAACAGCTGACGCTGCCCTTCGCGGCTACGATTAATCAGATGAAAGAGAGCCTCTTGCCATTGGCTGCTTTGTTCAAGCACCTCTAAATCATCAATCGCAATCAGGGAAAAGTTCTCTAAAGAGGATAGGACATTGACATCGGTATGAATCAGTTCATTCAATGATAGACAAATCGCTGATTTATCCATCTCAATAAACGACTCACAAACGGCGGATAGTAAGTGCGACTTGCCCGTCTCTGGGCTGCCAAATAGGTACAGCTGGCCAATCAGGCCGACATGTAGCTGCCGCACTGCATCGATAATAGACATCCAACCCGGACCGGCAAAGTCGCTGAGACTCGCATCATGCTTAATGTCCAGATTGAGACTTAGCTGTGCTTCTGCCATGAATCATCAACTCGGTTTGCGTAGCGCAATCACTAAAAAGGCTAAACGACTAATATTCTTTAAACTGGCTTTGCTAACTTTTACATTTATCAAAGCCAACCTAGTAACGGTCAATACCGTTAATACTGCGCCTATATATAACATATTTGCAAAATGACTGACAAGTCTTTTACCCATTAAGCTCAATCAATCCGCCTTTATCCACTTTATAAGTGAATACCGACTCCTAATCGCGCTATAAAATTATTAGGCAATTGATGTGACTAGAGCCATAAAAGGCTTATTTCTCGCGAAGTTATTTTTTAACCTATTCTTTATCACTTTACTTTTTATCAAATAAGGCCAATTGTTTACGACCTTTATAAAAGTCAGTCGATTGGTAATAAGCGTACAGATGACGGAATAAAACATTAAGGACAGCGGACACTGGCAGCGCAATAAGCATACCAACAAAGCCCAATAAGCTTGCCCCTGCCAATACCGCAAAGATAACCCATAACGGTGACAGACCAATTTTATCGCCTAACAATAATGGCTGCAAGATATAGCCTTCAGCGGCCTGCCCGACTAAGAAAGCACCAACGATTAAAGACAAATACGTCCAGTTTAAGCCAAACTGGAATAAGCAAGCGATAATCGCCGCAATAAAGCCAATACCAAAGCCCAAATACGGCACAAAGCTGGCAACACCGGCAACCATACCGATAATCAAGCCAAGCTCAAGCCCAATAAGCTGCAACTGTACAGCGTAGATTGCACCCAGTAACACCATCACCAACAGCTGACCTTTGATAAATGCCATCAGCGCCCGATCACACTCTTGAGCAATGCCGATTACTTTTTTGCAATAAGGGGCTGGAATCGCCATCTTCCAAGTTTGCAGGCGCTGATCCCAATTAAACAAGAAATAAAAGGTCAAAATCGGTACCAATACAATCAGCCCAGCGTTATTGATAAAATTCATACTAGACGTCAATATTTGGCTCATCATGCTGCTGGCATCAGCGAACTTATAATTGGTCTGCATATAATCGACCAAGGTATCAGAAAAACCTTTGGCTTCTAGTTCTGGCAGACGAATACGGCTGTTATTAATAAACCATTCACGCACCACTTGGTTATACCAGTTTAGCACCTTGGGCAAATATTCCCACGCCGCTTGCAGCTGATGCCATAAGGTCGGTATCAACCACCAAAGTAGTAACACCATGCCAAGCGTAATCGTCGAATAAACGATGATAATGGCTATCCAACGCTTGATATATTTTGATAAGCGCTTAACCAGCGGATTGAATAGATAAGCCAATACAAAAGCCACGACAAATGGCACGATGACCGGCGTCATCAAATATAATAAAAATACCGCCACAACAATAGCAACGACGATGAATAGGCGTCGAAAAAAAGGGTCTATTGGTTGGTTTATCATGAAGGGTAACCCTACGATTGAGTCAATGTAAAATGCTGGCTTATGATGGTTTTTTAGCTGAATTAGGTAGCCGATAGCTTTATATTTATAATGGTATTTATCATTGTCATGGCAGTAAATTTTGCCGACAACTTTGGCGTTCTATTATCGCAGAGTACAACAAAAAATCAGTCATTTTTTGTTTCTTAAATTTTTATTGCGCTCTATTTAGCCTTTATTAGCACTCTTCGTTAAATATCGGCCAAATATTGGTAAGTTGCTTTGCGAGAGGGGGTCGTTTTTGGGTATAATGCGCGCACTATCTGCAAAATTAACACGACCGATCCGCTTTTCTACTGACAGACCTTCATTCCCTATAAAATTTGTGAGATGACCATGAGTAACAAGCCTTCTTTAAGCTACAAAGATGCTGGCGTTGATATTGATGCTGGCGATGCGTTGGTACAACGTATTAAATCAGTGGCAAAAGCCACCTCTCGTCCTGAGGTTGTGGGCGGACTTGGCGGTTTTGGGGCGCTTTGTCGTATTCCGACTGGTTACACCTCACCGTTATTGGTTTCGGGCACTGACGGTGTCGGCACCAAGCTTAAACTGGCATTACAACTAAACCGCCATGACACCATCGGTATCGACTTGGTCGCCATGTGCGTCAATGATTTATTGGTGTGCGGTGCTGAGCCATTATTTTTCTTAGACTATTATGCAACTGGCAAGCTTGATGTAGATGTAGCAGCGACTGTGGTTACTGGTATTGGCGAAGGCTGTAAATTATCAAATTGCGCGCTTATCGGTGGTGAAACGGCTGAGATGCCAGGCATGTATCAAGACGACGATTATGACCTAGCGGGATTCTGCGTTGGTGTGGTTGAAGAAGCGGAAGTCATCACAGGCGAAAACGTCGCTGAAGGCGATGTATTAATCGCTCTTGCTTCAAGTGGCGCGCATTCTAATGGTTACTCATTGGTGCGTAAAGTCATCGAAGTCAGCGGTATTGATGTGACTACTAGTGATGAGCAATTAGACGGTCAGCCTATTCAAGATGCGCTGATGGCACCTACCCGCATTTATGTTAAAGCCATTAAAGTGTTGCAAGATACCCTTGGTAGCTCAGCCTTACATGCGATGTCACATATCACCGGCGGCGGCTTAACAGATAACCTACCACGCGTACTACCAGATAATTTAGCCGCTAGCATTGATACCAGCAGCTGGCAGTTCTCAGAGCTATTCACTTGGCTACAAACCCAAGGTAATATCGAACAAAGTGAGATGTACCGCACCTTTAACTGCGGCGTTGGTTTTGTCATCGTGGTGCCTAAAGATAAAGCAGAAGCTGCTATCAAAACGTTAAATGATGCGGGCGAAAACGCTTGGAAATTGGGTGAAATGGTTAGCCGTGAAGCGGATGCCGTGGTGTACCGTTAATGCCAGATGACAATCTAAAAAGTTTTGCAAAAAAATCAGCTAAGCCGTTACGCGTCGCTGTTTTGGTATCTGGTAGTGGTAGCAACCTGCAAGTCTTGATAAATGCCATGCAAGCTGGCGCGCTACCGATTGAGATTGTTGGCGTTATCAGTAACCGTGAAGATGCTTATGCCATCACACGTGCCAATGACGCCGCTATTCCCGTTGCTGTCTTATCTCACGTTGCTAGCGGCAAACGCATGGGTATCAAAACCTTTGAAACTCATGCCAGCGCGCAGTTAAGCGCTTGGCAGCCTGATTTGATTGTCTTAGCAGGCTTTATGCGGGTGCTAAGCGGCTCATTTATCGATAATGCGCCTGCGCCAATGATTAACCTGCACCCTGCTCTACTGCCTGCTTATAAGGGTCTAGATACCCATCAGCGCGCCATACAAGCGGGTGAACGTCATCATGGCTGTAGCATTCATGTGGTCACCGCTGAGCTTGATGCCGGCGCTGTTTTGACCCAAGCGCTGCTTGAAGTCAATCAAAAAGACACTGCTGATAGTTTGCAAGCACGCGTACAAAAAGGTGAACATCAACTGCTACCGTGGACGATATTACTAATTGCTAACGGTATTATTGACTTAAATAATCCGCATGATGATGCTGAATTGTCTTGCTTACCAGCTTTACCTTTAAAGCTATGGTTAAATGACTAAGGCTTGAAGTCTATTTATATATTTTAAAAAAGCAGAATCCGTAATTGGTTCTGCTTTTTTTATGTGCTTAAACAACAAGGTGTTTATAGCAAATTGCTAGCAAAAAAATACCCCGTTACGGAATAACGAGGTATTTAGAAAACTAGGCTTTTAACAAACTAAGCATTTAAAAAACTAAGCATTTAAAATTAGAAGCTTAAAACATTCTAATAATTAAACAGGTTTTTTACCAACCACGTGAACTGCTTTAATATTCACAAACTCTTTGATACCAAAGCCACCATGTTCACGACCATAACCTGAATCCTTAACACCACCAAATGGCAAGCCTGGATTGACTAAGTTATAACCATTGATATAAACCATACCCGTGTCAAAATGCTGCTGGGCTAAATTAATCGCCTTCTCTTCATCTTTTGAGAAGATAGCTCCGCCCAATCCATAACGACTGTCATTGGCAATTCGGAACGCATCATCTTGGTCTTTGGCACGAATAAGCGCTGCCACAGGACCAAATAGCTCATCTTTATAAGCAGGTTGATCTGGCTTGATATTTTCCAGAATCGTTGGTGGATAAAAAGAACCCGGCTTATCAGGTACTTCACCGCCCAAGGTAATGGTTGCGCCTTTGCTGACACTTTCTTGCACTTGTTTATGCAACTCATCACGCTGCTTGCTGCTTGACATCGGACCTACGTCAGTCGATTCTTCCATTGGATCGCCGATTTGATAGCCTTTAAACTTCTCAATAACCAAATCACGGAATTTGTCATAAACACTATCGACGACCACAAAACGCTTAGCCGCGATGCAAGTCTCACCATTGTTATATAAACGTGCGTGGGCACAAGTAGTGGCTGCTAAGTCTAAGTCGGCGTCTTCTAATACGATAAAGGCATCGTTTGAACCAAGTTCCATAACGGTCTTTTTCAGCACTTTTGCCGCTTGCTGCGCTACCACTCGACCAGCGACATCACTACCCGTTAAGGTGACACCACGTACTTTTTCGTGCTCAATGACTTTTTCGGACTGATCATGGCTAATGATGAGGGTACGGAATAAATCATTTGGCAAATCAGACTCATGCATGATTTTTTCAATCAACAAACCTGAGCCCGTCACGTTTGAAGCATGCTTAAGCAAGATACTATTACCGGCCATTAAGTTGGCAATGGTATAGCGGAATACTTGATACGCGGGAAAGTTCCATGGCTGGATACCATAGATAATACCGATAGGATTGTAGCTGATTAAACCTTTTTTAATGCCTTCGATATCGCGCTCATCATCCGCTAGCGCGGCAATTCCTTCACCAGCGGTGAAATCACAAATCGCTTTACATAGATCTACTTCACCTAAGCTCGCCTCCAAGGTCTTACCGCGCTCCTCGGTCATCAGCTTCGCAAGCTCTTCTTTATATTTCATCAGCGTCTCGCCAATGGAATTAATCACTTTGGCGCGCTCATCGGCACTAACCAAGCGCCATTCTGAAAAGGCTTTATGCGAGGCATCGATAATTTTATTAACTTCATCGCTGCTCATATAAGTATAGTTTTTAATGTCTTTACCCGTCGCTGGGTTCACAGTGGTAATATCTGCCATGATAATTATCCTTATTTATTTGATTATTATGTAATAAATGATTGATTAATAAAGATTCTTTTTAAGAACCGTTTTATCAATAGATGACTCAATATGATTACTAGATATAACTACTATCTAAGTCTTTATGCTATATAAATAATAGTATTGAGAGATGAACAAGCCACTTCACATTGAGATAGCTGTATTAAGAGAGATATAGGTAAAGGCGCTAACGATTAGCTCTTATTTCTTAATAATGCTTGTGGCAATTGTCTTTTTACTTAATGTCCATCTATCATAACAAAAGGATTTGACTATAGTTTTACAAGTTATGAAGAAGTGTGGATGAGATGTTAACAGTGTGTCATTGATAAATGTCATGCAAACTTTGCTGTAAATAAATAGCTTGAATCAAATCAATAAAGCCTGAACTTCTAAGAAGATGTGCTTATTATTAAAAAATGGCTTCATCCACAATGTACTATATGAGCTTAAAAACGCCCACATGAAGAAACGAGCATAAAAAAACCAGCACATAAGAGATGGGCTGGTTTTATTCATTTATTAAACGCTGATTTTATTATTAGCGTATTAGAATAAATGGTTAATAATCGGTATTTCTTGCGGTGGATTGTCTTCTTCATCGACGATTTGACGGGCCACATGCATGATAAGTTGGCGTAACCAGCGATGGGCTGGATGATGTTGCAATAAGGGCGACCACGCCATGGTCAGCTCAAACTCAGGGATAAAAAATGGCGGCTCTTCCATTTTAATGCTGTCATTATTGGCTTGCATTTTTGCCACCCGCGTCGGCAAAGTCGCAATCAAATCTTTATTGGCTGCAAGCATGGCGGGCATTTGATAATGGCGGGTAAAAACGCTAATTTGGCGTTTTTGACCTAAGCGTTGTAGCGCCTGATCGATAGAGCCAAGTCCGCCAGATTTTTCTGGATTGACGCCAAAGCCCACACCCATACCCGTTTTAGATACCCAAACGTGCTGCGCTTTTAGATAATTTTTTAGGTTAAAGCGGTTGGCATACGGACTTTCTGACGACAATAAACAGCTAAAGGTATCGCGCCAAACCAAAACTTGATGGAAGCTTTGTGGAATCTCATTAAAGCGGTTAATCGCCAAATCAACCCGACCCTGCTCCATATCACGATAGGAGACGTCAGATGGCGTCAAGAAATCCAAAATGACATTGGGCGCTTCAGAACGCAGTGCTTTGACAAGCTTTGGCACCAAAGTCGCCTCAGCATAATCTGAGGTCATAATACGGAAAACGCGCGAGGTACTATAAGGGCGAAACTCGGTACGCGGCTCGAGGACTTGGGTCAAATCTGCCAGTATCTCACGAATACGCGGCTGCAGCTCAAGTGCGCGCTCAGTTGGTGTCATGCCCTCTGATGAACGTACCAACAATGGATCATTAAACAATTTGCGTAAGCGCCTTAGAATATTACTCATCGCAGGCTGGGTAATACCAAGCTGCTCAGCAGCACGTGTGACGTTTTTTTCACGAAGCAGCACATCTAAATGCACCAATAAATTCAAATCAACCCGCTGCAAATTCATATATTTTTCTCTTTGCCTTAGAATAAATACCACAATAAGCTTGAGCAAGCTTGGCATTTTTCGCGCTGTTATTTTAACTAAAGCTGCCATAACAGCATAATATAACTATATTTTTTATTAAAATTTTCTAGAATATGCTTATTATAACTCAATTTAACCAGCATAAGCCATTGTTTTATATATACTATAAGCACATAAAATACCCAAGATAACAATCATAAATTAGATAAATCTTGGTAAGGCAGTTATAGTGATTGCCGTAGACCAAATACAGCGAAGACCACAAAAATCCGCTCTGCGCGTTAAATGTAATGAGTCTAACCGCTTAATAATAAAAGTATTTTGAAGATGAGTCGTGATAGCAGAATACGATTAAATGGGCAATGAGCCATTATAAATTATCGTGTCATCGCCTGTCTTAGAGACAGCATCGATTATTGTAACATCTCTTATCACCAAATATGATATTGCTAACCCATAATTGCTTAAACGTTGTATTGCTTAAACATTATATAGAAGCTTTTTAAGCATAGAATATTTTCAATTACTACCGCTATCATTTAGCCATCGTCACTTAACTATAATCATTTGATAGTCAGCACATATTTTTACCCACTAGCTTTTAACTGAATAATTTGTAACTGACAAGTTCAGCAATCGCCTTGTATTAATAGGCAGGTTTGTTTAGGGTAAGTAAGGCTGGATGATTAAGCGGCAACCTAGTTTTAACGATATTAAATTGGCTATATCACACAAACTGTCATATTTGATGTCATACAAGCTTGATATAGTGACAATAAGAACTAGGTTTAGGTTTTAGTAAAATACAAAGTTAGTAAGATACACATTTAGTAAGATAAAAAGTTAGTTGCCCCATCTTTAATTGTTTTAACAATTAAATTTTCGTTTTTTACACCCCACCAAGGAGACTATAGATGTCAACTGCATATAAATCAGCGATCGATTTAGTACGTGAATTAAAGCAAAAGCACGGTAACTGGCAGAACATTAGCGAGACTGATGCGGCACGTATGATGTCACAAAACCGTTTTAAAACCGGTTTAGATATCGCAAAATATACTGCAAAAATCATGCGTCAAGATATGGAAGACTATGACAATGATACGTCTCAGTACACGCAGTCTTTAGGTGCATGGCATGGTTTTGTTGCTCAGCAAACTATGTACGCTAAGAAAAAATACTTTGGTACGACGTCAAAAACTTATATCTACCTATCAGGTTGGATGGTTGCAGCCCTTCGTTCTGAGTTTGGTCCTCTTCCTGACCAATCTATGCACGAAAAAACCTCTGTGCCTAAGCTAATCGAAGAAATCTACACCTTCTTACGTCAAGCTGATGCTAAAGTACTAAACGACTACTTCCGTGAGCTAAACGCTGCAGAAGAAGCTGGTCAAGACACTTCAGCTATCCTAGAAAAAATCGAAAACTTTGATTCACACGTTGTGCCAATTATTGCTGACATCGATGCAGGTTTCGGTAACGAAGAAGCGACTTACTTGCTAACTAAGCAAATGATCGAAGCTGGTGCTTGTGCTATTCAGGTTGAAAACCAAGTATCTGACGCTAAGCAATGTGGTCACCAAGCTGGTAAAGTAACGGTACCGCATGAAGACTTCATCTCTAAACTAAATGCTATTCGTTATGCATTCCTAGAGCTAGGTGTTGAAGACGGCATCATCGTTGCTCGTACTGACTCTGAAGGCGCATCACTAACGCAAAAAATCCCAGTATCAAATGAGCCAGGCGACCTTGCTTCTAAATACATCGACTTCATCGAAATGGAAGAAGTGACTTTAGAAAATGCAAAAGAAAACGACAGCTTACTTAAGCACAACGGCAAACTAGTACGTCCAGTTCGCTTGCCAAACGGTCTATATCAGTTCCGTGAAGAAACGAACATCGACCGCGTTGTCCTTGACTGTGTCACTGCTCTAGAAAACGGTGCTGATCTACTATGGATCGAAACACCAACTCCAGACGTAGAACACATCAAAATGATGGTTGACCGTATCAAAGAGCAACAGCCTAAAGCTAAGCTTGTATACAACAACAGCCCATCATTCAACTGGACGCTTAATTTCCGTAAGCAAATCATCGCTCAGTGGGAAGAAGAAGGCAAAGACATCTCTGCATACAATAAAGATGACTTGATGAGTGCTGATTACGATGGTACTGAACTTGATACAGCGGCTGACGAAGCGGCTAGAAACTTCCAACGTGATGCATCACGTGAAGCAGGTGTATTCCATCACTTAATCACGCTACCTACTTATCACACTACTGCTCTTAGCGTTCATGAACTTGCTAAAGGCTATTTCGGTGATGACGGTATGCTTGCTTATGCAGCTGGCGTACAACGTAAAGAAATCCGTGAAGGCATCGCTTGTGTTAAGCACCAAGCAATGGCCGGTTCTGACCTTGGCGATGATCACAAAGAAATCTTCTCTGGTGAAAACGCCCTTAAAGCTGGCGGCGGCAAGAACACGATGAACCAGTTCTAATGTCCGACCACTTATAAGTACACTTTATAAGTACACTTTATAAGTAAAAGTTTTAAGAAAAGCCGTCCTATCTTGTAGGGCGGCTTTTTTATGCGCTATACATAACCCCATCTCCTGCAATAACAGTGCTACTTAAGCAATCGTTTCATTAACTGCCGTTCATTTACTCACTACTCCTATTACTTGAGTCAACCAAAACAAAAGTTTTACTTGTTATTCACCGATAGCTTTCATACGATGGTAATCACTTAGATAATAATTTACATAGTATTAAAATAATCGGGAGCCATCATGCAAGAGATAGAGCTAAAGTTTTTGGTACCAGAATCACGACTAAAAGGCTTGCTGCGTCAAGCACAAGTCAAATCATCTGAAGTAACGCAACTGGCGGCCCATTATTATGATACCCCTGACCAACAGCTTGCACAGGCGGGTATTGGCTTACGTATTCGTAAAGAAGGCGATGCATGGGTACAGACCATCAAAGCGGGTGGCGACGGTATTGCGGCACGTTTAGAGCACAATGCGCCACTGGATAATGAGCAGGTACAGGCTATGCTCGATAGTAATACGCTCATGCCCGATTTAAGCATTTATAAAAACACCTCTGTCGCTCCTGCTTTGGCTGAATTTAAACTAAAAAAGCTGGCCAAAAATCTTACTCGGTTATACGTGACCGATGTCGAGCGCACCACACGATTGCTGGTAGATGAGAGTGACGATGAAGCAAATAACCATATCGAGATGGCATATGATTATGGAGAAATTATCCACGGTAATGATGATAGCCAGCGCGACGCTATTCAAGAAATTGAGTTTGAGCTAATATCAGGCGATATAGACTTTTTATTTACCACGGCTAAAACTTGGTGTAAGCGTTATAAGCTTTGCCTGTCTACGGTGACCAAGGCTGAGCGTGGTAGCTTGCTGATTACAGGGCAACATCATAGCCTAGCCGTCAGTGCTGACCTTGACCAGCTGACTATCAACAAAGACAGCAGCATGCCTGCATTTATACGGGCAGTAGTGCATAACTGTCTGTTGCAAATACTACCAAACAGCAGTGCCATCGTCGCGAGCAGCGAAGATGATGACCATATCCTGCAACTGTACATTGGCATTGCCCGCTTGCAAGCTGCCCTACAAACATTCGCCAGCTATTCTGACGAAATCAATCCAGACTGGCTACCAATAATAAAACAAACAGCGGCTTTAATTAATGACTACCAAAAGCTTGCCTATCTCGCCTCCGATATAGAGCCTGATTTACAACAGCACGGCGCACCTATCGTCGATTGGACAGCTGACATTGATACGCTCAAGATTAACCCAAAAGATGCCGTCGGTGCCAATGATTTTCAGCTGACCTTACTTGAGCTGATTGCCTTTACCATGAGCGACCCAAGCCTTGAACCGCAAGCGGATAAACCCGTCATCGATAAGCTGGCAAAAACGCTATCTAAACAGTATGCAAAGCTTGGCAAAGCGGCGCAAACGCTACAGAGTAAAAAGGCTACGGACTCAGATAGCATCACTATAGAAAATAATGATTTAAAAAATGACGAGTTACAAAGTATTGACTCAGAAGATAGTGACTTAGAAAGCAGCAATTCAAAAAGCATCAACTCAAAAAAACTTGATGTAGAAAATAGTGATACAGATGACAAGGATGCAGAGCAAGCAATGAGCAAGCTGCATCAGCAGTTAACAACCTTACTTTATATCAGTGAATTTGCCACGCCATTATTAGAGAAGAAAAAGTCAAAAAAGAAAACCAAGCGCTGGCTAAAACGTTTGGTCAAAGCGCAAATAGCTTTGAATCACTATCGCAATCATATGATGTATCAACAGCACTATCAGTTGAAATCAGAGACAGATAGCAATGCGCTATATGGCGCTGGTTGGTTTGCAGCCATGCTAACAAGAGACCATAAGCGCAGCGAAAAACGCTTGGCTAAAGTGATAGACAGCTCAATATTTTGGTAAAAATGCTCATAGCATTATGAATCAAGCTTAGAATAAACAAAGCTTTAAATAAAAATCTTAGCATAAAAAAGACAGCTCATTATATATGGGCTGTCTTTTTTATAAACTTAGCGCTTTTATAAACCTAGCACTTTCATACGCTCGCTAACTGGCTGATAGGTTTTCTCGCCAGCAGGCTCAACAATGTTACCGAACGGCATTTGCGCAACCAATTCCCAACTATCTGGAATAGAAAATGCTTTAGCGGCATCTTCATCAACAAGCGGATTGTAGTGCTGTAGGTTGGCACCAACGTTCAAGGTACGTAGCTCTGTCCACATGGCATATTGATGCATGGCCGAGGTTTGCTGAGCCCAAACTGGGAATCTGTCTGCATATAACGCAAATTGCTCTTGCAGCGATTGAGTCACGTTTTTATCTTCATAAAACAGCACAGTACCCGCGGCAGCACGGAAGCCGTCTAGCTTTTGCTTACTGCCAGAAAAGTCGCCATCACCGACAGCTGCACGCAGTTTCTCTTCGGCGATATCCCATAGCCGCTGATGCTCGGCACAAAACAATACCACCAAGCGCGAAGATTGTGAATTAAAAGCAGAAGGCGTATGCAATAAAACACGCTCGGCCATATTGACAATTGCTTGTGGCTCTACTGGTAGCTCATTGCCCAAAGCATATACCGAACGGCGTTCATCAAAGGCTTGTTGTAAAGTGACTAGACTTTCTTTAGACATCATCATTATCCTGATAATTATAATAGAATGTAGGTTAAACGTGCCGTATTTGGCATGACACGTTGATATTAACAAGGAGGCTATTATATCAATATACTAAATAACGTCTAGACTCTATAAAGTTTATTTTATCAATCACTCTATAAAGTTATTCTGTTTTACTTAAGCTTGAATGAGTAATAAATAGCAGTTAATTAGCGATAATCGTCACTGCTGTGCCCTCTTTAACCTGCTCGAATAATTCCATAATATCCTCATTACGCATACGTATGCAGCCATGTGAGAGTGGCGCGCCCATCGGCTCGCTGTCTGGCGTACCATGAATATAAATATAGCGCTGATAGGTATCACAGCCACCTTGGCTATTGCTGCCCTTATTAATTCCCTCTTCCAAACCACTTAACCAAAGAATACGGCTTAATATCCAATCGCGCTCAGGCTGGCGCTTGCCAAGCTCTGCACTATATATCTCGCCCGTAGGAATACGGCCAATGAATACCGCATTTATGGGTTCATCTGTGCCTATCTTCTTGGCGATAAAATGTTTGCCAAGGGGCGTGCAGCCGCTATCTTGCTGACTGCCAATGCCATTTTTGGCGGTAGATACCGTATATTGAGTCACTTCTTTATCATCTTGGTAAAGAGTTAAATTTTGCTGAGCAATATTAATCACTAAATGCACATTAGATTTTTTATTAAAGTTTTCGTTATTCGTCATAAAGGGATTCCAGCGGTCATTCACCTAATTGATATCATTATTGATCGCATAATGAGTAAGTTGAGTGAATTTTTCTATTATTAAGGGATTGTATCAAGGCTTTTGGCACCGTAATATAGGGGCACACTTTTTGATGCTAGCAGATTATGACGACTATTTCACCGACACGTGTGTCGATGTATGATTTTCTCTATCAAGATACCAAGCCGATGGTGTCATTATTGGCAGATGTTGCCAAGCTTTCATTACCACAAGCACGATTGGCAATGGATGCCAGCTTGCAAGCCATTGTCAGTGCCTTGCTTGCTTATCAGCAGCATAATGATGGGCAAGCGGTGAGCAAAAAACTGTTTGGGCGCGGCGCGGTTAAAGAGCTGCGCCAATATAACTCGATGAATTTTTCCACCATCAATGCGACGTTATATCATCGCCATGAAGCGGCGGATGCGATATTTTATGATAACGCCCGCGTGATTAAAGCCAGTGAAGACATTGCCAAACAGATTGACGCAACGACATCGCAAGTGCAGATATTACTCACTTCTCTATGCGTGATTGTCTTACGCGAGCTGGCTATTTTAGCCGAATATAGCCAACTTGATAACGACGAGATGGATAAATGGTTCGCCTTACAACCGCAGTTTTTATCAGCTGCTCGTTTTGCCGCCAATGAACCAACTTCTATCGAATCGAATGACGCTAATGAAGATAAAAGTTTAACTGCGCCGACAGAAGGCGTTTTGGACTCGGCAGCTGAAATAAAAGCAGGAGCAGAAAACAGCCTTAATACAGAACGTACCTTATTAAGTATAGAGCAGCTCGCTAGCACGCCACCAACTTTCAACCCTTACTGGCATGAATTGACGACATTTAAACCTGAACGTCATGAGCCGGTGCAAGACATGCAACTGGCGACGGGTAATTATTTAAAAGTCATCGGGCGCTCATCTGCAAATGCTCAGCAAGGCAAACATAATGACTTGCTCATGTTTGCGGAAATGACCGCTATCAGCTTACCGCACCAACGCTGGTTGCTGCAATTGGCTAAAATTTCAGAAATATACTTGCAGCGTAATCGCCTACGTATTACCTCCGAGCCTGCCAGCGCACCAAAACCACCTTTGGTCAGTTTGGGTCTAATCGGTAGCAATAACGACAATACGCCGACCACCACCAGTGAAAAGCCCATTGAATACGACGCGCCTATACCTCTCTGGAAAAATCCCGTTATCTTGATTATTATAGCTGTTATCGGGGTGCTTGGCGGGCTTGCCGCTCTTAAATATCAAAGCCAAAAATCTGATGGCATGTTACTGGCGACAGAAGAGGTCATAGAACAAGACCTTATTAAGGAGCGTCAACAGCAAGATGTGGCTATCGTCATGGTAGACGATGATGAATATGGTGCTGAAGACGCAAAAGCAGCACAATGATAAGTGGCAGCAATTAATACATAACTTTTTAATCATCAAAAAATAGTCGAACCAACCTGCAAAAACCCATAAAAAAAGGCGCTAACTTAATAGCATCGTTTTTATTTCTTCTTGCTTATGTTGTGCCGCTAGTAGACTGACTTTAAAATCAATATAGTGCGACTGGAATGAATTTTTCGTAGCCTCTGTGATAACAGCAAGCAAGGAAAATTTATAACAGTGGCACGTGACTATTAACGTATCGTCTATGTCTCGAATTGACTACCGCAAATCTGGCTTACTTCGATAAATCACGACCACGGCTGGCTTCAATCGCCAAACGCAGACCATTTAAACGGATGAAACCTTCGGCGTCTTTTTGATC
The DNA here is from genome assembly GCF_904846345.1 of Psychrobacter maritimus. Taxonomy (GTDB): domain Bacteria; phylum Pseudomonadota; class Gammaproteobacteria; order Pseudomonadales; family Moraxellaceae; genus Psychrobacter; species Psychrobacter maritimus. The sequence continues at coordinate 301,243 of NZ_CAJHAJ010000001.1, forward strand.
ATAAGCGCCCGCATCGTCTTCAAAAGTGGCGATTTTTTCATCGAACAATGAATCATCTGACTTACGACCAACAACGCTTACAGAACCTTTATATAATTTAACGCGTACGGTACCGTTGACATATTCTTGCGATTTGTCAATCAAGGCTTGTAGCATCATACGCTCAGGGCTGAACCAATAACCGTTATAGATAATTTTAGCGTAACGTGGCATCAGCTCATCTTTTAGATGCGCCGCTTCACGGTCAAGCGTCAATGATTCGATACCACGGTGTGCTTTTAGCATAATAGTACCCGCTGGGGTTTCATAGCAGCCGCGTGACTTCATACCGACATAACGGTTTTCGACGATATCTAAACGACCGATACCATGCTTACCGCCTATCTCATTAAGCTTAATCATCACTTCATAAGGCTTAAGCGCTTCACCATCGATAGCAACGATGTCGCCTTGTTTGTATTCTAATTCTAGATATTGTGCTTCGTCAGGTGCTTCTTCTGGGCTAACTGACCAGCGCCACATATCGTCTTCTGCTTCGGCGTATGGGTCTTCTAAAATACCACCTTCATATGAGATATGCAGTAAGTTGGCGTCCATTGAATACGGAGATTTTTTCTTATTGCCGGCATAATCGATAGAAATATTATGTTCTTCAGCATATTTCATCAAGCTTTCACGGCTCGATAAATCCCACTCACGCCATGGCGCAATGGTGACCACATCAGGAGACAAAGCAACGGCGCCAAGCTCAAAACGTACTTGGTCGTTACCTTTACCGGTCGCACCATGACTGATAGCATCGGCGTTATGTTCTTTAGCAATTTCAACCAAACGCTTGGCAATTAATGGACGCGCGATAGAAGTCCCTAGCAGATACTCGCCTTCATAGATGGCATTGGCGCGGAACATCGGGAATACGTAATCACGGGCAAATTCTTCACGTAAGTCTTCGATATGGATATGCTTGATACCCATTGCTTCAGCTTTGGCGCGCGCAGGCTCAACTTCTTCACCTTGACCAATGTCAGCGGTGAAAGTAATCACTTCTGCATCATAGGTTTCTTGTAGCCATCTGGCGATAATTGAGGTGTCAAGACCACCTGAATATGCCAAGACGATTTTATTAATAGTTTTTGGATCAAGCTGAGCCATGAAGAACTCCTAATATAAGAATTTATTGTCGAATACATTTAATGGGACGTAAAATGCGAATGATGGGATGAAATCAATAAAAGATAGATTGCCTGCTCAGTGTACATCATATTTACTAACGGCAAAAGTGGCACTGCCATCAGGCACTGGGTTTTCCCTTATATTTGAGGTTAATTCTATAAATCCGGTTATTTCAAATAACAGTCGCTGTAAACAACCCTCGTTTCTAACAAGATTCTTAAAACTCTGGCAAAAGTTAATCCGGTAAAAATCGCTTATCATTTATGTACAGATATTTTTCCGCATATTTAGTCAGGTAGGCAAATCTGTTATGATAGCAGCACAGCAAGACTCCCCCCTTCACTCCCGTATATGACGATATAGAGCGCGATGACACCATGACTGATTCGATTAGAGAATTAAACATCCTGCAGCCAGATGATTGGCATATTCATTTGCGCGACGATAAAGCGTTAGCAACCACCGTTCCGCATGCCGCCCAAAGCTTTAACCGCGTCATCTGCATGCCAAACTTGGTGCCGCCTGTTAAAAATGTTGATGATGCCCACGCTTATCGTGCGCGTATCATGCAGCAGTTAGAAGCAAGTAATTTGAGTACTGAGCGCAAAGCAGCTTTTGACCCACGGATGACCTTGTATCTCACGGATAACACCAGCGCCCATGATATCGAAATGGCGGCAAAATCAGGTATCGTCCAAGCGGTCAAGCTCTACCCTGCTGGCGCAACCACCAACTCTGCTGATGGCGTTACTGATATCAATGCCCGCGTCGATATCTTTGAAGCGTTAGAAAAATATAATCTGCCATTACTACTCCATGGTGAAGTGACTCACGACCATGTCGATATTTTCGACCGCGAAAAACGCTTTTTAGACGAAGTATTGGCACAAATCATCGTTAAATTTCCGACCATGAAAATTGTGATGGAACATATCACCACCAGCGATGCTGCTGACTTTGTTTTAGCCCAAGGTAACCAAGTTGCTGCCACCATTACGCCGCAACATCTGATGTTTAACCGCAATCATTTACTGGTCGGTGGTATTAAGCCGCATTTTTATTGCTTGCCTATTTTGAAGCGTGAAAGCCATCAAAAAGTATTGTTAGATGTGGCCACCAGTGGCAATCCGAAATTCTTTTTAGGCACAGATTCTGCGCCTCATGCAACGAACGCAAAAGAATCTGCTTGCGGCTGTGCCGGTTGTTATAGCGCCGCTAATGCGCTACCGCTATATGCCACCGCTTTTGATAGTGTCGGTAAAATTGATAAGCTTGAAGGGTTTGCGAGCCGCTTTGGCGCTCAATTCTATGGCGTACCAGTCCACGAAAGCACCATTACTTTGATAAATACGCCGATGCAAGTACCAACCGACTACCCTTACTTTGATGGCTCGTCGTTAACGCCGTTAATGGCGGGCGAGATATTACCTTGGTCTATTAAAGCCTAATAGTGATAACGTAAAACTGCCTGCGTCTCTATTATCTATTCGATCCCCTATAAAATAAACATCGTGCTACTGGTATAAATTTTGCGCAGCCTCTGGAGTGCAAAGCGCACAGCAAGCAAGGAAAACTTATACCAGTAGCACATTATAATATTTGTACTTATTTTATTTAGGGCTACATCCTATGATAGACAATGCGCTTCTGCTAAAAGGCAACTTCATTAGCAAAAGCAATACTCGTATCATAAGATGTTTATTTTTTAGTGATTTTTAATTTAATTCTTTAACTTAATTTTTTACTTCAATGCCACAGTACGACTGATAAAAGCGATTTAACTTGATATGACCATTCAAAACGATGCCGCCCTACCTGAAACCGACGTAAACAATACTAGCAATGTCACTAATACTAGCAATGTAATTAACACGCCCAATGGCAACACAGACGAACAAGCGCCCATGACCTTAAAAGAGCGTTTTCGTAAGTTCTTGCCTGTCGTCGTCGATGTCGAAACGGCCGGCTTTAATGCGCAAACCGACGCCTTATTAGAGATTGCTTGTATTCCTGTGCTGCTAAATGAGCAGGGTGTGTTTTATCCGGGCGAGGCTTTAAATGCTCATATTGAACCCTTTGAAGGGGCAAACCTTGAGCCAAGCGCCCTCGCTTTTACCGGTATTGACCCTAAAAACCCACTACGTAAAGCCATTGCCGAAGATGAAAAAACAGCGCTACGCCGTATTTTTAAAGGTTTAAAGGAAGTGCGCCGTACTGAAGACTGCCGCCAATGCGTCCTTATCGGCCATAATGCGCATTTTGACTTGGGTTTTTTGAATGCGGCGGTGCTGCGTACCAATAGCAAGAACCATAACCCATTTCACAATTTCTCAGTCTTTGATACCGTGACCCTATCTGCCTTGGCGTTTGGACAGACGGTATTAGCACGTGCCTGTAAGGCGGCTGGCATCGACTTTGATGGTAAAGACGCTCATTCAGCGCTCTATGATACCCAAAAGACCGCTGAGCTGTTTTGTCATATCCTAAACAGCTATCCTATGCTATCGAATGCGATGCATCTTGAGCAGAGCAACTCGGAGGTGACAGAAGATAGCGCCGCAGACACTACCGTACAAGCAACCGATAGCGACACCAAATAACATAAAGCACACGCCCTCCATTGTTAAACGCAAATAATAGTGCTATCTATAGTTAATAACTTGCTATGGATTATTTGAGCTTAACAAAAGGGACTTTGCTATGGAGCCACAGTTTAAGTTATGGGCAACCATCATCGGTTATATGCTGCTCGCTTTAACCATTAGCACTTGTACGTCGTTATGGATTCGGCATCATTTAAAGCGTAATGACCTACATCCACGCCGCGCGCTCAAAAAAAGATATTTAATTTTAAAAAGACGCAGAAAAAGGCTTGACAGAAAACGCAGACGCCATTAGAATACGCACCACTTCAGCATAAAGGTGAAAGCAGCTGAAGCGTTGTACTAGTCCCCATCGTCTAGAGGCCTAGGACACCGCCCTTTCACGGCGGTAACGGGGGTTCGAATCCCCCTGGGGACGCCACTATTTGGCGTCACTTGTTAGCAAGTTTGCTGTAAAGCATTGATAAGACTAATAAGCGTACCATCAAAAAGCCCATTCACATTTTTTGTGAGTGGGCTTTTTTTATGCCTGTTGTTATACCTGCTCATTTCTCATGCGTTGTTATAATTTCGTATCAGTGACAATGCAGCGGTTTATGATGACTTTTTATGATAAATTTATAAAAGCAAAAAGCTTATGACAGCAAAAAGCCAGCGATTAATGCTGGCTTTTTTAATATATGAGTTTTATTTTTTAGAAAAGCCTACCAAATCTTATCTGCTAGCACCAGCCAAAGTAGCGCCAATACAATCAAGCCGCCCAATATAGTCTGAATAAGGAAAAAGGCTTGGTGCTGTCCGACTACTTTGCCCAAGGTTACCCCTAAGGTATTATATTTTATCGGCTGCGTATCAAGCTCGCCGGATTTTTCTTGTTCTTCATAATAACCTTGCAGAATATCTAAAAACCGCTGCCATTCATTAGCGCCCCACGTATTGGGCTTAAACGGCATAAAGGCTTTAAGCTTAGGCTCATTCACCATCCAACGCTCAAGTGTAATAGAACGTAGTGACCAGCCAGCAAAACGGCGCTCAGCAATCGCTGAAAAATCCAATATCTTTAAATCTTGATGTCGATCATCTACCAATAAGCGATTTTTTAGATTGGTTAATGCTTGCTCAGAACCTTCCACACACTGGAAAAAGTATCCGTTGCCGTAGCAAAGAATACCAGTAATATTATCGGCTTTGTTCAGCTTAATGGCGACTTCTGCGATGTCGTTAAGCGTACTCGCACTTGCAAGACCAGTCGACGTAATGTGGCTCAGATATACAAGCTGGCAGAGATCTGGCGTTACTGGATTTGTCGAATCATTGACTGTTGACAATCAGCTTCTCCCTATTTTCAGGTAAATGTAGCTAAGACAACCATACTAACTTTCGATAAAAAATACTGACAAGACGTTTGAGGATAGCAAATACGCTTGTTATACTATTGATTTATAAATGTTTATATTAATTGTATTAAGTTGGTTACATCATAGGCTATTTTCGTCATCAAAGCAATATATGTTTATCTTAAGCCTCTACTTATTAATACTAAGCTGTGCTTTAGAATTATTTATAGGCAAAATATGATATGAATATGTCTTCCTAGAATAGGCAATTTAAAAGTTTTAGAGACATAAAGAGAAAAAATAGGCGCATGAAGTTATAAGCGCTCAATTTAGTTATTGAGAACGTTAAGATTGATAGCAAAACAGGTTAGGTAGAAAACAGTTTACATAGAGAATAAGAATCATAAAGGAAGAGTGCTTTATCGCTTCTTATAAGTGCTTTATCGCTTTCTATAATAGTTCGGATTGGGCGGTAAGAATCGCTGCGAGCAAGATAGCGTCGTCAGGATAAGTCAGTTTGATATTTTGTCGACTGCCAGACACCAAGCGAATCGGCAGCTCTAAATGTTCAAAAGCGCTGGCCTCATCGGTAATTTCTAGCTGATTCTCAGCAACATAGGTTAATACTCGCTGCAACTCACCTAAGCGAAATACTTGCGGCGTTTGTGCTTGCCACATATGACTACGGTCGATAGTGCGCTTAGCGTAAGAGTGGGTGCTGCTGCTATTGACAGGCTTATCTATAACGCCGTTTGTGGTCTTAGATTGAGCATGAGGCTGGGTGTAGGACTGTTTTAAGGTATCCGCTACTGGCGTGGCGAGAATAGCGCCATAAGGCTCTAGCATCGCCGCTTCAATCACCTTATTGATATCCTGTTGCGGCACCGCAGGACGTGCAGCATCATGTATCACGACCAAGTCTGAATCTTTAGCACCTGTCTGACGAATGGCTTCTACCCCTGCTTGTACCGATTGCCAACGCTCAGCGCCGCCACTGGCATACTGTATCGGCAGCGCAAAATTGAGTGTCTTTGCCGTGCTGTCATCTGCCCCTATAACCAATAAGCACTTATCAATATAAGCACTATTAGCAAGCCGCGCCACGCTATGCTGTAGCAAGGTCTGCCCTTGTAGCATGGTATATTGCTTTGCGATAGAGGCACCAAAACGACTACCGCGACCAGCAGCAACAATCATGGCATGTATATGTGGTGTGGTATTCATAAGGTGGCTTTGATTGATACTCATGGTTGGATTCCATGATGATAGGACTGGAGAGAAGTGAAAAAGAGGTTTAGATTTTAACCATAAATACTTTAAGACCAATAATGTGACTACTGTAGATAGTAGAAAACACTCATTTTGTAAAATTAAGAGCGATTAATAACGGCTGTGCGTCGTCGGCGCTGTTGATACTTGTACAAAGGTCTCATTTGGCTTAATTAAGCCCAAATCTAAGCGCGCATGCTCTTCTACTGCTTCAAGACCGGTCTTTAAGTCATGAACGTCAGTGCGTAGCAAATTATTTGCCGCTACTTGGTTATCATTTAAGCGCTGCTGCTCATCAATCTGTGTCAGCAATTTATTATGCTCAAACTGACCGTTTTCGCCTAGCCAATATTGATATTGCAGTCCTAAAAGGACGGCAACGGCTAAAGCAAGTAGCATAAATTGGCTAAAGTATTTCATAAATTGATCACGCCAAAACGATAAAGAGACAATAGAAAAGAGATAATAGAGTAAAGTAAAAAACTAAGTAGGCTTATTAAGCGATATATCATCACATCAATGACGATATATCGCTTAGCTTTAAGCCTAACTGCTTAGCTGTATAGCTTATTAGCCACGTAGACCGATAAACTCTTCACGGCCACGGTAGCTTGCACGTACTTGTTGCTCGATACGTAATAACTGATTGTATTTCGCGACACGGTCTGAGCGGCATAGTGAGCCAGTTTTAATCTGACCAGCAGCCGTACCCACTGCCAAGTCTGCAATGGTGCTGTCTTCAGTTTCACCTGAACGATGCGAGATAATCGTTGCATAGCCGTTTTTCTTCGCCAGATAAATCGCATCTAGCGTTTCTGATAAAGTACCGATTTGGTTAAACTTAATCAAAATCGCATTGGCAATATGCTTATCAATGCCTTCTTGCAAGATAGCAGGGTTGGTCACAAATAAATCATCACCGACCAATTGGACTTTATCACCAATCTGCTCAGTCAAATACTTCCAGCCATCCCAATCCGACTCATCAAGACCATCTTCGATAGAGATAATAGGATATTGACGCGCCAAGCCTACTAAATAGTCAGAGAAACCTTGGCTATCAAAGGATTTATTACCCTCGCCTGCCAAGATATATTGACCGTCTTTATAGAATTCACTGGCCGCGCAATCTAAAGCCAAATGAATATCTTCGCCAGCTTTATAGCCAACTTGCTCAATCGCTTGCATGATAACAGTGATAGCTTCTTCGTTGCTACGTAGGTTGGGGGCAAAACCGCCTTCATCACCGACCGCTGTATTCAAGCCTTGTGATTTGAGGACAGATTTTAAGCTGTGGAAAATCTCCGTACCCGCACGCAGCGCTTCTGAGAAGCTAGTGAAACCAACGGGCTCAATCATAAACTCTTGGATATCAACCGTGTTATCCGCATGCTCGCCACCGTTTAAGATGTTCATCATCGGTACAGGCATCGTCAATGACGTCTGATTGCGCAAGTTTGCAATGTATTGATGTAGTGGCAGACTTTGTGACTTGGCAGCCGCTTTGGCAGTCGCAAGAGAGACTGCTAGCATAGCATTAGCGCCAAGGCTGTCTTTGTTTTCTGTGCCATCTAGCGCAATCATCGCATCATCAATACCTTGCTGCTCGGTGACATCTTTGTCCATTAGCGCACTGCGAATCTGGCTATTAACGTTGGCAACGGCTTTTTTGACGCCTTTACCCATGTAGCGATCTTTGTCGCCATCACGCAGCTCAAGCGCTTCACGTGAGCCAGTAGAGGCGCCACTTGGGGCAGCAGCACGGCCAATAGTGCCATCAGCTAGGATTACATCGGCTTCAATCGTTGGGTTACCGCGCGAGTCTAAAATCTCACGAGCGCGAATGTCTTTAATTGCGGTGACGTTGGTGGTTTCTTCAGCGTACATAATGTCTGTTAATTCCTTTGGTCATGCCAAGTTTGTGGGATAAATAACGGCAACTAGAATACAAAAAAGATAAAAAATATCGTATAGCAAATATGCCCAAACCAGTCTTGCCTATTTATACAATTTATATCATCTGATACCAGTGATACAATCCGCTTATTTAGCGCATGATTTTGCGAATAGTGAAAAGTTGGTTTGGCACTTTAAGCGTCGGCTATAATGCTTGGCATCATAGCATAAATTTTGCCAAACTTCCCTTATCTTACACCAACTTGCGCCCATAAAAACCTATATGAGCAGCGATAGTAGTCGTTACCAAAGCGTTTTGTTAGTGCCGCTATTAATAGTGATATAACGCTTACGCTTTTGTTAAACGTTTGCTGTTGCTATGTGCGCCAGAGACAGTGTTATCCAGTTCAACCTCGGTTTTAAATCGTGTCAAACGTAACGCGTTCATTAATACCGAAATAGAGCTGAGCGCCATTGCAGCCGCGGCAATCATAGGATTTAAAAAGCCGAAAGCGGCAAGCGGAATACCAAGGCAATTATAAATAAAAGCAAAGAATAGATTCTGCTTGATATTACGCACCGTGGCATTCGCAATTTTTTGCGCCGCATCGATATGCATCAGTGACTCGCCCATCAAGCGCGCAGAAGCACTGTGCTGTGCGACATCCGTACCTTCAAACATGGCAAAGCTGGCATCAGCGGTAGCCATCGCTGGCGCATCATTGACGCCGTCCCCTGCCATAGCAACTTTATGACCCGCCGTTTGCAATAAAGCAATTTGGCTTGCTTTATCACGTGGGCTCATTTTACCGTAAGCTTGCTCGATACCTAACTGCCCTGCCACATGGTCAACGACCGATTGCTTATCACCACTCATCAAAATGACATTGATGCCAGCATCTTGTAGCGCTCTTATGGCTTGCGGCGTGTCATCCTTTAAGTCATCAGCAAGGGCAAAAGCACCTAGCGGCTCATCGTTAATACTAATAGCGACCGTACTGGCGATTTGCCATACTTTTGGCATCAGCTTTGGTAGCGTCAAATTAGCAAACTCTGCGCTACCAACCTTTATTAAGCCTAAGCCTTCGATATTTGCTTGTATACCAGCGCCCTTTATCACACTGATATCAGTCACACTCATCAACGGCAAGTTTCGCTCAGTAGCCGCGTTAATCAGTGCCGTCGCTAATGGATGGCTGGCATGTGCCTCAACACTTGCGGCAATTTGCAGGACATCATCAACGGCTAGTGATTTATCTACCATCACATTATCAACGATGGTCGGCTTACCGATGGTTAATGTGCCTGTCTTATCCAAAACAACGGTATCGATATTACCTGCCGCCTCTAAGCTTTGCGCGTCTTTAAACCAAACACCATGACGCGCGGCGACACCCATACCAGCCATGATAGCAGCTGGCGTCGCTAGACCAAGCGCACAGGGGCAAGCAATGACCAATACCGACACGGCATGCATTAACGCCGTGTCAAGCATGCCCGTTAGCCACCATGTCAGTCCAAAGGTGATCAAGGCAATCGTCACCACGACAGGAACAAAAATAGCCGTTACTCTATCAGCAAGGCGCGCTAAATTGGCTTTTGAGCCTTGTGCATCGCTGAGCGCTTGTACCATATCACCGAGCTTGGTATCACTACCTTTAGCACTAACGCGATAGAGTAAGCTGCCATTTTCAACGAGAGCGCCTGCTAGCAGTCCATCACCTACTTCTTTTTTGAGCGGTACGGACTCACCGGTTAAATGGCTCTCGACACACCAGCCACTACCATCGATAACTGTCCCATCGGTTGCCACGCGGCTGCCTTGCTTAGCACGCAAGATATCGCCTACTTGTACATCTTGCAGCGCGACATTATGAAAGTCGCCATTCGGCTGCTGTTGTTCAACTTCATCAGGGGTTAATGACAATAATAAATCGATACTGTTTAGACTGTGCTTTTTGGTGCGCTCTTCAAGATATTTACCGGTACGCACAAAGGCAATGACCATTACGCCTGCTTCAAAATACACTGCTGGTCCGTGTCCACTACCATGACCGCTTTGCAGCAGACTATTTAACGTACCATCGCCATGGGTCAGCCATAGATACGTTGAATACGCCCAAATGGTGACCGTACCGATGACCACCAGTACGTCCATATTGGCAAGACCACCTTTAATAGATGCCCAAGCGCTTTTGTAAAAGGGTAATGCCAATCCAAACTGTACAATCGTCGCTAGGATAAACTGAATCCAAACCGGTGGCATCCACGCCATACCTTGCCCAACAAGCATGCCCGCCATACCCACTAAAAACGGCAGCAAGCAAACCCATAACCCAATCAAGCGCCACGGGTATTCAGTCGCGGTATCCTCGTCTGTTTGTGCAAACAAACTATCGGCTGCTTGCAAATTGGCCACGAAGCCGGTTTTATTTACCCATTCTGTGACCTGCTCAGGCGTGGTCTGCGTTGGGTCATAATCAACATTGGCAGTCTCGCCAGCGAAGTTTACACTCACCTCATATACCGATGGTTTTTTGTTTAGTACCTTCTCGATTCTTGAGGCACAGGCCTGACACGTCATTCCATCAATGGCCAGTTGCAAGTGTGCACGCGTAGGCGATGTCGTCGTATTGGACTGAATATCAGTTTCAACATCATAGGACTGCTCATTGCTGGTACGGGTAGAATCATTCATAAATAGAACTCGTTGTTGCGTTATAGCGCTTTATAGCGTTTATCAATTGATATGGCCATAAAAATATCAGTGGAGGGAAAATCTAAATGAAACAAATAAAGCATTTTAAAGTTGAATATGAATCTTAATGGATAGTAAATATTAAATGGATACGAATAATGGCTATTCAAGTATGTGACTCTCTATAGCTTAATAACGCTCAGCACAATGATAGAAGCAACTTAATATGTATGAATAGTGATTGCTCATTAAAAAAACCATTTAAATATCCATTAAAAAACCAGCCATGATAGCTGGTTTACTTAACTAAATGACAATGCTTACGAGTTAGCAACGGTTGCATCGAAGCCTGCCTCATCGATAGCAGCAGCAATGACTTCTGCACTGGTTTTGCTATCATCAAAGGTGACTGTCGCTTGGTTGTCTGCAAGCTCGATACTGATATCATCTAAACCATCGATATCGGCGGTGGCATTATGGACGCTTGCCACACAGCCGCCACAAGTCATGCCATCAATTTTAATAATACGGGTTTGGTTTGCCATGAGAGGCTCCTTATTTTTATAACTGAGTTTTTATGAGTGAGTATTTTTATGACTTTAATAAACTGCTGTCATCGCTGTTTTCTAAATACAGTCATTGCAGCATTGAACTAGCATAAGCCCAATTAAGCTGAACAACAAGTTTGATTGCTCGTATCTTTACGAAACCGCTTTATGAAAGTGCATCTTCTTTATCAGTGCCTCACCGCTAATCATGATAACGTGGATTTTGCGGGGCATCGATAGGAAACGGCTGAGTGACGTAATCGACCATACTGATTGCCGCAACGAAAGCATGGATGGTCGTTTGCGTATCATCATAACGGATAAAGGCAACACCATTTTCAGGCTCCAGCTCAATTTCAGTGACACCGGTAATGTTTTTTAGCGCCGTCATCACGCTCTCAAGCCCTTCGGTATCATCGATATTTTCGATACTTACCTGCGCTATTTTAATCGCCATCGTCTTACCCTCTCATCGATATCATTGTTAACATCATTAATGCGTGTCCAATACCTCAAACCCTTTAACCAAATCATCGATCTGCTTTAGCTGACGTAAAAATGGCTCTAACTGACTGGTTCGCAACGCACACGGGCCATCACACTTGGCGGTTTCTGGATTTGGATGCGCCTCTAAGAATAATCCAGCTAGTCCTGTTGCCATACCTGCGCGGGCAAGCGTTGTGATTTGCTCACGGCGTCCGCCGGCACTATCACTACGCGCACCCGGCTGCTGCAAACTGTGCGTTACATCAAAAAATACCGGAATATCCATCTGCTTCATGGTATCAAAACCAAGCATATCGACGACCAGATTATTATAACCAAAGGCACTACCGCGCTCACAAAGTATCAGCTTATCGTTACCACCTTCAAGGCATTTATTAACGATATGACGCATCTCATGCGGCGCTAAAAACTGCGCTTTTTTAATATTAATAATCGCATCTGTTTTTGCCATCGCATGCACCAAGTCAGTCTGACGCGATAAAAACGCTGGCAGCTGGATAATATCAGCAACTTCAGCGACGGGCGCTGCTTGATACGGTTCATGGACGTCAGTGATAATCGGCACTTGGAATTTTTCTTTAATTTGCCCAAGCCAATCGATACCTTGCTCTAAACCCGGACCTCTATAAGAATGTAAGCTTGAACGGTTGGCTTTATCAAAACTGGCTTTAAAAACATAGCCGATACCCAAACGCTGACATATATCGACATACTGCTCGGCAATCTCAAACGCCAATTCTTTTGACTCTAAAACATTCATACCACCGAATAATACAAACGGCTGATCATTACCGATATTGATTGTATTGCCATTTGGCGTCTTAAGCTTGATATGCGATTGCGCCGTTAATAGATTTTCCATGAAGCGGTAACCCTCATTATTGTTATTTACTGTTATTACGAACAGTTATTATTAATGCTACTCCCCCGTATTGTAACCGATAGCCCCATGAAAAAAAGTATCTAAGCGTAATTACATCTCGCTGATACTGTAGATTACTTCATAAAAGCGCTATTGCTAGAAACCGCTATTAAAAAATAGCTAAATAAAGTCCAAAAAAAAGACCAATCCGAAAATCAGTCTTTTTTTTAACTATCAAGCTGTCATGCGATAACGATTATTTATTATCGCTATAGGTTCTTGCTGCTTTTACAAAGCTGTTAAACAGTGGATGACCACCGCGTGGCGAGCTGGTAAATTCAGGATGGAACTGTACCGCGACAAACCAAGGATGAGTAGGAATCTCAACCGATTCGACCAAATGCTGCTTAGCCGAATAACCAGATATGCTCATACCTGCTTGCTCTAATGGCTCAATATAACGATTGTTCATCTCATAACGATGGCGATGACGCTCAGTAATATTGGTTGAGCCATAGATTTGGGCAAGCTTACTACCAGCAACCAGTTCCGCTTGCTGTGCACCTAAACGCATAGTACCACCAAGGTCTGAATCATCGCTACGAATCTGCAATTCGCCGCGCTCATCTAACCACTCGGTAATCAGACCAATAATAGGTTCAGCCGCCGTACGATGGAACTCAGAAGAGTTGGCATCGATATGTAGCACATTACGAGCATACTCAATCACAGCCAGCTGCATACCAAGGCAGATACCAAGATAAGGTACGTTGTTTTCACGCGCATAAGTAATGGCTTTCATTTTGCCATTGGTACCGCGCTCACCGAAGCCGCCCGGTACTAAAATAGCATCAGCATCGTTTAGACGGGCAAATAAAGCATCATCCGTTTCTAACAATTCAGCATCAATATAGTCGATTTTAACATCGGCTTTATGGGTGATACCAGCGTGCAGCAAGGCTTCATTGATAGACTTATAGGCATCCGGTAATTCAACATACTTACCAACCATCGCTACCGTTACCGTCGCTTCAGGATTCAGCTGTGCTTCAACCACTTTATCCCAATCGCTTAAATCCGCTTCTGGTAAATCAAGACCAAAACGCTCACAGATTAAGTCATCAAGATCCTGCTCATGCAGGGTGCGCGGAATCTGGTAAATACTTTGCGCATCTTCACACATGATAACCGCACGCTCTTCTACGTTGGTAAAAAGCGCAATCTTGCGGCGATTGTCTGGTGAGATATGGTGATCTGAGCGGCAAATTAAGACATCAGGCTGCAAACCGATCGAACGCAGCTCTTTTACTGAATGCTGGGTCGGCTTAGTCTTGGTTTCACCAGCACTGGCGATATAAGGTACTAATGTTAAATGCATCAGCATGGCGCGATTGCGACCTAGCTCTACTTGCATTTGGCGTACAGCTTCCATAAAGGGAAGTGATTCGATATCACCAACTGTACCGCCAATCTCGATAATGGCGATGTCATAGCCTTCGCCACTGGCAAGAATTTTGCTTTTGATTTCATCAGTGATATGCGGAATCACCTGTACCGTACCGCCTAAATATTCACCGCGGCGCTCTTTATTCAAAACGTTTTGATAGATACGACCACTGGTGAAGTTGTTGCTCTTACTCATCTTTGAATGGCGCAAAAAACGCTCATAGTAGCCCAAATCTAAATCGGTCTCAGCGCCATCTTCAGTGACGAATACTTCGCCGTGCTGGAACGGGCTCATCGTACCTGGATCGACGTTGATATACGGATCCATTTTGGTCATCGTCACTTTTACGCCACGTGCTTCTAGCACGGCAGCAAGGGATGCGGCGGTAATACCTTTTCCTAGTGAGGACACTACCCCACCGGTCACAAATATAAACTTGGTCATAGTACTCTGTCGGTAATTGGTAAAGAAGGATTTTACTAAAAATACGCCACAAAATATAGGGCAAAAGCGCAAACTCTTTAAAACACTCAGTTTTTAACGCTTAATCATCTTAAGTGCGTAATCATCGTAAATACGTAGCTATTATAACCCACTGCAGCTTTAAAAAGGTCACAACAAAAAAACTCACCCCGAAGGATGAGTTTTTTTAGAGTCAGATTCTAATGCTTAGATTAGAATTTGTATTCTAGACCAGTACCAATTACGAATATATCAGCATCGCCATCGATAACAGTGTATTCATTTCTACCTAAACTATCTTCGCCACTCTTATATGCAGCCTTAACGTTTTCAGCGTTATTCACACCAGCGTAAGCATGCATGATCATGTTGTCTTTAAAGAAGTACTTACCACCAACAACGATTTGATCTGAATCAGCGTTATTCCAACCGTCTAAGTTATCAGTTTTGTTGTACTGTGCATAGATAGAAGCTGGACGGGCAAAGTTAGTTAAAGGCATTGCCGCACTAACAATCAAACCTTTCTCTTTCTTAGTATCGCGAGAGTAATCAAAATCAGCTACTTGATATAAAGCGCCTAGAGTAACAGGAGCTGCCATGAATTTACCTAGATCAACAGTTGCAGTACCACGGATGATATCACCAAGAATATTCTGATCTTTGTCATAAGCAACGCCAGCTGTGAAGCCTGTACCTTGATCAAACATAGCCGCAACACCAAAGCCAGAGTTGTCATTGCGATTCTGATCATCAGAGTTGTACATTGCAGAAATCTCTAATGGCAGACCATCGTATTTTGGCGCAGTCCAAATGATTGAGCTTTTGATACGATTACTATCAGCCATATTCAGTGCTTCAACAGCGCCGTTTTCTAATTTATTTCTACCTAGGTTATCCCAATAGCCGCTGTCAGCAGTGACAACGTTGTTAATTCTGTCTAAAGTAGATTGGTTTTTACCAACGCGGAATTCACCAAACTGTTTGTTTACAACACCAAGATACGTATCGCGGTTAGTGAAACCGTCTCTATCACCATCGATGCTTGTGCCGTATTCCAACTGATAGATTGCATCAGTGTTAGCCGTCATGGCTTCAGAGCCTTTGATACCAATACGTGAAGCATGAGAGTTAATCTCTATTGTATCTTCATCATAATTGTAACCAGGGCCTTCAAACTCAGCATTAACATAGTCAGCTGCTAAAAAAGCTTTACCATATAGAGTTGGGGCTGCATTGGCTGCAGATACAGATAGGGCAGCGATTGCTGTAGCTAAAAGTAGTTTTTTCATGGGGGTATCTCCACTTTACAATTTTAGTAATGAGCGAGCTATTATTAGCCGGTGCCCAAAATGGTATCGTCACAAATCCTCAAAGATATAATGTGTAACTGGCTACCGAGATTAGTCAGAAACAAGTGTGGCGAAGTTCTATTACCGTAAGATGAAAAAAACCATGACTTACATAACTGGGATCGAAATCGTAACTGCCATGTAAACGTTGGTCTTTATCGCTCTGTTGCGTAACATCCGTTACCAAACTCATACTTCGAGTACAAGCATAACAACTTTGACATAATTTGCAACATATTTTTTACGTCTCTAATGACAAAAAATCTTCAAAGCCATGTCCACTATGAGGTTTAACCTATATTTAATTAGGGACAAAACAACACCCCTACTCGTCATGGACGAATAGAGGTGTTATTGAGAAATATCAGTAATAAGAATATACACTATATTTAATATGCTTATTAAAAACAAAACGTTAGCAGGCTACTTATACATAGATAAATAGCCTTAAAGCAAAGCTCGTTAATAATAACTAACGCTAGTTATATTATTTAATTAACTAACAATATGGCTCGATTAATTTAGCAGTTGGCTTTTAGATCAAGGCGTGCTTGATGGAGCAATGGCTCAGTGTAGCCACTTGGCTGCTCGCGACCTTTAAATACCAAATCACAAGCCGCTTTAAAGGCATACGAGTTATCGAAGTCATTTGCCATCGGCTGATAGCCATTATCGTCAGCATTTTGCTCATCGACGACTTTTGCCATGCGCTTCATGGTATCCATCACTTGTTGCTCACTGATGACCCCATGATGTAGCCAGTTGGCGATATGCTGGCTTGAGATACGCAATGTCGCACGGTCTTCCATTAGACCCACATCATTGATATCAGGTACTTTAGAGCAACCAACACCTTGGTTTACCCAGCGTACGACATAACCTAAGATGCCTTGAGCATTATTATCAAGCTCTTGCTGCTTCTCTTCTTCCGTCCAGTTGGTGTTTTTTGCCAATGGAATGGTCAAGATGTCATCTAAGCTGGCACGCTCACGTGATTTTAGCTTGTCTTGCACCTCAGCGACATTCACTTGATGATAATGCATGCTGTGTAAGGTGGCGCCCGTTGGTGATGGTACCCATGCTGTGCTAGCGCCCGCTTGTGGATGTGCGGCTTTGGTTTCCATCATCTCTTTCATCTCATCAGGCTTCGCCCACATGCCTTTACCAATCTGAGCGTGACCTTGTAGACCCGTCTCTAAACCGATATCGACGTTCCACTGCTCATAAGCTGGCTGCCATGCTTCTGACTTCATATCGCCTTTACGTACGAAAGGTCCGGCGTTCATGCTGGTATGCATCTCATCACCGGTACGATCTAAGAAGCCGGTATTAATAAAGATAACGCGCTCTTTGGCTTGGCGAATCGCTTCTTTTAGGTTGACCGTCATACGGCGCTCTTCGTCCATGATACCGATTTTAAGGGTATTACGTTCTAAGCCCAATAAGTCTTCTGAGGCATTAAACAAATCGTTTGCCATTTTGACTTCTTCAGGACCATGCATTTTTGGTTTAACGATATACATCGAACCTTTACGCGAGTTTGATAGCTGGTTGTTACCTTTTAAATCATTTAAAGACAATAGCGGTGTAATCAAACCATCCATCAAGCCTTCAAAAATCTCTTCTTGACCATTACCCAAATCGACTAAGATCGCAGGGTTTTGCATCAAATGGCCAACGTTACGGATTAGCAATAATGAGCGACCTGGTAAGGTAAAGATGTCGCCATCTGGCGTGGTATATTCACGGTCTGGGTTTTGTTTACGTGTACGGGTTTTGCCGCCTTTTTCAAAGGTTTCTTGCAAATCGCCATTCATCAAACCAAACCAGTTGCGATAGACTTCTACTTTTTCTTCAGCATCGACGGCAGCGATTGAATCTTCACAATCTTGAATTGCTGTAATGGCTGATTCTAATAGCACGTCCTTAATATTGGCTGGATCGTCTTTACCAACTGGATGGCTGCCATCGATTTGAATTTCAGCGTGTAAGTTATTATTCTTTAATAAGATACCGGTTGGGCTTGCTGCATCACCGACAAAACCTGCAAATTGAGCAGCATCTTTTAATTCAGTGCTGCTATCGCCTTGTAGCACTTCAAGCTTGCCATCGACCACTTTAAAACCGGTTGCATCGTTGTATGAACCTGAGGCTAACGCAAAGTTTTCATCCAAGAATTTTTTGGCATAGGCGACGACAGCGGCGCCGCGAATTGGGTTGTAGCCACCTTTTGCTTCTTGACCATTTTCATCGCTGATCACGTCTGTGCCGTACAAAGCATCATATAAGCTGCCCCAACGAGCGTTTGTCGCGTTCAATGCATAACGGGCGTTACGTACGGGTACGACTAACTGCGGTCCTGCGATATGGGCAATCTCGTCGTCGACGTTTTGGGTGCTGACTTTGAAATCTTCGCCTTCTGGTAACAGATAGCCGATTTCTTGTAAAAATGCTTTATAAGTAGGATAGTCAATGTCGCCGTCTTTGGCAGGATTGTCTAGATGCCATTGATCAATCTGGGCTTGGATTTTGTCACGGGTCGCAAGCAGCGCTTTATTACGCGGCGTAAACTCCTTAATGACCTTTTCAAAACCTGACCAATAACTGTCTGAATCCACACCGACTTTCGGCAGCACTTCGTTTTCAATAAAATCGAACATCTGCTTATCGATGGCAAGAATGCCCTTCTGAATACGATTGGCGTTAGAAGACTGGCTCATATTGTTATCCTTATCTGTTCGTGAAGTGTGTTAATCCCGGGTTACTACTATCGCAGTTAAGATCTAAGTTGCTACTATTTAGACCAGCTTTAAGCAAATACTAAGGTGATAAACCTTACTTTTTGCGCTAGCATGGATAGTTGATATAATGCTGAGTATCAACTATTCACTAGCAATCAATAGTAAGACAGAATGTCCCAAAAGCAAAATCTCATCCTACTATCAAATAATGAAATAAACAAGGAAACATCATTCAGCAAGTAAATACTTAGGCTGTAGATAAATGATACCCTATAAGACGTATGGCTTTAGATGCTATAAACGCCTTGTTTAAGCACAATGATGGAAACGATGGATAAACTGTAAGTAATCATTACCATAGTAATTTATGCTTAACGGTTATCTATTAAGCTAAGGCGTTTAAAAGTATCAAACACGTCAAATGATCCATTATTCCAGATGCTATTAAAGATATTTGCCGCTATATAGTCAGTTCAATATAAAAAAGGCAGGTTAAAAATAGCCTGCTGCTGGGATAAATTTTTCTTGCTTGCTGTGCGCTTCGCACTTTTCGATGCTTTGCAAAATTTATCCCAACAGCCATGTATTCTTTTTAAGTTGAATCGACTATAGCAGACTTATTTATTTTCAGACCTTTTTATCATTATTCAATAAATGCTGTTTTACAACTACTCAATAAAGCCCAATAAAACTATGACTATCAATACACAAAACCTTGCAACTTTAACCCAAGAAAATGGCGCTCAAGAAGAAAATAATCAAGAAGACAGCGTCGATATTGCGCAATTACGAACGCCTATAAAGGTAGACCTATCTCCTATTTATGAGTTTTTGGGTACGCGAACCACACAAGCGTGGGTAAATGCCGCCATTGCTGACTTGCCATTAATCATTCAAGACCATGCCAATTGTGAAAAAAAAGCGGCTGGTACAGCAATGAACTTATTATTTCGCTATGAGTTTTCTTATGATTTACAGTGCAAATTGGCGCAGTTGATACGCGAGGAGATGCTGCATTATGAGCAGGTGCTCGGCATCATGAATGAGCGCGGGCAAGAGTGGCAATATCTAAGTGCCGGACGTTATGCTAAAGGTATGCTGAAACATAAACGCACCTACGAGCCAGCAGCGATGATAGATGTATTGATTATCGGAGCATTTATTGAAGCGCGTTCTTGTGAGCGTTTTGCTGCATTGGCTGAAGTCATCAACGATGAGCGTTTGGCGAAATATTATCGCTACTTACTTAAATCAGAAAGCCGTCATTTTGAAGATTATCTGGCATTGGCGCAGTCATTGTCAGAGGATAATATCGACGAGCGCGTGGCGTTTTTTAAAGCGGTAGAAGCGGAGCTGATATCGAGCCCAGATACCGAGCTGCGTTTTCATAGCGGTGAACCGGCTTAATTATAGAATCTGTGCCATATCTTAATGGCTAGGATTTTAACCACTCTAAAAAGCGGTTTAAACACAAAAAGGTGCAACAATCAGTCGATATGAGAATCGGCTAATTGTTGCACCTTTTGGCTTTATACTTCTTCACTTCACACTGTCTAAGTGTCTACTTTCTTAGCATACTGTCTAAAACTGTTATTTATCGCTCTCCATTAAAGCGCTGTCGTATTCTTTATGACTTTTTCCGACATGATGTGGATCATGGTCATTCGTTAACCGTGCTGCTTCAGCTGGATTGGCTGTTTGCAATGCATCATCAGCAACAATTCCATTATTGTCATCGGCATCTTTAAGCGGCATATCATCATTTAAATGAGCCGTTTTTAAATTACTCGTTTCTGCATCCCTATCATCTGGCATATTCATGGCAATTCCTTTTCTAACCTTGTTAGCATCACTAGTATATAAAGTAGTATATAAACGGCTATCTAAACGAAAAACAGTGGGCACATTAACGTCTAGCGCCTCATTAAATTAATGCTGAAAATATAAGTGTTAAAAATCTTTTTCATCAGGATTTAGCACGCGTGTTTGAGCATTATCAATGTTTGCATAACGGTTTAAGTCATTGATACCTGCACTTTTAGCCGCATTACCAACCATCGTATGCTCATTGATACCTTCGTCAAAGGCACTGCCCTCTTGGTCACGGCGATCTGGCTGACGTGCAGGATTGTCATTATCGTTGACGTGTTCTGAATTAATCACGCCTTCTTTAAAGGTATCTGTCCCTTTATTTTCAGTAATGCTATTGTCAATTTCAGTATGAGCATCAGCTGTATTAGTAGTATTAACATCAGCATCGTCTAGACGCGTCTTGGTTAAAGCGGGATCTTTGGTTTGCGTATTTTCATTTTGCATCATGGCATCCTTATCATGTGTAATTATTATCATGTTCTGATCATATTGGATTATTGCGGTTATCGTTATTATTATTGGTCACTGAATTTCTAATATTGCTTACTTATTTATAAATTAAACAACGGCTTAACGCGATTCATTACCTTTTTGCGATAAATCATAAGCGTTTAAATCCGCGACATTTTTGCCGCCTGCTGGTAAGTCCTCTTCTTTACGAGGGTCGGAATATATCTCGTCCGTTTCCTGTGATTCCTGCTGTGGTCCATCGATATTAGGCTCATGTTTACGCCCTTCATAACTGTCTTGGGCATTGTCTGGATGTAAGGCTGCTGGATCACGAACGGGTACCGCTTCTTCATGGTTTAGATGGGTATTAGTTGGCATGGCGCGTCCCTCGCATTTATGGTTTAGAGCATTATTTAATTTTTATGCAGTAATAAATATGCTCATTGCTACTAATTTCTTTGTGGTACTGGTTGCTTTTTAGATAAATTAAAATTAGTTAAATTAAAATCACTTATCAGTACGCAAATCATCATCAATAAAAAAAGTCTGTTCTTCTTTACTCAATTCTTCCGGCACATCGACTTCTTTATTGTCGGCTAGGTTTTTTTCGATTCGCTGACTATCAGCTTGCTCTGCTGCTTTTTTAATATCTGAGGTATCGTTCTTGGCATTGCTCATGATTCATTCCTATTTTTTATAATTGAGGTATCAGTAATAAAGCCTGTATCAATTATAGGAAGAATTCTCAATCGCTAACCAGTGCACTGCGGTATCAATGTGTGAATAAATGTGAGGTTACCAGACAGTTTGTAACGCATGTTTCATCTTTATACTTATCATCATTCTCAATAGAGATTATTAAGACAAAAAAGCCAAGCGTAGATTAAATCTATGCTTGGCTTTGATTTAGAATAGTTTAAGTAAGAATGTTAAAGGTCAATACTATCTAGGTTCACCCAAGATAGCAGTAAGCAACGCTAATAAAAGCAGATTAACTAAAAACTGACTATTAAAGCCATTTCGCTAAACTGACTCGCCAACGCGGTTGATGACTTTTAACAAATAATCTTGCGCGATATGCGGCAGCTCACCTGCAGCAGGTTCAATTTGATGCCAAACGCCATTACCGTCAAGTGTCCACGCTTGCACATTGTCTTTGAGGTAATTTAATAACCCATCTTCATAAATCTGTTTA
This sequence comes from Psychrobacter maritimus, assembly GCF_904846345.1. GTDB lineage: Bacteria > Pseudomonadota > Gammaproteobacteria > Pseudomonadales > Moraxellaceae > Psychrobacter > Psychrobacter maritimus. The sequence continues at coordinate 323,652 of NZ_CAJHAJ010000001.1, forward strand.
AAGAGCTTTTTATCTTCAATGGGAAATGCCACCTCGACGCGATGGAACAAGTTGCGATCCATCCAATCGGCACTGCCGCAATATAAGCGCTCATCCCCATCGTTATGGAAATAATAAATACGCGTATGCTCCAAAAAACGCCCGATAACAGAACGCACAGTGATATTTTCAGACAACCCTTTTACTTGCGGGCGCAGGCAACACATTGAGCGCAAAATTAGCTCAATCTTAACCCCTGCTTGTGACGCATCATATAATTTATCAATCAGGCGACGTTCGGTCAGCGCATTAACCTTGACCATGATATGAGCGCGCTTGCCTGCTTTCGCATGGGCAATCTCATCATCGATAAAGCTCATTAGCTTTTCATGCAAGGTAAACGGCGCATGCAGGAGCTTTTTCAAATTGGCAGGTTTGCCCATCCCCGTCAGCTCTTGGAAAATTTTATGCACATCTTCTGAGATATCGGGGTCGGCACTAAATAAACCATAATCGGTATAAACTTTGGCATTGGCAGCGTGATAGTTACCAGTGCCTAGATGCACATAACGACGGATTTTATCGTCTTCACGGCGAATGATAAGCATCAGTTTGGCATGGGTTTTGTAGCCAACAATACCGTAAACCACCACCGCGCCAGCTTCTTGCAAATAATTGGCAACCGCGATATTAGACGCTTCATCAAAGCGGGCGCGTAATTCAATAACCGCCGTGACTTCTTTACCATGACGCGCTGCTGCCGCTAGGGCTTTGACGATTTCTGAATTGGTACCTGAACGATATAGCGTTTGCTTAATGGCCAATACTTTTGGGTCACTTGCCGCTTGCCATAATAGATTGATAATCGGTGAAAAGGCATGAAACGGATGATGAACCAAGACATCGCCTTTACGCATCGCCGCAAACATGCTGGTCGCTTTATCGAGCTTATCGACTTCACGGCGAAATGGTTTTGGTACGACATAAGTAAACGGCTGATAACGCAGTGCTGGAATATTAAAATCAAACAGCAAGCGCGTTAAGTTCACCGGTCCATTAACGCGGTATAATTGATTGTCATGCAGCTCAAACTCATTGAGCAAATAATCACTAATGGGCGTCGGACAGTCGGTGGTGACCTCTAAACGTACCTTGTCGCCAAAGCGGCGGTTTTCAAGCTCGCCTTCTAATGCCTTGGCAATATCATCGACATCGTCTGCCAAGTCTAAATCTGCATTGCGTGTCAATCTAAACTGATGGCAACCCGTGACATTCATCCCAGGGAATAGCTCACCAATATGTTCATGAATCACGGCTGATAGCATCACATGGTGCTCTTTACCACCTGTCAGCTCATCAGGCAGACGAATCACGCGCGGCAAACTGCGCGGTGCTGGTACAATCGCCAAATTGATATCACGACCAAAGGCATCTTTGCCTTCCAAGGTAGCGATAAAGTTTAAGCTTTTATTCACTAAACGTGGAAATGGATGCGCTGGATCAATACTGATAGGTGTTAATACCGGTGATACTTGCTCGGTGAAATAGCGCTTCATCCACGCCGATTGCTCGCTATTTAGCTCATCACGTTTTAAGTAGCGAATATCTTCTTTGGCAAGTGCGGGCAGGATATCTTCATTTAAAATACGGTATTGCTCAGCGATGGCAGCATGAGTGATAACGGATATCTCTTCTAATACTTCGCTTGGGCGCATACCGTGGACACTGGTCGATACATCACCCAGATTAAGCTTTTGCATGATGCCGGCGACGCGAATCTCAAAGAACTCATCGATGTTAGATGAAAAAATAATTAAGAAAAATAACCGCTCTAATAAAGGATGACGCGGACTGGCTGCCTGCGCTAATACCCGCAAATGAAACTGTAATAATGACAGGTCGCGATTGATATAGCTGCTCGGCGAATAGCTGCCATCTTCTGAACGTTGCCAATCAATGTCAGTCAGGTTCTCAGTTAAGACCTCAGTTAAACTGTTAGTCGCACTATCGGTTAAACCATCAATCGAATTGTTACTCACTTCAATAAGGCTTGTGCTTACTTCATTGTCAGTTTTTATACTCATATCAATACTGTCATTAACTTCATGCTTATTATCTATCTCTGCCATCTTCCCACTCCTTTAGCGTTATCGATACGCCATCATCTTTTGTTTTTATACTCAAACACGGTTCAGAAGTTTTTATACTAATTTTTTTAAAGAGGCTAATTCTATATCTTATAACATAGCACAATTAGGCTTACCGCCATTTGAAATCACTAACAGTTTAAGCGAGCAATTTAAGCCGATTGTGGCAAGACGGCATTTTTCATCCGTTTTTTAATGATGCGTTGTTTGTTACGCAAGCGTTTGTCGCTTTGATGACTTTCATAGTATTTCGGATTGGTCAGCATGGCGATGAGTAAAGCAGATTCGTCACGGTTTAGGTTGGCAGCTGATTTATCAAAATAATGATGGGCGGCGGCATCGATACCATAAATGCCATTGCCAAACTCCGCCACATTGAGATAAGCGGTCAAAATGCGCTGCTTATCCCACAAAGTTTCTATCATTACAGTGATAATCGCTTCCTCAGCTTTACGGCTATAAGAGCGATGCGAGGTGAGAAATAGGTTTTTAGCCAATTGCTGGGTGATCGTTGAGCCGCCCGCTGACATTTTGCCAGTTTCTTCGTTCTTTTTCTGTGCCGCCTTAATGCCTTTCATATCAAAGCCATTATGCTGGCTAAACGTCGAATCCTCACTGACAATCGCCGCTTGTTTGGCAGATTTGGCAATGGCGTCATACTCAGCCCACGTCTGGGTGACCGTGCCGCCCGTTAAACGATGGGTCAGCATAAACATACTGTTATTAATCGGCTGAGTTTTCCAAATCAACAGTAACCCTGCGACCAATATATGGAATGCCACGACCAACAACATGAATGCCAATAATAAACGTTTGATAAATTTGCCAAAACTTGTCATGCGTGCGATATCCGAGTGGTGAAAAAATAGTCATATAAAAAGCGGCCATCTATAAATGGCGCGCTATAAACGGCAAGCGATCAATAAGATGCTAATAATGCGCAATGATAAATAGCAGGTCATCTTACCTAATCTCACAATCGCTGTCATTATTTACCCCATTTCTTTATCATGTAAATAGTGTTAAATGACATGAATGACTTTGCTTAAATTACGGAAGATAAATACTTAGCATTAGACATTATTAGCGCTAGACATTATAAACAGACGTTAGAAGCAAATATCTCAAAAGGTAGCAACTATCAAAAATAGAAATCAGTATAAGAGTAAAAATATGGATAATGATAATGGCAATTGTAATACGATACCAACACTACGGGCACATATGATTGCCGCCAACCCCAATCTTGGTACGGACGAAAATCAGGATAAATGGTGGCTACTCGGCACATCTGGCTGCCATCTTTGTGACGTCGCAGAACAGTTGCTCACCCAGTTTCAAGCGGTGCAGCCGATAAGCTATCAGCATGTCGATATTGCCGATTTTGATGAGGCGCTTATGATGGAGTTTGCTACCACCATTCCTGTGATATTAACGCCATCAAAACGCTTGAATTATCCGTTTTCAGTGTTGGATTTGCAGCAATTATTAGTAGCGTCATAAAGCAGTCTTTATAAAACAACCAGCATAAGAGCGCTATTATAAAACAATCATAATAATGAGAAACCTATGAAAGATTTAAAAAAAATAACGGAAATTGAGGACTTGCGCCGTGTTGCCGAGCGTAAAGTACCACGCATGTTTTATGATTACGTCGATTCGGGCTCATGGACTGAGACCACTTATCGCCATAATGAAACCGACTTTGACCGTATTAAATTGCGCCAAAGGGTTCTGGTCAATATGGAAGGGCGCTCGCTTGCCACTGATATGTTGGGCTCAAAAGTCAAAATGCCCGTTGCTATCGCACCAACTGGCTTTACCGGTATGATGTGGGCGGATGGTGAGATTCACGCCGCACGGGCAGCGGAGAAATTTGGCGTGCCCTTCTCGCTTTCGACTATGAGTATCTGCTCTATCGAAGATGTCGCAGAAAATACCAGTGCGCCGTTTTGGTTTCAGCTATATGTGATGCGCGACCAAGAGTTTATGGCAAACCTGATTCGCCGTGCTAAGGCGGCCAATTGTTCTGCGCTTATCTTAACCGCGGATTTACAAGTGCTCGGACAGCGCCATAAAGATATCAAAAACGGTCTATCCGCGCCGCCAAAGCCTACCCTTGGCAATATATTAAACCTCATGACCAAGCCGCAATGGTGCATGAATATGCTCGGCACCAAACGGCATAGCTTTGGCAATATCGTCGGTCATGCCAAAAACGTCGAGGATATCTCATCGCTCTCAGCATGGACGGCTGAACAGTTTGACCCGGCGCTGAGCTGGGATGATGTCGCGCGCATTAAAGATATGTGGGGCGGCAAGCTCATTATTAAAGGTATCATGGAACCTGAAGACGCCATCTTGGCTGCTCGTAGCGGTGCCGATGCATTAGTCGTCTCAAACCATGGCGGCCGTCAGCTCGATGGGGCGCTGTCCTCCATTGCCGCGCTCGCTGATATCGTGCAAGCGGTACGAGCGGATAACAGCAATATTGAGATTTGGCTCGATAGTGGCATTCGCTCCGGTCAAGATGTGCTCAAAGCGTTGGCTGTAGGTGCTAATGGCACAATGATTGGTCGCGCGTTTTTGTATGGGCTTGGCGCTTATGGTGAAGATGGCGTGCGCCGTGCGCTAGAGCTTATTTATAACGAGTGTGATATCAGCATGGCGTTTTGCGGTCACACCGATATCAATCAAGTGACGGATGACATTTTGGTCAAAGGCACTTATGAGAATCTTAAAATCAATGCTTATTAAAAAGCCAAACGTTATTAAAAACCAGACCTTATTGAAAACCGCTTCTTATTAAAAAGGCAGCCCTTATTAAATATTCATAACCCACTTATGGGTGACACGCCCTAACCCTAGCCTTTATACTCTCCTCATCACTTTCTATTGATAGTTTGCGTTTATGACCATTCAACAATTATTAAAAACCGCGCCCGTCACCACTTTGCTATTAGTCAGCTTTATCGGGCTATTTATCATGCAGGTGCTGACTGGGGTCGATGCCAATAATCCATCGACTGAAGCATTGCTAAAATGGGGTGCCAATGCCTTGCCTTATACCATGGACAGTGAACCATGGCGCTTGGCAAGTAGTGCGTTTTTGCATATTGGTCTGATGCATTTATTGTTTAATGGTTTTGCCATGTATTTCTTTGGGCAAATCGCCGAGCCGATGTTTGGCTCAGCAAAGTTTTTGGCGTTATTTTTACTGGCGGCAATCGGTGGCAACCTACTGAACAACCATATTACGTGGCAAGACATCTTAGATGGCACTGGACAACCGGGCATATCGGCGGGCGCGTCTGGCGGTATCATGGGTATCGGTGCCGCGCTATTGATAGCCGCACTGTTTAAAATATCAGTCAATGGCATGGTGTTAAATCTTAAGAGCCTAATCATTATTATGGGCATCAATTTGGTATATGGCTTTGCCGTACCGGGGATTGATAATGCCGGTCATATTGGTGGCGCGGTCACGGGATTGGTGATTGCATTGGCGTTTGCCATTGCCTACCGTCAGCGGTTGGCTGCTACGCTACAGCATGTACCTAGCGCACCTCAAGACATTTATCAAACGACGTATATCAATTCTCCCGTAAGTAGCGATACTGACTTTTCCACCCCTACTTCTACCCTCGCTCCTCGCTTTGATAATGAGGGTAATTTTGATAATAACAGCAGTTTTAATCACGACTCTGCTGTAAACTTACCTATAAATGTGAATGCTAATCACGCAAGCCTTAATCACAGCCAACTTAACGAACAACAAACAGCGACCAAATCGACGCTTATTTGGCAATTGCTACCGTGGCTGGTCATGCTGCTGATCAGTATCGGCTTTATATGGTGGTGGCAAGATATTCATCAGCAAATATTACAAGTGCTAGCAGCCATTGAGTAAAATGCCAGACTTATTTATTATTCTATTTATCGACTCTGTTTTTACCATTTATCCCACCCACTTATGAGAGCAAACCATGTTTAAATCATCAGCGCTATCGAAACCGTTGACGCGCACTGTCCTTAGCGCATTGACCGCCACTGCCCTATTTAGTGTCGCCAGCATCTCTAATGCCGCACTGTTTAAAAACAACTTACCGACTGATAAAGATGCCATTTTAAGCGTCGGCGTCAACGTCATGGCGGTCAAGTCGGCTTATGATTTGGAAGACAGCACCGACATAAAAGTATTGCCGGGTGTGTTTTATGATAACAACAGAATCTATGCACGCGGTGCGCAAGCGGGTGCTTATATCATCAATGATGGCACCAATCAGCTAGCCGCTTATGCTCAGCTCGATGGCAGTGAATTCGATCCTGATGATGCGACTGGCGCGCTGCAAGGGCTGGATAAACGTAAGGCTTCAGCCGCTGCCGGTCTATCGTATCTACGTCGTACGCCTGTTGGCGGTTTCCGCCTGCAAGTCGCGACTGACGTTTTAGATAATAGTGGCGGCAATACGGCGCGCTTGACTTACCTTGCTAAAATCACTAAAGATAAGCTGACGGTCTATCCAAGCATTGGCTTTGAGTATCATGATGCTGACTACAATAACTATTATTATGGCGTTAGTGCGCAAGAGTCAGCGAAGACAGGCGTCACTGCTTATGAGTCAAATAATAGCTTAAACCCTTATATCAATATTAGCGCTAATTATGATTTTAATGAGCGCTGGGCAGGATTTGCCAATCAAAGCTTAAGCTATCTGCCAAATGAGCAATACGATAGCCCGATGGTTGACTCGCGTACGGATGCAACAACGACGCTAGGACTTTTGTATAAGTTTTAGCATTTTGAAAGTGTGATAAGAAAAGCCGAGCATTTTGCTTGGCTTTTTTATTGTGTTAATTCGTTGATATGAGACACTAGCCTATCATATAAATTCCAGATTTGATTTTATATACAGGATTGCACCATTATGTTCCACGCTACTCTCTGGGTGATTGGAGCACTCACCTCATTTTGTTTAATGGCCATTGGTGCTCGTGAGCTAAATAGTCAAATTGGTATTTTTCAGATTTTATTCTTCCGAAGTATCGTAGGCTTGCTAGTATTATTGCCAATAATGTTTTTATCAAAAAAGAGCAACTTTTTATTACCCAAGCGTATTAAATTACACTTAGTGAGAAATTTATTTCATTTCGCGGGACAATATGGCTGGTTCTTAGGCATAGGACTACTTCCATTAGCCACTGTTTTTGCTATTGAATTTACCGTGCCCCTTTGGACGATAATCATCTCGTATTTCTTCTTAAAAGAGTCTATAACTGTAAGAAAGGTTATTGCCGTATTACTAGGCATTCTAGGCGTAATAGTCATCGTACAGCCAAGCTTAGAGGTAGCCCGTTATGGGTCATTAATGGTTTTGGGTGCGGCTATTTGCTATGCCTTTTCCCATGTGGCCACAAAATCGTTATCCAATACTGAAAACCCAATCAGCATCACTTTTATGATGTGTTTAATACAAGCCCCTCTGGGACTACTTTTATTTATAAAAGGGTGGACAACGCCAGCAGGTATTCAGTGGCTATGGCTCGTCATTATAGGTGTCACGGCGCTATCAGCACATTATTGTATGACTAAAGCCATGCAACATGCAGAGGTCACATTCGTGGTCACTATGGATATGTTCAGATTACCGCTCATCTCACTCATTGGCGTACTCTTATATGCTGAGCACTTTAGCGTGGCTTTGATACTTGGTATGCTGCTAATAGTCGCTGGTAATTCGGTAAATATCTATGGTAAGGAAAATAGGCCTTGAAATCCTGTAGACCAGCTTCATATATATAGTAGGCAAGATACACTGTAAACTATCAAACATGAGGAGACTGTTATGAGTCAGTTAATCACACGCAATTCTATCTTTGACAACTTCTTTGATGATATGGCACCTAGCTTTTTGATGCGTCCCCTACATGGTGATGCACTACCTAGCGTCAACCAAATCAAGATTGATGTCAACGAAAAAGACAATAAGTTTTACGTCAATGCTGAGATTCCTGGCGTCGCTAAAGAAGACATTGATTTATCCATTACTGGAGATATTGTCTCTATTAGCGCAGAAATCGAACAAAAAGACGAGCAAAAAGAAGGCAATAAGATACTACGCAGTGAGCGTTACTTTGGCTCAGTCTCACGTAGCTTCCAGTTGCCAGATAAGGTAAAAGTCGATGAGGCAGAAGCGTCATATGAAAATGGCGTATTGCAGTTGGTACTGCCAAAAGAGACCGGCTCAGATCGTAAGAAGCTTGAAATTAAATAATAACTAACAAGTTTCGATAATAAGCTAAATAAATTGCTTAAATAGCTAAGGGCACATGAGTTTATCATGTGCCCTTTTTTTGCTTACCCTATCATATTTGGCTTAAGCGTATTTAATAGGCTCAATATCATCCAAGAACTGAAGATTATCAGTCTCAACCAAACGCAGCTCATAAGTAGATTGCAGATTTAGCCAAAACTGAGCGCTACCACCAAAATACTTGGCTAAACGCAGGGCAGTATCTGCTGTAATGCTACGCTTCTCACGTATGATTTAATTGATACGTGCAGGTGTGACAGCAAGCTTTATCGCCAATGCATTGGCGCTCATATCGAGCGGTTAAAGAAAGTCTTCTCGTAGTACTTCACCCGGATGAATAAGACACATACCGTTCTTATTCATAGTGTGCTCTCTTCGATATTTTTAATAACATTTTTCATAGAATCAATGATAATCCACGATTTCTACGTTAGTAGCGCCTTGTTCTATCCAAGTAAAGCACAATCGCCATTGCCCATTGATACGAATACTGTGCTGACCTTCTCTGTCACCACGCAAAGCTTCTAGTCGGTTGCCGGATGGAGCTGTTAAGTCTTCAAGCATAGTTGCACTATCTAGCAGTAGTAATTTACGCTCTGCAACGTTTTTAATGGCAGACCAAAAAAAAGACCTTGCTGCATTATGCCACAAGATCTTTTTTTGTTTATCAATCAATTCTCAACTTGCTACAAACTAGCCTTTAAGCTTTTTGATAGATTTAACATTACAGCCTTTATAGATGATTTCACTGCTGGCATCTTGGATATTAGCCGATGATTTATGATAATTATTTAAACGCAGTGCGCCAGTCATAATACTAAAGTTTTCTTCATCACCAAACACGGTATCAACCGTATCAGAACGACCTAAGTTAATGGGTAAAAATCTTTTTTTGCCATTCAGATTGGCTTCTGCAAAAGTCGGTAGGTTTTGCTTATTAAAACCATAAGTGACACTAACTTTCTTGTTGTTTTGGCAAGTATAGTTGACCTGTCTGTGTTTAACAGCGCTATCATAGCTCTCGCTTGGCTCCATCACTTGGTCCGAGTAAGCCATGGCAGAACCAGAACCCAACATTGCCATCAAAATACCAGCTGATGATAAAGCGGCAGTTAATTTTTTCATAAAATCACCTCAATGATATAATTAGAATGGTCATAGATAAGAAAAATTATGGACGTTAGCGGCGAACTATTTTTAGTTGGTCTGATTGTTCGCTCTTATTGTCTTTGTCGTGATTTAGAACTGTTATTCACGAGTTCTTATCTATGCGCTCATTATAAGCAAAATTTTTGTTGATGCTGTTATAACTATTGGTTTACTTGTTGTCTGAGCGTAAGACATTGTTTCTCTCAATGCATGTGCTTCAATTGATAGACAAAAAAAAGACCCTGCACATTCCTCTATAAAGGATGGCAAGGTCTTTTTTACAACTTACTTCTCAGTGGAACAAATATGACACTGCTACAAGGAAGACGGGCGCAAATGGTACCTGTCGTACATTAAGCGAGTCTGACACCGTAGCAGGTCGTTATTTATTTTACGAATTAAGAAGGATGCACCATATCAGCAGGTGTTACCCACTCATCAAACTGCGCTTCAGTTAACAGTTCTAACTCAACGGCAACCTGTTTCAAAGTTTTATTTTCTTTATAAGCAGTCTTAGCGATTTTCGCCGCATTTTCATAACCGACATGACGATTCAATGCGGTAACTAGCATTAACGAGTTATGCAAAAAGTCATCGATTTTGTCTTTGACTGGCTCGATACCAACGGCACAGTTTTCATTAAAGCTGTTGCACGCATCACCCAATAGCTTGATAGATTGCAATAAGTTAAAGGCAATCACTGGCTTATAAACGTTAAGCTCAAAGTTACCTGACGCGCCAGCCATGCTGATAGTGACGTCATTACCCATCACTTGAGCGACAACCATGGTCATTGCTTCTGATTGGGTTGGGTTTACTTTACCCGGCATGATAGATGAGCCTGGCTCGTTCTCTGGAATTGTCAACTCGCCCAAACCACAACGAGGACCTGATGCTAACCAACGTACATCGTTAGCGATTTTATTTAAGCTACCTGCTAGCGTTTTTAGTGCGCCAGAAGCAAATACTTCAGCATCACGAGCCGCTAGTGCTTCAAATTTATTTGGTGAGGTGACAAATGGCAGACCAGTCAAGGTTGATAACTGCTCAGCTGCTTTTACCGCATAATCAGGGTGAGCGTTTAAACCTGTACCAACCGCAGTGCCGCCTAGTGGCAATTCATATAGACCTTGTAGCGCGTTATCAATACGAGTCAATGAATGGTCAAGTTGGCTCACATAACCGCTGAATTCTTGACCTAGGGTCAAAGGTGTGGCGTCTTGCAGATGCGTACGACCGATTTTAACGATGCTATCAAATTCTTTGGCTTTTGCGTCTAGTGTATCGCGCAATGCTTTTACCGCTGGAATTAATAAGCCATTGATTTCACGAGCAGCGGCAACACGAATCGCCGTTGGGAAGCTGTCGTTGGTAGATTGTGCATGGTTGACATGGTCATTTGGGTGAATTGGCGTGTAGCTGCCGCGCTCATTACCAGCAATCTCATTAGCACGGTTGGCCAATACTTCGTTCATGTTCATGTTTGACTGCGTACCAGAACCAGTCTGCCATACAACCAATGGGAACTGATCCGTTAGACCACCGTTGATGACTTCGTCAGCAGCTTGGACGATTAAGTCGCGCTTATCGCCTTCGATACGCTCAAGGCTAGCATTGGTAATCGCAGCGGCTTTTTTTACTAATGCCATAGCTTCAATCATCGGACGTGGCAAAGTCTCGCCACCGATTTTAAAGTTCTCACGGCTACGCTGTGTTTGCGCGCCCCAATAAGCGTCAGCTGGGACTTCCACGTTGCCCATGGTATCTTTTTCGGTACGAGTTGCCTGATTCTGTGTCGACATAACTACCCTCTTTGATGGTTTGTTGTATAGCTGCTTTGAAAAAAGTGCAACACACGCTGCACATAAAGGAAAATACGATGTAAAGTGGCGTTATGATAGCATGACTTATCACAAATTTCTCCAAGTCCGTGAGGCTAACTGATGTCTAAAAACACCAGCCAACAACATTCTGCTACTGCATTATCTGATTCTTTATCTCAGTTCGCGACTGATGACTCTCGCTCTAAAAAGGAGGTTAAAGTCGCTGATAGCTTGGCTAATCCACCCAGACGACAATTTACGCGCCAGCGTCGGCAATTAACGGCTGGCGAACGTAGACATTACGCGCGCATGGCAAGCTTGCATTTAATCAAGTTGGAACAGCGCTTACCTCCGCGTGCGCGTATCGGCTTATATTACGATGGCTTTGGTGAGCTACCCACTCAGCCACTGTTGGATTGGTGTCGACGCTTAGGCTATTTACCTTATCTGCCTGTGGTTGGTTCGTTCGGTCGTACTAGAAATGGTAATGATGATAAACGTCTGCGCTTTGTACCTATTTATCAGTCGAAACTGCTGAATATACCGACGCGCATTCATAGCTTAGGGATGAAACAAAACCATCATCGCCGATTGCTTTGGGCACAAGAATTAGATGTGATTATCTGTCCGCTCGTGGCGGTTGATAAAGATGGTAATCGTATGGGCATGGGTGGTGGCTTTTATGACACGACACTTGGTAAAAGCCATCAAGCAGGGTTAAAAAAGCCGTTAAAAATCGGCTGGTGTTACGACTTTCAAGTGGTTGAAGAGTTAACGCGTCAACCATGGGATGTACCATTAGATGGCATAATTACGCCAAGTGGCTTGAGGTGGTTTCGATGAAAAATGACAAACAAGCGATGGATTCTAACTCTAGCGCTGATAATGTTGAGGAATATTTGCAAACATTAGGAAATGACGATGCTAGGGAGATGCTCTACTACAGTCAAGAACAAGCCTTTAGCTCTGATGAGCTATCGAGCGTAATCAATGAAGCGCGTTTAAATGAGTTGCTTGCGCAGAGTGATGCTTTTTTGGCTGGATTAAGTGGTGAAATTGGAGATTTTGATGAGGATAATACTGATAGTGGCGAATGAATAATATCGAGCAATTTGTAGGGTGTGCCCTACGCAACTGAGAAAAAATATAAATTAAATTCTTATAAAAAATCAAAAAAGGCGAATGATTATAAAATCACTCGCCTTTTTTATATCTATTGTCAAAGTCTAGATTATTGATTAAAGCACCATCGCCGCAATCCAACCAAACACCAATAACGGAATATTGTAATGGATAAAGGTCGGCACCACACTGTCTTTGATATGGTCATGCTGACCGTCAACGTTTAGACCAGAGGTTGGTCCAAGCGTTGAATCTGACGCTGGCGAACCGGCATCACCAAGCGCGCCAGCTGTACCAATAATCGCAACGGTTGCTAAAGGTGAGAACCCTAAAGAGATACATAGTGGTACATAAATCGCCGCCAAAATAGGAATAGTCGAAAAAGACGAACCAATACCCATGGTCACAATCAAGCCAATGAGTAGCATAATAAATGCAGCCATCGCTTTATTACCCGCAAACAATGACGCCGCGCCATCAACCAACGGCTGAATCTGTTCGGTCGCTTTCATCACTTCGGCAAAACCTTGGGCGGTAATCATAATAAAGCCAATCATCGCCATCAGCTTGATACCGTCATTAAAAACGGTATCGGCATCACGCCATTTGACCACACCCGTTGCCATAAAGACGCCAAAACCAAACATTGAGCCTAGCAATAATGAATCAGTATAGAGCTGTACGACAAAAGCGGTGACGATAGCAATGAGCGCAACAATCGTTTTCATTTTACTTTGCGTTTGTGCGCCGGCTGCTGTTTTGCTTAAAGCATCTTTTTCTACTACCGCATCGCGAGCTTGTTTATCGATGGCCAACTGCTGATACTGGCGCGGCTTACGATAGCTGATAAATACCGCCACTAGCAAACCAACGAGCATGCCAAGTGCCGGAATCGCCATAGCTTTGGTGACCGAAATATTCGATACATCAATACCGGCCTCACCGACATTTTTTAGCATAATTTGATTGAGGTAAATATCGCCAAAGCCATAAGGGATAAACATATAAGTGGTCACAAGACCAAAAGTAATCAGACAGGCAATCAGGCGTCTATCAATGTGCATGCGATTAAAGGCGAGCAATAAAGGCGGTACAAGCAGTGGAATAAAGGCGATATGAATCGGGATTAAGTTTTGGCTAAAGCAGCTCATGGTAACCAGACCGGCAAACAGCATGTATTTAATCATGCCACTGGTACCACCGGCATCAATGCGCTTAATGACCGCCCCTGCCAAAGATTGCGGCAAGCCCGAATGCGCAATCGCTACTGCAAAAGCACCCAATAAGGCATAAGACAGCGCGATTTGCGCGCCATTACGGATACCTTCTTGAAAGGCATTTAAGGTATCGGTCATGCCAAGACCAGCAATCAGCCCACCTGCCAGCGCCCCGATTAATAAACTGAGTACCACGTGTACCCGCGCTAAAGACAGCCCTAGCATGATGACTACCGCTAGTAGCACCGCATTGATGGTCATATTCTCGCCCCTTACCCTATGTTTTGTGGCCCGCTATTGACACGCTATTGTCACATTGCCGACCTATTTATTTCGCCCTAGCGTTTTAACTCACACGTTAATCCATATAGTTGCTATTTGAACGGAGCGGTTAAGACGCGCGTCATTTTACCTGATTTTAGCCATAAAGCCCACGCGCAAAACCTAGCAGACATCAGCGACAATGCAAATAAAGGCGCAATATTCTCCTTGCGGTTGGTCATATAGCCTTGCAATTTCATTTAGCAGCACCATTTATCTAAACATGAACCACTAACTTGACTTTACAAGTCTGGTGAACGAGGAAGAATATATGAGTGAACATAAAATTGCCCAAGACAATATCGACATCGATGTCGACGTTTCATCTAACGTTTCTGATGATAATGCGCTAAATACTTCATCTGGCGATATGTTAGAAAACGAGTCGGCGTCTGAAACGGTTAAAAAAGAAACTGTCGAAGACAATGAGAGTAAAGACAGCGATTCTGAAGACATTAAAGCTAAAGACGCTGAAGAAAACTATCTACCGCTACTAGCATTACGCGATGTGGTTGTTTATCCGCATATGCAGATTGCCTTGTTTGTCGGTCGCGCGCCCTCGGTAAAAGCCGTGGAATTGGCACAAGCCGAATATGGTAATAAAGTATTGGTCGTGGCACAAAAAGACTCGCTGACCGAAGATATTGATCAAGACAACTTGTATCAGTACGGAACTGTGTGCCGCATCGTCAGCACCATGCCGCATGATAGCGATGAAAATTGCATCAAAGTATTGATTGAAGGTCAATACCGCGCGCGCGTCAATAACATTGAAAATCATGACGAGCTATTGATGGCAAGCTTTGACCGTGCTGACCTCGATGTCAGTATGGATGAGAGCCAGCAAAAAAACACCATCCAAGCCTTAACGACGTTGTTTGAAGGCTATGCCGACGCCCGTCTACGTAATGCTCGTGAGCTAACTCGTGTGGCAAAACGCATCGATGATTTACTTGAATTGGTTTATTTCATCTCAACCCGCGTGTCGATGGATTTGGATATTAAGCAGTCGTTTTTAGAAGAAGACGATATCAAAACCCACATCAATACCTTGACCGAGTATTTGGTTAAGCAAAGTGCTGAACAAAATATCGAGCAAGATATCCAAGATGCGGTTCGTCAGCAGATGGAAGACAACCAGCGTGAGTACTTCTTAAACGAGAAAATGAAAGCCATCAAGAACGAGCTGTCAGATATGAATGATGGTGCTTTCGATGGTGAAGACGACGTGGCTGAGCTTGAACAGCGCCTAGAAGATGCTGACTTGCCAGAAGATGTGCGCAAAAAAGCAGAGCAAGAGCTGAAGAAACTCAAAATGATGCCACCTGCATCGAGTGAATCGTCAGTGGTGCGCAACTATATTGAGTGGATTTTGGATACGCCGTGGAATGCGACAACCAAAGTTTCGATTAATTTAGAAAAAGCTAAAACGGTATTAGACGAAGATCATTATGGCTTGCAAGATGTCAAAGACCGTATCTTAGAATACCTCGCCGTACAGTCGCGGGTGAAAAAACTGCGCGGGCCGATTCTTTGTTTAGTTGGTCCTCCGGGTGTTGGTAAAACCTCATTAGGTGAGTCGATTGCGCGCGCTACTGGTCGTAAGTTTGTGCGTATGGCGCTTGGCGGCGTCCGTGATGAAGCGGAAATCCGTGGTCATCGCCGTACCTATATCGGTGCGATGCCGGGTAAAATTGTGCAGTCATTGGCAAAAGTCGAAGTCAAAAACCCGCTATTTTTATTAGATGAAATCGATAAAATGGCGCAAGACTTCCGCGGTGATCCAGCGTCAGCCTTGCTTGAAGTGCTCGATCCATCACAGAACGATACCTTTAACGACCATTATTTAGATATGGACTTAGATTTATCGCAAGTGATGTTTATCTGTACCGCCAACAGCATGGATATCCCGCCTGCCCTGCTTGACCGTATGGAAGTCATTCGTCTACCGGGTTATACCGAAGAAGAAAAGGTCAATATTGCGCAGAAATATCTTGTGCCAAAAGCAATTAAAAATAATGGCCTTAAAGAAGGTGAAATTGAGATTGTAGAAGCGGCATTGCATAGCATCGTGCGTAGCTATACCCGTGAAGCCGGTGTGCGTAACCTTGAGCGTGAAGTCAATAAAATCTGCCGCAAAGTGGTTCGCGGTTCGGTTGAAACCCATGGCGCACGCGCTCCTAAGAAAGCAGAACGTGAGCTGGTAGTAGTCGATGACAAAAACATCGATGACTATCTAGGCGTCCATCAGTACGACTACGGTCTAGCAGAAGAAGAGCCTGAGATTGGTCGTATTACGGGTCTTGCTTGGACACAAGTCGGTGGCGAGCTATTAACCATCGAAGCGGTGGCGATGAAAGGTAAAGGCGAGCTAAGCTTTACCGGTTCACTCGGCGATGTCATGAAAGAGTCGATTCGCGCTGCAATGAGTGTGGTGCGTGCTCGCGGTGACAGCTTAGGGATTGATTACGAGACCTTTAAAACCACTGACGTCCACGTGCATATGCCTGAAGGCGCGACCCCGAAAGACGGTCCATCTGCTGGTGGTGCGCTCACGACAGCGCTGGTCTCTGCCTTAACTGGCATTGCCATTCGTCCAGATATTGCGATGACAGGCGAGATTACCTTGCGCGGTAAAATCCTACGCATCGGTGGTCTAAAAGAGAAGCTACTTGCTGCGCATCGCGGTGGTATCAAGCATGTGTTGATTCCAGCGACCAACGAGCGTGACTTGGCTGATATCCCTGATAACGTTAAAGCTGGTCTGACTATTCAGCCAGTCGCGACGATTGACGAGATATTAAAAGTAGCGTTGGTGAGTATGCCAGTGCCACTAAAACCTGCCAAAGTAACGGTTGATAAAACCTCAAGCAAAGCGCTGCATAACTAATCTGATTCGTTACTAATCCAGTCTTACAAATTAAAGAGCCGCTTATCGTCATGATGGGCGGCTTTTTTTGGTAATAATAAAAAACAATCTGGTCAAAACCCTGTGCTATATTTTAGACAAATGTTTATTTGGTAATAGCCATAATGTTAAACCACCTGATTTTAAACCGCTTAACTCTATCTGTATTACTTACTGTTTCGCTTCCGGTAGCATTAACAAGTTGTCAGTCTAATATTGCAAAAGATAATTCTACACCTACTAACTCAATAGTGACTGGCTCTAGCACTTCTGCTCCAATACTATCTGAGCAAGTGATAAATGTTGAAAGTGTCAATCACTTTGATTGGAAATTGGTGCGCTGGATAGACAATCAAGGTATTGTTAATGATGTCGATACCGTACCGCCGTTAATGCTTGACGTGCGTCCTAGTAATTTAGTGTTTAAATATGACTGCCAGCGCTATCGCTTAAACCATGATGGTTATCAAGATTACACTTACAGCTCATACGGCGTAACTACCATTACGCAGCCTTCTTGCTTAATAACTAATAAACAAGCAGCTCACAATATCTTTCAGTATTTAGAACGATTATTTCCTGAATACGGCAGAGGACGTTTTAACCTTAGAATCACTTCACCATCTACACAAACAAAATCGTTTTCATTTTTGAATAAACTTACTCCAAAAAAACCAGCGCCTTATGAGCTGGTCTTAAATGTTCAGGACAAGCAGCTTGTATTTGAAGGTACACTTAAGACCCTACAACCAGTAACGGGACTAGCCATTACTTATGAGTTTCTAAAAGAATATCAATGGCGATTGGTAAGCGCAGTCGATAGCAATCAAAAAACCATCATTGAGCTTAGTCGTCCAGATTTTCCAGTGACTGCCTATTTTGCTTACCCAATGTATAACGATGAGCATCATGTTGGCTTTAGCTCTGATTGTAATGGTGTTGGTGGTTCTTACATTTTAACGCCTGACAATAAATTGTTGATTGGTTCAAGCCCCCAAACTATGATGGGGTGTAGTCCTAAACGTGAAGCGGCAGAAGATAAAATCAGCGAACTTGAACAGTTAAGCAAAAGCCAATTGACCTTACAAAGATTACCAAATACCAATCTCGACTCCTCAAGCTTACCCTATTATTTACTTACTCAAAAACTTGATACGGGCGAAACACTCATTTGGAAAAACGAAGTAAAGGAAACACCTTAGCCCCTATTCATTTTCATATTTTTTAAAAAGGATTTTACAATGCTCCTGCCAAATATAAAGCGCTCATTAACTATTATCAGCTTGTCTGTAGCAGTGGGATTAATGGGTTGCCAGTCTGCGCCATTGAATAGTATCCAGCAGACCACTATCGTCAACGCCCCTGTTATTAAAGATAAATCTAACTTTACTGACGAGATAGTAATTAAAGAATCACAAGTAATGCAATGGGTAGCTCACTATGACTGGCAATTGGCGCAAGTAATTCATCAAAACGGTAACATAGTCGACATCGAAAATTTTGCACCGATTACCTTAGCAATAGAACCCAGTGCAGTCAGATTTTATCAAGGCTGTGAACAGTATATGATGGATTTTCAGTCGATGTCCGCGCCGCCTTATCCCTATTATTCTCATCTTGCTAAAGTACCCACAACTTGTCATAACGATACTAACTCTGATAATAAAACTGTGATTACAGAGGATAATAGTATTCAATCGTTATTTGTTAAGTACGCACCTGTTAGGCTTAATTTTGAGTTATTGCCAACTTCGCATTTAACATCAGAATCAGCGCCAGTCGCCATACAAGCTGCCCCTAAACGTTTGGCACTTAATATCGAAAACGGTAATCGCTTAATTTTTATAGGCTCACCTAAAGCATTAGCAGCTCCCACTGGATTGCCCATTACTAACGAGTTATTAGAGCAGTATCATTGGACGCTGGTGAGTGCCGTCAGTAATACTTATGAGGCAAAAGGGGAATTAACTAGAAAATCTTTGGGCAATTTTTATCACCCCGATCACCCTATTTCAGCGAGCTTTGAGAGTTGGCCTAACAACCAATACGCATCCTTTAGCTCAGGCTGTAACGGCTCGCGCGCGCCCTATTTTTTACTCAATGATAATACTTTCAAAGTCGGCACCATCATTAGCACTGTAATGGGCTGCGGTGAGACAGGCAATAGAATCGAGTCCGCTTTGTTTGATTTGATGCGTGATAGCAGCAGTCAGCTAACGCTAAGTTTGCAACCTTCACAGCCAATATCGCCAACAGCAGACAATCAGACCGATATGCCTCGTTATAATTTATTGCAAACGATGGCAACAGGCGAAACCTTAGTATGGCAAAACGAAGTAAAGAAAATACCGTAAACCATTTGCAAACCCATACGATACTTACATTTATTAACCGATTGTTGCGCATTTGATGAATAACTATATCTAACGCTTGGCTATACTGGTTGCGGTATTAGGCAATATTTGAATATCTTAACTAAAACTATAGAAACTCATCATAACGATTAAATATAAATGGAGATAATAATGAATAAGACGATGCTTGCAAGTGCCCTATTATGTGGTTCAGCGTTGGTAATGACGGGTTGCCAAACCGTCGAGGGTCAAATGCAAACCGGTAATCCACTGAGCCAACCTGCGCTAAAATCTACTATCAATGCAGTCGCTGGTAATAAAAATGAAGTGGGTCAAGTATTCCTACGTCCAGTTGATGGCGGCGTACAAGTCTACGGTAAGCTCATGAATCTGCAACCAGGTAAAACGGTATCACTACACATCCATGAAACGGGTAGCTGTGCTGATATGGGTAAAGCGGCAGGTGGTCACTTTAATCCAGATAACAAACCGCACTCTAACCCTGATGATATGAATGGTCATGCGGGCGACTTGCCGAACTTAACCGCCAATGCCGATGGTGTTGCTACTATCAACTTTGTAAATAAGAAAATCTCCGCTGCTGATGCCGGTAAATATAGTGTTAACCGTTTAGCCTTTATCGTGCACAGCGGTGTTGACGACTATACTAGCCAGCCAGCTGGTAATGCAGGCGATCGCGTTGCTTGCGGTATCATCGAAAAGAACTAATCGTATTTAGCCAATAACTTTTAAAGCTCAATACTGTTAGTATCATTAAAATTGATAGCATAAAAAAACCTCTTAGATTATCTAAGAGGTTTTTTTATTTGAAGTGAGTTATGGTAAAAGTAAAACAGGTTTACTCTTCTACCCATTCACCATTACGCCAATACACACCCCAACGCGTGGCTTTGCCGTTTTTCTCAGAGCCGATATACTGCTCTTTTTTCTTACGCGACCAGCGCAAAATGGTTGGATTGCCATCAGGGTCTTCGTCTGGACCTGCAAACAGATACTGGAATTTATCTTCCATCTTATCTTTGATTTCGCGTAACTCAGCAAGCTTTGGCGGACGTGTTTCGCGTACTTTCGGGAACTTAGATGCTGCTAAGAACATCCCAGCCGCGCCTTCACGTAAGATAAAGTAATCATCGTGCTTGGTTGATTTTAGCTCTGGCAAATGGATAGGATCCATACGCGGCGGCGCAGCTTCGCCAGTTTTGAGTACTTTACGGGTATTGTCACATTTCTGACAAGCAAAGTATGGACCAAAACGTCCGGTTTTTAGCTCCATCTGCCCATCACATTTATTACAGTCGATGGTTGGGGCGTCTGAACCCGGTACTTCAAACTTACCTTCTTCTAAGATATAACCGTCGCAATCAGGGTTATTACCACAGATATGCAGCTTAAGACCACCGTCGACGATATAGCCATTCATGGCCGTACCGCATTTCGGGCAGCGCTTTTTCTCCATCAAATCTTTAACTTCAGCCGCTTCGTCATCGCTGTCGCTATCATCAAGATTGGCAAACGCTTCGACTGGCATTAAGTTCTTAGTGCCTTTACAGCGCTCTTTTGGTGGTAAATTATAGCCAGTACAACCTAAGAATACACCCGTTGAGCCGGTACGCAGCTGCATCGGACGATCGCAAATATCGCAATGTACATCTGGCACATCGGTTGGATCATTCGGACGCATGCCGTCTTTTTCTTTGGCACGATCTAGGGTCTTTTTAAAGTCGCCATAGAAATTATCGAGGACATCTTTCCAGTCGGTATCGCCTTCAGCGACATGGTCAAGCTTGTCTTCTAGCGCAGCAGTAAAGGTATAATCCATCAAGTCTGGGAAACTTGCCGTCAATCTGTCAGTGACGATATCACCCATTTTTTCAGCAAATAAACGCTTATTTTCAAGCTTCACATAACCGCGATCTTGAATGGTCGAGATGATAGAAGCATAAGTCGATGGACGACCGATACCTTTTTTCTCAAGCTCTTTGACCAAGCTTGCTTCGGTATAGCGCGGTGGCGGCTTGGTAAAGTGTTGACTAGGATCAAGCTTATCGAGCGTTAACTTATCGCCTTTTTTGACATCTGGAAGCAAAGTATCGTCAGTCTTCGCTGGTGGCATGACTTTAGTAAAGCCATCAAACACTAAGGTACGACCGCGGGCTTTTAGCTCAACATCATTGGCAGCGACGAATAGATTCACTGATAAGTATTTTGCTGGCAGCATCTGACAAGCCACAAACTGACGCCAAATCAGCTCATATAGACGTATCGCATCACGCTCAACCCCTTTTAGCTGGGTTGATTTCATATTGACGTTAGACGGACGAATGGCTTCATGCGCCTCTTGTGCGCCTTGTTTATTGCCATAGAAGTTCGGCTTTTCTGGCACATACTTTGCGCCATAGCTGTCTTCGATATATCCACGAACAGCAGCCAATGCATCACCCGACAAGAATGTCGAGTCGGTACGCATATAAGTAATATGACCGGCTTCGTATAAACGCTGCGCCAAAATCATGGTTTTCTTAACTGAAAAACCTAAGCGCGTGCTTGCTGCTTGCTGCAATGTTGAGGTAATAAACGGCGCACTGGGACGCGATTGCGTTGGCTTCTCTTCGCGCTCTTTAACGATAAAGTCGCTTGAATTAAGCACTGCTAATACTTTATCGGTCTGTTCTTTATTGACAAGCTTTAGCGTTTTGCCACCTTGCTTGGTTGCCTCTAAACGAATCGCAATTTGCTCAGCGTCTGTGGCTTTGCTGGCTTTACTATCAGCAATATGGGTATCAGCATGAATCTGCCAGTATTCTTCTGGGATAAAGGCGCGAATCTCATGCTCACGCTCAACCACCAAACGCATGGCAACGGACTGGACACGACCTGCTGACAGACCGCGAGCAACCTTTTGCCACAGCAGCGGCGATACCATAAAGCCAACCACGCGGTCTAAAAAGCGCCGCGCTTGTTGGGCGTTAACACGGTCAATATCAAGTTTTGATGGTTGCTTAAAGGCATTTTGAATGGCGGATTTGGTAATCTCGTTAAAGACCACGCGCTCATACTTACTGTCTGCGCCGCCGATGACTTCTTTTAGATGCCAAGCAATCGCTTCCCCTTCTCTATCCATATCCGTTGCGAGATAGATTTTATCAGCGTCTTTAGCTAAGGCTTTAAGCTCTTTGATGACCTTGGTCTTGTTGGGCAATACTTCATAGACTGCCGCCCAGTTATGTTCTGGGTCAACGCCCATGCGCCGTACCAATGCTTGTTGGGTTTTTTCTTCTTTGCTCAGGCTGTCATCTTTTTTGCTCGCCGCTGGCTTCTTCGCGCTTTTGCTCGCGCCCACTGGCAAATCACGCACATGACCGATACTTGAGCGTACGATAAAGTCGTCGCCCAAGTATTTGTTAATGGTTTTTGCCTTGGCGGGTGATTCTACGATCACCAAAGACTTGCCCTTTGGACTGTCTTTAGTTTTGTCAGCAGCCGCAGCTGGACTTTTTTTGGTTGCGGGTTTTGCCATAAGTGACGACACCATAATAAGTAGATTAAAATAAGGATAAATTCAGCAGCATGGCAATTTATAATAGTTAGTTATAATGGCTCAGCGAATTATTGTAGTAAGGGCTGCTGATAAAAACGGTTATAAAACAAACAATAACCATAACGCATACATACAGTTATAAAGACGTTACACTGCTAAGCATTAAGCTGTCAACTTAAAATGACTGAGAGTTTGCCAAAAGGACTTGCATATTGCCTCTTAATGGAGACGAAAAACTAATTTGCTAGCTTGCAACGACTTTTATAGCTGCTTTTGCATCTGTAATGCCCATCTCTCAAGGTTTTCTTTCAGTATTAATAAGTCGGTTTCAATGGCTTTTTGCTGATAAGCAGGGTTGGTTATGGGGCGCACATAGGCAATATCTTCCCAATAAATAATAATGCTATTCGACTTAACCAATAATGCTTTTACAAATGGCTCAATACCAACGGGCAGCGCTAAAGGCTCTTTATCCAAGCTAAAATTGGCCTGTATTGCTAAGCCATTGTTTAAGCTGTTGTTGTCGCTACTGGCATTGATATTGTTACTGCTGGCATTGCTAGCCGGACGCCATTGTCCATCTATCACCTGATAGCGCGTCAACGGCAGCTTGACATTATCCAGCACCAAACCATATTGTCCAATCATGCCGCGACCATACTCATTGTCTTTGCCCTTTACCCAATCTGGGCAAGTAACTAACTTGGGATTGAGTTGTAAGCGACGCGCCGTCATACGCAGCTTATCCAAACGCTGGTCGATTCCGCTAGGTTTGAGCGCCATCATACTCCCTAATACGAATAGTACAATGGCGATCGCAATCCACATTCCCATAACAGTCAGACCTTTTAGCTTAAATGAAGTAATGCTATAAATTAAAATAGGGCTAATAACCTATAAGCGTGGTTATTGATATAAAAAGCTTAAATACAAACGGCTGCTAGCTAGGTGCTTATAATGAGCGCAAACCTTTAAAAATCAAGCGCCCTTAAATGCTATCGTTGATAACTAGCGAAATGCTGAGTAAACCTGGCACTTAGCAATGCCTTATTATTTATAGTGGTATATCAAATACTTAGTACAGAAAGCCACTGATTCGATAACAAGATGCAAAAAGTTGGTCGCCTAAAAAAGTGCTATGATAAACCATAATTTTAAACACGCGCAGGTTTATTATGAATTATCATCTTAAGCGAAACTCATCGACCGCCTCACAAGTAAGTAAATGCGTCGGTAAAATCATGCGTAAACCTCGTCTTGCTATCTCGCTAATGGGCGCGGCTTTGTTTACATTATCCGGCTGTGCGACGACCCAAAACTTAACGCCCGAACAATGCCAAAGTAGCAATTGGCAAGAAGTCGGCTATGCGGATGGTATCCGTGGGCGCTCAGGGGCCTACTTTGGGCACTATACCAATCAATGCGCAAGTGTCGTTGGCGCAACGCCAAACCGCGTATTGTGGGAACAAGGTCGCCAGCAAGGGCTGAAAAATTACTGTACTGAGCTCAATGCTTATAAGCTTGGCCGCGAAGGCTATGATTGGCAGCCTGTCTGTCCGCTCGAAGGTATCGAAAAGCTCGAGGAAGCGTACTCCCAAGGGCGTTACTATTATATCCGCCAGCGTGACCTTGATTATCTGCGCTCGCCCTATCCGTTTGGTTATGGCTCTGGACGCTTAGGTTATGGTTATCGCCCATTTGGCTATGGCTGGTAATCGCTATATAAAGCATTCAACTTATAAGCTATTCGCTTAGCTCAAAGGCAGCTGAAAAAAAGATAACCTCGCAAGGTTGCCCAAGCGAGGCCGGAGAAAAGAGTTATTATTTTAATTATTCTTGTTATTGTCTTGGTTATTTTTTTATTGCTAAGCCTGCTGGTTTATCTTGGCAGTCTGTTTTTCTAGAGACTGTTTTTCTAAAGGCTGTTTTTCATAGCACATGTACTTTTGAGCATTACTCGTTTAAACCTTACTCGTTAACAAATGCAATCTTACTTAGCCCCGCTTGACTGGCAGCCGCCAATACTTGCGCCACGGTATCATACTTACCTTCTTTATCGGCACGCAGCTGGATAGACGGATCCTTACCGCTCGCCGACTGCGCTTGCAGACGCGCTGCTAACGCTTCCATACTGATAGGCTCATCATCCCAAAATAAACCCGCATCTTTATCAATGCTAATTTGAATGGCTTCTGGCGGCGCTTGGTTTAGCTCAGCACTGGTCTTTGGTAAATCTAAGGGTACGGTTGGGTTTAGCACCGTCGCCGTCAATAAAAAGATAATCATCAATACCAGCATGATATCAATAAGCGGAATAAGGTTCATCTCATTCATGCTTTGAACGTCATCATCACCCAATTGAAATGCCATAATTATTCTCAATATTGTTAATTAGCGTCTTTGCCGCTTGTGCTTCCAACTGATTTTCGCGTTGCTTTTTTTAAACTGCTTTTTAAACTGCTTTAGCTTAGCGCTTTATTGTTAAACAATCATGACAACTGCGCTGGCGCTGACTTGCGATAAGGTTTGGATGACTGAACGGCTTTTTGCTCAGAATTCATACTTTTGGTTGATTGTGCTTGATTGGCGCTAGACAAATTGTCTGCTGTTGATTGCTGAACTGATGGTTGCTGAGAAGCCGCAATGTCGGCAGATTGCGCCAATAAATCATGCGCTCTATCATTGGCATGGTACATCACGCGGCGATTGATACGCACTGAAAGGTTATAAAACACCACCGCTGGAATGGCAACAGCGATACCCAAACCCGTCATAATAAGAGCTTCACCAACTGGGCCTGCTACTTGCCCTAGTCCCGCTTGCCCACTGACACCAATATTATGTAGCGCATGAAAAATACCCCACACCGTGCCAAACAATCCGATAAATGGCGCAATTGCTGCCGTCGTACCAAGGATAGGCAGTCCGCGCTCACTGGCAAAACGGTAGCGACCGATATGCTTAAGTAAGGTCTGCTCAATCACCAAACGCCGTGTCGCACCATCCGTATCAACCAAACGTGCCTGCTTGCTATGAATCTGCGCACTCAAATCATCGGCGACACTAGCGGCCAGTTTGCGACTTTGCAGTATGCGAATGATACCGGTCACCCAAGAGACGATAGATAAGGCAAGGAGCAAGAAAAATAAGGTTCTGGTCACCATATCGCTATATTGCCAGTAGGTTGTAAAGTCCATATCAGACTCCTTAAAGTGGGATGTCATTACTTGTTATTTTATAATTATAGATAACAGTTGGCGGCAATAATGTGTGCCATTTAGATATCTTGATAACTGGTTTTTATATCTCTATGGAACTGTATAAGCGATAGGCAAGGTCACATTACCAACCACTGGCACACCGTTTTTGCTAAAGGGTTTAAATTTACCAGAGCGTACCTGACGCTGCGCCTCTTTATCGACCAGTGAGTTGCCTGATGATTGGGCAATTCTCACGCTATCGATACCGCCTTGTTTATTGACCCTTAGCACTAATACCACGTTGAGCGTATCGCCTGAACGGGCTCGCTTGGCGGCACGCTCAGTAAAGCTAAAGTTTGGCGCTGATGCCCAATTGGCATTGCTGGCGGTAAAATTGACAGGCTCATTACTCGCCGCCGCAGCTTTGGCGTCAGCATCTGCTTTTGCTCGAGCAGCCGCCTCTGTTGCTTCCCTTTCAGCCTTTGCCTGTGCTGCTTTTTGAGCGGCCTCTTTTGCAGTCTTTGCATCTGCAGCAGCTTGTGCCTCGCGGGCAGCTTTGGCGTCTGCAACTGCCCTAGCGTGGGCGTCTTGAGCGGCTTTTTCCGCTTGTGCCGCTATTATCTTACGTTGCTCATCGGCCATCGATGTATCTATTTTAGGAGATTCTTTCTTAATAACGTCAGGCTTTTTGTTTTCTACTTTAGCAACAGGTTCGACATCAGCCGTTTTGTTCTTTATCTCTGTTGGCTTTGCTGTTGGCTTTACTGTTACTACTTTAGCCTTCGGTTCTGCTATTGGTTTTTGTTGCGGCTGCGATTTAGGCGGTTCTATTCGCTCAGACTCTACTTTTGGCTGAGGCTTTTGCTGAGCGGTTAGTTGCTCCGCTTCTACCTCAGGCTCGGTATTTGGAGCAGGCAATGAGATTAACTCTATCTCGATAGGCAGCGTTTCTTTGATAGGCTCAATTTTAGGCTCAGACGGTTTTATCGTCACCAAAGCCACTGCCGTGAGCACATGTAATCCCACCACAACGATAATAGCGATAAGTATTGCTTTCAGTGGTGGCGCGTCTAAATCCGTTGAACTCATAACACCCTAACATTTAACCGTCATAGAATGGTGTCGATAATAATGCAAACGATAATTATTATCAATAGTAAATTTCCAATATCTTTAGTCTAATCTCTCATATTCTAGAAAATCCTGATCAGCAAAACCCAATATAAATAATTACTGACACCTTATGACGTAAGCATTTTATAAGATTAATATAGTAAAAATTGTCAACGTTAATAAAAACCATTATCATTGTTATTGATAATAAGTCTCAATTAATTTATCATGATGGCTGTTTTATGATACTTATATAAGCAATTTATCATAAAAAACCAATTATAAAGCAACGATAGAAAACAGCCTTGATAAGTTATAAGTTGATTCATTATTTAGCAGTTTTTATTTAGTATTTTTCCTATAAGACTGCCCAACCCTTTGATAAACCGAGTTATTTATGCCTACTACTTTATGCTCAAACCACAACGCTAGCCCCCTTTTTAAGCGTCCTTTATTAGCTGCCATGATGACAGCGCTGATTGCCAGCATTGGCATGGCAGGCTGTAGTTCGCCTGAATCCAATGACTCTGAGCCAGCAGATGCCAAGACTGAGAACCAAACGGCTGACAAATCCTCGAACGTTGCCAATAATGACAATGTTTCTGTGGCGACTATTGCCGTCGATACGACAAAAGGTAAGGTCGACTTGGCAATGAATCCGTCACCATTGGTCGTTTATGACATGACCTTGATGCAAGATTTGGCGGCACTTGATGTGGCGGTCGATGGCATGCCAAGTGGGCTTCATTTAGATAATTTACACTCAAAAACTCAGCCTGAACCAAAATCAGTCGGTACGGTATTTGAGCCAGACCTTGAAGCCTTGAACGCTATGCAGCCACAAGCTATCTTGGTCGGCTCACGGATGGCAGAAAAATACGACGCGCTATCAAGCATTGCGCCAACGCTTGATATGACCATTGATACGACAAATATTTATGAGTCGAGCAAGCAACGCCTGCATGATTTGGGCGCTTTGTTTGGTAAAAGTGCTCAGGCAGCGAAACTACAAGGCAATATTGATGGTCTTATCGCTGATACTAAAACCTTAACCAAAGATAAAGGTAAAGGCTTAGTGGTTATGGTGAATGGCAATAAGCTGTCCGCCTATGGTGATAAGTCGCGCTATGGTTTTATTCATACGGTATTAGATATCCCGATGGCTGATGACCAAATCGCCGACGCGCGTCACGGTCAGCCAATATCTTTTGAGTATCTACAAAAAACCAATCCAGACTGGCTATTCGTCGTCGATCGCAGTGCAGCAATTGGGGAAGATGGCGCTGGTGCAAAAGCAGTATTGGACAATCCATTGGTCGCGCAAACCAATGCTTGGAGTAAAGGACAAGTGGTTTACCTTAGCCCAGATTCTTACCTAGCATTTGGTGGCTACTATCAATGGATGCAGGACTTGACCACGATTAAAGATGCTTTTGCTAGCGCAAAATAAACGCAATTACTGTTCGAGCAACCGTTACTGATTGCATATTTAATCATTCATTTCTAAGCCAGTAGACGTTATGTCGTTATTTTCATCTCGCGCTGATGCCAGTGTCAAAGACAATCCTTCTTTGCCAGCTATACCATCAAGTTGGCAAAAAAAGACCCGCAATGGTCTGAGTCCTAACCATCAACGTGCCGCCATACCACCGTGGTTAATCAACACGGGCAGCCTCATTATGATGGGGCTTTTGGTGCTGCTAAGTCTATCGATTGGGGTGGCGGATTTTTCGTGGTCAGGTATCTTCCATAGTATTATCAATCATAGCGCCAACTCGGACAGCTCACTGCTATTGGTCAGCCGCATACCGCGCACCATTGCCATTATCTTGACTGGTATCGCTATGGCTGTTGCAGGGATGATTATCCAAGTGGTGCTAAAGAACCGCTTTGTTGAGCCATCGATGGTTGGGGCGACTCAAAGTGCGGCATTGGGATTATTGGTCGTCAGCTTACTGTTTCCTGCGAGTGCGCTGCTTATTAAAATGGGCGTCGCGACCATTACTGCAATGTTTGGCATGATGCTATTTATGCTGCTTATTCACCGTATTCCGCCGACGGATTTTTTAATGATTCCGCTGATTGGCATTGTTTTTGGCGGCATTATCGAGGCGGTGACAACTTTTATTGCTTATCAAACTGAGTCGTTACAGATGCTTAGCGTTTGGCAGTTTGGTGACTTCTCGGCTGTATTAGCGGGGCGTTATGAATTGCTCTGGCTGACAGGTGGATTGTGCGTACTGGCTTATATTATCGCCGACAAGCTAACCATCGTTGGGCTAGGGGATAATATCGCGCTGAACTTAGGAATTAGCAAACGCCAAGTCACGTGGCTTGGCGTCGGTATGGTGGCGATGATGAGCGCTGTCGTCGTTGTCACAGTTGGTATGATTCCCTTTATTGGCCTGGTCGTGCCCAATATCGTCAGCCGTCTGATGGGTGATAAATTACGCCGTAGCTTGCCAGCAGTCGCACTACTAGGTGCTTCAGCAGTACTGCTTTGCGATATCATCGGGCGCTCTATTCGTTATCCATTTGAAGTGCCAGTGGCCACTGTCTTTGGTGTGGTCGGTACGGTGCTGTTTTTATGGCTGTTATTACGCGCGCCTGCTGAGCAATAATATATATCACAATAAGACAGCTCCCTAATTGTTATTAACTCTTTTCTTAATTTATTCGTCCTGTTGTCTGATTAGATAAGCTTGGCGTTGTTACTATTAAAGGTAGCATAGTAGGATTTACGTATGTTCTCATCGTCTAAGCATAACTTTATAAATGACAGTTCTACAAAGACTGGCTCGGTAGAAAAGAGTGTTCTAGCAAATGATACTTTAGAAAATGATACTTTAGAAAATAACAGCTACGCTAATACTTCTATGCAAGGACGCTTAGCACAATTTTGGGCATTTATCGCCAACCATCCAAAATCAATTGCCGCCATTATTTTATTGATCTCAATGACGCTATTTTTGACGCTCAACGTCAATGGTTATTGGGATTTCGCGCTGCCGTTACGTGCTAAGAAATTACTGGCGCTAATGGTAGTCGGCTATGCGATTGGCGTATCGACCTTACTGTTTCAAACCTTAACGCACAATCCCATTCTGACGCCGTCACTATTGGGTTTTGATTCGCTATATGTTTTGCTACAAAGCTTATTGGTGTTCTTTTTGGGTGCGATGAGCTTTACCAGCATCAATCCTATTGCCAAATTTACCCTTGAGATTGTCCTCATGTTTGGCGCGTCGTTATTGTTATTTCGGCTGTTATTTTCAAAGAGCAGTCAGGATTTGACGCGGTTGATATTGGTAGGTGTCATCTTTGGCGTATTGTTTCGCAGCTTATCAGCATTGATTGCCCGCCTGATTAATCCTGATGATTTTGTCGTCGTACAATCTGCCAGTTACGCGCAATTTAATACAGTCAATCCACAGCTACTGGGTATCAGCCTCTTTATTTGTGTCATTAGCGCTGTATTCATCTGGCGCTGGTGCTATCAATGCGATGTATTGATGCTTGGCAAATCACAAGCGATTAACCTTGGTATTAATTATCAACGCCTAGCCTTTGGACTATTAACGGTCATCGCAGTATTGGTTGCCACGGCAACTGCTTTGGTCGGTCCGGTAACCTTTTTTGGCTTACTAGTCTGCGCTTTAACCAATCGCATCGCGCGGCACATGTATCATAGCGAGCGCCTGATATTGGTCAGTTTAGTAGCGATGATTTGCTTAGTACTCGGTCAGACGGTATTTGAGCAAGTATTGGGCATGGCAGGGGTACTGTCGGTAGTGATTGAATTGGCAGGCGGCTTGGTCTTCTTAATACTAATTTTTATGACCCAGCGCCGTTAATTATGGCTCAGTAAGACTGCACGGATCAAAAAAACTTTAACGACAAGATATATAAATACATACGAATGCTAGTGGAATAAATTTTTGCAGCCTCTGTCTGCATCGGCGCAGCAAGCGAAAAAAACTTATTCCATTAGCGTTATAGCGTTTTTAAATCGGACCAACTGTATGATTAAACTCGATAATATCTCCCACCATATTGGCAAACAACAAATCCTGCATGACATTACCTTGTCTTTACCACCCTCACAAGTGATTGCTTTAATTGGCCCCAATGGCGCAGGTAAATCCACCCTGTTTTCAGTAATGGCACGTTTGCAACCGCTACAGTCAGGACAGGTAAGTTTTGCTGTAGATAATGAGGAACGTGATATCGTCAGCTGTCATGCGCGAACCTTGTCTAAGACAGTAGCGATGCTTGGACAAGACAATCAAGTACAAGGGCGATTGCGCGTGCATGAGCTGCTGATGTTTGGGCGCTATCCCTATCATCAAGGGCAACCAACGGCGAACGATGAGCAAAAAGTGCAGGATATTATTGAACGCTTTGAGCTTGAGCCATTAGCCGAGCGTTTTTTATCAACATTGTCTGGTGGTCAGCGGCAGCGCGTACTGATTGCGATGATTGTCTGCCAAGATACGCCGTATTTATTACTTGATGAGCCGCTAAATAATCTAGATATGTACCATGCTGGGCGTCTAATGCGTGAGCTATGCGAGCTGAGTCATAGCCAGCAAAAAACGGTGGTGATTGTCCTACATGATATCAATCAAGCGGCGCAGTTTGCCGATACCGTGGTCACGATGAAAGCAGGTCAGGTAATGGCCGTTGGTAAACCTGCCGATGTCATTACCCAAGAGACAATGAAGGACCTATATAATGTCGATGTGACGGTATTAAATCATCAAGGTCGGCCAGTAATTATAGATACGGTTTAAAGGTATAAACATCAGTTTTATCTCAATTTTTGCAAAACCTTCAAACGTTGCTGTCTAACTTTATACCATAAATACACACCCGTACCGGATAATACCGCCACCGCTAATCCAATCAACGCTAAGAATATCTGATAGACAAAATGACTGACGCCGTGACTGATATGTCCCATATGCAGCGTCGATAACCATTGGTCAGCCTTACTGCCAAATGTGCTTTGATAACCAAAGTTAACGCGCACAACGCTACCGGTTGCTGCATCGACAGTGATAGACGAAGCGCCGCTGTGAATACCTATATCCTTATCCGTTTTAAAGCGCATCTGCCATTGATTGTCCTCTGCTACCCAGCGTATGCCCAATAACTGCTGCACGGTTACCCCGTTTTTTTGCGCGGCAAGATTCGCCCGCTTGCTAACATACTCAATACTATTGGTCTTATTGACAATATCAGCAGTTGCGTTGATAACTGGCGTAACATTTGGCAGAACTTGCGCGCTAAATTTATCCGGTTTATGCGACTTACCTTTTTCTCTTTCTTTACCTTCTTTACCTTCTCTGCTTTCAAGTCCGACCACCGCTTGCATCACAGGTTGATACACCGATTTCAAATTAAAACCGACACTCGACCAAGCAATGACAAATAGCATCAGCCACAGCCATAAACCAAAGGCGTGATGCACATCATAATTGAGCTTAAAGGTGTTGGTTTTGCGGCGTATTTTCCATGCCGGTAGCCAGCGTTTTAATACAGAAGCGCGTTTTTTAACTGTTTTTCGATGGGTTTCATGACTCTTCTTCAAGGTACGTGGCAAGGTTAAATAAAAGCCTATAAAGCAATTAATCGTCCATAGCAGTGCAATCACGCCTAATAGCAACTTACCGATATCGCCAAGCAATAAATCACGGTGTAGCCAAAACACCTTCCACATAGTATTGCGCCACGCCCATTCATCTTTATCACGCGTCCCTAAAATATCGCCGTTATAAGGGTTTATATAAACCTCTTGAAACGGCGCTTTTGGCTGATTTTTACTGGCCTTATCGCGGACTCTATCTACCGAAAATACCGCAGATTTATCCGCTGCTACTGAAGTTGGCATACTAGAAAAACTGTATTTTGGATAGGCGCTAATTACCTTATCATGCAGTATTGCAATGGGTAATGGCGGCGTATTTTGCTTATCGATGTGAGCCAATTTATGATTAAACGTAGTATCCAGCTCGTCATGGAATGCCAATAGCGCGCCAGTGAAACCCGCCATGATTAAAAACCCTGCCATCACAAGCCCCGTATAAAGGTGAATCCAAAGGCAAATGCGGCGCAGATTAAATGAAAAGGAGGACAATGAAAACGAGGTCATAAGTGCTGATTCTTTATAAATGTAGATAGTTAATCGTGATACCGTCAAAGTCGAAGCTGAGCACAATTTCCAAAAAAAGGGCGATAAAAAAGCCAGCTCTCTGTTATAGACAGCTGGCTTTTTTGCTATTAGAAAATAAATGCAGGCTTAAAACTGATAGGTTAATGAAGCTTTGATATTACGACCCGGCTCAAAGTCGGTGCGTAAAGTACCATCGTCAGGGCTTGGCGCCACGATACGTGAAGCATGACTGGCATAGGTTTCGTCAAAGATATTGTAGACCCCAACCGTCGCTTTTAAACCGTCTACTTGTTTTGGCGAATAACTCATAAAAATATCATGGACGTCATAGCTCGGTTTTTCGATATCATCACCACCCGTATTTGGCGTCACTGAGGCAACATAGGTACTGCGCCAGCCAAGCTCGGTGGTGTCCGTTGGCTCATAAGCCAAATTGACCATGTATTTATCGCCAGAATCAGAGCTGCTGCCTGTCACTGAAGAAATGCTATGACCGCTGTCGTCACCTTTACTACGGGCATGAGCGTAGCTTAAACCCATACTAAAATTATCCATCTTATAGTCAGCGGCAAGCTCAACACCTTTAATTTTATAGTCTTCGTCTTTATTAATCGCACCTTGGCAGCTACCGCCTAACTGACCTGTTGTACAATCTAAACCAATACGACTACCGCCAGAACGTACAAATTCAATATAATTTTCGATATTGGTTTCAAAGTATTTCGCACTTAATTGCAGCGCGTCATCAGTAGTGGTCAAACCACGTAAGGTGCTGACAATACCAATCTCTGCGTTATCGCCTTCTTCTGCCTTTAAGTCATTGTTAACAAAGGTTCCAGCACCATCTTGGTTAAAAATCGCTTGGCTTAAATCTGGACCATTAAATAACTGCGTATAGCTGGCAAATAATTGCGTACGCGGGGCAATCTCATAGCTAGCAGCCAAGCCACCGACGACATTATTATAAGTTTTACCACCAGCGACGAACTCTGGAGATTCATAACGGTCATAGCGTACGCCCGGCGTTAAGCTAAATTTGCCCATTTGCCATTGGTCTTCTAGATAAACTGAGGTATTTTTTGCCTCATCGTTACCCGTCTTAGCAGCGTCACGTGCCATTTCAGACTCTTTTTTATAATACTCAACCCCAGCGATAAGCGTATGAGTACCTGAGATACCCTCAACGATACTCTTATCAATCACACTGGTATTCTGAATTTTACCGCCTGTTGTTTTAACGCCTGCTTCCCAGTCATAACCAGGATTTACCGTATAATCAGTATCTCTTGAAATCCGAGTTTTGGTTTGATAAACATTGCTATCAATATCAATCAATTTATTAACGGGATTGTAAGTATAGTCTAGCCCATACGTATCGCGTTTTACTTTCTGCGGTAGTATCTCATTCCAGCTACCCACGCCTGGACTGGCAGGGAAATCGGGGCGTAATGGGAATCTCCCTTCGTTTTCCGTACTGCTAAAGCTGGCGCCTACATGATGATCATCGCCGATATAGACACCGGCTTTTAATAGGATATTCTCACCCTTGCTGTCTTCAGTTTGAATTTTACGGCCTTCACCGTCTTCACCAGCTTCGGCATCACGCTTCCCATAATAGGCAAGCAAATCCACGTTCTCAGTTGGTGCGGCAAATACTGTCGCTGACGTCAGTAGCTCATCATTATTGCTGGCATAACCTGCATGAAGCTTGGCACCTATCTTTTGGCCAGGTTTGAGTAAATCTGCGGCATCAACGGTTTTAAATGCCACCGCGCCGCCAAGCGCATCATTACCGAGCGTCACGGAGTTGTTACCCACCGAGACATCTGCTTGTTTTAGCAAGTCAGGGTCAATCGTCAAATCGCCCATATGATAAAACATCTTGCCCTGTTGGCGCGCGCCATCAATCGTGACTTTTAAATTGGTATCATCAAGACCACGGATGCGCACGCGCTGATTGACTGATGAGGTGCCGCCGACGGTGACACCAGGTACCACATTTAATACATCACTTAAATGGTTGGCCTGAGCGGCGGGCGTATAGTCTTCAATATAAACGCCATCTTCTTGTACCCTTTCACGTGCTGAGCTATTGGCAGTCACGGTGATGGTTTGTAAGGTGGTACTAGGCAATTCCTCTGCCGCCATTGCCATCTGTGACCATAAAACGGCTGAAACCGCCATGGATAAGACCGTTAGTTGATTAGAAAACGTTGCTGACTTAACTTCACGCATAACACACTCACTTTACTTACTATTAGGATTGAAGGAATTAAGAGCCACTTTTGAGAATTTATTTAAGAATTTTTTTATAAAGCTTATTTGAGGCTTTGCTCTACAACGACTGCTCTACTACTGCGCTAAAAAAATCTGTATCACCTATAAACTTGTCATACTTATTAATACACAACGCGTATTGCGAATCACATCGGTAGTGTTAATGATAATGATTAGCATTTAAATTATGACAGGCATAATAACGAAGTATTAACAATTTGGCAATAAATAATGTGAGAAATTCACTTCAATGATTAGGTTGTAAATGTAAGCATGCAATTAAGACTTGCTATCCATTTCCTATAAACAATTGATAATCTCAGGGTTTTTAGCCAGAGAGCTTGGACTGTGCGCTTTTAAACCATCATTATTGCGATATAAATAAATCTACGAGTATGAAAAAAAACGTTGCAATAGCAGAGCCTTTCACTATACCCTTAGATAGCTGACCAATTAGTCAGGTTTTTATTACAATGATTGGCAATCTTGATAAATAATGGTTAGGTATGATTATTTATTAGCACAAGGATAAGTGCGATTTTCTGTTGGCGATTGGCTTTTGAATAAATAAGCAATATGAATTGCTCTAGCGATGACATTATTTTTGTCGACTCTAGGTAGTTATGATATTGCTGAGTAAATGCCGCAGAGATTGGACTAAAAGTCACTTCAGGAGGAAGCCAAGATGAGTGAGCACACTCAAGGGAACCGCGATTTATTATATGGTTTGCACGATCGCCCCGCCCCTGCAAAAGCCTTTTTAGGCGCAACCCAACACGTACTTGCGAGCTTTGTCGGTATCATTACGCCATCACTAATTATAGGCGGCGTACTAGGTTTAGGAGAACACATCCCCTACCTCATCAGTATGTCTTTGATGGTATCAGGGGTTGCGACCTTTATTCAGACCCACAAAGTTGGACCCGTAGGCTCTGGATTGATGGCGCTACAGGGTACCAGTTTTGGTTTTTTAGCGGCGGTATTGGCAGCAGGTTTTGTGGTAAAAAACAAAGGCGGTAGTGCAGAGGAAATTCTCTCTGTGATTTTTGGGGTCTCGTTTCTCGGAGCATTCGTCGAGATTTTCTTAAGCCAATTTATTACCAAGCTTAAATCCTTGATGAGCCCTATCGTGACGGGTTGCGTGATTGTCACTATCGGACTTTCATTGACTAAAGTAGGTCTGACCGATTTGGCAGGCGGCGTCGGAGCAGAGAACTTTGGGAGTATGCAAAACCTATTGCTCGGTGGTGGTGTACTGGTCAGCGTGGTGTTAATCAGTATTATTGACAATAAAGTTATTCGCTCAAGTGCCATCTTTATTGGGTTAATGCTAGGCTTGATTGCCGCGATGTTTATGGGACGTATTGATTTCTCATTGGTCGCTGAAGCCCCAATCTTTACCCTACCTGTTCCTTTTAAATTCGGCTTTGGCTTTGAGTGGCAAGCGTTTATCCCCATTGCTTTTATGTATATTATTACCAGTATTGAAACCTCAGGGGATTTGACGGCGACCTCGATGATTTCAGGCGAACCCATTAAAGGCCCGCTATATGAAAAACGTATCAAAGGTGGGGTGTTAGGCGACGGGGTTAACTCGCTGATAGCGGCGGTATTCAATACCTTCCCAGTGACGACCTTTAGCCAAAATAATGGTGTCATTCAGATGACCGGCATTGCTAGCCGATATGTCGGCTTTTATGTAGGTGCTATCTTATTTACCATGGGCATGTTCCCTATCCTCGGCGCAATTTTTACGCAATTGCCAAAGCCAGTCGTTGGCGGTGTAACGCTGCTGATGTTTGCCACCGTTGCCACTGCTGGTATTCGTATCCTATCGACAGTCGAGTTTACCCACCGTAATATTTTAATCATTGCAACATCACTAGGCTTATCAATGGGTGTGGCCTTTGTGCCGGATGTATTCGCCCAAACGCCCCAGTTATTCCGCAATATCTTTGGTTCTGCGGTGACGATGTCAGGTATCGTTGCTATCGCTCTCGATATGATTTTGCCAAAAAATTACGGCGTCGAGTTTGATGAGCCAGAGCAACATGCTGATGAAAAGCTAACGCCTGTTCGTGAAATGTCTGAGAGCGCTATTGAAGGTCAGATATTATAGTTGTCATA
Organism: Psychrobacter maritimus; assembly: GCF_904846345.1. Classification (GTDB taxonomy): domain Bacteria; phylum Pseudomonadota; class Gammaproteobacteria; order Pseudomonadales; family Moraxellaceae; genus Psychrobacter; species Psychrobacter maritimus. The sequence continues at coordinate 361,437 of NZ_CAJHAJ010000001.1, forward strand.
ACAGATATCATAATTGTTATAAAATGCCATTGAGCGCAGTGAGAGATTTTTTCTGCTTTTCAATCACTGCCTTAACGATAAAGTCGTCATAACGCTCTATCGTTAAGGCGATTTTCTGTATGTACCTTTTTACTTTGAATGGACTATATAAGATATTAAAGCCCGCAACCACGCAAAATAAATGGCACTAAAAAATCAGCAGCACGCGCTTCATCTTGCTTATCGTATTTATCCTTACCCATTAAACCGACGATTTCTGTCTCAAACTCGGCATAGCGTTGCGTCGTGGCCCAAATCAAAATTAATAATTGTAATGGATCACTAACACCAATCTTGCCTTGTTCATACCAAGTTTTCATGACCTGCGCCTTATCAACTGCCCATTCTTGCATCGTCGTTGACATAAAGTCGTGTAGGTGTGGCGCACCGCCAATGACTTCAAGCGCAAACAGCTTATGTTGGTTTGGGTGCGCAAATGCTTGATGCAGTTTCGTGCGCACAAATTTTTCGATCACTTCCTTGGGGTCACTCTCGACTGTCATGGTCACCAAGCCCTCATTCCACTCTTGGATGATAGAGTGCAGTACCGATTGGTAGAGATTCTTTTTATTTTTAAAATAGTAATGAATATTGGCTTTTGGCAGCTCAGCTCTATCGGCAATACCTTGCATCGTCGCACCGCGAAACCCTTGTAACACGAACTCTTCTTCTGCAGCTGCCAAAATGACAGCTTGATTGTGCGCGCGAATGTCTTGCTGATTGCGCTGGACATTTTGCTCTACAAGCACTTCTGAACTCTCTGGTGTATTAACGTCGTTATTGTGCGCCGTGTCTTTTCCAGTTGTAACACTTTTAGTCGTATCTTTTTTAGTTATAACACTTTTAATTGTATCGCTGGTGGCCATGATTAGTAACGCCTGTAATGATGTTCAATGAGTGGCGATGCGCCAATGTAGGTTTATATTTTAATAAAGCGTAAGGCTTATGGCCTGATTTTTATGAAATATATCTCACTAAAATAAATTATTTGCATAAAGCAGTTGACCAAATGGTCAGGTTTAAGGAGAATGGTTAATATTAAAGCAATTACTGATTGATGCATACCCATTTAGCATGAGATTTTTCATCAATAGATACTAATCAATAGATATTAGCATGCCGCTATACATCAATATCAGCTTATTCAGCCCTATGGATTGGGGACAAAGGAAAAGGATGCCACTGTGAAATTATCGCTACAGCAATTTAACCACCTAGCGCCAGCCGACGCGACCTCACACCTATTGACCTGTTGCACCAGTACAGCGTGGGCAAAAGAATTAGTCAGTAATCGTCCTTTCACTGATATAGATAACTTACTTACTAATAGTGACAACGCGTGGCAACAAGCACAATCCAACGAGGCCAATTTGCTCGAGGCCTTTGACGGCCACCCGCAAATCGGCAACGTCGACTCACTAAAAGAAAAATACCGCAACACTCAAGACAGTGCCGCGCATGAGCAATCAGGCGCAAATGATGCCGAGGATGAGGTGATTGCCGCCTTGGCGCAAGGCAATCAAGATTATCTGGATAAATTCGGCTTTATCTTTATCGTGTTTGCGACTGGCAAGAGCGCGCAGCAAATGCTGGATTTATTGTTAGCGCGTTTGCCAAACGATCGCGCTACTGAGCTGGTTAATGCCGCTGCTGAGCAAAATAAAATTACCCGTTTACGCTTACAAAAACTGCTGGGCGCCGCTTAATGTAAACGCTGCCTTACTGGTTCACTATATAAAAGGAATTATCATGTCAGGTACTCTCTCATCCCATATCTTAGATACCCATCTTGGCAAACCTGCCGCTGACATAGCGGTGACGCTACACCGCGTAAGCGCAAGCGGCGAGGCCTCATTATTAGCCAATGGCGTCACCAACGCTGATGGACGCGTGACACCAGACAGCTGGTCATTTAACCCTACTATTGATATTGCTGAATATCACTTAGATGTTGGTCGTTATACCTTAACCTTTGATACTCAAGCTTACTTTGATACACAAAACCTAACGGCTTTTTATCCGCAAGTAGTCATCGACTTTATCATAAGTGATAACGGTCACTATCATGTACCGCTGCTACTTAGCGCGCATGGCTATAGCACCTATCGCGGCTCGTAAAGGTATTACGTTATCGTTTAAAAGCACACTGGATGAAAGAACATTGGACAAAAGGACACTTGCCACATGGGCGCATATCTTCTCGATTGGGTAGCTTTATTTTTTCGCTGGTTTCACGTTATCGCTGGGATTGCATGGATTGGCGCGTCTTTCTATTTTGTTTGGTTGGATTTAAGCTTGCGAAAACCGCCACAGTGGAAAGCCGATAAAGGTATCTCGGGCGACTTATGGGCAGTACACGGCGGCGGCTTTTATGAGATTGCCAAATACAAGCTTGAACCTGAAGAGATGCCAAAGACCCTGCATTGGTTTAAATGGGAGGCTTATACCACGTGGCTGACTGGTATGGCGATGCTTGCTATCGTCTATTATGCCAATGCAACAGCTTACTTGATTGATCCCAGTAAAGTCGCTTTTGGTAGCAGTATCGGTGCCATATCAACCAGCTTATTATTCTTATTCGGTAGCTACTTTATTTATGAGGTGATTGTCCGTAGCCATTTAGGTAAAAACTCGTTTATTTTTAGCACCATTATTTTTATCTTATTAGTCATTGCTTGTTGGGGTTCTTATCAGTTGTTTAGTGACCGAGCCTCATTTATCCATATTGGTGCCATATTGGGTACAGTCATGGCCGGTAACGTCTTCTTCGGTATCATGCCCGCTCAGCGTGCGCTTGTAGACTGTGTTCGGCGCGGCGAAAAGCCGGGTAAAGAAGTCGCCGACTTAGCATTACAAGCAAAAAACCGCTCATTGATGAACAACTACTTTACCTTACCGCTTATCTTTACCATGATTAGTAACCACTATCCGATGATGTATTCTCATGCACACGGCTGGTTGGTATTGGTCTACGTCGGCATCATCACGGCGATTGTTCGCCATTACTTTAACCAAAAGCATTTAGACAATCATAAGCCGCGCTATTTGGTTATCCCTGCTGTTTTAACCGTTTTATTGATTATTTGGATGCGCCCAGCGCCAATCGAGCCGTTACCTGCTACTAGCGCTCCAGTCGCTGCCGCGCCTGCAGTAAATGACAGCACGCCACCAACGGCTGGCAATGACCTAGCAAGTAACGCGGTTAATTCTAATGCCAGCTCTAATGCCAGCTCTAATGCCAGCTCTGATGTTAAGTCTAATGAAAACGTTACCGCAGCAGCCGTTCCAGTGACGGCCTCAGCTGACGATGCCATCATGAATGTTGTGCATACGCGCTGTAGTACTTGTCATGCCGCGCAGCCAACTCAGCAAGGATTTGCAGCGCCGCCAGCAGGTATTATCATCCAAACACCGTCAGATATGAAAATCCATAAAGATAAAATCATTACGGCGGTGCAAACAGGCTATATGCCACTGGGTAATCTGACTCAATTGACTGATGCAGAACGCCAACAAATCGTTGCTTATACCTCAGGTTTGTAGCTTTAAATGTTAGTAGCTAATTAGCGATACTCACTCTTATGTTGCTTTAAGATATTTAGGATATATTTACAATGAATAAAAAAATAACCAGCGATTTTAATCACGATACCTATGCACGCGACCTAAAAGGCTATGCAGGCAATCCACCGCAAGCCAACTGGCCGGGCGGTGCAAAAATTGCTGTGCAGTTCGTTCTCAATATCGAAGAAGGTGCTGAGAACAGCGTTATTCATGGAGATGCAGAATCAGAGCGTTTTTTGTCCGATATCTTAGGCACACCCTCATTTAATAACCGTCATCAGTCTATCGAATCGGCTTTTGAGTACGGCAGCCGTGTCGGTGTGTGGCGGGTGCTTGATGTGTTTAAAGACTATGGCCTGCCTATTACTACCTTTACTTGTGCTGCAGCGGCTGAAAAGACACCGCATATTATTGAGCGCGTCTTAGAGGACGGTCACGAAGTCGCCAGTCACGGACTGCGCTGGATTACCTATCAATATATGTATCGTGAGACCGAGCGCGAGCATGTGCGCCGTGCTACTGAAATCTTTGAGCGGATGCTTGGTGGGCAGCCGCTAGGTTGGTACACAGGTCGTGATAGTCCCAACACCCGTGAGCTGGTCGCCGAGCAAGGTGGCTATATTTATGACTCCGACTCTTACGCTGATGAGCTGCCTTACTGGCTTAATGTTAAGGTAGAAAACGGTAATAAAATCGCTCGTAAGCCGCATCTGGTTATTCCCTATAGCCTTGAAACCAATGACATGCGCTTTTCATCAAGCCCGGGATTTACTCATGCCGAACCCTTTTATCAGTATCTAAAAGACAGCTTTGACACGCTTTATGAAGAAGGTCAGCACACGCCAAAAATGCTGACCATCGGTTTGCATTGCCGTATCATTGGCCGCGCTGGTCGCATCACCGCGCTTAAAAAGTTTTTAAAATATATTACGGACAAACCTGATGTTTGGATATGTCGCCGCGATGAGATTGCCAAGCACTGGTATGAAAACCATCCCGCCACGGCTGATAATACCGCTGACTGGATGTAATCTTAAATTCAGATGCTAAGTTCAGATAATAAGTTCAGACACCAATTTTAGACACCAGTTTATCGCGGCACAAAACCATTAAGGATTATTAACCATGTCAACAAAAAGCACTTATTATGCACCAACTGGCGGCTTGCCTCCGCAAACACAGCTACTATCCGATCGCGCTATCTTCACCGAAGCGTATGCGATTATCCCCAAACGTGTACTAACCGACATTGTTATTAGCTACCTGCCGTTTTGGGAAGGCATGCGCATGTGGGTGATTGCCCGCCCTTTAAGCGGTTTTGCAGAAACTTTCTCACAATATATCGTTGAAGTCGCACCAAATGGCGGCTCTCAAAAGCCTGAGCTGGATACCACAGCAGAAGCCGTATTATTTGTTGTTGAAGGTGCAATGGATATTACTATTGAAGGCGAAGCGCATCATCTTGAAGCGGGTGGCTATGTATTTTTACCACCGGCATGTAAGTGGACGCTGAAAAACAATAGCGACAAGCACGTTAAATTCCATTGGATTCGTAAAGCTTATCAGTTTGTAGACGGTATTGATGCGCCTGAACCTTTTGTCACCAGCGATCACGATGTTGCAGCGATTGAGATGCCCGGTACTAATGGTGTATGGGCAACCACCAGATTCACCGAGCAATCAGATATGCGTCACGATATGCATGTGAACATAGTCACTTTTCAACCCGGTGGCGTGATTCCATTTGATGAAACGCATGTTATGGAACATGGTTTGTATGTGCTAGAAGGTAAAGCGGTATATCACTTAAACGGTGAATGGGTAGAAGTTGAGGCGGGTGATTTTATGTGGCTGCGCGCGTTTTGCCCACAATCTTGTTACGCCGGCGGACCCGGTCCATTTAGATACTTACTATATAAAGACGTGAATAGACATATGCCATTTATTCGCCCAGAACGATAAGCAATCCGGAATAATAAATAGTATAAAAGCATAATCGTTAATGCGAATACGGGTCTAGGGTAAATTTACTGCTACTGCCAATTAAACGACCCTATCAATTAACTCACGTTACTAATTCAACTAACGTTACTAACCCTTATTAAGGTGAATTCATGAGTACTACAATCATAGCCAAACCTTTGACTAAAGCTGAGTTTGCGCCCTATGGTAAGGTTATTGAGCCGTATGATAAAGACGAAGAAACGCCTGAAAATTGTTATGAGATTAACAATGGCTACGCCAAGCGCCATCATGCTATCGCCGAGTCTAAGCTCGATGGTGGCAATGTCGGCATGAGTATTTTCTGTGCCAAAAAGCGCGAGTCTCCTATTGCCTTATCAGTAATGGAATATCACCCGTTTGGTACACAGGCTTTCTTTTCGATGAATGGTCAGGATTACATTGTCGTGGTTGCGCCTAAAGGCGAGCCGCCACAGTCTGCTGATGATTTGACTGTATTTTATGCCAAATCGCATCAAGGTGTGCAATATGACGCCAATGTTTGGCATCATCCCCTGCTCGCACTTGGTCGTGATTCTGACTTTTTAGTGATTGACCGTATCAACGGTGAAGGCAAAAACTGTTATGAGCTCGATATCAATGATTGGCGGGTACAAATTGAGCTTGCAGAATAGTAAGCTTAAGTATTAGCAGCTCATGTCTCAGCAATTTATATTAATAAGATATTAACGCTAACGTCATATTTAATAACGCTCTAATCGACACTGCCATTCAATGACTTTATCAAAAAAAATAGACAAGCCAGCTAATGGCGATTAGCTGGCTTGTTATGCTGAATAGCTCAAACTTAACACATTAAGTCAGATTACTTGTTTTTTATGTACTACTGTACTAGAATACTGAAACAACATACTGCTTACCTGACTATTATAAAGATTACATACTATGAGCACTAATCCCTATCACAGTTTATTAACTCATCTCGCAAATTGTAATGACAGTGCCGCTATTGAGCGGCTATTCAGTGCGTTATTGACCGATAAAGAGCAGCAAGAAATCGCCAATCGTATCCGTATTTTTGATTTGCTTGAACGCGGTGTGACCCAGCGTGAGATATCTGAGCAACTGGGTGTTGGTATCGCCACTGTCTCGCGCGGTGCTAAAGCAATGCAAGCACATGATGTGAGCGCTTTATTAAAGACTCATAGAGAAAGTACATCTATAAATAGCACACCTACTAAAGACGCTTAACTCGTTAAAAATTATGATGTTAATCCGCCTTATTTTTATTTGATAAATCATTGAACTATTTTGGACATTGTTATGACCTCTGCTACCTCCAAGCCTAACCAACCTGCTGCCATTGAAATTCCTAGTAAGCCACAGCGCATTAAACTCACGCAGGATATCGATTTTTTCGCATTATTTAAACGTATTGAGCGCGCTTTTGAGACCTGTTATTTACTCGAATCATTGGGTGAAGACGGTCATATGGCGCGCCATCATGCCATTGGCTTTGACCCCGTTATGACCATTGCCGCTATCGACCGTACAACTTTAGCGATTACTGATAATAAAACCGCTGAAACCAGTCATTATCAAACCGACAACCCTTACGAGCTATTGCGTAAAATTACCCCACAGCACGTTATTGCTCGCGATCAAAGCGGTGGACTGGTCGGCTATTTAGGCTATGACAGTGTCAATTTCTTTGAGCCAAGTCTCAATGCTAAAGCCAGTGACGACTTTGAACCCTTTAAATTTGGTGTCTATTTAGATGGTCTGACGCTTGATAAGATGACCGGTGAGATTTTCTATTTCTACTATCCGACCGCGCAGCAAGACAATCGTATCGAGCAAATCAAAGCCTTGCTAGATGCGCCCATTCCAAATTATGAGCCGCCCACCGTTGAGTTTTTGGGTGATGGTATGAGCCAAGAACAGCATGCCAAAGTCGTGATGCAAGTCAAAGAAGACATCATCTCTGGGCGGATCTTTCAGTGTGAGGTTGGCTTTAAGTCCAAATATCGCATTGTAGGCGACAAGATGCCGATTTATGAAAAGCTGCGCGCGGTCAATCCATCACCGCATATGTACTTTATGAAATTTGCTCAGCAATGCATCATTGGCGCCTCCCCTGAGCTACTGTTTCGCTTACGTCAAGGTGAAATGGAAACCTATCCTCTCGCAGGCACCGCCAAGCGCGGTGTCGATATCGCAGAAGACCGTAAGCTTGCTCGCGCTTTGCTAAACGATGCTAAAGAGATTGCCGAGCACAATATGCTCGTTGACCTGCATCGTAACGATATCGGTCGCGTCGCACGCTTTGGTACGGTAAAAGTACGTAGTTTAATGGATATCAAACGCTTCTCACACGTCCAACATATCTCCTCTGAAATCGTTGGGATTTTGCATCCTGATGAAGATATGTTTAGCGCGCTTGCCAGCAACTTCCCCGCTGGGACATTGTCAGGTGCGCCAAAAGTCGAAGCCATTAAAGTCATCAATGAGCTAGAGCCAGATGGTCGCGGTGCTTATGGCGGTGCGCTTGGGTCATTTAACTTTAATGGTGACTGTATTTTTGCCATTCCTATTCGCAGTCTATTTATCAACGGTGAGTCGGCTTATGCGCAAACCTGCGGCGGTAATGTCTACGACTCCAATCCTGCTGATGAATACTTAGAAATTCAGCGTAAGCTTTCTGCCATGAAAGTGGTCTTAGACAGCTTTATGACAGCCTAAACTCCCTATATTTCAGCAAAGAGCTTATGACTTATGAATGTTTTAATTATCGATAACTACGATTCTTTTACCTTTAATCTTTATCAATATATCGGTGAGATTCTGCAAACCATGGACAGTGATAAAGACGGTACTAAAGAAGCAGCCAACGTCATCGTCAAACGTAATAACGAGATTACCTTGGCCGATGTGCAGGCGATGAATCTTGACCGTATCATTATCTCACCCGGTCCTGGTGCCCCTGATGACCCCGCTTATTTTGGCATTTGTGCAGAAGTGATTGAGGTGATGGGCAAAACAACGCCGCTTCTTGGCGTCTGCTTGGGTATGCAGGGTATCGCCCACGTATTTGGCGGTGATGTGGTACGAGCTAGCGTACCGATGCATGGCAAAGTCTCAGCCATTCGCCATGACGATGCAGGTGTCTATCAAGGCTTGCCACAAGAGATAGAAATCATGCGCTATCATTCTTTAATGGTGCAAGCAGATACCTTACCTGACTGCCTAACCGTCACCGCTGTCGTTGCTAATGACGAACATCATGATTTAAGTTTGGCTGAGTCGGCGCTAGCCGGTGATGAGATTATGGGATTGCAGCATAAAGACTATCCGATTCAAGGCGTACAGTTCCACCCAGAGTCCTTTGCCACTGAAGGGGCTAAGCGCTTGCTAAGCAATTTTCTACTACAAGTTTAAATCATGCAGCCCAAGTAAATTGAATTTTAAGTTTAATGGACTTGTGTTAGTCCTTCATTAACGCTTTAATGTTAGACTGAAAATAATAAATAAAAGGCAGCCTTTAACAAGGTTGTCTTTTGTTATTTCAGCATAGGATTGAGCAATGGGCAATGAGCACCAAGTCAAAAAAGTGCCATTAGCTAAAAAACTTACACAGTTTATTGTTTAAATTTTCTAGGAAATAAAATAGAGAGCGATATGGCAAACACCGGTAGCGCAATGTCAGCACGGCAGTCATGGATAGGCACCATTCAAATTATCACAGCCGCTGTCTGCTGGGGTACCTTGGGAATATTTTCGACCTACCTCAATCAAATCGGCTTTAGTGGCTGGCAAATTACCATTTTGCGTATTGTGACCGCTGCCTTTCTTATTCTCATTATGTTACCAAAGCTATGGCCATACCTCATTAAGCTGCGTCCAAAGCAGTGGCTTGGACTGGCGATACAATCGTTAATTGGCGTACTCGGTATGTCGGTATGCTATTTCTTTGCGGTTATCTATGTTGGTGCAGGTCCTGCCGTTGCTTTGCTTTATACCGCACCCGTTTTTAGCTTATTATTTTCGGCATTTTTGCTTGATGAATCCATTACTCGGCAGTCGGCATTACTGGCGCTCATGGCAGTATTCGGTGTTGGTTTAACCATGTTAGGCGATGCGGCACAAATTAACTGGGGCATCGTGCTTGGGCTGCTATCAGGCGTATGTTATTCCCTCTATGGTGTACTCGGCAAGCGCGCGATGCACTATGCGCACCCTGCCCCTTTGGTGTTTTTTACTTCTATCATTATCAGTGCTGGCGTATTGCTTTTACTACCCGAGACCTATAAAACGTATGGGCAATTATTAACCTTGCCTTTGCATACGTGGGGCTACGCCTTGGGACTGTCGTTGATTGGAACCGTCGTGCCCTTTGCCCTCTATATGAAGGCTTTAGAGAAGCTGCCTGCTACTCGAGCATCGGTGTTTACTATCTTTGAGCCTTTAACCGCGATTGCCCTTGCAACTCTACTGCTTCATCAATCATTATCATGGATTCAATATTTAGGCGTGGTACTCATTTTACTAGCGGCTTTATTTAATGCGATATTAAATGGTACGACCACTCGTGTGCCGCGTTGGTTAAGAAGACGGCAAAAGGTTTAGTCTTACGTTCTATTCGTTTTTATAAGACAAAAAAAGCCCCAACCATAAAATATCGTTGGGGCTTTTCACTTAACAGCTTTTAAAAAGCCTAAAACCTTACTTTATAGTAACTTATTTACGCTATAAAAACTTGATTAACACCTTAAATCATTCTTACTATTGCACAATACGCTGTAAAAACGCTTGCGTACGTGGATGCTTTGAGTCCTCAAACAACTGCTGCGCGCTGCCCTCTTCGACCACCACACCGTCTTCAATCAAGACCACATGATCAGCGACATCACGCGCAAAGTTAATTTCGTGGGTCACCACAACCATCGTCCAGCCTTCAGAGGCCAGCTGCTTCATCGTTCCTAGGACATCTTGTACCAGCTCTGGATCAAGCGCAGAGGTTGGCTCATCGAACAACAGTAACGACGGTTCAATAGCGAGCGCACGCGCAATACCAACTCGCTGCTGCTGACCGCCAGATAGCTGAAACGGGTACAAATCCGCTTTATCCGACAGACCGACTTTTTCAAGTAATGCTAAAGCCTGCGCGCGTGCTTGCGCTTTACTTTGCCCTTGTACCACCGTCGGCCCAAGCATTAAGTTTTCAAGCGCGGTCTTATGCGGAAACAAATTATAAGACTGAAATACCATCCCAGCTTTACGTTGTAATGCCAGCAGGGTTTTCTTTTTAGGCTTAGTAGCAAAGTCGACCGTCAAGCTACCATCATCAAAAGTAATAACGCCTTGATCAGGGATTTCTAGTGCATTTAAGCAGCGCAAAAAGGTAGTTTTACCCGAGCCTGACGGCCCTAATATCACAACCACTTGACCTTTATGAATGGTCAAATCAATGCCTTTGAGCACTTGATTACTACCAAAGGCTTTGTGAATATTGCTGACTTGAATCATAAAAGTTCCTGTTACGCGGTTAATGCTACATGCGGATATTGCTAAAACTGTCGTAAAATGAGTAGATGAGCAGATAAACTACTTAGCCACATAGCGGTCGAGTCTGGTTTCAAGCTTACCTTGGATAAAGGTCAAGAACAGACAAATACCCCAATAAATAACCGCCGCTTCGGTATAAACCAGCATAAACTCATAGTTACGCGCGGTGATAATCTGCGCTTCCTTAAACAGCTCAGTGACCAGTACCAATGATGCCAACGATGTATCTTTTACCAAACTAATAAAGGTATTGGATAACGGTGGCACTGAAACGCGTAACGCTTGCGGCAAAATCACATGGCGAAAAGTCTGTAGATACGTCAAGCCGACGGTTGAGCCTGCTTCCCATTGCCCTTTTGGAATAGACAAAATCGAGGCACGCACCGTCTCCGACGCATAAGCACCGATATTTAACGAGAAAGCTATAATCGCAGATGGAAAGGGATCAAGCTTTAAGCCAACACTTGGCAGCCCATAAAAAATAATAAATAGCTGCACCAGCATCGGCGTGCCACGAATGGCAGACACGTAAATACGGGCAAGTCTATAGATAATCTCATGGAACCAACCAGCACGCGGCACAATACGAATCAGCGCCACTGTTAGTGCAATGGCCATCCCAATCGCAAATGAAATCAATGCCAGCGGTATCGAATAATAGATACCGCCTTTGAGCATTGGCCAAAACGAATTGATAACGATTTGCGCCCGCGCAGGGTCCATAAATGGCAGTAGTGCCAGTAGTTCAGCTAACATAGACGTGATAGAAGCGAGCATTATTTTTGTTGACTTATATCAGCACCAAAGAATTCTTCGCTAAGTTTGGTTAGCGTCCCATCGGCGATTAGCGCGGCCATGGCTTCGTCTAGTTTTGCAACAACGGCATCATCACCTTTTAGCAATACCAATCCCGAACCGGTCTGCTCACTAACAGGGGCCGTCAGTTTAATCTCAAGCGCACTGTCTGGGAACTTCTTTAAATAATCCAATACGGCAAGATTGTCATTCATGGTAAAGTCAGCGCGGTCTTGTTTGACCAACTGAATCGCTTGCGCCATACCGTCTACAGGGACAACTTCTGCGCCATAACGCTCGGCTAGCTCGCCATAGTTACTGCTAAGCGACTGTGCTGAACGTAGACCTTTTAGGCCTTCCCACGAACTATAGCGATTGTCATCAGTTGGTGCTAAAACCACCGCACCTGACCAGCTATAAGCGGTCGCTTTATCATATTTTGCTAAACGCTCAGGGGTGGTTAGACTGACCTGATTGGCGACCATATCAAAACGTTTGGAGTCAAGTCCTGCCAGCATCGCATCCCACTGGGTTTCTTTAAATTCAACCTCAACGCCTAGTTTGTCAGCAACGGCACGCGTCACTTCGACATCATAACCGGTAAGCTTACCGCTCTCATCATGATACGTGAACGGCGGATAAGTGCCTTCAGTACCGACGTTGATGGTGCCGCCATTATTGATACGTTGTAACAAATCAGAACCACCTGTTGCGGCACTGTCAGCCGTATTGGTTTCGGCGTCAGTAGTAGGTGACTGATTACAAGCGGCAAGCAGTACGGTGCTGGCGGCAAGGGCTAAAAGAGTACGACGTTTCATAAGACGTCCTTATAAAGTAGGTGAATAATGCAAAAAAGTATCAGACCAACAAATAGGGAGAAAACGAGCAAACAGTTTTGACTAAAAATCGCGCCTATTGACTGTCATGCTTGGCTTTGGCTTCCCGATTTGAGGATGCTAAAGATATTTTTCAATACTGTTTTTATATTATGTTGCATAGGTCATGCTAAGTGACGGTTAACATTAATAATAATTTTAACCGACCATGCTGATTATGCAACACTGACTTGCTCCTATACTAACGTAATTGGGTAAGAATAAACGTACAAAAACAGTGAGCATGGGTAAGATTGCTAGCATCTACTGGTTGATAAATATTTATGTCTCAACTTTTAAATAAAACCAGCTATAAAAAAACCGCGCCTATCATATAAGATAAGCGCGGCTTTTAAGAGACAGCGTTAGTTTTTAAGAAATGCTTAGTTCAAAATCCCATAAGCACATAGCGCATCAGCCACACGCTTAAAGCCAACGATATTGGCACCGGTCATATAGTCAATATAGCCATTATCAGTCTGACCATAATTTTCTGACGCTTCAGCGGCGCAGTCATGAATGTTTTTCATAATACACTTTAAGCGCTCATCGACTTCTTCAAAGGTTTTATATTGGCGTACTGAGTTTTGCGACATCTCAAGACCAGAGACGGCAACACCGCCGGCATTGGCCGCTTTACCTGGCGCATAGTGCACACGGTGCAGACGAACGTAATCAATCGCTTCAGCGGTCAATGGCATGTTAGCGCCTTCGGCAATATATTTGATGCCGTTTTCAACCATTAACTTGGCATCGTCTTCGTTGACTTCGTTTTGAGTCGCTGATGGAATGGCGATATCACCTTTGATATGCCATGGCTTTTGCTTGGCCAACCATTCACCACCATACACATCGACATAGTCACACAATGGCTTGCTTTGGGCTTTTTGCTGTTTTAGCCAATCAATTTTTTCTTGATCCATGCCATTTGCATCATAAAGCGTCCCTTGTGAATCAGATACGGTCAGTACCGTTGCACCCAGCATATGGGCTTTTTCAGCAGCATGTAGTGACACGTTACCAGCACCTGATATCAGTACCTTTTTACCTTTGATATTGTCGTTTTGCGCAGCAAGCATGCTCTCTAAGAAATAGACCGCGCCATAGCCAGTCGCTTCGGTACGCATCAAGCTACCACCAAAACCCACGCCCTTACCAGTTAAGACACCGCCGTGCTCACGCGTCAGGTTCTTATACATCGCAAACATATAGCTGACTTCGCGCCCACCGACACCGATATCACCAGCCGGCACATCAATATCTTTACTGATGTAAGGATGCAGCTCACGCATAAAAGCGTAACAAAAACGACGGATTTCGCTGTCAGACTTACCCTTAGGATCAAAATCAGCACCACCTTTACCGCCGCCCATTGGTAAACCTGTTAATGCATTTTTAAAAATCTGCTCAAACCCTAAAAACTTTAGTACCGATTGGTTGACGGTAGGATGGAAGCGCACGCCCCCTTTATAAGGACCCAAGGCATTACTGAACTGCACACGCCAGCCGCGGTTTACCTGTACTTCACCTTTATCGTTTTCCCAGTTGATACGAAAAGCGAAAACACGGTCAGGCTCAACCAAACGCTCAAATATTTTAAAAGTATCATATTCCGGGTGGGCGTCGTATAGCGGAGCAATGGTGATTGCAACTTCTTTTACCGCCTGAATAAACTCAGGTTGGTGGGCGTAACGTGCTTCGACTTTTTCGATTGCCTGACTGATACTCATATAGGTTCCTTAGGGTAAAAATTGTAATCATGCTGATTTACACCGGCGTTTTATCGCTTAACCGCAAACGATGGGATGCAAAACGCGAGCGTGGGATTGAAATCGTGCCTATACGCTGCTGGGTGCTAGGTATAGGAACTGGTGGGATTAGAAGCCAACTGATTGTGTTTCTAAATCATAAACCCAGAAGCACAAACAAGTTTTATCTCATAACTATATATCATTTTTTTGGTGTATAAGTCTAGTAAATATCGCCATCATGAAAAGTTATAATGGACATTTTTCTCATTATAGGCTATCGACGACGTGGTCGTGAAAACTCATCGGTCAAAAAACCTTTACATTTATTTGGCTTTTTTCATGCCAGTGCATCGACAAAACATAAGGCGATGACATGGCATTGACTGTTTTATTTAACGGTGTAGATTATTAAGAAAAAATTCAAACTGGTAAAACACACCAATACTAATCAACTTATATTTACTAATAAAAGATTGTCTAAAATAGACGGTCATAAAAGCGCACTCAAAGGTTAAAAATAAGCAACTTTCAGCCTTTAACGAGACTTTCTCTATATCAATACTAATAGTAAGGGTTTATAATATTGCCCGCTCATCAAAGACTATTGAAGATTTTATTCCTTCTTATTGTGTCAATTTTTCCATTTAATCACTCGTTACAGAGAAATTGTTATGCGTACAGATTCATTCCAGCAAATCTTAGAAGACCTAAACAGCTCATCAGCCGATGTGGAAGCATCTGCCCTTATCTCCAACGACGGTCTTATGATTGCATCAGCCTTGCCGACAGGCGTTGATGAAGACCGTGTTGGCGCGATGTCTGCCGCTTTATTGTCATTGGGTGACCGCGCAGGTCGTGAATTGGCTCGTGGTAGCATCGACCGTATTATGATCCAAGGCGAAAAAGGCTACGTGATTATGACCTCATCAGGCGATGAAGCGGTATTAACCATTATGGCAAAACCAAATGCCAAACTGGGCTTGATTTTCTTAGACATTAAACGGGCCTCTGAAGCCCTTGCAAAACTGATTTAATTGCTAATTTTAAAGGTTTGTCGATACAGTGTTATGCCACATTCATACGATAAATCGCTTTAGAAACAATATTTTAATAAACAACACTTTAAATGAAAATTGACGCTCTGTCTTATAAAAATTATTTAAGGTAATGCACACTGTTTATATTGAATGCGCGATTGTTGAATAGCTGATTGTTGAATAGCCGATTGTTGAATAGGTGGTTGTTGAGTTGTTGATATAGATGATTAAGATTGATACCTGCTTAGTTTCTGGGCGACTTTGCAAGAGTAATCACTATAAAGCCAGTATCAAGCATATATCGAGACCTACTTAACAGTTTTAGCAGTTAAGTGTTTTATTTGAGTTTAACCATTTGGTTTCAGACAGCGGCTTACATGATACGTTTTAAAGATACGTTTAAGACCATAAACTGAAACCAAATCCGCTTTTTAATAATTATCAAAATAATGATAAATAAAGGAGATTACAATGGGTTCTCCACTCCCCGACGCCATGAAGCCTGAGATGCCTGCCGAACAAGTCAGCATGACTTATCACGATGGCACTTCGCGCACTGTTTATGATACCGGTATCGAACGCCCTTACCCTGATGGTAAGCTAATTGTGTCACGTACCGATTTAAACGGTGTTTTGACGCACGTTAATGATGCCTTCGTTGAGATTAGCGGCTATGACGTCGATGAATTAATCGGCAAGCAGCATTATATTTTACGTCACCCTGATATGCCAAAAGCGGCCTATAAAGACTTATGGGCGACCGCTGCTGCTGGGCAAAAATGGCATGGCTATGTGAAAAACTTATGTAAAGATGGCAGCCATTATTGGGTGTATGCCACTGTGGTGCCAAACGTGCGCCGCGGTGAAACCGTTGGCTATACTTCGGTGCGCCGTAAGCCATCACGCAGCAAGATTGATGCGGCAATCGCTCAATATGCCCAAATGAAACAAGACGAGGAAGGCTAAATCATGACGACACATAATATGTTAATCGCCCCTGATTTTTCGCCTGAGCGTTTTGCAGGCTGGCACATGTTTAACACTTTGATTCAAAAGCGTGCCAATCTCAATATGCACCTAAACATACCCGCCTCGCAGGCTGAGCAACAAGGCATTATCAATCAAGGCGATATTCAGGTTATTTATGCTAATCCTTTTGATGCTGCGACCCTTATCCGTGAGCAAGGTTACCGTGCAGTTGCGCGCCCTATCGGCAAATCTGATGAGATGGTCATTGCCGCTGCCGCCAATAGCGATATCAATAGCCTAGAGGACATCAAAGCTGGCGCTACCGTGGCGATGGCTGATAATCGCGATGTCAAGCTCATTGGTTTACGTCTGCTTGAAGCAGTTGATGTAGCAGAAGCTGACCTTAATTGGACGGTGACTGAGACTTATCAAGCGGCAGCGCGCCAAGTGATTAAAGGTGATGCGCAAGTGGCATTCTTTATGGCGGAGATTTTCCATAGTTTTTCACGCCTAACCAAAGCGCAGCTATCAGTGCTAATTGAGAGTGATTTGGCAGATATCAGCCATGTCTTATTGATTAAAGACGGCTTCCCAGATAGCGATATCTTGATGAATGCGATTCTTAATCTGCATAACGATGATGATGGTAAAGAAGCGTTGGCTGAACTTGGTATGCCGCAAGGTTTTGAAGCCATGGACGAAGAAGACGCTGAATTTATGATTGATTTGATGCAAACCTTACTTGATTAGCAGATTCATTGTTCATGATTCATGGTTAATTGGCATCTTACTTAAGTCATAGTGGTTGTTTAATAGCGCTAAACAATAACTGTTAAACCGCACTTATTGAATAACAGCTATGACTAACAGGACTCGCTTATGTCTGATTTAGATCTCATCAAAGAAAGTGAAATGGCGGCGCGGCGCGTCTATCGTCTTTACTCACGTAAGATATTTATCGCCCCCAACAATCGCCATTTTCACGAACAACGTATCAATGCCGCGCTACTGCTAAACGAGAAAGAGCCGCTACAAGGCGCGGTGGCCGACTTCTTTTATGGCTGCTGGTATGACATCCCCTATGATGTCACCAATATGTTTACCCGCTTGCAAGGTCGCATGCTGCCGCATATCGAACAAGGCTTTCGCGATTGTATTAATAAAAAAAGCTATATTCAAAAAAACAGCATGCTAGCAACGCGCTGGAGCGTACTGGTATCGCCATCGTTAAATGAACAAAGCCAGCGGCTGCGCATTAGTAGTGATGACGCCAAAGAAATCGCTAAAGATATCACCAGCGACTTGATGCTTGCGCGCGATAATCAAGACTGGGACACCATAGAGCAAATCGAAAACGAGTTTTTTGCCCATTGTATCGCTCGTCATGACCGTCTGGCGTTCTCCTTGGTGTGGTTTCGCTTGGGTAAAAGTGATTGGCAATTCGATGAGCGCTGGAATCATTGTCAGCAAAAACTTGACCAAACTAAAAATGTACAAGACGCTTAGAGCCTCAATCATTTTTAATACCATTATAAAAAATCCATCTAACGGGTAGCCGCTATGTCTTCTTATTTAAACGCTGATAAAACCTATCTGACTTTGACCCCAGCCGGCATTTTTGAGGCATTTTCGCAAAGTGAACCAACGGCTGAGCAGTTATCACTACAAGACTTATTGTCCTATAACGAAACTTTGTTAGCCGCTGATTGGCTCGAGCGTTATTCTGATCAGTGGCTAGACAGCTTTTTAGAGCATGGCTGGATTGAGAAGCTGTCGCTATTTTTGCCCGCGCCAAACTTACCATTAGACCAGTTTTTACCCTATGTGGTTTCAAGCTTGTCTGGGAAACGCCGTGCGGCAATTGGCTCTGATGAAGGGTTTTGTTTGGCGCGGATTGGCTATAGCCAAGAAGAAGCCGACATGTTGAGTGTGGCGGCAGCTGACTTTTCAGGTTTTATGTTGCGCCAAAAACAACGCGGCTGGGCAGTAGAAAGCCAAGCCATCTCTTTCTTTCAGCAAGTCGATTTGCTGATTCCTGAAACCAGCTTTGTATTTTTATGGATTGATGGCTCAGGCTACGTGCTTATCATCGATGGCGAACCTTTGACCAACAATCGCGCTTTTGTTGAGCTGGTATGGGCACTTAAAACCTCTGGGCTTAGATTTACGAATTAAACCCGTTCTTTATTAAAGCCATCATTATTAACACCATCATTAATTAAATTCGTACTTAATCAAGCTAGCTGTTTCATATAAATGCGCCCTTTAACCATAAGCGGTGCATTTTTATATCTACAGCTTAAACATTATAATAATAACTATCTGTCTAAAATCGGCTTCTATTTTTATAAAATCACACAGTAATAATAATACCCTTAGAATTAACAACAACTTGTCAAATGTTAGGTCATACTAGCTGCAACCATTTGATTATTTTGCATACTGTATAGCTATACAGATTTTTATAACATTTCTACATTCTTATATTTAAATATTGCTACATTTTCCCATCTCCAAGCGTTAACCCACCCTTTTACTAATTACCATCCCCGAAAGTGGCAGCCTTTGCCAAACCTTGCATTCTTGCTTATTTTTTAGGACAGTTTATGACTTCGCTGACTACCGTGCGCGTGCGTTATCAAACGATTGAAATTGGCAGCACCGACATCCACATTTGTACTTTACGTGACAATCAACAATTTAGTGACCCTGATAATGAGGCATCAGACCTCGGTATTTGCTCGGCGTCATGGCCGATGTTTGGCGTGATTTGGCCATCAAGCTTGGTGCTCGCCAATCATATGCTTGATTATGATATTGCGGGCAAGCGTATCTTGGAAGTTGGCTGCGGCATGGCGCTCTCTAGTCTGCTACTTAACCATCGCCATGC
The DNA here is from genome assembly GCF_904846345.1 of Psychrobacter maritimus. Classification (GTDB taxonomy): domain Bacteria; phylum Pseudomonadota; class Gammaproteobacteria; order Pseudomonadales; family Moraxellaceae; genus Psychrobacter; species Psychrobacter maritimus. Next base: position 380,884 of record NZ_CAJHAJ010000001.1, read on the forward strand.
CGATATTACCGCGACTGATTATCATCCAACAGTTGAGTATTTCCTTGATAGAAATACCACACTAAATAATAATAAAGAGATTAACTTTGAGCGCTTAGACTGGGCCGAAGACAATAGCCATCTTGGCAAGTTCGATATCATTATCGGTAGCGATTTGCTTTATGAAGACCAGCATATTGATATCTTGGCGGAGTTTATCGAACGTCATGCACTGCCAACTTGTGAAGTTATTGTCGTTGACCCTGGGCGCGGGCGCAAAAACAAGTTGACCAATAAGATGGTTGAATTTGGTTTTAGCAGTAAGCACGTTAAACCTGAGGACACCACTTATCTTGAACTACCATTCAAAGGGCATATTTTGACCTTTTCGCGTTAAAATCTGAAAAACCAATAACTTATATAATAAAAAAAGACGCCATTCCACGGCGTCTTTTTTATGCATTTTATAGCGTGATTTATTGCTAGTGTCATTTATAAGTTTATGAGTTTATAAGCGTCTAACCAAAGGTGGTTGCACACGTGAATACATGATTAACGAGATGCCGTTAGAGATCAGCTCAACGGCTAATAGGACGCCGAGAATATAGGTCGCTGACTGCGGATAGCTGGTAAATATCATGATAGCCAACGCAATCGAGATAAGCCCTGAGATTAATATCGGCACAAAAGCAACGGTTCTACGTAAACCAAAAGCAACTATCACTCTGACAATACCCGTTGCCATAAATAAGATAGCAATTACCATGGTCAAGGTTAAAATACCTTGTAGCGGGTTTTGTAGCAGCTCAATACCGATAAATATGCCAAGCACACCGCCAATGGCCGCTAGCACTTTACCCGTCGTGGTATAAGCACGGAACAGGGCAATAAACTGTAAGATACCAACAAGAAGGAATACAAACCCAGCCAGTTGTTCAGCAGCGAAACTGGCGCTAAGAGGATTGAAAAAAGCAAAGATACCGCCAAGAATACTAATGATACCAACCACCAGCCATAATGTACGACTCATAAGACTCTCCTCCTATTTAATAAAAATTAAATTATATCGCAGAGCATTTACACTCTTGTATGACGGTCGTAATAGATTCAAATAGTCCTGTTACTATCTAAGCGTGAACATTGCATTGTCATCATAAGCCTGCTAATCGCTATTTTACTCACACCCCTATTTCTTCTCTCTCAGCTACCTAATGATAAATTATGCCATCGTAATCATCTGCCAACCAGCCGTTGTTTGATACTTATCTTGATGGGCAAAGAGCGGATGTTTTTGCGCTTCCGCAAGCGTGAGCACTGGCGTCACGCAAACATCAACGGCGCTAAATATTTCTTGCCAATGCGCCAGTGTTTGACTGGCAAACTTTTCTATCATGGCTTGCTCGGCTTTTTTACTTTCAGCGGTATTTGGCATAAAGCCGCGCTGCCAATGAGCATCAACGTATTCAGACAAATCCAACGTCTCGCACAACAATCGCCAAAATTTAAATTCTAATGAGCCGACTGCCATATGACGACCATCTTGGGTTTTATACAACCGATAGCAAGGTAACACGCCGCCTAAAAAATCATTCTGAGGCTCTGGGCGTTGTCCATTTATGTTTTCCATCATATCGGCAGTTGCTTTTGGCATTACTAAATGATGATATAAGCTATGCGTCATGCTGACGGCGATATGGCGCCCGCGCCCGGTGTTTTTAGCAGCAAATACCGCGGCCAATAAGGCAATGACGGCAGTATCACTGCCACCAGCCAAGTCGGCAAACTGCATATTGGGCATGGCTTGCTCGCCTGTAGCGGTCTTTAATTGTGCCAAAGTCCCACTCATCGCCATAAAATTGATATCGTGACCCGCTTTGGCCGTCCAAGATTCAGCCGTTTCATCAAGAGCATCAGCAATCCCGTAACCAGTGATAGAGACCATGACGAGCTTTGGATTGATAGCATGTAAAGTGGCAGCATCTAAACCCATACCTAGCAGCACTTCAGGACGAAAGCTATCAAGCATGACATCGGCATCCTTGATATGGGCTTTGATAGTTTCAATCCCTGCTGCACTGCGAAAATCGATTTTTTCGCAGTGCTTCCCATGGTTTAAAGCTTTAAACAATTCACCAAACGCCCGTCCTGGGTCGCCATTTTCTGGTTCGATTTTGACAATCTCTGCCCCCAAATCAGCAAGTAGGCGCGTCGCAAATGGACCGGGTAAATTACGCGTCAAATCGACTACCTTTAAACCGTGTAAGCAATCAGCCATCATGTCTGTCATTGAATGATTGTTAATCGAAGAGCTGGGCGTTGAATAACAGGGTATTGAAGAGCTGGGCATTGAATCACTATTAACCATCTGCAAACACCTCGCCTTTATTAGCCATCTCAACCAAAATCTGGGCAGGCTCAAAACGTGCGCCATATTTTGCGGCAAGTTTGCGACTACGCGCAACGAACTGCTCTACACCTGTGGCATTGATAAATTGTAAGGTGCCGCCTTGATGCGGGGCAAACCCCCAACCAAAGATAGAGCCTACGTTAGCTTCAGCGACAGAACGCAAAATCCCTTCTTCATAGCAGCGCGCTGACTCATTGGCTTGGATATAAAGTAGACGATCAATCAGCTCTTGCATGTCAGGCTGCTCAGCAAGTGGCGGATATAGCTCAGTCAGCGCGGGCCATAGCTGTTTATCATTTTGACCCTCAGCATTTTGCGCATAATCATAAAAACCTTTACCGACTTTTTTACCTAAGCGCTCATGGTCTTTTACCAGCGTAGTAAGCACCGCTTCTGCAGGGTGACTGACCCAGTCTTTACCCTCAGCAAGGGTATCTTTTTTGGACTGCGCCATAATCAACATCGATAAATCAAGCGAGACTTCGTCCTCCAGCGCCAGTGGCGGCATCGGCATGCCAGCTTTAAGACCTGCGACCTCGATACGGCGCGGATGCACGCCCTCGCCTAACATCGCGATGCCCTCTGACACATAAGTGCCAAACACGCGCGAGGTATAAAAACCGCGACTGTCATTGACGACGATAGGCGTCTTGCCAATTTGCAGCACAAAATCAAAGGCTTTTGCTAACGTTGCATCATCGGTCTGCGCGCCCATGATAATTTCAACCAAGGGCATCTTATCGACGGGCGAGAAAAAGTGCAGCCCGATAAATTGCGTCGGACGTTTGCTTGCTACCGCTAAGCTGGTGATAGGAATGGTTGAGGTATTAGACGCATAAACGGCTGATTCAGGAATAATTGCTTCGGCTTGCTCGGTGCACTTGGCTTTGATATCACGATTTTCAAATACCGCTTCAATGACCAAATCACAACCTGCAATATCGTTATAAGATGTCGTGGTTTGGATTTTACTTAATAACCCTGCTTTTTTGGTAGCGTTTGAGCGACCGCGGCTAATGGCTTTATCCAATAGCTTTTCTGAATACTGTTTGCCTGTATTGGCGTTCTCAATACTGGTATCTAATAGCACCACATCGATGCCCGCTTTGGCAGCAACATAAGCAATCCCCGCGCCCATCATCCCTGCGCCAAGTACTGCAACCTTATTTACTTTTTGACGCTCAAAACCCTTAGGACGTGACTGACCTTTTTTAATTTGATTAAGCTGCGTCCACATCGAGGTAATCATATTATTCGATTCAGGCGACAGCACACAAGCGACGAAGTAATTGGACTCCACTTCAAGCCCAGCGTCGATATCGAGCAAACTGCCTTCAAAGACGCAAGACATAATATGAATAATAGCGGGATAATTGCCATGTGATTTTTGATAGGCTAGCGCTGGGGCAATAGACAGCATTTGCGAGTTTTTTGGCTGATTGGCATTGCCACCTGGAATTTTAAAACCCTTGATATCCCACGGCTGCTGCGCGTTAGGATTGGCTTTAATCCATGCTTTAGCTTGGCTGAGCATGTCAGCTTCATCACTCGCGAGGGCATCGATAAAGCCCAGCTCCTTTGCCCGGCTGGCACTGACTATCTGACCTTGAGTCATCATCTCAAGCGACTTTTGCATGCCGATGAGGCGCATCAAGCGCTGAGTCCCACCGCCGCCCGGTAATAAACCTAGCTTTACCTCAGGCAGACCAAACTTGGCGGTAGGCTGATCGATAGCGAGTCGATAATGACAGCCCAACGCTACCTCAAGGCCACCGCCAAGCGCAGTGCCAGTCATCGCAGCAACGACAGGTTTACCGCATTTCTCAAGTTGACGCATACTTGATTTGAGATTCTCAACCAGCTCAAAAGCTTGCTCATGGGTTTGAATGTTCGCCAGCTGATCGATATCAGCGCCCGCAATAAAACTGTCTTTACCTGAGGTGATAATTAAGCCTTTAGCGGATTCATCATTGATAAAAGCGTCGCTTAAAGCTGCAAACGATTGATTAAAGTTATCATCAATCACATTCATCTTTCGATCAGCTTGATCAATAGTGACGGTCACAATACCTTCATCATCACGTTTAGCTGAAAAGTTTGCCAGCTCATTAATTATTTGGGTGCAGTCCATGCTCATTATTCTTCCTTTTTTACATTCAAATGTCTTATTTAACCACTAGTATTAACGATAACTTATACACGCTCAATGATGGTCGCGATGCCCATACCGCCACCAACGCATAAGCTAATAATGGCGGTTTTTAGGTTACGACGCTCAAGCTCTTCAAGGACGGTAGTAAGCAGCATCGCACCCGTTGCACCTAATGGATGACCCATAGCAATCGCACCGCCATTGACGTTGACTTTATCGAGTGAAATGCCCAAATCTTTTGCTGTTTTCATCGGTATCGCCGCAAAGGCTTCGTTAATCTCCCATAGGTCAATATCAGCGGCGGTCATACCGGCTTTTTTCAGCGCTTTTTGGCAAGCAGGCGTTGGACCAGTTAGCATAATAGACGGCTCAGAACCGATAACTGAGGCCATAATGACTTTCGCCCGTGGACGCAAACCTGCTTTTTTACCCGCCGCTACACTACCCAATAAACAAAGCGCGGCGCCATCAACGATACCAGAGGAGTTACCCGCATGATGGACATGATTGATACGCTCGATACTGGTGTATTTATCTAGCAAAACACTATCAAAGCCCAGCGCGCCAAGCTTGGCAAAAGACGGTTTTAATCCTGCTAACGTATCAACCGTGGTATTAGGACGAATGGTCTCGTCTTTATCAAGTAGCAAACGCCCATTTAAATCATGGACAGGCATTACGGCATTATCATAGTAACCAGCAGACCATGCGTTAGCAGCGCGCTGATGTGATTCGGTGGCAAAGGCATCGACATCCGTACGACTAAAGCCTTCGAGAGTAGCAATGGTATCGGCACCCACCCCTTGCGGCGCAAAGCCCGTGGCAGCATTCACGCGCGGATCGGTTGCCCAAGCACCGCCATCTGAGCCCATTGGTACACGGCTCATCGATTCAACGCCGCCTGCTACCACCATATCCTCCATACCTGACATGATTTTGCTGGCTGCTAAATTAATGGACTCAAGCCCTGAGGCGCAAAAACGCGACAAGGTTACCCCAGCGACGCTTTCATGCCAGCCTGCATCAAGCACCGCAATACGGGCAATGTCTGCGCCTTGTTCGCCGACTGGCGTCACGCAGCCAAGCACCACATCATCAACCAAGCTGGTATCTAAATCATTGCGCTGCTGCATGGCATTAAGTAAGGTGCGAACCAGCCAAATGGGCGTTACTTGATTTAAGCTGCCGCCCGCTTTGCCTTTGCCACGCGGGGTACGAATGGCATCGTAAATATAAGCCGTCTGAATCATGCTATGTCCTTATAGTCTTAAAAATTTATAATCTTAGAAGCCTGTAATCTTAGAAACTTGTAGTTTTAAAAACCTGTAGTTTTAAAGGTTGGTTTAAATGAAAAATTACATAAAGCGTGACGCCAGCTCTTTCATAATCTCATTGGTACCACCGTAGATTTTCTGCACCCGCGCATCGGCATATAAGCGCGCAATCGGATACTCCATCATGTAGCCATAACCGCCAAATAACTGTACGCACTCATCCATGACGATACATTGTTTTTCGGTTACCCAATATTTGATTAAAGCAGCATGCTGTACCGTTAGTTTATTCTCTACTAAGGCTTCGATAGCAGCATCGCAAAGGGCACTGGAGGCAATGTAATGGCTATTGCATTCGGCTAATTTAAAGCGGGTATTTTGAAAGCTCCAAACAGGCTTGCCAAAAGCGGTGCGCTCTTTGGTGTAATCAATGGTCAAATCCAATGCCAGTTTCATCGCCCCAATTGCAGCCAATGCCACAATCAAACGCTCTTGCGGTAGCTCTTGCATCAATTGTGCAAAGCCTAAGCCTTCAACCGTACCTAATAAATTGGCTTGCGGCACGCGCATATTATTAAAAAACAACTCAGAAGTATCTTGGGATGCCATACCAAGTTTTTTAAGCTTTTTGCCGCGCTCAAACCCCGGCGCATTGTCGGTTTCGACCACGATTAAGGAGACGCCTTTAGCGCCAAGGGAGCGGTCCGTTTTGCAAGCGACGATGATTAGATTACCCAGTTGACCATTGGTAATAAAAGTCTTTGAGCCGTTAATAATATAGTCATCGCCGTCTTTGACTGCATAGGTTTTGATGTTTTGCAAATCTGAGCCCGTGCCCGGCTCAGTCATAGCTATCGCACCGATTAACTCGCCGGTTGCCATTTTGGGTAGCCATGCCTGCTTTTGCGCTTCAGTACCGTGATGTAAAATATAAGGCGCGACAATCCCTGAATGTAAAAAGCCACCGAAACCTGCTTGATTGGCTTCAGATTGTGCATAAATCAGCGCCGCTTCATGGCGAAAATCACCACCGGCGCCGCCGTATTCTTCTGGCATTGAAGCACATAAAAATCCCATCTCGCCAGCTTCTAGCCAAGCCTCACGATCGAGCATGCCATTTTCACGCCATTTTTCATCATGCGCTTCCCAATCTCTAAAGACTTTAAGCGCACTCTCATGCAGCATCTCAATCTCTTCGTCCATCCATTTTGGCTTAAAGCAGGCAATAGTCATTGATCCATCCTTGGTTTTAATTGGTCATCATTAGTATTCATTAATAGGTATAAGCTTGATATTGCTTTCATTATTGATCAAGCCAGCCGCGATTTTGAGCATAAATAGGCTATTCGGGCTTATCAATATCATAACTGAGTTATTGATTGATAACTATCGGCATTTTCTTGGCTAACAATAGTAGTCTGCTTAGCGCTAATCAGTTAGCAATATCAGGTATCTCAGAAACTTTATACTGATAACCAATGTCTCTTATGATGGTTTCGCGCCAAATCCTCGAGTGTATGGGTTGTGTGTTTTAGTCAAACTATCTGACTGCTTTGGGTTAATATAACCTCTACTCGCTATCCACATTTATTAGGTATTAGAACAGGCTACGATAATTTGGCACAGCAGATATTCTCAATTCTTTATCCCAATTATTTATAAACCTCCTTATAAAAACCCTTTATAAACAAATAAAATATCAACAATAAAATAGGTAGAAAGTTATGGAAAATTCAAAACAGACATTATCAAAACAGCCACTACGCATCGATATCGTCTCAGACGTGGTTTGTCCTTGGTGTATTATCGGCTACCGTCAATTGGCTGAGGCGCTTAAGCAAACCAATACCGAACATGAAATACATTGGCATCCGTTTGAGCTAAACAGCAACATGCCAAGCGAAGGACAAAACTTACGCGAGCATATTATGGAGAAATATGGCTCAAGCAAGGAAGAGTCGGACGCTAGCCGCATTAGAATGACTGAGGCAGGCTCTGAAGTCGGTTTTGAGTTTAATTTCAATGACGATACCCGCATGCACAATACTTTTAATCTGCATCAGCTGCTGTACTGGGCAGATCAGCAAGGGCAAAAGCCGATGCATGATTTAAAGCAGGCGTTATTCAGCGCTCACTTTACCAAGGGTCGCAATATTTCTGATAATGCGGTGCTTGCTGATATTGCCGCGGAAGTAGGACTTGATCGTAGCGAGGCGCTCGCGGTATTAGAAGAGCAGCGTTTTGCTAAAGAGGTACGTGCAGAAGAGCAGCATTGGCAACAGCAAGGCATTCAAAGTGTACCGGCGATGATTTTTAACGAGCGACATTTGGTCAGCGGCGCGCAGGGCGTGGAAAATTACGTCAATATTTTAGAGCAATTGGCCACTATGCAAGAGTAGGTAATAAAGGAGCATTGCTTAATTTAACGGTTATTTAACATTTAGCTATCATTGAAATTTCAGTAATTATTTAAACATTTAAACATTGGACATCGTCATTGGCATGTCTCTTAGGAATAGTTTTATATGAGCAAAGATAAACTGATTACCTTATCAGATGAAGCAGAAGAAATCGTTTTGGATAAGCTGAGAGATTATATGAACGCAGAGTTTGATGTCGATATTGGTAATCTGCCCGCTAAGTTTTTATTAGACTTTATTATCGAAACCATAGGTCCACATTTATATAGTCAAGTGATTGAGGATATTGAACCTTGGCTATACGATAGATTCACGGCAGTGCTAGAAGATATGCATAGCTTTAAGAAAGACTAAACGATAAACATAAAAATGCCGCCCCATAATAAGAGCGGCATTTTTATTTTATAACACTGTTATTTTATAAGGCTAAATTTACAATCCCTATAATTAATAATGATGCTTAAAAATGAATAACCGTGCGGATACTCTCACCTTTATGCATCAAATCAAAGGCTTCATTGATGTCTTCTAATGGCATGGTATGGGTGATGAAATCCTGTAGTGGGATGTCACCTGCTAAATAACGCTCAACGTAGCCGGGCAGCTCTGAGCGACCTTTGACGCCGCCAAATGCTGAACCGCGCCAGACGCGACCAGTCACTAGCTGGAATGGACGGGTTGAGATTTCTTGCCCAGCACCAGCAACACCGATGATAACCGATTCGCCCCAACCTTTATGGCAGCACTCAAGCGCTGAACGCATGACATCGACATTACCGATACATTCAAACGAATAATCAACGCCGCCATCGGTTAATTCAACGATGACCTCTTGGATTGGTTTGTCATAATCTTTTGGATTAATACAATCTGTTGCGCCCAATTTTTTGGCAAGCTCAAACTTGCTTTCGTTGATATCAATGGCAATAATACGGCTGGCCTTTGCCATTTGTGCACCGATAACCGCCGATAGTCCAATACCGCCTAGACCAAAGATAGCAACCGTCGCGCCCTCTTCAACTTTTGCCGTATTCATGACCGCACCCATACCCGTGGTGACACCGCAACCAAGTAGGCAGACTTCTTCTAGTGGTGCTTCTTTGTTCACTTTCGCTAAAGAAATCTCAGGCAGCACCGTATATTCAGAGAAGGTTGAACAGCCCATATAATGATAAATAGGCTCACCATCTTTATAAAAACGCGTGGTACCGTCTGGCATTAAGCCTTTACCTTGGGTTTCGCGTACCGCTGAACACAGGTTGGTTTTACCTGAAGTACACATTTTACAAACGCCACATTCTGCGGTGTATAAAGGAATAACATGATCGCCCACTTGCACGCTAGTAACACCTTCACCGATTTGCTCAACGATACCGCCACCTTCATGACCTAGGATAGCTGGGAATACGCCTTCTGGATCTTCACCAGATAAGGTAAACGCATCGGTGTGGCAGACGCCACTAGCAACGATTTTTACCAGCACTTCGCCTTTGCGTGGCAGCATCACATCCACTTCTTCGATAGATAGTGGCTCATTTGGCCCCCAAGCAATGGCGGCTTTAGATTTAATAAATTTATCTGACATAATATTCTCTCTTTTTTAATTAATGTTATCGCTTATTGAGCACAGACCCATTCATCTTATAGTGCTGACTTAGTAGACACAAGCCACTGTTGTGCGAGCCCGTACAGCTTTAAACTTTTATACTGACCATTATAGTCGTTTCTGAAATGATAACAATGTGCTATATTTGCAAATATCTTTTACACAGTGGTAATAATCATGCGCTGGGATGGTATTAGCGAGTTTGTCTATGTAGCAGAGCACGAGAGCTTTACGCGCGCCGCAAAAGAATTGGGCATTTCTACCGCGCAGGTTAGTCGGCAGATAAGCGCTTTAGAAAAACGACTAAATATTAAATTGCTGTATCGCACGACGCGTAAGGTATCGCTCACCGAAGAAGGCCGCGTGTTTTATCAGCACTGCCGCGGTGTGCTCGATGGCTTGGATGCTGCTGAGCAAGCGGTGAGTAACTTACAATCAAAGCCGCAAGGCAGGATTAAACTGACCGCCCCTGTCACTTATGGCGAGCAGCAATTATTGCCACTGGTTAATGATTTCATGGTGCAATATAGTGATATCGAAGTGACGGCTTTTTTGAGCAATCAAAAAATCGATCTAATTGATGGCGGCTACGACTTGGCAATTCGTATTGGCAAATTAAGCGACTCAACCATGATGGCAAAAAAACTCAGCCGTCGTACCAACTTTGTCTGTGCCGCACCTGCTTATCTTGAAAAATACGGCACACCACATTCTTTGAGCGATCTGAGTCAACATAACTGCTTACTTGGTACGCGTGATTATTGGCACTTTATAGATTTTAAAGAAACAGATTATGGAAAAGACGCTGATAAAGAAAAAAACCTGCGCGTGTCTGGCACGGTGCAATACAACAGTGGTCACAGCCTAGTCGATGCCGCTTTAAAAGGTCTGGGTATCGTGCAGCTACCTGATTACTATGTGCAAAAATACTTAGCATCAGGCGAGCTAGTCAGCTTACTGGATAACTATAGAGAGCCAGAAGAAAGTATCTGGGCTGTCTACCCGCACAACCGTCATTTATCGCCAAAGATTCGATTACTGGTAGATTATCTAGCAGAGCGTTTGGCTGTGTAATTAGTTTTGGCTTATTAATTCTTTAAGAGGTGTGGTAATGCGACCCTTTACTATACGCAGTTTATTACGCACAATGTTATAGTTCACAATGAATATTCGATGTTGCTAACCATCAATCGCTGAATAAACAACCACCATAAAAAAGGACTTTTTATGATTAAAATTATCTCTATTGCGGCGTTAGCTTTGGCCGTTTCCTCTTGCGCCAGTGTTGAAAGTATTTTAAACGCACCAGACAAGGTGCAGTCAACGCCAAAAACGATAGCTGCTATCAATGCTGAAAAGGGTCTGGTGACGATGCAAAGTAATCACTCCGTTCAAGATACTGCGGATAAACTGGCATCGATTATCGAAAGCAAAGGCATGAAAGTATTTGCGCGCGTCGATCATCAGAAAAATGCGCAAGGTGTCGATTTAACATTAAGACCGACGCAAGTGATTATGTTTGGTAATCCGAAAGCGGGTACGCCATTGATGAATTGCGAGCAAAGCGTCGCTATTGATTTACCGCAAAAAATCCTTATCAGTGAAGATGCCGATAAAAAGGTCTGGTTGTCGTACAATAATCCTGAATATCTCAAAGACCGCCATAATATAAAGGGTTGTGATACCCAGTTAGCGAATATCGCAAAAGCCCTTGATGGTGTTAGTAAAGCAGCTATTGCGAAATAAACTTCTAGCAAAAACCTGAACAAAAAAAGGTGGGATACAAAAGCATAACCCACCTTTTTCATATTTTAGAAAATTAACTTATTAGGAGTTCTCAGATTGTGCTATTTGCTCATGTAACTCTACTTTCAACTTCTTTGCACATTCAATAATTTTCTTTCGATTGGCAGGAATAGCGCCATATTCAATCGCTGTCTCTCTCATTTGTACCGTAACATCATAGTGCGGATAGCTGGCATGACGGTGAAATAAGCGTTTATCCACTTCAATCAATGCCGCAAAGTCATGCAACTCTTGCAGGTTATCTGCCAACATATGGCACCATTTATAGCCTTTAAATTCTATCTGCATAAAATCGACGTATATCGCCATAGAGTCGCCTCCTTTATTATCATTAGCTATTTTATCATATGCTAAACAACGCTTTCACAAAGCAGCCATTAGAACAACTCACGTGCATCTTTCTTAAGCTGTTTCAGTACGGTTTGGTATTCGCTATCATTGGTTTCAAGGCTGCTTAGGCGTCCATAACGCAGTTGACGATAGTCCTGCCTCATCTGTATAATTTTTGCTTGTACAATCTCTGAATGCCCGCTATCTGTTAGCTTACTCACTTTACTGCTCTTATTACTACTTTTAGCATTGGTATCGGCGTTGATATCAGCGTCGATATCAGTATTTGAATCAATTTCTCGGTCATTAACCGCTATTGCCAAGCGCTCAAGCCAAGCCAGCTGTCCTTCGCTCTCTTGACGAGCCAACTCTTTATCACTTTTACCAATACGTTTTGATAACTGTGCAAGTGGCAGGTCTGCTGGATGCCAACGCTTACGGCGACGTTGCCAAATGATAAAGACCAAAATCACCATGACAGTAATAGCACTTGCCGCTAGCCAAATAATTTGCTGCATGATTGAACGGATGTTAAACCATTTGAGTAGCGAGTCGGCTTGCTTGTCCTGATCGTAACCAACGACATCTTTTTGCCAATAGTAGCTCGCTTGGTCGGATAGACGGCGTAAGCTCTGTAGCATTTGATACTGCTGATAGCTGATTTGTGCCCCAGCGCCATCACCGAACATTGCTGCCCCTTGTGCCTGCGTCAGTGCATCCATACCCTGCTCGACACGCTCAGGCGCTACAAAAGCCGTCGGATCGACACGTACCCAACCTTGACCGTCAAGCCAAACCTCCGTCCAAGCGTGCGCATCCTTTTGGCGTACTTCCCAAACATTACCACCGCGGCTCAGCTCGCCACCTTGATAGCCCGCCACGACGCGTGCTGGAATGCCAGCGGCGCGCATCATAAAGGTGAAGCTGGAAGAATAGTGCTCACAAAACCCCGCTTTGGTCTCAAATAAAAACTCATCAATACGGTTATTATTCAGTCGTGGCGGAGACAGTGTATAACGAAAGTCCGTTTGGTTAATCCAGCGCTCAAGTGCTTGCATGTAGCGTACTGGGTCTGAGTCTGACTGGACAAATAGCTGCTGCGCCAATACTCGTGCTTGCGGATTACCGTCAGCTGGTAGGGTAAGATTTAGACGTCGCGACTCATCAGAGAGAATCGGATCGATACGCATCGGTGCAAATTGCAATACCTCGTAGCGCAGCTGCTGGGTAACCGGCTGGTCTTTTAATAAGGTAAAGTCTGAGGTGATACTGACGTCTTGGCGCTGAGCAAAAGGATAATCAAGTCCAAACAGCCAGTTTTGCTGCGTTGGCTCTAGGATAATCTCATAGTTGGTCGGCGCAACTTTTACTTCATCAGGGATAGTTGCAAAGGCATTCTCAATCCAAGCAGGTGTTTGCGGTGCAGGCTGCCATTGTCGTTGCTGAGGGCTAGGACGCCAAGTGACTCCATCAAAGTCGCTAAACACCAAACCACGCCAATAGAGCTGCTGCTGTGGTGGGCGGTTATCTGCAAACTCTACCCGAAACGCAAGCTCGGTCGATTGTCCTAAATTGGCAAAATCACCGGGCGACATGCTATCAGAGACACCCGTGGTCGCTTGCTGACCTGAGAGCTGCACTGACCATAGCGGTGGCAAGCGCGGAAAGAACAAAAATAGCACGACCAATAACGGCAACGCCCCAATACCCAGTACACCTAAAGTACGCAAGCGACCATCGCCGTTAGTATTGCCATCGTCATTTAAAGCAATAAATGCCAACAACACAATGACCGCCCCGACGATTACTTCTAACGTCGTCACAAGACCTTGATCCATCAAAAATAGCGAGGCAAGGACAAATAGTGAAAGATTCAATACCACATAAGCATCACGGCGCTTATACATCTCCCACAACTTACTGATGAGACATAGCACCAAAAACGCCACGCCCATATCGAGACCGAAAGCGCTATTATAAGTCAGCCATAGACCTGTAAGCCCCAATAAGAAGCCGAGCATTTGCATGCTTTGATAGACACGTTTTAGATGCGCTAATTTTTTAAATCGCGCTTTCACACGCGGCAGCTGAGCAATGATACTGACCACCGCAAAACCCATTAGCCATAACGGCAAATGCGCTGCATGCGTTAAGATAATGACAACTTGAGCAATTAATACCCAATAATAGGCTGGTAAGGCGAGTAGCTTGCGAGTCCATTTAGCATTGCTGCCCTGCATAGCATGAGCATTGGTATGAGCATTGATATTTTGACCCAAAGCCAACTGCGCAAAGCTCGCGGAGTCTATAAAGTCTGACTTATCAGAGCCAATAGAGGCATCGATCGCTTTTTTTGAAAAAAATCTTTTAGAATTGGTCATATTAGTCATGGCGCTTTTGCCAACCTTAGCAAGCACGCTTGCGCAAAGCCATTACCGTCACCCATCGTTGCAGCAGAAGGCGTGTCGCCGGCTAAACGCATGTTAAATGGCACACCCAACTCACCTAATGTCACTACGCCATAAGCCAGTTGTGCGAGTTTTTGTTCATGATGCGCCGCTGGCATATCAGCATAATCCAACGTTTGCTCATGACCGACTGGGTCGGCAAAATGCTTGGTAAACATTCCCTGACCGCGCGCCACGTGACCCCAAGAAACCCTTGCTAGCGACTCACCTTCGATATAGTTATCTAGCCGCTCAAAATCGTCCTGACCTTGCCTAGTCTGTCCACCAGTTGGCAAATCCTCCTGACTGGCAACGGCATACTGGGCCTGCCAATCAAAGACTTCAGGTTTTGGATACACCCAAGCGCTACGGGCAAAATAGACATAAGACCATGCGCGCATAATACCTAACGGATAAACGGTTTTGATAATTAATCTTGGTAATGTCAGCTGCCCACGACTGTGCGTTTGTACAGGCAAACGAATCACTTGCTCGCCTTGCAGTCGTGTCACCAGTATCGACTCTTGAGTATTAGCGCTATTTTTGATTTTCTTATTGGCTTTTTTATCTGTCTTATTATTAGCCTTGCTATTAATCTTGTCGTCAGTCTGCTCAAAGCTAAATAATAGCTGCCGTCTTGGTTGGCGGCTCTCACTAATCAGCTGCAAGGTCACCCAGACAGGCGCACCTGCTTCTGCCATGGTCACTTCTATCAACTGTACTTTAAGACCTGAGATATGGGCAAAGGTCACATGAAAGCTGATAAGCCAAACGCTGACCAGATAAAAACACAGACCCAACACCAAGTTATTGCCATAGTTGATACCAGCAATAAAGGTGATGATTAATAACACCGCATATAGCAGCCCTTCGCGGCTAAAAAATATATAGACATTACGCAAATTGAGCGTGGCGCTATCGCTTTTTGGGGCCCGCGCGGCAAACCAACGGCGTAATGCGGAACTAGCTGGTACGGTAAAGGCTTTTGGCAAAAGACTCATGACTACCCTATTCTTAAAATTAATAGTCTTATCGCTAATAAACGAGCAGCTTTGGAAGTGAATCTATTATGAGCAAACAAATGGTCAAACAATAATAGCCACGTCTGCCAAAATACGTTGGGCGATGGTCTGAGTCGCTTGCCCACCAGTCACATGCGCGGGTACAAAACGCTGACCGAGGCGATGATCAGTGACGGCAGCAAACACGGCTTGGATATCTTCAGGCGTGACCTCCCTATGCCCTGATACATAAGCATAAGCCTGCGCAGCACGCTGTAGCGACAGTACGCCACGTGGTGAAAGACCGTGATACTCAGAGCTTGCACGTGTTTTGGCGACCAGTCTTTGCAGATAATCTAAAACCACATCCGCGACATACACCTGCTTGACACCTTGTTGCGCTAATAATACAGCCTGCGTATCAAGCACCGCGGGCAGCTCTTTTAATAGCTCGCGGCGGTCTTGACCTCTTAGAAGCTCGCGCTCCGCGGCAGGTGATGGATATCCTAGCGACAAGCACAATAAAAACCGATCTAGCTGCGATTCAGGCAGTGGATAAACGCCCGCTTGCTGCAATGGGTTTTGCGTAGCAATCACAAAAAACGGCTGCGGCAAAGCATAAGTCTGCCCATCTTGGGTTACTTGCCGCTCTTCCATCGCTTCTAGTAGCGCACTTTGGGTCTTGGGACTAGAGCGATTGATTTCATCAGCCAGCAACAACTGAGTAAAGATAGGCCCGGGACGAAACTCAAACTGCTGTTTGCTTTGGTCATAGATGCTCATGCCCAAAATATCGGCCGGCAGCATGTCATTGGTAAACTGCACGCGGCTAAAGCTCAGACCGAGTAATTGCGCTAAGCCTTGCGCCAACGTCGTTTTCCCCATGCCCGGCAAATCTTGCAACAATAGATGCCCACCTGCCAGTATGCCGCTCAGCGCTAACTTGATGGCTTGCGGTTTATCTAGCACAATTTGATTTAACTGCGTCATTAGCTGCGCAATTTTTTGCTGGTTGCGGGGATAGTCATTGGCGGCATGGTTCATTATCAATTCTTAGCTCATTTTTTATGGTGATGATTATTTTAAATAGCCATGTGAAATAGCCCTGTCAAATAATCAGGTTAAATCGGGCGTTACTTTATATCATCAGCCGTTGGTACCGGTGCACGAAGCGTTGATAGATAGGCAATCACATCGGTACGCTCCTGAGCATCTGGCATCGGATCCGAGAGCATTTTCGAGTCTGGCATGGCTTTTTCTGCATCAGCGATATAAGTATCTAGCGTTTCAGCATCCCATACCCAACCTGATGCCTTAAGCCCCTCACTATAAGTATAATCTGCAAGCTCAGCCGCTTTGGCACCATAAATATTCATCAACTGCGGACCTTTTTTATTGAGTCCAGGATTTAGCTGATGACATTGACCGCAAGCATCTTGATATATAAGCGCACCATTATCGGCGTCGCCCTCGGTATAAAGTGGCAACGTTACAGGATCGCGATAGTCAGGCGGCGTTTTCTCACAAGCGCTGAGCAATAAAACAGCGGCAAACATACCGCTTAATTGATATTTTTTGAGTATAGACATGTTGTAGAAATCTTTAATTGAGGGGCATTGGCTATGTATGCGTCTACCTCGACCATTATACAAGGCAAAGAGTGATGAACCTACATAGCACTGCGTAGGAAATATAGGGGTAACTGCTAAAAATTAATAATTGCTGATTTTGCTAACATAAAAGTTGCTTGGCTCGCCTTTAGTTAAAATCCAATTCGCCTTTTAAAACTCAGTTGCCAGTTAAAGCCCAGTTGCCTGATAATATTTCACGTATTAGGTTTAGGCTTGGATTTATACTATGATTTAGGCTTAAATAACACCTTAACTCTCGCTAGCCACTTTGATGCTATTGCTAGGCGCTTCGAGATAAAAACCCTGCAGGTAACGCGCACCCACGCTCCAAGCAACCGACATGGTCGCAGCATCTTCAATATAAGGCATCAAGACATCGACGCCAATCTCATTGGTACGGACGATAAGCGATTTAACCGTCTCTAGATTTTCAGGGGTATCTATCCCTTCCACGTAACTACGGGCTAGACGCACCATATCAGGTTGCACGAAATTGGCAACCTCAACAGCCTTAGCAGACGAGCCAAAATTATTGATACATAACTGGCAATTTACTTGATTAAGGGCGGTAAACTGAGATTTAGAGACGGTTAAATGGTCAGCAATATCGTTTTCATTAAACTGTAAGGTTAATGCACCCGCTTTACCGCCCACCGCATTAATTAATTGACTGGCCACACTTGGCAGCTTTTTATCTATCAAAGAGGCGTTGGTCAGTTGTACCAGTAAGCGCGCTTCTGGATGGGATTTACGCACGTCATTGATTTTTTTACAGGCATTGATGAGTATCCAGCGGTCTATTTTTTCAAGTAAATTATGCGCTTTGGCCACTGCCATAAACTGGTCAGGCGTCAATATCGTATTGTCCGCATCCGCCAATGGCAAGCGCAGGTATACCTCAAAGAAATCACTGCGATCATGATTAATGTCATATATCGGCTGAAACAACAGCTCAAAGCGATTATTGGCAATCGCATCGACCAGAGATTCGGCCAGCGCATGATCATCACTATTGGCATGTTCACTGGCGTCATATAGATGATATCTGCCGCCATGACTGGAGGTTTCAATCAGAATTTGATTGATCGCATCCATCGCCCGCTCGAGTAGCACTCTCGGTTCAGGAGTATTTTTTTCTATCTTAACGATAGCGATACTTGCTGTGGTATTTGTCGTCCGCTTATCGACTTCGATAAACAGCTCACTGATGGTTGAACCAATTTTCCCAGCCAGTTTTTCAAGATCTGCGGTGCTTTTATTTTCCACCAAGATGGTAAAGACCGTATCACTAAAACGGCTTACATGGCTTTCTTCTAAGAGCTCATCTGTTACCAGCTTATCTAAAGCATAGGCAACTTGCTTAACGGTGGCATCTATCCCTTGCAGACCCAGACTGCTTCTAATTTTACCCACATTATCAAGCTGAATATAGAATAACCCTGCCGTCGACGCACCCTGTTTTGCTTGTTGATATAATGCCGCCAGCTGCTCTTCAAAGCTGCGGCGATTATGAATACCTGTTAGGCTGTCTTTACGCTCAGCCTCAGCCAAACGCTTCGCAACTTCAGCGCTATTACTGTTGTTTTGCTGAATAATAATTTGGGTAACCGGCTCACCATCTAAAGTTGCCGAGGCCAACTGTAATTTTGCCTCAAAGGTAGAGCCATCTTTACGTTTGCTTTCAAAATTAAACTCAACGTCTTTACGGCTTCCTTTATCAAACTGACGTAAAAACTGTTTAAAGGCTTTAACGTTATCACCGCCTGCAATCAAATCAATCACAGGTATACCGATAATGTCATTCATCGCCTCAAAGCCAAACAACTGCAGATAAGGGTCATTGGCAAAAATATGAATTCCTTGGTCAATATAAGCGACCGCACTTTTTGAGTTTTTAATCAGGACGTTGGCACGTTGTTCTGCTTCAGACAAGACATGACGCAAGGTTTTAAGCTGCTGACGACAGCGTAAACTCTCATGCTGCAAACAAATCGCCATGACGACTGCCATCTCTTGCTCTACGCAAATGGCTTTAACCATCGTACTGTTCATCACAGCCGGCAAGCCGTCTTCGTTTTGAGCGCTGGCAGCAGCCTCCTTATTCATTAAGCAAATCGTTGGCAAGTCTATACTCTGCTCTTGAACGACACCAACCACGTCAGTAAAGCTCATATCATAAGCCTGACCAAACACCAATACATCCCATGATTGTCGTAGCGACTTTAATAGCTCTTCTTTATCATCCAATAAACCTAAGTTCACATTGTCATAATATGACCCTAGCAATGCTACCAGTCGCTCAGCGTAAAGCTGGTCGTCATCGATTACTAATAGGTTTAAGACGGACTGAGTACGCATAGGAAGCCTTTTAAATCATAATAGCGGTTTTGTCATTATAAACAATAATCTAACCGACTGCTGCTTAAGTTACAATCACTAAGTGTTGTTTATCAAATTGTTGTTCATTCAATTACGGTGATTAAGTCGCTCTTATTAAGTCGCTCTTATTAAGCTGCAATCATAATGCCATCTTCTCATGAATTAAATCTGATGAATTAAATACGCTCAGCCTAATGTTAGAGTTTAAGCGTTCAGCGTTCAACGTTAAACATTGAGTATGGCAAAGTTATCTTATGCTTTGATAAGTAGGCAGTTAAAGTTGCGCCACTTCATATTGGCTAAACTCATCTGTCATCATTAAACGCCGCACTAAGCGCAATGTTTTTTGTTTGGTATTGATACGCATCATCACTCTATCCCCTACTTGAAAATGAGACGTCGGCACAATTAGGCTAGAGGGCGTTTGCAGCTGCTCGTCATCACCAACGACAAACGCGGGCACAAAATGCCGACTGCGACTATCTCTATCTTGCAGGCGAATACCACAAGCAATAAGCTGATGCCCTAGCACTTGCCAATCAACTTCCGGCTTTTCTTGGTCTAAATTGAGCCAGCGCACCACGCCTATTGACCAATCAGTCGAAGCTGGATTTTCAGAGCGACACAATAAGAAAAGACTCATCGTTCGCAGTGGCGGCGGAGCAATAGAGTTCAGGGCATCATTTTCTGCAACTTCGACTATATCCTTGACTTTCTTGCCGCTATATTTTGCTTTAGGGCTATTTTCTCCAGCACTGCTTGCGCTGATAGTTGGCTCCACTGAATCTGGCAGCAGGCGCAAGGTACGGAAATCGGACAAAGCATTGTCACTATCAAACGTTTCTACCCCTAACATTGTATTATTAGAAACGGTATTAGCAGAAACGGCATCAGGAGAAACGGTATTAGCAGACAGCTTTTTTGGCACGGTATCATAGCGAGGTTGCTGATGCTCAGGCAGATATTTTGCCGCAATGAGAGTCGATAAGCTTTGCTCATGACTAACGTGGTAATGAATGTCATTAAACCCTGTAATGATATGTGCCTGTTGTTTGGCGCTTTGTCTAATCGGTAGCGTCAATGGCGGCTGAATATAGCGATAGCTCAAGGTCATGGCAACCGTATTCATTAAGGAGGATTCAACCCCTTCTCGACCTTCCTCGATGAGGGTGTCCCTACGGGATTTTAGGTAGGTAACCAGCGGCGCCAACTCTATAAACACACAATCATGATGAGCATCATAAGGGTTAATGGCAGAATGGGCGGTCAAATAGGTGGGTGGATTGTCACTGTGCAGATTGACGAACACCTTTGTTTCCGTCTGCGGCTCTATAGATGCGACGAGATGTTCGCTCCACTCTAGGAGCAAACGCTGCATCATTAACACAGTGGCGCGGCGCATAGCGCGTACGTTCAATAAACTATGCAAGCATAGCTGACCATATAATTGATGAATATTATCGGCGCAATGGGTCGTAATATAAGAACTCAAATCGATATCAACTGTCTGCTGTTGGCACGCCATATAGTAGAGCTGATTAATATTAGACCATAAATATGGCACAGGCTTCTGATAACAAAGCGCTTCTTCGAATAACAGCTTTTGATACATCAACAGCGTTTGGTAAGTAGCAATGGCTAACGTGATTGATAAGGATTTCTCATTGGTCAGATAGCGCTGCAAAAGACCGTTTGATGCTTGCAGCTTTTTATCTTTTAAAAAGGTGATTTCTCGCTGTATAACACCGTCATAGACCATAATCATTAAATAATACAGCGACTTCACCTGTGCCACATAGCCGAGCTGATAGTCGTTAAAAGCATGTGCCTCATATATATAGTGTTGGCGCAGCGTCGCAATGAGCTTATTAGCTGCCTCCAGCACAATATTGAGTAATGTCAGACGTTGCCGATCATCTATAGCTGCCACGCGCAACTCTGTAAGGACTTTTTCTAGCTGCTCTGTTTGCTGCGCCTCCGTTTGCATGGGCAACAGCGCCGCCCATTTAAGCAAGTGCTGCTCATCTTTATTAAACGACTTCGTTAAATTAATTGATTTCGTTAACGTCCGCGATGAGCGCGCATCAATGCTTAAATACTGTTGAAACGTCGATAAATTTACCATTACTATCCTTAGTAATTACGCAAGTTATCAATAGGTCTATGCAGGTTTAATGCTTTATTTACCTCAGCAACATTAGCCCTAGGCATGACTATTACCTGACCTATTAACGATTTTTTAGTACTGTTTTTTAATGACTTTTCTTTATTTGGCGCTGGCTGCTGCGCTTTTCTTAATAACTAATTTAATCGGTCTTTGTTTACTAAAACTAAAATACACCATATTGCCCATTTTAAGCATCATTGTAAATATCAATCGGTACTTTAAAGGGTTTATTTGGCAACTCTCTGACCAATTTTGGCACTAAGTAACCGGGCAATACGGCGAGTAACGACCAATAAAGCGCAATGGCGGCGCGCACATCACTATCAAAATGAGCCGCGCCTGCCACTTTATCCAACACATGCAGATAATATGGCAGCACGCCAGCGGCAAACAAGCGCTGATTGAGTGCCGCTTGCACCGCCACGCTGTCATTGATATCTTTTAATAATACCGCTTGGTTTAATAAGGTCACGCCAGCGGCGCGCGCACGCTGCAAGTACTCAGCGGTCAACGTATCAATCTCATTGGCATGGTTACAATGA
This sequence comes from Psychrobacter maritimus, assembly GCF_904846345.1. Classification (GTDB taxonomy): domain Bacteria; phylum Pseudomonadota; class Gammaproteobacteria; order Pseudomonadales; family Moraxellaceae; genus Psychrobacter; species Psychrobacter maritimus. The sequence continues at coordinate 403,025 of NZ_CAJHAJ010000001.1, forward strand.
ATGACCATGACGATTTGACAGCGGCTTTGCGACAATCTATCCAATAAGGCATCATCTAAGCGCGCTGGAATCACCAATGGCAAACGGGTATGCAGCCTGATGGTGGTCAGTTGCGGAATCGCCTCTAAGGTATCGAGCCAAGCAAATAAGCGCCTGTTGGTGACATTTAACGGGTCGCCGCCGCTCAAAATCACCTCATTGATTTCAGGATGGGCGCTGATATAGTCGATAATGTGTTGTTTGGCATCGGCGGTTGGCATATTGGCGCTATAGTCAAAATGCTGGCGAAAGCAATAACGACAATGAATCGCACAGGCACCAGTAATCGTTAACAATACTCTTGACTGGTATTTATGCAATAAGCCTTTCACCGGATTGTGCGTATTTTCACTTAGAGGGTCGGCCACGTAACCGGTGACAGCGATTTGCTCTTTTTTATTGGGCAATACTTGTTTGAGCAGAGGGTCATCACCGTCACCGACCGTCATTTTTGCCACAAAAGCGCGCGGTACACGCAGCTGAAAGTGCTCAGGTATATAGACCTCTGAGCGCAGTGATTCCAGCTTTAAAAGTCCAAGCAGCTCATCAATAGAGGTTATCGCTTCGGATAATTGCGTTTGCCAGTTTTTTTGTGTGATTAAATGGTTTATCATGACAACCTTATACCTGTGCCCAAAAGCCGATATTATACGCTCTTAGTGCGTAAGCTATCAAAGCGTACGAATTATTCATAAAACACTGAGCATCATAAGCGATTTTAGCGCAGCAAGGCCCAAACCCCACATCCAATTAGCGATGACAATACTTACAACCCTTAGGAGTCTTCCGTGGCAAGTTTTTCTACTAACGAATTTAAAGCTGGTCTCAAAGTCATGCTCGATGGCAACCCTTGTGCCATTCTTGAAAACGAGTTCGTCAAACCTGGTAAAGGCCAAGCTTTTAACCGCGTTAAGCTGCGCAACCTTCGTAGCGGCAAGGTATTAGAGCAAACGTTTAAATCAGGCGAGAGCTTGGAAGCGGCTGATGTGCTAGACACTGAAATGAACTATCTATACAACGATGGTGAATTTTGGCACTTTATGCACCCTGAAAGTTTTGAGCAGTTACAAGCTGACAAAACCGCGATTGGTGATGCGATAAAATGGCTAAAAGACAACAGTAACGCCCTTTGCACCATTACCTTATTTAATGGTGTGCCATTATCTGTAACGCCGCCTAACTTTGTTGAGTTGCAAATCACTGAAACTGATCCTGGTCTCCGCGGTGATACGTCAGGCGGCGGCGGTAAACCTGCCAAGCTAGAGACAGGCGCGGTGGTACGCGTGCCATTATTTGTTCAGCAAGGTGAAGTGGTTCGTGTTGATACGCGTACCGGCGATTACCAAACGCGCGTTAGCTAAGCGTTTTTATGCCTGACATGTTTTATTAAATAAAAAAAGCTTAACCGCTCATAAGTGGTTAAGCTTTTTTAGTGCTGAATGCTTTAACATCTATTCTTTTTTAGAATGCTCTACCCTTAAATATTATTCTTCCATCGACTGTTTATGCATCAGCCAGTACTGCACTAGAGCATTAAGTTGCTCTTGTTTAAATGGTTTGGTGCAATAGTCCTGCATCCCCACATCAAGGTACTTTTTGCGCTCGCCATCCATCGCATTGGCGGTCAAGGCGATGATAGGTGGCAGTGCTTGTGGGTCATAAAGCTCATGCAGCTTAATGGTTGCCTGTACGCCATCCATAATGGGCATATGATGGTCCATCAAAATGACATCATAGAGCTCAGGATTTAAAGCAAAAATCTCAATCGCTTGTTGCCCATCCCCAACATGAGTGACGGTATGACCGCTATTATTAAGCGCTTTTTTGGCAATCATGGCATTAACGCTGTCATCTTCGACTAACAAGATATGTCCGACAAGCTCATGACTTGGCGTTGCCATGGTAAAGTCATTTTCGTCTTGCCATGTCTCGTAACGGGCCTCATCGATAGTCGGTAACGGCAGTAATACAGTAAAGGTTGTGCCGATACCGACGGCGCTGTCCACTTCAATATAGCCGCCCATCAAGTCTACCAACGACTTGCAGACAGACAAACCAAGTCCCGTACCGCCATACAGGCGATGCGTATATTTATTGGCTTGATCATAAGCGTCAAATATCGCTTCTAACGATTCAGGTTTAATGCCGACACCCGTATCTGTGACCTCAATACAAAGCGTCATATCTTGATGATTGACCACACCACTATTATCGGTATCATAATGAGAAGCCTGTTCTTCCTGGTTTTCTAATACGTGGTTTTCTAATACCTGACTTCCTAAATAACTATCTTCATAACAGCCAGAGTTATAACCGCCCTGTCTATCATCACAAGGATTGTTTTCCATGTGCTTAACGTCAATCGTCACTCGACCGCCTTCGCGGGTAAATTTGATGGCATTATTGACCAGATTAACCATGATTTGCTTAAGTCGTACGGGGTCGCCTTTGACATACGGCGATAATGACTCGGTGTAATGGTAATCTAGAATCAAGCCACGCTGACGGGCTTTGACCGCAAACAAACTCACCACTTCATTACATAAACTCGATAAGTTCATCGGAATAGAATCGATAGTCATCTTGCCCGATTCAACTTTTGATAAATCCAAAATACCGTTAATAATCGCCAGCAAATGCTCATTTGAGACTTTGATATTATCAATATACTCTTGCTGCTCAGCGCTCAGCTCGGTTTCGCTTAACATCTCAACCATACCGATAATACCATTCATCGGCGTGCGTATTTCATGGCTCATATTGGCCAAAAACTCAGACTTCATCTCATTGGCATGTTTGGCATGACGCTGCTGGTTTTGTAGCTGCAAGGCATCGGCGGCCATCATCGCAAACTGTGCCAATAGCTCGGCGTGCTTGTCCGTAAACTCATGATGCGGCTGTACATCCATCAAACATAAAGAGCCTAAACGGTATGTTTTACCGTCCTCATTCATGATAATGGGCGCGCCAGCATAAAAACGCAGATGCGGCGATTCTGTGACTAAAGGGTTTTGATTAAAGCGGCTGTCAGCTGCTAAATCAGGGACGACAAAAACCTCATCTGAGAGTACAGTATAATTGCAAATCGCCACTTCACGCGTTGTCGTACAAACACCGCCAAGCCCATGACCTGATTTTAAGTATTGGGTGTCTTCATCCATAAAAGTGATGGTGACTATCGGCATATTAAAAAACAGTTTGGCAAGCTCTGTTAAGCGCGCAAAAGCAGGTTCCTCATTATTATTCATTACCTGATATTTTTTGAGTCGATTAATACGCTCAGCGTCATCTGCTGCGATGGGATAATCGTTCTTTGGCAAGTTGGATGTAGACAAGATGGACTCCATTAATTCATATCAGACGCTTGGCTTAACCGCTGCCTGCTTGAGCAATAATTGTAATGCCTCGCTGACCATCAGCATCGCCACTACCGAGGTGACGACTACCGCCGAGCCATAACCGCCGCAGTGCAAGCCACCTGTTTGACAGCTTTTATCGACGCGCGGTGGTTCTGTTGAGTAGACGCACTTAATACCGAATTTTTCTTTCAGCGTGCTATTGATGCCTTTTTCGTGGCGCAGCTTATTGCGCAGCTTAGCCAATAGCGGGTCTTGATAACTGTCACGTAAATCACTTACCTTAATCTGGCTTGGGTCTATTTTACCGCCTGCCCCGCCCGCACAAACCAATTTTAACTTGTTAAAGCGACAATGTAATGAAATCGCAAGCTTGGCATTCATATCATCAACACAGTCTAAAATCACAATCGGATTGTTTTGCGCCGCCGCTTTCGCTTGTGCGCGACTGGGCAATAACTCAGCGACGTTCTCAGGGGTCAAAAAATCATCTATCAAATGTAGCGTGACTTTTGGATTAATCTCACGGATACGGGTCGCCATCGCTGCAATCTTACTTTGCCCAAAGGTACTGTCTAACGCCGGCAGCTGGCGATTGACGTTAGAAGCCACCAACACATCTAAATCAATCAAAGTAATGGTGCCCACTGCTGTACGCGCCAATGCTTCTGCTGCCCACGAACCTACTCCACCGACACCAATCACATAAACATGCGCTGCGGCAAAGGTATCGACTGCCGATGCGCCATAGAGAGTTTGCGTACCTTTAAAGCGGCGCTCGTATTGCTCATCTGCATCGTCCGCCATATCTGCGCTTGCAGAAGCAAGTTGCTGTTCATTATGATGTTCATTAGTAGCAATGATATCTAGATTAGCTAAAGTATCTGTTTGGGTTGTCGTTTGCTGCAATTGCGCCTCTTCAGTCATAACAAGTTAAAGCTCTTTTAAAAGGTGATTTATTATTCAATTATTTATTACTAAACTGGGTATTATTAAGCAGTTTCTTTATCATTATCAGGCTGGATAACGCCAATCAGCCTGCAAAGCGTTGCAACTGTTGTGCCACAATTGCTCAGCAAGAATCGCTGGCGGCACATCGAGTAGCTCACTTAAACTCAGTAATACCCATGGCAAATTGGCAGGGACATTTCTATTATGAGCGGGCGCATTACCCCATTCATTATCTGGGCTTTGCCCGAGCGCCGACTGACTATTGCCCGACTCTTGACACATGATGGGCGTCATATCTGGACAGTCCGTCTCAATCACCAAACACTCAATACCATAACTAGCGACAGCTGCTTGAATAGCGCGGCGTAGCTTTTTGGCGTTTGGATTGGTCACTTGACCGGTTACCCCAAGCTTAAAGCCCAGCTTTACAAATGCTTTCGCCTCTTGCTCACCACCACTAAAACTATGGGCGATACCGCCAAGCTCATGAGCATCATAGTCATGCGCTTTTAATAACGCCAATGCTTCAGCGTGCGCTTTACGAATATGCAGCATCACGGGTAACTTATGGCGCACAGCCATGTCTAATTGAGCATTAAAAAAATACTGTTGCTTTGCGAACATCTCAGGCTGTTTCATCTCATCAGTAAAAGTATCGAAACCAATCTCACCGATGGCCAATGGACGCTTTTTATCCAGCATCTGCGCCATACTCTCTAGGTGCGCCTCAGTATGCTGCTCAATATAAAATGGATGTAAACCTAAGGCAATATGCGCCTTTAAATGGGGCTGTTGCGGCGTATCTGCTTGACCGGCAATAGACGATGGATACCGCTCATTGATTAAGCGCTCAGTATCATACAAGCGCTGAAAATGACGCTGCAAATACCCTACCAACACCAGATGGCGTATCCCTTGCTGATACGCTTGCTGTATCTGCTCGTCTCTATCAGCATCAAATACCGGTGCATCAAAATGAGTATGGGTATCGATTAAAGGAAGAGTCGTAGGTAATTCCTTATTAGCGTTAAATGATGCGCCAATGACCGTCATCAATAAACTCCAAATTTCTTAATGGTTAAAGCAATTTATTTCAATAGCATTTTTTATCGGCAATAAAGCCATTATTAATCACCGCTTCTATTTTAGCGCTGATTCATCTTCTTTAGTGAATTTATTAGCAACTTTATTATTCACTTCATTTTCAGCGTTAGCCGCTAGTTTGCTATCTGCTTTGAGACTACTACGGCGCGGGATAAGCAATAGCGCTAAGCCAACTGCCCCTAAACGCAACCACTTCTTTTTACGATTATTGCTATTGCTATTAATATTACTACTGTTAAGATTGCGCATCATTTTCACCAAAGTATTTTTACAAAGACATCAAGACACTTTCACCAAGACACTTTCACCAAGACATACTATACGTTTGTTAATCGCTGTTTATGCATACTAGATTTATTAAAACAGGCGTCATTCAAAAGAAAGGTCATAAAAATTACTAATGAAAGCAATAAGTTATTATCCTAGGTTGCATTATACGCGCATCATAGAGGCGCTATGTATATCTGTGTTATGAATACGCAAACTAATGTACGGCGTCACTATCGTGCCGTACATTTAAGTATGCTTGTTATTGAGTATGAGCTTAAGAACTGAAGCTATTGGGGCTATCGAGGCTTAGGACAGTATCTGAAAACTTATCTATTATGAGCGTTTAGCGCTTTAACGGATAAGTTGTGATACCGCTGCTGCTTGGGCTATCTACTTTGGTAAAGCCTTGAGAAGTCGTTTTTGGCGTTTGGTCACGTTTAGGCACCAGTGGGTTAAGTGGCATCAATTCATAGTCGGCACTGATATTGCCATTCCAACCTTCTGTACCACTAAGGGGTAACTGTTTAATCGTGCCGTTTTTATCGATAACCAGTTGCAGGACGCGCATCTGATTGTATTTACGCTCGGTCACACTGGCCACAGCCCCGCCATCACGTAAGATAGTCGGCTGTAAAAATATGATTAAGTTACTCTTCTGGTTACTGTCGTTATCAGAGCGGAACAGTCGACCAAACAAGGGCATATTACCCAAGCCCGGTACTTTTTGCTGGCGCGTGGTGGTGTTATCGCGCATCAAACCACCTAAGGCGATGGTTTGCTGATCGTCGGCTAAAATCGTGGTATTAATCAGGCTTTTATTAGTAATAAGACCGCTGGCATTGCCGGCGCTGCCCGGTACAACTGAGGAGACTTCTTGCGAAACCTCCAAACGTACGGTGCCATTATCACCAATATGAGGAATGACGTTTAGGTTGATACCGATATCTTGCCGGTCGATGGTCTGGAAAGGGTTGGTCGAAGAATCGCTGCCTGTGGTATAAGAGCCGGTGACAAAAGGCACGTTTTGACCAACTAAAATGCTCGCCTTTTCATTATCCAAGGTCAGAATCGAGGGCATCGACAGTAGATTGGCACTGGTCGATGAGTCAAGTGCCTGTAAGATAGCGCCATAAAACTGAGTATTGCCTTGGCTGTCTTTTTTACTATCGCCGATTCCAATCAAAGCACCCGCAATCGAGCCTGCTGCCGCACTGATACCTGCTCCACCCGATAAGGCGGCTGCTGCAAGCGAAACCGCACTCGCGCCAACGTTATTAAAGTTGACGACGCCATAACCACTATTGGCATTACCGAGCGCCCATTGCACGCCAAGTTGGGTAGCATCATCGCCTGACACTTCGACAATTGCCGCTTGAATCAAGACCTGAGCACGGCGGCTATCAAGCTGATTGACAGCGTCTTCAATCTCAAACATCAGCTCTGGCGCGGCATTAACGATGACAGCATTTTGGGTTTCATCGGCGATAATACTAAAAGGTCGACCACCGATACCAGTACTTGTGCCACCCGAGCTGCTAGTCGATAAAGCGGCCGCACCGCTATTGCCAGTAGTATTGTTGCTAGCACCATTACCCACACTTGTATTAGCACCGCTATTGAGTGTTGAGCCAGTACCACTGGCACCGTTTAAAGAGGCAGACTCTAAGGTTGACGTCGCACCAGAGCTATTAATAGATTGACTGGCAAGTAAGCCGCGCAGCATCTCTGCAATATGACCGGCGCTGGCATACTTTAAGCGAAAGACCCGCAAACCACTTAAACGTCTGGTTGGCGTAGTATCAAGCTGATTGACCATTTCTTGTACTTTAGCAATCATCTCCGGACTGCCTTTGACCAATAATCTATCGCTAGACGTATCGGCGATGACTTTTAGCTGATTATTACCACCTTGGGCCTGCCCGCTACCCGCGCTTGTGACCAAAGCACTGATCAGCTCCATCATGCGTTCAGCATCGACATGACGTAGCGGTATCACTTGCAAACTGTCATTAACGTTGCTGTCTAAATCACGGATAAGCGCCGTCAACTGATTAAGACTATCAGCGCGATCAGACAATACCAAAGCATTGACGCCCGGTACCGCTGCTGCATGAGCTGACTGCGGCATCAGTGGTCGAATCACGCCGAGCACTTCTGCTGCTTGGGTATTAGTCAAATAAATCACCCGAGTCGCTAGCGCTTCACCGACGCTATTACCCTGTAAATCTACCGCAACACCAGATTGTTTGGCGACGTTATCAGGCACCAGCTTAATCGTCGTACCCGAGTCGATAGCAGCAATACCATTGACCTGCATGACACTTAAGAACAGCTGATAAATCTCGTCACGCGACAATGCTTTGTTAGAAATGACGGTAACATTACCATTGATACGCGGATCAAGGACAAAGTTTTGATCGGTAATGGTCGCCACTTCATTAATAAAAGCTTTGATATCGGCATCTTGTAGATTGACCTTCCAGCTTTCTGCACTCACTAGCCCCGTACTCGCTGCCCATAGCGGAATAGCTAGGCACAGCGGACGGCACAGACGCATCAAACGCTGCAAAATATGGTGTAAAGGCGTGACCGAGAAATTTTGAGAACTGACCATATTGATAATTACCTACAGTGATGTCGCGGATATACTAAGTTTCATGAGTGCTAAGTGTCGTGTTCTAAGTGTCGTGTTCTAAGTGTCGTGTTCTAAGTGTCGTGTTCTAAATACAATATGTGCTGAATGTAATATGAACTGAAGCTGAATTGGATAGCTAATTAACGTTCTTTAGCGACTTGCCAACTATAAGAACAAGCAAGTCTATATCTAAAAAATCAGCGCTAAATTCTAAGCTAGAACTGCTGGCGAATGGTAATCACTTGATCGCCACGCTGTACTTCTATTTGTGCTTCACCGGCTTGCTTTACTTGCTGTAAGACGCTGGCATCTTGCCCGGGGTTACTGCCCACGCTTTGACCATTAACGGTCAGTACCTTATCACCAGGTTCCAGCCCTAACCGATTACGCAATTTAGCCGGCATAGCGGCTGTGACCTGATAGCTCTCACCTGACGCCATGACGCCCATTCGACTTAAATAACTGGCGGGATTGGATTGTAATTCGGTAACGGCTTCATCAATTGCTGACTTTGGCTCGCCCTCGCTGCTTGCTTCCCCGTTTGGCCCCGTTTCAGGATTAACTTGGTCTGGTGATGGTGTATTAGGCGAGTTAGGCAACATAGCATTCTCTGGCAAACGCTGATTACTCACCGCACCCGCAAGCATAGCGCTTTGGTCGAGCGGCATAGCTTCTGCCATTCTGATGACGGTTTCTTTATCATAAGCATCAGCGATAATGACTTCATTCCAATCGACAGCAACCAGCGTATAGTCACTGTCTTTTAAGGTGTCACCGATACGGTAGTTTTTCACTTCACCATTGACATCCAATAGGGCCGAAGAAAGACTCTCTGGTATCGCAATAAGTACGCCCTTTAGCCCAATATTAGGCGGCGGTTGTACTGCGGCAGCGATAGGATCAGGGTCAGCAAAAATGGCAAATAAACCACTATAATCGGTATTTGAGTTCGCTGTATTCTGTAAAGGCGCAAGCGGTAACGCGGGCGCTAATGGAGCAGCTAGCAGCAGCCACAGTAACCGCGCTGCTGTCCAACATAACCAAATAATGGCCAATAATAACAACCACGCTGAAAAGCGATTGAGCGTATTGATAATAGGTTTTATTCGGCTAGAGATATCGGTAGCATTCATCATCTAGCGCGCCCCCAAGCCATTGAGCAGCGGCTGCCGCACACTAACCACAGGTGTATCTTGCGGTGCTTGTCCTTTATATTCTGGCATATTTTCTAATAGACGCTGGGTTAAGCTGACGTCTAACATATTATCGCCATCGATATACAGATCGCCCAAGCGCTTATCTTGATTGTTTACCAGATTGATATGCAGCAGATTTTTATTGTTCTTTTGCTCGGCACTGAGCTCAGCACGCAGCGCTGGCATGGTGATATAAAAAACCTTACCACCGCTAGGGTAGCCTACTTCTCCGCCCACCCAAGTCAGCTGACCACTTGCCTCACTAAAGCCGGTCGCCTTGGTAGCTGAGCCACTATTATTCGGACCACTATTATTCGAACCACCAATAGTCGAACCATTAGCTGAATTACTTGCAGCAGACTGACGTTTTAATGAGACGTTATTAACCTGAATCGGCGCATTAGGCAACTGCCAATCGACCACACTCGCCAAAGTTTCAGGGGCAATTTTACCGCTCATGTTTTGAATTTGCCATGAGCTGGTGCCTACTTTAACCTGACCATTTAAACGGGTTTGCTCTGAGCTGATATCAACTTCAGCCCCTAGTTTGCCTAATAATAAATGCCACGGCTGCCACGACCATTCAGCGGCGCCTGTAAGCGGTGTTGCTGACACGGGCAGCTGCCAAATCGCCGAGCCTTGCCATAAGTTGCCCGACACATGTTGTACATACGGCGTATCTGGGGCGTATTTTTCAAGTAGCCATGCCGCTGGCATTTGCAAGACGGCAAATAGCGCAAATAGGATAAAGCCAAATAGCCACCAGAGCTTGCGGGGACGCTTGTAAGACGATGTGGATACTTGAGGCACAGTTACCTAACTCTTATATAAGACAAAAACGTCATTATCATAGCAAACAATGGCATACAGATGACAGAAAAAAAGCCAGTATCTTTGCACCAAAATACTGGTGCTAAAGATACTGGCTTTTATCTATCCACTTGCTTATTAAGCAATCATTATCAATGACGCATGAAAGCAAAGTAAAATCAGAGAATCGTAAAGGCGTTTAACTGATTAAATAGCAAAATCTTCCAATTTACGACCTGCGGCTAGGGCGTCTACCAACCAAGTTGGTTTGCGTCCACGACCGGTCCAGGTTTCTTCGTTATTAGTGGTATTGCGATACTTAATGCTGCGTTTTTTCTCAAGTTTCTCGCCCGCTTGTAAAATCTCTTCAATGCTGGCTTCACTTTCTTCAGCAATTTTTTCAAACTGCATATAAGCATCATATAAACGCTGATGTTGTTTTTGGGCAATAAGTTGTTGGGCATTTTCGGTAATGGCGCGTAGCTCATCAACGTTGAGGTTATTTAAATCAATCACGTTATTTCTGCTCATCATAATCTCCACTTTTATATCAAGGTTATAAATCAAATAGCATGATTGCTAATGACTTATGAATAATAAAAATCGTAAGTAGCAGTAATATAAACAAAAATATAATCCATCACAAGTATTGATTGGTATTCAATGATAAAGGGCTACGCATAAATACCATTAAAGCAAAAACGGTTTTAAACGTTAGTTGGTTTTATAGTAGTATTTATAATGTTGTTTATATTTTTAATCATCAACATTCACAAAAGCCAATAGCATAAAAAAAGAGCCTGTATTCACAGGCTCTTCATTTTTTAATCAACATTCTTTATTCATGTATAAATTAGAACGGAATATCATCATCTACAGGACCATCAGGCATCGCTGTCGGCTTCGACTGTGCTGGTGCTTGAGCGGGCTTATTAAATTGATTTTGCGCTGGCGCATTTTGATTATTAAAGCTGTTTTGATTGCTGTTTTGGTTATTGCCTTGTGACATACCTTGAGAAGCTAGAGCGCCGCCTTGGTTATAGCCACTTTGCTGGTTATTGGCTGGTTGACCATAATTATTTTGGTTAGCTTGACCCTGATTTTGATTTGAGCTTTGACCGCCTTGATTGCTATAGCCGCCGCCCTGATTACCGTAACCACCCTGACTTTGACCTGAGTTTTGACCACCAAAACTACCAGCGTCACCACTACCACCGGTCGCGCCGTCTAGCATTTGCATTTGCTCAGCACGAATCTCAGTAATATAACGGTCTTGGCCATTGGGATCTTGATATTTACGCGTACGCAAGCTGCCTTCGATATAGACCTTGCTACCTTTACGAAGATACTGTGCCGCGATTTCACCTAAACGATTAAACAATGAAATGCGATGCCATTCCGTTGCTTCTCTTTTTTCACCGCTTTGCTTGTCAGTCCACTGCTCTGAGGTCGCAACCGAAATATTGGTCACGCTACCGCCGTTACTGAATTGACGTGCCTCGGGGTCTGCTCCAAGGTTACCGATGATGATAACTTTATTAACTCCGCGCATAATGTTGTCCTTTTATTGACAAATTGTTTTATGAATATTTTAATAACTATTAAATGAAACTGATTAATAATATCAGTAATATGAATTTACTTTAACCAATTTTTGTTTAAATATCTAGGGGGCTTTGTGCCAGATGCGACAGCTCTTGTCGCGAAGAATCGGTCAGCTGGGTTTTGTCTAATTTTAAATAAGCGACCTGCTCTTTTGCCATCACGACCAACTCATCAACGCCTTCTACCGCCAGCATTTGCCGTGACCAATCTTGAATATTGATATCTTTAGGAATGGTAACGGTGGTACTCGATAAATAAGGCGGCTGTGCAATCGGGATAATCAGCAGTAACGCCGCGGCCATAATGGCGGCCAATATACCCCACGCCAATAGATTAGGCTGGGTCAATAACAAACCACCCATTGCCCCACCGACAAAAGCACCAAAAAATTGACTTGATGAATTCAGTCCCATTGCCGTCGCTTTATTGGCAACTGGGGCACGCTTCGATATCCACGATGGGATGGTCGCTTCGAGCAAGTTAAAGCCCATAAAATACAGCAATAAGCCTAAAATAATACCCACGCCGACCTGACTACCAATGGCCAACAACGCTAGAGCAGCGGTCATTAACGCAATTGCGCCCAAAAATACTTGGCGCATTTTGCGTTTCTTTTCAGCGATAATGATAAAAGGTATCGCGACGGCAAAACCGATAAACAATAACGGCAAATAAACCAAACCTTGCTGGCGTACCGATAAGCCCAATACCTCATTAAGCTGATGCGGCAAGATAACAAAGATGGCTGTCATCGTTAAATGTAGGGCAAAAATACCAATATGCAAACGGTTTAAATCGCCAATCTTTAGCACTGTCGCTAACTGCTGACCAATCGATTTATTATCAAGGTTGTGCTTGAGTACCCGTAGTGGTGTCGGCACGAACAATAACAATAACATCGCCAAAACAGCGAAACCTGCGGTCAACCAAAATAACCCTGATATACCAAGCGAGCCGACCAATAAAGGACCAAAAGCAAACGCCAGCATAATGGAAGTAGCAATGGTCAAACCCATGGTCGCCATCGCTTTGGTGCGCATCTCTTCGCGCGTAACGTCTGCTAACAGCGCCATCAATACCGCCGAAACCGCGCCACTACCTGCCAGCGCCCGACCGATAATAACCTCGTAAATATCTGTGGCATTGGCAGCGATGATACCGCCAAGCGCAAATAATATCAGACCCAAAAAGATAATCGGCTTACGCGGAAACTTATCAGCGGCAAGGCTCATCGGTATCTGAAAAATAGCCTGCCCTAGCCCATAAATACCGACCGCCAAGCCAATCAGAAACGGTGTCGCATGCGCATAATTATCACCATACACAGAAAATACTGGCACAATCATAAACAAGCCAATCATCCGCAAGGCAAATATACCACCGACCCCGAGGATTGCCCGTTTTTCTACGCTATTCATACTTGCCTCACTGGTTCATCATTGCTGTTTAATCACTGCAGCTCTGCTTGTATTATTACGACGCTTCAAGGCTTTAGCCTACAAATTAAGCCCCCTAGTATAAGACATTCGCCGTCTGGATGCCGAAACTTTTATCTAGCTGCCGCAGCCGCAGTGGTAGCACCTACTCACGCTTTTTATAGAGCCGATAATTAGAGCCGATAATTTTGTTACCAAGTGCATCTAATGGGTCATTACACCTTGAATAATCCTGCTGTCATGACAATAAAGTAAGACGTTGAGAACGTTGTGCTCTGAAAAATGGTCTGAAAAAACTTTATGACAAATCTTTTTATAAAACGACGTTATTCTGTCAAATCTATAACAAACCACTCATATTAGTGACCCTTTATTTAGATTACCTTTATCCATTTCAAGTATTAAAGGTATTCTACAAGAGATAACCATTACTATTGCTTTATGAAAACCACATACTTTTATAAAGCCATATTAATTTGAATAGCATTTTTAAAATTATCTACGCTTTCAATGAATCATTTAACTCATATTCATTGACCCTTTTAAATTTTTAAAAAATACCATTTTAGCAAATAGGAAACCTATCACCGATGGCACACGAGTATATTAAGGTTCGCGGCGCACGCACTCATAATCTAAAAAATATCGATTTAGACATTCCACGCGATAAATTTGTGGTAATTACCGGTTTATCAGGTTCTGGTAAATCTTCATTGGCGTTTGATACGCTTTATGCTGAAGGGCAACGCCGTTATGTTGAAAGTCTTTCGGCTTATGCGCGTCAGTTCCTCTCGCAAATGGAAAAGCCCGATGTCGATAGTATCGAAGGCTTGTCACCGGCGATTGCCATCGAGCAAAAATCAACCAACCATAACCCACGCTCAACGGTTGGTACGATTACCGAAATTTATGACTATCTGCGCCTGCTCTATGCGCGTATCGGTACTCCCTTTTGCCCAGAGCATGGCGAGCCAATGGTCGCGCAGTCGGTGACTGAAATGGTCGATCAAGTCATGGCGCTGCCTGATGATACCAAGATCATGATACTTGCACCGGTGATTCGCGAGCGTAAAGGCGAACATACGGTTTTACTTGAGCAACTGATTGGACAAGGATTTGTACGTGTGCGCGTCGATGGCGATGTCTACGATACTGACGAGCTACCAACGCTCGATAAAAAGAAAAAGCATACCATCGAAGTCGTCGTTGACCGCTTTAAAGTCCGTGATGATTTAGGTAACCGCGTCGCTGAAAGTCTAGAGACGGCGCTACGTCTAGGACAAGGTCTGGTCACGCTGCACTTTATGGATGGTAATCCAAAAGAAGGCGGTGACGAAAATCAAGTTATGTCTGCTAAGCACTCTTGCCCTGTTTGTGATCGCGCCGTGTCTGAGCTTGAACCGCGTATGTTTAGTTTTAACAATCCCTACGGTGCCTGCCCAAGCTGTGATGGTCTCGGTAAACGTCAGTATTTCTCAGCCGAAAAGCTGATTACCCATCATGAAAAATCGCTCAATCAAGGGGCGATTAATGGTTGGGATAAGCGTCATGCGTATTACTTTGGTCTGCTATCTACCGTCTGCAATCATTTCAAAATTGATATGGACGCACCGTGGCAAGAGCTACCAAAAGCGCAGCAAGATATCATCATGCAGGGCTCAGGTAAAGAGAAGCTTACCTTTAACTTTACCGATGAGCGCGGTCGCAAGACCAATAAGACGGTGCCATTTGAAGGTGTGCTGCCTTATTTAGAGCGCCGTTATGCCAAAACCCAAAGTAACCTTGTGCGTGACGAGTTGGCAAAATATTTAGCCGATACCACTTGTAACGTCTGTGATGGCGCGCGTCTCAATGAGATATCACGCAATGTCCGCGTAGACGATCAAACCATCGCCCAAATTGTTAAGCTGTCTATCGGTGACGCTGCTGACTATTATAAGACGCTAAAAATTGGCGGTCATAAAGGCGAAGTCGCAGAAAAAATCTTTAAAGAGATTAATGAGCGTCTAAATTTCTTAGTTAGCGTTGGGCTTGATTATCTATCCCTTGCCCGCTCTGCTGAGACGCTATCAGGTGGTGAAGCGCAGCGTATTCGTCTTGCCAGCCAAATTGGCGCAGGTCTGATGGGTGTGATGTATGTACTCGATGAGCCATCCATTGGTTTGCATCAGCGCGATAATGATCGTCTGCTAAAAACCCTAACGCGCTTGCGTGATTTGGGCAATACCGTACTGGTCGTTGAACATGATGAAGATGCGATTCGCCAAGCGGATCACGTTATCGATATCGGTGTCGGTGCAGGCGTCCATGGCGGCCATATCATCGCTCAAGGTACGGTCGATGACATCATGGCCAATAAAGAATCGCTGACTGGACAATATATGTCTGGTAAGAAGAAAATCGAGATTCCAAGCATTCGTCATAAAGCCAAAACGATCGATATGGAAGTCAAAGGTAAAGCCAAACCGAAACAAGTTCCGATGACCATCGAGCTCAAAGGTGCATCCGGTAACAACTTACATGATGTTGATTTGATCTTGCCAATCGGTATCATGACTTGTATCACTGGGGTTTCGGGTTCTGGTAAATCTACCCTCATCAACCGTACTTTGATGCCATTAGCCGCAACGCAATTAAATAATGCCTCAACACTTATCGCGGATAAGCATGACAGCATCACTGGTCTTGAGCATTTGGATAAAATGGTCGATATCGATCAAAGCCCGATTGGTCGTACGCCGCGCTCAAACCCAGCGACCTATACAGGCGTCTTTACGCCAGTCCGTGAGATGTTTGCACAAACGCAAGAAGCACGTGCTCGTGGTTATAAAGCGGGTCGCTTTAGCTTTAACGTCAAAGGCGGACGCTGTGAGATGTGCCAAGGCGATGGTCTTATCAAAGTTGAGATGCACTTTTTGCCAGATATGTATGTGCCGTGTGATACCTGTGAAGGCAAGCGCTATAACCGCGAGACCTTAGAGATTCATTATAAAGGTAAAAACATCGCCGACGTGCTTGATATGACCGTTGAAGATGCGACTGAGTTCTTCTCAGCCATTCCAGCGATTTATCGTCGCCTACAAGCCTTGATGGATGTCGGTCTGAGTTATATCCGCTTGGGTCAGTCTGCACCGACGCTATCTGGCGGTGAAGCGCAACGTGTGAAATTGGCGCGTGAGCTTGCCAAACGGGATACCGGACAGACGCTCTATATCTTGGATGAGCCAACCACTGGTTTGCATTTCCATGATATCGATAAGCTGCTCAATATCTTGCATACTCTACGCGATAAAGGCAATACCATCGTGGTCATCGAGCACAATCTTGACGTCATCAAAACAGCAGACTGGGTGATTGACCTTGGCCCTGAAGGCGGTAAAGGTGGCGGACTTATTATCGCGGAAGGTACGCCTGAGGAAGTGGCGGAAGTGAAAGGCTCGTTTACTGGTGAGTTCTTGAAGCCGATGCTTAAGCAAGGTATGAAAGAAGGGAGTTAATAGAACTTAGGTAACAATTAATGAAAGGCTACTCTTTAGGGAGTGGCCTTTTTTGTTGTGAGAAGGGATAAAGCAAAGTAAGATTCCAACGAAAAAAAATAACTGTGATTGTCGGCAGCTATTTATTGGAGTTAAAAGTTGCACTTAATCTATGGACTCTTAAACATTATTAATAGTAAAAGTAATATGATCAACGCAAGTATCTATATTTAAAAACTCAAATATCGCCTTAGCTTTCTCGGTAAAAGCTTTATCTTCCGACAAAAAATAATTGCAATAGCAGGCATACGCTAAATGCTGTCCATCACTATTTGCACTAACAAGCCTCCTATATTTTTTTTGGAATCCCTTGTCTCTTTTATAACCCAGTATATTTAACATCATGTATACATTCATGACCTTCTCGAATTTATAGAGATTTCTTCCATAGATTTTATTTGAAACTAAATAGAAATCAGATATATGAGAAGTATTACTGATATCAGCATACTTCTCATATATCTTTTCTAAGATTTTAGGAGATTTAATATTGTTTAAGATTTTTCCATCAATTTTTGTCACATCCTCTAATTTCCTAATACCGTTATGTCCATTATTACTGTTTAAATCTATGCCAGTATTACTCATATTTTCCAACATAGAGTTTTGAACAGCATCAAGATGACTACTTTGTTCCTTAAAATCTCGCTTAATAATTTCCTCTAGAAACTGATAATCAGCTTCAGAAATCTCACCTTCTACAGATTTAAATATTTCTAAGGTTTGTTCATGCAGGCTATTGAAATTTTCCCTAGATTCGTTAGCGTAATCAACGATACTATTGCTAGATTCATTTGAGAAAAGACTAAATATAAACTCCATATTATTTATGATCATTTTACTTGCTATCTCATCAATAAAGTCTCTAGAGAGGTATTCTTTATACACGATAAGTGGATTTATATATGGATTGATTATAACAGCACCAGTTATTTTAAAATTTTGATCGACCTCAAATATCATTCTTCTAGCTTTAAGATTTTCTAGTACTTGTAAAAACTTGTCTGGTTCACCTGAGCGTTCAATTTCGTTAAGTGTTTCATTAGAATAGATTACTTGATAGTCGTATCCTAGAAAAGACCCACCCTCAACTAAGGAAGGGTAACTAACAATCTTATCTAGTATATTTTGATCTAAATAAACAGTTGGTTTACCATTATAAATTTTATTAAAATACAATTGACAGAAATCCAAATTCTGAAATTTTGGCGTATTTTTAAGAGCTGGCATAATATTACCTCATAAATTAATCATGTACTAATGTTTGAATTTATATAATTATTACTAAATAAACTCCCTTTCAACATTCATCACTCTTGCATCTACTGTCCGCTCTATCTTCTCCTCGATTTGACTGCATTGCGACTCGACCTCACGTTTAGACAGTCCAACGATCACAAACGTCCACTCGCTAGCATCATGCCGATCACGCTCGCCGCTTTCACATACCGCGACGCTTGGCGTATTGCCAAAACGCGCATGCAAGCCGCCCATGCGTTGGCGCTTTTCTTTTAATGAGCTACATCCGGGTAGCGCAAAAGTCAGGGTTAAGATAGCGATATGCATTTTATTCTCCTTGCGACAGTGGTTTACGCTTTATAATAGTAGCAAATAAGCACGGCAAGTTATGCTATCGTTACCTTGCTGTCTCGATAGCCTATAACCGCTCACACTGTTTATAGTTATACCATTCACAAATCTCACAATAGCCAATATGCGTATCTAATCAATGACCTCTATCAGCTACGTACAGCAACAGCACATTACTCGATTATGCGTGCGCTGCGGATTACTCCTTATGCAATATGGCGCTGAGTCTGCCGTGGTGGTGGACTTATCCAAACGCTTAGGGCTTGCCTTGGGGATGAACAGCGTAGAATGTTCGCTAAACTTCAATGCCATTACCTTGACCACTATCTGTGATGAGCGCTGTATCACCACCACCAGAGACACGATCAATCAAAGCATCAATGTCAATTTATTGGTACAAATCCAGCAAATTGTCAATAAAACCGAAGCCCTCACAGATAATGATAATGACAAACTGAAGCCTGAGCTAACTCAACGCACGACCCTTGCGTTTGATGAGTTAGATAATAAGTCGGTGTATCCAACATGGCTGGTTGGCATATTTGTTGGGGCGTCTTGTGCTGCGTTTGCTTATCTAAACGGTGGCAGTTGGTCAATTACCGCCGTGACCTTTATCGCAGGTATGGTAGCGATGTTTACCCGTATTTATTTGGCCAAGCACCATTTTAATCCCTTTATCACCGTTATCGTGACGGCTTTTATCGCCTCTTTAATTGGGGCAACGACCTATTATTTTGATATTGGTAATAATGCCGATATCGCCGTTGCCTCGAGCGTGCTGTTACTGGTGCCAAGCTTTCCTTTGATTAATTCTTTCTCAGATATCTTGAAAGGCTATGTCAATATTGGCGTTGGGCGTGCCGTTTTTACCTATATGCTCACCTTGTCCGCTTGCGTTGGTATCGTCATGGCGCTGGTTTTACTTAGAATACAGCACTGGGGGTTTTAAGATGTGGTTCATTAAAACCGTGGTGTTGTCGTGCATTATTACCCTTGGTTGGACGCTGATGTTTAGCGTGCCCAAACGCTATATTCTGCCGTGCTTGCTGATGACCGCGTTTGGATTTGGGTTAAAAACAGCGCTTGTTTATCAACACATTCATTTGGTGGTTGCTAGCTTCTTTGGGGCGATGCTTGCCAGCTTCTTGGGCGTTTACTTTTCTAAAAAGTACACGCTACCGCCCAAAGCGTTAATTTCACCGAGCGTCATCTGTATGATGCCAGGTATCGCGGCCTACAAAGCAATGGTCAGTATGGTACAGATTGGCTATTTTGGCTTTTCCGACGAATTATTTAGCCAAATGATGGTGTATTTATTTGAGGCCTTGTTTGTGACCTCGGGATTGGTGCTAGGCTTATCCATTCCCGGACTGTTATTTTATAGACGGCGTGCCATAGTTTAGGCGGGTATAAGTGAGTGTAGATGGGCTTATGAGATGTCAGGCTATTTATGCCTAAATACTTTTATATACTGATGCTAGCTGGCATACCCTTATAATAAAAAACTTGTAAGATTAATTATCATACCCATTACAATAGAGTTCAAAATAACAGAATTAAAAAATAATAGACTGCAAAATTGCACTAATACGCATTAATACGTACTGAATAAAGAGACTTAACCATGACAAAACATTATGACTATATTTCCATTGGCGGCGGTAGCGGCGGCATTGCCTCGATCAATCGAGCAGCGAGCTATGGCAAAAAATGCGCCATTATCGAAGCCGACAAATTGGGCGGTACTTGCGTAAACTGGGGCTGCGTACCCAAAAAGGTGATGTGGTACGGCGCGCAAGTGGCTGAAGCCATCGAAAAGTATGCGCCAGATTATGGCTTTGATGTTGAATTAAAAGGCTTTGACTTTCAAAAGCTGGTACAAAGTCGCCAACAATATATCGAAAATATTCACCGCTCTTATGATAATAATTTGGCGAAAAATGGCGTTGAGGTGATAAAAGGCTTCGCCAAATTTGTCGATACCAATACAGTAGAGGTCAATGGCGAACTCATTACTGCTGACCATATTTTGATTGCGACGGGCGGTCACCCGATTCAACCCGATATCAAAGGCGCAGAATACGGCATCAATTCTGATGGTTTTTTTGCTTTGAATCATTTGCCAAAACGCGTGGCTATCGTCGGCGCAGGATATATCGCCGTTGAAATTGCAGGAGTAATGAATAGCTTAGGCGCTGAGGTACATCTTTATGTGCGTCAACACTCGCCGCTGCGCTCATTTGACCACACTATCGTGGAAACCTTACTGATAGAGATGGAGCAAGACGGCATTCAATTGCACACTAATACGACGCTAACTGAGGTTAATAAAAATGAAGATGGTAGTCTGACCTTATGCACCAAAGATGGTACCCTCGATACGGTAGATTGCTTGATTTGGGCCGTTGGTCGTGCGCCCTCCACCGACAATATTAATTTGCAAGTGACAGGGGTAGAGACGACCGAGTTTGGCAAAATTAAAGTCGATAAGTTTCAAAATACCAATGTTAAAGGGATTTATGCGGTCGGCGATATTATCGAAAACAGCATTGATTTGACGCCGGTGGCTATTGCCGCAGGTCGTCGCCTATCTGAGCGCTTATTTAATGATAAGACTAATGAGCATCTAAGTTATGATTTGATACCGACGGTCATCTTTACTCATCCCGCTATCGGTACGATTGGCTTGTCTGAAATCGACGCGGTTGAGCAATATGGCAAAGAAAATATTAAGTGCTATAAATCGACCTTTACCTCTATGTATAGTGCGGTGACCCAGCACCGTCAAAAATGCGTGATGAAGCTGGTATGCTTGGGTGAGGATGAAAAAGTGATTGGCCTGCATGGCATCGGCTATGGCGTCGATGAGATGATTCAAGGGTTTGCGGTGGCGATAAAGATGGGCGCTACTAAGGCTGATTTTGATGATACGGTCGCCATTCATCCTACGGGTTCAGAAGAGTTTGTGACGATGCGTTAGTTTTTATAGACTGGGCGATATTAATCACAGTCTTAGAAATTATAAAAAGGATGCTTATTAGGCATCCTTTTTTATTGTCCATATTCAGTAGACATGCTGATTTATTAGAAAATGCTAAACCTTCTAATTACCCAACACCCATTCATCATTGACTTGATAAACTTTAAAATTAGTCTTATTGGTACGGCTATTCCCTGCAATCGTTTGGGTAATATCAGCGGTACACATATAGGTATTGTCACCCTCGACGCTGTCACAGTTGATATTCTCGACGCGCTCAAGTTTTGGCATCATGCCTTCCATCATACCGCTCATGGCTTTTGCCATCTCATCATTGCCTGCATTTGCCATCGCATCATCTATCATGCTATTGGCTTGCGCATACTGCGCTTCGATTAACTCTTCGACTGTGCTTTCAGGAGGCGCGTTTGAACACGCCGCAAATAGAGGCGTCAATAAAGCGATTAGAGCCAATTTTTTAAAATTATTCATACCAGTCTCAATGTATCTGTAATGTTACTTCACTATACAGAATTATGTCTAAAAACCCAACTTAATTTTAGAAAGCCTACTTAACCTTATTATAAATAAATTTCGTAGGGAAATAAGATGTAAATATTAAAGTGCAGCTAATGCTTAATGCTGACAGTACAATCGCGATACTGCTATGATGCGCTTAATAATGACCGTTGCGAGATGCTTGTGTGGCAGATGTATGTTTCCATATTACCGATTGGTCTGGGCATTATGACCTTGGTCGCAAGCTTGATTTGCTTGTTTGCTTACTTGATGTCTGATGATAATGCCACGCGCTTGCCCGCTTTTAACTGGTTTAAGCGCTTGATTATCGTGGCATTTCTCCTATTGAGTGTCGGGCTATTTATGACCTTTGGACGTTTTTGGGGTTAATTGCTGTGGGGTTAATTACTTTGGATTCAGTTGAAATGAGGTTAGCTGAATTTAGGTTAATAAGCCTAATTGGCTTATGATTGACTCACGAGCTTTTCTAATTCTAGTAATTGTAAGTCTTGACGTTTGGGTTCGCCATTATTGCCATCGACGGGAAACGGCATACTATTGCCATTTAAATGATAACCGCGGCGCTGATAATAAGCCAAAAGCTCAGGACGATGACTTAAAATAGACATGGTCAGACGCGCAGGGTTTTTATCAGGCGTTGGCGTACTTGATTGTAAGTGCCGCTGCGCAAACGTCTCAGCCGCCTGTAATATTTGATGACCGACGCCATGTCCTTGTAGCTCAGGCAGGACGGCAAACATACCGATATAGGCTTTTTTATTACCAGCGTTCTTACTTATCTCAGCCTCGTCCTTTATATCGACCGCGATACAGCCTAATAACTCACCTATTTCTTTACCATCACGTTCACCTGTCGTGGTTTTTGGATAAATAAAAACGTAATGTTTTGGGTCAGCAATAACGGCTAACAGCTCGTCTTTGGTGGTGCGAATACCGCCGATTAAATCTGCTTCATTGGTCCAGCCTTCCGCTTGCCGATAACAGCGATTTAGCAATTGTTCAAGTGCATCAATATCACTTGCCTCAGCTTGACGTAAAAATACGGTTTGTTTATTTAATGGTTTTTTATTAAAGGCTTCTTTATTCAGTGTTTCTTTATTGATATGGTCTGTACTCATAACATCGGTTTTCCTTTTCCGTTTATTTATTATAAAAGCTATCGTATAAAAGGCTGACCTGAATAACCAAGCCAGCCTTTATAGTAAACCTTATGACCGTCTAAATGCTAGCGCGATAACGCCTGTGCCTGCTCGATAATATCAAAGCCTGCCTTTATTTGGGCGCGCGTTGGCGCATGACCACGGCGGAGTAGCTCAGAGAAGGCAATCAGCTCTTTGTCACGTCCAAGCGAACTTGCGGCACTGGCTCGCGTATCCTCCCCATCATCGTCAAAATAATATTCGATATAGTCAAGGTTATCAGGTGAGCCATATAAAATGCCATTATCAGGCGTGGCCGCATGGCCGCTATAGCGTAGGCTTTTGCCATACTGTCCTGTCCAAAAGAAAGGAATACGCTCCGCTAACGAATCGACATTATCCTCATTTAAGATAGCAGCTGCTGTGACCAAACCATGTTGCAACGCTACGCGCCAATGCTCGATACGCATGCGCCCCATTTGATTGGTGGCTTTGGCGATATCACCGAGTGCATAGACGCCGTCACGCAATTGCAAATGCTCATCAACTTGCACACCATCTGGCGCGTTTACCTCATTTAATAGCTCAATACGCGGTGCGACACCCGTTCCTAAAATCACCATATCGGCGGCAAGCGTGCTGCCATCTGATAGGGTAACGCTACTAACTTTAGCGCTTTTATTGTCAGTACTGTTTTCGCCAGCATTGATTTCATTAACGCCCGCACCAAAGGCAAATTTAACGCCTTTATCCTCATGCAGTTTGATTAAAGCATTACTAACGGCTTCAGAAACGATATTCGCCATCACACGGCGACTACGTCCAACGACAGTGATAGAGGCCGCCTTCCCTGCCTCCATTAACGCCGACGCTACTTCCATACCGATAAAGCCGGTGCCGACGATAACGACATGCTTATTATCACTGGCATTTTTAATTTCTTTGGCATCATCCATACTGCGTAGCGTATAAACGCCATCGAGCTCCGCACCTTTAAAAGGGGGTATTTTTGGCTCAGCGCCTGTCGCTACTACTAAGAAGTCCGCTGTTTGTTGCTCGCTTTTACCATCTGCACCTGTGATGACGATCGTGCGCTCATTAGGTAATATTTCGCTCACCGTTTGCTTTAAGCGCAAATCGATATCATTGTTACGTGCCCAGTTAGCACCACCAAGCATTAAATATTTCTCATCCATTTTACCCGCCAAAAACATTTTGGATAATAAAGGACGATTATAAGGGGCTTTATCGTCTTGGCTAATTAAGGTAATCTTGCCGCCATAACCGGTATGGCGCAGCTGATTGGCCGTCATAAAGCCCGCGCCGCCGCCGCCAACAATAATGGTATGGGTATCCATCATTTTGTCATTGGCCACGTGCTTATCTATCTTCGCGGCGGTATTGACGATTAAGCTATCGCCCTCATCGGTCAGCTCATACTGGGTCAAGCCGCGCATGGCGACCGGCTCTAATAACGTGCCATCGCGACTATCAAAGCTGCCATGATGCCACGGGCAAATAACGCGATTGCCACACCGTAACCCTGCGCCCAAATCTGCGCCAGCATGCGGACATTTACCATCAAAGGCGCTAAATTCGTCCTCATCACGCGTGATTAAAATGATACTATCGTCATCCTGTTTATAGGATTTCATGCCACCATTTGGAATGTCGGCTTTGCTAATGGTGACGGTATGAATCGTTGCATTGCTCATAAGTTATCCTTAACATTTAATATTGATCGTTATTGGTTCATGCTAAAAAATTCCTGCTGAAAACGTATTGATCTAGGCTGATTAAATCAATCAATACCGATAAAAACACGTGATTTAAAAAATCAGATACCTTGATAGTAGCAAGCCCATTTGACAGGCGCTGTTTATTTGTATGCTGCCTGCGTTGCAAAACGTAATTTTGACTTTTAAATCTTTAATGCCTTTTAAACCTTTAATACATATCTCGACCACTTTACGTTAAAACCTATAATCAAAAAAAGATGCCTTTATGACTTCTCAAGACGATTTAAATAACGACTCACTTAATAACGAAACGCTTGATGATAAGACATTTGATATCGCAAGCTTCGATATTAGCGCCGCTACTGACACGGCTAAATTACCGCAGCCAATGCAGCCACCTTTAGCACAAGCGACTTATAAAGCCCATGCCACAGATTTTGTGGTTAATGAGATATTGCCGCTCGACTTTACGGGCGAAGGTGAGCATTTATGGCTGCATATTGAAAAGCTGGGCATGAATACCGCTTATCTGGCTAAACTGCTATCAGAATGGGCAGAGATTCCACTACGCGATGTTGGTTACTCAGGGCTTAAAGATCGTCATGCGCTAACGACACAGTGGTTTAGCCTGCGGATACCTAAGAAGCAATTACCAGAGTCTGAATTTGCCCCAGTAGATATTAGCGCCAACGAATCGCTCACTATCCTTGCGCAGCATTGGCATAATAAAAAGCTCAATCGCGGTACGCATAGAGCCAATCAATTTATCATTACTTTACGAGATATCCAGTTTGCGGACTTAGAAGTTACAGCGTCCGAGCAGGATTTATCGGCTAAAGAAAGTGACAAAAGTGCTGTCGAGCAGCATTTAGCCAATATCAGCACAACGGGCGTGCCCAATTATTTTGGCCCGCAGCGCTTTGGTCGTAATGGCAATAATGTCAGAGAAGCATTGGCATTATTTGCCCGTCCAGCGCCAGAAAGTCGTCCGCAGCCCAAAAAGAGCAAACGCAAACAAGCGCCGCGTGAGCAAAACAGCATGGAGCTGTCTGCTGCGCGTAGCTTGATATTTAATGAGATATTGGCAGCGCGGGTGCGCGATGGCAGTTGGACTAATGGACTTGCAGGCGAAGTGTTTAATTTGGACGGGTCAGGCTCGATATTTACCAGCGAAGCAATTGATGAGACTTTACAAGCGCGACTTGCCAGCGGCGATATTCATCCGACTGCCGTGTTATGGGGCGTGGGTAATGATAAAGTCAGTGGCGCAGCAGCCGCTATCGAAAATGAGATTGTGCAAAACGATCCATTATTACATCAGCTAGCAGCAGGATTAGAGAAGCGCGATATCAAAGCACAACGACGCGCGCTAAGATTACCAATTGAAGGATTAAGTTGGGAGTGGCAGGACATAGATAATGAGCCTATATTGGTGCTGAGCTTTACCTTAACGACGGGTAGCTTTGCGACCAGTGTGCTTTCAAGTTTGGTACAGAACTTAAGCACCTCGTCAGCCACTAGCTAATGATTAGCTAGTCGCATAAAGGACGGCAATCTTATCTTTTTCTGCCGCTAGCACAGCATTGGCGCTGACCACTTGATTGCGACCACGATCTTTTGCCTCATATAAGGCTTTATCAGCAATGCAGATTAAGCGCTGACAAATATCGCTCGGCAGCTGCGCCTTTAATATTTCTGTGGCAGCACGTTTTCTTCTATGAGAGATTCTTTTTTGGGCGCGGGTTTTTTGCGAGCTTTCTTTTTGCGTACTGGCTTTGTTGGTGCTAGCTTTATTGATGCTGGTTTTGTCGGTACGGGCTTTATTAATATCGGCCTCTTGCCGACGAGATTTCTGCGTTTCCGCAAGCGGCTGCGTACTTTCTTCTAATGCCAAAGCCCTATATTCACTCTGAATACGGGCGCGCTCCTCATGGGTCAGGGTATAAACCCCTATACTGGCAGTAATATTAAAATCCGTTCCATCATCGCTCTTGATGACATGTTGCGCAATATCTTGGCGCAGCTGCTTCGCAATGGTCATGGCACTATCATGCTGGGTATCGGGTAGCACAATCAAAAACTCTTCGCCGCCATAGCGACTGACAATGCTCTCTTCTGATAGAGATTTTAGTAGGGTTTGAGCAACCTCAGACAGTACTTGGTCGCCAACGTCGTGACCATAGTTGTCATTGATATTTTTAAACCAATCTAAATCCAATAAAATCACGCTAAAATCTTGCTTATCTCCCATTGCGAGTAGCGCTTGCTGCATCTGCGTCAAACCATAACGGCGGCTTTTTAACTGGGTCAATTCATCTTGATTGGCATACTGCATAATCTCAGCTTTACTGTTATCCAATATCAATAGCAGCGTGCGAAACATATAAATGATAAAAATTGCCTTTGGCAGCGCCATATAAATATGGGTGGTGCGCCAAAAAAATGCTGAAGACAAACGCAGTTGATTAAAGGTCTCCCAACTCAGTATCCCATTTTTAAAAATAGACGCAGAAATGGCATTTTCAATTGATGTCATCTCGCTATAAGTAAGATAGCTATAGCCATCTAAAGGAAAAGAGCTCATCGTCATTTGACGTAGATTGGGTATCGTCAAGCCAAAATAGGGAACCAAAGTGACGAGGAAAATCAGGACGATATGACCCAAAAAGGCTTTCCAGACATAGCGGCGACGTATAAGCATCATCCCTAACATCGCGCCGCCAACGAGTGATACTCCCGCGACCAAACTACTGTGACCCATGACTAAAATGACCACGGCAATATAAAGGCTATAAAGCGTGACGATTATCGCTTGCCATTTATATAACGAATCCGTGTCTTTTCTAATCGGCGATAAGCGGCTGACCATCCAAGAAAAAAACAGGACCATCAAGGTGAGCCCAATCCATAAGGGATACAGCACATCCATATTTACGTAGGAGCCATAGATATCTTGGCGCCACCAGACAAATAAACACCATAGCCAATGCGATGACACTTCCAGCAAAATAAACAATGCCAGCAGCGATGCCCTATCAGCAGCTTGCCACTCAAAAATCACTCGCGAGAGTTTTCTGTAGCCTAGATGAGATATCGATACAGCCATAATGGGCTACCGCAGATAATGAAAGTTATTGAGCTAAAACCAAATAAGAAAGTAAAAAGTATGATTTATGTTAGATCTAAACTGACGCATTTAGTGTGGCAATTTTTCTTTTAATTATCAATCTGTTTAAGTGATTTATGCGTCAATATCTGACACCTCATTTTGGCCTATGTTTTTTAATAATGATTTTTAGTAATGATTTTTAATTATACGGTCAATTTACAATGTCGAGTCACAGGATCGACTTATCATTTTAAATAATAGTTTTGGTTTATACTTTTAACTAAGCCAATGTCGCAAACGACTGCCAAATACCTTGCTGTTCAGGGTTAAGGTTCGGCACGTCACCCAAACGTCGCCACGGCATATTACTGCCATGAAAGTCGCTACCGATAGACGCGGCAAGCTGGTGTTCAGCAATGCTGCGATCGACCATTCTACGGGTACTAACTGGTTCGCTATTCGCTGGTAATTCACAAGCATCACCGCCAAGCCGTGCAAACTCTTCAATCAGTTTACGTACACGGGTGGCCGAAAGCTGGTATCGCGTTGGGTGCGCCAATACCGCCTTGCCGCCGCAAGCATGAATCAGCTCGATACCATGCTGCATTGTTAATGCTTCAATCGCCACATAAGCCGGCTTATTGTCCGCCAAGTATTTATCAAAGGCTTTTTGTACGGTTTTTACGGCGCCGCGCTCAAACAACACTTGCCCAATATGCGCACGCCCTACCGCTTGTGGATTACCGCCTGCTTTATCGAGTACTGCTTGCCATAACTCGTCGTAATTAATATCTAATAGCTCACTGAGTTTTTCAGTGATACGTTGACCGCGCGTGGCACGGCTGTCTTGCAATTGTTGCAAGGTGGCGTGCATTTTTTCACGATCGGTAAAATCAAGTCCAAGGACATGGATGATTTTATTGGTGGATTTATTTTTACCGTAGCCGCCGCTTAGCGTGTGCTCGCAGCTAATCTCAACCCCATTGATTAACTGTATATCGCAAGCCTCAGCCGCCGCGCGTGCCTCATCGATACCCATTAAAGTATCATGATCAGTCAGCGCCAGTACATTAATACCAGCGTTATGAGCCCGCTGTACCACCTCGGTCGGCGCATAGGTGCCATCAGAGCAAGTACTGTGGCAATGTAAGTCGATTTTCATAAAGCTGGCCTTAAGGTTTTGAATGTGTTGTTCATTTAAATATACTGGCGATACTAACTATATTATCAGTAAAACGAGCTGAAAACGGCGAAGGCATGGCATAGCAACAGCATATCAATAACATATCGAGGGCATATCGGACGATTATCAGGTTGATTGCTTTTTTTTGCGGCAGTAGACGTGTAAACTACCCCATACGTTTTTTGTTGGACATCCTATTTGCTATGAAAGCCTTATTAGACTTCATTCCGTTGATCGCTTTTTTTATTGCCGCGCGTTACAGTGGTATTTTAGCGGCGGCAGGCGCCTTGCTCGTTGCCACTATTATTATTTATGCCATCCATTTTGTGCGGCAAAAAGGCAAATTTGATAAACAGCAGTGGGTCGTTTTATTATTAACCATCGTTTTTTGCGGTGGTACGCTGCTATTGCGTGACGACATCTATTTGCGTTGGAAATCACCTATTATCAACGGTATCTTTGCCTTAACGCTATTGGTCAGTGCGGCGATTAATAAACCACTGATGCAACTGGCCATGAAAGAGGTGTTTTCACTCACGCTAAGTGGCTGGAAGAAACTGACCGTCGCTTGGGCATTGTTTTTTGCCTTTATGGGCGTTCTGCATTATATCACGGCATTCACTATGTCTGATGAGGCTTGGATTAACTTCAAAACCTACGGCTGGATTCCGATTATGTTGGTATTCGTGGTTGCCCAATTTGCGTTGTTGAAAAATCATCTCAATCCAGCGTTAACCGACAAAACCACTAAATAAAAGCTGATTTAATTATAAGACCTAGTTTAATCATAAAAGCTGGTTTAATCATAATATATGATTTAAAA
Organism: Psychrobacter maritimus; assembly: GCF_904846345.1. Classification (GTDB taxonomy): domain Bacteria; phylum Pseudomonadota; class Gammaproteobacteria; order Pseudomonadales; family Moraxellaceae; genus Psychrobacter; species Psychrobacter maritimus. Next base: position 433,066 of record NZ_CAJHAJ010000001.1, read on the forward strand.
GTATAATGAGACATATCATCATTATTTTTTATTCTGGTTATTAGCGCTTTATTCATACTATTTACTTGAGGAAGTCCCATGTCCTTATTTGCCATTATTGGTCACGATGTTGCTGGTAGCAGCGCCCAACGTCAGGTGACGCGCGCCGAACACGTTGCCCGCCTGCAAGTATTACAAAGCGAGCAGCGACTCATTATCGCGGGTCCAACGCCCATTGAACACGGTAAAAGCGAGATGTCAGGCAGCCTGATTATTGCTGACTTTGACTCCCTCGATGCCGCGCAAGCATGGGCGAGCGCTGAGCCTTATTTACGCGATGGCGTCTATAGCCATGTAGATATCAAGCCGTTTGTTCAGACCTTGCCTGCACCTACTGACAGCGCAGCAGATAAACCAGCCAATAAGGTAGCAGCATCGTGATTGAGCGGGCATTGTCATTAAATAATTCTGTTTCTAATCACGTTACTCATCATACCAGTGAGCGCGCTTTTGGCCGCGTCGCTAACGTCAGCATTGCGAGCCTATTGTTGCTTGCCAGTCTATCGGTACAAGCAGCACCAACTGTGACCAATGCTGATCCTGCGGCAGGAACGGCTACGCTAGCGCCTAACGCTGTATTAGCACCCAATAATGTTAGTCAACTAGCGCTACCAAATACTGCCTCAAATACGGTGTCTACTATAGCACCGAACCCAACTGCGAGTGCTCAGCCTACAACCAATATTAACGATACCTTAGCCGCGCAGCTACAACCGTCTAATAAAGCGCTCTCTGAGGCCAATCAAGAATTGCTTAGCCGTAATGCCCAGCTTCAGCGTCAAGTCAATGACTTACAAACGCAAGTAAACGTTTTAGTATATGAAAGCAAAGGTCAATTGTTTTTATATGGCGCATTTACGGTGTTAATTAGCTTGTTGGTTGGGATTTTTATTTCGTGGTTGGTATTTGTTCGCCGCGAGCGTTGGTAGCAAATCCTCTATAAATGTGATGCTTTATGTCCAAATTTGTGTCTAAACCTGAGTCTAAATCAGCTATATCTAAGCCTACCTCTTCCGCCGCGCATAAACCTTATAAAGCCACCAAACCCCCTAAAAAACCCGCACCGCCAAACGTGATTACCCCTGCTAAGATTGCATGGCAAACCGATGATGCTGGCAATCAAGTACCAGTATCAGGGGAGTTTGGCGATGTGTATTTCTCGCATGCTGATGGCTTGGCAGAATCGCGCCATGTATTTTTAGCCCATAACCAATTACCCGAGCGCCTAGCAAACCTTGCCGATAAGCAATGCTTTACGATTGCTGAATTGGGCTTTGGTACGGGCTTGAATTTTTTGGCGACATGGCAGCTTTGGCGACAGCTTCGTGCTAAAAAGCCGCATTTAACAAGCGCGCGCTTACACTTTATCACCACTGAAAAATACCCCATTCCACTTAACGACTTAACGCAGATACTCGCTTTATGGGCACAGCGCGCCCCCGAACTTGCTAAATTGATTGAGCAACTTTTAGCCAACTACCCGCCGCTTATTGCGGGCTGTCATCGACTAAATTTTATTGACGATAATATCACGCTTGATATTTGGTTAGGCGATGCGGGCGATAGTTTGGCAAGCTTAGATACTGAGACCGCTATCAAGCGCCCTTATATTGATGCTTGGTTTCTAGATGGTTTCGCGCCTTCTTGTAATGAGACTTTGTGGGCAGAGTCGATATTTACCCAGATGCAGCGCTTATCTCGTCCTAGCACGACCGCCGCCACTTATAGCTGTGCTGGTATCGTCAAACGTGGGTTACAAACTCATGGCTTCGAGATTAATAAGGTGAAAGGTTTTGGGCGCAAGCGTGAAATGCTGACGGCAGTTATGGCTGACAACGCTAATTCTTTAGCACTAAATGACGATAGTAATGCTTCAATTTACCCAAACCTTCCTAGCCATACAGTGGTGATTGGCGCGGGTGTTGCGGGACTACTCACCGCTTGGACGCTGGCCAATCGCGGTATGACAGTGACCATCATAGATAAAGTCGCGCCGCTTGCTGGCGCCTCTGGCAATCCACGTGCCCTCCTCGCGCCGAACATGACACCCATTCATCATGTTTATGAGCACCTGCACTCTATTGGTTATCTATATAGCGGCAGGCTGTATCGTTATTTTAATCAGCAAGCAGAGCTGCAGCAAACGCCGCTCATACTTGAGCAAACAGGTACTTTAGATTTGCTGATAAAAACCAATATCGGCACGGCGCAAATTGCCGATTATCCCAATCAGATGGCAACTACGATTACGACTGCAGAAGCACTGCGGTTAAGCGGCTTAAAAGCTAAAGACTTAGCAGACAATTTATATTTACCACAATCTGGTTTGGTCAATACACAAGCGCTAAAAACGCTCATTCTTAAACACCTAAATATCAGTTATCAGCAGCTTAGCGTGACCGATATCAAAGAGACTGCAGATAAAGTTATGGTGACTGGTGATAAAGAAAGTGGCAGTAATAATAATCAAAGCTCTATTACTATCTGCGCTGACAATGTGGTGATTTGCGCCGCCTATGAAAGCCATCAATTAGATAAACGTATCGTTGAATGCCGTACCATCCGCGGGCAGTTATCTTGGTTTACGCCCACTGCTGAGCAGGTCGCTGGTCTGCCTAAATTACCGCTCAAATATAGCGGTTATTGCGCGCCCTTTATTGGCCAAAGTGGTGATGCCGAAGTGAATAATATTAGCGACCATCAGCCGCAGTTTTTACTGGGTGCCAGCTTTGTAGATGCTGACGCCAGTATTGATATCCGTAGTGAAGAAAATCAGCAGAATTATGACAAATTGCTTGAGGACATTCCTGAATTAAGCAATGTCTTGCCAAACGATACCAGCGCATGGCAAGCGCGCGCCGGTGTACGCACGCAAACGATTGACTATCATCCCTTGGTCGGACGACTTGCGCAAAGCCGCCGCATTTGGACGCTCTCCGCGATGGGGGCAAAAGGTTATGCACTAGCACCGATATGCGCCGAAGCATTAGCAGATATGATGTTAGGCTGCTTTGCGCCTTTATCTGCCGTTACCTTAGCGCGATTATCACCCAATCGGGCGCGATTGCATAAAGCGTAAAAGGTAATAATTTAACGTTACGCTAGGGCGTGTCCTCATTTTAAAAATGGTGATAAAAATGAGATAAATTGTAGCCAAATAAGGAAAATAGTGCCGTTAATATCGGGATATTACCAAGCTATTTGACGAAGTTTGGCAAAATTTAGCCATTTTTAGACCATTTAGATGTCCATCGATTGAATTGAGGACACGTCCTAACCTTTATCACTATTTATACAGATGCTATTTTATGCAAATGCTCTCAAAGCTAAGGCATGTATTTATAACAGTATAGAAGCCGACTTGAAAAATAATGCTAGACTAGCCTTAAAGCTTAAAATACTTAAATAACCATTATAAATGGATAGCTGTCTATTATGAAAACCGATATTTTTACCTTGGCAAAATCATCACTTAAAGCGCTTTCTATTGCGTTCTTAAGCCTATCACTGCTGAATGCTTGCCAAAAGACGCCAGAAGCTGAAACCGTTAATGAAACTGCTGCTGAAGCAACCACCCAAACGAAGCCAGTAAGCTCTAATATTAATGCGCCTAAAGTTGCTGATGAAGATACTGACAAGTCTGCTGTTAATGCAGAAGCAGATATGAGCTTAACTGAATTGGAAAACGAGCTTGGAGCAGCGGACACTTCAGCAAATAATGCCGCGATAGCGCCCAATCCAGAACAAGCCATCAAAGGCGCGCAAATCACTGATGTTAATTATCGCAGTGCCAGCGGTGAGACGTTATTTGTCATCTTTGAAACCTCAGAAAAAGGCGTGCTTAACGCTATAATCACCTTACCAAACAAACCAAAAATGACCTTGAGTGCGCCAGAAGGCCAAGGCAATAACCCTACTTATCGCTCAAACGATGGCAGTATTCAGCTGGTCAGTCATGGCGGTGGTAGCAGCATTGATCTTATTCAAAACAATAAAACAACGAGCTTTGAGGCCATTAGTGTAGAAGCAGAAGTCATCACCGAATAATGTTATCAATAAAAACTTGGCTTAGAATCTGTTAAAGACAATAAAACCCGCAATAAAAAGGCGGCAAATATTTATAATATTTGCCGCCTTTTTGCTCTGCTTTACCTTTAGCCAAAACCAGTGGTCTTGCCAAACAGACTGACCAGCCAGCTCATCATCGCCCATAAGCCCCAGCCGATAACCACAATAACGATTAATCCCAATAGGTCAGGAATGTGCAGATATAACCAAGCAACGACAGGGTTGCGCCAAAAGAACGCAAAGCGGCTTTGCTGCTGCTTATCTTCCAAGGATTGATGCAAAAACGGTCGATCCATATGCATGGTTTCGGTGATGCCGTATTCATCATGTAGATGCTCGTGCACGATGCTCAGTGTCTTGCGACTAGGGCGAATAAAAATATCGAGCACTGTACCTATACCCGGTACGATGCCAACCACCATATCAATCAGCGCTAGTCTAACCGCTGGGGTCATTTTATGCGCAGGGACGCCCAACTGCCGACCTAATACAAAAGCATAACTGGTCAACGCCAATCCTGCCAAATCACCCGCCAGCGGAATGGTCGACAGCGCCGCATCAGCACCCATGCCTTGCTTGGTAAAGGGCACCCGTACGAGCGAATCCATAGTATTAGCAAACTTAGCCAGTTTACGCTCGGTCGCGATAACCTGCTCACGCGTTAACCCATGCTCAGCAAGCTTTGCCTGATAATCGATAACAGGCGCATTAATAGCAACACCCTTTTTCGCTTTTGACTTTGAGAGCTTCTTAAAGTTATCCATTAAAAGTCGTCCATAGGCAAGCGATTGCGATAAGAGCAAAGACGTAACGTCCTACCCATATATTGGCCAAAAACGCCTGAAAACATGCCAAAGCTTGACGACTGGCACAAGCGCTGTTTTGCTTGGCAAACATCATCGCCACTAATGCCAAACCAAATACCGGTATCACACCTACACTGGTTGGCGCAAAGTAATGCCACATAACCGCACCCATAATAAGTAAAAATACGGTTTGTAGCAGCGAGATGATAATCACATCGTGGCGACCAAATAATATCGCCGTTGATTTGACGCCAATTTTTAAATCATCCTCACGATCCGCCATAGCGTACTGGGTATCATAAGCCACTGTCCAGCACATATAAGCAATAAACAATAACCAACACCAGATATCAGGCGCGCCTTGTATCGCGACATAGGCCATCGGTATCGCCCACCCAAACGCGGCAGCTAAAAAGACTTGTGGCAAATGGGTAAAACGCTTCATAAATGGATAAATAAACGCCAATATAACGGCGCCAAGCGACCAGTAAAAAACGGCAATAGGTAAAAAGAACAGCAAACTGGCACTAAGTAATACCAATATTAAGAAGGCACCAATGGCTTCTTTAGCAGATAAGCGCCCGTCCGCTAATGGACGGCCTTTGGTGCGGCTGATATGACCATCGACCTTGCGGTCAGCAAAGTCATTGATTGCACAGCCTGCCGCCCGCATAAAAATCGCGCCCAGCGCAAAAAGTACAAATACCTTTAGACTCGGCAAACCTGCCGTTGCCCCTTGCTGCTGCGCCTGACCCATCGCCGCCAGCATTACACCCCAAAGCGTCGGCCAGAGTAATAGCTCTATACCTACGGGTTTATCAAAGCGCGTTAATTGCAGGTAGGCTTGTAATTTGTCGTTAAATGTCATGGTTTTTTATTATCATCTATAGGAATTTTATATACTTTTTTGCAGGCTATGGAATCGGATGAACGAATTAGTGAACTACTGAATTTGTTGCCATAAGTTGTTGGCTTCAATGAGCGACAACTCAGGATATTGCTTACGTAATGCCTTAATGGATGCCATCTTATTATTTTGGCTAAGCTTTGCTTGCTGCCGTAAGTAGTCCATTTGTTCTTTTGGATTCCTAAGCGCTTTTAGGTGAGCTTTGAGCTGTAAAACTTCTGTTCGCAACGCAATATTCATCAGTAATAAGCCTGCACCAATGACCCAAATTATAATCGTTGACATCCTTTTCTCCTGAATCCATTACTATTAAATCCACCACTTCTAAATCTTTGTATTCTAAACACTCAAACTGACTCACTGAGCCCATTCATTATCATAAATAATAGCCATCAAACAAAATAACCATCAAAACGTACTGCTTCGTTATGCCAGCTCTCGCTTGGTTGTTGATTTGCAAGTAACGGCGCAAGCTGCGGACGCTTGACGACGACGCGGCCTTGTCTTGCACCCTGACTGACCACCGCTTGCGCACTTTGTAGCAATTGCAGCTCTTGTTCTGATGTTGGCGGACTAGCCAATTGGTGCAAGGCTTGCATATGCTTGCCAACTTTTGCGCCTTTACCCGTTTTGCTATCTTGATAGCTGTCTTCTGGAAACATAGGATCCAGATATATTACATCAACTACTTTCGCATCATTTTCTTTAATATCATCTATCGCATTAGCTTGTAGCATTGTAAAATAACTAAGCGCATCGACATTAATAATCTGTAATCGGCTCATCAGCTTTTGCCAATTTGGCAGCGTACTCATACGCTGCTGTTCAGCTAACAACAATAACGCCATCAGGGGCTGCTGCTCAAGCATAGTAACTTGAGCGCCAGTACTGGCTAATATTAGGCTGTCATGCCCAAAGCCTGCGGTCGCATCAATGACCGTGCTATCCGATGTAATTTTAGCAGCTTGTAATAATAACTCAGACTTACGCCCTGCACTCACCACCCGCCGTTGTAGCTTATCCCATTCAGGTGCGACACTGAGACCATCACTCAGCCATGAAAGTTTGTTTTTCTCATCTAACAAAAGAATAGGTTGAATAGAGGTTTCGCTTAATTGCTGGCGACGTTTTTGATTGAGCTTTTCGGGAAACAGCTCAATATCTAAAATAATGGGTAGCGCATGCTCAGCGATGAGCGCCTTCAAGTTCTCGACTTGACCTGCCTGCGCCTCGCTAACATAAAATAGCTGGCAGTTAATATGAGCGGTCGGTATTTGCTTCACAGTGGTCATATTAACCGCCATTCCTTTCTAGTGTTCAAAAGTACAGGTATTAGCATCAAAAATTATTCCACTATAAATCTTAGCCAGCCATTTGATAACCAAAGCCCCAAGCGGCGACCAATACGATGACGCCCGTGATAATGCGTAGCCATGCAAAGATTTTGAAGTCACGACGGCTAACCCAAGCAACCAATAGGCGAATACAAAGTAAGGCTACAATAAACGATACCACGGTGCCAATACCTAACACTAACCAATCTTCACTACTGGTCAATACATCACCATGTTTTAGCAAATCCAACAATGCCGCACCGACAATGACTGGAATACCTAAAAAGAAGGAAAACTCCGCTGAAGCCTTACGCGATACGCCAAGCCACAGTGCACCAATAATAGTGGCACCTGAGCGTGATGTTCCTGGTATTAAGGCCAGACACTGCATCAAACCAATCATCAATGCCGTTTTTAGGCTGACGTCTTCTGCTTCTTGCGCGATAATCGTTTTAGGGCGATTTTCTACATAAAATATCAGCAAACCGCCAACAATCAGCATAATTGCCACGACGATAGGGTTAAACAAATACGTCTTAATTTCATCAGCGAAGGTAAAACCAACAATCATCACCGGAATGGTCGCGACAATTAAGCTTAAACCCAACTGTCTTGGATTACTCATACCGTCCGCTTTACCGGTCAGCAGCCCCAAGAGTGCTTGCCATAGTCTGCCCCAGTAATCATAAATGACTGCTAAGATAGCGCCAAGCTGGACTACCACCACAAACAAATCAACCTTTTCTTTGGTCCAAAAGCCCATCAAATCCGCAGATAAAATCAAATATCCCGTACTAGAGATGGGTAAAAACTCAGTGATACCTTCAACGATACCCATGATGACCGCTTGGATTAATAACAGTATATCCACAGTTGCTTCCCTAAAAAGACAGCGCTATCGGCTGTCCTATATGATCGTTGCTTTTATAATCGTTTGTATTTTTGTGACTCAAGGTATTTAGTGATTAACGATATTTTATGCTATAAAGCAAAAACTACGCCTTACCTTGCTCTTTCAGTGTTTTCCATGCTTGGTTGCGCAGATATCTTGGTAACGCATTGGCAGCATCGGTACCGCCAACATTCATGAATTGAGCGATACCCAATTGTCCAATCACCACCGCATCTGGCCAGACATCTTCATGGCATACTTGTCCATCATGTGCTTTTAATAGCGGCGCACCATTACCGACGATAGGCAAATTAAGCACTGTTTGGCTATCATAATCAAGCAGCTGCTCTGTGCTATCGCTATCAGTAGCCAAGACTGGCTGCATGATAGAATTGTCTGCTACATCGCCTAAAATTGAGTATTGGCCAAAATAAACTTGCTGCATACGCGCATCAAGCGCGCTATAAACTTGAGTCAAACCGTACTTTTTATACGCACATTGGGCAATTGCTTGTAGGCTTGAGACACCCACACAAGGAATGTCATGTGCGACAGATAGGGCTTGCACCACCGCCGTATTGATTCGTATACCACTAAATGCACCCGGGCCACGGTTGAATATCAATGCTTTTATATCAGCAAGACGCAGATTAGCCTCGGACAATGCCGCATCAATCATCGGCAGAATTTGCTGGGTCTGCTGGCGTTTACCCGTTTCAGTATGGCTCGACAGCACTTGCCCATTGGCATCTAAAATTGCGATCGAACACTGATCAAATACGGTATCCATTGCTAAAAACATCATCACCTCGGCTTATTCGCTTGGCATCATAAAACAGCGCCTATCATAGCATTTAGGATAAGCGAATTTTATTAATTTCTACCTTTTTCCTACTTTATTAATAAGAACTTGTCTAAATAAGAGAGACCTAAAAAAACCTCAAAGCCTATATAGATTTGAGGTTTTTGTTAAAAGCACTTGCTAATAGTGACTGCTAATACAGTCAGCCATTATTTAAAAGCGTGTTTTAAATTTTTTCGGGCCTTGATTTTGCAACTCTTGCATCTGCTTTTGCATCTCTTCAGTGCTAGGCATATTGTTTGGATCAAGTCCCATCTGCTTTGCCATTTGCTGTGGGTTCACATCTTTAACACCACCTTGCTGACCGCCACCGCCGAATAATGGACCACCGCCGCCACCCGCTCCAGCGCCGCCGCCCATCAATCCTTGCATCGATTTCATCATTTTACTGATGCCTTCTGGCTTAGAAATCATCTTCATCATTTTTGCCATTTGCTTGTGCTGCTTGAGCAAACGATTGACGTCTTGAATCTCACGACCTGAGCCTGCCGCAATACGGCGCTTACGGCTTGGATTGATTTTATCTGGGTTTTTACGCTCAAATGGCGTCATTGAATTAATCAAGGCTTCCATCTCACGTACTTTTTCTTCTGGCTTGGCTTCTTCGACGGCTTTTTGCATATCAGAGCCGCCCATACCTGGCATCTTATCTAAAAAGCCTGCCATGCCGCCCATGCTTTTCATTTGCTGGAACTGGGTCAATAGATCTTCAAGGTCGAACTCGCCGCCCTTTTGCATCTTTTTCGCCATTTTTTCGGCTTTATCACGGTCGATCTTTTGCTCGACTTCTTCAACTAAACTTAAGACGTCACCCATACCAAGAATACGCTGAGCGATACGTTCAGGATGGAACAGCTCTAGCGCGTCTAGTTTTTCACCGCGACCTAAAAACTTAATCGGCTTACCGGTAATAGCGCGCACAGACAATGCCGCGCCGCCACGAGCATCACCGTCAGTCTTGGTTAAAATAACGCCCGTTAATGGCAGCGCATCGTTAAAGGCTTTGGCGGTATTGGCCGCATCTTGACCGGTCATCGCATCAACGACAAATAGCGTCTCAGATGGATTGACCGCCGCAGTTAACGCTTTGATTTCCTCCATCATCGCTTCGTCGATAGCCAGACGACCGGCAGTATCAATAATCAAAATATCTTGATATTGAATTTTCGCTTCTTCGATAGCACGTAGCGCGATATCAATTGGGTTTTCGTCGCTAGTTGAATTGACGAATTTGGCATTTACTTGCCCTGCTACTTGCTCAAGCTGGGCAATTGCTGCTGGGCGATAAACGTCAGCAGAAACTAGCATCACCTTTTTCTTATGGCGCTCTTGTAAAAATTTCGCCAATTTACCAGCCGTGGTGGTTTTACCTGCACCTTGCAAACCCGCTAATAAATAAACAACAGGCGGTTTACCAGTCATTTCAAGCTGCTGATTGGCGCTGCCCATCATTTCGGTCAGCTCATCGTGGACGATTTTTACAAACGCTTGTCCTGGCGCCAATTCTTTCAGCACTTCCGCACCAAGCGCTTGCTCTTTTACCCGCTTCACAAAATCACGGGTGACCGGTAGCGCGACGTCGGCTTCTAACAGCGCCATACGCACTTCGCGCAAGGTGTCTTTAATATTATCTTCGGTCAACTGCCCAGTGCCGACGATGTTACGCAGGCTCGACGATAAGCGTTCTGTTAAAGTATCAAACATAAATGACTCTCAATTAAAATAATTCTTAGTAAAAAAACTGTGACAACAATACGTCGTTAAACTTGGTTCAGCGTTAATTGCTGATAACTATTATTCAGATGTGCTATAGCATATGAGGTAGCGTTTTTATAAAAATCATTATAAAAAGCAGCACAGTATCAATACTATAGCATTAAGGCGCTGCAAAGCTTATAGTCGTTTTGCAAATGACAGTTTTCAAATGTAGGGTTAAATAAAGCTGACTATTTAATTTTATAGCTAATAAATACTAAATTTTAGCGCTACTGTCCTACAAGTGCTTATAATCAATCCGTAAGATGGCGCTCAATTGCTTGCCATTTTATGATAAATTGGATGATTATTCTAATCATTCTGATAATACCATTTTAGCATTCAATTGAGCGGCGATTTTGCGCTCATCATGAGATGAGGTTTTTTATCTTGCAACTTGCATTTTTACTGGCTGGCATGGTTTATATTTTGGTCAGCATCTACATTGGTTGGGCGCTGATTCAGGACAAACCTATCCACAAAGGCGTGAGCTTAGGTTTATTGGTTGTCGGTATGCTGGCACATGCAGCATTACTTTATCCGCATGTGGTCACGCTATACGGGCTAAATTTCAATCTATTTAACATCATTAGCCTGATCAGTTTATTTTTCTTATTTTTCTATGTTATTTTTAGCTTATACCGCCCTATCGTTAGTCTTGGCATTTTAGCAGCACCGACGGCATTGGTCGGGATGATTGTCGGTTATATCGGCCGCGCGCCTTATCGTCCCATCACGGATATCAGTGTCGGGCTTGAAGCACATATCCTACTATCGCTTGCCGCCTATTGTGTGCTGCTGATGGCAGCGCTGCAAGCGCTATTTTTACGCTTGCAAATACGCGAGCTGAAACACCAATCGATTCATCGCTTTTGGGTAAATAAACTGCCGTCGCTACAGAGCATGGAAAGTCTATTGTTCGACATGCTCTTGGTCGGCTTTGTCTTGCTAAGTATCGCGCTAGGGATTGGTTTTGTTTATGTAGAAGACTTGATGGCGCAGCACCTTGCCCATAAAACGGTATTTAGCGTGCTATCTTGGCTGCTATTTGGCGCATTATTATTAGGCAATTGGCGTGCAGGCTGGCGTGGTAAACGTGCTGCCAACATGACTATTTATGCATTTATTCTATTAGCAATTGGCTTTGTCGGTAGCAAGTTTGTGTTAGAGATGCTGTTATAAATTCAATTTTGCAGCAGCATTCTAATGAAAAAAAGGCCACCAGTATTAAATACTAATACTGGCGGCCTTTTTTTGCGCTCTTATTTCGGTTTAAAACCGTTTTAACATAAAGCTAATTAAAAACCACGGTCTTATTACCCGCCACAATCACGCGGTTTTGCACATGCCAATTCACCGCGCGCGCCAAGACATTGCGCTCGATATCACGGCCAATAGCACGTAACTCTGTCACCCCTTGGCGATGAGTCACACGATGGACGTCTTGCTCAATGATAGGCCCTTGATCAAGCTCGGCTGTAACATAGTGCGCGGTCGCTCCGATAAGCTTGACGCCTTTCTCATAAGCCTGACGATAAGGATCAGCACCGACAAACGCGGGCAAAAATGAATGGTGAATATTGATGACTTGCATCGGCCAACGTTTAACAAAATCAGATGATAAAATCTGCATATAACGCGCTAATACCAGCAAATCATTGCCTGCCATCAAGGTATGAATCCGCTCTTCCGCCTCGGCTTTGTTATCCTTAGTAACTGGCACATAATGAAAGGTTATGCCAAAGTTTTCTACCGCTTGGCGCAAATCTTCATGGTTACTAACGACAGACGTAATCTCGCAATCGAGCAAGCCGCGCTGATGCCGCCACAGTAAATCTAACAAGGCATGGTCGAACTTTGACACTAAGATGCCAACCTTGGTTTTAATCGCATTGTTATGTAAGCGCCACGCCATATTATGGCGCTTAGCCACCGTATGACCGAAGCTGGCTTCAAAGTTATCCATAATCTCGCTCAAGCCTGCTAATGCAAACTCCAAACGCATAAAATATTGCCCGCCTTCGTGAGCAGTTGAATACTGATCGAGCGTAATAATATTACCGCCATAACGATGAATAAACTCAGATACGGCTTGTACAATGCCCGCTTGATCGCGGCATTTAATCAATAGCGTCGCGGTATCAATAGCCGCCGCAACTGGTATGTTTTGAGAATTTTTGCTCGACTTTATGCTTGCTGTAGCAGTCGTGGTATTGTCTGACATAATGCGCCCAATTAAAAATGAAACGTGCTGCTTACTTTGAATATGCATAGCAGCATAGGAAATCGACTATTCTAATCGCTTTTGCAGAACTTTGCTGATTGAGTTGCTTGTATTTGGTTATTGAGATTATGAATACAAAAACCCCCAACGCGGGGTTGGGGGTTTTGTAAAATGCTAATTAAAAAATTACTGCGCTTTTATTCAACTTTTAGGGTTTTAGAAAAACCGAATCCATTGTTACTTACATCAACAGTTGAACCTAGTTCAAATGCTTTACCAAAATCTATAATATAAGAATTAAAGCCTGCAGTTGGTGCGTTGGCTGAAGTCTCACCATTGATAGAAACACTGTAATTTGGTGAATAAGGTGATAAAGCAACCTTAGTACGCGATGTATTCTCATTAATAGTTACACTCATACTATTGGTACAAGTCGCTCCACCATCACCAAATGGGCTAGTATTATTAATCCAAGGAGTTATCAGAGTTGACCCATTTACTGATAAATCATCTACTGAAGTTGGTAACTGATAATTAATACTTTGGGTGTTCTCACTACCATTTAAGAAAGTAGAAGCGTCAAAGCGCACTTTTACCCAGTTCGAATAGCGCAATGGATAGCGAATCTCAAAATCAGCACGACCTTCATTATTAGTAACGAAGGTATAACTGTCATCCGATACTGTTCCACCAATAATAGCGACTGGGTTAATCGCTTCCAGTGTACCATTAGCATTTTTATCTTCATTCAGGATAATGTCAGTATCTTTATCTAGAGTATAATTATAGTTTGCATCTTCTGTAGGATACCATCCAGACTTTAGAGGTACTGGAGTCTTCTCAGAGAAAGATCTTGGTTCAGGCGTTGTCACACTAATGAGCTTACCATTCTCATCAAACTCCTTAATATCAGCCGCTTGATAAGTTACGGTACTATCTAATAAACAATATTTTCCTTGTGCGTATTCAGTAGCATAAGACTTAACCGAAACTTCCTGATTCGGTACAGCACGTCCTGAGCCATCCATGACAGATATTGAGCCACGTATCGTATAATAGATATCATCAGATGATAATTTATTACTGAATGCTAAAGTAGTATATACCGCTTCTTCTGAGACGGTGATATTAGCAGTCTTGATACCAATACCTGCATTGTCTTCTAATAAACGTGCATTAATAATCACGCCACCAATAGGAGAGCTAGCATTAGCCTGATAAATAACACGTGCCTCACCTCTACTGTTTGTTACTGCTGTGGCAGCAGATAAGCGACCTGCCGATGAGTCTGAGGCGCGACTAAATACCACCGTTTGCCCTTCTACTGGTACATCATTTTTATCTTTAACCGTAGCAATAACTTCAGTGCTACCACCTGGAGTAATAACAGATCTAACTGCTTGGAATAGCATTCTAGCAGGTGTGGTAGCTCGGAATCGCGTATCAACAGTAGCTCTATAACGTGGTTCACCATTTTGCAATGTATCGCCCAATATAGTCGCTTGTAAAGCAGTAATGCCAGCAAGCTGCGATGTTAAAGTAACTGGTATCGTAATAATATTGCCATTTATATTAGCGGCGTCAATGGTTTTTGTAACAATAACTTTGTTGCTAGCAGCACTACCATCTGCAAATTCACCAAGCGTCGTTTGTACTTCGACTTGCTTACCAATCAGACCTTCCGCTTGTACCGCTGTATCACGACGTATCTGGATATTTATGGTTTGTGGGGTGTTTACATCATAAACGTTTTTAACATCAATAAAGCTGATACCTGCTTGTGAGACTTTGACCAAATCAATACTGCTTAAGCTACGTTGATTATTTATCTTATTTTCACCGAAAGCACGGGCATACACACGTAGGTTACCATTACTATCAAACGATAAGGCATCCTCACTGATATTAAAACTCGCTTTACCATCCGCATCGGTAATTGCTGTAGCAGTAGTAGCTATAATATTACCGTCTTCACCTATCAACTCCATACCAGAATTGGCAATAGCATGTCCAGCGCCATCTACCAGAGTGGTACTAATAGTAGTTATTTCCCCATCTTTCAGCTTAGTCTCTGTAGCAGCAAGGGTAATTTCAGTACCTACTGCTGACAAGCTAAGAGATTTTTCTTCACGTACTTGCATACTGACTTTACCATCTGCACCGTACTGTGGCGTAACGATTTTAGCATTAATCACTACACTATGATTTAGACGGGCATTGACCGTATTGGCAGCTAAGATAACACCAACATCGATCTGACCATTAGCATCCGTCGTTACCATACTTGGAGTCGTTAAAGCTGCGCCGCTTGCTTCTAGATTCTCAATACTAAACTGTACAGGCACCCCTGCTAGAACACCACCACTACTGTCAGTCACACGGAATATCGCATTCGTTTGGTCACCACCAGTATTTAATGTGGATTTATCAGAGGATGCTATGAGCTGATAACTATCGACTGTTGCGTTATCTACAGCAACGATATAGTTTTGCTCTAATTTAACGTTTTCTACGGTCGTCGTAGTTGCTGTTAAACGAATACCTGCTTGTAATATAGCTTGGTTGACACTCGCACCTGCTTCAAGCTTAAGGTCAAAAGTTGCCACGCCATCGCTATTAGTGTTAATAGTACCGTTAGAAACGCTAACCCCAGTTTTTATAGGATCGTCTACATTTAAACGAACAGCACGATTAGCAATAGCACCATCTTTATTTTCTAAACGAACGAATACCTTAAATGTATCACCTTTGGTATTAACAACTTTATTTGCCCCAATACTAAGACTTTCCTTGGTACCACTTGGATCTGGGGTAACTGTAGTCACTGAACTGGCTTGGGTTACTATATTACCATTAGCATCAGCTGCTGATAATCCAATAGAAAAGCTGTTGGCGTTTTTCGCAATCTCTGCTTTCTGTGCATCAGTTAAGTTATTAGGTACAGCGACAGTAAAGACAGCTTTACCCGAATTATCAGTAGTTTGACTATTACCTGATACTAGTGTGACGCCTTGGCTGGCAATAGCTGCTGGCAGCGCCAAGAATACTTTTTGGCCCGCAACAACTTTTGGCTCTACTGATTTGTCTGCAACAGTCACTTCAATTTGAGTTTCTCCACCATTTAGATTCAGTGGGTTTGTCTGTTTAGCAATCAAAGAGATTGCAGCAGTCATAGACTGTACTTTGATTTTAACTTGCTGCTGCTTGCCTGTTAGCGTCTCTGTCAAGGTGGCGGTTAATACTTCCTTGCTAAGCGCTTCTTTTTCCGCATCAGTTAAACTACCTGGGACCACAACATTAAAGTTAACTAAGCCATTTTCATCTGTAGTAGCAATGATATTTGACGAACCATTCTGCGCATTTACTATTAGAAGACTTGCTAGTGATTTGTTTTCAAATATTAATTTGACTGGCTGGCTAGTTATTTGTTCATCAGTTGACTGGTTGTTAAGCTGGGCTTGTATCGTAACATTACTACCTACATTGTTAAGAATGTAGCCAGCTTGATTGTCAATGTTATTAGTTGCATTAAGAATACTTAAGTCAACTTTAGGAGTCGTGATATTAACTTGACTGATTTCAGAGTAGGTAATGCCTTTTTCGACATAGGACAGCTGATAGTTAATACCAGTAAGCTTAAGCTTAGCTCGCTCTTCTGCTGTTAAGGTGTTGGGAATACTAACTATAAAGGTTGTCTCACCATTAAAATCAGTTATTGCCGATTCTGTATTGATGGTAACGCCATAGTCAATCGCTACTTTACCCAACTGAATAGCAACTGCTTGTCCTGTAACAGGTAATTGCTTATCTTTGGTCGATAGCTTGACACTAATAGTGCCTTTACCACCAAGCTCGCTAATAGTTGGTGTTTCGATAGATGCAAATTGGATGGCGCTTAACGGTTGCTCCACCTGAATAGTTTGAATAATTTTAGACTGAGTACCATCTTGATCAGTTACGATAGCAGTATAACTAATGCCTGTCTTGATAAGTTGATCACGTTGGGCTTGGGTTAGACTTTGGCTAATACCAATATTAAATTCTGCTATACCACTACCGTTAGTAGTTTGCTGATTACCTTGAATAGTAACACCTGTACTCGAACCTTCATTAAGAACTAGTTTTACGGTTCTGCCATCTGCAGCGCTACCATTTTTACGTTTGGCTGCAATTTGCAATTTAAATTGATTTTCTAAGATATTCACGGTAGTAGGAATACTTTGGGCAGTTAACGTGATATCACTTTGACCAATCTCTGAACCAATAACAATTGGGCTGCTACTCGCTATACTACTAGCACCAGAAGCTTCAACTGCTTTCACAGCTAATGCAAAATTACTGGCTTTTTCTAATGCTGCTTTCTGTGCTTCACTCAGGCCTGCAGGCACACGTACCACGTAGCTTACAACACCTTTGTCATTAGTAGTCTGTTCAGTACTACCATCAATAGTTAGTAAGCCTTTACTTGTCAAAGCAGTTGGTAGAGTCGCTGAAACTAATTGATTGGCTACTGCTCCACCATTTTGGTTATTTACCCTAAAGCTAATAACTGCACTACCACCAGAGCTTGAGATTTGTTTCTTATCACTTCCTTCAAAACTAACAATATTTTGTGCGAGCGGTATTTCAACTAAGCTTTCAAACGTTTTGGCTGTTACAGAATTATTAGGTTCTGACAGAGTAGCAGTATAGCTAATGCCGTTTTCAGCAAGTGCCTTTCGCTCAGCGTCGCTTAATCCTGGCGCTATAGACAAAGTAACAGTAGCTTGACCTTTACCATCTAGCGTTAACTGATTACTTGCTAAGCTTACGCCCGTAGGCGCATTATTCAGTTTGAAAGCGACTTTAGCGCCTTCAATTTTGGTAGGAACAGCCGCACTGATAGCAGCAGCCGTGAGCGTAAGACTTTGTGTATCACCATAAGCACTAAGTTTATTTGAATTTCCTGTAACCTTTAAATTATAGTCAGAAACAGGCAACCCCACCTTTAAGCTATCAGTTACGCTTTTGCTTGCCCCACTCTTTTCTCGAATATTAAGAGTATAAGTAATACCTTTTAATAGTTTTTCGCGTGCAGCTTCTGATAGATTCTCATCTATTTTAATATTAAAATTTACAATACCTTTACTATCAGTTACTTGACTAGCAGGACTAATAGATACGCCTTCTAAAGGTATAATTCCTAAACCTACTGTTACATCAGGAGCCAAAGTACCTTTTTCATCTTTGACTTCAACACTAAATATACCCGTATCACCAAAAGGATTTAAAATATCATTAGAGACAGAGCTCGTCTTGATATTAGGCCTCACACTAAGCTTACTCACTATTACCTGAGTCCCATCTCCACTACCTTTTTTACTGACAGAAACCTTAAGTTCTTGCGGTGCAATAGCCGTACCATCAGCTTTCTTAGCGCTAGCTATTAATGTAAAGCCGCTTTTTATCAGCGCCACTTTATCAGCAACTGCTTGTGGATTTAGCTTTAATGCATATACAGCGTTACCATCACTGTCAGTAGTTTGGGTACTCTGACCTTCAATAGTGATACCGTTATTTTCAGAATCCACTACCTTTAGAGTCACAGCTTTACCAACCATTGCTCCACCAGATATCTTCTCAACAGCTTTAACAGTTACATTAAAGCTTGTTTGTTCATCAGACAGCTCAATGATAGTAGGCATTGTACTAAGTTTTTGAATAAAGAATTCAGGCTCAACGTCTGGCACTTGTTCAGCGCCACCAGTATTACCATTACCACCAGTACCACCACCTGTACCAGGTTGAGTAACACCCAAATCAGGTGGAGGAGCGATAGAATCTACCGTGTCACCATCACCGCCACAGCCTGCTAATGCTAGTGCGCAGGTTAAAGAAGTAAGCTGAAATAACTTAGAAGTCAGAGGTAGTGAGCTATATGACATTTTTGAACTCCGCGGCGAACGCAATTTGTTTGAGTAAATACACATAATCATTACATGGCTTCATATTTGATGAGTAATGATACATGAACTTACAATAATAACAGTTGTATTAACAGATTGTATTAAATATATAACCGCAACTTTACTGACTTTTGTCATAACTTACAACTAAAAAATGAATCTTTACTATTAAATAATCAATCACATAGCGCGCGCAATTCAGGGTATAATAGCTATCGTTTAAAGCGGCGATTATTATAAAAATATTTGAGTATTCTTTACTTTTATGGTATAAATGTCGGCTTTAAAATTTTCTGAATTGGTTTGCCTGTTATTTGCCTTTAGATGACAGTAATATCAGCTCAACCTTAATAATAGTTTTGTTTGGTGCAAAGCTGCCGCTTGCTGTGTCCATGCCGCAAAAACGTGCAACTTGCCCAGACTGGTATGAGAATCCCTCATACCTCATAGATTAGGAGTTCGCCATGTCTAGAGTTTGCCAAGTGACTGGAAAGCGCCCTATGGTGGGTAATAATGTTTCGCACGCAAACAACAAAACCCGTCGTCGCTTTCTACCAAACCTTCATAACCATCGTTTTTGGGTAGAGTCTGAAAATCGTTTTGTACGTCTACGTGTGTCTACCAAAGGTATGCGCACTATCGACAAACTTGGTATCGACAAAGTGTTAGCGGATCTACGCGCACAAGGTCAAAAAGTTTAAGTAAAAACTGGCAGTCTATCTTAGCGATGATTGTCGCTATTTGGACTGCTCTGAAGCTAGCGATTGATTGGCTGATAAAGCCAGCATCGTTAGCGACTTAATCCTTTAGACCCATACCCATCGTTTGAAGACCCCTCATTTACAGGAAAGCTATCATGAGAGATAAAATTAAGTTAGTATCAACTGCTGGTACTGGGTATTACTATACCACTACCAAAAACAAGCGCACTATGCCTGGCAAAATGGAAATCAAAAAGTTTGATCCAAAAGTACGCCAGCATGTGATCTTTAAAGAAGCTAAAATCAAATAATTGCTGTTTTTTATAAAATGTATTTTTTATAAATATGTTCTATAAATAAATTATTTGAACAAAAAAAGGGTTTATCAAATGATAAACCCTTTTTTATTGCCAATTTTTTGACCATTTATTCGCTTTAACCAGCGATTAACTAACTATAATGCGTTGGCTCTTTATCATAGACATGGGCATGCCACTGGCTCATCTGCTTTTGCATAATTACTTGAATCGCGGCATGAATCATATGCTGACCAATCGCCTGCGTATCACTGCCAAGTATTTCTTTGAGCTTTTCAGAAAAATCAATGGTCATAAGTGGCGCTTCATCTTGTTCAGCGTCACGTAATAATAAGCGACCATCATCCGCTTCTACCAGCTCAAGCGTGGTTTCTTTGGCGAATCCTGCAAACTGATCGCTATTATCACTATCTACTTCTATGTCATTATCAATATCGTATGGCATTCATTTATTCCTTATTATCCCGTTTTACACCTGTAAAAATGCGGTCATGTTATTCATTAAAGCGCTCGTCTTACAGTCATGCGGGCAAAACTATCTTACTCATACAATGGACGCTTTACGCCTACAATTCAAGGGCTGACGTCCAAGTCTTTTGCATAAATGCACTTTATCCGTGCCTTTATCGGTGCTCATGCGCCAAAAATTGATGCTTAACGCCAATAGCGCAATTTTGCCAAGGTAAATAAGAAGGCGACGAACATACCAAGATAATAGGTCAGCTTAAGCTCAAGCGTAGGGTCACGGTATTTGAACGGTAAAGCAACGGTGGCAGTGGCGGTCGGTATTATCAGCAGCATAAGCAGCCAATTTTCAAAGACGTGTAGCCAGCCTTGCAGCCCGGTACCGTGACGCAGGTAGGATAAACCTAATAGCAAACAGGCTATAATCAGCGCAATAAATAAACCGTTTGGAAGGTCTTTTGGGAAAATGATATCGGTGATTTTCTTAGAAGATGTGGCCATACTAGCAAGTGTCCAGTCACGTCATAAAGCGCGACTTATTAATGAGGAGAAATCGATAAATGTGATAAAGGCAAAGTTTTAAATCATAAAAACATCAGTATTATGAGGCACTTATATTAGCTATAAGTACCCATTAGCCAAAGGATCGATATACAAGAGGTTAAATAACCCAAACTAATGGCATTCCAGCTTGCTATATGTAAGCCTTTAACCTTATTCAAAATGCGCGAACCTACCCAGAAAAACAGCGGAATACCAATCATAAAGGCTGGCACTATTACCGCCGCATGGCGTAACACCTCTCCCACATCCTCACCAATCAGCAAGCGAAAGCCGTAACCGGCAAGACTTAATATCAAGGCAAAAGCAGCCATGCCAATGGTAATACCCTTGGGCACTAAGCTAGGTGATGGCAAGCTAGGTGATTGCGAGCCAGCTTGCTGCGACTCAGTCTCTTTAACAGATTGAGACGGTACTGGGGCGTTAACGGGCTTTTGCTTATCCATATTTCACCTTTGCATGACTTGTTATTGGTCATGATTCTATGATTATCACTCTATAGTTATCATTCATTCTGATGGCTACAAAGGGTGATTAGTAGCCATTTGCCAAGGCCAACTCTGCGCGCATGGCATCGATAGCCGCTTTATAATCTTCTTGGTTAAAGATAGCGGAACCGGCGACAAACATATCCGCACCTGCTTCGGCAATCGCACGGATATTACTGGCTTTGATGCCGCCATCGACTTCCAATCTGATGTCACGACCACTGGTAATGATACGTTGACGAACTTGGCGGACTTTGTCTAATGTGCCTTCGATAAATGACTGACCACCATAACCAGGATTCACACTCATGAGTAAGATTTGATCAACTTTATCCATGACATAATCTAAATAATGTAGCGGCGTCGCTGGATTTAATACCAAGCCACATTCAGCCCCACCATCTTTGATAAGCTGCAAAGAGCGGTCAATATGGGCGCTGGCTTCTGGATGAAAGGTGATTACACTCGCACCCGCCTCTAAAAACTGCTCAATCATACTATCGACTGGCGACACCATCAGGTGGACATCGATGGGCGCCTCAATACCATAGTCACGTAGCGCTTTACATATCATGCTACCAAAAGTCAGATTGGGCACATAATGGTTGTCCATTACGTCAAAATGGATGACATCCGCACCCGATTCTAATACACGCTCTACTTCTTCACCCAGTCTGGCAAAGTCAGCAGATAATATAGAAGGAGCGATTAGATACGGTTTAGAGGGGCTAATCATAGTTGAGCTACCTAATTGAGGTTTGTATAAAAGTTTAATAAAGAAGATTGTTAATAAATATTGTTAGCATTTAAATAACTGGTTTTAAAAGATTAGCTGTCAATAACTGACTATTAAATCAATAAAGCTAAATAACTAGCGCGGCTTATATTGGGTTTTGCAATAAGCGCGACCGACATCAAACGGGCGCTTGGCTTGATGCTTAGTTGCACGGTTGGTGACACGCTGACGCCATAAGCGAAAAGATGACGGTTTTAATGTTTGACGCATCAATTTAATGACCGCTGTCTCATCGAGAGCATAGCCATGTTGTATCGCTTCAAACGGCGTCCTGTCTTCCCACGCCATCTCTATCACCCGTGATAGTTGCACGGCATCAAGTTCTTTAGCGGCAGTTGCAGAAGATGATTTGTCGTTACTGGCAGCTGGCTTTAGATTGCTTTTTTGCGCAATACTATCTTGCTGCTTATTTTCTTGCTGCTTATCTTTGATAGCAGCAGCCATATCAGCTTGCATAACCGTAAGCAATGATTCGGCTTTTTGCGTTGTATTATTTGCACCCGCATTTGCCGACGCTATCAGACTGTTTATCATAAAACCTTACCTTTAAACACATTGATTATCCAACCAAGCTCTATTTTATACCAATAACTGCACTTGGTTAAATAATCAGCGTAACTGTCTGTCAAGTTATATAACGGGCTATCCGTTTAGTTAATAGGCGGTCATTATTTAACCGGCTTAACCCATCTGCGCCATACGCCAGTGATGTTCAATATGATCATCAATCACTGTCTGAATAAAGTAATAGCTGTGGTCGTGGCTAGCAAGATAGCGCAATGTCAGCGGCTGCTGTGCCTTATTACAAGCTTCTTGGAGCTTAGAGGTTTGCAGTTGCCCTTCTGCTAAGAAGTTATCAGCACCCCCTTGATCGACCAAAATATTGGTGTATTGCTGCCCAACTTCCATAATCAGCTGTGCAGCATCTGCTTGCGCCCATAATGATTTATCATCATCACCAAAGTATTCTGTATAAGCGGCCTGCCCCCACGCTGACTCACTGGCTGCACAAACAGGCGATAAGGCGGAGACACTGACAAACTTACTTGGGAACTTAAAGCCCAACAATAACGCGCCGTGACCGCCCATTGAGTGCCCAGTGATACCAATACTATCAATCGGAAACTCAGAGCGCAGCAAATCGTATAATTCATCAACGATATAGCTTTGCATATTAAAGTGTTCTGACCACGGTGCTTGCGTCGCATCAACATAGTAGCTTGCGCCCTGCCCGACAAAATAACGCTCATCGTTTGGCACATCGTGACCTTCACTGCTTCTAGGAGACGTATCAGGCGCAATAAAAATCATGCCAAGCTCACTGCATTTTTGTTGAAAATGGGCTTTATGAGTGACGTTATCAGCATTACAGGTCAAGCCTGAGAGATATAAAAGCGCGGGACAGCGGCGACCGGCAAGCGCTTCATCTGGCAGATAAATACTAAACGTCATCTGCGTTTTGGTCGACGTCGACTCGTGGCTGTAGTAATGCTGCTCTCCATCGAAACAGCGATTGACACTTTTTTGGGTCAACTGGCTACTGGCTGAAAAACTATGGTTATAAGCATTATTCATGAGTAATATCCTCTGTATCTAAGATAAAATAAGCGTTGAGAGTTAATCGGTCATTCGTGATTAATAGTTAATAGTGAGAAATTCGTGTTTAGCATTTAGCAATTAATGTTTAATCAATAGCAGCAGGAGCAATATTTACCGGCACATTTGCAGCAGTATCAGCATTGGTACTATTGCTCATGCTAGCAAGCGACGGCCGTGTTTTATCAAACAAGGCTTGCTCAAATGCTGGCAAGGCGGTTTCCATTAAGCTACCAATGACCATTTGCGGCTCTGATGGCTCAAAACCCATATAAAGCTCACGCTCTTGTACCCGGTAAGCGGCGTCTTTAAAGGCATCAGAAAAGCTGGTGTTTTCACGCAAACTTTCGGCAAAGAATGCTTGACCAAAATAGGTCATCTCAGCGGTATTGGTACAGCCAAACGACATCTTATCAGCAGCTGAGGCGGTAATCACCACCGTCGTTGGAGAGGCCAATTCATCGATAAATGAGCCTGAATAGCACGCGGACACCACGATGACACGCCAACGAATACCGGAAGCATCCAACGCCTCACGCAGCCAAGTAGCGTCCAAATTGTCCATCGCTAGCGGCGGATTTGATAGATGAATAAAATCTTGATCGCCATGCGATGATAAGGTCATAAATAGCACATCTTCATCGGCATTCATCTGCTGACCGATGGTTTTTAAACCGCGCAAGATACTGGTCTTAGTCGCAATGGGTTCATCCAACCAAGTGTAATTATTATTGATCAATGCCAGTGAATGCCCGCTGGTACCAAAGCGCACATCGAACAGCTCACGGACTTTATTAATCTCAGAGCGAAAGACGTTTTGATCTGAAAATCCTGCCACGCCCATAAAATACCAGTCGCTTTTACCCGGTATACTGGGGTCAATGCGGTCTAGGGCTTGCTGCAGCAATCTTGGCTGCTCGTATAAGGCCGCCTCTTCTAGTACCGGTTCAACAGGGATTTGCTTAAATATCGGCTGGTCAGCGACATTGCGCTGCCAAATGGTCAATAATGCCACTGCCCCTATGATGACAATAATGCGCTCCCACCAAGGGACTCGCAAGCGCCGAGAGAAAATCCATAACAAAGCCAATGTTTGCCATAAAAACAGCACTAAAAACAATATCGGTAAAAGTGAATAGCTCCAATTTGGTAGCCAGCCATAGCTGCCAAAAAACTGCACAAGGCTTTGCAGTAGCGCAGATAAGGTATCGGCGACTAACCACAGCACCACAGGCACAAAAACCAGCGCTTGATTACCGGCGCGGCGTGCCAAAATAATGCCGCCCAACAGAATAATCATCGGCCAAATTAAATAGCTGACCAATCCTTGCTCATTAAAGACGCTACCATTCTCTGCCGCCAACCACGAAAAAAGCACATTACTACCCAGTGCTAATAAGGCGAAGACCGCAAACTGGATAAAGGTGGGTTTTACCCAAGAAAACGCCCGCGTTGACCCTACTAGCATCCATAAGGTTGCAATAATATTGGCAGCGAAATTGAGCGAGAAGCGCTGAAGCGAGACAGTTTTTAACGACGCAAGTGACAAAGACTTAGACCTCTAGCCAGTCGAGAGAAATAACGCAAATCAATGATAATGTATTTTGCTGCGCACAACGTTTAATAGGCTGTTTAATATGATTAACCTACGTTTTTTAGAGAGCTTATTGGCAGCAATTTTATATCTGATTTACGATAAAATGGGTATAGGACGCGAAAAGCGCAACGAAATCGTTTAGCGCGCTAATCTGTCACAATTGTAACGGATTGTCGGTCAAGAGCATAAGGCTGATTTGTAAAAATCGCTTGAAGATTCCTCTAAAAACCTATTAAAAAAGGAGGCCTTAGCATTAAGACCTCCTTTTTTATCAAAACCTTCTATCAAACCTTAAACATTATCTCATCAATAGCTCATTGACGCGCTTTAGATAGGCAGCAGGATCATCTAACTGACCACCATCCGCCAATAATGCTTGGTCAAAAATCACTTGCGCAAGCTTGTCAAAATCGCCGTCAGACTGCTCGCTACTCTCAAGCTTTTTAATCAGCGGGTGATCAGGGTTGACCTCAAGCGTCGGCTTGCTTTCTGGTACATCTTGACCCATTTGCTTGAGCATTTGAATCATTTGTGGCGACAGCTCACCTTCACCAACCACCAAACAAGCTGGACTATCGACCAAACGTGTTGAAACTTTAACATCTTTGGCGCGCTCGCCTAGAGCCGTCTTTAACTTATCAACAACAGGCTTCATGGCCTCCACAGCTTTTTCCGCTTCAGCTTTTTCCGCTTCGTCTTGCAAGTCGCCCAAATCAACCGCACCTTTAGCGATATTTTGTAGCGGTGTCTCATCAAATGAGGTTAAGAAGTTCATCGCCCATTCATCGACACGACTGGTCATCAAAATAACTTCGATGCCTTTTTTCTTAAATAGCTCTAATTGAGGACTGTTTTTTGCCGCCGCCAAATTATCAGCCGTTAGATAATAGATGGCTTTTTGACCGTCTTTCATGCGCGCTTTATAGTCTTCAAAGCTGGTCGCAACCTTATCGTCGGTGCTTGTAGCATAACGCAGCAATTTAGCAATACGCTCTTGATTGCCCATGTCTTCGCCAAGACCTTCTTTGATAACATCGCCAAATTCGCTATAGAACTGCGCAAATTTTTCTTGCTTATCGGCATCTTCGCTATTAGCAAGACTTGCTAGCAAGGTTAAAATACGACGCGCGTTACCATCACGGATAGATTTTACATCACGCGATTCTTGTAAGATTTCACGGCTGACGTTAAGTGGCAAGTCCGCTGAATCGATGACCCCTTTAACAAAACGCAGGTACATCGGCAATAACTGCTCAGCTTCATCCATGATAAAGACGCGTTTGACATACAGCTTTAGACCATGCTGCTGCTCACGCGTATATAAATCTACCGGCGCTTTTTTAGGAATATAAAGCAGCTGGGTATATTGCACGCGTCCTTCAACACGGTTATGCGTCCACGTCAGCGGCGCATCCATGTCATAAGTGATGTTTTTATAAAAATCGACATACTCATCATCTTCAATTTCAGATGCTGAACGTGTCCAAAGCGCGCTGGCTTTGTTGATGGTCTCCCATTCGTCAGTCAGTACCATTTGTCCATTGGCAGGCGTGTCACTTCCTTCCTCAACCTCATCTTCTTGCCAAACTTCTTTACGCATCTGAATCGGCAAGCTGATATGGTCTGAGTATTTATTGACCAAACGCTTGATTTTGCCGCGGTCTAAATAATTGTCTTCGCCTGCCGCATACTCTTCTTTTAGATGCAAAGTGATGGCGGTGCCGCGCGTGGCTTTAGTGATAGGCTCAACGGTAAAGCTACCGGTGCCATCTGACACCCAGCGCACGCCTTTATCGGCAGTCTCGCCCGCTTTGCGTGATTCAACGCTGATGGTGTCAGCAACGATAAAGCCTGAATAGAAACCAACGCCAAACTGGCCGATTAATTGACCGTCTTGTTTTTGCGAGTCAGACAATTTATCTAGAAAAGCCTTGGTGCCAGATTTAGCAATCGTCCCTAAGTTCTCAATCGCATCCGCTTCATTCATACCAATACCATTATCGGTAAAGGTAATGGTTTTAGCATCTTCATCAATATCAATACGGATTTTTAACTCGCCATCGTCCTCATAAAGACTGTCATCATTGGTCGCTTCAAAGCGCAATTTATCGCAAGCATCAGAGGCGTTTGAGACCAACTCACGCACAAAAATATCGGCGTTAGAATAGAGCGAATGGGTTACTAAATGCAGCAGCTGCGCCACTTCTGCTTCAAAGGTATGTTTTTTTAATTCAGGGGTGTCTTTATTAACATCAAGGTCATTAGCGTTTTTATTGTCCGCTTGGGTCTGTTCACTCATAAAAACTCCTATTATTGTTACCAAAAATGCTGTTGCCAGCACATATAAATCGCAAATTTTCAAATACCAACAGTGTCGCCAATCTGCTTAATAAGACTGGACTTTAAATACTGTTAGGCTGCTTAATCAGATAGGGGCACGGGCGAAAATTTCAAGCTCGAACAAGCCAAAAATAGTTATTAGTCATAAAAAAACCGCCCTAGTTTCCTAGAGCGGTACTTTTAAATCAATTGTTATAATTTGCAGTCTATAGACAGCTAGGCAAATCGCGTGCGGGATCAGACTCGCGCGCTGCCATCGCATCTTCCACAGTCAATCCTAATGCCTTGGCAACACCTTCACCATAAGCAGGGTCACACCAGTTGCAGTTACGGATATGACGATACTTAATAAAGTCTAACGCATCACCCATCGCTCTTGCGGTATTATCAAACAGTGCCTGCTTTTGCTCATCGTTCATCAGATTGAATAAAGCACGTGGCTGACTGAAGTAATCATTTGAGTCTTCACGGAAATCATAGTGATCCGCATAGCCATCAATCTTGAGTGGCGGCTCAGCATACTGAGGTTGATCTTGCCATTGGCTAAAGCTGTTTGGCGTGTAATGTGGTCGACCGCCGTAGTTGTCGCCTATTCTACCTTCACCATCGCGGTGATTGCTGGTGACCGGACAACGTGGTTTGTTCACTGGAATCTGCTTATGATTGACCCCAACACGATAACGCTGAGCATCTGCATAGCTAAACAAGCGGGCTTGGAGCATACGATCTGGTGAGGCACTGATACCAGGTACTAGATTGTTCGGCGCAAATGCTGCTTGTTCTACGTCTAAGAAATAATTGTCCGAATTTCTATTGAGTTCGAACTCGCCGACTTCAATCAGTGGATAGTCACCTTTTGGCCAGACTTTGCTCAAATCAAATGGATGGTACGGCACGGTATCGGCTTCTTCTTCTGGCATGATTTGTACGTACATTTTCCATTTCGGGAAATCGCCATTCTCAATAGCTTCAAACAAGTCTTTTTGATGGCTTTCACGATCCATACCGACGAGCGCTTCGGCTTCGGCATCGGTTAGGTTTTTGATACCCTGTTGGGTAACGAAGTGGAATTTGACCCAAAAACGCTCATTGTCGCGATTGATAAAGCTATAGGTATGCGAGCCAAAGCCATGCATGTGTCTATACGATGCTGGCAGACCGCGATCGCTCATGGTAATGGTAACCTGGTGTAGCGATTCTGGCAATAACGTCCAAAAATCCCAGTTGTTGGTCGCTGAACGCATATTGGTACGTGGATCACGCTTAACCGCTTTGTTCAAATCTGGAAACTTACGTGGATCACGGACAAAGAATACTGGCGTGTTGTTACCGACCAAATCCCAAATACCTTCATCGGTATAAAACTTCAAAGCAAAACCACGAATATCACGCTCAGCGTCAGCCGCGCCGCGCTCGCCTGCGACTGTACTAAAACGCGCAAACATCTCGGTCTGCTTGCCCACTTCGCTAAAAATATCAGCGCGAGTATATTTGGTGATATCGTTGGTTACGGTAAATGTACCAAACGCGCCAGAACCCTTAGCATGCATACGACGCTCTGGAATAACTTCACGGTTTAAATCGCCCAGCTTTTCATTCAACCATAAATCTTCTGCCAAAAGCGGCCCGCGTTTGCCAGCGGTTTTACTGTTTTCGTTATCAACAACAGGGGCACCATTGCTCATCGTCAGTGGGGTGGTATCGTAAGGGCATTTCTTATCGCTCATCATCATATTCCTTTTGAGATAAATTGAGTGTGGCGTTTATTATTAAAACTTATCATAGCAACCATGAGCTACTTTGATATCTTGTTGGCTTCCATTACAACCGATTTTTAATTATTTGTATAATAGATTAATTACATAATTTTCATTTATGTTATATAACATAGACTGATTTCTAGCTGTTTAATAAAAGCTGCTTCACAATGTTAGATGTTACTAAAAACTAGGATGCTATTAAAAGCTACAATGGCTCACTTAAGTGCAGCCAGCCAAAGATATCAGGTTAAAATTAGCGCGGCATCGGACGAATGGTCAAGATTTGCTCGCTACGACCAAATGGACCATGTATATCATGCAGTACCGCACTCGTCAGCCCTATGCCATCAGTGCCGTATTGCTGCATGGCTTCGATGCCAAGCCATTTACCTGTTGGGATACGATGCATATGGATTTGCAAATCCGTATTGGGAAACATCCACTCTAACTGCGACAACCCAAGACCGAGGCGTGGCACCACGCCATTGGCGGTATCAACCATGCCTAGTAGATGCACCAAATCATCAGTAGGCAAGCCCTCTACCATCTCGACATCGTTGGTGATCCATACCATGCCACGACCAGGACGACGGTCTGGATCAGCCACTAAGCGCACGCTTTCGATAAAACCGCCCGGCCAGCCTTTCATATCATCCCAAACCGGCAATTCCTCAGGTTGATACCGAGCCTTTTGATCTTCAAGTCCTGCAATCTCACTGGTATCTTGGGTCATAAGACGCCATGCACGCGCAATAATCGCATCCCGGCCACGACTGCTCATGACCGCTTCAATCAACTCAATGGTCTTACCCGGACGGATACAACGGGTGGTAATCGTAAAGTCATCAAGTGGAATCAAGCCTAAAATGTCTAGGCTAATACGGGCAATACGGGTGTTGGCTTGCGGTGCATAGCCTTGGAGCTCCGCTGTCAGCAATCCTGTCGCTGGTGCCATATGCTGCTCATGCTCATTCCAAGCGCCTTGTGCATGCTTGGTTGGCTGATAATGAGCAACGCTGACGCCGCCTTCTTGCTGTTCGCGTTTGATAAAATGATAATAAGCTGACATGAACATCCTTAACCTTTAATCCAATCTTTTTTGTTGACTCAGTACTTTTAATCGCAGTCAGAAGTCAATGTTGTTATAAATATAGTTAAACTTAGCTTACCTGTATAACTAACTTATTTGGTAAGCTCTTGTTTTCTCATCGTTAGCAGTGTGCGACTTTTGGCCATTACGAATAGGAAGAAAGCCATAATGGCAATAAGCGCACCATATAGCAGGCTGTAATCTCTCATAAACTGCGCGATATTCATAAAAAGCACCAATATCAACATGACAATGGTAAACATATTGATTTTCAATTGCTTATTAATCTCATCAAGCGACGCCTCTGCCAAGACAAACTTCTGCTTTTTCATGTTATTTACCTACTTGCGTGACCGGAATACGTAAGGCTTTCGGTAAACTAAAAGTGACATTTTCCTCGATACCTGACAGCTCACTCGGTAAATCACCGCCCCAATCTTGCAGCTGCTGTAATACTTCTTGAATCAATACCTCAGGCGCTGACGCCCCAGCGGTCACACCGACGCTTTGTATACCATCAAACCAACGTCTATCCATCTCGGTGGCGTTATCAATCAGATAAGCACGGCAATCCATACGCTCGGCCAATTCACGCAAACGGTTAGAGTTTGACGAGTTTGGCGAACCAACTACTAAGACCACCTCACAGCGACCGGCTAAATCTTTGACCGCATCTTGGCGGTTTTGGGTGGCATAGCAGATATCGTCTTTACGCGGGCCTTGGATACTCGGGAATTTTTCGCGCAATGCATCGATAACGCGCGCGGTGTCATCCATCGACAAGGTTGTTTGGGTAACAAAAGCTAAGTGCTCAGCATTTTGGACACTCAAAGCTTCGACATCGGTTTCATTTTCGACTAAATGAATCTCACCGCCGTGGCGACGATTAAAGCGCCCCATGGTGCCTTCTACTTCAGGATGTCCTGCATGACCGATCAATACCGCATCCATACCGTCTTGAGCAAATTTTGCCACTTCGATATGTACTTTGGTAACGAGCGGACAAGTCGCATCAAATACCGTTAAGTCACGGCGCTGTGCTTCATCTTCCACCGCTTTTGAGACGCCATGAGCTGAGAAAATAACGATTGAACCATCGGGTACTTCATGCAGCTCTTCAACAAACACCGCACCGCGATTGGCCAAATCAGACACCACAAATTTATTATGGACGACTTCATGACGCACATAAATGGGTGGCTCAAAACGTGTCAATGCTTCGTTCACTATCGCAATCGCGCGATCTACACCAGCACAAAATCCACGTGGATTGGCAAGATAAATTTGCATAAGAAGGCCTATCATTAGATAATTTATAGTTAAAGCTAAATATCAAACAGCTTCACATTAAAAACGGGGATAAAATCAATGCTCTACTTTAGCATAATTTGCTTTTATTGCCTTTGAAAATAGCCATGTTTTAAATTAACAACACATTGGCTAAAGCGCCTTTTCATTTAAAAATCACTTCAGAACAACTGCTAAGTAATGAAAAGCTGGCGCTAAATAAAATAAAAGCCCTAAAAGCAGTTTATAATAAGGCATCGATTACCATTCAATATAAGTTTCTAGCGCCATACCTGATGGCGTTTTTTATTTTTACCAGTTTTTAGCCATTTACTAAGACAGTTTTGGGTCTTTTAGCAGTACAGATTTTTACTAGCCTAGATTTTGCTAAGACATGCTTTATTAGAGCTGACTTTATTAAGAAACAATCCATTAGGAAATACTGTATGACAGGTTCATTATTTATTATTACCGCCGCTTCGGGTACAGGCAAGACTTCACTGGTAAAGCAGTTATTGGCCACCACCAATGATTTGACTGTCAGCGTGTCGCACACCACGCGCGCCCCGCGTCCCGGTGAGATTGATGGTCATCATTATCATTTTACCGATGTTGATAAATTCGTCACCGCCATCGGTGAGGGCAAGTTTTTAGAACATGCCGAAGTGTTTGGCAATTATTATGGTACTTCAGAGCAAAGCGTGCGGGCGCAGTTAGAAGCTGGCGTTGATGTTATCCTAGAGATTGATTGGCAAGGGGCGCTACAAGTGAAAAAAATCTTCACTGACGCGACGATGATTTTCATTTTGCCGCCAAGTATTGCTACCTTACGTCAACGTCTATCGACGCGCGCGCAAGATACGCTAGAAGTGATAGAGCAGCGTTTAGCAGGCGCAGTCACTGAGATGGCACAATACGTACATTTTGATTTTGTGATTATTAATGATAATTTCGAAGTTGCACTAACTGAGCTCAAAGCCGTTATCGTCGCTGATAGACAGACGCTTAAACGCCAACAGCAGCGTTACCATCGCACCATTACCAACTTACTGAGTACTAAAGTAGAAGAGTAGCCAAAAGAAAAGGGAAAGGGAAAGGGAAAGGGGAATGCTAAAGTCGCATTATTCGTTATTCGTCCTCTTATCTGGGCATTGCACGCGGCGGCGTAGATATAAGTAGCAGCCGATATAAAAAGCAACCACGCGCTTAAACAAAAAATGCTATAATGCCTAGCTATCCCCCTTTTGTATTTTTGATATTATTTTTATTGAGTGGCGGACAAGCTCCGTGACTAATAAAAACAACCGAGGTAGCTATTTATGGCACGAGTGACGATTGAAGATTGTTTGGATAATGTTGATAATCGCTTTGAGCTGGTATTGGTCGCAAGCAAGCGCGCCCGTCAGTTGGCCAAAGGTATTGCTGAACCGTTGGTTGACGTTGATAACGACAAGCCTACTGTATTGGCCTTGCGTGAAATTGCTGCGGGAAAAATCACCCGTGACATTTTAAATCAGCCAGATCATAACTTTGCTACAAGCTCATTAGATTTAGCATTATCAGGCGATCATAGCTTCTAATAAGGCTTTATTAGCCAGCTTTCAAAACATGGCTTTTAGTAGTTGTTTTGTACGACCACTTTATTAAGTGATGACATTCCTGATTGATAAGAACCACAGCATAGGCTGTGGTTTTTTGGTTGTAAGACTATCGATAACGTTACTTATAGTGCTAAGTTATTGTAGTCAATTCAAAACGAAATAGTACTCTGCTGGGATAAATTTCCCTCGCTTGCTGTGCGCTTTGCACTCCAGAGGCTTCGAAAAATTTATCCCAGCAGTATGTTGTTATTTTTCAAATTAAATCGACTATATATTAAACAGTTAGCAATTTTAACCACCGTTTATAGCGAAAATCCTACCATTGAGTGGGAATTTCTTAATTTTTGCATAGCCTACTCGCTTAGCAGTTGACATTGAATGCGATTTACGATTAATTAGAGGGTGGTCTGCCCCTTTTTTAGCTCTGCGTCTTTAAGCTTTGATGTCTTTAAGCTTTGATAGCGTAGGTCAGCATTCATTCAGTCACCATTTACCCAAACAGTCGAGAACCAAGAAACCGTCTTGAACTGACAAATAGGTATTGGAAAATAGGATCGCCGCTTTATGAGTCAAACCTTACCCAAACTCAGTCATCCTTTAGTTGATGACGCTCAATATAATCTGCTGCGCTCAGTAGGTTATCTCACTGCGGCTGAACGTAGTGATATTATTGATGCCTGTGAGTTCGGTGATATTGCGCATATCAAAGACAAGCGTAAATCAGGGGAGCCTTATATCACCCATCCGATTGCCGTTGCCGAAATATTGGCAGGCTTTCGCTTGGATCGCGATACGATTATTGCAGCCATCCTCCATGACACGGTCGAAGATACCGAGATCAGTGCTGAGCAGATTCAGCAGCGTTATGGCAAAATAGTGGCAAGACTGGTCGACGGTGTGACCAAATTAAAATCATCGACCCATAATAAACAAGAAAATAAAGCGGCAACCTTTCATAAAATTCTAACTGCCACCCTTGCCGATCCACGGGTATTGATTATCAAACTGGCTGACCGCCTACATAATATGTCGACGCTGGATGCGGTACGCCCAGAAAAACAGCGCACCACTGCGCAAGAAACCCTAGATTTTTATGTGCCCTTTGCACGCTTAATGGGTCTCAATGACATTGCCGATTATATCGAAGTGCTTTGCTATCGTAACCTTGACTCCGATATGTATAACAAGCTGTCTGATAAGCTGCTACAACATGGACTTGGGCGTAATTTTCAAAGAGAGGCCATTCATCGCTATTTAAGTATTGTTCTAAACAATCTTGGTCTGAATGGCATGGTTAAAGTCTTAGACAATCGCGTCGTTATCTTTCGCCAATTTTTCCGTAATCGCGGTGAAATCAATGCGCTGTTGCGCCATTATGCGTTTGAGATTGTCCTTGATAATATCGAAGCCTGCGACAAATTGGCTTATTATCTGATTAAAAAATATCAGATTGATGACAGCCATATCGCTGACAATATTCGCCGCCCGCTACCGGGTGGTAATCAGTCGCTGACCCTTATCTATGAGCGCGACAATGATTTTGTCAAAGTGACGATTTTAACCAAGCAAATGCAGAACGCGGCAAGGCTTGGCGTTATTGGCGCAGAACACGCCTCCGATGTCAGTCAATCGGTCATTCAAGCCTCATTACGCAATATGAAAGACTTGGTCGACGATGAAGACAGCTTGGATGAGGACAGCCCTGACTTTTCAGCGGCGGTCTCCACCATTAATGAGCTGATGGATTATCTGCACTCGAGTAAAATCATCTGCTACAGTCCGCAGGGGCGCGCTTATGAGCTACCGCAGGGTGCAACGGCGTTAGACTTTGCTTATGCCGTTGGACCTATGGTCGGTAATGTTGCCGTCGGTGCCAATGTCGATAACAAACATGCAAAACTTGGCACGGTACTTAAAAACGGTCAGTTGGTCGAGATTGAAGTAAACAGTCACTCTGAGCCAAAAGCGGAATGGCTTGGCTTTGTGGTCACCAATAAAGCCCGGGTAGAGATTTTGCGCTGGTTTAAAGACTTATCTCCTGCAGACAAGCAGCATCACGGTATGCAAGCTTTAGACCGCGCCTTAAAAACGTATCAGAAAAGCCTCGATGATTTAAGCGAAAGTGACTGGAAAAACCTCACCGAATGGCGCGGTTTGACAGAGAAAGATGCGCTATTTGAGCAAATAAGCTCGGGTACGTTACTGCCCCAACTGGTGGTCACCCGTTTGTTTAGCGATGAGGTCAGTGATATTCAATCGCAAGAACATATTGATGATATGACCCAGCCGCAGCAGCTGATTGTCAATGCCTCAGGCGTCGAGCTTGATTTTGCCAATTGCTGTCACCCGATTTATGGCGACCCTATCGTTGGCCATTTATCGCGTCATGGTTTGGTTGTCCATCGACATAAATGCTTTTCATTGGACGATATCCGTAAAGACAATCCTTATCAAGTTATTCAGTTGCGCTGGCGTAATGATAAAGCAATTAAGCAAAGCGACTCAGACGAACACGGTAGCAAAATCCGTTTCCCCGCTTACCTTAAGCTCTCAATCGCTCTCAGTGATGAGCAAATCAGTGAAGTGATTTATCATCTGCGCCAGTTAAATATCGGGGTCGAAAAGGTCGACGTGCGTAGCAGCGATACCATTATTCATATCGTGGTACGTAGTCGCAATCATTTAGCGCAAGGTATTCGCGAATTACGCTCATTACTTGGCTTCCCTAATATTATCCGGCTCTACCAATTATAAAATCAGCTAAAATAAATGTTAAAATCCATACCTTTTACCTATGCCTTTTAAGCGTTAGGCATTAACCTTTATATTTAATTTTAAGCGTTTAACGCAGCCTGACATTTTTGGCTCACTTTTCAACCAAATAAACATCAAAAAATATCATAAGGATATAATATGACTCGTCAAACCATTCAAACCGATAAAGCACCTGCAGCCGTTGGCACTTACTCACAAGCGGTAAAAGTTGGTAATACTGTTTATATTTCAGGTCAGCTAGGTTTTGACCCTATCACCATGGAACTAAAAGAAGGGTTCGATGCACAAGCGAAGCAAGTATTTGAAAACATCAAAGCCATTTGTGAAGCTGCTGGTGGCAGCTTAAATGACGTGGTCAAATTCAATGTCTCTTTAACCGACTTAAATGACTTTGCGGCGTTAAACGAAGTGTTCGTTGCGAATTTAAGCGAGCCATACCCTGCCCGCGCAGCCGTACAAGTCGCAGCCCTACCTAAAGGCGGCGTGGTTGAAATTGAATCTATTATGTATATTGAATAAGACGGTTATTGAGCTTTATTAAGCTCTACGGCTTTATGTTCAATGATAATAAGCTTAGCATCGTGCTAAGCTTATTGGTCTTTATCTATTTATCTCTTAACCTTTCTTCCTAATCCCTATTCACCTGATAAGACTGCGAAGCCCTTTTATGTTGCTACAAGTTGCGCTACCCGTGCCCCTTTATCGGGTGTTTGACTACAGCTTGCCAACAGATAGCAGCGCGTTGCCGCATAGCACTTCAGCTCATATACCGCCTATTGGTAGCCGTGTCGAAGTATCCTTTGGTCGTCAAACCTTAATCGGTATCGTTATTGCTCATATTGCTGCAGCGGATAGCGACGTACCCCTCAATAAGCTCAAACCCATTAATAAATGCTTAGATGCTGAGCCAATTTTAGATACCAGTATGCTAAAGCTGGCGCATTGGCTGGCGCGTTATTATCACTATCCGCTTGGTGATGTCTTGGCGGTGATGTTGCCAACCCTCGTGCGGCAAGGTAAGCCGCTAGACTTGCTGATTACCCATTGGCGCATTTTGCCGCATGTAAGCGACGACGATTTTCGCGCCAATGCAAAAAAGCAAAAGCAACAGTTTGAGATGCTTAAATTACACGGTGAGCACGGCGCTAGCGAGGATATTCTGCTCTTAGAAGGGATGCAGCGCAGTTTCTTAAAAGCGCTAGAAGAAAAAGGCCTTATCGAGCGCTATATTCAGAATAAACAAGCACCTGCTCCTGTTAAATTAGCAACCATGCCGCTTGACCTTAATGAAGAGCAACAGCTTGCCGTTACTGCGATTATTGCTGCTCATGAAGATAAGCAATATACGGGGTTTTTATTAAATGGTATTACCGGTAGTGGCAAGACCGAAGTCTACTTGCAGGCGATGCAAGCAGTCTTAGAAGCCGGCAAGCAAGTTTTGATTTTGGTGCCAGAGATTGGACTCACGCCGCAGACGCGCGCGCGTTTTGCCAGTCGCTTTGCCGCTCATATTGTCTTACTGCATTCGGGTATGAACAATACCCATCGCCTGCAAGGCTGGCAAGATTGCCGTACCGGTCATGCGCAAATTATCATTGGAACGCGCTCAGCGGTGCTCTATCCCTTTGCAGATCTGGGCTTAATTGTCGTTGATGAAGCGCATGATGGCTCTTATAAGCAGCAAGATACGCTGCGCTATCATGCCGCCGACGTCGCGCTTTATCGCGGACTACAAGCCAATATCCCCGTCGTCCTTGGTACGGCGACGCCGTCTCTTGAGCATCTAAAACTGGTCGATGATGGCAAGCTGGTAGAGTGTCAATTGCAAACTCGCCCTGGTAATGCCAAGCTTGCAAGCATGCAGCTGATTGATGCGCGCCTGCAAAGTACGCATCAACAAACGACGGACGAAGGCGCTCGCTATGATACTGGTCTGACCGATGCGCTGATTGGCGCAATACGGCAAACGCTAGAGGTTGGCGATCAAGTTTTAATATTTCTAAATCGTCGCGGCTATGCGCCAGTTTTGCTATGCGAAGCTTGCGGTTGGCAAGCAGATTGTCCACGCTGTGATGCGCATTTAACTGTCCATTATAATAGCCAATCGCCATCTAATTCCTATTCAAGCAGCTCATATTTAAAATGCCACCACTGCGATTGGCAAGCCTATATTCCAACGGTTTGCCCTGATTGTGGCAGTCAAAATTTGGATGCCAAAGGAATGGGCACTACAAGGCTCAGCGAAAACTTGCATGCGATTTTTGCCAATCCGCAAACCAGTAAAGAGCTGTACCCCATTATCCAAATCGATCGCGATACCACCAGACGTAAAGACAGCTGGGAAAATATCTATCAGCGTATCAATGAAGGCAAGCCTGCCATCTTAGTCGGTACGCAAATGGTCGCCAAAGGTCATCATTTTCCTAACGTTACGTTGGTCTGCTTGCCCAATGCTGATCGTGGCTTTTTATCCGCCGATTTTCGCTCGCCGGAACATACTGCACAACTGATGGTTCAGGTCGCAGGGCGTGCCGGTCGCGGTGATAAATCGGGGCGCGTATTGATTCAAACGCTGCAACCCGATAATGAGCTGTTATTAAAATTGGTAAAAGATGGTTATTTATCATTCGCACGTGAGCTACTGCAAGAACGTAAAATGATGGGCTTGCCGCCGCATAGCCACGCTGCCCTAATACGCTGTGAAGGCAAAACCCTTACCGCCACGACGCAAGCGCTTAAAGATGCGATTGCTATTTTGCCAAATGGGCATAATCTTGCTGTCCTCGGTCCTATCGATGCGCCAATGAGTAAAAAGAACAGTCGCTACCACGTGCAGTTACTACTATTAGGCAAAGACAGACAGCAATTACATCGGGTATTACATCACTGGTGGCAGCCTGTACTTACCTTGCCAAGCGCCAAATATCTGAAGCTGACCTTGGATATTGACCCTGTTGGCTGGTAATATCCAATTTCTTAGCGTGGTTCTTTAACTAGAATTATCACGCTATATTCAGTACTAAATAAAATGGATACGTTATCTGACAACGTGAAACTGGTACAAATTTTTCTAGCTTGCTGTGCTTACGCCGACAGAGGCTGCAAAAAATTCATTCCAGTTTCACTGTATCTTCTTTATATGGAGCTGACTATATAGCTTGCAGTCACTAACCAACGCTTTTCAAAATAGGCAATTCATCGTTTACCGCCTAGATACAGCAAGCATTTATTAAATGTGCTAAATTCTTTATATCTGTCTGGTTTGAGCACAGCAAGCCCAGCTTTATAAGCAATCAAAGCTTTATAAGCAATAAAATTTTACCTTCTATCATCCTGAGTGTTGTTATGAATCAAAATCACCCAAAATCTGAAAAAAATGACCATTCTCATGAGAATGCTGCGGCTGATAACCATAAGCACGGCCAAAAGGATGCAGAAGGTCATTATACTAAAGACAGTTATACTGACGATAATCAAGACAATCACGACCACGATGAACACCTAGAACAGACGGTTGCACCACGCGATACCAAAGGCTATCAGCGTACCTTGCTATTTAGTTTTATCATTATTACTGCCTATATGTTTGTCGAAGCCATCGGCGGCTGGCTCACTGGTAGTTTGGCGCTGCTGTCTGATGCTGGTCATATGCTCAGTGACGCGGTGGCCCTTGGCGCGACATTGATGGCATTTAAAATTGGTGAAAAAGCAGCCACCCATCAAAAGACCTTTGGTTATAAACGCTTTGAGATTTTAGTGGCAACGGTCAATGGTGCGACGTTGGTTATTATTGCGATCATGATTTTTTATGAGGCGATTAAACGCTTTAATTCGCCGCCTGAGATTGCGACCCAAGGCATGCTTATCGTTGCTACCATTGGTATGTTGGTCAACATTTTGGTCGCTTGGCTGATGCACCGTGGCAGTCGGGGCACAGATGCGCATGGTCACAGTCATGTAGGCAGTAACGAGGACAGTCAAGGAAAAAATGCGGGTAAAGCACCGGTCAATCTGAATATGCAAAGTGCTTATTTGCATGTGTTAAGTGACTTAATGGGTTCGGTTGCCGCTATTGTTGCCGCGCTTTTGATGATGAGCTTTGGCTGGATTTGGGCGGATGCGGCGGCCTCGGTGATTGTCGCCATATTGATTTTGTTTAGTGGTTACCGCGTCGTCCGTGATTCGGTCCATATCCTGATGGAAGGTACGCCAGAAGGTATATCGCTAGTTGAGGTCGAAGACAAATTACTTGCCCACCCGCAAGTACGACAAGTCCATGACCTGCATGTTTGGAGTATCACCAGCGGTCTCAACGCCCTATCGTGTCACGTGGTCGTCGATGGCGAAATGAGTATTTATGAGTCCAGTATCCTGATTACCAGTTTAGAGCAAAGCCTCCTTGAGCTTGATATTCACCATGCGACCATTCAGGTTGAAAGCTTAGCGCATCCGCAAACCAAGACGCATAGCGATGCTTTAGTTTGCGATATCTCACAGCAGGCGACTGATACCAATAATCATATTGGTCACAACCATTAAGCATAAGACATTAAATATTAAATCATATAATTATTAATTAAGACGTCGCCTATCTGGTTGTTAGTTATGAGCGACGTTTTAATTGATATTTTTTTATAAAGTGCTGGCAATAACGCAGCATCAGCCAAATTATCCACAGCGCTGTTATTAGCCAAATACTTAGCCCCAACCCTAACAATATCATGCGAATCCAAAAATCTAGCGCACCGTTCATGAGGTGGGGCAGATAAGCCGGTCCCATATTGGATGCCATTATTAACCAAAACCCAAATAGCAGCGCCAGTCCTGCACCGATAATCCTTAAAATTATTTTACCAAAGGTTATTAACAAGCCACGCCAGTTATCATATATGGACGAAAGAGGTGAATGATGATTCATAAAAAAGCGCCTAAAAAGTGGCTTAAAAAAGATAAATAAAAGACCTTTATTGCAAATCAGCTTATATCACGCAGATTTTTATCATTGTAAGAGCATGTTAAAAATAATGGAAAATTTGGCCGCGCCGCCATATTTTTCATATAAATTCTGTATACTTAAGGCTTAAAACCCTTATTCATAACCAATTGATGACCTTTTGCCATGTCGAGACGCTCAGCTCCTTTCGTTGCTCCTATCTACAT
Organism: Psychrobacter maritimus; assembly: GCF_904846345.1. GTDB lineage: Bacteria > Pseudomonadota > Gammaproteobacteria > Pseudomonadales > Moraxellaceae > Psychrobacter > Psychrobacter maritimus. Next base: position 474,432 of record NZ_CAJHAJ010000001.1, read on the forward strand.
TGATGACCCTATCTCAAGCGAGGGTAAAAAGCATGCCAAAGCATTGCTATCAACGCTGCAAGAAGATATTGCCAGCTTTCGAGATGAGCAGTTTCCGCCTGACATTTTGCGTCAAATTCGTGATATGCCGATTTATGAAGGCAATTTAGCCGAAGTCCAAGCCTATCAGCAGCGTTGGCATAATCTGCTTGAGCGTGCGATGGCGTTTTATCCGGCGGCCAACCTACCGCCTGATTATCTGCCGCTACCAGCCAGCCTTGAGATACCGCAATTTATCTATCACGTGCAAAGACTACATCTGACCAAGACCCGTGCCAAAGAATCCAAAAGCTTTGGGTCGGTCGGTGCGCTTACTGATAAATGTGGCAATTACAGCGCTGATGAAATTGCGCGTATGAGCGCCGTATTTGATAATGATAATGAGGCGCGTTTGGTGGCGCATCGTGAATTTATCGATTTGCGCGCGTATGTATTTTGCCGTGATAACAAAGGCGAGATGCTAGAGCCTGAGCGCGTACGCTTTTATCGCACTGGGCTTATCGTTCATGCCCTACCCGATTTTAAAATTGTCGACAGTCGGCAGACACCGCGTAAGCGCCGTAACGATGCTTATAGTAATCCGCTGGCAGATAATGGCGTATGGAAGATTTATCGTAAGAAATAAACAATGTTTAAAATTTTTGATTATTGATTTACCCTGTTGTACTGCTTATTTTATCGTTACTGCTAAGGATTCCAGATGCTCGCTGCCGCCGCCGGCTCACCAAATTTAATGTTACAAGCTACTATTTTCTTGGGAGCAGCCCTGCTCTTTGTACCCCTTGGTAAACGTTTTGGCATCGCGACGGTTCTAGGTTATCTCATCACAGGATTGATATTAGGCCCCAGTGGTTTAGATGTTGCAGGCGATGCGGAAAGCTTATTACACTTTTCTGAGTTTGGCGTGGTCATGCTGCTGTTTATCATCGGCCTTGAGCTGCAGCCTTCACGATTATGGGCGCTACGGCGTTCGATTTTTGTCCTTGGTGGCTTACAAGTCGGTTTGACTGGCACGCTATTAATGTGGCTGTTACATCAGTTTTTTGCCTTGCCGCTTGATACCGCTTTTATTGTCGGATTTGGTCTCGCCCTATCATCGACCGCCTTTGTCCTACAAATCCTGACAGAAAAACAGCAACTTTCAAGTACCCATGGCCGTGAAGCCTTTACCATTTTATTATTCCAAGATATTGCCGTTATCCCTTTATTAGCCGTTATTCCATTTTTGTCAGGGGTACGCGAACAAAGCTACGATTTGATTTATTTTGGTAAAGTTTTTGCCGTCTTTGCCGGACTTATCTTTGCCAGCCGTTATATCATTCGACCTTTCTTTAAATTTGTGGCGTCTAGTGGCGCATCAGAACTCTTAACCGCGGTCGCCTTATTTATCGTCATGGGCGTGTCTATTTTGATGGGGCAAATCGGTCTATCGATGGCATTGGGCGCTTTTTTAACCGGCGTATTATTAGCAGATTCTGAATATCGTCATGAGTTAGAAGCCAGTATCGAGCCTTTTAAAGGGCTGCTGCTAGGGCTGTTTTTTATGTCGGTCGGTATGCTAACCGATGTCAAACTCATCTTAGCAAAGCCTGTCTTTATCATCGGCTGTGCCATGGCATTGATGGTGATTAAATTCGGTGTTATTACTGCCATTGCCAAAATATCGGGCAATCGCTGGCCGACCAGCATCCGATTGGGCGTGACCCTTGCTCAAGGTGGTGAATTTGCCTTTGTCTTATTTAGTGTCGCAACGGCGCAAAATGTGTTGCGTCCTGAGCTTGCCAATACTTTAAATCTTATCGTCACCATTTCTATGGCGCTGACGCCACTGGCGTTTTTACTCTTAGAAAAAATCGGTGAGCCAATATTTGCTAAAAGTAAACCAAGCCGCGAGTACGATGCCATTCCTGATCATGAGCATCAGGTGATTATTGCTGGTTTTGGGCGCGTTGGTCAGATTATTGGTCGTGTGCTGCGTATGCATAATATCGAATTTACCGCCATTGAACGCTCGGCAAATCGCGTCGATTTCGTGCGTAAGTTTGGTAACCAAGTCTATTATGGCGATCCAAAAAACCCCGAGATACTACGTGCTGCCGGCATTAAAAAAGCGCGCGTCTTTATTCTTGCCATCGATGATTTAGAGCGTTCTATCACTACCGCCCAATATTTGCGTAAAAACTATCCTGATATGATTGTCTTAGCACGCGCCCGTGACCGCCAGCACTATTATCGCCTGCGTGAAGTCGGTGTGCGTCATATTTGGCGGGAGACCTATTTATCGTCTTTAGATATGTCGCGTGAATCATTACAGCTGCTCGGTATCTCACCAGAAAAGGCGCGCGAAACCGTACAAACCTTCCGTGATTATGATGATGATTTGATTGAACGTCAGCAAGCAATTTATGGCGATGAAGCCAGCTTAATTGAATCGGCACAGTCGGCGATGGCCGAGCTTGAAAGTCTATTTGATGAGGATATCGATAAAGCCCGTAAAATGGATTTGACCGATTTTTATGACGCCCTAAAGAGCCAAGCGATACCAGTCGATGAGAAAGACGATCTGGCCACTGACTCTAAACCCTAAGTGTCAAAAATCTTAAGTGTCAAAAATCTTTAATTCTCATTACAACCTTTAGGCGCTTGCCTTTTATTGAGTGAGGTCATACAGTTCCAATTATCGCTATCGGGCACATGATAAAAGACCAGCGTTTGATTATTTAGGTAGCGAATCGGAAACTTAACGTTCTGGATGGTAGCTATGACCGCGCAATCCGTTGCTGGCACGCCAGCAGCTTTGCTGTCGATAGCGATATATACCTGCTCTGTACCCATGTCTAAAGGAAGATTGCTAGGACACTGCCCTGTTTGCCGATACGTCAGCGCCACACGATTTTGTGCTGTTTTAGCGGTATCGTAAGCATCAAACAATACTTCGTTTTCTTTGGGCTTGGCAACAATGGGTAAAAACTGCACCTTTATTACCATTAAAGCAAAGGCAAAAAACCCAAAGCCCAAGCCCAAGCCAAATAAGCTGACCCCACCTTCTTTTTGCAAGTGCGCTTTTTGCGCCGCCTCATCACGTGGATAATCATTGATAGCATCAGCAATCTCGCGCCTTGCCATACGGTAATAATAAGCGTCCGTCCAGCGTGCAACCATAACCGACCAAAACAGCCATATCAGCGCCGCAATAGCGATACGTATGGCCATCTGATAAGCATCGGCAATATAAGGCATCGCGACAAATTCAAACGCCACCAATACCAGTGCCACATTAAGCTGAATAAACGACCAACCGGCAACGCTATAAACAATCGCATCCATATAACGCTTACGATACAGCAGCCAAGGAAAAGTGACAAAAAACGCCGCCCAATGCCATTTCGGCGACAGATATCCTTGCTTATCAAATTCCTCAAAGCGCTTAAGATAATATGACTGGCTACGCTGACTGATAAACCATTTATCCAGCTGCTGACGCTTTTCAGGCGTTAGCTGTTCTTGATAAAACGGTGGCGGCGAATCCGTCTCGATAAATAACATGGCAGTCTGCTCTATAAATTCTCAAAAATAGGGTATCAAGGATTGTTATATGATAACGCCAAAAGCCAGTGATAGAAAACCCATATATATGCAATCTGTATCGAGAAAATCCGTCTATGGCCTTGTATAATTTAGAGAAACTGTAGTGACACATAGAATATATGGCAAACTTACTAAAATTGGATTGTCCGTTCACAGTGGTCACGATTTCACTTATAATGAAGCAACTTTACCCACCTAATTAAGCCTTGTTAATCCTATGAGTCAACATCCTGATATCAATGACAACATCAATGGTGCTAATACTACTGATGAGCAAAACCCTAATAGCACTAACCCTATGAACCCTGAAGCTCAGGCTGCCACCGATACTGCCATTAGTATTGATGCCAATGCTAGCAGCCAGAATGAGCCTACAGAGGGTAAACATATTCGTATCGTTAATACCTTTATGAAACGCCGTACGCATATGAATAAAAATGCCGAGCTGGCACTGACTGCGCCAGAGTTTGCGCATTACTTAGTCAATAACAGTTTCGGTGATGGCAATCTTGATGGCATTAACGATTTACGAGTGCTATTTGCAGATAGCCCTAACGGCAGTGACGCGCCGCTTACGGTAGAGATTGGTTTTGGCTTGGGTGATTCATTTATCGAGATGGCCGCTGCTGAGCCGACGCGCAATTTCGTTGGTGTCGAAGTTCATGAGCCAGGTATCGGTAAATGCGCTTATATGGCAGGCACGCAAGGTTTAACCAACGTTAAAATCATTAACGGTGATGCTATTCAATTGCTGAAACAGCTACCAGAAAACCATATTGATCGTATCCAGCTCTACTTCCCTGACCCTTGGCAAAAAAAGCGCCATTATAAACGCCGCTTTGTGAGCCCTGAGCGCATGGCGATTGTCACGCGCAGCTTAAAGCAAGGCGGCTGGTTCCATACGGCGACTGACTGGGAGCATTATGCCTTTTGGATGGTTGAAGTGTTGGATGGTTTTGCAGGGCTGACCAATCAAGCAGGCGCAGGTAATTTCACCGACCGTCCTGACTTTCGTCCAATGACCAAGTTTGAGCGCCGCGGTTTAGAGCGCGGACATGGTGTTTGGGATTTAATCTATATTAAAGACTAATCTCGATGGCACTACCCTAGCGATATTGCCCTATAGCGGCTAAGATACTGATAAAGTACTTAGCCGCTTTTTTGTGGCTGAATATCTCTCCTGCCCTACTTTATCTGTTGATATATAAGGCTTCGCGCGTTGTGCGAGCTACTTTTAAACTGCTAGAGCCTCTAAGTGCTTGCTCTATATCCACTAGATACCCGCAAGCCATATGTGAAACATAGGCATTAGACAGTAATTTTATGACTAAATTTAAAGTTGCAAAAACGGAAATAGCCTATATTTGGCTTGCATGCAATATTTCATATCTGCGCAAACATTGATAGGATAAGGGTTTCGTGAGTTCTCCCCATAAGCTGTGGATAACCCTGTGTATAAGTCGCCACTTGACAAGTATTTCCCTAGGTAGCTTAAAGGGTTAGGTAAAATCGTTCATTTTTTGTACAATTTTAAAAACTTTTAAAATCAATTACTTATATGATATTTGAAAGCAAAGTAATATATTTTTAATATTTTTTAAATTAATTTAACCGTTATGGATGTTTCACAAGCGCTCAATAAAAATACCTTTTTTATTGTGGACAACTCATAAATCTATTGACAAATGACCCTGTCATCAAGTTCAAAACTGAAAGTTAAAACAAGCCTGTTTTAGGAATATTTTAATAGAACATCATACGACACTCACTGTCGTTTAACCTCTCAGCACCCTCAATATTGGCCTTGGATTTTGTTATAATTGCCTTATCTAATCAACAGTGATATAAAACAGGGTGGCTTAAAAATTACGTGAAAAGCACGTGCTAAATAAGCTTACTGACATTATTACGCTTATTTACTAGCAAAAATTATGAACTTTTTTTTGCTTTTCTCATTATTGAATTTTACTGTATAGTAGGGTGATATATTCGATATCACCGTCTGAAACCTAATATTTCCAGCCACTTCAACTTTGCTTGAAAACCTCCCTTACTGACGACTGAGCCTGTAAGCTATTCCATTGAGCAAGTGGTTGGTGACGAGTAGTTCTAAATAATCAAAATACTCATTATTTACACTTATTATTAATAACAAGGAGTCCTATATGGACGAAAATAAAGCCAAAGCCCTCAAAGCAGCCCTTGGTCAAATCGAAAAGCAGTTTGGTAAAAACACCATCATGCATTTAGGTGATGATTCTGCCATTCTTGATGTGGATGTGGTATCAACAGGCTCGTTGGGGCTGGATATTGCGCTTGGTATTGGCGGCCTACCAAAAGGTCGTATCGTTGAGATTTACGGCCCAGAAAGCTCGGGTAAAACAACCATGACGCTGCAAGCAATTGCAGAATGCCAAAAGCAAGGCGGTGTCTGCGCCTTTATCGATGCTGAGCATGCACTAGATCCAGTTTATGCGCGCAAGCTTGGCGTGAACACTGATGACCTACTGCTTTCTCAGCCTGACAATGGTGAGCAAGCGCTTGAAATCACCGACATGCTAGTGCGTTCTGGGGCGGTTGATATGATTGTCATTGACTCGGTCGCTGCGTTGACGCCGCGTGCGGAGATTGAAGGCGAGATGGGCGATTCACACATGGGTCTGCAAGCACGTCTAATGAGCCAAGCACTACGTAAAATCACTGGTAATGCCAAACGCTCAAATTGTATGGTGGTGTTTATTAACCAAATCCGTATGAAAATTGGTGTGATGTTTGGTAGCCCTGAGACCACGACTGGTGGTAATGCGCTTAAGTTCTACGCCTCGGTACGTATGGATATCCGCCGTATCGGTGCGGTTAAAAACGGTGATGAAATCATCGGTAACCAAACCCGTGTTAAAGTCATCAAAAATAAAATGGCACCGCCTTTCCGCCAAGCAGAATTTGAGATTACTTATGGTGAAGGTACTAACCATTTAGCCGAAGTGATTGACTTGGGTGTTGAGATTGGCGCAGTTGGCAAAGCTGGCTCTTGGTATAGCTATGGCGATGAAAAAATCGGTCAAGGTAAAGCCAATTCTGTGTTGTTCTTAAAAGAAAATCCCGCGATTGCACAAGAAATCGAAGCCAAAATTCGTGATGAAAAGCTTGGGACAAAAAAACAAGCTAAAGCCACAGATACTGACGAAGCCAATGAAGAACTGGCTTCTGAACCTGTACAATAGCGGCTTCATTATTCACCGTTATCAATGATCATGACTTGTTATGAAAACTAAATTGTTATGAAAATTAAAACCTTAGCTGAAATACTTGCTGAATCGGACGCCGATTCAGCGAGTAGTCCTACTATCAAAGCAAAAAAAACTGTCAAATCTTCTGAATCTGTCAAGCATTCTCAGCACTCCTATCAAGACAAGCCAAAAAAAACGGCTAAGACGCGCAAGCACTCAACCTACTCTCGTGAAGATTATTCGTTATCTGACGACTCTGGCCTCGAGGTAGAATCAGCTGACGCTCACTTTTCTACTAGCAAAAACCCTACTAGATCCAAGAAACGTAAAAAGCGTTTTCACCCAGCGGCTAACTTTAGCCCTGAGCCTAGTGATGTGCCTGCTTATCAGCCACCCGAAGCGCAAAGTATCAAAGAGATGCTGGCTGAGGTTAAGAGTAACGTTCATGATACTGGTATAAATAGTGATGAGCATCAAAAAGAGTTTGCTGAAAGCCATCAAGCAGACCTCGATAACCTACCCTCTGCGCTTAAAGCGTATTTACGCACCCCTGAACAACGTCAAGCGGATATTGATGCCATTAAAGCCGAAAGCCGCTTACGTTGGTTGGCGTTTTATTATTTATCGCGCCGAGAATACGGCAAGGCTGAGCTCAAGCAAAAACTGCTTGATAAAGAGCAAGACCCAGACAAAATCGATGCCCTGCTCGATGAGTTTGAAGAAAAAGGCTATCAAAGTGATTATCGTACTACCCTGATGCTTATTCGGGAAAATATCCGCAAAGGGCGCGGACGCGGGCGTATTAAGCAGGAGTTTTATCGTAAAAAAATTGCCATGCCCGGTAATATCGACGAGCTTATCGATATGGCGAATGCCGAATCGGAAGAATTTAGCGAGTTTATAGACGACAGCGCCGATAATTTAGTTGAAGGCATTGACTGGCTAAAACTGGCAGTCAGCGCACGTACCAAAAAATACGGCGATGACATACCCATTGAACAAAAAGACAAAGCCCGTCAGCTACGGTTTTTACAATATCGCGGCTTTAATACCGATATCTGCTTTGAGGCGCTCAACTATACCTTGGAGACATTAGATGAGCGTTTTTAGCTCGTTTAAGCGCACATTATTAACCTTTAACCTTTAATAATAACCAAGCAGCTTCCACCAAATCAAACCAGCGCCGATCCATACGACCAGATTTACCACACTCATAATGGCGCCAATACTCCACCATTCTCCTAATGTCACATAGCCTGAGTTAAAAATAACGGGCGCAGTACCGGTTGCATAATGGGTAAGCGTCATCATGATATTACCGGCGGCTGCTAAAATGAGTGCATATAGCATCGGCGGTGCGCCTAAGCTTAACCCGACAGCATAAAAAGCGGCAAACAGCGCGGTAATATGCGCGGTGGTACTAGCAAAGAAATAGTGAATATAGAGATAGACCAAAGTCAAAATAACCACAGCGCCGACCCAACCGACTCCTATCATGCCAATCATTGATTCGATATTATCAGAGAACCAGCTGATAAGGCCGAGTTTGTTAAGGTATGATGCCATCATGATCAGAGCACCAAACCAGATAATCGTATCCCATGCCGATTTTTCTTTCAGTACATCATCCCAAGTTAAGACGCCCGTCAATATCAAGGTCGTCAAACCAATAAACGCGGTGGTGGTGGCGTCAACGCTTAATTGTTCACCAAAAATTAGCGCTGGGATATTCGCCCACAATATCAACATCAGCGCAAAGACGCCCAGCATGATTTTTTCTTGCAAGCTTACCTGACCCATCTCGGTCAGATTGTCTTTGGCAAATTTCTTCGCATCAGGCGTTACTTTGACATCGGGCGGATAAATCAGATAAATCACCAGTGGCATTAATAATAAACATAGCATCCCTGGTATAAACATCGCCACCGCCCACGTCGTCCATGACAGCTGAATCTCACTACCCGTTGCCTTATTGACCAAATCTACCACCAATGGATTTGGCGCAGTGGCGGTAATAAACATACCAGACGTAATCGGATTTGCATGGTAATTGACCATCGCTAAGTAGCGGCCAATTTTATTTTGGGTGCCCTCTTCTGGCGTAGAATGAAAGCTTTGCGCAATGGATCTCATAATTGGGTGAATAATACCGCCGCCTCGAGCGGTATTAGATGGCGTGATAGGCGCTATCATCAGCTCTGCGGCAGTTAAAGAATACGCAACCCCGATCGTCTTTTTGCCAAAAATAGAAATAAAATAATACGCGATACGCCGACCTAAACCCGTTTTTATCAAGCCACGCGATATCATCACGGCAATACCAATCAGCCAAATCAGAGGACTTGAGTAGCTTGATAAAGCATCAGCGATGGCTTCTTTTGGACTCTCATTGGTCACCCCAGTAAGCGCCACCAAGGTAACGGCAATAATGGCAATCGCGCCGATGGGTAACACCTTACCAATGATGGCGACAATAGTAGCAATAAATAAAGCCAGCATATGCCACGCTTCGGGTGTGACTCCATTTGGTACCGGAATAACAAACCAAATGATTAAACCAACTACAATGGCAATCGCTGCTTGGATAGGTTTAAATGGCATGAGAAATATATCCTTATCAATGCTTATAAAATCACACAGTCATGTCATATGAGATGCTATCGCAATAGTAACTGCGATAGGAAAAATACATGGGTCATATGAACATCTTATAAGATTTATATCAGCATTTTTCTATTGTTGACCATTTTTAACATATTTATTTAGCATACAGCATAAATATACAGAGATAAGTTATTAATCACAGCGTTAAATCGTTGGTCATAAAAAAGGAGCACTTTATTAAAAGCGCTCCTTTTTTATGATATTTTGGCTAAATTTGACGTTTAATCATATTGAATTTCAAAGTGCTCAATTATTTTAACGTCCCTAAGCGGCTCGATAATTGATTCATAATTTGATCAATCTCTTCGTTGGCTTCAGGTTCATTATCCAAATTGCCATTGGGCGTTAATTGATTCATCACTTCAGGCAACAGCTCAGCGAGACCTTGACGTACTTCCATCTCATTTGCGCCAGTATGCGCGGCTACCTGCTGGATTTCGCTTTCATCAAATAAACGGGTAATTTCATTAGGGTCCAGATTATCATTGGCTTCTTGATTACTCATCCAAGAACGCGCTTGATTGTCATACCCCATACCAGTGATTTTTGATAAAGCGCCACTTAAACCACCATTACGTTTGATCCAGCTGAGCACCATAGGCATAAGCGCAGCAATCAGCATGCCTTTACCGCCAAAGCCACTTCTAGAGGTTCGACCGCCAGTCGCCTGACCACCCAATACGCTACCTAAAATATCGCCAAGTCCGCCAGCACCTGAGCTCATACCACCGCGTTGGTTGGCGCCTGTGAGCCCACCAATGATATCGTCTAGACCAAAGCCATTATCAGCGCGGCGTTCATACTGCTGCGGATTGTAGCCACTTGGCTGATTACCACCGCCCAATACGCCGCCCAAAATATCCCCTAATCCGCCGGTACGGCGTGGATTGATACGTTGATTGACCGGATTGCGCTGGGCGTCTTCTGGATCCATGGCACTGCGGGCAACTTGGCTCACTAAATTCCCTAATAAACTCATAATCGCTTCCTTTTTATTATAAAACATTCATTATCAAAAGCTTTGCATTCAGTTAACTCATGCAAATAGCCATTTACCAGAAATATGGCAAGTGGTTATAAACAGGTCGGTTTAAACAAACACTTAAATAAGTTAGCTATTGACGCTTAATTGCAATATAGCAAATCTCTTTCGCTATCTAGATAGGCGTTTTGTTATGAGATGTAGTAGATCGTTAGCGATTAAAAAGAGAGATAGATAAAAGGAATGCCAGTCATATGCATAAGACTGGCTTTATTTAGGCAGTTTAATGAGAAATGGTATTTGCCAAAATCGTTAATTCGCGCCAGTGTTCTGCGCTGACTTGATCGCGAAATACCGTTACTGATAAATGACGCTGATAAGGTTCTATGACAATAAAGCTTAAGCATATAACCCATGGATAGCTACTGACCGCAGTAAGCTCTGCCTGCCATAGGGCATCACCGCGACTGCTACGCATGAGTAGTTGCCAATGCTGATAAACGCTTTTATTCAATGGCGGCTGGCTTAGATGCATTAATATCGGGCGCGATAACGCTAAGTAGCTGACGACGGCGGCGCTAACCACAAATATCAGTACATATTGCCACAACGCCATGGACGCAAGTCCTGTCAATATCACCATCACACTTGCTAAGAGCATATAAAATAACAGGCGCAAACAGCTTGCAGGCTGAATAGGTGCATCGATACGTAGCGAAGTTGGCGATATCATAATTGAATACCCAAGCAGGCTTAAAATAAATATTAAATAATTACGTCAAGTCTTTACTATGGCGCCATGTTTTGATTTTATTGACCAAATCCCATATGGCTTCATTTTCTGGACGGCTTTGATTGGTAAAATAATCCAATAAATCAGGGTCTTCATGGGTCAGCATTTCTGCAAAAGTTGCCTGTTCGCTGGGATCAGCGGTTAAATACAACTCTTTAATATAAGGGTCGATATAAAAGTCTAATTCTTTTAATCCGCGGCGGGCTTGATAAATAATGCGGCGTTGCTCGAGGGTGGGTTCTGGTTGATTGTTTGGCTCTGGTTGATTGCTAGTCGTCATAAAAGTGTTCCCGTAGGTTTAAATGGTATTTAACTGAATAGACATTTAGATAAATAATAAGGTTAATAAATAATAGGATTAAGCTGTATTTATAAAGATACCGTTTATAAAAAGGTAGTAGCCTATTAGCCTTGATGATAACTTGATAATTGCTGCCATAATGCCACGGCTTGCTGCATCATAGCGACATTGTGGGTACGGATAATACTAGCGCCCTGCTGCAGCGCAAAGAGTCCAGCCGCCGTTCCTACCGCATCACGCTCTAGCGCTTGGGTAGTAGCAACGGCTTCGACTCCACTTTTAGTCAGTACTTCTGCTAAAAAGCGCTTTCGTGAAATACCAAACATCATTGGTAACTCAAGCGTTTGCAGGCTATCAAGCTGACTTAATAGGGCGCGATGATGCTCATAGTCTTTTGCAAAGCCAAAACCTGGATCGATAATGATTTTCTCACGCTTAACGCCGACATTCGTTACCTCATCAATACGCGCTGCTAGCTCGGCACTGACGTCTTTAATCACATCATCATACTGGGCAAGGTTATTCATCGTCGTCGGCTCACCGCGCATATGCATCAGCATGACAGGAATATCCAGCTTGGCTGCCATTGCCGCCGCACCATCACGCTTAAGCGCTCGTACATCATTCCAAATATCTGCGCCGGCATCAAAAGCTGCCTGCATAACCGCCGGGTTACTGGTATCAATAGAGAGCCAAATATCTTTACCTATGCTTCCTAGCTGCTGACGAATCGCTTTGACCACTGGAACAACGCGCTGTATCTCATCGCTAGTCGCTACAGCTTGCGCATTTGGACGGGTAGATTCACCGCCAATATCGATAATGCTTGCACCCGCGGCAATCATCTCTTTAGCATGGGCAAGGGCGCTATCGATGGCATTAAACTGTCCACCGTCAGAAAAAGAATCTGGGGTGACATTTAAAATACCCATGATATGCGGCTGCGATAAATCTAATACTTTATCGCGACTTATCACCGTATAATTAGATAAAGGTTGGAATAATGACATAAGGTATCCATTATAAATTCAGTTCGTAAAATCGCTTTAGCTGTCGTGATAATTTACCAAGCTATAATGCCTATGATAGCAGCAAATCTGATGCTGTCCTAAAGCCTTGATACAATTGTAGCAACAAAAAAGCCCTTTATTAAAAAGGGCTTTTTCTATCAAAAATAGATGCAATCTTAAAAAACTAGATTAATAAACCAGAAACTACATCGCTGGTAATGGCGGCGGTGTTGAAGTCGTAGTTTTAACATCGTTTTTTGATAAGTTTACTTCATTATGCTGATAGACTCTTGGCGGACGAGGTTCTTCGCCAGCTAGAATATCCTGCAATTGATCGCGGTCAATGGTTTCCCATTTCATCAAAGCATCTACCATCGCATGAATTTTTTCTTGATTGCCTTCAATCAATTCGCGCGCGATGTCATACTGCTCTTCAAGCATACGGCGTACTTCTTCATCGACCTTTTGTTGCGTCGCTTCTGAAATCGTCCGGCCACCGCCACCGAAGTAACCTTGTGAGTTATCATCATCTTCATAGACCATGATACCTAGCGCATCTGACATACCGTATTTGGTAACCATCGCTCGTGCCATCTTGGTTGCACGTTCGAAGTCGTTTGAAGCACCCGTCGACATCTGATTGATAAACACTTCTTCTGCGATACGACCACCAAATAAAATCGCAATATCACTGAGCATTTTTGATTTATACATACTGGTTTGGTCGTGCTCAGGCAGCTGCCACGTAACGCCAAGGGCAAAACCACGCGGCATAATCGTTACTTTATGCACAGGGTCGGTACCCGGTAGCAACTCAGCAACTAAGGCATGACCCGCCTCATGATAAGCAGTCGCACGGCGCTCTTCTTCACGGATGACCATTGATTTACGCTCAGGACCCATATATAGCTTGTCTTTTGCATCTTCAAAGTCATTCATATCGACGCTGCGCTTGTTACGACGCGCGGCAAATAAGGCCGCTTCGTTCACAAGGTTGGCTAACTGCGCACCACTAAATCCAGGAGTACCACGCGCCAATGCATGCGCATCGACACCGATGGTATTTGGCAATTTACGTAAATGCACTTTCAGGATTTGTTCGCGACCTTTGATATCTGGCAGACCTACTTGCACCTGACGGTCAAAACGACCCGGACGCAATAATGCTTTATCTAGTACGTCTGCACGGTTGGTCGCCGCAATGACGATAACGCCTTCATTGCCTTCAAAACCATCCATCTCAACCAATAATTGGTTCAATGTCTGCTCGCGCTCATCGTTACCGCCGCCCATACCTGAGCCACGATGACGACCGACCGCATCAATCTCATCAATAAAGATGATACAAGGCGCACTTTTCTTCGCTTGTTCGAACATATCACGCACACGCGATGCACCAACACCGACGAACATCTCAACAAAGTCAGAACCTGAAATTGAGAAGAACGGTACTTTGGCTTCACCAGCGATGGCTCGTGCTAGTAGCGTCTTACCCGTACCCGGAGGACCTACCATCAAGATACCGCGTGGAATTGTCGCACCCAATTTGGTGAATTTATCAGGGTCACGCAGAAACTCAACGACTTCAACGACTTCTTCTTTGGCTTCTTCACAGCCAGCAACGTCATCAAAGTTAACCTTGATTTGGTCTTCGGTCAGCATTTTGGCTTTTGATTTACCAAAGCTCATCGGACCACCGCCTTTACCGCCAGCGCCGCCCTGCATATTACGCATAAAGAATAGGAACAGACCAATAATTAATAAAATTGGGAAACTGGCTATCAATAGTTGCATCAAGACACTTTGACGTTTAGGCGCGGTACCTTGCACCTCAACTTGGTTTTCACGCAATAGCGGCATTAGCTGTTCATCAGCCACGGCTGGTCGAATGGTCTCAAATGATGAGCCATTTTTCTTTTCGCCGGTGATTTGCTCGCCATCGATTTCAACACTGGCTACTTGGTTTTCTGACACAGCGGTCACAAACTCAGAGTAGTTAAGGCTATCCGGCTCAGAAGATTGATCAAAGCCGCTAAACACCAGCACTAAAACGCCGATTACCACCAGCCACAATAAGGTATTTTTTACCATGTCGCTCACTAGTTATTCCCATCCCTTACTTATTGGTGTGTTTGTTAAACACGTGACGTCTATATGCAAACGTATGCCTCATTATTCAATACCCATTTGTAAATTATCGTTCAAGCTTGGATTTAAGTAACTTAAAACCCCAAACAAAATAAATAGACAAACGGACATAAATAACTGAGCCAATAAAGCGCTTACTATTAAACGACTTTGCTTAAAACAACTCTGTTTAAAACACAGCCTTAATATATAGGTATATATTTAAAACGATATAGATTCAAAACAAAGTTAATATACCATGATATGTGGTGCTAACCTGAATAATTCAAGCAGCATTCCTATTTATTCAGTTAACGATTGTAGCGGTTTTATGTTAATCAGCAATACTCTTGATGATGAAATCCCATCATCTGGGAAATTTGCGCAACTGATTGACCTTAAAACCATTTTATAGAAAGGTTTGCATACCTGTTACTTGATGGCAATCCAAAACATCTCTTTTGAGCGTGGTCGTGAAGCACCCGGTTTGATACTACGAATTTTACTAAAATCCGCCTGCATCTGCTTGCGTAATTCCTGTGTACCCTCGCCTTGAAACACTTTCATAATAAGCGCGCCACCTTCTGGTAAGGTTGCGAGGGCGAAATCGACTGCCAGCTCACATAAATACATCATGCGCGGCTGGTCGATGGCGCTATTGCCAGCGGTATTGGGTGCCATATCGGACAACACCACATCAACCTGTTTATCGCCCACTTCTGCCATGATACGGTCAAACACCTCTGCCTCGCGAAAGTCGCCCTGAATAAAGGTAACATCAGGCAAGGTATCCATGGGCAAAATATCAGAGGCAATTAAGACGCCTTTTTCACCGACCAACTTGCCAGCGACTTGCGACCAACTACCCGGTGCACTGCCTAAGTCGACGACGGTCATGCCTTTTTTGATCAGATTGGTCTTCTCATTAATCTCAAGCAACTTATACGCAGCACGGGCACGGTAGCCATCTATTTGGGCTTTTTTCACATAAGGATCGTCAATGTGCTCCTGCATCCAAGCACTGCTGCTTTTTGACAACTTTTTATTTTCAATACGCGTGACCAAAATGACTGCTCCTATTACTTTGCAAAACACGGCTAGCGGCTTATAACGTGGTTATCTATGGCGATTCAATATCTGTCTATTGATAAAACAATTATCTATAACATGGCTATTGCTAGGCGCTTAAGTTACCTAGCTAAATTAGCTATTGAACCTCTTATGCACCTTGTAACCTTTTACGGTTAAATTCTCTTGGTGAAAACACTGCTTTATAAGACCGTAGCGTTTATAATGTACTCATACTTTCAGTTTAACATTTTCATCACGTAAAATCGTGCAAAATCCTGCTGATCTCATGCAAGATGACCCCAGATTATCTATAATGGTCATTATCTGCTCTTAATAGCACCATCTTTTATTTTTACCAACATCTAGGAATTATATGCAACTCGATAACGCTACCATCAAACGCCTAAAAGGCATTGGTCATGACCTAAAACCTATCGTTATGATTGGCAACAAAGGTATTACCCCAAGCATCACTGAAGAGATTGATCGCGCTTTAACGGATCATGAACTTATCAAAGTAAAACTGCCAGCTGGCACCAAAGAAGAACGCGATGTCATCGGCGCTCAGCTTGCAGCGGCAGCTAATGCCTCTTTGGTTCATTCAATTGGTCGTATGGCGCTGTTATTACGTAAAAACCCACATGCCAATCCTAAGCTATCAAACCTTGCTCGTCACGCGCAGTAAGTTGTTATTTTCAGCTTAGTTTATGTTCTATCCTATCTAATAAAAGCCGCGCAGCATTTTGCTCGCGGCTTTTATGCTATTTATAAGCTATTTCCTGTTTTCTATTTATAGTCAGTCCTACATAAAATCAGTACAAGTATGATAACGCGCTACTGGTATTCATTTTTCTTGCTTGCTGTGCCTACGCAGACAGAGGCTGCACAAAATTAATACCAGTAGCTCTGTGTTCATTTTATAGCGAACCGCCTATAAGATATCTTTAATACTATTAAACTGCGGATATTATTAACTTATGAGCCAAACTTTTCATCTATGCCTCGCAACCGACACCCTCGCCGCTGATGCCCAGACTCTTGGCGTGACGATAGAAGACTTACAAAGCATTCAGGTAGAAGTCATCGTAACCTTAGCTCAAACAAATCAGATAGCCCAAACCGCACAGATAACCCGAAGCACTCAGCAGTCAGAGTGGTATTTACAGCTTGATTATCGAATAACGCTGCCACTTAAATCGTTAGCGGCGCAATTAGACTGGCCAACATGGCAACCGACGCAGGTAGGATTTGCAGATTATTTATGGGAGCAAACTTGCCTTGAGTGCTTTTTAGCAGGTGGCTTAATAACAGACAGGTTAATAAATAATAGCGTTTCGATAAATGATGTTAATGAGATTGGTATTGATGGAGCGGATGCTAATAAAACTAGCGCTTATATTGAAGTTAATGCCAGCCCTGACGGTCGTTATGCGCTTTACGAGTTTACAAGCTATCGTAATCCTGCGACACTGCCGCCAACGCCGCTTTTACAACCTGATGGGCAAACACGGGCGTTTATTAACTGGACAGCCAATCATTGCCCTCTGAGTAATAGCGCTGGGAGTAATGACACTGCGAATAATGGCATTGCGAATAATGGTACTGCCAACGCAGAGAAAAACTCCTTATCAGCGCAAATCGAACCTGCTATCGATTCATTAACACCTAATACCAGCACAGCTAACTCTTATCTTTATCAACGCAGCTTTGCTGTGCCCTTAAGCCAACTATCCAACGAAAAGGCTTTTATCGACGATACTGCCATTGAATACATTCATCCCTGTGTAATTTTAAGCTTTGCTACGACGTTTGGTACAAGGTTTGGTACAACGGCGTTATATTTTGCGCCCACACACGCCTCCCCGCCCGATTTTCACAATCTGCAATATTGGTCAATATTTGATAAGCAGGCAGCACTGGCTAGATAGCTGCTTAAATTAAGCACCTTCTCCAACTACATAGCTTCTTTAATCAAATAACCTCTTTATGCCAAGCAAAAAAAACCAGTAATGTCATAAAGAGCATTACTGGGTTCGGAGAAAACTTTTGAATTACGTTACATCTAGCTGCTGCTTATTTGTCAGCCATTGCAAGGTAGATACCGCGATCTGATGCGTCATCGACGTATTTTGAATCGCGCCATGTCGTGTAGTTATGATGACCGCTGTATGGGCTAATGCTGTTTTGACGGAAGTCAGAAACCCAATCATTACCATCAAATATTTGAATATGACCATGTGGGCGTCTTGAGGTGCGATCATAGACCACGACGTCGCCTACTTGTGGCTGCGTATTGTTACTGATTTTGGTAAAGCCTGCTTGGGCCAATGTGCCACGAGAGGCATACTGATACGCTGAAGGGTTAGGCGTAAATTCATAACCCGCTGATTGTAGGGCTTTACGCACATAACGAGCACAGTAACCACTACTGCTAGATAGCGCCACACGTGAAGCATTGGCGGCGGCAATCGCAGGTGCAGAATAACGATCTGGCACTGAGCTTGCTTGCTGCTGACGCTGCTCATAAGACAAGCGGCTGGTTAGCGAGGCAAGCTGATATTCTTTTTGCTTAGCATGGGCACTAAGATTGTCAATTGCTTGACTGATTTCATCATTGCTTGAGACATAAGCACCACTTTTAGTGCTATAGATATTGCGACTTGAACCGTAGTTCGCAGAAGTAGAGATATTGGTGATGGTATGACTCAAGGTATTATTTGGTTGAAAGGTTGTTTCGACAGCACCACTCGTCTGTGCTATACCCATTCCCAATACTGACAAAATTAATAAAGCTTGTTTCATAAATTTACTACCTATTGTGAATACAGGATTGCTCGTCATCCGTGACAAAGCATGAATTAATTTAGGGAAGATGACCATGAAATAAACATGATAAAATCCTTAGTACAAAAGCTCGCTGTTTATGATGAATATCGATTTTGTCACCTATTAGATGAGTGTTCACGATGTCAAAAAAACAACCTAACCGACTTGCTAAACTTATCGATCATCAAGCCTTTGCTGGTAGTGCGCTACCTCAAACATTGGCTGATAATATGCGTTTATATCTGCAAGCTACGACCGAAGTAAAAGAGCTTTTGGTAGATTGTCTACCTGAGGAAATCCTCGATAACTGCTGGGTCGTGGGCTTAACCTCTGAGCAACTTATACTCAGTGTGGGTTCGATGACTGCCGCCAATCATATTCGCTATTTACAGAGCGCTTATTTGCAGGTGTTAACAGAGCAGTCAATTACATTTAAACAACTCAAGCAAATCCGCGTCGTAGTAGCCAAAAACTCTACTCATAACGATTATCCTAAATCATCACAAGCCTTGTCGGCACCCTTATCAAAGCCTCGTAAAGCCCATGAAAATCAGGCTCTTAGCCAAAACACAAAGCGGACTATATCACAGGCTGCAGAGCATGTCACCACTGATGAAAATCTCAAAAAGGCACTTTTGCGCCTGATTAATCCGTAAAAATCCCCGCTTTACTTTGTAAACTTATGTAAATTAAACCCGTAATTGACGCTGATAAAGCTGCGTTTTTGTAATTCCGTCAACAAAAAAAATCATCTGTCAGTGCCATTCACAATGTGAACCTCACTGACAGATGATTTTATTATTTCTCACATCTTTTATTTTACCTACTCTGAAGCAGGTTATTGGTAAAATGAGAAAGAAAATATCTATTTAAACGAATATTATTTAGCGCTACTTATAACCATCTTATGTAATATTGCGTAAATGTTTCGATACTTCGTGTATATTCCTGTATTCATCCTTCAACTGTTAAACCATTTAATGGTAAATATTCGATAGGACAGGTTACATTGTCATCAAAAGTTACAATTTCAAAGTTATCAGGATCTGATAATATCTCACGTACCAACATATTATTTAGTGCATGGCCAGACTTATACGCATTAAAACGACCTAAAATCGGATAACCAATCAGATATAAATCGCCTAGCGCATCTAAAATTTTATGACGTACAAATTCATCATTAAAGCGTAAGCCTTCTTCGTTAAGGATACTGGCATCATCAATGACAATGGCATTGTCCATACTGCCGCCTAATGCCAAGTTATTCTGACGCAAGGTTTCGATATCACGTAAGAAACCAAAAGTACGCGCTGAGCTCAACTGCTCAATGAAGTTTTGCGTTGAAAACTGCAATTGTGCATGCTGAAAATCTTTATCAATGGCCGGATGATCAAAATCAATCTCAAAATTGAGCTCAAAGCCTTCATAAGGACGTAACTCTGCCCATTTATCGTCAACTTTAACGCGTACTGGGCGCACAATCTTAATAAAGCGCTTTGCCGCCTCTTGTTCACAAAATCCTGCTTGTAGCAGCAGTCCCACAAATGGGGCAGCACTACCATCCATAATCGGTATCTCTGACGCCGACACGCGGATTAACAGGTTGTCAACGCCAAGTCCTGCGACCGCACTGAGCAAATGCTCAACGGTGCCCACACGGGTGCCACCAAATACGAGATTCGATGACATCATGGTATCTTGTACCAAAAAGGCACTGGCAGGAATAGGATTGCTACCGACAATATCAGAACGTTCAAATACGATGCCGGTATTGATCGGCTGTGGATGAAACTCTAAGTCAACAGGTTGACCACTATGAAGACCAGTACCTGTAACGGCTATCGCTGTTTTTATGGTTCGTTGGTTCATGGCTGTCTTCTCACATATTTTGTTACAATTGACATAGTGTAGCATTACCCGACCCTATTTCGCTAGCTCTAAAAAGCGTTAATTTGCTTATGTCTTTGATTGATAACACTTATCGTCATTAATTTAACGATGACTTTTAGCAGACAATAAACTGTCAATCAGCGATAAATAACGGTTTATAGCTATTTATAAGCAGCAATTGGATAGAGCGTCATTTTATTTATAAAGGTTGTATAAATAGCTCATCTATAAATAAACAAAGCTTAAAAACAGACAGGCACAAAAAAGCCAGTATCGAAATACTGGCTTCTTTTATTCATACTATCTACAACAAGCATTCATTTTAATGACTACTTATTCTAAGCACTATTTGTTCTGTTGGCGCTTAAGATAATCTTGAATACTGTTGGTTTTAGTTTTAGGCTGCTCTTGAGTCACATTTGCGCGTATCGGGCTTTCTTGATACTGAGCTTGCGACTGTTTTTGACTGTTGAGCGCGCTGGTATGCAAGTTTGGATCAACAGGCTGGGTGCTGTTTACCGATGGCACAGGCTGCTCTACCACTTCAGGCTCTTGACCAGCATTTTCATCTAAAGTCAGACCGGTTGCGATGACTGTTACATGTAAATCATCACCCATTTTTTCATCAATCACTGAACCATAGAAAATATGCGCATCATCTATATCAGTAATTTCTTCAACGATGACACTGATTTTGCTCATCTCATCCAATGATAAAGATTCAGAAGAGATAACGTTAACAAGCAAGCCTTTGGCATTCTCTAAACGCAAATCATCAAGCAATGGCGATCTGATGGCTTTCTCGGTCGCTTGACGCGCACGATCATCGCCGCTGGCGCGACCGATACCCATCATCGCATGACCTTTAGCTGTCATCGCGGTGCGGATATCGTTAAAGTCAATATTAATCATACCTTCGCTGGCGATGGTTTCTGCAATACCCTGTACCGCATGCAAGAGGACGTCATCGGCTTTTTTGAAGGCATCTTGCATAGAGATGTTGCCATAGACACTCATAAGTTTGTCGTTTGGAATGGTAATGATAGAGTCAACGAAATTGGTCAACTGCTCGATACCAGCCTTAGCAGCCTTGATACGTTTGCCACCTTCAAACTTAAATGGTGTGGTCACAACTGCGACCGTCAACACTTCCATCTCTTTAGCAATACGCGCAACCACTGGAGCGGCGCCCGTACCTGTACCACCACCCATACCCGCGGTAATAAAGACCATGTCTGAGTGTTCAAGTAAAGCACGGATGGCTTCTTCTTCGCTTTCTGCGGCTTCACGGCCCACTTCTGGGTTTGCCCCTGCGCCAAGACCACGGTTGGTCTTAGCGCCAAGCTGCAATTTATGCGGCGCTGTCAGACGATCGAGCGCTTGTTTATCCGTATTGGCACAGACAAACGTTACACCTCTAATCCCTTGTTGTACCATATGCTCAACCGCATTACCGCCGCCGCCGCCCACACCGAATACAGTGAAGCTTGCCTGGCCGTTGTTTTGAAGCTGATTATCATCTGGCATGGTGTATTTTGACATAAAAAGGTTTCTCCAGTTGCAGATAGCGTGATGGTCGATACGTGGTAACACACTCATATGGCGCGCTATCGACTTACTATATATAAATGTATTTAAATAAAACAGGGCAAAGGCTTAAATAGTTGTGCTTAGCCAATATATGCCATTATTGTACAGGGTGTTGCTTTAAATATGCTTACCTATAATACTGCGGCAGGCTCTTAACTGCTTCATCTGAGTAAGTTTACAGTAGATTATAATATCTTTTTGAGTACACTGGCAAAACGTTGCCCTGCACTTTGAAAAACACCCGTGACACGATTCTTTTGAATCGCTTCCGGCTCACTTTTTTCACTACGGCGAAACTGCTCGCTTTGACTATATAGTAATGTACCAAACGCGGTTTGATAAGCGCGATCATTGACCTGCATATTCAGCTGCTTAAACGATTCATCATTATCAAAATGATTATAAGCACTAATAGCAGGATGGGTATTGGTCAATACCACCGGCATTTTCAGCAGCTTTTTGGCAAAAGGTATCATGCCTTTAATAGCGCTGCCACCGCCTGTGAGTACAATGCCTTTATCAATATAGCCTAGCAAATCCGCATCATGTAATTGGCGAACCACTTCAGTAAAAATCTGCACATATCGCGCTTCAATAATACGCGCTAAATTATACGTACCAATATTAATTTCATCGCCCGACCCTTGCGGCTTAAAGAGAAAGAATGAGCTAGGATCAACGCTATTGATATCAACGGTACCATACGTTTTTTTAAGCCTTTCCGCCTCTATCATCGAGATACCAACATCGGCTGAAATATCCATCGTTACTTCATGGCTGCCGGTAGCGATACAGTGGGTGAAAATCAGCTTATTCTCTTTATAGACGCAAATACTGGTGGTACTCGCACCGATATCGACCAAGCAAACCCCTTGCTGACGCTCATCACTCATCAAACTGTATTCGGCACTGGTAACCGCATCAAAAACGATATGGTCAATACCGACGTCACAGCTTTGTAATAATTTTTGGATATTCTGACGGCTAGACACTGGCATCATCATCATGTGATACATCACAGTGATATTATGCGCGACCATATCAATAGCATCATCAACCATAAACTCTTGGTTGTCGATATAGATACCTTGCTGGCAGCAATGCATCAAATAATAATCAGGCGACAAGTCTTGCGATTTGGCATTTGACAGCGCTTGCACCATATCTTTGGCACGGACGACTTCGTCTTCGACTCTGACATCGCCTGCACTATTCTTACTTAATAGCTCAGGCGTCGCCATGGTCAACCAGACACTATGTACACGGCAATTGGCGGTATCTTCTGCTTCTTGAATGGCTTGTTTGATAGCGCCCTGCAAACGTTCACGATGCTTTATCTGACCTTGATAAAAGTCACTATTCTTAACTTGCCCCACACCCATAATACGAATGTCTTTTGCAGAGACAACACTGCCAATGACGACATATACTGCCGTGGCACTTAGATGGACAACAACCAGATTTTCAGTATTTTTCATGGTACCAGACAAATTATCGCTAAACAGGAGACCAGATGACGTCTCCATTAAATCATTAAAAAGCGCTAGCAGCACGCGGTGATATTGTATGTTAACTCTTTATATTAAGAAAGCAGACAAATATAAGGTTTTGACTGCTTTGTTAATATTTTATTCATTTACGGTGGTGTTTCAGTAGTTTTTGGCGGCGCCAGATTCCATGCGATAGTAAATCCATTTTTGTAACGAAGATCGACTGACTGTATTTCATCGCGGCGATTGCTTAACTGATTGCCGAGCAGCTGACTTAAATTCAACAGTTTTTGCGCGGTATTTTCATTATCAACGATGACACGTTGACCATTATCAAAGCGAATCAGCCACGTCATTCTTGGTGACAAAATGATATCTTCAACTTGCATACCAAGCGGCGCATACCAATCATTGACTTGCTGCATTTGTTGCATAATAACGGGCGCTTGCGCCATATCACCTTGCAACGTCGCAAAACGCTCTTGCGTTAAATCTCGACTGTCAGCAGGAACAAAAACCGCCCCTTTTGCATCAACCAAACGCTCAGTACCGAAATTTGCCACCGGCTGTTTTGGTAAGGCTTTAACGACTATACCACGCTGCCAATCACGGCTCACACTCACTTGGTCAACCCAAGCCAAACTGGTGGTAATATCTCGTAGCGCTTGCAAGTCCGAGGTGAAAAAACTGCTCACACTCTGTTGGCTCATGACATGCTGTAACGCTTGATATTGCGCAAATGTCAAATCTCGATTATCGACATGAATAGCAGCAGGCGGTGCGTCGCGTAATGCCTTACCACCCATGATTAATATCAGCACAAGCAAGCCCAACACCAGTACCGTAAAGAAATATCTGACCGAAGTCGGTACTTGAAAACTAGATGTCGGGCGACGGGTCTTATCACTCATCAAGTCAGCGACATCATTGACAGTTTGAGTCATAATAAACTTCGTCCCTATTTTTGCTTAAAGCTATTTGCATAACGCCAATAGTGCTTCTATTAAAAGTAAATCTGCTAAACATTCGCAGGAATCTATAAAACTAACATATTATCAATTTATTTGTCTAAAACGGTTTATAACGTGCGCTTATTGTCATTAAAACGTAACATTTTTCTCATTTAATGAATGACTTAAGAGATAGCGGCGCAAATAACCATAAATATCACGAATATAGACCAATATTTACAATATTAACGTATTTTACGTTTAAACAATAGCCTAACCCCTACTACTAACAACGAATTTACACAAGTTTACATGAAGCTGTGCTATAGCAGCTCTAGCGATACATTTGACGATATTTAAACAGGCTAATTACCATCATTAAGTAGTTTGTAAAGCTGGTTGTAGCCGAGACATAATTGGCAGCTTTATGCTAAATATTTGCATACCTATATATAAGACGTCCAATCAGTTATTTAATAGCCAATTGAACGTTTATTAAGCAAACCTCTTCTATTTATCAGTCGTGCATTTATCAGTCGTACAGCTATTAGCGGCAAAATCGTTAATCGATACTTATACGGTTTGCGCCAAAATATGCCAACACAAGCTCTCAAAATCCATGCCGCGAGCTTTGGCCGCCATTGGCACCAAACTATGACTGGTCATGCCCGGTACGGTATTAATCTCAAGCAGCCAAAAGTTGCCCGCTTCGTCTTGCATCGCATCGATACGTCCCCAACCTTTCGCATCAACCGCACGGAATGCCGCTAAGCTCAAATCTTGCAAATGCTTTTCATCCGCAGCGCTTAGACCGCAGGGAATGTAGTAGCTGGTATCGTTACGATTGTATTTGGCTTCAAAATCATAGAAGTTGGTAATATCGGCAGGCTCAAGGCGAATAACCGGATAGGCCTCATCATCGATAATAACAATGGTAAATTCGCGACCGGTAATCCAACGCTCAGCCATCACTGCATCACCGCACTGTACGGCGGTTGCATACGCAGCAGGAAGCTCATCAAGATTATTAACCTTGGTCATACCAATGCTTGAGCCTTCATGGACTGGCTTGATAATCAGCGGCAGTCCTAGCATATTAACCACTTGCTGCCAGTCGGTATCAGCAGTTAGCAATGAAAACGGTGCGGTCGATAAACCACAACCTTGCCACAGCTGCTTGGTACGTACTTTGTCCATACCCAGTGCTGATGCCAAAATACCAGAACCGGTCTGCGGAATATTAAACCATTGCAGCACGCCTTGTAGCAGACCGTCTTCGCCGCCGCGACCATGCAAAACGTTAAACACGCGGTCATATTGACGAAGCTCAGTAATATCTTGGTGTTTAGGGTCAAAATGCGTGGCATCAACGCCTTGGTTTTGCAGCGCTTGTAAAACGGCCGCGCCACTATCTAAAGAGACACTGCGCTCATTGCTACTGCCGCCATATACCACAGCCACTTTCCCAAATTCACTCGCATCTTTTACTTTACTAGGAGCGACATTTAATGAAGTGTTTTGGCTTGATTGGTTATTTTCCACACCGTTACTCTCAGCTTTTGCAGCAGCTGCTAGGGCTGCCTCTGGATTGGTAATAGCGGTGTTCGCCCCAACATTGATATTAGTATCGATATTTTTATTATCGCTACTTTTATCCATGTTGTTTTCATTTTCTTGGTTATTGTTTTCTTGGTTATGAGTAGTCATGAGTCTCGTTCCTAAAATTCGTTTGCGGCTTATTTGATATATAAATTATTGGCGGCCAATTCGATCGCTATTTGTCCAACATTACCTGCACCTTGGGTAATCAACATGTCATGCGCTTGAAGCAAACGCTGCATGACTGGTGCCAAATTATCCTTATCGATAATCGTCGGTTCAACGGCACCGCGCAAACGGATACTACGTGCCAAGGCTTTGGTATCGGCACCAGCAATCGGGCTTTCACCAGCAGGATAAACGTCCAATAACAATAACTCATCGACGCTCGAAAGCACTTCGACAAAATCATCAAAACAATCACGGGTGCGGCTATAACGATGTGGCTGGAACATCATCACTAAACGGCGCTCAGGGAAGCTTTGACGGGCCGCTTTAATGGTCGCGTCGACTTCTCTTGGGTGATGACCATAATCGTCAATAAGCAATACATTGCCATCATCGATATCTACGGAGGCATGCTGCTCAAAGCGGCGACCAACGCCTTCGAATTTCTGCAGGGCGCGCTTAATCGCTTCGTCATCTACGCCTTCGTCGGTTGCCATGGTAATAGCAGCCAGCGCATTATAAACATTGTGTACACCCGGGATATTCAAGGTTAGACGCAATGGCTCATGGTCGCGGCGCAAGACGGTAAAGTGGGTTTTTGTGCCTTCGCTGACTAAGTCAACGGCTTGTACATCGTTAAAGGGTTCAAGACCAAAGGTTAATACTGGACGACCAATATCATCAATCATGGAGTACAATTCAGGGTCGTCACCGCAGACCACCGCCAAGCCATAAAACGGCATATTTTGTAAAAACTGGATATAAGCGGCTTTTAAGTTGTCAAAACTATTGCCATAGGTTTCCATATGGTCTTGATCGATATTGGTAACAATCGCCGCCATCGGATGTAAAGATAAGAATGACGCATCAGATTCATCGGCTTCGGCAACCAAATAACGGCTGCTACCGAGCGCGGCATTTTTACCTGAAGCATTGAGTTTACCGCCAATCACATAGGTGGGATCAAGCTGCCCTTCTGCCATCATGGTTGTCAGCAAACTGGTGGTGGTGGTTTTACCATGTGCGCCAGCAACGGCGATACCATGGCGATAGCGCATCAATTCGCCGAGCATATCAGCACGGCGTACTACTGGCAGACGCGCTTCAAGCGCCGCTTTGACTTCAGGATTACTACGGTCGATAGCAGACGATACGACGATAACATCGGCATTGGCGATGTTTTTGGAATCATGACCAATCGCAATAGTAATACCAATCTGCTCTAAGCGCTTAGTCACCAAGCTCTCAGCGATATCAGAACCACTGACTTCATAGCCTTGATTGTTCATAACCTCAGCGATACCGCACATCCCCGAGCCACCAATACCGACAAAATGCAAATGCTGAATACGGCGCATTTCTGGTATTTCAATCAAACGCTTAGTTAAGGCTTTAGCAGAGGTTGGCATAGGGTTTTCTCTTTATTGTAGACAAACAAATTTGGTTAATAATAAGTAATAAAAATAATAGGTAATAAAATAATGATCAAGACAATCAGCTTTTATAAGGCCTGCCAGATAATATCGGCTACCTGTTGACAGGCATGGCGGTTGGCAAGCGCATGACCTTTTTCTGCCATCTCTAAACAAGCACGCCTATCTAGCATCGCAAGCTCACTACTCAAGCTTTTGGGCGTCAGCTCACTTTGTGGCAGCAAAATCCCCGCTTTGTGTGAGGTCAAGGTGCGCGCATTTGCCGTCTGATGGTCATCAACCGCGCTTGGTAGCGGCACAAATATCGCCGCTATACCGACGTTTTGAATTTCAGTTACCGTCAAAGCACCCGCCCGACAAACCACAATATCCGCCCAATTATACGCGGCTGCCATATCATCAATAAATGGCTGTACCGTAAACTGATGGGCGCTTAACGCTTCACTGTCGTACGCCGCTTGCGTGGCGGCCTCATTATTGCGTCCACATTGATGACGCACCTCAAACGGACGGTCAATCAACGCCAGTGCTTTTGGCAGCGTCTCATTTAACACTTGCGCACCGAGCGAACCACCAACCACCAATAATTTAAGCGGCGAGCTGTCATTGACATCGTAACGAATACTGGGTTCGGCAACACCGCTAATAGCATTGCGCACGGGATTACCCACCGTTTCAATCTTGCTATCATGCTGGCTATTGGCAAAGGTATTTTCAAACGCTTGCAATACCTTGGTTGCCATCTTGGCCAAATAACGATTGCTCATGCCTGCAATCGCATTTTGTTCATGGATAATAAGCGGCGTCTTAGTCAAACGCGCCGCAATACCGCCGGGCGCAGTGACATAACCGCCAAAACCAACGACCACATCGATTTGATTGCCACGAATGACCTTAATCGCCGCCATCGTCGCTGACAATAACGTCACGGGTAGCTTAAGCAAGCGCCCCAATCCTTTGCCGCGCAATCCTTGCATATCAATCGCATGAAAAGGATAGCCAGTGGGTGCAACCAAGCCATTTTCCATGCCATTTGGCGTACCGAGCCAGTGAATAACAGCACCGCGCTTGGTCAATTCTTCGCTAACCGCAAGTGCTGGAAATACATGCCCGCCTGTACCAGCAGCCATCATTAATATATGCGGTGTTTTCATGAACGCCTGCCTATCTTTTCTTTATTTATATGAAAGACTTATTATCTTTTGACTGTATTATCTATCGAACCAAAATGAGCCTATAAAAGCCCGCATAGTATAGTGTAAATCGTTGTCTGATAGACAGCACTTTATGCAGCGCAAATAATAAAAATCCAAGCCATGAGTAATCGCGGCTTGGCTTTTATAAATACGCTTAAAAAATCATAAAAACAGCGCTTTTAATGACGTTTTATCGCTGTTTAAAGGCGCTATTAAGCAATACGGTTTATCAATATATCTTAGCACACCGTTTTTTAAGTATTGTGCACATAGCTTAGTAATAAATTACTGTATCCTTACCGCTTTGCATACATTGTTTTATTTAAGAGATATTATTTAAACATCGTATTTAGACGTCATTATTTAAATGGCGTTATTTAAATGGCAGCACTTAAACTGCCAACTTCTTCTCAATAGCGATAATAAAGTCAGTCGCAATATCGGTTCCACATTGATCATCAATCTCACGTACACAGGTTGGACTGGTGACATTAATCTCAGTGATACGGCCACCGATTAAGTCTAAACCGACGAACATCAGACCTTTTTCTTTGACAATCGGTGCGACGACTTGGGCCACTTGGCGTTCGATATCGGTGAGCGGCATCGCAACACCGCTACCACCTGCCGCAAGATTACCGCGCGTCTCGCCTTTCACCGGAATACGCGCCAAGCTATAATCGACCACTTCGCCATCGACGATTAACACACGCTTATCGCCCTGTTTAATCTCTGGCAAATAACGCTGCGCCATAATCGGTAGCGTCTCAAGCTCGGTTAAAATCTCAAGCGTCACGCCGATATTTGGACTGTCAGCGGTCAAACGGAAAATACCCGTACCGCCCATACCATCTAATGGCTTGACGATAACGTCTTGCTGCTCAGTAATAAACTTGCGAATATGCGCCTGTTTACTGGTCACAATCGTCGGGCTCATATAATCGCTAAACCAAGTAGCAAACAGCTTTTCATTACAATCACGTATCGCTTGTGGGTCGTTGACCACCAGCACGCCTGCGGCTTTAGCATGGTCAAGCATGTAAGTGGCATAAATAAAACGCATATCAAACGGCGGATCTTTACGCATCAAAATCACATCATAATCACTGACCGGCGCTGTCGCTTTATCCCCCAAGGTATAAAAATCATTCGGGTCACGCTTGACTGTCACCGGCTGGGTATCAACCATCAATTGCCCACGATCCAACCATAAATCATGAATCTGACAGTAACCAAGGCTGTGCCCACGGTCTTGCGCCGACCACATCATCGCAAGGCTGGTATCTTTTTTATAATTGACCTGCTCGATTGGGTCCATGATGACGAGTATGTTTAATGATTTCTTCTGTTTTTCTTGGCTCATGATAAGGCTCACTTACGTTATAGTATTAATCATTTAAAATAGTATTAATCGTTCGAACAGACATCAATAACATGACTAAAATTTCACCCAATATGGCTGAAACATAGCAATAACTGCGGTAAATTATACGCCGTACTGGGCGCGGTAATGCTGCATTTTTGCAAGTTGAGTCGCATCTTTATTTGGGCTACTCTCTGCTAGATAACTGATTAAATCATCGATATCAACCAAGGCGCGCACTGGTACTTCTAAGGTTGCAGCCAACTCTTGAATGGCAGAGCGCTCCGCCAAACCCTTTTCTTTACGGTCGAGGGCGACGATAATACCGGCAACGCTTGCGCCCGCTTGTTCTAAAATCTCAACCACTTCACGCATCGCCGTGCCAGCGGTAATGACATCATCAAGCACCCAAACCGCCTTGCCTTTGACATCAGCACCGACTAAATTACCACCTTCGCCGTGGGTTTTGGCTTCTTTACGGTTATAGCCCCATTTAGCATTGATACCATGATGCAGCCATAACGCTTGCGCTGTTGCCGCCACAAATGGGATACCTTTATAAGCAGCACCAAAAATAACCAGCTCTTGCTCATTTGTACCATTATCACTAGCTGCCATTTGCTCAGCAATTTGTTCTGCCACTTTTTCAGCTAGGGCATCGGCATAACCACGCGCTAATAACGATAACATCTCACCCGACGCCAGCAAACCTGCGTTAAAAAAGTATGGACTAATACGTCCAGACTTTAAGACAAACTCGCCAAATTTTAAGACCTGATTGTCTAAAGCTAATTGGATAAATTGATGCGATGAAAATGAAACGTCTTTAGCATGTTGGTTATGAGGCGTTGCGGCATTAAGCATAGGGTATTCCTATCGGCAAAAAGAAAATGAAAAGTTAGATAATGAAAAGTTGTGAGGCGCATTATAGTCGTCGTGGTTTAACTTGACCAACCATTGACATCATAATCTTGCATATTTGCGTAACGCGTCAATAACCCACAACGTGATGAGATATTAAAGTAGCACTGACCATCGCTACTGACTTGTATATCCCAGCCCAAATGATAGGCGGCAACGATAATATGCCCCGTAAATAAGCGCACTTGGCGATAGGCATGGCGCTGTGCTGGCTCAAAAATAATCTGACTGAGCAAGTAGCTGCGCAGATGCTGACAAATTTGCGCCGCGCTGTAGCTATGATTGATGGTTTTGCGCGTACTGCATTGCTTTAAAGCATGGACGGCGACGCTACAGGCCATAAGATCAGTCGCCAAACTGCCCTCGCCGCTGTCAAATTGTTGTGGCTGCAATATTACTTGCCAGTCATCAGCATAAACACTATTGAGTAGCTCATCAGGATTATAACGTTTGGTCAACGCACGCAGAGATTCTGATGCTAAAGCTTTCTTAACATGATTATTATCAGTAGTCTGGTTATTAGCCTGCCCGCTATCAGTATTAATATTGTCTTCATTTATAATATCAGCAGCTAAAAACCCATAACGCGTCAGTTTTGGGTACGTTTGCAGCGCGCGCTGGATATCTGCCATATCGAGCAAAGTCATGTCAGTTAATGAAGCTAATAACGGCTGCTCGCTATGATTGTGATAAAAACTCTCGGGCAGCTCAACCAGTTTTGCGGCACTGAGCAGTGATAAATGCTCAGCAAAGGCTTCTGAAGCCACTAGCGCCCATTTCGATAAGCTGTCTCTATTGGGCTGATAAAAACGCGTAGAGCTGCCATATAAGCGGCGCAGCTGACTATTTAAACGCCGTGCCGGCTCTGGAATATCAGTCAATGGCCGAGCAGGGTCCAATGGCAAACGCTTTGGGTCAAAATTAGGATGTACAATCGCTGGCTGCTGACTATTTGCTAACCCAGCGGACTGCTCAGCATGACCTTCTGCAAGCTGATCCTCTGCTGCTATAAAGCTAGCATTGGATAAACGGTCATCAGAAGTAGAATGCTGGGTCATGAATTTTCCCTAAGCTTGCAAATTTAAAAGATATAAAAATAAAAGATGTAAAAATAAAAGCAATCAAACGGTCATTTTGCTCTTGATGTTATTGGCGTTGCTCTTCTTGATTATGTTGATGTTGCTCTTGATATTGCAAAATATCTCGGTAGCCTACTTGCCAATCAGGGTAATTCAACCAAGCTAACGGAATATTACTATGTAAGCGTTTTCCCGTTACCGCCGTTTTACTATCATCAATAGCAGGCGGCACTTCATCTATTTGCTCACTTAACCAAGTGCCGAGCTCAAAAGTGGTGACTGGCGCATAATCAGTAGCAATATAAAGTGGTTTTGGCATACTTATAGTCATGACATTTGCGATAATGGTGACCAAATCGCGATCCATAATGCGATTGCTCCAGTGCGCTGCTGCCACTGGCTCTTTTTGTGGCTCGCGGGCTTTACGCAGACGCATGAGGCGCTTACGTCCGTAAATACCGCTTGGGCGAATGATAATAGCCTTAGCACCAAAACCTTTTTGCAATGCTTGTTCCGCTTGCAATATCACTTGCGAGGCTTCACGCTCTGGCGTCACAGGCGTGGTATCTTCATCAATCCATGCGCCATTATCTTGCCCATAAACACCCGTTGATGAGATAAAAATAATGCGCGCAAGATTGGGTAGTTTATCCGCTAATGTTGCCAAATGCTGGCTGATTGCTAAATAACTATCATGATAACCGCTGGTCGAATACTCATCAGGAGTAACAATAATTGCCAGCGCCGTAAAGTCTTGCAGCTGCTCAGCGCTTAAAGTTAACGCATCGGCTTGCAAAAACTTAGCTTTAGGATGTAGGTCATAATGATGACGCTCACGACGTGCCAGCCCCGTGACGTTGAGACCGTCTTGAGCGAGCTTATTGGTGACGGGTAAACCGATATCACCTTGACCAATAATCAGTAAATTTTGCGTACTCATCATATACCCTTTATTTAAAAACTACTTTTAATGACTATTTATTCTAATAACTGCCTAAAAGAACTTTTAATTATAAAAGGGCTTTTCATAAAAGATGCTAAAAATAGCGTCTATACGACAGCTGTATGTCTTCCTTGGCATCGATACGATCTTGCCATTCGTAGTTGGCATTGATACGTAACGCTTGTTTTTTATCGATATCATATTGTAGCCCTAATGTCGATATCGGCTGCCAGTAATGACCACGGGCATTAGACTCGTCGCTGCTGCCATGATACCAATATGGCAGTTGTAATTCAGCCTGCGCACGTAACTGATTGTTAATCTGATAACGGCAACCGGCATTGACGCCTGCGCCGACACGATAGCCTTTATTGATACCGCGTCCTGCTTGCGCCGTACCTGCCAAAAGCGTATAGCATAGCTGTGGCGGCATCTCGCCTGTGCCCGCGCTAGGTGTGCCAAACGCCCACGACCAACCGGTCTCATAGCCCAAACTACCAACTAGATGATCGCTGCCCTCTTGCTGCGAGCCGTCATTTACACGTGTCGCTTCAATACTGGCGCCCCAAGTTTTTCCTTTTTTGGCAGAATTAACCGGATTAAACGAGCGCCCTCGCACCAAAGTCACATTTTGCAAGACCACACTACTTGGCTGATTCGCTTTGTCATTATCGGTGTCATATAGACGTAAGGTTGCCGCCGCGCCTTCTAAATCAAAGAACTGCGGAAATCCTGAAGGACGATCGAGGGTATCGTGATAACCTGCCCGTAGACCTAAATCGATATAGTTATTATCACCGCGCTGCCCTAGCCCGATAAACCTAAGTTGCAACGGATGCCTGTCTATCGGATTGTTATCCGCTACTGCAATACGCCGTGGCAATAGCGTTTTTCCGTCGGCGGCTATGCTTGAGGTTGGATTCAACTGGGCAGACTTAATCTCATTTAACGTCTGCTTGGCGCTATTATGATAGCCCAATTGCTCACGCTGCTCTTTAACCTTATTTAACTGTGCTTGGCGTAAGGTGCTATCAGCAGGCGTATAGTTGGTGCTGGCAAGTAAGCCTTCGCTATTGAGTAATTGCACGACATCCGAAGGAATCACGGCATAAGGCAAGCGACTTAATAAATGCTGCTGCGGGCGTACCACGTCAATTAAGCGTAAAATCTCAGACGCACAGTTATCGGTGGTGAAGTAATACGGCAACTTCAAATCTTTGGTTTCCCAAACATGTAGCATAATCTGCTGCACTTCTGCTGGGGTCAAAGCCAATTGATAGGTCCACGCATCACGCTCATCTTCTTGCAGATACTTCGCCAGCTTCTCTGGATAAGGGTCAATTTCAATTAGATTGTCATAACCGCCGCTCATCGATTTGATGGCATATACCAAAAAACTATCGGTTGCATCGCCGCCTACCGTATAATTTAGCGCAACTGCATGATGAATTTGGCTTGGATCGGCCACGCTGGCTTTAGAATCAATACGTAATAACGTATGAGCAAAGGCTGAAATAGGATTGTCTAAGTACTCTTGCGCAAACATAATAGACAGCTGCTCAGGTGCCAGCTTTTGCATCCAGTCATTCAGCTCCGGACAGTCAACTTGTAAACCGCTCTTGTCGATATTGAGTGTATCGGTCAGCCATTGTACGCGCGCTGGGAAACGGCATAGTACTGAGTTTTGTCCCGAGTTTTTAGTCGCACGATTGGATGCACTATTACTAGCAGTGCTGTTATCTGGAGTCGTAGCCATTTCGTCAGCAAGGGCAACCAGCAAGGCATCAAGCTCGGCCGCTGAATCATGCTGTCCATTTTTACTTAAGAAAAATGCTGCATCATCAACGATACTGCTGTCTTTTTTCTTGCCGATTAAATTCTTTTGATCATCAAAGAAATATAATAAGCGTCGCCATGTTATATGTTGGGCAAGGTTTTTTGTTTTTGCTTGCGCACGCCATGATGCTAATAGCTGCTGAGCGTTCGTCTCATTATCACTATTATTAGCATTTTGATGGTTAGATGTCCGAGAAGTGACTGCGGTATTTGAGACACTATCTGGCTTGATGGTATTATTTGGCTCAGTATAAGCCATCAATGTTGGCTCGGCGTTTCGTGATTTAGCAGTCAATGTATTTATTGGCTTAGCACCAGTAGTTTCATTGGCATCCAGCGCCAACTCCCCTGTTGTCACAAGCGATGCTGGCGTTGGCAAAAACGCCTGTGCTTGCGCGGTCAGCAGCAGTCCAGCTATGGTGAGCGGCAAACGTGCTCGCCTGCCAATGCTTGTTGGCGTACAATCTATCGCCAAAAGGTTTGAATATATAGACATAAGTAATATCTCGCACTGTAGGAGTCATACGCTTATCGCGTTATTAGGTCTATCGAATCATCAGAGTTATATTATAAATTACTGTTTTGAACGACTATTTTTTTAGTTAAATGCGCCGCTTATTCATAAAAAACTTATAATCATCAGCATTTACCGCGCACTTATTATCACATTATAAAAGAGAGTATTATGTCCACAGCATCGTCAATGACTATTCATACCGGTCGATTATCAGCGGCGACTTGGCTTGCGTCACCCAATTATAATAAACGACCGGAAAATATCGCGATTGATGCCATTGTTATTCACAATATTAGCTTGCCGCCCAATGAGTTTGGAGCTTGCGATACTGACGGCTTACATTACGTCAAGGCCTTATTTACCAATCAATTAGACTGGGAGGCGCATCCTTATTTTCAAAGCATTAAAGGTGCAGAAGTTTCAGCGCATTTATTTATAGAGCGTAATGGCGCGATTACCCAGTTTGTCAATTTTAACGAACGCGCGTGGCATGCCGGACGCTCTAGCTACTTGGGTCGCCCTGAATGTAATGATTATAGCATTGGCATTGAGCTTGAAGGTTCAGATTTTGTGTCATTCAGCGATGCCCAATATGAAGCGCTTGCCAAAGTTATCGTCGCTATCTATGACGCTTATCCAAAAACTCGCAGGCATCTCACCGGTCATAGTGATATCGCGCCCGGTCGCAAAACCGACCCCGGTGATTATTTTGAATGGAAAAAGTTGCGTGAGATGGTTGCAGCTCTATTAAAATAAAAAGCTTACTCAACTTTAATAATAATTAATCATCGATTGGAAACATTATGATTTGGATTGAAGTGGTCGATTCAGCAGTGAAGATAGGTTTGGGTGCATTGATAGCAGGCGTTATTACGTTTCTATTATCTTCAACACAACATCGTAACGAGCTTAAAAAAGCTAAAGTAGAACGCGAGTTTGAGATGTTAAAGGAAGTCGCAGAAAAAGTTGAAATCTTTAATAGTATTACTTTGAATTACTGGGCATTCGCCACCGACTGGCGGCGCAGGTTAATTTCAGACTCTTCACTTCCTAAATCTAATGGATTCTTGGATGCTCAAAATAAATTATTCGACAGCTTTAGTGAGCTAACGAAAGCGGAATCTTTATTACTGCTATTTGGCTATAGCAGCGCTCAAATTAAGCTTAGAGATTATGGCGAAACAGTTATCTCTTTTAAAAAAAGAATAGACTCCATAGATATACCTTTTGATCCAAGTGATACAACCAACTATAGAAAGTCTATGATTGATAAACGCTCCGAGCTATTTAGTCTCTTGAATGAAATCTATAAAACTATTTAATTTTTAATTTATTTGTCGCAATTAAAAAAATTATCGCCACTTATCAACGATTTTTTATCATTCTATATTCCCCATTCAATCCATTTATCAGGACAATGAAAGTGCTATAATCCGTCAGTTTTTTGACAACACTACATCAGCAAACAACCATCACTACACAACCTTCATTAAACAAATTAGCAGAATAGGTTCTCATGGCAAAAAGTCGGTTATTTCGTTCAACCATGGTGGTCAGTAGTATGACCATGCTGTCGCGTATTTTAGGTTTGGTACGCGATATTGTGTTATTAGGCGTGTTTGGCGCAGGTGGTCTGATGGACGCCTTTTTGGTCGCCTTTAAGATACCCAACTTTTTGCGCCGTCTATTTGCAGAAGGGGCTTTTAGCCAAGCGTTTGTCCCTGTGCTGTCAGAATATAAAGAAAAATACAGTCTACAGCAGGTTCAGATTTTAGTCAGTCGCACTTCAGGAGCGCTGCTGCTGGTGTTATCGATGCTGACGGTCGTGGTGATTTTAATCGCCCCTTGGGTGGTGACGCTATTTGCCCCAGGCTTTGCTAATCAGCCAGATAAATTTGCCATCACCGCTGAGCTATTACGCCTGACCTTTCCTTATTTATTATTTATTTCTATGACCGCTTTTGCCAGCGGTATTTTACAAAGCTACGGCCGTTTTGCCGCGCCAGCCTTTGCGCCAGTGCTACTCAACCTATCTATGATTGGCGGTGCGCTAGTATTTGCGCCTATGTTTGATGTCCCTATTATGGCGCTTGGTTATTCTGTCGCTATCGCAGGTTTGCTCCAGCTATTGATACAACTGCCACAACTCTCGCAGCAAAAACTGCTGGTCGCACCAAAAATAGACTTTCAACACGAAGGCGTTCGCCGTATTTTAAAGCTGATGCTGCCGGCTATTTTTGGCGTCTCTGTCACGCAGATTAATCTACTGCTTAATACTATTTTTGCATCATTAATGATTGGCGGTTCGGTTTCTTGGCTTTATGCTGCTGAGCGTATGAGCGAGTTACCACTAGGCTTAATTGGCGTGGCTATCGGTACAGTTATTTTGCCAAGTCTATCGAAAAGTGAAGCGCGAAAAGATGACGTTAGCTTTAAAAAGACCATCGATTGGGCAGCGCGCTTAATTATTTTGGTCGGTGTTCCAGCATCGGCAGCACTATTTATACTCTCTGACGTACTTATGCAGGCGCTATTTTTACGTGGCGAATTTACCTTACGCGATGCACAAATGAGCTCCTTGGCGTTAAAAAGCATGGCGGGCGGCATATTAGGTTTTATGTTAATTAAAATCTTTGCGCCCGCCTTTTTCGCCCGTCAAGACACTAGAACGCCGGTCAGAATTGGTATTGTTTCTGTTTTTGCCAATATGGTATTTAGTGTCATTTTTATCGGTATATTTTACTTCTTCGATATGCCGTTGCATGGTGGCTTGGCATTGGCAACCACGGGCGCGGCATTTGTGAACGCGGGCTTGTTATATTACTTCTTGCATAAGCGTGATATTTTCCGCTTTGGTAGCCATTGGAAAAAATTGTTTGGCCAGTTTGGGATTTCTACCGCCTCTATGATTGCTGTGCTTTATGTCATGCTGCCCTATTTCCCAACCAATGATTTTCAATGGAAACGTATTGTCGCGCTACTGATTATGTGCGTCGTCGGTGCGGTGGTTTATGGCGTTGTGCTATTGGCAACAGGCTTCCGTCCGCGCCAGCTAAAACATGGTTAAGGATTAATTATTAAGCACTAGGCAAGGCTTTAACTTACCAAACCAAAACAAGCTTAGTATGAGAATTGACAGTGAACGCTGCTGATAGTTGCCATAATTACTGTTTAATGAATAAATGAATATTGGGGACTAATATGACGACTAAATCATCAGCTTCACAAACAGCGTTATCAGCAACCTTGTTACGCTTACCAAGTATACTGACTGTTGGCATTTTGAGTACCGGACTGCTTTTAAGTGGTTGTAGCAATAATGATAAGGGTGAAACTGAGACTGCTGCCAGTAATAATGAAGATGCTACAGCGGTCGCGCAAACATCTGAGAACGACGCGAGCCAAGTAGAAGTAACAGGCACTACTACTGATAGTAAACAGGCAGCAGATAGCACAAAAGATGAAACCACGATTGCTAGTAATAATCTCAATCCAGTTACCGCTGCCGCTAAGCAAAAAAGCTTGGTAACCAATCCGACCCAAGACGGTACGCCGGAAGATACCGTTAAACAAGCTCTAGACAGCTTGTATTATGGCGATGCGAAAAAATCCGCCTCTTATTATGAAGTAGATATGGCGAACTTCGAGGAAGAGCTAGCCAAGACCCAATCGGCTTTTCAGCAAACGGTTGATGGCGTTACTTTCACTGATACTACATACAACGATGATAAAACCCGTGCCACCATCACTGGCGAGTTGATGCTAAGGGGACAAAGCGAGCCTGCACCCTTGACTTATGAGCTACAAAAGATTGGTGGAAAATGGAAGATTTTAGGATAGAACACCTATCTGCTATTCTCTAAATTTTCTTCATTTGGCATTATTATCTGTATTATCTGTATTATTTGTCATTATTAGCTGTCATCACCGCTTTACCAAGCATCACCACATCGGCGATAAACCCCTGCATATCGCAAACCTTTGGCATATAGCCCCATTGCTCGAAGCCAAGCTTACGGAACAATCCTAAGCTTGGTTGATTATGTGCAAAGATAAGCGCCACCACGTTATGAATACCTAATCTCGGCGCTTGCGTCAGCATCCAACGTGTCAATAAGCTACCCAAGCCTTGACCATGATAATCCTGATGCAAGTAAATACTAATCTCAGTGCTGATATGATAAGCCGGCCGTGCATACAAATCACTAAAGCTACCCCAAGCGACGATTGGCGATACTGTTTGCCCTTTACCTCCACCGCCTACAATTTCTGCTTCTTCAACAGCGCGAACAATATAAATAGGTCGCGTGGCACTATTTACATGCTCCTCAAACCAATCCCGACGCTCTTCACAACTGACGGGCGTAAGATTGGCAGTTGCTTGCTTACCGGCGATACTTTGGTTATAAATGGCTAAAATTGCGGGTAAATCTTCTTTTTTGGCACGCTGTACCGTAAAGCCCTCATTGAGCTTATTAATTGCCAAGACAGGTGCCATCGAATGAGAGGCATCATGACAAGCAGCGACAGAGGTAGCATCAGGCATAGCGTTTCCATGATTATTAATAGTAAAAATAAATGATAAATAACGGCTAATTAGTCATTAATGTCTAATACTTAAGGCTTAACACTTAATTGTTGCATCTCTCATCTAATCTAGCTGTACGTAGCGGAAGTCAGATAAAAATGCTACCTTTTCAGCTGTTAGCGTGGTTGTTTGATTATCAGCAGACTATAGGATGTTAGTATGGCTATTTTACTTTATAATGACTGATTTTAGACACATCAATCTTTGGTAGAGGTGTGTTTTTTCTTTTTTATCCGGTCTTATCTATCATAGCTGAAAATTTATGAACACCTATTTTCTTGAGCAACTGATGGCATCGCCAAGCGCTTTGTCTGCCAATACTAGCCCAGTAGATTTGGCGCCCTGCGTGCTGACTATCGGTAATTTTGATGGCGTGCATTTGGGTCATCAAGCGATGCTTGCGCACGTGCGTGATATTGCCAAGGCGCAAAATATTGGCGCGGCAGTCATGATATTTGAACCGCAGCCGCGTGAGTTTTTTGCGCCAGCTACCGCGCCTGCCCGCCTCACCAATCTTGCCGAAAAGCAGGCTTTGCTGGCAGAGTATGGCATTGAGACTTTAATTGTCGCAAGCTTTGATGCGGAATTTCGCTCGCTATCAGCAAATGCATTTGCCGATATCTTAGCCCAGCGTTTGAATGTACAAGCATTGGTATTGGGTGATGATTTTAAATTTGGTCATGATCGTACCGGTGACAGTCAGTTTTTGCGTAATTACGGCTTAGATGTGACCAATCTGCATACCGTGATCGACGATAAAGGCAAAGGCGCGCGCATTAGCTCTACGCGTATACGTAACCTATTATTGGCCGGTGA
The DNA here is from genome assembly GCF_904846345.1 of Psychrobacter maritimus. Taxonomy (GTDB): domain Bacteria; phylum Pseudomonadota; class Gammaproteobacteria; order Pseudomonadales; family Moraxellaceae; genus Psychrobacter; species Psychrobacter maritimus. Next base: position 515,445 of record NZ_CAJHAJ010000001.1, read on the forward strand.
CATTGATGCGGCTAATGCCTTATTGGGTCGCGATTATGCGATGACAGGTGTCGTCGTTGGTGGTGATAAAATCGGTCGTACCATGGACTTTCCCACTGCCAATGTCGACTTAAAACGCATAAAACCTGCTCTACATGGCATCTTTGCTGTCGATGTCGTCAGCCTTGATGATAATGGTAATGTCATAGCAAACGGCTTAACCGCACTGACAGATAGCGAAAACCCAGGGGTTGCAGGTTTACGCCCGCATAGTTTATTTGGTACTGCCAATATTGGTATTAGGCCGTCAGTAGATAAAGAGCATGATTGGCGCTTAGAGGTACATTTCCCTAGGCTACAAGCAGATTTATACGGTTTAACCTTACAAGTACGCTTCTTGCACTATTTACATGGCGAGCGCCATTACGAGAGTTTAGAAGCCTTAAAAGCAGGTATTCATAATGATGTTATCGATTTACTCGAATGGCGCGCTAAGCAGTCGAATTAAAATGGTAGTTATAAGCCTATAAAAGACTAATGTATAAAAAAAACCCACAGCGTGAATAACGTTTGTGGGTTTTTATCTAGTCTAATATTCTATTATCTTTTAAGCATCAGGATGCATACGCACGTTTAAATCATCGATAACTTCTACCCATGCGGCATCTTTATTCCACTCTTCTTGCAAAAAGGCACGCTGATTGTCATTCCATACCGCCGCTTCGATTAACTTCTCTTCTTTTGCCAGTTTATTATTTTCGACAAAACTGTCAATCGCTTCATCCGAGCTATCAAGCCCTAACTGCGCAAATAATTCATTCATATTGTATTCAGGTTCACCCAACATAGTCTTTTCCTTAATGACAAAAATTTAATAATGATTTGATTGTACTTATTATTTAAATTAACCACTTTATTGTAGCAAGCTTGCTGCTAATAGCTGTTAATCAACGTTTAGCTAACGTTAGCAATTGTATTGATGGTTACGCAAGGCACAAAAAAGCCCTCTATCGTAGAGGGCTTTTCAGATTAAATTCTATATAACAGCTTGAGTAGATTGCCTACTTATGGAAGCAAGTGTGCTACTGCATCACGCTCTTCGCTAAGCTCTTGCTCAGTTGCGGCCATTTTCTCTTTTGAGAAATCTGATGACACATCAACGCCTTCTACGATAGACCAGTCGCCGTTAGCGCAGGTTACTGGGAATGAGTAGATTAAGCCTTCAGCAATACCGTATTCGCCGTTTGAGTAAACGCCCATAGATACCCAATCATTCTCATCAGTACCTAGTGCCCATGTACGTACGTGTGCAATGGCAGCGTTGGCAGCAGAAGCGGCAGATGATGCACCGCGAGCTTTAATAATCGCTGCGCCGCGTTGTTGTACTTCTGGGATATAAGTAGCTTCGTACCATTCGCGATCGACTAAATCTAGTGCTGGCTTACCGTTTACAGTTGCAGACGTTAGATCTGGATACTGAGTAGATGAGTGGTTGCCCCAGATAGTCATGTTTTTGATGTCGTTAACAGTGCTGTCTGTTTTCTCAGCCAACTGTGCCATGGCACGGTTATGATCTAGGCGAGTCATAGCAGTAAAGTTACGTGGATCTAAATCTGGTGCATTACGCTGAGCGATAAGTGCGTTAGTGTTGGCAGGGTTACCGACGACCAATACTTTTACATCACGGCTTGCAACGTCGTTCAATGCTTTACCTTGGGCTGAGAAAATCGCAGCGTTGGCTTCTAGCAAATCTTTACGTTCCATACCTGGGCCACGAGGACGTGAACCGACTAGCAAAGCATAGTCTACATCTTTGAATGCAACGGTCGCATCATCAGTTTGAACGATACCGGCCAATAATGGGAATGCACAGTCTTCTAACTCCATGACCACACCCTTTAGGGCGTCAAGTGCTGGGGCGATTTCAAGCAATTGCAGAATAACTGGCTGATCTTTACCTAGCATCTCACCAGATGCAATACGAAATAACATAGCATAGCTGATATTACCAGCGGCACCAGTGACGGCAACACGTAAAGGCTGTTTCATTGACATTGAATACTCCCTAATTATAGATTAGATAATTCATGATTCTGATTGATGGTTCTGATTGAGGATGATCGTTTTAGATAGCGATTTACTCGCTGAATATAGCATTCATAAACCGAGAGCTAGTGTAGCACCTCAGCCTATTAACCGTCTAGAGAAAGCGCGAACGTGATGGATAACTATGCTGGTTATATTGTTACATTTTATACGAACAGATGTTTTATCTTGCGATAAAAAGCTATAAAAATAAAGTCTTAGAGAGATATAGGAGCTGAAAAAAGAAAAGAATTAATAGGAACTTTGGCAGCGTTATTTAAGAGAATTTAATACGATTACATAAGTTGTATTACCGTTAAATACATAACACTGCCGTTTTTGCTTATGGTCATTTTTGCTTATGGATAATCGCGCCCTAATTAATAGTCACGCACTGAAAAGCTAAAAGGATATACTTTGTGGTTCATTACTGATTATGACTAATGCCTACTTGCTGCTTACTTGCCGCCTGAGATAATAAATTTACTGCCACAGTTATCGACGACATTGCTACAAGTGCCAAAGGCACTGCCTTCATAACAAACATGGACGTCAGTCAATACCATTTGACGACGCGCACCTGCCTGACAAATCAAATCAACGCTATCCGCTGACATACCACTATTTAAGCGGGTCATTTGTCCCACAAAACGCGATTTTAATACCGTATAACTGTTGCCCGTATTCAATTCACTCGGCAGTTTTAAGTCGCCGGCATAGTTAGTGATTTGACGAAAATAATTACTGGCACTAAGCGGACTACAGACGCCATAGCGCTGCCATGCTTGGGTACGCACCGTGGTATCAGGCATGATACGATTGACGACTTTTAATTGTAGTGGCGTCAAACGTGGCTCACTACCACGCCCGCAGCGCTCGCCATAGCCCATATCTAAACCCGAAACGGTTAGCGAATAGCCTTCTAAACACTGGCGCATACGCGCGCGCGTCGGTTGTAAGCTGCACAGCGCTGGCGTCATCTCAATCATCAGCACACGCTGTCCCGTTTTGGCAGCACTTGCCGCTTGCGCTGGCAATACCATAACACCCTGCAACAAAAGTAAAGCCGTAATAGCTATCGTAGCATTAGCAGCATTGCCTTTACTTTCATAATTTTTGCTGATCAAGCATTGATTAAAATGCTCCGATAGCCTTGTCTTTGACATCGAGCCCACCTTTGTCTGAACACATAACTGACGCCTAGCTTGCGACAATATAGGCAGATTGAAATATTTTTTAATCATAAGAGGTTAAAGCATTTAGCAATGAAGAAGATAGCTTCTAGAATTGGTTATATTCGGCATTAAGCCAGTTTGCTTTTGAAATATCAGCAGCCTAAGAATCAACCAACGAAAAACGCAGACGGTAATTAGAGTCATGGTAGCAAATTGCCTTTTTTAATCTATAGCAAAAACGTAAACAGTGCCTAGAAAGCGAATAACTGACTTTAAAAGGGCGATTTAAAACCGTCATATATCAGCGCTATAAAAGCATTTTATATGAAAGCAATGTATATAAGAAAAGTGCATATAAAAGCCGTACCTATAAAAACCGTACCTATAAAAGAAGTGCCTATAAAAAAACCACTAGCAGCAAGCTGATAGTGGTTTTTTAGGGTAAGACAAAAGCATTAGAATGCCGCAGGAACCGTTCCCATACGCTGGCTGATAGGCTGATCACGACCTAATAGACTGCTATAAATAGTAGCGTTTTCCATCACGTGTTTGACGTAATTGCGGGTTTCAGGAAAGGCAATAGACTCGACATACTGGTCCGCGGCGAGTGAGCCATAAGTCGGCTGCCAGCGTTTGGCATTATTTGGACCGGCGTTATAGCCCGCTGTTGCCAAAACAGGCTGGCTGTTCAATTTGCCAAAGATATCACCCATATACCACGTACCATAACGAATATTGGTATCGCCACTATTGGCACGGCTGGCGCTATAAGTCTCGCCTAAGTTACGCGCAATATATTTTGCCGTATCAGGCATGACCTGCATCAGACCGCTGGCACCAACGTTTGAGCGTGCTGATGCCACAAAACGGCTTTCTTGACGCATGATGCCATACGCCCACGCCGGATCGATACCCGCCGACTGACTGTGACGGACGACCGCCGATTGGTGCGGCATCGGATGCGATAAAGCCAAGCTATCTACCCTATCGGTATTATCAACAGCATAAATCGCCCGATCGAGCCAGCCCATATCATACGCTTGGCGCGCCGCAGCAATAATCAAATTATCATCACGATTATCACGCGCTTTTTTCACCGCCCAGTTCCACTCACGGTTGGCATAGGCGCGACTGGCATCGGCATTGTATAAAGCAAATGCCCGTGCAAAGTGTGGGTTTTGCATGACGCGCGCGCGGTCAGCGGTACTGACATTGGGTAAATTACTACCACCTAAGCGACTGGCATCAAAACGTTGACCAACTTTATCCTTTGCCATTAAGCCATAATACTCATTACTTTTTGCCAAGTTTTGATACATCTTTTTGGCGGTATTGCGTTTGTTGGCATCACTTGATTGCTCATAAGCACGAGCCAGCCAATATTGCCATTGATTGGTTTTTTGCGTTTCGGCGTCCATTTTTGAGATGGCTTCGACCACATCATCCCAACGACTAAAGCGAATCGCTGCCATGGCATAATATTCGGCTTCTTCAAAGCTAAAGTCATCATCTAAGCTATTACGGAACCAGTCAACCGCTTCGACATTAAAGCCGTCATCGGTATTGTGATTCATGCGCTGTACGCCAAGAATACGATAAGCATAACGACGGGTGTCATCATTTAACAACTTCGCTGAGCGCTGATTGTCTTGCTTAATATCAAAGTCTAGTTGTAGCGCCGCCTCACGATAGGATTTTTCTGCCAAGCGTCCCATCGCATATAAATACAAGTATTGATTGGTTTGGGTGTTTGCTTCGCGGGCAAAGCGGCTAAAAAACGATGATGGATTTAGCTGAATTTCACTTAACGACGAGTAAGGAATAGGCGTACCTAAACGTGAAGACAGCGCCATAATATCGCCTGTTTTACCTTTACGCAGCATGCGTTTGAGGCGTGATACTCTATCTTGATTGCTAATCAGAGCGTTATTATTCATCTCTAGCGCCAACTGGTCACACAAAGCTGGCTGCTTTTTGGTGGCCAGCCAAACGTCAGGCTTTGCTGCCATAGCGCGCATGCTATCGCCGCCATTATTAAACCCAAGCGCAACCGCACAGCGCTCGCTATCGTCAGCATTGGTAATCAAATTTGCCACTTGGCGTACGGCGGCATAATCATTGGAGCCCGCTTTAGTTTCCGCAAAGTCAGCCGCCAGTTTTTCTGCCATTACCGTATCTGGATATTGACGCACAAACTGCGATACCGCCGCTGGGCTTTGCGAATTCAAATCGACATTCATGCGCCAATAAGTCGGATACATGGCAAACAAGCCGCCACTCATCGCTTGCTCGTAATTATAAAGGGCGTTGATATCACCGCGCTCGGCTGCAATCGCCGCCGCCGTAAATGAGCCCACGCCATTATCTGCTTGATAGCTGCTGTTTGACGGCGCACTTTGTGGTTGATAATTATCCGGCTGATAGCTTTGTGGTTGATAGCTGTCTGGTTTATAGCTTTCTGGCTGATACTTGCCTTCTTGCGGATAACTACTATCACTACCCCAAGTGAGTTCAGCACAAGCGACTTGCGACAAGCCCATGACACCCATCGCCGTCGCCAAACCCAAAACGCTGGTTTTTAGCGCCGTTTTTTTCAGGCGTTCAGGCGTAATATTTTGGCGCTTGGCATTTTTATCCTTAATACCTTGAGCAACTTGCGGCTTTGTCATACGAATTCTCTTTATAATAAGTCTAAATAATTTGGCTAAATAAATTGTTTCAATATAGGTTTAAACGATAGGTTTAAATGATGTTTTCATCCTACTTAAAACGCTCATTTAAACAATAGTGCAGCTACGCTTACTTTCATCATACTATACTCGTTGCACATTCAACCATAAGCTTTACTTTTCGTTAATAAATCGGATAGCCCTGCGTAACACGGAGGTGCTACGACGCTTAAAACAGTGACAATCGTAATTAATAGCATTTATTACTGAATAATACTAGGTAAGCATTTGATACTATTATAAATAATCTAGCATAATTATCCCGATAAGCGTACGCTAACTTTTCACATTGGGGCGGGGTTGTGATAAAATACGCCACCAGTTAATCGCCTACCCCGCTATATTTTTAGTCAATCATGGACTTCGCTTATGAGTGTTACTGTATTTAATCCCCGCATCGATGACGCTGCTGTTGACACAACGGTTACTGCGCCTGCCGTTACGGCACTCAAAGCGCCAAACTCTATCCAAAAACCAATAGCCCAAGCACCAGTTAATGGCGCACCAAAAAAAGTCTTTGTCACCACCCAAGGCTGTCAGATGAATGTCTATGACTCTGGCAAAATGCTCGACGTACTTGGTGATTCACATGGTATGGAAGTCACCCACGATATCGACGAAGCCGATGTTCTATTAATGAATACCTGCTCAATTCGCGAAAAAGCGCAAGAAAAAGTCTTTTCAGAATTGGGTCGCTGGCGCAAATTGAAAGAAAAACGTCCTGACTTAGTCATCGGTGTTGGTGGTTGCGTCGCCTCACAAGAAGGCGATAATATCCAAAAACGCGCGCCTTATGTTGATATGGTGTTTGGTCCACAAACTTTGCACCGTTTGCCAGAGCTGTATGACCAATCGCACGAGCAGCGTGAAATCTCACCTAAAAATCGTATTGGTACAGTGGATGTGTCATTTCCAAGTATTGAAAAGTTTGATTTTCTGCCAGAACCAAGAGTAGAAGGTTATAAGGCTTTTGTGTCTATTATGGAAGGCTGCTCAAAATATTGCTCATTTTGCGTCGTGCCTTATACCCGCGGTGAAGAATTATCACGTCCGCTTGATGATGTATTGGCTGAAATTGACAGCTTAGCCGCCCAAGGCGTGCGCGAGATTAACCTACTTGGTCAAAACGTCAATGGCTATCGCGGCGAAAAAGACGATGGCAGTATTTGCCGTTTCGCAGAATTGCTGCATTATGTGTCGCACGTCGATGGCGTCGAGCGTATTCGTTATACCACCAGTCATCCGCTTGAGTTTACCGATGATATCATTGACGCTTATGCGCAATTGCCAGAGCTGGTATCACACCTGCATCTACCGGTTCAGAGTGGTTCAAACGCTATTTTGGCGGCGATGAAGCGTAACCATACCATTGATGTTTATATCAATCAGATTAATAAGCTTAAAGCCATTCGCCCTGATATTCACTTGTCGAGCGACTTTATCATTGGCTTCCCCGGTGAGACGGAGCAAGACTTCCAAGATACTTTAAACCTAGCAAAAGAGTTAAACTTCGATCACTCTTATAGCTTTATTTATTCGAAGCGTCCGGGCACGCCAGCGGCAGAGTTGCCGGATGATGTGAGCTTCAAAACTAAAAAAGCGCGCTTGGCAGAATTTCAACAGGTTATTATCGATTCAACCCTTGCCAAAACCCATGAAATGGTCGGCACTACGACTCGCGTCTTGGTCGAGCAAGTGGCCAATCGTCATCCTGATTGCTTAATTGGCACAGCGGACAATACCCGTACCGTGATGTTCCCTTTTGACGTTGATAAAGTAGATGAACTACTGGGTAAAATCGTTAGTGTACGTATTACCGATTTTGTCAGCCCGCATATGGTAAAAGGCGAGCTGGTTGAGGTATTGGCTTAACCCTTTATAAAAAACTGTATAAATAAAAAAGCCGCTCTCTATTTAAGTAGGGAGCGGCTTTTTTATTTGGCTTTGTAGGTGAGTTTATTTTTTCAGTCTCATGTAAAGAGTACCAATAAAACGTAACCCCCTGATTCAACGAGATAGATGTTACAAATCATAAATACTAGTGCTTAAATTCAAGGCACAGCTAATACAGCGCAATTACATAAGTCGCTACTCTGAAATTGAGTCATATCACCAGCCTTAAGCTCTAGTATCGGAAACACTCTGACCGTCAAAGGTTTGTTTAATCGATAAGCCATAGTGCCCGTATCTCGCATCAAGGCACATAGTTTATCGATAGGTGTATCCCCCGGAATAGGAACTGTATCAAGACCAATGCCGCAGACAGCGCTATTGGTTAATAACATAGGTATGTCAAACTCATTATCGATAGTGGCTTGCGCTAATCCTTTATCCTCAGTGACTGCCAACATCAATCCTGAAAACCCAATAATATCGATACCTGTAATAGATTTAAAAACTTTCGTTAATAAAGCCGATATTTCAACCGTACCCGAAGCGCCAAAATAGGGAACGCCAAGCAGTTTGTAAACCTTAACCATTGAATGACAATCTTTAGAAGGTGCGGGTGAAGTGTTCATACCTAGATAATTCCACCCTGAGGCTGCGTTAAGTCGTTTCACGCAGCTATCGACATTATCGATATGATACTGTAATGCTACGCTCAAAGCATCAAAGGCAATGCGCTGACGTTGCTGATAACTAGCAGAATCAAAGCTGGATTGCTTACGTACCTGCTGCAAAGTTTTTACCAATAAATCAGGCGTTTCAAGACCAATAACGAAGCCTTTATTCACCTCACCGCTATGATAGCTCGCTGGAAAGTAAGGAATAAATTCATCACAGTTAAAATTTACCGTAAAGTTGAAATTACCTTCCCCTCTAGGTGTGAGTTTAGCAATATTTTGTACCGCTCTCGCACATTGCTCAATCAATGCATTATCTAAGATACCGATATCATTAGCGGTGACATTCACACAAGCATTGCACAAATCACCATATTGAGCGATAAGCTCGGGCAAAATGCTAATTTCTTGTGCTGTCTTAGCCTCTCCTATTGCAAAGCGAACCCGCAGACCATTTTTACCTTTATTGAGCGTCGCTAAAATATCAGTGATGGTAGCCAATCCAGTGGCAGCAGTTAACACCTTTGAAGTATCTAGATACTCACCAAACGGGTTGGTTACTATACGTATTGATTGTACGGTATAGCCTTCATTATCTAAACCTGCGACTATTTTTTCACAGTGCTTAATAGCCTCTTCCAACACAGCATGCCATGTTGTCATGTCCAAATCTAAATTGATAAATGTAGTTACTGTGCGTACTTTGCAAAGATTTTTATCTTTTAATTCTTCTTGCATATCAAAGTCTAGCAGCGTTTCTAAGCTGAATGGTTGGTTAGCATCAGGACTATCATTCATGGTTTTCTCCGTTTATTAATCTAAGTCAAAAAAATAACTTATAATAACTGGACATTTATCGATATACTACTCGATGCTAATTTTATTTTACGATTATACATAGAGTGTTAGCCTTAGAATGAGTTATTTTTTCAAGCTCATGTGGACAGTACCGATAAAATGTAACCCATCGACTTGAGATAGATACTTTGTTGGTATAAATCCCTATAAGTTGGTTATCTAAACCTTGCGAATCGTAAAAAACTGCATTACAATTTTGTTTTTTACGAAATATCCTTTATATAAAACCTCTATAATTATCAGTTTTTAATAAGGAGCTGTAGTATATAAGTACAATGCTTGCTAAATTGCTGACAAAGACGTTTAAACCATAAAACCATTTAATACTTCAGCCAATAACGCCGCGGCAATTAAAAGAAAGATTACCCCGCACGCACGATTTAACCACGCTAAGCGATTGCCAACATCGAGCCAACTTGCCAGCTTTGTACCGCCCAATGTATAAACGATTTGCCAAATCGTCTCACTTAAGAACAACCCTGCCGTTAATAAAATATATTGTGGCCATAGCGGCGCACTAAAATTGATGAATTTAGGGAAAAACGCGGCAAAAAACAAGATCGCTTTTGGATTAGACAGCGACACCCAAATACCGGTACGAAATAAGGTCATATTGCTCGGCGATACTTTGACTGCCGCACTAGATAGTGAGCGCGGCTGCGGCGTTGTTTTATCAGTCACAGCTGACATCGTATCAGGATAGTCAGCCGCGACCTCCTCGCCCATTTCGCGGGCATCGCTCATCAAACTACTATCACCAGCATCGCGCCACGAGCTGATGCCCAAATAGATTAAATAGGCGGCACCCACAGCTTTGATAACAGTTAGCACCCAAGGCGATTGGCGACTGATTACATCTAAGCCAAGTAAGGTCGAGAGAAGCAGTAAAAACAAACCCAAACTCAGACCTGCCAGTGTCCATAAGGTGCGCTTCACGCCATAATTCATACCATACTGGAATGCCAGCAGCATATTCGGCCCAGGGGTCGCTGAAATAAAAAACGTACTTGCAAAAAATACCGCAAACAGATGCCAAGACATCAACGAACCCCTACTTTTTATTAATAGAAAATTTAAATGCTTAATGCTCAGTGGTTAATACTTAATGGTGAAAAAATAAACACCGCCATAAAGACGGTGTATTTTATGCTCATGTATATCGCAAAAGAATGGCTTGCTGCTTATTGTATCAATTGCTGGCACAGCTGTTTAGCAGCTTTTGTAAAAACTCATCACAGCGTGTCATCTCACTCAGCGCCACATACTCATCGGCTTTATGTGCCTGCTCAATACTACCGGGGCCGCAGATAATCGTTGGGATGCCCGCATTGGTAAACTGCCCGCCTTCCGTCGCATAAGCAACTTTATGACGGGTATCATCGCCCGTCAGTGCGGCTATTAACGCTTGTAGCTCGGCGCTGTCGCTATCGGTCATCGCTGGGACACTTTCTTCTTGCAGCAGCTCAATACCCGTCTCTGGTGCGCGTGCTTGCATTTGTGCGTTTAGCTCCGCCACTTTGGCTTGAATTGGTACAAGGATATCGTCTTGCGTCATATGCGGTAGATTACGATAGTCAAAGGTAAATTCACACAGATTGGGGACAATATTGGTCGCGGTGCCACCTCTTATCGTACCCACCGAAAGTGTCGAATAAGGCACATCAAACATGGCATCGTTATCACTGCGATAGCTCATCTCTTCTGCTAATTCATCGACATAACCAATCAGACGACTGGCATAACTAATGGCGTTGACACCCTGTTTCGTCAATGACGAATGCGCTGACTTACCATGGACACGGCAACGATAAACCGCGATGCCTTTATGTGCCACCACCATCGCCATATTGGTCGGCTCACCAACGATACAGTAATCAGGTGTAATACCGCGCGCCTTTAAATCGGCTAATATCAATGGCGCACCCAAGCAGCCAACTTCTTCATCAAATGACAATGCCAAATGCAATGGTCGACGTAGCTTGCCTGCATTAGATAGTTTTACCGCTTGTGGTAATAGCGTCAACGCACAGGCAATAAAGCCTTTCATATCGCAAGCACCGCGACCGTATAGCTTGTCGCCACGAATTGTCGCTGTGAACGGCTCTGATGTCCAGTCTTGACCATCGACAGGCACCACATCGGTATGACCCGATAGCACCAGACCATGATTCACATCGTCAGCGTTTGCCCCTGCTGGCACCGTAACAAATAAATTGGCTTTATTTTTGGCTGCATTAAAGGTCAAATCTACTGTTAAGCCCAATTGCTCACAGTAAGCTTGTACATCTTCAATTAATGCTAGATTAGAATGCCGACTGACCGTATCAAAGGCAATCAGCCGTGTTAGCCAGTCAATGCTGTCAGTGGGATAATTGGCAGTGGGATAATTAGCAGTAGCCGTTGCTTGCTCTTTACCTTTATTGTGATTTATTACCGTCATAAGACATCCTTATCGTACTACAAGATAAAAAGACCCAGCTTTTTAATGAGCCTTTTTTAATGAGCTTTTTTGAAATGAACGCTGTTGCAGGGCTTTAATTTCTTCATCTAAGCCAGCAATCGGACCATCTACTGGTACATTCGGCGCAACTTCTTGAATACTTAATGAATGGATGGGCGATGTCGATGTTACGCCCATCTCATCCATCCATTCGCTTAGCTGCCTTGATGAGCTGATATAAACAATACGACCAAGTCCTGCCCAAGCATGCGCGGCTGAGCACATGGCGCAATGCTCACCTGAGGTATAGACCACTGCTTTTGCCCGTGCTTCAGGGGTCATATTTTGAGCGGCCCATTTTGCCACGGCAATTTCAGGATGGTAGGTTGCATCGACCGTATTGGCGCGATTACGATCTTCACATAATATAGTGCCATCACCATCGACCAATACGCTGCCAAACGGCGCATCGCCTGCCTCTAATGCTTCCGTAGCAAGCTCAATGCAGCGGCGCAAATAAATCATATCATTATCAGTAATCATCATAGTTTCCCTTCTGTTATTAATAAGCATCATACCTTTTTAGCAAATCCTAGCATTGATGATAAGTTAATTTTTATGACAGTTGGTTTTTATGATAGTTACTTCTTACGATGGCGTCTTTATTATGACGGACGGTTTTGATTCATCACATCAAGCACTGGCGGCATCGGTTTTGGCAACTTACCTTCTGCTTGTAGCTCTTTGGTGGTTTTGGCATCGATAGCCAGTCCAGCAATCAAGGCAATATCTTTCACAGCTTTACGCTTACGAGTAGCAAAGCTCACTGGCACCATGCGCGCAAACTCATAAATATGCAGATAAGACTCTTCGCCACCTTCAAAGTCTTCGTCATCTTCTAAACGAATCCCGCCGATTTTAGCCAAATCCGACAGCATCTCGTTTTCATCGCTACTCAGACCACAGTCAGTAATACCAAAACCAGTCATAAAGCCATTTGCCCACTGTTTCAGCGCAATCACGCGCTCGTACAAGTCATGTTCATCATCTGGTACCAGCGGCGTATACGAATAAGCGTCGTCTTTGTCTTTTAACTGAAAGACGGTGTCTTCCGCTTCTTCAGTCAACAAGGTTAGTGCTTCATCAGGTAATGGCGCAAAACTCAGCTCCTCAAACACCTTTGCCCATACTGGCTCATCAGGCGCATCACAGGCGGTCATCAGCCCTGTCATCAAGCCATGTACCTCGCTGATAGACACGTCAGTCCAGTCATCAAACGCAGTCAGCCATGTATTCCAGCCAGAGATATTATCATTCATAATAGAGGTCCTAGTTATTGATTAATAGTATTAAATATAAACAAACGCCGCACGATGTTATGAATAAGGCGGCGATTGATAGCAGTCACGAAACAAAGCGGCATACAATTACTTTGTTGATATAGATATTATGCGGTCACCTATGGCATTATTAAACGCAGAGAACAAAATTCATTCACGCTTACTTGTTAAGGATAAAAACTGACTATGTATGACCAACTTAGAATATTAGAAAAAATGGTACTCGACATCAAAAAACAGTATCAGCTTGTCAGTGCTGAACTTAGCAGCCTCAAGCAACAACCAATGACTGACCCAAAGGAGCTTGCCGCGCTAAAAACCAAACTCGACAGCAGCTATACAGAGCGTGACGGTGCCAAAAAACAATTGAGTGATTTAGATAAGCGTTATCAAAACCTTGCTGAAGCGCATCACATGATAGGCGAAGAGCAAGATAATTTGCAAAAACAGATTAGCCAATTACAACAAAAAAATAATGAGCTGCAGCAGCAAAATAATGAATTAAAGCAGCAGTACAGCGATATTAAACAGCAAAATAACGATTTGAGAAAGAAAAACGAGCTGGCAGCTGAGCGAACGCAAGTGGTATTAAAGCGCTTAACCCGTATTGATCAAGCAGAAAGCTAAGCAGAAAGTTAGGAAAAAAGTTAGGCACCGATTGCAATGAATCACGCGTAACTTGCCTATTTTTGCTAATTAATTTTTATTCATTAAATCGCCAAGTTTATCATTACCATATTTATAGCTGTGATAGTTAATTACTCACTTTACTGACATATATTGTAGGATTTATCATGACCGATGACCGCGCAAACCCTGTAGACAGTCAAAAACCAATGCCAAATAATTCGAATACTGATAGTAGTAATACAAATAGTAATAATGCGAATAGCGCCAGTGCAAATAGTGCGAGTGCAAATAGTACTACTACAAATAGCAGTACGGTAAACAGCAGCGCTGCAAGACCTGCTGCTAAACCGACAAGCACTCCTGAACCACAAATTAAAAAGGTCGATGTGGCGATTGCTGGCGTGACCTATCCAATTTATTGCCCAGTGCATGAGCAAGAAGAGCTGCACTCAGCGGTTTCTTATATCAATAACTATGCGTTAGATCTCAAACGCGATGCGCCAAGCCTCAGTCAAGAAAGCCTCTTAGTACTGTGCTGCTTGAACTTATATGAAAAAATCCACGCCAACCAAAGAAGTGAAGAAGATCGTTTGCAGCAAAGCAAGCAGTCTGAAGCCTTATTAAATAAAATTATGAAAGACGCCCATTCTATTTTATAAGCTTGTACCGATATTAAATTGCTATTCTAAAAAGATAAGCGCTTAACTCATTGAAGCTAAGCGCTTTTTTAAATGTAAATAGCATCTTATTTACTTATGCTTTACGATTTATGGCTTACAAGTTAGGCATCTGCTTGATAAGTCTTACCGGCGTGAAAATCCGCTTGATGCTCATAATTGCAAAAGAATAATTCTTTATTACTGTCCATATCATTACCACTGTCACTATTTACCGCTAAACCTGCTACTGAATTCTCTTCCATAGAAACGGGCTTGGTCTCTAACACACCGCGATATTCAGCCAAACTGTTGCCGCAAAAATTACACTGACGCGGCGTGGTCACATCGCCTTTTTTTGGCATCATACTTTTGGGTGCGCGTGGGTACATAAACTTATAAAAGCCCCACATCACAGCCCAGATAATAAGAATTACAATAATAACGGCCAACACGGCAGTGCTCCTTCGAATAGGGTCTAAGACATTATAAACTTAACGCTGCAGAATAAGCGCATAAAAAACTGGCCACATGCAGCCAGTTTTTTAAGTCGTTAATAAATCAAAAGTATAGATGCTCAGCGTGTCATTGAGCTATAACTGTAAAACGATAACTGTAAAACGATAACTGTCGAACTATAATGAACCAACTATAGCTGCAGCTCACTGATATCAGCAACGGTTAAGAATAAGGCACGAACTTGCTTAAGTAGCGCTAAGCGATTGTTCTTTAGCGCGGCATCTTCACTATTGACCATGACATCAGCGAAAAACTGGGTCAATGGCGCATCTAAACTGACCAGCGTTTGCAATACTTGCGTATAGTCAGCCGTTTCAAGCAGCGGTTTAACCGCCTTTTGTGCTTGCTGAACAGCCTGATATAACTCTTGCTCAGCAGGTTCAGATAATAGCGCTTCATCGACATTGTCAGCAACGCTCACTTCTGACTTGGCTAAAATATTGGCAACACGTTTGTTTGAGTCGGCCAACATTGAAGCTTGTGACACTTTACTAAAGCTCTGTACCGCGCGAATACGCTGATCAAAATCAAGCGGCATATGCGGATTAATCGCTTGCACGGCTTGAATGGTATCGACGCTAACGCCTTGCTCGGTATACATGGCACGATAGCGTGAATTTAAGAACGCCATCACTTGGGTAAAGGTATCGCCCATTTTGGCAATCTTGCTGCCATCGCTCGTGCTATAGCCTTTAATTGCTTGCTCAACCAGAGCCACTAGATTAATTGGCAGCTGCTTTTCAATGAGAATACGCAAAATACCAATCGCTGAACGACGTAAGCTGAACGGGTCTTTAGAACCTGTCGGGGCTTGGTCAATGGCAAAAATACCAACCAGCGTATCTAAGCGGTCGGCCAATGCTAAGCAAATACCAATCGGCGTTTTTGGTAACACATCACCACTAAACTTAGGCAGATACTGCTCTTCCAAACTTGCTGCAACTGCTTCTGGCTCGCCATTTAAGCGCGCATAATACGTACCTGCGATACCTTGCAACTCAGGATATTCACCGACGAGCGAGCTTGCCAAATCTGCTTTGGACAAAATCGCGGCACGTACCGTTTCATCAACATTAATATCGCGACCTTGCTGCTGCATTAAAGTAGCGATAAAAGCGGCAAGTTTCGCAATACGCTCAGATTTTTCCCAAATCGTACCTAGCTTATCTTGGAAGACGCGCGTTTTAAGGCTTTCTGTCAGCGCAAATAATGGCTGCTTTTGGTCTTGTAAGAAGAAAAACTCGGCATCGGCCAAACGTGGACGTACGACTTTCTCATTACCTTCAATAATTTGATTGGGGTCTTTTGACTCGATATTGGTAATAAAAATAAAGTACGGCTGCAATTTGCCCGCTTTATCGGTCAAGCAAAAATACTTTTGATCGGCTTGCATGGTTGAGATAAGCGCTTCTTGCGGTACTTGTAAAAAGCGCGCCTCAAAGTTTGCTCGCAGCGCAATCGGGAAATCAACCAACGCGGTTACTTCATCTAATAAATCTTGCGGTACGATAGCATCAGCATTGACTTCATCGGCCAGCGCTTTAACTTGATTTTTAATCAGCATTTGACGCTTATCAAAATCCGCTACTACTTTTAAGCCATCGAGCAGTTGCTCATAATCATTGGCGTGCGCAATAGTATGATAATCAGGGCTATGGAAGCGATGACCACGGGTTTGCGTACCCGTCTGATGTCCTTGGATAATGGCATCAATAACCGTGCTATCTTGCATCAATACCGCCCACTGTACCGGACGTACAAACTCATTGCGGCTTGCGCCTGAACGCATGCGTTTAGCAATTGGCAAATTATCAAGCGCCGTTTGGAATATCGCAGGTAGCAGCTCAGTGGTCGCTTGACCATGAATGACTTGCTCATAGCCCACATAATCACCTTTATCGGTGTTAATAGTTATCAGCTCGCTGGCTTCAATCCCTAAACCCTTGGCAAAACCCATTGCCGCGCGGGTTGGATTGCCATCGCTATCAAACGCCGCTTTAATCGCCGGGCCGCGCTTTTGCTCGCTACGGTCAGGTTGCTTATCGCTGATACCCTGAATCTGAATCGCCAAACGACGCGGAGCAGCAAAGGCTTTGATGCTATCAAACGTGATATCAGCTTCATTTAATTGCTCAGTGACACTGGCTTGTAGCGCGTCACGTAAAGGCTTTAGACTTTTTGGAGGTAATTCTTCACACCCCAGTTCAAATAGAATAGTACTCATGGGATGCTCCTATTTATTGTTATTAGTAGTTTGATTGTCATCTGTGTTTTCAGTTATTTCATCTTCTTTTGGCAAATACTTATCGAGCGCCGCTTGACGATGCGCCTCATCAGCCAATGGGAAACCTAACTTAGCGCGTGCTTCGACATAACCAATGGCGACTTTACGCGCCAGTGTACGTACTCGCAAAATAAAACGCTGACGTTCGGTCACTGAAATCGCGCCACGCGCATCGAGTAAGTTAAAGGCATGCGAGGCTTTTAGCACCATCTCATAGGCTGGTAATGGCAACCCTTCAGCAACTAGCTTATCCGCTTGCTGCTCATAAAAGTCGAACATCTGACCCATCATTGGCACATCGGCGTGCTCAAAGTTATAGGTCGATTGCTCAACTTCGTTTTGATGGAAAACATCGCCATAAGTGACGCGACCAAACTCACCATCTGCCCAGACCAAATCATAAACGCTATCGACGCCTTGTACATACATCGCCAAGCGCTCAAGACCGTAAGTAATCTCACCCGTCACTGGGAAACACTCGATACCGCCCACTTGCTGGAAATAAGTAAACTGGGTGACTTCCATACCATTGAGCCAAATCTCCCAACCAAGCCCCCACGCACCTAGTGTTGGCGACTCCCAGTTGTCTTCAACAAAACGCACATCGTGCACCAATGGATCGATACCAATGGCTCTTAATGAGTCTAAATACAGCTCTTGGATATTGGGTGGATTGGGCTTAAGCACCACTTGAAACTGATAGTAATGCTGCAAGCGGTTCGGGTTATCACCGTAGCGTCCATCGGTTGGACGGCGTGATGGCTGCACATAAGCGGCATTCCAGCGCTCAGGACCTAACGAGCGTAAAAATGTCGCAGTATGAAAAGTACCCGCGCCGACTTCCATATCGTAAGGCTGCAAGATAACACAGCCCTTGTCAGCCCAATAATTTTGTAGGGTTAGGATGAGATCTTGAAACGTCATCGGTTGAGAGTCTTTTTCTTGTGTCATCGAGGTTGTCGCTTGTGATGTCATAGTTTGGATTGTCATAGTTTGGGGCATCGTAATAAAGCCACGGTGGAATTAGTATTATGAAATAAAATATTGATAGCGCTCGTATAGCCTATTCGGCAACGACTCTATTTGCCTGCTCACCTTACTAAAAATTGACTATTTTATCTATATTTACCGCAATTAAATTTATCTCACGGGCTTAAATCGTCAGTTATACGCCTTGTTTATCGTTAAACTGTCCGGATAGGCGTTATTAAGCCTATAGATATAAAAGTAAGATAAAAAAATACCCAAATGCAGAGCATCTGGGCAGGAGGAAAAGTATGTCTTTGCTATCCTGATGAGTCAGGCTTTTTGTTTTTTCGGGGGCTATTGTTTTTTTATTGGCCTTATTTTTTAAATCTTGTTTTCTATGATTACTTTACTTTCATTGTACGTTAGAAACTTTGTACTTTAGTAAATTTTAACTTTAGAAGCATCTTACTGATACGACTGATTGCTTGCCTTTGGCATGATTATCCATAGGATAATATAAATCAAAATACCTGGTACTGCTGCGCTCATCGTTGAGATAACAACGAATAGCAATCTCACCCATGTTGGCGACCAGCCGACATATTCTGCAATACCGCCCATCACACCTGCTATCATGCGATTATTCTGTGAGCGATGTAATTTTGCTAACTTAGCCAAATCAAATACCTCTCTTAATATTGGTTATATTTATTTTATAGCTATTATTTATCGTTATTTTTGAATATTATTTTTCAAAACTATTCTTAAATTCATATGAGTCTTTTCAACTTACGAATCAGTATAGCAACTATTCCTATTCTATCTGTTGAGGATGTAGACGTGCTTTGTGAATTTATGCTACTTAAGCTTGCCCTAACCTCTCATAACTGCTCGTAAACCCCTGATTTTAAATAATTATTTCAAAATGTTTCATAATTGACTTTGTTGCTGCTACCTTACAATTCTTGTTACAAATTCAGTAATCGTCGATTGATAACAGCTCAGTGAATCTTATAGATTTACTAGCAAAAATTGCGAATTATCTTCAATAATGACAAGAAAATGAATAGCTTGATGCTATTGCTTATCAATAAAAAACTCATAAACCACTGCCAATTTACAATAACCTACCTGTAAATCTGTTTAAACCTTTATACCATGCTGATAAATAACTAAAACAACGACTGTCTATTAATTATTTTTAGAATAGTAAGGATAGCTATGTACGACTCAGGCTTAATGATTGGACATTTTGAACCGCTACATCTAGGACAGATGCGCAGTATATTGGCAGCAGCGGGACAAGCAAATACCTTAAATATCGTGATTATGGCGCATCCAGCACCGCATCCAGACTTTAATATTACCTTGCAAGATAAAGCGCGTTGGCTCCAGATGGCGTGTGCTGATTTGCCCTTTGTCCATATTCATACCACTGCTGAGATTGAGCTGCCACTCCATGAAAGCTTTGCTGATGTCATCATAGATATTGCTGCCAGCAATGCCAAGCTGCAACGCTTGAGTGATGCATTAGCGTTGCCAGCAGAGACGGTATTGTTTGTCGCAGAAAATCACCCATTGGCGCAAAGCGATGTTTGTGAGCAGCTAATCATGCCAGTGCTCACCACTTCCTTACACCCTGAATTCGACTCCTATGCGATTGCACGTAATCCGGTCGCGCATTGGTCGGCGCTGCATCCACAAGTGCGCGGCGACTATACCAAAACCGTTGCCATCGTTGGCGGTGAAAGCTCAGGCAAGACCACCTTGGTGCATAAGCTTGCCAATTATTATGGAGCTAGCTTCGCGCTAGAGATGGGGCGGCTATACGTCGGTACAGATTTGGGTGGTAGCGAGATTGGCTTGCAGTACAGCGATTACGGACCCATTGCGCTCAATCATGCCCAAGCAATCCGTGATGCCGCCGCTAGAGCAACAGCGCCCGTAACTATTGTTGATACTGACTTTGTCACCACTCAGGCTTTTTGTGAAGAGTACGAGGGTCGTAGCCATCCTTTTGTGGCTGCTTGTATCGATGAGTTTCGCTTAGACCATACGATCATGCTTGATAACAATACGCCATGGGTTGACGATGGCATGCGCTCATTGGGCACGCCTGAAGCACGCGGACGCTTTGAGCAGCGCTTGCTAGATATTTTCGCCCGTCATGATATTCAGCCGCATATGATTAATAAACCCGATTATGATGCCCGCTATAAGCAAGCTTTGTTAATTATTGATGAGTTTATTTATGGCAAATAACAGTATCAGAAAACGAAAACAAAAATGATTGCTAGAAATAAATGATTGTGACAAATATTAGCAATGGCAAAAACAACATACTAAAAAATAAGAAAAATCTATTATAGCTTTTATACTTTAAGGAAAAAGGCGTTATGCGTATTCAGCTCCTAGACAACATCACCGGAAAATGGGCGATACAATGGATTGTCATCTGGTTTATTTGCGGCGTGATTGCCTTGTCGGCAGGCTTTTGGCTGACCACCGAACACACGACCCTTGACTGGTTTTACTTAGCCGTATCATTTATTGGTTTGATTTGCGTGGTGTCATTATCATTTCGCAAAAACATCATGGGTAATGGTTTTGGTATGGCAGCGACCGCAGGGGAATTTGTGGTCCAAGCAACCTCTGGCGCAGTTGGTTTGATGCTCGCGCCGCTCTTTAACTTTTTCAGTCATCTTTATGGGATTTTTTATTGGTCAAAGCATACTGATGCCGATGGCGATATGGTACCCAAATCCGCCAGTCGCTGGATTTGGCTATTAACCATTGCCTTTATGGTTATTGGTTTGGCGCTATTTCCTACCGTCAATGATTTACTTGCCAGCTATGGCTATGCGGTCGTTGAAGATGATAATAGTAAATTTTTAGGGATTATCTCTTTCTTTTGGATTAACGTCGTTGCCTTTGTACTGTCTATCACCGCGCAGGCAGCGATGATTCTGCGTTATTCATTCAATTGGTGGTTATGGATTTTATCCAACTTCGTTTGGCTGACCGTCAACTTAATGTCGGGCAATTATATCTTTGCTATTCAAACCATGGTTTATCAGGTGAACTCGTTTGTCGGACTGTATGAGTGGTATCGTAGCGAGCAAGATTCTGTAGAATTGGCAAAACCCGTACGTTAAGGGATAATTTTAGTAAGTGACGAAAAATTGAAAAACAGGCAAATGAGGTTAAACAGATAACAGGCTTTGACTGTGCGGTTTACCAGATAAAATGGCAGATTGGGCTAATTAGTGCTACAACTGGTATGAATTAGTAGAGTTTTCCATTTATCTGCTGACTGTTATTGCTTAACCGTCATTTATTTACTAACAGGGAGGTTAGTATGTCTCGTACGTCGCAAAATCGCATGTCTAAACGCACACTTGAGCAATGGCTCAGTGAGTATTCTGTCAGTCATCAAAATCTAGTCAATAAAAAAATCCATTGGTTATGTGTTCCGGCCATTTTTGTCAGTATATTAGGCATGGGCATGTCGCTCTCTGTCTGGTTTACCTTGGTGATGAGCGCTTTGGTATTAATATTCTATATGCGCTTATCAACGCCGCTGTTTTTGGCAATGGGTATTTTTATTCTCATTTGCCTATCGGTAATGACGTTATTACCATGGGGTTTTAAGGTTTGGGCAGCTATCTTTGTTGTTGCTTGGATTGGACAGTTTATTGGTCATAAAATTGAGGGTAAAAAACCATCATTTTTTGAAGATTTACAGTTCTTATTAATTGGTCCAGCATGGGTAGCTAATAGCTTGATGGGTCGTAAAAAAAGCCAATCCTAACGATTCACTCTTGCCATTATCTTTAAGCTCAATATTTAAAAAATCCTGCTCTAACCATTTTAACCAAAAAAAGCGCCACCCAACGGATAGTCGGATGGCGCTTTTTTGGTTTTGCTGCTTTTTCGCCTTAGGTATCAAACACGTCCGTTATTTAGCACACGTTTGATACGCTAATATAAAACATACTATTTGCCAAATACTTGCATACGATCTGCAACGGGCTTAAATTCTTTGTCGCCTGCTGGCTGCTCAATCGCACCGAATACCATTTGAGCATTTAGTTCCCAATGCTCATCGATGTTCCATTCGTTGGCCACTTTTTTATCGATGATTGGATTGTAATGCTGTAAGTTGGCACCGACATTGATACTTGCCAAGGCAGTCCAAATCACATACTGGTGCATGGCACTGGTTTGATGCGACCAAATTGGGAACTTATCTGCATATAAAGGAGCGGCTGCCTGCATGTCTCTGATGACGCTATGATCTTCAAAGAACATAACCGTACCAGCGCCCGCTTTAAAGCCATTCATTTTTTGCTTGGTGGCAGCAAATTGCTCTTCATTATCAACGATATCACGTAAGGTATCTTCGGTCATTTGCCAAAGCTTGTTATGATCATCGCCAAATAAAACCACGATACGCGTTGATTGTGAGTTAAAAGCTGATGGCGTATGCAAAACCGCATGCTCAACCAACTTGACGATTTCATCGTTTGATACTGGCAATTGATTGCTCAATGCATAGATAGAACGACGCTTTTCAGCCAATTGCTGTAATGTTTTTAGGTCTGACATATATATTTCTCCATATGATTAATAGAATTTCAATCCAATGAAAATAACCGTTAAACCAGTAGGGGCAATGAATAACCTCAAAGCTCCTACTCTTTAATCTCAATTATTATATGGACGTTTGAGATAAATCCGTACTTTACTTTTGTAAAAAAAACTTAATGATACATATCTATTCGAAAGGCAGTTTAACGAATAAAGCTTACCGTTAAATTAACCTTTAAAGACATTAACCTTTAAAGCCTTCAGGTAACTCTGGCGCTGGTAAGCGCTTCATATCAGAGTCGACATTACCAAAACGCTCATGACCGTTATTCCAGTCGATGATAGATTGCTCAATCTCTTCTTTATTGTCCGCGACAAAGTTCCACCACAGTAATACTTGGTTATTTAATGGCTCACCACCGATAAACATCACACGCGTGCCTTTTTTGGCGACCAGCTTAATACTTTTATTATTGGCAACATCGCTATCATGGAAGCGGAACAGTTGATCTTGCTCACAAATCTTGCCTTCAGACTCGATTTGTCCTTCTGTCACCAAGATTCCGTATTCAAAGCCCGGCTCTAAGTTAAGCGTGACCTCACCGTCTTCAACGAAATAGACATCGATACCAACCATTTTTGAATATTGAATGGTTGGCGCTTCATAACGCTCACCTGATATGCTGGTATAGCTACCAGTGGTCAGAATCATCTCGACACTATCTTCACGCCAGGTTGGTAGCTCTGGATAATGATGGAAACTACGCTCGATTTGCTGATCCGTTGGCAGTGCAATCCACAGCTGTACCATGCTCAAACCGCGCGCCGCATCTGCTGAGCCACCGGTATCTGGAAAAACACTTTGTTCAGTATGACTGATACCTTGGGTTAGACCGGTGCCCGCTGTCATGACGTTGACTTGGTTTTTGGTAATCACTTGCTCATTACCCAAGCTGTCTTTGTGCAGCACTTCACCATTTAACATCCAGCTAAAGGTTTGCAAGTTGGTATGCGGATGGCGACCGACTTGCATGCCTGACTCATCTTCGCCAAATTCAGCAGGGCCAGCATGATCTAAAAAGCACCAAGCTCCGATGGGTTTTTTGCCTGTATTGGGCAATAGACGCGCGATAGGAATACCGCCTACATCGGCCAAACGTGGTTCTAGGGTTTCGATACTCATGATTCACCTCTTATTATGTGATACGGGATGTGATGTAAAGATAATGGGCAACACGCTATAAAAAAATCAAAGTAGCGTGGCAAAATGATGTTTTTATTTCTACCACGCTACTTTTAACTCAACATGCTATTTTTAACTTAAGTGCACCTTAATGTCAGCACCTTTTAAATTTAGCAGCTTTTAAACTTAGCACCTTTTACATTTAGCATCAGGGATGCTTAAAAGCTCATCGGAACTTCCATTAGCAATACTTTAGCATCTTCTTCTACGTCCATCGTAAAGTTCTTAGTATCCCAAACACCAAGGCCATCGCGGGTATCCAAAGTGTTACCGTTTACCACGACTTTACCGCTAATGACAAAGATATAAACGCCGTTATTAGGGTTTTTTAGCTCATAAGTTTGGGTGATACCTTTATCAAAATCGCCCATGCTAAACCAAGCATCTTGATGAATCCATACCCCTGCGTCGTCCGCATTGGGTGACAATACTTGATTGAACTCGTTTGGCTTTAGGATATCGTCCATACGGATTTGCTGATAACGAGGCTCAACGTTCATTTTATTTGGGATAACCCAAATCTGTAGGAACTTCACCGCTTCGGTATCGTCGCCGTTCATTTCACTGTGCGTGATACCAGTACCCGCTGACATCACTTGGATCTCACCGGTTTCAATGATGCCATTATTACCGATGTTATCGCCGTGACCGAGCTTGCCGGATAGAGGAATACTGATAATTTCCATATCGCGGTGTGAGTGCTTACCAAAGCCTTGACCGCCAATGACGAAGTCATCATTGATGACACGTAGCGCGCCAAAGCCCATACGTTCTGGATTGTGATAATTGGCAAAGCTAAAGGTGTGCTTGCTTTTGAGCCAGCCATGGTTGGCATCGCCACGAGAGTCTGCTGCATGATAGATGGTTTTCATAATTTATCCTTAGATATTAATAGGTTAAATGTCTATAAATTTATTATTAATTAACTTGCTTAAACAATGGGTCTATTATAATTGTTGTCAGCTAATAGATAAACAACGATAATCGCAATTAACTATTCTTATTTTTAGAACAATAACGTCATAAAGATAGCGTAATATATGGATAACAGAACCATTTATATTCATAACAGAACCATTTATATTCATAACAGAACTAGTAGCATAAACTGATACTATCGCTCATGTAATGATAACGAATGTAAATTGGGTCTATAAGATGTTAATCATACTTACGATATAAGGAAATTTAACTATGTCAGAGAATGCAAAGTCAGCTACAACAAACAAAACACCATTAAACTACGAAGTCATCGACAATACAGAGCAAAAGCGTTTTGAGATTCATATCGATGGCCATATCGCCTTTGAAGATTATGAGTTTTTTACCACCAGTCAAGGTGAAAAAGGCATTGCTTATACCCATACCGAAGTGCCAGAAGAGTTAGGTGGCCGTGGTATTGCAGGTTATCTTGCCAAATCTATCCTAGATGATGCGGCAGCGAAAAACTTGCGAGTGAAACCCATTTGCCCATACATCAAAGCCTATATCGATAAGCATCCAGAATACCAAGACAACTCGGTCTTTCATAACGCTACGCCTTAAAACGCTACGCCTTAAACAGTAACTAGCTAAATATAAGCATTTAATTAACACGCAAAAAAACGCCATATCTGTCAGGTATGGCGTTTTTTATGGACGATGTTTTCTAATATCTATAATGTAAGCGCTAGAATAATTCAGTTAAAAACGCTTAGGCAATATGCTCTAAAAACCCTGTATTGCGCGCCCTCATTGATAAATACAGTACGGGTAGTACAAACAAGCCCACCGCCCAAAAACTCAGCTGCATATATAACAGCGCACCCACTAACGCCCCCACTAAAAAGCTAAACACCAATACTGAGCTGTGTGCCAGTTTTTTGCCATTATCCGCTGTGCGATTGACCAAATAATCGGTCAGGTTGATACCAAGTTGGGTGGTATTACCGGTCATCAATACCGTCGGACTCATATGCTTAATCACTGTCTTGCTGGCAGTATTACGAATCGCCAGCGCAATCAAACCTAATCCACCCGTTATCGCCACGGTTATATCACCGGCATCGACAAAGGGTTGATAGTACAGACCGGCAATCATAAAAGCGGTTAAGAAAAACGCTTCCGCTAGGAACAAATGGCTCAGCGTTAATTGTTTATTTTTACTATGGTCAATAAATATCTTGGTCACCATGACCGTCAAAATAAATAACGGTAAGGCGGCAAGCTTAATCCATAGACCCGCCTCACCCTTGACCAAGCCACTGCCCGCCATCACCAAGTTACCTGTGACATGAGCGGTGAAGAAACCAAACAAGGTGATAAAACCAATGGTATCAATTGCCCCGCCAACCACGGTTAATAGCACGGGCGTTTGATGGCGCTGCCAAAAACTTGGCGGCTTTGAATGTAACGGCTGCGAGTCAGATGAAGCTGATTGATGGCTATCACCTTTACTAGCAGCTTCATTATTAGTATTCCCAGCATTATTAGAGATTGAGTTAGCCACCCGACTTGCCTGCAAACTGCACAAAATCAGTTACAAAGCCTTGTAAGAATTTTTGCGTGCGGGCGCTAACACTGCCATCTTCATTTAAGCTATCGGTTGCACGGCTGAGATGGATTTCTGGATCGACCATCAGTTGCGCCGAGAGCATTTGCATGCTTTTGCGCACATCAAGCCCACTATTGATACCACCAAAACTCCCCGGCGATGCCGTAACTACGGCAACTTTTTTATGCGTCCAGACACTTTTTTTATAGGGACGCGAGCCGATATCCACGACGTTTTTTAACGCCGCAGGCATGGTGCGATTATGCTCTGGGGTGACAATCAATACCGCATCAGCGTCTTTTAGCTGCTGACGGACACGCTCATAGCTATCAATGGTTTTATCATCATAATCTTGATTATAAAGCGGCAAGTCTGCGATATGGACTTCCTTTATAGTGACGCTGTCAGGCATCTGCGACACGATATATTCGGCAAATTTACGATTGATGGATTCTTTTCGCAAACTACCAATAACTAGGGCGATGTTGATTGATGCGCTCATAGCAACTCCTGAATGATGATAAAACCGTATGGATTAAGCATTTTACTATACTAAATTCTGCGCGTGTTGCTGTGATCAATTGAATAAGCACCTGCTCCATGGGCAAAAATCATCAAGAAACCACCCGCCATTGCGATGTTTTTCATAAAGGGGTTCATTTGTGATTCATCAATCCAGAATTGGTGGAATAGCAATGCTGAGACAACGCTAAAGCCTGCCATCAATATAGCCACCAAGCGCGCTTTAAAGCCCAATAGGATGGCGATACCACCAAGTAACTCAACAGCGATGACCAAAGGCAATAACATACCTGGCACGCCCATCGATTCCATATAACCTTGAGTGGCAGCGTAGCCGGTAATTTTAGTAAAACCTGAAAAGATAAAAATCATTGATAAAAATAGGCGACCAATTGGGGCGCTAAGCTCTTGTAATTTGTCCATGATTATTCTCCAATAGTATGAAATTTCTAAAGATAACGTGTTTATTTAAAAGACTTTTGTTTGATTAGGCAACGACATTATTGTAGTTGTTGCTTATCAATAGATAAACCGTGATAATTACAAATATGAGTTCTTATTTAGAGAACAATCAAGGAATGGTTCTATTGATACAATGATAAAAACAGTTAGTATTTGATAGAAGGTATCAGCCGCCACAGAAAGAAGTATTTTTCGATACTGCCTAACGTCCAATACCATACCTCCAATATCATGATTTTTTGCTACACTTATTGTGTTGGTATATAAGATATACTTAACGCTAGCTTTTAAATGAAGCGCTTTTAAACCGAAGAATTTTAAACCAATATCAGTCTTTGAGCTGATAATTAAAAAAGCAGTATATTTACTCGACGATATACTGGCTTTTACCTACTCACTTAACAAAAGGATTGATTTATGATCACTGTAAATTCTATTAAAAAAACCAATCGTGCGCTTGCTTTTGCTGCTATCGGTACGCTCGGTCTGCTTAGCACCCTAGGTCACGCTGCGACTTATGAGCTTGACCCACATCATACCGCCGTGCGCTTTTCTGTAGACCATTTTGGTACCACTACTAATGCTGGTGGCTTCTATAATCTATCGGGTATTCTTGAATACGCCCCTAAAGAGAAAAAAGGCTTTGTCGGTATTACGATTCCTATGGGCAGCTTGAGCACAGGCATTAAAGCTTTTGACGGCCATCTAAAATCTGCGGATTTCTTTAACGTAAAAGAATATCCAACCGCTTATTTTAAATCGACTAAATGGGAATTTGATGGCGATAAAGTTAAAGCGGTCAAAGGTGATTTAACCCTGCTTGGTAAGACCCATCCAGTGACTTTAAAAGCCACTAAATTTAACTGCTATGACAGTCCTTTATTAAAAGCTGAAGCTTGTGGTGGTGATTTTGAAACCACTATCGATAGAACCAAATGGGGCATCAATACCTTTACCGATGGCGGTATGATGAAAGACATCAAACTGGTCGTTCAGGTAGAAGGTAGTAAAAAAGCAGACCTTAAAAAAGCAGACCCTAAATAAGGGTAATTTACCCATTTAAGATAGTGCTTTTAGATTGACCACAGTCTCGACTATTTGGTTTTTTGATAAAAGGCTGGGTTTTTAACTCAGCCTTTTATCTTTTGTATCGTTAATATTAAATAAAATAGATATATTAAATATATACTTAGATAAAGAAAACACTTGGGAAATAACCGTTTTATATCATGGTCATCATACGATATAGCAAAATAACAATAGCTAAATAACAATAGCTAAATAACAATAGCTAAATAACAATAGCTAAATAACAATAATGGGGTAGCTAGGATGGGACAATTAGAAGACATGGCGATGTTTGTTCGCATTGTCGAAGCAGGCAGCATTACCAAAGCTGCTGAACAATTAAATATTGCTAAATCAGCCGTTAGCCGCCGTCTTAAGGATTTAGAGACACGATTGGGCAGTCAGCTTATTAGCCGCACCACGCGCCAATCAAGCTTAACCCAGGCTGGTGAGCAATATTACCAAAAGGTGAACAATATACTCAGCGAAGTTGACGCCCTAAATGAAGAAACCAGTGGCGCGCCAACGCGTATCGAGGGCACCTTAAAAATGACTGCGCCATTGTCATTTGGCTTGATGCACCTCAATGATGTCATCGATGAATATGCCAACCAGCATCCCAATTTGAACTTTGAGCTCGATTTTTCTGATCGCCATGTTGACTTGATTGAAGAAGGCTATGAGCTTGCCATTCGCATCAGAGAGCTACAAGATTCCAGTTATCAGGCCAAACGTTTGGCACTTATCCGTTACGCACTTTGTGCCAGTCCAGAATATTTAGAAAAGATGGGAACGCCTGCGATCCTAGAAGACTTACAACAACATGAGTTTTTGCAGTATGGTCTTGGTAAAACAAGCACGCTTACCCTGACGGACGCCCAAGGGAAAAAACACAACCACACCATTGATGCCAAAATCAAAGCCACTAATGGCGAGTTCTTGGTAGACTTAGCGGTAAAAGGTCAAGGTATTGTCTTTATTCCAACCTTTATCGCTTATAAACGGTTGGCTAAAGGGGAGCTTGTGCCTATTCTTGAACAATATCAATTACCCACACTCAATGCCTATGCGGTATATCCAAAAAACCGCTTTTTATCGCAGCGCTGCCGCTATCTCATTGATTTTATCGCCGAGCGTTTTGGTGATGACCCTTATTGGGATAAATTTTAATAGACCTAACTTAGTAAACTGAGCAGTTTTTTAAAGTCGCTATAAATCTTAAAACAATACTGTTAGTATTATTTTAAGATATCCATCAGTCATAAGGAAATGCATTATGGATTTGCAAGCACTCGGCATGAAAGCCATTCACGACTTTGATGACGTTCGCCAAAGCCCGTTACCACAAGAGCGTCTAAAAGCAGCGCGTAAGCAAGCAAGCGCCTTTAGAGAGCGCTTTATGGACGAGCCGCCGGTACAGTTTTATCAAAGCGCCGACATGGTGCGTGTTCCCTACCCCACGTGGTACGCCTACAGTGGCGTCTATACCCAAAGCACCTATAAATTCCCCTACATTCATATCCTCAACCGCATTTTTATCATTCAGTATCATGACTTTTTGGGTGAATTAAAAACATTGCTATTCTCTCCTTCTGATATCGAAGCAGACCGTGAGACGCCATTTTTTAAACGCTTAACAGACAAAATGCCTAACTGGTCACCACTTGAAAGCGTGGTTGCACCTATCATTCGTGACGTCACTGGCGCCTTAGCTGAAGTTGGATTGTCTCCAGAAGATGTTGATTATATAAGCTACGACCATCTGCATACCCAAGATGTACGCCGCTGGTTAGGGACTAAAAGCATTGATACTAAAAATGTAGGTGAAAAAGATAAGCCTGCCTACTTTCCTAACGCCAAGCTATTGATTCACGAGCAAGAATGGCTAAGTACTACCTCTTTATTACCCGTGCAAGCAGATTGGTATTGCCCAAACGGCATCGAAGGCGTCGATGCTGATAAAGTAATTAAATTTACGGGTAGCATCCAATTGGGCGAAGGCGTCGCGCTCGTGCATACCCCCGGACATACCGAAGGCAATCATTCATTGGTGGCGCGCGTCCCAGATGGTATAAGAGTGACTTCAGAAAATGGCGTGGGCGCCGATGCTTATGCACCGATGAACTCAAAAGTGAATGCCATCCGCCGCTACGCTAAAGACACAGGCGTGGAGGTTATCCTAAACGGCAATACGCTAGAAGGTAGTAATGAGCAATATATCTCGATGGTCATTGAAAAAACCATCGCTGGTCCCTCAAAAAACCCTGACTTCCCCAATTGTGCGTCAAGTAGTGAAGCGACCCCTTATTGGTTGATTCCCGGGCATAAAGTCAGTCATTTAATAGGCGAAGCAAAGTTTGGCAGCTTGCAGAACAAATCGGCAAAAAGTCGCTCATTGCAGAAGGAAAGCGCTTGATGGGTTATTTTACTAATAAAACTGTCTATATCACTGGCGCGGCTTCTGGTATCGGGCTTGAGACGGCTAAGCAGCTCATTCAGCAAGGCGCTAAGTTAGTACTGTTTGACGTACAACCGTTTGATGAGGTGCTATCAACCTTGCAAGCTATTAATAAAAATAACGCTTCGATTATCAGCTATGAATTGGACGTCACCGACGCCGATACAACCACTCAAAAAATCGCCGAGGCGGCAAGCAAGCAGCCACCTGATATTGTCATGCACTTCGTTGGAATTACAGGTCCTTGGACGTTTGATGAGATGAGCCAAGCACAGTTTGAGCGTGTTATAAATATCAATTTATTTGGTACGCGCAACGTCCTAGCTGCCGTGCGTCCGTTTTTATCACGTGGCGATCAAGTCATGGTCACCGCTTCGATGTCATCTTTTACCGGCAGTTATGGCTACAGCTCTTATAGCGCCTCAAAGTTTGCCATTTGGGGCATGATGCAATCGATAAGCTTTGAGTGGAAACCTCACGGTATTGATATCACTGTTTTTGCACCGCCACCGATAGATACGCCGCTCACCCAAGCGGAAGTCGGCGTCATGGCACAAGCGGGTGTCGGTATGAAAAAGCTGGCAGGCGAGCTAAAAATTGAAGATGCCGTTAAA
Organism: Psychrobacter maritimus; assembly: GCF_904846345.1. GTDB lineage: Bacteria > Pseudomonadota > Gammaproteobacteria > Pseudomonadales > Moraxellaceae > Psychrobacter > Psychrobacter maritimus. Next base: position 547,163 of record NZ_CAJHAJ010000001.1, read on the forward strand.
TCTATGCTAAAAGGGGTAGAAAAGCGGCAGTTCCTAGTCGTACCGGGCGTGATGGCAAACTTAATTAGATTACAGCTGCGTTTCTTTCCGGTCAGCTGGGTGAATTGGATAGGCAATAAAACGGTGGCTTTTTCGCTTAGGAAATAGCGTTTTTTAAAACTGGCTTGTATACATTGAACTTTCACAAGTATTGAATTTCAGTTAGTCACTTAAAAATTCACAAAAAAAAGCGTCACCCGATTAAATATCTGGTGACGCTTTTTTATATGACGAGTTTTCTACACTAGCTATTATCGTTAATCTTAATTTTAGTCTAAGGTTTGCACACCGCCACCATTAACAAATAACGTCTGCCCACTGACCCACTCAGAGATAGGCGCCGCAAAATATAGCATAGCACCAGCAATATCATCCGCTTCGCCTAAACGCTTGATAGGCGTATGCGACAACATTCTCTCTTCAATCTCAGGCGTCAATACGCTCTCTAACGCCGCAGTGCGCGTGGCACCCGGACCCACAGCATTGATACGCACCTCGGGACCGAAATCATGAGTAAGGTTCGCCACCATATGATTAACCGCCGCTTTTGATGCTGCATAGCCGCTCATATCTGGGCTCCTATTGACACTCGACATCGAGGTAGTGATAACGATTGAGCCATAGCCCGATTTTTTCATATGTGGCACGCATAATTGGCATAGACGCCACGCGCTAAAAACGTTCAATTCAAAGTCGCGACGGAAATCATCAACAGAGATTTTAAACGGATTTTCTTGACCACCGCCACCGCCGCCTGCATTACTAATCAGGATATTGATACTACCGAATACCTCTACCGTTTTATCGACCATCGCTACCAAGTCTTCGTCTTTTAAGATATTACACTCAACCGCCAAGGCTTTAACGCCGTAGCTTTCGATGTCTTTGGCCGCTTTATTGGCATCTTCCAATTTCAGGTCTGCAATGACGATATTTGCGCCCGCTTGTGCCAAACGCAGTGCCGTTGCCTTACCAATACCATTAGCACCGCCCTTACCAATACCATTAGCACCGCCCGTCACAATCGCCGTTTTTCCTGTTAAGTCAAATAGCTCATTAAATGATTTGTGCTCAAAAGCTTGCATGGTTAATCCTTATAATAATTATTAATGGAGGCGATATATTGTTTGAAAAGTTTTAATATTTAATACCTCAAATAAGTATGCCAATTTAAAATCAAATGAATGTGTCCAATCATCCATGTTTTGTAACGCTGCTACTTATACTTATCACATACGCTTTCTCACATGCACTTTGTCATAGCGTTATACATTAGCTTGCCAAATTTCAGGCATAAAAAAAGCCTCACTTCTTAGTATAAGAAGTGAGGCTTTAGTGCTTTTGCAAGCCATATTTGGAGCGGGAAAAGAGATTCGAACTCTCGACCCCAACCTTGGCAAGGTTATGCTCTACCACTGAGCTATTCCCGCTAATTATCAAATCGCAATGTTGTTAACAACGACTACGTCTCGATAGGCTGGCTATTTTAGCAAATATTCTGAGAGTGTCAATACCTTTTTTCAAATTTTTAATCAAAGGTATGGTTTTTAAATCTATCTTAAGAGAAAAACAAGCATAGAGTATTGATTCTAAGTGCTATTTTAATTTACCTCATTAAGATAATAATTTTAAATAAATAGAGAAAATAATAGCAGTCTCAGCATCCTGCCCACCTAACCTTTGCTTACAACATGCTGACAACGTTAAAACGCTAACAAAATATAATTTTTCTATAGAAGTTATAGAAATAAAAATGCTTGCGCGCAAACGATAAAGCGGCTTTAACTGCTGTATCCACTTGCATTATTTCTTGTGCGAACTACGTACCTTTTAATATCACTTACTAATACCACTTACTAATACCACTTACTAATACCACTTACTAATACCACTTACTAATACCACTTACAATCCTACCGCCTATTGTTACTTTTTCTGTCTAGGTTTTAGGTTGTTAACATTATTATACTTATGGCTAATGACAGTTGGAGTAAAATTCCATTGTTTTAGTAGATGGGCAAACGGTAGCAATACTTCAATAATAAGCTACCCTTTCATCTACTATTTTAATATTGGCATTGTTCCACTTTATTTTTTTCCATTTACAGCGAGGACGTTTATTATGAAAAAACTGCTTACCACAACAGTTATGGCGGCATCATTGTCGGCATTGGCCATGACCGGTTGCTCTAGCACGACTAGCACTGGTGCCGTCGGCGTTGACCGTCAGCAGCTATTATTGGTATCAAATGAGCAAGTATTGCAGCTATCGGCGCAAAGTTATGCTAAAACGCTGCAAGAAGCAAAAGCGCGCGGCTTATTGGATACCAATAGCGCGCAGCTCAATCGCCTAAAAAATATCTCGAACCGTTTGGTCGGTCAAGTCGGCGTCTATCGTCCTGATGCGGCAAAATGGCAATGGGAAGTGCATACCATTAAATCTAATGACTTAAACGCCTTTGTGATGCCGGGCGGTAAAATTATGTTTTACTCGGGTATTATCGACCGCTTGAATTTAACGGACGATGAAATTGCCGCTATTATGGGACATGAGATATCGCATGCCCTACGTGAGCATTCACGTGAGCGCTTGTCACGTCAATACGCCACCCAAACGGGTATTGGTATGGCAGCGAGCATCTTTGGTCTCTCACAAGGGCAGGCAGAGCTTGCTAACGTCGCTGGTGACTTAGGTCTTAGCCGTCCGCACAGCCGTACGCAAGAAGCAGAAGCTGACCAAATCGGTCTTGAGCTGATGGCACGTGCAGGCTACAACCCACAAGCAGCGATTACTTTATGGCAGAAAATGCAACGCGCCAGCCAAGGTGAGCCACCACAATTTTTAAGCACTCACCCAACCAGCAGCAACCGTATTGCGCAATTGCAGTCATTGATGCCTAAAGTAATGCCGCTTTATCAAAAGTCACGTCGTTAATGGATTATGCTTAAATATTAAGTATCAATCTAATGACAAGTACGGACTAATGATAAATAAGAAAAGCAGAGCGTCATATATTGCGCTCTGCTTTTTTATGCGTGCTGCTAAAATATTTTATAGTAAACTGACTATCGCACGGCGATAAACGGTCACTTGATGCAGCATAGCGGCACAGTGAACTGTGTCTGCTATAATGGGCACAATCAGCCATTTAAATGGCTAAGCCCTATAAGATAAAGGATGATTATGACTATCAATACGCCTACTAACACTCCGACCGCCGACGCCCTTAATAATGAGCTACAGGCTTTGCAAGCGCAGCATATTGAGCTAGTAAATGAATCGATGAATCATGCGGGTTACTTTGACGGTAAAGAAAGCCATTTTAAACTGACCATTGTCAGTGACGCCTTTGAAGACAAACGTTTGGTTGCGCGTCATCAGCTGGTATATGCTCTGGCAAACTCGCTACTGACCTCACAAGGTGGTCAAATCCATGCGTTGGCTATCCATGCTTATACGCCAACAGAGTGGCAAGGTCAAAGCCGTGAGAGTCCGTTATGCGCTGGTCAAAACAAAGGTTAGATGGCGGTTTTATTGTTTACTATTTTTAAACAGCTACCATTAAACATTATAATCAAATACTAACTTCTAATAATATAAATAAGCTGGCAAACGGCACCTTTAAAGGAAATCCTATCCAATGAAACATTTACATATGCTCATGGCAGTATTGTTGATTGCGGCGTTTTTATATCAAAGCTATCTGGTATTAAGCGCAAACAAGCAAATGCCATTGGCGCTCAAAATCTCTACCCATATCCTCTATGCCGTTATTATTCTTTCAGGGGCTGGTATGCTCATGCAATTAATGAGTGCCAATGCGCCCGTGCAATGGGTTTTTGCAAAAATTATCTTGCTCGTTGCCGCCCTTAGCGCAAGTATCAAAGCCTTTAATAACAATGCAACACTGAGCCAAAGAAAAACCGGTATTCTGATTGCAGGTGTGGCTTATATTGGCATCGTGGTGCTTGCCTTTAGCAAACCGGGCAATTTGTTTTAAGCGTTGCTAAACGATATATTTTTCAATATCTTAATCGCCACTTTTTTGCTATCTTAAATAAATACGCTTTCTAAAATGCCCTGTTTAAAACGTAACATTGTTAATTAATACCAAAGTTAATTAATACCAAAACAGATATTAATTAACAGCAGGCATTAACAAGCACGGTAAACATCCTCATTTAGCTTATGGAGACATTATGAAAACTCTTACTGCAGCAACACTACTGGCAACAGCTGGCGTTTTTGGTCTCTCAGGCTGCGCCTCAACGGGTAATATCACCCCGCAATATGTGCCACCAAGCACCTATCAAAGTTATGATTGCCAAGCGCTTAGTCAAGAGTATAATCGCGTCAATCGCTATGTCGATGCGGCGCGCAATGAGCAATCAACCCTATCCGCCTCAGGCGTCGGCGTTGGGGTTTCCGCTGGACGCTGGGGTATCTCACCTAATATCAGCTTTGGTGTTGGTCAAAGCAACAATACTAAAGCGCGCGATGCCAAGCTATCAAGACTGTATGGCGAGCGTGATGCCATCATTCAGTCTGCCCGTATCCAGCGTTGTAGCTTTGCCAATGGTATTAAGATTTATGGTGAGTAATGCTTGATAGCTCGTGTTTAAATGGCTCGTGTTTAAATAGCTCCTGTTTAATAAGTCACGTTTGATAGTTTATTATTCCGATGACATTAAACGCTGTTCAAAAGAAAAAAGCCAATACGCGATAAGCATATTGGCTTTTTTGTGTCTAATCATCGAGAGTAAAAACTCAAGCAACGCTTATGCGTTTAAGCTTTTTACCCACTGCACAATTTGATCGCTAGGTAGGGCACCAGACTGGCGCGCGACTTCTTTACCATTTTTGAAAGCAACCATCGTCGGCAAGCTACGAATATTATAAGGTGCCGCCGCTTGCTCGTATTTATCGGTTTGTATTTTGGCAAAAACCACTTGCGGCAACTGACTGGCCGCCGCTTTAAACTGCGGTGCCATCATCAGACACGGCTGACACCAGCTTGCCCAAAAATCAACGATGGTCAACACCTCGTTTTTTTGAATGACTTTACTAACCGTCTGGGCGTTTAGCTCATGAGGACTGGCCGTTAATAATGGCTTACCACATTTGCCGCAGTTCGGTGCCGCATTTAGCCGTGTGGCGGGTATACGATTGGTTGCCTGACAATGCGGGCAGACCAGATGAGAGTTTTGCTCAGTCATTATACAACTCCTTTATACATAGCTTGGGCGCGTATCTTAATAGAGCGCCCATACTCAATGCTTGTGAATGGATTATTCGTAAGAATCTTAATCACACTTTTTTTTGGCTTTATTCCATTATGCAAACTTACAATGCAAGCTTATAAGACAGATTAGCATTAGGATAGCCACTACTCGTATTGTGCGTGCGTAACTTTCTGCTCTATTTGTATTTAGCTATTTATCAGCTCTTTTTTTATTTCACTGAAATTTAATTAGTTACTAAAGCGCATTAATCGGTACTTTTAGATAACGGGTGCCATTGTCTTCTGGTTTTGGAAAATGACCGGCATCAATATTAAGTTGTACAGATGGGATAATGAGCCGCGGCATCTCTAAGTTGGCATCGCGGCGCTCACGCATCTCGACAAACTCGGCTTCATTAATGCCGTCTTTAACATGAATATTACCGAGCTTTTGCGCTGCTACCGTCGTGGTTGGGCAATGCTTGCGACCTTGACTTGGATAGTCATGACACAGATACATCAGGGTCTCATCAGGAAGTGCCAGCAGTTTTTGGATAGACTGATATAGGGTTTTGGCGTCTCCTCCCGGAAAGTCACAGCGCGCCGTACCCACATCGGGAGCAAATAGCGTATCACCGACAAAGACCACGGTTTTTTCATCGTCAGCGGCAAGATACGCCATATCCGCACGCGTATGGCCGGGCACATACATAGCAGTAATCGTAATGCCGCCAAGTGCCAAGGTTTCGCCATCATCGGTCAAGATATCAAACTGGCTGGCATCGGTACGAAAGCTGCTATCAAAGTTAAAAATTTGCTTAAATATTTTTTGCACTTCAGTGATATGTTGACCGATGACCAGCTTGCCGCCAAGTGTCTCTTTTACATGTATAGCGGCCGATATATGATCGGCATGGGCATGGGTTTCTATAATATAAACCAGCGCCCAACCCTGCTCACGTACGAACGCTATTACCTTATCGACACTAGCGGTATCCGTACGTCCTGACTTGGCATCGAAATCCAAAACAGGGTCGATAATGGCACACACTTGCTGCTGAACGTCAGCAAGTACGTGGGTGTAGGTCTCTGTGTCGCTATGTAAGAAGGAATGAACTTGCATGGCTACCTCTTTATTTTTATATGAATGTTTTATTATTTAATGAAGTCTTACGTATAATAAATACTTGTTTATAATATTTGAATGTACATAATACCTATCTTGCATACCACTATAGCAACCAACTAACAATTTATCAATTTATATAATGTAAATAATGATAACTTGCTATAAATCGGGATATCATTGATAATTAACTATATATAACCATATCTTATCTATAAACTTTGCCTTTTTTATCTATAGCTTAAATAAGGAGTTCGCTCTGACTACTTCAACTTCAGCATTGAGCACGTCTACTAATCACACTGGTAAACCTGTATCTGCCAGCGTAACAGACTTTGCACCCAAAGACCTTGCTGAGCAAATGCAACATGCATCTATGCAAGCCAGTCAATTATTAAAATCGCTCTCGCATCCTGATCGCTTATTACTGCTATGTCAGCTAACCCAAGGTGAATACTGCGTCAGTGAGCTTGAAGACTTAGTCGGTGTCGGTCAGCCAAGCTTGTCGCAGCAGCTTGGTATCTTACGTAAAGACGAGCTGGTGACGACCCGCCGCGAGGGCAAGCAAATCTATTATAGTATCGCAAGCGACGATGCGTTATCGGTATTGCAGTTATTGTATGAGCGCTTTTGTGCCAAAACAGACGCATAACTGGTCATTTAGCTCTTAGCTGTTCTTAAATTTATTTATTGTGATGACCTATTGCTATGCCTTCTATCGCCGCTCGTCTGATTCCTGCTTGGTTACGTCAGTACCAGCTGTCTGCCCTGCCGACTGATGTCATCGCGGGATTGGTCGTTGGGGTGCTCGTCATTCCACAAAGCTTAGGCTATGCGGTGCTAGCAGGATTGCCGCCTGTCTATGGACTCTATGCGGCTATCGTACCCGTGCTGGTGTATGCATGGATAGGCTCAAGTAATGTGCAAGCTGTGGGACCCGTCGCTATCACCGCGATTATGACGGCAAGTAGTCTGCATCCTTACGCCAATGAGGGCACGCAGCAATATATATTAATGGCCAGTTTACTGTCATTGATGGTTGGGACGATGTTATGGCTGGCAGGTCGGCTTAAGCTTGGCTGGATTATGCAGTTTATCAGTCGCGGCGTATCGGCGGGTTTCATCAGTGGCGCGGCGGTACTGATTTTTGTCAGTCAGCTTAAGTATCTGACGGCGATTCCTATTGCAGGTAATGGCCTTATCGGTTATTTATCGAGTATGCAGATGTATGCTCGCCAGCTGCATCCGCTAACCTTGGTTATTGGCGTCATTGCTTTTACGCTGTTGTTTGCCAACCGTTATGCGAGCAAATGGGTTTGGCGCTCTTGGTTGTCAGCCTCTTATGCTAAGTGGGCTGAGCGTCTATTTCCGCTCATTTTGCTTGCTCTTGCCATCGTGTTAAGCATGAGCTTACATTGGACAACGCACGGCGTGGCAACGATTGGTACTATTCCGCAGGGGCTGCCTACTTTTACCCTACCATACGTGCCAGATTTTCATGAAGCGCTCAACCTATTACCAAGCGCCGGTTTAATGGCATTGATTATCTTTGTTTCAAGCAGCTCAGTTGCAAGCAATTATGCACGCCTGCGCGGCGAAACCTTTGATGCCAATCATGAGCTTACTGGTTTGGGTCTGGCCAATATGGCGGGCGGATTCTTTCAAAGCTTTACGGTCGCTGGCGGCTTTTCACGTACCGCAATGAATGCTGATTCAGGTGCCAAAACGCCGTTCGCAAGTTTAGTAACGATACTGATCATGATTGCAGCGTTAATCGCTTTTGGCAATTTATTAGCACCTCTGCCCTATGCTTTATTGGGCGCGACCATCATGGCATCGATTGTCGGTCTCATTGATATGGCGACTTTAAAGTCCGCATGGCAACGCGACCGCTTAGATGCAGCAAGCTTTCTGGCGGCATTTATCGGTGTGCTGATATTTGGGCTAAATACTGGCTTGGTCATCGGTTTGATGGTGTCGTTTGCTAGCCTAATTTGGCAATCGAGCAAACCGCATGTCGCCGTCGTTGGTCAGCTAGCGGGTACGGGACATTTTCGCAATATCAATCGTCATGATGTGGTGACGTTTAGCAATTTATTAATGCTGCGTATTGATGAGAGCTTGTTTTTTGGCAATAGTGAATCCGTGCATCGCAGGGTCATACAAGCGACGCGGCAATATCCCGAAGCGCATGAGATTATTCTTATTATGTCAGCGGTCAATCATATTGACTTGACCGGACAAGAGATGCTTATCAGCCTCAATCAAGAACTGTTGAATCAAAAAAAGCACTTAAGCTTTAGCTTTATCAAGGGACCGGTCATGGACATTATTGAAAACACACCGGTCATAACCCATCTATCAGGGCAGGTTTATTTAAGTACCATGGATGCGGTCAATGCGCTTAAGGATGTTTAATAACACTGCATTTATGCAGCTCAAGTTAAATTATTCATGACCGTTATTGTCCGTGACAAAACACCCGTGACAAAACCTTAATTATAAAACATCAATGACAAAACAGAGATATGATAAGAGCTGTGTTATGCTAAATTACTATCAGATTTAAAACTTACTGTCTCTAGAAACACCAGAAATTCTAACGCCATTTAATATATGCGACTTAAGCTACTTATGACCGATGATTTAACCATTTATAAGCAAATTTACCCAAGCCAATGCGTCAAGATTGCCGAGCTTGGCTACCGCTCTGTGCTCAATATTCGACCTGACGCTGAGACAGAGACGCAGCCGAATAGCTGTGACTTTACCAGTGCGACGGCAAAAGCCAACCTCACTTATCAGCATTTACCGTTTGATGATGAGCGTTTAAGCATGGCGACTGTCGAGCAGTTTGCAGCCTTTTATCGCACCATGCCCAAACCCATCCTGATGTTTTGCGGCACGGGTGCACGCGCCAAATTGCTGTATCAAAGTGCGCTGATGCAAGGCTTGTTGTAAAGAGCCGTTGTATTTTACTTAAGTGTTTTAAGCTAATCACAAAATTTTCATTTTTACGCTAAAAAATAACAAGGAGCTCTTATGAGCCATCAAGTTAGTATTACCGGACAAATCACCCCTGACCAAGTACCTATGATTGCTGAAAATGGTTTTAAAACCATTATCAACAACCGTCCAGACGGTGAAGAACCAAACCAACCGACCAGTGCTGAGATTGAAACGGCCGCTAAAAAAGCAGGACTTGCTTATAAAGAAGTGTCTTTTGCCGGTAGCGAGCTCAATCAAAACCATGTCGAAGAGTTTGCTGACTTTTTTAACCAAGCTGAGCAGCCAATACTTATTTTTTGCCGTACCGGTAACCGCTCAACGGGTATCTATGAGGCGGCAAAGCGTATGGATTTATTAGACGATTAATAGTGATTTAAATATAATCGTTACTGCTTGAAAAACGCCCGTCCAAAATTTGGATGGGCGTTTTTTTTGCATACCACTAAACTATTGACTGGTTATTATTTAATATTGAAGACATAATAAAATTCTACTGTTACCCCTTAATAGGACTTTATGATGCAAAAACCGCTACTCATCATCGGCAATAAAAATTATTCGTCGTGGTCATTGCGAGCTTGGCTACTACTCAAGGCATTTAACATTGATTTTGATGAGCAACTGATTGAGCTGTTCCATCCATCAGCGACAGCGATTCTTAATGATAATGCGCCAACCGGCAAAGTACCGGTTTTGGTTTATGGTCAAGACAACGATAATAACAGCGATAAAGTCACGGTCTGGGATACCTTAGCGATTACCATTCACGCCAATGACTATCTGACAGACTTAGATGTTTGGACAGGACTGAGTAAATTTCATACTAACAGCAATACCAGCAACAGAATAAACAGCGCTTATTGCCAAAGCATTATTGCGGAGATGCACTCAGGTCTAATGGGCATTCGTAGTGAGATGCCGATGAACATTCGAGCTACCGCGAAAATACAACCAAGCGCTGCCTGTCTAAGTGATATCGCCCGTATAGAAAATATCTTTGCAGATTGTTTAAAAAATCGCTCAAAAGACAGCTACTTGTTTGGTGCATTCACAGCTGCCGATGCTTTTTTTGCACCTGTGGTTTTACGCTTGCAGACTTATGCGGAGGCCTCAGGCATACCATTGCAACCAATAACCAAACAGTATTGTGCAACGATGTTAAGCAATCTTCATCTACAAGCTTGGCAAGAAGCGGCACTCAATGAAACGCGCATTATTAAAGAAGATGAAGCAGGTGAATTACTCTCGGTAGCTGGTGTATTAGCAGATTAAAACTACATCAAACGCAAAATCAAACGTTTGCTAAATTTTTAATAACGCTTAAGATGATAGAAACACAAGGACTGTGATTTCTTTAGCAAGTTACTTTTAATACGCTTTCAATATGGTTTCAATAGGTCTTTGATACGCCTCTATATTTAACAAGGAATGTTTCATGAGTAATAATGCGTTGGCGCTATTGCCGCTAGCACTTGCCTATATTATGTTTACCTTAGGAACGGGGCTTAAGCCAAGTGATTTTAAGGTTATCGTTAATCACCCAAAAGCGTTTATTGTCGGCTTAATAAACCAAGTCATCTTTGTGCCTTTGGTTGCGTTAGCGGTCGTCTTAGTCATGTCGCCGCCACCTGCTATTGCCTTTGGTATCATGCTGATTAGCTTTTGCCCAGGCGGTGTGACCAGCAACATGCTCACCTACTATGCTAAAGGTAATGTGGCGCTGTCAGTGGCACTCACGGGCGTAGTGAGCCTGTTATCAGTGGTGACACTGCCTATCTTAATTACGCTAGCTTTTAATCACTTTATGCAAGATCAAGCAGGCTCTATCAGCGCACTAAAAATCGGCGTGGTGATGTTTTTACTGACTACCTTACCTGTGACACTAGGTATGCTCGCGCGTTATAAATTTACTGACTTTATGGTACGTAGAAGCGGCATTCTAAATGGCTTAGCCAGTCTGTTTTTTGTCTTAATCGTCTTTGCTGCTATTGCAACCAACTGGCAATTACTACAAGAGCAACTGGCGTCTATTGGGTTTGAGTTGGTCTTTATCATTGTCATCTTGTTTGCGTTAAGTATTTTGACCTCTAAAGCCATGAAACTCAGCTGGTTTGATACCAAAACCATCTCGATAGAAACCAGTATTCAAAACAGCACAACTGCGATTACCTTGGCACCTATCATTATGGGTGTCAGCACATTACCGGTCATCGCCCTACCTGCTGCGGTATATGGTGTGTTGATGTATGTGGTTGCGCTGCCCGTGATTGCGTTGATTCGGAATAAAAACTGATTGTATAAGCACAAAAAAAAGCCATCTCATTTGAGATGGCTTTTAACACTAACGGTAGAGCTAAATAACTTACTGCATAACCAAGTATTCAAACGCTGATAATGCGGCTTTTGAACCTTCGCCCATCGCAATATTAATCTGCTTAAATGGCACAGTGGTCACGTCACCACAGGCAAAGATGCCTTTGCGGTCGGTGCGGCAGCGTTCGTCAATCTCAATCTCACCAAAGCGGTTTAGATCAACAAAGCCTTTGACAAATTCAGTATTCGGCACCAAACCAATCTGCACAAACACTGCTGAAACATCAAGCTCTTTGGTTTCACTGCTGCTACGGTCTTGATAAACGATAGATGTCACTTTACCATCTTGCGCTTTAATCTCTTGAGTCGCCGCTCCAGTGATAAATTCAATATTGGCTTTTTCTTTGGCTTTATTAATCAATACCTGATCCGCTTTTAGCTCATCGGCGAATTCAAGGACGGTTACATGGTTAACGATACCTGCCAAGTCTAGCGCCGCCTCGATACCTGAGTTACCGCCACCGATGACAGAGATGTCTTTACCTTTAAAGAACGGACCATCACAGTGCGCGCAGTAAGCAACGCCTTTACCGATATTTTCATCTTCACCCGGGACACCAAGCTTACGCCACTGAGCACCCGTTGCCAAGATAATACTGCGTGTCTCAAACGTCTCGCCAGTATTTAGATGAATACGGTAGTTTTCAGCTTCAGTTTCGCTAATTTCTTTGACGCTGACATGCTCTTTAAGCGTAATATCATATTCGTGCAAATGCTTTTCAAAGTTCGCCGACAGCTCACTACCGGTCGTTAAAGGGACAGAGATTAAGTTCTCGATATCTTGCGTGTCTTTTACCTGCCCACCAATACGATCAGCGACCATAGTGACTTTTAAGCCTTTACGCGCGGTATAAATCGCCGCCGCCACGCCAGCAGGACCGGCTCCGATAATCGTCACATCTTGCTGCCCTAGCTGTTCAGCATCGTCATCAGCTTCGCTCAGTAAATCAGGAAATTGCTCTTGTAATTTTTCAATCAATTTAGCCGTATCAATCAGACCATTAGCAAACGGCTTACCATTTAAAAACACTGCTGGTACGCCTTGGATGTTATTAGCTTCTACTTGCTCTTGGAATAATGCGCCATCGATCATCTCATTACTAATGTCATCATTGAGCAAGGCAAATTGGTTCAGCGCTTGCACCACTTCTGGGCAACTGTGGCACGAGAGCGACACGTAAGTCTGAAACTGTAGCGGCTTATTAAAACGCTTAATCAGCTTTTGAATACTTTCATCAAGTTTTAGCGTATGACCGCCAGCTTGCAAAATCGCCAAAATCAACGAGGTAAATTCATGACCTCCAGGGATACCGCTAAAGACAATACCGGTATCGGTCAATGCACCATCGATATGGCTGACTACTTTAAAGCTAATCGGGCTTGGCAAGCTGTCATCGGTAGCTGTACTGTCAAAATTAATCTTATCCGTGGTGCCAGCGATTTTAGTCAAAAAATCAATCAGCTCAGCGCGCTTGCTATGTTCGCCGCTACCCAATACAAAGGTAATTGGGCGGGTCATGTTTTCACTGTAGCTTTTGACTGCATCTAATAAACTTTTATCTATCATGTTTGTTCCTCATTATTATTAAATATGTAACGCCAGCTACGATGCTGAGCATTTGAATAGGGTTTGGTGATAAGTTAAGTCGCTGATTTAGAACGCTAAAAATACCGGCCTTACCACCTTTGATACGTCTATTATCATGGGTTTGCAGGTTTTGGGCAAGCTGATAAACTCAAACCTTACGTTTTATAAAATATATCATAAACCATTATTATTATTTAAATTTAAAACCACTGATAAATAGTAGCCAATGATAATCGTAGTATCTGGCAAATTTTTTCGCTACAATCGAGTGAGGCGAATAAGAAAAACTCTTATTTGTCCCATGGCAGGTTGGCCGTTATCGCAGTGTATTAACAGCCCTTTCTGCTGCTAGTAAGTCTATGCACTTTTGAGCTGAATAACGATTTGGCTCAATGACATTCAAGTCTCACAATCATAGCAATTCATCACAGCACTCTTAACTAAAATGCGCCGATGCTTTGATAAGCTTGCGCTTTATAACAAGGATGACAACATGAGAAAGACTGATACATGGCAAGACAACAGAGATATTATTGCTGAGCTTAAGCAAAAAGACAGTCACTTTGCGACTATTTTTGACGAACATACGCAGCTTGATCAGCAAATCAATCAGCTGGATAAAGATTTGGTCAAGCATGCCAGTCGCGATGAAGAAATTGAGCAAATGAAACGGCGAAAGCTGCATTTAAAAGATGAGATTTACAAAATAATTGATAAAAATAAATTACAATCTCACGCTTAACCAGTGGCCAGTTTATACCGTTAGACATTATAAAGTCTTATAAGATTGAGACAAAAAAAGACCCCGTTAACATCAGTTAACGAGGTCTTTTTTCTAGCACTTTATTTAGCATTATCAATCAGCAAATACCGCTTTAAATAATACTAAAATCTTAATCTAATAAATTTAGTCTAATAAAGGAAGACTTAGATTTTACCAACTAGATCAAGGCTTGGTTTAAGAGTTTCTTGACCTTGTTCCCAAGCTGCTGGGCAAACTTCGCCGTCGTTTTCACGAACATACTGTGCTGCTTTTACTTTACGTAGCATGTCTTTTGCACTACGGCCGATGCCGCCTGCATGGATTTCAGCAACTTGAATCAAGCCGTCTGGATCCACTAAGAATGTACCGCGCTCAGCCAAACCTGCTTCTTCAATCATGACGTTAAAGCCACGAGTGATACGACCAGTAGGATCGCCGATCATTGGGTAAGTTACTTTGCCGATGGCTTCTGAAGAATCATGCCATGCTTTGTGGGTGAAATGCGTATCGGTTGATACTGAGTACACTTCTACGCCCAAACCTTTAAGCTCTTCGTAATGAGCTGCCATGTCTTCAAGTTCAGTTGGGCAAACAAAGGTAAAGTCAGCTGGGTAAAATAGGAAGATTGCCCAGCTGCCTTTTACGTCTTCTGAAGTGATGGTTTTGAACTCACCGTTTACAAACGCATCTGCTGAAAACTCTGGGATTTCTTGATTGATAATAGACGCCATGATTGGCTCCTTTTTTTGATTGATTGTTGTTGAGTTAATGGATGTTTATTGTTGGTTGTTTCTACTAACCCTTTGCTTAACTGGGCTACCTGACAAACTATACGCGAATTCTATGGTTAATCCAGTTAAAAGTTTTTAATGTGATGTTTTGTTTTATTAAACTTGTTAAACTATTCTATCTGCTTTTTTATCCGTACATCGGCATTAAATTGCTATAGTACACAAGATAAACGAGTAAAACAAATTGCGTTAAAAACCCATTAACAGAGAGGTTTTATGATTACCTTACGTCAACTTGAGTTTGCCTTAGCCGTTGCCAAACATCGTCATTTTAAGCGTGCGGCAGAAGACTGTAATATCTCACAATCAGCGCTGAGCTTGGGTATCGCCGAGTTAGAAAAACAGCTTGATACGCAGATTTTTGAGCGTAATAATAAGCAAGTCTTGATTACGCCTATCGGTGAAGATATCTTGACGCGGGCGCAGCGCGTGTTTTCGGAAGTCAATGATTTGACCACGCGCGCGCACAGCCATCAGTCACCGCTTGCTTACCCTATGACCGTCGGGATCATTCCAACGATTGCCCCTTATTTGCTGCCAAAAGTGTTGCCTGCGCTACGTGAGCACTATCCAGAATTTCGTATGACCATTGTCGAGCAGCAAACCGAGCGTTTGCTTGAGCAAGTGCGCTACGGTCATATTGATACTGCGATTATTGCGCTACCGTATGCAGTCGATGGCTTGCATACTTTTGAGTTTTGGAGCGAGGACTTTTTTGCCGTCTTCCCAAAAGATGACGTCCATGCCAAACTTAAAACCATCAATGCTGATGAGCTAGCAACGGCCAATCTAATGCTATTAGGTGAAGGACATTGCTTGACGGATCAAACACTGACGGTCTGTCATTTTGACCGCGCGCAAATGAAATCGAGTTTTTCTGATGCCAGCTTAAATACCCTTATTCAAATGGCACTTGCCAATATGGGGACGACATTAGTGCCAGAGATGGCATTAGACCAGCTACATCTGCAAAATCAAAATGCAGTTGCGGTGCCACTAGCCGAGGAAGGACCGCATCGTCATATCGCCTTTGTCACTCGTTTAAATTATGCCCGCGTCGATGATGTTAATTTATTAGGCAAGCTCTTTAAACAAGCATTTGAAGATGCGGCTAGTAAGAAGTAAGCATTTGCTAATAGATTGCAGTCATTAAATAAAGGCTAACTATGGACGGGTTGTCACAAATAGAGACTGAGCTCGGTAAGCTTTTCGAGTGGCATTTAACGGCTATTAATAATGCTATCGAGCCAGCAATATTAATAGCACTTTGGCAAGATATCGCCGTCCGTTATAACGAAAGCCAGCGCGCTTATCATAGCTTGCAGCATATTCAGCAATTATTTACGCAGTTTGAACAGATTAAGCACCATTTAAATAAGCCGCATATTATCGCATTGGCACTGTTTTATCATGACGTGATATATGCGCCGACGCGCTCAGATAATGAGCTTAAAAGTGCAGAATATGCCGTAGACTCGTTAAGTCCCTATCTGACTGCTGAGCAATGCCAATATATCTACGCGCTGATAATGATGACGGCTAGCCATCAAATTGCCGACATTGATGAAGGGTCAGACAAAGCTAGAAAAAGCGATGCCGCCTATTTACTAGATATGGACTTAAGTATTTTAGGGGCATCTTGGCCTGAGTATGAACAGTACGCACAAGCTGTGCGCCAAGAATATGCGCATATCTCAAATATAGATTATCGCGTTGGACGCATAGCAGTATTAAAAGGATTGTTAGCGCATCCAACGCTTTATCTGACGGATTATTATTCTACGCGGTTAGAAACACAGGCTCGAGAAAACATCAAGCGTGAGATTATTTTGCTTGCATCTTAATAAACAGCTCACTGCCCTGCCGTGCGGGATGTGAGTTATAACTTGTCTCCATAATCTCAATATCAAAATAAGGCGCAAAACGCTGTTGGTATTCAGCTTTTGTACCGCCAAACGGTGGCTCGTCTCGTCCAAAATCTTTATCAAACAGCAAACCAACCAGCTTACCATTCGGTTTCAATAATGCTGCCATCTGCGCTACATATTCATCACGGCGCGCAGGATTTATCGCACAAAAAAACGTCTGCTCAAGCACCCAATCAAACTGATACTTCTCAGGCGACAATTCAAAAAAGTCGGCACAGATTAAATGCTCAGCTGGAAAGTCAGGATAGCGCTCCGCAAACGCTTCAATCGGCGCAGGGGCAAAATCAACCAAGGTAACATTGGTAAAACCTTGCTCATGCAGATAACCGACCTCGTAAGCATTACCTGCTCCCGGCACTAGAATAGCTTGGTCTTTAGCAGATTCAGTCAGTTGGTCAATATAGGCTTTAAGCGGTGGCGATACTTGGCCCATATCCCAACTGATACTATCTTGCTCATAACGCTGCTGCCAAAACTCCGCTTGATTGACGTTTTCCATATGACATCCCTGTATATACGATAGATAAGACTTATTATTTAAACGACATAATTTGTATCGTTATCATTAATCATATCAGTCTTATGGCGCTTGTTGACAGTACTTGTTGACAGTACTTGTTGACAGTACTTGTTGATAGTACTTGTTGATAGTACTTGTTGATAGTACTTGTTGATAATACTTGTTGATAGTACTTGTTGATAGTATTTAGATGAAGGGTTTAATCTAACTGTCCCGTCTTTCCTGCTAGCATATCGTGCCAATGCTGATACTCAGGCATCGCGGTCGCCACCGTTTGCCAAAAGGCGCGACTATGATTGGCATGATGTAAATGACATAGCTCATGGACAATCACATATTCGGTACATTCAATAGGATAAGCGGGCAGATAGACAGATAGCCAAATTCGCCGTGCACGGGTATTACAACTGCCCCAACGCGTATGCATTTTCTTTAGGCGTATCTCATTGGCTGTCGCACCGACAATTGGTTGCCATTTTTCAAACAGAGAAGGTATGACTTCAGAAAGCTGTTGTCGATAGTAAGTAATTTTTTCATCATAATTTAAGGTGAATGATTGCTTTACGCCCCATAACAGCAGCGTGCTATCGGCAGTTGATGACTCTTTTAAAAATTCTTTTGAAGGGAGTTGTCGCCGCCTATATTGCTCTAATACTTGGCCGTGGTTAGCGATTGCCCATGGCACACGTTTCGCCACAGCCTGCACAGCTTGGGCTGAACTAATAAACAATGGCACAGAAACCATTAATTTATGCGGTTTTAAGCGAAAGTTGATATTTTTGACCCGCTTTTTGCTGATATGTAGCTCAATATCCGCTTGCGCCAAACGCTGTATAGATTTCTCTAGTAAAGATGACTGGTATGCAGACGGCATATTCATGCTCAAAGCGCTTGCAAATGATTGTCAAACGACATCATATGACATTTGCTGTCTTTAAGAATACGCTCACTTTTCTCTACAGTATCCAATTGTGCCGTTGCCAAGCTATCAACAGTTAACGCCGTTAACTGACCTTGGCCATCACTAACAATAAAGCCTGACTGCCTATTATTATCGCCTGCTTTGTCAGCACTCTGATTTGATAATACTGCTGCCCCTGCACAATCTGGCAGGCTTACATCATCTATCAAGGTGCGAGTATTTAAGTCATAAAGCGCCGCACAACCCCCAATCGGCGTGGTTACGCATAATAAGTTACGCTCACTGTCGACCGCTACACTGGCGATATATTGATGGAAGCGTTGCCACTGGTTATTGGGCATAATAAGCGCTTTAAACTCACTATCACCGCGTTTATGCGTCAATACTAACGGCACATTAATATGCTTTTCGCCTTGGAATTGAATACCTATCATCACCGTTCCATCGTCATGTATGGCCAGGTGACGTACGCTCATTTGATTGTGTTCAGGCGTAATCTGCTCAAGCAAAGCGCCAGTATGACGATTGAGGTAAACCAATGATGGACGCATACTGTCTAGATTTAACTCTTCACGCGACGCTTGCTCGGTTTTGATACCACCATTAGCAATCACTAACGTCTCACCATCGGGATGCATAATCAGCTCATGCGGACCGATACCATACGAGTCAGATTCTGCTATTTTTTTATAACTATCATTAGCATCATAGATACCGATTTTACCCTCTAAGGTTAGGGTGTCATTTTCGGTCACATAGAGCAATTTACCATCTAAGCTATAGCAAGCATGCCCATAAAAATGCCGATGAGTAGATGCTTTAATAGCAAAATTTACTTGTCCGCTCGCCGTGTCTAATAACCAAAACTTTGCACTCGGACGCCGACCCATGACCACGACATCGCGATTTTGGTTATGATTAGCATTTTGGTTGTGGTTAGAAAAGTTACTTTCGCGGTCAAAAACAGGCTGAACAACAATATCGTGGACACGTTCAGGCATGGTGGTTTGCCAAACGATTTGTCTATCGGCACCGATACCGACCACACCAAAGTCATTTTCATTATGACAGGCATCAGCGCCATCATCATTTGCTAATACGACACTTTTTGGCATAGAGGCAACACCGCTAACCCAACAAACGGGGCGCGGTAGTACGGTGGTGGTATGTGCGGCGCTAAAGTCAGCTAGGCTATTATTATTGGCATTTTTCAAATCATCTATCGGTAAACGATAAGCCTGTTGCCATGCAGTTGTAGCTTGCTGATAAGCGTGACGAAACTGCACGAGCTCGCGTTTTGATGTTGCGGTTAACGACTGCAACTGCGAGCGCATACCTACTACATAGTCCTGCAAGCTTACATCAGGGTGACACTGCTTACGATAACGATGATGGATACCGACAAGCGCAGCTGTACCCATGACAGCAGACAGCATGGTCAATGCGGATGTTACTAGCAGCTCTTTATTAGGCTGCTTATTTTGTAGTTGCTGTTGTGACTGCTTTTGTGACTCATTTGCTGTTTTAGTATCGATAGAGTGCATTTTTTTAATCGCCATCAGTGCTATTAAAGCCCACACGGATACCGAGCGTCGGAATCAATTGGCGTTTAATAATGCGCGTAATGGTCGTAAGCTTGTCATACAGCTCTTGCTGGGTAGCTTTATCAGCAGTCGCTAAGTCTTCTGGCATTTGCGCCAATAATGTGGTCGCATCAGCAAGTGCGGTCGATAGATTATCCGCCACTGCGTTTTCATTATTGCCACCAAGAATAGCGGTTAAGACAGGATCGGTCATTGCTTTATTGAGCGTGGCCAATTTAGCATTGATAATCGCGCGGCTTTGCCCTGCGGTCGCAGCTGGCAGGTGACCTTTTTTCTTACCGGTTAAGCCTAATGGCTGATCAATGGCATTGGACTTCATGGTCTCAACCAATGACAATAAAGAATTAAACCATTGGTTTAAACCTTGGTCACTCTCAGCGGTTTTATCAATCGCTAATAAAGTGATTGAGTTTTGCTGCCAGTTTTTCTCAATATCTTTAAGGCGCGTGCTTAAGGCACTACTTGCGCTCATCACATAAGCACATTGCCCAGCATTCAAGCTATCATTGGCATATAACGCTTCTTCTAATCCTGGTATACCTTGGACAATAGCGCTCTCGTTAGCCAGTTGCTCAGCGGTAAGCTTGGGATTGGTAGCAATGAGATCGGCAACGCCACCATGTACCAGACCGCGCTCATCAGGATAATAATTGATATATAAATTACTCATACTCGCTGTCGCTGGGCCAAAATTAATCATCTCAGCGCCAGCCCATGCTTGTGCGAGCACTAGCCATTGGTCGCGCAGCGCTTGCAGCTCATCACCGCTGACTGGCGCTTGCTGACAAGATTTCTGTGCCAACTCATGCAGTAAATCACTCTGCTTCGCGGCATCCGCATAAGCGGGAATAACAATATCATTTGCCACATGGGTCAAATAGGTCTTTTCAGTATCGGCGCTAATATCAACAGCGGTAATCTTATCTGCACTATTGTCTTTTTCAGCTGTAGCCGTAGAAGTAGCGCTCTCTTGGGCAACTTGGCTGTCTACTTCTGGCGCTTTGCTCTCATCAGCAGGTTTGACGCAGCTGATAAGGATACCCGCACTTAGTGCTGATAGTGCCATTGCTAAAGCATGGTTTATTTTCATAGGTTTCTCGGTATTTATATGGCTATTGATATGAGTAATTATTTAAATCTGTACATTTAAGGCGGGCAATTTTTGAATAGCTTTTAAATGGCTTTTAAAGTGTATAGCCTGACTTTTATAATGACTTTAAGAACGCATTTAATTCACTGCGCCCTTGTTTGTCTAACTTTAATACCTTTTGTTTCTGCTTTTCCGCTTCACCGCCATGCCAAAGTACCGCTTCCATCAGCGTACGAGCGCGACCATCATGTAAAAATGTCGCTTGCGAATCAACGGTTTGCGCAAGCCCAATACCCCATAATGCAGGCGTACGCCATTCATAAGAATTGGCCAAAAATTCAACTTGTAAGTCTTTCGATGGCAGCTTGCCAGCGATAGTACGATCAGCAAGATCATTTCCCATGTCATGTAGCAATAAATCGGTATAAGGATAAATCACTTGCCCATGCTGCTCAAGATGGTCATCGTCGGTTTTTGGCAACTGATATCTTGGCGTATGACAGCTTTGACAGCCCATATCATAAAAGCGTTTTTTGCCTGCTAATACTAGCTTATCATCAGCATTGCGGCGATGCGGCACCGCTAAATTGCGGGTATAAAATTCAACGAACTTTGCCACTTCATCATTGACTTCAACCGGTGGTTTGCCATTGCCTTGCTCATCAGCACCCGTTGCCGCATTTATACAAGCGGTCTGCGTGGGCATGCAAGATTCATGCGGACGGATATTGGAGGTCAGCCCCATATCTTCATTAAAGGCACTTTGGTTTTGGGTGGTGAGTTTGGTTTGACCAGCTTTCCAACCAAAGCGACCTAATGCCACTTTGCCCGTTTGTGGATCCATAACCCAGTTAAATTTGCCGCTAATATCGCTATTGGCATTATTTGTTTTTATCGCTTGTTTTTTAATGGCTTCGTCTGGAATTTGCTCGAGTAGCCCAAGCCCAATCATAGGTAAGGCAACACGCGGCGACACCATCAGCTCATCATCAAATGCACCATAACCGGGTTTGGTTAAGTTAAAGGTTGGCGACCGCAGTGTTTCGACATGACCATCAGCAAAGGTGACGGGCTTGTCTGTCCACTGTACCGCAATGCGCGCTTCAGCAGGTACACCTTGAATACCGCGATCTTGCAATTGGCCGCCATACATGGGATGCACAACTTTCTCTATCAAGGAATTCTCTAATTTTTGGCGCTGCTCCTCGGTAGTAGCAGGCATAGCAAGGCGGATAAGCAAGCTATCAGCATCATCCTCACTGCTCATCGGCGCATGACCGCGACCGTCTTTGATATGACAGGATTGACAGGCAGCCACGTTAAATAAAGCGCCAAGCCCATCGCGGCTATCGGTACTCGCCGGCGCAACCACCCACGGCTGCCTAAAAAATGCATTACCGATAAAAAAAGAACCTTTACGTGAAGCGGTAATATTTGAGGAAGGTTTAGAGTAGCTCTCGCTAGTGGTGATACTAATACCAGTATCGCCGCCTTGCTTAATTTCTTGCGCATCAAAGCTGGCAAGCTGCTGCATAGGCACGCCAGCTAATGTCTCAATAGTCTGGACACGTTCAGAAGTGATTGCTTCAGAATGGCTGCTTTCCGAGGGTTTGCCGTCATCTGTAGCATTATTAGCAACATTATCGCTTGGCTGACAGGCGCTTATTGATAGTGCACATACTATTCCTAGCGATAGCTTCAGTGGCGAATGCTTAAATATTAAAGAGCAATAAAACGCGATAGATTGTTTAGCTTTTAACACATTACTGCTGCTCATAGGGAACCTTAGTTCTAATATAGAACCATTAAAATCGCGTGCTATAATTTTTTTACTTCTATTCGATAAGTATTTCTATTCAATATAGTATTCACTGCGCTATGACATATCTGGCTATTAATACGCTATAAAAAAAACACGCTGCCAACGGTAGTCGACAACGTGTGTATTATACCTAAATTATTTTTCTATGAAAATAATTCTCATTCGCTTATAGTGACTTATTAGGCATATAAAACCAAGCCTATACGTACAGCGACAAACACACAGCCAATTGACGGTATTAAATACGCATTGTCTTAAAACTGTGAGCCTGCATCGGCGTCTAGATTATCAATACCAACTGCTTTTGCAGCGTTTTCAATACCAGCGGTTAGCTCTTGTAAGCTCGTAATGCTGCTTTCAATCCAACCACGGCGTTTATTTTGCTCCTCAGCAGAGATACCATGCTTGCTTGCTTGTCCTACCGTCGCAATCATTTGGTCGACCTTGATGCCTTCTTTTTCGCCTTTATCAACAATTACCTTAAAGGCCGCTTCTACTTTAGCAAAATCAGCCGCGAGCTTATCAGCCGCCTCTGTATTACCGGTATCAATAAGATAGTGTTTAACGCCATATCCACCGACCGTTTTACCGGCGACGGTTTTATAGCTACCATTAAAGACATTTTGAATACCGCGGGCATTATTGGCATAGCTTAAATGGGTTAAATCACTAAAACATTCATGCTCATCTTCGGTAGAGCCGGTGACAAAGGCCACTTGTATGCGCTCAGATGCAAGCTCACCAAGTGCTAAGCTGCCCATTTGGTACATAATTTGACGTAGACCATTTTTGTCTTTACGTTCCATTATGTCGCTACGCAAGGTGTTTTCGCTGTTAGGCTGCCACTGGGCTTCCATCGCAGTCAAATCATCAACCAATAACTGAGTAACCGCTTTTAAATACTGCCCACGGCGCTCGCAAATACTGGCATCAGTATTGACCGTGTCACCGCTGGTGCATTCACCGTCGGGTGCTATATAGTCGCTCACTGGACGGTTACCTGCGCCCTCACCGACGCCATTGGTATCTTGACCCCACAGCATAAACTCAATCGCATGATAGCCGGTGGTAACATTGGCTTCACTGCCACCAATCTCACTCATCTCAGCCAATAACTCAGGCGTAATGGTGGTCGTATCTTGTTTTAGGCTACCGACTGTAATGCTGTCACTGTTGATAATATTGTCCTGACTGTTATATTCACCCTCATAACTGTCACTCACATAATCAATCAATGCCTCATCAAGCGGCCAAGCATTTACCTGCCCTTCCCAGCCATCGATACTGCCAAGCGCACGTTTGTCATTAGCCGTCACAAAGCCTTCGTCAAAGCGGAATATTTCAGTCTGTGAATACGGCTGGCGCGCCGCTTTATAAGCCGCTTTTGCAGCGTCAAGATTTTCTTGGGTCGGCGTTTCTACATAAGTATTAACCGCCGTTTGTAAAAGTTTGGCGGTTTCTAAAGAATCTTTATAGGCGGCGTGCGCCATATCAGCATAGCTAATCAGCAGACGATCAATATGAGCTTGGGCGGCCGCTGACGAGGTTTTATTGTCTGTTTTTTCAGTGCCTTGGACGTCAGCTTGGGCGTCCGTACTTGCAGTCTCATCAGACTGCTTGCTACAACCCGATATCATTAATATCCCTGCCAGAGCAGCAGCTAAAGTAGTCGGTAAAATTTTACGGCTTGGCGCTGGGCTGATATTCATACACGTCCTCGATGAGATACACTAAATAAAATAGCAAAGTAGAAGTCCAGAGAGTTATAAGGAGAAAATTCAGCAAGATAAGTAGCAAATATTGATTAGAGTAAAACTGTCGATTTCACAATATCATTACATGCTAGCAGAATTAAATACTTGCGAATTATAATGTTATTGATAACTATTATCAAATATAATTTTGAAATCCTACATAAGTTTTATGACAAATTTCAGGCAAAAAAAGACCAGCTTTGCGCTGGTCTTTTTGTCTCATTCTTTATTTTTTCTTGATTTTTAGTCAAACAATTTTTTAGTCAATCAATATTGATTAACGAACGCTGTTTGGCGCATTAACGGTTAGCTCTACACGGCGGTTTTGTTGACGACCATATTCACTGCTGTTATCAGCAACTGGACGCGACTCGCCATAAGCGACTACGTTGATACGGTTAGAAGCTACGCCACGTGCACTTAAGTAGTTCGCTACTGCATAAGCGCGGTCACGTGATAACTTCATGTTATAAGCATCAGCACCTTTACTGTCGGTATGACCAGCGATAGTAATGGTGTTTTGGTTATATTCATTCATTGTAGAGGCAAGCTTATCAAGCGTTGGTCTAAATGATGGGTTTAAAGACGCATCATCAAATGAGAACGTGATATTACCTGGCATAACCAAGTCAATGTTACCATTAGCATTCGGTGTAACCGTCACACCAGTACCAGCCATTTGCTGTTGAAGTTGCTTGGCTTGACGATCCATATAGTAACCAACGCCAGCACCTAGTGCAGCGCCAATAGCAGCATCACGACCAGTTTTGTCGCCACCTGTTGCTTTTGAGATAGTCGCGCCACCAGCTGCACCAGCTAATGCGCCAAGTGCAGACTTGTTAAGCGTCTGTTGGCCAGTGTATGGATCTGTAGCACAACCGCTTAGAGCCAAACCTGATGCCACTGCTGCAATCATTAATGTATTACGCATAATATTTCCTCTTAAGTTAAAAAAATCGATAGATAAATTTGCTTTTTATAAATATTGCTTATGACCATTATTGGTCAGCAATTATTGGTCAGCAATATCGTTTAGATGTTTATCCACACTTGCTATTATTATGGCAATTGCCATCCATTTGTGTGTAATATTTTGTCACATCTATGTATGAGAAGTGCATAACTATTTATGACTTATTGCTTAGCAACAGAGCCAATTTGCTACCGCAAGTCACGTTTACAGTCGTACACTATAATATTTTTCTGCTAAAATCAGCCAACAAAATGATTATTGCATCCATAATACTAAAACCTGACACTCAATAATAACTGAACTTAGTTAAGGTATTAAGTAGTTCAAAATGATAAAAATGCTATTAAAAAGTACGTTAGCTCAATTAAATATAAGCGCTTGTTAACAGAGGCTTATTTATATCATGAGCTTTTATATGGCGAAATTATTACTAATAAATAAGAGTCCATATTAAGAATACATTAGTTATATATTTTGAGGTTGATTAAAAAATTCTAAAAAAAGTTGCTTGATTAACGAAATGAATAGGAAGAAATTGGATATGCGCTTAAATTCTGCCATACAAAAAATACACGAACGTACGCCAAAATTAGCAAAAGCCATGTCGCTTGCGACAGCAACTGGGGTCATCGCTGCCAATAGCTTTGGCGGTAGCATTCCGTTATGGCTAATGGGGGTTGGTAAAATCATCACCGGCGCTCCTATCGCCGATAAGACAGTGATTAAAATCGCTGAACACTGGATTAGCAGCAACAATGCGCTCATCGACAATATGTTGCCGCGTAAAGACTGGCGCATTCATTTGCCAAATGATGTCCATATGGACGGTAAGTACCTGCTGGTCAGTAACCATCAATCTTGGGTGGATACCAGCATCGTGCAATATATCAGTGAAAAACGCTTGCCGCTGACCCGCTTTTTTACCAAGTTTGAGCTGATTTATATTCCTATTGTGGGGCAGGCGTTTTACTTTTTAGACTTCCCAATGATGCGCCGCCACTCTAAAGAAGCGGTTGCTAAAAACCCTGCCCTTCAAGGTAAAGATATCGAAGAAGCAAAGCGTGCTTGTGCCTTATTAAAAGACAAGCCCTTTACCTTATTGAACTATTTAGAAGGCACGCGCTTTACCCAAGAAAAGCACGATAAACAAAATTCACCCTATACCCATCTATTAAAACCACGCGCCGGTGGTTTGTCGCTGGCTATTAACGCCTTGGGCGCTGACATGGATGGTATCTTAGATATGACCATCGTTTATCCTGACGGCGTACCAACCTATGGCGATTTGTGGAAAGGTAATATCAAACGCTTAGGCGTCGATGTCCGCCATATTAAGATACCTGACGAGCTGTTTGCGGGTATTCAAAACGGTGGTTACGAAAACGATGACGCAGTCAAAGCGCAGATGTTTGATTGGGTCGAGCAAATTTGGCGTCAAAAGGATCAACGCATTACTGAGATGCTTGCTGAATTTGATGACACGGCGGTTGATAAAATGCCTTAGGATTAGAATAAAATGTAAAATCTCTATTATTAAAATCCGTTGCTACTGTCAGCGGATTTTTTCTATAAAAAGATAATGGCTAAAATACCAAATTATAATGGTTGATGGCTTGTTTTTTGGCATGATTCATTGATAATGTGAATAACCATTAAAACTCGTTACTTATTTGGTAGTGATTGGCATAAAGCGACTCACTACTGATGCCATTTACCACTTAATAAGGTATGACTGTGTCCGCCTCTTCTACTAGCAGCGCCCCTATAGAATCAACATCCGCGCGCAATCAGTCCTCAGACTTATCGAATAGTCCACCACCAAGACCGAATCGTCCCAAGCCCAATCGCTTGAAGCTGACCTATGATATCGTGATGATTATCGCCATCAGTATTGATTTATTATTAATCGGTATTGACGCTATTTTGATGAGTGGTTTTAGTCGTGATGCGACGCAGTGGTTGACCCTGAGTGAGGCATTAAACTGGTATCAAAGTAATATCCATGATTCGTTACGGACAGCCGGTGGCTTCTTTACCTTATTTTTGATTGGAGAGCTGCTATTACGCTGGGCGATTGCTATTAAAGAAAAGGTTTATTACCGCTGGTTCTTTTTTCCTTTTGTCCACTGGTATGAAGTGTTAGGCTGTTTCCCGCAGCTGCGCGCGCTGCGTTTATTTCGCGCGGTGATTATCGGACGCCGATTATATCAATTGGGTTATCAAGTATTGCCGCAGCCGTGGATTAACCGCATTAATTTTTATATCGATTTACTTTTAGAAGAGCTGTCTGACCGCGTCATCTTAACGACCATTCAGACCTTTCGGCAGCAGCTCACCGACCCTAAAATGCATAAATCGTTCATTGAGTCGACCATCGCGCGCAATCGCAATGAGATTGAGGCGGCGGTGCTATCGCTGCTACGTAAAGAGCTGGCACCAAAACTCCAAGCACTCACCGAGTCATCAGGCGGCGGCACCATTATCGCCACTGAAATGGGCAATGCGATTAAAGAGGGATTGGCCAATACGCCTGAGCTACGCCGCTATCTGCGCATGATACCTATTGCTGGTAGCTTAATTGAGTCTCAGCTTCAACATGTCGGGCATAATATTGGTGAAAATGTGGTATATGCGCTTAATGAGCGCCTGCTTGACGCCGAACGTCTCGATGCTTTGATGGTCGCTATTGCCAGCGGCGTCGCTCAAATCGATACCGATAACAGTGCCCTTGATACATTAGTCTCAAGTATTATTGCCGATAGTTTGAATGAGTTTGAGGCACAAATAAAAGTGCAGCAGTGGAAGCATCAGGACATGCTTAGGTTGTAGCATTTTTAGTCAAAGCGGGCTTAGCAAAAACTGGATTACCAAGAACGAACTACCAAGAACTGACTTAATAAGAAAGAACTGGCTTTTAATCACTATAGTTTTATATAGCCATACTTTGATAATAAAAACGGCACCGTGAACACCGCAATACGACCATTTTTGAGGATTTATATTATGACGATTTCAGACAATGACCAGCATGCCCTCGCCTCAGCCAACACGCCGGCGTTAGCTTTTTATGGCAAGATGCTGACCTTTTCACGGGTGCAGTTTAGCACCGATGATTTTACAGCGATTGCCAGCCAACTTGAAACCACACTGAGCAACAAGAACAGCAATATTCCGGTATTGATTGACAGTGAGGTCGAGCAAGATTTATCGGCGTTGGTCGAGCTGCTTTGGTCTTGGGGTTTGCAACCTATCGGTGTGGTCACAGGTTTGCTTGATGCGCAAGCTCGCGAGCTACGCTTGGCGATATTTCCCGCTGATGGTAAACGTATCGAGCGTATTTTACCGAGTAAAAAAGCCACTACTCAGCTGAGCCAAGTAGCGGCTACTGTGCCCAACAACAGTGCTGACTCTACAACCACCACTGCCGATAATACGGGTTCAATAGTAGAAAACCAAGCGATTGCAGCAAGTGCGATACCTGAAGTAGCTGAAACCGCCTTGACTGCTGAAACGCTTATCAGCGCTGAGCAAATTACCAGCCTCATCTACGATCAAATGCTACGCTCAGGACAAAGCCTCAATCATGTTGGCGGCGATTTAATTCTAACCAACAGCGTCAATAGCGGCGCTGAAGCCATTACCGACAATAACTTACACGTTTATGGTCGCGCCCAAGGTCGTTTGGTTGCAGGGGCAACAGGTGATAAAGACGCGCGTATTTTCTGCCAAGTATTTAACCCTTCATTAGTCTCCGTTGCCGGTACGTATTGCTTACGCGACAACCTACCCGAGCATGTGATTGATAAATCGGTTGAAGTACGTTATTTAGAAGGTCAAGGCTTGGTCTTTACTGTCATGGACGACGCTTAAATTAGCTATGACACTAAGATTATCCAAAGACCTCATTGCAGTTATATTATTGCATTGATATCAGCTTAAAAAATGGATGATAAAGACTAAATTGGCGGCTAAATAGCATGATTAATATTGTAGTAAGTTTACTTAACAAAACTGCGCTATGATGGATTTTTAGCTCTGCCACTATTTACGTTAGACTATATGTACGGGCTTTGGGCGCAGATACTAGAGCGTTTTTTAGCTGTCTAATCTGTTTGCTTATAGCAAGCATAAATGTGATATATCGGCTGTTTTTGTGCTTTAATATAGACTTGCTATAAGTTTTTGTATATTTATGCTAGGCTTACGCTCGCAGATAGCACATATACGCTAGGTGAATGCCAAGCAAATGTGCTACTTTATATCTATACTGTTTTGTATAATAAATATCCCATCAATTCATAGGAGTGTGCCATTGTGGCGAAGATTGTTGTAATCACTTCGGGTAAAGGCGGTGTGGGTAAAACCACAACCAGTGCTTCTTTTGCCGCCGGTTTAGCATTACGTGGCTATAAGACAGTTGTTATCGATTTTGATGTAGGCTTACGTAATCTAGACTTGATTATGGGCTGCGAAAATCGAATTGTTTATGACTTTGTCGATGTTATCAATGGTAATGCACGCCTATCCCAAGCGCTAGTGAAAGATAAGCAATTGGAAAATCTATATATCCTACCTGCCAGTCAGACACGTGATAAAGATGCGTTGACGGACGAAGGCGTAGCAGAAGTCATGGACGAGTTGTCTAAGCAGTTTGACTATATCATCTGTGACTCGCCTGCTGGTATCGAACGCGGTGCGCAGCTTGCGATGTATCATGCTGATGAAGCCATCATCGTCACCAACCCTGAAATCTCTTCAGTACGTGACTCGGACCGTATCATTGGTATCTTGCAAAGCCAAACTAAGAAAGTGGCTGAAAACCAAGGGACGGTACGTGAGCATCTTATCATCACACGCTACAATGCAGACCGCGCCGCCGCTAACGAGATGATGGATATCGATACCATCTCTAACGATATTCTAAAAGTGCCGTTACTTGGCGTGGTTCCTGAGAGCCATTCAGTGCTTGAAGCCTCTAACCACGGCGAGCCAGTGATTCATTATACCGACTCTGTTGCTGGTCAATGTTATGACGATATCGTTGCCCGTTTCTTAGGGGAAGAGCGCCCATTACGTCATATTGATGTGAAGAAAAAGAGTCTATTACAGCGCTGGTTTGGGGGTTAATAATGAGTAAGAAAAAAGGATTTTGGAGTAGTCTATTCGGCACCGATGACAGCAGTAATGCTGGTAGTGCCAATATGGCCACTGAGCGTCTAAAGGTTATCGTTGCAAGCGAAAATCGTTTAAACAATCGTTTGACCGCTGACCGTATCGAAAAAATGAAACGTGAAATACTAGAAGTGGTTAATAAATACGTCAACGGCGTTCAGATTGATGATGTCAATATCAATCATCGTTCTGAAGATAGCTTAGATGTGCTAGAAATGAATATCAGTTTACCTGAGCATAAAAAGTAGAGTTTTTCACTTTATTGCGCCATAAAAAAGCCCTAAGCATCATACTTAGGGCTTTTTTTATACTTACTTTTTATCTACCAGCCTTTATTTTATACGGGCTATCAGATTGTCTTTTTTGATAAACTGATGGTATAAAGCGGCGCCAATATGAATTAAGGTAAAGGCGATAATCATTGGCCATAAAATATCTGTATGCCAGTCATTAAAAAGTCGGGCCAAGCCTCTATCTGGTGTGACAAAGACAGGGATTTGAAATAAGCCAAAAATATCAACGGCTCTACCGCCATAGACTGACATCAGCAGCCCTGCTGTTGGCATAGCGATCAATAAAGCGTATAAGAAAAAGTGTGACAATTGTGAGAGGAGCATCTGCCATTTTGGCATAGCAACTGCAGGCGGTGCTTTGGTAAATATACGATTGATCACGCGGGCAATCATCCAAAACAATAAACTGATCCCAAACGCCTTATGCAATCCGATATAGACCTTACTATCCAAATTGCCATATAAAAATATCATGACCCAAGTGACCAGCAATAAGATGGCACTAATCCAGTGAAAGATTCGACTAGCAACCGACCACTTTGTCAGGTTTGAATTGATGGTATTCATAGCTTACTTTATCACCCCTATTGTTCATTAGTGCTCAATGATGCTCATTCATACTAACTGGCGCTGACTGATACACTGATATTGGCAAACAGCGATTGGCTGATAAAGACACGTGCTAAACACTCTCAAGGCTAATGACAAAGATTTTTATGAGAAGCCTAACCGTAAGCAAACTAGGAGTCTAAATCAACCAATTGGTGTGCTATTTTATCCAAATCTGCTACCAAGTACAGCGTATTATCAATCATCACGGTTTGAAAGAGGTAGGATAGCACATCATCTTCTTGTACGCGTTCATCAACATCATCGATTTTGTCATCTGTCTTAATAAAATACTCAGGAAGGTCGATATCTTTGACATCAGAGATACGCGCCTGTAGCTGACGCAGCTCGCCTGCCGTTTGAAGTGCGATGCGATGGGCGGAGGTATTACCCTCTAAGACAATCATTTTCTCTGGTGTTTGATGGCGTGGCAATAGATGGAAGACCGCGACTGCTTGCTGTTGCCACTCATAACTATCGGTATGTTCGCTACATTCCTCGACACTCAAAATCAAACTGCTAGGAATAATCCAATCCGGTTGGTTAACTGCTGGGACAACCGTCACGTCGAGCATACCATTGTTAGTGGTTAGTAAGCTCACCGCTTCAAACGAATGCTTTAGAATCTGTTTCATAAGTTGCTCACAATAAATGAATCTAAAGGGGCGCTCACCGCCCTTTCAGTAATATACTCAGTAAGTTTTTCTGCTAATGCTGTAGGACTGCCGACAAACTGACAGTAGCCTGAATCAATAATCGCTTGCGGCTGACTAGGACAGGCACTTAAGCTTGGCTCTTGCGCCCACAATTGACTGTCATTGTCTTGGATTAAATCCAAATACTGCGTACCATCGTTACCCATCCCTGAAAATATAATATTGATAAGTTCACTGCCATAGACATCACTGGTATTTTTAAGAATTTGCCCGATAGCAGGTTTATAATCGCCTTCCCAAGCCTGGTCTAACAAGATGATGCGACCGGTTGAATCACAGACAATTTGTTTATCAATAGGTACTATAAGACATTGCCCAGTGCGCAAACGCTGCGTTGAGGTAATCAGCTGACAGCGCCACTCATTATGACGATTCAATATACGCGGTAAGGTACTAATCATGGTTTGGTTAAAGTGATGCGCCAATAAAATACTTACAGGCAGTAAAGGCGATAAGTGGTCTAGAAACTCTTTGACGGCGCTAGGGCCACCCATTGAAGCCCCTAAAAACACCACATAACGCCAGTCATTGGCCTCATTTTTATAGGCAGTGTTTTTATCAGTAACATTATCGACTAACATCGGCAGCGCCAACATTTGGGCAAGCTTACGCTTTAGTTTACGCTGCCACTTAGCATACTGCTGTGCTTCATTAAGATACGGTGCTTGACTGAACCCTACCAACACAGCGGCAGCTTTAGAGGCTGCCGTTGCTGTCGCCATATGATGGTCATAATCACCGTCGATTAACCAAATATGGATAGAGCCTTCATAGCTCTCAAACTTATCTTGCAATTGCGCCCGCGATACGCAGTCAACCAGCTGTAAACCACAGCTACGTACCGTATCAGAAAAAGCCATACGCTGATGATGGTCCTCTGCAACCACCAATACCTTGATATCACTTTTATGTTTGTCTTTTA
The DNA here is from genome assembly GCF_904846345.1 of Psychrobacter maritimus. Taxonomy (GTDB): domain Bacteria; phylum Pseudomonadota; class Gammaproteobacteria; order Pseudomonadales; family Moraxellaceae; genus Psychrobacter; species Psychrobacter maritimus. Next base: position 580,399 of record NZ_CAJHAJ010000001.1, read on the forward strand.
GCGCCAAGGCACGTAAGTTATCCTTCATTGACTAGGCTAGCCTCTTTACCCAATAGGGTTTCAATATTACTAAGAAGCTGATTTTCTTGGAAAGGTTTGCCCATATAGTCATTGACCCCAATCTCGAGGGCGCGCTCGCGATGTTTTTCACCCGTACGCGAGGTAATCATAATAATCGGCAGATGTTGCAGACGTCTATTATGGCGGACTTGCGTCGCGACTTCAAAACCATCCATGCGCGGCATCTCGATATCGAGTAGCATCAAGTCAGGTGTCGTTTCTTGGAGAATCTCAAGCGCATCGATACCATCTTTGGCAAGCACCACAGTGAAGCCTTGGCGCTCTAGGAAACGTGAGGTGACTTTTCGTACCGTAACGGAGTCATCGACCACCAAGATAGTCGCTTTAGACTCTGTCGTGCTGCGCATGCTCACAGCAGGTTTCGCGACTTCTTTCACCAAGGTGACATTACGCATCAAGGCAATCAAATCAAGGATGAGCATGACTGAGCCATCACCCATAATAGTCGCTGCTGAAATACCTGATAAATTCGAGAACTGTTGCCCCAAAGGTTTTACCACAACCTCAATACGTGAGCCTGCGATTTGGTCAACCTGTAGCGCCATATTCTGCCCACTACGGTTTTTGATAATGATAAGTGGCACGCTAGTATTGGTATTGACGACCAGCTCATTTAACTTATTACCAGATAAAATCTCATTTAAATAACGGACGCGATAATCGGTATCTTCAAAGTTAAGCGTCGCCGCGCCTGATTGATAATAGTCGTATATTTTTTCTGGATTGATACGCACAACCCGCTCAATCTGCACCAGTGGTATCGCATAATAGCGGTCTGCTGCGCGCACTACCAAGGCATCAGAAACAGCAACGGTAAGCGGCACACGCATGGTAAATCGAGAACCTTTACCAAGCTCTGAGACGACTGATACTGCGCCGCCTAACTGACGAATCTCACTGATCACGACGTCCATGCCGACACCGCGCCCTGATATTTGTGTCACCTGCTTACTGGTACTTAAACCGGCATTAAAGATGTACTGCATAATATCAAGGTCGCTTAGCGTGCTGTCGTCGGCATCAATCAGACCTTGAGAGATAGCTTTATTGCGTACTGCTTCTACATCAATCCCACGACCATCATCGGTTAACTGAATGACAATTTCACTGCCTTCACGCCGTACTTCTAAAGTGATTTGCCCACTACGCTCTTTACCCGCTTTTAGGCGTGTGGCAACGTTTTCAATCCCGTGATCAACGGCGTTACGTAACATGTGCTCAAGCGGCGAGGTAATGCGTTCTAGAATGGTTCTATCCATTTCATCATCAGCATTGATAATCTTGAGCTCAACCGACTTATTAAGCTCATTGGCTGTCTGACGTACGATACGCTCAAGCCTTGGCGTTAGACGGGTAAACGGCACCATACGCGAGTTCATCAAGCCATCTTGGAGCTCGGTTTGCGTTCGTGATAGTTGTAGCAATAGACTTTCACTATCACGGGTTTTTTCTAATAAGGTGTTATTAATATCGACCAAATCCGACGCCGACTCTGTCAAAGATTTTGACAGCTGATTCAATGAAGAATACTGATCCATCTCTAGCGGGTCAAAACCTTCATGATTGACCAGCTCGTCATCGATTTGCGATAAAATCTGCGCCTCAAGCTCAATCTCCATCCGGCGTAACTGATCTGCTAAGCGCTGTACGGTAGTGCCCATCTCTTCAATACTATTGGTCAAGCTACTCATGCCCATATCGATACGCGCACGGTTAATCGCCGACTCGCCCGATAGGTTAATCATATGCTCAATCAGACCACCTGAGATACGAATCATCTCATTATTGTTGGTGTTCTGCTCTTGCTCAGCAGTATTAGCCACCATCAGCGGCATCTCACTAATATCCTTTTGGATATAGGTCGATTCTTGCTTTTGTTTCGCCAAAAGAATGGCGTCACGCTGCGGTTGCAATGATTCTTTCGGTATCTGCTTTAAGCTATCTGGGTTTTTACTAAATTGCTGTAATGCCTCAATCAATAAATCAGGGGTTGGCGGATTCACCTGTTGCGACAGAATAAATACGGCATCTGCAAGCCAATCATGACAGGCAACTAATAGCTCTAAGACTTTTTTGGTAGCAGGACGGCGACGATCGACAAAATCGGTATATACCGATTCCATTTCATGCGCAAGGTCAGCAATACCACTAGCAGTCACCATACGCGCGCCACCTTTAAGGGTATGCAAGTCGCGTTGTAGTGCCTGCAATGCCACCGTATCATTTGCATCACTTAAGAATGATTGCAGATATTCGTTACGGTTGGTCAGGGCTTCTGCTTCTTCCAAAAACACTTCTAAAATATCAGGGTCAGGTAAGCCATTTGCCCATGATTGCTTGATAATTCTATCTAAACTTAAGCTATCTGCTGCTTGTTCTATACGATGAATATATTCATCTGCCAGTACTTGCGACTCAGTATCAATATGGTTCTTTGGCATCGGTACAATAAGTTGGACGACATCTGGCAATGCCTTCGCTTTTTCAAACTGTTGTAACTGCTCAATCAACTCAGGCGCGAAAAACGATTGCTGATAGCGGACAATGTGCGCTACTTGTAATGACAACGTATCTTGCACGACCTGCATAATCTCAAGCCACTGTGCGGTTGGTACTCGTCTTTCTTCTACAAATGCCTCGTAGATACTCTCCGCTTCATGAGTCAAGTCACCAATACTACGGATACCTGCCATGCGCGCGCCACCTTTGATGGTATGCAGATGACGCTGTAAAACTTTTAGAGTATTGATATTACTAATGTCGGCGCGCCATTTACTAAAGCTATCATTGAGCGCGTCATCAAGCTCTTGCGCCTCTTCTAAGAAGATTTCTAATAGCTCGATATCGGTATCGATGGTTTCAAGCTCTAGCTCAGGCGCGGCGATACTATGTACCGAAGCATCAGCATAAACCTCTGCAGCAATATTAATGTTGGCTTCAGTTTCAGTTTCAGCATTGATGTCGGCGTCATCAGCGATCATTTCATTATTACTGTCATGGCGCTGAGCAATACTTTGTAGCTGCTGAAGAACCTGCTCATCAATTTTTAATGAGCTGCTACCTGCCAAGGCATCAAATAAACCGACCAATTGCGCATGTCCGGCCAGTAAAATGGCTTGAATATCAGTATCAATTGACTGCTCAGGATGATGACTTAAATAAGCATAAGCCTTGCCCAACTCATTAAGGATGGCAGTAAACTTTGGAAACTCTTGGGCTTTACCGCTTAAGTATTTTATTTGTGCCATTTGCTGCGCTATATAAGCTTGGACTTTCGCACTTTCTGGATGAGTCAAAGCGGCTTCTAGCTGCCATTCAGCATCGAGCAATTCATTGATATTATCATCCAACAATTGGTTTATCGTTGGCTTATTATCAGCAGTGCTCTCGCTATCTTTAATAGCATACTGCTCACCAAGCATCGCTTGCAAAGAAGCAATATCTTGCTGGCTTTGCATCTCTTCTAACGACACATCTTGCTGCTGAACGTTTTGCTTATAGTTATCCAAATAGCCATTAATCAGGGTCGCAGACTGGGCGAGCGCCTTTAAATGCTGCGCACTCATCGGCGTATCCTGCTGCTGTAGCAGCTCTAAACTCTGCTCTATGGTCGCACTAACCTCGCTAATTGCTGTCAAAGCACTAGACCCAGAAGCAGCTCTTAAGGTATGGAATGCCCGTACAATCTCATCGCTTACCGCCACATAAGGCTCATCTTGATGGCGACGAACAAAGTCATTAACGCTCTCTAATAACTCTTCTGCTTCTTCAATAAAAATGTCAAAAAATGCTTGTTCTTCTTCACTTTGAGGGGTCAAAACGATGGGCGCTTCTGCCATTTTTTCATTCACAGAATTAATCGTTTGCAACATGCTGTCGATATGATTGCTATTGTCAGCATTGCTCTCATCGTCAAAACCATCCTGAGCACTTTGATTTGTACTTGGTGCAGAAGACGGTGCAGGAGTGCCTAATAACTGTTGGTATAGCGCAGGGTAGCTAAATTCATCACCTAGCTGTTTACTATAAGCCTGCGCACAAGCCACCCATAAGGGCATGATAGTAGGATAATCTTGGCTATCGTTCTCAAAGGTGGTTAATAACTCAGGATACACGCTCAGCACATCACCAATCAGCTGCTGTATGTCCGTAGAAGCCGTAATGCTATTATCTAAAATACGGTTGAGCATATTTTCTATCGACCAGGCCAACTCCGCACTAGTATTAGCACCAACCATACGCCCCGACCCTTTTAAGGTATGGAAACCGCGGCGAATATCAGTCAACTGGGTTAAGTCATCAGGAGCAAGCTGCCACTGCTCATATAAAGGCACGATTTCATCCAAGACCTCATTGGCCTCTTCTAAGAAAATCTCTTTAATATCAGGATCAGCATCGTCAGCATCTATCGGTAACGGCTGGGCTGCTGACATAAATGGTTGCAGTACCGCAGGGATTTCTAACTCTATCAATGATGCAGAGATATCTTTTTCCTCTGCCATCGTATAATTAACTTGCTCTGTCGTTCCTAGAGTATCGGCATGCTCAATGTCTAAGTTTGTTTCGTTTAAAAGTAAACTTTCTTCCAGTAAAGAATTACTTCCTTCAACGTCAGCGGTAGAAGATATGACTTCAGATGTTTCTAGCCCTGTATTGATAGGTTGCTGGCTCATTAGGTTATTGCTTTGCACAATAGTAATAGCAGGATCAAAGCTTGGTAATTGCTGTGCTTCAAAATCACTCAACATCGCTGGTAGACGCTGGGTCGTTTCTATCACTAACGCGACGACTTCATCGGTCACCGGCAGTGTTTTTTCCAACAGACGATTGAGTAGGTTTTCAATTGACCATGCCATCTCGCTGATGCTAAAAGCACCAACCATACGCCCTGAGCCTTTTAAGGTATGGAAACCTCGTCGCACTTCCGTTAACGGGGTTAAATCCTGTGCGTCTTGCTGCCATATCGGTAAAAAATCTTCTAAATCAGCAATAACCTCTGTAACCTCTTCGATAAAGATGTCACGAATATCTTCGTCGATATCAAAGTTATCAGGCTTGATTTGACTACGGACGCTTAATAAAGCAGCACTTTCTGTTTTATCACTGCCATTAAAGTGATTCAGATTATCGCTCGCCACATCACTCTCTAAAACTGAGTCAATAATGTCGTCATTATTAATAGGCGCAATTTCACCACTGTCGTCGTAGCGCAGTACATTACTCGCTGCTAATTTTTGCGTTAAAAAAGTATCTTTTACTGTTTCAGGTGCATCGATATAGCCAGTAAGCAACGTTGAAGCTTTATCAATATAGACATTGGCTTGTTCTAATAATGCTTGATTAAAAACTTGCTGCGCCAGATAATCGAGTAATAATTCAATCGATGTTAAACCTTCTGCCACTGCTTCAGTAACGTCCCAGCTGAGTACATTAATCTCATGGGTGCTTAATTGATCAAATATAGCAGCTATTTTATCCGTCGCGTGACGGATTGATGGCAAGCCCATACTATCAAAGGCTTCGCTAATTTTAGTAAAATCTACTGAGTCTGATAATAGTTCGATGTTTTGGCGCTGAATATAGTCATTAAAGCCTTGCTTAACGTCTTCGACAGCAATACGCAACTCACGCAGCTCTTTATCATTTGCCTTAATTTGGTGGTTATTTTCTGTTTGTAAGCCATCAACACTATTAACGCTATTAAAACCATCAAGATCGTCATTCGTAATGACTGCAGGTTTAGAGGTAAACGACGCCGCGTTTCCTATTTTGCTAGCAATGACTTGTTCGGTATTGTAGACAGCATCGTATAATTCTTGCAGCTGGCGCTCAATTTGCCACTGTTCCTGCTTATGTTCCTGCATATGTTCTTGGGTCAATTCTTCTTCTGCATATACAGATAGACCACGCTCTATATCAGCTAGGATTGCGGAAGTCTGTGCAGAAAAAAATGTCCAACCGCGACTCTCAAGTTGGTTGTTTATGTGTTGTAAAGGTTTTAATAGCGTGTGAGGTTTATCAAGATTAAAGATAAGACTTTCAATTTGACTGAGTATGCGCGGTAAAAAACGTGATTCTACATCCGGCTGCGATACGTTATGCAATATAGATTGAGCGTTTTCACTATGATTGACAAGGTTACTTAACTCAATATAAATACTGGTTATTAAGTTATTAATGATATCCGTCGATATCTCGTTTTGCTGCGCGCAGGATTCTATTAGCGCATCTAACTGGCTTAATAACGCGGCATAATGTTTAGGTTTTGGGGTTTCATTGTCTGCTAGGTCATGTAGCCAAGTTTCAGTCAGATACCAAAGACGCTGTAAATCTGTATCCGCTGCGGTTTGCCATAAATATTGACTGACCTTTTCTAAAACCGTCAGTATAGAGGGAGTGTTGGCATTAGCTGCTAGTAAGGCTTGTACTTGCTGACGCCAAACCAATAACAATTGCTGATATTGCTCACGGTCTAAATTTGCCGCTGTCGTAACATCAGGTACTGTAATATCAAGGTATTCATTATCCATCATGCTAGCAGAATGCTCAGCTTCAGAGGCTAAAGAAGCATCTGCAAGATGGTCGGTCACGACACCATAATGCGCTAAGACTTGTGTCAGCTCAGCCGAGGTTTTATTCAGCAAAGCAGCATGGTAGCTACCCGTGCGCGCGTAGTGTCCAAGCTCACGCATGAGTAATCGATGAGCTATTTGACCAATACGGCTTTTATCCGTACCAAATGCTACTTCAGGAGCTATTTCTGACCCTGTTTCAGAAGCCGTTCCAGAATTTATTGCAATGTCGTCTGCAAGAGCATCTTCTAGGTTAACGACATTACCTATTCCTGCTAACAAACTTAGCTTAGTCGCCAAACTTGCCAATGCAGGCAAGTTGAGCATGGTTAAGGCACCACTAACTTGATGATAGTTATGTGACATTTGCTCATAATCAGCGCTTTTTTCACCTAATTGCCAGCCATCAGCTACCTGTGATAATTGCTGATTAAATAGTGGTAATAACCACTCAAACGTCACCATGTCATTGGGCTGGTTTTTCATAGATTTATCCTAACTCGTCTAGGCGCTAATTTAGGCACTGATTTTTTGCCACGCATTAATCTGTGGGTGCGCAATACGGCGCATGTTTGATGGACGCCAAAATAACGCCTCACCTGGAGCCAATATAATATAACCGCCTAGCGCACACTGCTCTGATAGCCGCGCTAAAATATCACGCTGATCAAACTTACGAAAATACAGCAGCATATTTTGGCAGACAATCACTTGTTGTAAATGCGGGGTTGGCGGCTCTTGATTGATAATATTATGTAAAGTAAAGCGTACCTGCTGTTTTAAGGTTGGCATCACTTGCCAGTTTGCATTTACGCTATTTTTTATGGTTTGCTTAGTATTAGTCGCTACAGGAGCAAAACGTAATGCTTCAATGACGCTTGTCTGACGCAATGGCTGGATAAACTGCTGACAATGCGGCGGAATTAAAGCCTGCTGTCTGTTGTCATAATGCCCTACGCGTGCTTTTTTTAATGCTTGTTCGCTAACATCAGTACCTAATATAGTGTAATGAGTCAGCTGTTTTGCCGCCAAGCTCATTGCTAGTGACCAAGTCTCTTGCCCACTCGCACAGCCGACGCTCCATATCCGAAACAACTCATTGGTGGCAATATGGTCACTGTTATTAGCCTTACTAGCAACATTGCTATTAACATTGCTATTAACATTACTGTCATTTTCTAATTGCCGCCGTTGATGCTGCAAAGCACACTCGGTGACAAATTCTATAGAAGGCTGATGGCGAAAGAAGCGACTTTCATGAATCAGCACCTTATCCAAGAATTGCTGACGCAGCTCATGATTAATCGGTAACTGCTGCCATAACTGTAGAATAGTGAGCCCATACGATAGTGCCGTTTGCGTGACGGCATTGACCAACCACTTACGCTGAACATTCGGTAATATAAAGCCGATTTCTTGCTCTATATAACGTTGCCATTGCTCTGTATCAAAAGCAGCATCCTGTCTTAAAGCCTCGGCCGCTAAAGCGTCGGCTTTATGAATGAAAGGACTGTCTTGTTGCATATGATTATTCATGTGACCTGCTATTAATAGTGTTGCCTTAGATAAGGATAAGATAATAACTAGAGCAACTATTTGGTTAACATTTCAATATAAAAATCATAAATTAAGCGCTAATGACTCAATAATAAATGGCCCTTAAATACTGGCTGACACTCTTTCATCAATATCTAAATACTCATCATCCGTCTGTTCTGTATGTAATTGCTCATCATCATTAGAAATCTTGAAGCCGGTCACTGACTCTTGCAATGCTGCTGCCATTTCACTCAGCTCACCAATAGAGCGCGCCGTTGCCATCGAACCCGATGACGTTTGCGAGGTAATATCTTGAATGATATTCATCGTATGCGAGATATGACCTGCAGACTCTGCCTGTTGCATAGCGGCGTTGGAGATGTTTTGAATCAGATCCGCCAAGGTATTAGAAACGGTTTGCACCTCTTCTAGTGCCTCACCCGCATCTTTTGCCAAACGGGCACCACGTACCACTTCAGAAGTCGTTGATTCCATCGACATCACCGCTTCACTGGTATCGGCCTGAATGGTTTTTACCAGCGTTTCGATCTGTTTGGTTGCGTTGGCTGAACGCTCAGCAAGGCGCTGAACTTCGTCGGCAACAACCGCAAAGCCTCGACCAGCCTCCCCTGCCATCGATGCCTGAATCGCAGCGTTCAATGCCAGAACGTTGGTTTGGTCAGCAATATCGTTAATCAGACCAACGATATCACCAATCTCTTGCGAAGATTCACCAAGGCGTTTGATACGTTTTGAGGTTTCTTGAATCTGATCACGAATAACGTTCATACCTTCAATCGAGCGCTGTACAACTTCCGCACCGTTGTAGGCAATAGCAACTGAACGCTGTGCAACCGTTGCCGATTCTGCGGCGTTATTTGAAACTTGGTCAATCGATACCGTCATCTCATTAATAGCCGCTGATACACCAGCAATTTCTTGCGCTTGGTGCTCAGATGCCTCAGCAAGCTCAACCGCATTCATCTGCGTTTGCTCTGAGGACTGCGAGACACGATCAGCGGTACTGTTAATAACCAGTACCAACTGACGTAATTGGTCAATTGCGAAGTTAACAGAGTCAGCAATCGCACCCGTAAAGTCTTCTGATACGGTCGCATTTACCGTCAAGTCACCGTCTGCTAAATCACCTAGCTCATCCAGTAGACGCAAAATAGCAATCTGGTTACGCTCGTTTTCTTCTTGAATTTGGCGCGCACGCTCAGACTCTGCTTCCGCCTCTTGGCGACGACGCAAGGTCTCTTTTTCAATCAATAAACGTTCTGAGCCGCCACGTTGTTTTAGTAGCTGGAACAACGCAAATAAGATACCAAGCACACCTAAGACAAATACAATCACCGGCAAGACAACTGATTGATTAAAATTCGTTAAATATTGGCTGACCGATGACAATGAATTGACCAGCCAAAACAGACAAGCCACACTTACTAAAGCACAAAGCCCTAATAACAGCTTCCATTTACTATTAGCATCTGTCGTTGTTTTATTCTTACCAGCTACAGGGTTGTTTATAACATCACTCATCGTGCCTCTTCCTTTCAAACAATCGTCAAAGTCGTATCGTGACTGACTCTGAAATCATATTGTCATCAAAACAACAGTGATTAACAAAGCCTGTATGAATGCTGACATATCACTAAACCATGTCAGCCCTTGTTCTTTTATTCTTGCTTTAACAAAAACCGCTTATCAAAAACAATTAAGTAATAAAGACCGCTATGCTTATATGGCGGCATCGGTATACTGCAAATCTTGTGCAAGCAAGCTTGGCATAAACACATACCAATCTTGCTCATCCTTAAAAAACTTGCCATGGTTATAAGGCGCAAATGGCGAGCTGGGCTCAAGCGCTTCTGGACGATATTGATCTTGAGTGAACTGCTCAATACCCAAGACTTGATCGACCAGCAACCCTGAGAACACATTATCATGGTCAATAACGATAACTTTACGTTGGCTCATTTGCGACAACTGACTAGGCACTTGTAAAAAACGCGACAAATCGGTTAAAGGTAACAAGCGCCCACGAATATTGGCGATGCCAAGCATCCAAGGCTTTACTAAAGGCACGCTGGTATATTCTGGCATGGTCAATATCTCTGATACCTGACCCATTGGTGCCACCAAACGCTGACCACCAATCTCAAATACCACACCTTGCCAGTCAAACTCTTTGCCTCCGCGGCGACCACTTTTGCGCGCGCGTGCTAAGTCTGCTATCCGTAGCAGTTCAATAAACCCTCTGGATGCCACAAGCTACTCCATTACTCTACGAATTATCTGGACCAGACCACTTTCATCAATCGGCTTAGTAATATACTCTTTAGCGCCTTGACGCTTACCCCACACGCGATCAGTTTCTTGATTTTTGGTACTAATCATAATGATAGGAATATGAGACGTGGTTTTCCCACGGGTAATCTTACGAGTTGCCTGAAAGCCGTTCATTTCAGGCATCACCACATCCATTAAGATGACATCTGGCAGGTGGTCAATGGCCATCTGACAGCCTTGCTCACCGTTTGTCGCTTCTAATACTTGATAGTTATTCTTCGCAAGCATGTCGCGAAATTTCGCCATCTCAGATGGCGAGTCGTCAATGACTAAAACAGTAGTCATAGGTGTTTCCTTTATTTTCGATGATATCCATTAGGATATATTATTGATACAAATCGATTAAAATAAGTCGCTATGAGTCAGTGGCCGCATTATTCTCATCATGGTAAAAATTAAGCAGAAAGCTCTCATGACAAATATGCATAACCAACTTTCCTAAACAGCGTCTGTAAGCATAACTGTAAAAACAACTTATCTGCTGATTAGCGACTTATATTGGGTTTTTATAGCGGGCTATTATTTATAAGGGGCTATTTATAACAGCTTATAATAAGTTTTAAAAAACCTACCGCTATGAGCGATACTGATTAATCGCCTCAAAAAGCTCATCTTTACTAAATGGCTTGGTCAAATACTCATCAGAGCCGACAATGCGACCACGGGCTTTATCAAATAAACCATCTTTCGATGACAACATAATTACAGGCTTGCTGGCATAATCAGGATTGTTTTTTATCAATGCGCAGGTCTGATAACCATCTAAACGTGGCATCATAATGTCCACAAAAATAATATCTGGGTTATGATCGACAATCTTAGCCAAGGCATCAAAACCATCAATGGCGGTTACAACTTCGCAGCCAGCTTTTTGCAATAACGTTTCTGCGGTACGGCGAATGGTCTTTGAGTCATCAATCACCATTACTTTTAAACCATCAAAATTATTTTCCATTATCTCTGTCCTATTAATGACTATTTATTCGTAATGCTATCTATAAGTACAGATTATCACTCTAATCTGCCAATCTAAGCTATCAATACAAAACAATAAGCGGTTATCTTAATTTATCAGTGAACGTATTTTATCTAAAGATAAACAGCAAACCCTGTATTGTGCTCGATCATAATAGCTAAATTTTCACCATCAGTATCTGCCTATTTATCAGCGCATTACCATCAGTCACTATACGCACTTTATGGTAAATATTCTTAGCAAATTGCGCGGTATTTTAAGTGCTGTTAAGCGGTGATAATACCTATATCAGCGTTGCGCAATCATACTATTCAGTCATCGATACAAATCCCAGCTAACCGAACTTCAAGCCTTTTAAGCAATCTTTCATTAAAGCTTAATTATTAAAAGTAGTTCATTCTTACTAGAGGTAGTTGCTGTTACTTAACAGGATTTGATTTAGATGACAATAAAGCCAGATACGATATTTGATGTTGCTATATTTTGGCATTATATAGAAATAGCGTGCACCTTACCGAATAATTTTCTTTTGTCATAAAAATGTATCAATATATTTTATTATGTTTGTTTTAGCACAGTTACAATGCCTTTTCCAGTCATTTAGTGAATTTATGTTCAAATAAATCAGTGTAAATTCATCACTCTAGCGCAACCCCTTTATTTTCGGCCTGTATTATTAGCGCTGCCTATCAAAGCAATATTCAACTCAAGCAATGCCCATTAGAAAAGACAGGCTAATCATTTCACCACAGCAAAATTCACTATATAATGAAAATTCGTTGATAATGGTGACTGGTATGACAGATTCTATGTGCTCAAGGCGTTTAAGCACGATATTTTCAAGTGCGCTATTTCTAGCTTCTAGCCCTTTAAAAAAGAGTGTGTACCTCTTAAGTGCTTTGCTCATTATCGCCTGTCAACCCTCGCCTCCGACATCAGAGCCGGTCACTGCCGAAAATAGCGAGACGGTTAATACGCCACTTCTCATTCGCGCTGATAGCATCACGATGACCCCTGACCATATCCTGAGCGTCAAGCCAACCCGTTATCAGCCCAGTCTTGGCTTAGAAGGTGAAATTGAGCCTATTAAAAAGGTAAATCTGACTGCCGGACAAGCGCTGATAGTCGAAAAAGTATTGGTGAAGAAAAACCAATGGGTAGAAAAAGGCGCGCCCTTATTTATTGTTCGTCGTCAAACGACCGAGATTCAACAGCCAGCTGATGTAGCAGTAGCGGCTACAAACTCAGCAGAAACCGTAGAAATTAATAAAAAGGCTGATATTAAGCCTGAGCAATCGGCTGCCAATAATCAAAATACGGCAAATGATACCGTTATTAATAGTGATAAGCAGACAAAACAAGCGGTAAAAAATGATACAGAAAGCGATGCGAAAATGACTGCCGCTAACAGTAAAAAGCCAACTACAGACAACGCTACTAGCAGTGGCAGTAATGACGAGCTTAATAACACTCAAGAGGCTGCACCATCAGAAAAATCATACAACCTAATCACGGTGCGGGCGAGTTTTTCTGGTCGGATAGAAAAGCTCTACATTAAAAACGAACAGAAGGTAGAGCCGCGTCAGCCTTTATTAAAGCTCAGTGACGAGACGGAACTGCATTTTATTGCCACCCTTCCGATTGACGCTGAATCGCAAATCTCTGTCGGGCAAACGGTGAATTTTACCGCTGAAGGTTTAATAGATGAATTTACCGGCCAAGTGAGTAAGCTGACCACCACTCAGCAACCAAAACAGCTGTTGGTTGCTGTCAACGTGGTTGATAATGAAGTCAGTCGCAACCAGATAAGACCTGATATGAAGGTGACAGGACGTGTTGACTACGGACAAATACAGGTCGGTACCACTGTCCCTAAGCGTGCCCTGCATAATGTAGATCTCACTGTGCTGCACAAGCCGCCGTATAAGCCACTGCGGCCTTTAATCGCCAATGTATGGATTATCAAACAAGACCAGCGTTTGACGCGCCAGCCTGTCGAGGTCATTGAGTATGACCCGCTGACCAAACAATATTTAATCGCGGGCATTACCAATGACAGTTTGATTTGTTTGGCAAATCTACCGGTTGAATCTGAAGGTAAAAAGGCGGTAGTTTCATAAGCGTTGAAGCAAGTAGTTACATTGTGTAGAAACATTAACAAAGCATGTCTTGTTTAATAACATCCTGTTTAGGCAATATAGCGTATGCTAAATAGCAGTGATTAAAAATTAAGGGCGCAGTACTTTTAAAGCAGAACTTTGAAAATGCAGGTTTAAAACAGTACTTTTTAAAATGCAGATTAAACAAACTATAACAACAACTAGAGGAAAAATTATGAGTAAGCAGATTTTACTAATTGAAGATGATCCAGATTTAGCCGAGTTAATCAGTGATTATCTGACCATGAATTACTACGATGTACACCATGCAGGATTGGGTCAAGAAGGTTTAGATTTATTAGACACCAAAGAGCGTGATATTGACCTAGTCGTACTGGATTTGATGCTTCCTGATATGGATGGGATGCAAGTTTGCCAAAAAATACGTGGCAACAAAAACAACATGACCAATAAAGTGCCGATTATTATGCTGACGGCAAAAGGCGATACCACTGACCGCGTATTGGGTTTAGAGATGGGTGCCGATGATTATATCGCCAAACCATTTGAGCCACGTGAGCTATTGGCGCGTATTCGTGCCGTTATTCGTCGTCATGAGCAGCCAAACCAAGCCGACAGCCAATCAGACAGCCTTACTTTCGGTCGCTTGAGCGTCTTTCCTGACAGTCATGAAGTTACTATCGATGACCAACCGGTACGTCTAACGACGCATCAGTTTCAATTGCTGCATTATTTTGCCACCCATTCTGGTAAAGTACTAAACCGCGAGCAATTGTGGCAAGCAATGCCAAACGATGACAGCTCAGACAATATTGATCGCGCTATCGACGTGCATATTTCGCGTTTGCGTGCGCTTATTGAAGACAATCCACGTCAGCCAAAACGTATTATTACCGTACGCGGTGTGGGTTATCAATTTGCAACCGATCAAGTATAAATGGCGTATGTAATCAAACGACGTTAGGTTAAGCGATAGTGCCAATAAAACCGATAAAGCGGTTATGAGCGTTTGATAATAGAGATGATTTAATGCAACAACTGGGTTTTCGTTCCGTATTTGCCAAGCTATTTGCCAGTGTCATGCTGGCACTTATCTTATTTGCGGTAGCGATGGTGTTATTGACGCAGTTGGTCCATGACAAAGACGCGGGCATTCGCTCAGAAATCTTAGCCACGCAAATCTTGGGTCAAATAGACCCTTTTTTGCATGAGCTAAACATCGCGGTCAGCAAGGACAATCGCTTACAGTCGCGCTTTATGCTGGCGGTGGTCAAAAAAAGTTTTGATATTTTTGATGAATCTTTGCAGGCAAAGATGGGTTTGTATGACAGCGAAGGTCAGTTGCTGATGCAAACCGACAATAGCGATTTGCCGTTAGAATTGCCGGCGCCGCCCTCTTTATTAGCACGCGTTTTTCCCTCATTTGCTGAAACCTCCCCAACCAAGCAAGCCCAAGTCTATAGTAGTACGGGCTATACGCTATTATATGAGTCACGCTTAGCGCCTAAAAAACCTGTACTCTCAGCGGCGCTAAACTTATTTACCGGTACCTTATTGCTGCTGATTATTATGGCGGGCGTGCTTTGGTGGATTGCTCGTACCATTACTTGGCGTATTAATCAGATGAGTCAGCAGATGGCTGAACTTGGTGATGGCGACTTTAGCGTGCGTGTTAATGCACGCGGTAATGATGAGATTGCATCACTCGCCCGCGGTTTTAACCAAGCGGCACAAAAAATTGAACACCTTATTAATGCCAATAATCTATTGTTGGCGCACGCCTCGCACGAGCTGCGCACGCCTATCACCCGTATCCGTTTACAGATTGAGATGATGGATATGCTGGCAGCGGCTCTGCCGAGCGATACCAAAGAAAAATTTGATAAACGTGCCCATGCGATCAATCGTGATCTGTCGGGACTGAATGATTTGGTTGAGAGTATCTTGCTCGTCAGCCGATTAGACGCCGGTCATGCCCTACAGCAAGTTGAACATTTAGACTTATATGACTTGGTCAATCAGGAACGCCAGCATTATCCTGAAGCGACGTTGATTGGTGAACACATCGTCATTGATGGTCAATCATCCATGCTTACCCATTTAATTCGTAACCTACTGACCAATGCCATGCTGCATGGCAAGCCGCCTGTTACTGTATTGCTTTATGGCGTGCAAACATTAGAGGAAGCCAATGATATCCCTGACTTCCTATTGCAAACCATACTATGCAGTAGTTTTGTCGACTATAACAGCTCCGACTTTGATTCTTATGAAGAAGTCACTCATAACGTCAATCAGCTTGAAAACCCACAAGATTCTACTGCCACTGACGACTCAATTGACGCTAGTGACAGAAAACCTAAGTCAGCAGAAGCTACAGAAGTAGCGTTATTACCCGCCCCTGCTATTTATAAAAATGGTGAAAGTGTCACGGCGCTTACTGATGCTCAGAATGAAATCATTGAGGTTGATGGTGATAGCGATAATGATACGAGCTTAGTCACGGATAAATCACAGCCTTCAGAACTTATTGACGTACCTAGTAAGGTAAACAGTAACGTAAACACTGACATAAGTAATGCCATAAACACTGATATAAACAGTAATGATGAGTCGAAAACCATTAATGAGCCTTCGCTTAGCTCTAACTATCAACGCTTCACGAGCGATCTAACCGATAAAATTAAAAAAGTCATTTGGCGCGCGGTTCCTGAAAATCAGGAGATATCACTTCTCAGTATTGAAGACAATGCTATCAATCAAAACGCAGAAAACACCGATAAAAACAATAGTACTGAGAAAAATGACGCTAAAGATAACTCTAAGAGCAATAATAAAGAGAACGCCAAAGATAATGGCGAGACAGCAAATACACCACGTAAAGAAGGTTTGTTTAGTAAGCATCTAAAGAAAGCAAAAACCGAACCAACCCGCCCGCTACCAAAATATGCCGTGTTGGCAGTGATTGATGAAGGCGACGGCATCCCTGAAAACAAACGCGAAGAAGTTTTTAGTCCCTTTGTACGCTTACAGCAAAAGAATAAAGGCTCAGGACTTGGCTTATCCTTGGTTGCCCAAATTGTCACCGCGCACCAAGGGCGTATCCTGACCGACACTATTAATGGTCATACGCGATTTTTAGTGGTGCTACCTGTGAAGCACGACCCTCATTATCATCATGACAGCCGTGATTAATCCTATAGCTCAGTCTTAAAAAACTAAGTCTTAAGAAACTCAGTGGCAAAAAACTTACTACTAAAAAACCAGTGCTAAAAGCATGCTCGAACATGCCTGCTGATGTTATATTGCTTCTTTATTTCATAACCATTTATTCGAAATGACGATAAATTTACGCGCTACCTGTCTTGATTGCTTGGTTACTTAATAGCGAGCAAGCCAAGATTATCCTTTAGTCATGGATGTCCATATCCAAAACACTGCATAATATGCTATATTAGCGCCCCTTATTATGGGGTTATTGAATGTTGTTTTTAACTGTGCTCTTTACGATGTAAGAGACCCTACAACCGCTTCATGACTATTAAAATATTTATTGAATTTTGAGCCCTCCATGAGTGACATGATTGTCTTAAACGATGTGACCAAAAGTTTTCTAAGCGACCGGTCTATAAAAGATAAAGACGGCAAGCCACATTGGTTTACTGCTGTCGAGCCGACGTCCTTAACTGTGCAGCAAGGCGAGATATTTGGCTTGATGGGCTATTCGGGTGCGGGTAAATCTACTCTCTTACGCCTGATTAATTTGCTTGAGCGTCCAGATTCCGGTCAAGTCATCGTCGATGGTACGGATTTGACCACTTTATCCGCTAGTGATTTACGTATCGCTCGCCATAATATCGGTATGATTTTTCAGCAGTTTAACCTGATGTCCAATCGTACGGTCTTTGATAATGTCGCCTTTAACTTAACGGTGGCAGGTTATCCGAGCGCCGATATTCATAAGCGAGTGATGGACTGCTTAGAAATCGTCGACTTGATCGACCGTGCCGGGCATTATCCCGCGCAGTTATCAGGGGGACAAAAACAGCGTGTCGGTATCGCGCGCGCCATTGCGCCAAGCCCAAAAGTATTATTGGCGGATGAGCCGACCAGTGCGCTTGACCCTGCGACCACGCGCAGCTTATTGACTTGTCTACGCGATATTAATGAGCAGCTTGGCGTCACCATCGTCATTGTCACGCATGAAATGAGCGTGATTCGCAGGCTATGCGACCGCGCAGCGTTGTTACATCAAGGGCAATTGCTTGAGGTTGCCGATATTCGCGACGGTCTGATTCAGGCCACCACAACGATTGGCAAAGGCTTGGTTCACGAAGACTAAGAGGTAGGAGAATAGACATGTTAACTGGTGCTGAATTATCCGCCTCGATAGACAAACTGCTCGCGCTGCGCAAAGAGATTTGGCAGGCGTTTGTAGATACCTTTATTATGCTTGGTATCTCAACGACGGTCGCCATCGTGATCGGCGGTTTGTTTGGGGTTTTCTTATTTTTATCTAGTGATCGGCAGTTTTTGCAAAACAAGACGCTATACGGTGTGCTTGGTGCGATTACCAACTTTATGCGCGCCTTCCCATTTGTGATTTTGATGATTGCCATGAGCCCTTTTACCAAAGCCATTGTTGGCACTGGTATTGGACCGATTGCCGCCTCTTTGGTACTGGCGATTGCGGGTTCCTTTTACTTTGCGCGCTTGGTTGAACAAAACCTGCGTGAAGTGCCACGTGGTATTATCGAAGCAACTGAATCGATGGGCGCCCGTCCTTTTACCATTATCAAAGTGCTGCTTAACGAAGCTCGTTCTGGCTTGGTATTGTCGGTCACCATTTTATGTATCAGCTTACTATCGTTTTCGGCAGCTGCCGGTATGATTGGTGGTGGCGGTCTGGGTGATTTGGCGATTCGTTATGGCTATTATCGCTATCAAACTGAGGTGATGGTATTTATTGTCGTCATGCTGTCGATTATGGTTATCGGGATTCAGGCCTCAGGTAATTGGATAGCCATGCGTTTGGATAAGCGCTAAATTTCACTTATAAATTGACTATAAACAGTATTAGTCATTGGCTCTTAAAGTACGCATATTAAACGTTTGATATGAATAATGCGCAAGCTTTAATGCCGATTCATCCTAAGCAAATGCTTGACTTTGTAACTGATTCCCTTTAATTTTGATACTATCTTAACAACCGTTAACTTAGCAGCATTACTATTCATAATGTTGCTTTTTTAATGCGGGTTTTAAATGTTGATACTCAATCCCCTATTCCCATCCCTTATTAAGGAAGTTTCATGAAATTAACAGATATCAGCCGTCAAGTAGCCACAGCATTCGCTGCGGTTGGCGTATCAGGTATTGTATTGGTCGGTTGCAACAACTCATCAGCGCCAGAAGCCAACAAAGAGCCAGTCACTGAAGGCGCAACGGAAACAACGACCACAGAAACAGCCGCGACCAGCGATATCGATCCTGAGCATAGCAAAATTGTCATCGGTACGACCGAAGGTGATTTTGCCGATATGGTACGTAACCAAGTAAAAGGCTCGTTAGAAGCACAAGGTTATAAAGTTGAGCTAGTCACATTTACCGATTATGTGCGTCCAAACATCGCCTTGGCTGATGGTGATTTAGACATCAACATCTTCCAACATAAGCCTTATCTTGATACCTTCAAAAAAGAAAATAACCTTGATTTGGTTGAAGCCTTCCAAGTACCAACAGCCCCACTTGGCATCTATTCAGGCAAAAAGACGAAAATCAATGAGGTCTACAAAGGCATGAGCGTTTCTGCGCCTAATGACCCAAGTAACTTTGCCCGTGCGTTAGTGATGATGAATGAGCTAGGTTGGATTACGTTAAAAGACAATATCGATCCATTGACCGCCTCAAAAACCGATATAGCTGATAACAGCAAATACGACATCAAAATCGTCGAGCTAGAAGCAGCCCAGCTACCACGTGCGCGTGATGAAGTTGACTTTGCTATCATCAATGGTAACTATGCGACCGATGCCGGTATCAAGCTGACTGAAGCGCTATTCCAAGAGCCAAGCTTTGCTTATGTCAACTGGTCAGCGATCAAAACTGCTGATAAAGACAAGAAATGGGTGAAAGACGTGACCAACGCTTATAACTCAGAAGCCTTTAAAAAGTATGCGCATGATAGCTTCCCAGGTTACAAATACCCAAAAATCTGGGGTACTGATACCGCGGCTGCCCCTGCGACTGCTTCTACAACAGCTACTGCTCCTGTTACAGAAGCTGCTGCTCAGTAACTGCTTGCCTCATGATTTAAGATAGTTTATGCCAATAAAGTATCTTAAAAATTAAATAGAAAAAGCCCATTATTAAATAATGGGCTTTTTCGTTAATATTTTAGCTGGTTGCTATTTATTCTTTCTCTATTTTTGGTAAATAAGACTACTTGGTTTTTCTAAAAACATCCAATTCGATATCATAGCTTGGTGCAGACTTTTTAAATAAATATTTACCATTACGAACAGAAGCAAGCACGTCAGCGCGTTGACGGACCGCCTCAAACGGACTATCGGCGTCCAATACCAAAAAGTTAGCTGGCTTACCAATATCCAAACCGTATTCATCTTCGATATTTAAGGTTTTTGCGCCATTTATGGTGATAAAGTCGAGACAGACGTCAAGCTGCGGCAGCGACATAGTTTGCGCCAAATGAATACCGTTATCCAAGATATTCATCATATTGCCGTTACCAGTTGGATACCACGGATCGTTAATAGAGTCTTGACCAAAGCTGACGTTAATACCATTTTCCCAAAACTCTTTGACCCGCGTCAAACCACGGCGTTTTGGATAAGTGTCCTGACGACCTTGCAAGTAAGCATTTTCGGTTGGTAATGCGATAAAGTTCATGCCTGACTGCTCAAATAGCCCCATCATCCGAAATGCATAAGCATCATCTGCTGAGCCAAATGAGCAAGTATGACTCGCCGTCGAGCGCGCGCCGATACCTTCAATCATAACCAAAGCATTTAATAGTTGCACGTGACGGCTCATCGGGTCATCAGTTTCGTCACAGTGGACGTCGATGAGCTTGTCATATTTAAGCGCAAGCTCCACCGTCTTACGCACAGAATCTTGACCGAATTCATACGCCCATTCAAAATGCGGAATACCGCCAACACAGTCCGCGCCCATTTTTAACGCTTCCTCCATCAACTCGACAGCGCCTTTATAGGCGTACATGCCTTCTTGCGGGAACGCCACAATCTGAATGGTAACGTTGTCTTTTAACTCTTCGCGCAGCTCGAGCATTGCTTTGAGCCCTGTTAAATCAGGGTCGCAAACGTCGATATGGGTACGAATGTACTGCACGCCTTTAGAAACCTCTTCCTGAATGCCTCTTAGCATCCGCGCTTTGGCATCTTCAAAAGATTGCGTTTTTTTGACATCATGCCAGCGCGCAATCCCTTCAAATAGCGTACCTGAAGCATTTTTCGCCTCATCACCGCCGCCGGTATAGACATAATCTAAATGCAGATGCGAGTCTACATAAGGTGGCACAACCAACCGACCTTTCAGGTCAATCTCTTCTGTAGCAGCCGGTAAACCCTTACCTATTTGCTGAATGACACCGTCTTTGACGAGAATTTCATTAGCATCGCTATTACGATAGATAGTGGCATTGGTAAATTTAATCATGACAAACTCCTATTATTGCTAAAAGTTAGTTATTAAAAATGCGTTATTTAAAACTGCTTATCAAAACCTAGTTATTAATTGTTACTAGATTATTAGACAACAGGCGCCGCCAAGGTTTTCTTAGAGATTACCGTAATAATAATGGCAGGTACGAAACACAAAATAGACAGATAGACGATACCCAAGACACCTGTTTCTGGCATATGCACCAAAATCAAACCGGCAAGCCATGTGGCAATCATAATTGAAAAGTTAAATACGCTCGATTGTACCGAGGTCGCGACAGCTTTTGCTTCCGTCACCTGATGGCTAACAGCCGTTTGAAACATAGTTACCAGAGGTCCGAATGCCAGTCCCCAGAGTAAAAAAGCAAAATGTGCAAAACCATTTGTCCCTCTAAAGAAGACAAACAACAGCATGGCAACTACGCCACAAACTAACATCCCAACGATTAAACCCCGTAAATGGGTATCAATAATCTTGGCCGATAAGATGACAGAGATGACCGAACCTATCCCAAAGATAAATAGCGCTAAGCTGATACCGCCAACGAACTTAATGGTTTCGACCAATAGCGTGATATAGGTGTAGGTGCTGTAATGGGCGACGACTGCTAAAAAAGTCAGTGCTAAAACAATCCAGACGCCAGGTATTTTGAGCACCGCTATTGGCGAGTTACTTTGGGTCAGCTTTTCACCTTGCACCGATGGCAAAAACTTCATAGCCAGCAGTGCAATCACCGCACCCAATACACCCAGTACGATAAATGAGGTACGCCAGCCAACTTGAGTGCCAATATAGGTCATAATCGGTAGACCCAGACTGACACCAAAGGTATTGCCCGCCATAATAATAGTGATAGCCTTACCATGCAGGTTTTCTGGCACCAATGCCGTCCCATAGGCGGCAATCATCGGCCACATAATCCCTGCACAAATACCGCCAATGATACGCATGGTGACGATAAGCGCATAAGATGAGGTAAGACCGACGACGATATTAGAAATGGCAAAGCCCGCCAATAAAACCATCAAAAGAATTTTTCGATTGACCCACAACGTCATACTAATAAGCGGAATAGCGAAAATCGCTGATGCCAGCGCGTATATACCGACCAAAAACCCTACCTGAGTCTGCTCAATACCTAAGCCGGCGGTCATTTGCGGCAAAATACCCGACGGCATCAGCTCTGAGAGAATACCAATAAAGGTCACGCTTGCCATCAAACCAAAAATAAACCACGAAATAGGGTTTTGATGCTGACTGTCTGCACCATTTTTTAAATGACTGTCTTGTACAGTACTTGCCTTTGAAAAACTGGACACATCCTCTCCTAATTGAATGAAGTTGCTAGAAGATTGTGGAACTTGGCTTTGTTCATCGTTATTTTGTTAATTGCTACCTTGTTAACCATTACTTTATTGATAGCTGTATCAATAAAAACCTATATACCTCTCTATATATAATTTTTTATGGATAATTAAATTTGTCATTTGTTTGGTTATACTCTAGCATTACGTCCATTTTATGGATACCCCTTACTATAGTAAGGTTTTTAATTTCAGTATTTTTCTATCTTAAATAGCTCCTGTAAACAAACTATTAATAACCTTAGGAGTTATAAAATGACGTTACAGCCTGTTTGTCGTTTGTAGGAAAGCGTCACCTGCCCTTTCACTTACCGCTCCTTTTTTCTATAGTGGTTAGGTTAAGCTTAATAGAAACTGAGGCTAATAGAAATTGAGAACATTATATTTCTGATTAAATCCTATATTAATAAATATAAGAGCTATTAATAAATCACAAAAACAACAAGGACAATAATATGCGTGCTAAAACTTATAATATTCGCACCGCTGGACAAGCGAACATTCCGGTACTCGGACTGGGTACGTGGCAATCAACGGGACAAGACTGTATCGATGTCGTCAGCCAAGGCCTAAAAATGGGCTACGAGCACATTGATACCGCCCAAGCTTATGATAATGAAAAAGAAGTGGGAAAAGGCATTAAGCAATCAGGTGTTGCTCGCGATAAGTTCTTTTTAACGACGAAAATATTTCCTGATGACATGAAGTTTGAGCCAGAAAAGCTTATTGCTGCGGCCAAACGTTCGTTAGAAAACTTAGATACCGATTACGTTGATTTACTGCTACTACATTGGCCTGATGATCGTGTGCCTTTATCTGAAACCATTCCTGCACTGTGTGAGCTCCAAAAACAAGGGCTGACGCGCAATATCGGCGTGTCTAACTTTAATATCGCCAACATCATCGAAGCCAAGCGCTATGCTGATGTGCCGATTGCGGTCAATCAGGTGGAGTTTCACCCCTTTATTAAGCAAAACACCCTGCAGACTTTTTTAAATAATCACCATATTTTATTAGAAGCATATTCGCCGCTTGCCCGCGGAGATGTGTTTGATAATAAAGTCATTAAAGACATCGCTGATAAGCATGGGATTACCCCAGCGCAAGTATCGCTGGCGTGGATTTTATCTGATAAGCAGCGTATTGCGATTCCAAAAACCTCTAATCCTGAGCACTTACAAGGCAACTTAGATGCTGTCAAGGTAACGCTCAGTGCAGATGAACTTGAGAAAATCGGCAGCTTAGCGCGTAGCGACGGTCGTAAAATTAAGCATCCGGATTATTCACCAGAATGGGATGATTAATAAATAATATTTATTAAAATATTAGGCAAAAAAAAGCCAGTGATAAAGGTCACTGGCTTTTTTATATTTAACGCTTTTACGATAACTATTGATAATTATTATTGTCAGCGCAATTACTGCTGTAAAGTCTTGGTCTCATGCACTTTTTCAGCAGGATTATATTGCTCAGAAGAAGGGACTGCGCCATTACGATTGTTCTCTTTCATCGATTTGGCCACTTCTGGCGGCATATAATTTTCATCATGCTTGGCCAATACTTCGCCTGCGACAAAGGTATCGCCTTGCATTTTACCGGTTGCAACCACGCCTGAGTTTTCAGCGAATAAATCTGGCAAGATACCTTGATAAGTCACGGGCACGGTCGACTCAAAGTCGGTGATAGCAAATTCAATGCTTAACGGGTCGTCTGGCGCACGTTGGACACTACCAGCAACTACCATACCGCCAGCACGGATACGCTTATCCTGCGGCGCTTCACCTTGCGCAATGGCGGTGGCGTCAAAGTAGTAATCGGTCTGTTGCCCAATGGCATAAATCACCAACACCACGGCAATCGCCGCCCCTGCAAGCGTAAACATAACCCACATCAGTTTTTTGCGACGAACTGCGTTCATACCACTACCTCATTGATGAGTCGCTGTTTTACAAACTGCTCGTCTGCAAAACAGAAAATATTAAAGAAATTCCTATTAGACTGACTTGATAACAAGCCCGTCTAACCGTACTTTTCTAATACCTATATGGTAGCATTTTTTGCCCAAATCAATAAGCCCCCTCGCAACTGATGAGATCATATATTTACCATTGGATAATAACAATTTTATAAGCTAAAAATTTGATATTAAAAAGGACTGTTTAAGGAGAATTGTTAAGAGGATTGTTTGGTCGCAGGATTAGGGGTTTTAGCAGCGCGCTGTGCTTGACGCGCTTGCTGAATCGTTAGCTGCTTGATAAGCGCTTGCCGTTGACGACGGCTATAAATAATAAAAATCAGCATCATGCCGACTGTAATTGCCCAGCATGACCAGACAAACACACCATGCTCACCCATGGCGATAAACTCAGAGACGCTATAAAAGTAAGGCTGCATCATATTTCCCTAGCCGTTATTTGGTTTGTTCATAGCTATATTGTTATATTTTATGGGCTATTTATTTTGGCCACGAACGTATTCTTTTACCCACGCTTTACCTTGATCGCGATATAAAATCAGGGTATTGGTGCGATAAATAGCCAACGTTGCAACCAATAAATAACTGCCAATAATCATCAGTAATAATGGCAGCCACATATCCGCCGACATTTTTGGTGCTGCAGTCAGCGTAAAGGTTGAACCTTGGTGCAAAGTATTCCACCACTGTACTGAGTACTTGATAATGGGTAAGTTGACAGCGCCAACGATAGACAAAATAGCCGCCGCTTTACCGCGATTGGCGGTATGTTCAAAGGCAGCAAACAATGCCATTACCCCCGCATACAAAAACGCCAAAATAAGCATAGATGTCAAGCGCGCATCCCAAACCCAATACGTGCCCCACGTCGGTTTCGCCCAAATAGAACCGGTCAGCAAACTAATCACACAAAGCAAAAACCCCATCGGCGCTAACGCTTGCGCCACAAGGCTCGCGGTTTTAATTTTCCATACCAGATAAATGACGCCCAGTACGGCTAAAGCAAAATAAATGGAGATAGCCAAACTGGCGGCTGGTACATGGATAAAGATAATGCGATAGCTATTACCTTGCAGATAATCAGGCGGCGCAAATGCCAAGCCCCAAACGCTACCGATAAGCAGGCAGAGACCGGCTAATATCGCTAGCCACTTAACCCAAGGCGCAAAGATGCGAAAGAACTCCTTGGTACCCACCGTGGTCAAGAAAACTTGCCAGATGCGTTGCCACAGGCTAGGAGATGAGACATTATTCAGGTTGGGCATGGGAATAAACCTATTACGCAGCTAGTGATTATCGAGTAAAACGCATGATTCATACGACTACCCGCTAACTTGCTGGCGTTGAACGCTGGATAGAATCTACACGTGACTGTTTGTTTAATAGACTATTATAGCAAAGTTGCCAGTTTTCACCATGCTGTTAATATAAAGGGTTTTAATGAGAAAAAGAATGACATACCAGCATGGGTTTTTAATTAAGCCATGCCATTTTTAACGTCATTGCAATCACCCATGGCATCACCAGTACCGAAATAATACTACCTGCCAATAATAAGGCCAAAATCGGCAAGCCATTGAGACCTGTGGCAAATAAATCAACCGCACCCGTCGCAAAAATCAATACCGGTAATTGCATCGGTAAGGCAATCAAAGGCACCAGCACCGCGCCATTCTTCAATGATAGTGTCAGACTACTGGCGACCGCTGACAACATAAGCAGCATCGGACTGCCAGTAATAATAGACGCCATCAATATCCACGCCTCAAACCAGCTCAGCTGAAATAATGGCACGGCAAGCAAACTTAATGCCGCCACAATACCACTACTAAAAACCCAATGGATAACCAAACGAATCAGCACCCATAACGGCAGCGAGGCTTTAGCGACGACCAATTGTGCCAGCGTACCATTATCAAGGGCAGGCTTAAATAAACCATCAACGCCCATTACCAATGACAATAGAGCTGCAATCCAAACTGCCGACACCCCAAGGCGTTGTAATAAAGCAGGCTCGCTACCAACCGCGAGCGGAAATAAGGTGATAATCACTAAAAACAATACCAGAGGATATAACCACTGTACTGCCCCTTGCTGCTTGACCTGCCATTCGCGCCGCCAAAGCTGCATAAAACTGATAGCGCGCGCAGCAGCTGCACTAGCATTCGAAGTATTAGCATCCGAGCTTGTATTCACGGTTTTTACTGCACTGTCTGTGTCTATCATTTATTCGCTCTTCCACTAATGCTTGTCGCACTTATATTGACGCTTGTTGCAGTTAGATTGATGCTTATGGCAGTTATATTGATAGCATTTACACCATATAATCGGACAAATCGAGCACTTGATTGGCAACGCCGACGGCCTGATGACTGGTCATTAATATCGCACCGCCAGCCGTAGCAAACTCGCGCAATCTGTCTTCCATGCGCGCCACCATATCGACATCAAGCGCGGTAAAGGGCTCATCAAGCAACCATAAAGGGGTGACGTCAGGCGTTAATAAATACAAGCGTGCAAGGGTAATGCGCCGCGTCTGCCCCGCAGATAAATGGCTTGAGCTGATGGTCTCAAAGCCTTGTAATCCTACCCACGTAAGGGCGTCATCAATATCAGCCGTACTTGGGCTAATGCCATATAAATTGAGCAAAAAGGTAAGATTTTGGGCGACGGTCAGGTTTGGATGAATACCCAATTGATGCGATACATATAAAGGCTGCACAGGTAAGCTTACTGCTCCTTGATAAACAACCTCACCGCTTAGCACTGGCAATAATCCAGCTAATTGCATCAGTAGCGTCGTTTTACCCGTACCATTAGCACCAACCAAGTGACAGATGCTACCGGCAGCCAGATTGAGCGTCACCCCTTCACATAAAGGAGTTTCACCGCGCTGAACCGTCAGCTCATCAAGCACAAGTAAGGCTGTATTCAGAGCCGTCATCCAAACCTCTCATTATTTATTAAGCAGCAGGCAATATTCATCACAAACACAGATGAGGTTCATGGCATAATACTTTATGCTTACCACAACCACACAGTATAACAAATTGTCGATTACTATGACCTCAAAACCTATGCAGACTTCAAAAGATATTCAAAACCCAGCGCAAAAATCAGACACGCCGATGCTAACCCTAGACAGCTTAATCGAGGCGCAAGTTGCCTTTATGCAGCAATGGCTGCACTCGCAAGCGCAGCCGCTATCGATGCAAGCTTGGCAGTGGTTTGGCGAGCAGCCACTGAGTAAATATATCAGTAGCGATGATTTGCAGCATCTTATTAATGACTGGCTTCTTAAACAGCCGCTCAGCGAGGTGGTACGTCGCGATATTCGTGATATTTTGCATACTATTATTTATCATCCCGTTAATGATAATGTGCCTTTATCAGAATTGGTCGATGACACGCAAGTTGAGATTCTAGCCAGCTACGTCGGTAGTCATGAAGAGCAGCGTAATATCTTGGTGCATACACTGGTCGGTAATGAAACCTTTGCAGACTTATTAACGCAAACGCTGTATCACGCTATCAATGATTTTATGGAATCCACGCTAGATAAAGCCGGTGCTGCCGGTAAACTGATGAAGTTTGGACGCAGCTCGTTTGAAAAAGCAACCAATCGCAATCTTGATGAAAAATTGCAGACGTACCTGCATCGCAATATTAAAGATTTAGCGCATAAAGCAGAAGCCAATGCCCAAGCGCATTTATCCAATGAAGAGGTTGCGCGTTTATTGGTGGCGGGTTGGGGGCGTATCAAAGAGAAGCCGATTAGCGAAATCCAAACTTATTTACGTGATGAGCCTAACGATAGCAGTATTGAACATATTGAAAACAGCATCCAACAAAGCTATAACCGTTTGCGCCTATCCCCTTATTTACACAGCCTTGTGGCAGCGGGCGTCGATACTTGGTATACCAACCATCAAGCCGATAGCATGGCCAATATCGCGGCAAGCCTACATATCGATGAGCAGGCAATAACGCAATTGAGTGCTGCCCTGCTACCTGTCGTCACTGACGCCCTTGAAAGCTCATGGGTTACGGCGCATATAACAGATATGTTGCAGGCGTTTTACGCCCAGCCTAGTATCAAAGCAGGATTGGTATTTGGCAGCGATTAATCTGCTGTTGTAGCGTACGGTTTATGATTTAGTTTTTAAATTTCACCTTTTATTAGTTAGCCTACTATCCTATGAGCCAATCTCCTAAACTCAGCTTATGGCAAAGAATTAAACAGCTGCTTAACATATCGGCTGTGCAGGCTGTCATTGATGATATCAAGGCAGCTAAAGACTTAGAATTAGATTTGGGTTCAGATTTAGACATAACAGAACAGGATAATAATAACTCTCATCCTTCAAAAAATGAGAAAGATAGTATTCAAACTCGTCCTAAAGACAGTAACAATAATGACAGTGATCATAATGACAATGATAATACGGATGTCAGCGGCTCTAACCCTGACTTAAACCGTAATTCAAATCACAACATAAACCACAGCTTTGATGACCGTTCCGATGACGTCATTTATAACAGCCTTAGTAGCAACATTGATAGTAGGTTAGATAGCAGCACTGATACTGATACTGACGCTTATTTTGATAATGATATCGAAGGTATGACAAAGCAAAATAGTGATGATGACACCCCGATTGTCAATTATCTTAAGCAGTATTTTGACGAGCAACAATGGCACTATAACCATTATCGACCTAGAACGAGTGGCAATAAAAATATTGACAGCCAGCAATCACACCATTTGTCTTTGAGGATGCGTAATAAAAAGCTCGATTGCGGCTATCTTTTTCGTGTGCAAGAAAAAAGCAACTTACTGGCAGTCTACGGTATTTTGCCGTTTTTGATACCCGAAAGCCATCAAAGCGCCGCCATGTTACTGATTACCCAGATCAATTACGACATGCTGATTGGCAATCTTGAGATGGATATCAATGATGGCGAGATACGCTACAAAAATGCCATCGATATCGAAGCGGTCGGCATGGATGAAAAAACCATTGAGCATTTACTACAAAGCGTCATCGCAATGACCACGGTTACTTACGAGATATTTAGTGACTTGGTCAACAATCAAAATCCTGCTACAGAATTGCAAGACTTACTGATGACACTACATCAACAAGAGGATGCGCGAACTTTTTTTTTACCCACGCAATTTGTTCAGTAATCAAACTGGATATCTGTGCTTTTATAACTTCTCATTAGTATCTTATTCTCAAAAGCCTATTTTCAAAATCTGACTTTCAAAGCCATGAAAACCCTTTAGTCTTAAAAAACTCTCTCAAATAGAAACCATTTAATATTATGCTAAAAATTGCTTACTCTGACATTTTTCATTATTCCGTACCCGAAAAACACCGCTTTCCCATGCAAAAATACACCATGATTCCTGAGCGCTTATTGGCTGAAGGAACTATCAATAATGAGAATTTTTTTGCTCCGAAACGTCTGACAGAAGATGAGATTTTAACCACCCATACAGCGGACTATTGGCAGCAGCTTAAAACCCAAACCTTACCACGTAAAGAAGCGCGCGCCATTGGTTTTGAGATGACGCCAGAATTGGTAGAGCGCGGGCGTTATATTGCCCATGCCACTTATGAATGTGCGTTATTCGCCCAGCAATATGGCGTGGCGATGAATGTCGCTGGTGGCACCCATCATGCCTTTGCCAATCATGGTGAGGGATTTTGTGTTTTTAATGATGTGTGTATCGCCAGCAATTTATTATTAAATCGTGGACAGGCGCAACGAATTTTAATAGTTGATTTGGACGTTCATCAAGGTAACGGCAATGCCAGTATCATGGCGGATGAGCCGCGCGTTTTTGTCTTTAGCATGCATGGCGCGAAAAACTACCCGTTTCGTAAACAAGTATCAGACTTAGATATTGAGCTGGATAATGATACGGGTGATGCAGAATACTTACAGATATTAGAGGATACGCTGCCGCGCTTAATCAATGAATTTGCGCCGGATATGATCTTTTACCAATCTGCAGTCGATGTATTAGCAACCGATAAATTAGGCAAACTTAGTCTGACGATAGAAGGTTGTAAGGCGCGTGATGAGTTTGTCCTACAACAAGCTAAAGCGGCCAATATTCCCGTGGCTATCGTCATGGGCGGCGGCTATTCAGAAGATATCGAAGATGTGGTCGAAGCGCACTGCAATACATTTCGTTTGGCACAACAGCTGTTTTTTGCTGAACTGATTGAGTAATGTGCAACTGAGAAAAAGGCGCGACAAAATAACGTAAGAAAATTAGCGAGAGTCTAGATGGCAAAAATATTGATAGGTATAGGCATTTTTCTGGTTATTATCGGCGTTATTTGGCTGCTGTTTCCAAATGCGTTTTCATGGATAGGCAATATGCCAGGCGATATCAAACACACTTCAGGCAATACCAGAATATATTTTCCAGTCGTCACCATGATTATCATCAGTATCGTTGCCACCATACTGTTAAATTTGTTTAATCGGTAAATTTATTCAATCGCTAAGTTTATAGCAACGCCGTTATCCCCTGCCAACCCACGCGAATACCTAGCACGATGAGAATCAGTAAAATAAGCTGACGAAAGCGTGCTTGTGGCAAGTAGCGGCGTAAGCGAATACCAACTAACAGCGCGGCGATAGATAGAACACTAAGCAGCGTAATCAGCTGCCACTCACCGTGACTGAGCGCCATGATAGGCTCACGCAAGACAATAATTTGGGCAATTTTACCCAAAAAATAACACATATTGCCGACTTTAGCGATGGTATGCTTATCGTCACTTGCGGACAGTAAATACATCATTAATATGGTCGACATGGCATTGGTCGCACCGCCAATAATGCCTGCACTCAGACCAACGATAATCAGCACAGGCTTGGTATTGGGCAGACGAATTTGCTTACCGAGCAAGCTACTGACGACATAAAAGCCAATAACCGCTGCCAATACCAATAAGATATAAGCGCTATCGACCCACAGCAACAATTTTGCACCAAGCATACTACCGAGCAGGCTGGTGAGTGCCAACAACCAATAGCGTCTGCCGTAATAGATGAAATTTTGCCAAATCGTGCGTCCGCCACCCGCTAGCCAAGTCATGGCATTAAGTAATAATGAGGGGAAAATCACTAGAACGATAGCATGGGGCAACGGATAGATACTGGCAAGCGCGGTGGTGGTTACTAACGTCACACCCAGTCCGCTAATACCATGCAGCAATGATGCCAGCGCAAAGATTGCTATCAGTAGTAACGTCTGGGTGCTATCGTTATCCATCATATTCGTCATAGAAACTTACGACCTAATAGCGATATTGACGACAGATATCGACGACAGTAGAAACAGCATAACGAGGCGGTTTCTTATGATTGGTTATGATTGATGACGTTGCCAAATTGTTTCGCCAATAATAGTAACCAACTGCTTGGCTATCTCCTCTTTGCTCGCTTTCTCAAGTACTACGCTATCGTGCTCATAACGCTCTGAGAAAAACACTTGCATGGCATTATCATCACTGGCAAAACCAATATCTGCACGTGAGACGTCATTACAAGCGATTAAATCTAAATCTTTAGATACTAGCTTGCCACGAGCATAGTGCTCAACATCTTGTGTTTCTGCTGCAAAACCAACGACAAACAGCTCAGGATGGGCAAGCGAAATCGTCGCTAGGATATCAGGGTTTTTAACCAAGCTTAGCGTCATGGCATCTTGCGTTTTTTTGATTTTTTGCGGTGCCGCTTCTTCAGTACGATAATCAGCAACTGCGGCGGTAGCAATAAAGATATCAGCAACTTTTATGCTGTCATCGGTAATAATCTCAGCATGTCCATGTTGATGCGCTTCACCGCAATCACAATCGCCATGCTGATGAGCATGGTCGTGGCTGTGTTCATGAGAATGATCGTGAGAATGGTCATGATCTTCTTCAGGCAGATACTGTAGCGCAATATGCGTACCATCGACACATTGCTGCGCTGCTACAAGCATATCTTTAGCTGACAGGACATCAATGCGCGTGACATTGAGCGGTGTTGGCAGCGCAACTTTGCCACCAGCAATCAAAATAACCTCTGCACCAGCGGCCACACAAGCACGGGCTAAGGCAAAGCCCATTTTCCCTGAAGAATGATTGGATAAGTAGCGCACCGGATCGATGGCTTCTACCGTCGGACCTGCAGTAATCACCACGCGTTTACCTGCCAATAACTGCGGCGTGGTTTGCATGGCATTAAACAGTAGCACTTCGGCTAATAACTCTTCAGGCTCAGGCAAGCGCCCTGCTCCGACATCACCGCATGCCTGCTCGCCGCTGGCTGGTTGGATAATTTGATAATTCATATCGCGCAGGGTTTGCACATTCAGATTCACTGCTGGATGCGCCCACATTTGCTGGTTCATCGCTGGCGCAATAATGACCGGCGCTGTCGTTGCAAGGCAGACAGTGGTCAATAAATCATCTGCCATACCCATCGCAAGCCGTGCCAAAGTATTGGCTGAGGCAGGTGCAATGATAATTAAATCGGCCCATTTAGCAAGCTCGATATGACCCATCCCCGCTTCTGCTTGCTCATCAAGTAATGAGATATGTACCTCATTGCCCGTCAAAGCCTGTAAGGTAAGAGGCGTGATAAACGCTTGTGCGCCTGTGGTCATAATGACGCGCACATCAAAGCCCGCCTTGATAAGTAGACGGGCAAACATAGCAGATTTATAAGCGGCGATACCGCCGGTGATAGCAAGCACAATATTTGACATAAGCATGGCATCAATAAAAAAATGAAAGATAAAAATTGCGCTTATAGTAACAATTATGCGATAAGTTAGGGGAAGTTTTGTAGATTTATCTCAGTTATCTGACACTTATCCCCATTCTCAAGGAGTGACAATGGCAATTAAAGACTGGCATGAAGATGATAGACCGCGTGAAAAGCTGCTGAAATTTGGCGCCGCTCATTTATCTGATGCTGAGATATTAGCGATATTTTTGCGCACAGGCACCCAGTCGCAATCGGCCATTGAGCTTGCCCGCCATTTAATAGACCAGTTTGGTAGCTTAGCTGAGCTGTTAGCCGCGCCGCAAGAGACGGTACTTGCTTGTCACGGTATTGGTCCTGCAAAATACGCCCAGATACTGGCATCGCTTGAGATGGGCACGCGCTATTTAGACAGTCAGCTTAAGACAGGTCACGCCCTTGGGCGCTCGCAAATGGTCAAAGACTATATCAGCACCCAGCTGCGCGGTGAGCATCGTGAAGTCTTTGCCGTACTATGTCTGGATAATGCGTTAAACCTAATCAATTTTGAGATACTGTTTACCGGCGGTATCTCTTCTTGCTCCGTCTGCATCAAACACGTTTTGCGTCATGCGTTAAGCCACGCTGCCAGTCAGCTTATCGTCGCTCATAATCACCCGCATACCGATGCGACCCCTTCAACGGCCGACAACTTATTAACCTACGAGCTAAAAAAGGCTTGTGACTTAATAGATTTGTCATTGGTTGACCATATCATTGTCGGACGCAATGATACCTTATCTTATGCTGAGAGCTGCTTGCCCCCTTTTGGTTAAAGATCGATAACAGCTGGTTATATAAACAAAGCTTGATACATATTATCGACACAGCGTAGCATTTTGGCTCTTGATAGTTATAAACAACTGTTTCATATTGGTAGTTAACTTTATTTTTGCTATGACAGTTATCGGTAAGCCTACTATTGAGAGATTTATTTAATAGTAGCTCTATCCTTATTAATTTTAAAAACTGCTAGAAAAGAAGTAAAAACAGGCATTTATTTTGTCATATACATTAACTTATCGCATAAAAAATCTGATGGAAAAATAAAATAACAATTAGAATTATTCCATCAGTTTTTATTCATTTAAATTTTACGCTTGTGTATTCAGCGTTATAAAGGAGACAGTCATGGCCATCGGCTTATTTATTTTGGCAGTAATCATTCAGTTAGCCATGGTCTTGGCCATCTTTTTATTATCTTTATCTCGTGTCACTGGTAGTATCGTCGCCCTAGTGACCGTCCTTGTCACCGCCTTTATCAGTCCATGGTCGCTCATCTTAGGCATACCGCTAGCGCTACTATGCTTGGTATTGCTAATCGCCCCGCTGCGCCAATCATTGATTACCAAACCTGTTTATAAAGCCTTGGGCGGTGCGATGCCAAGCATGAGCGATACCGAACGTGAAGCCCTCGATGCCGGTACCAGCTGGTGGGAAAAAGAGCTGTTTATGGGCGCTCCAGATTGGGACACCTTTGCCAAGTATCCCTATCCTGAATTATCAGAAGAAGAGCAAAGCTTTATTGATAATGAAGTAGAAGTGCTGTGTGCCATGCTTGATGAATGGCAAATCCATCATGAAGATAAAGAGCTGTCACCAGAGGCGTGGCGCTTTATTAAAGCCAATGGCTTTTTGGGTTTAATTATTCCGAAAGAGTATGGCGGATTAGAATTTAGCTCGTATGCTCAAAGTCGGGTGATGAGTAAAATCGCTTCGCGCTCACCGACCGCTGCCGTTACTTGCATGGTGCCGAACTCGCTCGGCCCCGGTGAGCTGCTGATGCATTACGGTACCGATGAACAAAAACAACGCTGGCTACCCGGTCTTGCTAAAGGTGAAGAAGTTCCTTGCTTTGGTTTGACGGGTCCTGAAGCGGGCTCCGATGCAGGCGCGATTCCTGATACGGGTGTGGTTTGCTATGGCATGCATGAAGGCGAGCAAGTGCTCGGCCTGCGTATGAACTTCTCTAAGCGCTGGATTACTCTAGCGCCTATTGCGACCGTCGTTGGTTTGGCCTTTAAGATGCATGACCCAGAAGGTTTACTTGGCGACCCTGAAAAGACCGATTACGGCATTACCTGTGCGCTCGTTCCTGCTAGCCATGAAGGGGTTGTTACCGGCCCACGTCATAACCCAATCGGCTCACCATTTATGAATGGTACAGTCGATGGTAAAGACGTCTTTATCCCGCTAGATTATATTATCGGGGGCGTTGAAAATGCCGGTCGCGGTTGGCGTATGCTGATGGAATGCTTGGGCGTTGGACGCGGTATCTCCTTGCCAGCGCTATCGACCTCTGCCAGTGAAGTCACCTATTTGACCGTTGGCGCATTTGCGAAAGTACGTGAGCAATTTAAAATCTCCGTTGGTAAATTTGAAGGCGTGCAAGATGCCACCAGTCGCATGGCCAGTAACACTTATATGCTCGAAGCATTTCGTCATCTAGTCACCTGTGGCTTGAACCAAGGTGGTACGCCATCGGTGATGACGGCAATGGCAAAATACTATGCCACCGAAACCATGCGTATGGTGGTCAATGATGGCATGGACGTGGTCGGCGGTCGCGCCGTACAGATGGGACCGCGTAACTTTTTAGCGATTCCTTATCAAGCCATTCCCGTCTCTATCACCGTTGAAGGGGCGAATATCTTAACACGCTCATTGATGATTTTTGGTCAAGGGGCAATGCGTTGTCATCCTTATCTATTTGATGAGCTGCAATTATTGCAAAGTGATGATAAAGAAGGTGCGCTCAAGCAGTTTGATAATTTATTCTTTAAACATTTAGGCTATACCTTTAATCGCGGTGCCAAAGCCTTTGTCGCAGGCTATGTCGGTGGCAGCAATCATGCGCCAAGCTTTGCCGATAGCTTTACCCGTCCTTATTATAAAGACATCAACCGTTTAAGCGCAGGCTTTGCCCTAACCGCCGATATGTCTTTAGGCTTATTAGCCGGCGATTTAAAACGTAAAGAGATGCTCTCTGGGCGCTTAGCCGATATCCATTCGCATCTATTCATCTGTACAGCGATTTTACAATTTTATGAATATGGCTCTAAATCTAAAGCCGAACGTTTACATGCAGAAGTGGCCCTAAAAAACAGCCTTTATACCATTCAAGAAGCGTTCTTGGCTTTATTTGCCAACTTCCCAAATCGTATGGCGGCAAGCTTAGTCAGCTTTGTCACTTTCCCAAGTGGGCGTATCTTTGCGCCGGTCAGCGATGAGCTAAAACGCCAATTGGGCGATACCTTTATGGATGATTTTGAAGCCAATCCATTCCGTGATTATCTTAAAACCATGGTGTATTACAATACTGAGCCTGATGATGTCACCGGACGCATGGAACATGCTTATCAAACGCTGCTTGACGTTGAGCCTTTATGGCAGAAATTTAAAAAGGCGGAGCATAAAGACAACTTTGAAGGTCTTACCTTTGAAGATCATGTGGTATATGCCAGCCAAAACGGCGATATTACCGAAGAAGAGGCTGAAGTCCTTATTCAATATAACGCCATCCGCTATGATTCATTATTGACCGATGTGTTCGATAAGCATTTATCTAAAGCGCAAGAACGCACCAATCCGCACAGTTTAGAGAATGCAGTTTATAAGCTAACGGATTATGCGCAATTGAAAAACGATGCCCAAATAAGAAACGGCATCGCGACTGAGAATACTGCGCAAACAGCTGAGCCAATGACTGATAACCTTGAGCCTGCAGCGGATAATAAACAAGAAGCAACCGGTGATGCCAACCCTGACCATGGTTATGAAAGCGATGGTGATGTCAAAATGGTCAGTGAGCAAGACACTATAAAAGAAGTTCAGGCACAAACCGATTTTGCAGCGTCAAACCCTGAAGCACAAGCACTCGACCCGCGTCACCGTGATGCAGAAACGCACTTAAGCGAGCGCATGGGTCATA
This sequence comes from Psychrobacter maritimus, assembly GCF_904846345.1. Taxonomy (GTDB): domain Bacteria; phylum Pseudomonadota; class Gammaproteobacteria; order Pseudomonadales; family Moraxellaceae; genus Psychrobacter; species Psychrobacter maritimus. Next base: position 617,833 of record NZ_CAJHAJ010000001.1, read on the forward strand.
ATCACCGTTTGAATCAAGCGGCTGATACTCATGCTGATAATGTAGATAGCTTAGACAGCTCAAATGGCCTTGAGAATTCAGAAAGCTTGCAAGCAAAAACAGACCGCTTAGACAAATCGTCTAACGCAGATAACAAATGGCAAGATGGCTTACGTCGTGACGAAAACGATAAGGTCTAAATAGCTAAAAACCAGCACTTTTCTAAAACTTGTTTTTCAACTTAAGCGAGATTATCCAACATGGATAGTCTCGTTTTTTTTGACTGCACCATGGCTATTACACCCAAATCTACGCCAAAAACCCTTATGTTATTCAATTTAATCTAAAAATTTTTGCCGCTAAATAAATCCTGACCACAGCAAGGCGACAATGTCACGTTATTAAAGTCATAAAAATTTCTTGCAGTATCCCCAACAATTCTTTTATATTGTCTCCAAAATCTGACTTAAATGACAGATAACACACTTATAGACGTAATAAACACAGTAATAGACACGATTTTGCCGCTTATATGGCCTGATATATCGTGTTTATTGCTGTGCATTACGGCAACCAAGGACAGTAGTTATGTGGAAAAATATGGGGCTGACTGGCAAAATCATTGTTGCCATGGTGCTGGGTATCATACTGGGTTTATTTATAAACTATTCAGGATTAAATGCCGAAGGTAGCTTTGTTAATACCTATATCACCAATGGGTTTTTTGCCATTATCGGCAAGTTATTTGTTAACTCGCTAAAAATGCTGGTTGTGCCCTTGGTACTAATCTCGCTTATTTGCGGGGTTTGTGGCATCGGTGACATCCGCTTGCTTGGTCGTATTGGCACCAAAACCTTTTTCATCTATATGATGACAACGGCGCTAGCGATTGCAACTGCCATCGGACTTGGCGTACTCTTTGGTATCGGTAAAGGCATGGATATCAAAACGGATGCGGCGTTTGAAGCGCAATCCGCACCGCCATTGCTTGATGTGTTCTCCAATATTATCCCATCCAACCCTATCAGCGCGATGGCGAATGGCGATATGCTATCGATTATTTTCTTTGCTATCCTAATCGGTATCAGTATCTTGATGGTTGGCAAGCCTGCTAAAGGCTTGGTGCAAAGCTTGGAGCTTATTAATGAAGTCATCTTAAAGATGGTGACCATCATTATGAACCTTGCTCCTTATGGTGTTTTTGCGCTGTTAGCAAAAGCCATGTCTGAGCTTGGCTTAGACCTTATTTGGTCGCTGCTTGGTTACGTCGCGGTATTGGTTGGCTCGCTTGCCTTCCATTTCTTTGTGACCATGATGATTGTCCTGAAGCTGGCTTCAGGCTTATCAGTTAGAACCTTTTTAACAAAAATGCGCGAAGTACAGATTTTTGCGTTTAGTACCTCAAGCTCAAACGCGACGATTCCAATTACCTTGCGTACCGTTACCAAACGTATGGGCGTCAACAACTCTGTCGCCTCGTTTACCGTGCCATTTGGTGCTACCATCAATATGGATGGTACGGCAATCATGCAAGGGACGGCGACCATTTTTATTGCCAATATCTATGGTATTGATTTGGGCATCACCGAATATCTGACCGTTATTTTAATGTCGGTGCTTGCCTCTGTTGGTACGGCGGGCGTTCCTGGTGTTGGTCTCATCATGCTCTCGATGGTATTTGCGCAAGTGGGTTTACCAATCGAAGGGATTGGTCTTATCTTAGGGGTTGACCGTATCCTTGATATGTTGCGTACCGCCGTCAACGTCAGTGGCGATGCCGCTGTAACCGCTATCGTAGCAAAGTCAGAAGGCAAGATGGATTTGGCAATTTATAACGACCCTGATGCGGGTGCAAAAGACGTATTCGATGGTCATATCGATGAAAACAGCGAGCGCGAATTCTCTGAAGTCTTTAGCGATGGCATTATGGGCAGTGAATACGACGATGTTAAGCGTGATTAAATGAAACACGGCTAGCTTTAATATAAAATAGGCAATGATGAAAGTTTGGTAATACAAAACCTCAGTTCATAATCGGCTGAGGTTTTTTATTTATATCGTAAATTAAATAAGGTTTTTGAAATTAATATATAGACGAAATAACTTAAAACCGTGACGTTACTGCTGTCATAATTTTTTTGAAGCCTCTGGAATGCGAAGCACACAGCAAGCGAAAAAAAACATTCCAGCAGTAGACGACTATAAACAAAGCGCTTTTAATTGACACAGACTATCCCAGCCTCAACATAGCTAACCTTAACCAAACACATATTTCGTCAGCATCGCCATACAAACCAAAACAATCATCGGACGAATCAGTTTACTACCGCCTTTGACGACCATATGCGAGCCAAAATAAGCACCTATCGTCTGCCCTACCATCATTGCCAGTCCCACTTTCCACAACACATTACCGCCCAAAATAAAGAAAATGAGCGAGCCAATATTGGTGGACAAATTCAGCACCTTTGCCGCCCCTGTTGCTTCGATAATTTGACGACCACGCAGCGCCACATTTCCTAAGGCAAAAAACATCCCCGTACCCGGTCCGATATAACCATCATAAAAACCTATCAAGGGTGCCACTACTTTTTGCCACTTGCTTTCTGAGATACGCGGTGCGGCCTCTACTTCACCCAGCCTTGGGGCAAATAAGGTATAAATACCAATCGCCGCAATCAAAAACGGAATCAGCTTTTCTAATAAATCAGGCGGCGATAATTGGACGGCAATCGTACCAAGAACAGAACCGATAAAAGCCGCGATAATCGCCGTTTTTATATTCTTCGGTTTGACGACACCTTTTCTAATCATCGTAATGGACGCCGCGAGCGCGCCTGATGCTGCTTGTAACTTATTCGTCCCCAAGGTTAGTACGGGTGGAATATTGGCAAGCAGCATGGCTGGAATGGTCAATAAACCACCGCCGCCTGCGATAGCATCGATAAAGCCTGCCAGCGCGGCCACGACCGTCAGCATTAAAATAATCTCGATAGAGAGCGATATGTCCATGACACCGACCTTGAAAATTTATGACATAAAAAAAGCAAGCCTGAAAAAATCAGGCTCAGAATACGTTGGTTGATAAAATAGCGGCTATTTTTTTAATCGATACCACTCTTTCATCAGTACCAAACTGGATATGAGGATTTGCTTAACGGCGCTCATTATAAAGATAAAAATGTAAAAAAAGCCAAAAACCTAACAAAGTCTGCTAGATTTGTCATATCGACTGTCTTATCGATATATCCTTTGATAATCGTTGAGTCTTCAAGGAAGAAGCATAAAACCGTTAACGTATTTAATTGTTTATATGAATAAAATTGTGAGAAACTAGAGACACCTATTTGTTATATCAATCTATGTCACTATTATCTATGTCATTATTAATGGTGGTCTATCGCTTAACTATGCTGAGTAGTCCTGAGCTAAGCAAACCAAACCAAATAACAATAGGTACTTGAAGTTCTTGAATGATTTAGCACGTTTTATTTAGTTAATGAGGATAATATGGCAATACAAAGAATCAAAGCATTTTTCAACCTCGAGGCGTCAGGCGGCATTGTCTTAGCGCTGGCAGCTATCGCGGCAATGATTATTGCCAATACCCCTCTGAATACTTGGTATGAATCCTTTATTCATGCCCCCGTTGTCATTCAAATCGGCAACTTTGCGATTGCAAAAGACGCCCATCATTGGATCAACGATGGTTTGATGGCGGTGTTCTTTTTCTTGGTCGGTCTTGAGCTCAAACGTGAAGTACTCATCGGCGAGCTCTCGAACGTCAAACAAATTATCTTACCAGCTGGCGCGGCATTGGGCGGCATGATTATGCCTGCTATCGTCTACTTGCTCTTTAACTATAATGAGCCTGAGTTTTGGAAAGGTTGGGCAATTCCGGCGGCGACCGACATTGCCTTTGCCCTTGGTATTTTAAGCCTACTTGGCAATCGGGTGCCAAACTCACTCAAAGTCTTTTTGGTATCCATCGCTATTTTTGATGATATTGGTGCTATTTTAATCATCGCTTTATTTTATACCAGCGACCTATCACTTGGTTCCTTGGCTATCGCCGCTTTGTGTTTGCCGTTCTTATATCTACTCAATCGCCGTAACGTCACCAGCATTACCCCTTATATACTAATCGGGGTGATTATGTGGATTGCCGTGCTCAAATCTGGCATTCACGCGACCTTAGCTGGGGTGGTACTCGCGTTATTCATTCCGTTATTTGACCGTACTGACCCTGAACATTCCCCGCTTGAAGAGCTTGAGCACGACTTACAAAACACCGTATCTTACGGGATTCTGCCATTATTTGCGTTTGCCAACTCAGGCATATCGCTCAAGGGCGCAGGCTTTGCGGAGCTATTTCATTCCGTGCCCTTGGGTATTGCCGCCGGACTGTTTATTGGTAAGCAAGTGGGCGTGATGCTTATGTGCTGGTTAATTTTCAAACTGGGTATTTCTACCATGCCAAAAGGCATGAACTTTAAGCAAATCTACGGCGCAGCGTTACTTTGCGGCGTTGGCTTTACCATGAGTTTATTTATCGGCGGCCTTGCTTTTGGCGGCGCGACACCATTATTTGATGAGCGCTTAGGTATCATTATGGGTTCAATCGTTTCTGGTATTGCCGGTTATCTGATGCTAAAAGCCACTTTAAAAGACGATGTTAATAATACTTCGGTAGATTTAACCCATCATTCATGATGACTGATTGAGTAACTTTATAATGAAGTTGCTCAAAACAACTCAGTTGCTTAAAGCAGCGTCGCTCAAAGCGTTTAATGTTGGTTAATAAAAAGCAGTTGCTAAAGAATGGCTTATAAAAATGGATTCCATCGATATTACTAAAAAAATCGCTAAAATAAATGCTGCCAGTGGTCGGGGAAATGCTAATTCCAATCAAGCGCCTGATTCTTATCAGCGTCATGGGCGCACGACGGCGATTGACGACCATAGTGACCTGCAAGTCTTAAAGCGCATCAAGCGCTATTTATTGCCAAAAGACTTTGTTATCTCGCAAGGTTTATTAGAGGAAATGGTTGCAGGTTACGATATCGGTGATCCAGTAGCAGATGCGTTAGCCGCTGACGGCATTCGTTTTGCAAAGCCCTTACAGCAATTTATTATCAGTGGCAGTAACAGTGGCAGCAACTTCGACGCCAACCTTACAAATAACCCTGCATTTAACGCCTTAACCGAGCAATTTAGCAGCCATCCTACGTGGTTTGACCCCAAGCTTGCACAAATCGGTGCGGTTGCCTATCGCCGTTATCCGCTTATGCTGATTTGGTTATTACGTAACGTGGCGCTAATGGCAGGCTATAGTATTCCTGCCCTCTCCCTGCCACTCATTCAAACAGGCGCATTGATGCACGATGCTCTACCGCGTTTGATGCGTACCTATGCTTATATCCTAGCTGTCTCTGAGCATCCGTCATTGCATAAGTCAAATATGAGCGCAGGCAATCAGCGTCAGCCTATCGAGCAGGTATTGGCGATTGGCTCAGAAGGTTGGCGGCAGTCTATCAAGGTGCGGCAGATTCATACCCTAGTGCGGCAAAATCTGCTTAAAGGTAAAGGCAATGCGGCTAAGGGCGTCATACCCAATGCCGACCAACACCATAACCCAGATGGCAGTTGGAATAGCGCCTATTGGGGTATTCCTATCAATCAAACCGATATGATTGCTACCCATTTGCAATTTTCATTATTGATTATGCGTGGGTTACGGCTGCTTGGCGCCCGTATCAGTACTGAGGAAGCCGAAGGTATCCTGCATTTATGGAATCTTGCCAGCTATTGGATGGGCGTTGACTTGCAGCGCTTGCCAAAAGATGAAGCCGCTTGCTGGGAATGGCTCTATACCTATTTATCGATTCAGCAGCTTGATTTTAAAATGGGCCAGCCGTTAGCCAAAGCGTTGCACGATTTGCCGCGTCAGCTAATGGGCGAGGACAATCGCCGTGGACGTTTCGTTGAGATGGTCAATGCCAGTGTCACCCGTACCTTGGTCGGCGATGATATCGGCGATGGACTGGATTTACCAAAATCAAAGATACGCTTTGGTGTCTTGTCCTCCGTGCCGATTCTTTTTGCGCTCGATACAGCACGTCAGCACAATCAAACGGTGGCGGAAAAATTAGAAGCCTTCCGCGCCAAACGCCAAGACAATATGAATTGGTGGCTGAAGAAAAATGACGATTATTATAAATAAAGGATGATAAATGCAGAATAGTAAAAGCAGAAAAACCGCTCAACATTAGGTAAATCTATAACAAATAACAGTATTAAAATCTATAAACCATAACTACAAAGCATATGTCGAATATTATTAGTAGTAAATAGAATATGTTAAGCCATTATCAACGGCGTCTACAATAACTATAATAAATCCGCAAAAGACGCGCTTGGTTTCATCAGAGAATGGTGCTGCTGTAGATCATTCAGTCCATAACCTCAGCCACTTTACGGGTTAATTACGTGTATTTTGGATACGGTAATACCACTCAAGCTGCCGATCAAAGCCCGTCTCTAACAAGCTGGCAATGACGCGTCCTGTCAGACCCCAAACCGTTTCACCATCAACCTGCCAGCTGGGCGTGAGAATGGTCGCGGTCTGATCTTGCATCGTATACTCTACCGCATATTCTACGGTAGGCTGAGTCAGCAAGGTCTCAAAATCTGCCCAAAAAATACGTGAGATTTCACCAAGCTCAGGCACTAGCAATAAATCTGGTGCAATCAGCGCCACAATAGGACGGACACTCATACCGCTTTTAGAGGTTTGAATCGGTAATTGACCCAGTAGCTGGACTTTATTGGGCGGTAAGGCGGTCTCTTCACAGGCTTCACGCAAAGCGGTGACAACATTATTACCATCGCCGGCGTCATGTTTACCGCCTACGCAAGAGACTTCGCCGGCGTGACTGTTCATATGCGCGGCGCGGCGCGTCAGTAGCAGTTTGGGATGGCGTTCATGGGTGATGGCAACCAATACCGAGGCATCGGCAATGGGTGTCTGATATAAGCTATCTAAAATGCGAGCGCTACGAGAGGTGTTCGAGCCGTCGTACAGCGCCGGACTGGTGACCGCATTTAAGGTTTCATGCTGCACCCGTTCCGCCAACTTTCGAATGGTCGGATAGCGAATAAAGTCTGGCACAGCGACTGAAAATTCATCAAAACGTAGTGACTGCGGGGGGAGTAACATTATTATTGCCCTATATTTTTATCAGTATGAAGCATCAATGCAATTAACTATAAATAGCAATTAAATATCAATATTGACTACTCAAGTATCAATGTCAAAAACCAAATGTTTTTAGGATATGCTCGTGGATAAGATTTTTTCATTAAATAAAATGCAGGGCAAGACTGATGATTGCCCGCAAAGATTGCCATTAATCATCATCGCCATAGCTTGGGTTGGCGGTACGTTTGCCACTGCCATACTGGCGCTACTGGGCAATTGGCAAAATGTCGCGATGATTTTGGGCTCATTTGGTGCCAGCTGTTTGCTTATTTTCGCTTATCCCGAGAGCCCTTTTGCACAGCCTAGAAACATCGTTGGCGGTCATCTTATCACCACTTTCACGGGCTTATCATTTTTGACCTTGTTTGGCATCGAATGGTGGAGTCTGTCGCTGGCAGTTGGTACGGCGATTGCGCTGATGCTATTGCTGCGCGTACCGCATCCACCGGCTGGCTCCAATCCATTAATCGTTATGCTTGGCGGCGTCAAATGGCACTTTTTACTTACCCCTACTCTAGTCGGTGCGCTCGCCTTAGTGGTGGTTGCCCTCATTTATAACAATATCGGTCGCGGCCGCCATTACCCACGTTATTGGTAAAGCTATCCTTCAAGATAACGCTATCTTTTAATAGTTAACGTGAGTCTAGCCTAGCGCAATCTGACTAAAGCTGCATAGACTTTATGTGACTGGACTGGATTAGGCGGCGTTGTCTGTTGCGCTTAACAATGCATTTATTAATCAGGGCAGCTTTAACGGCAAGCAGTTGCGCAAACCTGTAGGGTTTTTATTATCACTGCCAGTGCGATGAGAATTTGTGTTATCTTAGGCTTAATGGCTATTATCAAATAAAAATTGATAAGCTAAAGTCATACTATTTTATAAAACAAGAATTATAATTCTTAAAATACCGAACACCTTTTTCTCATTTCTCCTTTTCATTATATAAGGCAGTTGATATGCGCTATTGTCTACAATGCGGTCATGAAGCAGAACGCAAAATACCAGCCACCGATAATATCCCGCGCTTGGTATGCCCAAATTGCAATTATATTCATTATGAAAACCCAAAAGTCATTTGTGGCTCATTGGTCGTACATAAACACCGTGTACTGCTATGTCGCCGCGCGATTGAGCCACAATATGGCTTATGGACGCTGCCCGCAGGTTTTATGGAAAATGGCGAAACCATGGCAGAAGGTGCGGCAAGGGAAAGCTTTGAAGAGGCAGAAGCGGTGGTCACCAATCCGCATCTATATTGCTTATACGATATTCCCGATATCGGGCAAATCTATAGTATTTATATCACCGAGTTAAAAGACGGCGCTTACGGTATTGGCTCTGAAAGTCTCGACTGCGCTTTGTTCACCGAAGAAGACATTCCATGGGATAAACTTGCCTTTGAAGCCGTACGCCGTACTTTAAAAAGCTATTTTGCCGACCGTCAGCAATACGATAACCATGAAGATTTCCCCATTCATCAAGATATGATTGGCAAAGACCAAGCGATTAAGCGCTATTAATCACAATCTTATAAAAGCGCACTTTAATAAAGCGCTTGAATAACAACCTGCAGACTAAATAGTAGCAAAGCGGCTTTACAAAAATGCTTGGTAAAGACCATTGATAAGAATTATGCTAAGTTTTGAATATAGCGACTTATCAATGGTTTTTTATTGCCTAAAATTAATTGTTTAAGCTTATTTGCGAGGATATCATGCTGACTTTATTGCAACGCGCTTTGCCCCTGCTCCCCTTAACCATTGCCATGACTCTTATTAGCATGCCAGGCCATGCCGACGATGCACGCTTAACGGCCAAACAATCAGACCCGCAAATACTTGGTTGGATGCAAGGTTTTCCGCCGCCCAAAGATAAGCTTATTGCGCAGCCCTCCTCTGATTTCTTTAGTTTCCCAAAACTGCGTTGGACGGTCTGTCATATCCGTGAGTTGATGCCCACCACTGACGTCAGTCGCGGTATCGGCGCACCCTCCAAGCTCAACTACGAGTTAGATAAAAACATTGATGCCATCACCTTTATGCCCACTAATAGTAAGCGCCCGATGACATGGAAGCAGTCACTGGATACCAATTATACTGACGGTATTATGGTCATGCACCATGGCAAGGTAGTGTACGAGCGTCAAAACGGTTGCCTCAATGAGCTTGGCAATCATGCAGCGATGTCGATGACCAAATCCATGACTGGGCTGCTAGCAGAAATCCTTGTCACCGAAGGTAAGCTTGATGATAAGGCATTAGTCGCATCTATCATTCCAGAGCTCAAAAACAGTGGCTTTGGGGATGCAACCGTCCGCCAAGTGATGGATATGACCACCGCCCTCGATTATAGCGAAGACTATGCTGACCCTAATGCCGATATCTGGCAGTATTCAGAAGCAGCAAGCCCACTACCGAAACCAAAAGGCTATAGCGGACCTAATGGTTATTTTGAGTACCTTCAAACGGTGAATAAAAAGGGGCAACATGCGGCAGAATTTAACTATCGCACCATTAATAGTGATGCGCTTGGCTGGATTATCTCGCGTACCACTGGCAAAGCGGTCAATGAGCTACTCTCAGAACGCATCTGGCAAAAAATCGGTGCTGAACAAAGTGCTTATATGACTGTTGATGCTAAAGGTACGCCATTTGCTGGCGGCGGTATCAGCGCAGGCTTGCATGACATGGCACGTATTGGTAGCTTGATGCTCAATAAAGGCGAGATTAATGGCGAACGTTTATTCCCAGCTGCAGTCGTTGATAATATCGAAGCCGGCGGTGATAAAAACGCTTTTGCAAAAGCAGGCTATAAACAGCTAACCAACGGCAGCTACAAAAGCATGTGGTGGTTATTTAACAATCCCACGCCCATCTATGCGGCACGCGGCGTCCACGGTCAAACCATTTATGTCGATCCCGCAGCCGATATGGTTATCGTGCGCTTTGCGTCATATCCAGATGCCAGCAATAGCAAGATTGACCCAACCTCACTACCCGCTTATAAAGCGCTGGCAAATTATTTAATTAAAAAGTAAGCCTTTAAGAAAACCAGTCTCTAAGAAATAGCGCTTTAAAAGACTAACCCAAAATAAAACCGCCGCTTTCATTTTTAGTGAAAGCGGCGGTTTTTTATAGCAATTAAGTCAATAGACTTTAAGTGAACTAGCTTTTAATTTTACACACTTTAAAGCCAAGCTCTTGTACCGCTGCTTCTTTATCATAAGGCGCAAGTACCGCACGTACATGCTTTTGCCCTTGCAGGTATTGCTTAGCAACACGTTGTAAATCCTCCACGGTCACAGCCAATATTGCCGCACGCATTTTACGTTGCCAGTCGACACCGCGATGATGCAGATTGGCAAAGCAGGCTTTGACCGCTTCACCTGCTGGAGAGCCTGGTTTATCCATACCTGAGATAATACCTAAGATGGCTTCTTCTAACTGCTCATCGGTTTGTGGCTCATTTAATAGCCATTCGATACTGGCATCGAAATGCGCAAAGGTCTCAGCACACTGCGGATCGCGGTAGCTAAAGAACTTAAAGGCGCAAGCATTGGCATCGTAACCTGCACCGCCACCATAAGCACCGCCGCGCTCACGGATGGCACTATGCAAGTAACCATTACGTAAGTAAGGTGCTAATACCATCAAGGCAGCGGTATCAGGATGGTCGGCTGCTGGCACGGTGTATGCGCTAGCATTATGATAGACGTTGGTCGGAACTAGCCACGCCAAATCTTCAACATCGAGCGCCACACCACTTTCTAGTGCTTTGACCGCGTCTTTCTCGCCATTTAACGCCGCATCAAGTTGCAACTCGGCAAACTCGCTTGGGATATTGTCTTCAATACCCGCATCAGAGTTTGTGATTTTTTCAGCAATCTTTGGCGCTTGGCTGTCTTTCCAGCTATCAACAATTAAGTTGCTCAAGCGTTCGGTTTGCTCGGCTTCACAGATAATAACCGCATGCTTAGGCAAGCTGATTAACCGTTGATGTAAGTCCATCAAACTGGTTGCCAATTTATCCCACTGCGCATCATCAGTACTGGCATGGGTTAAGAAGTCTTTTAGCGCGTTTAGTGCTGGTAGACCGCTGCGCACATATTCTAACTGTGCTTGGCGACTCATGCCGCGACTGGCAGTTTGCATCGCATACGAATGCCCTGAACCGGCAAGGTTTGACTGCCAACCTGCTTGACGCTGCTGCAAGATTTCTTTGATACGGTCATGCTCACTAAAGACACTATGCTCCATGACTTCTTTGAGCAAATCAATCGCTTCAGGTTTACGATTTAGCGCACGCGTTGCTACGACAAAGTAACTACTAATCGCTTGGCTGTCATCGATGTTGGTACGTTGACTGATACGCGCCGTCACCCCTGATGAATGCGCCGCTTGCTTAGCTTGCATTTCATGAGCGCTTAGCGAATCCGTGCCCAGTTCTGACAATAAACTCAGGTAAATAGGCAACAATGGATGATTGATTACCTCATTAACGGGTAGCTCGCTGGTATCCTGATTACCAATCGCATCGGTCAGCGGCACAATCACTTGATAATAATACAAGCCATTAGTGCCGGCTTCATATTCAAATAAGGTGCTCTCTTGCCCGCTTAAATTCACTTGTTTTTGTGTGCCTTGCTTAAAGCTGATATCGGTCGGGACATCTTCTAAGCCAACCTTTGGCAATAGGCTTAAATCATCAGGCGCTGCTTGGCGCGCTGCCAAATCAAGCGCTTGCTGTTTTAAGATAGCTTTATCATCAGCGCTCAAATCCATCGCAATGGTATCAAGACGGGTTTGCTCAGCTGCTGCAAGGCGGGCGGTTTTTTCGCTGTCAGGTGTCAAAGTGACACGGACACGATGCTGATTATCTAACAAGTGCTGCTTGATTAAATTTGGTAACCACTGCGCATCTTTTACTTGCTCACGTAGCCACTGCAAATGCTCGTCGACTTCCCAGACATCGATAGGGTTGCCATCATGAATCGCCGTACTAAAGCCTTCTAGCATGAGATTTAGACCATACGGCATGCTATCACCACCGATATGGCGCTGATCTATCTCGATTTGGTGCAAGATGGTTTCAATGGTTTCATCATCAATCGGCTTGCTCGCGACCTCTTTAAGCAAGTCAATAATGCCCTGCTCTACCGCTTCGGCATGCTCAGGGTTTGAACCGCGCAGACCGGTATAAAAGACCATTTCATAATGACTGTCATCGAGTCCCAATAGCGGGCTTGGCACTTTACCAAGTGGATGGCTGTCCAAATACGCACGCAATGGCGAACCAGCATGCTCAACCAATACCCCTTCTAATAGACGTAACGCCAAACGCTGCTTTGGATCAGTAATTGATGGTAATAACCACGCCACCACGTGATGCGTTTGGTCAGGACCGGCTTCATCAGCAGTATAAGTATCAACCGCGCTAATCGGTGCAGACAGGCGTTTTTCAGGACGCGAGACGTGTTTTTTGCCTGCTTCAAATTGAATCAAGGCATCTTCATGAATTTTCGCCTGCGTCTCAGCGACTGGAATATTACCAAAGCTCATAATCACACTGTTTGATGGGTGATAATGGCTTTGATGAAATTCAACCAGCTCATGATGGGTCAAGTCAGGAATATCAGCAGGATCGCCGCCTGAATTATAATGATAGGTCGTCGTTGGGAACAAATGATGGGCGACCGTATGATAGAGCTGGTCAATCTCGCCGCTCATCGCGCCTTTCATCTCATTAAAAACGATACCTTTAAACTGCGGCTTATCATTTTCGTCTAACTCGACGCGAATGCCTTCTTGGGCAAAATCAAGCGGATGAATATTCGGGAAAAATGACGCATCAAGATAAACGGCTAGCAAGTTAAAATAATCGTTCTTATTTTGCGTAGCATACGGATATGCGGTCCAATCGGCAGCGGTCATCGCATTCATAAAAGTGTTTAATGAGCGTTTAATCATTGAGAAAAACGGGTCACGTACAGGGAATTTCTCAGAGCCACATAAAGCCACGTGCTCTAGAATATGCGCCTCACCTTTTGAGTCCATTGGCTGAGTGCGAAAGCCAACCAAAAAGGCATTTTCATCACTTGGATGCGCTAAATGGTAATGCATGGCCCCAGTCTTAACATGCTGACTGATCAGCACATCCATCGATAGCGCCTCAATGTGGCGATGCTCAATCAGCTCAAACGCTGGATGTAGCGTTAAATCCGCAGTAAATGGCGTGTCAGTCATAGTTATCCTTATCAATGATAATGTATATCGTGCCCTGATTTTCGGGGCTCATAAAATGGTGTCTATAGCGCTATTAGATGGGGCTTACCTATAGATAAGTCAAGCTGGCCATACAGTAATAACGGCTCACTGGGTAAGATTTATCAATGAATATTTTAAAAGTAGCATTAAGGCAATATCCATAATCAAATAATGGTTTTAACCCTTAACAAAGGTAGCCAGCACTGCTACTATAAAGTTAACTACTATTTAGGAGCCCCTGATGAGCTACCAACATATTTTACTGGTCACCGACTTATTGTCTGATGCTGACGAGGTTGCCCTAAAAGCCAAACGTATCCTTGCAGGCTCGCCTGAGGCTAGGTTATCTGTCTTACATATTGTTGAAGATGACATGGTGCGCTTCGGCTTTGAGCTGGTGCCTGCGTCTAGTTTATCAGGCGACTTCGATGGCGAACACTGGCAAGAAGCACGCACTAAATTGGCGCAATTCTTAGCACGCAATGAGCTAAACGCGGTCAATTCTGAGGTCACTGCTGCTATCTCTAATAGTAAAGGTATCGTCAATTATTGCCGCGAAAAAGAAGTCGATTTACTGATTATCGGTCGCCATGAGCGCCGCGGTATCGCTGCTTGGTTAGTCAAGGCAACCGCCGACAGTATCTTGCCAAACGTACCTTGCGACAGTCTCGTGGTAAAACTTGATCAGCCCGTACCAAAATAACGAGATAAGCAAGCAAGGCGCTAAAAAAGCTACTGTTAAGCGTAACAAATATCCTTATAAGATATAGACAAAGATAGCTTAGCAGCACTTAACAGCGCTCGGTAGGAGTGCTATAGTAAATACTATCTGACACGAGGAAGACGCTATGAGTTACGAACATATTTTATTGGTCACCGACCTAATGTCCGATGCTGATGTGGTCGCCCAAAAGGCCAAACGCATCGTTGAGAATCGTCCTAACGCCAAGCTATCGGTGCTTCATATCGTTAAAGATACTATGGTTGGCTTCGGCTATGAGCTGGTGCCTGCCTCAAGCTTATATGATGAAATTGACGATGAACGCTGCCAAGAAGCGCGCGCCAAATTGGCACAGTTTTTGGACCGTAACGATTTACATGCGGTAAACTCTGAAGTGACTACCGCCATCTCTAACAGTGAAGGTATCGTCAACTATTGCCATAAGCATGATGTTGATTTATTGGTCATCGGTCGTCATGAACGTCATGGTATCGCCGCTTGGCTCAGTGGCGCGACGGCAGATAACATCTTGCCCAATGTCCCTTGCGACAGCTTAGTGGTGAGACTGGATAAACCGGTTAATAAATAATTTTAAGAATACACTTAACGTAATTCCCAAGTTATTGGAAACTATTAAAATAGCTCATTAAAAAAAGCGCATTGTATGACATTGCGCTTTTTTATTATTCATTAAAACAGTAAATTTTCTTACTAGAATCTCTACATTTACCATTAAAATCAATCTTCTATCAAAATATCAATAAAGCTTTGCCAAATAGGGCTTTGATGGCGGGCTTTGTGCCAAACTAGCCACCACGTACGTGATAAGTCTATACCCGCTACTTTTACCTGCACCAATTTTCCTGCTGCCAGCTCCCCCTCAATAACATGCTGCGATAAACAACCAAGCCCAATATCGGCGCTGACCATATGCTTAATGGCTTCTGATTGCTGAATCGCCATCACAATCTCGGCATGCGGCAGATATTGCAATAATTGCTCATCGATAATTTGCCGCGTACCCGAACCCGCCTCTCGTACCAACAGCGGCAGTATTGCCAATTGTTCCGCGCTCAGCTCATAACATTGTTCTTTATCGTTATAATTCATGTCTGTCAGCCACTTACTATGACGCTTAGCAAAGACCATCAAGGTATCGGTCCGCCAAGCGCGCTGCTCAATCACCTTCATATCTGTCGGGCGTGGCATGCCCTCTACGAGCGCAATATCAATGTTTAATTGCTCAACCTCGCCGACTACCTCTTGGGTATTGGCAATATACATATCGATATGAGCATCCGGTAGCGCTGCATATAGCTTGGCAAGCAGCGGCGGCAGCACATAATTACCGATAGTGGTACTGGCACCGATATGAATCTGTCCCGCTTGGTGCTTATGATAATGCTCTAGCGTTAAAGCCTGCCCCAAGATGGCTTGCGCCTGTATATAAATAGGATGGGCGTTTGGATGCTGATTTAGCCTGCGCCCGACGCGCTCAAATAGCGGCATCTGCAACCTTGACTCCAGCTCAGTGAGCGCGCTACTAACTGCCGACTGCGACAAATGCAACTCCTCACTGGCACGGCTGGTGCTGCCAGTTTGATAAATACTGACAAACACCGATAGCTGCTTAAGGGTAATCTTCGGCAGCATCTGTATGGGTTTTTTCATAATGGCTCTGACATCCTATGCTGCCTATAAATTCCAAAAGCCTAAACTCTAAGAATCGTTTCTTAACCTAAAAAATCGATAGCTTGTATCTTATTAATCTGTTTTTATTATAAATCGACATGACTTATACTGTCTATTCATAAGCTTATGCTTATTTCGATTATAGATGATAAATGATAAATGATAAATGATAAATGATAAATAATAGGTGCGTACGACATGAACGCTTTAGCACAAAACATGCATAACTACTTTCCGCATAACCGCCATATTTTGGGGCTGATTGTCGTGCTGATTGGTAGCTTGTTTTGCTTGTGGCTGAATATGAGCTTAGATACGTGGTCGAACGGGCGTATTGTCGGGCTATCTTCTTTAACCCTAGCAATCTTGTTTGGGATGGTATTGGGCAATACCCTATATCCAAATTTTTCTGAACAACTTAGCGATGGCGTTAACTTTGCTAAAGGTCAAATATTACGCCTTGCCATTATTTTTTATGGCTTTAAGCTGACTTTAACCCAAGTTGCTAGTGTTGGTATGCCAGCGGTAATGACGGATGCGCTGGTATTAACCTCAACGTTTTTACTCACCTATTGGCTTGGCACCAGATGGCTCAAAGTCGATAAGCAAACGACGTTATTGATTGGTGCTGGTGCCAGTATTTGCGGCGCAGCAGCGGTGATTGCCGCAGAGCCGGTGGTCAAAGCGGAAGCACATAAGGTCACTATCGCCGTCGCCACCGTGGTGGTCTTTGGTACGATTGCCATGTTGCTCTATCCATTTTTATATCAGCTTGGCTGGCTACAACCTTGGCTAAACGCCCAGCAATACGGCATTTATACTGGTTCAACCATTCATGAAGTGGCGCAAGTGGTGGTCGCTGGTAATGCCGTTAGTACCGAGGTTGGGAATACGGCGGTCGTGACTAAGATGATACGGGTAATGATGCTTGCGCCTTTTTTACTGATTTTATCGTTTGCTTTAACCACAGCCAGTAGCAAAAATGGCAAAAAACCCTCATTGATAAATCGCGTACAACAAGTCAAAGTGCCATGGTTTGCCTTCGTCTTTATTTTGGTAGTGTTACTGCATACTTGGGTGCCAATGACGGCAGGCTTTGAGCGCAGTATGGTCATGCTCGATGATGTGTTGCTTACCATGGCAATGTTTGCGCTGGGCTTAACCACACACCTAAGCGCCATTAAACAAGCAGGGGTTAAACCGCTTATCTTAGGCGCAATGATGTTTGCTTGGCTTATCATTGGCGGCGGACTGATTAATATCGGCATTGCTGCACTCTAATTAATTCACTCTAAAACATTTACTGACTACACACCAAACTCTTAACACCAAACCAAAAATGCCTACGACTATAGTGATAGTCGTAGGCATTTTTACTTTAAAAGCTTTGCTTAACGCCTTATTATTAAGGCATTTACCATAAGCGATAAACATAAACAACAGACGAAAAAAAACGAACCCGAAGGTTCGTTTTTTATTCATCTTGCTCTAGTTGTCTATAAAGACAGATTAGATAGCAACGATGTTATGAGCTTGTGGACCTTTTTGACCTTGAGTTACAGTGAACTCAACTTCTTGGCCTTCAGCTAAAGTTTTGAAGCCTGAACCAGTGATTTCGCTGTAATGAGCAAAAACGTCTGCGCCAGTTTCTGGAGCGATAAAACCAAAGCCTTTAGCTTCGTTGAACCACTTAACTGTACCTTTTTGAGTATCTGACATATTGATAATCCTACTTTTTAATTTATTAATGGTCTAGTGACCGGTAACGCTTGCAAATAGCTACTGAACGATAAATATTAAAACGAAGGATTATAACTAATACTACGAGGTAATGATTTGGTGCAGAACTGCTCTTAAGCTTGGTCGTATTATAGGGAGGTTAGTTCAGTATCGCAAGCCTTATCTCACCTTTCGTGTAACTAAGTGCAAAGATTGACTGTTTTTTGGCCCTATTTAGCCTATTTTTAAGCATTGGGCAGACGAAATAAAAACACCGCTACGCTAGTACAGACAACGGCTAGCAGCCATGCGACCCATATCATATCGGCAGGAATGTTAAAAAATAACATTATTGTTGATATGGTCATCATTATGGTTGCCAACCACTTCGCATATAGCGGTACGGCGCGGCGATCTTCCCAATCACGGACGTATTTACCAAAATATTTGTGATTAATCAGCCAAAAATGAAAGCGTCGTGAGCTACGCGCCCAGCAACCCGCTGCCAATAGTATAAAAGGCGCGGTCGGCATCACTGGTAGCAAGATGCCAATAATACCCAAGACAAAAAAAACACAACCCAGTATCAAAAACGTCCAACGTACGGTTGGGCTGTTATGTTGATTGGTCTTAGGTCGATAATAAAAAGCTTTTTTATTTTGGCTCATATAAGTGACGTCATTGGCTGATATTGATTGGTTGATATTTGATAAAGATTAAACCGCTAAATCTCTGAATGAGATAGCTCTCTATATAACCACCTATATAGAGAGCTAAGCATGCAATAAAGGCTAAATCCGCTCAAGATTATTTTTGCATCTTTCTGTCATCTTTCGCACTGGCGAACCCTCAATCTGTAACTCACGAAACATTAACACCCATGATTAACAAAATAATAGATAGCGTCTATTTTAATTACTAGAATATTGTTGAATTATAAGGCATAATTTCTTTGTTGCTAGTTTATGTTTATTAGTAACTATTCATATCAACATGTTTTACTTCTATCAAAAACACTGTTATCAAATTGCTTTCTATAAACGTGATTTTGACAGAGTTTTCTTCAATAAATCACAGAAATTAAAACCATTAAAATCCAAAGATAAACCAAGGCATTGTCTAAATAAGAGACCCTTTTATGACCAAATTTAACACCCTTACTGCCAGTATATTGTTTACCGCTTTGAGCTTAACAGCTTGTGGTGATAACAATGATACAGTCGTTCAGCCCAATCAACCTGACACAAATACTCAAGAACAGCGTATCAGCGGCATGATCAAAGATGCCAATGGCAGCCCTGTGGTAGGTGCTGAAGTCAAAATTGGTAAAAGTACGGTGACTACCGATAGCGCAGGTACTTATTCTTTGAGCTTAGATAAGTCAGAGTCTGATGCAGTGATTTTAGTACGTAAGACCGGCTATCTGACGATGGCGCGTGAATTCAAAGTAGCGCCTAAGCGTTCGCATAAATTAGACATTACCTTGACTGTCGATCAAGTCACAAGCGCCTTTGCGACCAGTGCAGGTGTTAGTGAGCTACAAGTATCAGGCGCTAAGATAAGCATCCCCGCGAATAGCATCGTCAAAGCAGATGGCAGCAGCTACACAGGTACCGTCAATATCGCTGCCAACTACTACAATCCAGACTCTATCGCAGGGGCACAGTCCTTTGCACAGCCTTTTGCAGGACAAAATGATGATGGCAGTCAGCAGACAGATCTGGTCACCGTCGGCGTCATTGATGTCAAGCTCACTGACCCTGCTACAGGCGCAGCGCTTAACCTCAAAAAAGGCACTCAGGCTACTTTAATCTACCCTAAAGTATCAACTGACCAAAACCTACCTTCTATCCCTTTATGGTATTACGATGAAGAACAAACTGTTTGGGTAAAAGATGGTGTTGCTACTCGTCAAACAGACGGTAGCTATAAAGGACAAGTGTCTCATTTCACATTATGGAATCTCGACATTCCTATTAAAGATTATTACGCCATATTAGAGGGCTGTGTAATTGATGCTAAAACCAAAAAACCTTATGTAAAAGATGATTTTGCTGGTCAAGTGAAAGGACGCGGCAGTTTCTTTAGTGCTGGCGATGCGGATAGTGAAGGTAAATTTAGCATCAAAGTACCTTTTAATACCCCTTTGACCTTATCACCTTATGGGTATTCTGTTCGTTTTAACCCTATACAAATTCCTGCCTTGGCACAAAATGGTACTTATTCAATCAATAACGGTAATTGTATTGAAATAAAGAGTAATAACGATGATAGCGAGATAGATCTAAACAATAGTGATATGGGCGGAGTATTTGATGAGCTACCGTTAGCGCCTGTGCCTGTGACTCCTATACCTGTCATACCAGATGCGCCATTCCAGCCACCAACAGAACAAAATACAACGGGGTTGATCGGTTATAATTTCGATTTTACAACTGACTCAAATGCTGATTCAGAACTTGAGAACATCTCATTTAACACCTTAAGCACTAAAAATAATAACTCACTTAATATCCTTGAAAAATCATTATACCTAAAACAATATTACGATGATTTCGAAGCCGAAAGTGTGCTTTTGCTAACGGCGAATGGGATCAGCCCTCAATTTAGATTCTTTGTGACGGCGGATGGAGATCTCAATATAGAACAGCTTAATACTATATTTGTAAATAACAAATATACCCAAAGTCTGAACAATGGATTTATATCGACGGGCACTTATGCCGACGTCTCCCTGAGTGGTCAAAAAATAGGTAGCGTATTCGCCCTTGAAAATAATGACGATTACTATAATGACATCCCTGATAGCGTAATCAATAAACTAAACAACTTACCTAATTCATTGAGCGTGTTTAGTAGCGGTGCTAGCTGTAAAAAAGCACTGACCGGTAGCGTCAATGTCGACTTTATTGATCTTGCTTATAAACTACCTAACTTAAGCTTTGAGCAAGCGATAAAAGACTTTAGCAATGCTAAAAGAGGTACATGGGCAGGCATCCCTTGGGTTGCTGAAGTAAAAGATGTCAACGATGAAGATGATGATTCACCAGTCGCTGTCGTTA
Organism: Psychrobacter maritimus; assembly: GCF_904846345.1. Classification (GTDB taxonomy): domain Bacteria; phylum Pseudomonadota; class Gammaproteobacteria; order Pseudomonadales; family Moraxellaceae; genus Psychrobacter; species Psychrobacter maritimus. The sequence goes on from NZ_CAJHAJ010000001.1 coordinate 638,531, forward strand.
ACTATAATAATGAAGTGTATGCTGCTACTTATAACGAGGCTCGTCTAGGGGGTTTAAAAGAATCAGAGAAGGATGATTGTGCTTTTTATAATGAAGTGGCCAAGAATCAGATCATGACTGCTTTACGTACGGCTTATCCTAAGCTTTAAAATATCGTAACTGCCCTAACATTTAACCAAAAACCGCTCACAATTTAGGCTGTGAGCGGTTTTTTTTGTTAAACATGCTATCCTAATTTATTTCGCTATCAATCCTATCTCACGTGCTTCTTTTAGCCAGCTTGGAAACTCTTCTAGCATGTTTTCATATAACGCTTCTTCACTGATATTATCCAAGTTATCTAATTCAAAAAAGTCGCAATTATCGATCACACGCCCTGCCATGTCGTCTAGTTTTTTTAGGATGCCATAACCACGACCACCCAAGCCCACGAACTGCCAAAATATCGGTAGTTTCGCAGCTTCCGTCATCACTCTCGTGATACCACGATTGTCATTCACTCCGCCATCACTGATGAATAGCACGTATACGGGCACATCCAAGCCGTCTTTTTGATAAAACTCCGTCACGGCTTTCATGACTTCTGCTTCGTTATTCACACGTGGGCCAAGTGCCCATTTGCGCCAGCCGCCATGAGCGTTGTCAATAAAACCGTCATAGTTACTCAGCCCAATCTCACCCAAATACTGCGGATCTCGGGCAAACGCCCAACAGTCGAGCGCTTGGTCGTCATCGAAGCTCACTGCCAATGGCAATAAGCGGTTAACCACCTCTTGTACGCGGCCTTTTTTGTACTGTCTGTTCATTGAGCCTGAGGCATCTAATACCAACGCTACCTTTGCGGTTAATTGCTGTAATTGGCGTTTCTCAAGCGATATCGTGGCCTTTTTGGCCAGATTTACCAGTTTTGGGGCTTTGTCTAGCATGACCTTTTCTAACGACGGTTTTGCTTGAACTGGCGTTACGGTCGCCTCTGCTGCTTGTGGGCTACTCTCTTCTACATCGCCACCGAAATGCTGCACGATGGCGGCAAGTCCACCATTAAAGCCTTGCGCGACGTTAGATACCCGCCAAACGCCACTCTTACGGTAAAGCTGCATCAGCATACTGGCTTGCTGCTGGGCAAAGTCTGATGCTTGATATTCTGCTTGCGCCTTTTGCGATTGTTGCCAAATGCCAATCTCTAACGATTGAATTTGATTCAGCGGCGTGTCGGCTGATAACACAAAAAACAAGCTGTCTATATTCGCAGCCAGTTTGGATAAATTGACTTCAAACTCGGCTTGGATGCCTTTATTAGCCGTTGGCTGCGACTCATAATGGGTGAGCTTGATTTGGCCGCACGGTGAGGTTGGCTGATTATAAAACACCATATAATCATCATTGATCAGTTTGCCCGCTGCGTCTAAGGCAAAGCAGCTGATATCCATCTCTATTGGGCTTTGACGAGTGAACTTAAGCTTAATTGGTGCGGTGTCGTCAATAGCGAGGTTGCTTAAAGGCGCGCGTTGTCCGACGGTGAGATTCATTATAATCCCTCTAATTTAAATAAAACATACTATTGAAACTAAGATAACTCATACCAATTTAAAGTGAAACGCTTTTAGACTGATAGGTAAGAATATATATCAAATGATTAAGGATTATTTCGGCGAATATATTATGATGGATTTTGACTTATCTGATGGTTTATCAACTAAAAAAGTCTACATACAAAACGATGGGTTATTAGCTTGCAATCCTGCATTTCAAAAGGTCTCTATAGAGAGTTGTACGGTACTTGAATATGAGTATTTCGGTTGTGTGAATAAAGAAAGCTTTATGAAAAATACAATTGCATACCACCAAATTTTTCAAAAATTAGATTAACAGATACGATTTATTCGTCGATTTCTAGATTTTATAGACAATTTTTTGAGGAGAGTAGATGACATTACTTGTAGCTTGGACTGGTGCTGACTACAAGAAAGGAGGTAATAAAATCTCCTCTCTATATCTCGCTTCAGACAGTCGTATTTCTTGGGGAAAAGCTAATGCTTATGACCATTATCAAAAAGTCTATGGCAGCAATAAGTATCCAGATTTGTTTGGTTTCTGTGGAGATGTTACGTTTCCAACACATATTTTATCACAGCTAATATCTCAGATAGATAATAATTTGCTTTTTAAAGATTGTGATAATGCAGATTTGAAACATGCAAAAGTTTTTGCAATTGTAGAGAAACAACTTTCTTTATATCCAGTTGAACAAAAGCAAAAATTCACTATATTACATGCAAGTAGACACAATGGAGAGTTTAAACTTTTTCAAATAGATTATAATAATATTTGCCGAACACAAGAAATCATTCTTTCTAATGAGTCAAAAGTAGTATTTGCCGGAGGTTCTGGAGGTTCAAGTTTTACTGACAACCTTTTAAGATGGAAAGATGATAGACATAATAATAAAGGAACAACTAGAGGGGTATATCATTGTCTAATAGAAACACTAGAAAGACTCAATGATTTTAGTGTTGGTAAGTCAATTCAGCTTATAGGGTTATACCGAATTAACAATGCACGAATAATTGGAACTACTATTAATAACCAGAGATATTTATTTGGAAAAGAAGTTGAACACAGTGAGCTTTATGATAATATTGAGTGGAGAAATGAAAAATTCGAAAGAATTAGCTCATCTGATCTAAAGTTATTGGAAGGCGCTCAAATTCAGCCTTTCTAAATGAGCGATCCCCTATCTCTCCGCCATCTTATAAATATATTATGGGGAGGTCTAGTGGCGACACTCTATCTCCAAAGTAGAGTGTTTTAGGGTATTCAACCAGCGTATATTCAATTATACGCTGGTTTTCTCTTTTATAATTAGGTTTATACCCATTGTGTCTCTACAACGCCTTCAACTCTTCCATCTGCCCCGCCATAGTCTTAATCTGCCCTTCTAGCTCAGCCAATTTTGCTTTTTCAGCATCGACCACTTCTACAGGCGCTTTACTAACAAAGCCTTCATTACCTAGCTTACGTGCGATACCTTCTGCTTGACCTTTCAACTTATCATATGACTTGCCCAAACGAGCGAGTTCAGCAGTTGGATCGATAAGACCTTTCATTGGCACAAGCACGCGTAGCTGACCAACCATACTTGATGACGATAATGGCACTTCATCACCTTCTTTTAGTATCTCTAGGCTCTCGACTTTGGCAAGCGCTTTAAACTGGTTTTTGATACGTGATAGGCGCGCATCTTCATCAGCAGAGATATTTTGCAGTAGGACTGGCAAGCGTACCGCATTACCGAGTTTCATCTCACCGCGAATATTACGCACGCTGGCGATAAGCTCCTGTAGCCACGCCATATCGGCTTCGACTTGCTCACTGATTTGGGCAGTATCGGTTTGTGGATAGTCAGCAACGACAATGCTATCGGTCTCTTTACGATTCAATAGCGGCGCAACCGTCTGCCAGATTTGCTCGGTCAGATACGGCATGATTGGATGGCTAAAGCGTAGCGCGGTCTCGAGCACGTGCAGCAATACATAGCGGATTTGCGCTTTACGCTCGCTTGATACCGAGTCATCATTGAGGCTGGCTTTGGCAAGCTCAACATACCAGTCACAGTATTCATTCCAGATAAACTCATAAATATCATGGCTGACCATATCGAGGCGATACTGAGCAAAATGCTGATGGATATTACTAATCGTCGAGTTTAGACGACTCATGATCCACTTTTCTGGTAATTCCCAAACCTCAGGATTCGCCGCTTGGTCAATCGCTTGGGCATTGCCTTCTTTATCCACACAATTCATCAGTACAAAGCGGCTGGCGTTCCAGATTTTATTACAGAAGTTACGATAGCCCTCGACACGCTTTAGATCAAAGTTGATATCGCGACCGGTACTGGCAAGGGAGGTAAAGGTGAAGCGCAGCGCATCGGTACCGTAGGCTGGGATACCTTCTGGGAACTCTTTACGCGTTTGCTTTTCAATTTTGGCCGCATCTTTTGGATTCATCATATTGCTGGTGCGTTTTTCAACCAGCGTTTCCAGATCAATACCATCGATCAAATCAATCGGATCTAAGACGTTACCTTTAGATTTAGACATCTTTTGACCATTGCCATCACGTACCAAACCATGCACATAAACGGTCTTAAACGGTACTTGCGGCGTGCCATCTTCGTTTTTGACAAAGTGCATGGTCATCATGATCATGCGTGCAACCCAAAAGAAGATAATGTCAAAACCGGTGACCAACACGCTGGTCGGGTGAAAGGTTTTAAGCACGCGTGGATCGGCGTTAGGGTCTGCCCAATCAAGCGTACTAAACGTCCATAAACCCGAGCTAAACCAGGTATCAAGCACGTCATCGTCTTGGCGCAATTTGACGTCGTCGCTTAGATTGTACTTAGTGCGTACTTCCGCTTCATCACGGGCAACATAAATCTCACCTGTCGCGTCGTCATACCACGCAGGGATACGATGTCCCCACCATAGCTGACGGCTGATACACCAGTCCTGCAAGTCGGTCATCCACGACATATACATGTTTTTATATTGCGCAGGGACGAATTCAATACGACCATCTTCTACGGCATCAATCGCAGGCTTGGCAAGCTTACTGACGGCAACATACCATTGATCGGTCAACCACGGCTCAACGATCGTACCGCCACGCTCAGCACGCGGGGCTTTGAGCGCGTAGTCTTCGATATCTTCTAGCCAGCCTTGCTCGCCCGCTTGCTCAACAAGGAATTTACGCGCCGCGAAACGCTCAAGCCCTGCATACTCACTCGGCGTGGTCTCTAATGTTGGCTCACGTGTTTGCAGATCAGGATAAACTTCCATCGCTGGCAAAATGTTGGCGCGCTCATCAAGGATATTAATCAATGGCAAGTTATGACGACGACCGAGTTCATAGTCATTAAAGTCATGGGCTGGGGTAATTTTTACACAGCCGGTACCAAATTCGATATCAACATAATCATCGGCAACGATAGGCACGATGCGACCAGTAATCGGCAAGGTAATGGTTTTGCCAATCAAATGCGCGTAACGCTCGTCCTTTGGATTAACCGCAACGGCGGTATCACCCAGTAAGGTTTCAGGGCGCGTGGTGGCGACGACCAGATAGTTTTTGCCATTTTGGGTTTGCAATTCTTTATCAGTGAAATGATAGCGGAAATGCCACAGGCTACCTTTCTCATCGACGTTTTCTACTTCCAAATCCGATAACGCCGTTTGGAACTTAGGATCCCAGTTGACCAAACGCTTACCACGATAAATCAAACCATCGTCAAACAGACGCACGAACACTTCTTTAACCGCATTAGACAGGCCATCATCCATGGTAAAGCGCTCACGCGACCAATCGACCGAGCTGCCAAGCCGACGAATCTGACGGGTGATATTGTCGCCCGACTCTTCTTTCCATTCCCACACTTTATCGATAAAGTCTTCACGCGTCATATCACGGCGCTTAATACCTTGCGCTTCCAAACGGCGCTCAACGACCATTTGGGTAGCAATACCTGCATGGTCGGTGCCCGGTTGCCATAGCGTATTATCACCATCCATACGATGATAACGGGTCAGCGCATCCATAATGGCATTATTAAAGCCATGACCCATATGCAGTGAACCGGTGACGTTCGGTGGCGGCAAGGCGATAGAGAACGACTCGTCTTTATCAAAGCTTGGCTTAAAATAACCACTGTCTTCCCAGCCTTGATACATGCCCGCTTCGACATCGCTTGGATTGTAGGCGTTCTCTAATTGACTTAAGGCGGCTTGAATAGATTCGGTCAGGTTGCTCTTGGTATTTTCAGGGGTATTAGGAGTACTCATAATAGAATGGTCTTTTATTAAAAATGAATGTGGTCAAACAAAGTTATCGAAAAATAGGGAAAATAATTAATAGAGTGATTTTAACGCAGATGGGCAGATTTTGTTAGATGCTAAGGTAATTTAGGCGTATAGCGCTTTGAAAATAGACTCTATCTTTGGATGATTATCTGTCATCCACTGATGACAAAGCTGAAAAAACTGATATTGCATTCGATATAACGTTACGGGATCATTATAGCCATGCGTGATGTATCCCATGTAGAAATTGTCGCCAGCATCCTCTATATAATAAAGCAAATCCTTGAACTTACTTATCTCTTTTAAATGACTATCATTGTTGAAGAACTCATCAAATTTATAATAAAATCCTACTGCCTCATTAGCAAAAACATAGTGATTGTTTGGTGCTATCGCATAATTGTTCATGAGCCTGTAAGTATAAATCCACTTAGATTGCTCTGTATCAATGTCTGGAAAACCTAAACTAGAAAGTGCTCTTTGGAACGATTCTTTATTGCCTCTTGGATATATAGGGTCATCGTCAATTATCGATAACATCGCATCATCATAATATCCATTATCGAGTAAGTAATGAGTGTATTCGACAATTTGATTATCGGATAATAAATCAAGCTTTAGAAGACTAGCCGTCACTGCCCTCTCGATTTGCCAAGAACTATATTTGGATAGTATCCGCATAACCTCTCACCACTACATTAAAAGAATAGATTTGACTAAGAATCAGGATAAAGAATTAATAACAGCAATTAGCTGAATACTAAACATAATAGATTATCGTCCTACTATAGAATAGACAATATACTAAAATCATGATCTTATAAACAGCGAGCCGACCGTGTCCCAAGAGACTGAGCACACCTATAGCAATAGCAGCCATTCTAAAGCTGACAACATAGATGATAAGCGCTTGATTGATGAGAGCGCTAATCATCTATCTAGTGCTAAAAATAAAGACGTTAGCAAACAGAACGTTAAAAAGCAGAACGCTGAAGATAAAAATGCGGATGTGCCAGACGACACCGATGCAACAGAAAATTTAGAATATGAGGATTTTTCTGAGGATATTAGCAAAGAAGACCAAGAAACCATCAAAAAATTCGCCAACGATGACAATTTAAGTCAAGCAAAAAGCTATGCCAGTATCTTAGTTGAGCAAGTGATGGATGCCAGAGAAACCTTTGAGCGCTCGCTTGGCTCGCTATTTACCAGTGCTTTTACTGCTGGCCTTGAAATTGGCATCAGCTTCTTTATGATTTTATCGGCTTTTGCGCTTTTGAGTGGCGTGCTACCGAGCCATTATGCCGTGGTACTCGCCTCCCTACTTTACCCGATTGGCTTTATTATCGTCGTCATTGGTCAATCATTATTATTTACCGAACAAACCTCACTCTTAAGCCTACCCGTCCTCAATAAAATCGAACCGCTCAATAAGCTGCTACGCCTGTGGGGCATCGTCATCGCCGGTAACGTCGTTGGTGGCTGTTTATTTGCGGCGTTGATGATAGGTTTGGGTTTAAACATGCAGCTGTTTAGCGTCAGCGACATTGATACTTATGCCGAGCATATCTTAGGGTTTAGATGGTGGGTGATATTCGGCAGCGCCATCTTGGCAGGCTGGATGATGGGCGTCACCGCGTGGCTTGTGACCTCAGCGCGCGATACCCTCAGCCGCATCGTCTTGGTGACGCTTATTACTGGCAGTATCGGCTTTTTGGGTTTGCATCATAGTATCGTGGGTAATATCGAAATATTTTCAGCCTTGCTCTATGGCAATACCGTCAGCTTAGGGCGTTATTTGCTATTTTTAGCCGTGGTGTTGATAGGCAATACCGTTGGCGGCGTGGTGTTTGTCGCGATACTTAAAAACCGTACCTTCCTATTTGAATTAGCCAAAGTAAAGGAAGAAACAGCTAAGGATAAGTTAGAGGCAAAAAACAATATCCGTGGACCTTACTAGAGATAATCAGCACCGTATTTTTAAATCTAACGCTAAAACTCCATAACCGACGTTAACTATAATAATTCCATTTAAAAATAGTACAGGGCTGCTGGGATAAATTTTACGCCGCATCGAGAGTGCAAAGCACACAGCAAGCAAGGAAAATTTATCCCGGCAGCCCGTTATAACATTTGTACTTATTTTATTTAGCACTGACTATATCGAAAACGGTTATGCAGCTTTATAACTAAAAAATTATGCCTGAATAATTATACAAATAACGCATCCCTACTTACAGCATACGCGCTGCCAACACACTACTTTCTATCTCAGACTTTCTCAGCTTATTGTGCCGAGCGCTAAATATACGCACCAAAATCCCTGCCGTTAGGAACATTACCAAGGTATAAATGGCGGGCATCATCGACATATCGTAGTTAGATAATAGCGTTAATGCCATAAATATCGATAACGTACTGTTTTGTAGACCGACTTCTAGCGTCACCGAAGTTCTTTGCGCTAAGTTAAGACCGAACCATTTGCTACTATAATAACCGAGCGCCATGGTTGAGACGTTTAATAATACCGATACAGGGCCGGTCGCGATAAAGGCATCGACAATGATATCGCGTTGCACATAACCTAAAAACAGCACTAAAAACGTTAAAAATATCACCCCAAATCGAGACACATAGACTTGTGAGCGATCGGCAACTTTTGGGGCGTAGCGTTTAATCAGCATTCCGATACTAATAGGCACAATCGTCAGCACCACCAAGGTAAGCACGGTTTTTACTACCGGTAATTCAAACTCACTACCGCTGCCCATAAAATAAATCAATGAAAAACTCAGCACAATGGGAATGGTAAATACGGTAATAACGCTGGCAATCGCTGTCATCGTCACCGACAGCGCCACATCACCTTTAGCCAAATAGGTAAATAAGTTTGAGGTAGTGCCGCCCGGACACAGAACGAGGAGCATAACCCCGACGGCGTATTCTGGGCGTAATGGCATGATATTAGCTAGGGCAAAGCCAATGATTGGCAACAGTATCAGCTGATTGGTCAAGCCAATGCCGACAGCTTTTGGGTATTTTAATACCCGTTTAAAATCATTGGTAATCAGGGTCAAACCCATACCCATCATGATTAAAAACAAGCAAACAGGAATAACAACGGTATTTACTAAGGTGACTAAAGCCAGACTTTCCATAACTACATCCCTGTAGATAAGACCTATTGCTAGGTCAATTTATAATGATTAAATGATGCCTGATTAGCAATCCTTGCTAATGCTTATAGATAACGGACATCACCCGTTTTAAACAATACTTATTTTGAACGATTTTTTATAGCATCTTTCATAGCATGTTATTGCTAACTATCAACAATAATTAAGAATTAATAAAGGGAGTATATAGGGCAAAAGTTAGGTTTAGCTGTTTTATTCAACGACTCACCAGTCAAATACGGCATATCGTGACTAAGTAAAAATAAAAAGGATTTTGACGAGATTAAATGAGAGGGTTTACCGTGAGCTTTCAGATAATTTGGATTCTGATAATTAGCGCTAAATACTTTTAGTTAAATAGCTATGACGGTATAAGAAGTTATATTTTGGAAATATTGATGGAGGTTTTGGTCGGCATAGTGATGGAAGCGTCAGTAGACGCTTTAGTAGAATTCTCAGTACTAAGCACTGCCGTACCATAGGCAATGGCTTCGACCATGCTGCCCAACTGATTGATATTACTCACTTCAAGACGTAAACCATAGATATGGTTATAACCTTGCGCCTGCGCTTGAGTGCGCATACGTACCAATGCTTCACGGCGAGCGCGGTCAAGCAAGGTTTCATAAGTGGTCAGATTTTTGCCAAAGATACTTAAGATGCGCGCTATGACCATTTTAAAATAATCTTGTGCAATCACCACGCTGCCCATGACCAGCTGACCCTCAGTATCCGCAGCAAGTTTTGGCACATAAAAGCGCTCACTTGAGACGATAATATGACTGAGTTCTTGCTCTGCGACTCTTAATTGCGCCAAATGCTGACGCTCATGCCGCGCCCCAAAAAACCAGCCCAGCACAAACAGAACGATAAGCGGCGCGTAGTTCATCAGCATTTGGGTAAGAGAGTTATTCATGGGACGTCTCGTGTCATCAAAAAGCGTTGCCGCTTTTTATGGTTTATTAACCAAAAGGGTTGAAACGTGGCAAATCATCAGCAGCGGTGCTTGGCGACTGAGGCGCTGCTTGGCTGTGACTCTGATCGTTATTGTGATTATTGAAATCCGTATGACCAGAGGGATTGCTCGGTGGTTGCTGAGACAGCGGGACGGCTTTGACCGCTGTACCATAAACAAACAGCTCTGATGCACCTTGGGCAATGCTCGAGGTCGAAAAACGCAGGCCCACGACCGCATCAGCGCCCAAAGCTTCTGCCTTAACCACCATACGATCGATCGCTTCTTGACGTGATTCTTCTAACAGCTCGGTATAAGCCGTCAACTCACCGCCGACGATGTTTTTCAGCCCAGCAAATAAGTCTTTACCAACATGCTTTGAGCGCACGGTACTGCCATATACGACATCTAAGCGTTCGGTAATCTGATAGTTGGGTAAGTGCTCAAGATTGGAGAGTTGCACAGTCATAGTACAGCCTTATCGGTGACTTATAGGGAGTTCAAAGAATATTTAAGGATTCAGCAAATAGTAAGGAAGAATGCTTATCGACAGCATTTATTTGTAGGCAGCGTTTATTGGGATAATGATATCCATTAACGCTGCCTATCTGTTTCTTTATTTAGCTATCTGTTCGTTCGTCTGTCTATTTATATACAAACGGCTCTAGTCGTTGGTATGAAACAATAAAAACAGTTCAGTCAAATTACCTTCGATACTATTGGCCATTTGCGCCATTTTATCTTCATCGGCACGCATTTGCGCGAGCTCAGGATCTTCATCATCAATGCCACTGAGTACAATCATCGGCAAGGTTAATACCGCCACATCTTCTGCAGTTTCTTCATCTTCAAACCAATCACTGGCTTCATCGCCATACATCGCATCAACAAAGCCAATCGACCAAGCTACGATATCTGACTCGTCTGAAAAATCGACCGCCACTTCTTCGTTACCGGCATCTTCACCAAACGGTAACTCAATCGGCGTCTCGTTTTTTAGTTCCGCCATAATCGATTCGCGCCAGCGCTGGATACCGTCGATAACATTTTCTGGAATTTCACTGACATGACCTTCAAACAATGCTTCTATCCAATTTGGCAACGGACGGCCAATGACAGTCGCGGTCAAAAAACCATGGGTGGCAACACTATCGAGCACAAACGCGCTTTCTTCATTGTCCAAATAGTCTAATAATTCATCGAAACTGAGTGGGTTATTCATAGTGTGATAGTCCTTGGAGGATAGATTACGTCAGGCGCAATAAATAAGTTATGAAATACAAGAAATATAAAAGGCGGGAAAGCTAAAAAGCAATGTAGACAACAACAAAAACTGTCTGAACGCATAAAACCTGTCCAAAGCACTTTTATAAAACATGTCTATTGAAGAGCGCTGATTGCCGCGTTATTTTTAATAACCCAATAGCATTATTGAGCAATATTATTAAAAAAACTTAACAACCAGCTTAGCACAATGCATTCGACAGCAGGATTTTAAGCTTGTCAATCGGTTTAATCAGTTAACAACTTTCGGCTAAAAATCACGGAGCCAAGCCATTTTCCTTATCCGTTAAACGGCAGCTGCAACCCGATAATGGGCATGACAATTTAGAGATCGTCATCATCCCAGTCATCACCATCTTCATCAAAATTATCGATATCATCAAGATCGTCTTTTAGCTCTTTGGCCAAACGTTTTTCTTCTAGCAAATTATCGATCAAACGGCGTTTCTCTAGGCTGCTTAAGCGTGTACGCACACTTGTTTCGGCCTCTTCCACCATCTTTGCATCATCATCATCTACAAAATCATCATCAAAATCGTCATCAATATCAGCGTCACTCATGACAAACTCCTATCATTTTTCGGCAAGGGTATTAAAAATACATGAATATATATATGCCTTATAAAGTCTCTATTGAGTGTTGTCAATCCTTTTTATCACTATCATAGCATCACGTACAAAGTTAAAGCCTGCGCAAACGCTTATCGCACAGGCAATTGTAGAGGCTCACCTGTATCTAACGCTACGATTTACTCTTGCTCTTCTGTCTCTTCAATCATTAATACTGCATTGCGCACATCGGCCAAACGCTGAATCATGGCATCATTGCCGCCATCAAATATCGCGCATTCGCGCTCATAAACAGTGGTGGGACGCATGATGCTTTGTACTTGTACATGATGGCTGATTTGTTTAAGACCAGCATTGGGTAGCAAAATAAGCATTTGCTCTTTTTTACCCACGCTATCTAACAGATGGCTCATTGCCTCGACTTGCGCATTATCGCTCACCCCCGCTTTTGCTGGTAAGGCAAAACGTGATAGCTCGACATGCTTATCATGAATGATTTTATTCAGCATCAAATACAGTTTGCCAAGCATCACACCTGCCAACGCGACTTTGGCGTGGCTGTTATTTGCTTTTAGCATCACATAAGCGCCGCTTTCATCAAAGTGTGGTTCATTGAGCGCGCTCACCCCAAGTAGCAGAGGCTGCTTAAGTAGCTCAGTCACTGCTTGGTTCAATAATTGGGTACATAACGCCAAATAAGGCAGCCGCTGCGATGGCGCTAGGCGCTCAAGCATGTTGAACTCATCGTGAAAGACAATCTGAACGCTAACACTATCGAATGGGCGGGTAGCCGACAAGCGCGCAGCACTAGCAGATTTATGGCTACTGCCATTCTCATGACTAGCCGCTATTTCGTCTTGTGTGCTGTCCGTATTATTACTGCCCGCACTATTTACCGTATAGTTTTCAGCGTCATTGCCATTATTGCCCTCATTACCATTATTATTGGCATCAGTGTTCAGCGCGGTGTCCTGACCTTGTTGCCCTCTGACATACTGATTTACCGCACTATGAATGTTTAATTTTCGAGTATGCGGTTTTTTGCTACTGGCATCGTGAGCGGTTTCTTTAATCGCGCTATCGAAACCAGTTGGGTTAGAGGCAGATCCAAGGTTAAGGTTAAGCTCACTGTCTGATTCGCTTTCACGATTAAGGTTGCGCTCATAACCGCGCTCAAATTCACGTTGATCAAGTTGTCGATACTGCTCGCGATGCAAGTCTTGAATATCACGGCTTAGCGCATTGATTTGCTCTCTACTTGGACGCGCAATATAACCATATATCAGCCATAGCAATAAATGCAGCAACATCGAGCCAATGACAAACGGCCATTGCATGGCGATAATCTCACCCTTGCTAATATCTTTTAGCGTCAAGGCCACACTACCGATGACCGCATCGCCTTTGGTGGCGATTTGGCTAATGGTATCACCCTGCTGCATCGGCGCATTCCCGACCGGCACCAAGACATCGCCATTATTGTCTTTAATCAGTATGCGGGTCACGTCCTGCTCACTGGTATAGCGATTGGCTATGACGCTGAGGCTGACGCGGTCTTTATTTTCTAAAGACAAGCGCGCCTCATCAATAAGCTGGGCGACCATTTGCTCGCCCTTTTGGGCACGGCTATTGCTCAGCTGCTGATCGGTACTGATGACCAATAATAGGGTCTGCAAACAAAAACTAACCAGAAGAATAATGGCAAACAACCCTTGCCGCGGCGCTAAATACGTCATGATATGTTAAACTTTTTTGGATAAATGGAATTAAAAAACGAGGCTATGGCTCATTTTCTGGAAGAGTATGCAGCTATCTTTTTTATATTTACTTTGGCTCAATTTACTACCGCAGCTACTCGCTAAATAATATTTAATCAAATGTCATTTACGAGACCTGACTATCGTACATGAGATTTGTTGTGCAAGTATGTTTGGCGCACGCGCACATCGACAAATCCCCGTTTATTTTCTCTACTATATCACCATACTAATGGTGATGGCGTCAGCTAATATCATAAATTTATTGTAAGAATTTTCTTTTATTCAACGGCGATTTTTGCTCATACCAAGCATTTTTATCGGACTGTGAGACTTTATACCTCATCTATAGGCGCTGCCCAGTAAAACTGTTATTATTCCTAATCTTATATCAGCATACAAGGGACAATTGAGCGATGCAAAAAAATACATCTTACTCGTTACCAAAAGACAGCAAAGCATGGCAACAAGCCGTCGATTCTGTAGCGTCATTATTGCCTGCGGGTACTAATCTGCATGATTTTGATGCGCTGCAATCCTTGCCTATTTTTGCGTTGATTGTGGTATTGCCTACGCATGTATCTTCGCTCGATATCCATCAATATGTGCAATCATGGGTGGATGAGCAGCCAAACTGGCATTTGGTGACCGTAGCAGAAGATGCCGACGCCAATTTTGTCGATGTTGAGATTGCTGATATAGACACTACGCAGCCATTTGCCAAGCACTCGTTTATTGATGTGCAAGTGTTCCGCTATTTGCTGGTGCCAGTCACCGATACGCTGATGCACCCTGCTAAAAAGACAGCAGCAGCGTACATTATCGATGACCAATTGACCACGCGTCTACGTCATGACTTAGCCGAAGACTATAAAAACTCGCAAAGTGCAATCGCGGGCGAGCATTTAAATGTTGTCGATTGTCATATCTTATCGCTCGGTCATATGTTACGTACCCATAAGCTTGCCTGTTTCGATATGGACTCTACGTTGATTGAGCAAGAAGTCATCGTTGAGCTGGCAAAAACCGCTGGTATCGGTGAGCAAGTCGAAACCATTACCGAAGCGGCGATGCGCGGTGAGATGGATTTTGACGAATCTTTTGCTCAGCGCGTGGCCTTATTAAAAGGTATTCCAACCAGCGTGCTCGATGATATATGCGGCCGTTTGACCTTGTCGACAGGTGCGCGCACGACTATCAGTGCGCTTAAAGCCTTGGGGTATCATACGGTCTTAGTGTCAGGCGGCTTTACCTATTTTGCCCGCTATATCGCTGAGCAGCTGGGCATCGATGAAGTACATGCCAATGCGCTGGATATCGAAGATGGCGAAGTCACCGGTCATGTGCAACTGCCGATTATTAATGGCGCGAAAAAAGCGGCGATTGCTGAACATACCGCTGAGCGCTTAGGCATTGATATGTCGCAAGTAGTCTGCGTCGGTGATGGGGCCAATGATTTACCAATGATGGCACTGGCAGATTTGGGTGTGGCGTTTAATGCCAAGCCCATCGTCCAAGCGCGAGCAGACGCTGCGGTCAATGTTACAGGGCTTGAAGGCGTGCTTTATGCGCTTGGCTATCCAGCCTTTGTACGTACAAAATAACGCTTAACTATTCTAAAAATAAGCTAGGTTAAGGATTTGTCTTTGACCTAGCTTTTATGATTGAAAACTTTATGTTAAAGCCTTTATATATCTATATCTCTTTTGCCCTATTCATCTCACTTTTATCTTGTTAAATAAGAAAGGAATGTCCATGACGGCATCACAATCACCGCGGCCAGATGCGCCGTCATCTTCCACTCATTTAGATAATGAGCATTTAATTAAAGAAAGCTCGCCTATTTATCACGACAATCCAAAGCAGCTATTAGGTGTCTACGTCAAAGGTATTGCGATGGGTGCAGCGGACATTGTACCCGGTGTTTCTGGCGGTACCATTGCCTTGATTGCGGGGATTTATGAGCGCTTAATTAATGCCTTAAGTAGCGTCGGTCCCAATCTATGGCAGATATTTCGCCAACAAGGCGGGCTTAAAGGTTTCATTGCAGTATGGCGACAGGTCGATGCTACTTTTTTAGTGTGCTTATTACTTGGTATCGCCACCAGTTTTGCCACCTTAGCCGGACTCATTAAGCATTTATTGGACAATCAGCCTTTACTGATTTGGTCGTTCTTTTTTGGCCTAGTAGTCGCCACTGTCTTTATCTTATTAACTGAGATTACGCGCTGGAATATAGGACGGCTCGCATTATTTTTGCTGGGGGCTGGTAGCGCGGTCGTCATCAGTAGCTTGCCGTTATTGACCACGGCACCAAGCTTACCTTATTTATTCCTTGCGGGCGCGATTGCCATTTGTGCGATGATATTACCCGGTATCTCAGGGTCTTTTATCCTATTGTTAATGGGCGCCTATGATTCGGTACTCGAAGCGGTGCATACGCTAAACTTTAGTATTATTTTTACCGTCATTGCCGGTATGGCAACGGGGTTATTATTATTTACCCGTATGCTCAAATGGCTGCTATCACGCTACTATCAAGCAACCCTTGCCTTGCTGACAGGCTTTATCGCCGGCTCACTGGTAAAAGTATGGCCATGGAAAACCGATGCGCTCGGTACATTAAATAGCGATGCCATCAACAATGTCATGCCATGGCAGTATCCTACGGGTGCTCATTGGCTAACTACGTTAGGCTTGATGCTGTTAGGAGCCGTGTTGGTAACCGCTCTATCATGGTGGGGGCGCCGCGGCGTTCGTCCTTAAAGTTAAATAGACCTCAAAAAACACTTTGATTCCAAAAAAGCGCCCATGATTGTGGCGCTTTTTTGTTGGTAACAATGGCAGAATTTGCACAGTATTTCCTTAATATCATTTAAAAAATCAAACGTCAGCTGTTGTCGCAAAGTCGTCGCTAGCCTCTTTAGCTTTAGGTCACAAACTTCCATAATGACCGTGTTGGAATTCACCTGATGAAGAGCGAGATGAACAATGTTATTAACAATATTTTCTATTTTTGCCAGTGAAACATGGGGCGCTGGCGCCATACTAGGTACTGGTCTGCTGCTAGGCTTGCTACTGGCGCTTGCCTTATCGTCGCAGCGTTGGTTGCTATGGTATCTGTTCGGTGGCATGGCCTATTGGTTGGCGGTTGAAGCCATTCATAGTTTATTAAGCTATTGGTTGGTGTTGTCAGAATGGCACAATTATGTGGTTGCTATGGGTATCAGCTGGCTACCTTTGGTTGCTTGGGTACTTTATAGAGCATTGCGTTACGAAGACGTCAGTCGCACTGTCCATGAGCAACGTGAGCTGCAAGCCGCCCGCTATATTGAACATACGCCCGTCTATGATGATGACTATCAACCGCGCTTTCAGTAATTCGGTCATTCAGTAATTCAGTCATTCACTAAGTTTGCCCAATCATACTGCCGTCATCGAATGTTACAAGATACTTAAGGCTCTCTACGTAACTCCTAAAGAATTGAAACCTATCATTCGTTCAATCGTTTATAATCTAATTATATATTTGTCGCAAAAATTGTTATAAAGTACGCATTATTTTGCGTCTCATTCTTTAGGAGTTCGATTATGTTTACTGTTCCTGTATTAGATATTAAGTCTGATCCATTAGATGTTTTATTGGCGGTGATTGGTTACCGTTTATCGATGTTGGCTGATAGCGATAACGAAGACGTCAAAGCGCTGTTTGCTGACCGTAAAGTAACCATCGAGCTTGCTAGCACTGAAGCTGATGTGGCGCGTTATTATAGCTTTGATAATGGTACATTTAGCCAACATAGTGGTCATGCTAAAGCAGCCGATTTGACGATTAACTTCAAAGACTCAATGACCGGCGTTAAGCTGTTGACCAAAGGCAGTCTTCCTGCGTTTATGACCGCTGTGCAAGAAGGCAACTTAAGCATCGAGGGCGATTATAGCCTAATGATGTGGTTCAACAAGCTTGCCAAACACATCGTGCCAGCCGTTCCAGAACAGTGCAAACCTTACATCCAACAAGCCAAACCTTATGCTTATAAAGCCCAAAAATTTGCCAACCATTGGCTCGGCGTTGCTAAGCACAAGTTGGGTAAATAATTGCGTCACCTAATTAAGTAGCTGACCAACCTCTAACGAGCTACTTAGCACTATTCTGATTTTCTAAAAAGGTTGCGGTATACTATACGGCAACCTTTTTTATTGCCTAGATTTTATCGTTTTAACTTTAGCAAGGGCAAAAAATTCAAGGTTACTCAATTCTTCTTAATTTAACTAATAGTTATTAATTTATCTAACACTTCTAAATACCGTTATAAAAGGATTTATCTCATGGCAGGATTGCTTAACATCTCAGAACCGAATGCCAATAACCATAATCATAACCACACTGATACAACACTTAATAATAAAAACGCGTCCCATGATTTTCTAGCGACATTAGCAACAGACGCGACTAATACCAAGCAACAAGCAGCCAGTAAACACAGCCGTGAACAGATTGCTCAGCTGTTTGACTTGCCTTTGATGGATTTATTACTGCAAGCACAGACGATACACCGCCAACACTTTACCGCCAATGAAGTACAAATCAGCACCTTGCTATCTATCAAGACCGGTAACTGTCCAGAAGATTGCGGTTATTGCTCCCAGTCTGGTCATCACCGCGATACCACTAAGTTACAAGCGGAAAAACGTATCGAGGTCGATAAGGTCATCGCCGCCGCTAAGCGCGCCAAAGCCACAGGCTCATCGCGTTTTTGTATGGGTGCAGCGTGGAAGCACCCAAGCGCCAAAGACATGCCTTATGTGGTCGAGCTGGTCAAAGAAGTCAAAGCATTGGGGCTTGAAACCTGTATGACCCTTGGCATGCTAGATACGGATCAAGCAGCACAATTGGCAGATGCGGGTTTAGATTATTACAATCATAATCTCGATACCTCAAGAAGTTACTACGAGCAAGTAGTCAGTACCCGCAGCTATGATGAGCGTCTAGATACCATTGCAAACGTACGCAATTCAGGTATTAACGTTTGTAGCGGCAACATCGTCGGTATGGGCGAAAGCCGTGATGACCGCATCGATTGGGTCCATGAGCTGCTTAAAATGCCAAAAGCACCCGAGTCTATTCCGGTCAATCTATTGGTTCCTATTCAAGGTACACCGATCGGTGATAAGGTTTTAGCAGAAGGTCAGCTGCCCGTCCTTGAATGGATACGGACGATTGCCGTGACACGTATTTGCTGTCCAAGCAGCTACGTACGCTTATCTGCTGGACGCGAAAGTTTATCTGACTCCGAGCAAGCATTGGCATTTATGGCAGGGGCAAATTCATTCTTTTATGGTGATAAGCTACTGACCACGGGCAATGCCAGCCAGTCAGGTGACGATAGATTGATGCGCGAGCTTGGGTTAACCAAGCAATTTGCCGCACCACGAGCGCCAAAGCAAGTACCGGTGCTTGACGCCATGAGTGGTCATCAGTCGCAAGTTGTCTTAGCAGAGTAAATGCCATGCGTGCCGCTACCATTATCGCGTAATCTGCGCTAAGCTTGCCGACATTATTAATCAAGAAATTGTGCATAAGATATCAAATCTTAAGAGAGAATATGATGGCAGATTATTTCAATTGGATTAAAGCGGCACACATTATCTCTATGGTGTGCTGGTTTGCGGCGATATTTTATTTGCCGCGCCTATTCGTTTATCATGCGATGAGCGATGATAGCATCAGCCACGAGCGCTTTGCCATTATGGAGCGCAAGCTCTATCGCGGTATCATGACACCATCGATGATAGCCACCTGGTTGTTTGGTTTATGGATGTTGGGCATGGGCTGGGATGTTTATAAAACCCAAGGCTGGCTACACGTAAAATTATTATTAGTGGTACTGCTATCTGGTTATCATGGGGCTTGCGGATTTTATCGTAAAAAGCTCATTGATAATCCGCATTATAAATCGCATAAATTTTGGCGCTGGTTTAATGAGGTGCCAGTATTTGCATTAATCTTTATCGTAATTTTAGTGGTGGTAAAGCCCTTTTAAAAACAGCTAACAATAAAGCTTATTTACCTTATAAGCATTTTTATCTTGAGTCTAAAATCCATAAAAAAGCGTCCGTTACTCTAATAAGTGACGGACGCTTTTTTTATCTCTCAAGTAAGCTGAATAAATACCCTTAAAAATCAAACGTTTGGTCGCATGATTTGATAGACATTGCTTAAATCATAGACACGGTAGCGCGCAGGCTCACGGCGATTTTCACCGGCATAGCTCAGTATCAAGGCTTGCTTGGCGCGCTCATCGACCCAGCCAACAAACAGTCCGCTATGCTCGACGCCATTGTAGCCGTGGTTTATATAATAGAGCCAATCACCGACTTCAATATCCTTGCTACTGGCATAAGGACCTTGACCGTAAGTGCCTTTATGGATGGTATCGCGGCTCACCCCTGCTCGATTAAACACCGCATTGAGATAGTCCCAGCAGCCACCTTTAATAATCGTCCGCTCATTTAACGCCATCTTGCGCGCAGTGCTAATCACTTCGCGCGCCGCCCGACTGCTTTGGGTTTCAGCATTGCTTAGCAGCGGTAAATATTCGCTATCGACATTATCATAATTGCCGGATAAAAATGCGGGCAGAACAGATGGTGCTTGACGTTGTACTTCTGGATAACGGTCATTGCTTTGGGCATTACCGATGTAAGCATTTTGATTAGAATAGGAGTTATTAGAGTAGTTGTTATTAGAAGAGCTATTACTAGAATAGCTTGGTTGGCCGTTGCTCGAATTCGAGCGATAGCTAGTGGCATTGCCAGCACGTTGAATGGTAGAGCGTGTGCTAATTTTGGCCGAAGGAACCGCTGAATACGTTGGGGTATAACGGGCGCTATAATCAGGTTGGACAGATTTTTGCGCAATCAAGGCGCTCATACTATCGGCATGAACCTGACCGGCCGCAGCAAAGGTAAATAATAAGGCACTGCACGACGTTGTGATTGACCAAAGGGACAAACGCGACATGACTAACTCCTTGTCAACATATTATTGATTAGCCGACTCAATTTAATATTAATAAACGGCTATCAATGCTCAGTATCAATAAGCGTATTAACGATAAGTAAGATAAGATTTTTCAATCCTATTTATAAACCATTTGCACAGGAATCTGCAAGTCTTATTGCTTGGAGATAAGCGATAAAAGGTATGAAATTGAGGATAAACGGTAAAACGAGATAGGAGTTTTAGAAATGAAGGCAGAGATTTAGGAAGGATAATATCATCAGTTCAATATGAAAAAGGTATATTCAACATAGCGTTCTGCTGGAACAAGTTTTGCTCGCTTGCTGTGTGCTTTGCACTCCAGAGGCTTGGCAAAAAATTTTCCAGCAGCACTAAATTCTTTTTCAATTGAATCAGCTATAAGCTATGTTAAATATAACTCACAGAATGAACAGACTAAAACCAATCGACAATCTAATCGTTGCTCATCTTAATATTGGCATGGCGTTTGCTCAGCGGTTGGCCTTGTAAAATGGCTTTGGCCGCGTTAGCTTCTTGAATATTATCAAAGCCGCCAATCAGATATTTACGTATGTCATCACAATCGACAATCTGTAGCTGTTCACCAATCAGAGTAATTTTATCGCCATCAGTCAGGTGAATATGCTCACGTTTGCCTTGATTATCATGCACCAGCTCGCCATCACGCACCCACAATACGCCGCTACTAATAATACCGCTCATGGCTTGTTTATGTTTCAGGCGTTGCCGATTAAAAATAAAACTACCAATAATCAATAAGGCCAAAGCGCCAATAGCCAAGCGCTCAGGCAACAGACTCATGGCTAAAGCAACCGCCACTGCCCCAACCAGTAATGCGGAGCCAAACCAAAATAGCCCATTGTCAGCCGCTGGCGACTGACCTTGTAAGGTGATTTTAGCGCCGTCATCAGTCAGCTTTAGCATGCGCGATTACCTGTTCAAAAGCAGTGAATGGTTAAAAGTTTAAATAAAAAGTCATAAAAGAACGTTTAGAGATTTACCAACCTAGTGCTGTTTTTTGCATAGCAATCAGCTCAGCGATACCTTTTTCCGCAAGAATCAGCATATCGTCTGCTTGCGCGCGGGTAAATGGCTTTTCTTCTGCCGTCCCTTGCAGCTCGATAAATTCGCCCTTTTGCGTCATCACCACGTTCAAATCTGTATCGCAGCTGGCATCTTCTTCGTAATTTAAATCAAGATAGGCTTCGCCATCTTTCATACCAACCGATACCGCAGCGACCAAACCAATTAATGGATCGGCTTTGAGCTTTTTGGTTTTTTGTAGGCTTTCTAGCGCATCGATAAGAGCAATAGCTGCACCGGTCACACTAGCGGTACGCGTGCCGCCATCTGCTTGCAATACATCGCAATCAAGATAAATGGTATTTTCGCCAAGCTTACTTAAATCAATCATCGCCCGTAAACTACGACCGATTAAACGCTGGATTTCTTGCGTACGACCTGATTGCTTACCGCGTGCGGCTTCGCGCTGATTACGGGTATTGGTCGCACGTGGCAACATACCGTATTCTGCGGTAATCCAGCCTTTGCCTTTACCTTTAAGCCAGCGTGGTACGCCCGACTCAACGCTCGCAGTACATAATACTTTGGTATCGCCAAAGCTGACCAATACTGACCCTTCGGCATGCTTAGTGTAATGGCGCTCAAAGCTGATTGAGCGAAGTTGGTTAAGCTCACGGTTGTCAATACGCATAAAATTTCCTAGTACGATGTTGTAAAAGCAGAGTGATGGTTGTATAAAGTTATACAATAACAAGTTCGTCGTTACGTCGACGGATATGCTCGCAGACGTAAATATGACGATATCCTAACGTGGCAGCGGCGCAATAGCAAGATTCTCTCAAGCTATTACGCCGCTGCTTTAGCAGGATTTAGCGTTAACTTTATTCTAAACCTTCCATCTTACGCAATTCTTTACGTAGGATTTTACCGACGTTTGATTTTGGTAATTCATCAACGAATTGGATATGACGCGGACGTTTGTAGCCGGTCAATTGCTTTTTACCAAAATCAAGCAGCTCTTGCTCGGTGACATTGCCTTTTTTGACCACAAATAGCTTTGGATCTTCACCGCGGTCATCATTTGGAATACCAATAGCGCCGCATTCTACCACAGCAGGATGCTCACTCATGGCTTCTTCGATCTCATTTGGATAAACGTTAAAGCCCGAAACCAAAATCATGTCTTTTTTGCGGTCAACGATTTTGATAAAGCCTTTTTCGTCCATGATGCCGATATCGCCCGTTTTCAAGAAGCCACTAGCGGTAAAGGTTTCAGCCGTTTCTTGTGGACGATTTTGATAGCCAATCATTACCTGTGGACCTTTGACACAAATCTCACCGCGATCACCTAATGCCACTTCATTTTCATCATCATCGATTAAAATAATATCAGTGCTAGAAGCAGGAATACCAATTTTTCCGGTAAATTCAGAAATAGTCATTGGGTTAAAGGCGACTACTGGCGAGGTTTCAGACAAACCATAACCTTCAACGATAGGCAGACCAGTGATTTTATGCCACTCTTTTGCGACGCTTGGCAATACCGACATACCGCCGCCAATCGAGGCTTTTAGGTTAGAGAAATCTAAATCTGCAAAGCCTTCTTTATGTACTAAGCCATTAAATAAGGTGTTTACCGCAGGGATAAACGATGGCTTGTATTTGCCCATCTCTTTAATCAAACCATCTAAATCACGCGGGTTTGGAATCAGCAAACCGGCATAACCTTGGTACATACCATACATGCCGCAAACCATAAATGAGAACACATGGTATAGCGGGAGCGCGGTCAAAATCACATCATTGGCATCGACATCATCATCAAAGGCGCTGTTCATCAGGACACTAATCTGTAGCATATTAGCGACCAAGTTACCGTGCGATAGCATCGCGCCTTTGGCAACACCCGTCGTACCACCAGTATATTGCAACAAGGCCACATCGCTTAAGTTCAAATCAGGACGCTTATACTTGCTAGCTGAAACCGCATTTAACGCATGCTTAAAGCTGGTGCTCTCTGGCAGACGATAAGCGGGAATCATTTTTTTAACATGACGCGCGACCAGGTTGACCACTGCCCCTTTGACCAAGCCAAGCATATCGCCAAGCTTACAAACGATGACATGCTTCACTTGCCCTTTATCTTCGGCATCTTGATAGGTTTTTGCAAAGTTCTCAACGATAAACAACGCTTTAGCGCCACTATCATGCAACTGATGCGATAGCTCACGGCTGGTATACAAAGGATTAACATTAACCAGTACCATACCTGCACGGATAATACCCAAAGCCACCACTGGATACTGCAAAATATTGGGCATCATCACCCCAACTTTATCGCCCTTTACCAATCCTAACGACTGTAAATAGCTGGCAATTTGGCGACTGTATAAGTCTAATTGCTTAAAGGTAATGGACGCACCCATGCAAATATACGCAGGTTTTTGCCCATAACGACTAAAGTTACGCTCGAACACTTCAAGTAAAGACGTACTGTCATCTGGCATATCGATGGTCGCATCGATGCCATAGCGCTCATAAGCACTCAGCCACGGACTGTCGCTATCTATCGTCGGCATGGTAGGAAATGCATTTTCAACCATTGATTGAGCGTTGCCCGCAGCGTTATGGTTGGTGGTTTCTTTATTGATACTGTCCGTCATAATCGTCCCTAAATGTTACTGTTAAAATATAGAGTATATGTGCTGCCCTTACCGTGGTCGCCAACCACGTATTGATAAAATCAAAAGTTTGTGAATAAATAACTGCTCATCACCTAAGCTCTGAGCGCAATTGTTATTCACAAACTTTTTACATCAAAAATCTTTAGACATATAAGCCGCATGCCTAAGTTTACTCTCACTATGATGCAAATGCATAAAAGCCATTGTATCACCAGTTGCAAACGCATTAACGCAAAAAGCTATTATTCAAATAGCCAGCATTGTCGATGCTTTTATAACGGCGCTAAGCACTTAAGCATGCACTTTTATCGTGAAATACAAAAATATAATCGGCAGGAACTATAGCAGTTTTGCTCGCCATTCTCTATGCGTACTGCCAAATCATCATAGAAAAATAAAAAAAATGATAAGGTCTTATACAAACGACCTTATCATCTTTCAGTATGACACCAGCGAATATCCGGCTATTTTCGACCCTATTTATCATGTATTAAGGGTGATAAATGTGGGTAAAAAAAATGATATTCGGTGCTAAATTACTTAACCGTGATTCTTCTCTTCTAAAGCGCGCAAGTCTTTATGTAAAATCTTACCGACGTTAGATTTCGGTAACTCATCAATAAATTCAACATAACGAGGACGCTTATAACCGGTTAGATTTTCTTTGCTATAAGCGAGCACGTCTTCTTTAGTCAAGCTGTCATCACTGCGCACGACATAAATCTTCGGTACTTCGCCGCTCTTTTCATCATCGACACCGATAACGCCGCATTCCAAAATCTTTGGATGACCTGACATCACATCTTCTACTTCGTTTGGATAGACGTTAAAGCCTGATACCAAAATCATATTCTTTTTGCGATCGACTATCTTAAAGTAGCCCTCTTCGTCCATCACGCCGATATCACCGGTACGGAAATAACCATCAGACGTCATGACCTCAGCGGTGGCATCATCACGTTTCCAGTAGCCTTTCATGACCTGCGGACCACGAACGCAAATTTCACCGCGCTCACCAAGTGGCACTTCATTGCCCTCTTCATCCAAGATGGCCATGTCTGTGCCAGGCATCGGTAGACCGATATTACCTGAGAACTCGCCTGTACCTTGCGGATTTGCTGAAGCAACAGGAGAGGTTTCCGACAGACCATAACCTTGCACAATGATGTTGCCAGTTATTTTTTCCCATTTAGCCGCGGTATCTTTTAATACTGCCATACCGCCGCCCATCGACATCTCAAGCTTGCTATGGTCTAAGGCTTTAAATGCGTCACTATTAGCGAGCGCATTAAATAGCGTGTTTACCGCTGGGAAAAACGCCGGTGGATAATCTTTATAGGCTTTGATTAAACTTGCGCCATCACGTGGATTCGGTACCAGTAGACCGATACAGCCACGATAGAGGCCATACATACCACAAACTGTAAATGAGAAGATATGATATAGCGGCAAGGCTGTCATAATAACAGGCTGCTCATTACGCGCTTCAAACTTATCAAACGCATCGCCAAGATAGGTATCACACTGAATTAAGTTGGCGACCAAGTTGCCGTGCGTTAGCATCGCGCCTTTTGCCACACCTGTGGTACCACCGGTGTACTGCAATACGGCGACATCATCAAGCCCGATATTGGTTGGGCGGTTATACTTTTTCGCAGACAATTGATTGAGTGCTTTTTTAAAGTTCACGCTCTTTTTAAGCGTGTAATGAGGCACCAGTTTTTTCACATGACGCACGACAGCATTGACAATAAAACCTTTTAACGGGCTCATTAAATCGCCCATCGACGTCACCACCACATGATCGACCAAATCTTTACCGATATCTTCATACGTTTTGGCAAAGTTTTCTAAGATAAACAGCACTTTGGTCTCAGAATCTTCTAACTGATGCTGAAGCTCTTTGGTGGTATAAAGTGGATTGACGTTAACCAAGGTCATGCCAGCACGTAGGACACCTAATACGGCAACCGGTAACTGCAAGATATTGGGCATCATAACGCCGACTTTATCGCCTTTTTTTAGGCCAAGCGACTGTAAATATGCGGCAATCTGTTTGCTATAACGGTCTAAATCTTCGTACGAGAGCTTTACATCCATGCACACAAAGGCGGTACGACCAGCATGAGTAACAAAATTCTGCTCAAGAATATCGATTAAAGAGGTATTGGCGGGCGGCATATTAATCTCGTACTGTATGCCAAGCTTTTCGTAAGTTTTGAGCCACGCTTTGTCATTACGACGAATTAGGTTACCTTGATTTTCCATAATCTTACTGCTCCTAGTAATAGTGTGCTGCTATTAACCCATCTCTATCACAGAGTGATAAACATACCAAACCTCATCGTTCAAGCTAACCATCCATATAACCATGATGGCGGGCGGCTGACGATATAAGCGTCTGGCAATGAGTCAACAATATAGCGATAAATAGCCCTTTGTTGATTAACATACACACTTTATACAAACTACTCAATATAAAAGATTGCTACCTGAGTTCTTAAACGTACTTGACGGCCGTTAATTATATTACTATCAAATACTTAACCATTAAATGACCGGCCATACCACGGATTGTTACCAATTATTTATTACCAAACATTGTTCTATTGTTAATAAAAATAACCGTACCTTACGCTTCTCTTAACGTTTACTATCAAGGGCAGCAGCAAGCTCGGTTAGGGTCACAAAGTTACGCCGCGTGCCATCCTTATCACTATCTGGTTTTTGAGCCAGAGTACTGGTCGCAAGTTTGGCGCTATGGCTATAATGCCAGTCATTAATATAATTGCTTTGGCTTAAGCGTTGACCAAACCCTGCTACGGCGATGGCAAACTGGGTATCGATATTGGCTTTATTTAAAGGGCGGCTGGCATTAATAATCGGTTGGTTAATCAACTTAGAGCTGCCACCTTTTGGCGCTTTATAACGAATATTTAGATAGCCTAGCTCGTTTGTTTTTTTGCCGCGAGCCGTCTTCTTTGATTCATTCTCATTATAACGGCGCTCGCTAAACAATCCTTTTGCACCAGTTGGCGTCACTTCAAACAGCGCAATGACTGCCTTACCTGCTCCAAGCTCGCCGGCATCGACTTTATCATTATTAAAATCTTCCTCATTAAGGACGCGGTTTTCATAACCGATTAAACGCCATTCGCTGACCACATTTGGATTAAATTCGACTTGCACCTTGACGTCTTTGGCGACGGTGTTAAAGGTCGCCGCTAGCTCATCGCTAAAAACTTTTTTGGCCTCAGTCAAACTGTCGATATAGCTATAGTTACCATTACCGTTGTCTGCCATCTGTTCCATCATGTGGTCATTGAGATTGCCACGACCAAAACCGACGGTCGACAAGGAGATACCGCGATCACGATTGGCTTTGACCAACTCTAGCATCTCATCAACACTACTAATACCGACATTAAAATCGCCATCGGTCAGCATCATAATGCGATTGATACCGTTCTTTTTCATGCCTTGTTCTGCTTGTCTATAAGCCAACTTTAAGGCGTCTTCGCCATTGGTCGAGCCAGCGGCAGTTAAGCTCTCTATCGCCGCGAGTATTTTTGCTTTTTGGTCACCACTGGTCGCAGGCAACGCCACACTGGTAGTGCCCGAATAAGTGACAATGCTAATACTGTCTTGGGCGCGCATCTGCTCGGTGAGTAACTTCAATGACGATTGCGCTAGTGGTAGCTTATCGCGTGATGACATGGAGCCTGACACATCGACCAAAAATACCAAGTTGGCGGGCGGCATAACTTGATTGGTGCTTTTATTAGACCAGCTATTATCAACTGCTTTAATCCCAACTTTGACAATTTTATTATCCTGATCGGCCTTGTCCCACGGCGAATCAACCACTTCTGTTGCGACCACAAAAGGTGCGTTGGCAATGCGCTTGCCATCATCAAATTGATAATTAAAATAGTTAATCAACTCCTCTACGCGCACGGCATCGACAGGTGGCAGCTGCCCCTCATTAAGATAGCGGCGCACATTGGCGTAGCTGCCAGTATCGGTATCGATGGATAGAGTGGCAACCGCCATCTCAGTGGTGCGGTGTACCGGATTGGCGTCGTTTTTTTGATAATTATCACGTACTGGTAGCTGTACGCTGATGCCAGATAACGGACGCACACTCCATTGTGGCGCGGAACGTGTCATGCTGCTCATGCTATTACTCATGGTGTTATTGGTAGCGCTCATAGCATTGTCAGCTAAGACAACACGTGGCATCGCCACGTCCGACTCGGCGACTGCTACAATAGGCGGCATAGATTTTTGATTATCTGATTGCTTTATAGCGTTTTGACCGATAGTGCTACGGGTTTGCTCAGCCATCGGCTGACTCACTGGCGATGAGCTACACGCCGTCAATCCCATCATACCGGCGACAGCACTGAATAATAGCGCATTTTTGGCTAGATGCTGAGCACGCGTTCGTGATAAATAGGCAGGTGATATAGATGACGATGACATAATAGCTACTCCATATGATAGACGGCTTGGATAGATAGACGGCTTGGATAGATAGACGGCTTGGATAGACAGTTCGATGATAACGGTTCCGTGTTACAGCCTTTATAATAATTATTGCTGAGCACTATTGCATAGTGCCTTATGAAACAGGCGCTTAGTAAAAAGACAAACTATATGCGTCTGATTCACTATACTTCTCTTATTTTGTAAAAGCTATCAGCCAAAACGCAATCAGCACGTCTATCTAGCACGTCACGACCTGTCGTCTATTCTGACTTATGCCTTTTTAATTTTGCCAATATCCTTTACGATAGCACTATCCTATTTGCACGCTTGCACCAATTATTTATACCTATTAAAACTGATAAGTGAACCCTATTTTATGTCCGATGTTATTGATAATACCATTACACCCATTATCCCAAATGAACCAATGGATACCCGCTCAGTCGCGGAATTCACTGAACAAGCTTATCTCAACTATGCCATGTACGTCATCATGGATCGGGCGCTGCCCAATATCGCCGACGGGCTGAAACCTGTCCAGCGCCGTATCGTCTATGCGATGAGCGAGCTTGGGCTAAAATCGACAGCGAAGGCGAAAAAGTCTGCGCGTACCGTCGGTGACGTGCTGGGTAAATATCATCCGCATGGTGATAGCGCCTGTTATGAGGCGATGGTTCTGATGGCACAGCCGTTTAGTTATCGCTATCCGCTCATCACGGGTCAAGGTAACTGGGGTAGCTCAGATGATCCCAAATCCTTTGCCGCGATGCGCTATACCGAAGCTAAAATGTCGGCTTATGCCAATACCTTGCTTGCAGAACTCGGACAAGGCACGGTCGATTGGCAAGATAACTTCGATGGCACCATGCAGGAACCAACCACCCTACCTGCCCGCCTGCCTAATATTTTATTAAACGGCACGACTGGTATTGCCGTCGGTATGGCGACCGATATCCCGCCGCATAACCTAAATGAAGTGGTACGCGCGGCTATTCGTTTGCTAAAAAATCCTGAGCTATCGGTTAAACAATTAACCCAATCGATACCAGCGCCTGATTTGCCAACCCCTGCTGAGATCATCACCAGTAAAAAAGACTTGCAGGCCATGTATGAGAGCGGCCGTGGTAGCTATAAAATGCGCGCGACCTTTCATATTGACCCTAAAGAGAAAAATCTCGTCATTATCGACGCCCTTCCTTATCAAGTCTCAGGCAATAAGATTCAAGAACAAATCGCTAAGCTGATGATTGATAAAAAGCTGCCGTGGATTACTGATATTCATGATGAATCAGATCATGAAAACGCTTGCCGTATCGTCTTAGAGCTAAAATCTACCCGCGTCGACGTGCAGCGAGTAATGAGTCATCTATTTGCCAGCACTGATTTAGAAAGCAATTACCGCGTCAATATGAACATGATTGGCCTAAATGGTAAACCTCAAGTCAAAAACCTCAAAGAAATTCTTGAAGAATGGCTCGTCTGTCGCCGCTCAGTGGTCACGCGCCGTCTGCAATATCGCCTCGATAAAATCGATAAGCGCTTGCATATCCTTGCAGGCTTACTGATTGCCTATCTAAATATCGATGAAGTCATTCGTATTATTCGTGAAGAAGACGATCCAAAATTATCATTGATGCAAGACTATGACCTGACTGAGATACAAGCCAATGCTATCTTAGATATTCGTCTGCGTCAGCTCGCTAAACTAGAAGAGATTGAGCTTCGCCGCGAGCAAGATGAGCTGGCTGCTGAACGCGCTATCATTCAAGAATACTTGGACAATCCAGACAGCCTGACCAATCTGATGATTGATGAGCTTACCGCCGATATGAAAGAACACGGCAACGAGCGCGTATCACAATTGGCGGAACGCGAGGAAGCGCAAGCATTAAAAGAGTCTGACCTCGTACCGAGTGAGCCTGTCACCGCCATTCTATCGAAAGCGGGCTGGATTCGCGCCGCTAAAGGGCATGACGTCGATGCTGCTGGCATGACCTATCGCTCAGGCGATAGCTATCAAGCCCACGTGCGCGCTAAATCCAATGAGAGAATCTACGTGCTCGATAGCACTGGACGCAGTTATAGTATCGATGCGCATAGCCTCGCCTCCGCCCGTGGTCAAGGCGATCCGCTGACCAGCGTACTCAAACCGCCAGCAGGTGCCAGCTTTGAGCAGCTATTAACGGGTGCTGACGATCAACGTATCATCCTTGCTAGCTCAGCAGGTTATGGTTTTATCAATACTATTGGCAATCTCGATAGCAATCAAAAAGCGGGCAAAAATATCATCAATCTAGCAGCTGATAGTCGTCTGCTCCCTGTTGCGCGTATCGATGCGCCAGCGGATATGACTGCCAATGCTAATAATGAAAATGCCGAAGGTGAGAATAGCAGCGCAAGCGCGATGCCTGACCATGTTGCTGTCGTGACCAATGCAGGATATCTATTGATATTTGCCCTTGATGATTTGCCTGAACAGGCACGTGGTAAAGGTAATAAGCTGATCAAATTAAAAGACGGTGAAGAGGTGCTTGCCATCACGCCACTTAGTCAGCAAGACAGCCTAATCATTACCGCTGGCAAACGTCATGTGACGCTGAAGCCTAATGATTTGGCTAATTATACGGGCACTCGTGGTAATCGCGGTGGGCAGTTGCCAAGAGGCTTTCAGAATGTGACGAGTGTTGAGGTTGGTTGATAATATCTATACTTCGCACTTTAGTCTCTAACATTTAAAGCTCACAATATTCTTAACAAAAAGCCGCCTATACACAAGGTATAGACGGCTTTTTTAGGCAAGCTAAAGCAGATGACAATTATGGTAAAAAGATATTACTCATCTAAAAATTGCTGGATTCGGTATCTGCAAAAACTGCTGTCAAAAAGCTTTCAATCTGATTACTTGTCATGAGATAGGGATTATAGTCAGAACCTGCTGAGAAGCTTTTTAGGGCATATTCTTCATCTTCAGCGCTTGATGTTAGATATTTAACTAAAAACCCATTCCATTGACGCGATTCAATTTCCTCTATATTAACAATATTAGGGAAAATGGTTGAATGCTTGTCAAGTATTTTTCCTAAGGCAATATTGATAGCAGGCCTTGTACCTTGAAAACTTTGAACGAAATAACCTTCACTAATGACTAAAGCTGAAACTATATTGTTTTCTTCAAAATATCTTCGCCAATACTCAAATGCACGAGTCAGCTCGATTCCCGAATCTAGGTCGACATTTTTGGCGATATATGTCATGTTGATAAGAATATGCTCGCCATTTCTTTTTTTGCTTTCTGGAGTATGGCTCGTCGTTATCTGCATAAAAAACCTTATTTATAAAATACTTATCTAAACCAAGATACACTTTATGATGAAATATAATCAATAATATTTTTGGATTTTGACCAATTTCTTTATCAGATATCATGATTTCTTAGAGTTATAGCTATCGTAGATACCATCTTGTACATCTTACTCTGACACTCGAACTAACTAAATATATTGATGCCAAAAGTATCTACAATAAACATGGTCGCACTCAATAATGCACCGATGAATAAACACAGTTTCATGCCAAACGGCATATATTTAAAGGGTATTTGGGTAACACCGTATAGATGCAGGTTTTCAGCTTTGCTAATGGGATAAAACATGATCCCAACAGCGAGCATAAACGTAAACGGTGCCAAAAAGTAAAGGTGCTTTAGTTGTGTTGGCATATCAGCAGTATACAAATTCAACGTATAAGCACTCATCAACATAATAAATAGCGCAATAAAACGACTGGCTAAACGGGACTGAGCAAATTGCTTGGCATGTCTTTGTACATCATATACCCGTTGCGTCTGTGCTTTAATGACAGGGTCTGGATAAAGTTGTTGCTGCGCTTTGATAACAGAGATTAATCTTCCTTTCCTGACAAAGCTACTTATTGACGAGTACGCCCAATAGGTTAAGACTGCGCTCATAAGAAACAGCCACCATATCACGCTGGGGTATGTCGCCCATACCATCAGGATGACTATGAATAACATTAATAGCGCGAGAAAAAACTGTAAGAAATTTCTTATTCGACTAAACTGCAAGCTGAACAATATCATACGCTTTCGAGTAGCGAACGTGGGAGACTCTGCACCTAGTGGAATTTCACCCGCAATTTTTTTGCCAATAATTCTGAACATACCCTTGATACTGCTATCATTTAAACCCGCTCCATGATGTAGCACTTCTACGATCGCATCAGTACGAGCTTGTTCTTTATCGTTCATCACAATATCAATTCCGTTGAAGACACCTCTCAGAATTTTAGGAGTAGTTTTAGTATTTTACAAGCTGCAACGTTGTTTCATTAATGAATAGAACAATTTAAGGCCCAATACTCAAATCCTAACCCTGCCTCAACCCCAAAATCGGAATCACTAAATCTTCCTCATCGGTCAGATGTTGTGAGAGTAAATCGGTCGCCTCCACCAAAGTCTGATGCAATTGCGCTGCCAGCATTTTATCCTCAACCTCACTTCTCGCCAGCACATCATTTTGCACTTGCAACTTATCGAGTAGCGCATCCAAGCGCACATGGTCGCGACCCAATATCTCAAACCCTGCCTGTAGCTGCGGATACATCCGAATAAACTCAGGGAAAAACCCCTCATCCTCGACGCCATGATGCTGATGCAATTTAAGGATATGCATATTGATACGCTTAAGCATCTGCGAGCGATACGCTGCCCAGTCGTACTCGCCAGATTGATAGCCTGCACTAATCTGTGTCAAGATACGCTGACGCTTGCGTATGTTAGTATGTACTTTTAGCCAGCCCGATGTTTTGTAAGCATAATCTGCGCTAAACCATTGATCTGGCGGTAGCTTGTTGAATAAGAACAACCAATCCGTTTCAAGCCGACTGTCAGGATGACGCGGCGACAAAGTAAATAAATCATCGTCTAAGGCTTTTTGGCTCATATTATTTTCGGTAGATAAGCTCATTATGCTGTCCTTATCGGGCAAGTTTGCATTTTATATATTTATTAAGAATACTAAAAGAAATGCTATTTTTATTTAGATCTTATATAAAGTCAAAAAGTATAAAATCAACCGTTTGCTGGCCAGCGCCTTCTAAATATGAAAGGCATTTATCGTTATAAAAGCGCTACATAAATGAGTCACAACCACCCTATTGCTGTATTTTTAGTCATATAAAATTGAATACTTATTGATAAATACAAACTACATTCTTAGCGATAATACTTAAAATTATTCAGTAAATCTCAACGACTCTCAATACCTGCTCTAATTACCTAAATAGTCGTTTTTCAAATATAAAGGATACTCATGTTTATTGTAGATAAGGCGGCGACAGCCAGTATGAATCATACATTGCCTGTGCCAAAAGTGATATTTTTTGACATTGACGATACGCTTAGCCGTAACGGTGTTATCGCCGCGCACAACCAAGCGACCCTTGAAGCGCTTGCCAAAACTGATATTAAATTGGTGATTTCGACGGGTCGCTCTAAAGCGATATTGCCAGCAGATATTTTAGCTTTGTTTGAAGCTGATGTCTTAGATGCGATTATTTGTATGAATGGGCAATATAGCTTTGATAATAAGGGTGTCATCAGTCATTACCCTTTATCTGCTGAGCAGACGGACAAAATCGTCCAGTTATGTGAAACAAGCGAGCTGATTCATAAGTTCGACTCGGCGACGCATATCGCATGGTCAGGTGAAAACGCCCGCTTGCATGAATACAACGCCATAACGCCAAACTCTATTCTTGACCCAGATTATCATAAGGCAAATACGGTTTATCAATGCTCAGTATTTTTTAACAATCCAGAAGAGAAGATGCAAGATATCGACTTTGCAGAGGACGATTTAAAGCTGGTACATTGGCATCATATTGGCGCAGATATTCTGCCAGCAAACGCCTCTAAAGCACGCGGTATCAAAGACGTCTGTCAGTATTATGGCGTAGATGTACGTGAATGCATGGCGTTCGGTGATGGCATGAATGATTTAGAGATGTTTGATTTAGTCGGCTATGCGGTAGCGATGGGCGATGCTCAGCCCGCGTTGATTGAGCGCGCAGACTTCGTCACTGGCACGATTGAAGAGTACGGAATACAAGCAGTGCTTGAACAATTTAATATAGCATCGTAAGTATAAGAATCTTAAGAGAAAGTAGTCATAGCGTTTATCTTTATAACCAAAAAAAACCCCTTGCCAATCGCTGACAAGGTTTTTTGTTTTTCTAGTCATTGCTAATTTTTGGTTGATAACTCACAGCTGGGCGCAAGAATAATGCCGCATATAACTATCTTAATAATTAAATATAGAGCAAAAAAGGACTTAACGCTTCCTTGTCATCAGACTATAAACCCAGCCACCAATTTTATAAAAGCCGACGACCATCAGGATAAGCACCAGCGCTGCCAGTACATAGGCCAGCCAATTAGGCACACTACTCAGCCAACCAATGGTAAATGCCAAGCCCATATAGGTTTCCACCGGCCAGTTTAGGATAGGCGTCGGTGAGCCAGCATGGAACATCATCATAAAAGCAACCATCCCAATTACTGCGGCGATGATTCCAGCTCGTTTACGGTTATTCATCTTATTCCTCTATCTCTTATTTAATCAATGTGGTTAGAACTGCGCTTGTTTTTTATTTTATCTTGCTATTTTTATCAACGTTTAGATATCACGGCCTCAAAGCATCATGACCTCAAAGCCTTAAGGCATCGTCAAACCACCATCGACAGCGATAGACTGTCCGGTGATGGCCAAGCTCAAATCAGACGCCATTAATAGCACCGAATTGGCAAAGTCAGCCACCGAGGTTGCTTGTCGTAATGGCGTGGTGGTGGCGATATAATCAAAGACTTCTTCAGTCGTTAAACGGCTCGCATCCGTGGTTTGTAGCAATCCGCCAGCCAGCAAGTTAACGCGGATGCCGTATTGTCCAAGCTCCGCAGCCAAGTTACGCGTCAGCCCAATCAATGCGGATTTGGCAGTGGTATAGTCGTAATAAGTGACCACCGGATTATAAACAAGATTGGTCGAGATATTGATAATCTTGCCCAATTTTTGCGTTTTCATTTGTGGTAGTACCGCTTGTACGCTATTGACCGCACCTTTGACAATACCGTCAAGCTGCTGCGAAAAATGCGCCCATTTGACGGTTTCGATACTGGTATAGTCGGCACTGGGATTAAACTGATAACTTGGCAAGGCGTTATTGACCAATATATCAATGCGACCATAACGCGCAACCACTTCAGCTGCCAGCGCTTGCATTTGTGCTAAATCGCTAACATCAGCTTGATAAGCAAATGCTTGACCACCTGCGGCGATGATACCGGCAACCACTTGGTCGGCAGCCTCTTTACTATTAAGATAATTGACGCAAACGCGTGCGCCAGCTGCTGCTGTTTGCTCAGCAATCTGAGCGCCAAGTCCGCGACTAGCGCCAGTGACGATAGCGACTTTATCCGTGAGCAGCGCTGGAATCAGTGGGTTACTCTGAGTCATGATGTTGCATCCTTTATTATTGTGTTATGGTTAATCTATTTGTTTTATATAAACTATATTGTTAAGTGATGGCTGAAAAATAAACCAGCGCCCATCATAACATGATTATTTGCGCTTATAATCTTACAAAAGTTTAGCGGAAAACCTCATACTATTAGTTTTAAATAATTCTTAGCCAGTTATTAGCATGAGCCTTAATAGTGGTATGAATATCGGTTGCATCCTTACCCTTTAAATTATTCACAATCATAGCCATAATAGTTTCACATTTGGCTCGATAGCTTATATTCAGTACTTAACACTTAGTATTCAACACTTAGCACTTAGCATTAACTATCTACCATCTAACTTTTACTCATTTGCATCATTCTTATTTAGGAGAGATATTTTGACCCATTTATCATCGTCCCACTCTGTCGCTCACAGCATTGTTCGTGGCACTCGTATACTGCCAAAAGCGCTTTTAGCGGTGACAGTCGGACTTGCACTTGCCAGCTGTAGCAACTCTGACAATGCGGCAACTGACGGTACAACTGCCAGTACAGAAACGCTTAATTTGTATAACTGGTCTGAATATATGCCGCAGGAAATTCTCGACGGCTTTACCGAAGAGACGGGCATTCGGGTCAATTACACTACTTTTGATTCTAACGAAGCCATGTACGCCAAGCTCAAATTGCTTGATGACTCTAGCCAATATGACTTAGCGATTCCATCGACCTATTATGTCGAAAAAATGGCCAAAGAAGGGTTGCTGCAAGAGCTGGATAAATCCAAATTAAGCAACTTTAAGAACCTTGATACCTCATTTACCAATACCAAAGTTGACCCAGAAAACAAATACTCAATTCCTTACATGTGGGGCAGCACCGGTCTTGCCATCAATGGCGAAGCGGTCGATCCTGCGACCGTAAATAGCTGGAATGACTTATGGCGTCCTGAGTATAAAGGTCAAGTGATGCTGATGAATGACATGCGCGAAGTGTTTGGTATGGCGCTATTGACCCTTGGCTATTCAGGTAATAGTAAAAACCCTGACGAAATCAAAGCTGCTTATGAGAAGCTGACGACCTTGATGCCAAATGTGAAAACCTTTAACTCGGATGCCTCGCGCATGCCGTATATGGAAGGCGAAACCACGGTTGGTATGAGTTGGAATGGTGAAGCTATCATCGCCAATAACGAAGGCTTGACCAGCTTGGTGTATAAATACCCAACTGAGGGCGCTATCTTATGGATGGATAACTTTGTGATTCCCAAAAACGCCAAACAGGTCGATGCAGCACACAAATTTATTGACTACTTACTGCGTCCTGAGAACTCTAAAATCGTCAGCGAAGAGATTGGTTATGCCTCACCCAACATCGCCGCGCGTGAGATGATGCCAGAAGAGGTTAGAAACAATCCAACCATTTATCCAAGCAAAGATGTGCTAGCAAAAGCTGAATTCCAAGAAGATGTCGGTGATGAAGCCTTGCAAGTTTATCAGCAGTATTGGGATAAGCTGAAAACCGGTCGTTAATCATTATTTGTTAAAATATGATTATTAATGGCTGATGGTTAATAGCTGTTTTTACTAAATATGGCTATAAAAAAACGCTGACTTTATAGAGTCAGCGTTTTTTATTTGTCTTTTATTTGTTTTTCTATTTATAAATGCAAATCAGTTTCGCTGCCTTTATGCTCAATACGGCGCTGCTCGCGGCGCTGATAACGTAGACCTGAGGCGGCAAACCATTGCGGCTTGGTGGTTTGTAGCAAATCACTGAGCCGCTGCAGTTGTAGTTGTAAGGTTTGAGTTAACCAGAAATAGCCTTGCCACTCAAAGCCCAAATTTTCTACACTTGGATATTCTGATACCGCAATGCGCGTAATAGGACGAAATACCTCATCGTTTGGGCTACGTAATACCGCCGCCATATGCTGCATCGCTTGCGTTAATTCATGCTGATAATGGATAAGCAAAATATGATTTTCATCATCAATCTCAATATTCGCCAAGCGCGGCGCGGCACTTAATAATAAATCAATGGTACCAATAATATTACGATGGGTACGCTGAATGGTCTCTAGCGTTTCTTTTTCAATGCCCGATTCACTGGCTGTCGCGGCGATATGCGGGCGCACGGCAAGCAAGCGCTTATTGATTTTTTGCAGGGCTTTGACCAAAGATTTATTAACGGGTGTATCTGGTACAGAGCTGCTCTTTGGATAAATAATACTGGCTGAACTGGTCGCCTTACTATATTTAAATGGCTTGGGTACCAAAACTTCCGCATCAATATGATTGCCAACCCCAGCGTACAAATTACTGCAGGTTTCAAGATTGCTTGCCAATAAAAACCGCCACATCAAGGTCGATTTAAGCGGTAAAATCAACGTTGCTGCGACCGCCACCCCTGCACCAAGTAAGATATTAAAGGCGCGATATAAACCATCTTGGGCGATATTGCTATGGTCAGGGCTTGAAACAATCATCAGCATCGTAATCCCTGTCAACAGACCAATATAGCCCAGCTGCTTGACCGCTACATAACCGATGATGCCACTGATAATACCAATCAGCCCGTAATATAACCATAGCCAATGACCCGTATCTTGAATCAGCCATAAGAAACTAAGCCCGACCACCACCCCAAGTAAAGTGCCGAGTATCCGCTCTTTGGCCTTGGTATAAATCGCCCCTTGATATTGCAATAAGCCCAATATCACAAACACGGTAATGGTCGTCCACTCGCCATGCGGCAAGTGTGTAAACTCATTTAACAACAGTGCAATCAGCACGGCCACACCCAAACGTATGGCATGCAAAATATCCGCATGCTGATAGCGGGCATATGGCTCCACAAACGGTGCAGTAAATCGTTGCCAAAAAGTCGGTTTCACGCAGGCTGTCTCTTATAATAAATAAATGAATAAAAATGCGGTTAAATAATAACTGCTAGCTTAACTATTGATAAAGCGATAATAAAGCAATGGTCAAAAAATAACGCCTTTCATCTATTAAAAGATAAAAGACGTTAAAGGTCAAAACATGCTAGCACATAACAACAAAAAAGCACGCTAAGATAGTGCTTAGCTGAGAACGTCTGGCTAAGAGCATGTGGCTATTGCTAGAGCCAAATGCTACACCTCTAAGAAATCTAGAATGCCTTCCGCCGCTTCACGACCTTCCCAAATCGCTGTCACGACCAAATCAGAGCCGCGTACCATATCACCACCAGCAAAGATTTTGGGGTTACTGGTTTGAAATTTAAAGGTTTGTTTTTCGGCGGCTACGACCCGACCCGAGCTGTCCATCGAGATTTGCTGCCCTGCAAACCAATCAGCAGGGCTAGGACGGAAACCAAAGGCCAAAATAACCGCATCACATGGGATAATTTCTTCTGAATTGGGAATGGGCTCGGGGCGCTGGCGACCACGGTTGTCAGGCGCGCCTAGATGAGTGGTAATCACTTTGACCGCGTTCACTTTGCCATTTAAGCCAATGATTTCTGTCGGTTGACGATTGAATAAAAACTCAACACCCTCTTCGCGCGCATTGACCACTTCGCGGCGGGAGCCTGGCATATTTTCTTCATCGCGGCGATAAGCACAAACCACTTGCTGCGCCCCTTGACGAATACTGGTACGGTTACAATCCATCGCCGTATCACCGCCGCCTAGCACCACCACTTTTTTACCTTTTAAATCGATATATTCTTCTGGATTTTTCTCCCAGTCGTTGCAGCGATTGACATTGGCAATCAGGTAATCTAGCGCATCATAGACGCCCTCTAGCTCTTCACCAGCAAAGCCGCCACGCATATAGGTATAAGTACCCATACCCATAAATACCGCATCATACTCGCTTAGCAGCTCATCAATGCTGACATCAGTACCGATTTCTGTCTCTAAACGAAACTCCATGCCCATGCCTTCAAAGATGACACGGCGGTTGCGCATGACGTCTTTTTCCATCTTAAATTCTGGAATACCAAAGGT
This sequence comes from Psychrobacter maritimus, assembly GCF_904846345.1. Classification (GTDB taxonomy): domain Bacteria; phylum Pseudomonadota; class Gammaproteobacteria; order Pseudomonadales; family Moraxellaceae; genus Psychrobacter; species Psychrobacter maritimus. The sequence continues at coordinate 678,893 of NZ_CAJHAJ010000001.1, forward strand.
TAATAAGCCGCCAATTTCAGGGCGTTTATCAAAAATAACAGGCGTTACACCATTTCTAACTAAGATATCTGCGCAGCCCAAACCTGCTGGACCAGCGCCAATAATAGCGACTTTTTTGTCCGTCCAAATCACATCGGACATATCAGGACGCCAGCCAAGGGCAAAAGCGGTATCGTTAATATACTTCTCAACATTGCCAATAGTCACCGCGCCAAAGCCGTCGTTTAAGGTACAAGCGCCTTCACATAAGCGGTCTTGCGGGCAGACACGTCCACAAACCTCAGGCAAAGTATTGGTACGGTGGCACAATTCTGCCGCCTGAAATATCTGACCTTCACTCGCCAGTTTAAGCCAATTGGGAATGTAGTTATGTACCGGACATTTCCACTCACAGTACGGGTTACCGCATTCAAGGCAGCGATGCGATTGCTGCGCCACTGACTCGCTTTCAAATGGATGATAAATCTCTACGAACTCGGTTGAACGGGTAGCAATATCTTTTTTGGTGGGCTCAAGGCGTGGTACATCTAAAAACTGAAAACTATTTTCTAAGCGTTTTGCCATGGTATTGTCTCTTTTATATAGAGGTATTTTATAGTGGCTAACGACAGCCAATATCTGCAGCCTCAATGGGGCAAATTTACGGATACCGGCTGTCATTTACCTGCTTAAAATGTGCATTAAGGCTATGTATTAAAACTGCTCGTAAACCTCTTGCTGACTCATCCCGTTTATTGTGGATCAGCCGTCGTGGTCTTAAGCAAGGTCGCAACGTTCGCTGCTTTTGGTTTCACCAAATAGAACTTACGCGCATAATGCTCAAAGTCCGCTAAGATGGTCTGCCCCCACGCACTACCGGTTTTATCGACATGGGTTTCAATGACGTGTTGCAAGTAAATACGATGACCTTCCATTTGCTCACTCGAGATACGATTTAAATCAATCAGCTCATGATTACAGCGATCAAAAAAGTCGCCATCCATATCGAGTACATACGCAAAACCACCCGTCATACCGGCGCCAAAATTCAGACCCGTACGACCAAGGATAGTAATGATACCGCCGGTCATATACTCGCAGCAATGGTCGCCTGTGCCTTCGATGACCGCATGCGCGCCAGAGTTACGTACGCCAAAACGCTCGCCCGCCGTGCCAGCCGCATATAGCTTACCGCCCGTGGCACCATACAAACAGGTATTACCGATGATAGCAGTTTCTTGCGCATGAAAGCTTGAGTCTTTCGGCGGATAAATGACAATCTCACCGCCCGCCATGCCTTTACCGACATAGTCATTGGCATCGCCTTCAAGCTCAATATGTAAGCCGCCCGCATTCCAAACACCCAAACTTTGCCCTGCGGTGCCGTTTAGATGAAGCTTAATGGGCATATCACTCATGCCAATATTGCCCCATACCTGTGCAATCTCACCTGAAATACGCGCGCCGATAGAGCGATCACAGTTGCCGACGGCGTAGCTATAATCGCCGCCGTTCCCTTGACGAATATTGAGCAGCATATCGCTAATCATCTGCTCAGCAAGCAAGCCTTTATCAAACGGCTCATTACGCGCAACCTGACAGGTTTGCGCTTTGCCTGCACTTGCTGGATGGCTAAATAATAACGGCGTTAAATCCAAATGACGCTGCTTATCGGTATTGCCTTCTAGCACTTCAAGCAAATCGGTGCGTCCGACAAGCTCTTCCATACTGCGTACGCCTAATGCGGCAAGCCATTCACGCGTTTCGGTTGCGACAAATTTAAAGAAGTTAATGAGCATCTCAGCTTCACCGATGAAATACTCATCGCGGAGCTGGGCTTTTTGGGTGGCAACGCCGGTCGGACAGTTATTAAGATGGCAAATGCGCAAGTACTTACAACCAACCGCAATCATCGGCGTGGTACCAAAGCCAAAGCTTTCAGCCCCAAGAATTGCGGCTTTGACCACATCAAGACCGGTTTTTAGACCACCATCGGTTTGGATACGGACTTTATCACGCAAGCCATTAACACGTAGCGACTGATGAGTTTCAGCAAGCCCTAGCTCCCACGGCGAGCCAGCATGATGGATAGAGGATAGTGGCGATGCTGCGGTGCCGCCATCATAGCCTGAGATAGTAATTAAATCGGCATAGGCTTTTGCTACGCCCGTTGCAATCGTACCAACACCGGGACGCGAGACCAATTTGACCGAAACTAAAGCATCTGGATTGACTTGTTTTAAATCAAAAATCAGCTGCGCCAAATCTTCAATCGAATAAATATCATGATGCGGCGGCGGTGATATGAGCGTCACCCCCGGTACCGAATAACGCAGACGTGCGATTAACGCATTGACCTTACCGCCCGGCAGCTGACCACCTTCACCGGGTTTTGCGCCTTGGGCAACCTTAATCTGCATCACTTCTGCTGAACGCAGATAGGCCGGCGTCACGCCAAATCGACCAGAGGCAATTTGCTTGATTTTTGAATTACGCAGCGTGCCATAACGTACAGGATCTTCGCCGCCCTCACCAGAGTTTGAGCGCCCACCGATGGTATTCATCGCCATGGCAATCGCTTCATGAGCTTCGGGTGATAATGCCCCTAAAGACATGCCAGCTGAATCAAAGCGTGTCAGGATTTCCGAAATATCTTCGACCTCATTAACATCGATAGCGTTATCCGTCTTTAATTGCAACAAATCACGTAAGGTCGCTACAGGACGGCTATTGACCAAATCGGCATAATGACGATAATTATTATAATCGCCTGTCCGTACGGCGGTATGTAGACTGTTAATCACATCGGGATTAAAGGCATGGTATTCTTTATTAAAGACAAACTTCAGCAGGCCACCTTGATCGAGCGGCGCACGGCGTTTAAAGGCATTGGCAGCCAATTGTGCTTGGTCGGCAGCCAAATCGGCAAAAGTAGCGCCTTTAATACGGCTTTGCACGCCTTTAAAGCATAGGTTTACCACTTCTTCAGAGAGTCCAACCGCTTCAAATAATTGCGCGCCGCGATAAGAGACAATGGTCGAGATGCCCATTTTTGATAAGATTTTTAGCAAACCTTTATCCAAGCCTTTACGGAAATTTACCCGCGCTTGAATCGGATCGCCAAGCAGCTCACCAGTCGCTACCAAATCATCAATGACGTCATAAGCTAAATATGGATAAATACAGGTCGCACCAAAGCCAATCAATACCGCTACTTGATGCGAATCGCGCGCCAGTCCAGTCTCAATAATTAAATTGGCATCGGTACGAATACCTTGTGCTATCAGATAATGATGTACCGCACCGGTGACCATAATGGCATTGGCCGGCACTTTATCGGCAGTAATATTTTTATCAGATAAGACAATCAAAGTATGACCAGCACGGATGCTATTTGCCACTTGCTCACAGATAGCTTTAATAGCAGCTGATAACTGAAGATTGGCATCGTAGTTTAAATCGATACGCGCCATTTGGAACGCTGGATCAGCCAAAGTTTCGAGCTGCTGCATTTTACTGGCTGATAAAACTGGCGACGATAAGATAATACGATGGGCGTCGCGTGCTGATGGCGCAAACACATTGGTCTCAGCACCTAAGCAAGTCTGTAGCGACATCACGATGGACTCGCGCAATGGATCAATCGGTGGATTGGTCACCTGTGCAAACTGCTGGCGGAAAAAGTCGCCGACATGGCGAATTTGCTGTGACAGCACCGCCATAGGCGTATCATCACCCATCGAACCGACTGGCTCTTGACCATTTTCGGCATTAGGGCGAATGATTTCAGTGCGCTCTTCATTGGTGATGTGATACATTTTTTGCAATGCTTTTAGCGGCTCGCCGCGGCAGGCTTGTGCGGCTAACTCTTCTTCTAAGCGCTCATCATCACGGATACGGGTCGCTTCTTCACGTAGCCACTTACGATATGGATGGGCCTTTTTGAGTAACGTCGCAATGGCTTTGGTATCCATAATTTGACCGGTCATGGTATCGATCACCAGCATCTGACCGGGACCGACCCGACCTTTAGCGAGCACGTCTTTTGGCGCATAATCCCAAACGCCAACCTCAGATGCCACAGTGATATAGCCGTTCTTGGTCGTGACCCAACGCGATGGGCGCAGACCATTACGGTCAAGCATACAGACAGCATAACGACCATCTTGAATCACTAAACCTGCTGGGCCATCCCACGCCTCCATATGCTGCGAGTAAAACTCATAAAACGCGCGCAAATCCATATCCATGCTATCGACGTTTTGCCAAGCGGGTGGCACCAGAATCGACATCGAATGGAATAAACTCATACCGCCCGACATCAGTACTTCTAACATATTATCTAAGCTTGATGAATCCGAACCCGTGCTATTAACCAGTGGCGTTAGTTCATTTAAATTGGGCAATTTATCAGATTTTAATTTTGGCGTACGGGCTTCAGACCAGCTACGGTTGCCGGTGATGGTATTCAGCTCACCATTATGCGCCAAATAGCGAAACGGCTGCGCCAGTGGCCAACGCGGTAAGGTATTGGTCGAAAAACGCTGATGGAAGACCACAATATGCGAGGCCAAACGCGTATCTTGTAGGTCTAAAAAGAATGCTGGCAGGTCTGATGGCATGACCAAACCTTTATAAATAATCGTCTGAGAGTTTAATGAGCATACATAAAACAGCTCGTCATCAACCAAGCGTTGTTCAGCTTTTTTACGCGCGACAAATAACTTACGGTTAAAATCATCGGCGGCTAGCTCATCTGCTGCATTGACAAATACTTGCTGAAAACCGGGTAAGGTCTCACGACCAATCTCACCAACGATACTCAAATCAAGTGGCACATCCCGCCAACCAGCTACTTTCAAACCTTGGGCGCTAAGCTCTTCATTGAGCACCTGTCGGCTATACTGCGCTTTTGTCTCGTCTAAATTAACAAAGACCATACCTACTGCAAAATTGGCCGTCAGCGTAAACCCTTGCTCAGCTGCAATATTGCTAAAAAACACGCTTGGCGTCGCCAATAATAAACCGCAACCATCACCTGTCTTACCATCCGCAGCGACACCGCCGCGATGGGTCATACAACTTAAGCTGTGAATGGCTGTTTTTACCAAATCATGGCTGGCTTGGCCCTCAATATGAGCAATTAAACCAAAACCACAATTATCAGAGAAGTCATCTGGGGTCGCCAAATGCGTAGAGGAGGAAATCATTGACATAGCTTGTCCTTTTAAGTAAGCAGACAGCATATACATCTCAGATGATGTACAAACCAAACTCCGCAGGCAGAACGGGTATATATTCACATAAGCGGATTAATAAAACGCAGGCAGAGCAAATAGAGTAAAGATTCTAAAGGTGATAAAAATACTTACCACGATTCTCTTTACTCTTCTAATTACTATACAGTAATTGCAACCTTTACTTTAGGGTTGGCTACTAAAAGGACTGCATTCAGGAGATAAGATAAGATAAATGATCATCACCCTATCTATCCTTTTATCCTTAAAGCCCTTATACATCATTCACTATCGGTCTTTACAGGCTTGCGATCTTCTTTCAGCGGTTAAGGCGCCCAATGTGAGTCACATAAACCTTGGTAAATGCTGATATGCGTTAACCACTTCGATAGATAATGCGCCAAGAAAATGATGGGTAAAGTAGCTACTATCACTAGCCTAAACCGTCAAATTTGAATATCAGACGCTCTGTACTCAAGCGCCTTAATGACCCCAATTAGGGTAATAACGAGAGATTGTGCCACTTGCAATAAGCTTAATAGGGATAGCAAGTAGCAGCGCTTGAGACAACAACATAAGCGTAAGTGCTTGTATTTATAGCAAGCCTACTTACTAAATGCTGCGATGTTAGATCACGATTTACGATAACTATACAGAACGTTGCCCATAGTTATCTTAGTTAATGATTGACAAAAAATCTAGTCTTTTCTATGTCTTTATGTTCTCCATTTTGTAAAAAATTATATTATCAATGATGATGTTATTACTAACTTTCTCGACTGAGACCCCGTTTAAGCCGTTTATATATGCGCTTTTAGATAGTTTTCCATGCCTATGAGCCTTAATATTAAAACCTAATAACCATTGCATACATTCAAATATAATTTTTCTTACCAAAATCACAGGCACAAAAAAACCTACCAAACAGGATAGCTGGTAGGCTTTTCTAATAAACGCTCATTGAAATTAATTGCTTTTTTCTTCAATAAGCTCTTTTATGCTGTCATTGTTGTTCTTTGAGGCGTTGTTTTTTGAGGCATTGTTATTAGCACCGGCATTAACATTAGGATTTTTATTAGCCGCATTGGAATTGGCATTCTTATTAGCCGCATTGGAATTGGCGTTCTTATTAGCCGCATTGGAATTGGCGTTCTTATTAGCCGCATTACTGTTTGCATTCGCACTCGGCGGTTTAGGCGCTTCAACCACAGGTGGTTTTTTCGGTTCATTGTTGTTACTTGCTTCAGATTTTCGGCTATTATCTGCATTTTTTGGTGTTGGTGCAGTCGTTGTCTGCTCTTCGATACCGACCGTACGCTCTTCATTGACAGATAAGGTCTCAGAGGTATCGACTGACTGACGAATACTTTCAGCAGTGCTATTATTCGTCCCTTCTTGCGCGCCGCGATTGGCATTACTTGCTGCTTGCTCGTTGGCACTATCGTTAGCTGGTGCTTTCTGACGCACCGGCACTTCGCGTTTGGTTGGGCGCAAATTGACAGCGCGCGTGCGTTTGGTGCTTAAGTCCTTGACGGGATCAGGACGCTCATAATTATCAATAATACTGACGTAGCGATTAATCTCTTCTGGCAACACACGCACATTAGCAGGCAGCTTAAAGTCTATTAGTTTAGCCGCGCCGACCGCTTCTTGTGGACTGCTCATCAGCCCATAAGTCAACATATAGCGTACTTGATTGTTTTCATCAAGGTAGCGAAAATAAGCAAACTTCTCGCGATCTTCACGGCTTTCTAAATAGCTGACAATGACATCGTTTTCAGCGACATTCATCACCTGTACCGTCCACTTGCCTTTATTAGCCAGCAGATAACGCTTGTCTTTAAACTCATCGGGGTAGCTGCGCAAATCACGGACGGTGGCATCAAAACTAATCGGCTGCACATCGGTATCAAGCTCATGCAAGGATTCTATCTTTAACGGCTGCTCAAGCTCATCAGTTGAGGCTTGCGGCGCTGATATTGGCTCATTCTCGATTTTTGCGCCCATCGCTGGCGTTTGACTAAACATCCAAACTAAGGCGGTAAACACGCCCAATAGCAGTGTCGCTATCAGCCAAATCAGTGCTTGACGGCGATATTTCTGCCCAGCTGTGCGAGTCGTCGAGCGTGATGCTGCCATGGAGATGTCCTTGGGGAAAAATACTTATAAAGATAGTCTGATAAAAAGCCATTTATAACGCAATACTTATAAAGATGCAGTTAAAAAATTGTCACTTAATGATAAGGCCATAAATTAAAATCTTAACGTTATGATGAATAGTATTGACGCCTTTATTAACCTTTAACCACCTTTATGAGTGATGTTGTGACAATACTTCTGTTAACAGTCCAGCATCAAATTCATTGGTCAATACTGCCTCACCTAATGATTTTAACAAAATAAGGCGGATTTGTCCGTGTTTGACTTTTTTATCATGACCCATCAAACCTAATGCCGTCTGTACGTCAATAGCGGGTGGCGTGATAGGTAAATTTGCCAATACCAATACGCGCTTAATACGGGCAACGTCAGCACTCGTTAACCAACCAAGCTTTTGCGACAGCTCAGCTGCTTGTACCATGCCAGCCGCGACCGCCTCACCATGCAGCCAATTACCATAGCCTTCATGGGTTTCAATCACATGACCAAAGGTATGACCGAAGTTTAATAAGGCGCGCACACCGGACTCTCTTTCGTCTTGGGAGACGATATCGGCTTTGTACTGGCAGCAGCGCTTCACCGCTTCGCCAAGTACGGCTAAATCCAAAGCCCTCATCGCTGGTAGATTGTGCTCAAGCCAAGTCAAAAACTCTGCATCCATAATCAGCGCGTACTTAATGACTTCGGCCAATCCTGCTGATAGCTCACGTGCCGGCAAGGTTTTCAGCGTGCTCATATCAGCAAGCACCATTTGCGGCTGCCAAAATGCGCCAATCATGTTTTTACCTTGGGGGTGGTTGATGCCGGTCTTACCACCAACACTTGAATCCACTTGTGATAGCAAGGTGGTTGGAATTTGAATAAAATTGACCCCGCGCATAAAACTTGCGGCGGCAAAGCCTGTCATATCGCCGACCACCCCGCCACCAAGCGCGATTAGGGTCACATCACGGTTAAAGTGCTCGGCCATCAGCGCATCATAAATCTGATTGATACTGGTCTGGTTTTTATATTGTTCACCATCTGGGAGCACACAAACCTTGACGGTAAACTGCGCTTCAAGCTCCTCCTGTATAGCCTTTAAATATAAAGGCGCAACCGTCTCATTGGTGACGATAAGGACTTGACGACCTGTAATATAAGGAGCAATTTGGCTTGCCATGCTGCTTTTTTCAATGCTATTTCCAGCGCTGTTATTAGTAGTGTTTTCAGCAGTGTTACTAACAATGTTTTTAGGGTTGCTTGCATTACTATCTTCAGTAATGACGATAGGATAATCATGACTTTGCGTCTGTACTGTTAGGGTGGCATGAAACAGTGGCGTTGCCATGAAAATCTCCTTAAGTATGAGGATTGAATTAAATTGAGCGGCGTTGTTTATTAAACTTTTTCTTATTCATCTTCTTGATGTGCTGAGCTGATAGAAGTTGAGGCACAAAATGCGTCTAGTTGCTGCAATAACTGATTGACCATATGGCGAGGATAAGTATGACCGGTCGGCATGATAATATGCGCCACTTGCCGATATAAGGGGTCGCGGGCGCTGTATAAATCTTGCAATATTTTTCTAGGATTCGGTTGTTGTAACAATGGTCGCGACTTATCTTTGGCAGTACGCGCCATTTGCACGTCCACCGGAGCATTGAGATAGACGACGATGCCGCGCTCTTTAAGAAAGGCACGGTTTTCGGCCGCCATTACTGCGCCGCCGCCGGTCGCTAAGACGATTTGTGATTGCTGCGTCAGCTCATCGATGGCACGCGTCTCCCGTTCGCGAAAGCCCGCTTCGCCTTCTTTAGCGAATATCCAAGCAATATCTGCGCCGGTTTGTGACTCAATATACCAATCACTGTCTACAAACGAGCGCCCTAACTGCTTAGCCAGTAACCTGCCAATGGTGGTCTTGCCCGCTCCCATCGGCCCCACTAGAAATACCGACGGTAATTCCTCAACCATAATACGCACTCAGCTAAATTAGGTATGATACAACGTCATTGATATTCTGGCTAGTAATGCGCGTTGATTATTGTGAGTAAAATCCAAGCACACGCAAAAATTGGCCATAAAAAAAGCAAGCGCTGATGCTTGCTTTTTTTAGTTATAAAGACATTAAACGCTGATTAATTTAAACGGCTGATGCCATCATTGATCAATTTTGGCGTGACAAAGATGAGTAGCTCTTCTTTAGAGTTATTACGGACATCACGGCGGAAGGCACGACCGATATAAGGCAAGTCACCTAAGAAAGGTACTTTATCAACACCATTACTGCTACGATTTTTAAAGACACCGCCCAGTACAATGGTTTGACCGTCTTCAACAATGACATTGGTCGAGATTGAATCTTCAGCGATCGCTACCTGATTATTAATAATCGTTGGCGTGCCATTGGTAATAACAAGTTGCAAACCAATTTTACCATCAGGCGTAATATTTGGCGTCGCTTCCAGACTCAATGCCGCTTCTTTAAAGCTGGTCGTGGTCGCGCCACTGGCCGAGGCTTCTTGATAAGGAATTTGTGTACCAGAAGATACTTTTGCCGTTTGTTTATCAGCCGTCAAAATCTTTGGTGTCGAAATCACTTCACCGCGGTTATCAGCTTGTAGTGCTGATAGCTCAAGATCGAGCATCACATCTGACATGCTAAGTAGCCCAAAAGCAATACTACCCGCTGGGTTAGCAACACCTAAGTCAACGTTTAAGTTATCAGGGCGGCTGATGTCATATTTAGGATAAGAAACGGTTTGACCATTAACTGTCGTTGTTTCTACGTCAAAATCTTTTAAGTCCCATAGCGTCTGATTACTACCACCGACCAACAAGTTACGGTTATTGGCAGCGCCGTTTGACAAAATACCCCAACGCACGCCGATCTCTTTACTAAAGCTATCGGTAGCGCTAACAATACGCGCTTCAATCATTACTTGACGGACTGGAATATCAATTTTACCAATCAGCTTATGAATATTTTCAATGCTTTCAGCGACATCTTTGATAATCAAGGTATTGGTACGCTCATCAACCGTTACCGTACCACGGTTAGACAACAAGGTATTGTTATCAGTAGAATTTGTGTTGCCAGTACCGCTGCCACCTGATGAGCCACTACCCTGAGAGATAAGCGTCAAGACATCAGCCGCTTTAGCATAGCTTAAGCGAATGTATTCCGTGCGTAGCGGCGCATACGACTCAACCGCTTGCTGCGCTTCAAGCTCACGAGCTTCTTGTTCAGCAAGCTCAGTCGAAGGCGCAACCAAAATTACGTTGCCATTTTCACGCTTACCAAGATTTTTACTCTTTAGAATAATATCTAGCGCTTGATCCCAAGGTACATTAATCAGGCGCAAGGTGATATTACCCGCGACCGAATCACTAGCCACGATATTCATATCAGTAAACTGTGCCAAGATATCTAACACACTACGGATTTCGACGTCTTGGAATTCCATAGATAGCGCTTCACCGCTATATACTTTCTCTTCAAGCGTTGGCTCACGAAGTAGCTCAGGCTTGCGGATATTGATATTTAACTGGTTACCCGATTGATAAGCTTGATACTCATAATCTTCTTTAATATTGATGGTAATCACACCATTTTGACCTTGGTTTTTAGTATCAATACTATCAACCAGACCACTATTCACGTTTAAGCGACGTAATAAGTTTCTCGGAACGGTGCTGCCGGTTAAACGTACAACCAACTTATTACCTTGACGCTGGACGTCAACTGGAATGGCTTCGTTGGCAAGCGCAATACTGACATTACCGCCACCATCATTGCCTGCGGTAAAATTAACCGCCGTTAAACCGTCATAACTATACTGCTTACTCACTTGTGAGGCCGCAAGCTGTGGGCTTAGCAACGGATTGACGCGCACCACCATGGTATCAGCAGGTACTTGGGTTTTGTTTACTGTAGAGCTAGTAGCTGTGGTACGAATAGGCGCACTTGATTTGCTACTGGTCTCAACTATCGGTGTAACAACAGCAGTGGTAGTGATACCCGCATTGCCATTAAGCACGTCTTGCACAGGGTCATTGGTAACTACTTGATTAACCACTGGACGACTAGGGTCGCTAATCGTTAACAACAAATCATTGCCCTCAATAGCGGTGGTATAATTGCCCGCTTGTTTGAGCCCAACAATCAGACGGGTGGTATTGTCGCTATTTAGGGTAGTGACATCCTTGATCATACCGACGTTATATTCATTAAAACGACTGGCAAGTCCGTTTTGTACTTTTTCAAAATCCAATACCAAACGGCTCGGATTATCAAGCTGGTAGGCTGCAGGTAATACTGGTTTGCCGGCAAAGCCCAAACGCATTTGGGTAACGGCCGGTGCGGTCTGTACCACAGAGACGTTATTGATGCGCTGCTCAGCATGAGCACTGCTACTAACTGCTACCATACTCATTGCCAATGCAGAGATGGCAAACGTAGAAGATACGCGGTTGTTCATCGTCATTACCTTGTTATTGCGTACTGTCATTATGTATTCCTCAAAAAATCTGCCGACTTAGCTTATAGGGGAGACCAGCGACTGGGGTTTTTCTACAAACCCAGCGCGGCTGTCTGGCACAATTTCAATCAAGTTAATCTGGGTCGGCGTGATTTCAACAATACGGCCGTCATTTAATCCAAGATAATTACCGACTCTAACGCTCGCAACTGAACCATCGGGGCGCTGTACTAAGGCATATTGCTGACCTTCAGGGGAAATAACGACACCGCGAAAGACGAGTTGCGATAGCTCATATTGCTCAAGCGGTTCTTTTACTCGGGTGATATCAGGGCGCACGCCATCGATAGAGGTAGCAGGGCCTTGAACGTTCACTAAGCTTGGTGGCAAAAATGGACTACGCTGCGCACTGGCACTATAGACAAAATCTTCTACCAGCTCAGCCTTAGGCGGCGGTTCAATCGGCTGCGCTGGCTGGTTACGAATATCAGCCATCGCCTGCTCTGCCATGCCAATACGGTCAGTACAACCCATTATTGACAAAACAGTGGCGCTTAAAATAAGCAGCATGGGCAGTTTTTGGATATTCATTAGTTGCCTCCTGCAGCATCAGGCGTAGCAGCATCAGGCGTGACAGCTTCATCACCTTCAGGAGCCGCTTCTTTTGAGCGATACGTTTTGGTTTGTAGCACCAGATTGAGCTCAGGTAAAACATCCAAAGTTGGCTGCGGATTACTGACTTCAAAATCATGCATCGTAATAATACGCGGCAAAGCAGCAAGCCCGCTGATAAAGCTACCAAACTGATGGTATTCACCTAAAGCGGCAATACGAATAGGCTGCTCAATAAAGAACTCATTTTCAATCTCAGGCTCTACTGAAATATCTTGGAAACGGATATTACTGCCAACGCCCGTCATATTGATACCTTCGACCAATTCTGATACACGGGTATCTTTGGGTAGCTGATCAAGTAAGGTATTGAACTCCGCTTCCATTTGAATCACTTGCGCTTGATAGGTCTTTAGATGGCGCGCCCGCGATTCTTTTTCACGGTAGCTATCCAGTAAGGTTTGCTGTTGACTTTCAGCAGCAGTAATCTCATCAATTTTACTGCTAATCGGCAATGCCCATGACAACGCAGCGATTAAGGCAATAATAAATCCAATCACGGTGACTTTGACAGGAATAGGCCAACTGCCATAGTTCTCAGCATCCAATGACTCAAAGCTGCGGCGGAATTCATTCAAATCAAACGGCTTTTTAGCACTAACCGCCGTCTTTTTGGTTTTAATGAGGCTTTTTTTACGGTTCAGTTTCATAACTCACCTCCAAGCACAGCATTACCATCCGCATCAGTAGCTTCAATCGTTTCTGACTGTACTTTGGTCGTTACCACAAACTGAACATAACTGTCTTCAGGATAAATAGGACGCGGCTGTTCACCAGCAGTGACCGTATTATTAAGCGCTGGAGCAGATTCATAAGCAGTGATATTTTGCTGAATATTACTCACTGCTGAATTGCCCATCCATTTGCTACTATCAAGGTTACGAATTAAGCTAGAGACAATATTTGGATTGTCAGCAAGACCGGTTAAAGTAAGCACATCACCTTCGCGTTTTAAGTTATTTAAATAAAGCGCTGGCGGCATCGCCTTGGCAAGATCATCCCATAACCGTACAGGAACCGGACGTCGACCTTGCAAATCTTGGATAACCTGCATGCGTGAGACGATGTCATCACGGCGCTGCTCTAAGCTATCAATCTCTACCAAGGCTTTATCTAGGCGCGCATTTTCTTGTTCAATCAGTGCATTGGCATCTAACTGTTCATCGAGTTCATTGTTAAAATAACTCCATGACGCGAATGCCGCCAATAGAGCCAGCAAAGTAACGGCCACCACCAAAGTGATAAATTCTTTATTGCGGCGTTCGCGCTCTTCTTGCCGCCAGGGCAATAAGTTAATACGAGCCATTAGTCGAAGCTCCTTAACGCAAGACCGCAAGCGGCCATTAAGCTGGGTGCATCAAGCGCCAATTGCTCATTATCGATATGTGGAGCAATGGTCATATTGATGAACGGATTTGCCATACTCACAGGCACGCCCAATCTTTGCTGTGCCATGCCAGCAAGTCCTGCAATAGAACTACTGCCACCTGCAAGCACCAGATGATCAATACTGGTATATTGACTAGAAGAGAAGTAGAATTGTAGAGAACGAGTAATCTGTTGAATGGTATTTTCTATAAATGGTGTTAATACGTCGGGATAGTAATCGTCTGGCAAAGTACGTTCGCGTTTACTAATCGTTGCTTCTTCAGCGGATAATCCGTATCGATTTTGTATCGCTTCGGTAAGCTGAGTACCACCAAATAATTGTTCACGACTATATATAAACTCGCCATTTTTAGCAATATATAATGTGGTTTGATTATGACCAATATCGACGACAGCCACCAAATCTGGTACGTTTGGCAGGCCATCTGCCATCAAACCAAAGGCACGCTCAATTGCATGTGATTCGATATCCATTACTTTGGTTTGCAAGCCACCAAAGGTCAGCGCATCCACTCTTTGGTCAACATTTTCCGACCGTGACGCTGCCAATAGTACCTGCACCATATTGTCATTAACCAAAGAGGGACCCAATACCTCAAAATCCAAATTAACATCTTCTAATGGATAAGGTACGTATTGATCAGCATCCAAGCGGATTTGCGCTTCACGCTCAACGTCGTTAAGCACCATATCCATATCGATGATTTTGGTAATCACGGCTGAGCCTGAAACTGCAGTAGCGGCGTTGCTACCGGCAGCTTGGCAACGTCGCGCCAAGCTTGCTATTGTGTTACCCACCGCTTCGGTGTCTACAATGAGTTTGTCGACGACTACGCCTTCCGGCAACCTTTCTATGCCGTAAGATTTTAGGTGAAATATGCCCTGTTGACGCTGTATGTCAACCAACTTCACTGAGGTGGTGCAAATATCCACGCCAATCAAATGTCGACTCTTAGAAGTAAATAGCCTCACAAACTCTATACCTTATGTTAAGTGTACAATCTGATAGTTATTTGTAATAATTTAGTACAATACTTTACTTAACAGATAGATTCAAGCATTTAAATTACTTATTAAGCAACACTTACACATTTATTATTACTTGCCTATTTTGTTCAAGGTATAATGCCCTATCTATTGAAACTTTAATTGATAAGTCTTCTTATGACCAAAAAAAATGCTACCGCTCGTCTCATTCACTTTTTGGTGGGGCTTTTCATTGCCTGCTTAGCGTTAGCGCTAATCTTAGCACTTGCCGTACCTATTGGCTTTTACGGTATGGCAATGTATTTATCGCCAACCTTGCCAAGCATTCAAGAGATTAAAACGGCCAATCTAGAGATGCCGCTACAGATATATAGTAGTGACGACAAACTGATTGGTCAGTACGGCAATCGTTTATCGCTACCGGTTACGTTTGAAGAGATCCCTAAAGGCTTAACGCAGGCTTTTTTAGCAGCAGAAGATGCGTCATTTTTTCAACATAGCGGCATTAGTATTAAAGGTCTTGGTCGCGCTGTGACCGAAGTGGTCACCGATGATGAGAGTCAAACGGGCGGCTCTACTATTACCATGCAGGTTGCCAAAAACTATTTCTTAAGCTCAGAGCGTACTCTAAATCGCAAGCTGACAGAGCTGTTTTTAGCCCGTAAAATCGAAGACGAGCTGAGCAAAAATGACATTCTTACCTTATATGTCAATAAAATATATTTAGGCGAAGGCGCTTATGGTATTCGCGCCGCTGCGAAAAAATATTATAGTAAATCTCTAGAAAACCTCACCGTTGCCGAAATGGCTATGCTCGCAGGTCTGCCAAAAGCCCCTTCTAAATATAACCCGGTTGCCAATCCAAGTCGCGCCCTCACCCGCCGCAACTGGATTATTGGACGCATGCATGAATTGGGCTATATTAATAAGGCTCAGCACGACGAAGCCATTAACGCCCCAATTGGTATCAATCTTTATCAAGAAAAACTTGACGTCAATATGCCGTATTTGGCAGAGATGACGCGTTCTGCCTTGGTCAACCGCTATGGTGAGCAAGTGATGCATGGTGGCTGGCGCGTGCGTTTGACTGTTGATAGCGAAGCACAAAAAGCAGCAGAATCAGCGATACTAACAGGTTTGGTGGCTTATGAGCACCGTCATGGCTGGCGCGGCGCTGAAGCAAATGGCGAACCGCTGGAAAAATTCCGTCGTTATAGCAATATGTCTCCAGCCAAAGTGACCAAGGTCAATTCTCGCAGTTTTGAAGCAACCATGCCCTCTGGTGAGAATGTAACGGTTAACTGGTCTGGTATGAGCTGGGCGCGCAAATATATATCTGCCGATCGCATCGGCTACTTTCCGAGTAATGCCAGTCAGATTGTCAGCAAAAATGATATTGTGCGCCTGATACCGACGACCAATGGCAATTGGCAATTGGGACAAATACCTGAAGTACAGGGTAGTTTGGTTTCTCTAAATCCTGAAACGGGTGCCGTTCGAGCGTTGGTAGGTGGATTTGACTTTAACCATAGTAAATTCAACCGCGCGCTACAAGGCTGGCGTCAACCAGGTTCGACGATTAAGCCACTGGTTTATACCACTGCTTTAGAAAAAGGCTATCGTCCAGACAGTATTGTCTCGGACCGCCCTATTCAAGTAGGTGACTGGAAACCTAAGAATTCCGACCAACGTTTTTTAGGTGATATCACCTTACGCCGTGGGCTTTATCTATCTCGTAACTTAGTCTCTATTCGTTTGCTGCAAGCAATTGGTATCTCTGATGCGCGCAATTTGTTAGACGAATTTGGCCTTGATAAAGAAAAGCTACCTACAACTTTGTCTTTAGCATTGGGCGCCGGTCAGGCAACGCCATTACAAATGGCCACGGCTTATGCCACCTTTGCTAATGGCGGACATCGTATCCAGCCTTATTTTATCGAACAAATTTATAACTATGATAATAAGCTGCTGTTTCAAGCCAACCCGCAGCAAGCTTGCGCCTTATGCTTTAATGAGCAGCTTGACGCTGTCAATAAAAAGCTTATCAAAGATTATGAAGCAAAAATAGAAGCAGAGAATAAAGCAGCTGCTGCTAAAGATGAAAATGTTAGTGCTAAAGACAAAGCGACAGATAAAAAAGACGCTGAGCTAAAAGCAGACAGTAACGACAAGATAGCAAAAGATGATAAAGCGCTTGATTTAGATGTTTATGATGCAAGCCCATATTCAGATCGCCTAAAAGCGCCGGTGGTACAGTACGTACGTGCTGAACAAGCACCGCGTATTTTAAAACCTAGAGTTGCTTTTGAGATGGCAGATATCTTACGCGATGTTGTCCAGCGCGGTACGGCTGTGAAAGCAAGAGCCTTAGGACGTGATGATATTGGCGGTAAGACCGGAACCACGAATGAAGCGAAAGATGCTTGGTTTGCAGGGTTTCATCCTACCAATGCCACGGTTGTATGGATGGGCTTTGATCAGCCATCAACGCTGGGTCGCCGCGAGTATGGCGGCGTAGCAGCGCTGCCGGTTTGGATGGACTTTATGAAAGTCCAATTAAAAGACACCCCTCATCAATGGGTTTCTATTAATAACCGTGCCAAATCAAAAAAGCAAAAGCAGAGCATTATAGAAATGATGGATGAAGGTGCTGCCGAGCTTGAAGACGATACTGCCGATGAGGGTAAATCAGCAAAACCCGTTAAGACCACCACTCAGCAACGTAAGCCCCCTGCTCCTGAACCAATTGAAGAGCAAATTCAAAATCGACCAGCTCCTGAGAAACCGAAGCCAAGTCGTACTGACGACAACAATCCTCAAAACAAACCTTTATCAGCAACGCCAGTTGCGCGTATGCCGCCGATGCCAGAATAAATAAACCACTATTCTGGTTAACAGTCTCATAAAAAAGGTCTTGCACAGTCTCCTGCGCCAGACCTTTTTTTGCACTTTTAGAGCCTGTATTTGAAGTTAAGGCGAATTTGTAAGCTTAAAGCGAGTTAATGAAAAAAGCTGATGATGATATTAAAACTCTACCATACCAGCACGTAGCTGCTCAATCAGCTCCGCAAACTGCTGACGCCATTCACGTATGGTTGCTTCGTCTGGCAACCACTGATTCGATAACGTTACAACATTTACAATCAAATCGGGTGCTTCTTTTATCTCACTACCCGTCTGCTCATCGATAACATTATCAGGCAATACCGCATATAAACAGCGCTGATAAGCATGCTCTATATTGGCTAAAAAACCTTGTTGCTGTAATTGTTGTAAGCGCTGCACTTCAGGCGAAACTTGGGTACGGGCGCTTAGTGCTTCTTCAATATCTGCTAAGGTTGGCGCTGTCATACTTAAACCATAAAAATGCCCAAGTTCTTGTACAAAAGCAAGATATGTCCCGTATAGGTGAAAAATGGCCGTTTCACAATGGGCTTGATAGAGCTGTTTATCGTTAGTATTAGCTGCCGCCTGACAAGCCAAACGACAAAAATACAGCTTTTGATTGGTACGGTCAGCTTGGTATTTGGCAACGCGAGTCTTACCTGCCATGCGCCTATCCTTGTTATTTAGTGAATGATTTGTTTAATAGGTATTACGATTATAATAATAGGTCTTTTAAACAGCTTTTACGTGAATAAGTAAAATTGCTTAATAAGCTTTGTTTTGCGATTAAGATATTTATTTAGAAGCATATATTTAGAAGCATTTAAAAAACCATCTATATAGCAGTGTACTATTTTCTGAAGTCACATTCTAAACAAATAATTTACCTGATTTATTTTCTTTAAGCCACAAAAAAGCCAGCAACTTAGGCTGGCTTTTTTATTGAGAAAATAACTAAGCGTTATTTAGATTAGTGATTGCCTTGGTTAAGCTCTTGGGCAAACGCTTCATCAAAGCTTGCAAAGTCTTTGCTATCAGTGCTGGCTGTCATATCAAACGCTGCATTCAAGTCTTTATCTTGCAATTTTTGCTCCGCTTTTTCTTTACGGGCTTTATGATAAGCAAGACCAGTACCGGCAGGAATCAAGCGACCAACAACAACGTTTTCTTTCAGACCACGTAGCTCATCCACTTTACCAGTTACGGCAGCCGCAGTTAGAACACGAGTGGTTTCCTGGAACGACGCTGCTGAGATAAAGCTTTCTGTTGCCAGACTTGCTTTGGTAATACCAAGTAATTGACGCTCATACTGTACTGGGAATTTATCTTCCGCTTCCAGTTTAGCATTCAAGGCTTTGATATCAGCATATTCGACCTGATCGCCTTTAAAGTGGTTTGAATCGCCGCCGTCCGTTACTTCAACTTTACGCAGCATCTGACGAATGATAACTTCGATATGCTTATCGTTGATTTTTACGCCCTGCAAGCGGTATACGTCCTGTACTTCGTTAACGATATAGTCAGCAAGCGCAGTTTGTCCTTTCAGACGTAGGATATCGTGCGGGTTTTGTGGACCATCAGCGATAACCTCACCACGAGCAACCGTCTCGTTTTCGAAGACGTTGATTTGACGCCATTTCGGGATCAGCTCTTCATGAATCTCACCATCTTCATTGGTGATAATGAAGCGGTTTTTACCTTTGGTTTCTTTACCGAAGCTGACTACACCCGACATCTCTGCCATGATGGCATGATCTTTCGGACGACGTGCTTCAAATAAGTCAGCAACACGTGGTAGACCACCGGTAATATCTTTAGTACCTGATGATGCTTGCGGTACACGACCTAGGATCGAACCGGCTGCTACTTTTTCACCGTCGCTAACGCGAATGATGGTTTCAGCTGGTAAGAAGTAAACCACTTCTTTACCTTCGTCAGTGTTCAAGATAATCGCCGGACGTAAGTCTTTGGCTGAGCTTGAACGGTCACGAGTCGCTAGAATTTCAAACGAGCTCATACCGGTTGCATCATCAACTTTTACCGTCGCTGTCATACCATCAGTGATGTCACTGAAGCGTGCAGTACCAGCAAATTCTGTGATAATTGGATGCGTGTGCGGATCCCATTTAGCGATAGTCTGACCGCCTTCAACCTGCTCTTCGTTTTTCACAAGCACGCTTGAACCATAAGGAACTTTATAGCGCTCACGCTCACGGCCAAGCTCATCAGTCAATGCCAGTTCAGCTGAACGCGACACGATAACCAAGTGACCATCGGTATGTTGCACTGTTTTCATGTTCTCAAAGTGCACTTGACCAGCATTACGTGCTGAGATGCTGTTATCCACAGAAGCTGAACTTGCTGCCCCACCAACGTGGAAAGTACGCATCGTTAACTGAGTACCAGGTTCACCGATAGACTGGGCTGCCATAACACCGACTGACTCGCCGATATTGACTTTATGACCACGGGCAAGGTCACGACCATAACACTGTGAACAAACGCCATGTTCGATATCACAAGTAATAACCGAACGTACCCAGATATCATCAATCGCGTTATTATCAAGCACATTTACCCAATGCTCATCGATCAAGGTACCCGCTGGAATCAATACTTTATCAGCATCATCGTTATACGTTACATCACGAGCGGTCACACGACCAAGTACTAGCTCACCGAGCTTCTCAATGATCTCACCACCTTGAATATGCGGCTTCATGAGCAAGCCTTGCTCAGTACCACAGTCTTCGCTGGTAATAACCAAATCTTGTGCCACGTCAACCAAACGACGTGTCAAGTAACCCGAGTTAGCAGTTTTCAGTGCGGTATCCGCAAGACCTTTACGGGCACCATGCGTTGAGATAAAGTACTGAAGTACGGTCAAACCTTCACGGAAGTTGGCTTTAATCGGCGTCTCAATGATTGAGCCATCCGGTTTTGCCATCAAACCACGCATACCTGCCAACTGACGAATCTGTGCCGCACTACCACGAGCACCAGAATCTGACATGATAAAGATAGAGTTAAATGACTTCTGCTCTTCTTCTTCACCTTTAGCATTTAAGATTTTATCAGTCGCTAAGTTGTCCATCATCGCTTTAGCGACTTTATCGTTGGTACGTGACCAGATATCGACAACTTTGTTATAACGCTCACCCGCAGTCACAAAACCTTGCTCGAATTGGTCTTCAATCTCGCGAACTTCCGCTTCTGCGGTTTCAATGATTTGTACTTTGCTTGGCGGAATGACCATATCATCGATACCGATAGACACGCCAGACAGTGTTGCTTGAGCAAAACCAAGGTACATCAATTGGTCAGCAAACATAACACTTTCTTTCACGCCAACTTTACGGTAGCAAGAGTTGATCAATTTAGAGATGTTTTTCTTCGTCATCTCTTCGTTACACTCATCGAACGACATACCTTTAGGCATGATGTTCCAGATAAGTAGACGACCAGCGACGGTATCTTGTAACTTGACTTCTTTAGTCTCATTACCTTCTTCGTCGACATGAGTTTCAGTCACACGTACTTTAATCTTGGCGTTTACATGCAAATCGTTTGAACCAATCGCACGCAATGCTTCATTAACGGTGGCAAAAATCATGCCCTCGCCTTTAGAATTGATTGACGAACGGCTGATGTAGTACAGACCCAATACAACGTCTTGTGATGGTACGATGATTGGATCACCGTTAGCAGGCGACAAGATGTTGTTGGTCGACATCATTAATGCACGTGATTCAAGCTGTGCTTCTAGGGTCAATGGCACGTGAACGGCCATTTGGTCACCATCAAAGTCGGCGTTGAACGCGGTACAGACTAGAGGATGCAGCTGGATGGCTTTACCTTCAATCAATACTGGCTCAAATGCTTGTAGACCCAAACGGTGAAGCGTTGGCGCACGGTTCAAGAGTACTGGATGCTCACGGATAACCATGGCCAGCATATCCCACACTTGTGGCTCTTCACGCTCTACCATCTTTTTGGCAGCTTTAATCGTCGTTGCTAAACCATGAGACAATAATTTGTTATAGGTAAATGGCTTAAACAATTCAAGTGCCATTTTCTTCGGTAGACCACACTGATGTAGACGTAGCGTAGGACCAACAACAATCACCGAACGACCAGAGTAGTCAACACGCTTACCAAGTAAGTTTTGACGGAAACGACCTTGCTTACCTTTGATCATATCTGCCAAAGATTTCAATGGACGCTTGTTACTACCGGTAATCGCACGACCGCGACGACCGTTATCAAGCAAGGCATCGACTGATTCTTGCAACATACGTTTTTCGTTACGTACGATGATATCAGGGGCGCTTAGCTCTAATAGACGCTTTAGACGGTTGTTACGGTTAATCACGCGGCGATATAAATCGTTTAGATCTGAGGTCGCAAAACGGCCGCCTTCTAGTGGTACTAGAGGACGCAAATCTGGTGGTAGTACTGGTAAGATATTCATTACCATCCACTCAGGCTTGTTATGAGAATCACGGAATGCTTCTAATAACTTAAGACGCTTAGACATCTTTTTAAGCTTGGTTTCAGAACCGGTTTGCGGAATTGCTTCACGCAACTCATCAATCTCGATATCTAAATCGATGTCTTTTAATAGGTCTTGAACGGCTTCAGCACCCATTTTGGCAGTGAACTCATCGCCAAACTCTTCAAGCGCTTTATAATAATCTTCATCATCAAGCAGCTGATACTTTTCTAAAGAAGTCAGACCTGGCTCGGTTACGATATAGCTTTCAAAATATAGGACGCGTTCGATATCACGAAGCGTCATGTCTAGCAATAGACCGATACGGCTTGGTAATGATTTTAAGAACCAAATATGCGCAACAGGGCTCGCAAGATCAATATGACCCATGCGATCGCGACGTACTTTAGCAGTTGTGACTTCAACGCCACATTTTTCACAAATAACGCCTTGGAACTTACGGCGCTTGTACTTACCACATAAACACTCAAAGTCTTTTACTGGACCAAAGATTTTGGCACAGAACAGACCATCACGCTCAGGCTTAAACGTACGATAGTTAATCGTTTCTGGTTTTTTAACTTCACCATGTGACCATGATTTGATCACGTCAGGTGAAGCTAAGGTAATTTGAATACTATCAAACTCTTGGTTACCGTTGCCGGTAGGGCTTTGCATGATATCGAGTAAATCTTTCAAGTTGCTTCTCCGTTATCTTTATAATCATCTGACAGCGTGCTAGGAGCGCGGCTAAGATGAATGAAGGCAATGAATAGGGTTGAGACAAATCACTAAAAGCAGCAGCTATGCGCGTACTGCTTCTAGATTGACCACTAAGGATAATAATTAACTAAAGCTATGTTAAAGGTAGCTTCAGTCAGCCGTGCTTAATGGGTTTGCTTTAACTCAATATTGATACCCAGTGATTTGATTTCTTTGGTCAACACGTTAAACGATTCAGGCATACCTGGATCCATATATTGCTCACCATCGACAATGTTTTTGTACATACGGGTACGGCCTTCAACGTCATCCGACTTCACCGTCAGCATCTCTTGCAAGGTATAAGTCGCGCCATATGCTTCTAGTGCCCAGACTTCCATCTCACCGAAGCGCTGACCACCAAACTGTGCTTTACCACCAAGTGGCTGCTGCGTCACTAATGAGTAAGAACCAGTAGAACGCGCATGCATTTTGTCATCAACCAAGTGGTTAAGTTTTAGCATATACATATAACCAACGGTTACTTGGCGGTCAAACTTCTGACCAGTACGACCGTCATACAAGGTCTGCTGACCATCACGCGCCATACCAGCAAGCTCTAGCAAGTCTTTGACTTGATGCTCATGAGCACCATCAAATACTGCTGTGCCCATCGGTACGCCGCCGCGTAAGTTGTCCGCTAGCGCCATGATGTCATCATCACTTAAGCTATCAAGATCCACTTGCTCGCCGCCCACTTTATTATAGATTTGGTCTAAGAAATCACGCAAATCTTTAATCGCTGCTTGTGCTTTGAGCATACCATCAATCTTTTCGCCCAAGCCTTTTGCTGCCATACCTAAGTGAGTCTCTAGAACCTGACCGATGTTCATACGCGATGGTACACCGAGTGGGTTCAAGACGATATCAACGGTATTACCATGTTCGTCATAAGGCATGTCTTCAACCGGCATAATGCGCGATACCACACCTTTGTTACCATGACGACCAGCCATTTTATCACCAGGCTGGATACGACGCTTAACCGCTAGATATACTTTAACGATTTTTTGTACGCCATGTTGTAAGTCATCACCAGCGGTCAATTTGCGTTTTTTCTCGGCAAATTTAACATCGATGTCTTTTTGCTTATCGACCAAGTAATCAGCGATTTGCGTTAGACGCTCAGAGATTTCTTCTTCAACCGGTTGGATATCAAGCAAAGTCTCAAGGCTCATGTCTTTCATATCAGCCAATGCCATCACTGTACCGGCTTTTAGACCAGAACCGCCACTGACTTTTTGACCGTCAAGCAAGCTTGCGATACGACCACGAGCTGCTTCTTCAAAGATGCGTAGCTCTTCTTTTAAATCTTTACGGTAGCTATCAAGCTGTGATTTTTCAATCGCTTTTGCACGCGCATCTTTTTCAACGCCGTCACGGGTAAAGACTTGCACGTCAATAACCGTACCTTTGCTTGATGTTGGAACACGCAATGAGGTGTCTTTAACATCAGCAGCCTTTTCACCAAAGATAGCCCGTAGTAGTTTCTCTTCTGGCGTTAGTTGCGTCTCACCTTTTGGCGTGACTTTACCAACTAAGATATCGCCAGCATCTACTTCAGCACCGATATAAACGATACCCGCTTCATCAAGGCTTGATAGCGCCGCTTCACCAACGTTTGGAATATCAGCAGTAATTTCTTCTGTTCCAAGCTTGGTATCACGTGCCACACAAGTCAATTCTTGAATATGAATGGTGGTGAAACGATCTTCTTTCACCACTTTTTCAGATAGCAAAATCGAATCTTCGAAGTTGTAACCATTCCAAGGCATAAATGCGATGCGAATATTCTGACCCAGTGCCAACTCGCCAAGATCCGTTGAAGGACCATCAGCCAAGATATCACCCACAGCAATCTCGTCGCCTTGGTTTACGATAATACGTTGGTTGATACAAGTGTTTTGGTTAGAACGCGTATATTTAACTAAGTTATAGATATCAATACCCGCTTCACCAGCGACCATCTCATCTTCATTAACACGGACCACAACACGTGAAGCATCAACGTCTTCGATTACACCGCCACGCTTAGCGATAACACAAACACCAGAGTCACGAGCGACGTGACGCTCCATACCGGTACCTACTAACGGCTTATCAGCACGTAGCGTAGGAACGGCCTGACGTTGCATGTTCGAACCCATCAAGGCACGGTTAGCATCATCATGCTCTAGGAACGGAATCAAACCAGCAGCGACCGATACCACCTGACTTGGTGACACATCCATATGCGTCACTTTTTCTGGCGGCATACGCACGAATTCACCATAGCTACGCACACTGACCATCTCATCAGATAACGCGCCTTCTGCGGTTACTGGTGAATCAGCCTGTGCAATAACAGTACCGACTTCTTCAATCGCTGATAGATACTCAATAACGTCTGTTACTTTACCGTCAACCACACGGCGATATGGCGTTTCTAAGAAGCCAAAGCTGTTGGTTTTAGCAAAGGTTGCTAGTGAGTTAATCAAACCAATGTTTGGACCTTCAGGAGTTTCAATCGGACATACACGGCCATAATGGGTATCATGTACGTCACGTACTTCAAAGCCTGCACGTTCACGGGTCAGACCACCGGGTCCTAATGCTGATACACGGCGTTTATGCGTCACTTCTGACAATGGATTGTTCTGATCCATGAACTGTGATAACTGGCTTGAACCAAAGAATTCTTTAACCGCAGCCGCTACTGGCTTTGAGTTAATCAAATCTTGCGGTGACAAGTTATCAGATTCCGCTGAGCTTAAACGCTCTTTAACTGCACGCTCAACACGTACTAGACCAACACGGAATTGGTTTTCTGCCATCTCACCAACCGAACGAATACGGCGGTTACCTAAATGGTCAATATCATCGACTTCGCCGCGACCATTACGAATTTCAATCAATTCTTTTAGGACGTTAACGATATCATCATTGGTCAAGACGCTACGACCGCGTTGAATATCAGCGTCATCAGTATCTTCAAACTCTAGACCCAAACGACGGTTAAACTTCATACGACCGACATTCGATAAGTCATAACGATCAGGGTTAAAGAACATACTTTCAAACAGCTTCTCAGCGGTTTCAACCGTTGGTGGCTCACCTGGGCGCATGACTTTATAAATCTCAATCAAGGCTTCTTCACGGCTTGAAGTGCTGTCTGCACGTAGCGTATCGGCAATATAACTGCCTTGGTCGATATCGTTGGTGAATAGAATGCTGAATTCTTTGATAGACTCACTGGCTTCAAACGCACTTAATTTAACCAATAATTCATGGTCAATCAGCGTATTGGCTTTAGCGATAACTTCGTCATTAACGACGATGTCTTCCGCTAAAATACGCTCGTATAAGTATTCATCAGGGATAGAGATTTTGGTCATACCCGCTTCTTCAAGCTGACGGATACGGCGAGCATTAATACGTTTGCCCTGCTCGACAACCACTTCGCCTTCAGGCGTCACGATATCGAACTGCGCCATCTCGCCACGTAAGCGGTCAGCTACCAGATCAATCTCAAACTGCTCTTCGCCTTTATAAACTGCGACTTTATCAAAGAACAAATCTAAGATCTCAGACGTGCTTAAACCTAAAGCGCGTAGGATGATAGAAGCAAGCAGCTTACGACGACGGTCAATACGAGCAAAAACCAAATCTTTGGCATCAAATTCAAAGTCTAACCATGAACCACGGTAAGGAATGATACGGGCGTTATAAAGCACCTTACCACTTGAATGCGACTTACCTTTATCATGGTCAAAGAATACACCCGGTGAACGATGCAGCTGTGATACGATTACACGTTCAGTACCATTGATAATAAAAGTACCGTTGGCAGTCATCAATGGCATCTCGCCCATATAGACGCTTTGCTCACGGATATCTTTGATTGCCGCTTTGCTGTCTTTATCTTTGCTGTCTTTGTCTTTGATGATTAGGCGAATTTTGACACGCATCGGCGCAGCAAAGGTCGAGCCGCGTAAGATACACTCACGCTCATCAAATTCAGGCGTACCTAAATAATATTCAACGAATTGTAACTCAGCATTACCAGAGTGACTCTCAATTGGGAAAATAGAGGAATACGCAGCTTGCAAACCAGTATTCTCACGAGCTTTTGGCTTTTTATGCTCTTGCAAAAATTGCTCATAAGAATCTACTTGGATAGACAACAAATAGGGAATGTCCATCACAGTAGGCAATTCAGCAAAACTTTTGCGAATACGCTTTTTTTCAGTATAAGAATATGCCATCGAGAGTCCTTACAGTAAACGTGGAAACAAATTGAAAGCGTGGCCAGCGTGCATCAATATTAGTTGATATTAATACTATGCAAACTTAGCGACGTAAACGATAATATAAAACGGTTATTCATGCTCATTTAATGACTGATGATTAATTCACGCGTATAGTGCATGATTAAGCCAGCTTATTTAAGCGTAAAATCGGCATCTAAACATGCCTATATGAGTGCTGACATTGCAAATTTCAATGCCCTACACTCTATAGTACTTAAGGCCAAGCACTGGTCTTTAAATACTATTGATTCTCTTTATAAATTCACTTAAAGTGTTATTGATACCTTTAAAGCGTTGTCGATATCTCAAACAAGGGTGTTGCGTATTAAGTTCAATTTCATGCTATTTAATGGTGCCTTTTAATACTACACAGCAAACGACTCACCCGCTACAATCATAAGTAATATCGTCGCTGATATCTACCGTCTACGAGCCTACTTACTGACAGTAAAACCATGCTAAATGGATAATCGAATATTTATAACTTTTCGGAATTAATGGTAACTGGGGTAACTATAACTTTTAGAAACAATGACTTTTAGAATCAGTATAAACTATAGCGTTAATGGGAAAGCATGCAGACACAAAAAAATGCCAAACATCGATCGACGTTTAGCTTATATTAACTGATTTCAATAACTACTAAGTGTACTTGCATGTATATCGTCTGTCCTTTTGATGGGTATCCACCGTGATGTTGCATGCGTATGTTGGCAGACACAAAAGGTCAAGCTACGAATTATAATAAAAAAAAGCTGGCAATGCAAGGCATTACCAGCTTTTTTTGTACAACACTAAGATAAGCTGAGCTTATTTTAGTTCAACAGTTGCACCAGCTTCTTCAAGTTTCTTTTTCAACTCTTCAGCTTCAGCTTTGTTTACGCCTTCTTTGATTGGAGCTGGAGCGCTTTCAACCAAATCTTTCGCTTCTTTCAAGCCAAGACCAGTAGCTTCACGTACGGCTTTAATTACGCCAACTTTCTTCTCGCCAAAGCTGGCAAGAACTACGTCAAACTCGTCTTTTTCTTCAGCAGCAGCAGCAGGACCAGCAGCAGCAGGTGCAGCAGCAGCAACAGCAGCTGTTACGCCGAATTTTTCTTCCATAGCGCTGATTAATTCAACGATATCCATTACTGACATTTCAGCGATTGCGTTTAACACATCATCTTTAGATAGTGCCATGAGAACTCTCCGTTATCTGATAAAATTTAGTTGGTTTTAATATCGCTTGGATTGCTTGCCAAATTTTCAAATAGTGTTGGCAATAAAGTGCAATCGGCGATGTCAAAGTTACGTTAAAACAAGCAATTAAGCAGCTTCTTTTGCGTCTTTGATTGCTGCTACCGTGCGAACAAGCTTACTAGGAACAGCGTTCATAGTTTGAACAAGCTTGGTAACTGGTGCGTTCATAGTAGCCATTAGGATAGAGATTGCTTCGTCGCGAGTTGGTAGCTTCGATACGCGCTCTAGCTCTTCTGGACCATAAACTTCACCACCGACTGATACCAATTTGGTCTCTAAAGCTTTGTTATCTTTACTGAACTCGAAAACAACTCGAGCAGCAGATCCCAAATCTTCCATAGAGAAAGCCAAAAGTAGTGGACCAGTCATACGGTCTGACATGCTCTCAAACTTAGTGCCTTCAAACGCGCGTTTTGCTAGGGTGTTTTTTACCACTTTCAAAACGACGCCTTTCTCACGGGCTTGTTCGCGTAGCTTAGTAAGCTTTGCAACACCAATACCATGATATTCGGCAGCTACTGCTGAGTGAGCATTAGCAGCAACTTCAGACACTTCAGCCACAACTTGTTGTTTTTGCTCTAGCGTTAATGCCATAAGTTGACTCCTTTAATCTAATCAATCTAATTCATACTAAGACTGACTTGATACGATACGTTATTTATAAATTCTATAAAGAATTCACTCATAACGACTGATTACGGCACCGTTATCAGAATGACATCAAGTGATAGCCTAGCGCTTATATTAATTTTTAATACAGCTACTAGCCTATCGGCTCTTATCAACAACTGGGTGGGTCACCGTCTGCGTAGGACAACTAAGATTTTCATCTGTCGTCGATTAACAAAAGCAGCTCGTTGTTATTATCAGCAATCCGAAAATCATTAATAATAACGCAAAACCGCTTTCTACCTACGGTCTTAGACAGCATAGCGTTTGCTACGCTGACCTAATTCTTTAAAATATTTTTGCGGCCTTTATTTGAAATCGTCAAATAAAGGCCGATGTTTAATTATTTCGCTGTGCGATATGGAACAGGATCAATGGTGATACCTGGGCCCATAGTGCTAGACAAGGTAATTTTCTTAATGAAAGTACCTTTAGAAGTAGCAGGTTTAGCACGCTTTAGATCTGTGATTAGTGCTTGAGCGTTTTGGATAACTTGCTCAGCAGTGAAACCAACTTGACCGATAGTGGTATGGATAATACCCGCTTTATCAACACGATACTGTGCTTGACCCGCTTTAGCGTTAGTTACAGCTTCAGCAACGTTAGGCGTTACCGTACCAACTTTTGGGTTAGGCATCAGGCCACGTGGACCTAGGATAGTACCTAATTGACCAACAACACGCATCGCATCAGGAGCAGCAATAACGACGTCAAAGTCCATGTTACCGGCTTTGATTTGTTCTGCTAGGTCTTCAAAACCAACGATGTCAGCACCAGCTTCTTTGGCGGCTTCAGCAGCAGCGCCTTGAGCAAATACAGCAACGCGTTTGGTTTTACCAGTACCAGCAGGTAGGTTGGTAGCACCACGAACGACTTGGTCAGATTTACGTGGGTCAACGCCCAAGTTTACTGCGATGTCGATAGACTCTTTGAATTTAAGAGCTGGCAAATCGTTTAAGATTTGAACCGCTTCTTCAAGAGTGTATAATTTTTCGTTTTCTACACGCTCAGCGATTAACTTTTGACGCTTAGTAAGTTTGCTCATTTACACACCCTCCACGGTAATACCCATTGAACGTGCAGTACCAGCGATGGTACGGACAGCAGCATCAAGACCAGCAGCAGTTAAATCTGCATCTTTAGTCTTAACGATCTCTTCTAACTGAGCACGGTCCACTTTACCGACTTTAGCGGTGTTTGGTGTACCAGAACCTTTAGCGATACCAGCAGCCTTACGTAGTAAGTATGCAGCTGGTGGCGACTTCATGATGAAGGTAAAAGACTTATCGCTGTATACAGTGATCTCAGTAGGAATCGGTAGACCCGGCTCTTGGTTTGAGGTCGCAGCGTTAAATTCTTTACAGAACGCCATGATGTTCACGCCTTTTTGACCCAATGCTGGACCAATCGGTGGTGAAGGATTTGCTTTGCCTGCAGGCACTTGTAGTTTGATGTAACCATCAATCTTCTTAGCCATGAGATACTCTCCTTTATGGGTAATAGCGCCAAATCAATGTGGTATAACCCTTATTGACTAACAGCTCCCCGGTTGATGAATTTGTGGCTGGTTTAATCTAGTTTTTCAACTTTACTAAACTCAAGCTCGACCTGAGTCGGTCGATTAAATACGTTTACCGTTAAATGTAGCTTAGACTTCTCATAATCCACTTTTTCAACCAACCCTTTAAAGTCAGTAAATGGACCATCGATAACCAACAACTCTTCGCCCGGCTCAAATAGAGTCTTAGGACGCGGGTCAGCTTCACTCTGGTTCAGACGGTTCAAGATGCGATCTGCTTCTACTTGCGTAATAGGTGCAGGCGTCTCTGGCGTGCCACCGATAAAGCCCATAATACGTGGACAATCTTTAACGATGTGCCAAGTGTTGTCGTTCATCTCCATTTGGATTAATACATAACCCGGAAAGAACTTACGCTCGCTTTTACGCTTTTTGCCGTCTTTCATTTCGACGACTTCTTCAGTAGGAACCAACACATCACCGAACGAATCAGCAAAGTCACTACGATTAATACGATCAGTTAATGAACGTTGTACTTGCTTTTCATATCCTGAAAACGCTTGGACAATATACCAACGCATATCACGCTCCTGATCATTACAGTTAAGTCGTTATGAGTAAATTTTGGCTTAAAGGACACTAATACGCGTCATTAACCAATAAAGATACCAACGAACCAATTAAAAAAGTTATCTAATAACCAAACAAGGAAGCCAACAATCGCAATCATGACAAGCACTTGCCATGTGTATTGAAAGGTTTCATCTTTGCCTGGCCATGTGACTCGGCGCAGCTCAACGGCCGCATCTTTTAATAATATTTTAAAAGCGCGACCTTGATTTGTTAATGCCAAGCACACGAAAGCAATGATAACCAGCGCCGCGATAATACCAATACGCACCCAAACATCATTGGCAGGTTGCCAATAGCCAGGTAAGTATTGATTAACTAACGTTGCACCAATTAAAATCGCTGCGGCTAATAGCCACAAAATCACATCTTTTACTGAACCAGTTTTAGCAACTTCAACAGCAGTCGATTGATTGCCAGCTGAAACGTGCTTATCTTTGGACAGCATTCCACCAGCAACTGCCTTGGCATCAGATAACTTAGTCTCGAGGTTATCTTGATTATTGCTCATAAAGAACTCACTTCGGAGATGGTGGGGTATGACAAAGATGTGATAAGAAGATGGCAGGCGATGTAGGACTCGAACCTACAACCCTCGGTTTTGGAGACCGATGCTCTACCAATTGAGCCAATCGCCTATGGGTGTAAAGGACAGCATTATACAATATTTGGCATAGAATGCAAGCATTTAGGAATAAAATTCTTCTATCACCTTAATGTCACTATTCTGAAACCTTATTATCTAAACACTTTATATGCATAATAATCTTAAATATTTAGCATAAAAGGTGCTGATAAGCTGCAGCGTTAATATAGCAAGCTCAGTCAAGAATTACAATAGATAGCAAGCAGGTTTAAAAACGAATTTTTATAAATACAGTTAAAATGGGAATATCTTCTTATTCAAGCCTACTCTTCAACCATTCATATTTAATCACTTATTCTACACCCACAAAAAAAGCCACCCTCTTACAAGGATGGCTTTTTTATTACTGCTTAACGTGATCAGATTGCTCTGATAGCGTTAGTGCTTTAATGCTTAGCTAAGTACGTTAGCAACAACACCAGCACCTACAGTACGGCCGCCTTCACGAATAGCGAAGCGTAGACCTTTGTCCATAGCGATTGGGTGGATAAGCTCTACGCCCATCTCAACGTTGTCACCAGGCATGACCATTTCAGTACCGTCTTGTAATTGGATTGCGCCAGTTACGTCAGTAGTACGGAAGTAGAACTGTGGACGATAGCCGTTTAGGAATGGTGTGTGACGACCACCCTCTTCTTTTGACAGTACGTATACTTCAGCGTCAAACTTGGTGTGAGGAGTGATAGAACCTGGCTTAGCAAGTACTTGGCCACGTTGTACGTCTTCACGCTTAGTACCACGTAGTAGTACGCCACAGTTTTCGCCTGCACGACCTTCGTCAAGCAGTTTACGGAACATCTCTACACCAGTACAGGTGGTTTTTTGCGTGTCACGGATACCAACGATTTCGATCTCGTCACCAACACGTACGATACCAGATTCAACACGACCAGTAACAACAGTACCACGACCTGAGATTGAGAAGACGTCTTCGATTGGCATTAGGAATGCTTTGTCGATGTCACGCTCTGGCTCTGGGATATAAGTATCTAGGATACCTAGTAGTTCTACTACGGCTGGTTGGCCATATTTGCCTTCGTCGCCTTTAAGGGCTTGGGTGGCTGAACCTTTTACGATTGGGGTGTCATCACCTGGGAAGTCGTAGTCGTTAAGAA
>NZ_CAJHAJ010000002.1 GCF_904846345.1 Psychrobacter maritimus
AACCTGTTGTTGAGCCTGAACCTGTTGTTGAGCCTGAACCTGTTGTTGAGCCTGAACCTGTTGTTGAGCCTGAACCTGTTGTTGAGCCTGAACCTGTTGTTGAGCCTGAACCTGTTGTTGAGCCTGAACCTGTTGTTGAGCCTGACGCAAATGATTCTCAATTAACTGCGCAAGCTGATGATCCGCGTACCTTGTTACGTTGCGCCCCGCAACCGTTGACGGGCGAGTGGACGCCAGACAAATGGGATTATTGGTTACAATGTGCGCGTGAAGCTGGTAGTTTGGCGCCAGATGAACTGGCACTGGCGCGTCAAGGTATGATGACTGGCTACTGTAATGATAAAGCTGTCTTTGTCACCGCAGTGGATAGCAAGCATTTACAAGCCACCTTTCAGCAGCTGGCGGCAAAACTGCAAGAACAATTTACGCAAGCAGACATCAGCTTGCAGATAGATAGCAGTATTATGCAAGCCGACGATAAGACGCCTGAACGTCGTCAGCAAAAACGCCTCATACAAGCCCGTGCAGTGGCAGAGTCTAGATTGCTCAATACGCCCGTCATGCAATATTTGACTGAGCGCGGCGAAGGAAAAATGGGCAAAGTTCAGTTATATTAAACAATCAGTAGTTTTATAATGGTTGTTATTTTAATAGTTAGATAATTACTAAACCTATTATAGTGAATAAAATATCAAGGCGAGATTATGTTATCGCCTTGATATTTTTGGTTTTATTAAGCAGTAAATCTGCTTTATTGACCGTCAGAGGTATATTAAAAAACTGTAAGATTTATGATAATCGGCTATAATGGTTAAGTTATATTAAAAACTAAAAAGCAGCTTAGGTGAGAATATGTTAGATAATTTACGTGGTATGGCTGTGTTTGCCAGTGTGGTCGGACACGGCTCTTTTAGTGGTTCAGCTCGTGAACTGGGTATTACAACCAGTGCGGTTAGTCAGCAGATACGTTCTTTAGAAAATGAGCTGGGCGTGGTGCTCCTGCATCGCTCAACTCGTAAGCTTAGCTTAACAGAAGCGGGTGCCAGCTTTTATGAAGCGGCAAAAGACGTGGTTAGCGCTGCTGAGCAAGGACGTATCAAGGTCAATCAATTACGTGATGAGCTGGCTGGTAGCTTGCGTATTGCAACGACGCCTGAGCTGGGTGTACATCATATTTTGCCGGCATTATCGACTTGGATGTCTGCGCACGACGACCTTAGCATTACGTATTTCGCCGACAATCATTATATCGACATGATCGATGAGCGCATTGATATTGCGGTACGTATGAGCCCAAATATCAATGATTCAACGTTAAGCAATCATCCGTTATCTGATGTGCGTCAATTGTTGGTCGCCTCACCGCAGTATTTACGTCAACATAAAAAGATTGAAACCCCAAAAGATTTGGTAGATCATCAATTGATTTGCATCGATCTTATGAAAGATGCCAATCATTTAGAGCTGTCCCAAACGGAAACGGGTAAAAAAACCCGCATTAAGATGAATTCACGTATTCATACCAATAACGTCTTTATGGCGATGACCTTGGCAAAAGAAGGTCATGGCTTGATTCGAATCATGGAAATGGACGTCAAAAAAGAGCTTGAAAACGGCAATTTAGTCGAAGTTTTGACCGGCTATCAGCTGCCAAGTTTCGTGTTATATGCCGTCACTTTAAACCGTGATCAGCAGCCTGCAAAAATCACCCGCTGCTTAGAGGTATTAAAAAAGTACTTTCATGCCAATTAAACTAAGCGCTTAATAACATTTAATTTAAATTACTTTTAAAGTGTTAAAAAGCAAAAAGCCTATAGATAACTTATCTATAGGCTTTTTTAGCTTTAAACTTTGATTAAATCAATCGTTTAAAATGAAGGCTTTAATAAATTAACCAAGCGCTCAACCACTTGTGAGCTTTCATCACGGGTCATATTGAGCGGCGGCAATAGACGAATCACATGCCCACCTGTGACGTTGATGATTAATTTTTGTTCATCACGGGCGCGGTCAACCAATTTACTACAATCCATCTCGTCAGGGAGCGCGATACCAATCATCATCCCAGCGCCGCGAGTGCTGACGCCATATTGTCCAAGCGCCTCAACCACACCATCACGGATAAACTGTCCTTCGGTGACGGCATTGTCCATGATATCGTCATTGGCAAGCACCTCATAAACGCTATGTACCACGCGACTTGCTAATGGCGTGCCACCATAGGTTGAGCCGTGACTACCGGCGCCAAACAAGCCATTGGCGCGACCACGCACCATGCAAGCGCCTACTGGAAAGCCATTACCTAAACCTTTGGCAGTGGTTAATACATCAGGGCGAGCATTGCTATGCTGATAGGCAAAGTATTTGCCCGTACGACCGTTACCGGTTTGTACTTCATCGAGCATAAATAACCAATTATGGCTATCGCATACGGCTTGTAATTGCTCAAGGTAAGTAAAGCCATTCGCTGCGGTATTCAAACCACCTTCGCCTTGGATAGGCTCGACAAATACCGCACAGATATCATCATGGTCTTGAGCTGCTTGTTCAATCGCGGCGATATCACCAAAAGGCACACGGATAAAATCTTCATCCAAGGTATAAAAACCTTCACGTGCTTTAGGGTTGGCAGTTGCTGATAACGACAGCAAGGTACGCCCATGAAAAGAATGTTCCATGACGATGACTTTTGGGCGTTTAAAACCTTGCTGATGCGCATAGAGTCGTGCCAATTTTAATGCTGCTTCGTTGGCTTCAGCGCCACTATTGGCAAAGAATACGCTGTCCATTTGTGCCGCATTACATAGGGCTTCGCCAGCGCGCTCTTGCCAATCAATACCAAATAAATTGCTGGTATGCACCAAGGTTGCCGCCTGCTGCTGAATAGCCTCAGTCACCTTTGGATGACAGTGTCCTAAGCCGCATACTGCGATACCCGTCAAGGCATCTAAATAAGGCGTCTCATCTTTGGTATAAAGCCAACTGCCTGAACCGCGGGTGAAGCTGATTGGTTGACGATTATAAGTGGGCATCAGGTAAGTAGCAGACATGTAAAACATCCTTGGGATAATAAAGAGTTAAAGGGTTAAAAGTTTAACGGAAATAATTAGATGATTAGAGCTCATCAGAAAATGGCGTCGATTCGGCAGGTAAGGTGTATTCTTCACTTGCCCAAGCGCCTAAGTCGATAAGCTTGCAGTGATGACTACAAAATGGCTTATATTTATTGTCTTGCCAAGCAGTTTGATTGCCGCATTCTGGACAAGGATAGGTTTTGGGTAAGGGGTTGGTATTGTGGTCGCTGTTGCTAGAAGTAGATTCAGTCATAATAAAAGTGGGTATATCCTATGGGCTATCAATAAATGCTGTCATTGACAACAGCACTGCTCATCAATAGCGAGTATGAATAAAGGTTGTAAAACCAAGACGTCATCTAACGACAATTATTAATTGCATTGAGCAATTAATAATTGTCGTTAGATGAGCACGGTCGTTATATTACTATTGGGCTGGATTGACTATATAATAGCATGTGGTCGAATAATGACAAATGACAAATACCTTAAGGATAGTAGATGACTCATAATCTTGAGCTTTCACATCAGCAGCCGCGTGCCTTTCAACCACAAAAACTCTCAGCCCCACGTGATTTTATAGTGCCCGATATATTGATCAACGCTGAACTGCCTTTGGTGTTAGAGATTGGCGCAGGGAAGGGCAAGCATGCCCTTAGCTTCGCACTGCAACATCCTGATAAGCACCTGGTAGCTATAGAGCGCACACGTAATAAGTTCGATGCCTTTGCTAAATTGGCAGCGCAGCAGAAATCAAGCAATCTAAATGCGATTCATGCTGATGCCATTGCTTGGATTGTCCATGCCATTGCGCCAAACAGTATCGAACGTATCTTTATATTATATCCCAATCCTGAGCAACATAACCCTAACCAGCAGTGGTTAAACATGCCTTTCTTTGAGTTCTTACTTTCTCGTTTGCAGGTAAATGGAGAAGTGATACTGGCGACCAATATAGAAGCATATATGGATAATGCAGAGCAGCAAGCCAATGAGGTCTGGTGCTTACCGAATACGCGTCATAAAGTAGCTAGCGATAGTCAGCGCACACACTTTGAAGTTAAATACTTGGCGCGCGGTGAAACTTGCTGGCAGCTAAACATGCGTAAGCCTGAAGGTTATAAAACCAGATTCGATACATGGCAAGCGAGCAGTGAAGCATAGTAAGATAAATAGCCTAAGCATTTATATATACACTACGAAAGAATGATAAGTTAAAAAATAGAAATGTATATCCTCATCAAGATATCTATAAAAAATAGCCTAAGCAAATAAAAAAGCAAAATATAAAAAAGACCGCCACAAAAGGGCGGTCCAAAAAATATCACTTTCTCACCTTATAAAAAAGGCTTTACCAGTTTATTAGAATCCGTATGCGCATCTAGCACTGTCAAAAACGTATAAGCACCGATAAATTTTCTACTGATAAACATAAATTCTTTAGGCGGCAGATTGAACTCGAAAGACTGCATTGCTCGCGTCGCATCGTTTGAGAGGCGAGTATGCAATTTACTATTTGCCCAAATATAACGCTGCTGCTCATCCAAACAATCAAGAGGAATATCCGGATTCAATGCCGGGTCACTAAAAGGTTCGGTGGCCAATAAAAACAATGAGGCAATATCGGAACGGACTTTATCACTCATGCTATCAAAGAAATCATAACCGGTCATAGCACGTTTCATTGCTTGATGGTCATGACGATATCCGGCTCGTAATAATCCGTGCGCAATCGTCAGTAGGTTGTTATCGAATTGGCGAATGGCTCCGAAATCTAGCAACACCAGTTTATCAATTTCGTGTTCGTCAGTAGCAACATGAACGAGGTAATTACCAAAGTTTGGATCCGTCTGCATCTCGCCCCAAACAAAAATCTCTTGCATCATGATTTCGATGGCCGCTTGCCCGATGGCATTGCGTCGCTCATGCGGCAATAATTGCAGCGCCTCAGAGACAACGGTAATACCTGGCTCATAAGACATGCATAACAAGCGTTTGGTTGAATAAGTGCGATTAATTTTGGGAACGATATAACGCGGGTCGTCAAATAAGCGCTCATAAAAACGCTCTGTGGTCGCAGCTTCCGCTTCATAGTCAACTTCATGATGTAGCAGGTCGCGTATCTCTTCAAACCAAGCATCGAGTGCACGTGTCTGCGGCACAATATTACTGACTTTTAATAAACGCTTAAATAAAGCCAAGTCAGAATTGATGGCATCTGCCACACCAGGGTATTGGATTTTTAACACCACTTGTTCGCCCGTCGCCAATACGGTTGCACGATGAACTTGGGCGAGGGAAGCGGTACCGATAGGAATAGGGTCGACGTCAAGCTCATTTAATTTTGCGCCCAATAACTGCTGTAATGTCTGCTCGATTTTTGGCCACGCTAAGGTTGCCGTATCATCATTGAGCGTTTGCAAGGCACGCGTGATTTCGGGTGGCAGTATATGCTCGCCATAAATCGCCAGCATTTGACCAATTTTTACTACCGACCCTTTTAATTTACCCAACTCTTCTGCCAGATAATTGGCCTGTTCTTCCATAAAAATTTGGTTACGTGCCGTACGGGCTTCTTTGTCCAAAAACATACCAGACACACTATTACCAGCCCAACGACGACCTATATTTAAGGAGGTTTTAGCAATAGACATCCGACGCTCAAACCCTGACGTTTTTAGGCTGTCGATGGACTGTCTGTTATTAGACTGCTTATTATTAGAAGGTCTAGAAGTATCATTTGCCATAAATATAATCATTCATCTGGTTGCTATTGATTTGCGGGTTCAAAACCGACAATACAAGGGAGATGCGACGTACTGGTACAAAATTGTATCATATAACGGGAGGTAGTTTGAGGCGCGTGAGCTTAGGCTGTCACTTACTTTGTAAGCTAAAACATGACTTTTAATGGGTACAGCGATTAGCGGCTCATCCTACTGATAGGTTAAGTCACTAAAAATCTGGCGGCGCTTTACTCTGATGACCTTTATTCTAACACTAAGCGGTCAAAGATAGATTTTTAAAAGCAATTGCTTCAAAAACAACCTATTGAAAAACGGTCATTAAAAAATAGATTAAAAGAATCAGGTAAAAGTGCGGTCAAAAAAATACGACCTAGCGCTACACTAGGTCGAATCATTATAAAAAACTCTGTAGGTTTTAAAACGGATTTCTTAAAGCAGAACTTTTAAAACGCATCTTTTAAAGCAGAGCTTTAAAATCTAACGTTTAAATCAGCTCAGCTGTATCAAACGTTTTCGCGAGCAATCGCATGGTGACCAATATCACGGCGATAATGCGCACCATCAAAACTAATCGCGCCCGTCACTGTCAATGCTGCTTGCTGCGCATCAGAGATAGTGTCAGCCAATGCCGTCACGCACAATACACGCCCGCCGTTGGTCACGACTTCTTTTTCATTGCTAAGCGCATCTTGATTAGAGAAAGCCGTGCCAGCATGGAAGACTTTTACCGATTTTTTATTATCACTATCTAATTCTGGTAAGCCTGTAATCACATCACCTTTTGATGAGGTTTCAGGATAGCCTTTTGAAGCAACGACAATACCTAGAGCAGGGCGCTCATCCCAATTGGCTTCGGTTGGTAATTTACCCTCTAACCCTTGTGCGACTAACTCAACCATCGATGATTGCAAGCGCATTAAAATAGGCTGTGTTTCTGGGTCGCCAAAACGGCAGTTAAACTCAATCACATACGGGTCGCCCGCATCATCAATCATCAGCCCAGCGTATAAAAATCCGGTATAAGGATGACCCGCGGCTTTCATCGCATCAACAACAGGCTGGATGACTTTTGCCATCACCTTGTTATGAACGTCTTGAGTAACGACTGGCGCAGGAGAGTAAGCACCCATGCCACCGGTGTTTGGCCCAGTATCGCCTTCAAAAGCACGCTTATGATCTTGGCTGGTTGCCATCGGTAAGATGTTTTCACCATCTACCATGCAAATAAAGCTGGCTTCTTCACCTTGCAAGAATTGCTCAATAACCACGCGGCTACCAGCATCACCAAATTTATTGTCAGCAAGCATATCGTCAATCGCTTCATGCGCTTGCTCGATGGTTTCAGCGACGATAACGCCTTTGCCCGCAGCAAGACCGTCGGCTTTGATAACAATCGGCGCGCCTTGCTCATCGATATAGGCTTTAGCAGCAGTAGCGTCCGTAAACCCTTGATAGGCAGCCGTTGGAATATTATTTTGCGCCATAAACTCTTTAGCAAAAGTTTTTGAGCCTTCGAGCTGCGCACAATAAGCGGTTGGACCCCATGCTTTGATACCAGCTGCACGGCAAGCATCGACGATACCCGTTACCAATGGCGCTTCTGGACCAACAATCACCATGTCGATAGCGTTATTTTGGCAAAATTCGATGACCGCACTGTGTTCATCAGCATCGGCTGCATCTTCTAACAGGACGTTTTGGCATTTGGCTTCAAGGGCAGTGCCAGCATTACCGGGCGCAACATAAATGTTTTGTACGTTGTCGTCTTTTGCACACTGCCATGCTAGTGCATGTTCGCGACCACCTGAGCCAATCACCAAAATATTCATCATACGTCTTGCCCTTAGCATTAAAAGTCATAATATTGAGTGAGTATTGAGCCAGTAAAATACGGTTCAATATAGTGCGGTATTCTAACAAAAAAACGCCGTGATTGTCATGAGTATCCACCTGCCAGCAAGTATTAGACTACATTAGAATGGTATTGTCTCATTATTAAAGGTTATCGACATCTTCGTGATTCATGAAATGATGTTGTACGCTTTAGCTATGCGCTGAGGTGCGTTACACTTTGATAGATTGGCAGTAGTAAAGAGTAGAAATAATAAAGACCAGTAAATGGCTATTTATGCCATTTAAGTCATGGAATGCCAATAAATGCTAAATAAAATATTAAAAAAAGGGGAAATTAACTGTATACCAGATAGCTAAGTGTCATGTTAAACCGGCTAGCTATGTTAAATAAGCAGTCAGTAGAAATAACTCATTCATAGAAGAAACGAGAACAACAAACTTATAACAAAGGACAATGGATATGCCTAACACCCTAAATATCGCAAAAGAGCGGATCAGCCAGATAAGCGATATTGCCACCAGTTATGTGCAACAGGACAAATCATTATTTGACCATTTTATTCATAGCTATTACCAGAGCTTGCACCAAGAAGCCGCCAAAGATATCAGCAATATTGATTTGGCTGGAATGGCGCTACATCACTTTACCCTTCTAAAAGCCTATGATGGCAGTCAGCCGCAGCTCGCTATTTTAAACCCAATAGCCGAAGAGCAGCATTTTCATAGCTCTCATACCGTTATTCAAATAGTCGCTTACGATAGACCCTTTTTAGTAGATACGCTTTTGATGAGTCTAGAAGCGGAAGGTATCGATGTCCATCGTACTTACAATATTATTGTGAGTGTTGAGCGCGATGAAAATGGCAACATTAGCCATATCGAAAGCGCGCATGAAAGTGACACCTCAAAAATGTCTTTGATTCATTGTGAAATTGCTTATCAAAACAATGATGAGTTGGCGGCGCTACAACAAATGCTGCTCGCAAAAATAGATACCCTTGATGTCGTCGTTGATGATTGGCAAAAGATACGTGCCAAGCTGACGGATATAAAGGCGGAGCTGGCCGGTCAAAATTTACCAGAAGTGTTTTATTCACAGCAAGAGATTCAAGCGTTTTTGGATTGGGTATTGGAAGATCGTTTTATCTTTTTAGGCTATCGCGAATACCGCTTAGAGGGCGGTAGTTTCATTAATATACATGACGATGTGAATAATAAGAGCGATACAAGCAACCATAAAATCAGCCACAAAAATAATGACAATGCCAATTTAGACTTATATGCCATTGGCGATAGCGGTCTTGGGCTATTGCGCGGTGGTAGTGAAGATACTTTATCAAAGAGCTTTGATGAGCTGCCAAGTAACCTCAAAAAGTTACTAACCGAGCCACGTATATTGATGTTATCTAAATCAAGCCGTGTGTCACCGGTGCATCGTCCGGTATATATGGATTTTTTAGGTATTCATAAGTTTGATGCTAATGGCACATTGATTGGTGAATATCGCTTTATTGGGCTCTTTACCGCCCAAGCCTATCAGCTCAGTGTACAGCAGATTCCACTACTGCGTGAAAAAGCCAATAAAATCATGGCGATGGCAGATTTACCGCGAGACGGTCACGCTTATCATAAAATGATGCACGTGATTAATTCTCTACCGCGTGATGATCTGTTTCAAGCCAGCGTCGAAGAGTTATATCCTATCGTATCTGGCATTAGCCAATTGCAAGACAAGAAAAGCTTACGTTTATTTAGCCGCGTCGACCATTATCAGCGTTTTGTGTCCTGCTTGGTGTATATCCCGCGCGATAAGTTCAATACCGAACTGCGTATTAAAGTACAAAATGTCCTAAAAGACGCTTATGGTGGTATGTCATCTGGCTTTACGACGGAATTTAACGAGTCAGAACACGCCCGCGTTCATGTGCATGTGCGCACAGTCCCCGGTCAAGTAAATGAGGTCGATACGGCGGCGCTACAAGATAAGCTGTCGGCGCTGATGCAGTCATGGAGCGATCATTATCAAAAAATGCTGCTTGATAATGTAGGCGAGCAGCAAGCCAATGCCTTAATGCGCCGCTTCTTAAGCTATATTCCTGCGGCTTATCAAGAACGATTTGATGCGCGTACGGCAGTTGAAGATACCAAGCGTTTGGCGGGCTTGAGCGATGAGCAGCCCATGATTTGGCATTTATATCAGTCAACGGGCGATGCCAGCAATCAGCTACATCTAAAGCTGTACGGTCGCCAAGACCCTGTCATTCTCTCAAAAGTATTACCGGTGCTAGAAAACTTTGGCGTATCGGTCATCTCAGCGCAAACCTATGAGTTTGATTTGCCAGAGCAGTCGATTTGGATGCAAGAGTATGAGCTGGTATTGGAACATGTCGATACCATCGATATGCAAGTAGTACGCGCGCAGTTTGAAGACAGCCTAAAGCAAATTTGGGCAGGGCGTATCGAGAGTGACTCGTTTAATGAGTTGGTATTGACCACCAGATTAGACACTTATGATGTGGTCGTACTGCGTGCCTTGTCGCGTTATATGATGCAAGCAAAAGCCCCGTTCTCTAGTGCTTATATTCAGCAAACCGTAGTAAAAAACAGCGCTATTAGTGTCGCATTAGGCGAGCTGTTTGATGCACGGATGAATCCTATATACAGTACTGAGGAACGTGCCAGCAAGACCAGTCAAATTCAAGCGCAAATTACCACCGCATTGGCTGGTGTCAGCAGCTTAGATGAAGACCGTA
The DNA here is from genome assembly GCF_904846345.1 of Psychrobacter maritimus. Taxonomy (GTDB): domain Bacteria; phylum Pseudomonadota; class Gammaproteobacteria; order Pseudomonadales; family Moraxellaceae; genus Psychrobacter; species Psychrobacter maritimus. The sequence goes on from NZ_CAJHAJ010000002.1 coordinate 10,429, forward strand.
TCTTCCGTTGGTATTTGGACTTGATTAATGCCATGGTACGTACCAACTTTTATCAAAGAGAAGCGGATGGGCAACGTAAAGACCGTTTGTCGTTTAAATTCTTAGCGGCAGACATTCCAAACTTACCAAAACCCAAGCCGATGTTTGAGATATTTGTCTACTCGCCACGTGTCGAGGCGGTGCATTTGCGCGGCGGAAAAGTCGCTCGCGGTGGCTTGCGTTGGTCAGACCGTATGGAAGATTTCCGTACCGAAGTCCTCGGTCTGGTTAAAGCACAAATGGTCAAAAACGCGGTGATTGTACCGGTTGGCTCGAAAGGTGGGTTTATCGTTAAGACCAAAACCATGGCCGATGGTCGTGAAGCTTTCCAAGCAGAAGGGATTGCCTGTTATCAAGCGTTCCTCCGCGGTATGCTTGACGTTACTGATAATATTGTCGATGGTCAAATTGTCCCGCCAGCCAACACCGTGCGTCATGATGAGGACGACCCGTATTTAGTAGTCGCCGCCGATAAAGGTACCGCTACTTTCTCAGATATTGCCAATGCTTTATCAAGCGAGTATAACTTCTGGCTTGACGATGCCTTTGCCTCAGGTGGCTCGGTTGGCTATGACCATAAAGCCATGGGTATCACCGCGCGCGGTGGATGGGAGTCGGTCAAACGTCACTTCCGTATGCGCGGTATGGACATCCAAAACCGTGATGATTTCACCGTCGTTGGTATCGGCGATATGAGCGGCGACGTATTTGGTAACGGTATGCTCAGATCTACTCATACCAAGCTGGTCGCAGCCTTTAACCACTTGCATATTTTTATCGACCCAAACCCAGATACTGCCGCATCTTATGCCGAGCGTGAGCGTTTGTTTGAGATGCCGCGCTCGACGTGGGACGACTATGAAAAATCGCTCATCAGTCAAGGTGGCGGCGTCTTTTCACGTCAAGATAAAACCATTGCGATTAGCCCTGAGATGAAAGCGCTATTTGATATCAGTGAAGATAGCCTTGCGCCCAATGAGCTAATCAGTGCGCTATTAAAATCGCCTGTTGATTTGATTTGGAATGGTGGTATCGGAACTTATGTAAAAAGTGCTAATGAAAGTCACGCCGATGTTGGTGACCGCGCTAATGACGCCGTGCGCGTCAACGGTGGTGAGCTGCGTACGGCAGTCGTTGGCGAAGGTGGCAACTTAGGCTTTACTCAACAAGGGCGTATCGAATACGCACAAACGGGTGGTCGCATTTATACCGATGCCATCGATAACTCAGGCGGCGTCAATTGCTCGGATCATGAAGTAAATATCAAGATTTTACTGGGTAAAGTGGTCGAGCAAGGCGACATGACGCTCAAGCAGCGTAATGAGTTGTTAGAGTCTATGACCGACACGGTCGCTGAATTGGTGCTACGCCAAAACTATCTACAACCGCAAGCGCTTGAGCTTAGCCATCTGCGCGCCGCGGCAAACTTAAGCGACCATCAACGCTTTATTCAAATGTTAGAAGCTGAGGGTCGTCTTGACCGCGCGATTGAGTATCTGCCATCCGATGAAGAAATTGCCAAACGCCAAAAAGCGGGCACAGGCCTCACCAATCCTGAGCTGGCAATCGTCATGGCTTACGGCAAAATGTGGGTATATGATCATTTATTATCATCAGATTTACCTGATGCGCCGTACTTCGTCAATGAGCTGCGTCAATATTTCCCTGATGAGCTGGCATCACGCTTCTTTGATGAGATGAAAGAACATCGCTTGCACCGTGAAATCATCAGTACTTATTTGACCAATAGTATCGTGAACCGTCTGGGTATCGAAGCGTTATTCCGCCTACATGAAGAAACAGGACAAACGCTTGCCACCATTGCGCGCGGTTATGCGATTTCCCGTGACGTCTTCCATGTGTCAAAAGCATGGGATTTGCTTGAGTCGCTGGATAATCAAGTTGATGCGACCTTGCTGCTTGAGCTTGAGCTGCGTCTGCGTGACGCACTTGAAAATGGCGTGGTATGGTTTATCAATGCCTTTGGTCAAGATTTGCAAGTTGCCGATATGATCAATCGCTTTGAGGACAGTGTCGAGAAATTGACCAAAGCAGGTGGCTTTATCGAGCAGCAATTCTCAGAATACTTGCAAGAAGATACCACAAGCTTAATGGCAGATGATCTCTCTGCTAATGATGCGGCGATGTTTGCCATGTTGCCTTACCATGTCGATGCCCTAGATGCCGCGCTATTGGCTGAGCAGTATGAGCGCCCAGTTGATGAGATTGCGACTTTATACTTTGAGGCCTATCACGTCTTGCAGTTAGATTGGATGATGGATAATATCGCCACCTTACCGCAGCAAGATGACTGGGATCGCCGTGCGCGTCACGCCCTTGTCAACGAAGTCTCGCGCAGCTTACGCATGCTGATGGATACCTTATTGACGCAAGCTGATGCCAAGCAGGCCTTTAATGACTGGAAATCACGTCATGCCAGCCAGCTTGACGTCGTCACGGCAGAGATGCAAAAATTGGATAGCAATGATGAAAGTGCTATCAGCTTATCGACATTATCGGTGTTAATGAGTGAGCTTAGTGGCCTCGTAACTAAATAGTGAGCAAATACAAAGCTGGCTAAGTGTTTATATACAATAAGCACATCGTTTGATTAAAAAAACCACCGTTATGAGTTAACGTTGGTTTTTTATTTTCTAATACTCAAATGATAAATAGGCATAATAAAATAGGAGCAGTAAAAATGTCAAAAGTACTAATCTAACTTTATGAAAGTATTTAAACGCTGCATTTTACCATTCTTTTCAACCCATACTTCATTCGCATCATCACGATAACTGTCAAACTGGGGCTCTAGTATCACATTGCCTTTATCATTAACAATGCCAAATTTTCCCGCTTGCTTATAAGTATAGAGCTGATGATATAGCAGTTTTCTAATCGGTGCGTCTGATGCGAGAATTAACTTACCATTAGCATCAATAATTTGGGCGCTAACAATATCGTCTTGAATATCTTCGCTCATGCCAATAGCGCTGCTACCAGCAATTAAGGTGCTACGCAAAAAAAGCAACGGCTTGGCGGAAGCATTAAAGGCTTCGATATGTTGGTTTGCAGCAAGTGGAATGATGACATCATTATTTTGGTCAATCAGCGCGGTTTTGTTTTGCAGGCTAGCTTGTAGATATAGAGGCTCGCCTGTACAAGCATTTAACGGATTAATCGCATCATATTGCGGTCTTATAGCCCAGTAACCTCTATCATCGAGCAATCCCATCAGACCATTATTTTTATCCACTATAAAATAATCTTGGTCATAATCAGAATCATAGTGCGCGTGCTCGATATGAGCGTCACTCAGATTATAAATCCAGTCGCCATGACGATTGATAATACCTTGTTTGGTGGCGTTGCTCTTACCATCTGATGACTTAACGCTGACAATAAAGCTGGTGGCAATATCCGGTTCGGTTTGAATCTCATCATACTCAAAAGGCACGATAATCTTGCCAGCGGCATTGATAACGCCGTATTTGCCATGCTGTTTGGCAAGCACATAAGTGTCCATCAATATATAAGCATCGGTAAGATTGTCTAGTAACACCTTGCCATTTAACTCTTGTAATTGCTGCGTGCTATCGGCTTGTTCGACCAACTTGCCAGCAAAAGGCTTATTGTTTTCGATACGCTCAAAATAGCTATTGGGTAAGTAACCGGCACAGCTGATGGTAGCGTGGGCAGGGGTGATAGTACTAACCATACCAATAGATAAAATAGATACCCATGTTAAGAGCGCTAATTTGTTGGTCATCGCTATTTCCTTATTACCATAATTTTTATTAACTGCCTTAACTGCTGTCTTAATTTACGAGGCTTTTTCATTGGTAGCATTGGCAACTCGGCGACAGCCTTGACCACTGATTTGGCTAAAGCCGCCCGAGATTTTTTCAACCTTGATTTGGGTTAAGATACGATCTTTTAACGCCTGTACGTGGGAGATAATGCCAATAAGTTTACCTTCTTGCTGCAAGCTGGTTAAGGTATCGAGCGCAATATCAAGCGACTCTTCATCAAGCGTGCCAAAGCCTTCGTCTAAAAATAGCGAGTCGACGCGGATGTTGTGACTGGCCATTTGTGATAGTCCGAGCGCAAGCGCTAAGCTGATAATAAATCCTTCACCGCCGGAGAGATTTTTGGTACTGCGAATATCGCCGCCTTGATAGTTGTCGATGACATTAAGCTCAAGTGGATTGCTGTCATCATGAATGAGTAAATAACGGTCACTCATTTTTTGTAGCTGAGTGTTAGCATGGCTAATCATGACCTCAAACGTTAAGCCTTGGGCAAAGGTACGGTATTTCTTGCCATCAGCGGAACCAATGAGCGTATGTAGCTGTTGCCAAACTTGCAGCTTCTGTTTTTGCTCATTGATAGCAATGAGCTGTGCCGCTTGTTGGCCTTTTTGGCTATCATTATCCTTAAGCTTTTGGTCAATCGCACCGATTTTTTGACTTAACTCATCAATATCTATTTGTATTTGATGGTGCTGGCCAGCAAGTATTTCTCGGTCTTCATCGGTCATAGGATTGGCAAGTTTTAGCTCTAACGCTTGCTGGGTGCTATCCAGCTGTAACTTAGCCTGTTGCAGGGCATTATCAATCGCCAATTTACGTGTCTGTAGTGACTCACGCGCTTCTTTAGGCAGGCGGGCACTCACAAAAGCAGCTTCATCTACGAACTGTGACTCTGCGAGCAAATGAGTAAAGGTGCTTTGCTGCGTATTCAGTGTAGACATCGCCGCTTGTAGCTCTGTGTCTAGCTGTTGTTCTCTAGCCGTTAATTGCTCTAGAGTCTGCTGTACAGTGTCTAGCTGCCTTTGTGCTACTACTTGCTTGGCTTTAGCTGCATCAACCGCATGGCGTAATTGATTTTCTTCATTGTCTGTATTTTTATCTGTAAAAATCTCTTTTCTATTCTGCTTTAATTGTTCGATAGCATTGGTTTTATGAGCAACTAAGTTCTCTAGCTCTTTGAGCGCTGCTTCATCATTGCTAAGCTGTGCTTGCTTGGTTTCAATCTGCGCGGTCAAACTGCTTAAGGTATTGGTTAGCTGCTGTTGGCGGTCTTTCTGCTCATTAAATTGTCGTTTTAACTGGTTTAAAGCGCTGCGCTGTTGACGCAGTTTTTCAATATGACGGTCATAGTCTGCGCTGTCTATTACCGTTTGCTCATCAAAACTATTACCCAATTGCTTAAGTGCATCAGATAAGTCTGCCGTGTTGAGCGCTGTAGTTAAATAATCTTTATATTTATTCGCTGGGTATTTATGCGTTAGAGATGAAACGGTGGTCATCAGGGGCGCCAACTCCGAGAAATTAGCGGCAATCTTATCTTTTATGCCATCAATCTTTTGAGAATTAAGCTTAATGTCAGTGGTTAGATTATTAATGTCATGACTAAGTGCCTGTTGCTGCTTTTCATCGGTTTCGATGGCAGTGCTAATTTTTGCAGCACTTTCAATTAGGTGCTCATATTCGACAACTATGGTTTTAAGAGACTGTTTATGTTCAGTGAGGTTGTGTTTGGCGGTGTCTAATAAGGATAAGCAGTGGTCCATATTCGTGATAATCGCATTGATATCATCGCCTATCTTATTAAGAGGATTGATAATTGCTGCGATTGCTTCAGAATAATTGTTTTCAGCCTCAAATAATGAGGCTATGTACGACTGAATATCGCCGTGTAAGATTTCGGATTGCTGCTGTAGCGGCGCTAGTTGTTGCTCTTGGTTGTTAAGCATCTCTTTCTTGGTGGCATATTGGATATTGTATGCTGATAAAGCCTGCTCAAGGTTATCAATAACGGTTTCTAGCTCAGTTATTTGCTGCTGAGTTTGTTGCGTCTTAGTCTGTTTTATTGTGGACGACTGGTTTTGCTCGGCATTGTCATCAGCAGTATGACTATTGTCTAATAATGGATGATGTTTGCCATAAGGATGCTCATGCGCACCGCAAAGTGGGCAGGGCAAGCCATCTTCTAGTTCTGTTATGTAGTCCTCAAGCCCAGCGACTTTCTGTAGTAAGCTCAGATGCTCTTGCTTTTCTTGCCTCTTAAGCTTAGCGTCTTGAATATTTGATTGATGACTAGCAATCAATCCTGCTAAGGTCGTTAGTTCCTCGGTTAGCGTGGGCAGCGAGAACTTAGTCTTTTCGATTTGGCTCGCAAGCTCAGACAGCTGCTGTAGCTTAAAGCTGGCTTGCGCAATCTGAGTATTGATCTGATCGATTTGTTCTTGCTCGCCGCGCATACTAGCGAGAGATTGTTTTTCGATGAGTGCGTCTTGCTGCTGTTGTAAGCTGACCAGTTGCTCGCGTTGCTCAGTTATTAACAACTTATCAGCATCTTGCTGCTTAGAGAGCTTATCGAAATGAGCTTGTAGCTGGCTTGATTGGTTGTCATGTGCAAGTTTATCCGCCGCTAAGCTGACATTATCTTCTAGCAGCACCACTAGTCGGCGACAGCTGCTATCAAAGGTCGCCATATCTGTATCGAGATCGTTTAGCTCTTCATAATCGCTAAAATATTTTTCTATACTGCTAAGCTGAGCTTTGGTCTCTTGTTCTGTTTGTTCATGGCTGGCTATTTCTTGGCGTAATCGTTGCGTATTATTGACTAAGACGTCTTTACGTTGATTATCGTCAGCCAAAGAATGGGAGTGCTGTCTTATCTCAGCATCCAACTCGCGCGTTTTTGCAATGATAGGTAAGGTGGTCTGCAGATTGTCCGTGGCTTGCTTTTCAATGGTATTGATATTATCTAAATGGGTCGTGGCTTGTGCCAGCGCTTCTTGCTGTGTTGGAATCTTATTAAGCAAATCTTGCTGCTCGAAACCCAACCTCTTGACCGACTCTCGGCTATAGCTAAGCTCTCGAAATTGACTATCAATCTCCAAGGCTTTATTAGCAATATCTAGGCGCTGCGCTTCTGGAGTAAAGGCTTGCTGAGCCTGCTGAGCCGATGCAAAATCATTTTGATAAGTTAATATATTTTGCTGTAGCTGCTGTACATTATCCAGCCACTGCAGCTGCTCGCTCAGGGTTTTGAAAGTTTTTCGCTGCTTGCTTTGCTGTTGATTAAGGGTTTCGAACTCTGCTGCCAGTAGCTTTTCATCTTCAAAACTTAATAACGATAGGCTATTAACGCCCGCTTGTAGCTTACCAAGCACGTCTTCCTCAAAGCGTTTTTTTTCATGGACGTTTAACGATATCTTGGCATAGATAGCAGTACCCGTTATTTTCTCTAAAATCGCTGCTCTATCGCCAATATCTGACTTTAAAAACGCGGCAAAACTGCCCTGTGCGAGCATGATGGAGCGGGTAAATTGATTGAAATCCATGCCGATCAGGTCTTGAATATGTGCCTTAGTTTTCTTTATTCCACTTTCCAAAATTTTGTCAGTATCGGCATTAGCGATTTCATGAGTAGCATCTTGCAAGTTTCCATCAGCTTTATTACGTGCGCGGCGTTGTCCCCAACGACAGCGATAACGATTTTTATTAATCTCAATCACTACTTCTGCAAAACAATCAGCGGTTTGACGAGTCATAACCTCATTACTACTCTTACTTATCGACTCAATACGCGGTGTCTGAGCGTATAAAGCCAAGCAAATAGCATCCAAGATGGTGGTCTTGCCAGCGCCCGTCTGTCCAGTAATGGCAAAGATGCCTTCATTTAGAAAAGCGGGGTCATTAAAATCAATGTGCCATTCGCCTTTTAAGGAATTCAAATTTTTAAGTCGTAGTTCAATCAGTCGCATGGGCAGGTCTTATTTTTATATAGAGCAGTTATAAAGAGAATGGTGATGAAAAGTGAAGAAATTGTTGGCTGGCATCTAAAATGCGCTGCTATTATTCGGCCTGAGTATCTTCATGACGCAGGTTATAAACGATTTGATCATAGGCGTCACGTAAAGATAATTTTTGCTCATCAGGAATATTGTGAGCGGTTAAGCAGCGCTCAAATACATCTTCCTCATTTAAGTCTTGTAGGGTCTCAGAGATCTTTTGTTGGTTAAGTACTTTATTATAGGAGCTAGCATTTTTTGTTATCAGTACTTCAAGCGATAAGTTTTCTACCATCTCATTAATTTGTTCTTTTAGCTCACTTACAATCTCATTTCCAGTATAAACAACCTCTAACCAAATGGACTCAGTTGGATCAATAGATCTAATGGTTTCTAAAATAGTAGCTAGGTCGCCTGAGATTTGCGCCAATTTTTGAAATTTTGGGATGGGTAGGGAAATAACCTGCATCTGCTGTGATTCGTCATGATGTAATAGGTTGGAGGATGCAATAGAGTTATTTGTGGAATCATTACTCTGTATAGCGTCTATCTGATTAGAAATTGATCCTTCAAAGGCTTTTTGCGTATTCTCTTCGCTTTCTGCTGTGTTATCAAAACCAAATAAATCGTCCATAAAATCCGTCGCCTGACTGGCTACTTTTTTAGTGGTTTTTTCTACCGATTTTTCAATCGTGGTCACTGTATTAGTAAGCTGAATAATAGTACTCTCAGATAAAGACCTCTCTACTGCGCCAAACTGTACCAGTAATACTTGTTTTTGTTGCTTAGCCTCACCAAAGCCCATCGCAATAGGCGAGCCTGAATAGCGAATACTCTCACGACCACCGACGCGCTGCGGAACATGCAAATGCCCAAGTGCCACATAGTCAAAGCCTTCATCAAACATATCAGCAGAGATTTTGCCGAGTGAGCCGACATAAAGCTCACGCACCCCATCGTCTTCAGTAGTGGTGCCACCTGCGGCGAATAGATGCCCTGTAGCGATGATAGGGATATGACGTTGGTGCACTTCGGCTAATTTAGCTTGCTTCGCTTTAGCAATACTAGCGACTTCATCATAATGGGCACGAATGCCTTTGATGACATTGGCATCTTTACTATCCGCAGACTCGCCAGCGGCACTGCTACGCACGTCACGGTCACGCAAATAAGGCACAGCGGCGATAATACAATGCGGTGTACCGTCTGCAGCATCTAAAACCAAGACTTCATCGTTTAAGTCTTCACAAGCGGTGCCAATGACGTGAACATTTAAGAATTTTAATACATTGCTTGGTGCGTCCAAAAAAGTAGGTGAGTCATGGTTACCCGCGACGATGACGATATGCTGGCAACATGATTTTGAAACTTTGCCCAAAAATTCATAATATAGCGCCTGCGCTCTGTTACTCGGGGTCATGGTATCAAAGATATCACCCGCGACGATAAGGACATCGACTTTTTGCGCGCTAATGGTATCTTGTAGCCAACTTAAAAACGCTTCAAATTCATCATAACGCATGCGCCCATAAAGCCTACGCCCCAAATGCCAATCTGAGGTGTGTAAAATGGTTAAGGGTTTGGAGATGGCAGACAATTCGGTAGACTTTGACATAGAGGATATTACAACGCGTAAATAATTAAGAGGATGGCTTAATCAATAAGTGATTTAGAGTTAAATAATCATACCATAAATGATAATTTACCAGTCTCGCTTTTGACTACTGACTCTTTATTAGGATGCGCCCTACATTAACGACCTGTGAAGATTTTATAATTAACCATATATTCAGGTAGGATTTCCCAAGTAATGCCCTGTACGGCCCAATCCTCTGGCAGATTTTCTATCGAAAAAATCTTAAGCCAAGTGGCTTCCTTGCTTTTTCTTAGTAAATTCTCATTATCTTCCTGATTTTCATACTGTTCATAATAATTATACTCTGCATCAGTTTCACAGAAGTGGTGATTGTTTAGTACAGCATGCCAGCCGTCAAAGTCACTGAGTAGTACTTTATGAGAGGGTATTTCTAACTCAATCCTAACCGCTTTGCATCCTCTCTCAACATGCCCTCCAGCTCTTAAGTCGGGCTTCGCTCTTTGTTTACCTTCCCAATATCGCCATAGCCAAATAGGATACTCAACACCTTGCGGGGGTGTCACCTTTTTACTTAACTGCTTTGAAATCCACTGATAAGCCTCTTTACGGTCCTTATCTACTTTATCAGAGTCGGTTCTTAATGGCTGACCACTTAATAGAATCTCTAATTCTTCAAGGGTTCTAATAGACCAAAACTTCATTTTCAGCGCTCACAATAGTGATAACAGTAATTATTTTTAGGTATGTTAAGGTTTAGTAGACATGAACTTAGTATCGGTAGGTGTGGACATAGTTGAGCTTAATGATGAATAAAAGACAGCGATTATTCTAGCAAGAATTGCGGTGGTTTGCTCTTCTACTCTGTTGCAAGCGCATAAAAAAGCCCTGCCAATATATTATCGGTAGGACTTAGCTTTTTAGAAAGTAATAATAAAACCTAACCAATCACCAACTGCTCCAAACCATCATCAGCCGGTGCCAAGTTAGCGACCATAGATAGCGCATGCGCTTGCTGGCTCGTAAATTGTTTTGAATCTTTATCCGTAGTAGCTGATCCCTCGCGTAGCCAGTTACTAGCTTCGTTATTAACATTTTGGTTATTGTGGTTATACCAAGCCAAATCATGATGCAATGCAACTACGTCTCCCATGATAAGTAGCGCTGGCGTGGGCAACTGGCTTTTTTCTTGCAACTCAACAATATTGGCAAGCGTACCTGTTAATACTTGTTGATTGGGCATACTGGCATTGGAGACGATGGCAATTGGGGTGTCGCTACTACGCCCAGCGTCAATTAAACCTGTCGTCAAACGTGCCAGCGAATGCAAACCCATATAAAACACCACGGTCTCATCAGTATTTAAAAAGCTTTTAAAGTTGCTATTGGGGGCGCCAGCCTTCAAAAACCCAGTGACAAAACGTACCGATTGCGAATGATCTCGGTGCGTGAGTGGAATGCCAGCATAGCTAGCAGCGGCATTGGCGGCGGTAATACCGGGTACGACTTGATAAGGCACACCGTGCGCACGTAGGCTTTCAATCTCTTCGCCGCCACGCCCAAAGATAAAGGGATCGCCACCTTTTAGCCGTACCACACGGCGACCTTCTTTTGCGCTATTGACTAATAGCTCATTGATACCAAGCTGAGCAACGGCATGGTTGCTACGCTTTTTACCGACAAATACTTTATCGGCATCGCGGCGGCATAAATCCAATACTTGCGGTGATACTAGCGCATCATAGTAGACAATATCGGCTTGCTGCATGAGGCGAAGCGCTTTAAAGGTAAGCAGTTCTGGATCACCGGGGCCTGCACCAACGATATAAACTTCGCCCATTGTATTTTTTACGGTTTGGGATTCTGAAGATACATTGTCTACTGCATTTTCCGCACTGATAGCTACTGCCGCGGCTGTATGATCCAAATCCGCTTGCAATTGGGTAGCCGCTTCCTTTTCATTACCGGCAAACATCAGCTGACTGACTTGACCTTCAAAGGCGCGTTCCCAAAACTGGCGACGTCCGGTAAGGGTTGGAATTTTTGTTTTTACCTCACTACGAAACTCACCAGCAAGCTTGGCCAGTTTGCCATAGCCTTGCGGAATTAAAGTTTCAAGACGTGCACGCAGTAAACGTGCCAGCACCGGCGCTTTACCGTTAGATGAAATGCCAATCACAATGGGATTACGGTCAACGATAGCAGGGAAAATAAAGTCGCATAAATGCGGGGTATCAACCACATTTACCGGAATATTAAGCTCGCTAGCATCAGCGTGAATCTGATGATTGAGGGTTTCATCATCCGTTGCGGCGATAATAACGCGTGCACCTATCATATAAGCTTTATTGTAGTTTTCATAAATGAGTTTGTGCTTGGCTTTGTACTTAGTGTGGCTGAGCAAGGCTTGTATTTCAGTACTGATACTTGGCGCAAGAATCGTGATAGCAGCACCTGCGCGGCTGAGCAAGTCAGCTTTACGTAGCGCGACATCACCGCCACCAACGATCAGCACTTTGCGGTCTTCTAATTTAAAAAATAGCGGAAAGGTGTTCATAGCATCACCAATGATTCAATCAATATGAAATATGCCACCATTATGAGGTATCACGCGCTACATCTCATGCAGTGAATTGGCATTAACATATTCGTTTTTGTCATGTTACTGATGATTTTTGCTAGGATGTGGAATAGGTGAGGAATGAAAGTGCAGAATAACGGAATAAAAAACCACAAGCTAACTTTTAAGCTTGTGGTTAGTAGCTGATAGATAATAGTTACATGATAACTGGCATTAGATATTGGCGATAACGACATTTAACGGGTTGCAAATTCTATTCAAACTCACTCAGCATCTTAGTAATACGCGCATCTTTTTGTTGCCAAATATCCTCTAACCAATCAAACATCATCTTTTTAGTGGTCTCGTCACGGTCATAACCGCCATCCATGATGGCCGCAAATAATTCGTCCGGTATGGTTAAGCGAGTCACATCGACGCCCAAGCGGCGAATATTGCCCTTCCATAAATCATCATAGTCAGGCGCGCCGTCTGGGTAGACGATGGTAATGTCTAAAATAGAATCTAACTCATCACCCAAGGCATTCAGTGCCAACGACAAACCGCCAGCGCGTGGTTTTAACAAATGCTGATAAGGTGAGCCTTGCTTATCATGTTTTTCTTTAGTAAAGCGGGTCCCTTCCAAATAGTTTAATAGCGCAAAGGGTTTGTCTTTTAATTGACGACAGGCACGCTTAGCCTCAAGGAGATTTTGTTTTTTAAGTTCTGGATTCTTTGCCATCGCTTTGGCGGAAAAACGCTTCATCATCGGAAAGTCTAAGAAGTAAAATGCTTGACCGATAACGGGGATGTAAATCAGATTAAACTTAGTAAAAAATCGCGTTAAAGGCAGCGTATCTTGGCTGATATATTGCACGATACTGGTGTCGACCCACGATTGATGGTTGCTTACCAAAAGATACTGCTTGTCTTCGCTCAAATCGTCGGGCAGATTAATGCGCCAGTCTTTATGGGGTAGCGCGTGGTCAATCACGGCATTATTACTATTAATCCAGTATTTGGTAATCGCAATTAATGCATCATCAGCAGCTTTCGCTCCAGTCAATACTTTTGCCGCGCCTAAGCTCCAAATAGGCAGACCAACCATCGCACTGTTGGCCGTGAGGACACCAGTACCAGTCAAAAAAGAGGCTGCTTTACCTACAGCTGGCAGCTTATCGTGCAGTTTTTCATAGAATGAATCAATTTTTTTTATAAAGGGCATAACAAATATCCATATTGATGAGCGCGAGTGCCTATAAGGATTGGGCAACTTCGTCCATGATTTGGCTTTAAAAAGTCAGCTTAATGACGTGCAGCCCACTAAGGCAAGCCATAGAATACCTCAATGTTAAACAATAAGACGTTAAAGAAACGTTAATGTTTTAATCAAAACGCTTGTAGAACGCCACTTTCGTATTGATTTTCATGTCAATCACCATAGTTAACACAAAAAAAGCGATGATTTTAATGTCATCGCTTTTTTTATTTAATATTACTGGCTTTGTACTGAATTGCTGATTAATTACTGGCTAAGTACTTATAGCTGCGTGTGCAGACCACACTCACGGCTTTCTTCTACTTTCGTTGGATCAAAGTAATCAAACTCGTTTGGTAGATTATGCTCTTCAAGATACACGTCTAAATCAGCGTCATTTTTCTCAAATAACGGCGCTACTTTTAACACGCCATCTTTTGATAAGCTAAGCACATCAAGACCTTGGCGGAATTCCGTTTGATCTTTACGAATGGCATTAAACCAAACATCAGGCTTTAGCTCATCTAGCGCGCGGCGGAATGGCTCAAGTTTTACTTGGTCAGTGAATTCATCATGCTGCGGATTATCAATCCCTGGGATACCATTCATAGTCGCATCACGATAGGCTGCCGTTTGCTTAGGAATATAAGTGATAACGTTTAAATTCAAATCACGAATAACTTTATTGGCAAATTGATACGTCGCATCGGTGTTATAACCTGAATCTACCCATAGTACAGTGATATCCGGACGCTGCTTGGCGACCAAGTGCAAAATCGCGGACTCGTAAGGGCGGAAGTTGGTGGTGATGATTGGGTTTTTCGCTTGGGTCAGTGCCCACGCAACGATTTCTTCTGATGATTTGCCTTGCAGGTCTTGGTTGGCTTGGTCGATATCTAGATTTGGGTGTAACTGGCTCATGGTGGATTCCTCAATTGTTGTGAATATAAAAACGATTAATAATAAGTTTTATGGTTGATGCTACCTTAAGCACCCGCAAACATTGGTAGTGCGGCGGCATTGCGACCATCGTAGCTACTGCCAAGGGCGGTAAACGCTTGTGAGATATTAAAGTCCGACTGTAAGTCATGTTCATTGAGCACAAAGCTGTCAACGCCTACGCGTAATAGGTAAGCAATTTGATCACGGCCAAACGCGCCAGCGACACGAATCTCACCTTGATAGCCAATTTGGCGCAAGGTTTGTGCAAAGCTAAAATTGCGTCCATCAGCGAATTTGGGCACATGAATGACGATAAGATCCTGCTTTAATAGCAGCTCACTGAGCGCTGCCAAGGCATTCGTATCTGTATCAGCGGTCACCCATAATCCAACACGGCTACTATGCTGTTTGATCAGCTCATACACCTCTTTGACCAAACCCGTTGCTAGCGACCCTGAACCATCTAATAGGTCAGCCAGTGGTACTAAGACATCAGGTTTTTCTTGTCTTTGCAGCAGCTCAAGTAGCGTGAGCTCTATTGAGGCAATACCATCTGGCAGCGTCTCAGTGGTTAACGCATGCCAGCTATCGTTATGGCTAATATCGACGCCCTGACTATCCAAAATATGGTGATTAGCCATAGACCTTCTCCTTAAAGGGATCAATACCGACGCGCTCAACCAATTCGCCAAAGCTTTCTACATCGTTATCGGTGGTGGCACGCAAATCGACATAAACGTCAACGATCTTTTGAATGGTGTCAGCTACCGCTTCAGTAGGGACGGAGCGGCCAAGTATTTTGCCAAGTTTGGCATCGTTACTCGAGTTGCCACCAAGACTGATTTGATACCAGTTTTCGCCTTTTTTATCGACACCGAGGATTCCGATATCACCCGTATGATGGTGCGCACAAGCATTGATACAACCCGACATGTTTAAGCGAATATCACCAAGATCATAGAGATAATCCAAATCGCTAAACTGCTTCTCGATTTGCTCAGCGATATTATGGGTGGTGGCATTGGCAAGCGAGCAATAATCCCAACCCGGGCAGACAATCATATCTGTTAGGGTGTTGATATTAGGTCTAGCTAAATGTAGCTCAGACAGCTGTTGCCATAGCTCGTATAACTGATTGGTTTGCACGTCAGCGAAGACTAAATTCTGCTGATACGTACCGCGCAGCTCGCCAAAGCTATATTTGTCCGAAAGGTCAGCCAACGCGTCCATCTGTGACTCAGTGACATCGCCTGATGGGACGTATTTACCATCGACCAATCCTGCTTTTAAGGAGATGACAACGGCGCGGTAACCAGCGACTTTATGCGCCACAGTATTTTGGTTATACCAATTGGCAAAATCCTTATCAGCGCTCAATTGCTGCTGCAAATCAGACTGTGCTTGTAGCGCATCAAAGGTCACATAATCAGGCTCGCTAAAGAAACTGCTGGCATGCTCAAAGTTGGCATCCGTCAGCGTCAGTGGCCCGTCCTTGGTATGTGCTTCCCACTCAGCATTGACCAATTTGGCAAACGCAGGTCCGCCCAAGGTATCGACCAAAATCTTGATACGTGATCGGTATTTACTGCCTTTATCACGGCGGCCATGCAGGTTGTAGACGCGCAATATGGCATCTAAATAGCTAAGCAGATGCTGACGAGGTAAAAACTTGTTGATCACTTTACCAAGGACTGGGATACGACCAAGACCACCACCAACTAGGACTTCAAAGCCAAGCTCGCCATCCTCATTTTTCTTTAAATGCAAACCAACATCGTGGACTTGCGTCGCTGCACGGTCATTATCGGTGCCGATAACGGCAATCTTAAATTTACGTGGCAAAAAAGCAAACTCAGGATGAAAGGTCGACCACTGGCGAATGATTTCGCAATAAGGACGCGGATCGGCAATCTCATTTTGATGAATGCCGGCATAAGGGTCGGTGGTGGTATTACGGATACAGTTACCAGAGGTTTGAATAGAATGCATCTGTACCGATGCCAGCTCTGCCAAAATATCTGGCACTTCTTCAAGTTTTGGCCAGTTCAGCTGCATATTGGTACGGGTAGTGAAGTGCCCGTAGCCCTTGTCATATTTACGGGTAATCTCCGCCAACTTACGCAATTGGTAGCTGGCAAGCAGACCGTAAGGAATAGCGATACGCAACATCGGCGCATAACGCTGGATATAGAGGCCGTTTTGCAAACGCAGCGGCAAAAATTGCTCTTCTGGCAGCTCGCCTGCCAAAAACCGTTCGGTTTGGTCGCGAAACTGGGCGACTCGTTCTTCTACCAAGGTTTGGTCAGCGTAATTGTATTGATACATGACGTAATCTCAATTTTGTTTGAAACATAAAAGCGGCGACGAAAATGATTGGCGTGTGTAATCGATCTTATTGCCAGTCGCAAGGTAAACAATTCAGAGTCACATCATATAAGCTTGCGTCTGCAAACATAAATTCCTTTAAGACATATGTATATCCAAAGTCAGCATAAATTTTCATAACGAAAGTTAGGTAGCCTATGCTTATCAAATTTATCACGACTTATTTCATCACTACTTCATCATTACCTATAAAGGTTCTAAATCAATATGACATCATCTATCGCCAATCAAGAAGACTTTAATCAACAAGCCTCTAAACTTGTTCCGCCGCACGGTAGCAAGGATCTTAAGCCATTACTATTAAAAGGTGACGCGCGCAAGCAAGCATTGAAACTTGCCAGCAGCTTGCCGACTATTACTTTGAGCTCACGTGAGCGTGGCGATTTGATTATGCTCGGTATTGGCGGTTTTACGCCGCTAAATGGTTTTATGAATCAGGCGGATTGGCAAGGGGTGGTTGATGATATGCGCTTGCAAAGTGGCGACAATGCTGGCTTGTTTTGGCCGATTCCCATCACGTTATCAGCGCCTAAAGCGACTGCCGATAACCTAAACCAAGGTGATAAAGTCGCATTGGTGGCGAAAGATGGCGAAATCATGGGCATCTTAACGGTAGAAGAGACTTATATCATCGATAAAGCCCATGAGTGTCAGCAAGTCTTTACCACCACAGATTCTGAGCATCCGGGTGTACAGCAAGTACTCAACCAAGGTGAGGTTAATATCGCAGGTAGTGTTGAGGTGTTGAGCGAGGGCGAATTCCCAACCTTATATCCAGAGATTTATAAAACCCCTGCTGAAACGCGTGAAATACTAGATGCCAAAGGCTGGAAAACGGTTGCCGCTTTCCAAACGCGTAATCCAATGCATCGCTCACATGAATATCTAGCCAAGATTGCTATCGAGATTTGCGATGGGGTATTGATTCATTCATTGCTCGGGGCACTCAAACCGGGTGATATCCCAGCTGAAGTGCGCCAAGAAGCGATTAAAACCTTGATTGATAATTATTTTAGACAAGACACCGTCATTCAAGCCGGTTATCCGCTCGATATGCGTTATGCCGGACCACGCGAGGCGCTACTACATGCGGTATTCCGTCAAAACTACGGCTGTAGTCATCTGATTGTTGGTCGTGACCATGCCGGCGTTGGTGATTATTATGGTGCCTTTGATGCGCAGACTATCTTTGAATATGTCGGTAAAGACGATCTGATTACGCAGCCGTTAAAAATTGGTTGGACGTTTTGGTGCAATGCTTGTAACGCCATGGCTTCTGATAAGACCTGCCCGCATGAAGCGTCTGAGCATGTCAAAGTATCAGGCACGAAGCTACGTAAAGCGCTATCAGAAGATCTCGATGTGCCAGAGAACTTTAGCCGTCCAGAAGTGCTAGAGATTTTACGCAATTACTATGCTGGTATCGCAAAAGAGGAACGTGCTGAGGTGAAATTAGTCGGTGCATCTGCGGTTTAAGTAATATTTTATCGTCATCAATAGACCTCTTGCAAAAGTAGCAGAGGATTTTACAATAACTCATACATTCACAACTGGCTAAGAACCATGCCAAACATAGATAAGCTACTCGAACAAAATAACGCAGGCTTCAAACGCTATACAGGTATTTATAAAGCGACCTTTTATGAAATGCTTGAGGCCATGCAGCAGCATGAAACCCAAAAGACCAAATCAGGTAGACCAATCGTGCTTAGTCTTGAGGCGCAAATATTACTGGCCCTTACTTATTGGCGTGAATACCGGACGCTGTACCACATCAGTATGGACTTCGGTATTCATGAGTCTTCTGCTAGCCGTATTATTCGTAAAGTAGAATATGTTCTTATCAATTCAGGCAAGTTTGAATTACCTAAAAAGCTGCCTAGTAGAGTCGATGACGACATCAATTGGTCAGTCGTCATTGTCGATGCAACCGAACCCCTATTGAGCGTCCAAAAAAAACCAAAGAGACTACTATAGCGGCAAGAAGAAACAACACACCTTAAAAGCGCAAGTGATCGTCCACTGGAAAACAGGCTTAATATTAGATGTTCAAACGTCCAAAGGCTCTATTCACGATTTTAAGTTGTATAAAGATACTTGTCCCGACTGGCTTCCTTGTGACACTAAGCTATTAGGGGATAGTGGCTATCAGGGCATTGCAAAGTTACATGAACAGAGCTTCACCCCCTTTAAAAAGCCACGTGGGGGTCAATTGTTAGAGCTCTGCAAACAAGCCAATCAGTATCTCGCTAAGTTTCGCATTATGGTTGAACACAAAATAGGCTTAATCAAACGGTTCAAAATCGTGGCTCATAAATATCGTAACCGTCGTCAGCGCTACGATCTTAGAATGAAGCTATTCGCCAGTATTGTTAATTTCGAGCTTAGCTTATGACTTTTGCAAGAGGTCTAATAAAAGCATTAAAAAAGGTGTCAGATTAAACGTCTGACACCTTTTTTAATATCTAAAGCCAACCATTCAAGCGGTTAATGCAGCTCTAAATCTCCCTCAAGCTTCTGATACTCGCCAACGATTGAGCCACCACCCGAACAAAAATAATTCAGGGCGTATTTATCTTGGCTATCAATAGACAAGGTGTCGTCCTTAAATTGAAAGAATGCCGTACTGTCATTGACCTTACTTTGGAAAATAACACCGTGCGCATCGTCTTGACCCATTAATATCGCCTTACCATCAAAATGACAGCTTGGTTTTTTCACATCGCTACGCGCCCTTACCTGAATATTAATCTGGTCGCCGTTGTCTGCGTCATCTGCTCGTACCATCACCCCAACCCAATCAGAACCTTGTGCGCGCTTGTGATAGCCTTCAGAAGCATAGTCTCCAACGACTGCTTGTACAGCTGGCGTGACGGCAGCGTTCGGTTGCTTAGTGGTTTGGTTATTTACGCTGGGCGTCATGTTATTACAGCCGCTTAAGGCAAGTAAAGCTGCAGAGGTGGTTAAAATGACGGCAAAAAATCGTGAGTGGCGAGCATAACGAGGTGGAGACATAATCATTTAAGTACCTTTGATAAGGAAGTTAGTAAAAGGGGTAGAGCTGCCTATTATGAGTGCAACGCCTGATATACAAGAAGCTAAGAGATAATATCGCTTACATAAAGGCTCGTCTAGATAGTAAGCAATACCATAACTTACTCAAAAGTGTCTGCTTATCACTATATCGCAAAAATACTCAGGAAAAATAAACATTTTAGAATAACTAACAAAATTACTTATGCCAAGTTAATAACTCGATAAGCGCATTTGTCACTAAGCGTTTGCCTCGCAGGCTGTTAGCATAACGCTCATCATCCATAGAATCGAATCAAAAGGATTATAAACCTTTATAAGGTGGCCAATACTTTAAGAAATGCTTCTATCAACATTATCGAGAGCCGCTATGCAAGCAACGAACCGACGCATTAAAAAAGTATCTAATAAGCTTGAATTGATTAATGCTCAAGCATTTATTGACAATAAAAGCAGGCAATCAAAGCTTGCCGCTGGTCGTTTTAATTTCAGCTTTAAGTTGGGCGGTGTACTCGCCGTTGCCATGCTAATGACCGGCTGTAATCCTACCGAAGCTACCCAAAGCGGCGCGAGCGATAGTACAAATAGTGGGGCAAGTGATAAGCAAAATATCAGCCTACTTAACGTCTCTTACGATGTCTCACGTGATTTTTATAAAGACTACAACCCGCTATTTACCAGTATCTATCAGGGACAGTACCCTAATAGCAACGTTGATATCCAACAATCGCACGGCGGCGCAAGTAAACAAGCGCTGTCGGTCGCCAATGGTTTACAAGCGGACGTGGTGACTTTAAACCAAGAAAGCGATATGAATATGCTGGTTGAAAAGGGGTTGGTAAAAGCAGATTGGCGCGAAGCGTTTCCTGATAATGCCGTTCCTTATAGCACCACCATGATATTACTGGTACGTAGCGGCAACCCAAAAAACATTAAAGACTGGGCAGATTTGGCGCGTGCGGATATTGACGTGGTAATGCCCAATCCGAAAACCAGCGGTACGGCGCGCTATGCCTTTTTAGGCGCTTATGGCTCAGGATTGCACCAATTTAAAGAATCGGTCACTCAACCACAAAAAACCGATGCTTTTATGAAAAAAGTGCTCGCCAATGTCGTGACTTATGACAATGGTGCGCGCGCTGCGACCACCAGCTTTACACAACGCGGGCTAGGAGATGTACTCATTACCACTGAAAACGAGGCACATTTGGTCGCCACTCAGCATGCCAAAGGTAAAGTCGACATTGTTTATCCTAGCTACTCCATCACCATCCATAATCCAGTGGCAATCGTCAGTTCGGTGACTGAGAAAAAAGGCTCAACTACTGCGGCAACTGCTTATCTAAAAACACTGTGGGATAAACCGGCGCAAGAGCTGATGGCGCAGATGTATTTGCGTCCGAGCAACAAAGAGGTGCTCGCAGCCCATACAGGCACTTTAAAGGATATTCAAACCTTTGAGCCGGTTGCCGTGTTTGGGGATTGGGACAGTATCATGGAGACGTTCTTTGTCGATGGTGGACGTTTTGATCAACTAGCGCGGGTAAAGTAACGGACAGCGCCTAAGCCATTTATTAGCTGCTTTAACCCTTTTAACGCTTTATAAAGCCGTTTATAAGTGGTTAAAGCGCTAAATGACCATAAATAATAATGAATAAATGTCTTGAAGCCAAAGTGTTAATTTATAAAATTTTTAAGGTTATCTATTGCTTATCGTGTTTAAGTTATTGATAACCTTGTCTTTATAAATACTATATTCCGTTTTGGCAATAACATACGCATATTCATCATTAAACATAATAAGCTGGCGCTGTTAGCATACTTGCATTCACTAACCAATCCCTTTTGAGGCAGCCATGACATCATATACCACAGGTTATAAATATAAAAACAAAACGCTTAGCGTACTAAGTATCGCCGGTGTGGCGCTTACGTTGGGTATCGCAGGCTGTAGCAATAGCGAAAAGACTGAGCCAGCAACCAACGCAGAAGGCACGCCAGCCACTACCGAAGGGCAAGATATTGAGCTATTAAACGTCTCTTACGATGTGGCACGTGACTTTTATAAAGACTACAACCCATTATTCGTTGAGCACTATAAAGCGGAAAACCCAAACAGTAATATCTTAATCAAGCAATCACATGGTGGCTCAAGTAAGCAAGCATTATCGGTGGCTAATGGTTTGCAAGCCGATGTGGCGACCATGAACCAAGGCTCTGATATCGAGCTACTTGAGAAAAAAGGCTTGGTTGAGTCAGATTGGGAAAGCAAGTTTCCAGATAATGCCGTACCTTTTACCAGTACCATCGTATTTTTAGTACGTAAAGACAATCCAAAAGGCATTAACGATTGGCAAGACTTGACCAAAGAAGGCGTTGAGATTGTCATGGCCAACCCAAAAGTCACGGGTAATGGTCGCTATGCGTTCTTAGGCGCTTATGGTTATGGTTTACATGCCTTTAATAAAGATGAAACGCAAGCCAAAAACTACGTCAAAGACATGCTGAAAAACGTCAAAGTCTACGAGAATGGCGGACGTGCAGCGACGACGACTTTCGTTCAGCGCGGTATCGGTGATGTCTTGGTAACTTTTGAAAACGAAGCCAATTTAGCAGCGACCGATTTTGGTTTGGGTAAAGTGGATATCGTTTATCCTAAATACTCTATTAAGTCTGAAAGCCCAGTCGCTGTCGTGAAGACCGTTACCGATAAAAAAGGCACCACCGATGCGGCAAAAGCTTATCTTGATTACTTATGGAGCGAGCCTGCTCAGCAATTGGCAGCCAATTTATATCTGCGCCCAAGCGTGAAAAGTGTCCTTGATAAGAACAGCGATAAATTGCCACCTATCGATACTTTCCGTCCAAATGATGCCTTTGGCACATGGGATGAAATCATGAGCACTTACTTTAGCGATGGCGGCGTGTTCGATCAGTTAGCCATTAATGCACCAAAGTAAGCCGCTAGTACGCTGACTGCGTAAACCATTTATAAAGTTTTTATGAGCTTGATATTAAATAGCGTTTAAGCAGTCAGCTTTAGAGTAACGTCCGAGCACATAAAGGACATGGCTACCCACGCTGTGTCCTTTATCGCTTAAGCAGACCAATAATAAATACATCTGATATCACGTGGTGCTTACGAGCAACAAATAAGTGCCATCAGTTAGGCAATAGGACATCACTATGAGTGCAACAACTTCTCCTGCCAGCAAACCTGTCAATAAAAAAGGTTGGCTGACACGCTTGCGCCAGCGCAATGTGCTACCAGGGTTTGGGCTAAGCATGGGCATCACTGTCTTTAGCTTATCATTACTGGTGGTGCTGCCGTTTGCCATGATGGCCTATACCACAACGCAGATGGGCTGGACGGGTTTTTGGGAGACTATTACTCAGCCGCAAGTCACCGCTGCTATCAAACTCAGTTTATGGATGTCGTTTTTGGCGATGCTCACCAACATGGTGTTTGGCACGTTGGTTGCTTGGGTGCTGGTGCGCTACGAGTTTTGGGGTAAATCGCTGATTAATGCGTTGGTTGATTTACCATTTGCACTACCGACAGCCGTTACGGGTATCTCGCTTGCCACCCTTTATGCGCCTAATGGCTTAATCGGGCAGTGGTTTGCTAAGTTTGATATTCAAGTGGCTTTTACGCCATTAGGTATTTGGCTCGCTTTAGTGGTGGTCAGCTTTCCCTTTATCGTCCGTGCTGTGCAACCTGTATTGGCAGAATTGTCTGTTGAATTTGAAGAGGCAGCGGCGGTATTGGGCGCCAATCGTTTTACGACCTTTCGTAAGGTGATTTTACCTGAGCTATTGCCGGCTTTACTGATGGGCGCTGGCATGATGTTTGCCCGTGCCACTGGTGAGTATGGCTCGGTGATTTTTATCGCCGGTAATATTCCGATGCAGTCTGAGATTTTGCCACTAATCATTATCAGTAAGCTTGAGCAGTTTGATGTGCAAGGCGCATCAGCCGTTGCACTCTTTATGCTACTGATCTCATTTGTGATTTTATTGACCATTAATATCGTACAGTGGAAGCTGTCGCGCCGCGTAGGAGCCCGCTAATGCAAATCTCTAATAGCTACGACTACCAAAGCAATCCAGCGACTAAAGACACGCCATGGATACGCCGTACCTTTATCACCATCGCGGTGTTATTTATGGTCATCATGTTGGTCGTGCCACTGTTCGCGGTCTTTTATGAAGCTTTTAAAAATGGTTGGCAGTTGTATATTGCCTCACTGGTCGACCCTGAAGCCTTACAAGCGATTAAATTAACCTTGATTACCGCGGCGATTGTGTTGCCGATTAATATGGTGATGGGTATTGCGATTGCGTGGCTCGTGACCCGTTATCAATTTAAAGGTAAGCAGCTGGTGACGACATTGCTTGATTTACCGTTTTCGGTGTCGCCGGTGGTTGCAGGTTTGATGTTTGTGCTGTTGTTCGGGCTGAATTCTACGATTGGTGGCTGGCTTGAGAGCATGGGATTTCAGGTGATTTATGCCGTACCAGGGATTATTCTAGCGACGTTATTTGTCACCTTTCCGTTTGTCGCCCGTGAGCTGATACCGCTGATGCAAACCCAAGGCGACTCTGAGGAGCAAGCAGCATTGACGCTAGGCGCGACAGGTTGGCAGACTTTTTGGCATGTGACGCTACCGAATATCAAATGGGCGCTGCTGTACGGTTTGATTTTGACCAATGCACGGGCAATGGGCGAGTTTGGTGCGGTGAGCGTGGTCTCCGGTCATATTCGCGGTGAAACCAACACTATGCCGCTATTGGTTGAGATTGCTTATAACGATTATAACTTTACTGCCGCTTTTGCCTTATCAAGCTTACTTGCTGCATTGGCGCTGGTGACGCTGCTAATACAACAAGTAATGACCAAACTGCAAGAGCGAAAATTTGCCAAGTCTGAGCGCTTAGCAACTGTGCCTGAGTTGCCAGTTAGTGCCAATGCTGGTAATGCTAGCAATGCATCAAACCCTAAAGATGCAACCTTGGCAGAAAGTAGCGGTCGTCTATAAGCGCTATGCTATAAAGCAGTCGTTAACAAGCCATCTGTCACATGAAGACGTTAAGCCAAAAATATAATAAGAGAACCCATTATGAGCATCGAGATTCGCAACGTTAATAAAAAATTCGGTAACTTTACCGCCTTAGATGATATCAATATTACTGTACCAACAGGTAAGTTGACCACTTTACTTGGTCCTTCAGGTTGCGGTAAAACCACCTTGCTACGTATCATTGCTGGTCTTGAGTATGCAGACTCAGGGCAGATATTATTTGATGAGTTAGATGTCACCAATACACCGGTGCAAAAGCGCCATATTGGCTTTATGTTTCAGCACTATGCGCTATTTCGCCACAAAAACATCGCCGATAATGTCGGTTTTGGCTTAACCTTATTACCAAAAAACGAGCGCCCAAGTAAGGCGGATATCAATAAACGCGTTGCAGAATTGCTAGACTTAGTACAGCTGCCGCAAGTTGCCAATGCTTATCCGCATCAGTTATCAGGCGGTCAGCGTCAACGTATTGCGCTGGCACGAGCGCTTGCTGTTAAGCCAAAATTACTGCTGTTAGATGAGCCGTTTGGGGCACTCGATGCCAAGGTACGTAAAGAGCTGCGCACTTGGCTAAAGAATATCCACCACGAGCTGGGTATTACCAGCATCATGGTGACGCATGACCAAGAAGAGGCGCGGGCGGTATCTGATGAGATTGTGGTGATGAACCATGGTCGCGTTGAGCAAGTAGGCACATCAGAGGAGCTGATTCACCAGCCAGCCAACGCCTTTGTGAGTGATTTTTTAGACTTAGTCTAATTTAGATCTAAAGGCGTATTTTAAGACAAAGTTTGAAAACAAAAAAAGACCTATAATTTATAGGTCTTTTTTTATGCGCTGAAGTATTGATTATAGTGGCTTCACTCTAAAACAGATACAGTGTGACGGAGATTGATTTTTCGTAGCCTCTGTGATAACAGTAAGCAAGGAAAGTTTAGACCAGTCGCACACAACTATTAACATCGATTTTATTTTGAACTAACTATATCAATACCTCTTGCTCTTAGTATCAAGCTAAGCAGGCTTCGGCATATTGATGTCTTTGGTCGATATCTGCTTATAGGTGATTTCCAAAATCTCTTGGCACCATTCTGGTAGATTATCAGACACTTCATACCACATCCATGTCCCATCACGAACACAGCTCAAAATACCCAGCTTTTTCAAATGATTCAAGTGACGCGAAATGGTCGGCTGCGGTTGGTCAAGTATTTCTACCAATTCACCCACACAGCGCGATTCTTTGTTAAATAAGATTTGGAAGATTTTTAAGCGCGTTGGGTCAGACAATACTTTAAATAACTCAAGCGGTTGTATCGTAGAATTATTAGACATAGAACAATTCCAATATGGATTTAGTTAATAGGGGGTCAATATAACAGCAGTCATCTGTAAAATCGATTAAAAAATGAGCAAATTTACAGTTCGTCGCCATTTTACTACCTTTGGTACGTTATAGTTACACTCAAGGTTATATGCAGTTACATGGATTAAGTAAGGGTAAGATGACCCTGTAGTAATAACGATGTGACTGAACAATACCTCAAATACTATTGTAAATGGTAATAATTATCGTTATTATAACGAATAACAAGATTGACATTTATGTAGGAGCCAGCACATGTACGTATGTATCTGTAACGACGTCAAAGAAAAACAAATTAAAGCCGCTATTGCCTCAGGCATTGATACGTTAGACGGTTTAAAAGATACCCTTGATGTAGCGACTTGCTGTGGCTGCTGCGAACCTATGGTCAATGACTACCTTGATGAACATCATGCCAAACTTGATGCGTTGGCTTATGCCGTTTAAGCACTCCTTGTAGACTTTGCGATTGATGACCTGCTATCAATAAAAAGCGTAGCAGGGCAGTACTCAATGACAGCTACTATCTGCACTTATTTATCTTAAATTCTCTAACATCCCTTGTTAACTTTATTAAATAAGTGCATGAAAAACCTCGTTAAAACTCTCAAACACTAAGGCTCGTTATGCGAGTTAATTACGATTCTCAATTAGAATCTTATTCTTAGTTCATATCGTTACAAGCGCCGTTATTCCCGTATGCTACTATATCTGACTTACTTGGTAAGACATTTCGTTGGTTTTAATCTTTACTGATTAGTTTACTAATAGTACTTTCTATATATGTATTATTATGAATGTAGACGCAAATAAATAAAAATACAGGAGTATAGGTGATGATAGGCAGCCCAAAGGTCATTGATTATTTAAATTTTTTATTAGGTGGTGAGCTTGCAGCTCGTGACCAATATTTCATTCACTCTGAGATGTACGCAGAATGGCATTACGGCAAACTGTATGACCGTATCAGCCATGAGATGCACGATGAAACACTGCATGCCCGAGCGATTATCCGCCGTATTTTGATGTTGAGCGGTACGCCTAAGATGAGCGTCAACGAGATTAATATTGGGTCGACGGTTCCTGAGATGTTGCAGCTCGATCTCAATTTAGAGTATCAGGTACAGCAGCACCTTAAAGACGGCATTGCGCTTTGTGAAGCAGAGCATGACTATGTCACCCGTGAGATGCTCGTTGAGCAGCTCAAAGACACCGAAGAAGATCATGCTCATTGGTTAGAGCAGCAGTTGCGCCTGATTGATATGATTGGTCTATCCAACTATTTGCAAAGCCAGATGGCAGAAGTGTCTCCTGATATTGTTTAGTATTTCATTTACTAAGCGCCTTTAACACTTGTTAAAACTATCGGTAATAAAATAATAATGAATATAGGGAGAGAAAAATGAAAGGGGATAAAGAGATCACCCGTGCGCTGAATAAAGTGCTCGGTCAGTCATTGATAGCCATCAATCAGTACTTTTTGCATGCACGTATCGCACGTCATTGGGGCTTAGAGTCGTTAAATGACTCACTATATAAGCAATCGATTGCTGAGATGAAATGGTCAGATGAGCTGATTGCGCGTATTTTGCTATTAGATGGTCTGCCAAATTTGCAGGAACTCGGTAAAGTGTTAGTTGGGGAAGATGTACCAGAGATTATCGATTGCAATCTGCGTTTAGAGAAGCAGAAATTCGATATTATCACCGATGCAATCACCTTATGTGAGAGCAAGCGTGACTATGTCTCGCGCCAGCTGCTCGTCAGCTTAAAAGACGGTAATGAAGAGTATCAAGACTGGTTAGAGACGCAACAGGACTTGATTAAAGATATGGGCGTTGAAAACTATATCCAATCGCAAATGGATGACGATAAAGCGCCTTAAAATTATAAAAAGTGCTGATACCTGCCAGCGCATACTAAGAAAAGTCTTAAAGTGACTTCTTAGTATGCACTGGCATTTTTGTGTCTAACAGACAGTCAGTTCAATATAAAGTAGGGGCGTTCTGCTGAGATAGATACTTAATACAAGCCGCGACCATCTTGAGGTTTAAGGCGTAAAAAGTATAATCCCGAGAGAATGGTGATGATACCGAGTATCCAATAGGTGGTTTGAAATGCCACCAAGGTATCAAGCTCAAAGCGCTCACGCAGCAGATTCAATAACGCCGCACCAAAGGCAATACCAAAACTAATCGCCAGTTGTTGATTGACAGCCATTAAACTATTACCACTACTGGTTTGCGTGCCTTCTAAATCACCGATGGTAATGGTATTCATCGCACTAAACTGCATTGAGTTACAAGCACCCATGACAGTCAAGATAGGAATAAACCAAATCCAATTTGCGGCATCGTTAAACTGCGCTAATACAATGATAAGCACACCGATTAAAAAGGTATTAGCCACCAACACCTTACGGTAGGTAAAACGCTGAATGATTTTACTGACCCAAGGTTTGATACCGATTGCACCAACGGCAATGGGCGCAAGCAGCCAACCGGCTTGCGATGGCGAGTATTCGAACACCACTTGTAGCAATAGTGGCAATAAGAAAGGTACAGCGCTGATACCTAAGCGCGTGAATAAATTACCAGTAATACCAATACGAAAGGTACGAATATTAAACAAGCTTAGGGGAAATAGCGGTGCTGCGCGGCGTTTAGCATGCCACACATAAGCGCCTATCAATAGACTTGCGCCTAATCCAAGTAGCAGACCGTAAAGCCCTCGACCTGTCTGTGAGCCAAATTCTACCGCAAGGGTAAAACCACAAGCGGCTGCGGCAAACAAAGCAAACCCTGTCCAATCTAAACGTTTGGTATCCTCAAATAATGCCGGCACCAGTTTTTTACCCATGATAAAACCAAAAACGCCCATCGGGATATTGATTAAAAATATCCAATGCCAACTGGTATATTGCACAATATAACCACCCAATACCGGTCCGACTAACGGCGCAATTAACGCCGGTATCACCGCAAAGTTCATCACGGTTAAGAGCTTATTGCGCGGATAGGATTTGACCAGTATCAGACGCGCCACAGGGGTCATCATCGCGCCGCCAATACCTTGTACGATGCGTGAACCAATTAAGAAATCTAATGTCGGTGAAGCGGCGCACAATAGCGAGCCAATACAAAAGATGATAATGGCGTATAAAAACACCCGCCGTGTGCCATATTTATCGGCTAAAAAGCCACTAATAGGAATAAAAATTGCGAGGGTTAACGCGTAGCTGATGACCGCCCATTGCATTTTTAACGGTGATTCCCCAAGCGCTTGCGCCATCTGTGGCAAGGAGGTATTTAAGATGGTGGCATCTAAAATTTGCATAAATAACGCCACCGCTAGTACATAGGGCAGGTATTTATCTTGCGTTGGGGTTAGGGTTACCATATTGACATCACCATATCTTACGACCATTGTTGCTAAGCGCAGTTTTTAAAAGAGGGGTTTAAGAGTGTATTAAAAGTGCCGATTAGAGCGTCTTTTAACTATTTTCAATTATGTTTATAAAAAGCTATGTGTCTAGAAAACTATGTGTCTAGAAAACTATATTTCTGAAAAACCAAGTCTCTAAAAAGCCGCTAAGGTGTGGGTAGTATAAAAACAACTACCTTTGAGTTAAAGAGTAGCAAAGTAACGGTATACGCCCAGTCATTAGAAATTTAACTTTAAATACCTCTACATTATTTAAAAGAAGGTAAAGAAAGGATGGTTACAGGAGCGCTGTGAAAATACAGGTTACAAGACAGGGCTTTAATCAAAGTATCAATCCTCGCTATAGTAGGTAGCGGTAAAGAGCAATCAAACAACACATAATAAAGCAATAAAAAAAGTAGGTAACCTTATGAGTAATGATAATAATCAAGCAAGTAATGATAAAAACAACAACATTCAAAACAACAATGCTAGCGGATATACTCCGCCTAAAGTTTGGAAAAATGACAGCGAAAATGGCGGTAAGTTCGCCAGTATCAATCGGCCAACGGCTGGCGCGCGCCATGAGCAAAAACTGCCCATCGGCGATGCGCCTTTACAGCTGTATTCATTGAATACGCCCAATGGCGTGAAAGTAAATATCCTGTTAGAAGAGCTTACTGAGCTGAATATTAAAGGCGCTGAGTACGACGCCTATCAAATCGACATCTCTGAGGGTGATCAGTTTGGCTCAGGATTTGTCGCTATCAACCCCAACTCAAAAATCCCTGCGCTGGTAGATTATTCTGCTACTGTAAATAACTCAGAGGCGGGCGAGCCTATTGCACTTTTCGAGTCGGGCGCTATCTTATTATATTTAGCAGAAAAGTTTGGCAAGTTTATCCCGATGCAGCAGGGTAAAGCACGCGCAGACTGTCTGTCTTGGCTGATGTGGCAGATGGGTAGCGCGCCTTTCTTAGGTGGCGGTTTCGGGCATTTTTATGCTTATGCACCTGAACCG
Organism: Psychrobacter maritimus; assembly: GCF_904846345.1. GTDB lineage: Bacteria > Pseudomonadota > Gammaproteobacteria > Pseudomonadales > Moraxellaceae > Psychrobacter > Psychrobacter maritimus. The sequence continues at coordinate 40,938 of NZ_CAJHAJ010000002.1, forward strand.
CTAGAGTATCCTATCAATCGCTATACGATGGAGACCAAACGCCAGCTTGATGTTTTGGATACGCATCTTAAAGACCACGAGTATATGTGTGGCAACGCGGAGTCTGACTATAATATTGCCGATATGATTATCTGGGCATGGTATGGTCAACTGGTACTTGGCAAGCTTTATGATGCCGCCGAGTTCTTACAAGTAGAGGAGTATAAGCACCTAAAGCGTTGGGCACAAAAAATTGCCGAACGTCCAGCGGTTAAACGCGCGGTAGATTTAGTGCTTAAGCCTATTGTTTAAGCCCATTACTGAATCTCATTACTTAAGCATGTATTTTAAGCTGTCTATCTCAACGATTATTGACGATAGCTCACTCATCATATAGTTCAATAAAAAAGGTTAATAGGCAATTTGCTTATTAACCTTTTGCTTGCTATATTCCGTATAATATATTCTTTATTCCAAATATACTTGTCTATATATTGAATCAGCACTATGCTTCCGTCTTTACATAATGGTACATTAGTATAACAGATAGAAACATTGGTACGTTAAGATAGCAGCCACCGCCTTAATGGGCAGGTGTTGATATTTATTCTATTAATGAGTAATGATTATGAAGGATAATAATAAGATGACGCGTGCATCATCACCCTTAACGCGTGAGATGACAGTTGATTCTGGTCATGCTAACTATGGTAGTGGTAGTAACAATAGTAGCAGCAATAGCAATGCCAATCAGCAGCGCCATAAAAAATCCAACCTCTTAACAGATAGCACTCATCGCACAATGAATCCTATAAAAACAAAAAAGACACCCTTATTGATGACAAAGAAAATTTTATTACCCTTATTTGCAGCCATTAGCACGGCTTTATTTAGTTCAGCGGCGCAGGCTGGCGCGGCTGTTGATTTTAGCAACCAAGACTGGCAAGTGGCTTGCGATAATACCCGTACTTGCCGGCTGGCAGGTTACCAAGCAGAGAATAATAGCGATTTACCGGTGTCGTTATTATTGGTGCGCCGCGCAGGTGCCAATGCCACAGTCGATGGCAAGGTCAAACTTGGCGGCGCAAAAGAAAGCTCAGCAAAGGCCTTGATGCAGCTTGGCAACCGCCATCGTATATCCTTGTTTATTAATGATAGAGATTACGGAGAAACCAAGCCTTACTCGGTGGCGGCAGGTCATGCAGAGCTGACCTCAGCGCAAGTCAACGCGCTACTTGATGCCTTGACTAAATCAAGCAAGATTGAGCTGGTGATTCGCAATACGCGCTGGCAGCTATCGGATAAAGGTGCCAGTGCCGTCATGCTCAAAGCCGATGAAGCACAGGGCCGAGTAGGGACGTCAAGTGCCTTTATCAGTACCGATAGCGCAAGCAAATCTAATAGCAGTGTCTTAGCGCCTAAAGCAGCACCCGCGCTACGCTTGGTCACGCCAAACCCTAAAGCCATCTCTAGCAGTAAGAGAAAGTTTGTCATGCGCTCATCGCAGTTAGCAGAGCTGATGAAGACCACCATGAAGGATGCAGATACAGATTGCCCAAACTTAGCAGATAAGTCACCTTGGCGGGTCAGCCGTCTAAATAGCAAGCAGCTGCTCGTACAGCATGATTGCTGGATGGGTGCTTATAACACTGGCATGGGCGCTTGGGTGCTCAATGACACTAAGCCTTATCAGCCGACCTTGGTGACGACCAGTGCAACCGATTATAGCAATGGCAAATTAACCTCGGTGCAAAAAGGCCGCGGGATTGGTGACTGCTTATCTAAAACCGACTGGGTATGGACGGGCAAAGCTTTTGAGAAGAGCCATGAAAGCACCACAGGCATGTGTCGCTTGATAGAGGTAGGCGGTGCTTGGCAATTACCAACCTATGTGACGGAAGTAAAAGTGTCACGTACATAATTAAATTGGATGAAAACAGCAACTTGCTTAAAGGCTTGGTTTAACATCAGTTTTTAAGCATATATTTGCAGTTCTAGCCCTTATTTTGCTAATAAACAGAAAAAGAGCTACTACTTGCATTTTTGTTATGCTATACTGCGTCGCCACGTTAGCTTAGACTATCGTGAATTATGAGATTGATAACATCGCCTGCGATTTTGGGTCTAGGATGACCATAAGTAATTGTTGCCGATGATTTTGTGTACTTAAATAACCCTTCATATACATATTGAAAAACACGTTATTTTTGACTCATATCTTATCTACGAACCCATATATGGGCTAGATTGGTTGTTACCAGCCTTTATCTGCTTTGGACAAAGCATGGATAATGCGCTTTTAACGAACAAGGATGAGACACTCGGCACTACCACCAAAATACGTCAGACAGCACGAACGCCTTTATAATATTGACAAGCTTTATAAGCTTGGCTTTTGATTGTTAAGCCTTTTTTAGGGTGAGATAATTGTTTTATAAATGCAGCGTGGTGAACGGTTATCAGTGGTATGCATCAAGCTTGCTGAATTTACAGCAGCTTATACTTACCAAGGATTACTATGACTGACATCTTATCTGCTATCGCCGCTGAAAACGGCATCATCGAAAGCACTGATACCCCAAATACCGATACTAATAATCAAGCGGCTACTACTGACGCTGCTGAAGAAAACAAAATCACTTTTGCTGAACTTAATATTGCCAAGCCAATTTTGACCGCGCTTGATCGCAGTGGTTATACCCATCCAACACCTATTCAAGAACAAGCCATTCCTTTTGCTCTAGCGGGTCGCGACTTATTATTGTCAGCGCAAACCGGTAGTGGTAAAACAGCGGCATTTGTTATCCCAGTACTTGACCGTTTAAGCCGTGCCACTAGCTTTGACAAATTAACCAAAGCCCTTATCCTAACGCCAACGCGTGAACTTGCTCAGCAAGTACATGACAGTGTGCGTACGTATTCTAAAGATATGCGCGGTTTGTTCTGTGTGCCATTAGTAGGCGGCGCCCCTTACAATGGTCAGATTACTGCTTTGAAAAAAGGCGTGCAAGTGATTGTTGCGACTCCTGGTCGTTTACTTGACCATATCAATGCGGGCCGCGTTGACTTATCAAGCCTAGAAGTTTTGGTACTTGATGAAGCTGACCGTATGCTTGACATGGGTTTTGCTGATGATATCAACGATATCTTGAAAGCCGCTCCTGATAACCGTCAAACCATCATGTGTTCAGCAACTTGGGATGGTCCTGTTGGCAAGATTGCTGCCAGCTTCACCAAAAACCCGGAGCGCGTTTCAATCAAAGTTGAATCAGCACACATCGAAGAAAAAGTGTATTACTGTGACGATTTTGATCATAAAAACCGTTTGCTTGACAAAATTGTTTGCGATAAAGAGATGGAACAAGTCATCATCTTTGCTGCGACCAAACGTAGTACTGAAAAATTAGCCAAATCCCTACAAGAGCAAGGCCATAAAGCCAGCTTCTTACATGGTGACTTGCCACAAAGCAAGCGTAACCGTATCGTTCAAGACTTGCGTAATGGTAAATGTAAAATCTTAGTAGCGACTGACGTTGCTGCTCGTGGTCTTGACGTGCCAGCACTATCGCACGTCATTAACTATGACTTGCCACGTCAAACAGAAGACTACGTGCATCGTATCGGTCGTTGTGGCCGTGCCGGTCGTACGGGTATTGCCATCAGCCTATGTAGCATGGATGATCGTCCACAGCTAAACGCTATCAACCGTTATTTAGATCGCAAAATGGAAGTATCGGTCATCGAAGGTATGGAGCCTAAGAAGACTTATGTACCTAGCGAAAACAAAGGTAATGGTCGTGGCCGTGGTCGCGGACGCTCAAGTGGCGGCGGTAACGGTCAAGGCCGTGGTCGCGCGGGTGGTGGCTATCAAGGCAATCCTGCTAATGCTCGTGGTCGTTCAAGCGACAGCGCACCGACTGGTCAACGCGCTAGCAATGACAGCGGTTATCAAGGTAAGCCACGTGATTCATCTGGTAAACCAAATGAGCGTTCAGGTGGCAAGCCGTATCAAGGCAAGCGCACTGGTGCTCCTAGCCGTGGTGATAGCAATGGCGTTCCACGCGGTGAACGTGCTGCAACGGGTCGTGGTCGTCCAAGCGGCAGCCAAGGTCGCCCAGCTGGTCGTGCTGACAGCCGTGGTCAAGGTCGCTCAAGCGGCGGCAACCGTAGTAACAACTCGTAATATTGTTATCGTGACTGGTCAATAATAGCATTTGATTAAATGCTATTGGTCTAGCCATTTAACCTAACATAAAAAGCCAGATACTTGTTATCTGGCTTTTTTGTGCGTCATGGTTTTATAGTAAGGCGGCTCTATGTCAATGATAAAACATCGATAAAAAATCAACAATGCGAGATCGTTGCTTGCGCGTCTTTTTCGCCTTGTCTATACTGACAAGCTTTTATTCATCGTGTGCTGCGGAGCCATCTGATGCCCGACATCTCTTATTTAGCAATTGACAATCTGCCATTAGCATTTGGCATTATCATGGCCATTATTGGTCTGGTTTTTTATACCCAAGGGCTGCCCGGTAAGTTTTGGCGACGTTTTTATGCGGTGTTGCCGGGTATTGTGCTGTGCTGCTTTATTCCAGCCACGCTAAACAGCCTAGGCGTCTTCGCTGATGGCATCGGCTCACAGATTTATGGCTTTACCGCTACCTATCTGTTGCCAGCCAGTTTGCTGCTCATGACCTTATCGATGGATGTCCCTAAAATTTTAGGCTTAGGCTGGAAAGCGATTGCCATGTTCTTCGCCGCCAGTGTTGCCATCGTCATCAGTGGTCCCATAAGCTTAGGTATTGCTAAATGGATATCACCTGAGATGTTTACCGACGATACCTTATGGCGCGGATTTTCAGCGGTCGCGGGTAGTTGGATTGGCGGCGCGGCAAACCAAGCGGCGATGAAAGAGCTGTTCGGCGTCAGTGATGATTTATTTGGCATGATGATTTTGGTTGATACTACCAATGCCTCACTATGGTTATTGGCTATTCTGGTCATGGCCAAGCACAGCGCTAAGATAGATAAGTTTTTACGGGCGGATAGCAGTAGTATTGATAAAGTGATTGCCGCAGTTGAAAGCTATGAGCGTGACAATGCGCGCCCAGCCACTTTAAATGATTTGATGGTGATGTTTGGTTTGTGTTTCGCCATGGTTGGGGTGGCGCATTTCGTAGGCGGGCAAATAGCAGGCTTCTTTGCCCCTTACAGTTGGGCGGTACAGTATAGCTTTGCCAGCTCATTCTTTTGGATGGTGGTGATTATCACTTTAATAGGGGTAGTATTTTCCTTTACCAAAATTCGTCGCCTTGATCATGTTGGCGCCTCCAAAATCGGTACGGTATTTATCTTTGTCTTGATTGCCGCTATCGGTATGCAAATCAATCTCGCCGGTATTGTCTCGCAGTGGCGTTTGCTACTCATTGGTCTGTTATGGATGAGTATCCACGTCGTGATTGTTTTTGCGGTCGCTAGGATGATTCGTGCGCCGTTTTTCTTTTTAGCAGTCGGCTCCAATGCCAATACGGGCGGCGCGTCATCAGCACCGATTGTCGCCACAGCATTTCACCCGTCACTAGCACCCGTTGGCGTGTTTTTGGGTATTTTAGGCTATGCCGTGGGTACCTTTGGTGGTTATATCAGTACGCAGATGATGCGGCTGGTGGTGGGGTGATAGTATTTTTATCAGTATTGACAGCTTTTATCCAGATAATCACCCAACCACCTCAAAAACTCATCGCCAGTTGTCGATACATTGAGTCGCAGATGGGTTGAGGCGCGGGCATCTGGGTAAAATAATTGCCCCGGTGCGACCAGCCAACCTTCTTTATAGGCATCTAATGCCAGTTGGCTGGTATCCTGCCCCGTGTCTACCCAAACAAAGATACCTGCTTGTGTATGCTCAGGATAGATAAGTCCTATCCTTGGTAATACTTGGCGCATTCTTTCATGAGCGCTATATAAATGCTGCTGCACTTTTTTAATCTGCCGGCGATACTCACCATGCGTCCATAAATGATGACAAACCCGTTCACCAAATTCTGGTGTGTTTGAATTGCTTAAGGTTTTAATACGCAATACATCATCGATATAGTTATCAGGACAGACCAACATGCCAACGCGCCAGCCTGACGCCATTGACTTTGAAAACCCAGTCGCATAAAACACCCGTTCAAACTGATCAAGGCTGGCATAACGCAGCACTTGACCACCCGGTACAAATGCGGCGTATAAATCGTCCTCAAAAATATAAGCATTGTACTCATGAATAAGATTGAGTACTTGGTGCGCGCGGGCAGGATGCAGGTTACAAGAGGTCGGATTATGCAGCACGCTATTGGTCAAATAGAGCTTGGGACGATGCGTCGCAAACAGCTTTTGCATCTGCTCAATATTAGGCCCTTGATGGTCACGTTCTACAGAGACGACGTTTAATCCTTGTTGTTGCAAACAGCTTGATAGCCAATACCAGCCCGGCCCATCAACGACAACCGTATCCCCAGCTTGAGTAAGCAGCCGCGCCACCATGGTCACGGCTTGCGACAATCCTGCCGTAGTAATTATGTGCTCGATATGAGTGTGCATGCCCAGCGTATGCAGGTGTTGAACCAGCTGCTGACGTAGCGGCAAATAGCCATGAACATTACCATAATCATAGATAAAGCTATCGGCTTGCTGGGTTACCTGCCGTATGGCCCATTCCATCTTATCATTACGTACCCAGTCTCTCGGTAATGTTCCCACCCCCGGCGAGCGATGATGCGGGATATCACTAAAAACTTGCTGTATCAGCCAGCGCGTATCTATTACTCGGTGCTTAACGACTGCTTTTTTATCATCATTCGGCTGAACTACTTTTGCTTGCGTATTGACATAATAGCCCGAGCTGGGCTTAGCAATTAGCACACTGGTAGCCACCAATTGCTCATAAGCTTGTACCACCGTAAAGCTTGATATATTTAATAGTTTCGCTAACTTTCGCACCGAGGGTACGCGTTGGTTGGGCAGGTAAATCTGCCAGTCAATACGCTGCTGTAACCATTCAGCGACGGCGGCAGTCTTGGTTAAATTTGGATTGAGCGTATAGGTTTCGACCATAATGAATGTGCTTATCTCTTCAATGTCATGATTAATTGTAACGTTAAAAGTAACTATACACTTTGTTCACCATTCGTAAAACTGTATCGGGTCTGTTATGGGCATTTAAACTATAGTTGATTCTTAATATTCAAACATTAATAACAACTCAGAACTAATAATAGCTATTCTAGGATAAGCCTATGACCCTTCTACACATCGCTCTAGCTGTATTGGTTGCCTTTATTTGGGGTGTAAACTTTACCTTTATTGCATGGGCGCTCGAAAGCTTTCCGCCACTGATGTTAACCGCTCTACGTTTTTTCTTTACTGCCGTGCCGTTGGTTCTGTTCCTTAAACCGCCCAAATTCAACCCTACGCTATTTATCTATGCCATTGGTACGTTTGTTATGCAGTATGCTTTTGTATTTACCGCCATGCATTTGGGTGCATCAGCAGGTTTGACGGCGCTGTTGTTACAAGTTCAAATTTTTATTACCGTCTTGCTGGCGTATGTCATATTAGGTGAGCCTGTGAGTCGTATGCAGATTATAGGTATGTTAGTTGGTGTGCTAGGTTTGGGTGTGATTGCGCTAAATCTCGGCGGTGATATGCCCTTGGTTGGCTTTATCTGCATATTGATTGCAGCCATAGGTTGGAGCTTTGGCAATATCGCTTCAAAACAGGCCTCAACGCAGCAAAGTACTAGTAATATTTCTACTGCCTTGCCTGTTAATAGCAACAACAAAGCTTCAAATAGAACATCGGCACTATCTGCGTTATCACTAGTGGTATGGGGCGGTCTGATTGCTTGTGTAGTTTTGACTTTATCTTCTCTGTTATTTGAAAATGAGGCATGGACGCTTGCAACATTTACGCAGGCGTCCTTCAAGTCTTGGTTATCGCTTGGATTTATCGTCTATGTCTCAACCCTGATCGGCTTTGGATTGTGGGCGCATTTGCTTAGTAAAAATATCGCTTCTAAGGTTGTGCCATTTGCCTTACTGGTGCCCGTATTCGGTATGGCGACTTCAGTGCTGCTCATAGGAGAAGTGGTTACATGGTGGAAGATGCTAGCAATGGTGCTCATCTTATCTGGACTGATTTTGGCTAATGTGAAGATAGGTCTAGGCAGGAAGTCTGCGCACGCATAGTAGTAAATAACTTATAGCTTCCTATAGGGTTAGTAAGAATAGACAAAAAGAGCAGTGCATCACATATGAAGCATTGCTCTTTTTGTCTATTCTGAACGCTTTATATCCCACTATGATAAAGATGAAAACAGGCTGCTTATAGCTACAGCTGTACACTCACAGTCAAAAACTCTGCACGGACAGTCAATCTATTTTGCCAAAACCTCGCTATAGTGAAAAAGCTTGATCATTAGGATAGATGATAAGCCAGATAAAGCGCGCGCTGAAGGGTAAGGATAAATGGTCATATAGACCGGTATATTCTTTTATTTCTCTTATATAAATGCGCTTCTTCTGACCCAAATTTCTCGACAAGGAGTCTTTCATGAGCAACGCTCACCCTTCTATAGATCCTATTACCTTGTCTGTCGTACGTGGTGCCCTAGAAACGGCGCAGCGTGAGATGACAACCACCTTAGAAAAAACTGCCCGTTCGAGTGTCTTTAACTTAGCCCATGACTACAGTAATGCGCTGTTTGATCATTTGCCTGAGATGATTTTGCAAGGGCAAGATATTCCCATTCATTTAGGCTCACTCATGCCCGCCATGAAAGCCGTCGCCGAATATTATGGTGATGACATTCATGAAGGCGATGTCATTTATCATAACGATCCTGTGATGATGGGCAGCCATATCTTAGATTGCTGTATGTATAAGCCGGTATTTTATAAAGGTGAGCTGGTCTTTTGGACGGTTTGTAAAGGTCATGTCACTGATATCGGTGGCCCTGTGCCAGCAGGCTATAACCCTGATGCCAAAGAGATATATGCCGAAGGCTTACGCATTCCGCCCATTAAGATTTGGGAAAAAGGCGTCAGACGTCGTGATGTGATTAACCTCATACACAGTAATATGCGCTCACGCCGTAATCAAGAAGGCGATCTTAATGCTCAGTATGGCGCGTGTGCCGTTGGCGAGCGTAATATGATTGCGCTGCTAGACAAATACGGTGTTGAAACGGTGCGCGGCGCGATTGAAGAGCTAAAGAACATGGCTGACCACCATATGCGCTCATTAATCTCCTCTATCCCAGATGGCGATTATCATGGCGAGGCGGTGTTAGAAGACTCAGGTCATGGCTTGGGTGATATGACCATCAGCGCCGACATTGTCATCAAAGACAGCGACGTACATATTAAAATCACCAGTCCGCCGCAAGTCCCTTACTTTATCAACTCTTATGCCGGTAACTCGATGTCAGGGGTATTACTTGGGCTGATGATGTTTGCCCAAGTAGAGCCGCCGTATAACGAAGGCTTATATCGATGTGTGACCGTTGATTTGGGTGAGCATGGCACCTTATGTAATGCCAAAGAACCTGCACCGCATGTCAACTGTACGACCACGCCGATGGAAACTTTGACCGATGCGGTACGTATGGCATTTGAAGCGGCGGCACCTGAGCGCGTTACCGCCTCTTGGGGACATTCATCAGGGATTAATATCGCTGGTATCGACCCAAAAACTGGCGAGCAATACGTCACCATGATTTTGGCATCTATTATTTCAGGCGCAGGTGCCACCCAGCAAATGGATGGCTGGCATGCTTGTGGGCCATTAAGCTGCTTTGGGGCGCTAAGCTCGGGAGATATTGAGCTGTTAGAGTACCAGTATCCTATCTTAATCCATAAGTATGGCTTGGCAGAAGACAGTGGCGGCGCAGGCGAGTATCGCGGCGGCTGTGGTACGGTTTGGGAAGTTGAGCCATTAGACCATACTATGACGGTTATTGCCTTTGGCGAAGGTCGTCAGCATCCTACTATGGGCGCCGGCGGCGCGGAACAAATCTCACCCGAGCTGAAAGTTGGGCGTCTAGAGATACTACATAAAGACGGACAAACGGACTTATATAGAAAAAACACCGTTACGGAAATCACGCCGGGTGAACGCGCGCGCAATACCAATCCGGGTGGCGGCGGCTACGGCAGCTCATTTGATCGCGATATTCAAGCGGTCATCAAGGATGTACAAGAAAGGATTATCTCAATCTCTGCGGCAAAGATTGAATACGGCGTGGTAATTGACCCAGAAACTCTGGCGCTCAATGAAGCTGAGACTGAGTACTTACGCCGCCAGATAACCGCATAAAACACACATTGAACTTTCATGATTGAGTTAAGGATGACTTATGAACAACGATTTTCGTATTGGCGTTGATGCTGGCGGGACTTTTACAGATTTTGTCTTGGCAGAAAAAACCGGTGACATTCATCTGTTTAAAGCGCCATCGACCCCAGAAGATGGCACCTTAGCCATTGCCAATGGTCTACAGCAAATTGCCAACAAATTTAACCGTCCTATCGAAGACATCATTCAAGCCTGCGATTTGTGTATTAATGGTACGACGGTTGCACTGAATGCATTGATTCAAATGACGGGCGTGAAAGTGGGCTTGCTATGTACCAAAGGGCATGAAGACAGTATCGAGATACGCTTAGGGCACAAAGAAGAAGGGCATCGCTATGATGCCAGTTACCCGCCAGCGCCGCAGATTGCTACGCGTGACCGCCGCTTTCCTATCCGTGGTCGTATCTTAGCAGACGGCACTGAACACGAGCCGTTAAATGAGCAAGATATCCTCGATGCGATTGAAGTGTTAAAACGGCAAGACGTACAAGCGGTTGCTATCTCTTTTGTGTGGTCTATCCGCAATACTCAGCATGAACAGCGTGCCAAAGAGCTGATTGAGCAGCATATGCCGGGGGTGTTTGTCTGCTGCGGTAGTGAAGTATATCCGCAGATTAAGGAATATACGCGTACCTCAACGACACTAGTTAATGCCTATTTAAGCCCCGTTATGGCGTCTTATGTACATAAGATTGATGATTACTTTAAGGCGCTCGGCGCTGAGCAGCCTGTTCGTTACTTTCAGTCAAATGGCGGACTTGCCGTCGGTAACATCATGCGCGAACGAGCAGTTAATGCCATCAATTCAGGACCCGCATCAGCACCGCAAGCCGGTTTATATATTGCCAGCGCCTTTGGTATTGATAATATTATTACCGTTGATATGGGCGGTACGTCTTTTGACATCACTATGGCCAAATCTGGTCGAACCAGCTTAAACCGTGATATTGATTTTTTACGCAATCGTATTGGCGTGCCGATGATTCATGTCGAAACGCTAGGCGCGGGCGGCGGCTCTATTGGTCATGTGAATAATTTTGGTATGTTGGAGGTCGGTCCACAAAGTGCTGGCGCGACCCCAGGTCCTGCCTCTTATGGTAAAGGTGGTGAGTTGCCAACGGTTACCGATGCCAATCTGGTCTTAGGCTACTTAGAGCCCGATGCGGTGCTAGGCGGCTGTGTTACCTTGGATAAAGACAAAGCGCTGCAAGCGGTACAAAAACATATCGCCGATCCACTAAAAATTGACTTGGCACATGCAGCCTTTGGTATCAGTGCCATCGTCAACCAAAATATGGCAAACGGTATTCGCCGTATTACCATTGAAAAAGGCTATGACCCTCGCGACTTTGCGCTTATCTGTGCCGGCGGCGCTGCTGGTATGCATATTGTTGACTTGGCAGAAGAGATGGGTATTGGTACTATTTTGATACCAAAGATTGCCTCTTGTCTCTGCGCCTTTGGTCAAATCATCTCTGATATTAAATATAATTATCTGGCCACGCAGATGATGATTATTGCGCCAGATTCAGAGCTACAGTCACTCAATGCCACCTTACATGAGCTAGAAAGCTTGGGCGTGCAAAAGCTGCTAGAAGATGGCTTTGCAGAAGACGATATCATCATCGAGCGCACCATGGAGATGCGCTACGTCGGGCAGGTGCATGAGTGTAATGTACTGATACCCAATGGCAAGCTTGATGCCGATAGCGTGCAAACGATTCTAGAAGCCTTTCATCATCGTCATAAAGAGCTCTATACTTATGATGAGCGTGACAATAAGGTCGAGCTGGTCAATATCGAAGTCGCTGTCATCGGTAAAATCAGTAAGCCCAAGCTACCAGAGCTTGCTAAGCAACAAGGTGATATCAGTCAGGCGCAAGTTGGCAGCCGTGAGATGATCATGGATCAAGAATATGAATGGATTGATACGCCTATTTATAATGGTGAGGAATTTGGGGCAGGGGCGCTGATTGCAGGGCCGGCGCTTATTCAAGAGCCAACCACCACGATTGTGATTAAAAAAGGCTGGCAAGCAGAATTGCATGAGACGGGCACTTATAAGCTAACCAAAGCCGCTTAGCTTGCTGTTTTCAGCGTTATCGCTTTATCGTTTTCCCATCAGGCATTAAACCTCGTTTAATGCCTGATGTTTGTTTTAGGTATCATATTTAGACATCAGGGTAATAATGCGTTTATGATATAAAAATAACCGCTTAGCATCTAATAAAATGCTTACAAATAGCGCTTAGTGTATAAGCAGCGATTACCGCTCATTTTTTATTCATAGAGTATTCAAGGATGAATGCAAGTCGCGATACAGACAATACCAATGCTAATAGCACAGCAAACAGCGATAGTCTCATAGACATTATAGGGGACCATTCTATTTCAAATTCGGCAATATCATCACCACTATTAACCCCATTTTCGCCAATATCTTCAACGCCTGCTATAAGTGCTCCTCAAACCCTAGACGCGTTTGATTGGAAGCGCACCATCAATGACACCTATTTTGATCTCCATGTCAGCTTTCGCCAGCCAAGTCAGTTTTCTGGTTACTTGCAACACGCCAAGCTTTTGGATATCGGCGTGTCTCATTATCATGCCAATACCGTGCATTATAAACGCAGCTTAGTAAGCAATCAGTCTAGTGACGGCGTTAAGGACAATAGTAGCGACGACAGTATTTTAATCACCTTTCCTGTGACCGGTAGCGTCCGTTTTGCGCAAAAAAATCGCCAATTAACCTCAAGCCCGGGTCAGTTCTTTATTGAATTATCAAACTTACCTTATGAGTTTTATCATCTGCAGCAAGTGTCGTTATATGTGATTAAGGTGCCTTTGGCGCTATTAACCCCGCAAATGGGCACTATAGAGCGGCAGTTTGCCCGCAGTCTGTCTATTGATGAAGGGGCAGGCAGGTTGCTGGTTTTTCAAATCAGGCAGATATTAGAGCTGATTCAACAACATAGATTGGCGGCTTTAGAGGTTAAAATCCTAGAGCAACAGCTGCTTAACCTTATTGTATTGACATTAAGCGCCCCGAAAGAGGTGATGATGAGTAGCAGCTCGTCCATACAGTCGGTACATCTAAAGCGCATCGAGCATTACGTCCATCAGCACCTAGAAAACCCCGTTTTAACCCCAGCGATGGTCGCTGCTGCTTGTCATATATCGGTCAGATACTTGCATAAGCTTTTTGCTGAGTTGCCCTATAGTTTTTCGGAATGGGTAAAAGAGCTACGTTTAAAGCAGGCCAATCATATTTTAAAAACCAAAAGTTACGTGACCATCGATGAAGTGGCGCATAGGGTCGGTTATAGCGATCAAGGTTACTTTTCACGTATTTATAAGCAGCATTTCGGTTATACGCCGCGAGATACTCCAAGCACAGGATAGTCATTGTTATGTACTCTGTTATGCAGTCGCTGTATGATTTATGAATTGAGCATAAGCGCGTATATTAAGTTAAGGAAAAACCAAGATGACTGATGCGACGAATGATAAGACAGCAAAAGTAGAGATTTATGAAAGCGCTGATGGAGAGGCGCAGGTAGACGTTCGCTTCGAGCAAGAGACTGTCTGGCTCACGCAAGCACAAATGACCGAGTTGTTTGGTCGTGACCAGTCAGTGATTTCGCGTCATATTGCCAATGCTATAAACGATGAAGAAATTGCTGAAAAAAGCAATATGCAAAAAATGCATATTGCAAATTCTGATCGCCCTGTGACGTTTTATGACTTAGATGTGGTTATCTCAGTGGGTTATCGCATCAAATCTCCCCAAGGTGTGCAGTTTAGACGCTGGGCAACCCAGCGCCTACGTGAATACTTGGTTCAAGGCTATACACTCAATCAAGAGCGCTTTGATAAAAACTCGAGCGATCTACAACAAGCGTTAAACTTAATTAGAAAAACCGCGCAAAGTCCCGAGCTGAAAACCGATGAAGGTCGCGGCTTGGTTGAGATTATCAGCCGTTATACACAGACATTCTTATGGTTACAGCGCTATGATGAAGGTTTACTTGATAATCCTGCAGGGCAAGATGGTGGTATCTTACCCAGTCCGACTGAGGCAATGGCAGCGCTGACGGATTTAAAAGCGCAGCTGATAGCAAGGGGCGAGGCGACTGAACTATTTGCTAAGCCTCGCGGTGATGGTTTGGATAGTGTACTGGGTAATTTAGAGCAGACGGTGTTTGGCGAGCCTGCATACCCGACTATCGAGAGTAAAGCGGCGCATCTGCTGTACTTTATGGTCAAAAACCATCCTTTTACCGATGGCAATAAACGCAGCGGCGCTTTTTTGTTTGTAGATTTTCTGCATCGTAATAATCGACTGCTCAATGATAAAGGTGACATGGTTATTAATAACACAGGCCTTGCCGCATTAACGTTATTGGTCGCTGAATCTGACCCCAACCAAAAAGAAACCTTAATTAAATTAATTATGAATATGTTGTCGTTAGAATCTTGATAAATAGGCTTATTGTCAGCATCACTTAACCCCTTAAAACACATAACGCCAATAATAAAAAGTACAGTCTAAAGACGAAATTAAAGGAAATTCAATATGTTTAGCATGATAAAAGACTGGCGCGAGCAGCGTATCTTGGACAACAGCGAGTTTACCCATGCTGACTGGCTGCAAGCTGCCAAGCGTATTGTGATACTTGAGAGGCTAAACGAGGATGAGCTAACACGCTTGTTTGAGCTGGCGACGTTGTTTTTGGCGGATAAGTCAATTACTGGCGCGCAGGGTTTTGAGATTACCGATGCGGTCAAGCAATCTATCGCCTTACAAGCTTGCCTGCCTATCTTAAACCTAAGCCTTGAGTGGTACGCTGGCTGGTCGGCCATTATTATTTATCCGGGTTCTTACAAAAGCGAAACCACCACCGTGGATGAGTTGGGGGTTGTCCATGAGGGCAGTCAGCACCGTAGCGGCGAAGCGTGGCTGCGCGGTCCTGTTATTCTGTCATGGAAGGATGCTAAACACTCAGGCGAGCGCGATGGTCACAATGTTGTCATTCATGAGTTTGTGCATAAACTTGATATGCTAAATGGTCGTGCTAATGGCTTTCCGCCGCTGCAACCGGATATGGATCCTGCGCGCTGGACTGAAATTATGACGCGAGATTTTGAGGATTTTCAAAGCCATCATAAATCAGGTCTCGACCGTTATGGCGCGACCAATCCTGCGGAGTTTTTTGCGGTGCTCAGCGAAGTGTTCTTTGAAACGCCGCAAAAGCTGGTCGACGCTTACCCTGATATTTACGAGATAATGGTGAAATTTTTTCGCCAAACGCCGCTATGAATGAAAGGTGTCTTGGTAAAAGAGATTAGAAAAAACCATACTTACGAGAATATGAATTTCATGAAAAAATTGCTAATTTTAATTTATGCTTTGCTGATAACGCATCCGGCCTATGCTATCAATACTCCCTCACAATATCCTAAAGAGCTGCAAGAATTAGGAGTATATATAGATTCAACCCTCGATAAAGTCCAAAATATATCTGATAATGAAGAGTTTTGTTCAATTCAGTCAGCTTTTGCTTTCAATATTATGCAGATGAGACAAAAAGGGGTTGATTATAGTGACATTTATCATTTAATGAATATAAACAACAAAGCAGATTTAACTACAAAAGGTATGGATAAACTAGATAGTTATAAGGGCGTTTTTGAGGAAGCGTATGATTATCCAGTATATGAAAGCAAAGAGGATAAGGGTACTGCTACTACCTTCTATATGACCTATAAAAATCATCAATGTTTACTCAGTTTATAAGTGTTTTTACGGATTTTTCAGTCGCTAATTTCTTAATTATCCGTTTAATAGCTTAAAAAAACCATAAAAAGGGCAGTGTATTGATTTAATAACACTGCCCTTTATTGATTTTTATGACTGTAAGCATTTGTTTTTACAGGTAAAGGTTATTTAAACCGTCCATTGTTCATTGACGATAGCGACCAGATAACGTTTGCCTTGGTACTCTTCAAACACTAAGCGTAGGATACGCCAGTCCATACCAGAGTATTGCTCTGAGCCTTTATGATAAAACTCAACAAACTCCGAATTGGGGTAAATCTCTTTTAAGTTATTGATCATACTGCCGTTATGCTTAAACTCATTAACGCTGATACTGGCATTGTTATATTTCTCACCAGCGACCCACGTATCTAAGTATTCTGGTAGCGGAATCACCAATGTGTCGCCAGAGCCATCTAAATCACCCCAAGTAAAACGGATTTTGGCTTGTTGTAAGTATTGGGCGAATTGTTCACGGCTAAAGACTTTATCGGTCTCAGGGCGCACGTAGGCATACATTGAAAAACGCACGCCGCGCGTCGGATGGATATCATTGGTGATGCGCGCAAAGTCGTCATTCGCTAGGGCACGCTGAATACGCAAAGCTTGCTGTCTAAGTGTTTGCTGGCTGGCATCAGAAACGATAGGCGCTGAGGTATTACCATTTTGCTGATTGGGTATTTTGACATTGGATTCAGCAGAAGATGAGCAGCCAGTCGCAACAAGTAGGGAGACAAAGCATGCAGCAGTCGTTAATTTATAAAAACCTGACTGAAAAATATTAAAACGAGATGACGGCATCATAAGAATATCCTTATCGTAGCTTATTAAAATTATAATAGCGGCATTGGACCTGAGACCTAAATAAGTACTGAGTTAAATGAGGTTTTACTCATCAATAGTACTCATAACTGCTCAAAGTTAATAATGGTGCTGTGTAAACAAGGTTTTTGTCCGATAAACCTTACCAACACAATTGTGCAGTAAAGTGGTAGTTTATATGTGTTTTAATGAATATACTACTAAATATGTGATAGCAGATGGAGGACGCCATGCAGAAGACACTATTTTCTATAATGATGCTATTCCTAGGGTTTTCTGCTATTTCTGCGACCGCCAATCTAACAGAGGCCTTGCAGACGGCTTTCGCCATGAAAGTCACGACCATCGCTGATATGTACCAGCAAGATGTGAATAATCAGGGTCAAGATTATCCGGTGGTATTACAACAATATGGCAACCAAGAGCTACAGGCGGCCATGCGGCTTGAGCAAGACTACTTTGCTAGAGAGCAAACCTCATGTCATATTGGTTATGACGTGCTGTGGAGCTCCCAAGATCCTGACTATGGGCAAGAGAAAAAGTTTTCAGTGACCACGCAAGGATTGGTTCAAGTCAGCTTGGCGCAAGGCAATGATGTGTATTATGAATTGTCCTGTGATGATTCTACCTGCCAAGTGGCAGACGTTATCTTAGATGAGGACGGTTCATCTTTACGAGAGCATTTGCAAAACGCTTGTCGTTAACTGAAATCTGAAATATTGATTGTGTGCCGAGACTGATATTAATTTTAAATGCCGATAAAAATATTTTTGAATAAGTACAAATATAAATCAATGGAAGTATTCGAAAATCGCAGTGTCTAAAATGCAGTGTCTAAAATATTATTTGCTTTACCCTTAAGACCGTTGGTTTGTTTTCGCATAATGTATATTATGTTAAATAGACTGTTTTAACGTTAATGATAGCAAGGGTTTTAGATTATTTTATTGCGTTATTAATACCCAGCTGAAATCTAGATAACTTATTTATCTGATTTATAAACCAACCCCTTCCATCAATCATTTATCATCTCAATCAATAATATTAAAAACCCATATCCAAACTAGGCAAAGAGCAACAACTGCTACCTTCTTAAACGCTCAATGAGCCAGCCTGCTAGTGGGAATGACACCATCTGCGTCAACGGCACGAGTATTATGGTTTCAATCAATACCACCACTGGCAGACTTAAACCATGAGTCGCAGGCTTTAATAACGTTAATACGATTAAGAGCGTCGGATAAAGTCCGACATATCCTACTAATATGCGTATCAGTCTGTCTTTCAAACTTTTATTCATTGCGTCTACCAACTGATAAATACTGACAAATAGAATATCTTTAAAATTATATGCATTTTTGCAGCGTCATCGCACTGCTTATACCCATCGCTTGCTGCGGTGAAAACAAGGCCGTGATCGACCTTGTTTTATGCACTACTTTTTTGACTATTCTTGATAGCGAGGATAATCACTATAGCCAATGGCAGTGCCACCATACATCGTGGCAGGATCTGCCTCATTGAGTGGCCAATGATTGGCTATGCGTTCAGGTAAATCGGGATTAGCAATAAAAGGACGACCAAAAGCAAATAAATCCCCATAACCTTTAGATAATATATCGACCGACTTCTGCACAGTATACTTGCCCGCATAAATAATACGCCCTGAAAACTCAGCTCTGACGGCTTGGTAAAAAGGCTCTGGCAAATCAGGCGCATTATCCCAATCAGCCTCTGCAATAGATAAGTAAGCAATACCCGCCTGTTCAAGCACCTTAATCGCTTCAATATAGGTATGATGAGGATCTGCTTCTACTAAGCCTAGATACACACGAGTCTCATCCGTGCTGGCAAATAAAGGCGCAAAACGTACGCCTAAACGATCAGCACCAACCACCTCACTGACGGCAGCGACCACTTCTTTTAAAAAACGCAGACGATTGGTCAACGAACCACCATATTGATCATCACGTGTATTGCTATGCTCAGAGATAAACTGATTTACCAAATAGCCATTGGCACAGTGTAGCTCTACCCCATCAAAACCTGCTTCTAGTGCGTTGCGCGCGGCTTGTGCATACATAGCGACCAATTCACCAACTTCTTCTGTGCTCAGTGCCCGTGGCTCACTTGGGTCGGCTAAAGCACCCTCGCCTGGACCTGTCTCAATAAATACTTTGACGTTAGTGGCAGTAATGGCAGATGGAGCGATAGGCTGCGCTTGATTGGGTTGTAAGCTGGTGTGAGACACGCGGCCAACGTGCCAAAGCTGCGCAAAAATAATACTGCCTTTAGCGTGTACTGCCTGCGTGACTTTTTTCCAGCCTTCAATTTGCGCTGGTGAATGAATACCCGGCGTCCATGCATAACCTTGGCCTCGTGGCTCAATCTGTGTACCTTCAGTTACCATAAAACCTGCTGAGGCGCGCTGTGCATAATAGCTTGCCATTAAATCATTAGGGATATTGTCAGGTTGCGTGCTACGAGAGCGCGTCAAAGGCGGCATCACGATACGGTTTTTAAGGGTATAAGGTCCAAGTTGTACAGATGAAAATAACGCACTGGTATTTTTCATTTTTGGCACATTTAGCATAGCTTGTTTCATAACACTCTCTTTTAAAGCAAACGGATAGGCGTATTTTTTGAGCCACTGAATCTATTTTTAGGTTTAATGGGCTGCTTAAGTAATGTTGGTTAGCATAGAGTTTTATAGGTACAATTAGAAACAAGCCTTTCTTGTTTAGGGTACAACTATTAATGGTAAGTGTTATGAATGGTATGAATCGGCTAGATATCAAGCAGCTTAGAGTATTGCAGGCACTACTTGATCTAAAAAATCTCTCGCAAGTTGCGCGCAAAATGGGACTGACGCAACAAGCGATTAGTGAGCAGTTGCGTAAGCTACGGGATTTGTTTGATGATCGTTTGTTTATTCGTCAAGGCAATAGCATGGTGGCAACACCAAAAGCACTAGCGATGCGGCAACCGATTGACGAGATATTAAAACAGTTGGAAGTATTGTTAGAGCCAGAAGTGTTTACGCCGCAAACCTACAAAGGCGTCTTTACGATTAGTGCAACCGACTATGCGACGCAGGCATTATTGCCGCAGTTGTTTAGTATCACACGCCGTGAAGCGCCTCATTTAAAGCTGATAGTGAGAGATTTTGCCTCAGACAATATCAATCAGCTTATTGCGGCAGGTGAACTTGATTTGCTGATTACTTTTCCAGAGTTTATCCCTGATAATTTATCGTATGTGACGCTATTTGAAGAACAGCATTTATGTGTGACGGGTTATAAAAACACCTTTGCAACAGAGATATTCACACTGGCGCAAGTTGCCGCACACCCGCAGCTGGTGGTATCGCCTTCGCGGGCCAATTTGCGCGGATCGCATGATCAATGGTTTGCAGAAAAAGGGCTTAAACGCCATATTGTGATGTCAGTTCCTAGCTTTTCAGCCGTGCCAGATATCCTACACACCACCGACATGATAGCCTTTTACCCTGCGCGACTATTACCAAATAATAAAGTCAAAGAGATTGAAATCGAAGCATTGCCGCCTACCTTTAAGGTAATCGCAGCATGGCATCCACGTACCAGTGACAGTGGTATACATCGCTGGTTAATTGAGCAATTACGAAATTTATAGTTATAGGATTAGCCAATCTTGAACTTGTCTTATTGAGAATTTAGACCAACGCCATATCTTATGCCATATGACTCACGTCTGTTTTAGCCAATAATCTGAGATAGGCGTTGAAATTAAGACCGTCTCAGATTATTTATCTGCTTTAGTATCATCCCGATACAAGATACTCTTAGCTTCTGCTTTAAAATCCTGTGGGTTGATTTCTGGCTGAGTCGCAATATCAGGCTTCTGGCTGGCCTGTTTTTCTGAGTCACGGAATAAGGTATTCTGCGCCTCTTGTCTAAAATCATGCTCACTAAGCGTTGTTTTAACTTTTATAGCATTTATGGCATTCATAGTATTGATTTGCTCATTACCATTTTGCTTTTCACTTTTTGTCTCATCTCGTGGTGCAATGAAAGTAGGAATAGAATTAGGGTCGGTTACTAAGTCTGCATTCATTTGCTTAGCAACTGACGCGCTGTTAACTCCTAGTGGTACCTGAGAATTTTTTGAGAGTAAGTAATTGAAGGCAAATACGGCAAGCAAGAAGACAGCGCAAAAGATAGCCATGACACTGAGAAACTTGGCATGATTAAGCGAGCTACTCTTTCTAGGTTTCTTTGTAGGTTTAGCTGTGTCAGCACAAAATGGAGAAGTTGATTGGTGAGAGGTGACCGTTTCGTTAGAATGAATGATATCTGAGGATTGATGGTTCTCTCTCTGCTTATGTAGCTTATGTACCATAGTCACATCAGCTGCAGTATTTTCTAACGATTGTTGCATGGCTTGCTGCTGCATGTAGCGCTCATAGGGCCGACGCATACGCTTTCGACCCTCGATATTCAAGATAACATCATCACTGTTAAGGCTATTGCTAGGCAGCTTTGTAGCGATATCAGGATTTATGTCATTACTTGAGGGGCTCATAAGTCAGTACCGTATCCATATATGTGATTAGCGGTATATATCCGCGTCTTTATATGATGATACGTAACCTATGATACGATGCAACGGTTTTTGGTATGAGCGCTAGGATTAGCGGATAAACGGTATAAAAGCACAGATTTAATGCCTTTTTAGCATATTAAGTCATCTTAATCGTTGGTCTCACGAAATAACGTACTTTGTGACTCTTCTCTAAAATCCTCGTATGTAATAGCTGGCTCAGATGCCGATTCATTTTCTGAATTATTGGTCGTGGCCGCTGTAGATTGACCATTGGCACCTTGTTTATTCTTGGCAGTGTTTTTATTATCAAGGTCTTTATTGCCAATGCTTGGTACACTGGTTTGAGTATCTACGGTCGACTGATTACCAGTATCAGGCGTATTACTTGCTGTAGCTACCTTATTGCCACTGCTGTCATTATTGCTTTTAGGCGTGCCAGCATTAGCAGGTAGCGCCAGCTCAGTCGATGTGTTGGTTGATAAGAAGCCGGTAAAGATAAGCGTCAATACGACCGCTGCAATCAATAATGAGCCAACTACCATCCCGATGATAAGCGGTTTTTTGCTACTTGCCAGCTTCTTATCTTTTGCTGAGATTAATATAGTCGAGCTTTGTGTGGCTATATCGTTGATATCAAGACTTTTAATATCAATACTTTCATTTTTCTCATAGCTTTCAGAAATGCGATTTGCATCATCTAAAGGCGCTGTACTAGAAAATGAAGATGTTTCTCTGGCAGTAGGGTTATTAGCCTCGTCTGCATAGTCGTCATCTGCTTCAGTATTTGATGAGTCATTTATATCAGCTATTGCTGCACGACTTTTACCCAAACTCTCATTTTCATCGGAAAAGTCTAAATTAACACCCGTGCTTGAGGCATTCGTTCCCTGTAGACTGCTCTGTTGTTGTAACTCATCTTGCTGGCTAGCAAATAATTCCAGCTCTGCGGCGCTCAAAGGCTCATATGATGACAGCTTATCGGCATTTTTTAGCGGTTTTAATGGCGCAAGCTTGCTGTCGTTGACATTCGCTTGTTCGCGATTGGTATTATTATCGCTGCTGTCTACATTTTCGACACGCGTGATAAAGCGCTCATAAATATTGTCTTTACGCGAACGTCTTCGTGGCTTAGCATTAGCAATTTTCGCTAAATTGGCCTCTAAATCCGCACTTTGGTTGCTTTTTTTATCGCTCATGAAGTGATACCAGAACAGTTAATGCCACGAAAAATAGAAAATTGCTAGAATGAGGGTAAATACAGCTTGTTTGCAGGTTTTGTTGGTATGGCTAATTTACATCAATTGTTTGCTAAATTGTAACACTATCGTTACCACACAATATAGTGGGTCGCCTGCTCTCCTTCAAGTATAATTTTACGCTTGTTCCTCCTATTTATATAAAATAGCCAACATATCCGGTTAAATAAGCGTCATAGACAGATGGGCATCACAATATGGATTTAAAACAGCTCAATGCTTTTATTGCTATCGCGGACTTAAGAAGCTTTAGCGCCGCTGCCACCAAAACAGGGTTGTCACAGCCGACGCTCAGCCGGTTGCTCAAGCAGCTTGAGACCGATATGGGGGTGGAGTTGGTTGACCGTTATCATAGACCGCTACATCTGACAGAAGCGGGTGTCTTCTTTTACGATAAAATCAGCGCAATACTGACAGAAATTGATACAGTTACTAGCATGACCCAACGCTTATCGGCGCCAAGTACTGCTTTAAATATTGGCTTTGTGCCATCGGTGCTATATGGATTATTACCCGAAGTCATCGCTAAGCTAAAACAGTCCAATCCTGATATTGAGGTCAATCTCAAGGATATCAGCTCCTATCAGCAAATCGAAGCCTTAAAAACTGGTGAGATTGACATAGGTTTTGGGCGCTTTGCCCATCAAGACCCATGGATTCAGCAGATATTATTGCGTCATGAGCGTTATATGGTGGCGCTTTCTAAAGCGCATGCGCTCGCTCATATTGATGAGCAACGTCTGATTGATTTGGCAAATAACCGTTTGATTTTATACCATCAAACCCACCTGCCTATATCAACGACCACCCAACCTATTAATACGCCTATTAGCAACTCCACTAACCATATCGCTGCTACTGATAAAAGCAGCAGCCGACATAAACAGTCATCTAACGAGCAGCCTTCTCTTGAACCGGTGACCGAACCCTTGCTACATCTGTTTGCCCAATATGGCATCTCGCCATTTATGACCACCACCGTCAGTGATTTACAAGTGGCGCTCGGCTTGGTTGCCGCGGGCGAAGGTATTACCTTGGTACCTGCCAGCTTAAAAACGGTGCGTACTGAGCAGATCGTCTATCGACGCCTGCTGCATGAAAACGCCACCTCTCCTATTTACCTGCATACCCTCAAAGACTTTGTCCACCCTAAAATCCCTGACCTACTGAGCGCGATTTATCAGGTATATGAGCGCCGCGGTATCACTTATCGTAAGCAAAGCTTTACCTTACAGCGTTAAAGCGCATGAAAGCGCTCTAAATAGCGCCAAATGGCAGATATCGGCGGCGTATTGTGTTATAAAGAACCGGCAAAAAATACCTGCTCAAAACCCTTGATATTCATAACTTATTATGCTAACTATCGAGAATGGGCATGCCAACTATTAGTAATAATAATTATCCTGTCTAGCAGCATTATGCTAAAGTCGAGACAAGACGAATCGTTTTATATTTAGCTATCTGATAAATCGTTTCTCTCATGATCATTGGCAAGCTGACACAGGTAAGTGATAATTTGCCGTTTTAACCATTTCGAGGTATTCATGACCACACAACCACTCAACAACCCGAGCGCCACGGACGATGGCGCTACCGTGACCGCGCAGCAAGAAGGATTTAGCTGGCGGATTTTTGGACCCGGTATCTTAATGGCGACCGCTGCTATCGGTGGCTCGCATCTGATTTCATCGACACAGGCTGGTGCACTTTATGGCTGGCAGCTGGCGATTATGATTATTCTGGCCAACGTGTTTAAGTACCCGTTTTTTCGCTTCGGTACTGATTATGTTTATGACACCGGCGAGAGTTTAATCGCAGGTTATGCCAAACGCTCAAAAGCCTATCTTTGGATTTACTTTCTCCTCTCTATCCTATCAGCGGTGATTAGTACCGGTGCGGTATCCTTGATTGCAGCGGTGATATTGGGCTTTATGCTACCCGCCTCTCTTGGTCTATCCACCATGAGCTTAGCTTTAATCATCGTTGCGGTCTCATGGTTCTTTTTGATTGCCGGTCATTATAAGCTGCTCGATGGCGTGACTAAGTGGATTATGATTGCCCTGACGTCAGCCACGGTAGCAGCGGTTGTGATTGCCGCGGGCAAGCCAACGGTTATGGCGGTGGATTTTGTTGCCGCCTCTCCTTGGAATCTTGCAACTTTAGGCTTCATTGTGGCACTGATGGGCTGGATGCCAGCGCCGCTTGAGTTTGCTGCTATTACCTCGATGTGGACCTCAGCAAAAAGAAAAGCTGACAACACCACGCATCGCCAAGGCTTATTGGACTTTAACGTTGGCTATGCGGTTTCGGCTATTTTGGCGCTGTTTTTCTTAGCGTTAGGGGTGTTTGTTCAGTATGGTTCAGGTCAAGAGATTGAATTGGTCGGTGGCGCTTATATCAACCAGCTGATAAATATGTATACGGCAACCATTGGTGAATGGTCACGACTACTGGTCGCGTTCGTCGCCTTTATGTGTATGTTTGGTACTACCATTACTTGTGCTGATGGCTATGGCCGTGCCAATGCCGAATGCTGGCGTTTGATTAAAGGTCAAAGCGAGATTAATAAGAAGCAAATCGCTTTTTGGACCACTTATGCGATTGGTGGCGGACTGGTGATTATCACCTTCTTTACCGGACAATTAGGCTCAATGCTGAAATTTGCCATGATATCGGCGTTTGTCTCTGCGCCTATCTTTGGTTGGCTCAACTACTCACTGGTACGCAGTCATCAAAAAATATCAGCCGGTATGAATGCCTTATCCATTGCAGGACTGATATTCTTAGCAGGTTTTGCGCTATTGTTCCTAGCCAATCTTGCAGGATTCCTTGGTTAATTCTGGTTAACTTTGATTAAAAGTACTTAGAAAGCCTTTTATCATAAAAGCCCTTTTAGCTTAGCTATCAGGGCTTTTTATTTATAAGACCTCTCATTTATTATTTATTGCCAAAGGCATAAGTAGATTAAAAAACCAAGCTATTTGTAACTAAATGTAAATAATAGTATGGCGAAGATTTTGTAACTTTAGCAATATGAATAGTAATCTCAGTAAATCTCTAAAAATTGGATATAGCTATTCATAATTTGAATATATTTAAATAAATTAATAACTATGTTAAATATTATTAATAAAAAGATATAAAACACCGCTTTGTAATCATGGATAATTGGGTATAATCAGGCACAACAATAACACCTTGCCTCATATTAATAAGATTATCCCTCCACGTAAGGACTACGACATGACTTTATCAGCAGGCGCTCGCTTTCGCAGTGCAATGAAACAAAAAAACGATAACAACCAACCGCTACAGATTGCTGGCGCGATTAACGCCTATACGGCGATGATGGCAACCCAAGTCGGTCATCAAGCGTTATACCTCTCTGGTGCTGGCGTGGCCAATGCCTCATTTGGTCTGCCGGACTTGGGTATGACCAGCCTTGATAACGTTTTAGAAGATGCACGCCGTATTACCGATGCGGTTGATACACCATTATTGGTCGATATCGACACCGGCTTTGGCGGCGCATTTAACATCGCCCAAACCATTAAGAAAATGGAAAAAGCAGGCGTTGCAGCGGTACATATCGAAGACCAAGTTGCGCAAAAACGCTGTGGTCATCGCCCAAATAAAGAAATCGTTAGTATCTCTGAGATGGTTGATCGCCTAAAAGCGGCGCTTGATGCCAAAACGGATAAAGACTTTGTGGTTATGGCTCGTACAGACGCCCTATCTGTTGAAGGGCTTGATGCAGCGGTTGAGCGCGCGGTTGCTTTCCAAGAAGCTGGTGCTGACATGATTTTTGCCGAAGCATTGACGGATATCGAGATGTACCGTAAGTTTACCGATGTACTCGATATTCCAGTCCTTGCCAATATGACTGAGTTTGGTCAAACCGACCTTTATACTACCGAACAGTTATATGCAGTTGGGGTTGATATGGTACTTTATCCATTGTCAGCGTTTCGTGCGATGAACAAAGCGGCATTAAACGTTTATCAGCATCTGCTTGATGATGGCACGCAAGAAAAAGTCGTCGATACCATGCAAACCCGTATGGAGCTTTATGACTTCTTAAACTATCATGAGTTTGAGCAAACGCTCGATAAATTATTTGCCGATAGTAAATAAGTAAAGATAATCAACAAACATGCAAATAAGCCATCAGTGAACATCTTAGCAATTTAGCAATATCATTGATATTCAGTTTTATTGATGGCTATTTAATAATACCGAAACCCTTATTAACGCTTTCTCAAAAAAGCTACCTATAAAAGGAATTTAAGCATGGCAGCACAGAAAGAACTTTCAGGCGCAGGTCTACGTGGTCAAGTCGCTGGCAAGACTTCATTATCAACGGTTGGTAAATCAGGCTCAGGTCTGACTTATCGTGGTTATGATGTATCAGAGCTGGCTGACAAATGCATCTTTGAAGAAGTGGCCTACTTGCTTCTATACGGCAACTTGCCAACCCAAAGCGAGCTTGATGCTTATCAGACTAAATTGAAAGGTTTACGCGGTTTACCACAAGCATTAAAAGATGTGCTTGAGCGTATTCCTGCGGACGCCCATCCGATGGATGTATTACGTACCGGTTGCTCGATGCTTGGTAACCTTGAGATGGAAACTGACTTCTCACAAGAGAACGATAAAACCGACCGTATGCTGGCGGTATTCCCATCAATCATCAATTACTGGTATCGCTTTACCCATGACAATGTGCGCATCGAAACTGAAACCGACGACGATACGATTGGCGGTCATTTCTTACATCTGCTCAAAGGTGAAAAACCAAACGAGCTGCATACCAAGGTAATGAACGTCTCATTAATATTGTACGCAGAGCATGAGTTTAACGCATCAACCTTTACTGCGCGCGTGTGTGCCTCTACCCTATCTGACATTCATTCTTGTATCACTGGCGCGATTGGCTCATTACGCGGTCATTTACATGGCGGCGCCAATGAAGCGGCGATGGATATGATTGAAGGCTTTACCTCTCCTGACCAAGCAGAGTCTGAGATGATGGCAATGCTGGCGCGTAAAGACAAAATCATGGGCTTTGGTCATGCTATCTATAGCGAATCAGACCCACGTAACGTCGTCATCAAAGGTTGGGCTGAGAAACTGGCCGCCGATGTTGGTGATGAAGTGCTTTATCCTGTTTCAGTTCGCTGTGAAGAAGTCATGTGGCGCGAGAAAAAATTGTTCTGTAATGCCGATTTCTTCCATGCGTCTGCCTATCACTTTATGGGTATTCCAACCAAACTGTTCACGCCAATCTTTGTTTGCTCGCGTCTAACAGGCTGGGCTGCTCACGTGTTTGAGCAACGTGCCAATAACCGTATCATTCGCCCAAGTGCGGAATATACTGGTGAAGAATTGCGCCCAGTACCAGAGATGAGTGCGCGTTAATTTTTCGTGATATAGAAGGTTTGTAGGGTGTGCTGTCTTATTAATGCGTAAGGCGCATCCTACAATTACTTCTCATGCGCTTAGCCATATTTTTCTAATGAACCTCGTTTTTTTAGTAAAGCTGATTTTTAGCGCTTAATCATCAACGCTAGATAATGCTTTGCTAAAAGAACCGCTCTTTTTATCAAAATTAATTATTTATCAAAATTATCAAAAACTCTTTTACGAGTAGCCCTCATTGCAACCAGCCAACAGCTAAAGGTGACTTATGGACAACGCCCTTGTACAACCGATGAATGAACCCTTTAAAAAGCCATTACCTGGCACAGATTTATATTACTTTGATACCCGTGAAGCCATCGAAAATATCGAAGCTGGCGCGTATGACAAGCTACCGTTCTGCTCAAAAGTATTGTGTGAAAACTTGGTACGCCGCTGCCCACCAGAAGATTTAACCGCAGCGCTCAAGCAACATATCGAAGGCAAGCAAGACCTAGATTTTCCGTGGTATCCTGCTCGCGTCGTTTGTCATGATATCCTAGGTCAGACTGCGTTTGTTGACTTGGCAGGTCTACGTGACGCCATCGCTGAGCAAGGCGGTGACCCATCAAAAGTGAATCCAATCGTCCCAACGCAATTGATTGTTGACCATTCACTAGCCGTTGAGCATGCAGGTTTTGAAGAAAACGCCTTTGAGAAAAACCGTGCTATCGAAGAGCGCCGTAACGATGACCGTTTTCACTTTATCAACTGGTGTCAGTATGCCTTTGATAACGTCAACGTCGTACCGCCCGGTAACGGCATCATGCACCAAATCAACTTAGAAAAAATGTCACCGGTTGTACAAGTCGTACAAAATAAAGCTGGTGAACAAGTGGCGTTTGCCGATACTTTGGTTGGTACTGATAGTCATACCCCGATGGTTGATGCTTTAGGCGTTATCTCAATTGGGGTGGGCGGGCTTGAAGCGGAAAGCGTCATGCTAGGCAACCCGTCTTATATGCGCCTGCCAGATTACGTTGGTGTTAAGCTAACCGGCAAATTGCAAAAAGGCATTACTGGTACCGATTTGGTACTCGCGATGACTGAATTCTTACGTGATGCAGGCGTGGTATCTACTTATATCGAATTCTTCGGTGAAGGTGCACGCCAATTAAGCGTCGGTGACCGTGCTTCTATCTCAAACATGACCCCAGAATATGGTGCCACCGCAGCGATGTTCTATATCGATGAGCAAACCATCGATTATCTACGCCTAACCGGTCGTTCTGAGGCTCAAATTAAACTGGTTGAGCAATACGCTAAGCAAACCGGTCTATGGGCTGACGGCATGGAAAATGCAGTTTATGACCGTGTGCTTGAGTTTGATTTATCGGCTGTCGTCCGTAATATGGCAGGCCCTTCACGTCCGCATGCGCGCGTGTCAACCACAGACTTGGTTGCGAAAGGAATTGCTCACGGTGAAGGTGATAAATTACCTGAACCAAAAGATGGCTTAATGCCAGATGGCGCGGTGATTATCGCCGCGATTACCAGTTGTACCAATACGTCTAACCCGCGCAATATGGTTGCTGCTGGCCTTGTCGCCCGTAATGCTAATAAGAAAGGCTTATTGCGTAAGCCTTGGGTGAAATCATCTTTAGCGCCCGGCTCAAAAACGGTAAAAATGTACTTAGAAGAAGCCGGTCTGATGCCTGAGCTACAAGAAATCGGCTTTGATGTGGTTGGCTTTGCTTGTACTACCTGTAATGGTATGAGTGGCGCGCTTGATCCTAAGATTGAGCAAGAAATCATCGAGCGTGACCTATTTACCACCGCGGTACTATCAGGCAACCGTAACTTTGATGGTCGTATCCACCCGTATGCCAAGCAAGCGTTTTTAGCGTCGCCACCACTGGTGATTGCTTATGCTATCGCCGGTAATATCCGTTTTGATATTGAAAAAGACTCGTTGGGTAAAGACACGGACGGCAATGACGTGTATCTAAAAGACATCTGGTTTGATGATGACGAAGTTGATGCTATCGTTGCCAAAGCCGTGAAGCCTGAGCAATTTAATGCCGTTTATATCCCGATGTTTGATGAAGCCAAAAAAGACACCGGAAAAGCATTAAGCCCACTCTATGACTGGCGCGAGCAGACCACTTATATCCGTCGTCCGCCGTATTGGGAAGGCAAAATGGCGGCGATGAATAAGCTAAAAGGCATGCGTCCGTTAGCGGTGCTTGGTGACAATATCACCACTGACCATTTATCACCGTCTAATGCGATTTTGGGTGACTCAGCCGCTGGCGAGTACCTTGATACTATGGGTCTGCCAGCAGAAGACTATAACTCTTATGCGACCCATCGCGGCGACCATTTAACCGCCCAACGTGCAACCTTTGCTAACCCTAAATTGCTAAATGAGATGGTATGCGATGAGAACGGTGACGTTATCCAAGGCTCATTAGCCCGAGTTGAGCCAGAAGGTCAGGTCATGCGCATGTGGGAAGCGATTGAAACCTATATGAACCGCGAGCAGCCGCTAATCATCATCGCCGGTGACGGCTATGGTCAAGGCTCAAGCCGTGACTGGGCTGCCAAAGGTGTACGTCTGGCTGGCGTAGAAGTCGTCGTCGCTGAAGATTTCGAACGTATCCATCGTCAAAACTTGGTTGGTATGGGTGCACTACCTTTGCAGTTTAAAGAAGGTGTCAATCGTAACACCCTAAATATCGATGGCACCGAAGTATTTGATATCGAAGGCGAAGTATCCGCTGGCGGTGAGATGACGTTAGTGATTCATCGTAAAGACGGCGCCGTTGATAAAGCACCTGTCATCTGTCGTTTAGATACCGCTGATGAAGTCAAAATGTATAACGCTGGCGGTATGCTACAGCGCTTTGCCAAAGAGTTTATCGATGGCACGCTAGATATTGTGTAAGTGTCATGAGTGTTAAATAATTAAAGAGCCGATGTTGTATAAATTATACGGCATCGGTTTTTTAATTATTGCCATCCTATTATCAACTGACAACCACGACATCAAAAAGCTTGTAAATTATTCAACAATTATTAGGAAATTCGGCATAATAACGATTTATATTTTCCTATTAAGAGAGGTTGTTATGAGCTGGTTAAAATTGTTTATTGCGTGTGTTGTCCTTTATCTTGGTCAAAGTTACTACCTTTTATCATCAAATAATGTAGAAAAATTTTTGGCTGAGCATAACGCCTTAGCTATGCAAGATCCGGTAGCCGCTTGTGATAACTATAGCGATGATGTCGAAGTATCTATTAATCACGATACCGGTAACGGCGCTTGGGAAGTAGAAGGTGGTAAAAATGAGATATGTGGCTATATAAAACAATCTCAGGCAGCACTTACTGTCCTACAAGCCAATACCTCAGGTCACCTCGAAAATCTAACAGTGAAGACAGGCTTCCCATGGTCTAAAGCTCATGTGAGCTATGATGAAATCAACGATGTTCAAATGAATACGCTAGGCTCAATCAGCAGTAAAACGCATGATGCTATTGATATTAAGCGCACGCTCACTGGTCTGAGTATAGCCTCAGTCAATTCTACTGGTGGCGTAAACTCACTCGGTAAACCTTAATCATTACTTTTAACCATGTTTTTGAAAATAATATTAGAGAATTAATTAAAGGATTTCCCCTAATGACCCAATCAACTTCACAACATACACCTTTAAAAAACACACCAAAATTTGCCCCACAAGTCTCTGTCCCTGCCACCTATATGCGCGGCGGTACCTCAAAAGGTACATTTTTTAAATTATCCGACTTACCTGAGCGCTGTCAAATTGCTGGCAAGGCGCGCGATAATTTTCTATTGCGGGTCATCGGTAGCCCTGATCCTTATGGTAAGCAAATTGACGGCTTGGGCAATGGTAGCTCTAGCACTTCTAAGACCGTCATCTTATCTGAGTCTGATAAGACAGACCACGATGTCAATTATCTGTTTGGACAGGTCAATATCGCCAAGCCTATGATTGATTGGGCGGGTAACTGTGGTAATTTAACCGCTGCGGTTGGCGCTTGTGCGATTAATATGGGCTTGATTGACGCGGCTAAAGTGAAAGCTAGTGTCAGTAATAATACGAGCAACGGCATTTGCGAAGTGCGTATTTGGCAAGAGAATATTAGTAAAACCATTATCGCTCATGTGCCTGTTTACTTAGATGAGCAAGGCAAAGTACAAGTGCAAGAAACCGGCGACTTTGAATTGGATGGTGTCACCTTCCCTGCTGCCGAAGTCAAAATCGAATTTATCGACCCGGTTGATTCCTCTAGTGATATGTTCCCGACCAACAATCTAATCGATGATTTTGATGTGTCTGGCTGTGGTCTAAATACCGATAGCGTCAAAGCCACCTTTATCAGTGCCGGTATTCCAACCATCTTTATGAAAGCAGAAGATTTGGGTTTTACTGGTACGGAACTGCAAGGCGACATCAATAGTAATAGCGAAACCTTAGCTAAGTTGGAGGCAATCCGTGCTGAAGGTGGCGTTGCAATGGGCTTATTTAAAGACGTCTCTGAAGCACAAAGCAGTCAGCATATCCCAAAAATTGCTTGGGTTGCCCCTGCACAAAGCTATAGCGCCTCAAGTGGCAAAGCAGTTGAGGCGAATGAGATTGACTTAGTGGTACGCGCCATGAGTATGGGGCAATTGCATCATGCGATGATGGGTACAGCAGCGGTGGCGATTGCCGCAGCAGCGACCACCCAAGGTACATTGGTCAATGAAGCAGCTGGTGGTAGCGAATTAGGTGAAGTGCGCTTTGGCCATCCATCAGGAACGCTACTCGTCGGCGGAAAAACCGAGCAAGTCGCTGGTCGCTGGGAAGCCAAAAAAGTCTCCATGAGCCGCTCTGCTCGCCGAATTATGGTTGGTGAAGTTTTTGTGCCAAATGATAGTTTTTAGTCAGCAGATTTTAGGCTACCAATTAAAGCCTTTATAATAGCGGTCTATTTATAAAATGTACTACAATCAATGGTAATGATTTAACTGACATTAAATAGCGCCTTAATATTATGAGTACTTCTCCACGCCGTGTTCCTCTAGACAATAAGCCTCCCACTAAGAAAGCAGAACGGGGGGCTTTGCTATGGTCTATCCTAAAAAGGCTGGGAGAGTTTGCAAGGCCCTATCGAGGGCTTTTCATTTTAACCTTGATATTAACGGTATTAGGGTCGTTTACCGCGCAGGTTAACGCCTTTGTATTGCAATATACCATTGATACCTTAACCAATATTGTCGATTTGCCCGACCCATGGGTAGAAGGCATAAGACTACTCACGCTGATTAGTGTGATTTTATTGGTGAAAGAGATACTAAACGTCATCATCACCTTTGGTCAGCGCTACTTTGGTGAGCGTATTCGTATTAACTTATCGCGTGATTTGTCTCAAAAAGTGGTCGACCGTATTTTGTCTTATAAAATGGCGTTTTATACCAGTGATGAGAACGCTAGCGGCAAGCTGCAAACCCGTATTGATTTGGGTGTCAGCAGCCTCACGCAACTGGTGCAAAACTTCTTTATTGATATGCTACCGCTGTTTGCCAGTGCCATCGTGTCATTAATCATTATGTTTAATGCCAATTTTTGGGTCGGTATGGTCGGTTTGGTTATCGTGCCGATTTACTTTTTTGTCAGTCAGCGCCAAGCCAATCGTTTGCAAGGATTCCGCAAACAAATGCGCCAATACCGTGAGACCAAAAGCGGCTTGGTAATCTCGATTATTGACTCTATCACCGTTATTAAGTCGTTTGTTCGTGAGCCGATTGAGTCCGATAAGCACTGGGAAATCCAAAAGGATATGACCGCCAATCAGCTACGTATCCGCAGTATCGCGTTTATGTATAACGCTGGCAAAACCTTTATCGAGCAAATCGGCGTGGTCGTCATTATTGTTTTGACCTCGTATTTTGTGCTCAATGGGCAGATGACCATTGGCGCGATTATGTTTCATATCTTACTATTTCAAAACGTCGCCGCTCCCATTCGCGAATTGCACCGCATTTACGATCAAATTAACAACGCCCTCACGTATGCGGAAGGCTTCTTTGATATCTTGGACGATGACCAAGCGATTGAGAACGAAGGTAAAGTCAAATGTACCGACTTAAAAGGTCATATTGAGCTAAAAGATGTCAATTTCTCCTATCCCAATGGCAAGCAGGCGCTGCATGATGTGAGTTTTAATATTTATCCCAATCGCATTACCGCTTTGGTTGGGTTAAGTGGCGCAGGTAAAAGCACCATTATTAATTTATTGGTCAAGTTTTATGACCCCAGTAGCGGCACTATTTGTCTTGATGGTCGCAATCTAGAAGACTACAGCACCCATAATTTGCGTGAACAAATCGGCTTGGTACTACAAAAAAACCATATTTTCTCAGGGACCATCGCCGACAACATTCGTTATGGAGCGATGGATGCCACCGATGAAGAAATTATTGACGCCGCCAAACAAGCCTCTATTCATGAGCAAATCCTTGGCATGCCTGAAGGTTATGAAAGTGAGGCCAAACTGCTTTCTGGCGGTCAGCAGCAGCGTATTGCGCTGGCACGTATGTTTTTAAAAGACCCACCGATTGTATTTTTGGATGAACCAACCGCCAGTCTTGATGCCATCGCCACCCAGCAGATTAAGCACAGCCTAGATTTAATTAAAAAAGACCGTACGGTGATTATCGTCTCGCATAATATTTCACAAATTATCGATGCCGATGATTTGGTGGTGATTGAAAATGGCCGTGTGATGGAGACTGGCACGCACGACGAGCTTTATGCCAATCACGGTAAATACTATGAGATATTCAATGCCATGTCTGATAGTTTGAATTTAGATAAAATCAGTCAAACCTTAAATAGTTAATGCAGGGCGAAATCGTTATAATGCTCAGTCTTTGATGCATTATTGCTATATTTAGAATATTTAAAATTTATATTGTTACCCTATGAACGCCCTTTAAATCGTTAGAAGCTATTTGACTATGACCTGTGAATTTTCTATAAAAACCTTTGATGAGCTGACCACCGTTGATCTTTATCATATTTTAAAAGCCCGCTCACAAGTATTTGTGGTCGAGCAAAACTGCCCATATCAAGATATGGACGAAGTAGATTTTGATTGCTTACATCTGGTCGCCCATCAAAATGAAGCCTTGATTGGCTATTGCCGCATTATCCCGCCGCAATTTAATCATAAAAGATCCTCGGTTAACCCTTCAGGTCCCATACCTGCGATTGGCAGAGTTTTGGTGCTAGCAGAGCACCGAGGCAATGGCGTTGCCCGTCAAATAATGCTTGAGGCCATCAAGTACTGCCGTAAAAAGTATGGTAAAAAAACCATTATCATTTCCGCCCAGACTTATTTGCTACACTTCTATGAGTCACTCGGCTTTATTGCTGAAGGTGAGCGCTATCTTGAAGACGGCCTTGAGCATGTCACCATGGCGTTGCCCGTCATTAAAAAAGTAAAAGTAAAAAAAGAAAGCTCAGGGATGGTAAGTAGCATCCTCAGCTTTTTACTCTTGATACTGGCGCTTTTATTCATTGTCGGTTTGGTTTATCTCATGATTTGATGGCCGCGCGTCTTTTTACCTTTACCTTACCTTGAATAGATTCATCAAAGATTATTAAACGATAAAACAGTCTTACACGACTTCACTGTTGTTCGATATTGAGTATGTTATTTTTGATGGATAGCTGATTAACAAATGGTTTATTAATAGAAACTCTAACTAATAGACCGTTAAAGCGCATCGCTTAATGTTTAATCGCTAAAATATTCGACTCAAGGAAGGGGTAACGATTATGTCTAACACTCAAAATGCCACCGTAGAGAGCAATATTCGTCCAGAGTACGACGATGAGATTCAAAAAATTGCCGATTACGTGCTTAATTACTCTATCGATAACGACTCGCCTAATAGCGCTGATGCTTGGAATACCGCCCGCTACTGCCTGATGGATACGCTAGGCTGCGGACTACTGGCATTGCGCTTTCCTGAATGTACCAAGCACCTAGGACCCGATTGCGCCGATCAGATTACCCCTAATGGCGCGCGCGTCCCCGGCACTTCCCATAGACTCGACCCTATAAAAGCGGCCTTCGATATCGGCTGTATGGTGCGCTGGCTTGATTATAACGATACATGGCTTGCTGCCGAATGGGGTCATCCTTCGGACAATTTAGGCGGGATTTTGGCTGTGGCGGACTATATCAGTCAGCAGAACGTCAGCCAAGGTCGCGCTGCGCTCACCATGCGCGACGTGTTAGAAGCGATGATTATGGCGCATGAAATTCAAGGCGTGCTCGCCTTAGACAATTCATTTAACCGCGTTGGGCTTGACCATGTCTTCCTAGTAAAACTCGCCTCGACAGCAGTGGTTGCCAAACTCTATAAATTACCACGCGAGCGCATCATGGCAGCCATCTCGCAAGCGATTGTCGATGGACAAGCATTACGTACCTATCGCCATGCGCCAAATGCTGGTAGCCGTAAGTCTTGGGCGGCAGGTGACGCGACCAGTCGTGCGGTACGCTTGGTCGATATCACCCGTCGCGGCGAGATGGGTATCCCAGGGGCACTTACTGCGCCGCAATGGGGCTTTTATGATGTGCTATTTAGCCATACCAATAAAGACTTGGCACTCAAACCTGAAAACGAACGTCGCTTTACCTTTCAGCGTGAGTTTGGCAGTTATGTGATGGAAAATATCTTATTTAAAATAAGCTTCCCTGCCGAGTTCCACGCCCAGACCGCTTGTGAGGCGGCTGTCATTCTGCATCCGCGTATCGACGATAGGATTGATGAGATCGAAAAAATCGTCCTAACTACCCATGATTCAGCCATTCGAATCATTTCTAAAGAAGGCACGCTTGATAATCCTGCTGATCGTGATCATTGTCTGCAATATATGGTCGCCGTACCTTTATTAACGGGCGACTTGATGGCAGAAAACTACGAAGACGACTATCATGAACAGCATCATATTTTGATTGATGAGTTGCGTCGTAAGATGGTTGTCGTAGAGGATACCGATTATTCAAAAGATTATCATGACCCAAGCAAACGCTCGATTGCCAATGCCATTCAAATATTCTTTAAAGATGGCAGTAGTACTGATAAAGTCGCTGTCGAATACCCGATTGGCCATAAACGCCGCCGTGCAGAAGGCATCCCTGTATTAGAAGCAAAGTTCCGAGCCAGTTTGGCAACGCGTTTTATTGACAGTCGCTGTGCGGATATTTTTGCGCTATGTGATGACCAACAACGCTTGGAGGAAACCCCTGTTAATGAGTTTATGGATTTATTTGTCGCTAATTAATTTTAAAGCGCATAAATAATTCAGCGCCTTTTTGTTTTGATGAATCGTGTTTTTACCAATCTTTTACCAAGCTATGGACTCACCCGCCCAATCGACAAAACTGCCAGATTGGGCAGCGCTCATACTATCAAGCACTTCCAGTAAACGCTTGGCGCTATAGGCTGGCGAGAACAGCTTTTCGTCAGCCACATTGCTTTGAAAGGGTGAAGATAACTGGGTATCGACGGTACCTGGCTGCATGACGACCACGCAGACATCCTTTAGCGACCGACTCCATTCAATGCTCAAATTTCTCATACCCATATTCAGTGCCGCTTTACTCATACGGTAGCTGTACCAACCGCCCAGATGATTATCAGTGATACTGCCAACCCGGGCTGATATGGTCGCAAAAATGGCAGGCTGGTCAGCGTCACGCTCAGCTTTTGCGAGTAATGGCCTGATATGCTTGGCAATCAGCAAACTTGCTAAAGCGTTAATCTGCATACTCTGCAAAAAGAAGTCCGTCTCCAGTTGTCGTAATGCTTTTTCTGGCTGATTGTGTGCTGTATGTAATAAGCCGACGCAGTTAATCACCCAGTCGATATGGGAAGTTTGCTGCTTAATATCAGCAATGGCTTGTTCGATACTATCCTCATCGCTCACATCCATCGGTAGCCAATACAAATTATCTGCCGCAAAGTCAGGCTGACTTTTGTGATAAGTCGCATATACCCTTGCATTTCCTATATTTTCATCACTTTGTTCATTAGCAATCCGTTGTAGTAGCTCTTTCACAATCGCTTGACCAATACCACCGGTGCCGCCAATAATTAAATAATTCTTATTATTCACAAGGTCTTCCTTATTGCTCTCTGTATTATTATCTATTACTCACCTGAATCCATTTTGGCGCGTTTACTTTACATTTACTATGATAAAACGCTAAGAATAATAGAAGTTATCGCCGCGCTATATGAGCTACAATAATCACTAATGGGTAGAATACTCAACATTTTTAAGTAAGCATTGACATAATAAAATCATACTTATACTTTTAAACCAACGCTTTTATAGGGATATCATCGCACTATGCTATCACCCCAAGACCAATTAACTGAGCTGGTACGTACGCTTGAGACGCAGCAGCATGTTTTTGCTACTGACCCGCTACTGATTACTGAAAAACTGCAAGGTGAGGATGGAAAACCCATCCAAAAACTGCATCGCCGCGCCTCGCGTATCGATAGTAACGGCGCGCTGGCACGTGTGCTCGGTAAGATTGACGGTCGCATAAAGAGCATCATGGTGGTCATGAGCGTGGTGTGGTGCATCTCAGGATTTTTGGGATTGTTTACCCTACTTCAGACCAATGTGGTTAACTTCTTTTATGTGCTGGTCTGTCTGCTTGGCTTTCATACCGTTATGCTCTTAGGCTGGCTTGTGATGACGCTAATCAATCAAGGCAAACAGTCCTCGAATTGGTTTGCCAATTTTGTCAGTCCT
Organism: Psychrobacter maritimus; assembly: GCF_904846345.1. Lineage (GTDB taxonomy): Bacteria > Pseudomonadota > Gammaproteobacteria > Pseudomonadales > Moraxellaceae > Psychrobacter > Psychrobacter maritimus. The sequence continues at coordinate 80,051 of NZ_CAJHAJ010000002.1, forward strand.
AGCTATCTCATCCGTGGCAAAGATGATGTGACTAAGGCGGCTGTTGACTTGTACGAGCGTCAATTACAGCACAGCGGTATGCGTTGGTATTTGGGGCGCTTTAGCCATCAATTGTGGCTCGCTACATTAACCGGCATGCTGCTGGCGATTGTGTTTTTATTGATTGTGCGTCAGTACAGTTTTAGCTGGGAGTCGACACTACTGTCTGATCAGGCGCTTATCACGTTGACTCAGATACTCGGCTGGCTGCCAAGCATGGTAGGGTTTGGTGTGCCAGACAGTACCGCTATCGTTCAGAGTCGCTTGGTAACCGATGCGATGCCGCTTTCTGTTGCGCGGCAATGGGCAGGCTTATTGGTCGGTAGTCTGCTGATGTACGGTATTGTACCTAGAGCAATCGCTTGGGCGTTTTGCGCGTTGATGTTCCGTCGTAAAAAGATGCGTTTGGATATCAAGCAGCCTTATTATCAAAAGATTTTGAATTTTTGGCAGCGTCATGTGGTTGATGCTGATGATTTTAAGGAAGCGCCCGCTCCTATCGCCCCAAAAGCGATGGTCAGTACTGGCAAGAAATTGGTGGCTTTACTCGAATACCCATCAGAGCAGGATAGCTGGTGGCTTGAGGGTCTTGATGCCAATATTAATGATAATAGTGAGATAGAGGATTTCGGTATCGTTGATGATCGCGATGATATGGATCGCTTGACAAGCTATCTTGATAAGCACCCAGTGCAGGTGTTATTAGGTATTCATAGTAAAGCCCTGCCTGACCGTGGCACCCTACGTAAACTCGATCGTATCGCAGAACATGCGACAGATGGGCTCATCGTACAACTGCTTGGTGATACCAGCTTGACTGACAATGGTATTAATATTAATGCTGATATTTCAAATAACGCTGTTTCAAGTACGGCAGATTTAAAAAAGAAAACATCGGAGCAGGTGGCGGCAAATCAAGATGTTCGCTATCAACAGTGGCAAACCGCACTCTCTGCGCGAAAAATTGGTCTGGTGGATACTAAGTAGCGTTATGCTATTAGCTTTACTCAATAGCTTTTATACAAATGATATGGAATCATAAGATGGATAATAATAAGACCAATGGTCAACCCGTCGGTTTATTTGCTGACAAGGCATTAAAAGACGACCCTAGCAGCAACCTAATGAACCCAGAGGCAACAGCATCTACTCAGGACAATGTTAATACCACCCCCATAGATTATTCTGCTGATGAATCTGAAAATCTGACAGCGCGCTCTAGCAAAAAAACGACGATAGCCAGTGGTGCAGCGCTCAAATTAGCAGTCGTTGGTCATACCAATACGGGTAAGACCTCTATCCTGCGCACACTATTACGTGATGTCTATTTTGGTGAGGTCAAGAACGAGGCTGCAACCACGCGTCATGTGGAGCAAGCCAAACTAACAGATAGCCAAACCGGTGAAGATTTGGTCATACTATATGACACCCCTGGTCTAGAAGATGCCTCAGGGCTGATGGATTGGCTGGAAGACAATACGGCCAGCCGCCGTGATGGTATTGAGCGCCTGCAGCAGTTTTTGGCAGCCGACATTGCCCAAGGCGGTGATGCGCTAACTAGCAATGAGGACTATAGCCAAGAAGCCAAAGTTATCCGTCAGTTGCTGGCAAGCGATATGGCCATTTATGTCGTCGATGCGCGTGAGCCAGTACTCGGTAAATACAAAGACGAGCTGGCTATTTTATCGTGGGCCGCGATACCTGTGATGCCGGTATTCAACTTTACGGACAGTCAGGATGCCAATATCGATGACTGGCAAACGATGCTAGCCAGACGTAATCTGCACATCTCGACCCGTTTTGATTCAGTGGCGTTTGAATTTGAAGATGAAATGCGCCTATGGCAAAACCTCGCCACCATGCTCACTCACTCGGAGATGCTTGAGCAACTGATGACGCGTCGTACGGAGAACTGGGAGCAACTCTATGATGAGGCCAATATCATCATTGCCGACTTTTTGTTAAATGTCGCCGCTTTCGTCCATGAGATTAATGAAGATGATGACCCACTGCCTGTATTGGAACAAATGCAAGAGGCCGTTAGACAAAGTGAACGGGCGATGCAGCACAACCTACTCAATTTATATAAGTTTTATGATAATGCCGTGGCAGCAACCCCACTTGAATTACAAGCGTATCAGCAAGACCCGTTCGACCCCGAGCTTCTCAAAAGTTATGGCATTCGCACCACATCAGGCGCTGCGGCTGGCGCGTTACTAGGATTGGGTATTGATGCGGCAGCATTAGGCACGACGTTGGGATTGGGTGCCGCGATAGGTGGTATCGCAGGTGGGCTACTGTCTAATACCAGTAGCATCGCTGATAGAATCACTGGGGTAAAACGTTTGTATATCGACCCTGCCACCCTAACCTTGCTCGCCACTCGAGCGATAGATTTACTCACCGCTCTGCGTCACCGTGGTCATGCAGCAACTGATGCCACGCAATTGCTGTATAAAGGTGAGAAATCCAGTATTGAACAGTCGTTAGATGACGAAAGCAATACTGTCACACCATGGCCGACACATAAATTGCCAAGTGAGCTCAAAAAAGCCCGTGGCAAACCGCAGTGGTCATCACTCAGTAGCGGTAAGTCTGAACAGGCTCAGTTACTACGCGCAGATATGGCGTGGTCGCTGGCAAGTAAATTACAGTCACGTGGGGCTGAATAATACCAGTTAAGTAACAACATTTCTTTATGGGGCTATTTTTATATAATTATTTTTATATAACTATGCCTCTAGTAAAGTACTTAATGCACCAGTACCGCGCACATCTGTTTTCTGTAGATAAATTGGATACAGCGGATAATTCGTAAAACTCTTTTCAATATCATGCATTAGCTGCTGCTGGCGCTCGGCACGATGTTGCCAAAACTCATCAGCTTGTATTGGTGTTATCAGTTGATTGACCACTATCGCTGCTGGCGGCAGTTTACTATCCTGTAACTGTTCGATAGCGCGTTTGGTCTCTGCCAATGGCAGTACATCGGCAGTCATTACCAATACAATCGCGGTTTGGCTACGGTCATGCAGCAATATTCCTGCCTGACGAAACAGCGCTTTGCGTTTTTCCAGTACGGATACCGCTTGCTCCCAGCGATCAGATTTTTTTGCAGCAAATGGATTCGGTACATCATTATCGACGTCTTTTTTATTGCTCTTTTGATTGTGACTGTCTAAATGGTTCGCGACCGAGCGCAATTTAGCCTGCCGCCTTTGCTGCGCCAATAACCCATCTGTCCACGCGCCCATCATCTCAGGCAAGACCAATAAACGCAGTGTATGACCGGTTGGCGCGGTATCAAATATGATATGTTCATAATTGGCATCCGCTGCGCTGACTAAATGCTGACACATGGACTCGAGCATGGCAGCTTCTTGTGCACCTGGCGCAGATTTTGATAGGCGTAGGTGCTCACGAATTTTGGGCATCATATCGGGATTGGCATAAGCACTGATGGTACGCTCAACTTGGGCAAAATGCGCATCGACGATGACATCAGGGTTTAGCTCGATAGCATCAAGATAAGCAGTTACCGCTGTTTTCTCGTTGCTTAACCGTATATTAAGCACATCACCCAAGCTATGGGCAGGATCGGTTGAGACAATTAAGGTCTTTTTTTGCTGGCTAGCATAATAACTGGCAAGTGCCGCGGCAGTGGTGGTTTTACCCACACCGCCTTTACCACCGACGAATATAATCGGCTGAGTTGCCAGTTGTTCTATTAGTTTGTGCAGAGGACGTAAAGCCATACTCGTGTCTCAATATTGAATCAATGGAACGGAACGGTTAATAAATTAGCATCCGACTAACAGCAACCAACGTGGTCAAACGGACATCTATCCATACCCATGCGTGTGTGCCATTCGTGGAAATTTTCTAAAAATAATGGCTGCAATTCTAGTGTATAAAAGCTGGCAGGGTTATCAATACCGAGGCTCTCAGCAAACATAAGCAGCATAAAGAAATCTTCTTCGTCACGCGCTGCACGTGCCATCGTTTGACGATATGGTGCATTATAAAACTCATTCAGTCCTGCCACAAACCGTTGCCACCACGATTGGTTGTCTTTTAGACGGTCTGGCATGTTTTCTAGGTTATTTGGTGTCTTGTTATCTTCCATGATTTTCTCATACTCTCTTTATTCTTTCTTATCTATCATGCCTATACCATACAAAAAACGCCAGCAATTGCTGCTAGCGTTTTTTTATACCTATGTTTTTTATATCTATCTTAATATCAATTAGGAATCACTTTTAAAGGTTGCTTTTTCCTTTATGTAACGTCCATTCTTTACGGAGTACTGATAAACTCTCAAATGTCACTAAAATCGTGGCTATCAAGATAATAATATCCATAATGATAAGCAGCCAATTACCGTCATTAAAGAATGTTTTTAGCTGAATCAATAACGCAAAAACGGTCATAACCAACAAGAACGATAATGGCGCTAAGGTATACCATACAGGTCTGCCTTTACGTAACAAGATAACAGTCACAATCATCAAGGTTAAAGCAGCCATGAGCTGGTTGGTTGTACCAAATAGCGGCCAAATAATCATACCGCCCGCGCCATCAATGCCACCAGCACCAAATGCTAGTAACAGACAGCTACCAACGGCAAGAAATGTTGCCACCACACTTTTATTTAATACCGGCAGCTTATAAATCTCACCAAATTCTTGGAAGATATAACGTTGTAATCGAACGCCAGTATCCATCGTAGTACCGGCAAACAAGGCTGCCATTACCGTCAGCATCGTCTGTGATAACACCATATCAATGCCAACACCGGCATTTAGTATGGTTGCACCGCCATCAATAAAGGCACCAATCGAGCCGTCGCCAAATTTTTGATAAACGGCTTGCCAGTCGCCAAGGGTTGCAAAGCCTGCGGTTGCCGCAAGTATCGCACCAAGTGCCAGCATACCCTCACCCATGGCACCAAAATAACCAACGAAGCGTACATCTTCTTCTTTATCAATTTGCTTGGACGTCGTACCCGTCGCCACCAAACCATGAAAGCCTGATATTGCACCACAAGCAATGGTCACAAATAATAAAGGCAGCATAGATGGTGTGCCGATTGGCAATGCCGTGTTTATTGCTGGCGCGACAATGTTCGGCGTAGCAATAAAGATGGCAGCGTATAATAAAATTAAACCGACAAATAACTGTAAGCCATTGATGTAATCGCGCGGTTGCAGTAGCATCCAAACAGGCAACAAAGACGCGATTGCCGCATAAGCAAATAGAATAAGGATCCAGATCGCATTATCCGGTAGACCCATAAAAGTCTCAGGTAATACGATAGGGAACATAGGACCGAGATAGATAAGCCCGTATAAAGCGGTGACCCCAATGATGGAGACCCAAACCAGATTCATCTTATAGCGATAAATACACTGACCAATGATAAACGCTACGATTAAAGCGCCCCAAACAGGCAGCACCGAAGATGGGGTTTTTATCATCATATTGGCAATAGCAACGCCAAATACCGCATTGACCATTAATAATAATAAAAAGATAACCACCATCATTAAGCTGCGCACACGTGTGCCCATGACCGTACCCGCAATAGAACCTATCGATTGACCTCGATTACGCATACTGGCCCAAATGGCAGACATATCGTGGACACCAGCCATAAAGATAGTGCCTAAAACGACCCAGATAATGGCGGGTACCCAGCCCCAAATAACCGCAATTGCAGGACCAATAATCGGTGCCGCCCCTGCGACCGAGGTGAAATGATGCCCCCATAGCACGTATTTATTGGTGGGGATATAATCTACCCCATCTTTCATGGTATGCGCTGGCGTGGGACGACTGTTGTCCAATGCCAAAATTTTGGTGGCGATAAATTTTGAATAAAACAGATAACCGCAAAGCATGGCGGCAACCGCAACCAACAGTACAATAGCACTATTCATCTTATCTCTCCCTAGACAAGTATTAGATAGCCTTATAAGTTCAAGCTTTTTAAAGTAAAATCTTAAAAATATGCTAGATTAGTGGGCGGTGAGCGACTCAGAGCACCCGTTATTAGGCAAATAGAAGCATCTTCGCCATATTATTACTGACCAACAAAGCATGGTATTTTAAGATTGAGGCACTTTATTAATGAGTACCAATTGCCTGAATCCTTTCTTAGTATTCTTTTTAAATAGTAACTGATTTGATGAGGGATGTAACGTTGATAAGACGTTAAAAACAACAAATAAAGGAGTTAGAATGACACACTATTTTGGATTCGTACCTTCAGATAAATTGAAAGAATTAATTATTGAGGCAGAGCAAGTCGTTGAATCAAACGAAAAAGTAGACTATTACCCTTATCGTGATGCCCTGACCCATCAAACGGCTCGTGACCTTACTGATAAATTGTTGGTTGGATTGGTAGATATTATTCCAAACCCTGAGCGCCAAGCCTCTATGCGTAAAATCGTTGGCACCATCGAGCGTGCGACGGATACCCTACTCAATATCTTGTTGGGTAAAGAGAACAATGAAGAAGTGATGCCAAGTTTTCATTTTTTAAGGGATCAAGCGACATTCATTGATAACGAAGGCGTCAAGCGCATCGGTTTTAAATTGTCAGAGGCAGATGCCAAAACCATTGATGACGGTTTTGCGGCGATTACGCCTGAGCACGTTGATAGAGCGCTGTTTAAAAAAGCACTTGAAACGGTAAACGAAGAGACTTTAACGCATTTTATCAGCCGCTATGCTGATACGTTAAAATTGGGCATGATTAAACGCAAGTCTGTGCCAATGGCAAAGGCAGCTATCGATAAAGGCATGTCTATGGCATTAAACAAGCTATTACCTGACTTACCGGACAGCTCTTTGAACCGTTTGGCCAATTATTATCGTCCTTTTATCGTAAAAAGGCCTGAATAACGAATATTATATTTTTATTAAGACTGTAGTGTTGGGCAAATTTGCTAAAATTTGCTAAAATAGGCGGCACTTTTATCGAAGGCGCAACTCATGACCCAAATTAGTAATCAAGAAATCGAAAAAACCCTGCGCAACTCAGAGTGCCTTATCAGCAGTATCGAAGTAGCCGCTGCTTATGAGCGCCTTGCCGCCCAGCTCAACCTACATTATGCCGGTTTAAATCCAATCGTTATGGTCGTTATGAACGGTGGACTTATCCCAGCCGGTCAATTATTGACGCATCTGACGTTCTACCATCGCATGCATTATATCCATGCGTCACGCTATCGTGATAATGAAGGTACGAATGAGCTTGATTGGAAATTTAAGCCTGATGTGAGCATCAAGGGCGAACACGTCTTATTAATTGACGATATTTTTGACGAAGGTATTACGCTAAAAGCCATCGTTAAAGAATTGGGTAAAGAGAATCCTTTATCTATCGAATCTTGCGTGTTGCTTAATAAAGAGCACGATCGCAAGGTTGCAGACTTTGACGTTGATTTTGTTGGTATTAATGTCGCAGACCGTTATGTTTATGGCTGTGGTATGGATTTCCATGGTTACTTGCGTCATTTGCCTGGTATCTATGCTATTAAAGAAGACAAAATCTAGTCATTCTTTGGTTGAATGTTTTGAATGTATCGCATAATAAAAAAGCACCCACTGGGTGCTTTTTTATTGCTTATTGCTTTGATTGTAGTCAGGGGCAATTAAAACTGTAATGCCAAACCCGTATGACGCTCAGTGGGTGTCTGGACGGCCTTTTCCAAAGCAGATTTCGTACTATATATGGTTACCTGTTTTTTGGCACGGGTCACAGCGGTATAAATAAGCTCTTTGCTTAGCAATCTTGCATGACTATTATCAAAAGTAATGGCCACATGATCAAACTCAGACCCTTGCGATTTGTGAATGGTCATCGCATAGGCGGTGGCAATCACCTCTTCATTAAGTAGATTGACGGCTATCCCCTGCTTCTTATTTTCAAAGAACACCTCGAGTCCACTACGCTCATCACCAGTTTGCAAACAAAAACCAATATCGCCATTAAATAATCCTAGCTCATAGTTGTTTTGAAGAACCATAACAGGACGACCATGAAACCATGTGTTTTGACCCAGTGGTAGCTTAAGCTCAGTAAGGTGCCATTGAGTAAGGTAATTATTAATATAATGGTCGCCCCACTCGCCATTATGGCCGGCAGTTAACACCCTGAACTGATTAAAGGTTTCCATTAATGAAGCAATGGTATCTTTAACTGATTCTGGCATGCATTTTTCTATCGTATTTATCAGCAACGTTTTGATTTTGTTTGTGTAGGGATGGTAATTTAAGGTGAGGTTTGAGATATCTTTATTATTACTTAGGCTATTTTCTATCTTATTATCTAGAGAAGCTTCAGTTTGTAAGGTGTTGATGCTATTTACATATTGAAAGCTCAGTGCCTTATCATGCTTTAACAACTGCCAAATAGCATGAGTATCTGTCTCCGTTTTGTTGATTTGATAAGCAAGCTTACCGATACCCGAGTCTGCTGTAAATCGACGACTCTCTGTTAGCTCTGCATGAATGGGTTGTAATAGTGGAATACGGCACAAGTCAGCCAATACCGCCCCTGCATCTACCGCTGCTAACTGGTTCGCATCTCCTAACAATATGAGCCTTGCGCCCGGCTTTACCGCACTCACAAGATAGTTCGCCAGCTCCACCCCTAGCATCGATGCCTCATCGACGATGATAATATCTTCGCCAAGTGGATTATTGGCATCGTAACGCGGTCTGCCCGTCCGACCGATACCTAATAAGCGATGAATGGTTTTTGCCTCTTGCAACTGTAGTTCAACATCCGCTGCGTCTAACGCTGCCTGCAGAGACTCTTGCATGCGCTGTGCAGCCTTACCAGTTGGTGCTGCTAATGCCAAGCTGGCACTGTCAGTACTGAACCTAACGCTTTCAGACGCATCTGCCCCACTCTCTGCTGCCTGTTGCAGTGCAATCACTAGCTGAGCAACGGTGTAGGTCTTTCCTGTGCCTGGCCCACCAGTAATAATGCTAAAGGCGTTGTTATTAGCGACATTAATTGCCTTTATCTGATGTTCATGAAGGTTTTCGGGTATTGCTATCTCTAGCGGTGTTACCTGCTGGTTTAAAATAGTATTGATGCGCGCGGCTAAGTTAAATTCTGCTTGCCAAGCTCTGTGTAACCAAAAAGTGATTGCTGCGTTGTGTTTATCAGCCTCTTTGTTATTGATAAGCTGATAAACGATAGGTTGGTTATTTTTGCTTAGGCTATTTTTATTTTCATTATTGTTTACGTTAGCATTAACGCTAGCGAACAAAGTGTGCTCATCGATTAACTTAGAAAAAAACGTTAAGTTGCTATTTTTCAATAACTGATAGAGTGCCGCTACTGCATCAAGCCTTTTAACCAACATCTCTTTTTCATGATTACTGAGTGCCAGCTGCGCCCATAACTGGTCTTGCTTAGCAAACAAAGTCTCTAGCAATACAAATATTGATGGCTCAGCCGTAATATCGACCTCTGATTGAACCTCTGATTGAGTATCAATCAAGGCAATAATCGGCGTTGCTAGCATCTCTAACAGCTGCTGTTGCCAAGCATATAGTGTCACCAGCTCGCCATTGATTTGACCGCTCAGCGGTACTTCATGCTCAGTTTCCTCAATGGTGAGTACAGTATGTCCCTCTTCTAAATGCGTCGCCAACATAGTGAATAAAGCCGTAAATAAGCCACTATCTGATGTTTTATCTATTTTTGCGCTATCAGTATTAGGCTTGGCATCGGTTACGTTATACGCTAAATGCGTTTGCTGACGGCGCAGCAAAATATAATCACTGATGTTGCTGGCCCAGCTTTCTTGTAAGCTAATAGCAGCGCTGCTCTTATTATTATTCATAGATTATTACTCATGGTCTGTTTTTCTCTATATTTATATGATTAATCGCTATAGTAATTTGTTGCATCAAACCCGTTATTTTATGCATTTTGTATAGCCTGCTAGCTTGGCATGCCAAACAATGCATCTAGGGCTTTAATAAAATCAATAGGAATGTCCCAAGTCACTAATCCATAGCGTGCACTGCTTATTGATTTATGCTTTATTGAATTACTATGCATTAAGTTGCTACCGTCAAGCGTATTAGCCTCTTCTGCTGCCTTAATAGCTAACGAGGCAGCTGGATCATATACGCCCCGTAAAAAAACATACTCCACCGCGCCCAAATACTTATCTTCATTGCCTGCATAGTCATTAATCCGCATAGATAAGAATCGATGCAACGCCACCTGATAAATCGCTGCTTGCAACCAATATCCTGCTTTGGACATTGCTTGCTTGAGGGTGTTTTCATTATAATCGCTTAGGCTATTTCCTAAAAAATTACTCTTATAGTCGACGACGTAATACTTGCCAGCATGCTCATACACCAAATCGATCTCACCACGTAAATAACGATACAAATGCGCTTTGTTTTGCGGAACAAGATTGACATGTTTGTCGGTTTCATTAGGCAGGTACTGTTGAAAGAGTCTATTAATATCTTGTGCTTTAAAACGCTCTGACAGCCCCATATTGAACTCTAATTCAGCGAACCTCTGACTTGCATCGATAGAGCGTAACGGTTGATTGGACGCTAATAGCGGCGCATCTAGCACCTCCTCAATCCAGCCAATGAGAGCCTCATGCTTGCTAGCATCTATCGAGTCAGGATTAAATGATTCAGGATCAAATGCCCCCTCATCTCCTTGCTCTTGCTTCTTCGCTTGTAATCGACGGCTTTGGGTTTCAGCGCTACTATACACCAGTGGCAGCTGATAGCTACTGATCGCTCTATCGATAACCTGAGACCACTGCGATTTATTATTAAAATCAATTTTTTCAAATATCTCATGCAAAAATGTACCCGCATTGGCACCTTTCACAAAAGTAAAACGAATATCATCCTCTAGCTTGAGACTTAGCTCATCGACTTGCTCAGCAGACTCATTATCATTCAATGATGGCACAACTGAAACTGAGGTTTCGGTCATATCAATATCTATCGCATCATCAATACGCTCATCCATGATAGCCATTGTCTGCGTTGATTCATCTAGCTGACGGGCTAAGGCGGTAAAACTGGTTTTAGCCCAACCATAAAAGTAATTAATTTTCATAACCTCTGAAAAATCATCATACTTAATCGGCTCTGTTTTGGGCTTAATCGAGGCAAGCGCTCCATTATTAATTGATGAGCTTATTTTAGCTGTAGCACAGTTATCGTTATAGAACTCATTGACCTTATGCCCTCTAATCATACCTATGGTGCCTTTGAGTCTATCAGGCAATTCAAATTTTGGCTCTGGTGAATCAAACCAGTAGAACACCGGTTTTAATTCAAACCCTGTTTTATTATGGGGATCTCGCAGCACCACATAAAGCTGCTCACTGGCGCGAGTAAATGCCACATAACCAAGCCGGCGCATCTCATCAAAGCCCTCTTGCGTCTCCATATCGGTATAGTAGCCCTCTGTGGTCGCAGAGCCTTGTACAGGCGAGAATCGGCGCTGATTGCCTGTCGATTGCTGAGCTAGCGCTGACTGATTTTGTTGAGTATCATCTTGCTGGCTAGGGTTTTGTTGCGCGTTATAGAGATACAATCCATATTCTTCTTTATTACCTGACTTCCTACTGGCATCGCCCATACCCAGCACATAAACAATGGGAAACTCCAACCCTTTTGATTTATGAATGGTCATCAGCTGCACGCCAGACTCTGTCGGTAGCGGATACTGCTTAGCCCAATCACTGCTAGGAGCGGTATCTATGTTTTGTCTAAACCAGGCTAGCAGCTCATATTCACCCATGCCGATACCATACTGTGCCAAGATATCCATCACATGACGCAAATCCATAATATGACGCGCGCCTTCTGGATGCGCTGCTAATGCTTGCCAAACGCCTTGCGGCTGCACAGGGCTTTGATCTAACAAGTAATGCATGGCCGATAATATACCAAAGTGCTGCCAACGCTGTGTGCCTTCTTTTAAATAGCTAATAAAGTCTTGATAGCTTTTCTTATTATCAACGGCTTTTGTATTAGCGCTATTTAAATCTACAACCCCTGACTCATGGTCAGTCATCATGGCTTTGATATCTTTTATACTCAGGCCATACAAATGACTGGTCAGCACCCGATTAATCATGTCATGACGATACGGATATAGCATGGCACTCAGCAGCGCTGCCACATCCTCTGCCATGATAGTTTCAAAGATACTGACATCACTGGTGGTCAAGGTCGGCACATTGAGTTTTACTAGCTCGTCTTCGACCCGTTTTAAGTCTTTTTTGGCACGTGCCAGCACGCCGATATCGCTCGGCTGAATCGGTTTGCCTTTTAATGTCTGACCACTGCTGAGTAAGGTCGCAATATGACGCGCTGTGATTTCATGCTCATCGTACTCAAGCTCTTTGTCCTTATCATAAGGCAGGTGCAACACACTCACTGGCTGAGCAGAGAGCACGTCACTCACTAAATCGCTATTTAGGTCACTGGTTAGTATGTCTGGCTCATTAAACCAAGACAGCTGATTTTCTTCTTTATATGCTTTAATGTGCTGATAATAAATACCACTACCTAACTGTGCGAGCCTATTCTCATTAGTCACAGGCGCAGGCATACCAAACCAGCAATTTAGAGCATTAATCACACTGGCGTTTGAACGGCGGTTAATATCGAGCGTCCAAAGGCTGCTTTTATCAAACTGGGCTTTCATATAATTGTAGTTGGCGACATCACCGCCGCGAAACCCATAAATGGCCTGCTTAGGATCACCCACCAACAACAAAAACTCATGGTTGGCTTTATTGGTATTAGCTCGTTTGTCATTGGCCGACGGTTTACGCTTCGGCAAATAAATGCTTTCAATCATAATGGCTTGCTCGCCATTGATGTCCTGCGACTCATCAATCAATGCCACTGGATAGTGATGACGAATATAACGCGCCAGCTTCTCTCCTTGCCGACCGGTTAATGCTTGGTTCAAACGTACCATTTGCAAGCTAAAGGTGGTTTCACCGCGCTCTTCTAAGATAACCGGCAGCCTGTCACGTACCGCCAGCACGATATGGCGATTTAGATTGGCTAAGACAGTAATGATGTATTCATCAAGCTTTTTACTTTCTTCAATATACCGTTTAAAGTCACGAACCACCTGTAACTCATTAAATATTAAATTAACTCTTTCCCCGTCTTTTGGCTTGTAAAACTGTTTGCCTATATCATCAGTTTTCTGAAAAGCTTCAATTAACTTTCCAGTATAAGTTTTTTTGTCTGATATGAACTTATAAGCGGCTGGACCAGACTCTTCTAACACTTGAATGATTTTCGGCCAAGACTCTCTGTTATTCTGCAACTGTCCTTTGGGAACTTCATAATATTCGCCGTCAGGCTTAAAGAAAGCATCAAGCTCATCGCTGCGCTCAATGATACTGTGGATAAGCCGCTCATAACCCTCAAAAGAAAAATCACTGCTCACAACTTCATTAATCGGCGCAGAGATAAAATTAAGCGACCGAGTCACATAACTTTTATGATCGCCAACCGCCGTCAGCTTACCTTGCTGATCCATCAATGCATACAGCTTAGGCTGCTCATGATACAGCCTACTTTGAAACTGACGCAGTTCATCATGAATAATACTGTCCGTCACTTGCTCAATACTGCTGTCTTCAATAATAGCCATGCCTTGCTGATGACCGGTCTCGCTACTGTATTCCTTCAACCATTTCTGCGCCAAACTATCAAGGGTACCGACAAACAGCTTGTCCAAGGTGGTTAATACCAGCGCCGTGCGTCGAATGGCTTCCGTCATGGGATAGCTGTATACATGATCAAGCAAGTAGCCGACCAAATGCAGATTAATAGGGTCTTGCATGATGTCATCTAAACGCGCATATTTAGCCTGAGCGACCAACCAATCCTCACGATCTTTTTTTGCTTGGGCGCACTTTTCAGCAGCGGCTTTTTTGTCATGAACCCTGTCATAAACAATGTCTTGATTTAGTTCATCAGCATCTGTTTCAGCGTTTGAATCAGTATTTGAGCTATTGACTGCTTGCTTATCCTCCTTATCCTTATCCTTATCCTTATCCTTATCAGGTGTCACCTGTAGTATATGCGGATACAAACTCTCTTTATTAGCGGGGTCAGCACTCAGGCTATTCACCCATTGCAGCAGCTGATAAAAATCCACCAAACGATCATGAATGCGCTGACGCATCTCAGCTGCAGCGGCGCGAGTAAAGGTCGTCGCAATGATTTGCTCTGGCGCACGCCGTGCTTCAATCAACAGACGCAGTACAATGCCAGTTAGTGTCCACGTTTTACCAGTACCGGCTGACGCTTCGATAAGATGCCGACCCGTCAATGCAACATCAACCGCTGGTATCACATCCGCCTTATTCTTAGGCTTAGTCATGTCGTCATTCGCAACATCACTGTCAGTCATACCCTGATATGTATCAAATAAGTGAGGCGATTCATTCAGGTACTCGGCGGATGAGTGTGGCTGGGTAGAAATGTCCATCATGTGAGTGGTGGCGGTAAATTCTGTCATAGGGGCGTACACTTTTTATTATTAATTAAGCCAAAGGGCAAAAAACGAACCGTTTTGAATAACCAACTAGCCAGCTAACTATCTAAACCTTGTAGGGCAGTAAACATCGGCTCATACAGTGGCTGTGCTAACGTCGTTAATGCTGCTGATAAGGCTTTAAACGCGTCTTGATCACGCAGTACATATTGCCAAATGGCATGCTGCGAGCAGGTATCGTATACCGTGTCTACATGATAGTTAGGTCTTAGCCAATCTGAGAAGTCTGCGCGTTTTGGCCAATAGCTGCCAATCTCATCTTCACTCTCTTCCGCTTTTGTACACTTATCAAGATAACTGAGCCCATATTCTGGCAATAAGGTAATCGGCACTTGACCTGCTAGCTTGCCAAACATCGCCCACTTTATGAGCTCAGCTACGGCATCTTCATACACAATAGGGTTTAGCTTAAAGGCGGTTACTTTTTCATATTTTTTGACTTGTGAGTTGGGCTTATTAAAACGCCAAATACTCACCCCATCATTTAATACGACTTGCTCGGCAGTAGTGCGTCTGGCAACTTGCCAATACAAATGCGACAACCAAAACTTGATTAAATGTTTGGGGCTAGCAGAATTGGGCAGTATGTTTAACCACTGCTTGGGGGATTGCTCGGCATAGGACACGCCAGCCTGTAGATTAGCGCGATTGTTATTAGCATTTATTGCTACTGATATTGGTACTGAGCCTTTTATTTTAATGAGTTGAGGCAATAGCTTCAGTAATGGCGCATTATCAGTATCATTTAATACAGCCGCTAGCTCTATCTGAACGGGATGCTCGGTGGTTGGGGTCAGTAGCTGCAAACCACCTATATCGCTCTCCTCTAATATCGGGGCATCATCCAAGCCATTAGCAATTAGCTGCTCTTTAAATTCCTGACATTGCTGTTGCAGTTTTTGTTGTTGATTGGGCAAGGTCGTTTGGCGCGCTACACCTGCTGGCATGATTTTTTGATACATCAATATTGGGCTGTCTTGCTGAGCTGAGCTATCAGAATTGTTATTGGCGGCATCGCTCGCCAGCTCATTAATCAAATACTCTTTAATCTGATAGGTCGTCAGGCTGTCTAGGAATAGCGGCTCTTGATGTGCCATTGCTTCCTCGCCTTGCACCACATGTACCTTTTGAGTACGCAAAAATGCCTTGGCCGGATGACGCACTTGATAGGCCAATACCCCTTCAACGTCTATCTCTCCAATATTAAATACAGTTTCGGAAAGTGCCTTTTTAGTAGGCTCACCTACAGCAGCAGAATCACTGGAGACAGCTGTCGCTTCTAATGACAGCATCTCAGCCAATGCATCTAAGGTTTGATTGTCTAATTGTCCTAACTGACCTAAAGATTGACCAAGTAGCTGAGCGATTGATTCGTACTGTGCTTTGGTAGGCAAGCCAACCAGTTCTGCATGCTCACTAGATGTTCTACCCTTTAAGGTATGAAACACCGCTTGCCAAAGCGGCGCAGGCGGAAACTGACGTTTTTGCGCAAGCTTGGTTTTGCGCATGGCTTTATTCAAAAGAACATCTAGCTCATCTGCATTATCAATAAGGCTGTTGTCTTGAATATTATTGTCAGTGTGGATAGCTGCGCTTTCATTCAAATTGAGCTTAGGAGTGTCAGACGCTTGCTCAGCAACATCTGCGTCTTCAATGTCTGTTTCAAACAAACTCTCATGAAAAGGCAAAGCTGGATGCTCCGTCACCAGCCACTGTTTAATCAATTTAGGTAAATAACGCTTAAGGCTCTCGGTGGTAGAGTCAACATTCTCAGGCAATGTGTCTAACGCTTCAAGCGAGTTGACCTGCCACTGCACCTCACCTTGCAAAAACTGTAATAGCTCACTGACTGGGTTGGCTGGCAGGTGCTCGTGGGTGTCTGTCAGACTTTGACCGTTATAAAATATCCAGCAAGCGCTGCGCGCGCACAGCAATGCGTCTAAGAACGCACCATTATCATCATCTTCACTGACTCTATCACCGCGGCGGGCATTGGTGGCTTTCATCAAATCATAGCGATTATCAAGATCACGCCCAGGGAATTCAGAGAGATCCATATTGAGCATCACCACCAAATCAAAAGGCACGTTTCTTAACGCACCAAATCGACCAAAGGTAATCACCCCAGTCGGCTCGGCACTGACCTGCTGACTCTCAAGCTCCGCTTCAATACTGTCCAGCATAAAGCTCAGCTTTAATGGCAACTGCTCAACGCCTGCCAGCCTTTGCTCTACTTCTTTTTTGTTAGCATTACTGACACTATCGCTACTGGCGTACTGTCTATAGTGGCGATTGGCTCTCAGGCTTGATTTAAAGCCATTCATAGCGTTATAGATGGCGCGCATCGTACGGGTTTGATCGACATCACCGAAATAGCGGTGAATGACTTGCGTCTCAATCTGATCGAGCCAATCCTCCGCTTTTAGTTTTTGTGTATGATCATCACGGCGCGCGGTCAAACCGGCATAAATACGACAAAGCGCTTCAACAATCATCGCATCGTTTAGGCTCACTTGCGGTAGCGGCAAACTCATCTCTGGCAAGGCTGTGCTTGGCCAATCTTCCTGTGCCAAAGGATATAAGCAATTGCTCAATTTGGCCTCTGGCATTACCAGACCCAAAGTTAATCTATCTAGCGCTTGAGCAAAGGTAAATCGGTAGTCATAGTCGTTGCTATCTAGGGTTTGTTTAAGATGCCATTCATCAAAGCCGCGGATAAAGCCTGCCTCTACCAGCAAATCACAGCCACGGCTCATCTGGTCATGGGTTAAGCCAAAACTTTCATACAGCGGTGGCAGCATCAGCCAATCAAGCACCTCTGCCGCTTCAAAGCGGGCACTATGGCTGCCTAATAACTTATAAAAACCAATAATGGCTTCCCATAGCTGGCGAATATCCGCATCGACAACACCCGTCACTTTTGCTGGCAGGGTCAAACCGTCTTGACCTTTACCGCTGACGAAAATAGAGCTGATCAGCGCATGGTGACGCTCAACATCGGGTAGCAAAACGACAATATCGGATATATGGCGTTTTTTCTCACCAGATTTTAGCGGTTCATTCAACCAGCGCCCAATCATGATACGCAGTACTTCAAGTTGACGCTGCAAACTATGACACGAATGAATGCTTAGGCTATTATCTTGCGAAGACATTGCCCAAAAACGCTCCTTCTCAAAGCGTTTATTTTCTAACACTTCATCGTCATACCATGGTGTCTCTTGCTCGTCTTGATCAGAGCCCGTCTCTAATTGTTTACTGACTGCTTGCGAGACTTTTGCTGCTGTCGCTTGCTGGGTAGACTGCTCATCCAGCATCAACACATCATTTTGCAAACGCCTTAATAAACTTGCGCTATCTTGCACATAGTGAGCGCTGTCATCAAAGCCAATACCAAACTTATCACTTAAGCCATCATCGCCCTCATTAAAAATATCCTGCCACTCGACGAGTGCATCTTGGTATTGCTCATTACCCGATAAATTAGCAAGCATCGCAAAGGTATCACGTGACTGTTTGCCCAAACGCGATAGCAAACTGTGACCATAATCACGTAAAAACACGCTTTCAGGGTTAATAATCTGCTGACGCTGTAGCCACGACTTATCAACAATATCTGCCCAAAACAGCTTGGATGGGTTGTAGTGCAGCAGTGTGATATTCATGTATTGTGATAAGCGCTGTAAAAAGTCGAGCTCGGTTTGTGGCAATTGCTGAATGGTAAAAATACGCAGAACTTTTGGCAGCTGAGCACGTTCATTCGCCTTGTTTTCTTTTAAGGCTGACCAAAAGGTATCCTCAAGCGCGACACGGTGCTGATGCACATCGGCAAACAAATGCGACCATAAGAAACGCTGCGCGACCTCTAACTCTACATAGTGCGCCACCAACCACTCAGGCGTGCCACGCGCATACTTATCGAAGCGCAGGGATAGTGCATCTTTATCTGCTATCAGCGCATCTACATTAAGCGGCTTATTGTGTGACCATAGGTCCAACCAGTCCTCACGATGGGTCAAATAGCGGTTAAACACCCTCGCCAAATCACTTGCCAGCTGCCAAATACGCGCATCTTGTTGCGCCTTATCCTGTCGTACATTGTCTTGTTGTACGTTGTCTTGTCGTGCACTGTCCTGCTGAACTTCTTCTTGCGGCTCATCGATTAAAGACGCTAGCAACGGATGAACTGGGTGTTTTTCATCAGCGACAATCGCCTCTTGATAGTAGGTCAAATAGCCAAACAAGCGCCACTGCATTACCGTTGGTGACAGCACTGCCACCTCAGGCACATTGAGGGTTGCCGCATCAGGGTTTTGTTCTAACAAATAGGCATTGTGACGGCTTAACACATCCTGCATCAATGTCCACTGATACTGACCCCAAAACGTCGTCGTCACTAAGGTGCTAATACCCGCTTGACTTGCAATAGACTTATCTAGCCAATCACCAAGTACCATTGACGGCACAATGACCACAAACTCTTCAAAAATGGGTTGATTTTTGGACTTATAAGCCTCCAACAACTGCTCAACCAAAAGCTCGGTACGGTGGGACTGAATGATTTTAAACATAAAGAATAGTCTGATTGAATTAATAAGGTGAATAATAAAATGGCGTTAAGAAAAAGTAACATTAAGAAAAATTAACGTTGAGAAGTATGGCTGACTATTATAGCGCCGTCTTTATAGTAGCTTCTCAGTAGACAGCGCACATCGATGGCGTTTAAGAAATGCGACAAGCAGTACTCACCAATCTATGTTTCTAGGTCGTTACTGCACTGTATTTCTGCTAGCATACTGAGCGTAATCTAATAAATAGCCGCATAAAAATAATAGCAACGGTTAACGACGAGCGACTTATTAATCATAAGCCTGAGAAATTGTAAAATAAGCGGATATTAGTGTGCCATTGATGCCGGTTATTTACCAGTCTATTCATCGCGGTAGAAACACCGCGCGACAGTCAGTGTCGTGCCATTACGCCGCTTAATTTGCTTGAAGACTATTTTTCTACAAGACAAGATATTATTATCTTAATTGATTGTCTTATGTCGCTGTTTACCGTTGTTGATACTTAACTATTTAATCTTTTTATATTGACGAGATACTATAATACTATGCCTTTGCGTCCCATTGATGCCATCTTCGTCCATCCTAAACGACGTTTATATGTTGTATACTATCGCGGTGAGCTGTGGGCACTGCCGCGCATGAAAATTGATGATAGGTCATGGCAAAACAGACAGCCCTATACCGATGATAGCAGCTCGCTTTACTTAAGTATTCATCAAGCCATTAGCGACCCCGTGCTCGCCCAAAAACTGCGTACTTTAAACTTGCCAGCGGCGGTTCGCGGCAGTACGTTACCACGCTTTGAGGCATGGTGGGAGACAAATGGTTTTAAATGGCTCAAAGATAAGCTTGCGACAGGTGAATCGCCTTTAGCCGCGCACCAAACGGTAGCGCCCAAAATAGCAGTGGCAAAAGCGATTGACAAGCAGACGGTTTCCCCTTCAAACTACCAAGCTGCGCCATTAAATAACGCTAGCAGCATTAAGAAAAATAGCCCTATTAAACAAAAAAGTAGCGAGCAACAAACAACAGCTGCTGCAGTAGAAGCGACAGATATTTTTGCTGATATGCTGGCAGATTTGGCGGATGAGGTGTTAAATCAGCACGAGTAAATTTGCTACCATTCGTTATTCATTTAAATCATTGATTACTTTAACCAAAAAAAAGAGCGGTAACTTATGAGAGACTACAAGCTGCTATTAGCCGGGCTTATTTTACTGCTGCTAATTATTTTTATCGCCATCTTTACTTGGTTATGGACCAGCAATCGTAAAAACATGGATCCTCTGCCTATTATGGCAAATGATAATGATGCATCAACGGCGACAGCAGATGATGAAAACGCCATTGCCAAAAGCACCTTGCATATACAAGCAGAAGACAAGATACAAGTGCCTTTAGATGCTGTTATCACAACCTTTCAATCACGCTATCCGCATGTGCAGATAGTCACAAACTATGTTACTTCCGCGGCCCTTCTAACGCTATCTGACAGTGAATTTGCCGACAGTCATCGCACTGACGATGAACGCGCATCTTATGTCGTGAATACTGATATAATTATTGCTAATAGCAAGCTGTCAAAAGAGCGCTTATCCCCACTGCAAGAACAATTAAAGGCGGCTCAAGATAAGCACAATCAAAATAAAGTGAAAAATAATAGTGTTCAAGAGGAAACAGCGAAAGATGGTCTTAATGAAAATAATGAGACTGATACTGAAGTGGCAACTCAAGCTAAAAGTGACAATACCGATACCCGCAGCCTTATCTCATTTAGCTATGCGTTACAAGATACGCAAGCAGTAGATGGCGTTGTATTGACGCCAAACCCTGCTGCTATTAACTTTAGAAACTTTTTGCTTTCAAGTACCGGACAAGACATCTTAAGCCAGCATGATTATAACAATATCGATGGCTATAAGAACGATATGGATAATTTATTCAAACCGAGCTCAGGCGCCAAACAAGCAACAGGCGAGCTGAAAGTAGATGTCGCCGACGTCCTTAGCAATGGTAAGTGAGCATGAAGCCCGCTGCTTAATGATTACTCATTGCTTTTGTAATAGGTTTTTTCTACAATAGCACTCCATTATGCGCTTATAGCTCAACAGGATAGAGCAGTTGCCTCCTAAGCGATCGATCGGGGTTCGAGTCCCTGTAAGCGCACCAATTATTGTATTTAGACATAACCTCGCATTACCTAAACCCATTCAAACTCTTTATGTACTTCGTCAAATGTCTTTCTTAAGCGCTTGTGATTACCTGCTAGCACCTTTACAACCTTATCCCAAATGGTTTGGGATAAGGTCGTTAAAAATGGTCAGATCCTTTTTGAAAATCTCGATCGCGTCTCGCTCTGTCTTATAACTTTTATAATCTGTAGAGTTGCATCCTATGCAGCTTTGCTACGTTCAAGCAGCATCTTGGCTTGTCCACGGGCGAGCATGTAACGCTTTTGCCAACACTCAATGGCAGGTTTACAGATATTGCTAATAGGCGCGTTAGACTTACTCCTTGCATAAAAGACAATGACAAACTGCTCAACCTCTGCCCAATGCAAGACTTTGCCTGCACATAGCTTTTCGTATAGATCAAATAAAATATCAGAGTCTTAAGTATATGCACTTACTTTTTAGAAAAAATATACATTAAAAAAGGCTGCCAACACTATACTATATAGCTTTTGCAGCCTTTATCTAATTTAGTATCTTACTTAGATGAGGTTGTGAATATTGGGATTTTTTAATATTCACACTATAAATCCAAAGTACGCAATCTCAGTGCGTTACCAATCACCGATACTGACGACAAGCTCATGGCAGCCGCTGCTATCATAGGACTAAGAAGAAGCCCAAACACAGGATATAGCACGCCAGCAGCAATCGGTATACCAAGTGCGTTGTAGATAAAGGCGAAGAACAGATTCTGTCTGATATTACGCATGGTGGCGTGGCTAAGCTTATAGGCTTTTGCAATACCCATTAAGTCGCCTTTTAGCAGGGTAATCCCTGCACTCTCCATCGCCACATCAGTGCCGGTACCCATAGCGATACCAACATTAGCCTGCGCTAATGCGGGCGCGTCGTTGATGCCATCCCCTGCCATCGCCACCAATTTACCGCTGTCTTGCATCTCTTTGACGATGCGGTTTTTGTCCTCTGGTGAGACGTCGGCATGAACTTCATCGATATCTAATTTATTGGCGACTGCCTGCGCGGTCTTTTCATTATCGCCCGTTAGCATGACGACTTTTAGTCCCGCATCATGAAGCAGTGAAATAGCCTCCTTGGTGCTTGGTTTAATAGGGTCAGCAACTGAAATAATACCAGCAGCTTTACCATCTATAGCCACAAACATGACCGTTTCACCATCCTTTCTACGGACGTCAGCTTTAGTAGACAAATCCTGATCGAAGCTATTTAAACGCTCCATAAGCTTTGAGTTACCGATCGCGACTTGTTTGCCGTTGACCACAGCCTGTACGCCCTCGCCAGTCGTTGAATTAAAATCACTAGCTTTAGGAATAATGAGTGATCTATCTTGCGCCGCTTTCACGATAGCTTCTGCTAAAGGATGCTCACTGGCACTTTCTACGGCAGCTACTAGCGCTAAAAACTCATCCTCATCTTGACCTGCCAGCGCATCAATAGCAGTCAGCTCAGGTTTACCAGCGGTTAGCGTTCCAGTTTTATCAACAACGATAGTATCGACTTTTTCCATCGTTTCTAGTGCTTCGGCATTTTTGATAAGGACGCCGTTTTGCGCGCCTTTTCCCGTACCAACCATGATTGACATCGGCGTTGCCAGTCCGAGCGCACAAGGACAGGCGATAATGAGCACCGCAATGGCGTTAACCATTGCATAGGCCATAGCAGGCTCAGGGCCGAATATCGCCCAGACAATAAAGGTTACGATGGAGGTGACAATAACAATAGGTACAAACCAACCTGCTACCTTGTCAACCAAGCGCTGGATAGGCGCGCGGCTACGTTGGGCTGCGGCAACCATTTGCACAATTTTGGATAATACTGAATCTGCTCCAACATTCACCGCTTCGACCAATAGCGTTCCGGTACCATTTACCGTACCGCCCGTCACTGTATCTCCCTGTACTTTTGATACGGGGATTGGCTCACCCGTGACCATTGATTCGTCAACATTACTATTACCATCGAGCACAGTACCATCTACAGGCAGCTTCTCACCGGGTCTAACTCTTAGCTGGTCACCACTGACGACTTCATCAAGTGAGACTTCACTCTCTTCTCCGTTTTCATCAACACGTCTTGCGGTTGGCGGTGCGAGCTCAAGCAACGCTCGGATCGCGCCTGAAGTTTGACTTCGAGCTTTTAGCTCCAATACTTGACCCAGTAGCACCAAGGTGACAATGACAGCTGCCGCTTCATAATACACCCCCACTTGACCAGCGCCATCTCTAAAGCTATCTGGAAAAATACCCGGAAAAAAGGTCGCGACAATACTAAAAATATAAGCAGCGCCTACGCCCAGCGCAATCAAGGTAAACATATTCAGATTGCGGCTTTTGATAGACTGCCAGCCTCGAACGAAGAAGGGTGCTGCGCCCCAAAGTACAACCGGAGTAGCAAGCACTAACTGTATTATTTGACCAAGTTGTCCAGAGATATCAATTGAGCCAATTTGATCTAGGTTTATCCCAAACATATCGCTCATGGCATAAATAAATAGCGGCAAGGTAAGTAAGGTGCAAATCCAAAAGCGCCGTGTCATATCATCGAGCTCTTCGGTATCTTCTTCACCAGCAGTGACAGTTTCAGGTTCGAGCGCCATACCGCATATCGGACAGCCACTATTCCTAACGTCTCTCACTTCTGGATGCATCGGACAAATATAAACGGTACCACTATAGCTAGCTGGCACTTTATCAAATTTGCCGCCTTTAACGGACTTTACCTCGGTACGGTCAGTATCTTTCCCATGACAATGTGAATGGCTGTCTTCATTGTCTTTGGAATCAGCGATCTCTTTAACAATTTCGTCTTCAGGTTTAAGAAACATACCGCATATAGAGCAATCGCTTTTCTCAACATCTCTCACTTCTGGATGCATGGGACAGATATAGATCGTACCGCTATAATTTTCCGGTACTTTATCGTACTGTCCGCCTTTGACAGATTTTATTTCACCGCTGTCCGCGCCTTCTCCATGACCATCTGCATGGCTGTGGTTATGGTTATGGTCGTGATTATTATTGCTTGAGTTAGCGACCTCGTCTTCAGGTTTGAGTGCCATGTTGCATATTGGACAGCCACTATCTTCAACATCTCTGACTTCGGGATGCATTGGGCAGGTATAGATTGTGCCACTATAGTCAGCAGGTACTTTATCGTACTGTCCGCCTTTCATAGATTGAGTATCGTCAATATGTTTCATAAAACCACTCCTTGAAGACCATGAGTAGAGATTTTGAATCCGTAATATCAACCGCTGATAGCCGTTGTCTCTACTCTTGCTTTATATGCCTAACAACTTAGTTAAGCATAAGACTTAGTCTGGTTTACGCAGATATTTGATCAGCGACATAATAATTAATATCAGTACCACAAAAACGAGTACCGTGAACAACAGGGAGATAATAGATCCTCCCCAACCCATACCATGCATTGATCCATTCATCATGCCGTGCATAGGCGCGTTCATCATACCGTGCATCATAATAACCATTACAAAGACTCCTTATTTATTATTTCCTTAGTATTAGTAATGATATAGTACTAGCGTATGTACGTACACCTTTCAATAGGCTGCTTACTTAATGACACCTAATACAAAATGCTCAAAATTTATGACTGTTTATTCCAACTCTTCAATAAGCGCTTGCATCTCAGCGATTTCACGCTTTTGTGCCTTAATAATATCGTCAGCAAGCTGACGCACGCGTGGATCTTCGATATCTGCTCGTGAGCTGGTCAAAATAGCAATCGAGTGATGTGGTATCATCGCCTGCATCCAATCGACTTGATTCACGGTTGCTTGAGAGCGCACGCCCCAGATACCGATGGCAAACATCAATACACTTAGCCCATAAACCATCAAATTAATTTTGGTTTTTTTGTACATATTACCCATAAAGGCCAGCATAATGACAGCCATACCCGCACCCATGTAGAGCGCCATATAAGCTCGGGTTTCACTAAAGTAAACATGACTCCATTCATAAGTATTGAAATACATCATGATGTACATCACAATCGTAGACGTCACGATCATCAAGGTGAACTTGACATAAGGGTTCATGCCCTGTTGATGATTCATGTTGTTTTGATCTGAAGCATTCATAGTATATCTCCTATTATATTAATAATATTAGAACCAGAATTTAACCCCTGCAGTCAAACTGCTGCTATCAACCGATTCATTATGTTGACGACGCTGATCTCGAGCACTGCCAAGCGCTGTCTCATAACTCACACCCACATAAGGCGCCAGTTGGCGACTGAATATCTCATAAGTGAGCATCACTTCAGCCTCCATCTCGTTAAAACCTTTGGTAATATGATTGTCGCTGTCTTCTTTACTAAAGGCTGTTAGTCCTACTTCCGGTATCACAACCCAGTGCTGGCTCAAGCGCCACTCGTATTCTGCGCCAAGGTCCAATCGAACTTGTCCATCAGAATACAGATAAGCTCTGGCATCAGTTTCAATAAAGTAAGGCATAGTACCAACAATACCCGCCATAATGGCAGGTTTGTCATTTTCGGTATCATAAGCAACACCGGCCTCGCCATTCCAAAAAATACTTAGCGGCTTCCAGTAAGACAATGAGGTCAGACTATCAATTTCTTTATCATCTTTGGTTTGAACACTACCTTCACTGCGCAAAGAGAGGCGGCGCTCATCTACGCCATACCAAGCACCAACCTCATAATTAATCTGATCGTCATCAAACTGATAACCTAAATCATCTACAGAAACGCCCCATAATGGCATATCACCCATCATCATAGGCTTACCATACTGTCCATAAGGAACGCCGTTTGAATAGTCAGGACTGCGCGCATCAGCTGGCGCTTTACCACCTTGCATACCTGACATATCCATTTTGCTATGATCCATATCGGACATATCCATACTGCTATGATCCATATCGGACATATCCATATCCGACATATCTATGCCGCTGTGATCCATACCAGACATATCCATACTACTATGATCCATGTCTGACATCATCATGTCTTTTTTAGCAGTGGACGGGTCAGCAGCATTAGCGAATGATGATGCCAGCAGTACCAACGATGATGCCCCAGCGAACCGTAAACCTACTTTATGTATTTTCATCTCATCTCTCACCTATCAATCAAAGATTTGCTTAAATGACCGCCACTTCTCTAAACATACCGGCTTCCATGTGATAGAGCAGATGACAATGCCATGCCCATCGACCAGCTTCTCCTGTGACATCAAAGCTGATTTTTTGTGCCGGCTGCACCATAATAGTATGCTTGCGCACCTGAAACTCGCCGTTAGGCATGCGCAAATCGCTCCACATCCCATGTAAATGCATCGGATGGTTCATCATCGTGTCATTGACTAAGGTAATACGCACGCGCTCACCCGGCTTAATATTAACCGGTGTCGCATCACTAAACTTAACCCCATCAAACGCCCAGATATAGCGCTCCATGTTACCGGTTAAATGTAGCTCGATCTCTCGGGTAGGTTTGCGCTGCTCTGCAAATATTGCCTCATCGACAGAGCGCAGCTGGCTATAGTTCAGCACCTCTCTATTAATTTTACGCAGGTTAATACCGGGATCATCAAGGTTCATACGTGGACTGTCCACACGCATGTCAGATTTGAAGTCATACTCAGTTTTGGCATGCTTGGCTTTATAACCATCAGCACCCATAGCGCCCATCATATCTGCCATGGTGAGCCATTCGATTTTGTCCATAGTAGGCGTTGCCGCACAAGCGCCTTCTTTGGTGGCAAGCGTCGCAGCGACATAGCCTGAGCGATCTATGTTTTGGGCAAATATGGTATGCCCATCTTTGGTTGGGGTGACAATGACATCATAGGTCTCAGCCACGCCAATACGAAAATCATCAATCGCAACGGGTGCGACATCAATACCATCGGTTGCCACCACAGTCATTTTGAGACCGGGTATGCGCACATCAAAGATGGTTTGCGCTGAAGCATTGATAAAGCGTAATTTAACGCGCTGTCCTGCCTTGACGATTTGTGCCCAATTAGCCGCGGTGGTTTTGCCATTGATAAGGTAGGTGAAGGTGTTTTCGCCCGACAAGTCAGTAAAATCAGTGGGCATCATGCGCATCTGATTCCACATTTTGCGTTTATCAAACGCGGTTTTCATATCCGTTTCAGCGATATCAGACAGTAGCTTCTTGAAGTCTGGCAGATGATAGTTGTCAAAGTCGGCGCGCTGTTTGAGCAGCTTCAAGAGGTTATGCGGGTTGCGGCTGGTCCAATCACTGAGCACGATCACGTGGTCTTCGTCGATAGGATGACCCTCACGCCCTTTAGGTTCAATCACAATGGCACCCAACATACCGGTTTGTTCTTGGAAGCCACTGTGTGAGTGATACCAATAGGTGCCTGATTGTTTGAGTTTGAATTTATAAGTAAAGGTGCTGTTTGCAGGAATGCCATCAAAGCTAATACCCGGTACCCCATCCATCTCAAAAGGCACCAGCAATCCATGCCAATGGATAGAGGTTGATTCATCCATCTGATTATGAACACGTATCACTACCGTATCGCCTTCACGCATCTTTAGCGTCGGTGCTGGCAGTGAATTATTGATGAGCGTTGCCATACTCTTTTTACCATTAACAATAGCGGACTGTTTACTGACGTATAAATCAAACTCTTTCCCTGTCAATACAGGCACTTTATGAGTGTTTTGGTCACTATTGATAGTAGCGCCCTGACTGCCTGAGCGACTTGAGTGTCCCAATGCGCTACTGGCCATGGTCGGTAGCGTCGATAGCATAGACGCGCCAAGTAGCGTAGATGACCCTGTCAAAAAACGCCGGCGGTTCAGTATGTTCTGTTTATTCATAATGATGACCTAATTCAATTTGAGAGATGGTGAGCTTATAGTTATAATATTTAACGATACGTCAATTACGATTGGGAATCTTATTAAGCCGCTTTTGATGCTACTCACATTCAATTTATCCAGATCTCAGCCAAAACAACCATCAAAATTATAGTTGCTGCTGAGGAGAATCAATAGCGGCATAAACTTCTGTGGTACCGTCTTTGTTAAGCTGCATCACTTTATAAGGCATGAATTTATCTTGATATTCCATACCGGGGCTGCCAACCGGCATACTCGGTACGGCCAGTCCAATAGCTTGTGCAGGAGGATTTTCCAGAAACTGAGCCATGTGTTTAGCAGGGACATGGCCTTCAAAGACAAAACCGTCGGTGGTAACGGTGGTATGACAAGAGCGCATTTTCTGTGGTACGCCATATCGCTCTTTGAACAAGGATACATCTGCAACATCGTGCGTGGTCGCGCTTAATCCATTGTTTTTTGCATAGCCTACCCACTCTTTGCAGCAGCCGCAGTTGGCGTCTTTATACACTGTGGCTGAGACGTTTTTGAGTAATGATGACGAGCTGTTAACGGGAGCATTTGACGGAGCTGATTTATTATTTTGTACGTTCTGGACAGCAACAGGCTCAGCTTGTATTGACTGCGAGTCAGAGACGTTGGTATTAGATTGGCTACAAGCAGCTACTGTGAAGGGTAATGCCGCTGTCACCACCCATAAAAGAACACGACCGGATAACCAGTTATGTCCATTAGAAAACACGTGTATGTAACGTCTCATTAAATTACTCCTAAGCGTCTATGGTTATGCTCGATATTCTAAAAACTGAACCCTATATTTGTAGCTTCATATACTTAACTACAAACGTTAAATGCAGCACTGTTCGGTACTGCATTGTTAATGACGACAACCGTTACTTATGACGCATTCATATCTAAACAAGGTTAATGCTGCATTCCAGAGCCATCTTCTGACATATCCATATCACCATCAAAGCTCATGTCCATAATATCGCTATCTATCCTCGTGGTTAGCATGGTGTACTGAGCTTCACTTAATTCAGGTAACGATCTGATAAAAGCGACCATTGCCCACATTCTATCGTCATCATGGGACGCGCCCCACGCAGGCATTCCAGATGCCATAATACCGTGCTTGATTGCCCAAAAGCTTTGCTGTGCACCATCCTCAGTTTGATAGCGTTTGACGATGTCAGCCTTAGTAAAGTTGGGCGGCTTTGGATATAAGCTTTCGCTAAAGTCAGTTTGTGCCACTCCTGGAGACAAGTGACAGCCTGCACACATATCCTTATAGTCCGCGCCACCAGAGCTGATCATGTCAACTTTCTCTAAATCTGGTACCACAATATCTTTACTGGCATTTTCTATAGAACGATTGCGCGCAGTTTCTAAAAAGCTATACATCATTGGGCTATGCTCTTGGTCTGCGCCCACACTGACAACGCCACTGCTAACAACCGCAAACACGCCAGTGATTGTCACAAATACGGTAAAGAGCGCACCCAATAAAAATTTCATCTATTTTCCTAAAAATTTATTTCCGTTAAGTGTTGACTATTATTTAACAGAGCTGATTAACAGAGCTGAAATTCTTAAGATTTACTGTCATTAGTCACGCAGTGTTTTTGGTACATCTGTTTCATTTTTCCCATATTAGCCATCATGGCTTTCATGGCGGGGTCGTTCATGTCCATCTTGCTATGATCCATTTTTTCCATCATCTGCATATGCTTTTGCATTTTTTCACAGTTCATCTGGTCTTTCTCAGCATGCATTTTTGGGTCATGCGCCATCGCTGAGGTTGATACAATAAGAGCGATAGCCGTCATTGCGATTGATTTAGACAGTAATTTAAAATTTGACATAGTTAATTCCTATTGATTGGATTAAAAGCTATTGAAGGTAAAGTGATTAAGGGTAAAGCCGTTAAACCAGTCTAAATGATACGTTATTCATTCTGACTGGTAGATGACGTTAAGATTACAATGTTGTCATTCTCATCGCTTTCGATTTTAATGCGCGACATATTCATTTAATATAGCTTCAGCATTTCTATCACGATCGCTACCATATTTTTTCACAAAATATTTTTCAGACTGCAAGTGCTGATCTTGATGCTGTATCTGACACGCGACTCTCGCATCAACATAGCCTTTCATTTGCGCGCTAGAAATCTGTGCATCGTTATGATCTGCGTTCTTTGCAAAACGAGTAACCGCATCACAATTACCAAGAACAGAAGCATCTAAGTGTGTGGTATGCGCATTGGCCGCTGACATGCCCACTAACATCGATACTGAAAGTAAAGCTACTTTTTTTAATGAACAATAATTTTTCATATAAGACCCTTTGAAGATAAATAATAAGCTGTTTAAGTAAGATAATCGCTTAACTTGTAGAAGCGGTCTGTATCAGAGACTAGCCTCTATGCGGCGTTTATTTAGAATACTAAATGTGGGCTGACAGCTAGATGACACGGACATGACATGTTTGTTAGGAACAACATATTATTTTCATCTGCTTGTCATCTGCTTGTCATTAAAGCCAAATGCCAGCATCTGCCTCTATCCAAAGAGCGCTGTTAGCACAAGGGTTTTTGATAAACATACGGCTGATAAGCCAACAACATTAGTAATATGCTGTTGACAACCATAATGATATGAAGGAAAGCGACGATGAAAGTACTGTTAGTAGAAGATGAGGAAAAACTTGGAGAATATATTAAGAAAGGCTTAACTGAGGCCGGTTTCATCGTGGATCATCATATGACAGGTTTGGATGGTTATCATGCGTTAATGACTGAAGATTTTAGTGTGGTGCTGATGGATGTCATGCTGCCTGACGTCAGTGGCTTTGAGCTGATACAGCGCTACCGTGCCGCTGGCAAGCATACGCCTGTTTTGTTTTTAACGGCTAAAGATGATTTAAGCGATCGGATTAAAGGTATTGAAATTGGTGGCGATGATTATCTAACCAAGCCTTTTGCTTTTGCTGAGCTGATTGTTAGAATAAAAAGCCTATTGCGCCGTGCCAATCAATCGGATTATAAAAGCTCAGTCATACATGTAGCAGACCTGAAAATGGATATTGCCAAACGTACCGTATATAGAGGTGATACCATCATAAAACTGACTGCCAAAGAGTTTGCTTTATTACAACTTTTCCTAGAACGCCAAGGTGAAGTACTGCCACGTACTGTGATTGCCTCGCAAGTATGGGACATAAATTTTGACAGTGATACGAATGTCATTGACGTGGCTATAAGACGTTTACGAATCAAAATAGACGATGGATTTGATATAAAGCTGATTCACACGGTACGCGGGATGGGCTATCGATTAGAGGCGCTAGCTACTGAGGTTCAAAGTGGCGTGGGCGGAGACCATTCTAAATAACATGAACTATAAATTCACAAACCGGCGCTGGTCACTGCTATGGCGAACTATTTTCTTGCTAACGGTCTTCGTTATTATCTCTCAGATCATTATCTATGCGTGGGTGCAGCGCTCTGTGAGTGGACACTTTGAGCAAATGGACTCAGAAATCATTACTCATGCGGCTTTTAACCTGCGCAAACGCATGGTTAATCTGGACGATCATATAGAACCATTGACAGTGTCAAAGTCGCAATCACTCATTGATGACAATCACCTGCATTCTTCTTGGCTAGATTATGATTTAAAAACCTTAATATCAGATAAAAACGGCAAATTATTATCTAGTGATCCCAGTAATTTCCTCCATGACTTACCGACCGACTTTAGCTTGTTACCACTATGGCAGGATCATCACGATCAGCAGTTTATGATTAAGATAAACAATAGGCATTACCGAGCAATTATCATTGAAAATCAAGAGGTTCTGGCATTTATTGCTCTACCTATCGATGTGCACCATCAATATCTTATCGAGTTTAATCGCCAGCTAAGCTTGATACTTATAGCCATCACCTTATTATTGGTTTCAATAGCGGCATTAAGTGTATATTGGGGTTTTGCTCCTCTAGCTACTATCGTACAAAAAATGAAAGGCATAAATCTTCAAAGGTTAGATGAAAGAGTGGTGGTTGGCGATATGCCGTTAGAACTGCGACCACTCGCAGAATCTTATAATTCGATGATGGTCAAGCTTGAAAGTAATTTTGAATCGTTGTCACGGTTTTCAGACAATATCGCCCACGAGCTACGCACGCCAATAGCGACGCTGAGTACGCAAACGCAGGTCATGTTAACCAAGCCAAGAGAAGGCGACGAATACATCGAGCAATTGCATCATCAGCACGATACGTTAGAGCAGTTGTCCGCCATGATTAACAATATGTTGCTACTGGCAAAAACCCAAAAAGAGCTGAGTGATTCACAAATCAGTGATGTCGATACCGAGAGGCTACTCACAAAGCTGATAGACTATTATGAAATGATTGCCGAAGATCGTGAGATAACTTTTGAGAAATCGGGTGATTTTAAAACAGTACTAGGTGATGAAGGCTTATTGCAACGGCTGTTTGCCAATCTGATGTCAAATGCGATTTATTATGCGGCTAGTGACAGCGCTATCCTGATATCCGCTACCGTCCTCACTTCAAACAATTTACTTAATGCGGCAAAAGACGATATTCAACCCTCAAAGCAGCTATGGTTAAGAATAACTATGACCAATCGTCTAGACAAACCATTAGATCAGATTGAAGCTGATAAGCTGTTTGAGCGCTTCTATCGTCATGATAAGACGGGCAATCAGCATTCGGGGACAGGGCTAGGATTGTCCATCGTTCAGGCCATTGCTAATGCTCATAAAGGTAAGGTGAACATTACTATCAAAGATGAGTATTGTTTTGAGGTTGCTGTAGAATTGTTGATGGTCAGGTAGTAAACACCTTCATACTATGGCATTTGGAGTGTAGATCATGAATATACTTAACTCCCTAGTGAAGACTTGAATATCAGGCTGTAGGCTAATAATATCAACGGCTTTGCTCATTGAAACAGTCACAGTGTAATTCGTGGTGTACATGCATCGAGATTTTTAAATACGCTAAAGAGTTAATATATCACTTTCAATGTATAACGCTTTTATCATAGAATGCATGAAATACAGTCCGCTTTTAGCTGGCTACACACATTGCTCAATATTCACTCAAAGAAATAGCTAAGAATCACCATCGCTGTCTCTTAAGTTTATTATAAACAAGGACATTAGAATGCAAGTAAAAATAGGTCTGTTATTAGCTGCTGTGTTGGCGTCAGGATCAAGCTTTGCCGCCGATGCTTATAAGGTTTCTACTTCTGTATTTAAAGATGGTGAGTTAATTGCGTCACCTGTGATGCTGGTAAATGCTGAGGAGATGGCATCGATCGCCATTGGCACTGATTTTGAGTATAACCTGACAGTAAAGCCATCTAATGAGCATACTGCTAAAGTAATTACGATTGTTAAAGCTGGTGACAATCTTACTGAACATGAAACGACAGTTGCCTATGATAAGGAAGCGACTGTTGGTAATGGCAACGACAAACTTACTTTACTGGTTCGTAAAATTGCCAGTTAAGATGTACAGCTCTAAAGAAGTCTAAATATACACAGGGCAAGACCTCTAATCTGTCAGGCAGCGCTGCCTGACTCAAGTAAATCAGCCTCCGATATAGTCGGCGCGGTTCACAAAAAACCTTGTAGCGTAAAGCATACAAGGTTTTTTTTACGTCTATAAGCTGATGTTACAGCAACTTATAATTTTTTGGTGCCAATTAGTTTCGTAGTTGATCAAGCATACTCTGGTATTTGTCTTTTTTATCGGAAATTTTACTACGTTCCTCGGCTAGATTAGGCACTGACTCTTTAGAGTCTTCTACCTTCTTATCAAAGGCTTTTAGCTCAGCCTCTACCCCGTCCACAAGCCTATTAAGCATCATAGCGAGCGCTTTTTCAGAAACTTCATGCGTCATGTTAGAGGCTTCAGAGGTAAAATCATCTTTGAGCTTAGACGCCCATTGATAGATATGACCTATCGTTGCGCTGTGCTTATCATCTTTATCGGATTTATCAGAATTCTCTTTTTCATTAGAATCAGATTTGCCGTCTTTATCAGAGATAAATTCATCCTTAAGCTTAGACGCCCATTGGTAGATATTAGCTATCGTCGCACCATACTTATCATTTTTTTCAGACTTATCATCTTCACTAGATTCATCTTTTTCGTTAGATTCATCTTCGTTGCTAGTTTTATCTTCTTTGGCAGATTTACCCTCTTTATCAGACTCAATCTGTTTTTCGGCATTGTAATCTTCAAAATCACCGTCTTCATACATTACTTTATCGCCTTTTAAAACCTCAACACCCGTCACTTCATTATTTGAAGGCGCTTCCGTTGTATTTTCAAGCGACTCTAGGGCATTCTTGATGTTATCGTTATCAGTAGGCTGGTTTGACATGATTTCTAATCCTTGTTAGTGAAGTATATTTACACTCAATCATAAGTCAGGACCATCTTATATTGCGTATCTCAATGTAGATTGTTTTGTTCTAAATTGGTTAGAA
Source organism: Psychrobacter maritimus (assembly GCF_904846345.1). Taxonomy (GTDB): domain Bacteria; phylum Pseudomonadota; class Gammaproteobacteria; order Pseudomonadales; family Moraxellaceae; genus Psychrobacter; species Psychrobacter maritimus. The sequence goes on from NZ_CAJHAJ010000002.1 coordinate 114,891, forward strand.
ATGCTGCGGGAACTTCGGTTACTAATCCAGTCATTGGCTACTGGCCATTACACAAACGCGATTGCGGCAAGTGACAGCATTTAACACTACTAATCAATCCAATGTTTTTGCTTAGCATAGGTAAGTTGTGCGGGCGTATCAATATCGTGGCTTAGTTTAGGATTATCAACGGTACTGATTTGATTGGATGGCAGCGCTCTAATCAAATGCCGCAATCCTTTATCACCTATCAGAGCCGATTGCCAGTTTTTAAGACGCTCGTAATCAATGACAATAGGTAGACCAATAATACGGGCTTCATTAGCAATCTTAGAATGATGGTCATCTAAAGGGCTATAACTACTAGCAACGACAGTGTGTTTACCTGCCAACAGCTTGCTCAAATGTTCGCTGTCCAATAACACTTGATCAATGCCCATGATTAGTACCGAATTGACAGATAAACCATCAAACGTAGCTAAGGCTTGTATACCAATGGATAAACTCTCGCCTAGCCCTTTTTCGGGTGATGAATTCGTTACTATTTTAATCAATGATTGGAGGCTATTTAGCTGATCGGTTAAATCAGCAATCGAATCTAAAATCGCTGACTGGTTTTGAGGAACCACGATCACTATAAGGCTAGGCTGAGTCAGCATAGCAAGGCGAGTCATATAGCAAATTAGCGACTCATTATTCTTATTTAATAACTGCTTTGGTTGACCGAGGCGTCGACTAAGTCCGCTTGCTAAGAGAATAACGGCATGGCTATGACTAGGTTTACGACTATTTGTAATAAGCATCTATATCCTCCCTTATCTTAGCGATGTTTATGACTATGATTATGCCGGTGCTTGTACATCAGTTTTGCTACGCTGTTCTTGGCTGCTAGGGCTCATGGTTTGAGGGGATTGATTATGCATTACCGCACTCATTTGCGCCATGATACTCAGTGCCAATGCTTCTGGTCCATCTCCGCCCAATTTATAGCCGATAGGATAATGCAATTTATCAATACCATCCGCTAAAATATGCGGGTTAGCACTTGTCTCACCAATCTCTTTGATTAAACGTTCAGTACGATAGCGAGGCCCTAATTGCCCAAGATAATGATAGTGAGCAGAATGTTTTAGTAGCACGGCAAGTCGAGCGCGGTCTTGGGTCAGACTATGAGACATCACAGCAACGGCGGCGCCAGCACTAAGCTTGAGCAATGTTTCGATATCATCCAAGGGTAAACATAGCACGCTATCTGCTTGGCTAAAGCGCAGACGCGTCGCATATTGCGGTCGACTGTCTATGACGGTGACATGCCAATCTTGCAGCTTTGCCATTGTCACCAGTGGTATAACATCATTGCCTGCCCCGCAAATCAGTAATCGTATTTGTGGGCAGATCTGCTGCAATAACCACTCCGTGTGACCGGTTTTTAACACTAATTCTGCCCCGCTTTCATACTGACGATTAGCTGTAGCTTGTAACTCTAAATCGTTTGCCAGCTCAACATATTCAGCATGGTATCCAGCATCTTTTTTATGAAACTGATGCTTTGATAATTTTTTAATCGCCTTTAACAACACATTATTTATAACAGTATCCGCGTCGCCTGCCATGTTGTGGTTCAAATATATATCCGTCAGACTGCTTGTTTTTAAATATTTATCTAAATAAACACGGCTACCAACTTGCAGGTCGAGCGCTCCGTTTTCGCTATTATCCGATCTAACAAGAGTGGCAATCGTTACCGGTTGCTGAGTGTGACGAACCTGACGGATTAGATCCAATAGCGGTATTGCTGTCGCTAAACGCTCAAACAACACATGCACTCGTCCATTACAACCCAAGCCAAAATTGAGCTCGCCCTCTAAAAAATCATCTTCAGATATATCCTCATCTTTAACACTAACGTCTTTTACAACAGTCGAATCAGAATCGCTATTTTTATGATATCCAATATCATCGCCTGTCTGGTAGGCCTGCACAGTCGCGCCATGACGAGTTAACCAAAAGGCACGTTTGATAATATGCGGCTCAAGGCAGCCACCACTAATCATCCCAACCGAACGCCCATCAGCGCATATCAGCATCATCGCACCCGGTTGCCGATACGCCGAGCCTTCTGTACGCACCACAGTGGCTAATACGGCATCGGTGTTTTGTTGTATCGCTTGTGTGGCAAGCTCTAGGATATCAGCGATTTGATTCATAATGCCTCTTATCAACTTAAAATATAGACTTAAAAAAACCTTAGAGAATACGTTAAAAAAACCCGTTATTTAATCGGGTTTTTCAGCGAAACAAAGTAAGACAGTATTTGATAACAATCAATCTGGCAGTTGGTCAATAAGTTTATCTAAGGTAATTGGGAAATCGCGAATACGAATACCAACGGCGTTATAGATAGCATTGGCAATGGCTGCCGCTGCGCCTGAAATCGCCGTTTCACCAATGCCTTTGATGTGCATCGGATTGGTATAACGGTCGTCTTCTTCTAGCAAAATAACTTCTAGTTGCGGTACATCAGCATTGACAGGAATGTGGTATTCAGAAAGGTCATGATTACACAAGCGCCCGTCATGCTTGTCATGGATAACTTCTTCCATCAACGCCGAACCTATCCCAAACACCATGCCGCCATAGCACTGTGAAGTGGCGGTTTTGTGATTAAGAATACGCCCAGCGGCGAAAACACCTGTCATGCGCTTGACTCGAATCTCACCCGTCACTCGGTGCACAGCGACTTCCGCAAAGTTAGCGCCGAATGAGGATTGACGATGGGTTTTTTCATTTTTACCCGGTTTAATCTTGCCTTTAGCACTGAGCTTTCGGTCGTCATATTGCGCAACAATATCGGCCAGTGAATAGCTTTTAGAATGACTAAAATTATAGCTACTTTGTTTAGCTTTCTGTGTTTCTGGCAAGAGCTCCAATACAGCTTCAGGGATAGAGACGCTCGTCTTTTCTGTTAATTTATCTACAAGCTCGGTGGCAGCATTTTTACCAGATTCGATGATAGTCTCTGTTACTGTGACTTTATGCTCACCTATTTTGCTAATCTGCCCATCATGCAATTGGATGGTGTCAGCATATAGGCCGACTTTATCTGCCAACATTTCGCGCAATTGCTGACACGCCAGATAAATACTGCTTCCTGAGCTTGCTGCGCCCATACTACCGCCAGAACCAACGGCTGGCGGCAGACTGGTATCGCCAAGCTTCATCTCAACATGGTCGACCGGTAGACCCAAAAGGTCAGCAGCCACTTGGGTAAATACGGTATAAGAGCCCGTACCAATATCGGTCATATCCGTCTCAATAATAGCTTTGACCCCAAGCTTTTTTGAGTCATCAACTTGTAGGGTTGCTCGTGCTTGAGAGAGTTTTAACTGATTACCACGAGCAGCGGCGGCCATACCAATACCCATCCACCAATCTCCTTCTAAGCGACTGGCAGGCACGGTATTGCGCTTCTCCCAACCAAACTGCTCAGCCCCTTTTTCCATACAGGCAATCAGTTGCCGAGTTGAAAAAGGTATCTCTTTACTGGGATCTTGTTTCGGCTCATTACGGCGGCGCAGCTCTATCGGATCGATATCTAACTGAATGGCCAACTCATCCATCGCACATTCAACAGCAATTAATCCGACGGCCTCGCCAGGCGCGCGCATAGAACCTGATAGGACTTTATTGACATCAACCATCTGATAGTCGACCTGACGATTTTCGCCGCGGTATAAATAATGCGTAGACAACGCTGTGGGCTCAAAGAAGCTCTCGCCGGGTAAATTACTGGTGATGGTATTATGGATAAAGGTATTAATAATACCGTTTTTATCGCAGCCAATGCCGATACGTTGACGCGTATCTGAGCGTCTGATGGTGGTTTCCATGACTTGTGGACGAGTCATCACAATCAATACCGGACGCTTGAGCTCTTTTGCAGAAATGGCCGCGGCAATCGATTCAGGGGCAATACCAAGTTTACTGCCGAAGCCGCCGCCAACATAACGCGCTATCAGCTGTACATTATCTGGATCCAACTCTAAGGCATCTGCTACTTGTTGTTTGCAAGATGACAACATCTGGTTGGAGGTATACATGATTAACTTGTCATCCTCCCAATAAGCCAATGTGGCATGTGGCTCCATGGGCGAATTACTCTGGCTTGGCGTATGATAAATCTGATCAAACGAAACCGCTGACTCTTTAAGTCCTTGCTCCGGATGCCCCTGTTTGTGATTTTTATCAGAGCCTTCCGCCTCATTGACTGAATGGGCGTTTTCTAACGCTGCCTCAAAATCTATGACGGCATCTTCTGTCTCGTCTTTATAAGTCACCTTGAGGGCTTTTGCGCCTTCAGTAGCCGCTTCAAAAGTTTCAGCAATCACGGCAGCTATTGGCTGACCATGATAAAAAATCTCGGCAGCGCCCTGAGTAGGAGCTTTTTTCTTGCCGCCTTGCTGAGCGTTACGCAAAAAATGTTTGGGGTCAGTGACCACTTTAATAGTGCCAGGAAGCGCTTCTACTGCACGGCTATCAATGTGCTTTACCTTGCCTTTAGCAATGGTCGCACCCACTAAGACGCCGTAAACCTGCCCTTCAATATAAAATTCTGCGCTATAAGGCGCTTGTCCACTGACTTTCAAGGAACCATCTACACGATTGATAGGTTTACCAACCAATTGACTGGCAGTTTCATCAAACAGAGAATCAACTGGATGATCCATGGTCATTTTTTTGGTGGGTTCTGATGGCAGTACTGAGTCCAATAATGACATGATTATGCTCCCTTAGCCGTCAATGCGCGCTGAATGACTTGTTTTAACAAGCGCCGCGTCAGCGATATCTTAAAGTCGTTTTGACCACGACCCTTAGCATCTTTTAATAATAAATCTGCCGCTTGCGAAATAACATCAAGGTTTCCGTCTGTACCCGTAAGTAAGGCTTCAACCGCTTCATTACGCCAAGGCTGAGTGCCAATACCACCAAATGCCAAACGTACGGTTTCTAAATTCCCTTGAGCGTTGACGTTGATTACTGCCGCGCAGGACACTAAAGCAAAGGCGTAAGAGGCGCGATCACGGACTTTGTCATAAGTGTGCATCCCTTTCATGGGCGCTGGGAGAACAATATGAGTAATCAGCTCTCCCGTCTCTAAAACGGTTTCAATGTGGGGCGTATCTTTTGGCAAACAATAAAAGTCTTTAATCGGAATCTGCCGCGTGGTGCCATCTTCTTTAAGCGTCTCAATAATGGCATCAAGTAAGCGCATCGCTACCGCCATATCTGATGGGTGCTGGGCGATACAATCGTCACTCGTCCCTAAGATGGCAAGTGGGCGATTTTCACCCTTGATAGCGGGACAACCAGAACCAGGATTGCGCTTATTGCATGGACTATCTGGCTGATAAAAATAATAACAACGGGTACGCTGCAATAGATTTCCGCCTGTGGTTGCTTTATTACGCAGTTGCCCTGATGCACCTGCTAACATTGCCCGTGCTAATACAGGATAGCCTGCAGTGACTAAGGGATGTCCGGCCAAGTCACTATTGGTGACTAAAGCACCGATGCGCAAACCTCCATCAGTAGTAGGTTCGACTGCTGCTAATTCAAGGCGCGTGATATCAACCAATTTTTGAGGCGTCTCAATCTCAATCTTCATTAAATCTAATAAATTGGTGCCACCAGCAATAAATGAAGCGTCTTTAGGAGTAGCAAACATCACGGCTTGTTGCGGTTCAAGAGCACGGATATATTCAAAGCGCTTCATGAACGTTCTCCTTTAGCACTGGCAGCATCGGGAACATAGGCAGCATTGGGAACATCGGCATGGACAGTCGGCTTTACTATGGACTGATTGCCAATTTGTGCTTCGCTTGGCGGTGGTGACCAAATACCGCTAATAGTTAGAGCCGCTGCCTCATTATTGCGTGTATCGTTAATCACTGAAGAAGAATCTGATAGTTGGTTTTCGAGTACCTGTGAGATGGCTTTGATAATATTAGGATAGGCTGAACACCGACAGATATTACCACTCATGCGCTCAGCAATCTCTTGTACTAGCAGCCCATTGGGATTTTGCAAACTAGTAGTGACATGACTTGGCCATTGTTGCTTGATTTCTTCTATCAATGCCGTTGCTGAACAAATTTGCCCAGGCGTACAATAGCCACACTGAAAGGCATCATGATCTTTAAAAGCTTGTTGCAATTCTGATAGCGATTCAGGTAGTCCAATACCTTCAATGGTGGTAATCTCATCACCATCGTGCATGACCGCCAATGTCAAACAAGAATTGATTCGTCGCCCATTAATAAGCATGGTGCACGCGCCGCATTGCCCATGATCGCAGCCTTTTTTGGGTCCGGTGATATGTAAATGGTGACGACAAACGTCAAGTAGTGTCGTGCGCGGGTCAAGAGTATCAAACTCATAATCCTGCTGATTAATCGTTAATGTTAAGTTATACATGCTGGCTTCCCGCTGGCAAAAGATAAGAAAATCTTAGAGGGTAAGTCGTCATTAGTCTACAAACGATATGTTAGAGCAATGTTATTAATGTACAACGGACGTAGTTTTAGAAAACCCTTATCTACTGTTAAACTTACCCCAGCCACCCATAGCTACGAATCTCTTGTTTTTATTTCGAGCAGATTTTATTAGATTTATTTCTCTTCAGAGGCGCGTTGTTCTTGAAGTTTTGCTAGTGTCTCAATAAAATTCATAATTTGAGAAGTACTCATAAGATAAGGATTAAATTCATTGCTTGCTGAGAACTTCTGCATATATTCTTTATTCTCATCGCTCGGCGTTAAGTATTTCATTGACCATTTATCCCAGCGCCGTTGTTCAACCTCACGACAATCAACGATCTGAAACGAAAAATGGCGATTGTCCTTGATTAACTTTGCCAACAATTCATTAATAACAGGTCTTGCACCCTCAATACTCTGGAGGAAATAATCCTCATTCATCACCAATACGCCACTAATACCATTGCGCTCATTGTTCCGTCGCGCTTGCTCAAGGATTCGTGCGACTTCGATATTCGCATTATCGGTGTTATAACGACTGATATAAGTTAGGCGCAAGAGAATACGCTCGCCATGCTGTGTATCTAGAGTATTTTTTTCTGAAAGATTGGCCAGCTTTGGTTCCATCATTAGTTTCCTTTTAATAAACGATTATTGTCATTTGATTAGTTATGCCTATTTAAGACACCATAAGGCTAAGACACCATAGGGAACAAGGTTACTGGCTATAATCATAAAACCTGTATAAGAGATGTAGGTTAAACACAGGTTTATGTTGTCTGGCATTTATTCTAAGCACTTAAATTTCAAGCACTTAAATTTTAAGCACCTAAATTCTAAGCGCGTAAGCTAATGATTTTCATACATTTTAAACCATTTATCATGACATCTTTTATTAGCGTCATCATAAATGGCGATACGTTACTGGTAGCTATCTTAATCAGCTTTTGGTGACTTGATAAAAAACGATATCATCAGCCCGAAAACCGCTAAGGCAATGCCCAAAATAAATGCCGTTTGTACACCAGCAGTTAATGACGTACTTACTAAAGACGGATCTGATGGATCAGCAACCGTCTTTAAGAAGTTGCTTTGCGAAGTAGACATTATCGTGATGGCAAGCGCGGTTCCGATTGAGCCCGATACTTGCAGTAAGGTGTTTATCAACGCGGTTCCATCTGGATATAGGTTTTTGGGTAGCGCATTTAGACCATGGGTTTGCACTGGCATCATGACGAATGTCACACCAATCATAAGACCTGAATGCAAAAAGATGGCCATAGGAATAGTAGTTTCGGTAGTCACATTCGATAGCAACCACAGCATGATAATCATGATGATAAAGCCCGGAGTCAGTAGCCATTTTGGACCATACATATCATAAACACGCCCTGCAACTGGAGATAGGATGCCATTTAACGCGCCCCCTGGCATCAGTATCAGACCCGCCGTAAGCGCCGTTAAGCTAAGTCCAATTTGTAAGTATAAAGGCAATAGAATCATACTTGATAAAATAATCATAAATGTCGCCGAGACACTCAATAAGGCTAAGGTAAACATAGGATATTTTAATGTGCGCAAATCTAACATGGGCTTATCGAGTTTAAACTGTCTTGATGAGAATATGATCAGAGACATGATACCAACTATCAGGGTGCTAATGACCACTGGACTGTCCCAGCCTTTGTTCCCTGCGATACTAAAGCCGTATACGATGCCACCAAAGCCAATCGTCGATAACAAGATTGAAAGGACATCTATTTTAGGTTTTGTCAGAGTCGTAACGTTCTGCACAAAGAGCAATCCATATACCAATGAAAAAAGCAAAAACGGAATAAGCAGCCAAAGAATCCAATTCCAACTCAAGACCTCAATGATTAACCCCGCAGTGGCCGGTCCAATAGCCGGTGCTGACATCATCACCAGCCCAACCAACCCCATAATGGTCCCTCTTTTATGAATAGGGAAAATCACTAATACGGTGTTGAACATAAGCGGAATTAATAAGCCCGTACCGATAGCCTGAATGACACGTCCTAAGAGTAATACCTCAAAAATGGGTGCCATACCAGAGACTATCGCGCCGGCAATGGAAAACAGCAGTGATGCCACAAATAACTGCCGAGTACTAAACCACTGAATGAGTAGTGCGGACACGGGAATGAGTATTCCCATCGTCAATAAGTAACCTGTGGTTATCCATTGTACTGTCGAAGAAATGACATTGAATTCAATCATTAAATTGCCAAGCGCCATATTTAAAGCTGTTTCGCTAAATAATCCGACGAACCCTGCGATTAAAAAGGCGATTAAAATTGGGATTGGTTTGATACCGGTTTGACTTTGTTCCATTGCAAGGCTAGACATTAAAACTCTCTATGATTATTAACAGAATCAATTTTTGATACGCTAAGTGGATATTTCTCAGTAAATTATTTTATAAATAATGAAGGGATTTGCTCTGCGATTGTTTCCAGTGGTTTGCCGCTTTTCATCGTTAACGCTAGCAGGATGCCGCCTTCCGTCAGTGCATGGAAAACGGTGGCTAAACTGGTGGCTTGCTCCTTGGGATAGCCTGCTTCAACAAACTTCTCTGTATAAAGAGATTGCCAATCCTTGAAAGTCGCTTCACACGCCAATCGGATTGGCTCACTCGTAGAATGCTTTTCTCCAGCAATGGTGCCAATCGGAGAACCAATCGGATCACCACCATCACCGAATACTTTCGATAATTCATAGACATAAGCTTGCAAGGCCTCGATTAGATTGCCAGTAGCTAGATTAGGAGTACCATCAAAGACCTGCTTAATATCTTCCATCACCAGTTTTTTGGTATTTTCAATCGCGGCAATGGCCAACTGCTCCTTGCCTTCTGGAAAGTAATAATACAGCGAGCCTTTGGGAATCCCGCTCTCTTCAATGATGTCGTTAAGCCCCACGCCGCAGTATCCCCGTACCTTAAAAAGACGTGATGCCGTCTCAATAAGAACGTCCTTTGATTTTACTTTTTTATTCATGACCAAACCCTTTTTTAAAATTATAACAACTGGTCTATTAGTGAGCGTATGGTAGAGATGAAACCAACCTATGTCAATGTCTTAAAAATATGACAATGGTAAATGTCCTCTGTATTCTGTATACAACAAAAAATACAAAAAAAACACCCAACCAAGTTGGGTGTTTTTATCTTAAAAATAGATATTAATTTGGGAGTATTTCTAAAGAACAAATGACATTGGTCATTTATCATGCTTGGTCACTTTCCATTCTTGGTACTATAAGCGTTCAAAATTAATATAATGTCATTCTAGTATTTTCTCTATACAATCGTTTTATCAGCGTTCAGTAAACGTACCATGAACACGTTAAATATAAAATTTCCGCTTAAGTCTAAAAATTCACAACAATCACAACAATCACAACAATCACAACAATCACAACAATCACAACAATCACAACAATCACAACAATCACAACAATCACAACAATCACAACAATCACTATTACGCTTCAATCATGAATGTATTAATAGCCCCTAAACCTTTTTAATAGAGAGTATTCAATTAAATGATAGAGCTTCTAAGCGATCCTTCGATATGGCTTGGTTTCTTCACACTGGTTAGTCTTGAGATTATTTTAGGTATTGATAATCTCGTTTTCATTGCCATTCTCGCTAATAAGCTGCCCCCGCATCAACGCAGTAAAGCGCGCAATCTGGGTCTTGGTCTTGCATTAATTATGCGCTTAGGCCTGCTGTTTGTGATGTCATGGCTCATAACTTTGACTGAACCTGTGGTGAGTTATGGCGCGTTTGATTTATCGGTCAGAGATTTGATCTTGATAGTCGGCGGCTTCTTTTTATTACTCAAAGCGACGCTTGAGCTACATGAACGCCTAGAAGGTAAGCTTGAGACCAATAATAATAGCAAAGTCTACGCAGGCTTTGCCGCGGTCGTTGCGCAAATCGTTATCCTAGATGCCGTGTTCTCGTTTGATGCGGTCATCACAGCAGTCGGCATGGTCAAGCATTTAGAAGTGATGATGGCCGCGGTTATTGTGGCGATGGCGGTGATGGTTTTGGCAGCCAAAACCTTAACGGAATTTGTCGGTAAGCACCCGACTGTCGTTATCCTCTGCTTAAGCTTCTTACTTATGATCGGCTTTAGCTTGATCGTTGAAGGCTTAGGCTTTCACATTCCAAAAGGCTACTTATATGCCGCCATTGGTTTCTCTATTATTATTGAAGCCTTTAATCAATTCATGCAGCGTAACCGTACGAAATATGAGAGCGCCATTCCGCTACGCGACCGAACCGCAGATAATATCTTAAGACTGATGGGCGGCAAAACCGCTAATCACGAGGAAGAGTCGCTCACAGAAGACGATACTTCAGTACAGACTATCCCTTTTGCAGAAGAAGAGCGCTACATGATTAGTGGGGTGCTGGCGCTTGGCGAACGTGATGTTGAAACCATTATGACGCCGCGCTCAGAGATATCTTGGGTGAATATCGAAGGCAGTCTAGACGAGATTCGCGAGCAAGTATTATCCACGCCGCACAGCTTATTGCCTATTTGCCAAGGACAGTTAAACAAGGTGCTCGGCGTCGTACGGGCCAAAGATATCTTAGCGGCACTCGACAAACAACCTAACGATATCCATCTGGCTCTAACGCCTTTATTCAGCAAGCAGCAGCCCGTTTTTGTCTCTGACACCATTGATAATTTGCGTCTTATCAATTTACTCAAGAATGCCAAAGGTAACTTGGCCATCGTAGTCGATGAGTATGGGCAAGTGGCAGGACTGGTGACGCCTTTGGATTTATTTGAAGCGATTGCCGGTGAGTTTCCCGACGAAGATGAGACGTTAGTGATTTTTAAACAAGAAGACCACTGGATAGCTGAGGGCACTATTAGCTTGGATCAGTTGCGCCTTGAACTAAATGAGCCAAACCTCTTGGCAGATGCCGAGCAACTGACCATCGGTGGCTATATCAATTTTAAACTCGATGGCATCGCGCAAGTGAATGAACACGTCAGCAGCGAAGGTTATACCTTTACTGTGTTAGAAATGCTGTCTGCAAGAATTCTTTTGGTAAAAATTGCAAAAGAGATTATTTAATAAAATTATTAATAATATCAATTATTTATATAGCTAGTACTAAGCGTGCTAGCTATAACCTTTATCACAGAGGCTACGGAAAATTCATCCCAGTCGCACTGTATCTGTTTTAAAGTGAAGCCACTTTATTAGCTCCCGCCAAATATATTGCTAGCCTATAGCAATATCCGCACTCTAAAAAACATCTAAATAATGCCTTAAAAATTAAGGCTTTCTGCTCATCTTACGTTTTAACACTGCCCATCTTTATACTTTCTTTATACCCCACCGCGTTATCTTGACAACACTTTTATACCTCTCTCGGCATACTGTTGCTATTAAGAAGTAAGCAATAAAGAAGTAATAAAAGATCAGTCTAACCATCGCTGATCTTCATTATTCATGGTTCATTGTGCGTTTTTGGAGAGTGTCATGGAAGTTTTTGCAGGGTTTCTAGCCCTCGGTTTATTCATCTATTTGTTATATGTGCTGATTAAACCGGAGGCATTTTAATGACAATATATGCGCTATCACAGCTGATTATTTATCTAATCGTTCTATTTACTTTAGGATATTTTCTATCAGGTTACCTGCTGCAAAGGATGCAAGCCCCCGTCTCTCGGCTTGAATCCCGTATTTTTACGACGCTGGGTATGATCGGTCAAGATACCAAAGGCAACCCTGCTTTTGGTATGAATTGGAAGCAGTACGCTGGCGCCATTGTGCTATTTAACCTCATTGGACTATTGGGGTTATTTGTTTTGCAGTTGGTGCAAGGACACTTGCCGCTAAACCCTGCCAATATGTCAGGCGTCACGTGGGACTTGGCGATGAATACCGCCATCAGTTTTATTACTAATACCAATTGGCAGGCTTACGGCGGCGAAAGTAGCATGAGCTACCTAACCCAAATGATGGGCATGTCGTTGCAAAACTTCTTATCAGCCGCAACCGGTATCGTGGTGGCTTTTGCTCTAATGCGTGGTCTGGTATTTAAAAAGAGCGCGCATCTGGGTAATGCTTGGATAGATTTATGGCGCTGTAATCTTTATATTTTGCTGCCGATAGCAGCAATTATAGCCGTGCTGTTGATGAGCCAAGGCGTGATACAAACGCTATCCATGTATACCGATGTGCAGACCTTGCAAGGTGAGTCGCAAACGATTGCTTTGGGTCCTGTTGCCTCGCAAGAAGCGATTAAAATGCTCGGCACCAACGGCGGTGGCTTTTTTAATGCCAACTCTGCTCACCCGTTTGAGAATCCCACCCCCTTTTCTAACTTTATCCAAATGTTGGCTATTTTCCTTATCCCAACGTCGCTTTGTTTTTGTCTTGGCAAAATAAGCGGCAACCTCAAACAAGGTATCGCTATCTTAAGTGCTATGACGGTCTTGTTTATAGCGATGTATTCTTTGACGGTCAGCAGCGAGCTTGCCGGCAACCCTTGGTTGGCGTCACAAGTTCAAGGCCTTACCGATGCCAGTGTGAGCGGCAACATGGAGGGCAAAGAAGTGCGTTTCGGCATTGTTGCCACGTCATTGTTTGCCACGATTACCACTGCTGCTTCGTGCGGAGCGGTCAACGCCATGCATGATTCATTTACGCCCCTCGGTGGACTGAGCACCATGTTGCAAATGCAATTGGGCGAAGTGGTGTTTGGCGGTGTGGGCGCAGGTCTCTACGGTATGCTGCTATTTGCCATCTTGGCGGTATTTATATCGGGGCTGATGATTGGGCGTACTCCCGAATATCTTGGCAAAAAAATCGAACCGTTTGAGATGAAAATGGTGGTCTTGGGGTTATTGGCCGCGCCAACGATGGTGCTAGTAGGCACCGCTATTAGTGTGATGACGACCAGTGGGCAAGCCGGCATCTTCAATCCGGGTGCTCATGGTTTTAGTGAAGTGCTCTATGCCTTTAGCTCGGCGGCCAACAATAATGGCTCTGCCTTTGCAGGTTTGGGTGCCAACTCTGTATTTTATAATTCTATGCTTGGGCTGGCGATGTTGGTTGGTCGCTTTGGGGTGATTATTCCGGTGCTGGCTTTAGCAGGATCGTTGGCCAAGAAACCCAGATTAGAGGTTAATAGCGGCACCTTGCCAACCACTACACCATTATTTGTCGGGCTTTTGGTCGGCACAGTGCTGATGATTGGTGCCCTGACCTTTGTCCCTGCTTTAGCGCTCGGACCCATCATAGAGCAGATTTGGATGTTGGGAGGCTAGCCGATTAAGTATAGGCAAGCATTAGACGAGTCGTTATTTAGTTAGTTAGTTAACTTATTACTAATAACATGACTCGCTACCCAATAATGAATCGACCCATTTTATGATTACGTGAGGAATACAAAGCATGAGCGTTTTATCAGACCCTAATACACAGGCTGCAAATTTGCAGTCGCAGCAAGACCCCAATCATTCAAACTTACCCGAAAAACCAGCGCAAGGCCTCCTTGATCCTGCTTTGATCAAGCCCGCCTTAAAAGACGCTTTACTTAAGCTTGATCCCAGAGTGCAATGGCGCAATCCGGTGATGTTTGTGGTTTATATTGGCTCGCTACTGACCAGCATCTTAGCCATTACGATGTTGATTCAAGGGCAAGCTGGCATTGTTTTTACCCTATCCATTACCTTTTGGCTATGGTTTACCCTGTTGTTTGCAAACTTTGCAGAAGCGTTAGCCGAAGGACGTAGTAAAGCCCAAGCGGCCAGTCTAAAACAGGCGCGTCAGGATGTGCAAGCTCGCAGGCTTGCGGGCACTGACAGGCATTCTGTACCTACCATGATTCAGGCAACTGAGCTTAAGCAAGACGATATCGTTCTAGTCAATGCAGGCGAGATCATTCCTGCTGACGGCGAAGTCATAGAAGGCTTAGCATCCGTTGACGAATCCGCAATCACTGGCGAGTCTGCACCGGTGATTCGTGAAAGTGGTGGCGATTTTAATGCGGTGACGGGTGGCACTAAGGTGTTATCTGACTGGTTAATGATACGTATCACCCAAGCTCCTGGACAAGGGTTCTTGGATCGTATGATTGCCTTGGTAGAAGGTGCCAAACGCACTAAAACGCCAAATGAGATAGCGTTGACCATTTTATTGGTGGCGCTAACGCTGATATTTTTACTGGTATGTGTGACCTTATTGCCTTTTTCACAGTTTGCCGTGTTGTCTTCGGGCAATGGCGAGCCGATATCCATTGTGGTCTTAGTGGCGCTGTTGGTCTGCTTGATACCGACGACCATTGGCGGTCTATTGTCAGCGATTGGCGTGGCGGGCATGAGCCGGATGATGCAGGCCAATGTCATCGCGACCTCTGGGCGCGCGGTAGAAGCGGCAGGCGACGTTGATGTTTTGCTACTCGATAAGACCGGTACGATTACCTACGGCAATCGACAAGCGTCACAATTTATACCGGCGCAAGGGGTGACAGAAAGCCAGCTTGCGGAAGTGGCGCTGATCAGCTCATTGACCGATGAGACACCAGAAGGTCGCAGTATCGTCAAGCTTGCTCAAAGCCGATTTGATATCGATGAAAACACATGGAAAGCATTGCCGTTTGACACCATCGAATTTACCGCTCAAACCCGTATGAGTGGCACAGATATCGAGCAGCGCCATATCCGCAAGGGAGCGTTTGATGCCATCGTCAAATGGGTAGAAGCTCAAGGCGGCATCTTACCTACTAATCTACAGCAACAAGTAGAGGAAGTGGCTCGCCGTGGTAGTACGCCGCTACTGGTCGCCGATAATCAGCAGTTGCTCGGCGTCATTGAGCTTAAAGATGTGGTCAAATCCGGCATAAAAGAGCGCTTTGCCGAGCTGCGAAAGATGGGCATTACCACCGTGATGATTACGGGCGACAACCCTTTGACGGCGGCGGCCATTGCTGCTGAAGCGGGCGTCGACGATTTTATGGCGGAGGCAACCCCAGAGCAAAAGCTTGAGCGAATTCGTAGTTACCAGCGTCAAGGTAAGCTAGTCGCCATGACCGGCGATGGCACCAATGATGCACCGGCACTGGCGCAAGCGGATGTGGCTGTTGCTATGAATAGTGGCACTCAAGCAGCTAAAGAAGCGGCCAACATGGTCGACTTGGACTCAAATCCGACCAAGCTGATTGAAGTGGTGCAAACCGGCAAGCAGATGCTGATGACTCGCGGCGCACTAACGACATTTAGCTTGGCAAATGATATCGCCAAGTACTTTGCCATTATTCCAGCCGCCTTTGCCAGCACCTACCCTGCGCTTGGGGTATTGGACATTATGCAACTGGGCAGCCCTCAAAGCGCGATTTTATCGGCTATTATCTTTAACGCATTGATTATTGTGTTTCTCATTCCACTGGCGCTGCGCGGCGTGACTTACAGACCTGATTCTGCCATCAATCTATTACGGCGCAACTTGCTGATATACGGCTTGGGCGGGCTGATTCTTCCCTTTGTCGGTATTAAAGCAATCGATATGCTCATTAATGCCTTGCACTTGGTATAACCAACGATACGGATGACGACTATGCAACCTAATAAATCTATGCCACTTAATAACTCTGTGCAATCTAACAACGTTATACAATCTATTTCTCCTGTTGACTCTAAATACCACCAAGCGGATGAAAAAAAGGCGGATGAAAACAACCTTTCTGCATCGGACAATTCTATATTGGACAATAGTACTGCCCGTATGCCCATGCTCAAACCTGCGCTATTATTATTTATAGCCTTGGCACTCATTTTAGGTTTATGCTACCCCTTATTGATGACCGGCGTTGCCCAAGTGACCATGGCGGATAAAGCCAATGGCAGCTTGGTAGAACACAATGGCAGCTTAGTGGGTTCTGCGCTTATCGGTCAGCGCTTTGATCAGCCAGAGTATTTATGGACGCGCCCCTCAGCAGCAGGAGACGGTTATGATGCCGCGCAATCTTCGGGGAGTAATTTGGGACCTTTAAATCCTGAATTAGTGACTGGTGTCGATGCGCAAGTACAAAGACTAAAAGCCGCTGATCCACAAAACACCGCCCCTATCCCTCTTGATTTGGTCACGATGTCAGGCAGTGGTTTAGACCCGCACATCTCACCGGCGGCAGCCGAATGGCAAGTCAGCAGAGTGGCCCGTATACGTGGCATCAGCGCTGAACAAGTCCAAACAGCCATCGATGAGCATACAGAAGCGCGACAATTCAATCTGTTCGGCGAACCGCGCGTGAATGTATTGGCGGTCAACTTAGCCTTAGATGAGATGGCAGTCGTTAAATGAGTCAACCCATTAACCAGCAGTGAGCATCAGCATGAGTGAGCAGCGCCCCAATCCAGAAGATTTACTGCAGCAAATAAAGCAGCAAGAAAATACGCGCAGCAGAGGTAAACTAAAAATCTTCTTTGGGTCATCGGCAGGCGTTGGCAAGACTTATGACATGCTCTCTGCCGCCCATCGAGACCAAGCGCATGGGCTGGATGTCTTAGTCGGCATTGTAGAAACTCATGGCCGCAGTGAGACAGCAGCATTGTTAGATGGATTGACAATGCTGCCGTTACGTCAGGTTGAGTATCGAGAGCAAACCTTGGTGGAGTTTGATATTGATGGGGCTTTAGCGCGGCATCCAGATATTTTATTGGTTGATGAGCTGGCGCATAGCAATATCCCAGGCTCCAGACACCCAAAGCGCTGGCATGACGTTGAGGAGTTATTAAAGGCAGGCATCAGCGTCTATACCACGGTTAATGTTCAGCATTTAGAAAGCCTGAATGATGTGGTCAATCAAATCACCGGGGTCGTGGTACAAGAAACCATCCCCGATTGGTTCTTTGATCAGGCCAATGAGGTGGTATTGGTCGACCTGCCAGCCGATGAGCTATTATCGCGACTGCATGACGGTAAGGTCTATATCCCAAGCCAAGCCAAACATGCGATAGAAAACTTCTTTCGAAAGGGCAATCTAATTGCCCTACGCGAGCTGGCATTGCGTCGAACTGCTGACCTAGTCGATGCCGATATGCGAGACTATCGCAATCAATCGCGTATTTCATCTATCTGGAATACCACCGATCAGTTATTAGTAGGCATCAGTACGCGCGCGCATAGCGAACGCCTTATTCGTCACGCCGCCAGACTTGCCAGCAGTTTACACTCGCAGTGGTATGTTATCTATGTCGAGACGCCGCGAAATGCCCATGAGCTGTCCAAAAATAAGCAAAGCATTTTAGAGGCATTACGCTTAGCAGATGAGTTGGGCGCCAAGACAGAAATCATCAGCGCTATTAGCGTCGCTGAAGGTTTGGTCAGTTATTCCCATCAATTTAATATTGGGCGTATTATTATCGGCCAGAATCACTCTAGGTTTTATTATAATCAATCATTGGTCAAACAGATCTCACAGCAGGATATCAATTTAGACTTGATATTGGTCAATCAAGCTACACAGACAAAAAGCCCCCGTAGCAAACGACAACTGCCTACTTGGGATATGGCCGCCCTAGCCTCTAAAGACAATCGCATCGGTTATCTGATGGCTGTTTTAGGTTGTACGCTCGTCACCGTCAGCCTAGTCGCCCTGACGCGCTGGTTTGATTTAGCCAATGTGGTGATGCTATATTTGCTAGTCATTGTGTTCATCTCGGTTCGCTTTGGGCGCGCCCCTGGTATCTTTGCGGCGCTATTAAGTGTCATCAGCTTTGATTTGTTTTTTGTAGAGCCTAAGCTTTCTTTTAGTGTTAGCGATGTCCAGTACTTAGTCACCTTTGCGGTGATGATTGTCGTCTCATTGATTATCAATAACTTAGCGGTTGGACTACGATTTCAGGCGCAAAATGCCCGTAGACGTGAGCAACAAGCGATCTCTATGAGTCATTTGGCACAAAGTCTCAGTGCGGCGCGCAAAAATGAAGAAATCATCAATCAAGCTATTATTTGGCTGACCAAGCATATCGCTAGTAAAGCGCTCATAGCGATGCCCAATGCTGACGGTAAATTGACTGTCGTCTCAGAATCGAGCATCCCCTCAGAGTTTAATTGGAATGTGACGCAATGGGTGTTTGATCATAAAGAAAGCGCGGGTCTAGCGACCCATACGCTGGCCGCCAATCCTATGCACTATCGGGCGCTTGCGACCTCAAGTCAGGTACTGGCGGTATTGGCACTGATGCCAACCGATACCGATAATTTTAATCAACCGGAACAACAACGTACCCTCGATGTCGCTATCGCCCAAATTACTTTAGCTTTAGAGCGTGTTTATTACGCCAAAGTTGCACAAAATGCCCTTATCAAAGTGGAGTCAGAACGTCTGCGCGGCTCGCTCTTATCCGCGTTGTCTCATGATATTCGCACTCCGATTACCGTGCTATCAGGATTGGCCGCTTGTCTTGCCAGCCAAAACCTAGCACCTGCTGCACAAAAGCAGCTGGCTATCGATATCGAACAGCAAGCCAATGTCATTCAGCGTTTGGTCATCAATATCTTAGATTATGTGGCGCTGCAATCTGGCGGTATGAAACTCAATAAGCAATGGGTAAGCTTGGAAGAGATTATCGGTAGTAATATACGCCAACTTGAACCGTATCTACAAAATCGGCAAGTCAAAATAGACGTGGCCAGTGCAGTCGATTTTATTTATACCGATGAATTAATCTTGGCACGGATTTTAAACAACCTGCTGACCAATGCGATTAATTACACCTCAGACAATGCAACTATCACCATTCAAGCGACACTCACTAATCAGCCCAACACTCAAAACCTGCAAAACAATAAAACCGTGCAAAGCTACCAAATAACGGTAACCGACAACGGTCAAGGGCTGCCATTAGGGATGGAAGCGCAAATATTTGAACGTTTTACCCGCGGTGATAGTGAAAGTAATACAACAGGATTGGGATTGGGACTGGCGCTCAGTAGAGACTTGGTCCAGCACTTAGGCGGCACACTAAGCGCGAGCAATATACAACCGCACGGTGCGCAATTTGTTATAGTGCTACCGTGGCAGCCTTTAGAAAATCTAGATATATTTGATGATAAATTTACATCAAATGTGACTCAGATAGAGACAATCATAGATGCAAACATAACTACAAATACAACTACTAGCTCTGAAAGCTTATAAAATCAGTCTCTCCAACATTGTTAGAAACTTGGGCGCAGTCATTACTTCATTATTTCATTACCTCATTACTGCCTCAAGCTTCCCTTATAAGTAGCAAATACCCTACCATGAAAACCATCTTAATCATTGAAGACGAAGCCCATATTGCCCGCTTTATCAAATCAGCGATGGAGCAAGAAGGCTATCAAGTCTACGCTGCCGATAGCTCGCAACGCGGACTAATTGAAGCGGCCTCTCGCCGCCCAGACTTATTGATATTAGACCTAGGTCTCCCAGATGCGGATGGTTGCGATGTCATCTCAGACATTAGGGCGTGGTCATCGCTGCCCATTTTAGTACTGTCGGCGCGCAGTGACGAGCAAGATAAAATCAAAGCTTTAAATTTAGGTGCCGATGATTATTTGGTAAAACCCTTTAGCATGGGCGAGCTAATCGCTAGGGTCAACGCCCAGATGCGCCGCTGGCAAGCCGGTTATGAGGCACCGGTTGTATTAGCATTAGGCAATGTCAGTATTGATTTGGCACAACGGCACGTTAAGAAAAATGGCGAAGACATTCATTTAACCCCGATTGAATATCGCTTACTGACTGTACTCATTAAAAACGCCGAAAAGGTCATGACGCATCAGCAACTGCTAAACGAAGTATGGGGTAAAGGTCACAACCACCAAGAGCACTATGTGCGTATATTTATGTCAAATTTACGTCAAAAACTAGAGGACAACCCTTCTAGACCTAGTTATTTCTTCACTGAAATTGGCGTTGGTTATAAGCTGCATATTCCCAAATAGCTATCACTATCAAATAGTATTATTATCAAAATTCTCGTTAATTAATGATTTATAAATCACAGTTATCCTTATTTACAGAGTCAATCACTGCTTAAAAATTGCTGTTATAGATATTGCCCTACGTCTCGCATCGGGCTAAGCCCTGTTTCTGTTTACCTCTCATCATTTAATATCTCTGCGGTTTCCTCGACCTACCTCAATTTTTAGGGATTTAGGGGTATTGGTTATATGAAATAGGTGCATTTTACAGTGTTGTATATTCCAATTTGTGGATTGACAGGTTTAATCACAGATGTGTACACTTGTATACCTAAAATCATGTACTGTTGATTCACTTTTAACTGTGTAATTAGCCTCCTAATGCTGTAATCGGAAAATACTCCTTAATCCTTTTGAATATAAGAGATGCACGATGCGTGATGACACGGAACTGTCAGTTTATGAGCTAGGGCTAATTAAAAACTCTCTGAGAGAACGATTAGTCACAATCGAAGAGTTTAGAACTGACCTTGTGACCGAAGATGAAGAAGAAGAAATGAACAAGCGCGTGGATGCTTTCGGACTGGAATTAAAGACCATTAGTGACAAAGTTGAAGTAATCATTTTAAATAAGTTGGATGCAGCTAGCCAACAACCTACCTAGTAGCAAACATACCGCTTTGGCTATTTACCATACTAATTTTTATGCTGCGGCGCTGCGTTAGCCTACTAGCAAAGCCATATCTGACGCTCATATGCTATTAGCATCATAAAAACATCATAATAATTTGAACAATCACTCAAAAAACATTACAATCCATAAATACAATATTTGGTGGGTTTCTTGCACCTATAGTTGAGCAATCATTCAAAATATAGCAAATTTTGGACTCAGTATTAACCTTTCTAAGCTTAGAAAAGCCGCCAGCTATTCTCAACAATATGGTGTCTATCTATATAACTAAAAAGTAACATATAACCACCCGTAATGAAAAAGTAGATTATAGTAAGACTAATGACATCGCTACGTGCTTATAAATAATACTTTTTAGATTCTATCACTGATACCCTTTGCACTCTTATTTAGCCGGACATTTCATGATTAAAAGAATATTTTTAATACTGTTAATATTGATATTAGCGGCAAGCTTTTTTCATTTTGACCTAAATCAATTATTGACGCTTGACGGCTTAAAAGGGTCGATGGCGCAATTTAACGACTATAAAGCGCAATCACCGCTATTAGTTATCGGTGGGTTCTTTTTACTTTATGTCGTCGTCACCGCCCTATCCTTACCGGGTGCAGCTATTTTGACCTTAGCAGCTGGGGCATTATTTGGCTTATGGCAAGGGTTACTGGTCGCCTCATTTGCCTCTAGCATTGGTGCGACACTCGCCTTTTTAACCTCACGTTATTTACTGCGTGATACGATTAAGCAGCGTTTTCCTGAACGCTTAGCAGCCATTGATGCTGGCGTTGAAAAAGAAGGCGGGTTTTACTTATTTACCCTGCGCTTGGTGCCGATATTTCCGTTCTTTTTGATTAATTTACTCATGGGCGTCACCGCGATTAAAGCGAGGACATTCTACTGGGTAAGCCAAGTTGGTATGCTCGCGGGCACTTTTGTATTCGTTAATGCCGGTACGCAACTGGCGCAAATTGACAGTTTGTCAGGGATTTTATCGTTTAATTTAATCGTCTCATTTGCGTTGTTAGGTTTCTTCCCATTAATGGCAAAAGGGATATTGAATATGCTAAAAAAGCGCCGCGTCTATAAAAACTACAACAAACCTAAAAAATTCGACCGTAATATGATTGTGATTGGCGCTGGTGCTGGCGGGCTAGTCACCAGCTATATCGCGGCGACCGTCCGAGCAAAAGTGACCTTAATCGAAGCGGGTGAGATGGGTGGAGACTGCTTAAACTATGGCTGTGTACCCAGTAAAGCCCTCATTAAAAGCGCAAAAGTCGCAGAACAGATGCGCCATGCTGAGCGTTACGGCTTAGAAAATACACCACCAGAGTTCTCATTCAAAAACGTCATGACACGCATCCATAAAGTCATCGCTGATATCGCGCCAAACGATAGCGTCGAGCGTTATACGGACTTGGGTGTCGAAGTATTAAAAGGCTACGCTAAATTTATCGACCCATGGACGGTAGAGATTGCGCTAAACGATGGCGGCACGCAAACACTCACCGCACGTTCCATCGTTATCGCGACTGGCGCGCGTCCATTTGTACCAGACTTGCCCGGTTTAGAAGAAACCGGCTATGTGACCAGCGACACCATATGGAATAAGTTTACCGAATTAGAAGAAGCACCGAAAAAACTGGTCGTCCTTGGCGGCGGGCCAATCGGCTCTGAGCTGGCGCAAGCCTTTGCACGCTTAGGCTCAAATGTCACCCAAATCGAAAGAGGCGCGCGTCTTATGAAAAAAGAAGACGTGGAAGTCTCTGAATTTGCACAGCAAGTACTCGTCGAGAGTGGCGTGAATGTCTTAACCTCGCATCAAGCGATTCGCTGTGAAGCTCGCGATGGTAAAAAGTTCATTATCGTTCAAGCGCAAGGCGATAATATAGATAAGCAAAGCAGTACCGATAAGCAAGACAGTCAAAACAAACAAGAAATCGCTATTGAATATGACGAATTGCTTTGTGCCGTTGGACGCAGTGCGCGCTTAAAAGGCTATGGGCTTGAAGATTTGGGCATCGAAACTGAACGTACCATCGAGACCGATGACTATCTAGAAACTCTCTACCCCAATATTTACGCTGCTGGTGATGTCGTCGGCCCTTATCAATTTACTCATGTGGCTTCCCATCAGGCATGGTTCGCCGCCGTAAACGGTTTATTTGGACATCTAAAGAAGTTTAAAGTAGATTACCGTGTGATTCCGTGGACGACTTTTATTGATCCAGAAGTCGCACGCGTGGGCCTAAATGAGCAAGAGGCTGTTGAAAAAGGCATCGACTTTGAGGTTACCCGCTACGACTTTAAAGACTTAGATCGTGCGGTGACGGAAAGCGCCAACGCTGGCTTTATCAAAGTCATTACGCCAAAAGGTAAAGATAAAATACTCGGCGTGACCATCGTCGCTGAGCATGCTGGGGATATCATGCCGGAGTTTATATTAGCGATGAAACATGGCTTAGGGCTAAATAAAATACTCGGCACCATTCATATGTACCCGACATGGGCGGAGGGCAATAAATACGCGGCTGGTGAATGGAAGCGCAATCATGCGCCTGAAACAGTATTAAACTGGCTTGAGAAATACCATACATGGCGTCGAGGTTAAGTAGATTTTTTATCAACTGCGCTAAAAATATGTAATCATAACGGAAACTTAAATGTACGTTATTAAATCTTTACCAGCTTTGCCAACGCTAAAAAATCTAAGCCGCTATAGCGCCTATGCTATGGCGCTTAGCGTTTGTGCAGTTATTTCTTCAAGCATATCAGCAAGCACTGCCTCACTCACTACCGATGACCTTAATCAAAATTTATCATCTTGGCAGCAGATAGAGGTGCAAGGTAAAAACCAAGACGTTTACTTCTATGCATGGGGCGGTGACCCGCAGATCAATGCCTATCTACAGTGGGCAGCTAAGCAAGTAGATGATAAATATAATATCAATTTAGTCCATGTGAAATTAAGCGACACCAGTGAAGCCGTCAGTCGCGTACTTGCGGAAAAGTCTGCCAACAATAATGATGAAGGCAGCGTTGATCTCATCTGGATAAATGGCGCAAACTTTGCCACCATGAGTGAGAACTCATTATTGCTGAAACAATGGGCGAACAAGCTGCCTAACTTTGCCTTGACCGATCCAGAGAATAATCCTGCCGTTAACTTTGATTTTGGTGTGCCAACCAATGGTATGGAAGCGCCATGGGGTCAAGCCTCACTGACTTTTTATTACGACAGTTTATCAACGAATAAGCCACCAACCACTTTAAATGAGCTGGTCAATTGGACGGCGCAAAACCCCGGGCGTTTTAGCTATCCAAAGCCGCCTGACTTTTTAGGAATGAGTTTTTTAAAATACGCTTTAGTCATGCTGCATGAAAAGCAGGATACGAACACAGGCGAAAACACAAAAGCACAGCTCAACTTGCCAGCCACTGAGCAAAATTCAGATATGATATTAGCCCCTTTATGGACGTTTCTCGATGATTTGCATCCCACTCTATGGCGCAAGGGTGAGCAATTTGTGCAAACGGGCGCGCACATGCGGCGTTTGGTCGATGATACCGAGCTTAGCTTAGCATTTAGCTTTTCCGCGCCTGAAATTCCTGCGGCCGTGCAGCGTTATGATTTACCTCAGAGTATTCGTAGCTATGCCATGAGTGATGGAAGCTTAAGTAACACCCATTTTGTGGCCATTCCTTATAACGCCAGCCATCCGCAAGCGGCGCAGTTAGTCGCAAATTTCTTGATAAGCCCAGAAGCACAGGCCAAAAAACAAACGCCTTCTATATGGGGTGATAAAACCGTACTCGTCCAATCTACGCTCGACCCTGAGCAACAAGCGCTATTCAAGACTAACAAACCCCATCCGAGCGCCCTACCGGTTGACGCGATAAAACGTACCGTAAATGAACCACATCCAAGCTGGGTTGATGCCATTATGCAAGGCTGGCAGGCGCGTTATGGGGTCAGCCCATGAGTAAAGATTCTAATAATAAAACGGCTGATTCAAGCACTAGAACGATAGATCCTTATAAAACAGACCTATTTACGCGCATTGTATCCTTGAGTCCGAAATTTTTACTGCTACTGCTAATATTACCCGTACTCGGTGGTTTGCTCAGTGTGCTGTTACCTGCCTTTAGCTGGGTACCTGCACTTGAGCAAACGACTTTTGGTCTACAAGGCTTTAACAATCTTTGGCAGACGCCGGGTCTTACCCAAATGGTAGCGTTAAGCATCGCTACTGGATTAATCAGCACGTTACTCGCTTTTGTCATGACTTTAATGATATTGGCGGCATTTTTTAATAGCGTTTGGTTGACCCGTATTGAGCGCTTGCTGAGTCCAATCTTGGTCATTCCTCATGCAGCGGCAGCCATTGCGGTTAGCTTTTTAATTGCGCCTTCTGGTATGTTTTCACGCCTTATTTCACCGTGGCTTAGCGGCTGGGAATTGGCGCCAAACGGTATCTTTCCGCATGACCCCTACGGCATCAGTATCATTTTGGGTTTAACCTTAAAAGAGCTGCCGTTTTTATTATTAATGGCACTAGGCGCTTTGGCACAACCAGAACTTGGTAGAAAGCTGCGTCAGCAGTATAAAATTGCGCTAAATCTCGGCTATTATCCCATCACTGCCTTTTTTAAAGCCGTACTCCCTATCCTCTATCCTTTTTTACGTTTGCCTATCTTAGCCGTGCTCGCCTATGCCAGTGCCAGCGTAGAGATGCCATTGATACTCGGTCCAAACACGCCGCCAACGCTCGCGGTTACTATCATGCAATGGTTTAACGATGTGGATTTAAACTTACGTATAAAAGCCTCGGCAGGCGCATTATTACAGCTGGCGTTGACGGGTAGCTTAATCGCCTTGTGGCTCGGCGCTGAGAGAGCGATAAAAGCTTGCTTTAATGGCACATTGATAAATGGCAAGCGCAACTATGCCGATGCACTCTGGCAAAAAATTACCGCAGCGTTGACCACTGTGGTGATTGGCTTTATTTTGCTAGCGCTCATTGGTCTGGTCATGTGGTCAATAGCTGGTTTTTGGCGCTTTCCAGCCGTATTGCCAGAGCAGTTGGTGTTATTACATTTTCAAAGTGCCTTTACGCAAATGAGCACGCCATTATTTAATACTCTTGCTATCGGTATCGTGAGTACCGTATTTGCCATTGTGCTGACATTGTTATGTTTGGAAGCTGAGCAATTAAGTAAAAAATCTCTTTCAACATTTACCAGTTTTATTATCTATTTGCCGCTGTTAGTGCCCAGTATTGCCTTTTTATTTGGGTTGGTGTGGTTGCAACAATTGGTGAATAACCAAACGGCGTTTTTTAATGTGGCGTTTACCCATCTGCTTTTTGTACTGCCTTATGTGTTTTTATCGCTTGCCAGTAGCTACAGGCGTCTAGACCCGCGCTTTGCTCATGTAGCCGCAAGCCTTGGGGCGACCCCAGCAAAAGTATTTTTGCAGGTGAAATTGCCACAATTATTTGCGCCGCTGTTAATTGCTATCGCCCTTGGTTTGGCTATTAGCTTTGGTCAATACTTGCCGACGTTGTTAGCAGGTGGTGGACGTATCGCCACCATCACTACCGAAGCTGTGACTCTCGCAAATGGTGCCAGTAGGCGCACCAGTGCGGTGTATGCCATCATCCAAATGGCACTGCCGTTAATTGGCTTTATATTGGCGTGGGTATTGCCGAAGTATTTCTTTAAAAGTGGCACTCGTTAGAAATAACATCTATCAACTTATTTTAAAAGTAACTAAAGGGTCCTTGATGCAATCCTCTTTACAGATAAAAGACTTACAGTTATATCGACAAGACACGCTACTCCTCAGCCTAGATGAGCAGATTTCTGGTGGTGAAATATTGACTGTCATGGGGCCATCTGGTAGTGGCAAATCAAGCTTATTGAACTGGCTAACAGGTACTTTACCAAACGGTTTTACCGCTACTGGTGAGGTCTGGTTAAATGATAAAAACGTAAGCCATCTGCCGACGCACCTGCGTCATATTGGGGTACTGTATCAAGACGCCCTACTGTTTTCGCATTTATCAGTAGCGGGTAATATTGCTTTTGCGATGCCTAAAAGCAATAAGACAGGAGATAGAAAACAGCGTAGTGAAAAAATAGAACAGGCGCTGGCACAAGTGGGATTAGCCGGCATGGGAAGTCGCCATCCTGACAATTTATCGGGCGGACAACAAGCACGAGTGGCGCTACTGCGCACCTTGCTCAGCGAGCCAAAAGCGATCCTACTAGACGAGCCTTTTAGCAAGCTCGATACCCAGCTAAGAGTAGATACACGCCAACTAGTATTTGAGCAAATTCGCACTCATAAGCTCCCTGCTATCATGGTCACGCACGATCATAGCGATGCTGAGGCCGCAAAGGGTAAAGTTATTCATTTAGACCTGTAGTTCTAGAACTCTAATCTGAAACACCAAAGCGAAATATAAAAGGCAAGCGCATGCTAGACAAATTTCTTACGCCCATGATTAAGCCGATACTAGCCCCTGTGGTAATTGTATTGCACAAACGCGGCATTACGGCTGATCAACTCACGGTAGCGGGCTTTTTAATCGGCATGTTAGCCTTACCATTACTTGCGTTTGAGCTTTGGTATGGCGCACTGGCAGCGATTGCGCTGAATCGTATTTTTGACGGTCTTGATGGCGCGCTAGCTCGCCATGCACAGCAAAGCTCAAGCGCAGGCGGCTACTTAGATATTACGCTTGATTTTCTCTTTTATGCAGCAGTGCCGCTGGGTTTTATCTTGGCAAATCCTGAACAGAACGCCATTGCAGGTGCGTTATTACTTGCTACCTTTATCGGCACAGGCTCTAGCTTTTTGGCGTTTGCCATTGCTGCCGAAAAGTTTAAACTGGATAAACCACAGTTCAAATATAAAAGCTTTTATTATTTAAACGGTTTGACGGAAGGTACTGAGACTATTGCGCTGTTTGTTGCCTTTTGCCTTTGGCCGCAGCACTTTGTACTACTCGCTGGCATTTTTGCAACGGCCTGCGCGATTACGATTTTTACCCGTATCCATGGTGGCTATCATACCCTCAAGCAGCTAGAGACTGATGCCATAGTCGGTTCAAAATAAAAAAATATGGTCACAATATCCTGCTGGTGTGAACCCTCAAGAGGTAAGTAATGACTAACGAAGTATGGTGGCGTCTTGGGTTCTTTTTGAGCATTTTAGTGATTATGATGCTGATTGAGTGGCGCATGCCTGCACGTAAAGCGCCGATCAAAAGCAGTAAACGCTGGTTCGCTAACTTTGGTTTGGTGTTTGCGTCATCCGTTATTGCTCGTCTAGCCGTGCCTGTCGGTCTAACGGCTGTGGCACTTTATAATCAGCAGCATAAAATTGGCTTATTCAATATTATCGATTTGCCAAGCATTGTTGTCATCATATTAAGCTTAATATTGCTCGACATCATCATTTACTGGCAACATCGATTATTCCACCGCGTGCCTATTCTGTGGCGTTTGCATAAAGTTCATCACGCTGATGCACATGTTGATGCCAGTACAGGGCTTAGGTTTCATCCTATTGAAATTGTTTTAAGCATTTTAGTGAAGCTCGTTGCCGTCAGCTTGTTGGGCGTCCCTGCCATCGCGGTACTGATTTTTGAGATTGCCCTAAATGGCTTAGCGATGTTTAACCATGCCAATATTCGCTTGCCACCTGCGATCGAAAAACCTGCGCGCTTAATATTAATGACGCAGATTTTGCACCGTATCCACCACAGCCAACGCGTCAGTGAAACCAACTCAAACTATGGTTTTAGCGTTATTTGGTGGGATTGGATTTTTGGTAGTTATAAAGGCGCTGCGCAGAAGCCTGATAACGAGCTAGATATTGGCTTAAAAGAATATCCCTCACCTAAACAGAATGCTTCACTTTGGGGATTGCTCGTAATGCCGTTTAAAGGCCATTCATTTAAACGCAAATAAAGTTTTGCGTTCATCTACTCATCCTTGAATGTAAATCACACTTACAAATAAATGAGCGTTCATTCAATTATAATTTGAGCGTTTGCTCAAAATGATTTATAGTGGTCGCAGTTGTCGAGCTACTTAATAAAATCCTATCTATCAAATTGAGCGTTCACTCAAATATATATGGTTTATTTTCTAGTACCTCACTTCATATGATTACTAAAACCATTCATTAATTACTATTAGAAGGACTTTTATATGACTGAATTTACCCTACACGACAAAAACACCGCTCCAGCAGAAAGCAAAGACTTGCTTGATGTATCTATCAAGGCATTTGGCATGGTACCTAATCTACATGCCGTCATGGCTGAAGCGCCTGGCTTGCTCGAAGGCTATCAGCGCCTGCATCAGTTGTTTTTAGACAGCAGTTTTGATGATGAAGAAATCACGGTCGTTTGGCAAACCATCAACGTCGAGCATGAGTGCCATTACTGCGTCCCTGCCCATACAGGCATTGCCAAAAGCATGAAAGTAGACGACGCAATCACCGAAGCCTTGCGTAACGAGACGCCATTAGCAACTGAAAAACTAGAAGCATTACGCGACTTTACGCTATCGGTCGTTCGTGATCGTGGTAACGTCAATGACGAGGCGGTACAAGCGTTCTTGGATGCAGGCTTTACCAAACGTCATATTTTAGAAGTGGTACTTGCAGCGGCGCAAAAAGTCATGAGCAACTACACCAACCATTTGGCCAACACGCCAATCGACAAGCCTTTCCAAAAGTTTGAATGGCATAAAGTAAGCTAGTAAAAGATTGGTTAAAGGATAGCTAAGCTAAGGATTTCGCTTAGTCTTAGGATTTGGCTTCAGCTCTGTAATAGTAATAGCATTTACGGCTGTATGGTAATCATCATACAGCCCTTTTATTAGGATAAAGAACTATACCTTGGTATGTTATTGTCTTAGCTTAGCCATCAAGGCGCAGCGCTTCTATAGACAATGCCATATCTTCAGCCAATGCATGTACTGCCTCGCTATCGACATCACGCTGGGCAAAGGCGCGTAGCCCCATGACTTCAGCCTGTAAGCGTCGCCCTAGTCTGGTCGCATCCAGCGTACTATACAGCTCACCAAGTTGCTGCGCGGCACTAAAGCAATCGATAAAGCGCGTCTCCATGCCTGCCAGCAGCATTTCAACTTTTTGTAGCGCTGCTTGTTCACGAGCGCCAAGCTCGAGCAAGCTTTTGACCAACATACAGGCCTGACTTGGCAGCTCCTTGTCCCGTATGCCGCCGAGCTGACGCACATAAGCGGCCAACCCGAGCAAAGGCGATTCGTGATGGCTTAATATACGCTCAAGCTCCGTCAGACCCAATCGAGCATAATAATCCAATGCTTCTTGAAACAGTCCATCTTTACTGCCAAATGCAGCATAAATGCTACCTGGACGCATATCGAGTGCTTCTTCAATATCTTTTAAAGATGTGGCATGAAAGCCTTTTTGCCAAAAAAGCTTTAGCGCTCGCTCTAAAGCTTCCTGACGGTTATACAGTGCGGTACGTGACATAATATATTCCCATGTTTAAAAACCATGACCTCAAATGATGAAATAAGCACGGCTGTACTATTTGAGTAATTACTCAATTTTATCTTGAATGATTACTCAAGTCCAGTTAAAGTAAATTGAACCAATTCTGCAATGTTACCCGCAGTCAGAACCATCCCCCCCTAACTATAAAGCTGCGGACAGCATCTATCACGATATATAGGAGCCTTTATGCCGTCTAATCCATCACCCTCAGTCATCGTATTCGACGTTAATGAGACGCTGCTCGATATCGATAGCCTCGCGCCTTTATTTGCTCGACTATTTGGTGATGATAGAATATTAAGGGAATGGTTTGCCCAATTGGTGCTTTATTCGCAAACCATGACATTGTCGAATCTTTACACTCCTTTTGGCGAGCTTGGTGTTGGTGCATTACAGATGACAGCCGATATACATAGCGTTACGCTGACAGATAGCGATATTAATGAATTTAAGCAGCGTATGAATGAGATGCCAGCGCATCCTGATGCTGCACCAGCCTTAACCAAACTACGTGACGCAGGGTTTAGGCTAGTAACCTTGACCAATTCAGCCACTAGGGCCTCGCCTACGCCACTTGAACAGGCAGGATTAAGTGAGTTTTTTGAGCAGTCTTTTAGCGTTGAGACAGTAGAAAAATTCAAGCCTGCACCTGAAACTTATCAGATG
Organism: Psychrobacter maritimus; assembly: GCF_904846345.1. Taxonomy (GTDB): domain Bacteria; phylum Pseudomonadota; class Gammaproteobacteria; order Pseudomonadales; family Moraxellaceae; genus Psychrobacter; species Psychrobacter maritimus. The sequence continues at coordinate 146,294 of NZ_CAJHAJ010000002.1, forward strand.
GTGGCAAATATATTATCTGTAGAGATGGCAGACCTTTGCCTTGTTGCCTGTCATCTTTGGGATACGATTGGCGCGCAAGCGGCGGGCTGTCAGGCAGCATTTGTCACGCGATCTTATAATGCCTTACTGCCCGCCGCCAAAGTACCAACGCCGGACTTTATAGCGGCAGACCTTATTAGCATTGCTGAACAAATCATTGCTCAAAGTCAAATATCGTAAAAGATTTATGCCAAGCCCATTAATATAAAACGTCAAAGGATAACACCATGCAATCAGATAACAGCCAAAAACTTCGCGCCGGCACTCCATTTCCTGATATACAGGTACAAATGCTAGATGGTGAGATAAAATCATTAGGCAAGCCTGAAAATGGTCATGATTGGAAACTGGTAGTGGTTTACCGCGGTAAGCATTGTCCCATTTGTACCAAGTACCTCAATCAGTTAGAGACGATAAAAAGCGCATTTTTTGATACTGGTGTCGATATCATTGCCATATCAGGAGATAGTAAACAGCAGTTAGAGGAGCATTTAGAAAAACTAACTATCAGCTTTCCGATAGCTTATGGTTTGACGATTGAGCAGATGCAGACGCTAGGTCTGTACATCTCTGACCCACGCTCAGAGAAGGAAACCGATCATCCCTTTGCCGAGCCTGGGGTGTTCGTGATTAATGCTGAAGGGGAAATTCAAATCATAGACATCTCGAACGCTCCGTTTGTCAGACCTGAGCTTGAAGCCCTTGCAAACGGCTTGTCTCTTATTCGAGAAAACGATTATCCTATTCGTGGCACACATGAGTAATGATAGGCGTAAAAACTTAGCGAACGCTATGTTTAATTAGCTTGGTAAATCTTATAGCTTGGATTAACGTTTTAACAAAAAGGTTGCTAGCACTATATCCTATCCAGTGTTAGCAACCTTTAGCTTAGAAATTATATTTGGCCATTATTTCAACTTGCTGACCTTCTTTTACTGATGATAAGGTCTTATCACTGCGATCTCTCCATTCAATACCAAAATCCAGATCGGGTAAATAATTATAGATAAGGTTGATGCTTTTCACATTTACAGAGGTATCAGACGCATCATCGACATTAATCTCACCATAACGCAGGTTACTAAAAAGCTTCTCGGTAAATTTGTGTCTATAGCCTACCGTAAAGCCAGTTTGCGATATAAGCTTGCCGTCTTCTGCGTCACAATCTGAAGCGCCGGTCGCCCCAAGGACTTTTCCGACACATACTGTAGAATAAGCTCCCATCCCTTTACCGTTATATACGCTCGCATGTAATGAGTCATTACCCAGTTTGAGTTTACCCGCCAAAGAAGCACCGACGCCTACATCTGAATCGTTTCCATTTTTAGCCTCACGTGCCGTGACTGCTAAGTTATAGCTCAGATCAGATATGTTATTTTTATAGCTGACCACCATATCAGGCAGGTTGGCTTCATCATAAACAGGGTCTTGAGCTGTAAAACGAAGCCCCTTATGAGTGTAATGTACAGTTAAATCTGGACGAATATCAGCGCCACCACCAGAGATGGTGCCCAGTCCCGTACCTTTAAAGTCGAGCTGCTCAGTCAAAAGTGGGTAAACCGCTAAGAACTGACCATTCCATGTCTTACCTACAGTCAAATCATCGAGCTGAACATACGCATGGCGCAGCCGCAAGTCTGAACCACCATTTGCAGCATTACCATAAAAATCACCTTCAATAAAACCCGTTAGTTTTTTATCCTCTACGTTCTTCGTGGTTTTGAGATTAATCCGAGTTTGCCGTGCATTTCCTTTGAACTCAGACTCGCCTTCATCTGGAGAATAAAAGATACCTTCGGCTTTAACATAACCACCGATACTTAAAGTGGTGTCCCCATTTGTGACAAGCTCTATGGCTTGTGCCTGTACGCATACCCCAAGGACAACCAAACCAAAAGACAAATTTTTGATATAAAGCATGATCTATACATTCCTTGTTTTGTTTTAAAATCCATTTCAATCCTTTTAAATCTCTACTGCTACCGCATTTTTTAGTCTTATAAATACCAGCACCATATCCTTATATAAAAAACTTGCCTCCTGATTTAATTAAAACTTTCAAAAGCATTAATCGCGGCTTTTTTTGTTTCATCGATATTTTTCTTTTGTCCGCTGGCTTTATCAAGATATACCAACACGGACTCAGCCTTAGCAACGATGGTATTTAACACCGTACTATAATAGGTATATTCATGAATCAAGCTGGCATTGCCAATTTTCTTCACTCGAACCCCAATCCACAAAGTATCGGGATAAGTCACCGGTTTAAAATACTGACAGGATGATGCTGCCATGACTGAAAAGGTATTTTCATTAAATAGATTTAATTGACTGTTATAGTAAATACGAGCGTTTTGGGCATAAGTGTAATAGACCACATTATTAACATGACCAAAGGAATCCATATCGCCCCACTCTACTTGTTGAGAATAGATAACCGCAAAGCCATGCATGGGATGGTGTTTGTCTTTATTCAGTGTCTCTTGTATTTCCGGTAATATAGCTAAAGCCTTCATAGTTTTCTCGTCTCGTCATACCAATAAACATACATGTTATTAATACACACGTTAAAATTATCAGTAAGCTTGAATGATTGTTTTAAAGTCATTGAAAGACCTTTTTGAATTAAATCAGTTTTTCTGCGCACATCATGCGCATTTTTTTCTTATCAAGCTTACCCACACTGGTTTTTGGCATTTCCACTAAAAACTTGATTTCACTTGGCACGCCATACTTTGGTAAATGGCCTTTTTCTACGGCTTGATGGCCTAAGGCTAAAATGTCATCCGCTTTGGTGTCTACATATTCAGGCTTTAAAACCACTAATGCTAAAGGTCGTTCGCCCCATCTTTCATCTGGCACTCCAATCACGGCAACATCAGCGACACTCGGGTGAAAGGATAAAATGGTCTCAACTTCAAGCGAGGATACCCACTCACCACCAGACTTAATCACATCTTTTAATCGATCCGTAATGCTTAGAGTACCGTCAGAGGAGATAGAGGCGATATCTTGAGTATGCATCCAGCCACCGCGCCATAGCTCATTACCAGCATCTGAGTTTTTGAAATAGCTTTGAGTAAGCCATGGTGCTCGAATCACAAGTTCCCCTGTCGACTCACCATCCATTGGTAAAGCTTTGCCGTTTTCATCCCAAATTTCCATTGAGACGAGCATAATCGGTGAGCCAGACAGACAACGATAATTAAGCTGCTCTTTCATTTCCATCGAGTCCGTTTTATCATCAAATACCGCTCTAGATAGCACAGGACACGATTCTGACATGCCAAATCCAGACATAAACTCAATACCGCTTTCAATGGCCGCTTTAGCCAAACCTTCATTCAGCTTTGAGCCACCGAGTAACAACTTCAGACCATCAAACTTACGTCCTCGTGCGGCCATCTCTTTTAATAGCATTTGTAAAATCGCAGGAACACCATGTGAAAGCGTAACTTTGTGCTGCTCGATTAAGTCCACCAACATTGGGGCTAGATAGCGCCCCGGATATACTTGCTTAAGCCCTATCATGGTTGCCCCATACGGCCAGCACCAAGCATGCACATGGAATAATGGCGTCATTGGCATGTAAACATCATTGTAGCGCGCGCCTTGACCTTCAGCGTTTAGCGCGGATGCTAGCGTACTTGCCAGCGTCTGTAATACGATCTGTCGATGGGTAAAGAAAACCCCTTTTGGGTCACCCGTCGTGCCACTGGTATAAAATGTGGTGGCGATGGTATTTTCATCGAAATCTGGAAAGTCGAACGCATCGCTGGCAGCTGCTAGCATGGCTTCATACTCACCTTCGACATAATCTGGCATGCTAACTTGCTCAGTTTTTGTACCGTTTTTTGTATCGTCTTCGCCATACTCAGCATCATCAAAGCCAGTATCATCGAGCCAAACAATCTTCTCAATAGAAGGCGCTTCATGACGGTAATTTTTCGCCATTGGCTCAAATTCAGCATTTAAGAGCAAGACTTTGGGTTTGGCGTGGTTGATGGTATACAGCACTTTATCTTCGGCCAAGCGTACATTGACCGTTTGTAAAATCATGCCAGACATCGGCACGGCAAAATACGCTTCAAGGTAACGATGACTGTCCCAGTCCATAACCGCAACCACGTCACCTGCTTGCAACCCCATGTTTTTAAGGACGTTTGCCAAGCGATTAACCCGCTTAAAAAATTCAGCATAGGTATAAGTGACCTTGTCGGCATAACTAATGGTTTGATCAGTAGAGGCAATTTTTGCACGATTTAGCAGCTGTTTGATAATCAAAGGAAAACCATACGCTTCTTGAGCTTGCTGGTAGTCCTCATGTTGGTTAAGTATAGAAGTCATTATTGTCGTCCTTGATAATAAAATAGTATGGCGAGGGCAGTAATAGTAAAGGTAGCTTAAAATGCTTAGACTCGTTCTATCACCATGGCAAGCCCTTGCCCAATGCCAATACACAAACTGACCACGGCGTATTTTTCGCCCGTACGCTGTAGCTCACGCGCCGTACTTAACGCAAGTCTTGCCCCTGATGCACCCAGCGGATGCCCGACAGCAATCGCCCCACCATTAGGGTTGACACGCCTGTCATCAAAATCAATGTCTAAACCTTTTAGACAGCCGAGTACTTGCGAGGCAAATGCTTCATTAATCTCAATGATGGACATATCATCAAGGGTCAAATCAGCACGTTTCAATGCCAGTTTAATGGCTTCAACAGGTCCTACGCCCATAATATTAGGCTCAACACCCATGGCACCAGATGAAAGAATCTTGGCAATAGGCTTAAAGCCCAACTTTTCTTCTGCCTGCTTTGAGCCAATAATCAGCGCAGCTGCGCCATCATTAATACCTGACGCATTGCCTGCTGTGACGACACCTTCGTTGTTTAAAGGCTTAAGTTTTTGTAACGCCTCAACAGTAGAGCTGGCGCGAGGATGCTCATCATCCAATATCGCTTTTTCTGGCAGCTTTTTACCTTGCGATACCATAATTGGCGTTATTTCATCGTCGAAAAACCCAGCTTGTTTGGCTGCTTGGTACTTAGCTTGTGAGGCTGCTGCGAATTTGTCTGCTTCTTCACGAGTAATACCGTATTTGCGAGCGACATTATCGCCCGTTTGCGGCATGCTATCGCTACCAAACTGTTTTTCGATGATAGGATTGGGGAATCGGCTGCCAATGGTCGTATCAAATACTTTAAATTCACGACTAAAAGGCGTTTCGGTCTTAGCAAAAACAAAGGGTGCGCGGGTCATTGACTCAACGCCACCTGCTAAAAATATATCCCCCTCATGACAAGTAATACTACGAGCGGCATCGATAATGGTCGATAGTCCTGAAGCGCATAAGCGATTGACGGTTTGACCGGGTGTTTTGACATCTAACCCTGCTAGCAGCGCAGCATTACGGGCGATATTGCGTGAGTCCTCACCGGCTTGATTGGTATTACCAATCAATACTTCATCAAAGATATCGTTAGGCAGTTGGTGCTTTTCGATTAAATTCTTCATCACTGTAGCGATCAAATCATCAGGACGTACGGTGGCTAATGCCCCTGCGTGGCGACCAAAAGGACTTCTTAATCCATCATAAATATAGGCGTCTAACATAACTGTTCCTTGTTGTGTTTTGAGAGTTTTTCTGAATAAAATATAGGGCTTAGCAACTGTACACCTGGGCGCGCTAAGTCATTAATACGCCATTAACCTGAATAATTATTTTGCTGAGCAAACAGTGAAACACCTAGGGTGGCACGGCGTTGCAGCCATGGGCTAGGACGATAACGTGGATCACCCGTTAACCCATGAATACGTTGTAAAATTAGTAAAATACGCGAGGCACCAAGCTCGTCCCCCCATGAGATAGGACCATAGGGATAACCCAATCCAATCTTGACGGCATTGTCGATATCTTTTGGTGTGGCAATACCTTGCATCGCAATATCACAACCTAGATTAATCACCATGGCAATAACTCGCTGCGCCACAAAACCCGTGCTTTCGGTAATTAGTGTGGCATCGACAGCAACATTTGAGCCCTCATCCGAGCTTTTATCGAATTTATTACTTCTACCAAATAGGGCATAAGCTTGCGCTATAAAGTTATCTTGCGTGACGATACTTGGCATGAGAGTACGATGCTTGGATAAGTCAGTCAGCATATCGATGGCAACCGCTTGTTTAGGATTAACCTGATAGCGGATAGCCGCATTGGTGGTATCGTCACCATAAATAGCCAGTAATATCAAACTGTCAGAGTTTGGCTTATCGTTATCGTCGATAGTGATGTCGTTAGCGCTTAGATAATCAACCAACTGTTTTTTATCTTCTGCTAAATCCGCCCCAATCCAAACTGAGAGGTTTGAGATATCGAAATCTGTCTTAAAAGGTAATTGTTTGGAAGGATCTACTGTTACTTTTTGACCATCTTGTTTTTTATTTTCTGTGTAGTGATAAAAACCTTCACCAACTTTACGACCAAGCTTTTTTCCTATTAGCATTTGACGGGTTAAGGGATGCGGACGATAGCGAGGCTCAGAATAATACTGGTTATAAACAGACTCCATAACTGGATGCGATACGTCGATACCGGTGAGATCAAGCAGCTCAAACGGTCCCATCCGAAAGCCAGCCCCTTCACGTAAAATAAGATCTATATCCTCAAAACTAGCGACTCCCTCGCCTAGTATTTTTAAGGCCTCCGTACCATAAGCTCTGCCGCCATGATTGACAATAAACCCTGGGGTATCTTTTGCCACTACCCCTAAATGCCCCATGCGTTTAGCTAAAGCCGTAAGCGTCTCGACCACTGACGGTTTGGTAGAGATACCCGGAATCACTTCAACGATTTTCATTAAAGGTACTGGATTAAAAAAGTGAAATCCTGCTACGCGCTCTGGGCGCTCACAATCGGAGGCAATCGCGGTCACTGCTAGTGATGAAGTATTGGTTGCCAAAATCGTTTCAGCAGGAACAATGCTTTCTAGTTGTTTAAAAAGCTGTTGTTTTATTTCTAAATTTTCGATAATCGCTTCGATTACGACATCTACCTCGGCAATTTTAGCTATCTCTTCAATCACGGTCAGATTGGCTAAAGTAGACTGTAGCTGCTCATCGGTAAATTTGCCTTTAGCCGATAGTTTTTCGAGTGTCGCTTGAAGAGATTGGCGTCCTTGCTCAGCAGCTCCTGCCTTGGCATCAAATAAAAGTACTTGAATGCCCGCTTGCGCTGCGATTTGGGCGATACCCATACCCATAATGCCTGTACCAATAATGGCCAATGTGTTCACGGTCATAATAATCCTTTATATGCTCTCGTTTTGAAAATTGATTTAGCTATGCCTATGTTTGTCTCAACAAGCTACTGTCCTTTGTATTCAGCACTACGTTTTTCTAAAAAAGCTTTCGCCCCTTCTTTTTGATCTTCTGTATCAAATAAAATCTGAAAGGCTTTACGCTCTAGAGCCAATGCGGCTTGTAGCGGCATGTCCACCCCGAGATTGGCAACTTCTTTGATTTGGGTTAACGCAATCGGTGAATACCCTGCGAGTTGTTCAGCGATTTCAATAGCACGTTTGATAGTCTCTTCATCTTCGACCACTTCAGAAACCAATCCCATTTGATCCGCTGCATCAGCACTTATCATGTCGCCCGTTAATATCAGCTTCATGGCTTTATGTTTGCCAATCACGCGAAACAGCCGCTGCGTGCCCCCTGCTCCTGGCATCAATCCAATTTTGATTTCTGGTTGTCCAAACTTAGCCGACTTACCAGCGACGATGATGTCGGCATGCATAGCAAGCTCACAGCCGCCGCCAAGGGCATAACCATTGACCGCTGCAATAATCGGCTTACGGCAATTGGTGATGGCATCCCAATAACGTTCGCTATGACGGAGATACACATCAACCGTTTTTGCGGTTAAAAAGTCATTAATATCAGCGCCCGCGGCGAACACTTTGTCACCGCCCGTCAGCACAATAGCTTTAATCTGAGGGTCATCGTTTAATTGGATAAAAATATCTGCCAGTTTCTGACGTAATTCGGTATTTAAAGCATTTCGAACTTTAGGACGATTAAGCCTTATCACGCAAATGCCATTTACTTGCTGCTCAATTAAAATTATTTGCTCTTCCATGATGCCATCCTTTAAATAGTGTCCTTTAATTTAAACAGTGCCCTTAAGCAAAATACTGCAATCCTTAAAACACCTTAAAATTGTGATAATTAATACCGCATAGCGATATCCAGTTCCAATATATACTGTTTATTTCCATTTGTGAAGAGAAAAACCCAGTTAAATTTAGAAATAAACCCTAAATCAAAGATATTCACCCTTAATAAATACCGCATTGCGGTTTTTTAAACCAAAAGTATTGTAATTTAATAAACTATCCATTATGCTGTTTGTTCGAATTAACCATAAAGTCCCTATTAGCAATATTAGATATTATTTCAACAAGGAAGAACTACATGATTAGAGACAAGGAAGTACTCGACCATATCGTCCAAACTGTTCGTCAGTTTGTAAACAATCAATTGATACCGAAAGAAGATTGGGTAGCAGAAAACGACCGTCTGCCAGAAGAGATCTTCAGCCAGATGCGTGAATTAGGGCTGTTTGGACTGACCATTCCCGAAGAGTACGGCGGGCTTGGCGTTACTATGGAAGAAGAAGTCACACTGGCATTTGAATTAGGACGCACCTCACCCGCTTTTCGCTCATTAATAGGGACAAATAACGGTATCGGCTCCTCTGGTCTTGTGATTGATGGCACCGAAGAACAAAAACAAAAATATCTGCCAAGACTTGCCAGTGGTGAAATCATCGGCTCTTTTTGCTTGACCGAACCAGAGTCAGGCTCAGATGCTGCCTCACTCCGAACCACAGCCATTAAAGATGGCGACAACTATGTACTTAATGGCACCAAGCGTTATATCACCAATGCCCCTCAAGCCGGTATATTTACCGTCATGGCACGCACTGACCCTGACAATAAAAGGTCTGGCGGTATTTCAGCATTTATCGTTGAGAGCGATACCCCTGGTATTACGCTTGGCAAAATTGACAAAAAAATGGGGCAAAAAGGCGCTCATACTTGTGATGTGATTTTTGATAACTGCGTCGTTCCTGCTAGTGCTTTGATAGGTGGTGTCGAAGGTGTAGGTTTCAAAACTGCCATGAAAGTCCTTGATAAAGGGCGCTTACATATCGCCGCCGCAAGTACCGGAGCAGCTACTCGAATGCTAGATGATGCGCTACGTTATGCGGTGGAACGTAAGCAATTTGGGCAACCGATTGCCAACTTCCAACTTATTCAAGCGATGCTTGCTGATTCAAAAGCGGAGATTTATGCGGCCAAATCTATGGTATTAGATGCTTCACGCCTGCGCGATGAAGGTAAAGACGTCGTTACCGAGTCGTCATGTGCCAAGATGTTTGCCACTGAAATGTGCGGCCGCGTCGCTGATAGAGCGGTGCAAATTCATGGCGGTGCTGGTTATATCGCCGACTATGGTATTGAGCGTTTTTATCGTGATGTGCGCTTATATCGTTTATATGAAGGGACTACTCAGATTCAGCAAATCATCATTGCTCGCAATATGATTAAAGAGGTGAGCGAGTAGTTTTCACTTATTTAAATGCTAGTTATTTGATTAGTAACAAGTATTTACATTATTAAAGCGTATTGAGGTATTTGCTGGGATGCAGATACCTGAGTAACGTCACTATACCCATATGCTCATAGTCTTTTACTCTCACAACAATAAGGATATAAATTGTGAAAAGTGCCGCTATAATTTCAAATCCGAGCTTAATTCCTGTGCAAAAACAGCCTTGGAAATTGGCCTTCTTTTTTTGTTTTCTAGTTTTATTATGTGATGGAGCCGATATTGGTATTCTCGCCTTTACACTTTCAAGTATAAAGCTAGAATTTGGGTTGACCAATGTACAAGCGGGTGCTTTAGGCAGTTGGTCCTTATTTGGCATGGCCATCGGTGGGTTTTTTGGTGGTTGGGCCTGTGACCGTTTTGGACGAGTGCGTGTGATCGTGCTTGCGACAGCGCTCTTCTCCCTTCTGTCTGGCTTTAGTGGATTTGTGCAAAGCTATGAGCAGTTTGTAGCATTAAGATTCACCGCTTGTTTGGGTCTTGGCAGCTTATATATTGCTACCAATACCTTGATGTCTGAGATGGTACCTACCAAACATCGAACGACGGTACTTGCTGCATTGATGACAGGCTTTACCTTAGGGTCTTTGGTTATCACCAGCATCTCAGCTTGGATTATTCCAAGTTATGGTTGGCGCACACTATACCTGTTAACGTTTTTACCTATTATTCTATCGATAGCCATGTACTTTCTTATACCTGAACCAAATTCTTGGAAAGCGGCACGTGCTCTTAAACTCAGCGGTGCAAAAGATTCGCTACAAAAACCTGAAAATCCTTATAAAGCCATATTTGAAAATCCCAAACATCGCATCATGTTCATCTTATGGTCAATGAGTTCAGGTCTTTTACTATTTGGCTATTTCGGAGTCAGCAACTGGCTACCTTCTTATCTAGAAACTGAATTGGGCATCAAATTTAAAGAGATGGCGCTATATATGGCGGGCACTTATCTGACCATGATGTTTGCTAAAGTCGTGGCAGGTCTAGTAGCTGATAAAATTGGGCGTAAAATAGTCTTTGCATTCGGTACTATGGGTACGGCGCTCTTTATTCCAGTATTGGTATATTTCCATACCCCCGAAAACATCGGTTGGCTCATGTTAACCTTTGGTTTCTTATATGGCATCCCTTATGCTATCAATGCCACCTATTTAACAGAAAGCTTTCCTACTGCTATTCGAGGTACTGCTATTGGCGGGGCATTCAATATCGGACGCTTGGGCTCGGTTATTGCGCCCGTCGCCATTGGTTATATGGCCATGCAAAACTCTATCGGCGCAGGTTTGTTGCTGATGGCAGGCGCGTACTTCTTATGTGGTCTTATCCCAACCTTGTTCATTAAAGAACAACAGTACGACCCACAAAAGGCGTAATATTACTCAATATATATACCGCATAGCGAAATAGCTTATAATAACTGTGTTAAGAATTTAATGGCATCTTTAATATAGTATGATTAAAGATGCCGACTACTATTAGCCTAGAATCCTTTTTTTGATTATAAAGTACGGTAAATAGTGCGTTTACTATCATATTTATATTAACTTGATTGAGATTAAAAATAATATATGACAACTAAAAACCTTATGGATGAAGGCACTAACAATACAACGCATATTGAATTGCTAGAGCCCATTGCAGAGATGAGAGATCAAAATGACAGGCAATTTGTCACCGCTTTGGCTCGAGGACTTGAGCTGCTGCGTTGTTTTACCCCGCAGCGTCCTTATCTTGGCAACCAAGACTTAAGCCAATTAACAGGGCTTCCGAAAGGCACAATCACGCGTCTCACTTATACCTTAGTCAAGTTAGGATATTTAAAGCAATCGACGAACAGTAGTAAATATCAACTCTCTGTAGGTGTGTTGGGATTTGGCTATACAATGATGGCGAATATCTCTATCAATAATTTGGTCACGCCGTACATGGAAGAGCTGGCAGATTATGCTAACAGTGCCGTTGCTATGGCAACTCGTGATCGCCTGACGATGGTATATCTCAATGTCGTACAAGGCTCAAGCACCACTACGATGCGGCGCAATGTCGGCTCGTACTTACCTATTCATTTAAGCTCAATGGGAAGAGCCTGTTTGGCCAGTATGCCGCAAGCGGAGCAAGAGTTTATTCTTGATGCTATTCGTACTAAGCATAAAGATGATTGGCTAAAAATTAGGCGAGGACTGGACAAAGCCTTTAAAGATTATGATGATTATGGGTACTGTTTTTCGATTAGCGAATGGCAAAAAGACGTCAATGCAGTTGCCACGGCATTGATGCATCCGACTGAAGGTCTACTGACCTTTAATTGCGGCGCACCAAACTTTGTCCTTAGCCGTGACAAACTAGAGGAAGATATCGCCCCACGTCTGTTGCATATGAAAAACAGTATTGAAGACAACCTTTATATCAGCTAAGACGGCACTATTGGTTGTTAATTGGCTATGGATTCAGTGACTATGGATTCAGTGACTATGGTCGCGTATATTTAATATCCCTATTCAATTTTCAATAAATATGCAAGCCACTTTATATCAATCATGCCCTGCTTTCCATGCACCCATAGAGCCGAGATAAATATCAAGATTATCGAACCCTCGGCTTGCTAGCCACCCAGCGGCTACCGTCGCCCGCGCGCCACTGGCACACATCAGAGTATAGTGATGACTTTTATCAAGTTCGTGCCAGCGCTCGTTCAGTTGACCGACATAAATATGCTGTGACCCTTCAATCGCTGTAGCAGCTCGCTCGTCAGCGTCGCGGACGTCAAGCAGTGTCCAGCTATTGTCCTCTTTGCCTTTATTATTCATCAAACGTGCTTCAACCTCAGCGGTATCTATCATAGGGGTTCGTTGCATCTCCTGACCCTGAGCCGCTGCCGGTACTACGCCAACATAACCACCCATAATGTTATCAAAGGCGATTCTTACCAGATGCGCCATTGCCGTGGCAAGCTGCTCTTCATCTGAGGCAATCAGCACCATACTTTCCCCTTCACGAATGAACCAGCCAGCAAAAGCAGATATCATGCCGACAGGCAAACTCATTGACCGCGGAAAATGACCAGCAGCATACGCCATCGGCTCGCGAATATCGATCAGATGGTCAGCCGTGCAGCTTTGAAGTTGCTTTAGCGACAGATGACGCGGGCGCATCACCGGCGGTGGCGCATCACCACCTTCCATGTTGAGCCGCTCCATCAGCCTAAAATACGGCGGCTGATAATGGTTTTCACTGACTTTAAATCGAATAAAGGCCTCACGATCCGTCATCTGTAAACGTGGGTTATTCACTCTCTCGTGGCCAACAGTAGAAAACTCGCGTTCTGCCATGCCAGAGCCGCACACAGATCCCGCACCATGAGCGGGATATATAATCGCCTGATCCCCCAGCGCCAGTATTTTTTGTAGTGAATCATACAGCAGACCCGCGACTTCCTCGCGCCGTTCAGGATAAAAGTCAGTTCGACCAACATCTCCCACAAATAAAGCATCACCTGTAAAAACACCCACCGCCTTGTCTGGATAAGCAGTATCGAATAGCGCGTAGGCAAGGTGATCATCGGTATGGCCGGGCGTTTCTAGCACTTGGATTTTAAGCTGACCAATGGTGAAGCAATCACCATCACGTACTGTTTGAGCATAGACTATGGGCTGTTCAGGATTAGGCCCATGCAATACGGTCGCCCCTGTCATGTTTGCTAAAATGGGGGCGCCAGAAACCAAATCTTCATTGCGATGGGTTTCAAATATATGGGTAATTTCAAGACCTGCTGCGCGAGCTTTCTCCACATAAATCGCGCAATCACGACGTGGATCTATCACCGCCGCTTGCCCACCTGATCCCACTAAATAAGACAGATGAGCAAGACCAGGTGTTTTTATTTTTTCGAGCAGCATAGCTGCCTCCTTGTTTGAGGTAGACCAATTTTCAACCGCAGATTGCATTTGATTTTGCGCAAACAAATTATTTTAAATAATCAATTTAAAATAAAGCGGTTTTTATTGGAAAACCTCAAATACGATAAATGATTAGCTGTTTTTAAAGCTAGCACGAATAATTGTCATATATCAATATACAACAACACATATTAACAATTCGCCTTTCATAATTTCTCTTTCGTAGTTGCTCTTTCGTATCTATAGCCAAGGCTAACGACTTGCGGAAATTTAGAATTATTACGATATTCTCAGCGAAGACATGTCTATCAAAAATGGCGTCTTTTACGCTTTCTTATATTTTTATAGCATTCTCATTAAACTATCTTAACGCTTTCTTAATAACATCCAGCCTATACTCTTATTCAACTGCTAACTCCTAACCCTCTTCTAGACTAGACTGGCTAAAAGCATCGATTACGCTCGTCATTTATGGATGAATACTTACGGCTAAATACTAAAAGGAAGCTGGCGATGAGCACTATATTAAGGAATAAAAAATTAGAGATTAAACAAAGCCGCTACTTATCGATGTTCTTAATATTATTAATTATGGTGAACACCATAGGTAGTAGTTATGCGGCCAGTTATATCATTAATCCGAATAACACAAAGGTAAGCTTTGCTATTAAACGTTTTAAAAGTCCTGCTATGACCGGCGGCTTCTATCAGGTCAAAGGACAATTGCAATACGATGCAATTTTAAAAGCAGGTGATATCTCATTAATTATACCTATTAACTCTTTGGATACGGGCAGTAAGATTTTTAGCAAAAGTTTAAAAGGGGTCGATTTTTTCGATATAGAGCGCTTTCCCTCTGCTCACTTTCAATCCACCAGCTGGCACTTTAATAAAAGTAAGGTGACGCGTGTCGATGGCAATTTAACCTTACATGGTGTGACCCATCCTATCAGTCTCACTGCCAATGCATTCGACTGTTATCTAAGCGCTACTGCCAAAAATGAGGTTTGTATTGGGGCGTTTTCCACCACGATAGACCGAACCAATTGGAATATAAATAAATATTCATGGTTTGGTCTCAGCAAAAATCTTGATTTAAACGTTGAGGTTGAAGCGATGAAACAGTAGCTATTACGGGCAAATAGTTTTATTTTAGTAAGAGCAATCAAGGATGATTGACAGGCATTATTTGCTTAGGGTTATAAGGATATTATGAAGCCACTTTCTATCACGATGTCAGCATTGGCATTTAGCTTGATTCTTAGCGCGACCTACAGCCCTGATTCGAGCGCTGCTATGGCTAAAGATATAGACCCTTCTATAACTGACTTGCCTGCTAGAATTAGCTTGCCTAATGTCAGCCCTAGTAACAGCGATTTAGCCAATCGCGGCGCTTATGTGGCGCGAACTGCTGACTGTATGGCGTGCCACCGCGAGGATTACAGCGGCGGCGTGGCCATCGAAACGCCTATCGGCGATATTTATTCGACCAATATCACGCCGTCCAAGCGCTATGGCATTGGCAACTATACCGAAACTAACCTTAAGAAAGCACTACGCAAAGGTCGCTCTCCTAACCATCATCTGTATCCCGCTATGCCCTATCCGTCTTATCACGGCATGAGCGATGCTGATATCAGTGCCTTATTTGCTTATTTTCAGACTGTTCCTATCGTCGACAAACCGCCTGAAAAAACAACTCATCTACCTTTCCCTTTAAACATTCGCAGCTTAATGCTGGCTTGGAATCTTATCAATGTGCCCGCTACCGAGAATCGTGATGATCTGACGCCAATTCAGCAGCGCGGCGAGTATCTGGTTAATAACCTAGAGCACTGCGGTACCTGCCATACGCCGCGCAATCTCACCCAAGGTCTTGATAACGCTCGCTATCTCTCTGGTGCACCACTCGGTAAATGGTTCGCGCCTAACATCACTCCTGATAATGAGACTGGTATTGGGCGTTGGAGTGAGCGCGACATCGTCATCTATTTGCGTACTGGCAAGCTTGATAAACGTGCCTACGCGGGCGGGCCTATGGCGGAAGCGGTTGCTCATAGTATGCGTTATCTTACAGATGCAGATTTGAGCGCAATGGCCAATTATCTAAAAGTCGTACCCGCCATTAAGACGGATGATTATTTGATACCCGTCAACGTTGCAAAGCTGCCAAATCCTATCAGCCCTTCTATTACTTATAACTTACTTGAGCAAAAAGACCATCTGGCCGAGGCAAAAGCCAATGCGACCCTTGCTACTAGTAGCGTAAGCACCAGCTCTATTAATAGTAGCGATTCGCCAAAATCTTTATATCTCACTCACTGCGCTAGTTGTCATGGCGTTGACGGTTATGCGCAGCCTGATGCCCGTTATGCATCCATCGTTGGCTTAAGTAGCATTCGCCGTGCTAAGCCTGACGCGCTTATTGGCGTGATTGCTTTTGGCGCAAAAGGTGCTTTTAACACGGCGCCCAAAATGCCCGGTTTTAAGAAAGACTTAAGCCATACACAGATAGCCAGTATTGCCAATTATGTACGCGTCAATTTCGGCGGTTTGCCTAGTAGCGAAGTCACTGCTGCAGAGGTTAAACGTGTAATCAAAGAGAAACGCTAAACCTATAGAAACCCAAACCTCCCGACTTTCTCATTGCGTTACTACTTATGATAAGCCCGATAAGGATGATTAAATGAAAGACTTGCTGTCCTCCCCGACACGGCGACAACTGCTCGCAATGATAGGTAAAACCGCTGGCGCAACCGCTATGTATCAAGCGATGACTGCATTAGGTTTCGCCTCCGAGTCGAGCTTTAAACAAGAGATAGAGCTGAAAGGCGCACCTGCTGGCGCTAGCATCGTTATCCTTGGTGCAGGATTGGGCGGGCTTACAGCAGCTTACGAGTTACGTAAAGCAGGTTATAAAGTAACGGTACTTGAATACCAAAATCGTGGTGGCGGACGCAGCTGGACGCTAAATAGCGGCGATAAATATACCGAGCTTGGCGGCGAAGAAGTCACTTGCGACTTTAAAAAAGGCAATTACTTCAACGGTGGACCTTGGCGATTGCCCGTGCATCACTATGCGGTGTTTCATTATTGCAAAAAGTTTAATGTCGCCCTGCAACCATTTATCCAAACCAATGACCGCGCCTATTTGCACCGTACCAATCATTTTAATGGCGCACCGCAGCGCTTGGGTGAAGTGCAAAGCGATATTCGTGGCTATGTCTCTGAGCTATTATCCAAAGCCGTCAATAAAGGCCGCCTAGATGATACCGTTACTCAAGAGGATAAAGAAAAACTATTAAAAGGTCTTAAAGGTTGGGGTGTGCTGGATAATAATTATCGTTATGTCAAAAGCGCCGAGACCAGTAAACATCGCGGCTATAGCGTTTATCCCGGTGGCGGACTCATGCCTGCTGCCAAGCCTTCAACACCGATACCGATGCATAAACTATTAGATTCAGGCATGTGGGCAGATCTCTACACCAACTATACCGTTTACGTGCATCAACCCGCGATGTTCCAGCCTGTTGGCGGTATGGGGAAAATTGGCGATGCTTTCACCCGCGTGTGTCGCGATATGATTACGTTTAATGCCAAAGTTACTAAGATCCATCAAGATGAAAGCGGCGTTACCGTTGATTATGTCGATACAGCTAACGCTAAAAGCAGTAATTCTGAAGGTAGCACTAAAAGCATTCGCGCCGATTGGTGTATTTGCAATATTCCGCTGTCAGTATTGACGCAAATTGATATCAATGTCTCAGAGCCGATGAAGCAAGCGATGGCGGCTGTCCCTTACGATAGCTCCTTTAAAGTCGGGCTTGAGTTTAAACGGCGCTTTTGGGAGGAGGACGAATGGATTTATGGCGGTATCACTTATACTGATCTGCCGATTACCCAAATCTCTTATCCTTCACAAGATTTATTTACCTCAGGATCGGGCGTGTTACTTGGCGCTTATGGCTTTGGCGAAGCGTCTTATAAGTTTAACTCCTTAACGCCAAAAGAGCGCATCAACGCGGCATTAGAATATGGCAAACGCATTCATCCGCAATATACCAAAGAGTTTCGCTCGGGTACTTCAGTCGCTTGGCATCGTATCCCTTGGTCACTTGGCTGCTATGGGCTTTGGAGTGAGTCAAGCCGCGAGCAATACTACGATACGTTATGTGCCATCGACCACCGAATTGTATTAGCAGGCGAACACTGCTCGCACATTCCTGCTTGGCAAGAAGGCGCCATACTCTCGGGTCTAGATGCCGCCAAACGCTTACATCAAAAAGCCAAAAAACTAGGCTAGTTTAATAAACAACTTTTAGAATCATTGGTTAGCAGACAGTATTTAGTCAGTATAAAATTAAGGTAAGCAGGCATGATAATAGTAAAATCAAAGCATTTAAACTTATATAAGTCATCTCACTTGCCGGTTATATTAATAATAAGTGGCACGGCTTTTATATCAGGCTGTAGTCAACATACTAAAAGCAGCGCTCCTACCATTGCTAGCCTGCAAGCAACGGCGATGGTCTTGGATGACAGTTTTGACAATCAGGCCAGCCGTAATAATGGCGCTTGGGGCGCGGTTTATATGTCCAAAGAAGAACTTACGCGCCCGCCCATGAATATTGTCGATGTCAGCTCGATAGCAAAGATGAGTGATGATACAAATTTGCAAAAGTGGCTGACCAAATTTGAAGGCAGCGCACAAGGTAAAACGGGGTTTTTTAGTAATGATGGCAAAAAACTTTACGACGACTCTTGCGCAGGCTGTCATATGTCTAAAGGCGAAGGCGCACAAGGAGCGGGTTACTATCCGCCACTCGCGAACAACAGCAAGATGCAGTCTAAATACTACATTATTAGCGTCGTCATCAATGGCTTGCGCGGTATGCCCGCCTTTCATAGCATGATGAATGATGAGCAAATTGCAGCGGTCACTCAATATGTACACAGTGATTTAAATGGTTTTACAGATAAAGTGACTGCTGCCAATGTCGCGCAGCTACGTCATGACTTCCCGCCGGGTGCAGACCCTAGTGAATAGTTTTATTATAAAAAATGGTTTTATTGTAAAAACAGCTTCATTAAAGGAATATAGCGATGAAAGGGAATATGGCGATGAATAAAAAAAGTGGCGTTTATCACTGTATTGTCTGTGGGCAAAATTATCCTATAAAAGCCCTTACCCCTATAGGCACCATACGACAGGCAATTACAGAAGACATTTTGCAGGACTTCCCTGAATGCTTACCTACAGATTATATTTGCCAAAATGATTTAAGTAAGTATCGAATGCAGTATGTGCACTCATCGCTAACGTCTGAAAAAGGCGAGGTGACCGTTCTTGAATCTGAATTGATTAAAAGCATGCAACAGCATGAACTCATCACCAAAAATATTGATAAGACTCTAGAGCAAAAATGGACTTTCGGTGAACGATTGGCAGATAAAATTGCAACCTTTGGTGGTAGTTGGTCATTTCTCATCTGTTTTGCTATTTTTCTAGCCATTTGGATCATCGTCAATACTGTGGTGATGGTCGCCCGTCCTGCTGATCCCTACCCGTTTATTCTATTGAATTGAATTTAATATTATCCTGTATCGCTGCCATTCAAGCACCTGTGATTATGATGAGCCAAAACAGGCAAGAAACCAAAGACCGGTTACGTTCAGAAAATGACTATCAAATTAACTTAAAAGCTGAGCTTGAAATCCAACACTTGCATGAAAAATTGGATCATCTTTTAATGCATCAATGGGATAGACTCGCTGAGATACAAGAAATACAACTCGACTTATTATCTGAAATGAGCAAAAAGCAATAGGACAACCTCAATAAAAACTATAACTCTCCCGAGAACTGATAACGATCGCCTGCATGCCACATCTTCACAAAGGTTAATACTTGACCAGCCGAATAAGTCTGACGACACAATACTAACGTCGGTGACTGCGGGGCAATCTGTAGTGCATCAGCAATCTCATCAGGCGCTGCTAATGCTCGAATGGTATAGCTACCACGCTCAAGTGGACTCTTAGCAATGAGATAATCACTGGTATTGACCACACTAAAGTCTTGCTCAATAAATTCTGGCACTTTTGTCGCATCGACCCAACGCTCTTCAAACTGTATCGGCTGACCATCCGCAAAGTGGATGATTTTTACTTCATATAAAATAGCCGCTTCAGTACTATCAACTTCATGTGCATCAATATCAAATTTACGGCGCATTTCATCATCTAACATGCTCGCGGTAATAGCGCGTTTGCTCACCACTTGTGCCTGATAGTCGCGATTGGCCGACTTTAGATCTTGAGCGATATTGCGCACTTCTACAAAGGTATGATTGAACTGCTGCTGTGCGACAAATGTCCCCGACCCTTGCCGACGCTCTAATACCCACTCCTCGCTTAGTTCTTTTAAGGCGCGATTCACTGTCATCCGCGATACCCCAAACTCTTCTGCCAAGGCCATTTCGGTAGAGATAGCTGCGCCCGCCTGCCATTTTCCAGAATGGATATTATCTAAAATTGCGTTTTTAATCCGCTGATATGCTGGGACTGCTTTTGTCATGTCACGTTTCACCTTTGTCATGCTCGTCTTCAACCGTCGTCTTCGATTGTGTAACCATACAGCTGTAAAAGTGCCAACATAATATCATGACAATTATCATAATCACCATGAGAACAACCTATCGAACGAAGTAATCTTATAAATAATTCAACTATTTATAAAAAAATGCTTGCATGAGAAAATAATCTTTGATAATTTGTATATACAACTTATTCATTATACTTAATAATGCTACTACTACAATGTCACCAGCAAACTGTATAAACAATCACAAGGATTTGAATATGATTACCGATAATGGATTGAGCAGAAACGCCACAAGCAACAATAATAAATTCACCCGCCGTGACGAGAGTCGCAATATCGCTGCACCTACTGGCAGTACATTAAACTGCAAAAGTTGGCTGACCGAAGCGCCTTATCGCATGCTGCAAAATAACCTACACCCTGATGTGGCCGAAAACCCAAAAAGCTTGGTCGTGTATGGCGGTATCGGACGCGCAGCCCGTAACTGGGAAAGCTATGATCAAATACTCGCGTCACTCAAAGAATTAGAAGACGATGAGACACTATTGGTGCAATCAGGCAAACCGGTTGGCGTCTTTCAAACTCATGAAAATGCGCCGCGCGTATTAATTGCCAACTCCAACCTTGTCCCGCGCTGGGCAACGTGGGAGCATTTTAATGAGCTTGATCGTAAAGACTTATTTATGTATGGCCAGATGACCGCTGGTAGCTGGATATATATCGGCACGCAAGGCATCGTGCAAGGTACGTATGAGACCTTTGTCGAAGCTGGTCGTCAGCATTATGATGGCAGCTGGGCAGGACGTTGGATTTTGACCGCTGGTCTTGGTGGTATGGGCGGCGCGCAACCACTAGCCGCGACCTTTGCTGGTGCGACGTCTCTAAACATCGAGTGCCAGCAGTCTAGTATTGATTTCCGTTTGCGTACGGGTTACGTCGATAAGCAAGCCGACAATCTTGACCATGCTTATGAGCTTATTAAACAACATACGGACGCGGGTGAAGCCGTCTCAATCGCGCTACTTGGTAATGCTGCAGACATCTTGCCTGAGATGGTCAAACGCGCCAATGCAGGCGAGATAAAACCTGACTTGGTCACTGACCAAACCTCCGCTCATGACTTAATCAACGGCTATCTGCCAAGTGGCTGGACAGTTGAACAATGGAAAGCGGCACAAGAAAATCCAGACCAACACGCCACCTTAACTAAAGATGCCGCCGCGTCTTGTGCCGTACACGTACAGGCGATGCTAGACTTGCAAGCAATGGACATTCCAACGACTGATTATGGTAATAACATTCGTCAGGTGGCATTTGATGAAGGGGTAAAAAATGCCTTTAATTTTCCGGGTTTTGTTCCTGCTTATATTCGTCCGCTGTTTTGCCAAGGCAAAGGGCCATTCCGCTGGGTCGCATTATCAGGTGATCCAGAAGATATCTACAAAACCGATCAAAAAATCAAAGAGTTGTTCCCAGAAAACCAACATATTCATCGCTGGCTTGATATGGCGAGAGAACGCATTCAATTTCAAGGCTTGCCAGCACGTATCTGCTGGTTAGGTCTTGGTGAACGTGATAAAGCAGGCTTAGCTTTTAATGAGATGGTTAAAAATGGTGAGCTAAAAGGTCCTATCGTTATCGGTCGTGACCATTTAGATACTGGCTCTGTTGCCAGCCCAAACCGCGAAACAGAAAGCATGAAAGATGGCTCAGATGCGGTATCTGACTGGGCACTATTAAACGGCATGCTCAATGTCGCAGGCGGCGCCACCTGGGTGTCATTGCACCATGGCGGCGGTGTTGGTATGGGTTACTCGCAGCACTCTGGCATGGTCATCGTCGCTGACGGCACAGATGCGGCTGCCAAGCGCTTGGCGCGAGTACTGGTCAATGATTGCGGCTCAGGTGTGATGCGTCATGCGGATGCAGGTTATGAGCTGGCTATCAAAACAGCGAAAGACTATGGCTTAAATCTACCGATGATTAAATAGAACAAACCACTTTTACACTATAAAAATAAATAATTATATAACTAGGATAACTCGTATGACCACTATCAAAAAACTAACCCTACACCCACGCCAATTAAGCTTCGAGATGTTGCGCGATATTTATGAGCGACCTGTCATATTGACACTACCTGAAAGCGCTTATGAAGCGATAGATGCCTCGCATGAAGATGTACGCACCATCATTGCGCGTGATAAGAGCGCTTATGGTATCAATACCGGTTTTGGCCTATTAGCAAAAACCCGTATCAGTGATGATCAGCTTGAGCTACTCCAGCGTAACCTTATCGTTTCTCACTCAGTGGGTACGGGTGAGGCGCTACCAGACAACGTGGTTAGACTGATTATGGTGATGAAAGTTGCAAGCCTCGCGCAAGGCGTTTCTGGCGTCCGCCGCGTCGTGGTCGATAGCCTACTCGGCTTAATTAATAATCAAATTACGCCAAATATTCCGGCTAAAGGCTCCGTTGGTGCATCTGGTGACTTAGCACCTTTATCGCATATGACGCTGGCCATGATGGGCGAAGGCGACGTCTATGTTGACGGCAAAAAAGTACCCGCTGCTGATGCGTTAGCGCAGCATGGTCTTGAGCCCATTACCTTAGCGGCAAAAGAAGGTCTTGCTCTTATCAACGGTACGCAAGTCTCAACGGCACTGGCATTACGGGGTTATTTCTTAGCACGAGATTTACTCGAAACAGCCACCATCGTCGGCTCCATGTCTATTGATGCCGCCAAAGGCTCAGATGCCCCATTTGACGCACGTATTCATGAAGTGCGTGGTCATCATGGTCAAATAGAAATCGCTAAAGCGCATCGCCAGCTGATTAAAGGCAGTGCTATCCGCGCATCGCATGATGGCGAGCAAGACGATAGAGTACAAGACCCTTATTGCTTGCGTTGCCAACCACAAGTCATGGGCGCTTGCCTTGATATCATTAACCAAGCAGGAAAGACTTTATTAATTGAATCTAACGCAGTAACTGATAACCCACTTATTTTTAACAACGATGATGGCCCTGTTGCTATCTCAGGTGGTAACTTCCATGCTGAGCCAGTTGCCTTTGCCGCAGATATTTTAGCCTTGGCGATTGCTGAGATTGGTTCTATGTCTGAGCGCCGTGTGGCTTTATTGATTGACGCAACCTTGTCAGGCGGCTTACCGCCATTCTTAGTTGACAATGCTGGGGTGAACTCAGGCTTTATGATTGCTCATGTGACGGCAGCGGCTCTGGCTTCAGAAAACAAGTCTATCGCCCATCCAGGCAGTGTCGATAGTATTCCAACCTCTGCCAACCAAGAAGATCATGTATCGATGGCAACCTATTGCGCGCGCCGCCTATATGAGATGGCGCAAAATACCGCCACCATTATCGGCATTGAGCTATTGGCTGCTGGTCAAGGTATCGACTTCCATCGTGGACTAGATACCTCAGAGCCGTTACAGACAGCGCATCAGAAACTACGCGAGCAAGTCACTTTTTATGATAAAGACCGCTACCTAGCGCCTGATATTGAAGCAGCAAAGCAACTAGTACTAGATGGCACGCTCACCGAATATTGGCAATCACTGCGTAGCGATTGGTACGAGTCTAAATAGGAAAGTTTTATATATTTAAAACCCACTCTCAATTATCTAATTTTATTGGTGTAGACCATACTAAATTGAGATTCAGGTTTTATATTATGAAAGGAGGTCTACAATGACAATAGCCGTTAGCCACACTGCAGCTGATATGAGTCGGTGGACAGGACGTGCAGAGCCGTTTGAGTCTGCGCGCGCCTGCTACTGGTATCAAATAGCGCAGCCTTATGCCTTTGATAGCACCAGTCAGCAAAACGGCCAGCACATTGGGTTGGTCGGGTTCGCTTGTGACCAAGGCGTCAGACGTAATCAAGGACGCGTGGGTGCACGAGCTGCGCCGCCGTTGATTCGTCAGGCATTTGCGGCGCTGCCGGTCATCGCTGAGTTACAACAACGCTATGAGGGTCAATTACCAACCCTGCTGGGTGATGCTGGCGATATCCATTGTCATGATAATGATGATTTTGCCGAGCGTACCCTTGAACAAGCCCAAGTAAAATATGCCGATAAGATAAGTGATATTATCCAGCAAGGCGGTCTACCTATCGGGCTTGGTGGTGGTCATGCCATTGCTTATGGCAGCTTTTTAGGATTGTGGCAAGCGCTGTCATCAGAAACCTATAAGTCTACTAATGACGTTAGCAATATCGAAAATCATGTCAAAAGCAATGTTGAAAATGATGCAAGCACAATGTCTACCATCGGGGTGATTAACTTTGATGCGCATCTAGATATTCGTCAATCTGATGTCGCCACGTCTGGTACGCCATTTCGCCAGATTTCCGAGCACCTTGATGAACAGGGTCAGCCATTTAACTATTGCTGTATCGGCGTCAGTCGGTTTTCCAACACTGCCGCGCTCTTCGACCGTGCTGAGCAGTTAGGCGTACACATTATCAGTGATGAAGATTGCACCAATAAAAAATGGAAAAAAATTGCGGCTCAAATAGAGGATTTTATCAATGAAGTTGATGTGGTCTACTTAACTATTGATATGGATTGCTTACCATCGAGCGTCGTTCCTGGGGTCAGTGCGCCCGCCGCCTATGGTATCGAGCTCAGTTTCGTTGAGCGCGCGGTCAAACGTATCATGGCATCAGGCAAAGTAAAGATGGCTGATATTGCCGAGATTAACCCGACCTTTGATGTTGATGGACGCAGCTGTAAAGTTGCGGCAAGACTATTAGCGACTATTATCGAGCAGCATCTACTATTAACATAGACGAAATACAGTCAGTTCATTATAAACAAGTTACAGTGCTACTAGAGTACATTTTTCGCAGCCTCTGTTTGCGTAGGCACAGCAAGCAAGGAAAATTTACTCTAGTAGCACGTTATAGTAGTTATAACGCTATTATTTGAACTGACTGTAGCTTCTTACTCAAAATTGCTAGCTCTAAACTAAAATAAGCAGGAGCACATCATGACTAATACTACAAATCCTACAGACCAAACGCCTATAAACAATTCCACCCTGACATCATTTGACCACATCATCATCAATGCCAATCTCGCCACCTTTTCAGCGCTATACGGGTTTGATATTTATAGCGCCAATCAAAGCAGTGATCAAAACAACAATCAGAATGAAAGCACACCTTATGGTCAATTAGGAAACGCTGCTATCGGTATCAAAGACGGCAAAATTGCATGGGTTGGTACGCATGAGCAAATAAAGCCGCATCTTACTCATTATAAAAGCGATCAAATCAAAGACGTTGATGGCAACTGGGTCATGCCCGGACTCATCGATTGCCATACCCATATCGTTTATGGCGGTAACCGCAGCAACGAGTTCGAAGCGCGATTGCAAGGTGCCAGTTATCAAGATATCGCGGCACAAGGTGGCGGCATTGTCTCAACCGTTAGCGCCACCCGCGCATCGAACGAAGAAGAATTGTTTGCGCAAAGTGAAAAACGTCTGCTCGCGCTCATCAAAGAAGGCGTGACCAGTGTCGAAATCAAATCTGGCTATGGACTGGACCTAGAAACTGAACGCAAAATGCTAAAAGTCGCCCGCGCACTCGGTGATAAACACAACATTCATGTTAGCACCACTTATTTGGCCGCCCATGCCCTACCGCCTGAATATAAGGACCGCGCGGATGATTATATCGAACAAGTTTGCCAGTGGTTGCCAATCCTGCATAGCGAGGGTTTGGTCGATGCGGTCGATGGATTCTGCGAAAACATCGCCTTTACTGCTGAGCAGATTAAGCGCGTCTTTGAAGTCGCTCGTTCATTAGACTTACCAGTTAAGTTGCATTCCGAGCAGCTCTCAAACATAGGCGCTAGTGCTTTGGTAGCAGCATACCAAGGGCTATCAAGCGACCATCTTGAACATTTAGTAGAAAACGATATTAAAAAAATGGCAGCAAGCAACACAGTTGCCGTGCTATTACCGGGCGCTTTTTATACGCTGCGTGATATTAAGTTGCCACCGATTGAAGAATTGCGTAAACACCAAGTTCCGATTGCCGTTTCAACAGATTGCAACCCCGGCACTTCGCCACTCACCTCGCTGTTATTAGCGATGAATATGGGCTGTACACTATTTTACTTAACCCCTGAAGAAGTGTTGGCAGGCGCAACCGTTCATGCGGCACAAGCGTTAGGTCTAGCCAAAAAAGGCAAAATAGAAGTGGGTTACGACGCTGATTTGGTATTATGGGATATCGCGCGCCCTGCTGACCTAGCTTATCAAATGGGGCTAAATCCTATTGCAGGTGTTATGGTTCAAGGTCAGTGGCATACCTAATCGAAGTAATAACTGAACGCATAATATATTCTTAAAACCGTCGTTTAAAAACACAACAACCAATATACTTGCATCCTTATTCTCTATAAACGGATAAAAGAATATCAAGCATATTGGTTTTTTTGTTGAAGATTAAGAGGATTCTTAAGTGCTACTGGTTTTAAGTGGTTGCGGTATCAAATGACTCAGCCAATATCACATCGTCATCTTCACGCGTAATCATGACCGTCGCTGAGCGCGGGGTACTGCCACCCGCGACGGCGCCCCAGCTATTGCCTGGATGTTGAATATTAATAAAGAGGGTTTTAAAGTCTGGTGTCATAGTGATACCAGTCACTTCGCAGCCCTCAGGACCGACGAAAAAGCGTTTGATATTGTCATTACTGGCAGGCATGCCGACTCGGGTTTGCTGCCCTGCTGAAGTGGTCATAAGCGAACCATCGCTGACTTTGCCCGGTAGTGCCGCGAGCAACATACAACTGCTGGTATCCGTATAAGCGCCATCATCTGTCTGAATCCATAACACCCCGCGCGGATCAAAATACAGCCCGTCTGGCGATGATAAATCGTTGTTGTCATTTAGCTGTGATAAGTTCTCCGCTGACAAATCACTTGGCGAAGCAAACAAATAAATATCCCACTCAAAATTTGTTGCCGCATGATCGCCACCTGCTTCTGCCCAGCGAATGATATGACCATTGTCATTACCGCGCACTTTGCCGCCAACTTGATAGCTGCGTGGATTCGACGCTGAGAGCGGTTGATCATCACTTACGCCGCGATATTTATTATTGGTCAAGGTCACATATACCTCACCCGTTATCGGGCTGACCGATACCCATTCAGGTCGATCCATCTTAGTCGCCCCAACGACATCAGCAGCGGCACGGGCAAAGACCAACACCTCATCCTGTCCATGGAACGGCAAGACAGTATTAGAGGCATCCAGTCCATTTTGACCATGGACAAGTGCTTTCCACGCCCCGCTGCCATCTTCATTAAAAATAGCAACATATAGCGTGCCATCGTCCAAATATTTATTGCCCGCTTTTAAGCCGCCGCCGATATCAGCATTTGACCACATTGACTTGGAGACGAACTTATAAATATATTCGCCACGGGCATCGTCGCCCATATAAAAGACCACGGGTTTACCTTGTTCAACAGGCGCATAGGCACAGTTTTCATGAGCAAAACGACCCAATGCCGTGCGTTTTTGCGGTATAGAATGTTGGTCAAAAGGGTCAATCTCGGTGATATAACCAAAGGTATTGAATGCATGACGGTAGTCATCGGCAGCGCTGGCACCGACGGCGGTCATATCCCAACGTGAAAACTCGTCAGGGATAGCAGCATCTTTGGCATCAGGCGTATGCCACAGATATTCCCAACCGGGGAAATCCTCTGTCGCCCCGTAGCGCTCACGACCGTAGTTGTGTCCAGCGCTCAATTGATTGGCATCTTGCCCGCGGGCAAATACGCCTAAAAAGTTCTCTTCTGTGGTCAGATAAGTGCCCCAAGGTGAGAGACCTGCACCGCAGTTATTATTAATACCGCGAGTCTGAAAGCCTGTCGGATCAAACTTGGTCTTAACCAAATCAGATCCCGCAACAGGACCTGTTAATTGGGCAGTCGTACTACTGGTAATGCGGCGATTGTATTTCGAATTGGGTACCATCTCATAACCCATACCATCAGCGCGGCGGCGCATCTCAACCACAGCGACCCCATGACAGTTGACCTCACGGCGCACGTCGCTTGCGAGGCGACGGTTTTGAAAAATTGCCGCAGCATTATTATCTTGGATGACATGATAACCAAACGGGCTCAGCTCACTACTGTTTACATATTCATGGTTCATGACTAGCAAACCGTTCTCTGACGCTTTGGCGTCGTATGCATTGCCGTTTTTACCAAAAAACCACATGCCATCATGGTTGTCACCCATACGCCACTCAAACGACTCAGCGGACTGCTCACGATTGTCTTTCCAATCATCGATACCAGATATCAGCGGCATGCCTAGTGGTAATATCATCTCGGCTTTATAACCTGCTGCCACGCTCATCGTGTCAGCTTTTGAATGCGGTACGGCTGTAAACTTCAAAGTCTCAGGACGTTTTAAGTCACCTTGCGCAGGAATAGCGGCACTGTTATCGTCGCTGGGTTTAACAGGTAAATTGCTATCATCATCGTCGCTACAGCCGACCAAAGGTAGGGCCCCAAAAAACGCCGCCGCCGTCAACCCTGTGCCACCTTTTAGGATACTGCGGCGATTCATACGGCGATTAATAATGGTTTGAAAGTCGATATTATCAGTCGGGTTAGAGTCTTCAACAACTTCGTGCGCAAGCGTTTGCTTGTTATTCAATGAGGTCATGTTCAGTCACCTTGTTAGGCTAGATTTAGTAGGCTGATTTGGCATAAAAAATATCGCGGCGTTATCGTTGTAACGACCAAAATACGATTTATGTTTGAGTCTACTGAAACTCCATGACAACTTGATGACAAATTTTTAGATAATAATCTATAACAAACCATGCTGTTTTTGATATGTTAATCTAAGTATATAAAGCGCTACGTTGTTTATATTTACGCCTTAAGAGCAACCTTCGACCAAATAGATAGCATCTGGTAACCCAATATCAATACTTTCGACCTCTCCCTTTAATAAACTTTGCTTGTCTGCCGTCCACTCTGTTGAGTTAATTCTATAATCATTCAGCTTTTGACCGCCCTTGATATGATATTCAATCTGTATGGGCAACTTGTCTTCTTCATTATTCAGCTTGATGTTTTCGGCTTTTAACAACTCTCCGAGTTGTGGCTCTTTTAGCACCTCGAAGTTAACGTTAGCAATCAGGCTATAGTAGTCACCATCAACCGCATACTTATCGACTTCATAATTCAGCTCGTTATTATGCGCTTTCATCACCTCTGTCACTGAATCACCAACATGGATGTCTGTATAAAAGGGTATGTTTGGATCCTGAATAGCAATAAGAGCAACTTTGTTATCGATGATTTGATAGAGCACAGAGGCACGTTTACCGTACTCTTTATCCACATAGCTTAGGGCTGGATTACTGACGTAATAGCATTGCTCGTTGTCAGTTTTTTCTTTGCTCAGTCCTAGCTCATTTAGTAATTCAGGAGTAATAATCTGCCCAAAGCTTAGCTTTTGGTAGCCTGATGGATTGACGGTTTTATCATTAGATAACTTTTCTGCTTCGTTATTCTGTGCTTTATCCACATTAGCAGGACTTATAGGCGCAGGACTTATAGAACTAGAATTGATGGACGCCTTATCTTTCTCAGCCGTATTTTTATCTATATTATCCGTTTGCGACGGGGCATTATCATTTTTATTTGAATTTGCAGGCTGCGAGTCACAGCCTGCCAGCAGTTGCGCCGTACCGAGCAATACAGTAGTAAATAGTACTGTTTTAATAGTTGCTAAAGATGAGCCTTGGGTAAAATCTAACATGGCAACTCTCCTAAATTTGGATTATCCATATTAATAAAGCATAAACAACCATCACTACAAAACCGGCGTACCCTGCGTGCTAAAAGCAAAGCCTTTATTGCTAAAATTACCAATCATTACCGCCTCGATGACGGGCTTGACGGTTTCATCCATGCCTTCAACTTCAATGATAAACTTTGCCCCAGAACCCCCTTTATCCTCTTCTTTTTCGACGATATAATTTAACGTCGCCATAGCGGGCAGCTCGATAGGTTCTTTTAAATACGACTTTACAAGGTCGCCATCGGTACTGTAATAATCTATCTTATTAATATAGAGTGATTTTTTTAAGGTGGTATTGCGTACGCTCAAAGTTGCTGATAGTAAAACCTTACGATTATCCCTATCGGTATAAATATCTGAGTAAATCGGCACATAAAAGGTTTGTTTATAGCCAAACTGGCTGTGATCGACTTTTTTAGACCGCTTCTCAAGCTCTTGAATGGGGTCTTGATGCTTCTCTGAAAACATCACATTTGGGTTTTGTTTCGACTCATCACAGCCGCTGAACAGCATGAGACTGGTAAGACATAGCACGGATATGCAGCACTTATTCATAACGTTATCCCTAGCGATTAGTGTACTTTAACCCCTACACTACGTAAAAAAGTATTGATATGTTTGTTAGCGCCATATACCACTAGCACATCATTTTCTTGTAGCACTTGCTCTGGTGTGGCCAATCCCTGAATACTGGGTTTGCTTCGCTGACGGCCAAAGCTGTCTTCATAATGCTCATAGCGCATGGTACTCAATAGCTTGATATTAAACTTATTTTCTAGCTGTAATGTCGCTATTTGTTTGCCAATCAAAGGAGCAGGAATAGCAATCTCGACAATACTAAAGTTGTCAGTCAATTCAAAAGAATCAACGAAATAGCGCAATGACAGCCGTTTTGCCCAGCGCATCGCCGATTCTTTTTCAGGATGAAAAATATCGTCAACCCCAATCGCTTGCAGTACTTTTTCATGTAAGGGGTTGATACTACGACTGATTAAGCGCTTGGCTTTTAAAGTTTTAAACAACGCCGTTGCCATAATGTTGGCCCCTTCGTTTTCCCCAATCGCCACCACCACTATATCGGTATCCATAATAGGCAAGCCATTGACCGTATATTCGTCGGTGGCATCCATGCAGATAGTATGAGTGATGGCTTCTTTATACGCTTCAACTTTTTGCATGCTGCTATCAATGGCGATGACTTCATGACCTTGGCTCGTCAGCGCTATGCCTAACGAAGAACCAAAACTGCCCAAACCTGCAATGATATATTTCATAATATTCCTTGTCACTCATGCCATTCGAAAAGAGCAATTGCGACGTATTTAGTTAATGCCTAATGAGTTATAAGTTATTATTTTTAATTAACATTTTTTAATTAACATTAAGTTAATTGATAGTAATCTCTTCAGTCGGATAACGATAGTTACGCTGATATCTGTTTTTAAGTAAGGCAATAAATATCGTCAACATCCCCACCCGCCCAACAAACATAATCACCGAAACGACAAGTTTGTTAAAGGTCGATAGCTCGGTGGTTAAATTTAAGCTCAAACCAACCGTGCTATAGGCAGAAAAGCATTCGAAAATGACTTTAATCAAATCAAGCTCGGGCTGATCGTAGCTGATAAGGGTGACCCCCATGCCAATCACAAATAAAGACAGCCACATAATGGAAAACGCCCGGCGGATAGAGATGTCAGCAATCTCGCGCTGAAACACTTCAACCTTGGTCTGACCACGGGCTAAGCTCAAGGTATTTAACACCGCAATGGCAAAGGTGCTGGTTTTTATACCACCGCCGGTAGAATTTGGTGAAGCACCAATCCACATCAAAAAAATCGTCAGCATAATAGTCGGAAACGCAAGCGCATCCATATCGGCAATATTAAAACCTGCGGTACGCGGAGTTGCCGCCGTAAATAGCCCTGTGATTAGCTTAGCGTAAAAACTCTGATGCTCAGCAAGGATGCCGTTATATTCAAACAGCATGACCCCGACCACACCAATTAACAATAAAGCGCCAGAGGTAATTAACGTAATACGGCTATTGATACTCAGTAGCCACGGCTGATAGCCGTAACGTGGATCATTTTGGAAAATCGCCCTTTGGGCACGGTGACGCAGAAAGCGCAATAGATTGACGACAATGATAAAACCCATGCCGCCAAATAAGAAAGTGGTACTAATGATAAGCTGTAAAGGATAGTTAAAGCGCAGTGACTCATCGTATAAGCCGGCGCTAAAGGTCGAGAACCCTGCATTACAAAAAGCAGAGATGGCATGGAATATCGCGAAAAACAGTCTTTCTGCAAAGCTCATCCCGGGTAAATCATAGATACTAATATAAATCAAAATCGCAGCCAGTGCCTCAACCCCAAAAGTCACATATAAAATGGACTTAAGGGTGGTGACCATATCGCCCATCCTTCGTGAAACGTTCATTTCACTGATACTAAGCTGCGTCTCATAACTGACGCCGCCCTTAAAAAAGTAACTAAAGTAGGTCACAAAGGTCAGAATACCCAAACCGCCAATTTGAATCAGCCCGATGATAATCAGCTGCCCAAACGTGGTAAAACGGGTCGCCGTATCCACCACAATCAGCCCTGTCACACAGACTGCACTGGTGGCCGTAAATAGCGCATCGACAAAGGATATCGGCTCAGTGGTGGCATTGGGCATCATCAGCAGCAATGCTCCGACCAATACCACGGACAAAAAACTTAAGATAAAAAATTGACCTGGGTTTAAAAAAGCCCGATTAAGGCTAAAGTTATTGTCCGATATCTCACGGATAAAAGTGACAAAAACAGCAATCTTAATCGCAATAAAACCATCTACCGGCATCGATAATCCGGAGCGCGCCAGCTCAAAGAAATGCACCGCCAATAGCACAACAATAGCGATACTGGTTAGTAAATCGAAAACCGCGACTTTATTGACCGACAATCGTGACTTTGAGCGCATATAGCGCCCTACCGTGGCCACAAAACCCAATAAAATAATCGTTAAATAAAAAATATGAAAAATATGCTGTAGCCATGTCGTGAGCGTAAAACCACTATCGACTAAGGCAATTCCAACGCCAATGGCGCCAATAACAATCGTGAACTTATTCAACAGCCGATACGGTAGGGCTGGATGCATAGCCTAATTCCATGAAAGGAGTAACGATAATACTTATACGCCTTTTTTTCGCCATCCACTAAGACTGTTTTTAAAGAATCGTAACCAGTTATGACATCTTTTATGCTTGTCTTTTGTTCAATATCTAACCTCGCAGCCTTTATTGTGAATACAATTATTCTGCACCGATAGGCAATCTATATTTTTTGAATAAAATGACTAGGATTTCAAAATCGATACCAAGCACAGGCGTCATATACAGACTTGCTTAACCTTAAAGCAAAAAAGCTTTCAAGCTATAAGATATATAGCTTGAAAGCTTTTTTAGCACTTATTTACAGCACTTATTTACACCGATTTTTTATAACAGTTATTAATATCAGACATAACCTAAATTATTGTTAGCTCGACTTATATAGAAACCGCGCTATTTTTTACATATTTAAAATACTGTATCGGGAAAATCTTGTCATAAGCCCAGTTATAAGAAAAGGTATAAGCCAAATAAAATCCAACCAATGACGCATCCATAATAAAGGCTTGCCATAAACTAATGCCAAGATACCATGAGACCATGGGCAGATATAGAAGCAGCAGACCACCCTCAAATAGCAGTACATGAAGCACTCGAATCGCTGGGGTCTTAAATGTGCTGCGTTTAAACTTTACCATGCCTTTATCAAAGACAATATTGAAACCATAGTTCCATATAGTCGCTATGATAGAGCCTACGATGGCAATAACACCGATATCTTTTATGTCAAAATCAAAAAAGAAGTTCATAATGGGAATGGATAGTATTAATGCAATTATTTCAAATCCAACAGCGTGACGTATACGATCTCTATGAGTTCGCATAATTAATCCTTATAGAATATACATTCATAGTACTTAGTTGACTCTATTGTATCTGTTAAACTAATAGATCAAAGTTACTGTCTATAGGAAAAACCGATACATGAACTTTTCTTTAGAGCAACTACAAGCATTTGTGGCAACGGTAGAGACGGGCTCGTTTTCGGCAGCAGGACGGCGGCTTGGCAAAGCACAATCATCGGTTAGTGCGGCGGTGGCAAATTTAGAAATCGACTTGGACAATGTGTTATTTACTCGAAATAGTCGCTATCCTGAATTGACTGAGGAAGGTAAACGGCTGTTAGCTGAAGCTTATTTAATACTGGAGCGCTGCGAGCATTTCTTCGGGGTGGCCAAAAGCTTAAGTGAAGGTGTCGAAAGCCGTTTGGTGCTGGCAGTCGATGATCTCTATCCATCAGAGTGGCTGGCGCGATTGCTCGATGAGTTTGATAACTTGTTTCCTACTGTGGAGTTAGAATTGCTGCTGCCCATCATGGAAGATGTCAGTCGTTTGATTTTAGAAAAGCGCGCGGATTTGGGTATTATGTGGAGCCAAGAGGATTTGCCATCGGCTATTAGTTTTCATACCTTAGGCTGGATTCCGCTTAAGATGGTTTGTGCGCCTGAACATGATATAGCAAACCGAGTGGTCAGCTGGGAGGACTTAAAAAGATACCGTCAGCTCATTGTTGCAACGCGCAACGAGAGTAAAGAAAAATCACGCCTACGGGTTGCCGCCGATGTATGGTGGGTTGAGAGTCAGTGGGTGATTATTGAGCTGGTGCAACGTAACCTTGGTTGGGCGTTGGTGCCTGAGCATATTATCGTTGATGCGTTAAAGGATGGCTCTTTGGTGTCGCCAAAACTGGATTTTGATAAGCACAGTTGGCCCGTTGCGGTTGAGCTGATTTGGCATAAAGAAAAGCCGTTAGGTAAGGCTGGCACGTGGTTAAAGCAGGCGGTTATTACCTTAGACCAGCAAGCATAATAGCCTTTCTTTATAGCTATCAATCAAGGGCTGATACCCTATCAATTATTCATTCGTTAAAATGGTGAAAAGCCCTCTTCGCTATTTTTACATAACGTAGAAGGCTTTCAGCAGAGTATTACTTTATAGACTTGCCTTATAGATTGTTTTTAAATCAACTGAGCCAGATCAGTCAATTTATCCAATACTATATCTGGCAAGGACTTTTCAAGCTGTGCTTTGGTCTGCGCGCCAGTCAATACGCCTATACATAAGCCACAATTGGCATTTTTCCCTTCTTCAATATCGATGCCACTATCCCCTGCTTTTAACACCTGCTGTGAATCCTCAATACCAAACTTATCCATCGCGAGCGTAATCATATCTGGCGCAGGGCGACCATTCACCACATCATCAGCTGTAATTAGTGCATCAATCTCGCGACCTACTGACCACCCTAAAATAGTTAATATCTTATTGGCAGTCTTTGCGTCATAGCCCGTATTTAAAACCACTGTTCTACCACTGGCTTTTAGCTTATTAAACAGCTCCAGCATGC
Source organism: Psychrobacter maritimus (assembly GCF_904846345.1). GTDB lineage: Bacteria > Pseudomonadota > Gammaproteobacteria > Pseudomonadales > Moraxellaceae > Psychrobacter > Psychrobacter maritimus. Next base: position 181,901 of record NZ_CAJHAJ010000002.1, read on the forward strand.
CATCAAAGGTAGCCAAAGTATCTGCTGTATAAGCCTCTGCCAAACTGGTTTTAAAGATTATAAAGGCTGCGTCTGTAAGTGGTTCAACCTCATCCTCAGCGATGTCCAATTCATTCAGTATGTCATTGATCGCTTGGCGTTTTTCCTTGCCAGCACCAAATTCTAAGCAGATATCTAAATCAACTTCTTTATCCACTTTATCGTCATCGCTAAGCGCTTGATTGATCGCATCACGTACCGTTTTATAGACGAGATTGTCTTCACTGACAGTAGTGCCCGCCATATCGAAAATACATAGTTTGATATGATCGAATTGTTCTTTAATACTATTAATATCTGTACTCATTATTTTGACTCCAATACGAAATGAATTAACTCTTCACCAAATGCAAAGCCTGTCGATGCGCCAGTGCCGCTAGTGACAGAGCCGACAACCACGCCTTTTTCTGGTGAGGCTTTAAAAACTACGTTATCACCGCTGGGATAAACACCTAACCAATGCTGCACGATATCAATCTCGCCAACATCCATGACTTGATGGAACTCGTTAATGACTAAATCATCAACTCGCACATCTCTAAATGGCAACTCCTTATCGCTATAATCATGGCTATCACCAATGATGAGAGAGCCATCGGCGGATTGCACCACGATTAGATGAACGCCTGCTTTGCGCTCAGCTGACTGAATATTATCCAGCAATGAGATTAACCTTTGGGCTTCAGGTAATTGGGCAAATCCATCATAACGAGCAAAGCTTAAATCCGACATTACCGCTGCATTTAGCTTAAATGCTTTTTTTGGCATGACACGCATCATATTAAGCGTGCAAAGTTTGGCCTTAGCCTGCGCTAAAGTCTCTGGATATAAGCTATGCAAATCTATACCGGGACAGACGACACAATGCTCTGCTTGCAGCGTACCACGACTGGTATGAACCATAGGTAGCTCGATGGAATGCACAGTGGTTTTATTATAAAAATCTACGCCATGCGCTCGACTTAGCCAATTCGCCAGTTTGCCAATGGCAGTTTTTGATTCGACTCTGAGCTCATGAGGACTATATAACACACCTAAACTGTCTTTAAGATAAGGGGTATTTTCTGCTATTTCAGCTTGCGTCAGCAATCGACAAGATCCGCCCATCTCTGTTTGTAAAAAAGCTTCAGCGACATCCATCGCTTCTGGGCGCTGAATAAGCATATGCAGACCACTATGCTCGACGTCGATGCCTACCTTGGGGGCAATATCTGCCCAGATATTACGCGTATGCATGGCTCGCTGCCAATGCTCGCCACTTTGCTGCCCACTCACGGTGACAAAACCAAAGTTACGTACTGAGGCATCTTTATTTTGTGACTCACGCTCGACCAGTGCGACACTCAGTCCTTTTTTAACCGCGGCATAAGCGCTGGCAAGGCCGACAATGCCACCACCGACTACCACTACATCGTATTTTTTTTCAGACAATTTGCTTGTTAACTGCACTTTGATGTTCCTTATTCTTAGAATGTAAAATTAGAACTTATATCTCAAATTTAGCTCGCACTGGTTGCAACGCTTATAGCTTTTGACCGTGGAAAAATGCCCTGTGCTTATCTAATAACTCAGCGGTAAGCGGCTCAGCATAGGTTTTTACATTTTTGATTTGGTTCTCAGATGCAACAGTTTCACCGTCATAGATGATATTTGGGTATATTTCTAACAGCTGTGGTCGCGCATTTTTGACGATGATTTCGGCCATTTTCATTGCATTCGGATTGGTTTTATCTCTTTTATCGATGACAGCCACCGACTCACTCAGCGTATAGTTACCTTCGCTAGGATCGATGTAATCAATAGGCAATCCTTCTGCTTTATTAACAACTGCTTGATGACGCATGCCAAAGCCAATAGGCACTTCACCTGCCATTACTTTCTTTAATGGACCTGAACCTGATAATTCTAAATTTGGTCCGGCGTTTTCACGAATACGATTCATGATGGTTTGCCCCTCGGCATCCATGCCATACGTAGCAGTAATATTCTGCACAAACAACCAACCGGTCGATGAGCCATTGGGATCAACCATCGCAATTTTGTTTTTATAGATGGGTTTTGCCAAATCTTTGGCACTGGTTGGTCTAGGCAAATTTTGCGCAGCCATCTCTTTGGTATTTAAAATAATCGCCCCAGTAAAGCTTAGAATGGGTGCATAGTAACTAGGAACCGCTACTTGGGGATTAACCTCAAAGCTGACATCCTTAAACATCGAATGTTTTGCTTGCGCGCTCTCTAAATAAAATGAGCTCATGGTGACCAAATCTGCCTCTATGTTCTTACCTTCAGCCAATAAACGCCCGCCAAGCTCACCGGTGCCAAAGGATTGAAAAATATATTGCCCTTCATACCCTGCTTCGTTTAACACTTCTTGGATGACTTCTACCGCTTCTTCGTCGGCATTGCTATAGATGATGACCTCCTCTGCGCTATTTCCCTCTGAAGAAGCTGAACTACAACCGGTCAAAATCATTCCGCACGTGAGACCTATCATTAACGTTTTTAATGAAAACATTTTTTATCCTATAGATTTTATTGAGTTTTAATGATTAGAGTTTGTTTATATGTTCGATAGCGATTGGCTATTAATTGCCATAGTCATTTCAATTTAAAAAGAACACAGTACTGCTGGGATGAATTTTTTGAAGCCTCTGAGGTGTAAAGCGCACAGCAAGCGAGAAAAATTTATACCAGCTGAACGCAATTTTTAACGTATCCCTTTTATTTTGAACTGCCTATAACTATGTTTAAGCCGTCGTTGGCGCAACAAGCGTTTCGTCCGTTGCTTTCGGTGTCCCGTAGAGTCGTCGGCTATGTATATGACGAATGATGGCAAACAGTATCAAGGCGCAGATATTGGTCAGTAATATCATGAGCGATAAGATAAAAATCTCATCAAAGCGTGCAAAATGCTGTAGCTCTACGATTTTGGTGGTGAGCACCATGGTTTTGGCACCAGAGATAAAGATAACCGCGCTAATCGTTACCATGGCACTGATAAAATAAAACGAGGCCACTTCAATTAAGGTAAAAAATGAATTGGGAATCACAATGCGCCGCAGGGTCGTAAACCATGAATCACCCAATAAACTCGCCGTCGTCTCCCAGCCTAAGTTCATTTTAGCCAGTGCGTTTTTACTCATCAGATAAGGGGTGGCGAAGTAGTGAATGATGTTGCTTATCACGATAATAAAAATAGTATTGGCAATTGCTGAGCCTGAAAACATCATAAGATAGGCAATTCCCACGACCATCCCTGGTACGGTGTTGGTGACCAAAGCTGAACTCTGGATACTGAATTTACCAATTCTGAATAAACCTGAGCGCTCGCATAATAACGCTGAAAAGTAAGTGATTAAGGTACCGAAGATAGCCGTCAATACCGCTACGATGAGTGAGTTTTTATAGACGCGCATTAGATTGGCAGATTCTAAAACCTTGCTGACGGTTTCCGTGCTGAATTGCATTTGATAAGGCCATGTCTTTATCCATGGAATGATAAATATCACCGCAAAGACCATCAGTAAGCAAAACAAGATAACGCTCGATAATACGGCTAATACTCGGTCTTTGATTTTCGAAGAAGGCAAGTCGATATTTTCAACCGAATCGTAGCGGATATTAAAGCGCGCGACATACCAGAGTATGGCAATACTCAATACCGATGGAATGAGCATAAACAGTGCGACCACCGCCCCTTTTTCAAACGAAGGAGACGCGCCTAATATTTGTGTATAAAGCTCAATGGCGATGACTTTATATTGCCCACCAATGGACGCTGGGATACCAAAATCCGTAAAGGCTAAAAAGAAACATTGAATCATTGCCGCCGCAAAAGTACCAATCAACGGGCGAATAACCGTCATATCAAACTGGCGCAGAGACGAGTCACCCATTAATTCTGAGACGATCACGAATTTTTTGTCTAAATACTGAAAGGTGTTATTGAGTAATAAAAAGGCGATGGGTAAGGTATAAATGGTATAGCCAAGCCACATTCCTTGAAAGCCGTATATATTTTCAAACAGCTGAAAGCCGAGTATTTGCGTCAGCAAACCTTGCTTGCCAAAGGTATAAATAATGGCAAAGCCATAGGTCACCGTTGGCAATAACATGGGCAATAAGGCGGCAACTTTAATAACCTTTTTAAAGCCCTTCGGTAAATTAGTCCAATGCACGGTATAAGCTAAGATGAAAGCGAGCATGGTGGCGCTCAGAGCACTTACCGTCGCCACAAAAAAACTATTAAACATCACCTGCTTAAAGCTATCACTACTTGCGATACTTTTATAGTTATCTAAGCCAATGCCATCGCCGACATTTAATGATAACGCCAGCACTTTACCTAAGGGTACAAACAGAAAAGCGATGAATAAAATCGTCACAAATAGCCAAATGGCTTTTGCTTGGGGTGGATTACTAAGCTTCATAAACGTCCAAAACAATCAAATGGTCAGGTTTTTACTGAATGACAGCTATAGTCAGTCTCTCAGTTGCCGATTCAGTCACTGCAAGCTGTTACAAAATCAGCCTTTCACCGTATCTTTTGACTTTTGCTTATCATGGACAGTGATAACTTTAGAATCAGTATGACGAGGGCTAATATCAGCCTCATATTGTCCATAGTTTTGGGTTTGAGTGTATTTACTTAGCGGATCAGCTTCAGATATACCGTTGGCAAATAAGCTTAAGATATTGCGACGTTTGATATTGAGCTGATTGAGAATGAAGTTGGTGACAAAATCATTGGCAGGATTGTGTATGATTTCAGCGGGTTCAGCGAATTGCGCCACTTTGCCATCTGATAGCAGTAGGATGCGATCAGATAACGTCATCGCCTCTTCTGGGTCATGGGTGACAATTAAAGTAGTCAGCTGATAGCGCACGGCAATCTCACGAATGCGCTCTTTGACGGTTTCCTTAATTACCCCATCTAATGCCGATAAAGGCTCATCTAACAATAATATTTTGGGTTTCATGACCAGCGTACGAGCCAGCGCAACACGTTGCTTTTGACCGCCTGATAGCTGATGAATACGCTTACTTAGGTGCGCCTTAATATCGAGTAAATCGATCAGTTCATCGACTTCTTGTTGTCTACTGACACTAGGATTGTTACGCAGACCGTATTCGATGTTTTGTTTGACATTGAGATTGGGAAATAACGCATAATCCTGAAAGACGATATTAAAGCCTCTTTGTCTCATAGAGACGCGGGTAATATCTTCGCCGTTATAGGCAATACGGCCGCCGCTAATGTCAGTTAAGCCCAAAATCATATGCAGTAAAGTAGTCTTGCCACAGCCGGATGGCCCTAAGATTGAAACTATCTCACCCGTGTTAATTTTGAGTGAAAGATCCTCGAATATCACCTTATCATCATATCTCTTTGTAACGTGTCTTAGCTCTAACATATCCACTCACCTAATCGCTTATGATTAAAAATTTAATTATTTATCTTGGATAGGTCAGCAGTGTATCTAGCAGATATGACACTTCGATGAAAAAAATGATAAAAAATCGCGTAAAAGGTTTTGGCATTTTTTGTTTTCTTAATATCAACAACCCATTATTTGACCCCGTCACCTTAACGTCTTCTTAACAAGCTAGTTGTTAATGTAAGGAATATATATTCCCTATAACTCTGTTGAGAAGTCTGTGTATGTTGACACTTCAAGCACTTAGCACCAATGCCACTAAAGCTGATACCAAAAAAAGCATCATTAGCAGATACTTTAATCGTGAAATTCATCTTAATTATCTTATTGTTATCGTTGCGCTATATTTGGTGGCTACTGCCAATATGAGCTTTTTTGAGCAAGTGTTAAATATTTATCCTTTTAGCAGTAATATTGGCTTTATGATTTCTATCACAGGCTTACTGTTTGGATTGATATGGCTAGTGCTGCAACTATTGTGTTATCGGCCAATCGCAAAGTTAGTGCTGATTGCGATGGTATTAATAGCGGCAGTATGTGGTTATTTTACCGATGGCTATGGAACGATATTTGATCATAATATGCTGGTCAATAGCATGCAGACCGACCAAGCAGAAGCGATGGGCTTGATGGCACCGAGTTTTTTTGTTCGCGTTCTTTTATTAGGAGTATTGCCAGCTATTATCATTGCTAACATTCGTATCAAGCGTACGCCTTTACGCCGCGCATTATGGCAACGAGCGCTTACTTTGATACTCTCTATCCTATTAATAGCCATCTGCCTACTACCCTTTGGCGACCAATACGCCACCTTTTTTCGCCAACATAAAGTGGTGCGTAGTTATACCAATCCTATTACCCCTATTTATTCTGTGGTCAAACTTGGCACCGATTACGTCGATGAATTGCGTCGTCCTGACACCTTAATCCTGCATGCAACAGATGCCAAACGCACCACGCCCGTCGCTAGCAATAGCACACCTACTGCAAAACCTAAATTGATGGTATTTGTCGTCGGTGAAACGGTTCGCGCTGACCATATTGGCTTAAACGGTTATCAGCGTGAGACTATGCCACTGCTTGCTAGCCAGCCAGATATTTATAGCTTTAAGCATGCAACCTCCTGCGGCACCTCTACCGCTTATTCGGTTCCATGCATGTTCAGCTATGCTAATAGAAAGGATTACGATGCCAGTAGTGCGGACTATAATGAAAATGTGCTTGATACCTTGCATAAACAAGGCGTCAACGTCATTTGGCGTGATAATAATTCTAGCTCTAAAGGCGTCGCCGATAGGGTGACTTTTGAGGATTATAAAACGCCTAAACTTAACCCTGATTGCGATGGCGAATGCCGTGATATTGGTATGCTTAGTGGCTTTGATAAACTGGTAAAGCCAGAGGCATCACCAGTAAAGCCCGATACAGTAAATTCGAATACATTGCCAAAAGACACGCTTATCGTATTGCATCAAATGGGTAATCACGGTCCTGAGTATTACAAACGCTATCCTAAAACCTTTGAAGTTTTTAAACCCGTTTGTATGACCAATGAGCTGTCTAAATGTGATGGTCAGTCTATTATCAATGGCTATGATAATGCGATTCGTTATACTGATTATTTTTTGAATAACGTTATCAATACGCTAAAAGCTTATGAGCAGGATTATGATGTGGTGATGGTATACATCAGCGATCATGGAGAAAGTTTGGGTGAAAACAATATCTACTTGCATGGCTTGCCGTACAGTATGGCGCCAAATGCTCAAAAGCAAGTGCCGGTGATTGTCTGGTCACCTGCGAGTAATGGCATCGACAGCACTAGCAGCAATAAAAGCAGCCTTGCTAACATGATTGAGCAGCCCGTATCTCATGATTTTATTACCCCAACCTTACTTGGCTTTTTTGATATTACGACCGATGAGGTAGCTGCCGCACCGACTTTCTTTAAGGCTGCCAATTAGACCTTTTTAGGATTTTTAAACCTATTTTATTAGCGCCCTGTTGGCATTTATGCACGAGACATGTATGTACAAGATACTCGTTATTGAAGACAATCCTGATATTGTCGCCAATATTTACGCTTTTTTTGAGCACAAGGGCTTTGAGCTGGACAATGCTCATAACGGTATTAGTGGTTTGACGCTCGCCTCGAATAACCGTTATGACGTTATCTTGTTGGACGTCATGCTACCGGGTATGGATGGTACCAAACTGTGTAAAAAGCTCAGAGAGGAGCTGCATGATAAAACCCCCGTATTGATGCTGACTGCTCGCGATACTATTTCGGATAAAGTGGCAGGCTTCGATAGTGGCGCGGATGATTATTTGGTCAAACCTTTCTCATTGGTTGAATTGGAATCACGCATAAAAGCTCTGATACGCCGCCATCAAGACAGTCACTTTGAGCACAGTATCACAGTCGGCAAACTGTCTTTAAATACGGAAGTACACACGATTGTTCGTGAGGGCAAACCTATAAAACTGACACCAACTGGGTTTAAGATATTACAGATACTGATGAGCGCGGCGCCGCGAGTGGTCAGCAAAAACGAGTTAGAAGAAAAAGTATGGGGTGAGGATATTCCAAGTAGCGATGCGCTGCGAACCCATGTGCATAGCGTACGCGCACAAGTCGATAAGCCGTTTGATAAAACAATGATAGTGACTGTGCCTGGGATTGGTTATCAAATTATCGATCCGGACAAAGAATAAAAGACGATCATAAGATTGAGCGACTCAACGCTATTATGAATGCTCTTGCTACTCTTTCATCTCGTTCTACCTACTGCTTGTCATTAAGAAGTAAATACCATGTTAGTAAAGACAATGTTTAGCATCGACTCCATCGCCAATAAATTTCGCATCTCCTACTTTCTATTTGCCCTATTGCTTTGCGCCACTTTCGTCAGTATTTTTATGTATGCTGAAATGAAGCTCGAGCAAGAGCTGGTCAAAGCGCGCTTGATTCAACAATTGGCACTCAGTCAGGAAAAAGAAGGTGAGCAGCCGGTTTATATTGCCAACCCCGGTATCAAAATCTATGACTATGATAATGCACCTGCTAATCTAAAAGCCATGGCAACTGATACGGTGCAAGAAACGCCGGTCACCGTAGATACCGAAGCAGGCAGTATCAACACCAACTTGCATTTTTTCCTCTATCATAAAAACAATCACCGCTATCTTTTAACCTATTTAGAAGACAGTGAATTGGTGATGGAAAGCTATCCCGTTTTGGCCATATTTGAGCAATTAGAAGACATATTTGCCAACGCCTTAAGAGTTGCTGTTATTTTAAGCCTGCTCATTGCTGCGATATTCTCTCAGCTGTCCTCAAGGCAAATCACCAAGCCTTTATTAGACTTAAAAAAAGCCGTAGAAACCGACCATCAAAACCTAACTCAACTGACTCATCTGCCATCCGAGGTTGGCGTTTTGGCACGCGCCATTGATGAGAAAAACCAAAAGCTTGAGCAGTACTTAAAGCGTGAGCAATTATTTACCGGTGATGTCAGCCACGAATTGCGCACGCCCTTGACCATTATTATGGGCGCATCAGAAGTACTGGCATCACAATTGGCCGACGACAGTCACTTGAGCGAATTTACCAATCGCATTAGCAATACCGCCAAAGAAACCTCTGAGATTATCACCGCTTTGCTATTACTCTCTCGTGCACCTGAAAAACTGGACACACCGCAGACGCCTATCAACAATATTGCGGTTAATGAAGCTGAGCGTTTAAAGTACTTGTTACGCTACAAGTCAGTCACGTGCACCGTCGTCGCTGAACAAGAATATTTCGCCTACGTACGACCTGAACTGCTAAAAATGGCATTAGGAAACTTGATAAAAAACGCCTTTCAATACACCGACGAAGGGGAAGTTATTATCAGTATTGACGCTGAGAAAATCACCGTCACCGATACAGGTCTTGGCATTCCTGAAGCCATGATGCCATTGCTATATGAGAGATTTGAGCGTTTAGAGTTACCGCATAATGATAAGCAGTCGGATAAGATTGAAGGTACAGGTTTAGGGCTAAGTATTGTGCAACGCATTATGACGCATATGGGCTGGAAGCTAACCCACCAAGCCAATACTACAGGCGGCAGTACCTTTAGTATTTATTATCAATAGTTTTAGGAGAAGCTTAACGCTTTCTTAATACGCCCTATTTTATACTCAGTGCTCACTGGTTCCATTTACTCTTTTTAAATGGTTCGAAATCTACCGTATGCACTGATTTTAATAGACTATTAAGAATCCAATATGAACCAAGTCAACCCCATTCATATCAGTAACAATCAAACAAACTCCCATTCTAAAAACCTAGAAATGCCTCATACTTTCATTGTAGCTAATAGCTTTGCCAGTCATGCAAAAGGTAAAAAGGGGCTTTCTCGTATCGTTAACGCCGCAGGGTACTCCCTAGATGGTTTTAAAGCGGCTTATAAATTTGAAGCAGCGTTTAGACAAGTGCTATGGCTCAATCTAATCTTATTCACTGTCATTATATTTATGCCTTTTGGCACCAGTATCAAAATGATGCTAGTCATCGCCTCGTTTTTATCTTTGATTGTCGAGCTTATTAATACCGGTATTGAAGCCAGTGTCGACCATACGTCAACGGCAAAGCACCCCTTAGCTAAAATAGCCAAAGATGTCGGTTCAGCGGCACAATTCTTGGCGTTACTGCTACTATTCGTCTTATGGTCAATGGCGTTAATGAGTGTGGTACTTTGAAAGCCTATTCAGCTAATTGGGTCTGGTTAAAGCTACTGTGTTTAACCATTATTGCAGCGCTAACATTTGAGCATAGCGCGTTAGATGTGCGTATTAGCGAGCTTTTCTACCTAAACGGACATTGGCTTTTGGAAAAAGGCGCTCAGCCTTATGCCTTTATTTTTTATGATGGACCCAAAGCTTTGTTAATTGTATTGGCGATTTATTTGCTGATTGTGTTAATCATTAGATATAAACAACCTGTCGATGCAAACCTGTCACTAAATACCGTAAAACCTCATAGATTGATGATTCCCCTACCAGCTCGGGAAATCTGTTATCTACTAACTATTATTATCTTAGTACCCACCAGCATTGCCTTATTAAAAGGTGTCACCCATGTTAGCTGCCCCAATCATTTGACGCTGTTTAGTGGTGAGCTGCCCTATCTTAACCTTTGGCAAAATATGGTTGCGAACACGCCAGCCAAGTGCTTCCCAGCCGCCCATGCAAGTGCAGGGTTTTCTTTATATGGATTAGCATTTTTACCTACTCTGCATAAGTATCGCTATAAAATATTTGCAGCGGTCACTGTTTTAGGCTGGACAATGGGACTTTACAAAATGCTCTTTGGCGACCATTTTTTCAGTCATACCTTAGTGTCGATGCTATTGTCATTGACGATAGCCTGCGCGCTTGCCAGCATATTTTTTAAAAGGTCTACTACTCATTAATTCCCAGAATAAGATAATTTCTTAAAACGCATTCAATTAAAATCAATAAATTCTGGCAACGCAAACCCTTACTCTTTATACCCTCCATCAAATACTATCTTTTATCACTCAAGTTTCTATTGCCCTCTAAGCTCAGCTTAAGGTTGGTTTGTTTTAATAGTGCTAACACAGGCTATTTACAATAAATCTAGCCTCATCGCGATAGACACGTTTATTTTAATAGCGTGTTATCGCCAGCAAATAAACTGACTACTAAGCGGGGTATAATGATGGGCCAGAACAATCATAGCGGTATAACCAACGACGCAAGTAAACCCTTTTCACAACCGTCTAAAACGAAGCAAGTAAGAGTTTGGGATATCCTTGTCAGAATCACCCATTGGGCAGTCGCTATTGGTGTTATTGCAAACCTATTGTTTACAGAAGACGGTAGCGAGCTGCACGCATACGTTGGCTATACTGTCGTGGGGTTAGTTGTCATACGTTTATTATGGGGCTTTGTAGGGACACGCTACGCTCGATTTAGCAGTTTCTTTCCTACTCCTTTACGTATCAAGCGCCATTTATCAGCACTCAGCATCCGTCGTACCGATAAACAGCATCTTGGTCATAATCCATTGGCCGCTATTATGATGCTATCATTATGGGCGGCGATTATAGGGCTTGGAATCACAGGCTATCTGATGGAATCAGGAATGATGGGTAACGAAGATTTTCTTGAAGAGGTGCATGAATTATTAGCAAATAGCTTGTATCTATTGGTTCCTCTACACGTTATCGCGGCGCTTGTCATGAGTTACTGGCAACGACAGAATCTGATTAAAGCCATGATTACTGGTAATAAAACCATAGTAGATGAACCCTCTAAATCAGAATAAGCAAAATGATGGAGCATGGCATATGGCACGTATATTACTCATAGAAGACGATAGCACTATCGCCGACGGTATTATTCTGGGTTTAAAAAGTCATGGAATGATGGTCGATTGGTTCGATAATGCAAAGCAAGGTGAGCTGGCATTACAAGATAATATGTTTGATGCGGTTTTGTTAGATTTAAGCTTGCCGCAAGGCGACGGTATGACAGTATTAAAAAACTGGCGCGGCAAACAGATAGACACCCCTGTATTAATCATCACTGCTCGCGATGCCATCGCCAATCGCGTGGCCGGACTCAATGCAGGGGCTGATGACTATTTGATTAAACCCTTTGCCTTGGATGAAGTTATCGCTCGTCTGCAAGCACTGATGCGGCGCAGTCAAGGACGTAGCCAACCTGAAATTCGCTACGGTAACGTGACTTATCAGCCGCATAGCCAACAACTCTACCATCAAGGCAATCTTATTGAGCTTACGATTAAAGAGGTGGCGATACTAGAGCAAATGCTGACGCATCCTAAGCAGATTCACAGTCGGGCAAGCTTAGAGGACAAGCTCTATGGATGGCAACAAGATATAGAAAGTAATGCCATTGAAGTACATATTCATCATTTACGCAAAAAGCTTGGCAATGATTTTATTTTAACCAAACGTGGGGTGGGTTATTATTTAAATCCCACCTACAATCATCTATAGTAATATAAAAGCTTAAACTTAAACTTAAAATCCTCCGTCACCTTTTGCCCTGTGAGCCTATGAAAAGCATCCAACAACGACTACTGACGTCCTTATTGATTGGACTGCCTTTGCTTTGGTTACTCACCTCCAGCTTTATCGCTTGGCGACTGTGGCATGAAATCAATGAGATGAATGATACCCAAATCACGCAAGTCGCCCGTTACTTAATCGGGGTATCTGCTGACGAGGAACATGACGACGATGACGATGATGACCATAAGAAACAGTCACGCTCTGCCAAAATATATCACTTAAAAAGTAAGCAGCTATCCGGTGATCTTGGTGAGGCTGAAGATGATTACATGGGGTTCGCCATCTGGAATAAAGACGGTCGGCTGCTCATGGCGGACGAAAATGGGCAGTCATTTAAATTTCTCCCCGATCAACATGGTTTTTTAGAAGACCATCATCATGCCTATCAGCGCTTAAACCCTTTTAACCATCAATGGCGCTTGTTTTATATTCACGATGAACATTCTGATAAGCACGAAAGCCGCGTGATTGCGGTTGGTCAAAACCTTGATTCTCGCCAAAAAATGATTGTTGAGACTATGTCGGTGCAGCTACTGCCTATGTTGATTGGGTTGCTGGCGTTCATGGGTCTTGTCGTTCTACTCATTCGCCGTGGCTTTAAACCTTTAACAGAGGTCAGCGCCGAGCTTGAACAACGTCAGCCACAAGATGACAGCCCCATCACAGCAGATATTCCTAAAGAGATTCAGCCTTTGGTGAGCGCTTTAAACGTGTTATTTGTAAAAGTAGCTGACACTTTAGCGCGTGAGCAACGCTTTACGGCTGATGCGTCACATGAGCTACGAAGTCCGCTTGCCGCCTTAAAGTTACAAGCGGATTTATTACAACAGCAATTACTGCAACTGTCAGAGATAGAGGACGATAGCCAACTGTTCTATCACACTCAAAAAATCAGTGAGGGTATTGAGCGCGCCAATCACTTGGTTGAGCAACTTTTGACGTTAGCAAAAATAGAGCCACAGCAACACCTGCCTGCTGAACAATTAGAAAAACCTGATTGGCTGGCTTTAACCGACGAAGTACTTAGTGAGGTTAATCGGCTGGCACGGGAAAAACATATCCAACTCAAGCGCACGGTGCTGTGTGACCATCCTGCCGATATTTTACCTATTCTAGTAAACCCCACCTTATTCAAATTATTAATTCGCAACCTCTTAGAGAATGCCATTCATTATTGCCCAGAAGGCGCTTTGGTGGAATTACAGCTAGATATAAATGCTATCCGAGTGCTCGATAATGGCAATGGCGTCGCGCCTGAGCAGTTAGCACGGCTCAGCGAACGCTTTTATCGACCAGCTGGTCAAAGCCAAATGGGCAGCGGCTTAGGTCTATCTATTGCCAATCGGATTGTCGAGCTACATAACCTGAACTTAGCATTTGCCAACCGCCCTTCTCCAGAAACCGGCTTTATGGTCACTATCAGTAAATAAAGCCGCCTTGTCTTAAGTTTGAGTTAATCTTCACCGCGTATGCTACTTGTATTCCCTCATGATTTCATACGGAGTACAACTTATGAGCCTGCCACTATTAAAACCCTTGTTATTGACTATCGGTGCCTCTTCACTGGTCTTCTTTGGCGGTGTCATCGCATTAACGACAGCGTCATCAGATTCTACTGATGTCTTATCAGCAGCAAATATCACCAATCAGCTGACTGCTGCTGTTAAACAGAACACTGCTATTGAGCCGCTATCGGCTGCAATGCTTACAAGCGACCAAGCAATCGCCTTAGCCAAGCAGAACCTTCCTAATGCAACCCTACAAGCGACTCCAGAGCTGGTTAACTACAACGGTGCCGTCGCCTATGAGGTGCGCTTAGATACCAACACCACTTATATTGATGCCAATCTCGGCTCTATCTTGAACCCTGTTAACACCAGTGCTGCCTTTGTTAATGACGACTATTCTGATTATGATGATGACGAAGATAAATACGAAGACCACGATAATGATGAGGTGGAACACCATAAGAAAAAGCATAAGGATAAATACGATAAAGAAAGCGAGCGTCTGATTGCTACGAGCTATAAGCATGATAACGATGAGGATGACTATGATGATTAATTCTAACGTACCTGCTACTAAAGCCACTCATAAAAACCTGAAAAAAGCCGATCCTATTGCGACGTTTAAAAATAGCATTCTCATCGTCTCGGTCGTTGGCACCATGGCAGGTTGGCTCATATTACTTGATCAAGAAGCCGATAGTTTACCTGCCAGCACCGCTATTCCTGTCAGCACTAGCATCTCAAACCCTAACGTCATAGTGGCTCAAACCCCAAGTGGCGTTGATATCACGCAATTAAGACAAGTGAATGAAGTAGAAAGCCCAGCGGTTGAAGCGATAGCGGTTGTCGCTCGTACCCGCTCTTCTCGATAAATAAAAAATGATGGGCTTAAGATGATGACCAATCGTGCAACTAAGGACTTCTTATGCAAGCAAATATGAATAGCAGCACGCCACAACTAGCGACCTTTATGTTGCCGGCGATGGGTTGTCACGTCCAAATCAGTCTAAATATTACGCAATTAAGCTTGCAGCAAACGCAAGGCAACACAGACCAAGAGATAGACCAAAAAATTGACCAAAAAATCGCTTTGGTTAAAGCCTATGTAGAAGAAAAACTGCTGCAGTGGGAGCATATATTCAGTCGTTTTGATAACACCAGCGAGCTGATGAGACTCAATAGTCATACCAATCAATGGACAGATATCAGCCCAGAATTGTTTGCAGTTTTAGAAAGCGCCATTGCTTTTGTGCCAAAAACCCAAGGCTTAGTCACCCCAACATTACTAAACACCCTGTGGGATATTGGCTATAAACACTCATTTGAGACCTTAGCAAAACAACCGACGCCGTCTGTGCAAACTGCTCAGCCGACTTTGCAAGATACTTCTGATGCTTCTAAAAACGACGCTGCCAATCAATCCATAAAAAATATCAAGCTTCGCACGTCAGCTCATGGACAGCGCAAAGTATTTCTCCCGACTGGCACAGCTCTCGATTTAAATGGTTATGTCAAAGGATGGTGCGCGATGCAATTGGCCGAATACATCAGTCAACGCTCTGACTGGCAATTGCCTTGCTTAATTGATATGGGAGGCGACATAGCGATTGGTGTGCCAAATGAGCAAAAATTTGCCAAACCTATTACATGGGCCATTGCTATCGCCAAACCCTATATTGCTGATAGCCAGCAGGTTCAAGATGAAGAAGATATCGCCATTATTCATATCAGTGCGGGCGCTGTTGCAACCTCAGGTCAAGACTATCGCCGTTGGTGGCATAAAGGCCATTGGCAACATCACTTGATACACCCTTATTATGCTTGTCCTGCAAAAAGTGACGTTTTAAGTGCCACCATACTTGCTGATGATACGCTGACCGCAGAGGTATATGCCAAATACTGTGTCATCCTAGGCGCGAAAAAAGCGCTGCAATGGCTGTCCGAACAGCATATTGCCGCCGTATTAGTCGATACTGATTATAAGGTCACGGCTTCACCCGCCATTCATCCAAACTTAATTGCCATTTAATCCATAAAAAATATTTAAGTCGTTATTATTTAAGGTTTTACTATCTTAAGTTGTTACCTTGATTGGAGAATAGCCATGCATACTGACTCTCACCCTGATTCTAGCAATCACTTGATAGTTAAATTAACTAAGAAAGTCTTTCAGGCGCTATGGACAGTATTTATTTTAAGTGCTGGCATAGTCGGTGGCGTTTATGCCTTTTCGTTGTGGGGAGAAAGCCTATCGCAAATCCTTATGACCACAGATAAGCACTTTTGGTATCTGTCGCGCGCAAGTGGTGTGATTGCCTATGCTTTATTTTGGTTGGCAGTTGTTTTTGGTTTGTTGCTCAGTACGCGCCTATGTCGGTATTTTAATGCGGCAAAAGTATTTGCATTACATCAATATTTAAGCTTGCTCGCCGTAGGTTTTGCTACTTTTCATGCGGCTATTTTATTGGCTGATAACTATATGAATCTGAATATTTGGCAGGTATTATTACCGCTTGGGTTTCAGACTGACCGTATCGGTGTCGCATTAGGACAATTGGGATTTTGGTTTTTATTCATCAGCGCGTTTAGCTTCTACCTTAAAAAATACATGGGTCAATCAGCATGGCGATGGTTGCATTTTTTAACCTTTTTAGCTTATATGGGCATTAGTATCCATGTGTTTATGGTGGGCTCTGATAGCCGACTGCTAGCGCTATTATTGTTTTATGCCGGTAGTCAGACAGTGGTCTTTGTACTGATTGCCTATCGTTTATATGCGTTAAGGCAAGTTAGCTAATCTCTGAGCAATTTACAGGGTAAACTGTAATACACTATCTTTGGTTCATTATTTTTGGTTTATTATTCTTGCTTAGTTATTTTTGAGGTTATTTATGTCCCTTTCTATTCATGATGAAGTGCATTTAAGCAACCGTAGCCAGTGGCTCAGAGCAGCCGTTCTCGGTGCAAATGATGGATTGATTTCTACCGCCAGTTTATTGGTTGGTATTGCTGCGGCAAACGCCAATAGCCAGACTTTACTACTGACGGGGCTTGCGTCATTGACTGCGGGTGCTTTGTCAATGGCGGCGGGTGAGTATATTTCCGTGTCATCACAGGCAGATACTGAAAAAGCGGACTTGGCAAAAGAGCATCATGAGTTAACACATAACTCTGAGCGCGAGCTTCTTGAGCTGACGAAAATTTATGAGCAGCGTGGACTTGAGCAAGACTTAGCCCATCAAGTTGCCGTGGCTTTGACTGAGCACGACGCCCTAGAAGCCCATGCGCGTGATGAGATTGGTTTGACTGACATAAGTACCGCCAAGCCACTTCAAGCCTCTATTGCCTCTGCCTTATCATTCATAGTAGGCGCCATCGTCCCTGTTATGGGTATTCTACTATTGCCAGCAGAGACATTAGTATGGTCGTTGGCCTCGTTGACTGTCGTAGGCTTAATTTTACTTGGTGTCGTATCCGCACGCTTGGGCGGTGCCCCTATCATTCCTGCTACTGCTCGGGTAGTAATATGGGGTGTATTGGCTATGCTGGCAACTTCGTTTATCGGCGGGTTGTTTGGTGTCGCGGTTTAATTTCTGTCTTCGTTACTATAACCTCTCTTATAGAAGCAAAGAGAGGTTCCCTAGTGAGGACTTGAACCTTAGGCTGTAGGCTATTGATATTAAAATGCTTATTTATTGATGGTCGCTACCAGCGTACTTGATGATGTACTTAGCACGAGTGTTTTTTCACACAAAAAGATAATTAACCTGTATATTCATACAAAAGAATATATGGTGATTAATCATGGATGATAAGAAATTTATCTTGCAGTCATTATCGGTATGCGGTCTGATTCTTATATTAACGGCGGTGCTTGCGATTAGATTTTTCAGGATGCTGTAGTGATCTTGATGCTGACCGATTTTGCAGTGTGACTCCTACGCAGTGAACCAAACTGGCAGCCTTAACCTTTGATGGATAAGGCTGCTCAATTTCTGTCTTTGAAATATACCGCAAAATGACAAGGTGACTTGTCCTGAAATTGCAGTTTGACTCCTATACTAAAACACAGACTGTGGGCTGTATACCCAGTTTTTACGGGATTTCTTGAATTTATTTATTCTCAATACCAACAATCGCTCTTTATTTAGCAATGAGCCTCGCCAAGTTTAACCCACTCTTTAGTCTTCATAAGTTTGTTGTAGTCGATTATCTGAACCCAGATGCCTTGTTCTTTAGCGTCAAATTGATTATTTATCTCACCACAAGCATATTCTGCAAACCCATCACGACGGCTACCATCATCTTTCACACCAATCTTGAGTATCCTGTCATCTGTCCATGTAGCATCTAGCACGGTCGGCTCTTCATCACTCAAAAAGTAATCAGTTATTTCTTGTCTTTGAGCGTCTGTAAACTCATTAGCAACCGCTTGCTCGCTATCAGCTGCTACTTGTTCAACTTTGTCTGAGCTGCAAGCTGTGAGCCATAGTGCTAGTGACAATGTGATTATGTTTTTCATATTATTTCTTTGTGAGTATTAAATCGTGATTGGTACGCTGTAAAGGCATCGAGCTGTCGTTTTTATCCTCTGATTTTATGTCATGTTTTGTCAAGTTCTGACGTGTACGAAAAGTCTATTTTCGAGCACCTATGCCGGTGATTTTTTGCGTAAAAATAACTTAATATAAACTCTGTTAAACGAACTTTTTAATTTCATCCAAATATTTTGTAGGCTCAAATCTCATAAAACTATAATCCGCTATTTCATGCTTATAAAACGGGTCTAGTGCCATGATTTCTTTAACTTCTTGCAGATCGTTAGAGAATACGATAATAACGCCACCGATACGATTGTCTCTACGACCAGATGCTAAAAAAATATTCTTAGCGTAAAATTTTTCTAAGAATACAATGTGCTCATTTAAATACTTTTGGACTTCGGATAGAGGTTTTTTATAAGTTAAAGTAGTCACAATCATCTTTAATAGCATCTTTTTTTATTAAAATTTATAGATAATAGACCTCTTACAAAAGCCCCATTCTATTGATTTCTAATAACAGAGTTTCAAAGACTGGCGACGACTTATGCAAGAAGTCTAATAAAATATATGATTTAAATATGACACATCAATAATTAACGCAAATCATCCGCGACCGCCAGCATGGCAACCAACGAGGCTTCACCTAGCTTAATTGAACGCTCTGGTGACCAGCCTGTGTTTGCATCAGGTACATTATCATTATCTTTAAATGGCATCTCTAAGGTATTGGCCAGACAATCAAACCGTTCCGCTACCCAGTGGGTGGCGATGGTCATATTCGCGGTGCCCGGCGCATCGATGTAATAGCCAAACTCAGACTGAAAATCGGCACTGGCGAGCTTTAATACGTCTGAAAATTTATCACGTAAACGCGCAAGACGGTCGTTATAACTTGGCGTCCCTTGCGAGCCGGCTAAGAACACATAAGGCAGCGCTTCATCACCGTGCACATCATAAAACAAGTCCACACCCGTTGCTTGCATTTTATTAATGACATGGAATACCTCAGGGCTTTTCTCTAAGCTTGGATTTAACCATTCACGGTTTAAATTCGTTCCGACAGCATTAGTACGTAGATGTCCGCGCACACTGCCATCAGGGTTCATATTTGGCACAATATAGAAATTAGCCTTTTCTAATAACAGCTTAGCAGTGGCGTTATCACTATCTAATAAGCTATATAACAACCCCTCTACCAACCACTCCGCCATCGTCTCACCCGGATGCTGACGCGCGGTAATCCAAATATTGCGTTTGCTCTTATCACTACTGCTATCGCCATCAGCAATTTTTACCAAGGTTAAGTCGCGCTTATCAAGGGTTTCACCTAAATGCTCTACACTCACTGATGGGTGCATTTGTACGGCTGCCAATAAGTCTTGATGACGCTCATAACTGTAAGGGGCAAAATACGCAATTTGAATGGTCTCGCACTCAAGCTCTGCCACTATGGTTAATTTGCCGTCTTTATAAGAGGTTGGCAGACGGAACCAGTACTCCCGATCATAGGAAGCAACCGCTTGGTAATTCTCCCAGCCCTCAAGGTATGACGCCTCCCCTGCATTGACAATATTGAGCACATATTGCTCGCCAATCTCACCTGATAGACGAAAGTTAAACCACTGGAAAAACTCTTCACCAACGTCTGGGCGAATCGCTAATTGGATATCTTTTTTATCTTCTAGACTAATAACGTCAATATTACCTGCGTCAAAATTTGCAGTGATATGCATAATCTTTCCTTAATGGTTTTTTGTAAATTTAAAGACTTATGTTAAAAAAACTTATACTAAACTCAATAGGTTGTCCATCATAGTGTAACGGAGTTTATGGCACACTCGTGATCAAGTTTGGTTGCTTATTATAGCGCTTGTTCTTTTATTATTAGCTTGATTCTTGGATTGCGTATAACTAGAAACTAAGAGAACACCGTAAATTCGTACATTCTCGAACATCAAACACATATTAGCTTGTAGTAGACATTTTATTTCAATAATTCGTGCGCCTTAAAGCAAAATCTGCTGCTCTATTACCAAAGATAAATAAAGGAATATATGTGACTTCAGGAAGAAGCGCCAGCGTGCATAGCGCACCTATATACATCTCACCCAAGCACTTTGCCGATTACTTATCGCCTCAGCAAGGCTATTGCCTGTTTTTAGATATAGATGGCACGCTTGCAGATTTTACCTTGAATCCAAAAGACAGCTTCATTCCTACTACCACCCTAACACTTTTAGAAAAAATACAAAGTCATGGCGTCAACATCGCTATTGTCACCGGACGCAGTCTAACTGAAGCGAAGCAAATGCTATCTCCTATAAAGCTGCCCATTGCCGCAACCCATGGATTAGAAATGGCATTTGATGGTATCAGCGCCAGCCTTACGCAGATTAACCTTATTGAACTGAACGCCATTAAGCAGGCTATTCGTCAATCTTGTACGCCTTACGATGATTTGACAATAGAAGATAAACCTTATTCTATTGCCCTACATTATCGGCAAAATCCTGCGTTAGCTGATGTGGCGTACGCCATTATGTCAACCACGTCAAAAAATCATGCTGATTGGTTATTAAAACAGGGCAAATACGTGTGGGAGATAGCGCCCAAAGAGGCCGATAAAGGCACTGCAATTTTAACCTTATTAAAACAAATGCAGACCAATGATACTCTATGCCCTATTTTTATCGGTGATGATATAACCGATGAAGCAGGGTTTGTTGCCGTACAAGGCAGCAAGCGATTCATAGAAAAAATCCATTTAACCAAAGGCATGGGTATCAGGGTAGGTAACGAGTACCAGCAGCCAACGTGCGCCCATTATTATGTTAATAATATTCATGACGTAACAGTTTTACTTGAGCGCTTTTTAACTTTTTGTCAAAAACGCAGCACGCTATTGTCTGACCTAACTAATTCCAATGTTCAGATAGTCAGCAAACATTCGAGGCAACTGATATGAGCCGTTTAATCGTCTTATCTAACCGAGTAAAGATGCCCGATAATAATCCTATGGCAGGCGGGCTGGCAGTAGCGCTGCAAGATATGTTAACGGGCAGTTCAGTCATCTGGATGGGTTGGAATGGTGCCATTATTGATAGCTCTGATGCCGGTGAAATCAATAACTTTAGCAATTATAAACAAGCTGCTATAGCAAGTCCTCGTATGCAAGGAACGCATGCCGAAGTTACTTATATGACCACCGCCCTTACCACCCAACAATATCAGCATTTTTACTGCGGATTTGCCAATAATGTGCTGTGGCCAATGCTGCATGAGCAACCTGAGTTAATTAGCCAAGCACCAGAGGACTATGCAGGCTATCAAGATGTAAATCGCCTGTTTGCTCAACAATTAAAGAGCATTATTCAGCCTGACGATGTGATTTGGGTGCATGACTATCATTTTTTAAGTGTGGCTTATCATTGTAAGAAACTTGGAATAAAAAATCGTATTGGCTTTTTTTTACATATTCCGTTTGCGCCATTAGCCTTTTGGCAACGGCTTGCTCAAAGCTGTGAGCTGATTAAGCATTTGGCACATTATGATGTGCTTGGCACCCAAACTCAGCAAGATAAAGCCCATTGTCTTGCCGTTTTTCAGCATTATTTAAAAGATAGCCTTTTAGAAGATAGCTTTGTCGAAGAGAATTTGGTAGAAGAAAACCCTTTCGAAGATAGTCTGGTAAAAAACAGTCTTTTAGATTTTTTACCCATCAACGTTTTATACTCCAAACAGTCTGTTACTAGAGCGCATACTGCATCTGGTACGCAATTGAAACTTCATTTAGAGTTAAAACCCCAGCATACTTTAATAATTAATGCCTATCCTATCGGCGTCAATGTCACAAAGATTCAGCAGCAGGTTAGCCATTTATTCTCACCTTTATCCTTATCATCTATCAAGCATATTCAGAATAACGATACGGTAAAGCCCATCTCACAGCGTATTATTGCGGTTGATAGGATTGATTATTCCAAAGGTTTATTAGAGCGTTTTTCGGGCTATCGCGACTTTTTACAGCAATATCCAGCCTATCAAAATCGGCTGCAATTATTACAAATTGCCTGCCCTAGCCGTTTAGATTTACCGACTTATCAGCGACTTTATAAAGAAGTTAAACAAGCGGTTTATAACGTTAACCAGCAATTTTTGCCTAATACAGATTCTTGGCAAGCAATTGATTATAGCGAAGAAGTATTAAGCCATGAGACCGTGATGACGGCATTTTGCCAAAGTGATATCGGTTGGGTAAATTCGCTGCAAGACGGTATGAATCTGGTCGCCAAAGAATATATTGCTGCCCAAAATTCTGATAATCCTGGGGTGCTGATGCTATCACGTTATGCAGGAGCAGCCGAGCAAATGCAAGCAGCGGTCATTATCGATCCGCACCAGCCAAAAAGCATCATAGAGGGTTTAAAAGCCGCCTTAATAATGCCACTAGGAGAGCGAAAGTTCCGCTATCAGGCATTATTACAAGGATTGCAGCAAGAGAATTTACATGCTTGGCAGCAAAGCTTTTTAGACGACCTATATTTAGATAACTTATATGATAATAAAGGACATCAAACAGACAGCGATTCCCCAGAAGCCGTCCAAATGTCTGGCTCATAAAAATAACTAGGAGACCCTTATGCTCGCGCTCGAGGCAAAAAACCCTTTATTATCAGACATAAAATCTGCCATAGAAAATATCATATTTACTGGTAATCAAGACAGCAGCAGATGGCTGATAACCGATAAGCTGCGCCATGAGATATTAAAAATCTTAGTGAGCTATAGCGATAAAATTCCTCATCCTGCCAGCGGCACTGGAAGTATCAAAGGAGATAAATACAAAGCTGATAAGGCTCACTTAAACACCTTCTCAAACACATTGATTCGTTGGCAAATTTTAGCTTATGTGGCCAGTGTAGATTTAACGATTGCCAAATGGTTTGAATCGCATTTAGACGCGTTAAGCATTTTATATGAACTGAGCTATGAGCAAGCAACACAAGGATTATGGGCGGTTTGGGCAGCAGAGGGTCATCCTCTGAGCTATCAGCAAGACAAAGTCAGCGGTACAAAAGCATGGTGTTCAGGCGCAAATATTGTTGACCATGGGCTAATGACTTATCGCGATAAGGATGGTCAGGCGCAATTGCTTATGGTGGATATGCATCAAAATGGCATTAAGATTGATAATAGTGCATGGCAAGCAGTCGGCATGCAGGCTACTGATACGGCAACCATACATCTCGATCAGGTAGTAGCCAGTAACGTTGGCGCGGCAAATGCGTATCTAGAACGCGTAGGATTTTGGCATGGTGCGGCTGGCGTTGCTGCTTGCTGGTATGGGGCGGCGACTTGTCTCGCCAGTTATTTAATCAGCGCTTATCAGCAAAAACCAAACGATTATAAAGCCATGTATTTGGGACAAATTGGCACAGCACTGGCTGTCACTCAGCAATACTTTCATCATCTTGCTGAGTTAATAGATAATGAACCAACACAAAGCCATGAGCTTGCCATCCGCCAATTAAGGTCAAACGTTGAACAATTAGCTCGCGAGGTTATAGAGGTCGTCGGGCAAGCATTGGGCGCCGCACCGTTTTGTAATAACCCTCATTTCGCCAGATTATCTGCCGATTTAACCGTATTTATTCGCCAAAGTCATGGCGCTTTTGATTTACAGAAAATCGGTGAGCTGTCTAGTATGTTAGCGAGTGAATCCGCTAGCACACTGACTAACGACGACACCAGTGACTTTATAAATAGGCAGGAAAATATATGGCAACTGTAATTCCTAGTAAGCCAGCACCTATAAAAAACAACCATCCGATTGTTGGTGACCGCGTTATTGAAGGTGATGGCACCAGTTGCGACGCTTGGCAAAATTGGTCAGGGCTGCAAAACATGCCGCGCTTAAATGTAGCGACAAGCTTTCCGGCGCATCAGCGGGTGTGTATTTTTGCGCCACATCCCGATGATGAGGTTTTGGGCTGCGGTGGGTTGCTACAACATTTAGCCAATAATGGTAATCCAATCCTACTGGTCCATGTAACCAATGGCACGCAAAGCCATCCTGACTCGCAGATTTATCCTCCGAAAGCGCTTGATATTATCAGGCCGCAAGAAAGCATTGCAGCGTTAGAGGCATTAGGTATATCTCATCAAGTCAA
Source organism: Psychrobacter maritimus (assembly GCF_904846345.1). GTDB lineage: Bacteria > Pseudomonadota > Gammaproteobacteria > Pseudomonadales > Moraxellaceae > Psychrobacter > Psychrobacter maritimus. The sequence continues at coordinate 206,712 of NZ_CAJHAJ010000002.1, forward strand.
GGTTATTTCTATGCATCTAACCGATGGCGACGTGTTTGCTGAGCAGGCACAGTTTCACCAAAAATTAGCAGCAATTATTCAACCTGAGGATGTTTTGGTAACGCCCTTTATTCACGACGGGCATCCTGACCACGAGGCAACAGGGCAAGTGGTCGCTGCATTTGCCAAGCAGCACCGTTTAGCCTGTTATCAAGTATTAATTTGGGCGTGGCATTGGGCAACACCTGCTGACAGCCTTATTCCTTGGAGCTGTGCTTTCAAAGTAGATTTAACGCCCGAACAATTAAAGCGTAAATCCCAAGCCATTCATTGCTTTACCAGCCAAATTACCATTGATGAAAGTACAGGCAATCCGCCCATTTTATCGGCTCAAACCATTGCCAGAATTAGCCAACCATGGGAGGTTTATTTATATGAGCCAATACCATAAATCTACGCCGGAAATAGATTTTGCAAAGCCCTCAATGGTTTCTAAAAATAAAACGGCTGACTGCTCCCATACTGATACGCAAATGCAAGCTGCCAACTATGCAGAAACCTATTTTGATGCTTTATATAGCGATAATAATGACCCTTGGCAGTATCAGACCCGCTGGTACGAAAAGCGTAAACGCGATATGTGTCTTGCTGTATTACCAAAAGCACAATATCACAATGCCATTGAATTAGGCTGCGGAAATGGCGTGTTTAGTGCGTTACTTGCGCCTCGCTGCCATGCTTTGTTAAGTATGGACGGTAATAGCCAAGCAGTTCAGCTTGCAAAACAACATTTGGCAGAGTCCGCGCATGTAAATGTCATACAAGGAGTCATTCCTGACGCCTTACCGACTGCTCAGCCAATCTTTGATTTAATTATTATTAGTGAAATTTTATATTATTTATCGCCCAATGATATTGAGACAGTTATTACTTGGATTCAGAAAAACCTTACTGTAGGTGGTACATTACTATGCTGTCATTGGCGTTATGCCATTGATGGCTTTGTGATGACGGGTGAAACCGTACATCAACGTTTATGCCAAGCGTTTAACAAAGTAAGTAATGAGGTAGAACCTAAGCAGGGACAGCACATCGATACTAAAAATTCAGCCTTTACCCATCAAAGTGAAATTAACGATAGCGATTTTTTATTAGACGTTTGGCAGTACTCGCCCAAATCAGTCGCCATGCAAGAGAACTTGGTATAAGAGGATATGACAACGAGTAAACCTAGGCGGATATATGGATGATATGAAAATTGGCATTGTCATTCCTGCTCATAACGAAGCAATGACTATTACTAAATGCTTAGCATCGGTGCAAACTGCCATTGAGCAGCTGCCTTCTACCATTACCGCGACTATGCTTGTCGTGCTCGATAGCTGTCGCGATAATACGCTTACATTGGTTGAAAGTATGCGGGTCAAGAGCGCTGACGTGGATTATCTATGCTGTGGCTATCTATGCTGTGATTACCAATGTGTGGGACAAGTACGGGATTTAGGCATTCGCCATGCTATCGCCTCTGGCGCGACATGGCTTGCCTGTACAGACGCTGATTCAGTCGTCACCTCAGATTGGCTGATACAGCAAATCGCCCATATCAACACTCAGCCTACTGATATGATATGCGGCGTAGTGAGCGTTGATAGTTGGGCGCATTTAACGCCGCAGACGCGCGAGGATTATATGGCTCATTATCAAGATAAAATGGGACATCGTCATATTCATGGGGCAAACTTAAGTTTTAGCGCTGAGGCTTATCTTGCCGTTGGTGGTTTTGCGCCATTACGCTGCCACGAAGATGTCGATTTGGTAAAAAGGTTTGAGAGTAAAGGCTATGCCATCACTTGGAGCAATCGCGTTCGAGTTATTACTAGCAGCCGCTTACAAGCTCGAGCAACAGAAGGTTTTGCCGCGTTTTTAGCCAATTTAGAAACTAATAATTGACAGTAATGTTTAAAAATCCTGCTAACGGCTACGAGTTTAGCAGTTAGCTTATAGGAGCAGAGCGAATATGAGCGGCGGGGAAAACGGCGCTAAATGTCGAGCCTTTGCCTTCTGACGATTCAATTTGCAAAGTCGTGTCATATTGATATAACACATGCTTTACAATCGCCAGCCCCAGCCCCGTACCCCCTGTTGCACGGCTGCGCCCGCTATCCACTCGGTAAAAACGCTCGGTCAACCGTGCGACATGCTCCGGCGCAATCCCAATACCATCATCGGTGACGGCAAACCGACAGCCTTCTGCAGTTTTTGCCCAGCTGATGACGATATTACCTGCTTTTGGCGTGTATTTAATCGCATTAATCACCAAATTGGATAACGCACTGTTCAAATACATCTCCGAGCCATAAAGACCATCATAGGTATCTATCTGTAAATGCAGCGTATGGCCATATTCTTGGTTGTAAGCCTGTGCGTCGTCATAGACATGGGTAAGCAGCTTGGTCATATCAATATAATGCAGCTCATGCGTCTCTTCGATTTCAATCCGAGACAGCAGCAGCAAGTCATTGACCACTCTATTCATGCGCGCGGTCTGCTGCGTCATTAATTCAAAGCCGCGTCGCCATTGCCGCGGCATATCTTCCTGATCTGAAAAATTCTCCAGATAGCCCATCAGTACAGTCAATGGCGTTCGTAACTCATGCGAGACATTTGCCACAAAGTCGCGGCGCATTTGCTCTAGATGTTGTAAGCGGGTCACATCATAAATAATCAGCAGCTTTTCATCGCCAAAAGGCGTGAGCTCACATTTAAGATAACGGTTAGGGTCTTGCCATGACTTCATATGTACACCATCATTGGGTGTCACCATGCTCTGATAGTATTGCCGAAACTCAGGAACGTTAATAAAGTCAAAAATACTTTTGCCATGATCCGCTGACTGCAACAATAACAAATCCTCGGCGGCCTGATTCCACCACTCCAAACCATCATCGTCATTTAGCAAGATAACCGCATCTCGCAATGCGCGTAAGGCACTTCTGATTTTTTTCAGCTGATCGGTGGAGTATTGCTCGATGTCCTGTTGCTCAATGTCCCTTGGCGTTATCATGTATTTCTCTCTTTTTTATTACCAGTATGATGCTTAGCACTTATTCTTAGCACTGACTATTCTTAGCACCAAATATTCTCAGTACTTATGCTTCTTAGTTCTTATTATTCTAAATATTTATGACTCTTAGCACTGAATGTTCTTACCGCTATTTCGCTACCTTATAAACTACCTTGTAAGCTGCCTTGTAAATAATGGGTTATTTTTTCAAAATCGATAGCGTTATTCAACCAGACTCGAAAACCGATAACCTGTACCGCGAACCGTTTGAATCAAGGCACTACAATCATAAGGCTGTAGTAATTTGCGTAAACGCCGGATGTGCACATCAATCGTGCGATCTTCGATATAGACATTGCCGCCCCAGACCTGATCTAACAGCTGGGTGCGCGTATAAGCACGCTCGGGGTGACTCATAAAAAACGCCAGCAAGCGATATTCTGTCGGCCCGATATCAATGACTTTACTATCAGCGGTGATACGCTGGCTTTTGGGATCTAGGCTAAGCTTGCCTATTTCAATTGGCTTATCACTACTAAGGGCACGACTACGACGTAACACGGCTTTGATTCTGGAGATTAATTCACGCGTTGAAAAGGGTTTGGTCATATAGTCATCAGCGCCCGCATCAAGGCCATGAACCTTGCTATCCTCTTCACTTTTGGCCGTCAGCATAATCACCGGTATCTCAGCCAGCATCTCATCGCTTTTAAGCATGCGGCAAAAATCAATACCACTTTTATCACCCGGTAACATCCAATCTAGCAAAATCAACGCGGGTCTATGGTCTACCACTTGTTGATGCGCCTCTGCAACGTCAGCCGCTTGTAAACTCTCAAAGCCCGCCATCTCTAGCGTCATTACCACCATCTCACGAATTGCAGGTTCATCTTCGACAATCAAAATCTGCTCATTGCGCATACCATCGCCTCATTATTGAAAGACAAAAAATTGGAAAAAAAATACTAAGCCCTTATCAACGCCTGCCCATTAAACGGCTTAATTATGACAGTTTGATGACACAGTGACTCGATACGTTAAATGCTGCGCCTTAAACATTGCAGCTCAAACATGACTTTTTAATCACTGCACTTTAAAAATGGCGCTTTAAAAACTTAGCCTTAAAGCCTTACGCCGCAAAAAGAACCAACGGCTCATCATAACGAATTTTGCGCTAGATAGCAGCTGCAATGCGCTTAAACGACTGCTTTATTAGGCTGCGTTTTTAATTGACCAACTTTTTTCATAAAAATGTCTTATTTCATCAAACTGTCATATTTGCTCGGCACAATGTGCTCATTGACCACCGAGCGTCTTTGTAGCAAAACCTTGCTAACCAAACATCGTTAGCAATACATTACTAAAAACCTGGGCAGCGACATTGTTATTCATAAACGCCCCATACTTAAATCTGATTACTTTTTAGGAGAAATAATGCGTTATTCATTAATGGCTTTAGCAGTCGCGAGTACCTTTACCTTAGCTGCTTGTAATCAAACCCCCAATAGTAATGAAAGCAATAAGCCGGCTACTTCGGCGCAATCAACCACCGCCTCTACCGACAGCGCAAGCGTTCAGTCGACAGACGATGTGTCGATGAACATCACCGGCGCGGGCGCTTCTTTCCCGCAGCCTATCTATGCTAAATGGTCAGATGCCTACAATAAAGCAACAGGCGGTCAAGTGAACTATCAGTCGATTGGTTCATCGGGTGGTATCAAACAAATCGTCGCAAAAACCGTTGATTTCGGGGCATCTGATGCCCCAATGACGCCAGCTGAATTAAACGAAGCCGGTCTGATTCAATTCCCGACCGTTATCGGCGGCGTGGTACCTATCGTCAATATCGATGGCGTTGCACCTGGTCAATTAAAGCTCGATGGGAAAATGCTCGCTGACATCTATCTTGGCAAAATCAGCAAATGGAATGACCCTGCCATCGCAGCCATGAACCCTGATTTAACCCTTCCTGACGCCGCCATTACCACAGTGTTCCGCTCAGACGGTTCGGGTACGACTTTTAACTTTACCGATTATTTAGCCAAAGTGTCAAACGACTGGAAAGACAGCGTTGGCGTCGATAAAACCGTGAAATGGCCAACCTCGGCAACCGGTGCGGGCGGTAAAGGTAACGAAGGCGTTTCAAGCTATGTGACGCGTATGAAAAACTCTATCGGCTACGTTGAATATGCCTATGCTAAGCAAAATGGCATGTCACACGTTGCCCTGAAAAATGCGGCCGGCAACGTCGTGCAACCGTCTGCGGAAACATTCGCCGCCGCTGGGGACATTGATTGGTCAAAGCAAGAAGGCTTTTATAAAGTCATCACCAACTCTGAGACCGACCAAGCATGGCCTATCGCTGCTGCGACCTTTATTTTAGTCCACAAACAGCCGCAAGATGCTAAGCAAGTGGCAGGCGTCCTTAACTTCTTCGACTGGGCTTATGCTCAGGGCGATGATGACGCGATGAGCCTCGATTACGTGCCTTTTTCTGATACGGCTGTGGCTTTATTTAAAGCAAAATGGAACGAGGTGGTAGACAGCGAAGGTAAGCCTGTCTATACCTCAGCACAGTAGCTCGAAACTTATTAATTCAAGGTTTATTAATTCGAGAAGAAGCCAGTCGAGAATAAGCTAACTAATGCCATCAAGCAAATACTGAAAAGCGTGTTTGCTTGGTGACGTCTTAGCCGTAATGAGCTTAATGGCTGCTTGTTAGATGACACAGTTTATTACGGTAAGACGCTAAAGCTAAAACCCCTAAGGTTTTTTACAATCAAGCTTTCACACTAGCAAGCGTTAACACCATTCATCATTAACATAATGAAAAGTAGAGCGATAAACAACAGAGGCTTTTATGGCAGACCTAAAATCCCAACTGGCAAAACAAAAACGCTTTGACGCGGTTTTTGTTAATGCCACCAAAGCATTTGCAATCTTGGTGCTCTTGTCGCTTGGTGGCATCATGCTGTCATTGATTGTCGGCGCATGGCCAAGTATCACTGAGTTTGGCTTGGGGTTTTATACCAGCAATAACTGGGATACGGTAAACGATCAATACGGTGCACTTGCCCCCATTTACGGAACGGTGGTCACCTCGCTCATCGCTATCTGTATTGCCGTACCAGTCAGCTTTGGGATTGCTATCTTTTTAACGGAACTTTGCCCCAATTTTTTGAAAAAGCCATTGGGTATTGCTATCGAGCTGCTGGCAGGTATCCCTTCTATCATCTACGGCATGTGGGGCTTGTTTGTCTTTGCGCCGTTTTTTGGTGACCACATTCAGCCTTGGTTTATTGAAAATATTGGCCCCCTACCTATTATTGGCAAGGTTTTTACCGGTGCGCCGATGGGATTGGGAATGTTTACCGCCGCGTTAATACTGGCAATTATGATTATTCCTTTTATCGCCGCTACTATGCGCGATGTTTTCTCTGTGGTGCCAGACCTGCTAAAAGAATCGGCATACGGCATGGGCGCCACCACGTGGGAGGTGATGTTCAAAATTATCTTGCCATATACCAAAGCAGGTGTGGTTGGTGGCGTGATTTTGGGACTTGGTCGGGCGCTTGGCGAGACGATGGCCGTTACCTTTTTAATTGGTAATGCTTTCAATATCAGCCCAAGCCTATTTACCTCTGGGGTGACTATTACCTCAGCGCTGGCCAACGAGTTTGCCGAAGCGTCAAGTGAGCTGCACTTAGCGTCATTATTACATTTAGGCTTAATATTGTTTGTAATTACCTTTATCGTTTTATCAATATCTAAGCTGATGCTCATGCGTATTGACCAAAAAGCAGGTAATTAAACACCCTATTTTAAATAGCCAACAAAGCAAATAAAAACAAGCCTAAACAAACTGAAACATGCCATTTGCAGCCATTATTTGACCTAAGAAGGACAAACACTTCATGACTTTAGCACCAGTCACTACTCAAACGACCCAGCCAAGCCAGCCTTCTGTACGCTTTGAAGACCGCTACAACAAGCGTCTTTATAACAAGCGCCGTTTTATCAATAGATTGGGACTTGGGTTTGCCTTATCAGCGATTGTATTTGGTTTGTTTTGGCTGATTTGGATTTTGATTACGCTGTTTGTTGAAGGCTTTCAAGGTTTAATTGAGATGCCTGTCTTTATGGCAGATACCCCGCCACCGATGGGTGAAGGCGGTCTACGTAATGCCATTGTTGGCTCAGTGATGTTGGCTTTTTCGGGCTTGGCGATTGGTGCGCCAATAGGCATGATGGCTGGCATTTATTTAGCGGAATTTTCACATGGCAGTATGCTGGGTAAAGTCACCCGATTTTTAAACGATATTTTATTGTCGGCCCCATCTATCGTGATTGGTCTGTTTATTTATGCCTTGATGGTCAAAGGACAGAGCTTTTCGGGTTGGGCTGGTGCTTTGGCATTGGCGCTGATTGTGATTCCTATTGTCGTGCGTACGACGGAAAATATGCTAAACCTAGTGCCTAATACCCTGCGCGAAGCTGCTTACGCACTCGGCACACCAAAATGGAAGCTGGTCAGTACTGTGACACTGAAAGCTGCCAAAGCCGGTCTGACTACCGGTGTGCTACTGGCTTTTGCGCGTATTACCGGTGAGACCGCGCCCTTGCTATTTACCGCGCTAAACAACCAATACTTTAGTACCGATATGAGCCAACCGATGGCCAACTTACCCAATACGATTTATCAGTTTGCCATGAGCCCTTATGACAACTGGCATGCACTGGCTTGGGCGGCGGCGCTGCTCATTACTGCGACAGTATTATTCTTAAATATCGCCGCCCGCTTTATCGGTGGCAAAGACTATAGCAGATAATTTAAGGCTAACAAACGCACAGTTAAGAGCAAAAAAACACCCCCATTTAACAAAACTTTAAAACAGATGGATACCATTATGACTGATGTATTAGAGAGAAAAGCGACTAAGCCGATGACAGATACCAGCAGCAAACGCCGTTTACTAGATGACGCTATGTTTAACCATGGTCAGCATAAACAGCCAGATATCGCCCATCTTATCAAGCAAACCATGGCGGACATGCCCGACAATATGCCGCCTGCCAAGATTACCATTCGCGATTTGGACTTTTATTATGGTGATTTTCAAGCGTTAAAAAACATCAATATCGATATCCCAGAAAAAAAGGTCACCGCTTTTATTGGTCCCTCAGGCTGCGGTAAATCAACGCTGCTACGTACCTTTAACCGTATGTATGACTTGTATCCAAGCATGCATGCTGAAGGTCAAATTACCCTTGATGGCCAAAATATTTTGGCCAAAGACATGGATGTTAACTTACTGCGTGCGCGTGTCGGTATGGTCTTTCAAAAGCCCACGCCCTTCCCGATGTCCATTTATGACAACGTCGCATTTGGCGTCCGTCTCTATGAAAAGCTGAGCAAAGCAGAGATGGATGAGCGTGTCGAGTGGGCACTCAAAAAAGCAGCGTTATGGCTGGAAGTCAAAGATAAACTCAAAGCCTCAGGATTGTCACTATCAGGCGGTCAACAGCAGCGACTTTGTATTGCCCGCGGAGTAGCAACGAAGCCTGAAGTCTTGCTATTAGATGAGCCAACGTCAGCGCTCGACCCCATCTCTACTGGCGCGATTGAAGATTTGATTACCGATTTAAAAAACGACTATACCATTGCTATCGTCACCCACAATATGCAGCAGGCCGCGCGCGTCTCTGACTACACCGCTTATATGTATTTGGGAGACATGGTAGAAATGGGTGAAACAGATCAAATATTCACCAACCCAGCACAAAAAGCGACTGAAGATTATATTACCGGTCGTTATGGCTAAGTCGCTGTTCGCTTAAAGCTATCATTTCTAGCAGTCATTTATCACGCTACTCATTTTGGCAATATTTTTATGAGCAACACCAATACGATTAAGACTGATTCGATTAAGGAGGTAAGCATGGCGATAACGGCAAAGCATTTATCAAAGAGTTTTGATAATGACTTACATGACGTGATTGAGCTGTTTATGCAAATGGGTCATATGGCAGCAGAGCAAGTCATGGTTGCGACACGCGCCTTGATAGCCGCAGATGAGGCGACCGCAAAAAAAGTGATTGAAGATGATTATCTGATCAATCAGTTAGAGATTAAAATCGATGAGCAAATTATTTTGTTAGTCGCCAAGCGCCAGCCAGCCGCCAATGATTTGCGTTTAGTAATGGCGCTGAGCAAAGGCATTGTCGACTTTGAACGTGTCGGCGACGAAGCAGAAAAAATCGCCCGTATGGCCTGCCAGTTGATTGAAGATGGCGCGTCACCAAGAGGTTATTCAGAGGTTCAGCATTTATCCAATCAGGTACGCTTGATGCTGCTCGATGCGATTGACGCCTTCTCAAATATGAATCCGCAGCAGGCATTTTCAGTATTGCAAAGCGATACCGCGGTCAATGAAGAGTACCAATCGGCCACGCGCGCCTTGATGACCTATATTATGGAGGACAGCCGGCATGTGTCTAAGGTGATTAATATACTATGGGTATTGCGCGCCCTAGAACGGGTGGGCGATCATGCTCGCAACATTGCTGAGCTGGTTATTTTTTGCACCAGCGGTAAAGATGTGCGGCATACGGACTTTATGCAAGTCGAACAAATCGTTCAGCAAACGACTGATGCTGGCATGAGTAATCAGAGTAAATAGCCCATCTTGACGAGCGTGTTGAGCATTTTGGATATATATCCATCATGCTCAACACGCTCTTTGCATTTTTAAGTTCAGCATTTAACTTCTGAGCACTTTTCCATCAACTCTATTCAAATCCTCGCCTTTTTTAAAGTCTTCACGCTATTCATATAAACCGTATTTTTTCTACCTATATATAAATAAGCACTTGAATTGCTTGTATTTTTACAATATTTACCTAGCCTTACATTATTAAGTATTCTTAAACACTTAACCATCAAGTTCTTACTATGCTCTGAGTTATGATTATTCAAATAATAAATATGCACCCGTTCATTAGCGTCTAATTATATTTTTATAACGCTACTATTTCTAATGGAATAAAACGGTTTTTGTCATTATTTAACTAATAGCGTGAATAATAATAACTAAGGACAAATCATGATGGTCAATAATGGAGTGGCTTATAAAACGATACTAGACGCTATTATGGCTTCCCCTAAAAAGCCGTATCCGGAAAACGATTCTTTACGTGAAAGGCTTTCATATAAAGCTGCCCCTGCCCTTCCTAATGCTACTTTAAGTTTTCAGTTAATGACCCGGTCTGAACCACCAGAGCTGGTGATGGCGACCATACAATCTTTGCTGGCTGTAAAACAGGCGACTGATGAGATACTTATTATTGATAACAATAATACAGATACGTCAATGTATCAGCCTGTGGCAGCTTTCTGCGCCAGTCTAGATCCAGCACTCAATGTGCGTTTTTATCATATCGACGCGGTAGCAGGTTTTAAGGCAGGCGCGTTAAATTTGGCGTTGGGTCTTATGAATCCAGACTGCTCTCACCTTGTGGTGGTCGACAGTGATTACCAAGCCTTGGCCCACGCTAGAGACTCGATTGCCAATGCTATTAAGCAATATCCAAACCATACGCTTTTACAGTTCCCCCAGTTTTACCGCAGTGCTGGGCAATTGGACACGCACAGTGAGCTTAACCATTATTTTAATCATCATTTATACCGTCCCTTTAATCGTAAGCGTGCACTATCAACAGGCACTTATGCGGTGATACGTCGCTCCGATCTTTTGAGCTTAGGCGGTTGGTCAGGTGCCTCGATTACCGAAGATGCACAAATGGGTGTATTGATGCATAAAAGAGGGTTTCGCAGTCAGTTCATACCAGAAGTCATTGCGACTGGCCTATTACCTACCTCGTTAAATGATCTGATGTGTCAACGTCGGCGCTGGATCTATGGCAATATGCAGGTGTTAAGCAACTATTTTTCGATAGCATGGCCAACCAACCCCCAAGAGACCGTAAACACTCAATCATTAAGCACGCGACAAACGGTTGAACACATAAACCGCCCAGTTATTTCTTTTGACTCATCCGCTATCAGTAGCCAATACCTAAAAAATATGGGTGAACGTTTAGGATATGCGCGTGCGCATTTATCTCAGCTAAGCGCTTGGATAAACTTCACCGGTTTATTTATTTTTTTGCAGATAGCGACCTTATTTATCCTTGGCTATGCACTTCTAAAAGCTCAACTTTCGGACGCCACGCCTGATATATCCCTACTCACGCCCTTGTACTTAGTCTATGCCAGCTATGGCGTTTTTATCATAAGGCGATTATGGGCATATTTACAGGATAAAGCGCCGCTGAATAAACAGCTCAGTCAAAACCATGAGTCTAGTATCAAAATGCGTGTCAGGGCATGGTTCATGCATTTAAATTTTTGGGAGCTTGGAGCACTATCGTGGTTGCCCGTGTTATGGGGTAGCGAAAAACCCTTTGTCTGCACGCCAAAGCAAGAATACATTCGTACTCAAAGCTCATTACGTCGTGCAAATGTGGTGGCGTTACCCAAGCTTATTTTGCTACTCAACATCATCACTGCCGTTATAGTGGCACCGTTTTCGCCGCTTTATTCTCCGCTATTATTTATCTGTGCTTTGATAATTTGTACGTTAAAAATTGGCGCAGCAAAAGTGGCATTTGATAACTTTACGGTTCCTAAGAAAAATCCGTCTAGTATTAGCATTAAATCTAAACCTGCGGTTGCCTTGGCTATTAATCAGCCTCGTAAACAAACCAAAAGTCTAAAGCCATTACAACCTGAAATCCATACGGTATTTGAAGATAAAAAAATTATTAATTCTTAATGATTGGCTTTAGGCATTTATTTTCAGCTTATTAATTCAAAATTTAGCGTATTAATTTAATAGTGCTTAAAAACGCCTGCAGCAGTTTATTGATAGCGAATCAACGTTTTAGAGCGTTTTAGAGCGTTTTAGAGCGTTTTAAGCATTTGTTTTATTAAGACTCCCTTTTTTACTTATTTACAATAATCGTTCGTTTTACTTTGAGGTGCTTATGCCCGCTGCTGATCCTATTAATTTTATAGATTCTATTGATAATGATGCTGAACGCCCTGCCCTGTTAGCTGATAAACCTTTACGTATTGCGATGATTGCTCATTGTTTATACCCTATTGCTCAACCCTTTGCTGGCGGGCTTGAGATGATTACTCAGCTTATATGTGATGAGCTTGTCTCCCAAGGCCATGAGGTTTTACTTTATGCGCATCAAGACAGTCAAACGCAGGCTCGCCTCGTCCCAATGCTAACCCGAGAAAAATTTGATAACACCGTCTATCCGAATGAGCATGAGACTTTAGGAATGAGCCGCGAGGAGATGTATCAGTATTTGGTCTATCAAGATGTCCTACGCGATATTATTGAACGCAATGAACGTGGTGAGATTGACATCGTGCATAATCACAGCCTGCATCATATACCGATGATGACCGGTCAAGCGTTTGGCGCGCGGTTTTTTACGACCTTTCATACGCCTATTTTCCCGCAATTGCGTTTGGCGCTATTGACCTTGCGCCACGGTACAACCACCCAGTTTACCGCTATCAGCAAACACCAACAGCAGCTTTTTTCAGAGTTTGTGCCCTCAACGGTGGTTTATAACGGCATTGATGTAAAATCCTTTGACGCCAATATTGAATCTATGGATGATTTTACCCGTGAAAATGATGAAATTTATTTTTGGTTTGGACGTATTTGCCCCGAAAAAGGCACACATTTGGCCATGCAATACTGTATGGAAGCTGGGAAAAAACTCATTATTGCTGGTCCCAAAAGCAACGAAGCGTATTTTGATGAACAAGTCGCACCACTATTGGCTCAGGATGGTGAAAATGGCGCGCAAAGACTGTTTAATTATGTCGGTCATGTCACCAAAGACGAGGTAAATCGCTACCTTTGTCAAGCGACTGCCATGCTATTTACCAGCACATGGGATGAGCCTTACGGTTTGACACTGGCTGAGAGCCTAGCCTGCGGTACACCAGTGATTGGCTTTGATGTCGGTGCTAGCGCTGAGATTGTTACACCAAATACTGGCGTTATCGTCGCTAAGGAAGATAAAGACGCTTTTATCAAAGGCTTTACTAAGATTAAAAGCATCTCACGTCAAGCCTGCCGAGAACGCGCCTTACAGTTTTGTTCCGTAGCAGCCATGGTAGAAGGCTATTTAGCCTTGTATAGAGCGGCAGTAGTAGAAAGCGAGCAGCAGAAAATTCAGCAGAAAAAAGACCTTGAAACTCCAACAGATGCAAATCTAAAACTGAATTCATTTAACCATAAAAAGGGCAAAGACAATAAAGCAGAGCCGATAATCGGTTCAAGCAGCTGCTTAAATAACATGATGGAGCGAGGATAATGCGGCTTGGTTATTATGCCCATCATCACGGCTCAGGGCATTGCCGCCAAATCGATAAGCTTGCTGCCCTATTACCCGCTGAAGCAAGACAGCAATTAACGGTATTTACTAGCGTAACATCTGATACTTATACGTTTGCGGCTATAGATGAGGCGCAAATTGTACGACTGCCAGCAGAGGATGAGCGTGCAGATGATGTACTCGCTGGGCGCGCAGGACAATATTGGCAACCAGCCAGCCTACATTATTCGCCCGTGGGTAATAGCGATATTCAGCAGCGCAGCCATAAAATAATGGATACCATCCATCAGCGGCACATTGATTTGATGATTGTTGATGTCAGCGTTGAAGTCGCAATGCTATGCCGCGCCGCCAGTGTTCCTTACCTTTATATCAGACTGCCTGGTATTCGCGATGATGAGCCGCATCTAAACGCTTTCGCTGGTGCGCTTGCTTTACTTGCCCCTTATCCTCGCACATTAGAATCTGCGATGACACCTGATTGGCTGGCTAAAAAAACCCTCTATCTTGATTTTATCAACACTGAGCAAAGGAATGCGCAAAATTACCAAGATTTTATAAAAGCCTTAATGCAGCTTACTACTGATGAAGAAGCGCTCTCTTCAATGCTAGAGGGTAAAAATACGCCAACTATCGTTACCGTCATTAAAGGCTACGGCGGACATCAAGCTATTGATGCAAAACTGCCCGAGCTGCGGCAGCTTTTACCACATGCTTTTATTATATCGCTTGGTCCTATCGACGATGATAAACGGCATTATGTTGACATCGCAGCCGACGTAAATGATGTAACGCCATTTATCGAACATAGCAATTATCTACTGATGGCTTGCGGTCTAAATGCCGTCGCCCAAGCCTATGATTATGCCACGGCGCTGGTCGTCCTACCTGACGACCGCCCACACCAAGAGCAAGAGGTAATGGCAGAGGCGTTGATAGCCCAAGGACGGGCATTAAGTTGGCAGCAATTTAAAGCGTTAATAAATGCAAGCGGCACACATAAGCTAAGTGGAGAAACGGCTAACCAATCCACTCAAACCCATTCCTTATCAAAGCCTGTTAGTGCAACGCTTAAGCAAAAATCTATACCTACAGCCCAAGCGTTTATGCAGAGTACGGCCGAGTATCGAACGACTAAAGCTTGGTTTGAACAATGGTTGCTGCCGCAGCTTACATTAAAGCCTGAACGTTAAATGCAATAGTTATCAATAACGTCGTAGTAAAAACATAAAAGCCAAATTAATACGAGAGGCGCTGACAAACAATGACCGTAAAACCCACCACCAATCCTAATGCGGTTTCTGAGCATGTGCCGGTAACGGTGATTACGACTTGTTATGGACGCAATCGTCACCTGTATAATCTGCTCAGTAGCCTTGCGAATGGCAGCGTTAAGCCCGACGAAGTCATTATTGTCAATGATGATGCTGACCCCAAACATCTGGCTGATTTTGCTTTAAACATTGTCAAGATTCCCACAACTGTAGATTTAGTGGACAGCGCAGACCATCAAACGTTAGAAAAATCGGACAAAACCGAATTTGATATCGGTCATAATCGCAATATTGGCGCCGCGCGTGCTACTCATGAGACGCTGATATTTCTGGACGTTGATTGCATCGTAGCGCCGAGCTTTATTGAACAACTAAGCGCAAAGTTAAACCAGTATCCAAACGCCCTACTTATGGGACAACCGCGCTATCTGACGCGACCTTTATCAAACGAGGAAAGCTTAGAGTTGCAAAAGGGCGCGCTGACTAATGATTACTTGAATCGTTTGTCTGTTTATAATCCTTATCGTGATAACTTCGATGCGAAACAATCGATTTCTACTGAGTCAGCACCGACAGCTATTAAAAAAACAAATGACTACGGCGCTTTTTGGAGTTTATGCTTTGCGATTAAACGTGAACAGTTTGAGCAAATAGGTGGTTTTGATACGCAGTACACCGGTTATGGCGCAGAAGATACCGACTTTGCGTTTACTGCCCGTCAGTTAGATATCGATTTTTATCTGACCGCCGACCTTATTTATCATCAGCAGCACGCTGTCTATCGCCCGCCTCTCAATCATTTAGAAAGTATTATCATCAATGCCAATCGTTTTTATCAAAAATGGCAATGCTGGCCTATGGGCGGCTGGCTTGAGCAGTTCTCTGAAATGGGCTTAATTGATTGGACGAACGAGCAATCAAATTCAATTACGCTGTTACGACAACCTAGCAGTAAAGAGATAGAGCTGGCTTATTGTGCCGATGCCGCCTACGTTTAGAGGGCATTTGTTACAACAGCAAATGCTCGAACAGATATATCCATACTTAGGGTGTGTTCTCATTTAAAAAATGGTGATAAAAATGAGATAAATTGCCGTCAAACAAGGAAAATAGCGCCGTTAATATCGGGATATTACCCAGCTATTTGACGAAGTTTGGCCATTTTTAGCCCATTTAGATGTCTAGCGCTTGAATTGAGGACATGCCCTAATACTGGCGTATGATCTCCACCTCTGGCGGCGGCGAACTCATTTCATGGCGCTCAAATTCCCAATTATGCCCTTGCCAAAAGTGCGCCGTTTTATCGTTGTCATTAAAACCTATCATTAATAATTGTAGCGGTAGCGGTGCTTTTTGCACTAGCTGCACATGCTCGCGCGCCGCTAGCAACAAGCGATACAACAAAAATCCTGACGAAGGGGCTGAAGAGTGAATATCTGTAAAGTAAGGATAGTCGTCAACGACCGGATGGCGCTCCGATAACACGCTATGATGCGCCGCATCTTGCAACAACACTTGCACTGCTGGTGGCAACGTCAGTATGCGATCATCATCAATCGGGTCATCATCGGGACTTGGGTCATCACTGGGCAAAGGAAATTGATAAGGCTGATTGCTCAGTAAAATACCTAATGGTGCCGCTTTTGCCATGCGCTTCATCACCGCGACATTGTTGCTCCTCGGTGGCAAACCAAAATGCAGTTTACTATCCCCAATTTGGCGAAAAAACAACAATTTAGGCAGGCTACTGGCTAGCGGATGGTTGGCAAAAAACTCAGCGTGGATGAAATGGTTAAATAATACCAAAACATCATCCGAACGTAATAACTGCTCAAGTTTATCAATACTGATAGAAGGATTATTGGCGATAAAGACGATGCGTTTATTTTGCTTTAACGCGTTTTGGATGTTGAGTGGCAAGGCCGTAAATGCAGCGGCTTCTTTGCTTATTTTATTCAAATTATCCTCATAATTATGGGCGGTTGATTATGATGTTAATAGCTTGTTATTGAACCAAATTTTCAAAAATTCAAGTCTGTATAAATGAGTTACTTTCCTCCTTAATATACCTTACTTTTTCATAGATAAAAGCCTATCTAACAATAATATTTATTCGCCTGCCTTGGATGCTGCTCTACGATTCACCCTATAAAACCATTAACCACCCTTCTATATAAAAAACACCTATCATTAAAATATCAAATCAACTTTATCGACCTTTAATAAAGGCGCGCAGCTGTTTACCCAAGTGGGCTGTGCAAGCTGTCATACGCCAAAACAAAAAACGGGCGCTAGTGTGCGCTTTCCGCTACTCGCCCAGCAAACCATTTATCCTTATACCGACTTATTGCTGCATGATATGGGCAGAGGCTTAGATGACGGCGTCAAGGAAAAAAATGCCGAAAGCTATGAGTGGCGTACACCGCCATTGTGGGGTATTGGTATTGTGGCGCGTGACCCAGAAGCACGGTTTTTGCATGATGGTCGCGCCAGCAGTTTGACAGAAGCGATACTTTGGCATGACGGTGAAGCAGAAAGCGCCAAGACACGCTTTAGGCAATTACCTGCCACACAACAACAAACCCTGCTAAGCTTTTTAAACAGCATTTAATTGTAATGATAACAAGGTAAAATAAAAAAGACCGCTCAATTGAGTGGTCTTTTTTATGCAGTATATTTTTTGGCAACCGATATTCTACTGCCGCAGACGCTATTTATAACAGAGCGATTTTTGCAAATTACCTATTATAAATCACTTATTGTAAATAGCCATTTTTAGCGGTGATATTCGGCGGCAACTCGGTTTCGCCCAAAGCTTCTAGCAAATTAATCTCGATAGTACGAGATAAGGCCGTCAGCGGTAATTGGTTGGCCGCCAATCCAAAAGGCTCTTCCAACTCTTCACTTAGCGCATCCAAACCAAAAAAGGTATAAGCAATAACGCCGCAAATCAAGGGCGTCACCCAGCCTAAAGAAGAAACCAGACCAAAAGGCAACATAAAGCAATATAGATACGTCGTGCGATGCACCAGTAACGTATAAGCAAACGGCAATGGCGTGCTATGAATACGCTCACAAGCGGACAAAACCACCGTCATCGAATTTAGGCGCTCATCCATATTTTGTATCATATGCTCTGAGGTCAAGCGCTGCCGCCGACAATAGCCAAGCTCCTTACCTAGCAAACGCAGTAGATAATCTGGTAAATTTTGCGCTTGCTGCATACTGGCATGATAGATAGGTTCTACAAAACGCCCAACATCTTGCCAAGGCGAGCTGTCACGCAGTCGATGACGTAAGGCATGGGTAAAAGCAATGCTTAAATACACCAATCGGCGCTGGCTATCTCGCCCCTCCTCACTTTCTCGCCCCTCTTCGCTGCTTTCATCTATATAAGACAGCACTTGACGGGTAAAGCTGCGCGTATCATAGACCAATTGACCCCATAGCCCACGAGCTTCCCACCAGCGCTGATAACTGGCATTGTTACGAAAACCTAAAAACAGCGATAAGGCTATCCCAAGTAAGGTAAACGGCGCGACGCTGTAAGAAGAAAACGAGCTGGGAAACCCATGCTGAATATTGGTGATAAAGGCACTAATCAAACTAATGAGCAAAATCTGCGGATAGACCTTTGGCAGGATGGAGCCACGCAAGGTAAAAAGCAGTTTGATGGCGCTTGGCTTTTGCTTGACGATCATTTTAACGTCCTAACGAATGGTGCTTATAGAAAATAACTATCGTTTTTGCAGGACGAAATGATAACAGACTAAGTAGGTATGAACAGCAAAAACACCTATTAATCCTGTTTTAATTGGCTAGTAGTTCTTATCGCCCATTTATTCAATAAATTTCTGCAAAATCATCGGTTGTTATAATGATGTAAGGATAGCAGGCGCAGGGATACACAGCAGATGTTATCGCTTAAAAATTCGATTATAGTAGATAGGTCTATCACTTATTAATAAATTGAAGTTAAATAAATCGAGGGAATACACCATGAAAAAATTAGGATTACTTGTCGCTGTATCGGTAGGCTTAAGCGCTTGTGCGGGTGGTATGAACGGTGGCACCACACCGGGCAATTCAAACAACATCGTCACTCAATATCCAGTTGAAGCGGCCATGCTCAATATTTATACCAAAGCCCGTAGCCAGAGCTTAGTGGCGACCGTCGGCAATCAAACGGCCTCTGCGGATATCAAAGTTACGCCCAAAGGCAGTATGGTCTTTAATAATAAACAAGTACAAGGCGCTGAAGTAAATACCATTAACAAAGTAAATAATCAAGTCACTGATCAATCGGTCGCCATTAATTACTTTACCCTTAATCCATTGGTATTCCATGGTTTCACTGATAGCTCAGGTAAGTATTCACTGTCGAATCAGACCACAACCATTCCCAAAATGGCAACGGTTGGCTCATCAAGCAAATTGATTACTGAAGACGTTTACGCTGATAGAAGTATGCGTAAAAAAATAGGCACTTATAATCAAGATTGGTCTTTGACTAGAGACAGCAATAATACCGCGTGGTTTTGTATAGAAACCTCAAGCAATCTGCTGCTCAATAACGATCCTAATGGCAGCTCGTCAGAATGCTATAAAATCAATGCGCGCGGCGATATCTTAGACAGTAAAGTAACCATCAGCCAACCATCTTCTAATGGCGCTAAAACAATTACCTTTACCAGTCGATAGTTATCATACTATCTCTAAAGAGCTATAGTTTTAATAAAACTGAAATACAAAGAGCTGCAAACAATTTGCAGCTCTTTTTTAGTAACTTATTCAAATCAAACACTTGAACATTTAAAACTTGCCCGTCAAAAGCTTGAGTAATTTAAGTATTTACTGCACGCCATCTGCTGGGGTTTGATCCAAATTTGCATTACTCTCGTTGACAGTCACAGTGTCATCGCCTTTCTGCTCACCATCATTACCCGACATTCCATCTGCGGTCATACCCGTTTCGACAACTTCAGTACCTTCTTCACTCGCCTCGTCGACAGCCACATCATCTGTCACTTCGGTCGAATCTGCCGCCACATCTTCTCTCTCATTACTACAAGCCGTAACGCCGACAATACTGGCAAACAATGCGATCCATAACGCCTGCCGCGCTTTGGTTAATCCTACATTTGCTGTTATTTTATTCATCTTAATCTCCTTGATAGCTCTCTAAATACTAAACGCTTAATGAGGTTTTTTGTGCTAAAAAACCTTTATGAAATATCAATAGTCTAAAATAAGCACGATTAAGACGACCTTATGCCATAAACTTGACAGTAAATAGAAGCTTCTTGTGTGTTTTTATTAACTATTTATTAAGATAAATAAAATACTAAGCCTGTACAGATTGCGCTCTGTCCTCAGACCGCTCTCAGATAAACGCATTAAATGACGGACTTTTAGCAATATTTAATACATACTAAGCCCGTAATTTAGTACAAATAATTTTGATAAATGCCCGTATGATTTATTGTTTCTTTATTCCAACCTTGAGCGAGTCTTTACAATGGATCAAATGAGTGCATGGGTACTCGGTATCATGGCAAAATTCGGTTACTTTGGCATTATTTTTGCCATGTTTGCTGAAAATATCTTTCCACCTATCCCTTCTGAGGTCATCATGCCAGCCGCTGGTTTTGCCGCTGCCAAAGGCGATTTAAGCATTATTTTGGTGATATTGGCCGGTACGCTTGGGGCGGTGCTGGGTGCGCTGCCTTTATACTATGTGGGTCGCGTATTTGATGAGCCGCGTTTGGTCGCATTTACGGAAAAGTATGGTAAATATCTGTTTGTAAAGCCTGCTGATATCACCGCGGCAAATGCATGGTTTGATAAACATGGCAAGATGGCAGTGTTTTTTGGACGTATGGTGCCGGGGGTGCGCTCGCTGATTTCTATCCCAGCTGGCATGAATAGAATGGCGCTATTGCCCTTTTTGGCATTGACGGCTTTAGGGGCTAGTATTTGGACAGCGATATTGGCTTTAGCGGGCTATTACTTAGGTCAAAACTATGACGCCGTCGCCGGCATGTTAGCACCTTACTCCAAAGCAATCGGCATACTGATAGTGGTCGCTGTGATTGGTTTACTTATTAAACGCCGTTTATCCAGTCAAGAAAGTACGAATGATAAAAACAGTAGTAGTAATAGTAATGAGCGTTAAAAAAGCTTTTCTTACTGTCGAACCGGTAATTACGCTTGATTAAGAGGTTAAAAACTCTCAACGTTTAGACTATTCAGAACATTACTTTCTAGTGCACTAAATTGTAAAAATACCTAGCTAAATTCATAACTCGCCAGTACAAAAAGCGTGAATAAATCTTACTGGAATAATTCGCTTATTCTATAACATTCATTTAAAATGAATCTTATAGAAGCCAATTTAGAAGCTCGCAACTTTTATAATGTTGTTATTTAATTTTTTTGTTTTGATAGTGATATTTGCTTTTCATCACAATTAACATTGGGATGATTAGAAGAAATAAAAATCGAGCTTTGTTAAATGAGCCACTTATTTTTAATTTTTGGAGAGTCTTATGCGCCTTTTTAATTCAACATCTTCTGAGCATCAATCACTTACCTACTCTAAGCTTGCCCTAGCATGTCTACTCGCTCTTGGCACAGCAGGGATGGTTGGTTGTGATAAATCAACCCCTGATGATGATGCTACTGCAACCACAACAGAGACTACTCAAGCCAAAAAGGATAGCAAGGCGCCAAATACTAAAAATGGTGAGTTACCAGTGATTGACGCTATTATCACCCATGCGCCTGATGTGCCTCCACCCATCGATCGTGACTATCCAGCAAAAGTCATCGTAAAAATGGAAACTGTGGAAAAAACCATGCGCTTAGCGGATGGCGTTGAGTATAATTTCTGGACGTTTGGCGGTCAGGTACCAGGACAGTTTATTCGCGTGCGTCAAGGTGATGAAATTGAGTTTCATTTGTCAAATCATCCTGACTCTAAAATGCCGCACAATATTGATTTACACGCCGTGACTGGTCCAGGGGGCGGTGCCGCCTCTTCCTTTACTTCACCTGGTTATACCTCTGAGTTTAACTTTAAAGCCTTAAAACCCGGCTTATACGTTTATCATTGTGCGGTAGCGCCCGTCGGAATGCACATCGCAAACGGTATGTACGGTCTGATTTTGGTTGAGCCAGAAGAAGGCTTACCAAAAGTTGATCGTGAATTCTACGTGATGCAAGGCGATTTCTACACCAAAGGTAACTATGGTGATAAAGGGTTACAACCTTTTGATATGGAAAAAGCGGTGAAGGAACAAGCTGACTACGTGTTATTTAACGGTTCAGTAGGTGCGCTAACAGGTGAAAACGCGCTTAAAGCGAAAGTTGGTGAAACGGTTCGTCTGTTTGTCGGTAACGGTGGTCCTAACTTGGTTTCATCCTTCCACGTCATCGGTGAGATTTTTGATAAGGTAAATATGGAAGGCGGTAGCGCTGAGAACCATAATGTTCAAACCACGCTTATCCCCGCAGGTGGCGCGGCTATTACCGAATTCAAGGTAGATGTACCAGGTGAACTTGTGATGGTTGACCACTCTATTTTCCGAGCATTTAACAAAGGGGCACTTGGTATCATCGATGTCGAAGGTCCTGAAAATGCAAAAATCTACTCTGGAAAAGTACGTGAAGAGGTCTATTTACCTGAAGGCTCAGCGGCGCAAAGCATTGGCAAAACCAATGCACCGGCTCCCGTAGTGACCGCTACCAACAAGCAAGAAAGAATTAAAATGGGTGAATCTGTTTATGCCAGTAACTGTGCGGCCTGTCACCAATTAAATGGTGCTGGTATACCAAAAGCATTCCCACCCTTGGCCAAATCAGACTACCTCAACCAAGACCCCAAACGTGCTATCAATGCTATTTTGCATGGCTTGACAGGCAAAATCACCGTCAACGGTGAAGAGTACAACAGTGTCATGCCAGCGGTCGCCTTAGATGATGAAAAAGTCGCTAACGTCGTCACTTATATCATCAATAGTTGGGGCAATAAAGGTGGTGAAGTCACCCCAGCAGATGTCAAAGCCGCTCGTAAATAACCAAATATTCTATCGTTACATCAAAACGGTGTCTGACTCAATCAGAGTTTGGCACCGTCACTATAAATAAAGCTTTAAAAACAGAAAGCTTTGATAGTGGTTTATTGACTAAATGGCTCATTAACTAAATGACTAAATGGCTAAATGAATAACGGCTTGATTGACTGCTATACGCCCCGCCCTTTTTTGGGACTACTAGGAGATTAGTTATGTTATGGACTCACATCACTAACACTCACAAAAGCAACACTCGCAGCATTAAAATTTACAAAAACAAAACTTTAAAAATTAACACCCAAAAGATTCTGAATACGACTGCTCGCCCGCTAGCACTGTTATTGGTCGTTAGCGTACTGACCGTAACAACAGACTTTGGGTTTATGAGCACACAAGCGCAAGCAAAAGAGCTGACCATTCAGCCCGGTACTTATCGTCCGTTATATTTGAGTAAAAATTCACCGTTAGTGGCAGTCGATACATTCAAAATTGATGAGTTACCAGTTACTAACATACAGTTTTATCAGTTTTTAAAAGAAAACCCAAAGTTTCGCCAACGGGCGATTGCGCCTATTTTTGCCGATGCCGGTTATTTAAAACACTGGATTAATACCAAAGATATCTCTGTGCCTAAAAAGGCTGATTTTCGTCAGCCTGTGGTCAATGTGTCATGGTATGCCGCCAATCAATATTGCCGCGCTCAAAACAAGCGCTTGCCAACCGTTGAACAGTGGGAATATGTCGCACAGGCTTCTACGACCAATAAAAACGGTAGCTTGGAGACCCGCTACAACCAACGCATCCTTGATTGGTATAGCAAATCATCTGGTAGCAAAGACCAACTTGCTGATGTCGGACAAAGCCCTGTTAACTATTGGGGCGTAAAAGACATGCACGGTTTGATTTGGGAATGGACAGAGAATTTTAACAATAGCTTAGTCACTGGCGAATCACGTTCAGACAGCAACCTGAACCAACAGATGTTTTGCGGCTCGGGCGCAGCAGGTGCGGTCGACCCAAGTGATTATGCGGCATTTATGCGTTATGGTTTTCGCTCAAGCTTAGAAGCCAAATACACGGTTAGCAGTCTTGGTTTTCGTTGCGCTAGTAATTAATTTACCTCAAAAAAGCGCCCTTTTAACATATTACCCTTTTAACATAGCGCCCTACTTTTTATGCTCAATTCAATTTAATGGCCTTTAAGGATTGTCTCATGAAAACAATAAAAACCATGCAAAATACAAGACTGCAAAATACAGCGACTCACCTATTGTCTAATGTGGCTCATGCTATCAAACTGACTATGACTGCGGGACTATGCATTGGCTTACTCGCTTGTAGCAATCCTGACGCCCCTAACTCGTCGTCAACACAAAACAGTCAACCTGATCCTACTTCTGAGTCTAGAGTAGCGAAAGATGCTCATCACGATACGAAGGACATAGATCATAAACAGATGAATCATACCGATATGAATGCACACGAGCCTGCAGAAGCGTTAGGGCAAGATTACTCTATCTATCAAGCTGGCGGCGACTGGACAGACCATCATGGCAATACCTTTGAGCTTGATAAGCTTAAGGGTACAAATCAAGTAGTGGTGATGGCTTATACCAGCTGTCAGCACACCTGCCCTATCTTAGTGCAATCAATGAAACAGATGTATCAAGAGATGACGCCTGAAGCGCGTGCGCAAACGGAGTTTTTACTGGCGACATTAGACACTGAGCGCGATAGCGTCGAGGTGATGAAAAACTTTGCTGAGCATAATGATCTTGGCGATAACTGGCGCCTGATTCGTAGCGATGAAGCCAGCACGCGTATGCTTGCCAATACCTTAAATATCAAATATCAATTTGCCGATAATGGCGATATTAACCATTCCAACCTGATTTCTGTGTTAGATAAAGATGGTCGCTTAGTCGCCCAAGGCGTCGGTGTTGCCGACTCTGGCATTGAGCCGTTGATTGAGTATTTAAACAGCCATAGTTAAACCTTTAAAAACCATACCTTTAAAACTACATTTTTAACCTTTACCTTACTTTTAAATTTACCTTTATTTTAAAGACAAAAAAAACACCGCTTATCTGCTAGCAGACAAGCGGTGTTTTTAATGGTGCAATCAGCTATGTCGCTGATTCTGGCGTTAAATCTTTAATTAGGTATTTAATTAAGCATTTAAACTGCCAAAGCCAAACCTTTTTTGACGCGCATATCACCGGTTTCAACATAACGTTGATGCCATGACAATGCTTCACTCAAGATATGAGGCGTTTGCATACCAGCAGTCTGTGCAGCGCGATCATAGTAATCTTGCAGCATAGGACGATAATCAGGATGGGCGCAGTTATCAATGATTTTTTGCGCGCGTTGACGCGGTGATAAACCACGCAAGTCAGCCAAACCTTGCTCAGTGACAATAATCATCACGTCATGCTCAGTATGGTCAACGTGTGACACCATAGGCGTGATGCACGAGATAGCGCCACCTTTGGCAACCGATGGGCTTACAAACATTGAGGTAAAGGCGTTACGAGCAAAGTCGCCAGAGCCGCCCAAACCATTCATCATGTTTGTACCCATGACGTGGGTTGAGTTGACGTTGCCATAAAGGTCACACTCAATCATCGCGTTGATAGCTAAAACGCCTAAGCGACGTGAGACTTCAGGATGGTTGGTGATTTCTTGTGGACGCAGGATAATGCGTTTGCGCAATTCTTCGATATTGGCGTTAAAACGATCTAATGCATCTGGGCTTAATGACATGGCGGTTGCAGAAGCTTGGGTCATTTTGCCTGACAGAATCAAATCTAACATACCGTCTTGTAATACTTCGGTATAGCCGGTTAGATTCTCAAACGGACTGGCTTGCAATCCTGACAATACCGCATTGGCAACGTTACCGACACCCGACTGGATAGGCAATAAACTGGCTGGCATGCGACCTTTTTTTACTTCTTCATGGAAGAAGTCAATGATATAACCAGCAATTTTGGTTGAGCATTCGTCAGGATCAGCAAATTTGCTATTGCGGTCTGGTGAATCTGTTAAGACCACGGCAACGACTTTATCTAAATCACAGGTTAGGTAAGGTGAGCCAACACGCTCACCTGGCGTGGTGATTGGAATCGGTTTGCGATACGGCGGTACACCGATGTCATCAAAAACATCGTGCATGCCTTCTAACAGAATATTTTGGCGGCTGTTTACTTCAAGGATAATCTGGTCGGCATTATCTAACCAAGCATTATTGTTACCGATAGAGGTAGAAGGAATCAGGCGACCGTCTGGTAAAATTCCAGCAACTTCAACCACCGCTATATGCATGTCACCATAAAAACCAAAGGTGCTTTGCTGCGCGACATGGGACAAGTGCATATCGAAATAATGCGTTTCGCCAGTATTGATTTGTTTACGAAGGGCAGGTTCTGACTGATAAGGCGTGCGCATCTTGATACCGTTGGCTTCAGCCAATACGCCATCACATTCTGCGGCAGTTGAGGCGCCGGTTAACAAACCGATTTTGAACTCTTCGCCGCGCGCTTGGGCAGCTTTGATACGCTCTGCTAATGCGGATGGGACGGCTTTTGGATAGCCTGCTCCAGTAAAACCACTCATTCCAACATTCATATCATGTAAGATAAAGGTAGCTGCTTGCTCAGCAGACATGATCTTTTCACGCAAACCTTCATGACGGACGCGCTCTTCGTGGTTAATTGTACTCATACCTTATTTTCCTAGTAACTTCCCTATTAACACCAAACCCTCAGATTAATAGAATAATGAGACGTTTGATACCGAACCAACGATAAAATACAATAGAGCATATTAACAACTTTACGATAAAAAACAAGTTGATTGTCTCATGTTTTAATATTAGCACTTAAAAATTCATACTTATTTATTGACAATCGTTCACTATTAAAAAAATATTTAAGTTCGTTTTTCTAACGACCTTTGAATAAAGTGTTTATTGTTTA
Source organism: Psychrobacter maritimus (assembly GCF_904846345.1). Classification (GTDB taxonomy): domain Bacteria; phylum Pseudomonadota; class Gammaproteobacteria; order Pseudomonadales; family Moraxellaceae; genus Psychrobacter; species Psychrobacter maritimus. The sequence continues at coordinate 233,509 of NZ_CAJHAJ010000002.1, forward strand.
TATAATAGAAGCTACTTATTTTTTGTTTTTTATCATCTATAATGAATTCATATAACTGTTGTAGATTAAATCGTCTTATTTATTTATCGTTAAAATTGCCATACAAACAAGTCTAGTCATACAAAATTCAGTGTGACGTTTGTCTCTATTAACAACTCAGTACGACAAGCCATACAATCCCAACCTGACATATAAACCTAATTTTTCTAGTAAACTGAAACAGTTAGCGAATAAAAAAGCTTTTCCACATAATAATGCCTTTAAAAAACAATGACAGTAAGCGTAAAAAAGAGATTCATTTTTACATAACCATATAACTATTCATTATCAATGAATAAAAATTACAAGACAATAATATTGATACTTTCAAATAAAAAACGATTGAAAAAATTATAGATATCGCGTTTGTAATTAATAATAAATGAATATTCGAAACTACTAAGACAGCATTTTATTGATTAGACACTAACATTTATAGCGGTTTAAAAATTGATACATAATGGAATATTGTTCTATCTTTAAAATTATTTTATTTAACTTTAAATTTTTTATCGTTTACAAGCCATACCTTTGCTAGAACGTTGATAAGAAGTTGCGACGATATAGACGCTGTGCTTTAAGCATGCACGTTGCCACTGAGATGAGCTTTTCAAAATGCTTAGACTACAAAGTGCACGGTGAGCTGAGAATCTATGTCAGTAAAGCACCGTTTAAGATATTTCTCTGTGATTTTGCAATGATACGATTTGAGGTAAGATGGTAGTCAAAGATGAATGATTGGCGATTTAATTGAAAAGTAGATGCTTACCCTGTCTTAAAAAAGCATTCTATCAATAAACCTGTTTCTCAAAGTATAAATGCAAATCTAAGGACAGATTATGATAACGGAAGAGCACGTTTTAGCTTGTATCGATGGCTCAGCAGTGACTGGGTCAGTATGCGATTATGCGGCGTGGTATGCAAAAAAGCTGAATTTAGCGGTGGGATTATTGCACGTCAGCGATGTGGCAGCATCGGTCAGACGCGACTTATCAGGAGCCATCGGCATTAACAGCCGCCAGTCTTTGCTCGATGAGTTATCAAAGCTCGATGAACAAAGGGCAAAAGTCGTAAACAGCTATAGTAATGCGTTGGTACAAGATGCAAAAAGCCATATCCAAAGTAACTTTGCAGGCGTGACCGTCTGTATCTATCAACGCCGCGGTAAGCTGCTGCCAGCGATTGAGCATTTTCAAGAAAAAAACCGTGCTATCGTCATGGGTCGCCGCGGGGAAGACCATAAAAACAGCCGCATCAATATCGGTAGCCAAATCGAAACGGTTGCCCGTGCCTCAAACGTACCGGTGTTGATTTGTTCAGAGAAATTTAAAGAGCCTCAATCATATATGGTGGCGTTTGACGGTAGTAAAACCGCGATTAAAGCCATACGAATGCTTGCAGAGAGCAACCTTTTACAAGGCTTGCAAGGTCATATCGTGATGATCGGACATGATAATGAGGCATCTAAAAAAAGCCTTGAAGAGGCTGTAATCCAAATGAGAACCGCAGGCTTTAGCGTAGACTCCCATCATTTACCACAGCTTGACGCGGTTAATGGCTTACTTAGTTTTCAGCTTGAAAATAATATTGATATCATTGTGGTTGGGGCTTATGGACGCTCTAAGCTCCAGCATTTATTTTTGGGTAGTACCACGACAGAGATTATCGCTAGTACCCTATCGCCTGTTATTTTAGTGCGTTAGACATTTGATAATACAGACTTTAATGTCATCAGCCTTTATAGTCAGTGAAAAGTAATATCGATACATCACGCGCTGCTGATATCAATTTTTCTTGCTTGCTGTGCCTGCGCAGACAGAGGCTACAAAAAATTGATATCAGCAATACCGTAGCGTTTTTAGGGTATTTTGACTATAGTTCACAACGTTAGTTTTTATTGATTTAATTCAACATCCTATACTTTATAGGATAATTTCCATCCATAAAAAAGCAAGGCATCTGATGCCTTGCTTTTTTTGTTTTACTTATTTTACTTTACCTAGTGATTCAATGACTATTTAGCTTGGCAGCTTAATTTAGCTGAACTATCGGGCTAGCCAATTAGTCAAAGTGGAAGCCTGCGCCAATTGCAGCACCTACGTTCCCTTGGGTGTCCGCTGTACCATTCAGCTTCATCACCCAACGTCCATCATTAGACATTTTCGAGAAGCCAATCGCAACGGCACTTTCACCATTATAGGTTGCGATACCGCCGCCTATCATGGGTTTACCGCTGATGAACGCTTGTGGCAATGAAGACATGGCCATAGCGGCTGAGATACCTGCGTTGGCGTCATCTTCGACTTCGCCAATTTTGTAGCCAAGCTCATTGATGCTGTTACCCAAACCTCTGCTAACAGCGTCTAATTGCCCGAAGTTCACAGCGTCTCTAGGTGCCATGCCATCCGCAACATTCGTCACCTTAGTACCAGCGGCATTGATACCGGCAGCCGTCATACTAGGGGCCGTTTCGGCATTACCTGCATAGATGCCAGCAGCTGTCATACTTGGGCCATTTTTAATAGTAACACCACTATTATTAACCGTCGTATTGCCAGTCGTCACGCTCTCTACGTTGATATTACCGTTCAGGTCAAACTTGATGCTACTGCCTTCAGCGGTGGTCTTAATGTTATTACCGCCTTTGAAGCTGAGTACACTACCATCACCGATTGGTTTGTTGATGACGGCACCGCTGTCGGCTCCAAAGTTGAGACCAGCATCGATTTTATCCTTGTTGGCTTTGATGTTGGTGGTATTGGTAGTGATATTCGCAGTATTCGTTACGATATCAGCTGTGTTTTTGGTGATGTTGGTGGTATTGGTTGCGATGTTTGTCGTATTCGTCGCAATGTTTGTAGTGTTGGTTTGAATGTTTTCAGTCATGACAACCTCGCCACGCTTGATAGAAGCAATCGCACCATCAATACTACCTTCGCCAGTACCACCGATGTTGTTATTGGTAAAGGTGCCAGTTGCAGGATCATAAGTCGTGTTACCCCCTATAATACTGCTGATACCCATACCTTGGGCGTAGAGCTGACCACCATTGATAGCATCTTTACTATCTGCAGCAACCTCACCACTCACAACGTTTGTAATCTTAGTGTCAGCAGCATCAATGCCAGCTTTAGTGACACTAGGTCCTCCTGCGATAGTTAAACCCTCGTTGTTTAGGGTGCTATCAGCTGTTTGCACACTATCTACCACAAGGTTTTTGTTTAAATTAAAGCTGACATCATTATTGCCTGCTGTTTTGGACACTGTAATATTGCCGTCAGTGTTGTTTAGATCAACGCTATCACCAGCTAGCACTTTGCTAGCGTTAGTAGCTTGAGCGCTGACATTCCAGCCTTTACTTAACGCAAAGGTGGTAGCCTCTAACTGTCCAACAGTAGCAGCGTCAGTAAAATCAATACCTGCCGCGACGTTTGTGATTCTGTTGAAACCGTTATTCAGACCACCGGCACCTAGAATAACGGTTCTACCTGGCTCATTACCTACAAAGGTAAAGCCGGTGTTATTCATGATGCTATTACCCATTTGCATACGACCCTCGTCGCCTAGGTTCAACTGGTTATTCAGTTTAACTTGGACACCAGCTGCCGAAGCAGTGGTAGTGATATTACTATCACCCGTCACATTGATGGTATCTCCTAAGGCAAACTGTTGATCATTGGCACTATTACCATCGCCAATTTTAATACCTTTGGCAACGTCTTCGTTAGTCTTAAACAACTGACTACCGTTAACTGCATCCTTACTAGTAGTGCTCAACAATCCATCAGCAACATTAGTGATTTTGTTGTTGCCATTGTTAAGCCCATTATTAGTAAGTACTACTTGACCATTATCACCATTATATAAAGTAATACCTGCATTATTAACCTGAGTATTTCCAGTGGTAACGCTGCCTGTATTACCAAGATTAATATCTTTAGCCAATCTGACAGTTAAGGTATCAGCACCATTAGCAGTGACACTGATATTTTTCGTTGCTGGGTCAGCATTGATAGTATCGCCGCCTTTAACCGTGAGCTTTTGACCAAGCTTACGATTGACATCTGTCCCACTGTCACCACCAAAGTTTAAGCCTTTATCAATGGTAGCATTGGCCAAGTTCAGCTGTCCAACGTTAACAGCATCAGTATCCGCCTCACCCGCTTTCACATTCGTGATCTTATTACCGCCGTTGTTAAGTCCAGCACTATTAAGTACGACTGTCCGAGCTAGAGTTGGGGCCACTATGGTCATACCATCCTGACTAACTGTGGTATTACCCATTTTCACACTATTTAGTACCAGATCTTGAGCAGTCGCAACTTTGATACCTCCGTCTTGTGCCGTTAGAACGATGTTATCGCCTTTGAGGAAGTTGGCAGTATTGTTGCTCTTAATAATGGTTTTAACAGCAGTGCCATCAATCTGAGTAACAACAGATTGTAAGGCGCTATCTGCACTACTCAAGCTTGTTTTAGTAGAGTCACTCAAATCAACTTTGTAGTCAGTGACGTTGTTGGCATCTTTAATACCAGTGGTAACCGTTACCGCAGCTGAACCTGCTGATGCGGTCGTGCCATTGGCATTAACGGTATATACGTCTTGTCCATTAGAACCGGTTGTTTTATCAACACTAGTTACGTTGGTACCTTTAACAACCTCAGTTCTAGACCCGGCAGCTGCACTCTTAACATCACCAATGTTTGCAGCGTTGGTTACATTTGTACCACCACTAGCCACGTTAGTGATTTGCCGGCTACCCGCATCTACACCACCACTTCTAGTAACACTTGGACCACCAATAATATTAAGACCATCCATAGTCAAAGCAGTACTAGGAATACCTAAGGGACCATTGACGAACACTCCTAAACCATTTACGTCAGTGCTAGCTAATGAATTACCTGTACTAATACCTAAACGGTCAACCGTAGTTACAGGGCCGAGACCATATGGACTACTTGTACCCATTTTCACACTACCAGTCTTGCCTAGATCTATATTTTTCGCCAGTTTGACAGTTAAGGTACCAGGACTGGTCGCTTCCACACCGATGTTGTTGTCCGATAATGGGGTGGTTGCTCCCCCTTTCACGGTAAGCTTTTCACCAAGTTTGCGATTAACCGTTGTCGTTGTGTTGTCACCAGTAAAGTTAAGACCTAGATCAACGACACTTGAGACGCCACCTTTTAGTTGCGCCACGTTCACCGCATCACTGTCATTGGTACCAGCGGCTAGATTGACGATCTGACGGGTGCCACCTTTAGCGCCGGTTCCTACTGAAACGGCACCGTAATCTGCGCCACTTTGAGTGTTTGTGATGGCAGTAGCATCTGCTGCACTTGCGCCTGTTGGAATATAGGCAACTGCACCACCAGCAACACTAGCCACCGATCCTGCACCTAGCGCTACTGAACCTTTTGCACTCGCTGACGATCCCATGCCAAAGGCGGAGGATGCAACACCTGATGAGGAGGATTGTACGCCAATGGCGGTAGACAATGCCCCTTGAGACAGTGCTTTTGCGCCCATGGCGATGGAGGCGGCGCCACCCGATTCAGTATTTACTTGATACGGCGGCGTTTCAACCAAATCACGACCAGTATAAGCTTTGAAGGTGGTGTTAACGCTACCACCGTTGATGGTACCACTAGCAGCTCCTGTGAGATTGGCTTGAGAGGCTGCATCTAGATCATCGCCACCAATGGCGATAGAGGACGCACCTGATGAGACAACGTTTGCACCAATGGCAATAGACTGCTCACCACTTGCGGTGGTTTTCTGACCACTTGCGCCACTACCAATTGAGATGGCTTGACTGCCTGAGGCGACTGAGTTTCGACCCATGGCCATGGCGTTTTGACCCGTTGCACCTAGATTGTCATCGTTGGTGCCACCTGTCGAGTTGACACTGTAGTACTTGGTCTTGTTAGCGGCGACGGTACTTTGAATATCACCGATGTTGGCCGCGTTGGTAAGCGTTGTGCCACCACTAGCCACGTTAGTGATTTGCCGGCTACCAGCATCTACACCACCACTCTTAGTGATGCTTGGACCGTTGAGGATGGTCAAACCATTACTAGTCAAAGCTACACTAGAGGGGTTTAATGGATTTAAACCTGTTACTGTGATACCTGCACCACTGACCGTAGTAACGCCACCCGTTAGCAATCCACCTGTTACCATGCCAAGGTGATTAACATTAGTGCCACTTAATAAGTTACCTGTGGTAACACTACCGTTATTCCCTAAATCTAGATTGTTGTTGAGCTCAATTTCGACGTTGCCGTTAACGGTGTTAACTCGTGTATCGATATTACTATTAGAACCAACTACCTCAACCTGTTCTCCTAGTTGTTTCATTACAATTTGACCATCGGCAGCTTTTAAGCCAAAGCCTTTGTTAACCTGAGTGTTCGTGGCATGCAACTGGCTACCATTAATCGCATCCGTACTGGCTGCATCCACAACACCCGGAGCAACGTTTTGAATTTGTCGTTCAGCACCGACAGCGCCTACCGATACTGTCTTGGCACCACGGGTCAAACCCGCAACTGGTATATTGTTAATAGAAAAACTTCCAGTGTGCTGAGCTCCAGTAATGGAACTATTCCCCAGAGCCACACTACCTGACTGCCCTGCAATAGCACCGCGACCTAAAGCTGTAGCGTTACTGACTGCACTAGATGCCTGACCAATAGCAGTACCGCCAATAGACGCTGTAGAATTAGAGCCAAGCGCTATCGCGTAGTTGCCTGACGAGGCGCGGTCACCCAAGGATACGGCATGGTTGCCAGACTTCGATTTCAATCCAATTGATAATCCGTTTCTGGTACCGGCTGCAGCTGAAGCATCTCGACCAATTGCAATACTGTCCTCGCCATTGATCTTCGCACTTTCGCCAAGAGCGATGGAATGATTACCACCAGCATTAATCGTAACATTATTACCAAGCACAAAAGCCTTGTTAGCCGCGATTGTATTATTATTACCAACTGCATAACTACCCGTACCACTGACAACGTTAGGGTCACCAAATGCGCCTGAGTTATCTCCGATTACTTGGTTACCCGTACCGATGGCGATACTGTTCACACCACCCGCTTCTGTACCCTTACCCATAGCAATGGAATTCTCACCCGTAGCTTTAGCCGTTTGGCCAACAGCCGTGCTGTACATGCCTTGAGCACGAGAGTTTGTACCCATTGCAGTTGCACCGTACTGATCTGCTCGTGCACCAAAACCAACTGCGGTAGCTGAACCAGCAAACGCTTGTGCAGCTGAGCCTAAAGCAGTTGACTCAGAACCTGTGGCTGAAGCTTCGGCACCCATGGCAACTGCACGATTATTTGTAGCAGTCGCTTTAACACCAGCTGCTAGTGAGCTATTGCCCGTAGCACCATCGTTATTGTAGTTATCTTGTTGCACGCTGCCATCATTGACGCTGTAGTAATGTGTCTTGTTAGCCACAACCGTAGTGCTTAAATCCTTAACAGACTCATTGGTTGCATGCAACTGGCTACCATTAATCGCATCGGTACTGGCGGCACTCACCTCACCACTAGCGACATGCTTAATTTGACGCTCACGTCCCGATGAACCAACAGAGACCTGTGCCCCTTTATCATTCGTTGCACCAGTGTAGAAATAGTCCTTATTGCCAATAGTAAGCTTGTCTTGGTAAGTCGCATCAGTGAGTGTAGTTGACCCTGCACCTAGTGCTACTGAGCCCTTTTTACTTGCTGAAGAGCCCATACCAAAGGCAGAAGAGGCGTCACCTGATGAGCTTGAACGGACGCCGACAGCGGTAGAGAGATTGCCTTTAGAGTGCGCTTTGACACCAATGGCAACAGAGGCTGCACCACCAGATTCAGTGTGATCACTATAATCACCTACCGTAACAAGACCGCCTATGCTGCCTGTATAAGTATTGAATAGTGCATTAACCCCATTCACCTTTGAGGCGTCATCTAAATCATCACCACCGATAGCGATGGAAGAGTTGCCGCTTGATTCAACGTTTGCACCAATGGCAATAGACTGCTCTCCACTAGCAGTGGTGTTTTGACCACTTGAACCGCCACCAATGGCTATGGCCTGACTACCTAAAACTGTGGCATTCTTACCTATAGCGATGCCATGAAGACCTCCTGTTGTAGCATTAATTCCGCATTTTATCTCTGTACTAGCGTCGCAAGGTACAGCAATCGCCTGCATACTAAATCCAGCCGTCACTAACCCCAACCAGATAGTGGTTATACGAAAAATACGGGTAGATGAAAGAGTAGATGTGGTATTGATAGTAGCGTTTGCGCTCACGCTAGATTTTGACGACTTACCACGCGCTTTGGCGTACTCAGAAACTGCCATAAAGCAGTTTAAAGACGCATTCCATATCACTTTATAATTCCGATTCATGGTATGTACTCCCTTACAGACTTATTAGATTTGAGAAATTAAAGTTAAAATCCATTTTTAGAGAGTTGATATGACAAAATAAAACGGGTTATATACTCATAGGGTAAAAGCTATATTTGGGGGATTGTTACTCGTGTCAACACTTAACAAACAGTACGTCTTGTTTTGTAAAATCATTATTACTCTCTGTATATTATTATTAACGAATATACAGAGAGTAACAATGCCGCTCGTCGGGGATTTAATACCGCTTATCCCTTATATTCGTAAAAGTGAATATAAGTTAAGTAAATACGTTATTATTTAGGTTTTTTTATTTCGCAGGCAGCGTTATTTTTATTACTAACCCCATTTTGCCGTCTTGACGATTATAAGCCGTGATTTGACCTTTATGGGCGATGACGACCGCATGAACGATGGCCAAGCCCAATCCGTAGCCGCCCGTTTCCCTGTGGCGCGCACTATCAAGGCGTACAAAAGGCTGAAAAATACGCTCTACATCTTTTTCCGCTACCCCGCCACCCTCATCTGTGATGCTAATTTGAATAGCATCTCTTTTATTATCTAACGGTGTTTTTGTGACTTCAGCCGTGACAGTTGAACCTGCAGGAGTGTGCATAAAAGCATTACGAATGATGTTTTCAAGGGCGCTATGCAACTGTTCTTGATTGCCAAGCACAGTCAAAGACGCATCAGATGATGACGATGATAAAACATCGGGCGGCGTCCATTGCCAGTACACGTTTTTATGCTGAAACTCAAAACAGACGTCTTTACCAATCTCAGTGATGATTTCAACTATGTCTACGGCATCATTTTCCAAATTATCGATGGTATATTGCTGCATTTGCAGAGATTGAATATGAATGATTTGCTCAATCAGCTCATTCATACGTGCCGATTCCTTATCGATACGGTCAAGGTAACGGCTGGCATCGGGCGCAAAGTCACGCGTCAGCTCAGTAGCCACATCAAGGCGCGCCAGTGGCGAACGCAGCTCATGCGAGATATCACTTAACATCTGCTTGCGCGCAAGCTCACTCTCCGCCAATCGGGTTGATAATTGGGCCACATCTTTTGCCAATAAACCTAGCTCATCAGAGCCTAATTCTGATAAATGGGTATTGGATTGATAATCGCCATCAATCATACGGTGCACTGTATGTTGCACCTGACCGATGCGCCGAGTCAGCGTACGACTGAGCCAAAAGCAGACCAAAGTACTAAAGAGGATAATCAGCAGTAAACGCACGGTAACATTACCGCGTTGCAGCGCCAAGACATCAGCAAAACGCAAATGCGGGCGCAATTGTATGATGGCCGTTTGCCCGTCCGGCAAATTTACGGATAAATCTGCCAGTTCGGGGCGATTATTAGGGTCAAAAATCACTTCTCTATTGGGCATCGCTGGATGCAGTATTTCATTAATGAAAGAAGGCTTTTGATAGGCGCTGTCATTTTTATCATTATGCGCTCTACGATTGTCAGACATAGCATGCGATGGCAAGTCAGGCTCTACTTCCTGCCCGTTTGTTTGACGCTCTTCTCTATAACGATAACGCGGAAAAATAATAGCGCCCTGCTCATCATAAATCCTGATTTGACTCATCAATCGACGGTCTTGCCGGTACAGCTGCCTGACTGCCAATAAATCACCAGCTTGTAGCGCCGCAACCACTTCTTGCCGCTTGAGTAAAAGACTGTCAATTTGTACATCCATTCGAGCGCTTAACTCTTTGCCATTGAGCCAGCGTTCTACCATGACAGAGATGATAGAGGTGATAAGCACTGTCAATAACAGACTGAGAAATAGTCGCCAAAATAGCGTAATTCTTGGCTTAAATGTAGAAGTAGGCATCGATGCGTCCGTCATTACAGTACCAACTGATAGCCTTTACCACGAATCGCCTTGATAGACTCATCGTGAAAAGGCTGAAGTTTTTTACGTAGGCGCGACACATGCACATCAAGGCTGCGATCAAACGGCTGCAGTTCACGCTGCAAGACATTTTGTGATAACCATGCTTTACTGACCACCTCGCCTTTTTGCTTGAGGAGCGCCAATAATAAATCAAACTCTGTACCAGTGACTTGTAGCTCAATGCCATCTATTTGACAGATACGCTGATTTTGGTCCAAATGCAGGCGACTCTCTGGCAAAGGGGTATGTTCTGAGGTGGCTGCACCCGATGCGGTAATACGGCTACGTTTAATCACCGCATTAATACGTGCCAGCAGCTCACGTGGGTTACAAGGCTTAGTAATATAGTCATCCGCGCCAAGCTCTAGGCCAATAATGCGATCAATCTCCTCACCTTTTGCCGTCAACATAATGACGGGAATATCGCTAATCGCTGGCAGCTGACGCAGGACACTGAGCCCATCTATCTTTGGCATCATAATATCGAGCACCAATAAATCATAAGGCGCACTATCATGCATGGCTGATTTTAAGCATTCGATGACCGCCTCGCCATCATGAACACAGTCACAGCGAATACCATGATTATGCAAATACTCTTGCAGCAGTTGGGTCAACTCTTCATCATCGTCACCCAATAAAATGTTTGGCATCGTTATCCTCCACTCTTATCTACCTTCTCGCCGCTCAGTCAAATGATTCTAAGCATGCCATAGTATGGCTGATATTATCAGGCAAGCGCCCATCAATGCGCCACAAACGTTACCTTTCTTAATATTTCATAAATGTTCGCAACTTCTAGCTGTCGTATGATAGCGGCTATCAGCAACAAATACTGATGGCAAATAATGATTCATAGTGGCTATCCGGGACACTTGATACTCATTACTTATCAGATAAAAAACCTCTTTTCGTAATAATTAACGTTTGCACCATAATTTAAGGTAATGATAATGAAAAAATTATTGATAGGCTCAGTACTCGCGATATCTAGCGTCTTAACGGTTACGGGCTGTACCAGTGTCAATGCCACCACCGATACGACGTCAGCAACGCCAACAACGACCAACATGCAAAAGCAGCATAAAGCTGGCATGAAAGATGGCATGCATAAAGGTGGCATGAGAGGCCCTATGTCGCAGTTGGATTTGACAGCGACGCAGCAGGCACAAATCAAAGCTATTATGCAAGAAAAATATAGTGGCAACAAAAAAGATCGTAGCAAATATCAAGCAGAACGCGCGCAAATGCAACAACAAATGCAAGCATTGACCAATGCCAAAACTTTAGATGCCGCAGCAGTTAACCGCCTAGCCGATCAACAAGCGGCAAAGACCAAGCAGCGCTTTATTGAACGCGTGCAAACTGAGCATGCTATCTCGCAAGTACTAACGCCTGAACAACGTCAAAAAATGGCGCAATTAAAATCAGAAAGAAAAGCAAAAGGTCATCATGGTTCAAAAAACCGTCAGATGCATGGTAAGCAGCATCAACAAGGCATGTAATTGACCAATACTCTTTAATGAGAAGATGAGTATTTAAAAAAGTAGATTATAAAAAAGCGCATCGGTTAGCCGGTGCGCTTTTTTTTGGCTCTTTTTTTATATTTCAAATTTCCAAAGCTTAACTACCTTATAACGGGCTTCTTTATCTGAAAACAAAAATAGTAAAGCCCTTTCTACTACTGGCAATATTCGTTACTATTTAAGCTTATTGATTCACCTCTCTTTTTAGCTGAATTTTTCTCACCCTCGTAAAAAGGACTTTGCGATGTCAACTTTGTTTTCTCATTCTCATAGCACCCAAACGCTCACCCATAAAAAACTAAAATCTGCTGCGCTGATTATCACTAGCACGCTATTGCTAACGGTCTCTGCTCACGCCGCAGAAACAAAACCTACGACCGCAAAAAATACCGTCAATCCAACCTCGATTAACACCAGTGCGATTAATTTAGCGATTATGGCTGATAATCCGACTGTATTGTCCGAAACTCAGCGCGTTACAAAGTCGAAATCCTCTGCCCTAGCGCCCACTACCGCCACAGGCACAACAGGCACAGCCACCATTAATGGCAAGACAGCCAAAACCGATCAAGCTATCTACTCAGCTGACGCCATTCATCACCCTGTTTGGGCAAAGAACGGCATGGTCGCCACCCAAGAAGCGCTGGCTTCTGATATTGGCTTAAAGATTTTAAAAGATGGCGGTAATGCCGTTGATGCCGCTGTCGCCGTTGGCTTTGCGTTAGCCGTAACGTTGCCGCGTGCGGGCAACATCGGCGGTGGCGGTTTTATGATGGTCTATGATGCCAAGCAAGGCAAAACGGTGGCGCTCGATTATCGCGAAAAAGCGCCCAGTAGCGCCGTGCGTGATATGTATCTTGATCGCGATGGCAATGCCGTTAGTGATTTATCCCGTTATCATGGCTTGGCGGTTGGCGTGCCGGGCACCGTAGCAGGCTTACTCAAAGCATTGGAAGATCATGGCACCATGAGTCGCGGGCAAGTCATGGCACCAGCGATTGCACTGGCTGAAGATGGCATAACCGTCACCGCAGGCTTGTCCGAATCGCTAGAAGCGTTAAGTGACCGTCTACAAAAGTGGCCAAGTACCAAAAAGATATTTTTTAAACCAGACGGCAGTGCCTATCAGCCGGGTGAGCGTTTAAAACAGCCAGAGCTGGCAAAGTCCCTTAAACTGATTGCGGCAAAAGGTGCTGATGGATTTTATAAAGGCGAAACCGCGCGTAAACTGGTCAAAGCAGTCAATGAAGCAGGCGGTAATATGAGCTTGCAAGACTTAGCCAATTACAAGGCGATTGCTCGCGTGCCGGTCAAAGGCGATTATCGTGGTTATGAGATTGTATCCATGCCGCCGCCGTCCTCTGGTGGCATTCATATCGTGCAGATTTTAAATATCTTGGAAGGCTATCCGCTAAAAGACTACGGTCAAAACAGCGCGCAAACCATTCATTTGATGAGCGAGGCCATGCAATTAGCGTATGCCGATCGCGCAGAATATTTAGGAGATGCTGACTTTATTGATGTGCCTGCCAGCGGTTTAACCTCACAGCCTTATGCCGATAAACTACGTACGTTAATCAATCCCAATAAAGCCACGCCAGCGGCAACCATTAAAGCCAATAACCCACTACCATACGAGAGCGACCAAACCACGCACTTCTCTATCGTCGATAAAGACGGCAATGCCGTAGCCAATACTTATACGCTGAATTTCTCTTATGGCACTGGGCTTGTCGCTGAAGGTACGGGCATCCTACTCAATAATGAAATGGACGATTTTTCTGCGAAACCCGGCGTGCCCAATGGTTATGGCTTAATCGGCGGCGATGCCAATGCGGTCGAGGCCAATAAACGCCCGCTGTCTTCGATGAGCCCAACGCTGGTATTTAAAGACAGCAAACCTTATATCGTCACAGGTAGCCCGGGTGGTAGTCGCATTATCACTACCGTCACGCAAGTCATCTCAAACGTCATTGACCACGATATGAATATCGCTGAAGCCACACACGCGCCGCGCATTCATGACCAGTGGCTACCCGATGAGATTCGTATCGAAAAAGCGCTAAATATCGATACGATTAAAAAGCTCGAGTCAATGGGACATAAGGTCAATCCACAAGCAGCCATGGGCTCAACCCAGTCGATTATGATTACCCCAAATGGCGTCTATGGTGCTTCTGACCCGCGTATCGTCGATGCTGCGGTGGTGGGTTATTGATTTAGCTTTGCAATACTATTTGCAATACTATTTGCAATACTAAATGCTATTTGGCAAAAGGGCTAAATGCGTTTGGCGAAACTGAATGAGTACCATCTTTATAAAATAAGTACCATCTTTATAAAATGAGTACCACCTTTATAAATTACTTGAACCATTAGCTGACGGCACTATGCTAGCCATAGCCGCCGTTCGGCGATGTTTCAATAACAGTCATCTCAGTCGAGAGATTCATCGAGAACCTTTATGAGCACCCCAAATTTCGACTTACATATTATTGGCGGCGGTATTATTGGACTGGTAACGGCTGTAACCTTGCAAGCACGAGGGGCAAAGGTCGCCCTACTAGAGGCCAATGAAGTCGGAAAAGGCGCGTCATTTGGTAACGCAGGACATATCGCCCCAGAGCATGTGTTTCCGATTGCTGATGCCAGTATGCTGCGTCATATTCCAGCCATGTTATTGAATCCAACAGGTCCACTGCGCATAGATTGGCGCTATCTGCCACGCTTGACGCCTTGGGCCATTCAGCTGCTGATGAATATGCGCCCTGAGCCATTTGCCCGTATTAATCAAGCGTTATTAAGCTTAAATAATAATTGCCTACCAGCATGGTTAGACTTTGCCCATCAGTGGCAGTTAGATGATTGGATACAAGTGAAAGGCGCGTTATTAACAGTCGAAAAAGTCAGTAGCTTAGACTCTCTAAAGACCCATGGTAAACGCCTTAATGATGTCGGCGTAGCTAATGAGTTATTGACAAAAGAGCGCCTCTTAGAATATGAACCCGCCTTACAAGATAACCAATTAGCGGCGTTATTTTTCCCAAACACAGGCCATATCACCAACTTAACAGCGGTCATCGACCAGCTTAGTAGCACCTTTAGACAATTAGGCGGTCACATTATCGAGCATTGCCGCGTCCTTGAAGCGAATACCAATATCGATGGCATTCATTTAACGACCAACCAAGGTGATATCGTAGCTTCTAAAGTGATGTTAGCAGCAGGCGCGCATTCTAAAACCTTGGCTAAACAGCTAACAGGCGTCACGGTTCCGCTAGATACTGAGCGCGGTTATCATTTAATGTTACCTCATGAAAGCGCACGCTTACAGATGCCCGTAACCAGTCTAGATCGGCGCTTTGTGATGACACCGATGCAAGAAGGGCTGCGCTTGGCGGGCACAGTGGAATATGCGGGACTTGATGCCCCTGCTAATATGCAGCGGGCGCACATACTCTTACAACACGCACAGCCCATGTTAAAAACGCCATTAAATTCGGCTGATAGTGTGCCATGGATGGGCTTTCGACCATCGACATCAGATTCCTTACCAGTTATCGATAATATTGAGCGGGTATTTTTAAATTTTGGCCATCAGCACTTAGGGTTGACACAAGCGGTTGTTAGCGCACAAATAATCGCAGCATACTATTTTGATGAAGCGCACGCTATCGACCCAGAACCCTATCAACTTACCCGCTTTATATAGACAGCTTATGAAAAGCTTATCGATTAAGAAAAACCTACCGACATATCTTTAAGCATAATAGTTTTGAGCACAATAGTTTATTGCTAAGCAGACCTATTCTCAATGTCTGTCACCTCGCTGTTAGGCGCTGAATCAGTGGCTGTTATGGGTAAAGAATGCTATTATTATCCGTTAAGATTAGAAGACTTAAACCAAGCGATTAATCGCTTGTCGCCGCATCAATATTGCTAAAGCTTTGTAAATGAGCTTGCAATGTGCCATGTCTTCTAACCTTTTCTCTTAGCACCACACCCTTTTTGATCGCATCCGTAAGAGTCCTCTATGGCATTTGTACACCTTGGCATCCACAGCGAATATTCAATCACCGATTCTATCGTGCGTATAAAGCCGCTTATCAAAGCGGCGGCAGCAGACAATCAAAGCGCGCTGGCGTTGACCGATTTATCCAACCTTTATGCCACGGTGAAGTTTTATCGTGCCTGCTTAGGTGCGGGTATTAAGCCAATCATCGGCAGTGAAATCATTATGGATAATGAAGACACGCGCTTGGTTTTGCTGGCGATGGACAATGAAGGTTATCAAAACATCACCCGCATTGTATCGCTTGGCTTTACCGAAGGTCGCGCCGATGTTGCCAATCATGGTGTGCCCGTCGTTGAGCGTCGCCATGTTTTAGAACACGCGGCTGGTGTTATTGTTTTATTTACTGAAAAATCTGATGTCGGGCAAGCACTGGTCAGCTCCATGCCAGAAAAAGCTGACGAGCTGCTGACCGAATGGCAAGCGCAGTTCGATGATCGCTTGTATTTTGCTATCAAGCGCACCAACCGCTCAGGTGAAGATGCTTTTATTAAAGCGGCTATTCACTCAGGTGCCAAGCATCGCATTCCTATTATTGCCCATAATGATGTGCGCTTTTTAGAGCAAGATGATTTTGATGCCCACGAGGCGCGCGTCTGTATTGCAGGCTCGTATGTACTTGCTGACCCCAATCGTCCACGACTGTATTCAGATGAGCAATATCTTAAAACCCAAGCACAGATGGCACAACTATTTGCCGATATTCCACAGGTAATTGACAATACCTTGCGCTTAGCGACCCGCTGTAATGTGACTTTGACGCTCGGCATTAACGTCCTACCTGAATTCCCCGTACCTGAAGGCGAAACGATTGAATCATTTTTCCGCGCCGAATCAATACGCGGTCTTAATCATCGACTGGACAAGCTATTTCCGATTGAAGCACGTACTGACAACTGGAGCGACTTTCGCCAAAAGTATGATGAGCGCTTAGAATACGAGCTCGAAGTTATCTTATCGATGGGCTTCCCCGGTTACTTCTTAATTGTGATGGACTTTATCCGCTGGGCAAAAGCCAATGGCGTGCCGGTAGGCCCAGGTCGTGGTTCTGGTGCTGGCTCGCTCGTCGCTTATGCGCTAAATATTACTGACCTCGACCCCATTCATTACGACTTACTCTTTGAGCGCTTCTTAAACCCTGAGCGTGTCTCAATGCCCGATTTCGATATTGACTTTTGTATTGAAGGTCGTGACCGCGTCATTGATTATGTGGCGCAAACTTATGGCCGTGAAGCGGTGTCGCAGATTATTACCTTTGGTACCATGGCGGCAAAAGCGGTGGTACGAGATGTGGCGCGGGTACAGAGTAAATCGTACTTCCTTGCCAGCAAATTATCCAAGCTTATCCCAAAAACTCCGGGTATCACGCTCAGTCAGGCACTGGAGCAAGAGCCGCAGCTTAAAGACTTAATCTCCAATCCGGATAATATGGATTATGAAGATGCCATTGAGATTTGGGAGATGGCGATTAAGCTGGAAGGTGTGTGTCGAAACGTCGGTAAACATGCCGGTGGCGTACTCATCGCTCCGCATAAAATCACCGATTTTAGCGCCATCTATTGTGATGACGATGGCCACCGTGTCAGCCAGTTTGATAAAGATGATGTCGAAGCCGTTGGGCTGGTAAAGTTTGACTTTTTGGGTCTGCGTAACTTAACGGTCATTAACGCTGCTGTGGAAAACATCAACCTGCGCCGCGCCAAAGAAGGCAAAGACCCGCTTGTATTAGAAGATTTGCCGTTAGATGATAAAAAAGCCTATAAGCTCCTGCAAGATGCTAAGACCACTGCCGTCTTTCAGCTAGAAAGTATGGGTATGAAAAAGTATCTGGCGAAATTACAACCGACCAATATCGAAGACGTCATCGCCATGTGTGCGCTCTATCGTCCGGGTCCGCTCGATGCAGGCATGGTAGAGATGTATATCGACCGTAAACATGGTCGCGAGGAAGTCATTTATGACCATCCAAACCTTGAGCCGATTTTAGAAAATACCAACGGCGTTATTGTCTATCAAGAACAAGTGATGCAAATCTCGCAGGTTATGGCCGGCTATAGCTTGGGCGGCGCGGATATGCTACGCCGCGCCATGGGTAAAAAGAAACCTGAAGAAATGGCCAAACAGCGCGATATTTTTGTCACAGGTGCTACGGCGCAAGGTATTGATGAAGTTACCTCGGGCGGCGTCTTTGATTTGATGGAGAAATTTGCCGGTTATGGCTTTAACCGCTCGCATTCTGCTGCATATGGTGTCTTAGCTTATCAGACGGCTTATCTAAAACAGTACTACCCTGCCGAATTTATGGCAGCGGTACTGACCTCTGATATGAACAACACTGATAACGTGGTTTTCTTTATCAATGACTGCCGTGAAAACTTTGAGTTGACCGTCGTTAATCCATCGGTAAATCGTAGTGAATGGCATTTCGTCGCCGATACGCCGACCAATATTATTTATGGCTTGGGTGCAATTAAAGGCGTTGGTGAAGGTGCCGTCGAATCTATCGTTGATGCACGCCGCACGGATGGCCCGTTTAAAGACTTATACGACTTTTGCCGCCGCGTTGATATTAAAAAGGTCAATAAACGCACGCTTGAAGCCTTGGTCAGTGCTGGCTGTTTTGATGACTTTGCAGCAACCTTACGTCCAGACTTACCAGCCGATGAAGCGTACGAGATTCGCGGTGCGCTGATGAGTCAGTTGCCAAGCGCCGTACAAGCGGCGGAACAAGACCGTCAAAACCGTGAAATCGGTATGATGGACTTATTTGGTGAAATGGACGGTGTCGTTGCTGCGCCGCCACTCGTTATGACGCCGGAGCTGATTTGGGGTGATAAGCACCGCCTAAAAGCGGAGAAAAACACGTTAGGTCTCTATTTAACCGGACATCCTATCGATGAATACCGTGAGGAGCTCAAACGTTATACCTCAGGCGCCCGTCTTGATAAGCTGACAGATACCGGCTATAACGGCAGCTGCTACTTTGCCGGTTTGATTATTGATATTGCCAATTTTGGTACGCGTAACGTCATTACCTTAGACGATGGCACGTCACGCTTAGAGGTCAGCTGTTATGCCGAGCGCTTTAACCGCGTAAAAGAGCAGTTAAAAATAGATGAAGTGGTCATCATTAAAGGCAGTATTCGTGAGCGTGACGGTCGCCTGTTTGCCCGTCTTGATAATGCCATGAGCATGGTTGATGCGCGCTTGCGTTGGCTGAAAAAAATCAGCATCAAAGTCCATGGCAGTGATATTAACCTGCTGACACGTATGCAGCCGCTGCTAAAATCTGCCCAAGCAGACATCATACCAGCGCCGCGCTTATCTTATAACGATGAGCAGGACGAGCAAGGCAATAATGGTGGCGATAACGGTGCTTATGACCCATCGATGGGTGGCAGCCTATATGATGAAGATGGCAATGATTTATTGGCGCTAGAAAATGATATGCATCAAGATGCGCTACATCAAAATAGCAATGGCTATGCCAATAATGCCCTTAGCAATACCGACGCCTCTATTAATGATAACTGCCTACCGCTTGGGTTGAGCATTTATGAAGAATACGGCATTGCCAATGTAGGACTATCTGAGCATTGGCGCGTCTATCCTAACGATGATAACTTACAGCAATTAAAAAGCATGGTTAGCGAAGACAATTTGCATTTTCATTATAGTTAACCTGATTGTTAGTTAACTTAATTGCTGTAACTTTTACTTTATTGGACACATGATCATGACTGAAAACCCAAATAATAATATGAATGCTCAACTTAATGAAATTATCAATGACGAGCAGTTTGATGACATGCGTGACTTGTTGGAAGAAGACTTTGTTGACTTGATACAAGTGTATTTTACCGACAGTCAGCAGCGCATCGCTGACTTAAGAAGCGCGCAGCAAAAAGATGACAACGCCAATGGCTATGAAATTGCTCATGCGCTAAAAGGCGCTAGTGCCAATTTGGGCGCAACCCAATTGATGCATCTTAGTGGGCAGTTGCAAGAGGCTTGCCGCGAGCGCCTTATCAGCGACAAAGCGGAACTTATTGAAGCGGTTGCAGTAGCGTTGCAACGTGTTGAGCAAGAAATAAACCAAAGACTGGGGTTGTAATGAATCACGATTCTTCCTCAATCTTAGCAGCCGCAACCGTCAATCATACGGTAAGCGACTATTTATCTTGTGTGCAAATCGTCATGGTCAATACCACGTTGCCTGCCAATATAGGCTCAGCAGCTCGTGCTATGCATACCATGGGTTTATCGCGTTTGACTGTCATTGACCCTAAGCTGCCCATTGATGAAACCAGTGTTTCTCATGCCGCCGGTGGTAGCGAGTTGTTATCATCAGCGACTATAGCGCCGACGTTAGAATCGGCGATAGCGGATTGCCAGCTCGTATTTGCAGCCAGCAGTCGTAGCCGTCATTTACCGCGCCCTGTGGTGACGCCAACGCAAGCTGCCAAAATCATGTTTGATTTTATCGATAAGCAAACTGCTCTCGATGTAGCTGATAATAATGAAAGCATTAAATTGAGTGAAAATACTCAATCTACAAATAAGCCAAATATTGCTGTCTTATTTGGGCGTGAAGACCGCGGATTGACCAATGAAGAATTGGCTTACGCTGATTATCATATTCAAATTGATGCCAATCCAGCGTACCCCGTACTTAATGTTGCTTCAGCCGTCCAAGTCATTGCCAGCTTTATCTTTGCTTATACGCAGACCCATGCTCAAATGACTAATAACAGCCTAGATAATGATAAAAATGCAGCGGTTCAGCCAACATTAGACGTTCATCTACGGCAACAATGGGATGAACCCGCCATTAGCCAACAGCAATTACAGCAGCTGACTCAGCGCACGACTGAATTGATGGTTCAGCGTGGACTGGCCGATAGTGAAAACCTAAAGTCTTTACCGTCGCGCCTATCACGACTGGGCTCACGCTTACAGCTTGATCAAAAAGAATATCAGCTATTAAGCGCTTTAATTGCTAAGCTTGCAAAAGATTAAAGCGTCTAATGCGCAATGTTTAGGGCGTTGATCTTTTGGCGTTGCCAACAGTAGATTTACTGTTCTGCAAGTTCTACTGTTTTGTAAGTACTGCTATTTTGTAAGTTCTACTGTTTTGTAAGTGCTATGATTTAATAGTGAATTTAATAATAAAAAGGAGTGAACAATGAATTGGACGGTTTATTTATCTGGAGAAATACACAGCGACTGGCGGCAAAAAATCATGCAAGGCGCGAAAGAGCATGGCCTTGCTATTACCTTTACCTCAGCCGTGACTGACCATGAAGCCAGCGACGCGGCTGGTGATGTGTTGGGTGAAAATGACAATGGATTCTGGCGTGACCATCAGTCATCAAAGGTTAATGCGATTCGTACTAAAAATATGATACAAAAATGTGACATTGCTATTATTCGCTTTGGCAATAAATACAAACAATGGAACGCCGCATTTGACGCCGGCTACTGCGCCGCTTTGGGCAAGCCTTATATCACCTTACATGCTGAAGATATTATTCATCCGCTAAAAGAAGTTGATGCGGCAGCCATGGCATGGGCGCAAACGCCTGAACAGGTTGTCGAGCTACTAAAATATGTGACGAGTGATAATTAATTAGCATATATAGTCACATAGGATTGTTTGTAGACAAATCGCCACAGCTTGGCGTTTTATCTATGCATACTCTGTTTTAATTTATCACTCATCCCTATATTTTGTACTGTTAAACTGCTATAACTAAAAAGATTGTTATCAAAAATACGATAGGACGCCTTATGTCATTGCCAGCCAAATTGTTCAAATCGCTTGCCAGCATCAAAAAAGACCTAAAAGAAGACATCGATGCGGTATTCAACCGTGACCCAGCGGCACGGAATAGTCTGGAAGTCATCCTGACCTATCCTGGCATCCATGCGCTTGTCTTACATCGTGGCGCCCATTATCTTTGGAATCATGAACAAAAACTGGCGGCGCGCGTTATTTCTTATGGCTCACGCATTGTCACGGGTATCGAGATTCATCCTGCTGCCAAAATCGGTAGGCGCTTTTTTATTGACCACGGCGTCGGGGTTGTGATTGGCGAAACGGCAGAGATTGGTAATGATGTCACTCTTTATCATGGCGTTACCCTTGGCGGCGTTTCGTGGAATAATGGCAAACGCCATCCAACGCTAGAAGATGGCGTGACAGTCGGTGCGGGTGCCAAAGTATTAGGGCCATTTACCGTCGGTAAAAACGCTAAAATCGGCTCAAATGCGGTGGTGGTCAAACCTGTGCCAGCAGGTGCGACGATGGTCGGTAGCGCGGCACGTATGATCTCAGACAATCACGATGAAAAAGGCAACCCCATTGCGACCAAAGTCCAAGATGCCAAACAGCAAGAAAAAGTCGCGCAAGCTGGCAGTACTGACAAAGACAAAGTAAAAAACACAGTATCGAATACCAAACGAACCACGACCTTTCAAGCCTACGGTATTGACCCTTTCTCTCAAGACCCTGTCGCAGAAGCCTTTGCAAAAATGCTTGAACATATCCAGCAATCAGAAAACCGCCTAGATCAATTGCAAAGCGCGATGTGCAAAATCGATCCTAATTTTTGCAAAAAGGAATACGACAAGCTGTGCTTAGAGGATTTAGATGTGATTGGCCGGTCTGATATAGATGCAGCCGGCACTGAGCAGAAGTAAGCTGCTAGCTATCTTAGATACTAAATAATTAGATACTAAATAAAAAGAGGCCAAACAGCCTCTTTTTTTATGTTAACCAATTGATAAATAGCGTTTTATCTATTAGCTATTAAACAGATAATATTTATAAGAATGACGAGTCAGGCTGCGTCAAAAACTCTATTTCTTCGCCACTTGAAACCCGTCCTAAAATGTCATTACGATGCGGATAACGACCAAATCGATCGATAATGACTTTATGTTTCATCTCAGCCTCTATGGTTTGCGCATTGGTATATTGCTCAAACAGAGTGACTGCTCGTTGATGAATCAGTTTTGACTCACTGTGCATATACGGCATAAGTACAAACTTACGCGCCTCTACAGTTTCAAGTATTTCTAATGCGCCAGCAGTAACCGCTTCTTGAGCGAGCGCCAATGCCATACTATCTTGAGCAAAGGCCGCTGGCGTATCGCGGTAAATATTTCGCGAAAACTGGTCTAATACAATAATTTCAGCCAACCTACCCTCAATACTACATCGCCATTCATATAACTCTGACGCCGCTGCTTGCTCGAGCAATTCACTGTATCGCTCGATTAATAACTTATCAAAATCTACGTCTTTCTCAAAAAACTGTTGGCTACCGACCTCTTTAAAACAAAAATCCAATATCACTTTATACATCGTTTTCTCAAACTCACTATTTAAAGGTATGATTTACAGGCTAAATTCAAAATTATTGTCTAAAAATATCGCATATTCGCTTATGGTTTCATATCCACTAATGAATATTAAGCCATCATGACTTATACTTTTCATTATCCATAAATAAAAATAGGAAATCTCATGGCTCGTTTACAAGACAAAGTTATCATTATCACAGGCGCGGCTCAAGGGATGGGCGAAACTCATGCGCGTTTATGTATGGAAGAAGGTGCTAAAGTGGTACTGACCGATATTAATTCTGATAAAGGCGAAGCCTTGGCAAAAGAGCTTGGTGATAACACCCTCTTTATCAAACATGATGTCACCAATGAAGATGATTGGGCACAAGTCGTTAAAGCAACCCAAGAAAAATTTGGTCAAATCGATGTCTTAGTCAATAATGCAGGTATCACGACGCACAAATCTATCTTAGATACCTCGGTAGAAGACTACCGCAAGATTCTAGAGATTAACCAAGTGTCGGTCTTTTTAGGCATGAAAGCGGTTATTCCAACGATGAAAGCAGCCAAACAAGGCTCTATCATCAATATCTCATCGATTAATGGCTTAGTTGGCGGCGCTATCGGTTATACCGATTCTAAATTTGCGGTACGCGGTATGACCAAAGCGGCAGCATTAGAGTGCGCCCCTCACGGCATTCGCGTGAACTCCATTCACCCAGGCGTCATTGCCACACCAATGATTATGCAAGGCGATACCAAAGATGCAGTTGAAGCTTTTGCCAAAACCATTCCAATGAGACGTGTGGCGCAGCCCGAAGAAGTCAGCGGTATGGTGCTATTCTTAGCGTCAGATGATTCAAGCTACTCAACAGGTTCAGAATTTATCATTGATGGTGGTTTGACGGCGCAATAATAATTTTTGCGCTGAACCATGTAAATTTGATAAAAGCTGGGCATTTTGCCCAGCTTTTATTTTGAGGCACTTGAAGAAAAACATTATCCTTTAATAAACCCTTCTTAACCTTTTGAATAACCATTTAAAACTAACTCTTCAATCCCTGCTCTTTCATGGGCCTTAAATGGATATCTATCCGCCATTATTATCCATTCTTTGCTTAGGCTATTTTGTTTATCATCTAATTTTATTAGTAAAATATCGATATCCATGGTGACTATTTTCATAGGATTTTTTATTGACTCAGAGGAACGCTGTCTACCGCAATCACTTTCAAATTTTTTAAAGGTCTGCTGCAACTGTTGCAAGGTCATGGCAGATGTAAGGGTTAGATAAACACACTGATTGGTATAATCAGGTTTTGGTAGCTCAGGTGTCGCCGTAAAATCAGGGTTTTGAAACGCCGTTGATAGCTGTATCTCGCCTAAAACGGCTAATTTCTCTCGAATGAGCGATAAGTATTTTTCTGCTTGATAGTTACTACCCAAAGCCAATAGCACCGCCGTCACAGAATGCGTTTGCAGCTGTTCAGGCACACACTTTTTTAAGTCATCAAGATTCAAATTAGCCAGATTTTTATGCATCTTACGCATCATCGCCTTTGCTTGCAGTTGGCTTGTCAGCACCGGCTTTGGCATAACGGGTGATTTGCACCCCAACCGCATCAGCCTGCTGAATAGCGGTCGGCTTGGCAACGCTTAACGTTATTTTATGGCAGGTGTATTTTTCGAGCAGCTTATCAGCAATTTGCCCAGCCAAATGCTCAAGTAACTGTGCTTTAATTGCTTGGCACCATTCGCTGACATCATCACAGACTGCTTTGTAATTGAGCGCATCATGGACATCGTCTGAAACAGCAGCTTTACTGATATCTGTTTCAAGCGCTATATCAATTAGGAGCGGCTGCGTAATAGCGCGCTCCCATGCATAAACACCGATGACTGCTTCTACTGTTAAGCCTTTGACAAATACCACATCAGATTCGGTATGAAACATGCACTCATCCTTATTTATTAATTTTCAACTGAGCTTTTTAATTTAAGTCTTTAGCCCAAAATTTTATTTACTTTGTTTTTTTACTTACTTTGCTGCAACGCTTCTTCGCGCAAGCGCTCGGCTTTTAACGCTTTACTAGGACGATGACGCCACAAGTCAATGCTGAATAATAACAGCCCGAGCCAAATCAAACCAAAGACGGCTAAACGGTTTAGATCAAAAGGCTCTTTATAATAAAACACCGCCAAGAAGAAAATAAAGGTCGGCGTCAGATAATTCATAAAGCTTAAAATACTATAAGCAACCAGTTTAGTCGATCTATTAAATAGTAATAAGGGTATCAGCGTAATCGGACCTGCCAGCATCAATAACCAGATGTTTGGCGTAAACCAAAAGCTCAGCTGGCTACTGACCACATCCGCTTGCCAAAACCACCAAATAAAGATAGGTACCAGCATCGTAGTTTCAACAAACATCGCATCGACCGCGGTCAATGGCGTTTGGCGCTGAATCGTGCCATAAGTACTAAAGCTAAAAGCAAGAATAAGTGATAACCATGGCAAGCTACCGAGCATCACCACTTGAATAACGACAGACAATAGCGCAAACCCAATCGCGACCCATTGCAGGGTACGCAGACGCTCTTTGAATAAAATCATCGATAGCGCCACCCCAACTAATGGCCCGATAAAATATCCTAAGCTCGCCTCAAGGATTTGATCGTGGTTGACCGCCCATACGTAAGTGAGCCAGTTGGTGGCGATAATAATACCTGACAAAAAAGTCAATCCTATCCACTTTGGATTTTGCTTTAAAGTATCTATCCACTGCCAGCGCTTGGTCACGACCACGACGATGAGCAAACAGGCAAACGTCCAAACAATACGATGACCGATGATTTCTGTCGCGTTATAAGCGGCTAATTGTTTAAAATATAACGGAAATGCGCCCCATATACAAAAAGCAATCAGCGCAGTGACGATACCACTTCGTGTGGTTTTAATGGGAACGACTGGTTTTTTGACAACATTTTGAGTAGTCATAAGGCAAGACAACTTAAATTAGAGCAAAGCGCGACCTCACCTAATGTTTATCAATGATGAAAACTTAGCGGTAAGAGCGCAGGGTTACTACATATAGGGTAGAAAGTAAAAAGCAATGCGTTAATACTATTTAAGTATCAACACATTGCTCACGACAACAACGTTAAAAAATAACTTTAAAACGACTTTTACATTAAGGTTTATAAGTAACCTTTTAGATTTTATTGAATCCCGAAAGACAGCACTTTAAGATTCTATAATTTAAAGACCAGTACTTTAAAAACCAAAATTCAAAAACCTATACTTTAAAAGCAAATAATAAGGCTTATTATATTAACATGGCATTAAGCCGCCCCATTATCGACCTTGATAGACATACCAATTTGATTGGCAAGCTCAGCAAATCCTGGGAAACTGGTATTGACGGTTTCAACACCTTCAATGGTAATTTGCTTAGAAGCACGTAAGCTTGCAACCGCAAAGCTCATGGCAATACGATGATCATGATGCGAGATGATATGTCCGCCGCCAAAGACTGGCTGGCTGTTATTCACTTCATTAACATCAGCATTACTGCCCTTGCCTTCAATAATCAGCCCGTCTTCAGTCACCGTACAATCAATGCCTAGCGTTTGTAGACCATCTGCCATGACAGCAATACGATCCGACTCTTTCACGCGCAATTCTTTTGCACCGGTCAACACCGTGCGACCTTGGGCGCAGCTAGCAGCAATGAACAATACTGGGAATTCATCAATTGCTAAAGGTACTAAATATTCTGGAATTTCGATACCGACCAATCTTGAGCTACGAATAGTGATATCAGCGACTGGTTCGCCGCCGACATGGGTCTCATTACTTAAGCTAATATCAGCTTGCATCAGTTTTAAGATATCGATGATACCGGTACGCGTCGGATTGATACCGACTTGCGTTAGCGTCAACTCGCTACCCTGACTGATAGCCGCAGCGACCATAAAGAATGCCGCCGATGAGATATCAGCAGGCACAGCAATATCACCACCTGTGAGCGTGCCGCCACCTTCGACACTAACACGATTGCCATCAACCGTCACAGGATAACCAAAGGCTGATAGCATACGCTCGGTATGGTCACGGCTGACTTCCGGTTGAATAACGGTCGTAGTACCTTTTGCCCAAAGTCCAGCCAGCAATAAGCAAGACTTGACCTGTGCAGACGCGACTGGCATATCATATTCCATACCTTGGAGAGGCTTACCGACAGTCGATCGACCAGTGATACTCAGTGGCGCAGTACCATTATGACCGGTACTTTGAATGACCGCACCCATCTCACGTAACGGCGCGGCCACACGTTCCATCGGGCGCTTGTTTAAACTAGTATCACCGGTCAATACACTATCAAATGACTGTGCAGCTAAGATACCCGCTAGCAGACGCATACTGGTGCCTGAGTTACCCATATACAGAGGTGTCTTGCTTGGCTTTAAACCATTCATACCAACGCCATGGATGGTTAACTTTCCATTATCAGGGCCTTCAATGCTCACACCCATATCACGAAACGCCTGTAAGGTGGCAAGCGCATCTTCACCTTCCAAAAATCCAGTAACGTTGGTGACACCTGTCGCAAGGCTACCAAGCATAATACTGCGATGCGAGATCGACTTATCACCAGGAATGGTAATGGTGCCAGAAACGGTGTTGCTAGGAGTAATATTATAAGAAGCTGACATGGCAGAAGTATCCGTATAAGGGGTGCTGGCTAACATATGGCCAAAATGTCGCCGTGCGGCTTGCGCGCGGCCCAAAAGTCCCATCAGGGCGGTTGAATCTTTATCAATAATAAGCTGGCGCATGGTCTGTAGATAAACGCCATACTCATCAAGGGCGCTCACAATGGCGCTTTGATTGGCAAAAAATATATCATGCCACATTTTAGGGTCGCTGGCAGCAATGCGGCTAAAATCTCGAAAACCACCTGCTGCATAACGAAACATATCTAAATTATCATCGTGACTTGCCAGCTGCTCAACCAAATTAAACGCGAGCAAATGCGGTAAATGACTGGTATGCGCCAATATCGCATCATGATGATCAGCCGCCATCGGCATGACAGTCGCACCTACCGCTTCCCATAACTGCCGTAGCTTAGCAATGGCGTTATCATTGGTCGTTGGTAGCTCGCAGATAATGACGCTATGATTGACAAATAAAGTGGCGCGCCTGGCATGATACCCTGAATTTTCAGCACCAGCAATCGGATGCGCGGGTACAAAGCCCGTTGGTAATGAGGTAAAGACCGTTTTTGCCGCCTCAATGATATTAACCTTGGTACTACAGACGTCGGTTATCATGCAATCAGTAGCAAGCTGTCCGTTATCCATCGCGGTTTTGATATCAAAAAATACGGCCTCTACCGCTTGCACTGGCACGGCGATGACAATTAGGTCACTGCCTGATACCACTTCACTTAAGACGGCACTACCCGCATCTAGCAAACCTTGCTGAATGGCTTCGTCGATGCTTGGCGCATGTCTATCAACCGCCACCAAGCGCTCACTTAAACCATTGTCTTTGATGGCTTGGGCAAGACTTGCACCAATAAGCCCGAGACCAATGACACAAACTTGCTTAAATAACGGCGGCTGACTATGGATATTGCTAATATTATTTTTCTGGCGACTCACGGCGTTTCTCTTTCAACAAACCAACATCAGTAAGCGTAAAGCAAGCTGATATTAGCGTCATAAAATTGAATAATTAATTGAATCAGTTGCTTATTAAACGACAGATAGCTGAGTTTTTATCAGTCATCAGTCATCAGTCATCAGTCAAGATTGAACGTAGGGTATCAATCAGGCGCATATTATCTTCTGCAACCCCTACCGTGATACGTAGCCAGTTAGGCAAGCCATAACTCTCTAGTGGACGGACTATCACGCCCTGCTCTAGCAATGCTTGATGAATAGAAGCAGCGGTTATATCCTCCATCTCAACTTCTATTTCAACCATAATAAAGTTGGCATGCGACTTGATAAACCCTAACCCTAATGCGTCAAACTGCTTCTCTAACCAGCGCATTTGCTCTTGGTTATTGAGCCTCGATTTTTCAATAAAATCTTGGTCAGCAAGCGCGGCGGCGGCAGCGGCGAGTGCCACCCTACTGACATTAAATGGCTGACGAATGCGATTGAGTAAATCTGCGACCGGCACTGAGCTAAGCGCATAACCAACACGTAAACCCGCCAGTCCATAAGCTTTGGAAAAAGTACGTACAATAATCACGTTATCAAATTCATCGAGCAGCGCCCTATTGTTACTCTCAGGGCTATATTCGATATAAGCTTCATCTAACACGACCAATACCGAGCTTGGTACACTAGCGACAAACGCACTTAGCTCTTCATGCGCAAGCTGGGTGCCGGTTGGGTTATTAGGATTGGCGATAAACACCATCTTGGTATTAGGATTGTCCGCTACCGCCTGACTCATCGCCTTTAAATCATGACCAAAGCGACTAGCAGGTACTTCTATGCCTGTCGCTCCTTGCATTTTGGCCAGCATCGGATAAATGATAAAAGCGTATTGGCTATAAATGATGGCATCGTCACTACCAGCAAAACTACTCGCTAGAATATATAGTAAATCGCTAGAACCATTACCCAAGGTAATTTGCTCGACACTGACATCATTGACATCAGCAAGCGCTTGCTTGAGATAATAACCATTGCCATCAGGGTAACGTGCCAATTCGCCCAATTGCTCGGTAATCGCGAGCGTAACGTGCGGTGAGCAGCCCAGCGGATTCTCATTACTGGCAAGCTTTACCACGTCTGAGACGCCATATTCACGCGTCAACTCCTCAACCGGCTTTCCCGTTTGATAAGGCGCCAGCTCTAAAATACTGTCATAAGCAGGCATTAGCGGTGATAAATTTGACTCTGTCGAATGAGATGACTGCATGATTTATCCTTAAAGGTGATAACGCATTTGCTGCTGGTTAATACCTGTTTAGTAATATCTGCTTATTAAGCATTGCTAGCGGTTTGATAAATACTTTAACTAAGCCAGCTTTATAGCACGGCTTTTGGATAAGAACCTAGAATACGCAAATCTTTGACCAATGGTCGGATATCAGCAATCGCTGCACTCACATTTGCGTCTTCAATGTGTCCATCCATATCGATAAAGAACACGTAAGCCCATTTATTCGGACGTTCAGGGCGGGTCTCGATACTGGTCATCGACACGCCATGATAAGACAAAGGCTTTAAGATTTCGATCAGGGCGCCCGCTTTATCATGCGCTGAAACCATAATTGAGGTTTTATCGTGTCCTGATGGCGCTATCGCCTCGTGACCGATAATTAGGAAACGCGTGGTATTGCTTGGATTGTCTTCGATGTTTGAGTAAAGCTTATGTAAATCGTACTCTGCAGCAGCCACATCACCGGCAATCGCCGCTGAATGCCACTCGTTTTTGAGGCGACGGGCTGCTTCGCCATTACTTGATACTGCCACGCGCTCGACATTTGGATAATTAACATCAAGCCAATGACGGCACTGCGCCAATGATTGCTGATGCGAGTAGATACGGCTTAAGCCATCTATCTTGGTATGTTCAGCAACCAAGAAATTCTGGTGAATAGGCAACTCAACTTCACCGATTATCTTTAACGTAGAAGATAAGAAACCATCTAAGGTATGGTTAACCACGCCCTCTGATGAGTTTTCAACTGGTACCACACCATACATCGCCGTGCCCGCTTCGACTTCGCGAAAGACGTCAGTAATGGTATTTAGTGGCACAGTATCAGCAGCTTTACCAAAGTGCTTTAATGCTGCAGCATGGGTAAAAGTACCAACAGGGCCTAAGAAAGCAATACGTTGCGGCGCTTCTAAGTCGAGGCAGACCGACATGATTTCACGGAATAAGCGTGCCATTTTTTCATCGGCAATAGGTCCAGTATTACGCTCCATTACCGCTTTTAAGACTTGCGCTTCACGCTCAGGACGATAAAAAATAGGATTGGTCTTTTCAGCATCAGGACTATTGGCAACGTGGTTTTTCTTCACGGTCGCCACCTGCTGAGCCAGTTTGGCGCGATTGTTAATCAGCGTCTGAATTTCGCAGTCTACCGCATCAATACTTTGGCGCAATGTGTTTAAAAACGCTTTATCAGTTGCAGCCTCGCTGACGCTTGCAGGGGTTTGGTTTATCTTGTCTACATTTTGCTCTGGTGACTGCTCACTCATTACCGCCCATCCTTTTTCTAATGTTGTTACTAAAGTTTATAACTGTTATCTGTTAGCGATGACTGTCTGTGCAATATGCTTGTTTTAATAATAAATGCTTACTTACTTTTGATGTTTCGCGCGAGCCAAACAGCGGATCGGCTCTACTATAGCAAAAACTATCGACAGTGCCCATTCGTAAATGCGCGTAAACGGTCAATTTGCTATAAATCTTAGCACAGTTATACCCTATAACGACTAAGCTCTGTGAAACTATCAGGCTACAGACGCTTAAATCTATGATACAGTTTAAATGCTCTTATTAAAGGCGCATAGTTTTAACAGCGTATAAGCTTAATAGGTTTAAGTTCAAAAAACCGCTAAGACGCTATTGCTAAGCAAAATCCCAAGCAACACCACCATGATAAACCGCTGTATGAATAAAAAAACATCATGGACAACAAATTTAAATAACACCGCTAAATAAGAACATAACAACGTTAATTGACCATACCAAGGATATCTGATGAGCGCATTACAACAGCTTCGCACCATGACCACTATTGTCGCTGATACGGGCGACCTTGCCGCCATTGCGCGCCTAAAACCCATCGATGCCACTACCAATCCCAGCCTCATTACCAAAGCGCTCATTCATCCGGATAATGAAGCCATGCTGTCAGAAACCATGAGTCGCCATCGCGGTGATATCGATGCGGTGATTGATGAGCTGACCATTCAAATTGGCTGTAATATTCTGGCATTGATTGAAGGTCGCGTTTCAACCGAAGTCGATGCACGCTTGTCTTATGATACCCAAGCGACCATTGATAAAGCCTTAAGCTTTATGGAAGCCTATCAAAAAGCAGGTATCGACTCAGAGCGCGTCTTGATTAAGATGGCAGCAACGTGGCAAGGTATTGAAGCGGCTCGTTACCTTGAAACTCAGGGTATTCACTGTAACCTGACGTTATTATTCGGCCAGCATCAAGCGATTGCCTGTGCCGATGCTGGCGTGACGCTGATCTCCCCTTTTGTTGGGCGTATTTTAGACTGGCAAAAACGCCAGCAAAACCGCCTAAACGTTCCCGCTTCAGACGATATGGGCGTGCAATCGGTCAAGCTTATTTATCAATATTACAAGCAGCATGGCTATAAAACGCAAGTGATGGGAGCCAGTTTCCGCTCGACTGAGCAAATATTGGCATTGGCAGGTTGTGACCTGTTAACCATCGCGCCCAATCTTATCGATGAGCTGGCAGCGATGGATGTTGAAGTAACGCGC
Source organism: Psychrobacter maritimus (assembly GCF_904846345.1). Classification (GTDB taxonomy): domain Bacteria; phylum Pseudomonadota; class Gammaproteobacteria; order Pseudomonadales; family Moraxellaceae; genus Psychrobacter; species Psychrobacter maritimus. Next base: position 266,336 of record NZ_CAJHAJ010000002.1, read on the forward strand.
CAGCTATCACCAAGCATGTCAATGGATTTGGCCGACATGACCAAAGTCAGCTTAACGCACGACGAATTCAGTGCCGCCTATCAGCAAGATACGGTCACACAAGACTTATTACCTAAGGGTATCGATGGCTTTATCGGTGCGCGTGATGAGCTTGCGAAAATGCTAGCAGACATGCGTGATTAACAACCAAACTTACTATATGTCCGAGGCCTCTGCCTGCTAATCACGAGTGCTGAGATTGCCACAGCGTGAACCGCTTGTCATAAAAGAAATTTGCCTGCCCCTATTAAGTTGGCTATGATGAGCGACTTTATATAACAAAAAGCAAGGCTCGATTATGAAACGGCTAGCAGTGATATTAGCAGGTAGTACGCTTGCAATGAGTGGCTATGCGGCAAACTGGTTAGAGGTATCAAAAAGTCAGACTGGCTCTATTTTTAGCTTAGATTTGGATTCTATCGAACGCTCAGACATTCATATTATTGACGAAAAAGCAGTCGAAAATATTACCGTTTCGATTCGTAGAACCTATCCTGCACCAAAAACCGTGGTGATAAAGGATAGTAAAGAAAAAGACAGCAAGCAAGGTAAGGACAAACAGACTAAAGAAACCGACATCCATCATAGCGACCAGCAATTACTCATCTCTTGTAAGGACTCTAGCTACTATCAGCGCGCTTACGTCAACTACGCTGCTGACGATAAAGTGTTAAAGTCTTGGCAATCAGAAAAGCCAATATTGACGACTAAAGACTTTAAGGTGACCAAGCCAAAAACAATTAGTCGCATGCTAGTAGAGCAGGCCTGTAAAAGTTACCAGCAAGATAAGTAACGAAGGTCAAGACAAACTAAATACATGCAAATAAAAAGCGCGCTGAACTATTCAGCGCGCTTTTTATTATGCTAAAAAACTCTTCTCTAAGCTTTTAAAACCGTATAAACCGGCACAGGGAATTCGCCGTGCAAATCAACAAGGTCTAACAATACCAATGCGCCGACCACAGTGTGCTTAGCAGACTTGCACAGCTCATAAGCAGTCATCAGCGTGCCGCCAGTAGCCAAGATATCATCGACCAATAACACGCGCTCAGGTGGCAAATTATTTTGCATCTCAAGCGTGTCTTTACCATATTCTAAAGCATAAGCTTTATTGGCAACCGGTGGTGGTAATTTGCCAGGTTTACGCAGCAAAATCATACCCTTACCCAAGCGACCTGCTAGCAAACTGGCAAATACAAATCCGCGCGCCTCAACTGCACCCAAGCAATCGACGTCATCAAGCAGACCCGCAGGCAGTACAGCTAGCATCTCATCAATCACAGCATTAATATGACTGCGCAGTAACGGGGTAATATCATAAAAATCAATGCCAACTTTTGGGAAGTCTGGTACTGTGCGAATGATTTGCCAAAATGGATGATCAGTATTGAGTATCGGCGAGGATTTGGTTGTGGTATTAGCTGATGAAACGTCGGCAGTAGCGCTCATGATAACCCTTTGCGTATAGTACTGGAAGAGGATATGACAGTGATGGTCGATATCTCAATTGGTAAAATTGGTAGCAAGAATTATAGCATAATCGACTTTATGGCGGAGATAAAACTGGCGAAGTTAGCACTACTAAAACCATTAAGTGGGTACTCTACGACTTGATAAAAGCTGGTTAATCTCAATATACAAGTGTAAACTTAACTATGAAAATTACGGTTATATGATAAACTACGTGCGTTTTTACGGTCTAAATATTGACTATAGTAGTGAATATAAGCCTTAAAAAACACCTAGTAGCACTGGTAGTAATAACAGTGACAATAATCGATAGGACTATTTATGAAACGTTATGAATGTATTGTCTGCGGCTGGATATATGACGAAGAGCTCGGCTGTCCTGAAGAAGGCATCGCGCCTGGCACTAAATGGGAAGATATCCCTGATGATTGGATTTGCCCAGAATGCGGCGTTGGCAAGCTTGATTTTGAGATGCTCGAACTTTAAGCCAATGACCGTTTAAATAGGATACTTCATGACACAATCAAACCCCATCAATAGTGCGCCTAGGATTTTAGAAGCGCCTGAGATTTCAGAGGAAAATGGCAATTATCCAACCCCTGAATCTGAATGGCAGCAATTTGGCAACCATAATTGGCGTGCATCCGACTTAAGCGAGCATCTTCATCAAGCAATGATAGATATTGGTGACGGTATCGAGCTGTGCGTTGAGGCGGGTGGTAATCCAAACAATCCGCCACTACTCATGATTATGGGACTTGGCTCCCAAATGATATTTTGGCCAAATAACTTTATGAAGCGCCTTATCGATGCCGGTTTTTTTGTGATACGTTTTGACAATCGTGATATCGGCTTGTCGTCCAAAGTACAGATTGATGGTTTGCCACGTATCAGTCAGTTAAAAATGATGATGCGTCTGCAAACAGGTCTGTCGAATAAAGGCGCGCAGGTTGCTTATAACTTAACCGATATGGCGGAAGATACGGCGCGTTTAATCAAAGCCTTGCACCTGAATAAAACGCACCTACTTGGCGCTTCTATGGGCGGTATGATTGCTCAAATCGTCGCCGCGCGTTATCCAAGTCTAGTACAGCGCATGGCCTTGATGTTTACCACCACCAACCGCGCCTTTTTAAAACCGCCTAAGCCGAAGCAGTTATATACCCTCATCAATCGCCCTGAGAGCCATTCTGAGCGTGATATTGTGCGTCATAGCGTCTGGTTTATGAAGACTGTCGGTACGCCAGGGCATGTCAATGTGCGTATGGTACGTGACATCGCCAAGATACGTTATCAGCGTAATTTTCATCCACTCGGTACCGTACAACAGCTCAATGCTATTTTAGCCTCAGGCTCGATTAGCAAATACAGTAAGCAAGTTAAAGCACCGACGATTGTGCTGCATGGTAGCGCAGATGGGCTGTTACCCGCCTCGCAAGGACGGGTGGTTGCAAAAACCATTCCCAATGCAAAATTCCATTTAATCGAAGGTATGGCGCACGATATTCCAGAATACTATCAGCCTTATATGGTCGATTTGATTAGCAATCATCTGTTAGAAAAGTAATGTTTTAAGCTTACAAATTTGATTAATGAGCCATAAAAGAGAGTGTCAGAGCGATGGATTATCCATCGCTCTGACACTCTCTTTTTACCTGTAAAATTAAGCGCGATATTGAATGATAAGTACTAATTGTCAATCACAACCAACACTAGCACCCTCTTTATCAATACACATCTTAGCCCCATTTTTTAAATTACCAATCCATGCTTTGCCATTTGTGAATACAAATGCTGGCTGGTCTTTATAACTATCGCCTACGCTCACACCGCTCTTATCAAAACGAAAAGGAATCACCAACTCGCCGCCTAAATTAACAAAACCCCATTCGTTATCGATGCGTACGCCCGCCAGTCCTTCAGAAAATGGACGCACCTCATCAAACGAATACGTAATCATCGTGACATTATTGTCATCAACAAAGCCCCACCTACCATCTTGTTGACGTGGCTGTAGCGTGGTAAAAGGACTAGACGGCGCTGATTGCTGTATCTCCTTGACGTTTTCGTTAGTTGTCGATGTTTGGCTATCAGCCTTACTGTTCGAATTCGGGTCACGCGTGGGTTTGCCATTTTTATCCAACCAGCTGATGGCTTGGTTTTTACGCACGCGCGTCATGCCGCTACGATAATCATCGATATCACTAATCGCGGCAGAAAATGGCACGATTGTTTTATTAGCGGTATCGATGACCCCATAATGACCGTTTTGTTTGACCACGATGCGACCTTCAGACACGGGACGCGCCCAACCTTGGCTCTCCTTGAGCATATCGTACATCGCAGGGATAGTCTCGCGACCTTGCATATTGACGTAACCTACCCGCCCGTTACGCAGTACCGGTAGCAGTCCGCCCGATATTTTATCGGCATCTACTTTTTGATAGCGGGATAAATCAACCACGCTTTTACCTTTTTTATCAATCAAAGCAACTGGTGCGCCAAAATCTTTTATCGCTAAAAAATAGCCGCTACTCGCTGTACAAGAGACATTTTTATAATAACTTTTGGGGATTTTACAGCTGGCTGCTTGGGCATTTGACATCAAAAAAGGCGTAGCGGTTATAATGCTCATCACAAACAGGCTCATCACAAACAGGCTCATAACAAAACTGCCGCGCGACAATTGTAGCGGTAATCTAGATAAAGAGAGTATTTGTCGTCTTGATATAGAACGTAGCAGCATAAGCAAACCTAGGCTAAAAGTAATAGAGGCTATTTGAAAATTTAAAGCGTGTCGTTATTCTAAAACATTCAGGGTTTTAAAATGCAGATAGCCAGTAGAGTAACAAATAGCGACGTTTGCGCCAATGTTATTCCTGTAAGAAGGTGACTGGTTTATTTATAGTGTGTGATAAGTCATTATAAAATAAATCGCCCTAAACCATTCCATTTCGAGTGCAAAACACTGACAATATAGCTTGTATAAATCATCGCTTTAGCAAACAACAATTGAAAAGCATCTTAAAAAAAGCATCATAATAATGAGATAAGGATATTGCATGGCTACTGCCTCTTCACGCTCTGCCGCTACTGGCTTAGTCATTGGTTGTGTTATTTTTGGTTTGGGCAGCTTGATTGTTGCTCATGTCGATATCGGTGGCTGGGCGATGTCATTTTGGCGGCTGGCTATTTCAGGCGTGGTATTTGCTGTATTGGCTAAAGTAACGGGGCAACGATTACCGCGCTCAAAGCGTGCTATTTTTTACGGTTTATTATCGGGCGCATTTTTAGGACTCGATTTGGCATTATGGCATGAGAGTATTTATGCGGTCGGTCCTGGTATCTCAACCTTACTTAATAGCTTACAGATTTTCTTTTTAGCAGCCATTGGTTTTTTATATTTTAATGAGCGCCAATCTATCTTGCAGCTTATCAGTTTATTTTTAGCCATGTTGGGCGTGGCAATGATAGGCAGTCCTGAGTTTGCGCAAAATACCGCCGCGACTTGGGGTTTCGTCACGGGCATCGTCTCAGGCGCCATGCTTGCCGCGTCGATGACCTTTATCCGTAAGACCCACGATACTGAGCCAACGCCGATATTTATGCTCATGCAACTGATTAGCATCGGCGGCGTAGTGGCGATGATTGTCCCGATGTTTGTGTTCGATATGGGCAATATTCTACCCAATACGTGGTCTGAGATTGGTTGGGTGTTGATTTATGGCACCGTAATGCAATGCTTAGCGTGGGGGCTTATCGCCTACTCTATACCTAAGCTGTCCTTGGCATTGACAGGGCTGCTGTTATTGACCGAGCCCATTGCCGCTTTGGTGATTGATTATAGCTGGCTCGATAAACCGATTAATACTTTACAATGGAGCGGCGCACTGCTGACCATGTTTGCCATTTATCTAGGCTCACTGAAACCCAAACCACGCGCATTAAGACGCTACCGATTCTTTGCACGGTTTTATAAGCGTAAATACAAATAAAAGCTAATAATGAGACTATAGTAAATCCAGACTTACTATTTATTTGAAAACAGCTTCTTTGCTAAAGGCCAAACAATTAAGACTGATAGAGCAGCTATAATAGGTGTTGTGAGTGAGCTTGATTTAGGTATTACAAACTCAGATAATAAGGTTGCTATTACTACAAATAGACCTGTAAATAAAGCAACCTTTATATTTTCTTTCATATAACACCTACCCTAATTTATTAATAACCTATAACTTAGTTAACGACATTATAGCTTTATTAACAACCAAGTTATAAGTTAACTTTTTTGAAGATTAAATAAAGCATTTAGCACAATAGCCGTTAAAGTAGCCGTTCCGATACCGCCCAAATCAAAGCCGCCTAGATGCAAGCTAAAATTACCCGTACCCATGATAACGGTGACCGCGGCAATGATTAAATTGCTGTTTTTGCTAAAATCGATATGATTGTCTATCCAAATTTTTGCCCCTGCAATCGCAATCAAACCAAATACCACAATAGATGCGCCGCCCAATAAAGCCGCCGGTATCGTTTGAATAATTGCGCCAAACTTTGGTGATAATCCAAGCAAGATAGCCACCAGACCTGCTACCACAAAAATCGTCGTGCTATATACTTTGGTCACAGCCATGACACCGATGTTTTCTGCATAAGTGGTCACACCGGTACCACCAAAACCTGCCGAAAACGTTGTCGCCAAGCCATCAGCAAAAAATGCCCGACCCATATAAGGCGTTACTCGCGCTTTAGTCATACCTTCGACTGCTTTAAAGTGCCCTAAGTTTTCGGCCACTAAAATAAAGGCAACAGGCGCAATTAATATAATCGCACTCATCTCAAAACGCGGTGAATGAATACTTGGCAGACCAAACCATGATGCTGCTGATACACTAGTAAAGTCAATCGGAACGCCATAGCCGAGCACATTGGTCATAAAGAAATAAGCGATATACGACAATATCAAGCCAACCAACAGTAATAGACGGCGCAGCATACCGCGGGTAAATACCGCCACCCCACTGATAAACAATACCGTCAGCGTGGCCATCCATGCATCAAACTGGTTGGCAGATACCCCTTGAATGGTCACTGGTGCTAAATTCAAACCAATAATCATCACAATTGCACCGGTAACAATGGGCGGCATCAAACGCTCAATCCAGCCTGTACCCGTCTTCATGACCAATAGACCTATCAGCGCATAAATGATGCCACATGCCATTATACCGCCCAAGGCGACATTCAAATTGTCATTAAATCCCACGCCTGCATAAGCCGTCACCGCAATAACCGGCCCAATAAAGGCAAAGCTTGAGCCCAAATAACTAGGCATACGCCCACCGGTAATCATAAAAAACATCACCGTACAAATACCGGACATCAAAATGGCTAAATTGGGGTCAAAGCCCATTAATAATGGCGCCAGCACCGTTGCCCCAAACATCGCAAAAGTATGCTGCACACCTAATAAAACGCTCTTTGCGGGCGGCAAATACTCATTGATACCGACCGGATCACGATCCAAATCACCGCCATACGGACGCCACGTTGGAAACCAACGACCATTATCAAAGTCTGGATTGTGCGGATAACTCATCGCAGCTGCATCAATACCAGCCGCTTCTAATGCATTGTGCGAAGCAGATTCTTGGGTGCTATTTTCGGGGTTTGGAGAATGAGGTTCGGGAATTGTCATGCGCTGTCCTATTTGAGCTGAGAGGATATTAGTCAGCTAAAAAACTGTGAGAAATACAACTATGAGAATACAGATATGAATCCTGTCAAAACGATAACAACTAAGTCATGCCAATCATCAACAACTATAGAGGAATTAAAAAACGATAACAGCAGGAAAGTCATTTACTTTGGCCAAATATAGACCGTCAAATAGGTTCTATTAAAAGTAGTTTAAGGATTTCTGCGACGTTGTTCACTATATAGTGTTAGCAAGATTACAGGATGTTACACAGGTAATGGCTGCGAGCATGATAACGGAGTTCTATGATAAATAAAAGTTATTATTCAGCAGGTCTCTGTACGCCTATACTGAGAGACATTTATAGATAATATCCCATGTTTTTTAAATACTCACATTTATTAAAGTGTGCATTTAAATGAATGCCTGCCCTTGTCATTGTGCTGTATTTATCAAGGCTTTGGGGGCCGTTATCTATTATCTTTTTTCACACCAGTACTTAAGCCTATTTATCACATACGCTGATGCACTGACAATTTATTGGTATTTATATGATTAGTGTTTTCGACTTATTTAAAATTGGTATTGGACCGTCGAGCTCTCATACGGTCGGGCCCATGGTGGCGGCCAATTTATTTTTGACGTCATTGCTTAAGCAAAGCCCATTAACGACGATTAAAAATATTGAAATCGAGCTTTATGGCTCGTTGGCCGCTACCGGTAAAGGACATGCAACCGATACGGCGATATATTTGGGTTTACTTGGACATACGCCGAGTACCATTGATACCCGCTTGACTGGCGAATATCTAGCGCCTATTTTTGCTGATAAACAGCTTAATTTGTCGGGTAAACACATTATCGACTTCGATAGCGAGCGCGATATGTATTGGTACGATGATACGGTATTGCCTTATCATCCTAATGCATTAACCATCCGCGCGTTATTGGCCGATGGTAGCAAGTATCAGCAAACCTATTATTCGGTTGGTGGCGGTTTCGTTATCAACGAAGATGACGCAAACAATCCCGATGAGGATCATGCCAGCCCAACGATTGATATCGTTCCCTACCCGTTTAATACTGCCGCAGAGTTGCTTGAACAGTGCCATGAGCATGGGTTAAGTATCAGTGAGCTGGTACTCGCTAACGAGTGTCACTATCGCAATCAAGCAGATATCTTTAGCTATTTAGATACGATTTGGGAGGTGATGCAGGACTGTGTGACTCAAGGTTGTAAAAACAGTGGCATTTTACCGGGCGGACTTGATGTTAAACGCCGCGCTCACGATTTACATAATCAACTATGCGCTGAAAAAGACTTGCCTATCGCCAAAACCGATAAGCTTGCGGCGATGGATTGGGTTGATTTGTATGCACTTGCCGTCAATGAAGAAAATGCCAATGGCGGTAAAGTTGTCACAGCACCGACCAATGGTGCGGCGGGTATTATTCCTGCGGTCTTGCACTATTATCGTGATTTTTTACCCAATTATAACCAAGATGGCGTCCGTAAGTTTTTATTAAATGCCACCGCCATTGGCAGCTTAATTAAACAAAACGCTTCTATCTCTGGTGCTGAAGTGGGCTGCCAAGGCGAAGTCGGTTCAGCCTGTGCCATGGCAGGTTCGGCATTGGCTGAGATTATGGATGGCTCGCCAGCCAAATGCTTAAATGCCGCCGAGATTGGTATCGAGCATAACTTAGGGCTGACTTGTGACCCGATTGGCGGCTTGGTACAAGTCCCTTGTATCGAGCGTAATGCGATGGGTGCGGTAAAAGCCATTAATGCCGCTCGTCTTGCCTGCCGCGGCAATGGTCAGCACTTTGTCTCATTGGATAAAGCCATTGAAACCATGAAGCAGACAGGCGCGGATATGTCTGATAAATATAAAGAAACCGCTCGCGGCGGTCTTGCCATTTATGCTGACAACCGCATCCCCACGGCTACCCGCGGCGTTAGTGTTAATTACAGTCAATGTTAATGCAAATAATGACTGTCATTATTTAAAATTAAAACCAAAAAAAGCCTCTAATGATTAGAGGCTTTTTCTATAAGAATCTACAACTAAAATTATTCAGCTGTTTTTGAAACAACTTCGTTTAGAATCCAAACTGGCTTAACCACCTGAGTTGCTTCATTCATAACCGCTTCTTGGCGCACATCTAGGATATAGCGGTAATTTGGCTCATAAGTGAAGCCTTGAATATTACCGTTTAAAGGGGTGTAGTTTTTCTGATAAGTCTGACGATATTGTAGGCATTCTGACTCAATTTTATTGCCATTAGCATCTGGCAGCTCACAAACTGCTTTTAGTGGTGCTATTTCTATTTTAAAGCTTGGAATGTTAACCACTTTGACATTCATCGCTTCGCCTTCAACCACCATAGTACGCTCATCGTTCATACCCATGGTAGAACAGCCTGATAAAACAAAAGTCGTCATCAATGCAGCAATTGCTAATTTTTTCATTATTAAATCCTCAGTTTATTAGTATTAATCATTACCTTTTGAACTCATTTTAATCAATTGTCATTATTCAAAAGGTAGTAGGCATTTATGAAGATACTGTGAATAAAAGGTTCGGTTTTGAATCTACTATAACTATAAAGTCAAAGCTATAAAGTCGAGACAAACTCGATTTAGGTCAAATTACCCAACCTCCATCAGTACCGTCTATTGTTTACTGCAGCTAGTATAGGTCGTCGAACCCCTTAGCCTCTATAACTGCTTTGTAACGTAACGTCAGCTTTTGCAACTGATGTGAATAAACGGTTTTTATTCATGGTTTTTTATTAACGGTCTTTTATTAACGATCTTTTATTAACAGTGATTTATTAATGAGAGAAATCGCAGTATTGAATAATTTGGTATTAGACATAAAAAAACGCTCAAAACCATTTCAGCTTTGAGCGTTTGTATAAAAATATAAATGATTTTTAGCTACGATAATCCGCGTTTATTTTGACGTAATCGTAAGATAAATCGCAGGTATAAACGGTATCGTGAGCATCACCACGTGCCAAATCAATATGAATGGTAATCTCAGGACGACTCATAACCTCTTTGCCAGCCGCTTCCGTATAACTCGGAGCCACACCACCATTTTGACAAATCATCACTTCATCTAGATAGACATCGACTTGCTCGGTATCAAGGTCGTCGATACCGGCATAACCAACCGCTGCTAAGATACGACCCCAGTTGGCATCACTGGCAAAAAATGCCGTTTTGACCAGTGGTGAATGGGCGACCGCATACGCCACATCGCAGCATTCTTGCGTGGTATTGCCACCCGTGACTTTTACCGTCATAAACTTAGTGGCGCCTTCCCCATCTCGTACAATCAATTGTGCCAAGCGCACAAACACTGCTGTTAAGGCGTCAAATATCGGCTGATAATGCGGATGCTCTGGGCTATCAATAATCTCCGAGCTCGCTGTTCCGGTTGCAATCAAGACGCAGCAATCATTGGTTGAGGTATCGCCATCGACAGTAATGCGGTTAAAAGATTTCTCATTAATTTTGCTCAGCATTTCTTGCAATAAGTCAGCGGCGATATTGGCATCAGTGGCCACATAGCCAAGCATGGTCGCCATATTGGGGCGTATCATTCCCGAGCCTTTTGACATACCCGTAATATGATAGCTGATAGCATCGACATCAACCTTTTCACTGGCAAGCTTTGGAATCGTATCCGTCGTACGAATACCATTGGCCGCGGCCAGCCAATTATCGGCGGCCAGATTGGCTAAGGCATTGTCTAAGCCTGCGATGACAGCATCACTATTTAGTGGCTCGCCTATCACGCCTGTCGAAAATGGCAAAACAGTACTGACATCCACGCCAGCTTTAGCAGCTAGAGCGCTACAGATATCAAGCGCGCGGCGTTTACCATCAGCGCCCGTACCAGCATTGGCGTTGCCGGTATTGGTGATTAAATAACGCGGGCTGGCTTTAGCAAAGTGTTCACGTAAAACACGTACCGGTGCAGCACAAAAGGTATTTTTTGTGGTCACAACCGCAGTGTTGGCGCTATCAGCAATCTCTATCACCACCAAATCATCGCGGTCTTTGTAGCGTACGCCTGCAGCGGTGGCGCTTAGTTTAATCCCATCAATAGGATAAATCGTATTCGGTATTGCAACGTTGCCGACAGCCATCATTCAATCCTTATTCATCAATGCTGATGCATTATTTATTGGTTATAAGTTATCTTTATAAAATCTTAGTTATACGCTCTTGGTTTTACAGTCTTAGATATAAAACTTGGTGATTAAAACCTGCTGTTTTTAATCAAGCTATTATACTTTATTTAAGTCAAACGCTGCCCAAATTGGCGCATGATCAGAGGGTTTTTCCATGCCGCGTAGCTCATAGCTAATACCCGCATCAACGCAGTGCTCTATTAAATCCGCTGTACATAAAATGTGGTCGATACGCAGACCGCGTTTCGGCTCATCATTAAAACCGCGACTGCGATAATCAAACCAACTATATAATTCGGTACTCTCTGGATAATGCAGACGATAAGTATCGGTCAGCTCGCGTGACATCAAGTCACTATACCATTCACGCTCTTCAGGCAAAAACGAGGTTTTTCTATTTTTAAGCCAGCGTTTTGCATTAACCTCGCCGATACCAATATCGACATCTTCTGGGGCGATATTCATATCACCCATGATAATTAGCGAGCGCCCTTCTGCTTTTAGCGTATCGATATAGGTCATCAAATCTGCATAATAGGCACGCTTCATAGGGAATTTGGTCGGATGGTCTTGACTCTCACCTTGTGGGAAATAACCGTTAAGCACATCCACTTCACGTCCATCGAACACATAGCGCGCATGGATAAAGCGTTTTTGCGCCTCTTCATCTTCACCAGGGAAGCCTTTTTGCACAAAAATAGGCGCAACTTTCGATAATAACGCCACGCCATAATGCGCTTTTTGACCAAAGTACTCGACGTGATAACCCAAGCTCTCGACATTTTCGAGCGGAAACTGCTCATCATGCACCTTGGTCTCTTGTAGACCCATCACATCAGGGTCGATTACCTCTCGCACCGCTTCTAACTGATGTTGACGAGCGCGGATACCATTGATATTAAAACTGACAAAACGGGTCATAAACTGTCCTATACTAATGAATTAAAACAAAATACTGCTATAAACGAGTATTGCTATTTAAACGACCGACACTTTAAAAGTGCGACCATTAAATAGTGCGGCTATAAAATAAAGCAGAGCGGCAATATATAAAGGTTTATGATAACAGACATCGGCAAGGCTATCTGTTGCGCGCCCTTATCTCTTACGATAGAGTAGCTGTTAAAAGCAGCCACAGATGCGTTATCGACTTTTTCTTATTTTTATAACCATATCTATAAATGTTTAAACCCTAAAAATAAATTATTAAGTAAATTTACTGAGCAACATTATGACAATTATGAATAAAAACACCCATACACCACCTATTAGCGCAAGCACACCGTTATTTGCCACTGATTATAATATATATATTAACCATACTGATGCAGGCGGCATAGTTTACCATGCCAATCATTTAGTATTCTTTGAAAACTGTCGCCGTGATTGGTTTACCAAGCTTGGTTTAAATGGCTATTTTTTGCAGACCGATGATGGTGAGATTCAGCATTTTGTCGTCAGCCAAGCAGACCTGCAATACAAAAAAGCCATTCTATTAGATGAAGTCATTAATGTACGTATCGATAAGGTCGAATTAAAACCTGCCAGTATTGTATTTTATCAAAGCATTCATCGCCTAATGCCAACTGTAGATGCAAATGATGATACTCAGGCAAACACTGCTGTTTCAAACAGCAATTATTCTAACAATACCTTGTTAAGCAGCACTAAAATCGTTATCGCTTGCGTACAAAATCAAATCACGCCAGCTTCTATATCTGATTCTGGTGCTGATGCGACTGCCAACCATAGTGCACCTATGCGTCCTATTCGCGTACCGCAAAAGTTACGCGAGACCATTGAGCAAACGCTCATACAACACGCTGGCAAGTAAAACGATTGAACGACTAGGCTATGAGCGCCAATAAGACGGATAATAAGGCTTTTATGCTAGCATTTGAAGATATATGGGTCCATAGCAAGCGCGCGACTCCGCTCCCTACTTACCGCCGATGGTTCACAAAAAGACAGAAGAGTTCAGCTTCCGACGATGCTTTATCCATTAATAACCGTGCATTGATAAGTGGTGCCAGTGGTACATTACTGGCTGGGCAAGTAACGGTTTTGACTGGCGCTTCTGGTAGTGGCAAGTCTGTCTTATTGCGCGTATTAGCAGGGCTGCTGCCTATGACAACCGGCGACGTTTGGCTACAAAGCGATGCGCAAAATAGGGATACTCGTAATAGCATTCATGAAATAGCACCCATGCATTGGCGCTCGCAGGTCGCCCTTCTCGCGCAGCAGCCACAATTGCTAGAAGGCAGCGTTATTGATAACTTGCAATTGCCCTACCGCTTGGCGAGCCATCAACAAAAGCATTTTAATATTGACTGGCACATCGAGCAGCTTGAGTATTTAGAGCGTACCTCTGACTTCTTACAACAAGACGCCAACACTCTGTCGGGTGGCGAGCGGCAACTGGTCAATACACTGCGTTTATTGCAATTAAACCCGCAAGTATTGTTATTGGATGAACCTACTGCAGCCTTAGACGTCGATACGTCAGCGAAACTCGTGCATTTGCTTATCAACTGGTTACGTCGTGAGCCGACGCGCACATTATTGTGGGTAACTCATGACACGCAGGATATTATGCCATTAGCAGATAAACATTGGCATATGGATGCCGGCGTTTTAACCAAAGTAGATTAACCTTGCCTTTATAACGAGCTCCCGTGATGAGTACAGATAACATGCAAATCGTACTGACTTATGCTGATATTGCGCTTGCCAGCAGCTTGATTATTATCGTGCTGGTCGTGTCATGGTTTTTGCGTCTAAGATTGACCAAAACACTTGTCATTGCTGCTGTCCGTACGGTGATACAGCTTAGCTTTATCGGCCTGATATTGGCATGGATTTTCGCTCGGGAACAATGGTACGAAGTCCTTATTATTTTAACCATCATGACTTTGATTGCCGGTAGCGCTGCCAAAAATCGAGTCAAACGCACGTATAAAGGTCTGTTAATTGATACGTTAATCGCTGTCAGTGCATCAGCAGTATTGGTTACAGTCATCGCTATTAGTCTGATTTTGCAAGTGCAGCCTTGGTATACACCGCAATTTATCATTCCTATACTGGGCTTAATACTCGGCAACTCTTTGACCGCTATCTCCCTGACCAGCAATCAGCTTATCGAAAACCTCCATGGGCAACAAGGGCGTATCGAGATGATGCTAAGCCTTTCTGCCAAACCATTTGAAGCGGTACACGAACAAATACGAGCGGCTATCGTCAATGGCATGACGCCCACCCTAAACTCGATGCTGGTTGTCGGTATTGTCAGCTTACCGGGTATGATGACTGGGCAAATACTTGCCGGTGCCGACCCCACCCAAGCTGTGCGTTATCAGATTGTAACTATGTTTTTAATCTGCGTCAGTAGCACCCTTGGCTGTACGATAAGCGCTTTACTCATTTATCGGCGATTTTTTAATAAAAAACAGCAGTTCATCCTACCATAACGACCGTTGGTCATCTTTTTATTGCATAATGAATAAATTTATTTATCCGCATTTTATATGTACTGGCCAGTACGCTCATGCTAATATTACCTTTACTTAGATTCATGCTAATGTATTGCTTAAATGTATCATTATATGGACGATACATTATTTTTTAGTTGCGAATAATTGGTAAGAACGCTTTAAAATTGAGTGTCACTTTTTAAGATGATCATATTTATTTAAGATTAATGCTTTTATCATTCATCAAAACTGAACAACAGAAATTGGTAGTCCGTCAATAGATAAGGATATTATCGAATTCAGCGGCAATTGTTTTAAGTCAGCGCTGATTTTTTTATTGACACGGATATGACTGCTTAACGATAGAAACCTAATTGAACTTCCAGGACGCTGACTATGACGTTGAATAAACCTTGGCTTGCCCAATATCCTAAGAGTGTGCCTAAAACTATCGATCCAGATAGATATGGCAGCATCATGGAGCTCTATGAAGAGTGCTTTGACCGCTTTCGTCTGCATCCAATGAGTATCTGTATGGGTGTGACCCATACTTATGATGATATTGATAAAGCATCGCTTGCGGTTGCCGCTTGGCTACAGGCACAAGGACTTCCTCAAGGGAGTGTGGTTGCACTAATGATGCCAAACGTGCCGCAATATCTGCCAACGATGATTGGTATTTTGCGCGCAGGTTATGTCTGTACGCCAGTCAACCCTCTCTATACTGGGCGCGAGCTGCGGCATCAGCTAAATGATTCCGGTGCAAAGGCTATCTTTGTCGTCGATAATTTTGCGCAAGCACTCGAGCAAGTCATTGATGAGACCAATATCAAACATATTGTCTTATCAAAAATGGGCGATATGATGGGTCTAAAAGGTATTTTAGTAAATACCATTATCCGTCAGGTCAAACGCTTGGTGCCCAAATACAAGCTCAATGACCCTAAGCATGCAGTGACCAAGTTTCCTGATGTGCTAAAGAAAGGCCGAAACCTGCCCTTCCAAAAGCCAAAGATGTCATTGGATCAAAAAGCCTTTTTGCAATATACCGGTGGTACGACGGGCTTATCTAAGGGTGCCATTTTATCTCAGCGTAATATCGTCGCAGGAGCCATGCAGTCAGAAGCTTGGACGCGTCCTATTACCTCAGAGATTAATGAGGTTTATATTAATATGGTGATGGCACTACCGCTGTATCATATTTTTGCCTTTATGCTGAGCTCGCTTGGTATGCGTGCAGGCTATACCTTTATCCTAGTACCCAATCCACGTGATATCCCCGGATTTATCAAAACCTTATCAAAACAGCCGTTCCATATCTTCCCTGCGGTTAATACCTTGTTTAAAGGGTTACTGGATCATCCAAATTTTAAAGACCTTGATTTTAGCTCACTGCGTATCTCGCAAGCAGGTGGTATGGCGGCGACCGAACAAACAGCATCACGCTGGCTCGAAACGACCGGCTGCCCCATGATTGAAGGTTGGGGTATGACTGAAGGCGTGGCCGTTGGTACTGCAAACGTCATTACTGACCGTAAGTTTAATGGCACGATTGGCATTCCTGTCCCGAGCGTTGATGTTATTATCATCGATGATGAAGGCAATCGTGTTGGCGTCAACCAAGCTGGTGAGATGTGCGTTAAAGGTCCTAATGTCACCTCAGGCTATCTGAATAGAGATAGTAGTGATGACTTTACGAAAGATGGCTATTTCCGTACCGGCGATATCGTCAGCATGGATGAAAAAGGCTACTTTAGACTATTAGACCGTAAAAAAGATATGATTTTGGTCTCAGGATTTAATGTCTTCCCGAACGAGATTGAATCCGTCATGCTGGATTGTGAAGGGATTATTGATTGCGCTGTGATTGGCATTCCTGATGAGCGTCAAGGCGAGGCCGTCAAAATCTATGTCATTCCTGCTGATAACAATGTCACTAAAAACTCGATTAAAGAGTTTGCTTTAGATAATTTGACCGGTTATAAATGCCCGCGTCATATCGAATTTGTGACTGAATTACCAAAAAGTAATGTGGGTAAAGTACTGCGTCAAAAGCTGCGTGAGAAACATATCGCTGATAATCCACAGCGCTAATTACGGTAAAAGTTCAATATCTTAGTCATAAAAAATTCATAAAAAAGCACCCTATCTTCACTATAGGGCGCTTTTTTTATGCTTTAATTATTCTTCTTTGCTACTAAAACCTTACGCTTTGTAACTGTTCAGTTAACTAAACTAAGATGACATTAAGAATGTTTTTAGGACGTTTTTAGTAAAATTAATGACTTATATTTGTAGTACTATATATTATATGATTTGGCTGCCCTTTCATCTTATATTAACAACCACTTGTCTATTTTAGCTTGCAACACAGTTTTTTTATTTTATCAAACTGAATTATAAACTAACAAGTTCTTGTATAGGAATAACAGACTCAATTGCAGTTATGTTAATGTATTGCCAAAATATGTTACGCTATTATTTATTAAATGATATTGATAGTCTCTTCAATTGAGGTTAATCGACCAACCTTGTCTGGATGTGATATTTTTTCAGTACTACCTTTAGCATCAACAGCACTCACTAGCCATTTAATCTACTTAGGAGCTAAGGCTTGGTAGTTAAATATTTTTTAATTAAATAATCTTGTAATCAATGATATTTGTATAAAGGCCACCGTATTTTAGCAGTCTGTGAATAAATAGGATAACACTCGGCAATCCATCGATGATAGGGCGATGATGGTATTGTTGACAGGGACGTGACTACTTTTTTATAGAACCTTAACTTATCGCACATTTAAGGACGCTAAGTATGACCACTGATAAGCCTTGGCTTGCTCAATATCCAGCAAACGTACCAAATACCATCAATCCTGATCAATACGAAAGTCTTATAGAGCTCTATGAAGAGTGCTTTAATCGCTTTCGTATGCACCCTATGACGATCTGTATGGGTGTGACCCACACGTATGGTGATGTTGATCAAGCCTCGCTTGCCGTTGCCGCATGGCTACAAGGGCAAGGTATTCCTAAAGGCAGTGTCGTGGCACTTATGATGCCAAACGTACCGCAATATCTGCCGACGATGATTGGTATTTTGCGTGCAGGCTACGTTTGTACGCCTATCAACCCTCTCTATACTGGTCGCGAGCTGCGCCATCAATTAAATGATTCCGGCGCTCAGGTTATCTTTGTGGTTGATAACTTTGCGCAAGCGCTTGAGCAAGTCATTGAAGAGACAGATATCAAGCGTATTGTCCTATCAAAAATGGGCGATATGATGGGTTTAAAAGGTATTTTGGTGAATACCGTTATCCGTCAGGTCAAACGCTTGGTGCCGAAGTACAATCTTAACGATCCTAAATACAACGTCACCAAATTCCCTGATGTGCTAAAAAAAGGCAAAAACTTACCTTTCCAAGCACCAAAAACGGCTTTGCAACACAAAGCTATTTTGCAATATACCGGCGGTACGACAGGCTTGTCTAAAGGTGCGGTACTCACTCAGCGCAACGTCGTTGCCGCTGCGATGCAGTCGGAAGCTTGGTTTCGCCCGATTACCTCAGATATTAACGAGGCTTATATCAATATGGTGATGGCGTTACCGCTATATCATATTTTTGCCTTTATGCTGAGCCTACTCGGTATGCGTTCAGGTTATACCTTTATATTGGTACCCAATCCACGTGACATGCCTGGATTTATTAAAACCTTATCAAAACAACCGTTCCATATTTTCCCTGCGGTTAATACCTTGTTTAAAGGGTTGCTTGATCAGCCGAACTTTAAAGACTTAGATTTTAGCTCGCTACGTATCTCGCAGGCAGGCGGTATGGCAGCGACCGAACAAACAGCAGCGCGCTGGTTAGAGGTGACTGGCTGTCCAATGGTTGAAGGTTGGGGTATGACGGAGTGTGTGGCAGTTGGCACCAACAACGTTATTACTGACCGCACGTTTAATGGCACTATTGGTATCCCAGGTCCTAGCGTCGACATTATCGTGGTCAATGAAAATGATGAACCGGTCGGCTACAATCAGGCGGGTGATATGTGTATCAAAGGTCCGAACGTCATGTCAGGCTATTTTAATAAAGACAATACCAATGACTTTACCAAAGACGGTTACTTCCGTACGGGCGATATTGTGAGTATGGATGAAAAGGGTTATATCACCCTACTTGATCGCAAAAAAGACATGGTTTTGGTCTCAGGCTTTAACGTTTTCCCTAATGAAATCGAGTCAGTTATGCTTGATTGTAAAGGGATTGTTGAATGTGCAGTCATCGGCATTCCTGATGACCACCAAGGTGAGGCGGTTAAAATCTATATCGTGCCTGCCGATAATAATGTCACCAAAAGTGACATCAAAGAGTTCGCTATTGACAATTTAACGGGCTACAAATGCCCACGCCATATCGAATTTGTCAGCGAGCTACCAAAGAGCAATGTTGGCAAAATACTACGCCAAAAACTGCGTGAAAAACATATGCTAGACAATCCACAAACCTTGTAGCATTGAAGACTTAAAAGTTTCAAAAGTAATAAAAGCCCGCTACATTTTATATAGCGGGCTTTTTGTTATTTTAATTTTGTCTGTACTGTTTCTAGCATAACTAGCAAAATAACTGATATTAGCTGACCTTATTAACCACTTGTAACGGCAAATGCTTCATGGCTTGACCGACAATCGACCACGGTAAACTTGGTACACAAGCTTCGTTTACTCTTGCCTCAATCGCGGCAACGATTGCTGTCGTGCCTGTCTCTGCATCGACTTCAAACGGTAAAGGTTTGGCATTTTCATTGATTTCGGTGCGCACATAGCCTGGATAAATGGTGGACACTTGAATCGGCAGTTTGGTTAATAGCATATCAGCACGGATACCCTCTGCTAAATGCGCCAAGCCCGCCTTACTTGCGCCATAAGCGGTCAAATGCTTAGGCAAACCGCGCATCGCTGACATACTTGATATCGCCACTAAATGACCGCTATTTTGTGCACGGAAGATATTCATCGCCGCTTCACATTGCGCGAGCGCAGAGACAAAGTTAATCTCAACGGTACGGCGGTTGGTATCAAAGCGCCCTTTACCAATACGGCGACTGTCGCCGATACCGGCATTTACCACCACACGATCGATATGACCAAAATCCGCTGCAAAGGCATCAAATACTGTAAAAATCGCATCGTAATCGCTGACATCTAAGATTCGATATTCGACACGAATATCAGGATATTGAGCCAATAATTCTGCTTTTAAATTTTCTAAACGCTCGGTACGGCGGGCACAAATCGCAAGGTTATAACCGAGTTTAGCAAACAATCTTGCCATGCCCTCGCCCAATCCTGAGCTGGCACCGGTGATTAAAATTGTTTTACCACGTCCAACTTGCTGCTTATTTAAGCCTTTTAAGTAACGAGCTGGTTGAATCGCACTAAATAGCTGATTTTTACTTTGTTTGGCACTGTTGGTGACCAAATTTATCAAGGTATTTTTCATGGACTATCCTATCCTGTTGGTATCAATACAAAATGACGTCAATTGTCTATCATAGCGTAAATTTATATAATAAGTTTAGCACTTATACCGTAAACCAAACACGCAATCAATTTACAGCGCCATAAAACTAAAGTATTTTAACGATGCTACTTAATGATTTTAAATCCATAAAAAGCGACTACCTATTTAAAGTAACCGCTTTATGATGTTTTTAATTGGCTTTTAATGATAGCTTTAATATTTTACTCATTTCTTTTTTATCGCCACGTCACAAAGCGCTTGCCTTCAGAAAACAGATGACTGTATTCATTGACAGACAATAAGCGCGTACGCTCATTTTTCATTGTAAGAGACGTCACGCCAGTATTGACCAAGCTCTTATTGATTTGATAAGCGGTTGAACTGCCTTGTTGCAATAACTGCGCGGTGATAGCAGCAATGATACCGCCCGAGGTAAAGACCAGCACTGTATCATCACGACCCAACTGTAAGTTAGCAACTTGCAGACGCACTTGCTCAAGCGCTTGCTTTGCCCGCTCACTAAACTGCACCCAACTCTCGATATAGTCACTATCGTTATCACCTGCATGCCAGCGCTGCATCGCCGCATCAAACAGCTCAGCTAATCGCGTAGAGGGCACTTCTGCTTGCGCAATCTCAGCCGCGATTGCCGCGCGATTGCCAAAAGCCGGATTGGATTTTATTAACACATCTTTATGATTAAATTCATCAAATTGTGGCAGTACATAGCTATCAGGCTGATTCATATCGATTGCAGGCGTGTAAGGCTTTTCAGTATCAGCCACAGACGACTGATAACGCTCCCAAAAATGCCGTGCAGAGTCTTGTTGCCTGACCAAGCTACCAGTGAAAATCGCATCGATGCGACGCTGCGTGCTTGCATAGTGTTGAGCGAGCATTTGCGCTTGCATACCGCCAAGCTTTGAGAGCTGATCGTAATTTTCTTGTCCAAAGGACGCCTGACCATGACGGGCCAGAAGGATGGTTGTCATAAAACGCTACCTTTTATCATAATTTTTACATGCCGTTTTAACCTGCCGTTTTCTACAGATTCTCTACAGTTTATTTATAAAGAATAAACAGTTACTCATCTGATGATTGCGGCGCTTTAGTAAAATAGCCTTTTGGCAAAATACCTTTGACCACTTTTTGTACAGGAGTTGGTAATTGCTCAATCGTAGCAGCGTCGATACCAATCTCTTTTAATTGTGGCTGTACATAAGTATTGAATAACGCCTCACCTTCGTACTGCGCAATCAGCTTGAGACATTTGGCATGTAGTACATGGACGATGAGCCAAAAGTTCTTAAACGCTGGATTGGTGGTTTGTTTATTATAATAACGATAGTAAATTTGCTGCACGATACCCGCTAAACGGAACAGACCGAACACTTCATAAAACGTCCAATTGTCTATCTTAAGACCCGATTGCTTCAGGTAGTAGTCAACCACTTCATCACGGGTCATCATACCTTTTAAATGCGTTGGCTGACGGCGTGACTGCTGCATGATGATGTTGTCATCTTCTTCGACCCAATAGGCCAATGCACTACCCAAATCCATCAAAGGATCGCCCAAAGTCGCCATTTCCCAATCGAGTACGCCAATGACCTTGGTTGGATCAGCAGCATCCAAAATCACATTATCAAAGCGCCAGTCATTATGAATGAGGCAAGTCTTACTATCAGCGGGTGTGTGCTTGCCTAGCCATTGACGAACTAAGCCAAAGCTTGGTACATTTGGCGTTTTGGCCTTGACATAACGCTTATCCCAACCAGTTACTTGCCGGTCGCAGTAACCTTCACCGCGTCCAAGGTTGACCAAGTCAGGATGCTCTTTATAATCGACTTGATGTAAGTCAACCAACGCATCAATGACATTGGTACATAAAGCGCGCGTCTGCTCTACATCTAAATCGATACCTTTTGGCAAATTGGCACGAGGAATGATACCTTCCATGCGCTCCATGACATAAAAGTCCGCACCGATGACATTTTCATCAGTACATAGCGCGACCATTTTTGGCACATAAGGATAAGCATCTTTTAAGGCTTTTTGCACGGTATATTCACGTACCATATCGTGCGCTGATTTGGCCTTGGTGCCTTTTGGCGGACGGCGTAAAATAAGGTCTTGGCTCTTACCTTCGCCTCCATATTGCAGCCGGTAAGTCCAGTTTGAAGCACCGCCAGAGAATTGAGTAACCGTTGGCTCGCCTTCTATATCAATCCCTTGCTCGCGTAGCCAATTGCTGACTGCTTGTGCATCAAGCTCTTCGCCTTCGCGCACTTCGCCACCTTTATCCAAGACTTTATTAAGTGTTTGATGGTCATTGTCAGTGTTGTTGGCATGATTGTCAGTTGCCATAAGATGTTCCTTATCGTGTGGTCAGTTATTTTTATCAATAATTACAGTGATGAAAAATTCACTATTAACTGATTAATAGTGAATTTTTAGAGATGGTATTTTAACGTTATATTATGATTTAGCAGGTTTCGACGAACGACTAAAACCTTGACGCTTAAGCTCTAGTTTCGCAATCATGGTTTTATGTACTTCATCAGGACCATCAGCTAAGCGCAACGCTCGAGCTTGAGCATAAAAGGACGGCAACATGGTATCTTGGCAAACGCCCATACCACCATGGATTTGAATCGCCATATCGACCACTTCTTGTAATACAGTCGGTGCAACCACTTTAATCGCAGAGATTTCTGTGAGTGCTGCTTTGGTACCTTGGGCGTCCATTTTCTGCGCCGCGTATAAAGTCAGCAGGCGTGCTTGATCAATCTTAATACGCGCCTCAGCGATACGCTCAAAGTTACCGCCCAATTGTAGCAGTGGCTTACCAAAAGCTGTACGCTCCATGCCGCGTTTGACGGCCAGCTCTAGCGACTTCTCAGCAGCGCCGATACAACGCATGCAATGATGAATACGACCTGGCCCTAAGCGACCTTGCGCAATCTCAAAGCCCATACCTGGGCCACCGATAAAGTGGCTGACGGGCACACGTACATCATTGAAGCTGACTTCGCCATGGCCGTGCGGCGCATCATAATCGCCAAATACTTTTAGCATACGCTCAATATTGACGCCTGCCGTTTTAGCTGGCACTAAAACCATCGAATGCTGATGATGACGGTCTTTAGTGTCATCAGGGGTATAGGCCATGACAATCAAGACATCAACCGCAGGATCACCCAGACCTGATGACCACCATTTGCTACCATTGATGATAATCTCGTCACCATCGACGACAGCAGTCGCTTGCATATTGGTCGCATCACTTGAGGCAACATCAGGCTCAGTCATACAAAATACTGAACGCGTTTTACCTTCTAATATCGGCGTGAGCCACTTGTCTTGCTGCTCCTGTGTGCCATAACGCCATAGCAATTCCATATTGCCACTATCAGGCGCATTACAATTAAATACGTAAGGCGCAAGCAAACTGCGGCCAGTCAGCTCAGCAATCGGTGCATAATCGGTAACCGATAACCCCGCGCCTAGCGTGTCATCTGGCAAAAATAAATTCCAAAGACCCGCTTCACGTGCTTGTTTGCGCAAGCTCTCGTATTTTTCTGGCCAGTGCCATTTTGTCCAATCGCCGTCAGGATTTTGCCCATGACAATCCGCCCAAAACTGCGCTTCGATTGGCTCGATATAGGTTTCGATAAAGGCTTTAACTTTGGCATGCATGGCTTGACCATGTTCGGTGGCGGTAAACATTAATGTATCGGTAGACATAGCTGACATCCTTTTCCTTGCTTCTGGTTAATTATTTTCATCACGTTCACATAAAGCTTTTATAAAAAACGCAATGAAATTCTTATAGTGTACGTGCGTATACTCTGTTCTGTATGCCACATTTATAACACAGCGTTTATCAATAAACAGCAAAAAGGCGCGACCCACTAGGACACGCCTTTTACAAAATACAAACAATGCACGATTAAAAAATGCAACGCTAAAACATCATCGACTAGATATCATGATGATATTCAAGATTATTTTAGAATATTCAAGCGACTGTTTAAATCGAAACGTGCCAAGGCATCTGGCAATTTATCAATCGCTATGCTGAGTGTCGCCTCTGCTGCTTGTGACAGCCCTAATTTTTCTGCAAGGGTTGGTTTTTGGCGTGAATGCAGCGCATACACTTCATTATTTTCCATACGCTCTAAAATATAGCTGTCTGAGGTTTGCAGGCTATCAATTAAATTAAGTTTCAGCGCATCTTCACCATACCAATGCTCGCCAGTTGCGACTTTTGCAACATCCAATGTTGGGCGATAAGTATTAACGAAGTGCTTAAATAACTCGTGTGTTTGCTCAAGCTCTTCTTGGTATTTGGCGCGGTCTTCAGCGTCATTTTCACCAAATACGGTCACAGTACGCTTATAGTCGCCAGCGGTAAACATCTCATAATCGACATCATGGTTTTTGAGCCATTTATGGAAGTTTGGTAATTGCGATACCACACCGATAGAGCCAATCACAGCAAAGGGTGCAGCGACGATATTGTCGGCGACGCAAGCCATCATATAGCCGCCGCTTGCCGCGACTTTATCGACACAGACGGTGAGTTTTAGACCCGCGTCTTTTAAACGGGCTAATTGTGCAGCGGCCAATCCATAGCCATGAACCAAGCCGCCACCTGACTCTAGGCGCACCACTACTTCATCGCCTTTATTAGCAGTACTGATGAGCGTGCTGATTTCTTCGCGTAAATGCTTCACCGCCGTGGCTTTGATATCGCCATCAAAATCAAGCACAAAAACTTGTTGCTTATCATCGCTATTATTTTTTTTATTTTTGCTTTTACTTTTTACTTTTAATGCTTGTTTGGCCTTTTTAGCCATGGTTTTTTTCAGTTGTTTAAGCGCCGCTTTACCTTGCGTCGCCTCCATCAGGTCTTCACGACGTTGCTCTTGGCTTTTATTCAGGTGGATAACTCTTAGCTCAACAGGGTTTTTAGAAGGATGAAAAAGCATGAGCGGAATTCCTTGTTAGTTAAAATAGATAATCGAAATTGTTTTAATAAGGTTTTATAAGTTAGCCTGATATGTGCACAGTGGCTAGTATTTTCAAGCAAAATGACAATATTTAACTGACGCTCAATGTTATGGCATGAATACCATAAACAACGATGAACATCTTATAAACACCACATGCACACACCACGAACCAGTAAGATGCCATATTTGCTGAGCATTGCTGACTCTCAGCGCTTTGTATCGCAACCGCTGGTTGTATAACAAAGGCAGATTAGGCATAATATGTGTTTACACCAAATTTTCTGCAGCCAACGTGATGACCATTTGTCTTATATCGCGTTATTTGTGCTTTTTTAGCTAAAGGCTTGAATCGCACGGCGCTTGTATCACACGCTAGCGGCTGTATTATTGTATTTCGAATTGGGCTGACAACTGGATAATTATATTATGACGCAAAGCACTATGACGCATAGCGAATACCGAGACGAATATTGCGGCGCTGTAACCGAAAGCTTACTTGAGCAAACCATTAGTATCGTAGGTTGGGTACATCGTCGTCGCGATCACGGTGGCGTAATTTTTTTAGACATGCGTGACCGCGCAGGTATCTTGCAGGTCGTCGTTGACCCTGACACGCCAGAAGCATTCGCTCTTGCTGATGCGGTACGTCCTGAATACGTGCTAAAAATTACCGGTCGCGTACGCCGCCGTTATGAAGGCACTGAAAACGCCAATATGACCAGTGGTCAAATTGAGCTATTGGGCAAAGAGATTGAAGTATTGGCGAAATCTGAAACACCGCCTTTCCCATTGAATGATGAGAAAACCACGGTATCAGAAGACTTGCGTTTAAAATATCGCTACCTTGATATGCGTCGTCCGCAGATGCAAGAGCGTATGGTTTTCCGTGCTAAAGCCACTTCAACGATTCGTCGCTATTTAGATGACCATGGTTTCTTAGACGTTGAAACCCCTATCTTGACTCGTGCAACGCCAGAAGGCGCACGTGACTATCTTGTGCCTTCACGTACACGTCCGGGTAACTTCTTTGCTTTACCGCAGTCACCGCAGCTGTTTAAACAGTTATTGATGGTGTCAGGATTTGATCGTTATTATCAAATCGCTAAATGCTTCCGTGACGAAGACTTACGTGCTGACCGTCAGCCTGAATTTACCCAAGTCGATATTGAGACTTCTTTCTTAAATGAAGAAGAAATCATGAATATCAACGAAGGTCTTATTAAGCATCTATTTAAGACTATGATGGATGTTGAATTTGAGCAATTCCCACGCATGACTTATGCTGAAGCAATGCGTGACTATGCCTCAGACAAGCCTGACTTACGTATCCCATTAAAATTGGTCGACGTAGCCGATTTAATGAAAGACGTTGATTTTAAAGTGTTTGCGGGCCCTGCGAACGATCCTAAAGGTCGCGTTGCTGCCCTACGCATTCCTGGCGGCGCCTCATTAAGCCGTAAACAAATCGACGCTTATACCAAGTTTGTGAGCATTTATGGTGCACGTGGTTTGGCTTATATCAAAGTCAATGACGCCAGCAACATCAACAACGGCGTCGACCAAGAGTCTGGTCTACAGTCTCCTATCATCAAAAACATGACTGATGACGTATTGGTCAGCTTGATTGAACGTACTGGTGCCCAAAGCAACGATATTATCTTCTTTGGTGCGGATAAAGCCAGTATCGTCAATGACGCCATCGGCGCACTACGCCAAAAGATTGGTCTAGATTTAGAAATGACGACTTGTGAATGGGCGCCACTTTGGGTCACTGACTTCCCAATGTTTGAAGAAACTGACGATGGCAAATGGACCTCAATGCACCATCCGTTCACGAAGCCAAAAGGTTCTGTTGAAGAATTAAAAACCAATCCTGAAGCGGCGCTTTCTATCGCTTATGATATGGTACTAAATGGCACAGAAGTTGGTGGTGGTAGCTTACGTATCAATACCTATGATATGCAGCAAGCCGTACTCGAAGCGCTTGGTATCGGAGAGCAAGAGGCTCAAGATAAGTTTGGCTTCTTACTTGACGCCTTAAAATTCGGTGCGCCTCCGCATGGTGGCTTGGCCTTTGGTTTAGATCGCTTAATTATGCTCATGGTAGGCGCAGACTCTATTCGTGATGTCATCGCTTTCCCAAAAACCAAAACTGCTGAGTGCCCACTAACCCAAGCACCTGCTGAAGTTGATAGCAAGCAGCTACGTGACCTTGGTATCCGTGTGCGCGAAAAAGCACAGGCTGACACCAACAAACCTGCGCAATAAATAGTCAGATAATGCTTAGTTACTTATTATCTGACTGGTTACGTGATTCATCACCGTGTGAACGGTCATGAATCCGTATCATATCTTCAAATTCGTGCCCCTGTCTGTCTTACAGATGCTGGCACGTTTTGTTGCTTGGGTAATATTACGCCTACCAAATGCTAGCATTATGCGTACTGTCAGTATCAATATGGCACTGATTGCGCCGTCGTTATCTGAGCGTCAAAAGCAAGCCTTAACCAAAGACATTATTTATCATCAATGTTTAACCAGTATTGAGTCTATCAAGAGTTGGGCGATGCCACCTGAATGGAGCATTGCTCAAATTCGTGACGTTTATAATAAAGATTTTTTATTAGAAGGGCTTGCCAGTCCTAACGGCATGCTGGCGATTGTCCCGCATCTTGGCACGTGGGAGATGATGAACGCTTGGCTTAATCAGTTTGGTTCGCCAACGATTATGTATAAGCCTGTTAAAGGCGATATTACCAATGACTTTGTCCTGCAAGGTCGCTCGCGTCTGAATGCGACCCTAGTACCGACCGATGGTAGCGGCGTCAAAGCCGTATTTAAAACCCTTAAACAAGGTGGCTTTAGTATCGTACTGCCCGATCATGTTCCCGATCCATCAGGCGGTGTGGTCGTGCCCTTTTTTGGGATTGAAACCTTAACCAGTACGCTTGCCTCCAAACTTGCGAGCAAGACCAAATGTGCGTTGGTCGGCTTATCTTGTATTCGTCGTGATGACGGACGTGGCTTTGATATTTATTGTTATAAATTAGACGATCCCGCCCTATATGATCGCAATACTGAAACCGCTGCTTATGCGCTTAATCTGGCGATGCAACAGATGATTGAAGATAAATGCAGTCATTATATGTGGGGCTATCGCCGTTTTAAGCACATACCCGTTTTAGATAATCCTTATAGCGCTGATAAAGAAGCATTAGCAGCGTTTATTCGTAATCAAAACTCTAAGCATACAAAATCTTAAACTAAGAATAATCAATAGCTCATAATAAGTAAAACAATACCAAGATCTAATACCTAACACTTAAGAAATAATGTGAATAATAGCCTTGTTAAATCGGTTAACGTTTATATTATTTCTACCCTTTTAAGTTCTAGTTTTTTAACATTCGTTCTTCATTTATATCAATATGAGTGCATGATGGCAACTGACGTAAAGCAAAACTTATCAATAGACTCAGACCTAATAGATGGCAAAGACTCTGAGCAACGTTATATTATTTGTATGAAATGGGGCGATAAATACGGTCCTGAATATGTCAACCGTCTTTATAACATGGTCAGTCGGCATCTGACCTTAGATTTCCAAATGGTCTGTCTCACCGATGATAGCACCGGCATCGACCCTGCCATTCAGTGCTACCCCATTCCAGAAATGGATTTACCAGCGGGCCCTGAACGTGGCTGGAAAAAGCTGACGACTTTTAAGCCAGAATTATATGACCTAAAAGGCGTCGCCTTATTCTTAGACATCGATATCGTTATCGTCGATAATATCGATGGTTTTTTCACTTATAAAGCTGAGTATGAAGACAGCGTCGTCATCATTCGTGACTGGAAAAAGCCATGGCGCATGATTGGTAATAGCTCGGTTTATCGCTTTAACGTTGGTATGGGTACGTATCCTGATTTGCTCGCAAACTTTGAGCGCAACTTCGACAGCATTCGTCAGCAAGTTCGACATGAGCAAGCTTACTTATCTAACTATCTGCGTGAGCATCATCATCTAGAGTACTGGGATAAGGACTGGTGTGTCAGTTTTAAATATCAGTGTATTGCCCCTATCCCTTTTAACTTTCTGCGCGCACCGACGTTGCCTGAGGGCGCAAAAATCGTTATCTTTCATGGCGAGATTAATCCACCAGATGCCATCAAAGGCGGCGGCGGTAAATGGTATCGTCATGTGAAGCCAACTCCTTGGTTAGAGGAGCATTGGCAGTAAGCTTTTAAAAGCCCTATTTACTAAAAATTTCTTTCTTAAAGAAGCCATAATAGGTTAAATTGCCAAATATATCATTTTCTTTAAGTTCTTCGTGTAGGCTTAGTTTGTGTAAGGAGGCTTGGCCTACAATAGATTCATATTCCTCTTGTTTAAATTTCTTATTCATTTTAGTCTGCAGTAAATGCGGTAGCGTATCATCCTCTGCTGGAAAATTAAAATTGACAACATTCATATCTTTCAATTCATTAATCATTATTTGGAAGAAAAAATAGTGAGGGATTTTCTCTTCATTTTTCCAGAAAAATAATAATAAATCTAATATCACTGAGGATAACTCACTTTTTTTATGTCCATAGATGATACTACTTAAATGTTTAACTTTAAACTCTTCACGCCAGCTGAAATAAAAATGCTGGTCGCCTTTACCCCAATCCTTATTAGCAGAATCAGCATCTCTTGAAAACATAAAAAAATCATACTCTTCGTACTTAGTAGGAATATCATCGTTCATTAGTATTGATGCATCTAACCATATACCTCCATACACGTTTATTAAAGCAACCCTTAATAAGTCAGAAAAGAATACTGGACGAAATTCAGAATTTCTTCTTTTCTCTTTAATAAATGTTGGCAATTCCAGATATTCATCTATATTATCGTCTGTAATACGTATAACCTCGTAATCACCTTTGTATTTATCTACAGATGCAAAACAAAGCTTGGCAGTGTCTTTTGCATTCTCTACTCCTTGTGCCCAGTACTGCCAAATAATTTTTTTATTTTTTAAGTCTTTTTTGGGTTGGATATTATATTTTTCGATCTCACCATTAAAATACGCTTCTATAATATGATGCCAGTATGTGGCTACTTGAGCTTGTACAGGAAGTTCTGAGTATCTAAAACCCCACTCCTTTCTTTTACTGCGAGGTACAAGACCGTTATAGAATATTTTAAAGGGCTTATTACTGATAACGTTAAAGATCTTTTCCATGGTCTATATACCTTTCAGAATTTTGTCTAATTTGGAACGTTTAATATTCAGGATTATTCTTTGATGTATTGGCAGCTCTTTATTAGCAACCAGATAGAGCTCTGAGAAGTACTTATTGTATTGATCATAAGTATCTTTTAACAAATCTTCCTGATGGTTTTTAGCTATTTTATTTAACAGCCCTATATAACGCTTATATGCTTTATACAGTAAATAATGATAACCGTCATCTCTTCCTATTCTCTGATATTTCTCAACACGATAAGTGAAAGCATATAAATAATCATCTACGTATTTTTTGTCGAGATTTTTTAAAATAGACCCTTCACGCTCACGATACTTTATTACAGGCTGTTTTAAATAGCTATATTGGAAACTCTTTAATGAGATATCAGTCATATACAAAATATCTTCAAAATTCAATCCTTCTTTAAACCTTATGTCTTGTATTACCTGTCTTCTGAAGACCTTATTCCAAACATGATTACTATTATTTTCAATAATATTATCTAAGAAGCTATTTCTCTTATTGATATAATTTTTATTAGCCTTGCCTATAAAAGCTTTTTTCTTTACCTCTTTTTTCCCTCGTAATGATACATAATCGGCACATAGCACATCCGAGTTCAATTTTTCTATTTGAGACATGACAGATTTATAAGCACCTTCGTACATAACATCATCAGAGTCAATAAACCAGATATACTCTGTTTGCGCCATATCAAAAAGCGCATTACGTGTGGCTGACAAACCTCTATTATGAGGCGCATCGAAGATTTGCACTTGAGGATGGTTTTCAAAACGCTTGATAATAGCTGCACTATTGTCTGTCGAAGCATCGTTCATTATTAAAATAGATGCTCTAGTATCGATTTGAGTGAGTATGGATTCTATACACTCTTCTACATAATCCGCTACATTATAAACAGGTATTAAAATACCAATTGTTAGATCTTCTTTATTCATACAACACTCACATTAAAAACTTTATAATAATTAACAGCTTGTTAATAAATTCTGAAATAATTGATAATACGCTTGAGTAACCTGTTTTTTATCATAATGAACTAAAACTTTCTCTCTAGCTGCCGTTGCTAGTGCTTGGTAGTTTGATGGATTAGATAGTACAGTCGCGATGATATTCGCTAGCTCTGTTGCTGCCCCGACTGGGAACAAGAAGCCATCTTTTTTGTCATCAATCAACTCCTTTACTCCCATTGCAGTACTTCCCACAACGATACAGCCACTTGCCATCGCTTCTAGCACCGCTAGGTTCAGCCCTTCAAAACGGCTCGACATGACAAATACTTTATGTTGCAGCAATAGCTTTTCAACTTCGCTACTGTACTCTATAAAGGTCACTTGTTCATGCAGCTCATAGCGAGCAACCAAATCATGTACTTCTTTTTGGTAACGCTTACGCCCACTGCCAACTAAGGTAAGAGTGGGGTTTATGCCTTTTTGCTTTAACTGCTTCAGTGCTTCAATTAAAGTAACGTGATCCTTACTTTTAGCATATCTTCCCACCATAATCAGATCATGCGACCTTTCATTAACAGGTGCAAGGTTCACACCGCCAAATCGAGTGGTATCAATACCATTTGGAATGGCTTGAATAGGCGCTTTAAGACCCTGCTTAGATAAGACTTGGGCTACGCCTTCAGAGACAGCCACAATTCTAGCAGTTGATTTACTTAGTTTACGCGTTTGGTATAGCTTCCAAGGTGTATAGCGCTCTTTAGAGTTGTGCTCCACTTGTACCAAGCAAGGTACTTGTGCCAATAGCCCTGCCCGTCTTCCCAGTAAATGCTCAGGAAACCCATGCGCAACCAATATATCAGGTCGCCATTGCTCACATAGTTTTTTTAATTCGTGAACGGTCGCAAGATGGGTAGTACCTGTGACAACCTTGTAATCGATACCTTTATCTTCAAGTTCAGCAAGCTTTTCTGGTACGGTCGTTTTTTTACGACGCAGTACTAATAGGTTTTCAGTCGATTCTATTTGATTGTGAGCCTCAACCAAATCAATAGCAACTTTCGTGGCTCCTGAAAAGCCACCAGTGACAAAATGTAAGACTCTCAACAGCTTCTCCATTAATCTATTCAAAGTAAAACCAGACTTAGCTAAAAAATAAGATTCTATGCCGCTCTCAATTTGAACTCACCTGCTTTAAGAATCGACATGCTAAGCAGCCGTATTTATAGATGGACACCATAGCAAGATGTAGCTTGAAACTAAGCGACGTTATGATACCGCATCCATAAATTATGTGCGAGCTTATCGTTAGTAGTTATAGTGTATAAACTTCACTTTAGAATACCGATTAATACCACTCAAAAAAAAAGCTAAGACTTAAAACAGTCTTAGCTTTTTACTTCATACAATGCAGTTTTTAAAATTAATCAATAAAGCTTAACCAATCCATATACTGCTCATTACGGCCATGTACCACATCAAAGTATAAGGTTTGCAATTTCTCAGTGAGCTCACCACGGCCACCATTACCGATAATACGATCATCGTATTCACGAATAGGCGTGACTTCAGCGGCCGTACCTGTCATAAAGATTTCATCCGCCAAGTAAAACTCATCACGAGTGATACGGCGCTCAACGACTTTGATGCCCAAATCTTCAGCAAACTGAATGATAGTACGACGCGTGATACCATCAAGCGCACCACCACCCAAGTCCGGTGTATGCAGCACACCGTCTTTGACTAAAAATAAGTTCTCACCAGCGCCTTGGCAAACATAACCTTGCGGATCCATCAAGATGG
This sequence comes from Psychrobacter maritimus, assembly GCF_904846345.1. GTDB lineage: Bacteria > Pseudomonadota > Gammaproteobacteria > Pseudomonadales > Moraxellaceae > Psychrobacter > Psychrobacter maritimus. The sequence continues at coordinate 299,776 of NZ_CAJHAJ010000002.1, forward strand.
CTTCGTCATAGCCATTACGAGTAACTTCTTGGTTGGCCATGATAGATACTGGATAGTTGCTAGATGCTTTGGCTTTACACATGGTCACATTGGTCATGTGATGCGTAAATGACGAGGTTTTTACACGGATGCCGTTTTTGATACCGTCTTCGCCAAGGTATGCGCCCCAATGCCAAGCAGCGACCATTGCATTGATGCTATTGTCACGTGATGACAGACCCAATTTTTCTGCGCCAACCCAAATAAGCGGACGAATATAAGCTTCTGCCAAGTTGTTTTGCTTGACCACATCTTTTTGCGCTTGCTCAAGTGCCGCTGCATCAAATGGTACATTCATTTGAAAGATTTTTGCAGAACCCAATAGGCGATCGGTATGGTCTTTTAAGCGAAAAATCGCCGTACGATTGTCAGCAGTTTGGTAAGCACGTACGCCTTCAAACACCGCCATGCCATAATGCAGGCTATGCGTAAGCACATGAACCTTGGCATCTGGCTGTTCAATCATCGTGCCATTCATCCAAAGCTTACCTTCTTGTGTTGCCATATTCATTTAATAGTCCTTATGCTAGCGCTGACGTCTAACTTTTTTTGTTGAGTGTTAAGTAGATATTTTAATTAAAATTGCCTGCTGACACTGAGTGCCTATTTTTAGATGCAATTTCAGATGCAATTTTTCTATCTGCAAATTTAAGGTGCCAGTGATTATAGCACCGGCACGAGAGGCAAATACAATATTTTAGTTTATCACTGCATGGCTTTTATTCATATACCCTTGAGCACAATGGCTATCAAAGCGCTATGCTTATCGTCATATCATCTGGCCGCATCATTATAGTGCAGCAACTTTACTCTGCGGATTCTACGCCCATCAGATGCTGCCACTGCGCTTGTACCAGTGCTCGCGTTTCTGTCCATAATGACTCATCAACCAATAACGACTGTTCGGATAATGCCAATTGATGCGTCGCGGCGCGGATACGTAAGTAAGCATCGGTCAAATCCTGACAAACCTGTGCCTCCCAAATACCCAAAGTCGCCATCTCTTCAAAAATACGCACGTTGTCACTCCATTTAGTCAAGCTTGGATGTTCATGCGAATAGGCTAATACCGCAAACTGCGCCAAAAACTCAATATCTACAATACCGCCAGCATCCTGCTTAAGATGGAACTTACCCGCTTGCTGCTGGTGCTGACTGGTACCCAAATGCTTTTGCATTTTAATACGCATGCTGGTGACTTCAATACGAACTTGCTCAATCGTACGCGGTAATGCCAAAACAGTACGACGAATATCACAAAAACGGGCGGTCACGCGTTTGTCACCGCAGATTGCCCGCGCCCGTACCAACGCTTGATGCTCCCAAGACCACGCTTTCTCAAGCTGATAAGTCTCAAACGCATGACAAGAAACCACCATCATGCCAGCGTTACCCGACGGTCGCAGCCGCATATCGACTTCATAAGCGCGGCCATCACGGGTTTGGGTATTAAGATAAGTCATGAGCTTTTGCGCCAAGCGAGCCGCAAACTTCATACCGCTGACTGATTTTTCGCCCGTAGTCATGCCTTGCTCTTTTATTTTATGCAAAAACACCAAGTCTAAATCTGATGAATACGACAGCTCCAACCCGCCAAGCTTGCCATAGCCAATGATGGCAAAACCGCAATCCGCTTCCGTGACCGGATCGCCATCTTGACCAATCGGATAACCATAGCGTTTGACGATTTCGGCAAAGGCACGCTCAAGCGCGGCCTCGAGTACCACAGCGGCAATATAAGTCAGTGAGTCTGACACTTTCATGATTGGGCGTTCTGCCAACACATCACTGGCAGCCACTGCCAACACTTGGTTCTTTTTAAATAAACGCAGTACGCTAAGTAGCTCCTCTTCATCGTTAGGCTCTACGCGCAATAACTGTTGACGCAAAATGTCCCGCAGCTCACGCTTGTCTGGCAAATGCCGGTAACGCTGCTGTAAGAAGGTATCTAAAAGTACCGGATACTGCGCCAATTCCTTAGCAATCCAAGGGCTGGCTGATAACATCGGAATCAGCTCAACGGTGGCATTGGGGTTTTCTGCAATCATCACCAAGTAAATAGAGCGGCGGCAAATGGCTTCTAGCAAAGTAATTAAACGTGGCAAGGCGGTATTAGCAAGTTGCTGCTGTTCTTCATGGATAAGTAGCGCGTGTACAATCACAGGATAAGCATCATCCAAACGCTCACGCGCTTCATCGCTCAAATTGGCGACCATTTTTGACTGCCAAAAACCTTGTAATAGCGCACGATTTTCTTCGGTTAATACCTCATTTAAACGCGCAATCTGCTCATTTAACTGTTCAGGCTCAAGCTCGTCATCTTCTTGATCGGGTATCTGCCGTTCGGTGACCATACGCTCAAACGGTACATTGACATGATAACGGTGTTGATTAAGTGTCGCTAATAATCCTGCCCAATCATCAAAACCAAGGGTCAGCGCCAGATTATGCTGCCACTGTGTGTCATGCGGTAGGCGCTGCGTTTGCTGATCATTAATTGCTTGAATACCGTGCTCAAGGCGACGTAAAAAACGATAAGCCGCTTGTAGCTCTTGATAAGTACTCTGCTCTAAATACTCAAGCTGACACAGCGCCTGCATCGCCGCCAAACAAGACTTGACCTGTAGCTGCGGATGCCGACCACCATAAATTAGTTGAAAGGCTTGGACGATAAACTCAATATCTCGAATACCACCCGCGCCAAGCTTGATATTGTCTAAGTCTTCACGCTGAGCGACTTGATTCTGAATAAGAGACTTCATTTCTCTGAGGGCTGAAAAGGCACTATAATCAACATAATAACGAAACACAAAAGGCTTAATCAGCGCTTGTATTTCATCATAAAACGGCTGCTCTATATGCCCAACCACGCGGGCTTTGAGCCAAGCAAAACGCTCCCATGCCCGCCCATGCTGGGCAAAATACTTCTGTAATGCTGATAAATGAATCGCCAAATCGCTGCCATCGCCCCACGGACGCAAACGCATATCGACCCGAAACACAAAGCCATCAGCGGTATTATTGTCGAGCAATCTGATAATGCCTTGTCCAAGCCGCGTCATAAAACGCTTATTATCAATACTGCGTGTGCCTTTTGCTTTATCTCCATCCGTTTCACCGCGCGCCTGATGGACGAAAATAAGGTCGATATCACTGGATAAATTCAGCTCATGCGCGCCAAGCTTACCCATTGCCATAATCGCCATGTCATCCACTTGCACATTACCTTTAGCGTTAATAAAGGTCGGTTGCCCATATTGCGCCATCAGCTGCTGGTAGGTATAGTCTTTGGCAAATAAAATGCAGCCATCCGCAAACTCAGACAGCTCATCGGTCAATTGCTCAAGCTCAATGACGGCCAAGGCATCTTGCCAAATCCAGCGCATCATCAGCAGCATACGTAAATGCCGCAAGCCGATCATTACTTTGTCTTCATTGGCGAGCTGATAATTCTCATCCAACGTATAATCTTGAATCAAATCATCAATTTGCTGGCGCGTTAAAGTGCTCTGTAATGGATAACTGCGCAAAAACGTCTGGCAAGCGCCCGTTCGACTTTGCCAAACCTGATAGGCAAACTCGCTGGCAGTCTGTAGCACTTGTAGCTGCTCTGGTGTGGGCTGAAAGCCTGTACCACTAGGTACGGTAGATAGCATAACGACGACAACTCCTTGCAGCATAAAGCTATAAAAACCACATGAATTGGAAAAATTATTTTTAGAATATTAAAGCGATTACACATATTCTAATTTGTGCGTTTTATAGTAGCATAAATCCTCAACCATGCTACTGACAGCCCTATACTAACTAACAACTGACGAACACACGAAAAATTCGTGAATAATGCTACAATAGCCAATGCTTAAAAGGCTCAAAAAACTTGATTCTTAAGTGCTTGATTCTTAAAAACCTTGAGTCTTAAAAAAATTAAGGCGTTGCGCTTTTTTCCTTATACTCATTCATCATAAGTGACACCGCGATTATGACGACCACAACCCCGCTATTATTAATTACCGCTGATCCCAGCCATCCGCTGGCACATCTTGCGCTACGCTATGCTCGTACTTATCTAGCAAGCACTGACATAAATAATAATGATAAAACCAATAACAGCGACGACCTTGAAAACCCGCCCGCGCCATTGAATGTTTTTTTCTATGCCGACGCCGCCAATACGGCCAATCGATTACGCTGGCAGTCAGCAGACCAGATGAATATCACCCAAGCGTGGCAAAAGCTTGCTGAGCAATATCAATTGGCGCTGCCCGTTTGCGTCAGTACGGCGCTTAGCCGTGGTATTTCAGATAGCGAAAATAGCACTCGCCATCAATTAGATAGCGAAAACCTGGCCGCTGGTTTTAAGCTGGTTGGACTGAGTGAGCTTGCGATGATGATGCAAGGCGACTGTCGTTTGCTACAGTTTTAATTAGCATTGGAATTATAGTTCGCTCTGAAAATGACCAGCCTATAAATAGTTAGCCCATAAAAAACCAGCTTAGCAATAACGACTAGCGATACCTCAGATTAGGAATACATCATGAAATTACTCATTCGCTTGCACACAGCTACCGAGATGGCAAGCTATGAAGGCTGCGCGCTGGCTTTAACTTTAGCGACTTTTGGTCATGAGGTGCAGCTGTATTTGGATGCGCCTGTATTTGGTTTTTTAATGCAGCCTAACTCACGTCTACATGGCATGATTCAGTCACTTGAGTTATATGATATGCCAGCTGCTTGGTTACCTGACGATGTGTTTAGCGGTTGGATTACCGGTATGCTACCGGCTGATTTGGCGACGCAATTAACCTTGATTCCAGAGGTGGTAAATTCGCAAGATTTTGACCAGATTCTGGTTTTTTAGTAGCAGCTTTTAGTACTAGTACGACTCTTCACTCTTAATATTTAGTTTGATATGACAATAAATACAGTAAGCAAGCGGACACGATTATGGCAACTTTATACCAATTACATTGCAGCATGGACACGCTCAGGCGCAGCACAGAACAAATGGCATCGACGTGGTGTGCGGGTGATAGCATTATATTATTAGGCTCAACGGTCGCTTTTATTGACTGGTTTAATGCCTACTTAGGTGACCTTGAGAGCATCGAGATAGAAGATATCGCTGCTATTTATGCCCTCGCCGAGGATGTGGCGCAGCTTAGTGTTGATACAACTGCTAAGCTAAACCTTACTACGAAATTAACCGCTATTTTAAGCGATAGTGAATGGGTCGCCATGACTCAAAATACTCATGCTAATGGTGCTAAGTTTGATAAAGTGGTGACGATTGCTCTATGAATAATGACAATACAATCATTCCTATCACAGCAGCGCTCAACGTTGAATTAGATCAAGACGGACATTTATGCGACCATACGATTTGGACGCCTGCTATCGCCCAGCAGCTAGCCAATAGCCTAGAGGTGATTATCAATGCTGAACATTTAGCAATCTTGCAACAGGTGCGCGCATTTTTTGTCAAATTTAATCACGCCCCTGCTACCCGCCCGCTGATTAAATGGCTACAGCAAACTTTACCTGAGCATCACATCAGTAATCAAAAGCTCCAGCAGCTATTTAATACTGGTTTGGTCGCCCGTCACGTCAACCGTCTTGCAGGTTTACCAAAACCGCCTAATTGTTTATAAAAAACGTGGTTTATAAAAAAAGCAGTAAAAAAGAGGTTAAAGAAAATCATTAGTTTAATTCTCTTTAACCTCTTTTTGACGTAACTACCTTCTCTATTTCGGATCATAAACCGTCAAGGTCTCATAACCGATACTGCGGCCTTCATCACCGTCAAACCCTTGCTGTCGCCAAACCTCATACAAGCATATTGCCACGCTATTAGACAAATTTAAACTGCGCGAATCAGCGAGCATTGGTAAGCGTAGCCAATTATTAGCACCAATATCGGCACGGATATCATCTGGTAGCCCTGCCGTTTCAGAACCGAAAACCAGCGCAACATGATTTGATGATGGGCTAGTAGTCGACTGATTGTCTGATTGGTCAGTCGTTTGTCCGCTAAAATCATAGTCATAAAACGGTTTGCTAAGCTTGGTCGTCAGCGCGGTAATAATATCGCAACCAGCAGCTTGCAACGCTTGCTTAGTCATTGCCCAATCGTCATGTACTTGCAGATGGGCATATTCATGATAATCCAAACCTGCGCGGCGTAGCTTTTTATCGTCAAGCTCAAACCCTAACGGTCTAACCAAGTGTAGCTGCGCCCCACTGTTGGCACATAAGCGAATAATATTGCCAGTGTTGCTAGGCATCTTTGGCGCTACCAACACGATATGAATGGTCATACGAACTCCGTCAATGGTTTGGACTTTATATTTGGCTTATATAGCAGGCGTAATCAAAAGTTACAGTTTACTGCCAATAATTACATTTTGATACTGTGCTCTGATTTTAACTTTGATTATGATGGCTGTAACGGACAACGAGATGGCTTAAAAACATTGTTATCCCATCCTACAATGTTATCGTATCCTGCAACCCCTCAGTAAAACTTAAGCAAAACGCTAAGTTTTACTGTTATTACTTATAAAACAACCCTGTCTTTTTTGAGGAAAAAATTATGAAAAAATTGGTTATCGCATCTTTGACTGCTATGTTTGTACTAACTGGTTGCAACACTTTTAAAGGTCTAGGTCAAGACGTTTCAAGTGCTGGTGGCGCTGTAACCGGTACTGCACAAGAAGTACAAAACAAAATCTAAGTCTGAATATTGTTAGACTTATTTTAAAGAGGCTTATCATTTGGTAAGCCTCTTTTTTTATCTTCTAATTTTACAAAAACTCTCTTAAGATTTGATTCAGATACCTTTTACCCAATGCGGTCGGCTGTAAATGCTCATTATCATCTATCAATAGCCCTTGTTTAATGAGCTTATTCACCTCTAGAGCAATACTGTCATAGCTCAGTCCTGTCCGAGCTTCAAACAACGACCACGCCACGCCATCATGTAAGCGTAACGCATTGAGCATAAACTCACTGACCAGCTCATCACTTGCAACTGCTTGCCAACCTACCATTTTTGGCGGCATTGGCGTCTTTGGTATGGTTACCATTTGGTTGTTTTGGCTTATTTCATTCTGCTGAGCCTGGTCTTGGTATTCCATATAGTCTTTGGGCATACGTGATTTGCTAAAGCGATAAATACCTGACTCGCCTACTGTCTCCTTTAATGCCTCTTTTGACACCTTCTCCGCAGACCACTCTTTAATCGCGGCGTCATCAATGGTGACTTTACCGTGAGCACCAGCACCAATAGCTAGATAGTCGCCAAACTGCCAATAATTGACGTTGTGACGACAAGGTTTATCGGACGCGCCTGCCCATGCCGACACTTCGTAATTGTTATAGCCCAAACTTTCAAGCAATGCCTGACCCGCTTGCTCGATATCTGCCAAGCTATCTTCATCGGGTAAAATCGGCTGACTGCGATAAAATACGGTATTTGGCTCAATGGTCAGCTGATACCATGAAATATGCGTAGCACCTGCGTCATGTGCCATTTGAATATCGTTCAAGGCTTCACTCATCGTTTGCTTTGGTAACCCATGCATCAAATCCACATTGACGCGCTCAAATCCAGCGCAACGAGCCGCTTTAATGGCAGAGAGCGCTTGGGCTGGATTATGAATACGCCCCAGTGTGGTGAGCTGCTCAGCAGCAAAGCTTTGTACGCCAATAGACAAACGATTGATGCCTACCTTTAAATACTCCGCAAATGGTGCATGCTCAAGGGTACCTGGATTGGCCTCCATCGTTATTTCAATGTCTCCGGCAAACCTAAAAATCTCGCGCAAACTGTTAAATAAGCGTTGATACTGAGTAATGGGCAGCAGCGAGGGTGTGCCACCACCGATAAATATTGAGCTGATTTCTCGCCCTTGGGTTAACGCTTGCTGCGACGCTGCATCAAGTATTAGCGCATCAACATACTCATCATACATAGACAGCTGACTGTCAATCGGCAGCTCATGCGAGTTAAAATCACAATAAGGGCATTTTTTCACACACCACGGAATATGAATATAAAGTGCCAACGGAATATCTCTGACATCGAGCGCACTTATACTGTCAGGACTTGTATTGTCATGATTGAAATTATCACGATTAACAGCGCCAAGGTTGTTGGAAAAATGAGATGATTTGATATTTGACATAAGCGCACTTATCTATAAAGGGGTAGCTGCTATCATCAGCAGAAAGTAGCGCTAGGATAACGGCTGGGCGAGCTAAAGAAAAGCCTAATCATCATAAATTAGACATAAAAACAGTGACAAAAAATGGCATTTAAGCTAATAGGTAAAATAATAAATAAGCAAAATGACCACATAATATGAGAATCTATAAATAGCAGCTTTTAAACTCATCACTATTAAACCGTTATTATTACACTAATAATTTTACAAGGATAAAGACCATGGCATATTGGCTTATCAAATCCAATCCCCGCTGTTTTAATATAGAAGACTTACAACGTGCGGGCACGGAGATGTGGGATGGCGTGCGTAACTACCGCGCCCGTAACTTTATGCGTGACGATATGAAAGTCGGTGACAAGGCATTTTTTTACCATTCAAGCGCCCGACCTTCTGGCGTCGCTGGCATCGTGACCATTAGCAAGGCAGGCTACCCTGACATCACCCAGTTCCATCCTGAGCATCGACATTATGACCCTAAAGCAACTGAAGATAAGCCACGCTGGTATATGGTAGATGTGACTTTTGAGCAGGCTTTTACGGATATATTGCCATTATCCCAACTTAAGTTTTTGCCGGCGCTTGAAGATTCCTTGTTGCTGAGAAAAGGCTGTGAGCAGCTGACCATTCTTCCGCTTGAACCCAAGCATTGGAACACGATTATGGATATGGCAGAAGAGCTTAATCTGTTGCCAGAGAATGCTAGTCTTTGACGGTAACGATGGTGTAAGAATTTTTATGTCATGAGTGCACATTTATCCACGTACATACCTGATAGATTTTGCTATATTTATGCACAGAAATTATTTTCGCTTCTCTAAAATAGCAATCAACCATCAGGACTCATTTATGAGCGCACCCAAGCTACTACTATCTGTATTAACGGCCAGCATCCTAAGTCTAACCCTCAGCGCCTGTGGCAGTGATGGCGACAAAGTGAAGAAAGAATATGATCGCGTAGAAGATCAAGTAAAAGATGAATACGATCGCGTGGAAGATAAAGTCAAAGAGAAATATAAAGAAGTCGAAGATAAATTGAGCGATGATGAAAAATCTATGGCTGAGATTTTGGAATCGGTCTTTTTACCAGAAGAATCGCTTGATAAGTTCTTGGATAAGCTAACGCCAGAAGGCGGTCGCGGTGGTCTTTATGCGGGGCACTTTGTCGAGATTGGCGATGGTGACAGCAGCGATATTGATATCGGTGCGGTATACTTTGATATCAGTAAAGATGGCGCAGGCAGCGTTGATGGTAGCTTTAGTTATCAGCAGCAAGCTTGCCAAGAAAACAATGCGTTAGGTATCAATTCAGCAATCAAAGTAGATAACTATATCGCTGGTAAAGTGACGGGCAGCCTTGATACATTAGAATTTTTAGACATTAAATATGTCAGTGATTTAGGGATAGAGACACCAAACTTATTAACGACCTTTGCTGGTAGCTTTGCAAAAAATGAAGCAGGGGCGCCTTGGAAAGGCAGTTTTGAATATCAAGATGGTCTAGGTGGTAAAAAGCTATCGAGTGGTCAAGATAATTGTAATGTTACTTATACCATTAGCGACCGCTCTAACTTTAAGACTTACCCACTCGACTATCAACTTGGCAACCTCAATCTTGATATTATCGGTAATGGTAGTCAAAAAACCGTCACGTGGCAAAACCCTAGCAATGCTAAGCATGTCTTAGTGAGTCAAATTGATGTTAATAAAGCAGAATCGGGTGCTAACGGTTATGTACAGAATCTGATATTGAGCAATCTTGAGACCCAGTTTGCTCCTGTTATTCCCGATAGTTCAACCAATTATGCCATTGTCGTACAGGCATTTGACGCCAATAACACCTTGATTGGCTATCAAGCACTGGTGCAAGACTTACCTGAATCCTTATAAATAATTAATTTTATCTGTATTGCTACACTAGCAAACCTTAGACCATTAGACGAGTATAAGTATTAACAAACGCGTCTAGAACGTTGACATCAGACTTAAGCTTGTTTACCATTATTTTTAATAATAACCTGTCGATTCTGCTTGCGAATTGACGGGTTATTTTTATTTTAGGGCTACCATTTTTATTTTTATACCTAGCCGGCCTATTGTTACTCAGATTGCACTTGCTCATATTATTTATCGGAGTATTATCGTCGCACCAATCCTATTTTACTGTCTTGCTATTAACTTGTTGATGGCAGCATTTGCTCATCTACAATCATTACCGCAAAGAATAAAAAGTTGCTTATTATGGTTTTCCCATTATCTTTCAGAGATTTTAAAAGTTACAGCTTACGCTTAGGCGTACTTGCACTGCCTATTTTGATTACCCAGTTTTGCCAAGCCGCACTTGGGGTTGTCGATGCCATTATGGCCGGTCAAGTCTCTGCCCTTGACCTAGCCGCCGTCGCTGTTGGTTCCGGTATTTGGCTGCCATTATTCTTATTGGCGACCGGTATTTTGATTGCCACCACGCCGCTCATTGGTGAAGCAATCGGTCAAAACAAACACAGCCAAGTACCACACATCACCCAACAGTCTTTATGGACGGCAGGTGTCATTGGTATTCTCGGTTTTGTTATCGTCAATCTGGCACCCAATATACTTGGGGTGATGGGTGTGCCTGAAAACATCCAACCTATCGCTTCCCAATATCTAAGAGGTGTCTCATTCGGCTTCCCTGCGATTGCGGTCTATGCGGTACTGCGCAGCTATTGCGAGGCGCTTGGTCGACCAGAGCCTGTCACTGTTATCAGTATCATCGGGCTGCTTGCCGATATTCCGCTTAACTATATTTTTATCCATGGTCTATTTGGCATGCCTGAAATGGGCGGCGCAGGTTGCGGGGTTGCAACCGCAATAGTCCTTTGGATTAACGTCATACTATTAGCGACTTATACCAGTTTTACTAAGCGTCAACAGTTTGCCAGTACGCGCTTCTTTTATGCTTTTGCCCGTCCCAATCGCGCTCAAATCAAAAAACTATTAAAGCTTGGTATCCCGATTGGCATTTCTATCTTTTTTGAAGCCAGTTTATTTAGCTTAGGAGCCTTGGTAATCAGCCCCTTAGGCGAGCTTGCAACCGCCTCGCATCAGGTGGCGCTATCGGTGACCTCGCAGCTGTTTATGATTCCCATCTCAGTCGCGATGGCGCTGACGATTATGGTGTCCAACCGCTTTGGTGAGAAAAACCTGATGGCATTACGTCAGGTACAAGCCACAGGTTTGATATGGACGGTAATAATTGCACTTACTTGTATGCTTGGCATTTGGTTATTTAGACCGCAATTGGCCGCGGCCTTTACCGACAATCCCGACGTCACAGCCCAAGCCATGCACCTACTTATCTTTGCCTTAGCCTATCAGTTATTTGATGGTTGGCAGGTCAATGTCGCCGGTATATTACGCGGTATGCAAGACACCACCATACCGATGTGGGTCACGCTATTTTGTTATTGGCTCGTGGCCCTACCACTTGGTATTTATCTCGTGCGCTTTACCGACGTTGGCGCGCAAGGTTTCTGGATGGCACTTATCACCGGCTTATTCCTATCTTCCATCTTGCTTACCGTACGTTTGCGCTATCAGCAAAAACGCTTAACGATGATGTGGGCTTAATGTTGTCATTACCTTTATCCAATCGTAGCGTCTAGTAACCATTACTAGCGCTACCTTGTCACATAGACTATGATAAATCATTAAGTATTTCTTACTCTATAAGATAGCTTACGTCATAATATGTAAAAAAACTCAGTTAACAACTGTACATCGATTGCTCATTGGCGTGAATATAGGTATCATTAGCAATTACCAACACAATATTTAGTTACACTATTTTCTCGAATTTAGTACAAGGCAAAATTAAAATTATGGATATTGAAAAAATACGCACCCTGATCGCACTCATGGAAGAAAGTGAACTGGTTAATTTAGAAATCAGCTCAGACGACGAACATATTAGCTTAACTCGTCACTATGATGCGCCTGCACCAACGATGATGGCTGCTCCTAGTGTTGGCGCTGCGCCAATCGCTGCTGAAGCCACAGCCGCTATCAAAGCTGGTAGCGTTGAGACATCGCCGATGGTTGGTGTTTTCTATTCAGCCCCAAGCCCTAACGATCCACCGTTTGTAAAGGTTGGACAAAAAGTACAAGCGGGTGACACGCTTGGTATTATTGAAGCCATGAAAATCATGAATCCTCTTGAAGCGACTCAAAGCGGTATTGTGGATGAAATCTTAGTAAACAACTCTGAAGTTGTGCAGTTTGGTCAGCCGGTCATACGCTACAAAGCGTAACGCTATTTCCAACCTTTACTTTGTAATGATTGAGACCTCGTTATTATTGATACGGCATCAGCGCTCAATTTATCTAAATGAGTTGTATAGCCATTTATTTTTATGATGTCTAAAATAGCGACTTTATCAATGACTGCCGCTTCAACAAGGATGACCCCATGATAAAAAAACTGCTCATCGCCAACAGAGGTGAGATTGCCCTACGTATCGTTCGAGCTTGTAAGGCGCTTGGCATAGAGACTGTCGGCGTCTATTCTACCGCTGATGCAAACTTGATGCACTTACGCTTTGTTGATGAAGCAATCTGTATTGGCAAACCCAATGCCAACCAAAGCTATCTTGATATCAATACGATTTTGACCGCCGCTGAGATTACTGGTGCTGATGCTATTCACCCTGGTTACGGCTTTTTGGCTGAAAATGCTGAGTTTGCTGAGCGTATCGAAGAAGCCGGATTGACCTTCGTTGGTCCTAGTGCCGATCATATCCGCTTAATGGGCAATAAAGTTTCCGCCATCAATGCTATGAAAAAAGCAGGTGTGCCAACGGTACCCGGTTCAGTGGGTGCGGTGACCATGCACAATGCGGAAGAGCAAGCACGCAATATTGGCTTTCCTCTTATTATTAAAGCAGCTGCAGGCGGTGGTGGTCGTGGTATGCGCGTCGTTGAGCGCTTTGAGGAAATTATTGGTCAAGTGCAAGCGGCAAAGCAAGAAGCTGAATTGTGGTTTGGCGACGATACGGTCTATATGGAACGCTATCTACAAAATCCGCGCCACGTAGAAGTACAGGTACTTGGCGACGGCAATGGTAATGCGATTCATCTTTATGACCGTGATTGCTCTTTACAGCGCCGCCATCAAAAAGTATTAGAAGAAGCCCCTGCCCCTGATATCCCTGATGATGTACGTCAGCCTATCCTCGATGCCTGTGTCAAAGCCTGTAAGCTGGTCAAGTATCGCGGTGCTGGGACGTTTGAGTTTTTATTTGAAAACAATGAATTCTTTTTTATCGAGATGAATACGCGCGTACAGGTTGAGCATACCATCACCGAGATGATTACAGGTATCGATGTGGTCGTTGAGCAGCTTAAAATCGCGGCAGGTTACGGCTTATCTTATCGTCAAAGCGAAATTGAGGTGCAAGGTCATGCGATTGAATGTCGTATCAATGCTGAAGATCCAGTGACCTTTATGCCATCACCCGGTACTGTCACTCAGCTGTACTCACCTAGTGGCGCTGGCGTTCGCTTTGATTCACATCTCTATCCCGGCTATGAGATTCCAAGCTACTACGACTCACTCATTGGCAAGCTTATCTGCCATGGTCAAACGCGGCAGCAAGCAATCTCTAAAACCTTGCACGCACTTGATGAATTGGTGATTGAAGGTATCAAGACAAATATACCGATGCATCGCGATGTAATTTTGGCTGATGATAAATTTGTCCATGAAGCACAAAATATTCATTATCTTGAAAGAGAGTTATTAACAGCCAATAAAGACAAGGCTGATTCCTAGTCTTTCTAAATGCTATTGTTTTACAAGAAAATTAATAAAAAAACCGCTATCCAAATAGATAGCGGTTTTTTAATGTGTCTGGATTTTATAAATGACATTTTTAAATTTTATAGACGACAGTTTATAAATGATAATAAAATATTATGGTAATACTCTAGTGAAATTCATAAAGCATTCTGTACCATCAGGGTCGGCACACCACTGCATTTGATTACCGTCATGGTTTAAAAACGCAATCAGCGCCTCATCAGTCTGATCTATCTGATTGCCTGAGCAATCTACTTCATTGTTGTCATAGACCGTTTTGAGAGCAATAATCGGCAAACCCTCTTCGCGGTGGGTGACTAGGTAGCGACCATAGGTCCATTCTTTACCGCTAACCGCCCACATCTCATTATCCGCAGCAAAGTTATATAACTCACGGCATTGATTGGATTTCGCTGCTGAAGCCATCAGTTTTTGACTGCTGCTCGGCTTTATATTAACGATACGTTTTTCATTCTGGCTCAGTAGTCCATCTTTTGTATCAGCGTTTACTTTTGGCTCAACACTTTTTTCTTTTTGCTGCTTGGATGCCGCTTGTCTGGCCTCCGCTTCTTTAGTCATTGTGATACTACTGTCTAAATCTATTTCCCACTGTCCGGCAATGGCGGGACTGATATGCGTGGTAATCGTGGGCTTACTAACGACTTCACCATTCGCTGGCAGTGAAGCTAAAATAGATGCCAATGTAAATGAAGCAAATGATATAGGTTCCATAATTAACCTTGTTTTTCTACTATTATAATAATGAATGATATATACATTAGCGTAAGTCTTAGACACCAAAAACACAAGTAACAATATGCTATCACTCGTAAAGACGTCGCTAAGCACGCACCCAGTTATAATTATTTCAATATAAAAAAGGTACCTTTAAAATAGCGTTCTGCTAAGATAAATTCTTACATAAAAAATAACGCCATGGCTGATTTGCTGGTTGCAAAAGCCATAGCGTTATAGATTACCGTATTAAATAAGCTGTCTTAATACTGATACTGTTTTAATATTATGAATCTTATTAAGCAGCAGCGGTATTTACTGCCTGAGCAAAGGCGGATAACGCGCCTTTAAGCATGGCCGATACGGTACTGCTACAAGTGCCAATGCCTGAATAAACTTCACCATCGACATTTAGTTGAATGTAAGCAGCAGCGTTGGCGTTGGTTTTGTTATCATTATTGGTATCATCATCGATACCATCACCGCTATTGTGCTGCGGATTAATCGCATGCTCAGCGTAGTTGATGACATGGATAGATTTACCCGTATGCTGGGCAAGTCCGTCAATGAACGATGACAAGGGACCGTTACCCGTACCATCAATAGTGATGGTGTCACCATTCATCTGTACTTGACCGTTAAAGTACACCTCACCGCCTTTATTATTGACACTATAATCTAGAAGCTCAAAGCTGCCTTGCTGCAAATAAGTGTCTTCAAAGGTTTGTAATATTTCATCATTCTGTAATTCACGGGCAGCGCTTTCCGCTTGTTTTTGTACCACACCGCTAAAGTCAATCTGCATCCAGCGTGGCAAGTTAAAGCCATAGTTACGCTGCAAGATATAAGCAACGCCGCCTTTACCAGATTGGCTATTGATACGTACCACGTCTTGATAGCTGCGACCGATATGCGCCGGATCAATTGGCAAGTACGCCACATCCCACACATTTTCGGTCTGCTCGGCATGCTTTTCATTATAATCGAGGCATTTTTTGATGGCATCTTGATGCGAGCCGCTAAAAGCGGTAAAGACCAACTCGCCAACGTACGGATGACGAGGATGAAGTGGCAAGTTATTACACTCGCTCACTACCTGTACAATCTCACTCATATTACTAAAATCAAGCTCTGGATCAACGCCTTGGCTGAACAAGTTCATTGCCATGACCATGATATCCATATTGCCGGTACGCTCACCATTACCAAGCAAGGTGCCTTCAATACGATCGGCACCAGCAAGCACGCCAAGCTCAGCCGCAGCTACGGCACAGCCACGGTCATTATGGGTATGCAAACTGATAGTCACATGCTCACGTTTGGCAAGATGGCGGCAGAAATACTCAACTTGGTCGGCAAACACGTTTGGCGTTGACGCTTCAACCGTCGCGGGCAAGTTTAAAATCACTTCTTGACCGTTTTCAGGCTTCCAGACATCACAAACCGCATCACAGACTTCGACCGCATATTCCGTTTCGGTTTGGCTAAAGCTTTCAGGTGAATACTGGAATACCCATTCTGTTTCCGGATATTTGGCCGCGTATTCGACCAATAAATTAGCACCGGTAATGGCAATCTCTTTAATTTCAGCTTTATTTTTACCGTATACTTTTTCGCGTTGGATACGGCACGTTGAGTTGTAAACGTGGACGATGGCACGCTTCGCCCCTTTTAATGACTCAAAAGTACGGGCAATCAAATGCTCACGCGCCTGCACCAATACTTGCAAGGTGACATCAGCAGGCACATGGTTTTCTTCAATGAGTTTACGTGCAAAATCAAACTCAACTTGTGCCGCTGACGGGAAGCCAATTTCAATTTCTTTGAAACCCACATCGACCAAGGTTTTAAAAAAGCGCATTTTTTGTTCAATCGTCATCGGATCAATCAGCGCCTGATTACCATCACGCAGGTCCACGCTTGCCCAAATTGGTGATTTCTCAATCGTTTTGCTCGGCCAAGTGCGATCTGTCAGCACAGGTGCAAACGCAAATGGACGATATTTACGGAAATCGAAAGCGGCATTTTTTGGGGTAACTTTTGCAGAGGTGTTGTCTGTATGGCGTGTTGCTTGATTAGGCATAATCAATCCTTAGATAACATAAAGAGCTGAGTTGAAGTGTAGATTTTAGCTGGGCAACTAATGACCAAATCATTCTTTATCATACGAGATAATAAAAGTTTATGCCATTATAATAACAAAGTTTCTGTGTTAGAAATCAGCTTTATTTCACCAAAATTTATAGTAATTTAGTGAAAAAATGCACAATTATGATTATAATTGCTGCAATTCACCAATAAGGCGATATTCGATGTTAAATAACCATACGGAAAACTCTTTAGCCATAGATATTGACGATACTGACAAACAGATATTACGCTTATTACAAACCCAAGCACGTATGAGTATTACCGAGCTTGCCGAACGGGTCAACTTATCGGCGACCCCTTGCGCGCGCCGCATCAAGCGCTTAGAAGATTCAGGCATCATCACCGGCTACCATACACAAACCGATGCGCAAAAACTCGGTTATCCTCTGGCGGTATTTATCGCGATTAGTATGGATCGCCATACTGCAGATCGCTTTGAGCTTTTTGAAGAAAAAATTCAAAGTTTCGATGAGGTGGTTAGCTGTAGTATCGTCACCGGTCGCACCGAAGATTACTTAATTAAAGTGCGCGTACGCGATATGGCGCATTATGAGGAGTTTTTATTGCATAGGCTCAATCGCATCGAAGGCGTCGCCCAAGTGCATACCAGCTTTGAGCTACGAGAAGTATTTAGCCGTAGCGTGGTTTAGTTTGACGGTTAATGTGGCTGTAGTTATTTCCTTTCTTTTAATTCTAGTTATCAATTAAACTAGGACTGCCGCTGGCGCTGAGTTTGACGCTGAAAAAAGAAAACTAAAACCAATCCTATTAATAAACCGCTAGCCGCGACCAATAAACCGGCGTTAAAATTGTCCTGTTTCCCTGCCAGCGCCACCGTGACCAGCGGCCCTATGAACTGGCCTATTGCATACGCCAAAGTTGCCAGCCCGATCAATAAATTTGAGTAAGCGGGATTGATATTTTTAATCAAATTAAGTGTCATTGACACCATACCGACAAAGGTTAAGCCCAAAATCACTGCATTACCATATAAGCCAATAGCACCATCAGACCATATTGGCAAACACATACCAAACGCTTGCAATAACGTTAAACCCATCAAGGTTTTGGTCTCGCCAATGCGCTTGGCAAGCGCGCCCCAAATAGGGTTCGATAGCATGCCAAAGATACCAACCACCAGCCAAATCAGTAACCCTGCATAGCTTTGTGTCGTAAGCCGCTGCGTTGCCATCACCGGCAAAAAAGTCGCTGAAGTAATATAACCAAACCCCGCCAACACATAACTTGCCGACAGTAATACAATCGCCTTGGTATGACCTGCCACCGCTTCATATAAAGAACGTTTAAAATTAAGATAAGTTTGCTGTATGGATAGGCGCTGATTGCTGCGGTTTAATTTAACAGGCTGTGATTTAAGGGATGATAGCTTAGAGGATTGTCGCTTAGGGAACTGCAAGTTAGAGGACGATAATTTAGATGATGATAAATCAGGTGAAATCAGATTTTGCGGTCTAATGGCATAAAGCAGCCATAATAACGGTAGACTAATAATCCCTGCTGCCAACCAAATGATATCGAAATGATAGCCGAGTGTTAATAACCACCACGTCAATATGGCAGAAGCGCTGATACCGACCCCAATACCCGCATAATGCAAGGCTGAGAGTACCGAGCGGCGCTCATGACTAAAGCTTTGAATCACTAGCGATGAGCTTAAAATCATCGCCACCCCACTGGCGATACCAGATAACAAGCGGATGACATACCAGAGATTCAACGACAGATTTGGCACGACCAATAGCATGGTGGTAACGATGCTGACTGCTGTCCATGCTATGAGCATTTGCCATGTCAAACGTTGGGGCACAAACATCGCAATGAGCGCGCCAATAAAATAACCACTATAATTGACCGAGGCCAGCCAACCTGCAATGACCGTCGATAACGATAATTGTGTCATAATATCAGGTAAGGTTGCGGTAAATAAAAACCGCCCAAACCCCATAACCACCGCCAGACAATATAACCCTATGCAAGCAATCGCCGTTTGATTGGTAATAATAGTAGCAGCACGGCTTTTAAAAGCAGTCATCATGACAGAGCCATTTTGTGGCAAGAAGCACACAATCCTTTGTGTTAAAAGCAGTCAAAAGCAGTGATACATAACCAATTAAAAATAGAATAAAAGAGTTCTAAATATAACGCTTACTACTATCATGTACTTACTATTAAGAGATATTTCGGCTTGGAGGACTCGCCTACTCGGCTGTTTCTGCTTGACCTAACATTTGCACGCGCTGATCGCTAAACATATCCATATCAGGGGCAAGCGTGCGCATAAAACGATCAAAATAGAGCATTTGCTTGGTCAATAAAGCAAAGTCACGTGGGAAATGAATACCATGACGCTTACCGACCTCAACAATCTCAAGCATCATCTTATTGAGTTCATCGGCCTGCTCTTTGCTGTTAAAAGGCACGCCACTGGTAAATGCTTTGTCTTCTGCCATAATGGTTTTCATCATACGCTGCAAATCATTGCCCAATGCCGCGACGTCAACTTGGTTGCCGCCATGGGTCATCTCCATATCAATCATATGGCGCGCCATTGCTTGATAATCGCTGTCTTGCATTGCTTGCATCATACCCATACAGGCGCGCCAGCTCTCAGCTTTTAATTTACCAACGATACCGAAGTCCAAGAAACCAATACGCCCATCGGTTAATAGCATCAAATTACCCGCGTGTAAATCTGCATGGAAGCTATTACAGAGCATGAGACTGGCAAACCAGGTATTCAAAGTATCTGCCATCACTTGCGCAGGGTCATTACAATACTGACGCATGACGGACTCATCTACCATAGAAACGCCGTATAAGCGGCTCATGGTCAGCACACGCTTGGTGGTCAGCTCTTCATAGACGGTCGGCGCGACGACGCGTGTATTTCCTGATATCGCTAAAAACTGCTGGAAATCACGAATATTTTGCGCTTCAGCGATAAAGTCCGTTTCGGCAAGCATACGCAAACGAATCTCATCGATGATCGGCGCAATACTGGCAAAGCGCATCGAAGGCATTAGTAGTTCAACCAACTTGGTCACGCCATGTAATACGCCCAAATCCGTTTGCATAATGGTTTCAACGCCCGGTTTTTGTACCTTTAATACCACTTCATCGCCATTATGCAATCGCGCCGCATGTACTTGGGCAATAGAGGCTGATGCTAACGGTTTTGTGTCGATATGAGCAAACATCTCCTCAAGCGTCAGGCCATCAACGGCCAGCTCTTCTTTTAATACCTGTTCAATATAAGCATAGGATAATGGCGTCGTTTGATCCAAACAGCTTTGGAATGCTTGAACATATTCACGCGGGAATAATGACGGCGTACTGGCGATAAACTGCCCAATTTTGATGTAAGTCGTACCTAATTGTTCAAAGGTTTCCTTTAGCAGCATGGCATCAGGTTTTTCACCTTTTGCGATTCTGAGCGCTGACAAACCAGCAACGCTTGCGGTTTGGCGAACACGATTGACGACATTAAAGGTATGCTTTAATAAATGCGGGCGATGAATTTTCATAAGAAACAACTATGGTAATAAAAAGGAGATTATGAGGATACAGAGACTGAAAATGGTTAAGTATTTGCTAATCTTTAGTACAAATCGGACAATGCGCATCTTTGCGATAGCCCATCAGCCGTTGCTGCATCTGGCTACCATCCCATATTAACAGCTTATTTGTCAGTGGATTTTTGGTTAATCCTAGATATTGCAGCGCAGCATTGGCTTGTAAGTTACCCATGATAGCTGTCGTGCTGGCAAGCACCCCTGAATTGGCACAGGTACGTTCATCCGCCTCTGCATCAAGTACCACAGAACCAAAGACGCAATGATAGCAGCCTGTATCCAAGTGCGGCTCATATAATGCCAACTGCCCTTGCATCGCTATCGCTGAAGCGGATAACAACGGAATCTGATAACGAACACTAATGCGATTGATGATATCTCGGGTGGCAAAATTATCAGTACAGTCTAAAAGCAGGTCAGGCGTGCCAGATGCCATATCAAGCAGCTCATAAGCATTGTCTTCACTCAATCTTGCCACTGTACCGCGGGCACTAATCAGAGGATTAATTTTGCTGAGCATCTGCGCCGCTGTAAGCGCTTTAGGTTTGCCGATATCTTCAGGTAAAAATAGCGTTTGCCGTTGCAGATTACTGGCTTCAATCATGTCATCATCTATTAGATGCACTTGCCCCAATCCTGCCCGCACGAGCGTTTCAGAAGCTGGGCAACCAAGACCGCCTGCACCAATCATAACGACGCGCGATGCTTTTAAGCGTAATTGAGCATCGATATCCCAGCCATCAAGCAATATCTGCCGTGCATAACGTAACAGCTCGTCATCTACTAGCTGCCCTGTTTCTTTTGAATGCGTCATACTTTCTACCACAATTTTTCACCACGATTTATAATCAAAAAACGTATTACTAAAAATACCTGCTCTTAAAAACACTATTATTAAAATAATGGGGGTCTAAAACCCATTCACTACAATAACCAATTATGACAGCTGACCCAAAGTCACCCTATCATTACCACCAAAGTCCTGAACCGTATGGACAGAATCAAAGCTATTGTCTAAAAATAGCTGACGAACCGCTAAACCTTGATCAAAGCCATGCTCAATTGCTAAAAGCCCACCTTTACGTAAGTGTTGCGGCGCCTGCTGGACAATATGTTCTATATCGGCAAGTCCATGATTGGGGGCACTTAAGGCGCTAATCGGCTCGGCAACTAATCTTGATAAATGCTCATCTTCTTCATCAATATAAGGCGGATTAGAGACAATCACATCAAATAATGGCTCGTCCTGAGTAGGCAGCGCGTCATACCAACTACTTTGAATAAACTCGATATCAGCAACCTCATTTACCATTGCATTGTGCTTAGCGACTTTTAACGCCTCGGATGATAAATCAACGGCAACCACTTGCCAGTTTTCAGCCTTACTATTTGGATTACTCTTATTTAACTCATGTGCTAAGCTGATCGCAATACAACCTGAGCCAGTGCCTAAATCTAATAGGCGCTTTGGTTTTTTATTATCATCGACACTTTTCGGTTGAGAGTTTATCCACGTTAATACTTGTTCAATCAATATCTCAGTATCCGGTCTCGGTATTAACGTATGCTCATTTACTTTAAAGTTCAGCGACCAAAACTCTTGCTGTCCCGTTAAATATGCCAAGGGAGTACCCTGCTGCATCTTAGTCACACCTACATAAAACTGCTCAAGCTCGCTATCGGTCAGTTGATAGTTTTCATCAGTGATTAAAAACGAGCTTGGCTGCTCAATGACAAACAACAACCAATCAGTGAGCCAAAACGAGGGCAAATGACTGCTTGCAGCTGCATTTGCCAATTGCTGAATCTGCTGTTTTATTTGACCAATGGTAGCTGCTGTCATAAATAACTCGTAAAATTACTGTTTACTGAATAAGCCTGTCGAACTGGTTATATTTTATTGTCTTAGCTACTCTGATGCCCGTGGTGGCTCTTTGGTATCTGTTAGATTTGGATTGGCTTTGGTTAACTTATCACCAATACCTTTGCCACCTTCACCATCGCCATTATTGTCATTGTCGCCATAAATATCATCGTTATCACCAATGACGATATGTTTATCGACAAAGTAAATCAGCGCTAAAATTGGAATACCAATCGCAAAGGTAAAAATAAAGAAGAACGGATAGCCCATACTATCTACAATAGAGCCTGAATAACCACCCATAACCTTAGGAATAAGCGTCATTAACGAAGAAAAAATAGCGTACTGTACCGCGGTAAAACGTATAGAAGTCAACGCCGATAAGAAAGCAATAAATACCGCGCTAGCAAGACCAGCTGCTAAATTATCAAAAATCACCGCCATATACATGATGGGCAAACTGCCCGGATTATAGGTCAGCACCACAAATAATAAATTGGTCGCACAAGCGAGAATAGCGCCAATCATCATGGCATGCATGATACGAAAACGCTGCGCCAACAGCCCACCTAAGAAACCACCAGCAATGGCCATAATCACGCCAACCAATTTTACCGCATTGGCAATATCGGTTTTACTAAAGCCCATATCTTGATAAAAGACGTTTGATATCACCCCTGCCACGATGTCCGATATGCGGTACAAACCAATCAGCGCTAATAACAATAATGCCTTTTTACCATAGCGTCTAAAGAAATCTAAAATCGGCTCAATCCATGTCGCCATCGCAATTTCTTTTTTGACTAAACCTACTTTTACTAATGCATAACCTGCTGCCATTGCTGCGGCTAAGCTTATCAGTAAATGCAATGTCTCACTAATGAAGCTGACAAACACGCCTTCAAACTCTGGCAATACCTGCCCTATTAATACATACGCTGCAATGAACGCCACGACGGCAAACACAAACAATAAAACCAATCTGACATAGTCTTCGCGGGTTTCCGCTACTAATGGCGCTTTATTGATAATCTTAGGTTGATTGATCATAAAGTACAACAGCAGCAGTGGCGCACACACCACCAGCGCTAAAAAGTAGAACTTAATACTTGGCATGGCCATTAACGGTATCAGCGCGATGGTACTATCAAAGACCTTGTTAATAAGGATATTGATAAGGTATATAACGCCGAACAATAAAGCTGGTATTAATAGTAACGCTGAGTAAATTAGGAAAACTTTCAGGTTGCTTTTTTGCTTATGACTTTGCAAAATCTCAGCGGTTGGCTCATAACTGGCAAAGGTGGTCAATATACCCAAAGTCATGACCCCAGCCATAATATAATAGGTATTGCGCCACGCTTCATAACTATAAAAGCTTTCTGTCGAACCGAAATAATCTGCTAAATATAGCGCGCCTGCCCCAGCCACAATCATACCAACGCGATAACCTGACACATAGATAGAGGACAAAATAGACTGCATCGATGGCGGTGCCAGCTCAATACGGTAAGCATCAATGACGATATCTTGGGTGGCAGAAGAAAAGCCCAGCAAAACCGCTGCGCCCGCCATATACACCAAAACGTCTTCACTAATAGGGTTGACCGTCGCCATCAAAAAGATAGCCAACACAATAAGCAGCTGTGATACCACCATCCAACTACGGCGACGACCCAACCATTTGGTCAAAAAAGGCACCGGCAGCGCGTCGATTAATGGCGCCCAAATAAACTTAAATGAATACCCCAGTGCTGCCCAGCTGAACATGGTGACAACACCACGGTCAATGCCTGCTTCTCTTAGCCATAATGACAGACTGGAAAAAATAAGCAAAATGGGAATACCGGCTGAAAACCCTAAAAACAGCATGATAATGACACGTGGGTCTAGATAAGCTTTGGCGGCTTCTCCCCATGATTTTTTGGCAATCGGTTGATCAGGCGTTACAGGTTGGACAGCAGACATAATAACTCACCAAAACTTGAGACAAAAGAACACAACTGCGCACAATTTTTATCAATCATTTCTTATTGATTATAGATAAAAAGGATCGATAAAAATTGCTCAGCGTTGCACAAAAACCATCATTAGCACAAAATTGAATTATGGTACTTGAGAACGCTAACCTTGACTAGATGTTTTTGCATTAACTTAATAACCATAGTATTCGGCCACCTCATTTATTTCATGATGGTAACGTCGTGTATCAAAAACTCACTTAATTATTAAAAATGACTTTTTCTAACCGTGTCTTGTTTTCAAATCAACTTGTCCATTTAAAGTTAAATAAATCACTCTATATTCCTAATTAACATAAATTCATAGCTATTTATTATATACAAGAATAATAGCTTTGATTTACACTGGTGACTTACTGAGTATTTGTACGTTTTTATTTTTATATACAGACAGGGTTTGTATATTTATACAATAGGGTTAAGTGATGGCAATCGACGTAGTGGTCAATCAGCGGCATCTACAAATCCAACTGAAGCAGTTGGAAACAGTGTGGCATACGGTAATTAATGGCTATAATTTAAGTCAAGCAGCAACTGTGCTGCATACCAGCCAATCGAGTCTATCAAAACATATTGCAGCACTTGAAAACCAGCTTAAAACCGAAGTGTTCGTGCGCCAAGGCAAACGTCTAACTGGGCTGACGACCATGGGCACAGCACTCATGCCGCACATCGAATCTATCTTTGCTGAAATTCGTACCATTGAAAACCTCAGTCTGGATTTTAATAATCCCAATATTGGCACGCTAACGATTGCCACCACGCATACGCAGGCACGTTATGTATTGCCAGAAGTGGTCAAAGAGTTTAAAGAGCGCTTCCCCAAGGTTAATTTAATCCTGCAACAGGCAGACCCTGAAACCATCGCCCAGATGGTCATTCGCGGGCAGGCAGATATTGGTATTGCCACTGAATCGTTATTACACAATAACTATTTGCGTTGCTACCGCTATTACGACTGGACGCATCGGGTCATTGTACCAAGCGACCATGAACTTGCAGGACTAGAATCGATTGATTTACCAACGCTTGCCAGCTATCCGATTGTGACTTATCACGGCGGTTTTACAGGGCGCGGCGCTATT
Organism: Psychrobacter maritimus; assembly: GCF_904846345.1. Lineage (GTDB taxonomy): Bacteria > Pseudomonadota > Gammaproteobacteria > Pseudomonadales > Moraxellaceae > Psychrobacter > Psychrobacter maritimus. Next base: position 325,325 of record NZ_CAJHAJ010000002.1, read on the forward strand.
GATAAAACCTTTAGTGACGCAGGACTTGAGCCTGATATTGTACTCGCAGCGCTTGATGCCGATGTGATTAGCACTTATGTGGGATTAGGATTGGGCATTGGCATTATTGCCGAAATGGCATTTGAGCCAAGTCATTATCAGAATTTGACTGCCATTCCTGTTGATCATTTTGGACGTTTTACCAGCTGGATGGCGGTACGTGATGATGCAGAAATCCGTCAGTACGGACGCGCGTTTATGGAGTTATGCCAAAAGCAATTTAGTCAGTAGCTGTTAACGTAATCAGTAGCTTTTTAAGCAGCGGCGCTTAAGCAATTAACAACGACTTCAAGCAGCATGGCTTAATAATCGTCTTGCTAAAAAATACAAACGGCACCGTTATCAATAGATAGCGGTGCCGTTTGTATTTTTCTTTTATAAGACTATTTATTTCGGTAAGAAATCTGCGCAGCACTCTTATACGCGCCTCGAATTATTACGATTTGTTATTACCTTGGGCGTTGACCTTTATATTCTCTATAACTGCCCCATCATATGAGCTATTGAATAATCAGAATGCTTTTTATTACTGATGTTTAAAAAAACCAACTATAAAAATGTCGTTGAAAAGCGCCATCATAACAATAGGTGAATCATGAGCAATACAATTCCATTATCTTTTTTAGACTTAGCACCCGTTCCTGAAGGAAAAACCATCGCTGAAGGCATTGCACAGACAGTTGCTATCGCTCAGCAAGCAGAGAAATCCGGCTTTAACCGTTATTGGATGGCCGAGCATCACAACATGCCTGGTATCGCTAGTGCAGCGACTTCCGTGCTGTTATCGCACATCGGCAGTCAAACCAAGCGCATACGCATCGGTGCAGGTGGCGTCATGCTGCCCAATCATGCACCGCTAGTCATTGCCGAGCAGTTTGGTACCTTACAGGCGCTATATGGTGACCGCGTAGATTTAGGTCTAGGGCGCGCACCGGGTACAGATGGCGCTACCTTTCAGGCACTGCGTCGTCAAATGCAAGACGCCGATCGTTTTCCACAAGATGTACAAGAACTGCTATATTTCTTAGGCGATAGCACAGACGATAGCCCTGTACAATCATTCCCAGGGGCGAAATCAAACATTCCTATTTGGATATTGGGTTCATCGCTTTTTGGCGCGACCTTAGCGGCACATTTGGGGCTACCATACGTCTTTGCCTCACATTTTGCCCCGCAGATGCTCGGTCAAGCCATCACTGCGTATCGTGAACAGTTTAAACCATCAGCGTATTTGGAAAAGCCTTATGTGATGCTAGCGGCAAACTTATTACTTGCCGATGATGATGAAACCGCACAATATCACTTTACCTCAGCGCAGCAAAGCTTTGTGCGTCTACGTCGAGGCGAGCGCGGACAAATGCCAATGCCAACTTATGATATGGATAGCATCTGGAGTCCTGCTGAGAGAATGATGGTAGACAATGCTTTATCCGTGTCATTTATCGGTTCTGTAGAAACGGTCAAACCGAAACTTGCGAAATTCCTTGCGCAGTATCAGCCAGATGAATTGATTGTCACTGCCAACGTTTACGACCAAGCAGCGCGTTTACGTTCACTGGAACTTACACCTGAGCTAAACTTGTTTACTTTACAATAGACCGCCCCGCTCGCATAATTATTGATAAGCCCTAATGAGATTACGGTCATGGAACCCTCTACTTTTATCGGTTCATCAATATTTTTATATATCGTGGCATTTATTGCGGTGATGGTTGTTGGCGGCTATTTAACCTATCATATAAGCCCCAAGCGCAAGCAGCGTCTTGCAAGCAAACGCCGTAAAGACAATATCAAATAACTATTTTCAATGTTAAAAGCCCCCTTTTCTAATTTGAAACGGGGGCTTTTTTAATGAGAGTAATGATTAAGATAATAAATCTTAGTTGTTGGCTTTATAAGCTATCAGGCTTATAAGCTATCAGTCGTTTCACCAATCAACTGCCGCGCCAAAAGCTTTTTGCTTGGCTTGTTTTGCCACATATAAAGCCACGGCCGCATCAAAGCTTGCCGCGCCGACTGATTTAAACAAGGTAATGCCCGGCTCTGATTTTACGATCTCTTTGGTGACGAGCGCTTGCAAATCACCACTAAGGTCACTCCACGTCCATGTACAATCCTCGCTATCGTGCGCTTGAATTAAGTCACCGGCTTCATGGCGACTACCTACCAAGTCATCAACCACCACCATATCACTGTTGGCGATAACCTCATTGCTTATCTCTTTCATCGACGGCTGATATGCTCCAACCGCATTGATATGAACCTCAGATTTGATATGTTCACTATCAAATAAGCCTTCCGTCGCCCGTGTCGCCACGTTGATAATATCGGCATCACAAATAGCGTCATTGATATCTTTGCAAATGCTTATATCAACCTTCCACTGGCTGTAATCACGCTCAAAACGCGTTTTAAATTGCTCAGCGCCTTCACTGCTTCTATTCCATAAATAGACCGTTTTAATTTCAGGACGTACTGTCAATACCGCATGCAATTGCTCATAAGCCATGCCGCCGCAGCCAACCACTGCCACGCTTTGACAATCAGGCTTTGCCATATATTTAGTTGCGATACCTGATAACGCCGCCGTACGCACTTGGGTAATATAAATGCCATCCATAATCGCTAATATGGCGCCCGTATCATTATCGGATACGGTAATAAGGGCGGTGGTGGTTGGCATATCACGGCTGGGATTGTCAGGGCAAATAGTCACCAACTTAACGGCGGTATATTCTTTTTCCCCATCATAAATCGTCGCTGGCATCGATAAATGCGAGCCTGAGCTGTGTTTATCATCTTCGCTAAACGTCTCAATGACCAAACGCTCAGGGGCTTTAACCCATTCAGGGTGCGCCGCTTGTTGATGTAACATTGCTTCGATAGCGTCAATAGCCGCTTGCATATTAAGATGTTCGGTCACGACCGCTTGATTTAATAACTGCACGTTGAGTGCTCCTTTTTATCAGTTTATTATTTACTTTATATCCATCATTTAGCACAACGATTTAACACGATGATTGGCGCTATATCCACCCTGCTATATCCACCCTAACACGCGTAGTATCGCCGCGCCAATCGCCATCCCAAACATTCCTACTACCGTTGTAAATGCTAAAATGTTGGCAGCCAATATATCATTCCCGCCCATGGCCTTTGCCATCACATAACTGGCAGCCGCCGTCGGTGACGCCGCCATTAAAAACAGCACGCCCATATGCATGCCTGATAAACCAAAACTTAACCCAACGGCGATGGCCACAAAAGGCGCAATAACGATACGGCCAATACTGGCCTGCATCGACAGCCCCGACGGGTGCAACATCGACTTTAAATCAATACTCGCCCCAGCGCAAATCAGTGCTAACGGTAATGCCACCGCCGCCAGTAAATCGCCCGTCTTATGAATCACACCGGTAATCGGTGGCAGCGGTAACGCTTTATAAGCAAATGCCGCAACCAACGCAATGATTAAGGGGTTGGTAAACAGTTTTTTGACAATCATTATGCTGCGACTGAGCCACGTATCGTCTGCGCTTTTGGACACACGACTCAGGGTAATGACGGCTAAGATATTAAATAATATCGTCACCACCCCCATATAGACGGCGCCAATACTTAAGCCCTGCTCTCCGTAAGCGTTGGCGACGGTTGCCAGCCCGATAATCGCCATATTACTGCGAAAGATACCTTGTACAAACACGCCTTGGTCGGCAGGCTTACGGATAAAATAACTGGCATAAATCTCGGCGCCAATAAATAGGATAAAGGTCACCAAAATACCAGCCATGATTAAAATCATTTGCTTAGCATAATCGACCTCACTATCGACGACGCTAAAAAACAACAAGCAAGGCAAACAATAATTAAAGACAAAGCTGGATGCTTGATCGATAAAAGCTTGACTCGCCTCACCGCGCCGCTGCATAAAAAAACCCAACCCCATCAAAAAAAGGTTAGGCAGTACAATGGTGATGGCAAAAATAATAGCAGCGGTCATAAGTAAGCTCAGGTTAGCAGGGTATCCAAAGCTGTATTGTTAAAAAATAAAGAACAATGACTAGCAGTTGGTTAAAATCAGTGAGTTTGAATCAGTAAGTTTAAATAATAAAAGGCTGTTTTATTATAGAGTATCTAACGTCGTTATTGATGATTTGAATTAGGACTCTGCTTTTTTTACCCATTTACCGTCCGCATTTTTCTCATAAGTATTTTCGACAGCGGTCCATGCGGTAGCAAACCAGCGTGATTCATCTTCATATTGTTTACTGGCGCTATTAAATGCTGCGCGAAAAATCTCTTGCGCATGCTTAGGCAAGTTGTCTTTTACGGCATCTGGTAATTCTGACAATTTATCGTAAGGCATAAAGACTCTCCTTGTCGGTATTTTTATCCTACTTTTGAACCTTTCCTTTTTTAAAGTATCAAGCTTTAACTCATCAAGCTGTTCTGAAATTGTTAAGTTATTCGCCATAAAAAAAGCCCATAACGATTACTCGTTACGAGCTTTTTTGATAATCATGCTTTGAATCATAACACTTTGCTAAGTAATGATTATGAGTTTAATGCCGCCTGTACTTTTTTCTGCTTCTTAACGGTCATGGCAAGCAATTGAATAGCGGCAGGCGTAACACCGCTAATGCGTCCAGCTTGAGCAAGCGTGGCAGGGCGAATTTGCGCCAGCTTTTGTACAATCTCATTAGATAACCCTGACACCACGCTATAATCAAAATCCATTGGCAATGCGGTATTTTCCAAACGCTTCATCTGGTCGATGTCTTCTTGCTGACGGTCAATGTAGCCTGCGTATTTAACAGAAATCTCAATCTGCTCACCGACTTGGCTATCGACCTCTGAGCCAGTTATAGCAGCGATATCATTAAAATGTATTTGTGGACGTTTTAATAAATCGTAAGCAGTCGATTCTTTAGAAAGCACCTCTCCTGTCTGCTCGGTCACTTGCTGACCTAGCGCATTAGCAGGCGTCGCCCAGATGTCTTTGAGGCGCGAAGTTTCGGTAGCAATGGCTTCCATTTTTTCTTGATACGCCTGCCAACGCACGTCATCTACCAAACCAAGCATGCGACCGGTTTCGGTTAAGCGTTGATCGGCATTGTCTTCACGCAACAGCAAACGATATTCGGCGCGGCTGGTAAACATACGATATGGCTCAGTGGTGCCATGCGTAATCAAATCATCGACCAGTACGCCAAGATATGCTTCATCGCGGCGCGGCGTCCAAACGTCAAACTCACTGTTTTCACAGGTGACCAGTGCCGCATTAGTACCGGCTAAAAGACCTTGCACGCCTGCTTCTTCGTAGCCTGTCGTACCATTGATTTGACCGGCAAAGTACAAACGATCAATTGATTTGGTCTCTAAAGTTGGCTTCAAGTTTTGCGGATCAAAATAATCATACTCAATCGCATAGCCTGGACGCGTGATATGCGCATTTTCTAAGCCCTTCATACTATGGATAAAGTCTAATTGCACATCAAACGGCAAGCTGGTTGAGATACCGTTTGGATATAGCTCATGCGTGGTCAAGCCTTCTGGCTCGATAAAAATTTGATGGCTGTCTTTATCGGCAAAGCGGTGAATCTTATCTTCAATTGATGGACAATAACGTGGACCTACCCCTTCGATTTTGCCAGAAAACATCGGTGAGCGGTCTAGGTTTTCACGGATAATGTCATGGGTACGGGCATTGGTATGGGTAATATAGCAATTGACCTGTTCAGGATGCATGGACACATCGCCCATATAACTCATGACCGGCAGCGGTGTATCGCCCGGCTGCACCGTCATAACACTGAAGTCAACACTACGCGCATCGATACGTGCTGGCGTACCTGTCTTTAGGCGACCAACGGGTAATTTCAATTCGCGTAAACGGTCAGCAAGCTTGATAGAAGGCTGGTCGCCTGCGCGCCCCCCTTTTGAATTCTCTAAACCGATATGAATGACACCGCCCAAAAAAGTACCTGAAGTCAGTACCACGGTTTGAGTGTTAAAAATTATACCCGTTGCCGTCACAACTGCTGTGGCACGACCATTTTCAACTAGAATATCATCAGCCGCTTGTTGGAATATATCCAAATTTGGCTGATTCTCTAACGTATGACGAATGGCGGCTTTATAAAGAATACGATCCGCTTGCGCGCGCGTAGCACGAACGGCAGCACCTTTACGGCTATTTAACACGCGAAACTGGATACCAGATTTGTCAGTCGCCAATGCCATGGCGCCGCCAAGCGCATCAATCTCACGCACCAAATGCGACTTACCGATACCACCAATCGCAGGGTTACAGCTCATCTGCCCCAGCGTCTCGATATTATGCGTTAAAAGTAAAGTTTGCGCCCCCATACGTGCGGCCGCCAAAGCAGCTTCTGTGCCAGCATGACCGCCGCCGATCACTACCACGTCGTAATTTTTTGGGTATTGCATGTATGCCTCACTTGACTCTCAACGCAACCGTGAGCCAGAGGCTATGGTTAAATAGCATGGCTGCCGGTAAATAAACGTCAGTCGAATTTAAAAAGAGATAACGACTCAGATGAGCCATTAAAGATAGGTTAGATAGCCGGTAATTATAACAATTTTTTGCCGCTGAAAAAACGTTATACGAAAAACTATTCAAATTAACTATTATTGCAATTAACGATCAAGGCACATCAATAGAAGCTTGATGAACCTAGGTGGGATTTATTTACCAGGGCTGAGCGGTACAATACGGTCGGACTGCCCACTTGCCAGCATATGGTGGCTGCCATAACCTTCTGGATTAATCTGCAAATAGGCATTCATCTGCCCAATAGCATCACCGTCATTACTGGCCAAGATTTGCTCTTTAATCATCTCAACTGGCGGCAACGGCAAGTTTTTTAACAAGGCCAAACGCTGAGCGTTATCGCCTTTATTAACCACAAGCTCGATAAGTTGACGCGCATCGATGGGTAAATCTGGGGTATTTTGTGCCAATAATGCCAAATGATAGGCACCGGCAGCATCTTGATCAGCGACGATACGCTGCTCAATAGCAATATAAGTCGCCTCGGTTGCACCGCCTGCCACGCTTAGCTGATGAATACATTTAAGGGCAGAATTTGGCTCATTATCCGCCATATCAATTAAACGGGTTGATTCGTTTTTTAAATGTTCGCGGCGTTTTTCGATGGCTGCTTGTTCAGTCGCCTCTTGTTGCTCCGTTAATTCCGTGTTTGATAATTGATTATTCATATAATTCTCTCTTTTATGCAAAATATATTTATCTTGGACACTATATGGGGCTAAAAGCTATAAAAACAATAAATTGCATAGACAATAAAAAACCCGAATAGCCATTCCACTAAGGAAGGCTATTCGGGTTTATTGTGCTTCAATACTTCAAAAATGCTTCAAACTATTTATTGAGACATATAAACTGCCCAATAAACGCGCTTAAATATTAAGCAGCAGGACTATTGGCTTCAACCAAAGGCTTAAGCTCGCCTGATTGGTACATTTGTAAAATGATGTCTGAACCGCCCATCAACTCGCCATCAATCCATAACTGTGGGAACGTTGGCCAGTTAGCAATCTTTGGCAATGTTGCACGAATTTCTGGATTTTCTAAAATATTAACAAAGGCGAATGGACGACCGATTTGCGTCAAAACCTCAATTGATTTGGCAGAAAAACCACACTGTGGAAACTGTGGAGTGCCTTTCATATAAAGGATGACTTTATTGTCTTTGATTTGATCACGAATCAGCTGTTCAACATCGTTTGCAGCAGTATTTGGGGTTTGCTCACTCATAAAAGCTCCTATTTATTAAAATCAAAAATTATTAAAACCATTATCAAAAAGAGGTATGTCACATTAAATTTGGCATGTGGCTGCTACATGGGGCGATTGCCATTATATTGCAACCATCATCAAGTGATACTTACTATAATAGCCATCTAATCACTTGCTATTAGGGATTAAACGTCAAGCACATTAGCATCAGAAACGTTAACATCAGAAACATTATCGCCAACCATGTTGTCGCTAGACATAGTCGTATTCGGCACCAATAATACCACGGCATTGGCCATGATACCCTCTTGGCGACCGGTAAAGCCCAGTTTTTCAGTCGTTGTGGCTTTAATGCTGACATTACTCACAGCAGTTTGCAAGTCACTGGCAATATTTTCGCGCATCGCTTGATTATAGGGTGCCAATTTTGGGCGCTCACACATCACGGTAATATCAGCATTGCCTAAAGTATAACCGGCGGCTTGGACTTTACCATACACATAACGGAGTAGTACGCGCGAATCCAAACCTGCGTGCGCCGCATCGGTATCTGGAAAATGCTGCCCAATATCACCGAGCGCCAATGCGCCAAGCAACGCGTCAGCAAGCGCGTGCAACACCACATCGCCATCAGAATGTGCAAGCAAACTATGGGTATGCTCTATCGGCACACCTGCCAGTATCACATATTGCTGCTGCTCGCCCGTATTATGAAACGCATGGACATCGATACCTTGACCAATCTTTATCATTATTATTCCAAGTGAATTACTAAGTGAATGAAGGGTGATTGAAATAATTTAGAACCACTATCTAAATTTCTAAAGCGGTTTTACGCTCAGTAAGCGCGCATAGGTCGCCACCGCTTACAATTAACTGTTATAATATGACGCTTATTTTATCACAATACCCAGACCAAAATACCCCGTCCAGAAAACGAGATGACCTTATCAGCTGACTAAGTCTATCACTCTTAGTCGTTTTATTGATGAATAGCGTCATGTCACACTTTGGATAACGTATAAATTGTTGAGCAATTCTATGTCAGCCACGCCAAACACCGCAAGCCTACCCGTTTCAGACTCTTTTAGCGTCCATCGTCCTTTGACGCTTGCCGATATCGACCATCCTAGCAGCAAGCACGTCATCGTTGGTATGTCAGGCGGCGTCGACTCTTCCGTATCAGCTGTTTTACTCCAGCAAGCAGGCTTTAAAGTGGAAGGTCTGTTTATGAAGAACTGGGAAGAAGATGACGGTACCGAATACTGTACGGCGATGGATGACCTAGCAGACGCGCAAGCGGTGTGTGACAAAATCGGTATCAAGCTGCATACCGCCAACTTTGCGATGGAATATTGGGATCGCGTGTTTGAGCATTTCTTAGCAGAGTACAAAGCCGGACGCACCCCAAATCCAGATATTTTATGCAATAAAGAAATCAAATTTAAAGCGTTTTTAGACTATGCTTTGACCCTCGGTGCTGATTATATTGCCACCGGTCACTATACGCGCCGCAGCCTGAACTATGAAAATAACAACGGCGAAACCGTCGCCCAGTTATTGTGTGGACTGGATAACAATAAAGACCAAAGCTACTTCTTACATGCGGTTGGCGGCGATAAAATCGCTAAAACGCTATTCCCAGTAGGTGAGCTTGAAAAACCAGTCGTGCGTCAAATCGCTGAAGAGCATGACTTGGCGACAGCTAAAAAGAAAGATTCTACTGGTATTTGCTTTATTGGTGAGCGCCGTTTTAAAGACTTTTTACAACAGTACTTGCCGGCGCAAAAAGGCGATATCGTCACCGACGACGGTCATGTGATAGGTCAGCATGATGGCTTGATGTATTATACTTTAGGTCAGCGTGGCGGCATCGGTATCGGCGGCGTCAAAGACCGTCCAGAAGAACCTTGGTTTGTACTGGCAAAGGATTTGGATAAAAACCGTTTAATCGTCGGTCAAGGTCATGAGCATCCGATGCTAATGAGTAATGAGCTACAAGCTTATAAGCTTGACTGGGTCGATGGATTGCCGCCTGCTGATATTTTTAGCACGGAAGGCTTACGCTGCATGGCAAAATCTCGCTATCGCCAGCCCGATCAAGCCTGCCGTGTTTATACGCTAAATGATGATGGCTCTGAGGTTCGTGTGCTATTTGATGAGCCACAACGTGCCGTTACTCCTGGTCAATCAGCAGTATTTTATATCGATGAGGTGTGTCTTGGTGGCGGTGTGATTGCTGTTATTGATGCGCCTTGTGGGTTTTAGAATACATATAAAGGGCAAATAGATGCTTATCATTGCTTATACCATTTGGATCGCCGTTTTTTTATTGTTAATCATTGGAGTTTTTACATTCTCTAATAAGAATAGTTCTAAATACTCTACAAAGAAACGAAACTTGATTTTAGTGGCTCTAGCAATTCAAATTGTCTGCTCAATTGCTTTTATGGCAATTTTCATATCAGAAGTATTCGATGCAGCGGCTTCTATCTGAAGCTGATCATATAAATAAATTATCATATTGAATTATTTTTACTCTTGTAATTAAAGCAATTGATTTAACTAAACCTAACTAACTAAGTTAAAGGATATTTATGACAACCTCTTTATCTGCCTTAACCGCACTCTCCCCAATCGATGGTCGCTACGCATCTAAAGCTGACAGCTTGCGTCCTTATTTATCTGAATTTGGTCTGATTAAAGCCCGCGTTACCGTCGAGATTCGCTGGTTACAGTCATTGGCGGATAATAGCGCGATTGTTGAGTTGGCAGCGTTTGATGCCGATACCAACGACTTTTTAAACAGCATTGTTGATGACTTTAGTGAAGCCGATGCGCAAGCTATTAAAGATATCGAAGCGACGACCAACCACGATGTAAAAGCGGTTGAATATTTCATCAAAGACAAATTCCGCGGTAATCAGCAACTAGAAGATAGCCTAGAATTTATCCACTTTGCTTGTACCAGTGAAGACATCAATAACTTGTCCTATGCGTTAATGCTAAAAGACAGCCGCGAGATTGTGGTAGCTAAAATGCAGCAAGTGACCGACAGCATCGTTGACTTGGCTATTACTCATGCTGACCAGCCAATGTTGTCACGTACGCATGGTCAAACTGCCAGCCCAACGACGCTTGGTAAAGAGATGGCAAACGTCGCTTACCGTCTAGCTCGCCAAATTAAGCAAGTGAATCAAGTAGAACTATTGGGTAAAATCAATGGCGCTGTTGGTAACTATAATGCGCACTTCTCAGCCTATCCTGATGTTGATTGGCAAACTCATGCTGAGCAATTTATCAATGAGCGTTTAGAATTGACCTTTAATCCTTATACCACGCAAATTGAGCCGCATGATTATATCGCTGAATTGTTTGATGTGGTAAGACGCTTCAATACGATTCTAATCGATTTTAACCGTGATATTTGGCAATATATTAGCTTAGGCTATTTCAAGCAGCGCCTAAAAGACGGTGAAGTAGGTTCTTCTACTATGCCGCATAAAGTCAATCCGATTGATTTTGAAAACTCAGAAGGTAACTTGGGCGTGGCAAATGCGATGCTTGCTCACTTAGGTGAAAAATTACCGATTTCACGTATGCAGCGCGATTTATCAGATTCTACTGTACTGCGTAATATCGGTGTTGGCTTAGCTCAAAGTATGATTGCGTTCGATGCTTGCCTAAAAGGTGTGAGCAAACTTGAGTTAAATGCGCAGCGCTTAAATGATGATTTGGACAATGCCCAAGAAGTGTTGGCAGAGCCGATTCAAACGGTCATGCGTCGCTACCGTGTCGAAAACCCATACGAGAAGCTAAAAGCTTTAACCCGTGGCAATGCCATGACCCGCGAAGCCATGCTAACCTTCGTTGAAAGTGATGAGTTGAATGCTGTGAGCGATGCGGATAAAGCACGTTTACGTGAAATGACGCCTGCCACCTATACCGGTAATGCAGCTGAGCAAGCACGTACCATTAAAGAGTGGATTGCTAAGATTTAATAAACGCTGCAGTTACCTTAAAAAAAGATATCAATGACTATGCATTGATATCTTGCTAAATAATTGACCTTACTTTGAATGCTATGATTTATCGTTAAAGATGCGTCTTTAATGGTACATAGCTTTTGAGTAAGGTTTTATTTTTTATCCTTTTTATCTTCGTCATCACTATCGCCAGGTATGATAGCTTTACCGACAGCTACTGTGCCTTTTACCACGCCTTTGGTGGTTTTATAAGCGATTTTAGCCGGTACGGTCACTATCTTGTGGACACAAGCTTGTAATAAAAACACGCTAGCGATAATGACGATAAAATGCAATTTTTTCATAAACTTCCTACGATTGATGGAGTGTTCTGACAGTAGCTATTGATATTGACACTGTAATACTCACTATCAGATAGGCAATAATCATAAACTATTAAAACTGTCCTATAAAGCACTCCTCACTATTAATCTTATGCCCATCTTTAGATATGGATTTATCAATGACCTCAATTCCCCTTTGTTTACCCGATTCTATTACGCCTGAGCAATTCTTAAACGAGTATTGGCAAAAAAAACCATTACTCATTAAGCAAGGTCTACCACAATTAGTCGGCATGTTCGAACCAGAAGACATGCTTGGGCTTGCCGTTGAAGAAGACGCTTCGGCGCGCCTACTGACCCAAGCCGCGAGCAAGCAAGAAGGCTTTCCACAGTGGCAACTCAAAAAGAGCCCGCTAACCGAAGCAGATTTTGATAACTTACCAGAACAATGGACCGTGCTGGTGCAGAATATGGAACAGTGGTCACCTGAGCTTGGTCAATTATGGCAAGCGTTTGACTTTGTTCCGCAATGGCAGCGTGATGACATTATGGTCTCATATGCGCCCAAAGGCGGCTCGGTGGGCAAGCACTATGACGATTATGATGTGTTTTTAGCGCAAGGGTTTGGGTCCCGGCGTTGGCAGCTCGGCAAATTTTGTGATAAAGATACTGAGTTCGTTGCCGATGAGCCGATTAGATTGTTTGATGATATGGGCGAGCTCATCTTTGATGAGATACTAGAAGCTGGTGACGTGCTTTATGTACCGCCGAAACTCTCGCATTTTGGCGTCGCGCAAGATGACTGCTTAACCTTTTCATTTGGCTGTCGTCGTCCAAATTTGATGCAAATTATCGATAGCCTAGCTGATATCGCCACCAATGATAGCGATTTATTTATCCCAATGCTACTACCACAAGCGCTGCAATCGTCAGGTGAATTGCAAGCAGATAGTATCAATGCGATTAAAGACCAGCTATTACAAATGCTGCAGTCTGAGCGTGGCGACGATATCATTCGTCAAGCAGTGTCGGAAGTCGTGAGCAAACGTCAGTATGATGCGCTAATTCCAGAAGAAACGTTAGACACTGATGAGCTGATGCAAGCCTTATCAGAAGGTGCAACGCTGCAAGCAGACTATAGTAATCGCTTACTCTATAGCCAAACTGATGATGGCGTGACGATATATGCCAATGGTCAACGCCTTGATGGTCTTGATGCTGCGGCAACAGCCATACTAGTGCGTTTGGCTAATGGCGAGCACTTACAACATCAAGATGTCACGGATATCGATTCAGATGACTTAAGTGAATGGTTAGAAAATGGCTGGGTGTGGCTACAATATCCCGAATGATACGGTAGCCATATTTTTAGCAATTGAGGTTTAAACATCGTTAATAATTAAAAACGATCAGTGTTTGTTTACGCAAACTAAAAGCTGTAGTAGAAAGACGCTGATCGTCATTTAAAGATGTGTCCCAGTTCGTAGAAATTTTGCAATTTACTTTCTCTACCCTCCCGCACATGAACTGTTCCTATATGATTTAACTTTATGTTGTAGTCACTTTTTTATAACGACTTACCCCTGCAACGACCGTCTCCTCAATCACTCTATCGTCACCGAGCATCATCAATACAAATAGTTGTTCTTCAAAATTTTTGGTCTGTGCCATACGTCGCTCAAGTAAAGGCGTCGATGCCATGTCTATTACCACGAAATCCGCTTCTTTATTAGGCATAAAGTTACCAATTTTATCATCTAGCATTAACGACTGTGCATTGCCCAAAGTAATCTGATATAGCCCTTGATGAGCGGACAATTGATTGTTCTGTAGCTGCTGAACTTTATAAGCCTCTGACAAGGTTGCTAACATCGATAAACTGGTTCCCGCCCCTACATCAGTAGCGATACTGACGCCGGTATAGCTTAATGTTTTAGGCAAATCAAATAATCCACTGCCTAAAAACAAATTAGACGTTGGACAATGTGCTATTTGCGTACCAGTTGCCCGTAGCCTCTCGTATTCTGGATTTTCAAGATAGATACCATGTGCCAAAGTGGTGTATCGACCCAGCAGCCCCATATCCTCGTAGACATCTAGATAACCTTTATGCTTGGGGTAGAGCTTACGTACAAAAGCCACTTCATCACGGTTTTCTGCCAGATGTGTTTGTAGATAAACAGTGTCGTAGCTGGCATATAGCTCGCCTGCCAATTGCAGCTGTTTTGGCGTTGAGGTAATCGCAAACCTTGGGGTAATAGCCACATGTTGGCGTCCACGACCATGCCAATTATCAATAATATCTTGCGTATCTCGAATGCTTTGCTCAGCAGGCACACATAGATGCTCAGGCGCGTTTTGATCCATCAACACATTGCCCGTAATCATACGGGTATTAAGCCTCTGACTTTCAGTAAAAAAGGCTTCTGCGGATTGCGGATGGCTCGTAGAAAACACCATGGCGCTAGTCGTGCCATTGGCGAGTAACTGATTTAAGAAGAATTGCGCGGTATCATGGGCAACCTTTAGATCAGCAAAATTGGCTTCAGTGACAAAAGTATAATTATTGAGCCAGTCAAGGAGCTGCTCACCGTAAGCGGCAATCATATCTATTTGCGGATAGTGCACATGGGTATCGATGAAGCCCGGCATAATCAGCTTATCTCGATAATCATGAATCTTGACCGGTTCTTGATCATTAGTTTTAGCATAACTTGCTAACATTGCTTCGCTACTACCATAATCTATAATACAGCCTGTTACATCATCGACAACCAGCGCACCCTTAGCAATATACTCAGGATAGACGTTCACGCCTGCAATGACGGGTAGTAACGTGATGTTTTTATCAATGGTTGCTGTATTTGGGTGGTTATCAGTCGCTGAGCTGGATTTCTCAGTATGCGCACGTTCAGCCACTTGATTCAGATCATTTTCGGTAAGATAGTGCAGGAGCTGCGCTTGATAAATATGTAGAGCCATGGGTAAATCTCCCGTCACTTGGTCATACCGAACGTTTTAGTTAGAATCTAAATTAATGGTAAAGGTAGAAATCAGTATTGATGGTCTAGCACTTATAGATTATTTTTGATGATAATGTTGCAAAATTTGCGCAGCGATAGACACGGCAACGGCCATAGGCTCTTTACCGCCAATTGGTAGTCCTATGGGCATGGTTAATTGGTCGACTATCTGCTTATCATAACCACGTTGCAGCAGACGACTTTTAAAACGTTCTGCTTTAGTTGCCGAGGCAATACAACCAATATAAGGCATCGAGACTTTTGAGCGACCATTATCTAAATTGTTATCTAAATCATCATTATCGAGACTAGTTGCTAAACCGTTTGCCTCTGAACTAGCATCTAACGCAGCACGTACTAACTCAAAGTCCAGACTATGATCATGGGTCATAACCAAAATAAAACGCTGCCCACTTTGTTTAAAGGGTTCAACAAACGGGCGAATGAAATCAACAGGATCATCATCAACATGCGGACGGATATGTACAGGAAGATTATAAAGCTTGGGCTGATTTGAGCTAGACTGGGCTTCTAGTTCTTTAGATAAATCTTCTGTTTGGATAGATTTATTTGGTAAATTAGATTTATCTAATAAATAGCGCTCAAACATCTCTGCACGACTATCTACCCAATCGACTTGGCAAGGCAGCTCCGAAAGTATCGTCATCAACGCTGCTGCCACATGCCCTGCTCCAAATACCAATATTGACATCGGCGGCGTCACATTAAAACATTCAAACATAACGGTGACACTACCACCGCAGCACTGTGCCAGCTTTGCGCCTAGCGGATAATGCTTGGTATAAACTGTATCGCGTCTTACTACTTTAGATGGCGTCGAATCACTGTCGTTATCTTTATCATTGTCATTGTCGGTATTTTTATTGACACTTTTGTCTCTTTTAGAAGCTTTGAGTATGGTTGTATCTATCTCACCATTTAGCAATTGCCGTGCTGTCCTGACGACATCATGCTCAAGACCGCCGCCACCAAGCGTATCGCAACAGTTATCATGGGTGATCACCATTTTGGCCTGTAGCGCTCGGGGCGCAGAACCATTGACCGCAACGATAGTCGCTAACACATGCGCATACCCTTGCTGCTGATACTGGGCTAGGCCATCATACCAACGTACTGGTATTGGCATAGGTGGCAATGATGAATTATTCACTGTGCGTCGGTTCACTATGTGCAGGGCCTCTAGCCGTTGCTACGTTAGGATGCTCTATCGCTTCTGGCTGCTCGTCGACTGTCTGACCCTCGACCTCTGGCGGCCTGATATCTTCGGCATGTGGCACGAGTTGTGGCTTAACTTTATCGTCGTCAATACCGCAGTTGTCCTCCTCATCTCTAGTCAAGCTATCAATCGCATCAAAGTTTACATTCGTGTCAATCTCCCACTTTTCGCCTTGCATGCGCATCACCGCTTTTAATACTGCCTCTGGGGTTGCAGGCATCGTAAGATCAGGGTTCTTTTTATAATCACTTAAGCTTGCGACTGCATTATTGATAGCACACCAAACGCTAGCTGCCAGCATAAAAGGTGGCTCGCCCACTGCTTTAGAATTATAAATGGTTTGCTCTTCATTTTTACGGTCGTACAGTTTAACTTTAAATTGTTTTGGCAAATCGTGTGACGTTGGAATCTTATAATTGGCAGGGCTATTAGATGCGAGCGTGCCCTTTTTATCCCAAGTAAGTTCCTCAGTTGTGAGCCAACCCATGCCTTGCACAAAGCCGCCTTCAATCTGACCAATATCGATAGCAGGGTTAATCGACTGTCCTGCATCATGTAAGATGTCGCAGCGCAGCACTTGATACTCACCCGTTAACGTATCTATTTCAACTTCAGAACAGGCAGCGCCTAAGGCAAAGTAAAAGAAAGGTCGACCCCACGCTTTAGAGCGGTCGTAAAATATCTTTGGCGTTTTATAGTAGCCCGTAGAAGATAGACTAACGCGGTGCTGATACGCTAACTGCACCATTTCAGCAAAAGTAAAATCTTCCTTATCACCAATATAGACATGATTACGCTCAAAGCGTATGTCTTCTTGCGCCACTTCAAAATACTCAGCGGCAAACTCGACGATACGTGCCTTGATGGTTAAACAAGCGTTTTGCGCGGCTTTACCGTTGATATCGGTTCCTGATGAAGCCGCAGTCGGTGAGGTATTGGGCACTTTATCGGTACGCGTTGCCGATACTTTTACGGTATCCAAATCCACATCAAACTCATTGGCAACGATTTGAGCAATTTTGACAAATAGCCCTTGCCCCATCTCTGTCCCACCATGATTAAGGTGGATACTGCCATCGGTATAAATATGTACCAGAGCGCCTGCTTGATTGAGCGTCTGCACGGTAAACGAGATGCCAAACTTCACAGGTGTTAAGGCAATGCCCAGACGCTTATCGCTGCCTTCAGCTTTGGCTTGCTCATTGGCTTTTATCATCTGCTGGCGACGCTGCTCATAATCACAATCTTTTGCCAGTGTCTCCATAATCGTTGCCAAATCAAAATGCTCGATTGGCTGACCATAATGAGTACTTTGGCCATTTTGGTAGAGGTTCATCAAACGCACTTGCAGAGGGTCTTTGCCTAAAGTATAGGCGATATGATCCATCATATATTCGGCAGTCATCAGACCTTGAGGCCCACCAAAACCTCGATAGGCAGTGTTCGATACCGTGTGCGTTTTGCAGCGATGTCCTGCTACGTGCGCGGCTGGATAATAATAAGCGTTGTCACAGTGGAACATCGCTCTATCGACGATAGCATCGGACAAGTCTGGTGCATAACCACACAAGCCAGCCAGCTGCATATCGACGCCAAGGATTTGCCCTGACTCGTCGACACCGACCTCATAACGGTTGGCAAATTCGTGGCGTTTACCGGTCACCACCATGTCATCTTGACGATCCAAGCGCATACTTACAGGTACATTGTGACGTTTGGCAACGATACCACAAAAGCATGCCCATGCAGCTGCTTGGGTTTCTTTGCCGCCAAAACCGCCGCCCATTCTGCGCACGACCGTATTGACCGCATGAAAGGGCAAATCCGTCACCTCAGCGACCAGCTGTTGCACTTCACTCGGATGCTGCGATGAGGTATAAACTTCAAGCCCGCCATCATCACAAGGCACGACATAGGACACTTGGCCTTCAAGATAAAAATGCTCTTGACCTAGCATATGAATATGGCCTGCAATACGCATAGGCGCATTTGCAAGCGCTGCTTCGGTATCACCGCGCTGCATAAAGTGGCTTGGACGTACAAACTGTTCCTGCTCCAAAGCCTCGTCAATACTCAGTATCGCTGCTAATGGCTCATATTCTACAACTGCTTTAAGCACCGCCTTTTTTGCAGCACGGTGAGTGGTTGCCACGACCAAAAATAGCGTCTGACCTACGTATTCTGTGATCTCATCCACCATCAATGGCTCACCGTCAAACACTGCGCCGATATCCGTTTGAGCAGGTAAGTCTTTAAAACTTAAAACATCAATGACCCCATCAGCTGCTCTAACAGCACTGAGATCCATACTGGTTACCCGAGCATGAGCGTGACTGCTTTTACCAACTGCCAAATGCAAAGTGCCTCGCGGCTTTAGGATATCATCCACATAGGTTGCCGTTCCCATGACGTGGCTTATCGCACTATCATGTTTGGCAGAAGTGCCGATTTTATTTTTAGGCGGACGTACGCGGCGAATACTGTAACTGTCAAATAAGGATGATTGATGGCTCATGATGATTCTCTCTCAGTTTGCGTCTCTTTTATCAGCTGCTTGCCACACTTAATTAGTAAACGTTGCACCACATGCAAGCGATACTCACGGCTTGCTCTAACATCTGTTAATGGCGAGACATCCATCGGTAGCGCTTTTGCAGCCTTCTCAAAACTTGCAAGCTCAAGGGGTTGACCTAGGAGCGCTTGCTGGCAATTCTTGGCTAATAATGGTATTGCCGCCATACCGCCGAGACCGATTTTTGCATGGTCAATAGTCATTCCGTCTGCTGACAGATCGATTCTTACGGCAACCAAACAAGCAGAAATATCATCTTCATAACGCTTACTAATTTTATGAATAAATAAATGCTGATTAGCCTGCATCAGTGGCATATGAATAGCGACAATATAACTGCCTGCCAGTAGCTTGGTCTTTTTATAATCTATAAAAAATTCTGATAAGGGTATTATCTCGTCTATATAAGGCTTTTGATTATGTTCATTGTTTTCATCTTTAGCGTTTGCCTCTTCACCACCCATATCTCTATTATTGGGATTGCAATGACGCAAATGAATGCGCGCTTCTAACGCCAGTAAAATTGGTGGCAAATCTCCAATTGGCGAGGCATTGGCAATATTACCGCCAAGCGTACCCATATTACGTATTTGCGGTGAAGCCGTTCTTGCGAATAGTGCTGCAAATTCAGGATAGTTTTGCTCAAGTATCGGCAGCATTTGCTGATAGGTCATGCCAGCCCCAAACGTCAATTCCTGTACTTCTTCTTCATTATCAGTGGAATTGTCTAACTCGGATAACAGCTTTGCATTAGCCTTTGAATCATGCTTTGAGCTAGACTTTGAATGAGAAAGTGACCATGTTTTTAGCTCATCAATAGCGGACAGCTGAATAATCACTTCATGATCAACCAAGTGCTGCGTAATGCTTAATCCCAAGTCCGTACCACCTGCCCAAATAGTCGCTTGTGGATATACGGCCAATAACTGATTAAGCGCATCCACTGTTTTTGGAATGAATAACTGCCGCGACCCTTCAGCAAGAGCAGGCTCAATAGTTGAGGCTTTATTCGAGGTATCCAATGATGCAGTTTTAAGCAGCGCATCACTATTACTTGCCATCGCATCCGTCGCTAAGCTTATGGTTAAATCTTTTGCGACTGTTTTATCAGCCACTCTTTGCTGACCAATCTTACCCATCGTTAGACCTGCTTCAATGATGGGTCGATAACCGGTACAGCGGCATAGATTCCCTGAAATTGCGGCGACAATATCATCATAGCTTGGGTCATCGTAGCTTGATTCACCATTTGTGCTGCCCTGCTTGGCATTTTGCTGTTGTTGCATACGATTATTTTCATACAGATTCGCCAGAGACATGACAAAACCAGGCGTACAAAATCCACATTGCGAGCCATGGCAGTCAACCATCGCCTGCTGTGCAGGATGCAATAGGGCCCGTTCTGGATGATGTGCTGGATTGTCCGCCAGATAAGAAGCGGTCATTAAATGATGACCATCCATCAGCGACAATAGAGCAATACAAGAGTTAAAGGTATAAAAAGGCGTGCTGTCACTAGAATCGCTCATCACATGACTAGGCAAGCGTTGCGCCATAATCGTACATGCGCCGCAATCGCCACTACCACAGCCTTCTTTAGTATCAGTTTGATGTTCGTGCAAGCGTAGATACTCAAGTACCGTCGTATTCGGATTGAGGTGGCTTATCTCATGGTACTTTCCGTTCAGATAGAAACTAATCATAGCAATACTCGGCTAAAAAATTGGGCTTTGTGAAATTAAACAGTTTACATAGAGTGTTAATATAAACACTTGCTTGATGGCGCAAACCAATCAATTAATATGTAATAGCTATCACACAATAATATTTACCAATCACACTTCTATTAAATATTTACTTTTATATATCAGCGTCTTGGGTATCTTCTGGTAAAAATAAACTCAATGCAATGGCAGTGATCGCTCCTATTGCGACAGGCGATATCAGCACGTTACGTATTGATTCAGGCAGTTGTGACAACACCTCAGGCACCATAGATACGCCGATACCGATGCCTACAGAAGTAGCAATAATCAACATATCACGGCGGTCAAGCTTAGCGCTAGCCAATACTTTTATACCAGCTACCGCTACTGTCCCAAACATAACCAATGTTGCGCCACCAAGTACTGGCTGCGGCATGGTTTGCAATATGGCGCCAAAGATAGGAAACAATCCAATGATAATCATAAGAGCCGCAATATAAATACCGACATGACGGCTGGCGACGCCCGTAAGCGCAATGACGCCGTTATTTTGGCTAAAGGTGGTCGACGGCATGCTGTTTAAGGTGGCAGCAATCATAGAGTTGACCCCATCTGCCAATACCCCGCCTTGAATTCTATTAAGATAGACAGGGCCTTTGACAGGTTCTTTTGATACTACCGCGTTGGCTGTGAGATCGCCCGTCGTTTCAAGGGCACTGACACAATACAGGATAGCTAATGGAATAAAAGCGGTGATATCAAACTGAAAACCAAATTTGAATGGGATAGGAATGGTAATAAAACCGACATTGTTTAATGAAGAAAAGTCTAATCTGCCCATGAAAAAGGCAGCTAACATTCCTAAGATTAAGGCAATGACAATAGAGGAAAGTCTTAATAATGGGTTTTTTGAGCGGTTAAATACAATCACCGATACTAGCACAACCATACCTAAAAACAGATTTTGCAAACTGCCAAAATCTTCGGCGCCAAAACCGCCTGCAATATCAGTCATGGCAACTTCAATCAGCGGAACACCGATGAGAATAATAATAGTGCCAGTGACCACAGGGGTAAATATTCTTTTTAATTTATGAATAAAGCGGCTAAGAACAATTTCAACGAAGGCGGCACAAAAACTAACCCCAAAAATAGTAGCCAAAATATCTTCTGGTGAACCACCCCGCCCTTTTACAATCAGTCCAGCAGCGATAATAGCGGTTAAAAAAGCAAAGCTAGTACCTTGCAAACTGAGCATGCCCGCGCCTATAGGGCCTATTTTTTTACATTGAATATAAGTGCCAATTCCAGAGGAGATGAGCGCGCAGCTGATTAGATAAGGAACGTAATCACCCAAACCCAAGGTTCCGGCGACAATCAAGGTAGGAGTGACAATAGCGACGATACTAGCTAGCAGATGTTGTAAAGCGGCGAAACTTGCCGGCCAAAAGCTAGGCTTGTCATTGAGCTGATACATCAACTCGGCATTTTTTTGAGACTCTAAAGATTGAGACATTTTAATCATCCTTGATTAATATGACCTTAAATCTATTAACAATCCTTGTTAATAGTTGTAGGCTGCTCTAGTTAAATTCCCCACCTTATTATTGGTCACAATATCAATTAAAAAGATGACTATTTGGTCAGGTTTTATTTATAGTATCACCACTATTGTTTCCCTACAAGCTAAAAAACCATGGATTTAAAAGGTTTTTTAACGTCTAAGCAAAATAATAAATATCTTAAAAAAGACTATAAAAAAAACGGTCAGTAATCATTTCCCAAAACGCTTGGAAAACAATTACTGACCGTTATGTGTGAGATTCTATTTTATCTACTAAAACCTCTAAACTTTTACCTATAAAAACTTTACTCTGTGCCAAGCTCCAACAAGCTAGCATTACCACCAATCGCTGTGGTATTAATGGTTCTTACCCGTTCGGTGACAAAGCGATAGAGATAATCAGGCGTCAGCATCTCTGACAGTCCTTCCATGTCAGTGACAGCAATGACTTGCGTCAAAATGCCGTCAGTATTAGCAAGCTCTTGGCTAATCGTTTGGACTTCGCTTTGATTACCAGCGACAGCCACTTGCGCCAGACGATCAATATATAACAGCGTCACGGTTTGCGAATCGTTCGCCACACTCAATACATCATCACTAATACCTGTCTCATACAGTATTTTTGCAGCCTCATTGCACATCTCATCTTGGCTTGGGCAATGTAGTATCACCTCGTTGCCAGTCAATAATGCGGCTATAAGCTGCCCAAGTACTGCCATTGCGCGCGCAGACTCACCACCGATGACCATGGTTTTGCCACGAGCGGTCACGTATAAATCATTGGATTCACCCGTCGCGCCCGTCATACGCTGCACTTCATCTAAGCTTGGCGCAGCACTTAATAAATGATTGAATAAACGCTTTGCTTTATTGACATCGCCAGTTAGCAAGGCCAACTTTGCAATGGCTGCTTGTAGATACGTTGCGCGATTGACCGCGCCAAGTAATCGCCAAGATTCACAAAC
The DNA here is from genome assembly GCF_904846345.1 of Psychrobacter maritimus. GTDB lineage: Bacteria > Pseudomonadota > Gammaproteobacteria > Pseudomonadales > Moraxellaceae > Psychrobacter > Psychrobacter maritimus. Next base: position 348,523 of record NZ_CAJHAJ010000002.1, read on the forward strand.
TTGGGCATGATTCTTTTTAAATTCAGTCGCCATCTTGCTACTCCTTATGCGATTTGTGTTTGAGTGAGTGATTCAGTCGTTATTGACTCAGATTGCAGCTGCATGAGACGCGCCACATAATGTGGACCACCCGCTTTTGGACCCGTACCCGATAGACCACAGCCACCAAATGGCTGAACGTTTACAACGGCACCGATTTGGTTACGGTTGATGTAGGTATTACCAACAAACGCACGGCGCTCTATATGCTCAGCAATATTTTCAATACGGCTATGAATACCTAAAGTCAAACCAAAACCAGTCCCGTTAATGGCATCGATAAGCTTATTCAGATCAGGCGCTTGATAACGCAGTACATGCAATATCGGACCGAAATGCTCGCCACCGATGACATCGATACTTTTAACCTCAATCGCCGTTGGCAAAACAAAGGTAGAATGCTCTTCGCTAACAACCGAGCTTGCACTCATAGGCGTCTGCGCCAAAATAGTTGCGGTTGGCTCAGCGCTCATACGTTCGATATGCGCCTCCAAACTGTGCTTGGCATCCGCATCAATCACCGGACCTACGTCTGTGGTGACGTATAGTGGATTACCGACGACCAATTCTGCCATAGTCCCTTGTAGCAATTCGATTAAATTATCCGCGACTTCTTCTTGCACGCATAAGATACGACAAGCTGAACAACGCTGACCTGCCGAGCCAAAGGCTGACAATACCGCATCTTTAACCACCTGTTCAGGTAGTGCGGTTGAGTCAACAATCATGGCATTTTGACCACCCGTCTCAGCAATAAAGACCGGTAGCTCGCCACTGGCTTGCACATGATTATTTAAGCTTTGGTTAATACGCTGCGCCGTTTGGGTTGAACCGGTAAAAATAACGCCTGCGATATTATCAGCAGCTGTCAAAGCACCGCCAACATCGCCCGCACCCGTCACTAACTGTAATGCTTCGGCTGGAACCCCAGCTTGATACATTAACTGCGCAGCAAAATGAGCGATTAAGCTGGTCTGCTCGGCAGGTTTTGCCACAACAGTATTGCCTGCTGCTAGTGCTGCTACGATTTGACCGGTATAAATAGCCAATGGGAAGTTCCAAGGGCTGATACATACGAAAGTACCGCGCGCTTTATAAACCTGACGCGAGGGTTTACCTGTTAAATCAGTAAACTCATGCACCACATCGTCTAAACGCTCTGCTTCGTCGGCATAAAAGCGGCAAAAATCAACCGCTTCTTTGATTTCATCGATACCGTCTTGCATGGTTTTACCGGCTTCAATCTGGCAGAGCGCCATCAGTTCAGCATAGTTTTCTTCATATAAGTCCGCCACCTTGCGCAATATAGCAGCACGATTCGCGGCTGGGACTGCTTGCCACGCACTTTGCCCTGCTACTGCCGCATCGATAGCTTGCACCGCCAATTCCGCATTGGCATATTTTACCTCACCAGCGATGACTTCATGATTCCAAGGTGCACGCACTTTCTGAGATTCAAGCTGATGAGTCTTACCATCCGCTTCGTATTCATCAACCGCTTTACCATTGATAATAGAAGTTGCTGACCACGTTTTATGCAGATGACTATCAATAGCAGCTTTAAACGGTAGCCATTGCGACTCTACAAAAATATTGGGACCGAAACTGGCACGACGCTCGCCATAGATATCTAACGGCAGCGGAATATCAGGGTTATGTAAAGTATCATTGGTCAATAATTTGTCGTATGGATGCACGGTTAGCTTATCAATGGGATAAGATTTGTCTAATAATTGATGGACAAACGAGCTATTGGCACCGTTTTCAAGCAATCGACGTACCAAATATGGTAATAAATCTTTATGGGCGCCAACCGGTGCATAGATACGTACCGGAATTTGATAAGCTTGCAAGATATGGTCATACAGCGCATCACCCATACCATGTAGACGCTGAAACTCAAAGTCTCTATGCGCACTCATGGTCATAATCGACGCTAGCGTGTGCGCGTTATGCGTAGCAAACTGTGGCCAGATGAGCCCACGCAGATGCTCAGACAATAAGAAGCGCGCGCAAGCAAGATAAGCAGTATCGGTACCTTCTTTACGTGTCCACACAGGATAGCCAGATAGACCTTTTTGCTGCGCCAATTTAATCTCAGTATCCCAATAAGCACCTTTGACCAAACGTACTGGAATACGATCGCCGACTTCAGTTGCCAAGCGTGCTAACCACACTAAAATAGCAATCGCGCGTTTAGAGTAACCTTGGACTACGATACCTAGGCCATCCCAATCAGCGGTTAAATTATCGCGATATAGAGACTCAAATAGTTTCAGAGAAATCTCAAGGCGATCGGCTTCTTCGGCATCGATACTGATATCGACATTAACTTCACGCGCCGCTTCAATCAACAATAGACAACGTTGACGCAATAGACCCATGACTTGCTCTTCTTGGGTCGCTTCATAGCGCGGGTGCAAGGCTGACAGCTTAATAGATACTGACGGCTTCGGCATACCCTCTTTAACTTTGATACTGGCAGTTGCTTTAATCGCATGCAGATAATCGTTGAAGTATTTTTCAGCATCTTTATGGGTAATGGCCGCTTCACCTAGCATATCAAATGAATAGGTATAGCCTTTATTACGATATGGTTGGCTGTTTTTATTCGCCCCTTCAATGGTTTCACCCAATACAAACTGATGCCCCATAATACGCATGGCTTTTTGCATCGCACTGCGAATGACCGGCTCACCCATCTTTTTGGTCATGCGGTCCAAAAACCCTGAAGCCGTAGTATTGCTATCAATACTGACCACACGGCCGGTCATCATCATGCCCCATGTCGAGGCATTGACCATGAAGCCATTGTCATTTTTTATGTGCTTTTTCCAATCAGCCACACTCATTTTGTCATGAATCAGCGCATCGGCAGTATAGTTATCCGGCACCCGAATCAATGCCTCTGCCAAGCTCATCAGCAAGATACCTTCTTGGGTATCGAGGCTGTACTCAAGTAATAATGAGTCAACCATTTTCACAGCTTTGCCATCATTACGTACGTGCTCGACCAGTTGGCGCGTCTGTGTGGCAGCCGCTTCACGTTCGCTATCAGTCGGTTTGGCAAGGGGCAACAATTCTGACAACCAACGTTCTTCATCGACGCTATATAAAGGTGAGATACGGGCATGCAGCGTTTCTGACGACTGAGCAATATAGTCTGGCGCTAGCAAATCTGCCGGCTTAAATAAAATCGGCTCTTGCGGGGTAAACTGGTCTACTGGGTTCATAACAACTCCATAACTATCGTTTAAAAACCATAATAAATAGCGTGGTAAAAATTCTGATTATTTTTGAAAAATACTTATAACCATCATTAAATTGAATACATGATTAAATTAAATAATAGTCGTCGATGAATATTTACAGCAATAATCAAAAGGCCAAACCACACCATCACAAAACGAGAAAATCCAGCATAGGCTGGACGCGGTCAAGTAGGTCGTTTTAGTGTTAAACGGGCTACGTTAACAATATAAAGGCAACAACGAACAGCTAAGCGGCATTAGTGCCTTCTTCTTGTTAGTAGTGAATGGAGAGTGATGCTCAGATACGGTATCGTGTTAATAAAACCGTATCTGTCATCTTATATGACGCAAATTCACTGTAAGAAAAACCTCTACGGCGTTGATTGAGGTGATGCGCTTAGCTTAGTCATGGTAGCATAAAAAAAGCGTCAAACGCACGCTGTTACTTATTTTAACCAAGCAGAATATGGTTTAAAAACAATTGGTTATTAACATCACAGTAAATATCACGATTTGGTTATATATCTAGATTACTGATGCTGATTTAACTGGTTTTTTGCAGAAATAATTAGGGTTTTCCTATCCCACTTATTCACGTTTTACCTATGATTTTCCTATAAAAAACCCTCTTTATCAGTTTAGTAGATAAAGAGGGTTTTTATGGTGAATACACTAGCTAATATTTTATAAGAAGATAATCTTAATCAATAATACGGCTGTTAAAAGCCAAACAGGAATACTCACATCAGAGAATTTACCAGCGACTACCTTGATAGCGGTATAGGTGATAAAGCCAAGCGCAATACCGTCAGCAACAGAATAGGTCAAAGGCGTAAATAACAAGACCACCACGACTGGCGCCGCTTCTGTTAAGTCATGCCATTTAACGTCTTTTAATGTGCCCATCATCAGTACTGCTACGTAAAAGATAGCCCCTGCTGTCGCATAACCAGGAATCATGGCAGCAAGCGGTGAGAAGAACACGCTGAGTAAAAATAGCACGCCAACGGTCACAGCCATTAATCCAGTACGACCACCGGAGGCGATACCTGAGACACTTTCGATATAACTGGTCGTTGATGAGGTACCCAGTAAAGTACCTGCTACAGTCGCCGTCGAATCTGCTAGCAGCGCTTTACCCATATTAGGGATTTTACCATCTTTACCAATCAGACCTGCTTGACTGGTGGTTGCAATCAGCGTACCTGCCGTATCAAATAAATCCACAAATAAGAAGGCAAAGATAACGCTAATCATTGCTACATCAAACGCACCAGCGATATCAAGCTGCATAAATGTTGGAGCAATAGACGGCGGCGCTGAGATAATACCTGAAAACTGGGTATTACCGGTGATAAGGCTGATAAGCGCTACCAGTAAAATACCAATAGTGACCGAACCTGGTATTTTTTTGTGAGACAAACCAACAATAATGATAAAACCAAGTGCTGCCATTGCCGGCGCAAATGCTGTCATATCACCAAGACCTACCAATGTCGCATCGTTATTAACGATGACACCAGCAGTTTGCATGGAGATAAACGCCAAAAATGCACCAATACCAGCGACAACGCCTTGTTTGATACTGTCTGGAATAGAATTAATGATGATTTCACGGATTTTAAATAAGCTTAGTAGGACAAAGATACAACCTGACAAAAATACCGCGCCAAGCGCCGTTTGCCAGCTGTAGCCCATGCCCAAAACCACGCCATAAGTAAAGAAGGCGTTGAGTCCCATACCTGGGGCTTGCGCGACTGGCAGGCGGGCATAAAACCCCATGATAAAACAACCAATAGCGGCGGCAAGACAGGTGGCAACAAATACCGCGCCTTTATCCATTCCAGCGTCAGCAAGTACGTTAGGGTTGACAAAAATGATGTAAGCCATGGTTAAAAACGTGGTTACACCAGCTAAAACCTCTGTTTTGATCGTGGTATTTTCACCGTTGATCCCAAAATAGCGTTCGATTGCGTTCATAAGAGTCGCTTCCAAATAGCAGTAAGTAAATTATCATTATCCACCTGCGTTGATAAGCGCCGTTTTGCAATAGCGACCATCAATGCTGCTTTTAAATCAAACATATAAAAATACATCCAAATTGCGACGATAAATGACGCTTCCAAATTGCGACTATAAATGACGCTTACAAACTAAGATTCGAGATGATGTTTTTAATCCTTTAGCCACATATAACTTTGGCAAATGCAGAGCCACCATGAAAAGCGATAGCAACAAACAATTACATTCTAGTGAAATTGTCTTACAATTTCAATTAATGTCACGCTTTTTAAGTTAATGGGCACAATTAGCTGACTATATCGACAGCCTTATAAAAACCATTCACTATTATAATTTTTGCACCAACGATTAAATTTACATTTAACACTTTAATAAATGACCTTTTTATCATTTCACAGTACACTACGGGGTTATAGCGAGGAGGCAGAATCAGCATGTTGTGAAAATGCTACCCGCCCCTAGCCGCTATAAGCATTTAGCCATTAAAATCAAAGCCGTTATTATTAATTACCCATGAGCCTAACCCATGCCTGAATCATTAAATATTGTCGACCTCATCACCCAAGCCAGTCTATTGGTACAGATTGTGATGGCATTGTTATTATTAGCCTCGTTGCTTAGTTGGGTGATTATTTTTCGTATGAGTGCCCGTTTGGGTACGGCCAAAAATTTCGACCAGCAGTTTGAAACTTGGTTTTGGTCAGGAGAAGATTTGGCGAAGCTTTATCAAGGCGTGCAAGGTTCGCCTGAGCGCCAAGGGCTTGAGCAGATTTTTTATGTTGGGTTTTCTGAATATTTAAGAATGCATAAAAAACGCCAGCCTAAAGATGACATCATCGATGGCGTTGAACGTAAGCTTCGCGTTGGCTTGGGACGTCAGCAGCAGTTGTTAGAATCAGGATTGACGACGCTGGCAAGTATTGGTTCGGTAGCACCTTATGTCGGTTTATTTGGCACCGTTTGGGGCATCATGAATGCCTTTTTGGGACTGTCGCAAAGCGAACAAGCGACCCTAGCGACTGTTGCGCCCGGTATCGCTGAAGCCTTGATTGCCACTGCCATGGGTTTGTTTGCCGCTATTCCTGCGGTATTGGCTTATAACCATTTTACCGCCAAATCAAGCCGCCTATATGACTCACGTGCTTTATTCTGTGATGAGATGACGGGGATGCTACAACGCGAAACCAGTATCGAAAATCCGCAGCCTAGTACGCAAGTTAGCCAAGTCAGCCAAGTTAATCAAAGCAGTCAGGTAACCGGTCTATGAAACAAAGTCCCTATCGCCGTGAGAAAAAAGCGCTCAATGCGGAGATGAACGTTGTTCCTTATATCGACGTAATGCTAGTGCTGCTTGTTATCTTTATGGTCACAGCGCCGATGCTGATTACGGGCGTCGACGTTGATTTGCCAAAAGAGCAAACCAATACCATGAGCCAAAGTCAGCTACCCGTGATTGTGTCGTTAACGGGCAGTGGCGAGATTTTTATCAGTTATGAGAACAATATCGACTTGCCGATTAGCGAGCCGGAGCTGATTGATACATTATCCAATCTGCAAAATCAAAGTAGCGAAGTGGGTGCACAACCTTTACAGGTAATGATCAATGCCGATCAAAACAATCAGTATGGCGCTATCATGACTCTGATGGCAACTTTACAACAAGCAGGCATCCAAAAGGTAGGGCTATTGACAGGCGCGCCATTACCAGCGCCTTCATTATAATAACGCGCCCTCATTATAAGACCGCCCACTTTTAGCTCAGTTGGTTATAATAAAGTAGATAATTTGATGAAGCTCTTTTTTCAGTCTCACGTTCTTGAATGCTCTGTTTTTGAGTGCCCTATGTTTAAGCATCCTGTTTTTGATTACCATATCCTTGAGTATCAGTGCCATGCGTAATGCGCCAACCGTTTATGTGCCGACCGAACCTGAAGGTAACGGGCTAACCTTGCCTACGTTGCTCAGTTTACTGGCACATGGTCTTGTGATTGGCATCCTAATTTATAGCTATCAGAATATGGAAGTCGAGACCGCGGGCACTATTGAGACCGTCATGATATCCCCTGAACAATTGGCTGAGATGCAAGGACAGATACTTGCCAATCGTGCTGCAGCGGCCAGCGCCATGCAAGCCGACAGCGGTGCAAGCGGCTCATCCAGTAATATGCCAGCAAATAGTACTGATGGCAGCGTCAGCTACGATAGCCCAACGCAGCCCAATTCTCAGCGCGTGCCTGTTTTTACCCGTTCTGATGATTCCGCTAGTCGCCCTATGCTAATGAGTGAAGAGCAGCACCAACGCCTACTTGAGCAAACTCAAGAGTATGAGCGTAATATGGCGGAGTGGGCAGCGCAGTTAGATGAATCTGTGTTAGAAGAGCATGAGCAAATTGAACAAGATAAGAAACAACAGCTTATTGAAGAGCAAAAAAGGCTAGGAGATTTTCGTAATAAGCAAAATAATCCGCCTAAGATTAAACGCCCTACGGCCAATGATAGAAATATAGAAATCAATACCGGTAGTTCTGGTAGCGCAGGTCAAACGCTTAGCTTAGGAGATGATGGACAGTCGATGCTATCTGGTGACGCCACGACTTCAAGTACCGCAAAAGGCAGTAGCCGCTCGGCATCAAGTGGCAGCCGCGGTGCCAGCAATAGTGAAATTATCAACCTCATCAAACGCAACTATAATCCACCGACGGCAGCGAAAGGCTCGACTCAGCGCGCCACCTTAACCATCACTGTCAATGCCAGTGGTAATGTGGTTAACGTCTCTGCCTCAGGACCTGATAGCGCGGTCAATGAAGCCGCTAAGCAGGCGGTGTTGAATACCGGCAGCTTACCAATTGACGCCGATGATCCTAAATATCCTACCTTTACCATACAGTTTAAGGGCAGCAATTAATCAGTTGCCCTAAGACGATATTATTGCTAACTTTAGCTAACGCAACCTATATATGCGGCGATATTATCGTTATCGTCAGTTTACTGCCTTTAAAAAACATTATCCCAACCTAGGAGTTCGATTTGGTCATGCGCATCCATAAAAAACTATGCCTCTCTTTACTTGCCAGCACCTCAAGCTTATTGCTTGCTCCTAGCGTCTTTGCAGCACCCGTCGTTCTAGAGTTGGATTATGAGATTCCGGTGCAGCAAAACCAAGTGGCTTTTGTGCCCTTTGCTGGTGACACGACCTTATCGTCTATTGTCTTAAACGATTTGAGCAAAACAGAGCTGAAAGTCACCAGTCAAAACCTACCGCAGCAGCCGCGTAGTAGTAGCGAGTTAGCAGGCACACTACCTGTATGGCAAAGCATGGGTATCCCTTATCTTGTGGTCGGTAGCACGCGCAGTAATCGCGGCAAAGTCGTCACCGATTATGAAGTCATCGATATCAAATCTGGGCGCGTGATAGAAGGTAAGCAAACTTTAACTGCTGATAATAATAAAGAAAGCATGCGTTATGCAGGTCACGTTATCGCTGATAAAGTATATGAGCTTATCACAGGCATTCCCGGCGACTTCTCAGGGCGCATTGCTTATATCGAAGAGATTGGCACTGGCAAAGAGAAAATATCGCGCCTAAAAGTGATGGATGCTGATGGCGAAAATGCCAAAACCATTACCGAGGTGGCAGGCTCTATCTTCTCGCCTACATGGTCACCTGACGGCAATCGTATCGCTTATTCAGTGCAGCGCGATAAGTCTTACCCTGTTATTTATGTACAAAGCGTGAGCGGCGGCGGTGCGACACCATTAACGCCCTTCCCTGGTAGCAATCTTAGCCCTTCATTTTCACCCGACGGTAGCAAGATACTGTTTTCTAGCAGCTTTGAAGGCAGTGCTGATATTTATGAGATGAGCGCCAGCGGCGGTACGCCTCGACGTATCACCAATTGGCCAAGTAGTGAAGTGCAGCCGAACTATGCACCTGATGGCAAATCTTTTGTCTTCGTCAGTGACCGTGCAGGGTTTAACAAACCGCGCATTTATCGTTATGAATTTGGTTCAGGACGTACGACTCAAGTATCAAGCAGTGGTTATGCGACCAGCCCGCAGTTCAGTAGCGATGGCTCACAAATTGCCTTTTTAAGTGGTCGCTCAGCTGCCATCATGAACAGTGGCGGCGCGGTCACTGCCAATTTGGGCAATACTGGTATCGACGAAGCTCCAAGTTTTTCGCCCAATGGTAAGCGCGTGGTTTACGCCTCAAAGCAAGGCGGTAAAGGCGTACTGACCATCAAGTCATTGAATGGTGGCGAATCATTTGGTAAATCTGGTCAGGGTACTATCCGCTCGCCAGTTTGGTCAGCGAGCCCTAAATAGCTTATGAATTTATTAACTTGTCATTTTACCAGTTAAGAAAATCCTAGAAATCAAATCTCTAAATATAAAAAAAAGCGCCTAATAAATCATTAGGCGCTTTTTTTAGCTTGGAATAATAGAGCGACTTTTATAGTAATAATCAGTGATAGAGTAGAATTACTTTAAAATCGATACAGTGCGACTGGGATGAATTTTTCGTAGGCTCTGTGATAGCAGCAAGCAAGAAAAATTTATACCAGTCGCACACAGCTATAACGTCACGCTTTTATTTTGAACTGACTATACTAAAAATAAGCACTAAAACATTAACTCATTGCATTACTCATCACTAGGATCACTGGCTGGCGGAACCGCGTGTCTTAGCTGTGCCACATCTTCAGCGGTAACCGTATCAGTATAACCATTTAAATCACTGACCACATACTGAGTGACCGCCGCCATCTGCTCGTCATTCATCATCTTATGGAAGGATGGCATGCCACGAAAGCCATTAATCAAGATATCAATGATGTAATACTTCGATTGCATCTTACTGTTATCAGCCAGTGGCGGATAATAACCTGCGCCATAAGCACCCTCGCCTTTATGCATATGACAAGCGGCACAAGAGTCGTGATACAGTTTCTTACCATCTGTCGTCACAAAAGCATTCGTGCCTTCAAACTTGGCTTCCCATTCGGCAATACTTGGATCGCTATCCATAGTGGGAAGTGAGCTGTTATCAACGATGTTGATGGCAGGGGCAGCAAGTTCCTCACGGCTCATATATACGCCGCCCCACGCCCCCGTATTACGACTTGCTTGATAGTCATTGGTTGTCAAGGAGTCTTGATCTTGTACTGTAGAGATGGTCACTTCATCATCTGACTGTTGACTACAGCCTAAAAGCGCTGCACTGCTCAGCAAACTTAGCAGCATCACAGTCAGCAGTTTGGGGGTCATTTTTTTCATGACTTTTTTCTTCACGACTGCCTTATTCACGATTGCATTGTCCATGATAGCCTCTGAATTTTTATAGTTATTCATATTAACCCAGCATTTTTGCTTTTTTATGTAGGCGCTTGGCGGCATCCATACCAGATAAAATAGCGCCTTCTTGCCATGCCGGAATGTGTGAGCAATGCTCGCCCGTGAGTACAATACGATTATCAATACTACACAAGGTGTCATAATGCTGACGACGAGTCGACTCATTCCAAATACCATAACAACCAAGTGTCCACGGGATACGGTGCCATACTACTGATGTACCGGCGCGGAACTCTTTTGGATACTGAGGATGGATATACTTACCGTAAGCCAGCGCGACATTGATACGCTCTTGCGGGGTTAAGGTATTAAATTTATAAGAAGTTGGGCCGTAGCCATACGCGCCCAACAACACACCTGTACCGTCTTTGAACATATTTTCTGAAGGATAAGCAATCTGCGCTATCGGCATATCGGTATAGGTCAAGCCGCCATAGATCCACTCATCCTCTTCCCAAAAGCGGCGATTAAACTCTAAGCCCACTTTATAAGAAGTCTCGTAAGGCACAGCTGCCATCGCCTCTTTCATCGGTTTTGAGACGTTGATATCAATTTGGGTCAGTACCGTTAAAGGAATATTACACACACACCAATCAGCACGAATGGTTTTGGTCGCGCCATTTGGGCTATTGCTGTCGACATAATCAACGGTAACGCCACTTTCATCTTGATGAATCTTGGTCACTTTGGCATTAAACTCAATCATATCGCGGCATTCGCGGGTAAATGCATCACCGATTTTACCCATACCGCCAACAGGCTGAAACATGGTTGGCTGATGCGCATAGGTCATATGGTTGCCATAAATATCAGCCCACATGCCTGAATCTAATATCTCACTGATAGGCAAAGGCTTTGATGGGGTTTCATCAGGCATCAAGCCGCCACCCGGAAAAACACTATAACCACGATGCTTACTGGTCGCATTGCTGGCACGGTAGCGATAGTCTTTATCGAGTACCCCCCAACCTTTTAAGCCTTCTAGGAGCTTTTCTTTGTCTTCTTTATTAACCGAACGATCAAGACCGCCAACATTGACCGCTTTTGATAATAACTCTGATACATGCCCTTGGATGTCGTTTTTTACATCACCCAAGCGCTGCGGCACACCATTAAAATGGGTGCTACGATGCAGATAAGCGCGGTCATTGGTCTGAATAAAAGGCTGCATCTCAACGCCGAACTGTTTGCAATAATGAAAAACGGCATAGTGATGGCTTGGCAGACGCCATGGTCCACCATTAAAATAGTTACCTTCTTCAAAATCGCAGGTGACTTCTTCGCCGCCAAGCTCGGTATATTTGTCACCGCTATTGAGCGTCCAACTACGACCGCCACCACGGTTTTGGAACTCGAGCACCTTGACATCATAGCCCGCTTTACGTAGCTCGTAAGCCGCGGTTAGGCCGCCAAGACCGGCGCCAAGAATGACGATACTAGCGCCCGGCGGTGCACCCTTAAGGTCCATGGTTTCTTTAAAGCTCGATTCTGAGGCAAATCCTAACGTCGTCATTGCCTGATACATCGCGGTTGCGCCCGCTGTTTTACCAATCATCGAGAGCAGTTGGCGCCGCGTTGGTGATTGAAGCATGTCTTTCATAATAATATCCTTAAAGTAGACGTTCGTGCATGACGGTAAACACGGGTGCTTAGAAACTGATTCTTAGACACTGGTTTTATTGATAAACACCTATCTTTATTTATCAGTATTTATGCTATTTATCAGCTTGGCTTAATTCTGCGTTTATTTGCCAAGCTGCCCTGCGCTACCGTATTGCCGTTAATCCCTGTCTTATAATAACTGTTTGATAATAGCCGTCTTATAATAACTGCCTAAAACGCATTTATAAGCTTACTAATCCGCTGTTTGATTGAGTTTTTTGCTATTTGTATGACGTCAATTGAACGTAGTTAAATCAAAACCATGGCAATCAAAGTCATTACAAATAGCGAAATTCGAATTAACGGCGGCGCTTAGAACGTAAAATGGCTCGTATAATAAATATAATGACCGCAATAGCGACGAGAATACCGATGATTGCCAATAAACCTGCGTACTTGATTAAGAAAGGTTTATCCACCCCTGTGTTAGCGATGCGATCGACATCAGCAGCACTGACCTCACTGTTAGCAAGCCCACCAAAATTGACACGTACATAGTTGGCAATGCCAGCAATCTGTTCACTATTCAGCTCTTCTGAGAACCCCGGCATGATAGGTGACGTATCAGTTGCTCCCTCTACCCCATGCAATATCATATTAACGAGGGCATCAGGCTTTTCGCGGCGAATACTGCTGAGTCCCACGATGGGCGCATAACGCGCATCAGGCTGACCGTAACCATCGACACCATGACAGCTACCACATGCTGCTAGATATAGCGATTCTGGCGAATTGCTACCATTACTCACCTCTGTTTTTGCTTGGGCTAAATAATCTTTTTGCGCAAGTAGATCATGAGTGATAGATTCATTGACGGGCGTTGGCAAGCGTGACACATCAACAGCCGAGACCTTATCTTCTGTTTGAATGGCTGGTATCGCTTTTAGATACGAGGCAATGGCACTCAAATCCTCATTTTTTAGATAACGGGTACTATGCGCAACCGCCTCACCCATAGGGCCACCCGCATAAGCGCGTTGGTCTAACTCACCGGTACGTAGATAGGTGATAATATCTTGCTCACTCCAACTACCGATACCGCTCGACTCATCGGGCGTGATATTTGGCGCATGCCAATGCCCAAGCTGAGCACCTGATAGATACATTTTTTTATCGAAACCCATGGTGCTATTACGCGGGGTATGACAAGTACCGCAATGCTCTAGATTATTGACCAGATATTCACCGCGTTTTTGGGTCTCGTTCAGTCCGTCGCGCTTTTCGGTAGACGGTACATTGAGAAAATTCCAGCCAAGCATTAAGCTGCGAATGTTAAAAGGAAAGGGTAAATTGGTTTTGTGCTTCGGAGCTTCATCGACGGCCGGTACGGTTTGCAAATAAGCAAACAATGCGCTGATATCTTCTTCCTTCATGCCGCTATAAGAAGGATACGGCATGGCAGGATACAGCATGTGGCTTGGTGCACGGCCTTTTTGCAAAGCGTTCTTTAAATCCGTTTCGGTATAATCGCCGATACCGTAACGTTTCGAGGGGGTAATATTGGTTGAATAAATCTCTCCCATCGGAGTTTCAATCGCTGTGCCGCCGGTGTAATCCTCACCATGGCATGCCATACAGTCAGCAGCACGGGCAATATATGCACCGCGGTTGACAAGCTCGCTATTGGCAGGGCTTACATTAGGCAAGCTGGCATTGGGTAAGTTGGCATTAGGAAGGTTAACACCTTCAGCCATTGCGGCGCTGGAGGTAATACCAATGACAAGCATCGATAACATCACAGAAAGTGGCTTCATAATATCCTCATATAGCTGGCACCTAGGGTGTTGTAATTATTGTTGGAATAAGACATTCGATATTGGGCAAGTTTTTATAACTGATGACTTATAATGCCCAATGCATAATCCATTAAATGAGGTAGCAAATCGTCCAGTAAATGCTTCATAAAAGAGGGTGATAAAAGCAACTTAATAAAGATAGTTGCTAAAGAATGTCTACTCACCTCACTAATGTAAGACTATTTCACGACTATTACTTGAATAGTAACGGATTGGCTGCATTTTTTTACAAAACTTAAAGAAACGCTTTAGCGCTACTACCTTGGAATAAATTAATATGTATTTTTATATTATAATTATAAATAATTAGATAAATCCTTTAGAAAACAATCACTAAAGCCTAATAACTCTTAATTTTATCCGTAAAAACGAATATATAAAACAATTTATCTGCTAAATTTCGGCTTTATTGCTTATCATTATCAATTATAAGTGTACATAATAGATACATAGCGCTTAGGGTCAATCGCCTTTCTTTATCGTTATATACCCTGTTCTCTCTAGCTTACTTATGATATCCACCTTAATAATAAATAGCCTTTTGTATTCCCCATTGTTTTGTTTATGATAAGCGCCATGCTAATGTCGCGCATTATTTTAACGTCGCTCATCATTTTTAACGTCACCAACTAGCGCCCGAGATGTCCTTATGAAATCATTTGCCTTTATATGTCTACTTGCAGCGACGATACCTCTGACAGGTTGCCAATCTTTTCAATTTGTCGAAAGCCCAATTCCTGTCAAAAATCTCCCTGCGAAAACTTTCGCTGTTAAAGACCGGCCATTAACCACTGTGCCGAATAAAAACGTCTCTACCCCTACCACCGCATCAGTTATGATTATCCCTGCTAAGAATACTGTTGATAATCCCTTTATCACTGATAATAATGTTACTAGAACCATTGTGGTTAAAAAGGTAGCAACACAAAATAACGCTCAATAAAAAAAGCAGATATCGATTTGATATCTGCTTTTTTTATTTTGCGCCTCATAAAGCATTCAAAATACTGATAGCGCCTGAGTGACTGCTTAGGCTAGTTTTTAGCGGCTTCCATCTGCTGTTTAGGCTGATGCTTAATAATGGTCTTCGCCAAATGGTCACCAAACCAGATAGCTGTATCAATATCGCCCTTCCCTGGGGTTTCTTCAGGTGGACCATCTAGCGACTGAGTCATCAAACCCAAAAAGCTTGAAAGACGATTTAAATCATGCGCTTCATGACCGGTTGGCATAAGCGGCAGACCTATCCAATTCATTCCATGCTGCATGGTATAAAGACAAATCTGCTGCAAGACGGCAAGCTTATCGCCGCTCAGACCGCCTGAATTGGCAAAGCCTGCGGCCCACTTACCTTCCCATTTACGATGATACCAACGCTTGGATGTCTCATCCATAAAGGTCTTAAAGCCTGCCGTCACGCTGCCCATATATACGGCACTACCAAAAACCAGTAAATCCGCCTGATCCAAAAACTCCCAATCGACATCATGAACATCGACCGCTTTGGCTTGTGCGTCCGGCAATTGCTGGCGCGCGCCCATCACTATGGCTTCGGCAACACGTCTAGTATGTCCGTAGTTACTATGGTAGATGACAGCCATCGATACGTTAGGCGGATTGTCCGTGGAAGCTAAGGAAGGCGTGATAGATGTAGTCATACGAACTCTAATAATGGATTGGGTGGATAGTAGTGATGCTGCAAAATGTTCAATAATTTTTATTATAAATACTTTAGGTGGCTACTGTTATGTAGCAGCTAGCTATTATATAGGACAGCGGACGCATTAATTCATTGATATGAGGCAAGCTTTGATAAATTCAACCTTCACTGAGCCGCGCTATTTTTAGACGCTGAACGTAAAGGCAAAATTAAATGGATGATATAGTTATTGAAATGACTATATACAGAGAAGCATAGCGAAATACAGCGAAAAAAAGATATCGGCTCAATATCTCCATACCCTACCATTCATTGATTTTTATCTACTTATTCCATATATGAATATAATTATTCCCGCTCTTCTTGTAGTGATTCTTTAAAACGGGTCTATCATATAGCCCTTATTCAATCATACCTAGAAAAATCTGTTGGATATTCCAAATACCTTATCATAACCAATGATACAAACCATGAACAATGAACTCTGAAATATTATATCAGAGAAGGATGTGATTCCCTTGACGACTATAACGACGAGCGTTCAGCCCGTGAACGATACACGAGAGCCTATTGCTAAAGAGACGCTGGCTTTAAATAATCCACAAAAACCATTGATAATAGCTGGTGTTATTGTTGGTTTTATCCTGTTGGTCTATCTGTCTATTACCCAGACTACCGCCCAGCCGCTTCTTTTTGCTATCGGCTTATTGCTCGGCTATACCCTATTTCATGCCCGCTTTGGTTTTACTTCTGCCTTTAGACGTCTGATGTCGGTTGGTAATGGGCAAGCCATGCGCTCTCATATGTTGATGTTGGCCGTTGCAGTTACGTTGTTTGCGCCCATTCTTGCTTATGGAACGACGATTTTTGGCGGCTCGGTCGCAGGTTATGTGTCGCCAGTCGGTGTCAGTTTACTGGTCGGCGCTTTTGTATTCGGTATTGGCATGCAGCTTGGCGGCGGCTGTGCTTCTGGTACGCTTTACGCAGTAGGTGGCGGACGTTCGGTGATGTTTATCACCTTTATTTTCTTCGTCATTGGCGCGACCATAGGTGCTTATCATCTGCCGTTTTGGACAGAAGAGATGCCGTCCTTTGCGCCTTTTTCGTTAGCCACCTCTACCGGTCTTGGTTATAGCGGTGCTTGGGTATTGTCTTTGGTCCTGTTTGCTTTGATTGCTTGGGTTACGCTCGTTGTTGAGAAAAAGACCAAGGCTCCAAAGATGGCTCCCGTTCCAACTGAGTCAGGTTGGAGACGTATTTTTCGAGGTTCTTGGCCGTTATTCGCAGCCGCCATTGTCTTAGCCATATTAAATGCTTTAACCTTGCTCACGCGTGGTCAACCATGGGGCATTACTTCTGCATTTTCATTGTGGGGCTCGAAAATCGCCAGCAGTTTTGGTGTTGATGTTGCCAACTGGGGCTATTGGCAAGGGGCGAATGCCGCTGCATTAAATGCGTCTATTTTCGCTGATTCGACCACAGTCATGAATATCGGCATTATCATTGGCGCTTTTATTGCCTCAGCAGCGGGTGGTTTATTCAAATTCACTCAGATTACTTTGGGGAATTTCGCCGCTTCGGTGATTGGCGGGTTAATGATGGGTTATGGCGCACGTTTGGCATTCGGCTGTAACATCGGTGCTTACTTCGGCGGTATCGCCTCTTTTAGTGCTCATGGTTATATATGGGGCATCATGGCGATGGCAGGGACTTTTTTAGCCTTATATCTGCGTCCTTTATTCGGGCTGTCTGTGCCAAAATCTAATGATTCTGTATGCTAATTCATCAAATGTCGTCTTAATAAAACAAAAAAATAGCAGGCTTATCATTAGCCTGCTATTCTTTTATTGCATTATCAATATAATGCGCTTCATTACTTAAAAACTATTGCCAATTGTTTGCATCAAGAAACAGCAAGGCTGCGAACAATGACCAATGCCATACGTCCTGTCGCAGGCTGCTGAAGATGCGTTTGACGTCGATAAGAATAATAATGCGGGTCAGCATAACTACAAGGTATAGCCGCCTCATTGCTAACTATAATACCTGCTGCATTTAATTGGTCAGCCGCCAATTGTGGTAAGTTCAGCTTAATTTTATCCGCTTCAGAAGCTAAGACATAACGTTCTTCAAAGCTCTCTAGATGCTGCGCTGCTAAGGTTTGATTTTCGATACAACCTGTTAACAGCTTATCTCGTACTTGCCTGCCGACTTCATAATTTTCTTGACTGATACAAACCCCAATCCACGCCATGATTGGTTCAGAGCTGCTAAAGCGTTCAACCGTCGCTTTAATAACACCGCATGCCAGCCCTTGCCAGCCTGCATGTATGGCGGCTATCTGCCCCGTTGCCGGTTGGTATAAGACTATCGGCACACAATCGGCGGTCATCACCGCAAGCCCTAATTCCGCTTGGCAGCTGACCATGGCATCGGCGTCGAGCGGACGCATAGCCAGCGCAGTCGCATCGATATCATGAATCTGCTTACCATGAACCTGATTGAGCCAGTGCAGGCTATCAATAGGCTGGCGCTGTGTTGCTGCCAATTGCTCATTGATAGCGCTCAGCAGATGCATGCGATTGTTTAAGACCGTCTTTGCATTGTCATTAACATGCAAGCCTAAATTTAGCGCCCCATAACTTGCCTGGCTTTTTAAATTCGCAGCAATAGCGTCAGCATTATCGTCACTGATAAAAGCAGCCGTTTGGAAAATAGCCAATTCATCAAGCTGAGCGAGCAAGGTAATAGGAAGCTTGTTTATTGTGCTAGTCATGGTCGATTTACCACACTTCTCATTATCGTTATCATTATCGTTATTAAGGCATTAGCGCTAATTTATACTTTTTAAATAAACATCATGAAGTCATGAATGATTATTCTTCGTCATAGCCATCGCTTAAGACTGCCATCAATTGCTGCATATCTTCAGGGATGGGTGTGGTGACTTCGATATCTTCGCCTGTCGTTGGGTGAACGAAACCCAAGGTATAAGCGTGCAATGCTTGGCGCGGGAAATTATTAATCGCTTGACGCTGCGCTTCTGTTAAACCGGCACGCAATTGACGACGACCACCGTAGACACGGTCACCGACTATCGGATACGTAATATGGCTAAGATGCACTCGAATTTGGTGCGTACGCCCTGTTTCCAGACTGACATCTAGCAGACAGTAGTTATCGTTAAGCGGGGTCACGGTTAATAAATGGGTGACTGCTTCGCGTCCTGCGGTCATCACGGTCATTTTGGTACGCTGATTGCGATGGCGACCAATGGGCGCGTCAATACGACGATGACGCAGTAAACTTGCTGCATCCCCTGCTACCACACATTGATAATGACGATAGACGGACTTGTCTTTGAGCTGCTCCATCAAGGCCATTTGCGCGGGCTTGGTTTTACCGATTAGCAATAGCCCCGAGGTATCTTTATCAATACGGTGTACCAGTCCGGCACGCGGCAAATGGTGCTGCTGCGGGTAGTGATACAGTAGCGCATTCACCAAAGTGCCGGTTTGATTGCCAGCGCCAGGATGTACAACCATACCAACAGGTTTATTAATTACTAAGACATCGTCGTCTTCATAAACCACCTCAATGTCGATATTTTCTGGTTGATCTTCGCTATGTTGCTGCAGGGTCGTCGATAAATGTAAGATATCACCGGCTTTGACACGGATTTTTGGTTTTTGCACACTACCGTTATAAAGTAAGCTGCCGTCAGTGATCCAGCCTTGTAGCTGGGCACGCGAAAAGTCGGTAAATACTTTTGACGCCAATTTATCAATACGTAAACCCGCTTCCTCTTCTACTACCGTATGTGTGACATCAACGATGACAGGGACGGCTTGCCCAGCGACTGACGCTGCATCATCGCCGTCCTCATCTTCTTCAAGTAGCTCACCATCCACCAATTCATCTAGCTCATCATCATCGGACAGCTCTTGCATCTGCTCATCAGGCGCACTTTCATGGTCAGCAAGCAGCTCATTATCCTCTAATAACTCATTTGGCATCGTCGATTTTTGCACGGGTGAACCTTTCGTTGGTGAAGTTTTCATGGCTAACTGTTGCGCGGATAACTCTTGCGCAGATAGCGTTTCTGATGTTGATGTTGATGGTGATATATTAGCATCTAGCGGTTGATTCTTAGGTAAATTGGTCGTCATAGCATCATTATTCATAGCGGATTCATACATGGTAAAGTCGCTTACATTGTTTTGTAAGCCGACTTCATAAGAGAGCAGACTAACGCTTGCTGACCGGCAAAAATAAGTGCGGGCAAAAAAAGCAAAAGTCACATCGTCATAGTGTAACATGCTGAACGCCTAAGCCCTACAGAAGCTGCGCGTTATCTATGATTTTATCATGACCATGCGACAGGTTCTCAGCCGTCATATACTGGGCGTTATTCGCTAGATTAACTCTCTAAAATATAACATGGCTGTAATTTACTGTATATTTGTCCCTGTCAGCCATATTCATTATCGCTCGTGACAGCGGCTCATGCTACACTACGGAACAATGTCACCATGGCCACCATACATAAAGCATTAGCGTAACCAGACATAAAGCATTCGCCGTTTAACTACAAAATAGATAACGAAAAAATAGACGAAGCAAAGGTTATTCTATAAAGTAAGCCATGTTTTGCTGTATGCTGTGGCACTGAATTTTTAAAATAAATATATTTTATTCATACGAGCAAAACTGCATTCGATAAAAATTCTGTTGCTAATGAGTGTACTTATTTATAGCGCCTACTCATTAATAGACAGTTAACGGATGCCGCAAGCATCGTTTTTTCATTATTATCCTTTTATTATTTAGCCTAATAGCGTCGCTGCTATTACGCGTCTTGTGTCGGAGAAGAAGTATGCAAGCTGTTGGCAATACGTTTATCAAACTGTCCTCAATCACCCTACTTGCCCTAAGTATCAACTTGGTGGGTTGTCAAACGTTTAAAAACCTAACCGGCGGTAAAGACGTGGATGCGGTTGAAACTGCTGAGAAGTCAGAGCAGCGTTACTATAATGACGCCATCGCCCAGATTGATAAAGGTCGCTATACGCAAGCTGTTGAAGATTTGACCAATCTGCGCACCTTTTACCCAACCGGACAATATGCCGAACAAGCATTGCTCGATATGATGTACGCTCAATATGAAAGCGGCAAGTTTGAGACCGCTGCAGCCAGTGCTGAGCAATTTATTAATTTGTACCCGTCTAATCCGCAAGTCAGCTATGCTTACTACGTACGCGGCGTGGCCAATATGCAAGGCTCGTCAGAGGGTTTAAAACTGTTTAAGCTCAATCAAGCTGAGCGTGATACCGCGTATTTGCGTATTGCCTTTGCCAATTTCCAAGAGCTTATCAATAAATACCCTAACAGCCCTTATGCGCCAGATGCCGCTCAGCGTATGACCTTTATCTATAATCAGTTTGCCGAAAGCGAGATGAGCGCGGCGAATTGGTATATTGAGCGCGAAGCCTATGTCGCGGCTGTAAACCGTGCCAAGTGGGTGTTCCAATACTATCCATTAAGCGAATCTGTGCCTGACGCTATTGCGGTACTGGCTTATAGCCATGAAAAACTCGGTCTTAATGACTTGGCTAAAGAATATAAAACGCTATTGCAGATTAACTATCCAAACATGCTAAGCGCTGATGGACGCGTTAAATTGAATACCAAACGTGAGCGCTCTTTGTTGAATAAATTGACCTTTGGGCAATTGAACCGTTTTAATAAAGACACCTCAGTTGCGACAGGCGATTACAATGGTGCCACCAAAACTCAAGTTATCCGTAATGCCAGCCAATTAAGATTGCCGAGCAACAATGCGGCAGCAGCCAACGCGAGTACTAATGCTAACACCCCGTTAAATATGTCTCCAAAACGTACTACTGGTATTAATATGGGTCTAGGTCTACCTGAAGCGTCAGCTGAACGCGTGACGAGCCAATCGAGCACCGGCGATGCCGCCAGAGAAGCCAATGTCGATCCGCAAAACACCAATCCTGTACGCCGTACGACGATACCTGCGGAGTAAACTGATACTACCCTCGTCTATTTTAGACGCTTAGCGCCTATCATCACAAATAAGGTCAACATTCCGTTGGCCTTATTTTTCTGTTTTTACTTCTTATACTTTTTATCTACTTTCAGTTTTTATTTCTAACTGATTGTCGATGCTTAATATAATTGACCTATGGTAAACTGTTTTTTGTATGAGCATTCCTAACCATATTCTTGAGCAATTAAATAGCCAAGCTGACTTAATCAGTATCATTGGGCGTCATACCACGCTTAAACGTGCGGGTAGTGAGTACAAAGGCTGCTGTCCGTTTCATGGCGAAAAGTCGCCGTCTTTTTATGTCAATCCGCAAAAGAACATCTATCACTGCTTTGGCTGTAGTGTCGGTGGTAACGCCATCAGTTTTTTGCGTGATTATGAAAACCTGACCTTTATCGAAGCGGTTAATGAGCTGTCCAAACAAACGGGCATCGAAGTACCAAAAGAAGAACAACAAAACGTCAGCTATCAGCGTGCCCCAATTAAGCCAAAAGCTAAGCCGGAAACCAAGCCAAAAACCGCTATTGAGCCAGCAACATCGGCAGCAGCAACGCAGCCACAATCGACTAATAACCAGCCCGTAGCCGATACTCAGTCATCCATAAGCGTGCGAGCTGCTGATACGCAACCGCCAGCTTATAACGACAACTATGACAATTATCCGCCATTAGACGCGTATGATTCCGTTCCTTATGCGATGGATGACTACGATACTAGCTACCAAGGTGATGCCAACTATCAAGACAATAGTAGTTATCCACCTGCATGGTTAACCGGTGATGCTGACACTACTGCTCTCTACGATGATAATAGCGTCTCTGATAAAGACGGCAATCTTTACGAGTTGCTAGAGCAAATCCAGCAGTTTTATCAGCATAATCTCACTATCCATCCGCATGCCAAGCATTACTTTTTATCGCGTGGCATCACCGAAGACATCTTTGAAACCTTTGGTCTCGGCTATGCGCCCTTTGGTTGGCAGCATCTTGAACATCAATTCCCGCAGGACATTGAAGGGCTTAAAGCCTTGGGCTTAGTGCGCAAATCAGAATCAGGGCGCGATTACGACCTACTTCGTGATCGGGTTATTTTCCCGATTCGCGATAACCAAGGTCGTACCATTGGTTTTGGCGGTCGCGCGCTTGATGACGAGGTAAAGCCCAAATATATCAACTCGTCCGACTCGCCGGTTTTCCATAAGCAGCACGTACTATACGGCTATTACGAATCTCGCCAGCAGCGCGCTGATAACTGGCTGGTGGTCGAAGGCTATATGGATGTCATTGCCCTTTATCAAGCCGGTATTTATGGTGCGGTAGCTTCTATGGGTACGGCGATTAATGAGAGCCAAATATCACGGCTGTTGACATTAAATCCTACCCTAACATTGAGCTTCGATGGTGATAGCGCGGGACAAAAGGCCGCTTGGCGCACCCTTGAAGTCGCGCTGCCTGTACTTGGCGATGATAAAGAGCTACGGTTTTTAACCTTACCTAACAATCATGACCCTGATACTTTTATTAAAAGTCAGGGCGCGGATGCGATGCGTGAGCAAATCGCTACGGCCATGCCGCTATCACAGTATATTTTTGCTTACTTAAGTGAGCGCTACGACTTGACCTTGGCAGAAGGTAAAGCCAAGCTTATGTCGCAAGTGCGCGCGTTGACCACCGCCCTACCTAAAGGCAGTAGCTTTCGCTATCTTTTGAATAATGACATTTATCAAAAGCTGGGCGGTAAACGTAGTCAAAACAAAGATGCCAAAGACGCGCTGCTAGATTTTGATGGCGATATGACCATCAGTCAGCAATTGCAGCTGTGTTTTTTATTCCAGCCGCGCGCCTTAAGTGATGACCCTATCGAAGCCATTTGGCAGCAGGCAGGTATTAATGATTTGCAGCTGCCGGCGCATATCAAACAAAAAGCCTCTGCCGATACATTGCGTCCACTGGCATGGGAAGACCTGCAAGATAATGCCTTGCTCGATATCGTCAGCACCATTAAGCGCTGTCTTAATTATTTGCCTAAAGACGCCAATGCAGCGGCGCACTTTATCTTATCCAATGTCAAACCCAGCACCCAAGAGACGCTTAGCCGCGATTGGGGCGGATTTTATAAAGCGCTTACCACGCGCAATATCTTAAGCCTTGATGGTTTGGTTGAAGAGTTGGTCAGCCAGTTGATTGAACGTCATATGAAGAAAAAAATCCAAGATTTGGTTAAGAACCCCGACAATATAAAACTGGCGATTGTCCGTAAGCAGTCACAATTATTAAACGACTGGTTACGCGCGCAGCAAGCAGAGCAATCGGCACAAATGGCAACGGTGAAATCTTAACGGCTAGGCTGGGATACGTCCTAGATTTTATTTATGGGCAGCGACCCTTTAAAAGCATCGCGGTTGCCCCCACTATTAATGATTATGCCCAGTTGCATATACCGCCCTCCATCAGGCTACTGATAAAAAACCAATGGGTGAAAAATAATGGGTAATATCATTAATAAATACCAGATAAATGCTAGATAAATAGCAGCGAGCGTCACTAGCTCGTGCTTGATTACGCTGGTCTGTGTTAAACTGTGTCGCTAACTATTTATAGCCCGACTTAATAGATGACGATAAACCCGCATCATTAAGCACAATTTTAGCTAAAAGCACAGCTCTAGGTATGCATTTTCAAAGCGCTTTTTAAAACATAAATTTTAAATCGCTGTATTTTTGAATGACCATTTTTTAGCTCATAGTATTTTTTAGGGTTGTTTTTTAATTAATAGTATTTTTCAGATAACCGTATTTTTAGGCAACTGTATTTTTAGGTAATATGATTTTGAAGTATTTTGCGCATGACCAATTTTTAGCGGTTTTTTAGTATTGTAATTGTAGTATTTTGAGCCTTTATTCATATCCACTCATTTTTGTTATTATTGACAACCTTTACGCCATATTTTGATGAATCGATTGATTATATCAACGCACCCCGTAAGCGATAGCGAGTCACAATATAAAAATGTCCGATACAAGCAAGCGAGTATTTATGAACGATAAGTCAGTTTCTAAGTCCACATCTCAACTGGCCACCTTAATCCAAATGGGTAAAGAGCAAGGGTATTTGACCTATGCTGAGGTGAATGACCAACTGCCCGACTCTATTACTGAAAGTGATCAGATTGAAGATATCGTGCAAATGCTAACGGACGTTGGCATTAAAATTTTTGAATCTGCGCCCGACGCCGATGACATCTTGATGAACGATGATTCAAGCGATGATGACATGGCAGCCGATGAGGCAGCAGCGGTTTTGGCTTCGGTCGAGACTGAGCCTGGTCGTACCACTGACCCTGTACGTATGTATATGCGTGAAATGGGTACGGTTGACCTCTTAACCCGTGAAGGCGAGATTGCCATTGCTAAGCGTATCGAAGAAGGTATTCGTGACGTGCAGCATGCGATGTCTTATTGGCCGGGTACGGTACAGTTCGTCCTTGATGAGTACCAAAAAGTCCAAGATGGCGAGAAAAAATTGTCTGACGTCATCACAGGTTTCTTAGACCCTGAAACCGAAGAAGACAAAATCGCCGCCCAAGAAGCAAAAGAAGCGGCGAAAGAAGAACGCGAGCGTATTAAAGAAGAAAAAGAGAATCCGCCAGTTATCAAACCAAAAGCCAATGCCAAAGCTGCGCTTGACGATGATGACGAGGACGACGAGGTCGAAGTTGAAGAAGAAGCCGAAGAAGAAACCGGCGGTATCGATCCAGAAGAAGTACGCTTACGTCTAGAAGAGATTGAACACTTATTTATTAAAGCCAAACAAGCCTTGCTTGATTATGGCCGTGGTAGCGTAGAAGCAGATGCTGCTTATGCCTTACTTGCCGAACGCTTTATGATGTTAAAGTTAAACAATCGCTTGTCAGACCAAGTCATGGCTATCATGCATGACGTCTATGATGATGTGCGTAAGCAAGAGCGTCAAATCATGCGTTTGGTGATTCGCCGTGGTCGTATGCCGCGTGAAGAATTCCGTAAAACTTTCCCTAGCAATGAAACCAACGTTGATTGGCTCATTGAGCGGATCAAAGGCAAACCTGCTTTTGCAGGTACGTTAGAAAAAGTCGCTGACGATGTGATTTTACTACAACGTAAAATTCGTGATTACGAGCAGCAGCTCGATATGAAAATCCACGACATGAAAGACGTCGCCCGTCGTATGGCTGTTGGCGAAGCAAAAGCGCGCCGTGCCAAAAAAGAGATGGTCGAAGCTAACTTGCGTCTGGTAATTTCTATCGCTAAGAAATATACCAACCGCGGTCTACAGTTCTTGGACTTAATCCAAGAAGGTAATATCGGTCTGATGAAAGCGGTTGATAAATTTGAATACCGCCGTGGTTATAAATTCTCAACCTATGCCACGTGGTGGATTCGTCAGGCGATTACCCGCTCTATCGCTGATCAAGCGCGCACGATTCGTATCCCTGTGCATATGATTGAGACCATTAACAAGATAAACCGTGTCTCACGTCAATTACTACAAGAAATGGGCCGCGAGCCAACGCCTGAGGAATTAGGCGAACGCTTAGAGATGGACGAAGTTAAAGTCCGTAAAGTGCTAAAAATTGCCAAAGAGCCTATCTCTATGGAGACGCCAATCGGTGACGATGAAGACTCACACCTAGGCGACTTTATCGAAGATGGTACGATTTCAAGCCCTGTCGATGATGCGACCGCAGCTGGTCTGCGTGAAGCGACGCGTGATGTCTTAGGCAACTTGACTGAGCGTGAAGCGCGTGTCCTAAAAATGCGCTTTGGTATCGATATGCCAACTGACCATACGTTAGAGGAAGTTGGTAAGCAGTTTGATGTAACGCGTGAGCGTATTCGTCAGATTGAGGCAAAAGCATTACGTAAATTGCGTCATCCTTCACGTTCTGAGCACTTACGCTCATTCCTTGAAAATGACTAATTTAAATAGTATGTGCTAAACATATCTTATTACGCCTAGTGGCAAACCAAAAAAGCTGAGTATATCTCAGCTTTTTTGTGCCTGTTATTTAATGGCTATTAGCTTTTACTTATTAAATATAGAGCCGCTATAGCATAAGATAAGCAATTAACTCATAAAAATATTGCCTTTATTTAAAATAGCGAGTATAACTACCTACCGTTCGGTAGTTAAAAAATTAAATAGATAAATAGTTAATAGTGCACTCTTATGAATAAACAAACCCATGTAAATCACATCAGTATCAAAACCGTCATCTCTCTTGCCATCATTGTGGCGCTTGGCCCTGCAGCGATTGATATGTATTTGGCCTCTATGCCGAATATGGCAACAGACCTCAATACTTCCTACGCCACCACGCAAATCACGTTGACCGTCTTTCTTATTTTTATGGGTTTAGGACAGCTGGTATTTGGTCCGGTATCTGACGCTATAGGACGAATAGCACCATTATTTGCAGGCTTACTGGCATATATTGGCGCTTCCGTGTGGGCGATGTGGTCACAAAGTATTGAAAGCCTAATCTTTGCCCGCATTTTGCAAGGTCTTGGCGCCTCTATGGCTATCGTGGTGGTGATGAGTATGGTACGTGATCTCGTCGATGGCCCAAAAGCGGCACAAATTTATGCTTTATTAAATACCATTGTGGCATTAGGTCCAATCGTCGCGCCAGCAATCGGTGGTATCGTCGGTGCGCATTATGGTTGGCGCGGCGTCATGTTTATTTTGGCGGCGTTAGGTATGATTGTACTCATTAATACGCTGTTGAATATCAAAGAAACCTTGCCAAAAGACAAGCGCATTCAATTAAATATAAAAAATATTACAGGCATTTATGTCGGCATATTAAAGAACAAAACCTTTGTCTTTAATCTATTTGCGCTATCTGCGGTGTATTTCTTTTTGTTTGCCTACATCGGTGGTTCTGCTTATGTCTATCAAACAAACTATGGTCTTAGCCTAGAGCAATTTGGTTTTGTCTTTGGCCTCACGAGTATCAGTCTGATTTTAGGTGCTTCTTCTACCGCTTATTTGGTCAAAAAAATATCAGCATCACGTTTGGCCTTAATCGGTGCCGGTGTCATGATGCTCGGTAGTGCCGTTTGCATCATCGCTTATCTGCTATCGATGGGTTTGGTCGGTATTGTCACTGGCATTGCCTTGGGATTATTTGGTCTTGGTGTATTAGAAGCGACGTTGATGGCAATTGCAATGGACTCGCAGCGCAGCGCTTTGGGTTCAAGCGCAGCTTTATTGGGCGCCATTCCTATGTTACTCTCATCTACTGCCACACCCATCGCGGGACAATTGGTCGAGATGAACACCTTATACTGGTTAATCTTGCTAGGTGCCATGGGACCGATTATTTTGGCATTGGTCTATCTTGGTTCTAGAAGCTTAAAACCTTATAGCAGTGTCACCACACCATCATTAGAGGAGGCCTATGCAAAGCCATAAACCACGCTCAAGCGCTAAGCAACGTATTATTGATGCCGCGTTTGAGCCTTTCTTTATGCATGGCTACGAGGGCGCGTCACTCAGTGATATTGCCAAGGCTGTGGGCATCCGCAAAGCCTCCCTCTATACGCACTTTGCCAGCAAAGAAGCGATATTTTTAGAATTACTGCAAGATGCGCTCGAGTCAGAATGTGCATTTATTAAGTCATGCTTTGCAACGACTAGTGAATTTCCTACTCCCGGTGAAGCGTATTGCCATGCTTTTGAAGCGCGTTATGAAAGCGCAATTACCTTACGGTTTTTAATTCGCATGGCCTATGCCGCACCTGTGCATTTGACCGATACCAGCGCGGCGACTTTTAATGTCTATATAAAGGTGTTGACTGAGCACATACAGCTGGCTCTACAGCCTTATCAGCTCGACTCTGAGCAGCTAGAGCTGTATACCGATGCTTATCTAGGCGTAATCGATAGCTTAAGTGTGGAGCTGCTATATGCAGAAGGCTTATATGAGCGCCGTTTTAAAGCCATGCTGATGCTTTATCACAATGCTATTGAACAGCTTGATAAAAAATAACTTTTTAAATCTAAGCTGCTTTTTTTATCGTTATTTGGACATCACTTGCTAATGATGGCTGAGTTCGCCTATCATAGGGCTCAACTTCTTAAATAACAGCAGTTCGAACTCATTTAAATTTTATATTTATTATTAAAAAATAAACCTTGTCGGGGTGCTTTGATTTTGACGCTTTAACTACAATCAAAATCATGGCTGAGAGTTACCCGCGAACCTGATGCAGTTAGCACTGACGTAGGAAACAAGCGTGTCGATAGATAAGTCACATTTACTTCATATTTTGCCAATCTATTTACCCTAGACTGGCAATTTTTTTGTGCCTTATCACTTCTCGTTTCCTGCCATTTGCTTGCTTGCGTTTTATAACAGTAAGTGAAAACTATGGATTACCAAACGCTACGTCACAATTGTCCCACATGGGATGATTACATTCAGCACGACTTTGTCAAACAGCTGACCGCTGGCACACTCGCCCCTGACAGCTTTCGCCACTACCTTGTGCAAGACTATTTATACTTAATTCACTATACCCGCGTGATGGCGCTGAGCGTATATAAGAGTGACACGCTGGCACAAATGCGCGTCGGTCAAGCAGGTATCAATGCCATGCTCGATATGGAAATCGCTATGTATTTGGATTTCTGCCGTCAGTGGAATATACCACTTGAACAAGTAGAAAACGCCCCTGAATCTGCCGTCACCATCGCCTATAGTCGCTATATATTAGACGCTGCAATGTCAGGCTCGCTGGCCGAACTGTATGCCGCTATTGCGCCTTGCTTAATGGGTTATGGGGAAATTGGTAAACGCATCAAAGATGAGGGTTTTATCGATAACAACCCTTATCAACCATGGATTGACGTGTTTTCTAGCGATGAGTTCCAAGTAATTACCGCGCAGAACGAAGCACAGATTAATACGCTGCTAGCCGATGCCAGCCCTGCTCAGGCAGACAAGTTCCAACGGTTATTTAACACCGCCGCACGTATGGAAGTTAATTTTTGGCAGCAGGCATTAGATTTGTCTTAACTTATACTCAATCTAGCTTGATTCTAAAAAAGCCCTCTAAAATCAGAAACAATGATCAATAATAACGATCAACAAGGAGAAACACCATGGCAGCATTCGATGAACACGCAAGCGCGTATGACAGCTGGTTTTTTGACAACCAAAACTTACTGACCAGTGAGCTAAAGCTGGTCGCTCACTTCTTAGATAAAGATAGCGAGATATTGTCTATCGGCTGTGGTAGTGGTCTTTTCGAATCACTGTTGGCCAAAGATTACGGCATTCATATCACGCATGGTATCGAGCCATCGAAAGATATGGCTGAAGTCGCTGAAAAGCGCGGATTGCAAGTAGATATCAGCCCTGCTGAAACCTGCGAGATTGCGCCTAATAAATTTGATATCATCATGTTTAATGGCAGCGTCAGCTATATCAGCGATTTGGATGTCTGTATTAAAAAGGCCTTTGACGCTCTAAAGACTGGCGGCAAACTTATCCTGATTGATGTGCCAAAAGAAAGCGGCTTTGCCAGCTTATACAATTTAGCCAGCGCGGTAGATACGTGGGAGCATCCACTACTCGAACACATCTCCCCTGCTGACCCTTATCCTATTGAGCTGGTGAAGTCAGCAAACTGGCGTACCTCTGATGAGAAAATCGAGTTAATGCAAGCCAATGGTTTTGTCGATTTCGAATATGCGCAAACTTTATTGACCCATCCTATGTATGCCAATGACAAGGTACAAGAGGTCATCGAAGGCTATGATCGCGGCGATTATGTGGCGGTATGTGGTTATAAAAAATAACGATTTTAATATGAGTTGTCGTTGGCTGACCCTTGAATAATATGATGAGTGGCCTTATAAATGGTAAATAAAGCGCTTATCGGCATAACCCATAAGCTCATATTTTCACAAAGATAAGGACAACATCATGACTGATGATCCAAAAGACACCACTAACCCAAATCAAACCCCTAAAAGAGAGGTCAAAGTGACAGAATTGGTCGCCAATGACGGTATCTTAAAAGGCAAAAAAACCGACGTGCAAAACCCTGAGCTGTGGCAGTTCCCAATGAACTACCCTCTGAGCATTATCGGTCATGAAGGCGAGCATGATAGCTTACTCAATGAAGTGAAGCTTATCCTTGGCAGCCAGTTTCCAGAGTTTGATTTGGCGTCTATGGAAGTTAAACCGTCAAAAACAGGACGCTTCCATTCGGTGCGTGCCAATTTATACTTGACCACCGTTGAGCAAGTGAACACGCTTTATGCATCACTCGATAATGCAAAAACGGTACGCATGGTCGTCTAATCATAGTTTTACCAATTTAACAAAAACCAGTCCGTTTTTCGTCCGAATCGTCACTCATATGGGTGGCGATTTTCTATTGGCTGGGGTACAATCACCACCCGAAATATGCGCGCCATTCAGCAGATTTGCGCTCGTTAATTTAGCCAACAATAAAAAGTAAATTCGCGCCATTTTTTACAAAACTTTTATTATTTTTCTTATTGGCGTCTAACCCTTATCCCATCGTCCTTTGCTAAAATTTGGACACGCTTTACCCTCTCATCAACATAGTTTGCCGCTAAAATCAATATAGCATTTTCAAAATTTTCCCGCTATATTGTGTCCACCTACTAACAAATACGCTATATGTAGTGCTCAGTGATTTAAACCCTCACTATGAGCAATGGCATCGTTTTGCCTAAAAAAACACTCTGCCGTGACAGGATGTTATAGCGTAATAAAGATAGCGTAATAAAGATAGCGTGATAAAGAATGCCCGCCGGTATCAACCGCGCCGCATTACTATAAGTAACACTATAAGCATCATTATAAATTAATTGCCAAGCAATCAACTTACGAGGTCAGCATGACACATATCGATAAAATCCAAGTAACCAAACGTGATGGACGTTTAGAGCCTATTGATTTAGATAAGATTCACAAGGTTATCGAGTGGGCTGCTCATGATTTAGATAATGTGTCGGTATCACAAGTTGAGCTAAAGTCGCACATTCAGTTTTATGAAGGCATCAAAACTCGTGATATTCACGAGACCATCATCAAGTCTGCCGCTGACCTTATCTCTGAAACCACGCCTGATTATCAGTATTTAGCCGCGCGTTTGGCCATCTTCCATTTGCGTAAGATTGCTTATAATAAATTCACCCCTCCTCACTTGTATGACCATGTTAAAAAGCTAACTGATGCCGGTAAATACGATCAGCATATCCTAGCCGACTATAGCCGTGCGGAATTTGATGAATTAGAAGAATACCTTGACCACTGGCGCGATATGAATCTTGCTTATGCTGCTGTCGAGCAAATGGCGGGTAAATACCTTGTGCAAGACCGCGTCAGCAAGACCGTTTATGAAAGCCCGCAGTTCTTATATATGTTGGTTGGCATGTGTCTGTTTGCCAGCTATGAAAAATCAGAGCGTCTTGATTACGTTAAACGCTTCTATGATGCAACCTCACAATTCAAAATCTCTCTACCAACGCCTATCATGTCTGGCGTACGTACGCCGTCACGCCAGTTTAGCTCATGCGTATTGATTGAATGTGGTGATAGCCTCGATTCTATCAACGCCACCACCAGCGCCATCGTACGCTATGTGTCGCAGCGAGCCGGTATCGGCATCAACGCTGGTCGTATCCGTGCCCTTGGTAGCCCTATCCGTGGCGGCGAAGCGCAGCATACTGGCTGCATTCCTTTTTATAAATTATTCCAAACTGCGGTTAAATGCTGCTCACAAGGCGGCGTCCGTGGCGGTGCTGCAACGTTATTCTACCCAATATGGCATTTGGAAGTTGAGTCGCTATTGGTGCTGAAAAATAACCGCGGCGTTGAAGACAACCGTGTCCGTCACATGGACTACGGCGTGCAGTTAAACAAAACCATGTATACCCGTTTGATTAAAGGTCAAGATATCTCGCTATTTTCACCAAGCGACACCCCGGGCTTGTACGATGCCTTCTTTGAAGACCAAGACAAGTTTGAAGAGCTATATACCAAATACGAGAACGACCCTAGCATTCGTAGCCGTCAAATTCCAGCTACTGAGCTGTTTAGTTTGATGATGCAAGAGCGCGCCAGCACCGGTCGTATATATATCCAAAACGTCGACCATTGCAACACGCATAGCCCGTTTGACGCGACAGTTGCGCCGATTCGCCAGTCAAACCTCTGTATGGAAATCGCCCTACCGACTAAGCCACTTGATAACATCAATGACGAAACCGGTGAAATCGCCCTTTGTACGCTATCAGCGGTCAACTTAGGTAAAGTTGAAAACGTTAGCGATATCGAAGAGCCAGCAGAATTAATCGTCCGTGCACTTGATGCCCTGCTCGACTATCAAGACTATCCAGTCAAAGCCGCTGAAAACGGTAGTATGCGTCGCCGTACCTTGGGCGTTGGCGTGATTAACTATGCGTATTATTTAGCGAAAAATGGCGTCCGCTATTCAGACGGCAGCGCGCTTGGTCTAACCCATCAAACCTTTGAAGCGCTACAGTACTATCTCTTGAAAGCGTCGAACAAATTGGCAAAAGAGCAAGGTGCGTGTCCGGCATTTAATGAGACGACCTACTCGCAAGGTATCTTGCCGATTGATACCTATAAAAAAGACTTGGATAAAATCTGCCAAGAGCCGCTACATCTCGATTGGGAAACGTTACGCACTGAGATTACCACTCACGGTCTGCGCAACTCTACCCTAACCGCTTTGATGCCGTCTGAGACCTCTAGTCAGATTGCCAACGCGACTAACGGTATCGAGCCACCACGTGGTCTAGTCTCTATCAAAGCATCAAAAGATGGCATCTTAAAGCAAGTGGTGCCTGAGATTGATAAGCTAAAAGATCAGTACGAGCTACTATGGCAAATGCCGAACAATGACGGTTACCTAAAGCTGGTCGCTATCATGCAAAAATTCGTCGATCAAAGTATCTCTGCCAATACCAACTATGACCCAACGCGCTTTGATGGTCAGCGTGTACCGATGAAAGTATTGCTAAAAGACTTGTTGACGGCGTATAAGCTTGGCGTGAAAACTCTGTATTACCATAATACTCGTGATGGTGCGAATGATGCCCAAGCGGATATGGAAGATGATTGTGCTGGCGGGGCTTGTAAGATTTAAGCTTTTGATAAATGGCGGGTTTGGCTTTTGGGTTAAGCCCGCTGTTTATTCTTATCTACAAGGTACTGGAATCATATGAATGCATATACCGAGTATCAGATAAAAAACTTCTATGAGAAATACAAGGATCAAACTTTCGATCAAGACGATATAGCGCTTTTTATTACTGCAAGTCGAGATGATACTAATCATGGAAGTATTTTTAAAGAATTAGGAGACTTTATAGCGCATCCTAATCTTAAAGATCGTGGAATGGCAATTAAGAATCTCAAACCTGCTATCAAATATTTTGAAGAAAATACTGGTGATATGCTGGGTGGTAAACGACCAACGATAGAAGTACCATTTTCGATAGGCTTTAACAATGAAATCTTAGATGAATTGTATTCAGTTTTTGGAATGGTCGGGATTTATCCTCTTTCTAGAAATATACATAGCCCGTCTTTTAGAGACTTTATTTTTTGTTTAATTTTTCTTCTAGGTAACTTCAAGCTGAAGTTAAATAAAAAAAACTTGTCCATTAGTAGTCACGTTTTCTGGAGCCTTAAGTTTAACCGTTTTCTATCCTAGCAATAAATATCCAAAGTATTTAGCAGAATTTACTTTAGTTTTTTTGGGAAATGTCTATACAGTAGGACTACCTAGCTTTTATAAGAAAAAGTTGGATGGACATATTGCAAGAAGACTATTTGATGGAAGTCTTGCTGCTATACCCTACGAATTTGATAAAGAGTGCTACCTACTTGGTGAAGAACCATTTCCTAGAGGTATAGGCTTACCACTGGAAAGAAAGCAACAATCGTAGGTTGATTGGAGTTTGCGGCACCCAACGATTGTAAATAAGTAATTCGTTAAGGCTCATTTTTCAACACCAACCTACTCACAGTTTTTTAAATAAATAGATTAACAATTAAGACCTAATTTTCGTGCTAATATTAGTCCTATATTTAGAGCCTAATATTAGCGGAGAATGAATCATGCAACCGATATTTGCGACACAGACAGCCAGTATCTCAGAGCTGAAAAACAACCCTTCGGCACTGATTAAACAGTCGGACGGTGAGTCTATTGCTATTTTAAATCACAATAAACCTGTCGCTTATTTAGTTTCCACAGATATGTATGAGCGCATGATGGAAGCGATGGACGATATGGCATTAAGCCAAACCGTTAGCGCCCGAATGAATGACGGGCAAACACCTGTAAAGGTAACGATGGATGACTTATAATCTTGAGTTTCATCCCTTAGCATTAAAAGAATGGAAAAAGTTAGCGCCCAGTATTCAGCAGCAGTTTAAGAAAAAATTACAGCAGCGCTTAGCAAACCCTCGTGTTCCTGCGTCGAAACTTTCAGGACATACAGACGCCTATAAAATCAAACTACGCACCATAGGCTATCGTTTGGTTTATACCGTCAAAGATGACGTGGTGGTGGTTTACGTGCTAGCCGTAGGCAAAAGAGAAAACAATAAGGTATATGAAAGCCTTGTGTCGCGCCAACCATAATTGAAACACACAAAGAATAAAAATGACGGAGGTTATAGACGTGCAATATACCGCAATCATCAAAGACGGTGGTTTGTTTATCCCTAACGTATTTTCCGACCTAAACGATGGTGGCTCGCATATCGTGCAAGTAGAAGTCGATATCGAGGAAGTTCGTCAGCAATTGAATAGCAGCGCAATGCCAAAGATGGACGCGCCAAAACAAGCAAAAAAACCAGTAAAAAAGCCGCTAAAAAAAGAAACACAGAAAGCCGCAGAGGTAGATTTAAGTACGCTGCGTAAGAGCGCTATCGATGAGCTGGAAGGATTGGATGATAGTGAGCTTAGCGAGATTTTTAAAGCTTATATGAATGATGGACAAGAACCGACCCAAATATCTTTAGAGAACTTATAACGCCCTTTTGAAAGTATTTCTCAGGCGGCATTTTTAAAACTTTTGATTCACAACTGTATCACTTATAAAGGTGGAACTATGACTTACTCGATTTTTTCTCAAACGCCAAACAATGCGCTAAAAGAGCCGATGTTTTTTGGTCAGCCGGTCAACGTGGCGCGTTATGACCAACAAAAGCATCCTATCTTTGAGCAGTTGATTGAAAAGCAGCTGTCGTTCTTTTGGCGTCCAGAAGAAGTCGATGTGTCACGCGACCGTATCGACTATGGCAATCTATCGTCACATGAGCAGCATATCTTTATCAGTAACCTAAAGTATCAGACCCTACTCGACTCTATCCAAGGTCGTAGCCCAAACGTCGTACTGTTGCCACTGGTGTCTATTCCTGAGCTTGAAACGTGGATTGAGACGTGGACGTTTTCTGAGACCATTCACTCGCGCAGCTATACTCATATCATTCGTAATATCGTCAATGATCCGGGTATTGTCTTTGATGACATCATGCAAAACGAGCACATTTTAGGGCGCGCGGCTGACATCGCCAAGTACTACGATGACTTGTACTACAACTCACAGCTCTACAATATGTATGGCGCAGGCACGCATACCGTCAATGGCAAAGAAGTGACCGTTAGCTTAAAATCGCTGAAAAAACAGCTGTATTTATGCTTGATGGCGGTTAACGTCTTAGAAGCCATTCGCTTTTATGTGTCGTTTGCCTGCTCGTTTGCTTTTGCTGAGCGTAAGCTGATGGAAGGCAATGCCAAGATTATTAAATTAATCGCCCGTGATGAGGCGCTACATTTAACCGGTACGCAGCATATCCTAAACTTGATGCGTAATGGCAGAGATGACCCAGAGATGGTCGATATTGCCTATGAGTGCTATCAAGAAAGCATCGATATCTTTACCAAAGCGGCTGAGCAAGAAAAAGAATGGGCCGGTTATCTGTTTAAAGACGGCTCAATGATTGGGCTCAATAGAGACATTCTTTGCCAATATATCGAATTTATCACCAACTTACGTATGGAAGCGGTTGGCTTGCCAGTGGCATTCCCGAACTCTAAATCAAATCCGATTCCATGGATTAATACTTGGTTGTCTTCTGACAATGTCCAAGTTGCGCCGCAAGAGACGGAAATCAGCTCGTACTTGGTCGGTCAGATTGATTCAGATTTATCAGACAGCGATTTTGATGATTTTGAGCTTTAAAAGCGTTGAACTTTAAGAGCTTTAAGCTTTAAAAGCTTTGAGCTTAAATAGAGTTAAAAGTTAATCACGTAATTTTAATGGCTTAACCTTACTATTTTAAGGTTAGGCCAATGTTATTTTAGCAAGATTTTATCATTAAAATGAACCATCAAATTGACTGTCAATACGATGGGAAAATTAAGAGAAGGTTGAATTATGACTTGGGTAATGACGAGTAAGAAGCGATTCTACTTGCATGATGACGAAAGTCTGCTCGATGGATTGCTACGCACCGGACATGATATCAATTATCAATGTAAGGAAGGTTATTGTGGCAGTTGCCGCATCAAGCGCATCGCCAGCTCACACGTTATTGATTATCCGTTTGAGCCACTTGCCATGATTGAAAAAGATGAAATCCTGCCCTGCTGCTGTCGGGTACAAGGGGTGATTTATATCAATGATGAGTCTTTTGCAAAATAGCAGCCGTTGTTAATATTAAATATTATTAATAAAAGCTGTCACCAATAAAAGCCATTATTTAAAGAAAGCTGTTATTTAAAAATCCCGATAAAAAAAGCGCGTTATCTGTAAGATAACGCGCTTTTTTATTATTTATAACACTCTAAAACCGTTTTGATTAAACTTTACGTTATAGAGCATGGCGTTATAAAGCATAGCACTATAAAGGTGCGCCATCTCTTTCAAATAACTGTAGCAGCTCTTCGCGCATACGGTCACGCTCAGCTTCTGACATCATAGGTACTTCTGCTCTATCACCTTGTAGACTTGGATCTTCCATACCGCCAAGCGTTTCATCATGAATCACGACAGGGCTCGCCATTGGCTCTTGCGCCGGACGTTCCTCTAGTAATATCTTCACTTGGGCATTTTTACCGCGGCGTAAGATTTGCGCGTTGAGCGTGGTATTCGGTGCTTTACGAGCAACATACTGAATCAAGGTATTGGCATCCGTCATCTCAACGCCGTCAATGGTCAGGACGATATCACCAACGCGTAAACCACTTTTAGCAGCAGGACTCTTAGGAACGACATTTAGCACTTCTACCCCAGTCGAGGTTTCTAGCTGCGTTGGGTCGCGTAATTGTGACTGTATCTCAATCCCTAACCAACCACGGCTGACCTTACCGTCTTTAATCAGCGCATTCATCACTTGCTCAACGATAGCCGTAGGAATGGCAAAGCCGATACCCATCGAGCCACCAGAACGCGAGAAAATCACCGTATTGATGCCGACCAATTCACCGTGCGCATCAACCAAAGCGCCACCTGAGTTACCGGGGTTGATAGCGGCATCGGTTTGGATAAAGTCTTCAAACTTATTGACCCCAAGCCCCGTACGACCTGTCGCTGAGATAATCCCTTGGGTTACGGTTTGACCAACGCCAAACGGATTACCAATCGCTAGCGCTAAATCGCCCACGCGAATAGGATCTTCACGGAAGCCAAGTGGCGTCAGACCCGTCATATCGACTTTAATCACCGCCAAATCACTGTCAGGATCAGTACCGATGATTTGCGCACGGCTCTTACGCCCGTCATTAAAGGCAACGGTAATCTCATCGGCTTTTTCAATAACATGGGCATTGGTGACGATATAACCATCTTCTGACACAATTACGCCAGAGCCTAAGTTGGTATTGCCCTGCTCTTGTGATGGACCACCATGAAACTCAAAGAAGCGGCGCAACACCGGATCATTCATATAAGGATGCTCGGCCATCGTTTGGGTGGTATAAATATTCACCACCGACTGCGAGGCACGGGCGACCGCATTATGATAAGAGGAAATCGGCGCGGGTGTATCTGCTACAGGCGCTGAGGCTTGCTGCTCAGCAGGCGTGGTTC
Organism: Psychrobacter maritimus; assembly: GCF_904846345.1. Taxonomy (GTDB): domain Bacteria; phylum Pseudomonadota; class Gammaproteobacteria; order Pseudomonadales; family Moraxellaceae; genus Psychrobacter; species Psychrobacter maritimus. Next base: position 387,537 of record NZ_CAJHAJ010000002.1, read on the forward strand.
TAGGTGGCTCCCAAGCCTGCTCTGATGCCGCCTTCATACTCGCAAACAACCAGATAAATGCTACAGTGACTACAAGTAACAAAATCCAAGGTAACCATTTTACCAGACCAGCCTTGTCATTGGCGTTCCGAGATGACGACATATAAAAACCTCTATATTATTTTAGAAACAGTATTTGTAACGATGTTTTTGTAAAAGTAACAATAGCTTTATAAAAATAGTTTTTACAAAACAGTAAATGATGAATAAGCCAAAAAATTTCTGAGCAGTCCGCTGTGATTGGGCGCAAAACCAGATAGGATACGCGCTATGAATCATATAGGCTCAGGTATGCAAATTATAACTGGCAACACGGGCAAATAGTAACGCATCGTGTACCGTTTCAGTTATTCGCCTTGTCTACTCTTTTACAGCGCCATGCTAAAATGGCGATGATAGAAACCCAGATTATTTATAACATACATAATTTATAAATTGGTATTTTGATTATTTACTATAAACACTTAAACCATTTAAGCAGTAAAAATCAAAGCTGTTATAAAACCAATGATAAAACGAATATAGTGCAAAACTGCGACAATTATAAGGAAAGACCATGACCGCGCACAATACCTTGAACCCATCCGCAAGCGAATCTTCAACCCAGATATCAGATACGACGATTAGCGCGCAAGCTTTAACAGAGTTTTGTGACGAATACCTATCAGCACCCGCTTTTAAAGACTATGCGCCCAATGGTTTACAGGTAGATGGCGGCCGACCTATACAGCGCATCGTTACTGGTGTCACCGCTTGTGAGGCGTTGATTGATGCCGCGATTGCTGATAATGCAGATGCCATTTTGGTGCATCATGGTTATTTTTGGAAAGGCGAGCCTGCGCCCATCACCGGTATGAAAGGTCAACGTATCCGCAAACTGATGCAACATGGCATCTCTTTGATTGGCTATCATCTGCCGCTTGACGCCCATCCTCGCATTGGCAATAACGCCAAGCTGGCTGAGCTACTTGATATGAGTATCATTGGCGCGCTTTATCCTACCGAATCACATCCGGTTGGTAATATTGCCACTTGTACCCCGCAAAGTGCTCAAAGTCTAATCACCCAGATTACTGAGGTGCTAGGACGCCTGCCCTTACATATCTCTGCTCATTATCAAACTTCAGATACCAATCAATCTGATGGGCAAAATGACAGGCTTATCGAACGGGTGGGTATCTGCACCGGCGGCGCGCAAGATATGATTGAACAAGCGGCACTGATGGGCTGCGATGCGTTTATCTCAGGTGAGATATCAGAGCGCACCACACATATCGCTCGTGAACTTGGTATTGATTATTTTGCTTGCGGCCATCATGCGACAGAGCGTGGCGGCATTCAAGCATTGGGTGAACTGGTTGCTGAGCAATTTGGCTTACCGGTGACTTTCATAGATATCGATAATCCAGCCTAATCATTCAGCCAATTTATCGTATTTATGATAATTTTCGTGGCTTTAACGCTGTTTCAGCGCTATTTAAATGCTCATTTTTCACATTTTAAGCGCCATGCAGGCGCTTTATTCTCTATCGCAATCGCTTTTTATGACGTTTATTGTCAGCAGATTAGTAAAAACGAGGTCTTTTTTTACCGTTTATAGCGCTATTGTTAAGTTTTATCGCTAATTTATTAACCCTACTTGAATAATATGATGAATATCCGCATATTAGTACCTGAAGAAAGAACGTCTTGTCATGAGACTTCCCATTTTTTATAGCTTCCGGTTATGGTGCTAAAACAGTGTTTATCGTCTAAAAGCCTGTTTTTAACTCATTAGGTTTTTGGCAGTGAACAATCAAATATTATTTTTGTATGGTTAATTTTTAATTAGTTTTTTTGATTAATTTGTTTTCTAATTAAATAGTCTGCCCTGTTTTTAGCGTCGCGATACTGCTTAAGCAAAGTTTGTCTGCTACTTATTGTGAATGAGTAGTTAGATAGAATGTTTGCTTGTTTTTATCGCTGGACAGTACATATTACTGATCATCTACTCTACTACAAACTATTTAAAGAGTAGCTGGTTAGTAATATGAGCGTTGCAACGATTAAGTGCAGCTGTACCGCACTTATCCGACGTTTTTGTCTCAATAACTTATTCATGACCTTACCTATGTTTACGATAGTTGAATAACGGGTCTTTTATTCAGTAGCAACCCTAACATCGATGAAGGAATCATCCGATTTATACCCTTCGCGGTGTTGTGCGTCTTTTTTTTAGAGCGTCTTTTTTTAGAATAGTGCTTAAAATGACTTCTATTTTAAAAAAGTTTAAAAAAGACAACATTGGGTATTGGCTAGCTGATTAAGAGACTTGAGCGCTAACGCTTATATAATGCATGTTAGCCCCACTATATGTAAACAAGATGACATTGTTCCTTATTTTATTTATAAGGGCGATATTATCTAAAATGCAACGCCAGTTTATGCCACTTATATAGCAATACGCTTTTGATAAGCATATATAAGCAGCATAAATTGACGAGGCGTTTTTATGGTATGTAGGATGGCTAAAACTAGGAGACATCCATGCAGCGTATTACTTATCGTGTGAAAGTATCTGCGCAAGGGGCCAAACGCCGTATCTCATACTTACTGCGTCCATCTAAGCGCCTACTGCACACCAAAAGTAACATCGTTCCAGTCGTTGCACCTATTAAAGTAGCTCGTTTTGCCAAAACTAATTTCTCTAAAACTAAGAAGTTGGCACAAGTATCTAGCATCGCCATGCTCTCTCTACCTGCTGAGAGTCTGATGACGATGGGGGCACCCATACCAGCTTATGACCATGTCATGCTGGAGAACACTCTGACCATTGCTGCCGTGCCAGGTGATAGCACCTACTTTGCGACTGATGGCTTCCAGCACGGTTTCGGCTACGACTTAGTGCGTAGTTATGCTGACGAGCTTGGGGTAAAAATCGATTTAAAAGCTTATGCCAGTGAAGAAGCGGCATTAAGAGCGTTAAAATCAGGCGATGCCGATATGGCATTGACCACTGCCAGCACCCAACTAAAAAGCCAATTAAGCTTATCTTCAGTCAATGTCAGCTGCGGCTATGACGCCAGCTTGACCAAAAATGGTCTACATCCTAAAGTCAGCTGGACGTTTAATTCAGCCAATGACCCGTTATCACAAAAAGCCAGTTACTTCTTATGTGATAGCATGAAGCTTGAGCATACTCAGAAACTGGCCGCGTTTTATAATCAAAACTTATTAAAAGACGCTTATAGCCAAGACCATTTTAAGAAAACCTTGACCGAGAAACTGCCCGACTATCAGTCTTCGTTTCAAGAGCAAGCGCGCAATTACAACCATGATTGGGAGCTGCTCGTCGCCATGGGTTATCAAGAGTCGCATCTAAATGCCAATGCCGTGTCTCCAACAGGCGTACGCGGTATTATGATGCTGACCAATAATACGGCCAAAGCGATGGGCGTCTCTGACCGCGTTGACCCTTATCAAAGTATCGGTGGCGGCGCGCGTTATTTGGAACAAGTCAAAGAGGACTTCGCCGATGTACCAAAGACCGACCGCATCTGGTTTGCCCTAGCAGGTTACAACATGGGTCCTAATGCGGTAAAAAGTATCCAGCGTAAATTAAGGGCGCAAGGAATCGATGATAAAAGCTGGGCAAATATATATGCCTACTTATCTGAGAACAGAGCCTCAAATAGCCGTTATGGTCAAGCGATGCATTATGTGAGTAATATTAGAAGTTATCTTGAGACCATTAAAACTCAAACGGTTTAATAACTTTTCTTTTGAAAAGACTGCGAGTAAAAGCTGCTAAATACAATACGTATAAAACCTTGTTAATAAAAAACTTTGTCAATAAAAAAGCTGCTCTTATAAAAGAGCAGCTTTTTTTAATGCTTAAAATCTATTAAATGCGGCTACATTCTAGATTAGCGATTCGGTACGGTTAAACGTTGACCGCGTTGTAGCATGGTATCTACAGCGATATTATTCATATCCGCAAGCTCTTTGGTTGAGACGCCATATTTACGTGCCAATCCAATCAAGCTATCGCCTGAGCCAACGGTATAGCTTACTGTCGCTTTTGGTACTTTGATCGTTTGACCACGTTGTAACTGAGCATTGGTCGCCAAATCGTTTGTCGCCGCTAGGTCTTCTACTGAGATACCAAACTGACGCGCTAAGGCAATAAGACCATCGCCCGATTTAACTTTGTAGCTCTCAGTATTACCAAGTTTTTTGCCGCTACTGCTTGCGGTTTCTGCACTGGCGCTGCTGGTGCTCTTGTTACTGGTGCTACTAGTATTACTGTTAGCTGTACTAGGAGCGCTTACTGTGCCATTGGCAGGAATGGTAATCGTACGACCAAGAATTAGATTAGAATTGGTTTTCAAATTATTGGCGGCTGCCAAATCACCCAAACCGATATTGTAACGCTGCGCAACGCCCGTCAAGGTATCGCCCGATTTGACTTTATAACTGACTGCTTTGTCATTGAGCTGACGATCTACCAAATCTTTAGAGACCGGTACTTTGATCGTTTGACCACGTTGCAAGCGAGCTTTAGCATCAAAGTTGCTATTCACGGCTGCCAATTCTTCAGGACTAATGCCAACGCTATTTGCAATACCAATTAAAGTATCACCTGATTTGACTTTATAGTTGGTCGTTGCCACTGAGCTTGACGTGCTAGCAGTAGCATTGCTGCTTGTGCTATTCGACGTATTGTTAGACGTAGCAGCCGCAGGCGTAAAGTCTACATTGGCTGGTACTTTTAAGGTTTGACCAACGTATAGTGAATCGGTCGTGCCCATATTATTTAACGTCGCCAAGGTGGTAGTCGGTACATTAAACTGGCGTGATAAAGCAATCAGACCATCACCGGGTTTGACTTTATAATTCTTGGTTGCCGTGCTCGACTTACTAGGTTTGGTCGATGGTGCAGCAGGCGTGGTTGCAGGCGCGGTCACTTTACCAGGAACCAGCCATAGTTTTTGACCGCGTAGCAAGTCCGCTCTACTGCTCAAATTATTATAAGTAGCCAGCTGAGTCACCGATAAACCAAAGCGATTGGCCGTACCGATAAGCGTATCACCACCTTGTACCACATAGCTTTCAGGCTGGCTTGCCGCTGTAGTACTGGCATTGCTCAATGGCTCGATAGATTTGGCGTTATATAAATACAACGTGCTGCCGGCTAGCAGATTGGCGCTGGCATCTATCTGGTTCCATTCAGCGATATCACGCCAGCTGACGCCCGCACGACTGGCGATATTTGCCAAGGTATCGCCACGTTTTACCGTATAAGTGCTACGCGTGCCTTGTGGTTTTGGCTTACTAACCGAGGTTTTTGGGAAACTTAATTTCTTTTCTTGACCACTGGCCTCTAACACTGACTGCTGCGTTTGTACGGCTGATAAATTGATATTACCATCGGCATTAATGACTTTGGTTTCAGGCGTACTGATGCGAATCTGACTGGCAATGAAATCGCGCTCTTCTTTGCTTAGTGGTGGCTCTTGAATGATAGTATTGTTTTGCGTGATTTGTGCCGATGTGGTCGGTAAGCTATTACTGCTTTTTAGCTCAGCGTTAATCTTTTTGGTTTCTGCAGAAGTCAGCGGTGGCTCAGTACGGAATGAGGTATTGCTGCTATAAACAGAGCTGCTCGTCGGTGAAACCGTCGGCGGAATATAGCTGGTGGTTTGCTGCGGTACACTGGCGCTCGCCGCGTAATCAGCAAGGGCGCTACCGGTAGAAGGTAATGATCCACCGCTAGTATAAGGCTTATTGTTATAGCTCGGCGTAGTAGAAGTAGAGCCTGAATAGCTTGGCGTGCTACTGCTGCTGGTGTTACTAGAAGCAATCACATTACTACTGCCATTCCCTCTCAAGGCGCTCAGCTTCGCATCTGTCGTCAAGCTGACATCATTAGGAATAATGATGCGCTGTGGACCTGATGAATCGATACGAGCTGAAGTCAGCGCGGTATTCAGTCTTTCTAGTTCGTCATAACTGACACCGGTCACCTGTGCGACTTCGGCTAAGCTGACGCCATAATTTACTGGTACGCTACGGAAATGCTGACGGTTAGCAATAGCAGGCAGATAAACACCATATTGCTCAGGCTTGGCGACGATTTCAGCAACCGCTAAAAAGCGCGGTACATAGTTCATGGTCTCTGTTGGCAGTCTTAGTGACCAGTAATCGGTCGGCAAGCCACGAGCAGCATTGGCATCGATAGCTTTTTGCACACGACCAGGACCGGCGTTATAAGCGGCTAGTGCCAGCTCCCAACTACCGAACTGGTTATGCAGTGCGGTCAAAAAGTCATAAGCGGCACGTGTTGATTCAATCACATCACGGCGACCATCATAAGTGCTACTTTGATTTAGACCATAGATACGCCCTGTACTCGGGATAAACTGCCATAAACCTGCTGCCGCCGCACTACTGGTACCACTTGGATCGTAGGAGCTCTCAATCACAGGCAATAATGCAAGTTCGGTTGGAATATTACGACGCTCGGCTTCTCGAACCGTATGGTAAAGATAGCGACTGGCACGCGCGGTCAAACGGTTGAGATAGTCTTGACGACTGGTAAACCAACCTTTTTGCGCTTCAATACGCTGATTATAAACAGGCTGTCCGCCATTCATACGGTAGCCTGCCCGCAAGCGATTCCATAAATCACCATATTGTTGAATCGCAAGTTTATTGCCTTCAACCATAGTCATGTCGGTGGCTTCTAATAAATCAGCCAACTCATCTAAGCTTTCAGCATCCAAGAACGCCGTTGAATAATCAGCGCCCGTACTTGGCTTAGTAACTTGAGCGACAGGACGCTTAGTAACCACAGCTGAGCTGCCGGTCGCACCCGTCTTTTTCACCGCCGACGTATTACTACAAGCGCTGATAAGCAAAGTCGACACCGCAAGCGTCAGTGGTAAAGCGATAAATGAGCGAGATTTTGATGACACAGTAGACATGATAGTGGAAGTTTCCTAACAACAATAAGTGATAAAATAAAGTTAATCGACAGTATAGTACGCAATATCAAACAAAGACCAGCCTATTATGAAAGATAATGAGTAGAATTTAATCCACTCTATCTTTCAATGGCTGAATAGCGACATTATTTATACGATTTATTAACTAACTCTGCTAGCGATGGCTCATTGATGACTAATTGACATTACTTACTAATATAGTAGTAATGATTAATTAATCGCCACTTGTGACACAGCGCGTAAAAGCACCGCATTACCAGTCGATAAAGTAAGCGTTACTCTCGATGTCGTGACAAATGAGACCTTTTGCCCATCTTTTACCCAGCTTTCATTGGTAGTGACATTGGCTTTTGCTTGCTCACCGGTAATGACAATATTATCCACATTGATATCGTAGCGATAATTTGAGGTATTACTCCAACTGTTTTGCAGTAATTTTAGATAAGCATCTTTGTCGAGACTGGTAGACTTGCCTTTTCTTGACATAGAAATCAGCGCATCGTCAGATACGAGGCGCGCGACCTGATTAAGACTTTGGCTATTGGCTGCCGACTTCATAGCCGTCGCATAGTTTTGTACCAAAGCTTCGGTCATGGTTGCCGCTTGCGCGCTGATAGTCATGGTGCTGGCAGCCGCCACTATCGCAGTCACGCTAGCGCTTTTCATCAATAGAGCCAACAGCCCTTTTCCCCATAATCTTTTCATGATATTCCTTAGTGATACTATTGTCGTCTATCGTCATGGTCAGGTGTGATTTTTATCATGCCATCATACAATGACGCTTAACGGTGATGTATCATTTAATTATAAAGTGCTGCTCTCGTAAATAAACAGTTATCATATAAATTGAAACAAGTCGTGCTTTTATCAGTTAAGTATTTTACATCTGGCTTAATCTAAGACTTTTAGCAGCCTTCTGTTATGATAATTTCAGCCTATCACTAAATTCTCACAGCCATGTGACACCCTGTGTAATTATTGCGAATATCATCAAAGTTGACAGCCTAGAGTAAAAAATGACCGCTTAGCTTAAATGCTATGACTAAGTAGCATTACTAGATATCATGCAATATCAAATACATTGCTCAAATACATCAATATTGATAAGAACTGCCTAAATATTCATAACTTAGGCAGCCTTATCGAACGCATTTTTAATATCTGTTTTTAATAGCTACATTTCTAATAGTTGTGTTTCTAATAGTTGTGTTTCTAATAGTTGTGTTTCTAATAGTTGTGTTTCTAATAGCTATGGTTCTAATGCTTATTCTCGGTATGGATGTCTTCATACTGCTCATCATCACTCAGCTTCATACCCAAGCGCTCAACACGTCTGTCCATCATCTGCCGAGCTAACGCTTGCATGTCTTCGACGCGGTCTATTTCATCGACAATCTCAAGACCCAACAAGGTCTCAAACACATCTTCTAATGTCACTAAGCCTTTGACCTCGCCATATTCACCAACGGTAATGGCGATATGAATACGGTTTTTTAGCATCAGCTCTAACAAATCAAACAATTTCATCTTTGAAAATACAAAGGTAATATCACGTTTGAACTGCGTCAAGGGTTTATGTACCGCATGATTAACCTTGGCCAATAACATGTCGGTTTTTAAGACAAAACCGGTGATATTGTCTAAATCACCATCATAAATCGGCAGGCGCGAAAAAGTGAGTTTTGGACGGTCAACCAATAATTCAGCAACGGTTTTATTTTCTTCAAACGCTAGCATCACCGAACGCGGGGTCATAATATCTTCAACTTTAATAGCACCAAATGCCAATAAGTTACGAATGATACGTGACTCTAATGGGTCGATTTGTCCTGACTCTTCGCCGATACTGGCGAGCGCCGCAAACTCTCGGCGACTAAAGGTTACCGGTTCTTTGCCTCGTACCAATAATTTGGTCAGTTTTTCTGATATCCAGATTAATGGGTATAGCAGCAAAATAATACCGCGTACGAAATAAGCCACCATGCCACTTAATTGACGCCAATAGACCGTGCCCAACGTTTTTGGAATAATCTCAGATAAAAATAAAATTGCTAAGGTCATAATGGCAGAAAACAGTCCAAACCAAGCGCTACCAAAAACAATCGTCGCCTGTGCACCAGCGCCAATAGAGCCTAAGGTATGTGCAACCGTGTTTAAGGTTAAGATAGCCGCTAATGACTGATCGATATTATCAATCTTTAAGCGTCTTAGCATGTTGGCTTTTTTGGGGTTAGTCTCTTGAACATCGGCGATATATGACGGCGTCATACTAAGTAATGCTGACTCTGCCAACGAACAAATAAATGAGATACCAATCGCTACTACCACAAATAAGATAAGCAGTAGAACGCTGGTCGGGCTTGGGTCTGCTAAGGCATCAGCAGCCAGCACCGATTGCGGCAGTAATAGAGTGAGGAATAGCGTTATCAATGCAGATAACGTAGCAAGCCGTTTTATAACAAAACGCCACATATTAAGGCGCATCATACCGAAGTAAGTTTTACTAAAGCGAGTATAGCCACCCATCGTCGGGGGAGGTTCAGCGGATGCGTCTTTACGACAGGCGCGCGGACGGTATAAACGAGGTACAGATATAAAAGAGGTGAACAAGTTAGGTAACCTAAACAAAGAAGTAAAAGGAAGTCACAATATATCATGAGCTGACGGCAGCAGATAGAAAATAATAGCCGATAGCGTCTAATTTTTATCTATTTAACGACCAAAATCATGCTCAAGACAGCCTATTATACCCCCATTTATAGCGATATAAACCCTCGTTTAATCATAGCAGCAATAATGGTATATCATAGAAAATTACTATTTATATCAAAGACATGATGTATTTAACAAATCTATTTTTTGACTATTGTGACGCTATGCCAATTGATATATCTACTTAATAGTCGGCTTTTACTGCTTGCTGAGCATCAGAGCACTCTACACTTTAACTCTAATCATTCTATCATTTAGAATAGCAAAACGATTGTTAGGCTAAATATTGGCGGTTAGTATGTTAAATGGGTAACAAAAACACGCCTAGCCTATGATTAACAGTTACCAAGTCTGGGATTTTTTGTTACTATGCCTGTAAATTTATTGTTATCTATGACTTACTGAGAGAAATTATGAGCTTTTTTATTCAAGCTGCCCATGCTGCGCCAGAAACTGCCGGAGCTGCGTCACTATTTGGTCAAATCTTGTTGCCAGTGGCGTTTTTTGCCATTTTTTACTTTTTGGTGATTCGTCCACAGTCAAAACGCACCAAAGAGCACCGCGCTATGGTCAATTCATTGACTGTTGGTAGCGAAATCATCTTTGCTGGCGGCCTTATGGGTCGTATCAAAGCACTAGAAGGCGATTATGCGGTTGTGAGCTTAAACAACAACACTGACGTTAAAGTACAACGTGCTTCTGTTATTTCAGTATTGCCCGCTGGTACTATCGAAAGCGTTTAAGCATTATCGATGTATTTGATGATTGTTAAACATTGGTTGTGACTAATTGATGGCTATTATCAATTAATAGTTGTAATGACTTTAAAATGACCGTACATTATTTACGGTCATTTTTCGCTTTACTGCTTTACGCTTTACCGTTTTTTGCTTTACTATCATCGCGGATGATCACAGTGGTGCATGATTCAGTACGACTACTAAAACAATATAGTAGCTCTCCCTTTAGTCAGTCACCCTTGTTATCGCTAACTTCCCATCTGCTAACTTGTGGCCTGCGTCGCCAGTAGTTTATCAACTTAAAGAAGTGATTATGCAATATCCCGCTTGGAAATACTTACTCATCACCGTCGTGCTCATCATTGCCGGTCTATATGCGGCTCCTAACCTCTATCCTGATGAACCTGCCGTACAGATTACCAGTGCAGCAGCAGGTACGCAGCTGTCTGAAGGTATCTTGACTCAGTCTCAAAGCTTGCTCGAAGAAGCAGGATTGAACAATCATGATGGTACCTTTGAAGGCAATAGTGCGCTGGTGCGTCTCGACAACCCCGTCGATCAGCTAAAAGCTCAGGAAGTGCTGCGTCAAAATCTAGGCGAGGACTATGTGGTCGCGCTGAACTTGGCACAGACTACTCCTGATTGGCTACGTGATATCGGTGCAAGACCCATGAAACTCGGGCTTGATTTGCGCGGTGGTGTGCGTTTCGTGCTAGAAGTGGATATGGACAAGGCGCTCGAACAACGCTTGACCAGCGCCAGTCGTGATATGCGCCGTGACCTACGTGCTGAACGTATTGCAGTTAAAGGCATCAAAACAGAAAAGCGTGGCGTGGTGCTGCATTTTTCTGATACTGATACCCGTAACCGTGCGCAAAACATCCTGCAAGGCTCTATGGGTAACACATTCTCCTTACAGTCTTCTATTGATGAGCAAGGCCCTGCCCTGATTTTAGCTTATAACGATGCAACCTTAGACGAAATCAACAGCTACGCGGTCAACCAAAACTTGACTACTCTACGCAATCGTATTGCTGAGCTTGGTGTTACTGAGGCCTTGGTACAATCACAAGGCGCTAGCCGTATCGTGGTTGAGCTACCGGGTGTACAAGATACTGCAGAAGCAAAACGTGTCCTTGGTCGTACGGCAAACCTTGAGTTCCGTATGGTCGCTGAAGGCGCTGAAAATTATATGGGTGGTATTCCGCCTGCTGGTACCGAAGCATTTCCATTTGAAACGCTTGATGGTCCACCAGTATTGCTAGAGCGTCAAGCGATTGTCACCGGTGACAAGGTTACAAACGCGCAGACAGGTATTGATGAAAGCGGCTCACCTGAAGTAAGCATTACCCTAGATAGTGCTGGTGGTAAGCTGATGCAAAACGCCACGCGTACGGCTGTCGGCAAACAAATGGCGGTGCTGTTTATTGAAAATAAACAACGCATTACTTATGAAGAAAATCCAGCAACTGGTGAGACCGTCGAAGTACGCACGCCATATGCTGAGACTAAAGTTATTAACCGCGCCAATATCCAAGCGGTACTGGGTTCGTCTTTCCGTATTACTGGGCTTGATAGCAGTGCTGAAGCCGCAGAGCTTGCGCTATTGTTACGTTCAGGTGCATTGGCAGCCCCGATGTATTTCGTTGAAGAACGTACCATTGGTCCATCATTAGGCCAAGAAAATATCGATAAAGGCCTATTCTCTACCCAAGTGGGTTATCTACTGGTCTTCGCCTTTATGATTATTTTCTATCGCTTATTTGGGGTGATTGCTAATATTGCCCTAGCGATTAACGTCATTATCATTATTGCCATTATGTCAATTTTAGGCTCATCACTGACCCTACCCGGTATTGCTGGTATCGTCTTAACCATCGGTATGGCGGTCGATGCCAACGTGCTGATTTTTGAGCGTATACGTGAAGAGCTGGCAAACGGGGTCAGACCAAAATCCGCTATCGTGGCAGGTTTTGATCGTGCCTTTAGTAGTATTTTCGATGCCAACATCACCACGTTATTGGTCGCGTTTATCTTATTTGCGATTGGTACGGGTCCGATTAAAGGCTTTGCGGTTACCCTCGCGATTGGTATTGTCAGCTCACTATTTACCGCGATTTTGGTAACCCGTGCGCTGGTACAACTTGCTTACGGTAAGCGTAAATCTATCAAACGTCTGAGCATCGGTTAGGAGAAAACTATGGCCATCGATAATAACAACCCTTTAGAACAACAGAACAACCCCGAACCGAATGGCTCAAATAGCGAAGCTAGTACGCGCCGCCGTAAGAAACCGCGCCGTGATGGTAAAGGCAGTAATACCCAAAGCAATAAGACTTCTAAGACGAGCTTGAGTAAAAATAAAACCCGTCGCGCCGGTAAAGATGCGAGTCAAGACAGCCATGCATTGGCCACGCAAGCAATGGATCCTAATCTAAATAATTTAGACATAGGTGATGCTGAAGATAATGCAGCAGCAGAAGCTGAAGGTGGCATCAAAGCCATTGGCGATCAACGTATCATCCCATTTATGAAGTTAGAAAAGCCGATGGCACTTCTATCGCTGCTGATGGTGATTGGTAGTATTATCGCCATTGCCGTCAATGGTCTAAATCTAGGTCTTGATTTCACCGGCGGGGTTTCAGCAGATGTACGTTATGAGCAACCTGCTGAACAAGTCGAAGTGGTTAAAGCCTTGGCTGACAATGGTTTTGATGATGCCGTCGTGCAGTATTTAGGGACGCGTCAAGAGCTTTTAGTACGTCTACCACCACAGTCTGACAACGTCGACGGACTTAATGCCAGTCTGAGTAAAGCGTTGGCACTGCCTAATAATAATGTTGAAATCAGTAATGTTAATATTATCGGTAGCCAAGTAGGTAACGACATCTATCTAAGCTCAGTCATGTCATTGGTGTTGGCACTGGCCTGTATGCTGGGCTATGTTGCCTTACGTTTCCAGTTTAAGCTGGCGCTTGGTGCGGTACTGTCGCTATTCCACGATGCTATCGTGACCATCGGGATTTTTGCATTATTTGGTTTTCCGTTTGATTTAACCGTCCTAGCTGCTATTTTAGCCTTGATTGGTTATTCAATAAACGATACCATCGTCGTCTATGACCGTATCCGTGAGAACTTCCGCCGTGTCCGTGGTATCACGCCGCGTCAAACGGTTGATTTGTCACTGACAGAGACCCTACGCCGTACCATTATGACCATTTCAACGGTTCTGTTAGTAGTCCTTGCAATGCTATTCTTAGGCGGAGAGGGTTTATACTGGTTCTCAGTCGCCCTATTTATCGGTTTACTGGCAGGAACGTATTCATCTACTTATATTGCAAGCTCTATTCCTTTAAGAATGGGTTTATCACGTGATGACTTTATCGTTAAAGTAAAACCTGAGTTTGAAGAAGAAATCGTAACCTTTAATGATCCAAAAATGTATGAGCAAGATTAATGCTTACCTCAAAGGCAATAATTAGACCTTTTAATTATTAAGCTGCTAAGTTATTAAGCTGATAAGCGTTATCCTGACAAAAGCACCTAAACTCTAGGTGCTTTTGTCTTTATATTATTTATATTTTAAAGTTATGTAAAAAGTGATTACTAAACTTCTCTGCCTCGTTATATAAGCGACTAAGCTATGTCATCTACCTTACCGCCATGTACTATGCCGCCTATCGATACTCGCTATGCGCGCATTATCGCCATCGCCTTGCCAGTATTATTGGCCAACCTTGCGATGCCGCTACAAAGCGTCATTGATACAGCGATTGTCGGTAATATGAATGACACCGCTAAGCTTGCTGGTATGGGCTTAGCCATACAGCTGCTCTCTTTAATACTGGTCAGCTTTAACTTTTTGCAATATGCGTCATCTGGACTGTCGGCACAAGCATTGGGGCAACTGGCTAATAAAGATGCCCTTAACAATAACAATGCGCCATTAAACGCGTCTAACCGAACGCCATCACCGCTGTTGTCGATTTTGCAACGGGCTTTATTATTGGCCTTTATGATTGGCGCGGTTTTACTTATCGCAAAACCTTGGTTAATTGATTTTGGCTTGCAAGCGCTCTCCGCCAATCCTGATAGTGGCAGCGCGGCAAAGACTTATTTAGATGTACGTTTTTGGGGTGTTATCGCTGAGCTGATGAACTTTGCGTTTATAGGCTGGTTTGCTGGTCAAGGTAAGACCCGCTACATGCTTTATCAACAAGGATTTATCGCTATCCTTAATATCATACTGACCTTGTTTTTTGTTTATGTGATGCAAATGGGCTTGGTTGGGGTGGCGTTAGGTACGACAATTGCCTTTTGGCTTGGCGTAGTTTTGGCATTATGGCTCAGCCGTCGACATCTACAAATCTCTTGGCGAGCGTTATTGACCGCCAATAAAGAACACTTTACCAAAGATAAAATGCTTAGGCTATTTTCTTTAAATAAAGACATTTTTATCCGTACGTTAATTTTAACGGTAAGCTTTGCTTGGATTACCCGTCTATCTGCCCAAAGCGGCGATGTCATACTGGCCGCCAACGCCATCTTATTGCAGGTATTGAGTATCTCAGCCTTTGCCCTTGATGGCGTGGCAGTCTCTGCAGAAACCTTAAGCGGGCAAGCTGCGGGACGACGCGACTGGCCACGGTTTCGTATTATCGTAAAGCGCACAGGCGTGGTTAGCTACGGGCTTGCCATTATGCTAAGTGCGATATGGTGGTTTGCCATGCCGACTTATTTAGAATTGATGACCAATATCGAGCCGGTCTTTGCGCTTGCTTATGACTATCACCTTTATGCCGTGCTACTGCCGCTTGTGGGTGTTGGCGCTTATTGGTTAGATGGGATATTTTTTGGTTTAACGGCAGGTAGTGTCATTCGTAATGCCGCGCTTATATTGGCGGTTATCTTTTTCCCCTTAAGTTGGCTACTGTACCAACAATGGGATATGACCGGCATCTGGCTGAGCGTTTGGTGCTTATTATTATTAAGATTGATTATCCTCGGTGGGTTTTTATATCGTGCCCATCAGACAGGCAGTTATGAAAAATTGCAGCCTGAAGCCTAATCATTAAGAGCATTTAGCTAAAACGATGCTTGTATGATGAATTTAAAAAACAAGAAAAAAGACCATAAACGACAAATTAAAGTAAGAAAAAATTAGGATGTCACGTGAATACTCAATCAAATGAGATAAATCAAAATCAAGCCTACCACTACGATTGGGCGGAAGGCTTTAAAAAAAGCTTGCCAGTCGCCATGGGTTATCTGCCAGCAGGGATTGCCTTTGGCGTGCTCGCACAAGTGGCTGGTGTGCCAGTGTGGGCTACTATCATGCTAAGTGTGGTCTTATATGCAGGCGCGGCGCAATATGCTTGTCTACCGATGCTGAGTGCTGGATTACCGATTGGCAATATCGCAACCAACATTGCTGCTATTAACTTGCGTCATGTCTTTTATGGTATGCCGTTATTACAGTATCTACCAAAAAACAAAATAGCCAAAACTTATTGTTTATTCGCCTTAACGGACGAAACGTTTTCAGTGATGACCAGTTTGCCAAATGAGTCGCGACAATCATTGATACTGCCTATTAGTCTGTTTAATCAAAGCTGGTGGGTATTAGCTGGTGCAATTGGCGTGATGATTGGCAGCGCCCTAAGCGATTTAATACCGCATTTGGATTTTGCCTTGGTCTGTCTGTTTGCGATTTTAGCTTATGAGCAATTCCAAAGTATCAAACGCTATTTCCCCATTGGTATTGCCGTCATTGCCTTAGTGATTGCCTCGTTCTTTACTAGCAACTGGCTATTATTGGTAGCGATTACAATTTGTATGCTGATGATTTTAGCCCGTGGAGTTTGGGTGCAGCGCAGTGTGCAAGGAGGCAGCAATGAGCAGTAGTTACCTGATTTTTGCAACGTTCGCGATGGCCGCAGTGACGTTTATTACTCGCGCCCTGCCCGCCTTAATACCCAAAAAGCTACTGGATACACCGTGGCTACATCGCTTAAATGAAAGCTTGCCGCTGTCTGTGATGGTATTGCTAATCTTAACCAGTCTTTCTTATCAAGGTTTGTCAGGCAATGCGAGTTTAAATAGCGCAGAAGTACATTTATTAATGGCACAAATAGGCGCGTTATTATCAGTATTAGTCGTTTATCATCTTAGCCGTCAGTTACTGGTCAGTATGATCGTCGGTATCGCTGCAATTAATGGCTTTTTATGGCTATTTACGCATTTTTTAGGCTGATTAAAGGTTTATTGTATATAGTAGATTGACTTTAAAAAAGATACAGCGCGACTGGGATGAATTTTTCGTAGCCTCTGTGATAACAGCAAGCGAGGAAAATTTATACCAGTCGCATGTGGCTGTTAATTCATCAATTTTATTTCACACTGACTACATTTATTTTTGCCCATAAAAAAGGCTGCAATCTCAATGATTGCAGCCTTTCTATTTTGCCATTACTTTATTTTAAGATATTTAGTCTCTTACAGCTCTTCTACGCCCATCATATCGACTGGGGTATCAGCAACGATTTGTACACCCTTTTTACCAGTCTTGGCCGTGTCATTGCGCTGCTCTTGTAGATGCTCAAGATAGGCTTCGTTAATTTGTCCGGTAATGTAGCAACCGTTGAACACCGCACAATCAAAGCCTTCGACCTTGCTATGCTTAGTATCTTTAACCGCTTCAATCAAATCGTCCAAATCTTGGAAAATCAAGCGGTCAGCACCGATAATCTCGCGTACTTCTTCAACGCTATGACCTGAGGCGATCAGCTCGCTACGCACTGGCATATCGATACCATAGACGTTTGGATATTTAACCGGCGGCGCAGCACTGGCAAAGAATACTTTACGGGCACCGGCATCACGTGCCATTTGAATAATTTCATGACAAGTCGTACCGCGTACGATTGAATCATCAACCAAAAGGACGTTTTTACCTTTAAACTCAAGCGGTACCGCACTTAGCTTTTGACGCACTGATTTTTTACGTTGCTGCTGACCTGGCATGATAAAGGTGCGACCGATATAGCGGTTTTTCATAAACCCTTCACGGTACTTCACATTCATCTTTAGCGCCAGCTCCATCGCTGAGGTACGCGAGGTGTCAGGAATAGGAATGACCACGTCGATATCATGATCTTCGCCCCATTCAGCAAGGATTTTATCAGCCAGTTTTTCACCCATACGTAGGCGTGATTTATAAACAGAGATATTGTCCATAATAGAATCTGGACGGGCAAAATACACATATTCAAAGATACAAGGCGTGTATTCTTTTTGCTCAACACACTGATAAGTATGTATTTGATGATCTAAATCGATAAAGATAGCTTCGCCAGGCTTAACATCACGAACAATGCTAAAGCCTGAACCCGTCAACGCTACTGACTCTGAGGCGACCATATATTCTGTGCCGCCATTGGCTGCCATACGCTTACCGTAAATCAGTGGGCGGATACCGTTTGGATCACGGAATGCTAGCAAACCATGACCAGTAATCAGGGCAACCACGCCATAAGCGCCTTCAATACGTCCATAAACCGCGGTGACTGCTTCAAAGATATCAGCAGGCGTCGGATTGGTTTTATCCAAATTTTGCATCTCATGCGCAAGGACATTTAGCAACACTTCAGAATCTGAATCGGTATTTAAATGGCGGCGATCTTCTTGATATAGAGACTTAGCCAGACTTTCAGCATTGGTCAAGTTACCATTGTGCGCAAGGGTAATACCATAAGGCGAGTTGACATAAAAAGGCTGTGCTTCGGCACTACTTGAGGTGCCAGCGGTCGGATAACGGACGTGACCGATACCAAACTTACCCACCAGCTTTAGCATATGACGATTCATAAACACGTCACGTACCATGCCATTTTCTTTACGTAAATAAAGACGCCCGTCCTGTAAAGTCACAATACCTGCCGCATCTTGCCCACGATGCTGCAACATGGTTAAGGCATCATAAAGAATTTGATTGACTGGCTCATGAGCTGCGACCCCAACGACTCCACACATAGTTGTATCCTATTTTGTACCACACATTGATAACACAATAACGGCATAACTGCTGACAAAGTTATGGAACACATTGCCTGCCATTTACCGCCAAGCTGACGATTTTTCTGACTAAAAATCTTATAGATAATCAATAAGGCCTATTATCCATAAGACAAGTTGCTGATGATTGATAGAGGTGTATTTTACGAATATTAAAGCTGATTGAATAGCTTTTTATGAGCACTGATGACTGATGATTAGGACTGATTGACCTGATCCCACGCCAAGCCAAACATATCTGAGACCAGCTCTTTACCCATGGGGGCATAAGGCAGTAATTCAGGCGCGAGCACCGAGGTTTCCCATTGCGGCATTTGCACCAATAATGGCGCGCTGACGCTAAGAACCACTAAGACCATAAGGACGTTTTTTGCCGCCCCAAGTACCCCGCCCGCCACTTTATCAAGGACGCCAAGACGTAAGGTTTTGAGTACTCCGGAGAATACGAATGCAACTAGGTGCATGATGGCTAAGATGGCAATCACAATCACTAAAAAAGCCATCGCCATTTGCAAAACAGGATTTTCTACCATACCTGATAATTGCGGCGCAACGGAACCCGCCAATCGAGTGGCAGCAATAAGTGCAATAAACCAACCGACCAAACCGACAGCTGTCTTAATCAGACCTACCTGAAAACCACGCCATAAGCCAATCAGAACAACCACAGCAATCACAATGTCTAAACCACTCATGTTTATCGCCTCATTTGCATCTTATATCGGGTATTTCAGTGAAGGTGAAAAGCTTGCAGTTTTAACAATCTTTAAAAGGATTAACCTTCCATGGCATCGTAATAGCCACCGATGGATTGAATGCAAGACTGTACCAGCCCAGGCCCTTTATAAATAAGCCCTGAATAAAGCTGTACCATATCTGCACCTGCCTCGATTTTTTTGACGGCTTTAGCACCGCTATCGATACCGCCAACGCCAATCAACGCTACCTTACCATCCAGCTGATCGGAGAATTGTTGTAAAATCTGCGTACTAATGTGGCTGACCGGACGACCGGATAAGCCACCAGCTTGGTCACCATCGGGCAAATCTTCGACGCCTACGCGACTTAAAGTGGTATTGGTAGCAATCAAACCATCAATCTCAAAATCCAACAGCTGCTGGGAGATATAATCGACTTGTAACGGCTCTAAATCAGGAGCGACCTTTAACACCAAAGGCACATAAAAGCCATATTCGGTTGCCAGCTGATTGTGGCGGTTTTTAATAGTGTCTAATAATTGGGTTAGTGCTTCACCGCTTTGTAGGTCGCGCAAATTTTTGGTATTCGGCGAGGAGATATTCACGGTAATATAAGAAGCATGCGGATAGACACGCTCTAAGCAATAGACATAATCATCAGCCGCATTTTCAACAGGAGTCGCCGCATTTTTACCGATATTAATACCGATATTGCCTTTGTATTTGCAACGTTTGACGTTTTCAATCAGGTAATCAACGCCTTGATTATTAAAACCCATACGATTAATGATGGCATCGGCTTGCTTGATTCTAAATAGTCTTGGTTTGTCATTGCCGACTTGCGGCTTTGGCGTGACAGTACCCACTTCGATAAAACCAAAACCCAACTCTGCCAGCGCATCGATATAGTCGCCGTTTTTGTCCAATCCGGCAGCAAGCCCAACGGGATTGGCAAACTGCAAACCCATACAGTCGGTTGGCTGCATTGACTGACCATATACTAAGCCCAATACACGCGCTTTATGAGCTTTATCTAATAAAGATAAGGTCATCTCATGCGCGTGCTCGGGGTCCATATTAAACAAAAAAGGGCGAAGTAAGGCGTAAGACATAGTAATGACAGACCCTGCTTGAAAAGAAATGATAAATAAGAAAAACGAATGAGGTCAAGCGCTGCGATTATATCAGCTTAACTGAAATAAGACCAAAGTTTCATAGGACAAATTGCGCTAAATCATGCGAATAAACAATCGTTGATATTGCAAACGGACTCAATTAACCTAGTAATGAGTGGATATCAAAAAGCATTTTTTATTTAAGTCTATTGTTTATTCAACGCATTACTGCTTATTGATATGCATGCTTTTAGCTTACGGAACTGGGCGTCCATCAGTAAGCGCAATCCAACCGCGTACAATACGGTATAGATGCCAAATAAAAGTAAAGCCCATAATAATAAAGCCTAAACTGGCCAATAATACCGAGCCGATGGCAATATTATTACTGTCAGCAAACATACTTACGCCAAAACCACCTAGGGCAAATGTGATGATAAGCACACCAATGACAAAAAAGACGATGCTATACCAAAACGTCTTAATCTGCCAATCAAAATGCGTGGCAAGCCAAGTATTATCAGCGTCACGGCGTTTGGCATAATTCATAAAGATAGGCACAATCCACAGCAGTCCGGCGGTAAAATAGCTGAGCACATAAAGCAAATACGTGATGTGATTATAGGTAATCAAAGAACGGCGCTTATTATCACTCATCGTATTATTGTGATTGTTTATCATACGGTCACTCGTTATCTTCTGTGGCTAATAGCTATATTATTGTGGCAATTGAGCAAGGTTTCAATGCAGCATATTTTAAAATATAAAGGTGCTTAAACATCAACTTGTTAGGTGTAAAAGTTGTTAGGCATAAAGGTTGTTAAGCATACCTCTTAAGAAGTTACGGTCGCCTGTACCTGAATCGCTTTAGTGACCAAATCTTGCTGCATCGACAGTTGGGTAAATTGCCAACCTTGCTGCTCAAGCTTACCCAGTGCACCGCTCACCACCGCTTGGCTTGGATGCGTAAAGCTTAATTGCACCGCATCGCCAGCAGCAATGACCTGCGCATCGGCAATCCCTGAATTATTTAACAACACATTGATACTGCTAGCCGGCGGCATGGCATCTACGCCATCTGCAGTACTAGCCGCATTTAACGCATTGCTGTCAATGTTACCAGCTTGGGCACGTAACCAAAAATAATCGGCGACCTGCTCTTGATACTCACTTTTGCTAGCGTTTGCAGCTTGATGAACACTATAGCCGCCATAGCCACCGACAAATAACAGCAAAAACGCTGACAATAACAGCAGAGCTAATTGGTCGCGCGCAGACAATGCCTGCCAACGTATCATTAAGATACTTTGATAGCTACTCATGCGCACTGATAAAGCACCACTTCGAGGGCGAGGGTTAGTAGCAGTAGTGCTGCGTTTGGCGAGGCGCTGTAATCTTTTCATGGTTACCCTTTATTGCTGACGCTGCTATTGTTTGCTACCACATCAACGGTCACTTGACCACTAAACTGCCCTTGCTCATTACCATTCACTTGTTCTAATTTGGCGTTTAAGCCTTGGGCGACAAGCGTATTGGTAAATTGATCAAGACTGCCGCGGTCGGGCGCAATCAGCGTAAAGCTAAGCGCAGTTGGCTGCATGACTAACGCCTGCGCGCGTAATGACGACTGTTTAATCAACGGCGATATACGTGATAATACCGCTATGTGAGAATCAGGCGCTTGGCTGTCACTACGCAGTTTTGGTTGCAATTGCACTTGTAGCTTTGTGCGCGTACTAAGCGGCTCATTAGGAAACCAAGACTGATACTGGCTCGCAATCTCGGTTTTGGTCGCCGCTGTCGCCGCCTTATATTGATACCACTGCACCCCATCGGTCGCCATCTGCAATACCAATGCCGTTAGCGCGACCATCATCGCCACCCGTAGATACGGTGATAATTGCGAATCGGTTGATTTAATAAAAAAGTTCAGCGCATGACGTTCAGGATTTTCAAGCGGTTTAGGAGTAACGGGAAGCGTGGTTAATAGTAATTGATGCTCGGCAATCATTGCCGCTGTTTGAGTAGAGGCGCTGGCTGTGGGTGCAGGTTTTGTTAAATCAATATCAATACCATCACCAAGCGCTGGCTCATCAGCAAGATTTTCAGCAACACCGTTATTAGAAGCTTGATGAAAAACACTACTAGAGTCATCAAAGATGTCATCGATGGCTGGCAATAGCAGCACTTCGCTCAAATGCGGAAAACGCTCAAAGATTAAAGGCAAGTAACTGACTGCCATGCCTTGATGTAAGGATTGGCGCAGCAGCATGGTTTGTTGGTCTTGGTACAATATGATTTGCTGTCCTGCGCCCTCTTCTGGCGTTGGCAACAACAGAAAATCAGGCAGTAAAGCTATAATGTTCATGCCAGCGAGCTTGGCACTTTGCTGCCATGATTCGATATCGCTTTGAGCCAAAGCATAGAGATGATGGCTTGTATTTTCAGTCATTTGCCGAATGGCTAACTGCTCAACCGGCGTTAGAGAAGTTTCTTCAAATAAATACTGCTTACCGCTCATACCTAATTGTTTGAGCTGAGCAGTATTTAGCTCCGAATCCACTTGTAAGACATGGCTTGATGGAAAATACAGACAAACAGATTTTTGGCTATTGGTTTTATAGCTACCATAAATATCATGCAGCTGCTGCCAACCGTCAATCAATTGCCATTGCTTTATGTCTTCATGCCAGACCGCTAGTGGACTGTGCTGCGCTCGTAACCAAACATGTAACACCAAATGTGTCCTTAATTATCAAAGCTGTTGTTTAAAGCCATTGCTTATTGAAGCTGCCATTTAAAGCTGCGGTCTAGCAAAAATGTAGAAGGTTTTACGAGCGTTTGTATAGTCGATACTAAATAACATGGATACGTTATCTGACAAGGTGAAACTGGTACAAATTTTTCTAGCTTGCTGTGCCTACGCCAACAGAGGCTACAAAAAATTCATTCCAGTCTCACTGTGTCTTCTTTATATGGAGCTGACTATATTATTGATATTAATAAGGTTGTTGGGGAACAAAGCGATCAATCTCGGTTGCCATACCTGTCATCACAAAATCCATCTCAAACACACGTGCTTCTGCTAAAGAGAACGACTCAGGGTAATCACCTGTTAGCAGGCCAGCGATATGAGCAACGATAGACATATGACAGACGACCACCAGACACTCTGCTTCAATATTACCAATATCTATCAGCGCCTGACGGGCATCGTCAGACGGCGTGATATTTTCTTGTATTTGTGAGGGCACGTTAGGGGCGCGTAACTGTAATGCCGCTAGCGTCTGCTGCGCTCTCTTATAAGGACTCACGACAAAACAGTCAGGTTGATAATGAGTGGTAATATACTCTGCCGTTTGCGCAGCTTGCTGCTGACCAAAATCAGTCAGCTGACGCGCACTGTCTGGGCGCGTTTCATCTTCTGCTTGACCATGACGTACTAAGATAATTTTCATAATCTTAACCACCTTGTTTATTACTTTTACCTGACTATTTTTGATATAAATGCTATTTAACTATGCTGAAGCGACGTTTTGCTAAGTACTTTATTTATTATCGCCATCCGCTTTTTTATTTTTAGCATTTTTCGCATTGCTACTTGCTGTTTGCATTTGTGCCGTTAATGAGGCATTGCTATGGTCATGCTCCATGACAAACTCAACATCGCTACGGAAGCCCGCTTCCATAAGGTGTAAAGCAACGCCAAGTGCCGCTTTATCTTCATAAATGACTGCATGCAAGGCATGGGTAATCGGCATATAAATGCCTTCTTTGGTGGCTTTCTCATGTACCTGCTGAATGGTATTGACGCCTTCAGCGGTTTGACCCAGTTTTTTGACCGCCGCATCGATGGTCATACCGCGACCGAGCATATTACCAATACGGTAGTTGCGACTCAGCTCTGAGCTGCAAGTAGCATATAAGTCGCCGACGCCAGACAGACCTAAAAAGGTCAGCGGATTGGCACCAGCATGCACGCCAAAACGGCTCATTTCTGCTAAGCCACGGGTCAGTATCATGGCTTTGGTGTTTTCACCGACTTCATAAGCTGCCGCCATTCCCATTGCAATGGCATAAATGTTTTTGAGCGCGCCACCAAGCTCGACACCGCGAACATCATCACTGGCAAACACTCTAAAGAACGCACTGTGTAGCGCTGCTTGTACCGCATGGCGTAGTGGCTCAGAGTCACTGGCAATCACCGTAGCAGACGGCATGTTTTTCATGATTTCGATGGCAAGGTTTGGCCCTGACATTACGCCAAAGTTTACTTCTGGTAGCTCATCTTTAATAATATCACTCATTAAAGCGAAGGTATCTTTCTCCATACCTTTGGTCAAAGAAACGATAGATTGCCCGCTAATAAAGGGAGCGATACTTTTAAGGGTTTCTCGAAATGCAAGGCCTGGAACAGCTATAAAAATAATATCGGTATCTTTGACCGCCGCTTGTAAATCGTGGCTGTATTTGAGACGATCATCAAGCTTATAACCGGGCAGATATTTTTTATTGGTCTGCGTCTTTGCCATTGCTTTAACCGTACGCTTATTGCGTACCCACAGCGTGGTATCACAGCCATTGCGGGCGGCCAAGTTTGCCATTGCCGTACCAAAACTACCGCCACCTAAAAACGCCAGACGCAATTTGGTTGGATTATTATGAATTTCTGCCATGTTTTTTGCCACGGCAGATTCAACCGCGCTAGGATTGAGCTTCTTACGTCCAAGCCCAGATTTGGTAGCACGCTCAATAATACCTGACAGCAAACTGTTTTGTTTTTCAGCGGCTTTATTCTCTGCCTGACTGCTATCTATACTTTTGTCTTTATTTTTATCATTAGCGCTGGTCATATTCTTTTATCCGTGTTGACTGACTGAATTATGAGTAGATTTGATGCTGAGTATACAGGGACACTAACGGCATGTTTCAACAATTATTGATATAAAATCGCTATTTTAATCGAACAACCTGATTGATTTACTCATTATTCTCTTTAATGAGTGACTTTACCGCCGCATCTGCCCTGCCATGATATCTCTGTAACCCTACTACGCTATTGCCTTTATGACTCGAAGCGTAGCAATGGCTCAATATCAATGGGCTTGCGCGTGGGCATATCACAAGGACTGCTGCCAGTATAAACAAAAGCCGTGACATAATCATCTGCGCCAACGCCAAAATATTCTTTAACGGCAGGCTCATTACATAGCAAGCCTGTGCGCCAAACCGTACTAAACCCTTGGGCTTTTAGCGCCAAAATAAGGTTTTGCACTGCGGCGCCAGTGCTTAGCATTTGCTCAAAAGGTGGCACTTTTTTATGCACTTGCATTTGGGTAACGACCGTAATAATCACCGGCGCACGTAACGGCATATTATAGGTTTTTTGGCGAGATTTCTCAGACAGCGCCTCACCCTCTTGTGCCGCTTGTGCTTCAGCGGCTGCTAAAAAGGCACGACCCAAGTCATGACGGGCATTGCCTTGGGTAACAATAAAGCGCCATGGTTGCAGTTTTTTGTGATCAGGCGCGGTAACCGCACAATCGATAGCCGCTTTAATCTGACTTTCTGTTGGTGCCGGAATACTCAGGTTGCCGATGCTGCGTCTCGACTTAATCCAATTAATCAGCTGCTCATCGGTCACTTGCGCATTTGTCACTAGGGGGCTTTCGGTATTATTTTGCGGCGCGCTTTGACTTGATTGCTCAGCGCTACTATCGTTATTCTCTTCTAAGCTGTCTGCTGAATTACTCATAATGTATCCTTGTTTTTTATTATGCTGCATCCGTATCTTCGACTCGATGCTCCATTCTTAAGTAATCTTCTGACTGCATCTCAAGCAGGCGTGAACGTGTACGCTCAATCTCAAACGCTAACTTCTCTCCTTGATACAGCTCAAGAATAGACTGCTCTGCTCGTACCAGTAATTTTACGCGGCGATCATAAAATTCATCAACCAGATAAATAAAACGGCGGGTAGGATCACGCAAATTATCATCTAAAGCGGGTACGGCATTGATTAAGACGGTGCTAAACTCTTTGGCAATTTCAATAAAATCAGACGCTGAGCGTGGCTCCATACATAAATGACGGAAGTCACAGAATAAAATATCTTCGGTACGCGCATTAATTCTAATTTCACGACCATTGATAGTAATAGGCTCATTGCTGATTTTTTGATTATTAGATAAGCTGGCGAAACGGTTAGCAAGCCAATGGTGATTGGCCTTAGTCAAAGGCGATTCATATAGCTCCGCCTGCTGCAAGACACGCAGGCGATAATCAATGCCAGAGTCAATATTCATTACCGTCGTATGGCGCTCAACTTCGGCGATAGCCGGCATAAAGCGGTCACGGTGCAGACCATCTTTATAGAGACCAGACGGCTCAATGTTTGATGTGGCGACCAATGTCACGCCACGATTAAATAGCATGGTAAACAAATCACCCAAAATCATGGCGTCGGAGACGTTGGAGACAAAAAACTCATCAAAGCAGATAATCACTGCTTCTGCATAGATAATATCCGCGACTTTTTCCAACGGATCGCTCTGACCTTGCAGATTATTTAACTCTTGATGGACGCGCTGCATAAAGTGATGAAAATGCTGGCGCATCTTACGCTCAATGGTTAAAGAGTCGTAAAACATATCCATCATCCATGTTTTACCACGTCCTACCCCGCCCCACATATACAAACCTTTGGGCGCGACGGGCTTTGCTTTTAAAAAGCTAAAAAAGCCTTTTTTTTGTTCGACGCTACTATTGAGCTGATGATAAAGCTCATCTAAATAGCTCATCGCCTGATATTGCTGCTCATCTCGAGTAAACTCATCAGTGCTAATGGCCTGCTCATAACGTTGCAAGGGAGATAAACTCATAATACGACTCATCATTAGACAAAATAAATATAAAAATGGTGGATGTTATTTACTTAACCATATTAAAGCGGAAATTCTATCGCTAATTAGCTACACAACATCGTGTGGTAATATCTAGACAATCAACTATTTACTACCAAAGCTATGTTCTTCTAACAAGCCTTTAAGCTCAGATAAACGCCCGTGGAAAAAGTGCCCAGCGCCATCAATGACACTAACCGCTAACCCTAAGCGTTCAGCAAATTCCTGCATACTCGCCGGCGCAATAACATTATCTTCATTCCCGTATATCTCAAAAGTTTTCTCAACGGGTAAGGTAATGTCACTGTTGTCATTTTTTTCAACGGATGGCGCGATAAGGGCAACTTTTTCTATCTCAAAATCACTCAGCCCCCAAATATGCGGCGACACCATGACTTGCTCAGCAACACGTGCCGTTACATAACCGCCAAAGGAAAACCCACCTAGCCATAGCTTGCGTGCATTGGTTTGCTCTGCAATCCATTGTAGCACGGTCATTGCGTCTACTACTTCCCCTTCCGCATAATCGTGCTCGCCAGTTGACTGCCCGACACCGCGAAAGTTAAAACGTACCACATGCATGCCATTATCACGCGCAAATCGATACATGGTCGTGACTACCTTATTATTCATCGTACCATCGAATAAAGGATTAGGATGGCAAAGCAGCGCCACCGTATCGGTATTGGGATCGTTAGGATTGTCTTGTTGCCAGAGTGCATCAACTTCGAGCACGCCAGCAGGAGCAGGAATCAGTTGCATAGAATTACTTACTAATTAAGAATGAATAGTCCAATTATCCTAGATATGGTTTATATTTCAAGTGATTTGCTGTGTACTGGTGCTGTTTGTCTCATTTTGGAGTGACGGTAAGGAACAATCACCTTGAATAACTGCTGATTTCAGAAAAATCTCTACTGTCTCATTGCCAATATGACATATACCTGCAATATCAAACACAATAACAGCCTAGACACTCAAGAGTACGATAGGTTAGATTCATACTGTTTATTTTTTATGTTTAACTAACAGCCTTTTAGGAAACAGTTATGAATACTTTTAATAAAACCTTGACTTTAACGGCAACATTAGCAGCGGCGTTAGCGTTAAGCGCTTGCCAAAGCACGCCTTCTTCGCCGGTTATCCAACGCGCCAATTCTATTTATGAAACCACTGGCATTGCCGATACCAAAGTAAAAGCCCAGCAAAATGCGATAGACAGCGCGCAAAAAACCTGCCGAAACAAGCAGGTAATTATCGTTGATGACAAAGTAAAATATAATGGTATTTTAAATGAGCAAACGGGCCGTATGATTGGGCAAGCGGGCGCGGTCATCGGTTCGATATTTGGTACGGGCTCACCGGACTTGTCACGTAAAGATGATTATGAGTATATGATTAATTTCCGTTGCCAATAAGACAGTTTATTATTTAGCTTTTAGCTTTTAGCTTTTAGCTTTTAGCTTTTAGCTTTTAGCTTTTAGCCAATAAGTTTGCGAGATAGATAGTATATTCATCGCGGCTTATTGGCTTTACTTTTTGTAGCGGCACTTTTGAGGTAAACTATCCTAACTAATGTCCCATACATTCAAATCAGTCTATAACTAGTGGCTACTTGCGACTGGTAGAAATTTTCCTTGCTTACTGCTATCACAGAGGCTGCGAAAAATTCATCCCAGTCGCACTATATTATTGATTTTAAAGTGGCTCTACTATAAAAGGGACTCTACTATATAAGCAGCCCGTTTTTAAACCTTCTTACCTTTGGTCTATTATTATGCGCAAACCCAACCTGTCACATACGAAACAAGCTAAGGTTTTAGCGCCTGCCAAAGATTTAGCGACCTTGGAGGCCGAACTGGCTGAGCAAGAAAACAGCCTCGAAGTCAGTTTAGAAGATACTGTCTTACGGCTGAGCGACTATCTATCGGCGGTCGATATGGTTATCAAACAAACCTTTAATCACCGCGTATGGGTAAAAGCTGAGATTCGTAATTTATCAAGTAAAGGTGGGCATTATTACTTTGAGCTGGCAGAAAAAGATGACGACGGCAAAGTCATTGCTAGCTGCCGTGGTAACCTTTGGCGCTTTAAAGCCGCACGCGTCTTAGCAAAGTTTGAGCGCGCAACAGGCATGCCGCTTGACCGTGATTTGACCGTATTACTCAAAGTATCGGCAGGCTTCCATGCGCAATATGGCTTTTCACTCACCATTGAAGATATCGACCCAAGCTATACTTTAGGCGACTTGGCACGGCAATATGCCGAGATGGTCGACCGCTTGACTGGCGAAGGCTTATTAAACCTCAATCAGCAATTATCTATTCCATTTGATATTGAGCATGTCTTAGTCATCGCCCCTGAAAAAGCCGCCGGATTAGGCGACTTTCAAGCCGACGCTGACCGCTTAGCTCGTACAAGGGCCTGTCACTTCCATTACCATCACGCTACCTTTCAGGGCAATCACGCGCCAAGTGAAATCCGTCAAGCTATCGTCAGCGCCCAGCAGCAGTTTTATGATACTTATCAGCGCCTGCCCGATTTGTTAGTCATTATTCGTGGTGGCGGTGCCGTTGGTGATTTAGCCTATCTCAACGATTATGAGCTGGCCGCGCTCGTTGCCGAGCAGCCTATCCCTGTGTGGGTCGGTATCGGTCATGAGCGTGACAAAGTTATCTTGGATGAAGTGGCGCATACCAGCTTCGATACGCCGTCAAAAGTCATTGCCGCTATCATGGCGCATTTAGCGCAATTGGTCACGCAAACGCTGCAATACCAAGCGCAAATCAAACAGGCAGCGCAGCGTCAATTAAACACTGCTGAGCAACAGACGACACGCCAGTTGAGCCAAATACAATCGCAAACGATTGGTCAATTGACCGCCCTGCAAAAAGACAGTGATTATGCTTGGCGTAGTATTCAGCAAAGCGCTCAGCGACAGGTGAAGCAAGCTGCTAGACTAACCAGCGATTTGCGCACGCAAATTCAAACCTCCGCTTATCAGCAGTTAGCAAGCGCATCTACACACAGTCAAAACAATAAAAAAACGATTATGCACAGTGCGCAGCAGCAGTTGCTACAAGCACGACGTGATAGCGAACATCTGCGGGATATTGTACTCTTGCATCGTCCTTCTCGCGTGCTTAAACAAGGCTATACCATACTGACTGATGCAAAAGATAAAAAAATACTAACCAGCAGTACGCAGCTTTATGCTGAGCAAACGGTACATATCGTCTTAAAAGATGGTAAGGCAAAAGCACAAATTATTGATGTAAAGAACAATTAGTTATAGTCTATTTGCCATAAAAATACAGAGCTGCTGGGATAAGTTTTGCGCCGCCTCTGGAGTGACGAAGTCACACAGCAAGCAAGGAAAATTTATACCAGCAGCAGACTCCTGCAACTAAAATATTTAACAACTTTTTATCTACTTTTCTTTCTATATTTTTTTCTTAAACTAATGTGAATATTAGGAAACCTTATGACAACCCCTGCTCGCAAACGTAAAAAAGCCGCCCCAAAAACTTTTAAGGCGGCTTATGATATTCTAAAAACCAATGCCGTCGAACTACAGCAACAAGATGAGCCAGACATTGATAATCTAATGACGACTGTTGAAGAATCGATTGCCGCTTATCGCGTTTGCGAAACCCGTATCAATGCGGTACAGCAAGCTCTAGATGCCGCCTTCGCTGAAGAAGATAACACAGAGAATAGCGACATTTAAGTTAAGCCAATTCTACTCTGGCTCATCGACTTCAAACACTTGGCGCAAATAGGCAAGATAGGTATCGTTATTGATCATGGTCTTGCCTGGACTGTCTGACAGCTTAGCAACTGGCTGTCCATTGCATTCAACCAATTTTAAGACGATGTTTATCGGGGTGATGCCCATGTCATTGGTCAAATTGGTGCCAATACCAAAGCTGGTTCTTATTTGACCTTTAAAGTACTGATGTAAATCCCAAGCTTTATTTAAATCCAAACCATCACTAAAGGTTAAAATTTTGGTTCTTGGATCTATCTTTAATTTCTTATAATGAGCAATAGCTTTATCGCCCCAAATATACGGGTCGCCACTATCATGACGCAAACCATCGAAAAGCTTGGCAAAATACAAATCAAAGTCGCGTAAAAACGCATCCATACCAACGACATCGGTCAGCGCAATACCCAAATCACCACGATATTCATGTACCCATGCTTCAAGCGCGGCTTTTTGTGAATCACGCAAACGCACATCCAATGCCTGAAATGCCTGCATAAACTCATGTGCCATCGTTCCTATCGGCGTCATGCCGAGTTTTTTTGCCAAATAAACATTGGAAGTTCCACTGACAATTTTTGGTTCCGCTTTATGTAAAGTCTCAACCACATGAGCTTGCCATACTTTACTAAAACGTCTACGAGTCCCAAAGTCAGCGACGATAAACGGCGGTGTCGGTCTATCACGGCTGTAATTTGCTTGTTCTTCTGCATAGCGATGCAACAAAGCCACTTTTTCATCAAGCCTACGCTGCCCTTCTTCAATGACGCTGGCATTTGATAACGCCCTAAAGTACAGCTCATTGACTATCGCTAAGACAAACACCTCAAAGAACATCGCCTGAATCATCGGCCCTTCAATATCGATACATAAACGATTTTTGTCATCGATACTGACTGTGATAAAACGACGTTTTAGCTTAAATAATTCCAAATAATCCACGAAATCTGAGCGCATAAAGCGCAACTTACGTAAATATTCCAGCTCATCTTCTAAAAATCGCAATTCACATAAGCTGTCTAGCTGTTGCTCTAAATCTTCTTTGATATCAGCTAAAGGATAAACCGTGTCTTGATTATTGCGGCAGCGGAAACGATAAACACCATGGGTCTGCGGAAACTGATGCAGCATGGCTTGCAGCATGGTAAATTTATATAAGTCGTTATCGAGTAAAGAAGTAATAATGGGTTCAAAAGTTTTAGAAGTATGAGTAACGGTCATGTTACAGCCTTAAATACAAAAATGAAAAGCCGCCAAACAAAGCGAGCGACGAAATAGGTATCAATAACTATCAAGGTGTTAATAATAGAAAACGTTAAGATTTTGAGTATAACGAAGTTTGTCTCATTTTTCATAATTCAACGGTTATAACAGCAAAAATACAACGATAATAAACGTATTCATCATGTGGCTATAGCCTATAAATTTGAAACATCAGCCATAAAAAAGACGTTAAGCCTATACTTAACGTCTCTTCATGAGTTTAATTATCAAGGTTAATCATTAAGGTTTTGCAGGCTTTACCAATTTTACCAAGGGCGCATAGCCTGACTGCGGCATCACATCGACTGGGATAAACTGTAACGCCCCGCCATTGATACAATAACGCAGCCCGCCACGGTCTTTTGGTCCATCAGGGAATACATGACCCAAATGCGAGTCTGCTACCCGTGAGCGAATCTCAGTACGCACCATATTAAAGGCGGTATCGTCGTGTTGGGTAATGACTTGCTTATCAATTGGCTTGGTAAAGCTTGGCCAACCGCAGCCAGACTGGTACTTGTCGGTTGATAAAAATAATGGCTCACCGTTTACGACATCGACATAAATACCCGGCGCAAATAAATTGTCGTATTCATGACTAAAGGCGCGCTCAGTACCGGCATCTTGCGTGATATTGTATTGTGCTTTGGTTAGGGTATTCTTCAGCGCACCTTTATCAAAGCCCGCATAGCGTTTAGGATCTAAGGTTTCAGCGACCGTATTTGCAGGCGCAAGCTTGGTACGCGCAGTGCCTTCCGGTTTATCATCGGCGAGGCTTAAATCGACATGACAATAACCATTAGGGTTTTTGGCAAGGTAATCTTGATGATACATCTCAGCCAAGTAAAAATTATCCAGCGGTGCGTTTTCTACTACAACTTTTTGTTTATACTGGCTTTGCACACGTTTGAGAGCAGCATCAATCACCGCTTTGTCTGCTTTATCGGTGTAATAAACGCCAGAACGGTACTGAACGCCGCGATCATTACCTTGCTTATTAAGACTGGTTGGATCTATCACGCGTAAGTAGTATTTCAAAATAGTATCAAGATCGGTTTTATCCGCATCATAGGTTACTTTTACAGCTTCGGCATGACCTGAGCCACGAATGACTTGCTCATAGCTTGGATTGGCTGTATCGCCATTGGCATAGCCTGATACCGCATCGACGACACCTTCGACGCGTTCCATATAAGCCTCAACGCCCCAGAAACAGCCACCTGCTAGATAAATTGATCGCGTATTAATCGCCTTACCTTTATCGTTATAATAAACGCCATCTTTTTGCTTAATGGTTTCAATCTTACTATTGTTATCTAATGCTTGGGCGTTTGCCGGTTTGGCATTGCCTGCTTTTAGTTCGGCAAAATCATTATCAGCGTTTTCAGCGAGGGCATAAGCTTGCTCTGCCGATATATTGCCTTTTACCAAATGTACCAAGTTGCCATTTTTATCGAGTATCGCCCAGCTAGGATACACTTGTACGCCAAGCTTATTAATCAGCTCACCTGAAGCGTCAGACAATACTGGCAGCTTAGGATAGTCGGCTTGCACGCCCGCATACCAAGTACTGAACTCACCATCAGCTTTTTCATTGAGATGACCAGGACTGGCAACGGTGACCACATTTAAATCCGCAAATTTAGGATCGGTACGCCACTCTTCGGTTTCTGCAAGCGTCCCTAGGCATAACGGGCACCAGCTTGCCCAGAATTTAATCAAAGTTGGTTTATTAGGGTCAATGACCGCAGCACCTGTTTTGCCCAAGCCCTTTGTTAATTGCGGCAACGCCTGCATTTGCCCAAGCATGTCAGACGGTAACATATCACGTGAGCTTTTCACGCCCCTGTTTTGGCTACCTGTATTGGCGCTACTACTGGCATTGCTCTTAGCATTGTTTTCTGCGCTACTCATTTGCCCACAAGCAACCAATATCCCTGCACTTAATACGGTCGTCACCCCAAAAGCGCTGACATTTTTTAGCCAACGCGCTGCTGCACGCGGTGAAGAGGTCGCTAAATCACTAGCGTTGATGCGCTCATGATAACGGATTTTTTTCTGCGACTTATTATCTTGTTTATCAGGTAGCATGGTGGATCCTTTTTACGAAGTCTTGCGAGCAAATACTTAGTTTGAATGGTCTTTTATGGTTTTTTATAGGCTTGTTATGCTGTTTATTAGGGTAATTATGCTTAGACTAAATGCGTTAGGAGCGCTATAAAATCTAGACAGGATATATATAAAGGTTATGAGATAAAGGCGGTTAGGTTAATTAAGGATAGCTAGAATTTAAGATAATAATAAGACACTTATCTACATTAGATTATCTTAATAGTATAAACCTATAATGGAGTTTCCTTTAAGATTTAATGACAGCTCACTACACTTTTTTAACAACGCAGTAAGGTTGTTGATATAGAAATTAGAGATATGGGAGTAGTAGCAATAATGATGCCTAGTGACTTTTGCTTAGTGACTGTTTATCTAGTGACTTTTGCTTAGTCACTTTTTGTTTAGTTACTTTTATATGAGGCTAAATGAGAGGAAAATCAATATCTGCAAACAAATCAATCTCTTATCTAATTATTTCACACTTAAAAACCCACTATTAGAATCAATTTTTTGCAGCAGTTAATTTAAAAAATTAATTATTAAGTAAGTCTGGCATTTGATTGAATTAACTTTTAGCCCTCATAAACTGTGCAACATAATCATCGGCTGGATTTTGGCGTAATTCATTTGGTGTACCCGTTTGCACTAAGCGTCCACCATTTAAAATACTAATACGCTGACCGACTTTGACGGCTTCATCGATATCATGAGTGATGAAGACAATGGTCTTATTGAGCCGTGCTTGTAGCTCAAGTAATTGGTCTTGCAATTGCGCACGAATGAGGGGGTCAAGCGCGGAAAATGCTTCGTCCATCAGCAAGATTGGATTATCCGTCGCCAAAGCGCGCGCAAGACCAACACGCTGCTGCATACCACCCGAAAGCTCATCAGGATAGCTATGCTCTAGGTTGGGAAGCCCGACTTCATGAAGCCAATGCCGAGCAACTTCATGACGCTCGCTCACACTCATCTTACGCACACGCAGACCGTAAGCGACGTTTTGCATCACCGTCATATGTGGCACTAAACCAAAGTGCTGAAATACCATGCTGACCGTTTGCTGCCGATAATGTTGTAGCTCCTTATCATTAAGCTCTAAAATATTAATAGCCGAGTTGATATTGGCAGCGGTTTGGGACGAACCTTCCTCTGCTATCGGGCTTTGCGCATTGTCCTTATTTTTTGCATTGATATTGGTATCAACCCATATTTTGCCACTGGTTGGATCAATCAATCGATTGATATGGCGTATCAAGGTTGATTTTCCTGAACCTGATAGCCCCATAATACAATGCAGCTCGCCCGCCTTAATATCCAAATTAATATCATATAGCCCGACCGAGTAGCCCGTTTGCTCCTTGACCGCAATGCTATCCATACCTTCAGCCAATAATGCCAATGCAGACTGTGCTTGCGAGCTATTGGCATTATAAATCTTACTGATGTTCTCTAGCTGGATATGGTTCATCGTTGCTCTCACTATTTGTATTTTTTATTTGCATTGTTTCGTGATGGTCACTTTTACTGCTTGTGATATTCACTTCTAATATGGAGCACAGTGCTAACCAATCGGACGTCTGCCAGCGTCGATGGTTTTTTGCCGTGCGCGCTTACCTTGACCGAATGCTTGCGTAATACGGTCAATGATAATCGCAACGATGACAATCGCTGTACCAGCTTGCAAGCCCTGACCGATATTGAGCGTTTGGATAGATTGCAAGACATCTTCGCCAAGACCGGGGGCACCAATCATAGAAGCCAATACCACCATAGAAAGTGACATCATTACCGCCTGATTAATACCCGCCATGATACTGGGGAGCGCTTGGGGTAATTTAATCCAAATAAGTAGCTGCAGATGCGTACTACCGAACGAGCGCCCTGCCTCGACCATCTCATGATTGACTTGGGTAATGCCCAAAGTCGTCAAACGAATCAGTGGCGGCAAGGCATAAATAATGGTGGCAAATAGCGCTGGTACTTTACCAATACCAAACAGCATGAGCACCGGAATAAGATAAACAAAGCTTGGCATAGTCTGCATGACATCTAGTATCGGTGTCACAATCTTACGCAGGATTTTACTACCTGACATGGCAATGCCAATAGGAATACCAATCACTACCGTGACCAATACCGATACGATAAGCAGCGCAAAGGTGTCAATCAAGGCGCCCCATAGCCCAAACGCGCCGATAAGAAACAATCCTGCCCCGCACGCCAGCGCAAACCAAATTTTACGCACGCCAAACCACGCCAATACCGTCACAAGTGCAATAATTAGCCAAGGCGGAATAACCGTTAATAGCCGCTCAATGGGTAGCAATAGATAGGTTAACGCCACCGTACTGATAGTACGAAACACGTCACCGTAGTTTTGGACAACGTTTGCTAATATATTATTAAGCGGGGTCTCAAGTGACCATGAAGGGAAGCTTGATGATAAGCCAAATTTGCTATCACTGGATGCCCCGTTATTACTATCACCAGTATTCGCAACAGCCGCGCCTGTTAGGCTAATACCTAACTTAGCAGCAAGTCTTGTGGCCGCTTCCTCAGATAGCCAATGTTGCCAAATGTGTGGATTCTCACGCAAAAACGTTAAGGCTTGCTCATCGCCGCTCCGTTTACTTTCACTCATCTCTAAGATAGCCCCATTGAGCTCATCGGAGCTAAACTGAACCTTTTTGAAGACAGCAGCCAGCTCAGGATTAGATTCAATAAACGGTGTCGATACCGCGATACCTAAAGGCGATACTGGAAATCCAGAAACACAGTCCGCTGTGCCATCAGCAAGTAGCAAGTCTTGCCAGCAAGCGTCGTCATGGGCGGGAAATGCTAATGGCGCAAAGTCATACTTTGCCATCAAGCCAGTAGGCTGCCAGTAATAGAATAATAGCGGTTTATGCTGTTCAAAAGCGGAGGCAATCTCGGCATCGAGCGCAGCACCGGTTCCGGGATGGGCATTGTTAAAAATACTGTCTAAACCGGTATTTTTAAGCAAACGGCTATTAAATATCTCACACGTCCAACCAGACGGACAATTCATAAAACGCGATTTTCTTGGGTCTTCAGGGTCTTTAAACAGCTCAGCGTACTTAGGCAAATCTTGGTAGCTGCGTAGACCTGGGTTTTCGTCTAGGACATATTTGGGTACATACCAACCTTGAGTAGCACCGCCTTTCAGCGTATCGCCAATGACCGCGACTTTATTTTGGGCGATGGCTTGCTCCATGATTGGCGAGCGCCCAACCCACTGCTCGCCAATCACTTGAATGTCGTTTTGTGATAATGCGGTTTCAAGCGCAGGACCGGCGCCCGGCACTTCTTCAATTGTACAATCATAGCCATCTTCAGCGATGTACTTAAGCACCCCAGAGATAAACTGACCGCTCTCCCATGTCAGTGCGCCAAATTTGATGGGTGCATCACAAGCTGCTGACGCCGATACCGGCAGCAACAAGGCACTCATACACAGTAAACTTAACGCAATCCATTGGCGCATGGGATATCCTATTTATGATTTTTATTATCAGTATTAATATTAGTATTAGTATTAACGCTAAAGTTAGTAGTACTGACATCTTGAACCAAGAGTATGTTGCCTTTGACTAGTTTGGTGATTAATGCCTAAATTAGCTATTGCTGATTAATCTAAAATTGACACTATAATCGTTTAGGCTTACTACAAAGTGTAGCGATTTATAGATAGGATGACAAATGCTCATTAATTTTAATTGTTGGTTTTTAACTATTGGTTATTAATCACTAAATTTTAGGCAAAAAAATAGCACCTACCTGAATAGATGCTATTTTTTATCATGTTGCTTGCTTAACCAAAAACTGTTTTATCATTGGCTATTTTATTATTGGCTATTTCAAAAACAGCGCCATGGCTTTTTTAAACAAGCCACCGTATGGCGGTAGTAAAATATTAAGACCATTCAACTTCGATTGTACAAACACAGGCTTCATATGACTAAGACGCTCAACGCCAGCTTTACCGTGATAAGCGCCCGTACCTGAGTGTCCAACACCGCCAAACGGCAAATCATGTTGCGCCACATGCATAATGACTTCATTAATACACAGGCCACCCGATACCGTATTATTACGCACCTGATCTATCTCGCTATTGTTATCACCAAAGACGTATAGCGCCAACGGGCGTGGACGCTCATTGATAAAACGAATGGCATCATCAAGGCTGTCATAGTGCATCAAGGGTAAAATCGGGGCAAAAATCTCGTTTTGCATGACATCGCTATCAGGCGCAGGCTCACTGACAATCACGGGTGGCATCAGGCGGCTGTCAATATCAGCATCCGTATCAGTCAGCGGATGAACCTCATCGCCTGCCAAGCCATCTAGATAGCCTTGTACACGTTTAAACTGCGCACCATTAATGATGTGCGAATAGTCAGGATTGTCTGCAATATTGGGATAATGTTTTTCCATCCACTCTTTTGCCAGACGGATAAACTCTCCATGATATCGACGCGGAATGAGCACATAATCAGGCGCAATACAGGTCTGACCGGCATTAAGCGTTTTACCCATCATCACGCGATTGACGGCGTTTTCTAAGTTGGCACCTTCCAAAATGACGACAGGCGACTTACCACCAAGCTCAAGGGTGACCGGCGTTAAATTTGGTGCAGCAGCAGCCATGACCTTTTTGCCGACCGCGGTTGAGCCGGTATATAATAAATGATCAAAGGGCAGTTGGCTAAAGGCTTGAGCAATCTCAACTTCGCCGATGACCACAGAAACCATATCCGGTGAAAAATAACGTGAAATGGTTTCAGCAAAGGTTTGGGCAAATTGCGGTGCGGCCTCGCTCATTTTAATCATAATGCGATTACCCGCCGCCAACGCATCAATCATAGGTCCGACTGCCAAAAACAGCGGGTAATTCCAAGGCACCATAATACCGACCACGCCAAGCGGCTGCGGCTGAATCTCATTATGAGCCGGCATATAAAGCGCTGAAATCGATACACGCTGCGGTTTCATCCATTTTTTACCATGTTTTCTGGCATGGCTGATACCGGTAAAACTCGGAAACAGCTCAGCGAACTGGGTCTCTGACTCACTGCGATAGCCAAAATCGGCGCTAATCGCTTTGGCAAGTAGCTCTTGATTGTCGCTTAGCATCACCTCTAGATTGTCGAGTTGATTTTCACGCGTGGCCCAATCATTGATGGGCTGCGTACGGCTCAAATTTTGCAGGCGTAAAAATTGCGCCTGCATATCAGCGACGGTCTTAATGATGCTAAGGGATTCGTTTGCATCATTGGCATGGTTTGAAGCTTGAGCTTGGTTGGTTGGCGTCGGCTCGCTTTGGAAAAGCGTGTTCTGATTATTATCGGTCATTTATCTTCCTTGTCATAGGCGTTAGAGTCGGCACGCTATAATATATTTAAGACTCTGAATACATGATCAGGCGTAATATACGCCGCCTATATCTTATATGGCACTTATATACTCACCTTCAACTGATGGCTGTTGATGAACAGTTT
Source organism: Psychrobacter maritimus (assembly GCF_904846345.1). Classification (GTDB taxonomy): domain Bacteria; phylum Pseudomonadota; class Gammaproteobacteria; order Pseudomonadales; family Moraxellaceae; genus Psychrobacter; species Psychrobacter maritimus. The sequence continues at coordinate 427,468 of NZ_CAJHAJ010000002.1, forward strand.
TCAATAATGAAGGCAGATGAGATTCCTTTCAATGCTATTCGACACTATTTTAGTCAACGCCGTTTAATGTAGCGCATCGACCAGTGAATGAACAGCACCTTTGATTGACTAGTGGGTCTGTATGAAATACGTGTCATTTAAGGCCTATATTGCTGCTATTTATCAGTATTTTTACTGCCGCTAGATGGAGTAAGCGAATAGCGCAGCTGACGCAAATATAGAGTTGGGCACAATTGCTAAAACTGCTACACTGAATCGCAGTAATAGGATTTATCCAATCTACAAATGCGATCATGCTGTTGGGATTAATTTTTCGCAGCCTCTGTCTGCATCGGCACAGCAAGGAAGATTAATCCGAGCAGCATCTGTGTATAAATCTATTGCTTATATTTAGTATTGACTATCACTCTAGGCAACTAGACTCTAAAAACATCCTTCTAAAACATCAAAATATAAGACAGTCATTCTTATGCAAAATACCGCGCAACCCCTCAATGAAATGCTAGTCAGCAAATCGCTCTCAGCTGCTGATTATGTCCCTACCCTTGATGCCATGCTATCGCGTACGTTGGCGCGTATCGCGCTCAAAAAAGAGCAAGGTCTACGCACCCCTGACGAGCTATGGATTGTCGATCACAATGATGTCTATACGCTTGGACAAGCCGGTAAAGAAGAGCATATCCTGCAACGTACCAATACCCCTATTATCAAGACCGACCGCGGTGGTCAGGTGACATGGCACGGGCATGGGCAGCTGGTTATATATTGGTTGTTTGATTTAGAAAGTTTAGGCTGGAGTGTACGCAATATGGTATCGCACGCCGAACAAGCGATTGAAGATGTGGTCAATGACTGCCTAAAAAGCCACGCGTCTAATAGTGTCAATACCAGTGCCGATATCAGCGCCCATGCGCGCCGTGATGCGCCCGGTGTTTATTTATATAGCCATCTAAATACTGCCAGTAATGACAACGCTCAACCATTCACTGAGCTTCCGGCCGATGACGCCATTATGCTGGGTAAAATCGCCTCACTTGGCTTTAAAATCAAGCATGGTTTTAGTTATCATGGGGTCGCGATTAATTTAGATTGTGATTTATCGGCTTTTAATGCGATTAATCCATGCGGCTATGCGGGCATGCAAATGTTACGACTGGCTGACTTTGTTGCGATGGATGAGCAAACGACGGATGAGCAAACGGCAGTGCAGACCGCTGAACAATCTATGCAAGCAATTGCAAACTGTTTAAGCTATGAGCAAGTGACCCAAAAGCTTATCGATAATATTGCCAAACGTCATGCGGGACATATCCAATTACGTGCCCTCGCCCCAAAGTAATTTTTAAGTCTTTTTTATACAGTCTTGCTTACACAGTTTTTTTTAAATTAAATACTGTTCTTTGCATAATCCTTTTTTGCATAATATCGTGCACGCTTAGACTTAAGCATTGTGAGAAAATTTGAGTCAAACTTGTTATAATCGCAGGCGCACAAATTGGGCGCAGCAATAACCTTAGCGCGCCAACATTTAACCCTTTATCATTGAAGTATTCATAACAAAAGCACCTTGGAGCAACTTATGGCAGATTTTAATAAAATTTTGGACGCAGGCGACGTCGATGGCGGCATCATTAATGTGGTCGTAGAAATCCCAACTGGTAGCAGCCATAAAATTGAGTGGAATCGCGAATTGGCAGTTTTTGAACTTGACCGTGTTGATCCACAGATTTTTGCTAAACCTTGTAACTATGGTTTTATTCCGCAAACCCTTGATGAAGATGGCGACGAGTTAGATGCGCTTATCATCACAGAACAGCCTTTGCCTACTGGTATTTTCTTAAAAGCGAAAGTAATCGGCGTGATGAAATTCGTTGATGATGGCGAAGTTGATGACAAAATCGTCGTCGTACCGGCTGACGACCGTGATACAGGCAATGCTTATAACAGCCTAGAAGATTTACCAAAGCAGCTTATCAACCAATTGCAATTCCATTTTAGCCACTATAAAGACCTTAAAAAAGCCGGTACAACGGTGGTTGAATCTTGGGGTGACGTCGCAGAAGCTAAAGAAGTCATCAAAGAGTCTATCCAACGCTGGAAAGACCTATAAATTGTCCTAGATAATTTATAAGAAGCGTTTATTGCCATTTTTTTATTAAAATAGGATAAGCGCCATGAAAATACCGCAGACATGATAATGGTTGCGGTATTTTTTTGCTTGAATTTTGCGCCGATAAAATGGTTATAATACTCTCACCTACCTAGTATCACACCCAAATAAGGACTGTCATGTTTGACTCTGATTCAGGCTCAACGCCCACCAATAAAAAACTGCCAAAAGCTGTGATGATGATGGTCGAAAAAGGCAATTTGGTGCAGGCAATTAAAACCTTGGCCGCTGATGAAAATATCAGTATGGATGCCGCCAAATCTCGCATAGATACTTATGAGCTTGCGCTAAAGAACCAGCAGCAGCAAACCCTCACGACTATCGCCAACAAACAAGGTATCCCAAGCCAAGCCTTTAGCTTTGATAGAGAACAAGTTGAAGAAGAGACAGAGCGTCTGACAAAGACTCGCGTTAAAACCACGCCCACAGAGCAAGGCTTCCAAAGTCTACAAGACGGCGTTGACAGTCAGCTCAATGACTTGGGCTATAAAAAACCGCTTATTCCTTATTGGGCAAAGCGGCTATTGGTCATTGCTGCGGTGATGGCAGGATTGTTCTGGATAATGTGGCGAATTTTTGGCTAGTCTGTTATAAGTGGTTCCATTATGGCAGTCTGTTTTAAGTGGTCTGTTAATAGGTTCAGAGGGTAAAATAAATGGTTCCGTTGGGGTATACCTTAAGGGAACTGCAGTTCACAGTCAAAATTTTTCGTATGGTCTATAATATAGTGCCTATAATCTCTACGTTTGGATCCTAAACTATTTGACTGTTCTTTAAGAATGGTTTGATAGTTTTTATTAAAGTTACTCAATAAATAAGCCGCTGACGAATCAATGATGAATCGGTTGTTAGGTTTGTCAAAACGTGCTAAATAAGTATAAGTAGTATTAATACCTGATGATCCTTTTTCGGCAACATCATTATCTATGTTATAAACTATACAATTCGTTAATGACTCTTCTACAGGCATTTCAAGCAGATAATAGATAGTATTATTATACTCAACAGCGTTAGTTGCTAAATTAAATTCTGGAATTTTATCTGTCTTTTTTAACCCTTCTTTAGTCAGCACATACATATTTTTATGGGGATACATCTTCTCATTGGTACTAGCATTCAACATATAATATTCATAACTCAGCAAATCTCGAGGGGCACTTTCGATTATGGAATAATACTCTTGATAGACAGTATGAGTAATAAGATAGTATTTATCTCCCTCTATATTTATAGCCCAACCCTCCTCATTGCCACTTATGTCCTCAACCTTTTCTTTATGAATTTTTAAAAAATAGTTACTACTGGTTTCACATTTAGGTAGCAAAGTTGCTAAGAATATTAGGATAATTATTATAGACAGCACTTTTAAAGTCTTTACACTTGTCACTATTTAAATACTCCGCCTTGCCTTGATTTTGACAACATCAGCTGCTCAGAAAGTACACCGTGAAGTACACTACAATGATCTAAAAAATCAAACTCTTGATACTATTAGTCTACAGCCAAACATTCAAGTCCTCACTAGGGTACCGAACCATTGAAAGTACCTGATTGGTTCGCCATATATTTCTTAAAATGAATCCTTCTAGCATTACCGTTTCTACTAGCACGATTAATAACTCCTCTTTCAGAGAAGATTAACATGAGTAATATGCAACGATTGAAATCAACATTGTTAAATAAAAGTAACGGTAAATGGTATCAGAAGGGTAAATGGTATCAGCGCGATAAGCTATACACAGGCATTATCTTCTTTGATAAACCTGACCATCAACTTGAAGCTTATGAAGTTAAAAACGGAGAGATTGGTAAACCGTATGTCTCACCGTGTCAGATAGGGCTATCTTCACCTATTCAAATAGACTCTTCAGGGTTTTGTAATGAAGATGAAGACGAGTATGGTTGTGGAACAATACCGCAATTTTATCAAGGTAATTTATATCAAGGTATGTCATATACCTTCAACGAAGGTATATGCGATAGAGAGATCTATACCATTGAAAATGGCGAAACAGAAAATCAAATTATGTGGAGGACAAAACCCCATGAGCCATCCATGTTTGAACTTCGATACGAATATGATCAATCAGGCTTCTACTATAGAAATAGTAGAGATGATATAAATTTTGGTTATAGTAAAACTTGTAAAGAAACCAATCGGCTTGAAGATATAGATATTACATATATCCCAAAATTAAATCGTATAAAACGTTTTACAGCTATAGATAATATTATTCACTCAAAAAACTACCTTGATTGTCCCATCCCTGTTCCAGAGATATATGAGCTGATAGAAAATTATCAAAATTTTACATTTGATACGTTCATACGTTTGAAGATAAGCGAAGATATTGCAGAAGATTTGTTCGATAAATGGGCAAAGAACAATAGCTTTATACACGTGGAGTTTATGTACATCACTGGATTAAACGGACTTCATAATTTAGAAATATTTAATGATAAAGAAGAGTTTAGTAGTTTAAAGGAACTACGTATCAAAGAAAGTGAAGTACTACCTCAAAAAGTTGAGCAGCTGAAAAAATATAGTAATAACTTTAAATTGATTATCTATAAATAGATCTATGAGGGCTAAATTGATATTTTTAATATTAGATGTGCATTATAAAACAGACGTGGTACAAAAGCTGGACAGCGCTAAAGTAGCGGGCATACGTTTTCAAGGTATAGAGATTAATGAGATATTAAGTGAGCATACTGTCAACGTGAATAATGTTGCGCCTTATGAGTCAGGGCAATTTTATAAACGAGAATTGCCTTGCTTACTGGCTTTGATTAACCAGATTGACGAACCTTTTGATGTAATTATCATCGACGGCTATGTATTTTTAGATGGTGTTATCAAAGCAGGATTGGGTAAGTATTTATATGATAATCTTGCTAATAAAAAGCCTATCATCGGTATTGCTAAAAACCATTTCTATGACATTACTAAAGACTATGCTGTTTGGCGAGGGATAAGTAAGCACCCACTATATGTCACCAGTATTGGTACAGAAATCACGAAGGCTAAAGAGATGGTAAGTAGGATGGATGGCGAACATAGAATGCCAAAAATGGTTACTTACGTAGATAAACTAGGCCGTGTCATCAATTAGAACACCTATACCTATTGAAATAAATTCCGCTACAGCCATACCCTCACTAGATAACAGCCCTTATTCCCATAACGGTGATTATGTTAAATAGAAATCCATTACACCCATTTATATAATTAAAAATAATTTTAAGACATTAAAAAAGAGATACCGTAGCATCTCTTTTTTTAAATTCATCAGACATATTATCTTAGTGATGCTCACCCGGTAAAATTCTAGCAAAGGCACGCTGAGCAATATTTGGTTTTTTATCACTCGTCAATCCAGCACGAGTACTTGGGAAAATACGATAACCCATCGATTGAATACCAACGTTAATAGCTGGTGCTAATGAATAAGTCGCTGAGGCAAATTTGCCCATGTTACTGGCAATACTGTTTGGTTTATGGACAATCGCTTTGGCAACCATCATCGCCGCCTCATCCGGCATAAGCGCAGGCATGTAGCGATATAACTTAGTTGGCTCAATCATCGGCGTACGCACCAACGGCATAAAGATATTGGTAATCGTGACATTATCGCCTTTTACTTCAGCAGCCAAGCAGCGACTAAAGGCATCCAATGCCGATTTTGAAGCGACATAAGCGGCAAAGCGCGGGCTATTCGCCAGCACACCAATCGATGATATATTAACAATTTGACCAGTCTGACGTTCAATCATCGTCGGCAAAAATCCAAGCACTATTTTAACCGCGCCAAAGTAATTGATATCCATGGTACGCTCAAAATCATGGAAGCGATCTATAGACTCGTGTACCGAGCGGCGAATTGAGCGACCAGCGTTATTAACCAAGACATCTACATGACCGAAATCTGCCAAAATTTGCGCGCTGACTTTTTCTATATCATCCATATTGGTCAGATCACAAGGGTAATAAGTAGCTCTACCACCAAGCTCCTCGATACTGTCTTTCACGGCTTTTAATTTGTCTTCAGTACGTGCCAACAAAATCACATGAGCACCGCATTCACTGAGCAAATAGGCCGTACGCTCACCAATACCACTTGATGCCCCTGTGATAATAACATGCTTATCTTTGACTGCTTTGCTGATTGCTTTTTTTGAGGGATTGGCCATAAAAGATCCTTTTCGTAAATGATACTTCCGTTAATGTTCGCCTAAAGCATAACAAATATAATTGGATTGAAGTTAATAAATAAGCCGTAAAATGCATTTAATATCATGAATATTAGCAGTTAGGTATTTATTATCAAGTGTATTGCTTAAACTGACCGTTTTTTCTTGCTATTCGTGCGCGTGTAAAAAGTCTTCGACCACGCGAAACTGCCCAGCGGTACTCTCTTCACCATACATGGCTTGGCGAAAAGCGTTGGAATTAGGGATGCCGGTGGTATACCACGCAATGTGCTTGCGAGCAATTCGGCAGCCTGAATATTCGCCGTAAAACTCATATAGCTCTTGCAAATGCGCTAGGACAATCTCTTTTATCTCGCTCACACTAGGTGCAGCAAGCACTTCTCCTGAGCGCAAAAAATGCTCGATATCGCGAAATATCCAAGGCTGCCCTTGCGCAGCACGCCCTATCATCACCGCATCACAACCGGTCAGCTCATAGACACGCTGCGCTTTTTGCGCGCTATCGATATCGCCATTGGCAATCACTGGAATACTGATGCTTTCTTTGACCTCACGGATCAGCTCATAACGCGCCTCGCCAGTGTACATATCCTCGCGAGTACGCCCATGAATGGCAATCGCCGCAATACCTGCTTGCTCAGCGCGCTTCGCCACGCGTAAAATATTCTCACGTCCATTCTCATAGCCCAATCGGGTTTTTAAAGTGACGGGCGCATTGACGCTATTTACAGCAGCATCTAGCAAGCGCGCGACCAAATCTTCATCTTGCAAAAGTGCAGAACCCGCCAACCTACGGCACACTTTTTTGGCAGGACAGCCCATATTGATATCAATAATCTGTGCGCCATTATCAATCTGATAACGTGCCGCTTCTGCCAATTTATCAGGTTCTGCGCCGGCTATTTGCGCAGAGATAGGCGCTATTTCGTTGTCAAAATTGGCACGATAGAGCGATTTTTTGCGTGCATAAAGCGCCGTATCAGCGATAATCATCTCACTGACCGCATGCCCTGCCCCAAAGGATTTACACAAGCGTCGAAAGGGATTGTCGGTCACGCCAGCCATCGGTGCGACCATCAGGCGATTTTCAATCGTCAAGCCGCCAATGACCAATGGCTGCAATAAAGGATGGTCATTAGCAGTTTGTGCTGATGATTGACTAGACACTGGATTATTTATAGGCATAAAAAACGGCTTGATTCATGGTGAAAACAAGCCGTTATTCTAAGGGTTCGTACGCATATTGCAAGTCATTCAGGCAATCATTTGCTCAGCGCACGTCAAGGGACAAAATGCCTATTTATCAAAGACACTGCCCTGCTCTAAGGTAATGTCATCATCGTGCTCTTGCATACGCCACGGTAAAATATCTGGCGATTCATTGATAAAGTGCAAGTATTTCTCGAACTGATCAATAATGTCATTAATCACTGACTCTGGTTGATAGCCATACAAATCGTAGGTTTGACCACCACGGCGCAAGTAAACCTCCGCACGATAATGATGCTCTTGCGGTAATTTATTCGCCATCGCTTCCGTATAATAATCAGGCGCTTCATGTTCTGACAAGCGCACTTCGTACCAAAATTCAACGTTATCGCCGCCTCGTAACTCAAGCACCACGCGATCATTGACCTCATCATAGTTCACATCAGGTAACCAGCCTGTTTCAGCAAATTTTTCTGAGACTTCATTCATCGACGAGACAACTGTACCTTTAATATAATTCAGTACTTTTTCACGCGTTGGCTGCTGCGTCATATAATCAATACGGTCGCGCCATGCGTCTAGTTTAAGGAGATGCGGCGGCAGATGATTGTCATTGGCCAAGCTTTGATTGCGATGACCTTCGATACGTAGCGCACGCCACATGCCAAATATGGCAATTAAGATAATCACCGCAAAAGGCAATGCACTGACGATGGCGGCGGTTTGTAAGGCCGTTAAGCCCCCTGCAATCAGCAGTACTGCAGCGACCGCGCCCTCAGTGACCACCCAAAATGAGCGCTGCCACCATGGTGTATCGCTACGGCCACCCGCTGCGAGTGAATCAATCACCAACGACCCAGAATCCGATGAAGTCACAAAAAAGGTAATAATCAATAAAACGGTCAATGAAGAGACAAATTCAGTAAAGGGTAGATTCTCTAATAACTTAAACAAGGCAATGGCTTGGTCGTTTTGTACTTCGCTGATTAATGAGGTGTAACCGTCGAACATAATCATATGTAGTGCCGTGTCACCAAATACGGCAAACCAAAAGAAAGTGAAGAATGTTGGTACTAACATCACCCCAAAGACAAACTCACGAATGGTACGACCACGGCTAATCTTCGCGATAAATAAGCCTACAAAGGGTGCCCATGCAATCGTCCATGCAAAGATAAACAATGTCCAGTTACTAATCCAATCACTCAGCTGATACGCTTGTAAACTAAAGGTGCGCTCAACGATATTACCCAAATAGCTGCCAGTATTTTCCATAAAGGCATTGAGAATAAAGACAGTCGGACCAACGACAAAGACAAACAGCATTAACGCTGTTGCCAATACCATATTTAAGATAGATAAGCGTTTAACCCCTTTATCCATACCCGCCAGCACCGAAACCAATGCCGCCGCGGTAACCAGCGCAATCGTAATTACTTGAACGGTAATATTAACAGGAATCAAATCCGGCAATAAATAATTTAAACCGGCATTAATCTGCGAGACCGACAGACCCAAACTGGTGGCAATACCAAACATCGTACCCAAAATGGCAAACACATCAACCGTATGCCCGATAGGACCATAAATCTTGTCACCGATTAATGGATATAAGGTTGAGCGCATCGATAAGGGTAAACCATGCCGAAAGGAGAAGTATGCGAGCGACAAACCAACGACCCCATAAATAGACCAAATATGAAAGCCCCAGTGAAAGTAGGCAATCTGCATGGCTTCCTTTGCGGCGGCAATGGTCTGCGGTTCTGATAATGGCGGACTGGCAAAATGCAATACCGGCTCTGCCACGCCAAAGAAGAGTAAGGCAATACCGTAACCCGCCGAAAATAGCATGGCGAACCACTCAAGAAAACCATACTCAGCCTCGGCATGATCAGGGCCTAGCTTGATACTACCGTAAGGCGAAAATGCCAATACGATGATAAACATCAAAAAAATCGCCACCGCCAACATATAAAACCAGCCAAAGGTTTCGGTAATATAATTTAATACTGTACCAAACAACTCGCCAGCGGCTTCAGGATTAAGGGATGTGCCTATAACTAACAGCAACATAATGACGGCCGCTGGCACAAATACCGGCAGCAAAATGGTGGAACTGGATGATTTAGGCTTCATAAAGGGAGTCTCGTAACGGTGAGAAAAATATCAAAAAGTTTTCGAAGCATTCAAAATATAAAAATACGTACAAAATATAAAAATACCTACGTAAAATATGAACCAATTTTTACCACATTGAACGCCTAAACCCCAGAACCATGCCAGATATGTAACATCAATTTAACATTTGTTACACCACTATTACCTAAAAATAAAAAAGGCAACTTGTTAGCTGCCTTTTTATCCATACTTTTCTATTAACACTTATAAAAAAAATTTTCTAACGCAATGTCTAAGCAATAAATTTCAGCTCTACAGCTTAAGCATTAATAACCTCTGCTAATTGTTTTGCCATTTCAGCAAGTTCGCCATGATCTGCTTGCGTTACAGCATGGCGACCTAGTTCATGAATGCTCGATGGAATCAGGTGCACGTGATAATGAAAAACAGTTTGCCCTGCTTGTGCGCCATTGAGCTGCATTTGAATAATACCTTCACGCTCGAATACTTGGCGCTGCGCTTGCATGACTTTTTTGGCAGTCATTAATACTGCTGCGGCATATTCTGGCTCAAGGTCGACTAAATCAACGGCTTTTTGCTTAGGAATCACCAATACATGACCTTTTGCTTGCGGCATAATATCCATAAAGGCGAGGGTTTTATCGTCCTCGAAAACCTTATGATAAGGAATATCACCGTTAAGCATTTTGGCAAAGAGGTTGTTATCGTCGTATTTGGTTTGGTTGTCTTGACTCATTTTCATTCCTTAATTGGTTATTAGTAATTGGTTATTAGTAATTGGTTATCAGTACTTGTTGATCAGTATTAGAGGGAAATATCTCAGCAAATATAGTGGACGAAATATGGGCTGAGTACAAGGGCTTGAGGATTTGCAGGTATCACGATTAATTTGTTGACGAGTGATGCGCTTTAAATGTTATATTAATCCTCTATTTTAATCACCCTACGTTTATGGATTTGACTGCCTTGCCAACCCAATCATTAGATAAGCCATCAGATGAGCCGTCAGATAATGACGCCACTTATTCAGAATCTTGTTATTCAGAAACCTATGATACAACGCTGCCGTCTAGCTCTATAGCAGATGCGACAGAACAAGTTGACATTGAGAATGAGGTTGAGGCTAAAACTCGTACGCAAACCCTTGAGCCAAATGCTATTATCTTAGCTGAAGCATTGAGCGATAAAGCTATCAGCTGGCGTATCCATAATTGCAAAATTAGCAAAAAAACCATTACGCAGGATATGCCGCTGCCCTTTTTATATCATTACGACAGTTTGGATGACAGTATTAAACAAACCTATCCGCTAACCCCGTCGTTGCTTGCCCAGTTTAATACTCCAATGACAGCTGACGAGGCGGCGAAACTTATCGGTATTGATAAGGCGCTGATAACCAGCCCTTGGCATGTCAAAGTAGTTGGCTCATTGGTGGTGTTTAGTGAAGCGCTGCAATTGGCGGTACGTTTGCATTGGACCAATACTGGTAAAGACACCCAGCAAATTTATACCAAAGATGAAGCGGATGCGCTTACTGCTGCCTTTAAAGAGTGGCAGTTTTTTGGTCGTATTGATGTCCTTTATAAAAATACCAAACAGACGTTAATCAGTATCGATGAACAAGCTGAAGGCGATAAACAGATACTGACTATCGATGCCAGCTCCGACTATCAATTCTTGCCAGCGACTCACGCCTTGGTCGTCATCGCCAAACTAGAAGCTGATAAAGGCGAGCTGCCTTGGTTTGAAACCGCTATTTTAGAGCGTCTTGCCTAAATATTGACCCTTAAGTCTTTATGATTCGGGGTTAATTGTTTTCAGTTACTCATATCTAATGGTATGGTAATGACTTAGTATTATTCACTAGTACTCACACTGCATAAAAAGCACACTATCAGTATGACAGCGGATGCTGCACACGTTAATAAATCTCGCTCATTTGTAAGGAATATCACATGGATTATCGCTCAAAAACTTCTACTGGCGGTCGTAATATGGCAGGTGCTCGTGCCCTATGGCGCGCAACCGGCATGACTGATGGCGACTTTGGCAAACCTATTATTGCAATTGCCAACTCCTTTACGCAGTTTGTACCCGGTCATGTGCATCTAAAAGACTTGGGGCAAATGGTTGCACGTGAGATTGAAAAAGCGGGCGGCGTGGCAAAAGAGTTTAATACTATTGCAGTTGATGATGGTATTGCCATGGGTCATAGCGGCATGTTGTATTCACTACCAAGTCGTGACTTGATTGCCGACTCGGTTGAATATATGGTCAATGCGCATTGCGCCGATGCCCTAGTTTGTATTTCTAACTGTGACAAAATCACTCCTGGTATGCTAATGGCGGCTATGCGCCTTAATATTCCAGTGGTGTTTATTTCAGGCGGCCCGATGGAAGCGGGTAAAGTGATTGCCAGCACCGTAGCTCACAGCCATAACAACGATGGCGGTAGCGACGTCCATACCACTGACAGTAAAGGCAATGCGATTCGTAAGCTAGATTTAGTCGATGCGATGATGGATGCCGCTGATGATAGCATCAGTGATGAAGACGTCTTAGCCATTGAAAGCTCAGCGTGTCCGACTTGTGGTTCGTGCTCTGGCATGTTTACTGCCAACTCTATGAACTGCTTGACCGAAGCTTTAGGTTTGGCATTACCGGGTAATGGTTCGCTGCTGGCCACTCATTCGCTGCGCCGCGAGTTATTCTTGGAAGCTGGGCGCACGATTGTGTCATTGGCCAAACGTCGCTATGAGCAAGATGATGATTCTGTATTACCGCGCTCTATCGCCACCAAAGCCGCCTTTGAAAACGCGATGACTCTAGATATCGCCATGGGCGGCTCAACCAATACTATTTTGCATCTGCTAGCTGCCGCCAATGAAGCGGAAGTCGACTTTAAAATGCATGATATTGATCGTTTAAGTCGCGGTGTGCCTTGCCTAGCAAAAGTCGCTCCTGCATCGCAAAAATACCATATGGAAGATGTCCACCGTGCTGGTGGTGTATTTGCACTGTTGGCCGAGCTTGATCGTGCGGGTTTGCTCCATACTGACTTGCCAACCATTCATAGCGCCACGATGAAAGAAGCCATCGATAAATGGGACATCATGAACCCTGATAATCTTGAGGCGCGTGCACGTTATATTGCTGCTCCTGGTGGCGTCCGTACTACTGAGGCCTTCTCACAGTCAAAAGAATGGCCGAACCTCGACGTCAACCGTGAGTCAGGCTGTATTCGTAGTGCTCAGCATGCCTATTCAACCGATGGCGGCTTAGCAGTACTATACGGCAACATCGCTGAACGTGGCTGCGTGGTCAAAACCGCTGGCGTTGATGAAAGCATCTTAGTCTTTACCGGACGCGCACGCATTTTTGAATCGCAAGACGATGCCGTAGCAGCTGTGCTTGCTGATCAAATCGTAGCCGGTGATGTGGTCATCATCCGCTATGAGGGTCCAAAAGGCGGCCCAGGTATGCAAGAGATGCTGTATCCAACGACTTACCTAAAGTCTAAAGGTCTAGGCAAAGAGTGTGCGCTGTTAACTGACGGTCGTTTCTCTGGTGGTACCTCAGGTTTATCAATTGGTCATGCCAGCCCTGAAGCTGCTGAAGGCGGCGCGATTGGTTTGGTTGAAGAAGGCGATACCATTCATATCGACATCCCTAACCGCACCATCAATATGCAGGTCAGTGATGAAGAGTTGGCAGCTCGTCGCGAAGCCATGGAAGCACGCGGTCGCGATGCATGGAAGCCTGTGAGTCGCGAGCGTCACGTCTCTCCTGCTCTACGTGCTTATGCGGCTATGACGACCAGTGCGGATACTGGTGCCGTACGTGATGTAAGCCAAGTTGAGCGTTAAGCAAAAAACTTTGCTTATAAGTTTTTAAAACTACAGTCTTAAAGCAATACTCTTATAGAATTATCCAAAGCCTGCGCTATGCAGGCTTTTTTTCACCAAAAAACAACGTAGCCGCCATTCTGATAACGTTTTTTTGCGGTATTAAAAAGCGTTTAGCATCATTATTAAAAGCTAATAAACATCATCTAGTAAACACCATCTAATATCGCATCTCTAAATCCTATAAAACAGCGTGCAGCAAACTTATGATTGAAAATTATAATTTATTCTTATTGGTCTGCGGCATTGCCTTTTTATTTGGGGCGCTGTTTCCTATTATTTTTAAACGCACGCCCATCTCATTACCCATGTTACAGGTGAGCTTTGGTTTACTGATGGGTTATTGGTGGACGAGTTTATCTTTTTTAAACCCGATTGATAATGGTCTTATTATCGAAAAACTGACCGAGATTGTGGTATTGGTCTCGCTGGTCGGTGCGGGTATTAAGATTGATACTGAGCTATCGTGGCACTTATGGCGACCGACTGTGCGCTTACTGCTTATCACCATGCCGATTGGTATTTTTGCAATGGCCGTCTTAGGCTATTATGCTTTTGGTTTGACGCTGGGCGCTGCCATCTTGCTCGGCGCTGTACTGGCCCCGACCGACCCCGTACTAGCCTCTAGCATTCAAGTTGGCCCGCCTAACACCGGCGGCGAAGACGCACCGCGCTTTACTCTAACTTCAGAAGCAGGGCTAAATGATGGTCTCGCATTTCCTTTTGTCTATCTCGCGATTAAGATAGCGGAAGCTTATAGCGGAGGTCAGCAGTTCACGGGTGAGATGCTGTGGTCTTGGTTCACCCATGATGTGCTGTGGAAAATTGGCGCAGGCTTAATAGTTGGCATTGTGGTTGGTAAAGTTTTGGCAAAGCTGGTGTTTTCAAAATACAGCCACAACACCACTATTTCCCAAGGGTATGTGGTGATTGCCATCACATTACTTGCCTATGGACTGGCAGAATACGTGCATAGCTATGGGTTTATTGCCGTATTTGTTGCAGCCTTTGCCTTTCGGCGCTCAGAGCGCGAACACAGCTATCATCACAAATTGCACGATTTTGCTGAGCAATCAGAAGGTTTGCTGATGTCTTTAGTGCTTGTTATCTTTGGCATGTTCTTAGGTCAAGGCTTGCAAGCGGGGGTTGAGCTGACATGGCGCGTCTATATTGTCAGCTTTACCTTTTTATTGCTGATTCGTCCTATTGGCGGCTTTATCGCTTTATCAGGATTAAACCTTCCACGTACCGAAAAATACGCTATTTCTGCGCTCGGTATTCGCGGTATTGGGACTTTATATTATTTATCTTATGCCCTCAATCAAGGATTCTTTAATAATGAAGATGCCCTTAAACTTTGGATAGTGTGCTCCATTGTGATTTTAACTTCTATCTTTATCCATGGTTTAAGTGCGACAAGGCTGCTTAAAATGACGCCAAATAAGTCGCATTAGTATTAAGTGCCGATGATGCTAATTAACCTTATCTGTCAGCATCCACCAAATCCAATACTGCTTCCGTTAGCGCAAACTGACGGACATCATTAAGCATCGTTACGTCAAAGTTATGGATAAAGGCTAATGACAGTTGCCGCGTAGGGTCACACCAAGCAACCGAGCCGTTATAACCCATATGACCAAAGCCTTGCGCCCTATCATTACTCGCTTCGCTGTCACAAAGACTAAAACGGCGATGATAGCCCAAACGCCAGTTCATTTTTGCAGGCATCACTGCATCCATGCCGGTAACTTGCGGGGTTGATAGCTGCTGAAAGGTTTGCTCATCAATGAGTGTCTGCCCCTGCCATGTACCGCCATTGGCTAGCATGGCATAAATAGTCGCTAATGCTTGCGCTGAGGCCACGCCATTGGCAGCAGGGATAACAGCCTGTAATGTGCGTTTATCATAATAATCAATAGGTTGCTTATTGGCTAACATAAGAGCGGATTTATAATTTTTTAAATTAAGCTGGCTATTATTAAAGTATAAACGATTAATTTTTGCCGTATCTAGACTGGGTAGCTCATCTACCGTTGTACTTTCGTTTATACTTCCATTTTTACCATCACTTGCGCTTGCTTGATTGGTTAGCGCTCTTTTTTGCCAACAAGCATAGCTTGGTAGACTGGTGTAAGTATGCAAAGTATTGGCAGAGTCCGCCCTTAACACTGGCTTGCTACGGCGAGGACGCGCTTGCCCGCTTTGTTGACTGCTTTCTTGGTTTGTTCCTAAATCGTCTTTTTGCTCTGCTACCTGCTCTACTGTCTCAAAATACTTAACTAGATGCGCAACGTCGTTCACCTTATTTTCTGGTACGCCAAAATAACAGCTATCTGCAATCCCAAGAGGTTCGGTTAAATAATGGCGCAATGCGTCAGCTAATGGCATATCAGTAACGGCTTCTATCACGCCGCCTAACACCCAGCCATAAACCAGCGCGCTATAAGCGCTATCATATAACTCACTCTGTTCGGGAGCAGTTATCGGCATGGCGGCAACTTTCTCTAGCATCATATTCCAATCAAGCACGGTTTCATTATCGACATCGATACTTTGAATGGAAAATAAATTGCCCTGATGCGACATCACGCGACGCAGCGTAATCTGCTCTTTGCCCTGCGCCGCAAAAGCTGGCCAATAATCGGCAATCGGTCGGTCATAATCAAGTAATTGCTGTGATACCAATACGTGAACTAATGTCGCCAAAATACCCTTACCCGTCGAAAAATTAAGCGATAACGTATCAGGACTCCATGACAAATCCGCGCGTGCCATGCCCACACTTGCTTGAGCGATGCATTGTCCCGCCTGATAAACGACTAATGCCCCACCGGCTGGCGCATCATCAAGCTGTAAGTCCGTTAGCAGTTGTTGTAATCGTTGCTGAAGATCAAGGTTAATGGCGACAGTTGATTTAATCGCTTCATTCGGGGCGCTTGGTTCATGGACGTTATTATTATTTGCTTGCGCATTATTTTTTATCATTATTTACTCGCTTTATTTTTAATCTGAGTTATAAAAAACCGTTCTTACACTTAAAAACTACCTGCTGATAAAATCTACTCAATAAAAAGGCAACCTATTGGTCGCCTTTTTATTGAGCCCTGCTAATCAGTATAAATGGAATTGACGATAGCTTAGCGCGGCACTAATAAACGATTATGAACCTCTTCTGCAAGCTTCGTCAAACCATGACTACGCCCACGTTCCATCGCCGTATCCATTTTACGCCCACGTAGCCAGCCAGCACGCAGCGCAATTGCTGCGCCAGCACGATTGCCAGAGCCACAATGCATAACGGTTTTTTTGCCATGATGCTGACGTAGGATGTTATCAAACGCCAATATCTTTAGCTGTTTTAAATCATTCGCACCGCTTATAGGTAGCTGCTCATAAGCCATACCAGCACCCTCGACCGCCGCTCGTTCATCAAAACTTAGCTCATCATCAGGTTGCAAGTTAATCACCAACTCAACGCCAGCGGCCGCCAAAGCGGCTACTTTTGCTTCATCGAGTGCACCGCAGACAATGGTATTCGCCTCTGGACGAAAATAAGGCTCAAATATATCTGCTAAATTGATACCATTATCTATAGCGCTTGCAGCATTTTGTTCGTTAATATCGTTTTGCTCATTGGCAGCGCTTTGGTCTATCACAGCTGAACTATCAGGCTCAGCTGCGCTTATTGCATTTTCATGTAAAGTCATAATTAGTGATGTGTTCGTGAAATATGAATGTTAAAAAATATGGCCTATTTTACTGGTTGTCAGCTTGCAATTTAATCACACCTGCAAGATGCGGCTTGTCATTCTTAGCGCTATATAAGCCAAACTCACAGCTATCTTCTGCATTTTTAAGCTGTGCGACTGGTTCGGCAATCAGCTCTACTTCAGCGGGCAAAAAGATAGGCAGTTTAAATGACACTTCAACCGTACAAGCATCTGGCAGCTCATCCATCAAAGCCAGACATTTGGCTTTTGACCACATACCATGAGCAATGGCTTTAGGGAAACCAAACGCGCGTGCTGATAGCGGGTGCAGATGGATAAGGTTAAAGTCACCTGAAACAAACGCATAACGACGACCGATATCTTCTGGTACTTCAAAGATGCTGTGCACACCGTCTTCATTGACTGCTGGCTTCACGGTTACTGGACGCGGCGTGCTTTTTTTATCTTTGCTGCTTGATTTTTTGCCGCGTGATAAATAAGTAGAGGTCCCTTCCCAAATGACTTCATCGTTTGATTTCACCGTGGTGACAAAATCAAACTGCTGACCTTGGGCATGGTCGCGCAAGTTATCAAATTTTACCGCCATGGCAACCGTTTCACGCTCACCGATAGGACGATACTGAGTGACGCTATTATCCACGTGTACCAAACCTAGCATGGCAAATGGAAACGGCTCTTTGACCATCATATTCATCTGCAACGTCTGTGATAAGACCGAAAAATACGTCACAGGCACTTTGCCATTATCAGCGAAACCACAAATCTTACGATAGTCATCAAGATTGCTTTGATCGATGTGCAAGTCATCTACATAATAGGTCGCTTGTGGCAATTGGTCGCGACTGATTTTTCCGCTATTACCAATAGGCAATAAACTTTTGACGATATTAGCATAAGTGGTATGCGCTTTTGGCAACGCATCATAATGTTTGTCTGACATAATAAATCCTAAGTGGGGCTTGAGCAAATTTTCTGGCTAGATGTAAAATGCGATGCATTCGTTTATTAGTAAGTGCTTTGACTGATACTTACTTTGATTAATATTTACTTTGATTAATACTTGCTTTAAGTAATATTGACACTTATTTTGATTAATATAGGTTTTGATTAAAAGGTAATTTCGCCCAACAAAGAGGGTCACTCCCTTTACCCAATCCAGCTATTTATCATTATAGTAATAACCCGCCGCCAACATAAAAAACCATCTAACAAACCGGGCAAGTTATTATTACTGTGTTTTTATCATAAAAAAGCCACCCTAGGGCAGCTTTATTACAATTTATCAGCAATTTTTTCGTAAGCATATGTGAGGTAAATCTAAAACCTTACTGGATATCATATACTTAGTGCAAGCTTAATTGAGATTAATCATCTATGTTATTAAGCAAAATTTTGCCTGCATTATATTTACTAAGCACCTAATAAGCTTTGACCACACACACGTACGATGTTGCCATTTAGGCCGCCAGAAGCTGGTGAAGCAAACCATGCAATGGTCTCAGCTACGTCTACTGGTAAGCCGCCTTGGCTCATTGAGTTCATACGGCGACCGGCTTCACGAATGGCAAATGGAATCGCTTCTGTCATTTGCGTTTCGATAAACCCTGGGGCAACAGCGTTAATCGTCATACCTTTCGCATTGTCTTCTAACTGTTTAGCAGTGGCATTGACCAAACCAATAACGCCTGCTTTAGAAGTCGCATAGTTACTTTGACCTAAGTTACCGGCGATACCTGAGATTGATGAGACGCAAACAATACGCGCATTTTCTTTTAGCACATCATTATCAAGCAAATAGCGGTTTAGCTTGGCAATACTGCCCAGGTTGATATTGATGACCATATCCCATTTTTGCTCATCCATGTTGGCAAGCGTTTTATCACGCGTGATACCAGCATTATGAATCACTGAATCTAGACCGCCACGTTTTTGCGCGGCTTCAGCGATTTCTTTGCCCGCATCTTCACTGGTGATATCGACTGTTAGCACTGAACCACTGATTTCGCTCGCGACTTTTTGTAAGTCAGCTTGCTGCTGTGGTACATCAAGACAAATAACGTGAGCGCCTTCGCGCGCTAAAACACGAGCAATGGCTTCGCCAATACCGCGACTTGCGCCCGTAACCAGCATGGTTTTTCCGCCCAAAGGCTGTGCCCAATCAACGTCAACGTTAGCGCCGTTGCTGACACGTACCACTTGTCCTGAGACATAGGCTGAACGGGCTGAGGTGAAAAAGCGTAATGTTGAGTCTAAGTTTTGCTCAGCGCCTTCGGCAACATAGATAAGCTGGGCCGTGATACCACGCTTAAACTCTTTACCGACCGACTTCACAAAACCTTCAAGCGCGCGTTGTGCCAATGCCGCTTCAATATCGGTGAGGTCTTCTGGTGGACGACCGATAACAATAACGCGACCTGATTTCTCTACGCGGCGCGCAACGGCATGAAAGAATTCATACACTTGCTTTAGCTCATCAGCATTACTGATATTACTGGCATCAAATAATAGGACTTTAAATTTATCATCGCCGCCTGTATTGGCCTTGGCTTTAACGCCGGCATCAGACAGCGCATCTTTCACATTATCACTGCTATTTACAAACACGTCAGCATGCAGCTCTGACAAAATACGGGCTACTGACTCACTGATGGCGGTATTATCACCATTAGCACGACCAACCAATACGCTACCACGTACCGCAGGCTGGCCACTATCAAAACGATCAAGCTCTACTGGCATAGGCAAGCCTAAGTTTTTTGCTACTTTTTTACCAATAGAAGACTGAACAAAATCACCATAACGGTCTGACATAATATAATCCTATAATTAACGAGTAAGATAAAAATTAACGGGTAAATAATAGTAAACAAAAATGCAATGCGCCTATTATAAAGACTCACCAGCACTATCATTGATAAAAATTATTAGCATTTAGTAAATGGGCCTAAAACTGCCTCAACTATACACTTCCATGCGAAACAAGTCCAAAAGCCACTAATGTCTATAACAATCTGTAGACAAGCCAGTATACAAGATGGCCACTTTTTCTCGGGTCAAAAACACCAAACTTATGCTAAAATCTAACGTATAAGTTATGGCAAACGCATTTATAGATAACAATATATTATCAAAAGCTCTGTTATGCAATGCAAATAATCAACACTAGCCAGTCGAAATGGCTGTTGTTAACTGACGTGAAGCGTTATTAACCCTTGCGATAGCTTAAACATAGTGTCACATCATTTGCCAAAGGCATACAGTAAGGCCGTAAAAAACGACTTATCATTAGCCACTGCATTTTAACCATTGTTATGTAATATAATCGCTGTCATTAGATAGCAATCATTCAGTAATAGTATCTGTATACGATTTTTTTAACGTTTTAAGACTTTTTATTAAGCACTTTTTTACTGCTTTTTTTCATTAATACGTTCTTCCCTTTTTTCTTCTACCCATACTTTTTAAGGATAATATTATGAGTAATAAAAATAATCACCCTGATAGCCCTGTTGTTGAAAGCACCGTTGTAAAAGCCAGCGATACAAAAAATACCGAATCAGCTGCGAAAGAGTCAGCTGCTAATTCAAAAGCGACTGAGTCGAAGAAAGCGGATACTAAAGCTGCTGATGTAAAAACAGATAGCTCTAAGAAAGACAACGCTAAAAAAGCCAGCGCTGCTAAAGATGACAACAAAGCCAAAGAAGCGGATACGACTAGCGCTAACAAAACCACTACTACTGCTAAAAAAGCCAGCCCAACCAAGCTTAGCTCAGGTCAACATCGCGTGGCTATCTTAGGCGGCAACCGTATTCCTTTTGCTCGCTCAAACGGTACTTATGCAGATGTGAGCAACACTGACATGCTAACCGCAGCGTTAGATGGTTTGGTTGAGCGTTTTAACTTACAAGACAAAAAAGTCGGTGAAGTGGTTGCTGGTGCAGTCATGAAACTGAGCCGCGATATCAACTTAACGCGTGAAGCGACATTAAGCACGGCATTGAACCCACATACCCCAACCTATGATATCTCACAAGCTTGTGGTACTGGCTTGCAAGCAACGTTTGCTTCTGCCAATAAAATCGCCCTTGGTATTATCGATTCGGCCATTACTGGCGGTGTTGATACGACTTCTGACGCGCCTATCGCAGTTGGCGATGGCTTACGTAAAGTGTTGATTAAATTGGGCGCTGCTAAAGACAATAAACAACGTCTAAAAGCGCTAATGGGTTTAAATCCAAAAGACTTACTTGATACCCCGCAAAATGGCGAGCCACGTACTGGTTTATCAATGGGCGACCATCAAGCGATTACCACACTTGAGTGGAACATCAGCCGTGAAGCACAAGATGAGCTTGCTTTTACTAGCCATCAAAACCTAGCGCGCGCTTATGATGAAGGTTTCTTTGATGACCTAATCACCCCATATAAAGGTCTAACGCGCGACAACAACTTGCGCCCAGATACTACCTTAGAGAAGCTAGCTAAATTAAAGCCTGTATTTGGCAAAAAGAACGCCAACCCAACCATGACAGCGGCTAACTCTACACCGCTAACGGATGGTGCTTCTTGTGTACTATTAGGTACTGATGAGTGGGCTGCAGCAAATGGTCTTAAGCCATTGGCTTATATCGTTCATCAAGAAACCGCTGCTGTTGACTTCATCGGTAAGTCTGGCGATAAAGAAGGCTTACTGATGGCGCCAGCTTATGCAGTACCGCGTATGCTTGAGCGTGCTGGTCTGACCTTGCAAGATTTTGACTTTTATGAGATCCATGAAGCGTTTGCTTCGCAAGTGCTATCAACCCTTGCTGCTTGGGAAGATGAGAAGTTCTGTTCAGAGCGTTTAGGTCTTGATGCGCCATTAGGTTCTATCGATCGTAGCAAGCTAAACGTCAATGGTTCATCACTTGCCGCCGGTCACCCATTTGCTGCAACCGGTGGTCGTATCCTAGCCACTGCTGCTAAATTACTGGATCAAAAAGGATCAGGTCGCGCGCTTATCTCTATCTGCGCCGCTGGTGGTCAAGGTGTAACTTGCATCTTAGAGAAATAATTACTCTAAGATATCCTTAGACAGTCAATAACGTTAAGCTTTTAAAATACCCTTTAATCTATTGATTAAAGGGTATTTTTTTGTCTAAATGAAAGTGTTATAAAGCGAATGCAACAAGCAAACACTGCTCACTCATAGCTGCATCATTAGATATGTTAAAATAGCTTTATAAAGGGCATTCATATAAAGAGCTGTCATCATAAAAGGCAGCCATAAAAATAGGTATTAGGAGTTTACTATGAGCAAGGATCCTTCATCGATTGATCAGCAAATCTTAACCACGACCAAGCGGCGTGAGCTATCAACGCTTGAACAAGGCAGCTTCATTACCCGAATGGATAAAGAGGTATTTGGCGATGAGCTGCGCCGAAAAATGCATCAAGACTTGATAGATAGCTATGATGAAGAGCTTGAAAATGAGATAGACGATTACGTGCGCGACTTTCGTTTTGATGGGCGCGAGATGAGTGAGCAAGAAAAGCTTGATCGCCGTACTTATTTTCAAGAGTTATTGCGACTGCAACGAGAGCTTATTAAGCTGCAAGATTGGGTGGTTGAATATGGTGAGCGTATCGTCGTGATATTTGAAGGGCGTGATTCTGCTGGTAAAGGCGGCGCTATTAAGCGTATTACTCAGCGCTTAAACCCACGTGTTTGCCGAGTGGCTGCCCTACCGGCTCCAACAGAACGTGAGCAATCGCAGTGGTATTTCCAGCGCTATGTGGCGCATCTGCCTGCTGCTGGCGAAATTGTCTTATTTGATCGTAGCTGGTATAACCGTGTGGGCGTCGAGCGCGTCATGGGATTTTGTACCGATGCCCAGTACGAAGAGTTTTTCCAATCGGTACCTGAATTTGAGCGCATGCTGGTACGTTCAGGTATTCGCTTGGTCAAGTATTGGTTTTCGATTACCGATGATGAGCAACATTCACGTTTTATGAGCCGTATTCATGACCCTCTTAAACAGTGGAAACTGTCGGCGATGGATTTGCAATCACGCCGCCGCTGGGAGGATTATACCAAGGCCAAAGAAACCATGTTTGAGCGCACGCATATTCCTGAAGCGCCGTGGTGGGTGGTCGAAGGTAATAATAAAAAACGCGCACGGCTAAACTGTATTGCCCATTTGCTTGAGCAAATCCCCTATAAAGAAGTACCGCGTGATGAGGTCGAGCTGCCTGAACGCAAGCGCGATGACGAATACTACCGCGAACCGATTCCTGATGATATGTATGTGCCACCGCGTTATTAAATAAACAAATTTATGCACGTATTATTTAATAAAATATGACGCATGAAAAAGCAGCCTTATATATTTATAAGGCTGCTTTTTTATATTATTTCGCTAGTATTTATAATAATCATAGCGAATACGATTGCTGATCTGTAGAAACACTACATGGTATAAGTCGACTGTAAACTATCAATCTTACCGGCCAATAAACGCTCGACCTCATTTTTAATTCTTAGCCCAGCGATATCTGTACCTATCTGCACCGCAAAACCTGCTGGACGGCCACTTTGGCTTTTAGAATTAATCCAAACCACCTTGCCGTTCATAGGCAAGCGTTCGCTAGAATTGGGCAAAGTCACGGCAATAAACACCTCATCGCCCAGTTTTTGTATTCTATCAGACGGCACAAACAACGCGCCATTGGTCACAAAGGATAAATAGCTTGCGTATAACGTTTCCATATCTTCAATATGACAGGTTAAAATCCCGCCACGTCCTGGCATTGCCATAGTTAGCTTCCTTTATGAGTGAGGTTTACTTTGTTTTGATTTATAAATACGCCAATTCTTGCATCAGCTTATCATAAGCGAATTTTTCTTGCACATTTTGTTGTAGGGCGATTTTTGTTTGTTGTAGACTGTTTATAAACGCCTCAAAGCTACTTTCAGCAGGTTTATAATTGCTTAAAGAGGCGGATAAATCGATGTCCTTTTGCAGCGCATCGAGACCCAAACATACACGGCGCATATCAACCAGCATCAGCTCCGACAGTTGAATAAACTCGCTTATACTCAGCTGGGTTTGCCAATAATCGCTTGCCGCAATGCTACTGCGTTTACCGCTACGTAACGCTTGCCACGTTGTCAGCCATAACGCGCGCTTGCTATACCAAGGCGCTTGTGCAAGGGCAACCGCTGCTAAAGGCGCACCATTTGCCAATTGTATCAGCTGCTCAATGGCCGCCGTGCCGACCGCCTCACGGTTGACCGTACTGCCTAAAGCATGAGTGACATAATCGACTGAAACAGCAGGATCAATCGTTTGCAATGCCAGCTGCTGAACGCGGCTTTTTATGGTTGGCAGTAACTGCGCCGGAGTATCACTGATTAAGAATAAATGCACTTGCGCTTGTGGCTCTTCCAAAGTTTTAAGCAGCGCATTAGCCGCAGCAATGGTCATTTGCTCTGCATAATCTAGCACACAAATCCGCATGCCCTGCCCGCCTTGATAAATAAACGGCTGTAGAGCACGGATATCATCGACTTTTATTTTTAACGCGGCGTTACTAGCAGCTTTGGCAGATTTTTTGTCTTTTGCGGTGCTAGTTGCTGCTTCTTTAGCATGAGCATTATCGGCACTGACTGGCATACTAATCATTGGCAAGACTTGTAAGCTTGGATGCGTCCCTGATCTAAGCCATTGACAGCTCTCACAAACGCCGCAAGCGCCGAGCGGATGGCTATCGCGCTCGCGGCATAATAACCATGCCACCAAGCGCCAGACAAAAGCACGCTTACCCATCCCTTGCATACCAGCCGCTAAGAGCGCGTGCGGTAAGGATTGCTGCGGCATTAATACCCGCTTGGTCAGCTGCGACCATAACTCATTTTGCCACGGTAGTAACGGTGCAAAGTAAATACTATCGCTCAAAGGCACTGTGCTGGTCATTTCAGTTATCTCACTTATGGTCATCGCTCAATGCTTTTAATGCGTTCACTACCTTTAACACGCTGAACACCTTTAATATATTCAATCTGCTAATACACTTAAAACCTTTAAAGACCGAATAAACCAATTATTTTTAATCAAAAATATTGGTTTTTTACTTAGGGCGTGTCCTCAATTCAATCGATGTACATCTAAATGGGCTAAAAATGGCTAAATTTTGCCAAACCTCGTCAAATAGCTGGGTAATATCCCGATATTAACTGCACTATTTTCCTCGTTTGGCTACAATTTATCTCATTTTTATCACCATTTTTAAAATGAGGACACGCCCTAGGCTATTATTAATTATCTATATCAGCAGTTTTGAAAATCTATTAAACTCATGGCATTTAGACGGTCCAAATCTTCTTGGGTATCGACGCCTGCTGGCAGATGACAGGCTGCTGGGGCAATAGCAATAAGGCCACCATTTTCTAGTACCCGTAACTGCTCTAAGCTTTCCAGTGTTTCGAGTGGCGTTTGCGGCCATTGTACAAACTGCTGTAACAAGCTGACGCGGTAGGCGTATAACCCTAAGTGGCGATAAGCATTTTTTGGCGCTTGCTGCTGTGTAGCGCTGTCCTTTGCCAATACTGCATCACGGTCACACGGAATCGGCGCACGGCTAAAATACAGTGCGCGCTGTCGATGGTTCGAGGTCTGACTGACAACTTTCACGACCGATGGGCGCATAAACGTCTCGTAGTCTTCGATAGGTTCACATAAAGTCGCCATCACGCTATCTGCATCTTGTACCAACAACGCTTTAACTTGCTCTAATAATAACGGCGGTACTAAAGGCTCATCACCTTGCATATTGACCACGATATCATGCTCAGCCCAGCCTTTAATAGCAGCGACCTCAGCCAAGCGGTCAGTGCCTGAGGCATGCGCGCTACTCGTCATCACCACATCAAAGCCTGCCTCTCTACAAACTTTGGCAATTGCTTCGTCATCCGTGGCAATACACATATCATCAGCAAAATCAGCCAACTGTGCCTTTTCAGCTACCCACAGTATCATCGGCTTACCATGGATAGTTAATAATGGCTTGCCAGGTAAGCGGGTGCTTTTAAAGCGCGCAGGAATAACAATATGCGTTTTGGCTGGCATTGTTTTAGTTGCTGACGACATGATTTATTCCTATAAAAATTATCTAAGCTTTTAGAATTTTAGCCATTATTGATATCAATATTTAAAGCTTTTAATTGCTGCTGTAAGCTGTCATAACAACTGTTCGATAACACTGCAGTCACTGGCAATACCCATAGTCGACTGACAAGCTCTTGATACTCTTCGCTAAGTGGTTGGCGACTAATCGCATCCAATAGCAGCGCCCTAATTTTAACCGCGTCTTTGCTAGTCACAATAATAGGCTGCTCGCTATATTGTAAAAGCTCATGCAGGCTAAAATCATAATGATCCGGATAAGCATGACCAATGACATCGAAACCGAGCGACATTAAGGTATCAAAAAAACGCTGGGGATAGCCGATACCGCTTACCGCATGTACCCGACTATTTGGCATAGGTGGCATAGGCATTTTTTCTTCTGTGACATTTGAGTCATCTATCTCAGCAGCAGAAGACCATAAAAGCTGTAATTTATCAGCTTGTAGATGCATGGTTAAACGCTTAGCTTGAGCTTGATTATTATCCGTCGCTACCATCTCTGCTTTTTCATGATAAACCACATTTGCGCCTTGTAAGCGTGACATGGGTTCACGTAAAAAACCGGTTGGTAGCAGCTGCTGATTACCAAAGCCGCGTGACGCATCAACCACTATCCATTCGATATCGCGTTGTAGCGCATAATGCTGCAAGCCATCATCAGCAATAATCAGTTGTAAATCAGGGTAAGCGTTTAATAAGGTTGTAATCGCTTGTTTACGATTGGGGCATACTGCCATAGCAGCGCCTGTCGTATTAACAATTAAAGAGGGCTCATCACCTACGATGCTTGGCAAACTATCAGCATGCACCAAAGCTGGCATCTGGCTGCTATCACCCCCATAACCACGGCTGATAACGCCCACCTTTAAGCCTTGCTTTTGTAGATGAGTGACTAATTCAATAATTAACGGTGTCTTACCGCTGCCACCTACCGTAATATTACCGATAACCATTACTGGAATAGGCGCACGATAACTTGAAAGCAGACCTATTTTATAAGCCTGCCGACGTATCATCGTAATGAATCCATACAACCAGCTCACAGGCAACAGTAGCCAGAGCCAAGCGGCCTGACGTTGCCATGCACGCGTCATTGTGGTTTCAATACTCATGATGATTTGTTACTTATCCTATTTATACGGCAAGTTTATTCAGTACATTTACTCAAAGTCACGCGCATACATTTGCGCATAATGACCCTGCAATTGCATCAGCTCAGCATGCGTGCCTAGCTCAACAATCTGACCACCATCTAAAACAGCAATACGGTCAGCGGACTCAATCGTCGTTAAACGATGCGCAATCACTAGCGTCGTGCGGTCTTTCATAACATTATCAAGTGCTTGCTGAATGTAATATTCTGACTCATTATCTAGAGCACTGGTGGCTTCATCTAAAATCAAAATCGGCGCATCTTTTAGTAATGCTCGAGCAATAGAGAGACGCTGGCGTTGACCACCAGACAGCTGCAAACCTTCAGCGCCTATTTCACTTTGATAACCATTTGGCATTTTCATAATAAAATCATGGGCAAAAGCGTCTTTTGCAGCCCGCTCGACCTCAGCTTGAGTTTTATCAGCCAAACTGCCATAGGCAATATTATTAAACACCGTAGTATTAAACAGCACCACTTGCTGATTGACCATCGCAATCTGCGCACGCAAGCTTTCAAGCTTAATATCTTCAATCGGCATACCATCAAGGGTAATTTGCCCAGAAGAAGTATTTAAGGTACGGGTAAGTAAATTGACTAAAGAAGATTTACCAGCGCCGCTACGTCCAACCAATGCCACGGTCTCGCCTGCACGCACATCTAAAGTAAAATCACGCAGCGCCACAGTTGAATCAGGATAAACCAAACTGACATTATCCAGTTTAATCTCACCTGCCAAAGTAGGACTAAGTACCCCGGTATCTGCTTCTTCTGGCTCATCTAGTAAAGCAAATATTGATTCACCGGCCGCGAGCCCTCTTTGCAACTGTTGATTGACATCAGTCAATGAACGCACAGGCTTACTTAATAGCCCCGCTGCCGCAATATAGGAGATAAACTCACCTGCTGAAATGTTATCTATCACCGCAGGGCGCAGCGCGAGCCACACCACTACCGCCATGGCTATTGCCATCAACAGCTGTACAGCAGGAGTATTGATGCTATTGGTCACAACGACCTTCATCCCTTGGCGCAGGTTTTTCTTCGACGTTGTATCAAAGCGCTTAGATTCATAGGCTTGTCCGCCGTAATTTTTCACCACTTGATAGCCATTAATCACTTCATTGGTGATATGGCTGACATCGCCCATGGTTTCTTGAATACCCTTTGAAAGCTTTAAATAACGCTTTGAGGCTACCCTTATGAGCCATAAAATTGGTGGCAATACGACGAACAAAATCAAGGTCAAACGCCAGTTGCTATAAAGTAAAAAACCTATCAAAGCCACGACCGTCAAGCCATCGCGCAATAAAGTCTTCATCGAATCGGTGCTGGCTGCAGTTACCTGCTCAACATCAAAAATAAGCTTGGATGAAATCGTCCCTGCTGGATTCGATAAATAAAACGAGCTTGGCAAACGCAGTAACTTATTGAAAACCTGCACACGTAGCTCATACACAAGATTGCGCGAGACCAACGCCGTATAGTAGTTACCTAAAAAGCTTCCTACGCCGCGCACGAAAAACAACAGGACAATAATAAACGGAAATAAATCCTGCTTACTTTGATCATTTTGATTGATGGCATCAGTGATATATTGTAATAATTTGGCAATCCAAATCTCTGTCGCCGCATTAATAGCAAAGCCTATTATGACTAATATTAACGCCCACCAATACGGTTTAAGGTAGCTTAGCAGACGTAATAAGGTCTTATGTTTAGGCGTACTTGATGGCGCTGCTGATAGCTTTATAGCAGAAGTTTTTTTAGAGTCAGGTTGATTAGCTTGGCTCATAAAAGCCTCGATTTAGGTATAAAGAAGGAATAAATGACACGGATGCAGCAGTAGCGCTTGGTTATAAGATAAAGCATCAAAGGCTTTTAGTTTAATGGTGATAATGCTTAATACGCTTTACCACCTTATTAAATACCATAAAAATTATTGTGCTGATGATTGCGGTAAAGGCTGACCAAGGGGCACCACCGTACTGATATTTAAATTTAAAAAACCCAATTTACCAGCGATATCCATAACGCGTACCACGGATTGGTGCGTGGCATTCGCATCGGCAGCAATTACAAAGAGCATATCACGATTACTTCCCGCCTCTTGCTGTAGCATACTGGTCAATTCAGCCTCGTTGCTACTAGCAAGGGTAATTCCGTTGACCAAATAACTGCCATCTTCTTGCACGGCCACTTCAATACTGTTTTTCTCTTCTGTCAGCGCCACACCTTCAGCTTCGGGAAGAATGATATTTAAACGACTGAAATGATTAAACGAGGTCGCCAGAAGTAAAAATACAATTAAAAATAATAAGCAATCAATCATGGGCGTGAGATTGATTTCAAGCGGCTCAACGGTCGGTTTTCTAAAGCGCATATCAGTCTCTTTAATGTGCTTAAAGGTATATATTTAATAAGCAGTGATTCATACTATTATTTTTATCATTAATTAGGGCGTGTCCTCATTTTAAAAATGATGATAAAAATGAGATAAATTGTAGCCAAACAAGGAAAATAGTGTAGTTAATATCGGGATATTACCCAGCTATTTAACGAAGTTTGGCAAAATTTAGCCATTTTTAGCCCATTTAGATGTCCATCGATTGAATTGAGGACACGCCCTACCATAATACAAACAATAGAGTTAAGTCGCTGCCGCCGTATGATTTAAATCTGAGGTGTCAATCGAAAGCTCATTACTTACATGACTCGATTTATCATCTACTGCTGCATGAGTCGTCAACTGAGATATAGCGGAACTGTTGATATTATCTAGCAATTGATAGTCATATAACTCTTGAATCATCAGTCCCGCTTGCGTTTCAAACTGCGCATTGATATCGATAATACGGCGCTGAAAATAACGATAAGCAACCAAAGCTGGAATAGCCACAATCATACCAGCAGCAGTGGTAATCAAAGCCTGTGACACGCCAGCCGCCAACATCGTTGGGTCTTGCATCGCGCCATCCGTAATCGCCAAAAACGATGAGATAATACCTAATACCGTACCCAACAAACCAAGCAATGGCGCAATCGCCCCAATGGTGCCAAGCATATTGATATTTTTCTCTAACTGATGCACCTGCACACTTGCGCGGTTTTGCATATGCATTGTCATCGAGTCTAAGCCGTATTGGCGGTAAAGCAGACCGGTCGCTAGAATATCACCCAAAGGGGTTTTTTCTTTGACATTCATCAACTGCGTACGACCAATATCACCGTTTTCACGTAGGCGGGTTATCAGCTGTTCGCGCAATCTATTGGGCGCAATCTTATTAAATTGTAAAGTATGACTACGCTCGATAATAATAACCAATGCCAATATTGAGCACACCACGATAGGTGTCATCAGCCAACCACCTGCTTTTACCAGCTCCCACATACGCACTCTCTTCTATGTTTTTATTAATTATTAAAAGATGATTATATATTTGTATAATTAGCGCAAGCTTATTAAAAACCTTAAGCTTGCGCTTCTATATGCTTAATTAAGGCCGCCAGCTGATCTTGGCTATGGAAGAATATCTCAACACTACCCTGCCCGTCTTTTTTGTGTTTGAGCTTGACTTCCGCGCCTAACATATCGGTTAAACGCTGGGTTAAGCGCTCAACATCGCGAGACTGTACTTGCTCAGGGCGACTGGTTTTTGGCGCTGGTTGTAAAATCGATTTGACTAACTTTTCAGCTTCGCGCACTGTCATACCAGCATCGATGATTTTTTGCGCAATGATAGGCTGCTGTTCTGATGATAATGCTAACAGTGTACGGGCATGCCCCATATCTAAAGCACTGTTTGCCAAATGATCTTTGACCGTATCATGGAGCTGATTGAGACGTAGCAAGTTTGAGACCGTGGTACGCGCCTTACCAACGACTTCGGCAATCATGGCATGACTCATACCAAACTCTGTATGGAAACGCTGCAGGGCAGCTGCCTGCTCAATCACCGATAAGTCTTCGCGCTGGATATTTTCAATCAAGGCCAGTGCAATTGCCAATTCATCAGATAACGCACGCTCAATCGCTGGTATAACCGATTTACCCGCCATTTTTGCCGCACGCCAGCGGCGCTCACCGGCGATAATTTCATGCGTAACCAAGGCCTCGCTTTTGTCTTCATTCGCCAATAATGGACGAATAACAATCGGCTGCATGACGCCATGTTGTTCGATAGAAGAAGCCAATTCTGCCAGCGCCGTTTCACTCATATCACGGCGCGGTTGATACTTACCGGCTTGCAGACGCGTGACATCGATTTGCACCAAGCTTATCTGGTCTTCAGAGGCGCTATTGTCTATCGCATTGGTACGGGTTTTATTAGCAGGGCTTTTCTTAATCGTCCGCGCTTTACGATTATGACTGTCAGTAGATTGCTCTGTCACTGGCGAGGCAGAAGGCTTTTTAGCTTCTGATATGTCAGTTTCTAGCATTGCAGCTGACACAGTAGGCTCGCGCACCACCGTATCATCTTGTAAGGCAGAGGCGGCAATTTGTTTTTCTTTTTTGATTGACCCTAATAAGGCATCTAAGCCTCTATTGGCAGCCAATCCTCTTTTCTTTGCCATGATTACCTATCCTCTAACGCTAAAATAAAAAGCCCAATGCTTACTACTGCCGGCTTACTAATAAATATAATTTGCTGTTTTTAATGTTTAAGCAAAACAATCTAACTGATGACTAGCAACTTATGACTAAAATTTATGATTAAAGACTTTGCTTCATCACTTCAGCTGCCAGCTTTTGATACGCGCGCGCGCCTTTTGACCATCTCTCGTACGCAATAACTGGTAAACCATGTGCCGGCGCTTCTGCTAGACGAATATTTCTTGGAATATGAGTCTTGTACATAATCTCGCCAAAGTGCGCCTCTAATTCAGCAGACACATCACGCGCTAAAGTATTACGCGCATCAAATAAGGTTCTGACCACGCCGCGAATATATAGCTTAGGGTTGAGTTCAGCGAGACGCTCAATTGTCTGTGACAAGTCCGCCAAGCCTTCTAGCGCATAATATTCACATTGCATCGGAATAATAACGCTGTCGGTGGCAACCAAGGCATTAATCGTCAGCAAGTTTAAGCTCGGTGCACAATCGATAATCACATAATCATAAGCAGGTTTATTGGCGGCGATTTGATCATTGACCAACTGCGCCATCGCCGTTTTAAACAACTCATGGCTGTTGGTCTTGCTCATTAAGGTGATGTCCATACCCGCCAAATCACGATTGGCACCGATGACATCAAAGCCAGCTGGACTATTCACAATCGCCTCAGACAGCGACACACCATCGAGCAGCACGTCAGCGATGGTCAGCTCTAATTGGTTCTTATCCACGCCCGTGCCACTGGTGGCATTACCCTGTGGGTCTAAGTCAATCAGCAGTACGTGCTTGCGCTTGGCCGCTAAGCTGGCGGTCAAATTCACTGCCGTCGTGGTTTTACCCACGCCGCCTTTTTGATTCGCAATTGCTATGATTTCCATACACTCACTCAATTTAATTAGGATCTGTTACTGATTTTTACTGAAGCATTTTTGCTGCTCATGCTTATTATATTACTCAAATACCTGACGCTTACCTATAAGGATGTTTAAACACCTGCGTATAAATGAGAAGACCACTTACTCATTACTATAGAACAATTGTTGCCTTATGGTGCGTTGCGTGCTCATAGCTTAGACATTTTTATAAGATAATTCAATTAAATGACGACTATCTTGTAAACGCGGCACATTTAACGGAATCGTCTTTATCTGCCAAGCGTCATTTAGCGCTTGCAACTCTTCGTCGCTCGGGGCTTTACCCTTCATCGCGCATAAATAACCATTATCTGCTAAGCGCGGCTGAGCCACTTCTACAAAATCAATCAGACTGGCAAAGGCTCTCGATGTTACCACCTCGTAGCTGGCTTCATGCGCTTCAATACGCGAGGCGATTGGGTGCATATTACTCAAACCAAGCTCGCTACTGATTTGCTTAATAAAACGAATTTTTTTCTGATTGCTATCAAGGGCGGTACATTGGCGCTCAGGCTGACAAATAGCGATAATCACCGCTGGCAAGCCCGCTCCCGTGCCAATATCTAGCAGCGACCCTGACGGTAAATGCGTTATAATAGCCAAACAATCGATGATATGTTTAATAAGCGCTTCGATTGGATCGGTAATAGCGGTCAGATTATACGCTTTATTCCATAATAAAAGCTGGTCTAAATACAATAATAACGTGCGCTGCTGCGTCGCGCTTAATGCAAGACCCAGCTCATCTATTGATTGCGCCAAGATATGTGCAAGTGTTGGCAATTGCGCACCGAGCTTTACAAAACCTGTCGGGTCAATATGAATTTTACCCGTGCTAGCAGATGATGAAGAGGTTTTAGTAGAATCTGACATACGGGTTATCCAGTTTTGACATGTGAACCGTCTATTTTATCATGCAGGCTGCCCATTGAATAGTTGCAGATTGCGCCAATGTACGCCATCTTATACTATCTACGCCTATATTGAAGGCTTATCTTCTTAGACCGTCAGCAATTTAACGTAGCAAAATGAATATTGCCTCAACCT
The DNA here is from genome assembly GCF_904846345.1 of Psychrobacter maritimus. Lineage (GTDB taxonomy): Bacteria > Pseudomonadota > Gammaproteobacteria > Pseudomonadales > Moraxellaceae > Psychrobacter > Psychrobacter maritimus. Next base: position 461,734 of record NZ_CAJHAJ010000002.1, read on the forward strand.
AAGTAGTAAAAATACCCATCTCTCTATGATACAAAACTGCGCCTAATGTCTTATCTAAAACGCGCCTATATCTTGTAAGATGTCCTGATACATTATTAAAAAGATTCATTATTAAAAATGATTGATTGTTAGAAGCGCATTCTTACACTTAGCGCTCAAACAACAAAAGCTCAATAACCATTCCGCCCTCTTAAAACGACTTACTATATAACTATGACCGAACCGCAAAACACACCTATGAATCAAGACCCAAAAGATACCAATCCTATGGTAAGCCCTGTCAATAAAGTAACAGAGACAAAACCATTAGCAACGAATCTGCCTAAAAAAAGGCCATCTAAAACCAAGCTAGCCAAAAAAGAGCTGGCACGCAAAAAGCCGTCAGAAAAAGCTCAGCCAAATAGCACAGTAGATGCGCCTAGCACGCCTCATCCGGTATTTATCGATGTTAATGAGCGCTGCCTTATCGGTGCCGAGCAGCTTAAGCGTTATACTGATACGAATGAGCTACCGAGCGATACCCGCACTGCCCCCGATTTAGATGTCGGCTTTGGACAACAGCGCGCCCTTAAAGCGTTGCATACAGCACTGGATATTCATGCCAGCGGCTATCACGTATTTGCCGCGGGCGAAAATGGCTTAGGTAAACGCACCGTTATCAGTCGTTTATTGCAACGAATTGCCGCTGACGCACCAACGCCCGACGATTGGGTTTATGTGTATAATTTTGCCGATCCACGTACACCGCAAGCATTACGTCTACCTTCTGGTCAGGCGACAATACTACAACAGCAGGTCAATCAATTATGGCAGCAAGCCAAAAAACGACTCAGCCAACGCTTTCGTAGCGACCAATATCAAAGCAAAATCGAAGCCCTCAAAAATGATACCCATCAAAAAGAAAGTCAGGCTTACGACGACCTAAATACCGAAGGCAAACAATACGATTTAGCACTAACGTTTCGCGCATTTGACAATAAAGCGGTATTTGTACATCCTAGCCAGCTACCAAAAGAAGAGAGCAATAGTGAAGTTAAAGATGACAAAATCTCTAATAGCCAGAAAAATAAGTCAATAAAAGAGGAAGGTCAAAGAGCCAGTATTCCTAATGACAATATTCCTAATGACAATATTCCTAATGACAATATTTCTAATGACAATATTTCTAATGACAATATTTCTAATGACAATATTTCTAATGACAATATTTCTAATGACAATATTTCTAGTTCCAGTATTTCTAGTGCTGATGATAGCGTGAGCAAAGATGCTAACCACGACTACGGCAAGAGCGAGTACGAAGCTGAGCTGAATAATTTTGCACAAAAAAACCATATGCAAAAGCGCTTAAGTCAGCTGACCATCGCCTTAGAGCAATTAGAAGACGAAGCCAATGATGCCATTGAAGCCCTGCATCGCAATATTGCACGCCGAGCGCTACAGCCTTTATTTGCGCCTATTTATGAGCAGTTTACTGATCATCCATTAGTCGTCGAGTATTTAAAAACCGTATTTGCCGATATGGTTACGCATGTCGAGCGTATCGTCAATGGCGATGATGAGGAGTTTGTGACGGCAGTGCTTGCCACAACGCCGAGCCGCTATGCAGTCAACGTCATCGTCAGTCACGCGCCCGATAGTGGCGCACCGGTCATCTTTGAAGACTTACCGACGCATTTAAACCTATTGGGTCATGTCGAGCAAATCACCCAATTGGGCACAGTAACCACCGATGTCAGTATGATTCGAGCAGGCGCCCTGCACCGTGCCAATGGCGGTTATCTATTGTTAGAAGCCAGTCACCTGCTTGAGCATCCTTACGCGTGGCAAGGTCTTAAGCGCGCCTTGCAATCTCGCAAAATCAAACTCTCAAGCCTTGAGCAGATGCTGACCTTAACAGGCAGCTTATCGCTCGCGCCCGCACCCATTGACCTTGATATCAAAGTCATCTTGCTTGGCGAAGCAGATTTATATTACGAACTACTAGAGCTGGAGCCGGAGTTTGATGCAGTATTTAAAGTACGTGCCGATTTTCACGACGATGTAACTCGTAGCCCTGAGCACGAATTGGCATTGGTAGCAAAAATGGCAGACATCATTGATTATGCCAACCTTTATCCTTTTGATAGTAGCGCCCAAGCCGCTTTACTCGAGCATTTAAGCTTACAAGCAGAAGACCAAGACCGCTTAAGTTTACATAGTGACTTATTGATTAAGCTCTTACATGAATCTAACCGCCATGCACGTTTGAGCGGTAAAAATATTGTTAGCGCCATTCACGTCACCCACGCTATTGACGATATGGATGAGCGCTCAGGATATTTGCGCGACCTTTATTGGGATGAGTTAAAAAATGGCCAGCAGCTTATTCAGACCCAAGGCGATGCTGTCGGGCAAGTAAATGCGCTCACCGTCGTCAGTTACGCCGATAGCGAGTTTGGTATGCCCGCTCGTCTGACCGCAGTCATTCAGCCAAATATTGGCGCTGGCGAAATCCTCGATATCGAGCGCGATGTGGATTTGGGCGGTAGCTTACACGCCAAAGGCATGCTGATTATGACCAGCTATTTGCGCGCCTTATTTAGTCAGCATCATGCGCTCAACTTTAGCGCCTCACTCGCTTTTGAGCAAAGTTACGCCCATATCGATGGTGATAGTGCGACGGTCAGTGAAGGCTGTGCGCTACTCTCCGCCCTAGCAAACGTCCCTATCAATCAATCTTTTGCGATTACCGGCTCGATGAATCAGTTAGGCGAAGTCCAAGCAGTTGGCGGTATCAATTCTAAAATCGCTGGTTTCTTTGACGCTTGCCGCGAGCAAGAGCTGACGGGACAACAAGGCGTGGTTATCCCAATGGCCAACGTCAAACAATTAATGCTACGTGACGACATCATTGCCGCCGTTCAAGCAGGGCAATTTCATATTTATGGCGTACATACATTAAGTGAAGCCTTGACCTTAATGACCGGCTTACCTGTCGACACCATGAATAAAAAAGGTCGCTACCGTAAAGAAACCTTATTTGGCAAAGTACTAAGCCGTTTGATGCTTTGGGATGAAAATCAGAATGCTGATGACGAAGTCGATGATAAAAAGTCGAAAAAGAAAGCCAAGAAAAAGCGCCAAGCCAAACGTCAGAAAAAACAAGATAAGCAAAAAAAAGCCAAGAAAGAGAAAGGTGACCTAGATACAAGCCCAGATGCAAATATAGAGACAAATACAGAAGTGCATCCCTAGACGTTGTCACGCTTTTCTGCGATGATTGGCTTTTTATGATGCGCTATGTTAATTAATAAAATGCTAATAAACAGCTAGCAACCAAACCCGTGACTGAATAAAGGTTATCTTTAATGACTGCACATTCTACTGACGCCGATAGTATTCAAGCTCAAGCAACTGTTGATGAGTCAGCAACTGCGCTAGTGACTGAAGAAGTTGCTGAGCAAAATGAAGAAGTTACTGCAGATAATAAAGCGTCTGAGGAAGCAGCAGATAATCGTCATGGGGCAGCGACGACAGCGCGGCAATGGCAAGTGTTATCGCAGTTACAGCGCAATCGCTGGGTAGGGACAACCCATGTTTACGAGCAGCTTATATTGGCAGGCTTTGATATCAGTTTGCGTACGGTGCAACGCGATTTAAACGCCCTTGCCAAACGCTTTCCTATCGAAAAAAACAATGCCAATCCACAAGGCTGGCGCTGGAAAGATGATGCGCCGCTGCAAAGCTTACCGCATATGAACTTATCACAAGCGGTTGCCTTTAATATGGTCGAAGCCAATCTAAGTCAGCTGCTACCGCCGGTTATTTTAGATGAGCTATTTCCTTGGTTTGACTTGGCACGCAGGCAGCTCAAAAACAGTAAAGTCACGCATTCATGGATTGACAGAGTGCGTATCGAGCCTGCAACTCAGCCCTTGATTGCGCCGCACATTGATTTGGAAAGTAAAGATAACATTTATCATGCGTTATTTTATCAATTACAAATACAAGCCAACTATACCCGCAGTGATAAATCACAAGCTAGCGAATATACCTTAAACCCTATTGCTATCATTCAGCGTGGGGTGATTATTTACCTATTGGCAACGCGCACTGATGATCCAGAAGTGATTATTCGTACCTTTGCTTTGCATCGCTTTACCAGCGTTGAGATACTAGAAAGCGCGGCTAAAACCCCAGACAATTTCCAACTGGATACCTATCTAGATGCAGGCGGCATGGGCTTTAGCCATCCTTTATTTAGCCAGTTACCTGATCATGGCAAACATACCGCGGTTGAGCTACAATTTACCAAACAAGCGGGCAAAAGCTTAACGGAAAGTAAGCTTAGTGACGACCAAACCGTTACTATTAATAGCGATGAAACCCTGACCATACAAGCGACTGTCAACTTAACCTCGCAGCTGGTTTGGTGGTTACGTGGTTTTGGTAGCGGTTTATTAGACGCCAAACCCGCGCTACTGTATCAAGCCGTATTAGACAAGCCAATAAATGATGAATAGCGACAATAAAGAAAAACAGCTCATTATTAATGATGATAAAAATCTAATAGTCATACGCAAATGCACTGACGCTTATACTATTTAAAATAACCATTTTAAATTTAAAAACCCAAAAGGAATATTATGTCGACCACTATCCCATCACCACTACTTTCAGACAGTTTAAGAGGGCTGGGTTTAGATGCGGGGACGTTATTCTTTGCGCTAAATTATGAATTTACCAAGATTGAGCAAAAAGGCTTATTTAAAAATTTAAAGAAGCGCTTCAAAAAAAATGAAGGCGCAATTGATATCGATTTGGCCTGCGTACTGTATGACGATAACTGTACCATCAGCGATATTGTTTGGTTTAAGCAGTTACGTGATAAAGCAGAATCGGTCAAACATCAAGGCGATAGCCTCAATGGCAAAGACCGCGGTGAGCAAGCCATGTATCTTGCGCCGCTTGACCAAGAGCAAATCCGGCTTTATTTGGATAAAATCCCCGCGCACATCACGCATATCGCTTTGATTGCCAATTCTTATCATGGGCAGCCTTTTAGCAGAGTCAAAAAAGGGGAGATTCATTTAAGCGATGATGAAGGTAATCGCTCTTTTGAAGTTAATTTAAAGCAGCTGCCGCGTGACTGCGTTACACTTTGGGTGGCACACTTGCGCCGAGAGGTGGACGATTGGCATCTGACTTTACAAAATCTGCCACTGCCAGCGACAGATTTATCGACAGCGGCACAAGAAGTGGCGCATGAATTGGCACGCGCCCTGCCCGTTCCGCAAGGTATTTAACATTAATGTAGAAAGCTAAGATTGGTTTTTGCTTATAAAGCAAAAAGGGTGAGACATCATTTAATAACGTCTCACCCTTTTTTTACACTAAAAACTTTTGAATTAAGAGCTTCCTTTAAAAACTGCTCTTAAGAACGACCTTTAAGAATCACCTTTAGGAAAAAAAGCTTAAATGACAGCTTTACTCTAACGGCTCTCCGCAATGCGGGCAAAAATTCTTTTGCCGCACTTCTCTTTCACGGCGTTCCAGCTCTTGCTCACGCAATACTTGCAGCACAATCTCTTGTGCTTGCTCCTTATCCAATCCAAGCTCGCGGCGGATTTTCTCAATCATCATCTGATTCTGTACCAAATCAAAATCGCTATCGACTAATTGCCCGCGAAAGTCTTGCTCAAGCTCTTCACGGCGCTGACTGAGCTCATTTGCCAAGCCCGTCGCCAAAATACCTGCCGGTAATGCAGCCAGACCGACGCCCAATATGGTGATAATCGCCCCCAATATTTTACCAGCATTAGTGATAGGCGTTACATCACCATAACCGACCGTCGTTAGCGTGACCACCGCCCACCACATCGCCTTGGGTATCGATTCAAACTCCTCTGGCTGCGCGTGGTTTTCGACCAAATAAATCCCACTCGATGCCGTGACAATCATAATAATTAAGATAAAAAGGACCGCTTGAAATGAGCCTTTCTCCTTACTGATAACCACCAATAAAATACGTAAGGAGGCAAAATAACGGGTAAGTTTAAGAATGCGAAATAAACGCAAAATACGTAAGAAGCGCAAATCGATACTGACAAAGAAATTCAAAAATGCGGGCGCAATGGCAATGATATCAATCAAAGCCGACGGACTTTTTAGCCAATCCCAGCGCTGACGCCACGTGGTATTGTCAGGCTTCGCTTCAGCGACACTCCATAATCTGAGCAAGTACTCGATAGAAAATATGATAATCGAGAAATTTTCAAACCAAGTAAAATACTCTTGATACGGATAATACCAGTTATCTACAGACTCAGCGATGACCGCCGTGACGTTCGCCATGATTAAAAAAATGAGAAAGTAGTCAACACAGCGACTAAAGAGCGTATCATGCTCATCGTTTTGTAGAATGTTATAGACGAAAAGACGCAAGCGCCGTATAGATTGGAGTAGCATGGCGTCCCTATATACGGTGCGATGTAACACCGGTCTTATATTAATAAACAGTCGTTTAAAAAGCGCTTATGCCTAAATTCAGACCAACAAAGTTGATGGGCATATTTAGTTTATGCATCAGTAATGATGATTATACAAAATTTAGGTAATAAATGTAGGTCACTGCCAACAATATCACGGCAAGCGCCAAGAAAACGAAGCGCAAAAACTGCTCATCAGCCCGTAATTGGTTGCTTAAGTTTTGCGCCGGTAATAAGAACAAACCACATTTAGGGCAACAAGAATCTATTTGGTTCAAGAGCTTGATGGAACGGGCATTTTCACAACGAAGCGGAGAATTACTACAATAACCGAGCATAATGTCTGACCGTCCCCTTTGATAAATAGCAGCAAAAACCGCTGAAAATTGCGAATTAAAATAACAAGTGTAATTAAAAAATTATTCCTAATTTAGTCTATCTATTCAAGTAGATGGGTAACTTAAGATATAAACATTACCGCTTTCTATTTAAAACCTTACTTTTATTAGGGTTTTTGTATTATAATAGAGAGATAATGTTACAAGTTAACCATAACATTGTGTAATCAGTCACTACTGTCATCCCTCATTAGCGACTGACCAATAATCATCTATTATGTTGAGGAATCAAACGATGAAACTACAATCCCTAGTTTTAGCTGCTGCAACTGCACTTACCATGACCACTGCTTTTGCTGTACCTGCTGGTACTTGGTCTGTGGCTGCTGGTGCTCACTATGTTGATCCAAAAAGTGACAACGGTAACGTCACTATAGGCAATACAAATTACGCTGTAGATGTTGATGGCGATGTACGTCCAACCATCAGTGGTGAGTACTTTATCGCTAATAACGTTGGTGTTGAGCTACTTGCAGCCATTCCATTTCATCATGATTTCACTTTGACTGATGCAAATGGTGGTGAAATCACAGGTAGAACTCAACATTTACCACCTACTCTTTCTCTACAATACCACTTCGACGGCTACAACCTGCCTATGAATGTGAAACCATTTGTTGGTGTTGGTGTGAACTACACTACTTTCTTTAAAGAGAAAGCCAATGTTGCAGGTACTGAACTAAAACTTGACGATAGCGTAGGTGTTGCTGGTCATATCGGTCTTGATATTCCATTCGCGCCTACTGAGTCTTTCCGTATCGATGCCCGTTATATGGACATCAAAACTGATGCTACGTTAAACGGTACTGATATTGGTGAAATTGATATCAGCCCTTGGGTATATGGTGTCGCTTTTGTAAAACAGTTCTAATATAGCCCATTGCTATAAACTGAACACGATAAATAAAAGAAGCCAGCTTAATAGCTGGCTTCTTTGTGTCTATGAATAGATATTTTTGTAATAAAGGATATAAAAAAGACCATCCGTAGATAGTCTTTTCTATTAACCATGCTATTTTTACTTAACCCTAAAACTATAGCAAAATACGGCGTGGATCCGCCAATAAAGTTGCGATATAACGGGTAAATACCGCGGCATCAGCGCCATTAATCACCCGATGATCATAAGATAGCGATAACGGCAGCATCAAACGCGGCTCAAAGGTTTGCTTACTAGCATTCCAACGCGGCTGCATACTGGCTTCTGATACCCCTAGGATACCCACTTGTGGCCAATTTACCAGTGGCGTAAATGCGGTACCACCTAAGTTACCTTGACTAGATATCGTAAAGCTCGCGCCTTGCAATTCTTTAGTCGTCAGTTTCTTATCACGCGCTTTAACCGCAAGCTCACCAATCTCAATAGCAATCTGCTTAAGCCCTTTATCTTGCACATTTTTGATAACAGGTACAATGAGGCCGTCATCAGTCGCTACCGCAATACCCATATTGACGCTCTTACGTAAGATAACTTGGGTATTGTCATCACTCAAATGACTGTTAAAAAGTGGATGCTGGGTTAACGCATAAGCGGTTGCTTTGACAACAAAGGCTAAAATAGTGAAGCCGATACCTTCCGCTTTCATAGCGCCTTTGAGCTCACCACGTAGCTTTTCAGTCTCTGTGATATCAGATAGGTCAAACTGCGTCACTTGCGGTAACAAGGTATTATAATTAAGCTGCGGTATTGACACTTTTTGTAGGCGGCTTAAATCTTGTACCTCCGTCTCACCCCATATCTCAGTATTACTCATATCAGGTAAGCTTGGCAGGCTTGAGCTGACCCCATTGCCACTAGCAGGTGCGGCTTTTTGAGTATTCAATTTGCCTTTTACATGGGCAAATAAATCTTCTTTTAAGATACGCTCATTGAGCGCTGAACCTGCCACTTGAGAGATATCAACCCCTAGCTGACGCGCAAGCTTACGCACGGCAGGACCGGCATAGATATCGACCATTTTTTCGTTGACTTGTGCTTCAGTCAGCTTGGCATTTGTAGCATTCGTATTAGTCGTAGACTTAGCGGCTTGTTTAGGCTCGTCTGTTGTTTGCGACTTGTCAGACTGCTTATCTGATTCTGTTTTGTTAGTTGATTCAGCTGGCTTTGATGCTTGCGACTCAGAACTATCGGCCTTAGACTCACTAGCATTATTACTGGCGCTATCTGAACCCTCACCAATAATGACAATAAAGTCTTGACCATTGGCGACCATATCGCCCGCTTGCACCAATATTTTTTCGACCTTGCCCGCTTCTGGCGCTGGCACTTCAACCGACGCTTTATCAGATTCAATCAGCAAAATGGATTGATCAGCAGTAACCATATCACCGACACTGACCATAATCTCAGACACTTGCGCTTCATCAACACCTAGGTCTGGCAAGGCATGAGTAGTTGCTTTTCCTACTTGTTCGCCTGCTTGCTCACTTGCTTGTTTGGCAGGCTGAGAAGTACTTTCCTCAGCTGCGTTAGTATCGCTTTGCTTCTCTGCTTGCTGATTATCCTGCGGCTCATTTTTTTTGTCAGCGGCAGGTTCTGTTTTGTTTTCTGTGTCAGCGCTTTGCGTATCGTCTTTAGCATCGGCATCGCTATCAAGCTCAATAAGCACCATACCTTCGCTCACTTGGTCGCCAACTGCCACGCTTATTTTAGTTACTTTACCAGCAGCCGAGCTTGGTACTTCTACTGACGCTTTATCAGATTCTAATAAAATAATATTGTCGTCTTTTGCAATAACGTCGCCAACTTCGACCATAATCTCACTGACTTCGGCGCTATCGACACCCAAATCGGGGGCTTTAATGTCCATCCGTAATTCTCCTTGTATTATGATTGCCTTGTCTTTTGGCTATTCTTTGACGTCATCATCATTGAGTAAGGCGGCGTCAGCTGGGTCTTCTGCGCGACCTTCGCTACTTATTTCATCATCATCTTCATCGACAAACTCTGGTACAGGGCTCGGATTTACATTGTCAGGGGCTGGCGCATCTGGGAAATGATCATAATGAGGCTGTTGTTGCCATGCAGGCGGTTGATCCGCTTCGATACCGAAGCTTGAAATCGCATCTTTTACCAGACGCATCTCAACTTCACCTTCATCGGCTAAGCGTTTAAGCGTGGCGACCACGATGTGCGCGGCATCAACATGGAAGAAGCTACGTAGATTCTCACGGGTGTCCGAGCGACCATAACCGTCGGTGCCTAAAGTCGTATAAGGGCGATTATCCGGTAACCAAGCGCGGATTTGCTCTGAGTAGTTACGCATATAATCTGTAGCAGCAACTACGATACCTTCGTGCGGAGCCAACTGCTCAGTAACCCAAGGTACTATTTCTTCTTCCATCGGATGCAGGCGGTTATAGTCATCACACGCCATGCCATCGCGAGTCAGCTCGTTAAAGCTGGTCACGCTCCAGACGTTGGAGCTGATGTTAAACTCGTCGTGTAATATTTGTGCCGCTTTTTGAACTTCACGTAAAATAACGCCTGAACCTAATAGCTGAACTTGGCTTGAGCCGTTATCTTCTAATAAGTACATACCACGCTTAATGCCTTCTTCCACGCCGTCTGGCATGGCAGGCTGTTCGTAGTTTTCATTCATTAAAGTTAAGTAATAATAAACGCGCTCGCCCTCGCCATACATGCGGCGTAGACCATCATGCATAATCACTGCCAACTCATAACCAAAGCAAGGATCGTAAGTCACGCAGTTCGGTACGACGTTAAATAGAATTTGTGAATGACCGTCTTGATGCTGCAAGCCTTCGCCATTGAGCGTAGTACGACCGGCTGTTGCGCCAAGTAAGAAGCCTTGCGCCTGACAGTCACCTGCCGCCCATGCAAGGTCACCAATACGTTGGAAACCAAACATCGAGTAGTAAATATACATCGGAATCATCGGTAACGCGTTGACAGAATAACTGGTTGCCAGTGCAATCCAAGTACTCATCGCGCCCGCTTCGTTAATCCCTTCCTCTAACATGTGACCATCGATGGCTTCTTTATAACCCATCAATGCTTCACTGTCCTCAGGCGTATATTTTTGCCCAGAAGCCGAGTAAATACCCAATTGACGGAACATACCTTCTAGACCAAAGGTACGCGCTTCATCAGGAACAATAGGCACAACGCGGTCTTGAATGTCTTTATTTTTTAGCATGGCTGATAGCAGGCGTACAAACACCATGGTAGTCGATTGCTCTTTACCATTACTGCCTTTAAGCACACGATCAAAAATAGACAAATCTGGAATATTTAATGGAATATGACCACTACGGCGATTGGGCAGATGACCACCTAAGGCTTCACGGCGACCTTTTAGGTACTTCATCTCAAGTGAATCTTCTTTTGGACGATAAAACGGTAGCGTCTGTAACTCGTCATCGGTAAATGGCAAGTCAAAACGATCACGGAAATACATCAAAGCTTCATGGTCGAGTTTTTTGATTTGATGCGATTTATTCACCGCTTGTGCTTGGGTCGACAAGCCATAGCCTTTAACGGTTTTTACCAAGACAACGGTCGGTTGGCCTTTGGTTTTCATGGCTTCACTAAAGGCGGCATAAACCTTCATCGGATCATGGCCACCACGGTTTAGGCGCGAGATATCATGGTCAGACAGCTCGTTTGCCATCTCCTCTAGCTCAGGATACTTGCCAAAGAACTCTTTACGTGTAAACTCAGGGGTACGGGCTTCATATAGCTGGTACTCACCATCAACCGCTTCTTCCATACGATGTTTGAGCACGCCTGTTACATCTTTATCAAGCAAGGTATCCCAGTTACCGCCCCAAATCACTTTAATCACGCGCCAGCCAGCACCGCGGAACACGGATTCAAGCTCTTGAATAATCTTACCGTTACCACGCACTGGGCCATCAAGCCGCTGTAAGTTACAGTTGACGACCCAAATTAAATTGTCCAGTTTCTCACGTCCGGCAAGCGAAATCGCACCCAAGCTTTCTGGCTCATCGGTTTCACCATCACCCAAGAAGGTCCAAATCTTGCGATCTTCTTTTTCTAATAAACCGCGGTTTTCCATATAACGATGCACGTGCGCATGATAAATGGACATAATCGGACCCAAGCCCATCGACACGGTTGGGAACTGCCAATAATCTGGCATTAAGTACGGATGCGGATAGCTTGAAAGACCTTTGCCGCCGACTTCACGGCGGAAGTTTTCTAGCTGCTCTTCGGTCAGACGACCTTCTAAATAAGAGCGCGCATAAATACCCGGCGCTGAGTGACCTTGATAATAAATCATGTCACCGCCGAAGTGATCACTAGCCGCACGGAAGAAATGATTAAAGCCGGTTTCATAAAGGGTCGCACTTGAGGCAAAAGTCGCTAAGTGACCGCCTAAATCATCATCGTTCTTATTGGCGCGCATAACCATTGCCAATGCATTGTAGCGAATCAAAGCCCGAATTTTACGCTCAATCGTCAAGTCGCCTGGGTACATTGGCTCATCTTCAACCGCGATGGTATTGATATAAGCCGTATCGAGACGGTTAAATGGCAGTCCTTCTTGTACCGCCATGTTGTATAACGCTTTTAATAAAAACTGCGCCCGATCCTTATCAGCATGTTTGATAACGGACTCAAAGGCTTCCAGCCATTCTTGGGTTTCGGTGCTATCAGCATCCTTATAATAATTCATCTTTCTTAATCCTTTTTATCAGTCAGCCCTGCGCAATGACAGGGTGTTATTAAATCAGAGTGTGGTACGTATTTTAATGAGCAATCACTTTACTTGATGCTTTCCTTATAACGTCCTTGCTGCATCTAAGCATTGCATTGTATTTTGTGGTGATGACAGAGAATTCTAAATAAATCGTATCACTGTAGATTAGCATAGGAGCAAATAAACATCGTTGTAAAATTAAACGATATCCACTACGCGATTCTCACTATCAAATGATAATGACACTCTATTATAGGTACTTATTGAGGGTTTGTTTATAGCTATGGAGAAATGCCAATATGACAAGTATTTCTGAAATAAATAGTGATTATTTTTTTACGGGTATTTATGATATTAAAGGCTTTTTATTTTCGCTTCAACTGGAGTTTGATATAGCTTATTGAGTTCAATATAAATGTAATCATATATTATTAATTACATTTATCCGTTCAACCCATTAATTCTGCAGCTCGTCGCTTTCCATGCTAACAATTGTATGCTTAGTGTTATATTAAGTTAAAATAATTGATAACTTAAAACAAACTGTATTTTTCATAAATATCATTTATTAACGCCTTATTATACCTCTGAGATGAACTATGACTGGTCGATTACTAATTTTGCGAAATACGCTATCTCTAAATTCAAACTTGGGATGGTTTAAATTTGCAATTATTTTGGCGACTACTACTATACCGCTTGTCTCACAGGCAAAACTATCAGGATTTGGAGATCTCATTCTTGATAGTACGCCTACTGATGGCATTGCGTCAGGTAGATATACTACATCGAACGGTGCTGAAGGTAAGTTTGTTATAAAGCGTGAAGCGTTTATTGGTTATAGTGGCGAAAATATACAAGCCACCACTAATGGCGTCAAGAATGGCGTTCAAATTCAAAATCGTCAGAAAGTAGGAATGTTAAACGACGATAAAGATACGTTCTCATATGAATTTATCATTACGCCTGATCCCAGATATAACAATTTTATACATACTATAAAAATCGCTCAAGCTAGCTATGCTACATCTGGTAACTCAGAAATAGCGCGACAGACCTTAAGTTATACTGATTTCGACTCGTCCCACTTCGGTCCAAAGTCAAAAGCAATTGTCGAAGCGAACCCAAGTGTGAGCTATTTTTATGACGCGATGGGTGATTACTTTTTGGGTCAAAAGGTCTCGGAGACCATACTGCAAGAAAACTCTCCAATAATAGGACAAAGCTCAGGTCAGCAACTACGTGAAGATGACTCGACCTCAGCCCCACTCTATTATTATAATATTACAAGGCTTGATGGTAGTGGAAATGCAAGCTCATACACCCCTGTTAAGAACAATGCAGGAGAAGTGACTCGGAGAACGCTTAGTGGTACTTTACCCCCTAATCCCACTTTCGCTAATATCTTGAAATATATTTCTAAGCCAAATACTTATAAGCCCTTGAGCGTAGGTCATACCATAAGTAATGGTGGCAGCTACGTCAGCTATGGTATAGAAAATGCCGTGAGTGAATACATCATCAGTGTGAAAAATGCAAAAACAGTAACGCTTAAATATGAAGGTATCATGCATGGAAATATCGCAGTTAATGCACAAGTAGTAGGCGAGACTTATAATGAATGGATAAGTTTTGGTGTTGAGAGCGAAGCTAGTCCAACTTATGTATTCTCAGGTACGATATTCAATGATAATGGAGGTATCACCACTGCTAATAATTTTGATGCCGATATCGTTACTGGTCCCTATGCTACTAATCCTCATTATTTTAATGGGTTATTTGATACTACCACACCTACTGAAACTGTAATCTCTGACTCGCTCAGTACTGTTGCATTAACTGATTGCTCAGAAACAAAAATTGCTACGCAACAAGTTCCAGACAGTGGTCTCTACTCAATCACCGTATCTGCAGCACAACTATCCGGCAATACCACACTCTGTCTAGTAGAGCAAAGAAACACAGGTATTACCTCCTTCCCAATACGTACTACTCCAGCTAAACAACCTATTAAGCTTAAAGACCTTACATATAACTATCCTAATAACAATTTTGGTAGAGTCGTAGCTGATAATGCAGCTCTAGTATTACAAAAGTACCAGTTTGTAAATGATTGCAATGCCAGTACATTAGATTACCCTATGACTCAGACTACTAACGATCCAAGAACTGGGTTTAGCATGGATCCTATCATGGGTAACATCAGTCCACAGCAGTGTATTGCTTATAAGATTGTAGCTACCAATCGTGCCAAACTTGATATTAATGATTTCGTTATGAATGATGTGCTCCACAACAAATGGGTAAAACGTGTGGCACCTACTGATGGTAATGGTGACTATGCTTCTGACAGTGTGGCTATAAATATGAATGGTACCGTAAAAACCAATCCATTAACTTTACTGGCAAAGACTAAGCGTGACTTTTATTTCAATACCAAGTACAAATCTACTGTAGACCCTTAATATCTATTTTCTCCTGCATTATCATTAATTTTCTAAACCCAATTATTTCCAACAAAAGCCCTATCTTCCCAGATAGGGCTTTTACCGTTCAGCCACCTCAAATACCCTTTTGTCGCATTTTTAGTGACAATATGTAATTAGTTTGTAAAAATCCATTCTAAGATTTCAGTCGATATTTTTCCGCTTATCGAAAGCCCAAGAACTATCCAGTTTGTAGCCATAACCAGTAAAAACATTTCTGATAGTGATGATTTAATAAAGGATTTCATATGAAAGGTTCTAGTTTTTTACGCAAAACCTTATTAGCTAGCTTAGCATCGGTATTTTTATTAGGTACAGCCAATGCCGATGACGCCTTAAAGATGGATTTAACCGCCAATAAGGTCATCAAGCACGCTGAAGGTAAGACTACTTATCTGCCAGTTCGTAATGCACCAGCTGGAACGGTCATTCAGTATAAAGCCACCTATAGCAACACAATCAATAAAGACATACAAGACTTGGCAGTTGTGCTGCCTATTCCTGCGAACATGACCTTCACTGGTGAAGCTATCCCTTCAACCGCGCAAGCCAGTATCGATGGTAAAAACTACGCCGATATGCCACTGATGCGTAAAGTCGACGGCAAAATGGTCAAAATCCCTTTTTCTGAATACCGTACCCTGCGCTGGAATATCAAGTTACTACCAGCACAGAAATCAGCAGCTGTTGCTCTAAATACTACTGTTAATTAAACCTTTTTATCCGTTTATTTTTTTCAACCTTACACATAGTTTTTATCATCACTTTTGGAGCAATACATGAAATCAAACACTTTTAACTATAGCTTGCTTGCCGTCGGTATCGCCGCAGTAATGGGTTTATCTACTGGTGCTAATGCTGCTAAAAGCGGTACTGCAACAACTTCTCCTACTATTACTAACGTAGCTGAAGCTACTTATTCTGTTAATAGTGTTCCTCAAACTCCCGTCAAATCAAATCCTGTTGTTGTTAATATCTCAGAGCAAGTTTCATTCTCTTTATCAGCGCTAAACACTGATGGCGATTTGAAGGATGATACAAATAATGGTGATGACGTAAAGCCTACTGGCTTCGTTCAGTTCATACATAGATTAGAAAATACAGGTAACCGTAGAGACCAATACACAATTAATCTAGCTAACGTCATTAATGGAACTAGTGATAAAGCTGATTATAACCTCGGTGCGTCTACAGTTTCATACCAGCTATATAATAGTGATGGTACCAAAGCTACTGGGCAATATACATCTGGCGATAACATGCTTGTAGCAACTTTAAATGACTTTAAATTTCCATTAGAAGCAGGCCAGTATGTTAACTTTACTATTAATGCTAAGACTGAAGGTAACAAAGGGGGTGACACTCAAAACCTCATCTTAACTGCTACCAGTACAGCACTATCAACGAATACCCCATCAGACGTTAGTAAGACATTAACCAATACCAATACCTCGCGTACAGTACTGCCTGTCTTTAGTATTGTAAAATCAATAACTGATACGCTTAATCTTAACGACCTAAATGATACAGCTACTTATAGTATTAAAGTTACTAATGATGGTCGTGCAGACTACGCTGCTGCTGCGACTAACATTATTGTGCGTGACACCTTACCTGCTGGTCTAGTGTTAGTACCAGATTCTGTGAAATCAACGGATGCTACTAGTGGATCTTCTGTTATAGAAACAACAACTGGTATTAATCAAGGTTTTGTATACTCAGGTATTAATCTAGCTGTTGGTGCTAGTATAACTATTACCTTTGATGTCAAGCAGGATACTAAAGTAAAACCTGCTAATGGCGTGATCAATCATGCTCGTGTTGAAAATACTTTAGATAGTGGTATCACTATCGTTGATAGTACTAATAAAGATGATACAGATGAAAATACGAGTACTTACTATCCTACTAATGACGATATAGAGTACACCAATAATCCTATACCTGGCACGGCAGGTGGTGACTCAGCTGCAGCACTAGAGGTCAATAAGCGTGGCTTAACGATATCTAACGGTGTCAACGGTGAGGGTACTTTCAAAGAAATCGCTGTTAATGGTACCGTTACACACACTAATATCATTACAAATACAGGCGATGCCAGTGAAGGAGGCGTTAACCGCTCTATTGCTATCAAAATTACTGACCCTGATGGCAAAATTCCACTTGGTATAATAACTGATGCAACTGCTAACAATCGCCCTAGCTATAAACAAGGTAATACAACTGGTTATTTAGAACCTACTGCAACAGCAGGCGAATACCGTCTTCCTAATTCAGTGATTATTGCCTCAGGCAGTACTATAGATATTATCTATGCCGTCAAATCTGATAATTCAACCGGAAAAGCGTTGCTTGATACGAAAGAAGAAAACGTAGTAACTATAACTCCTGCCGGTAACGATCCTTCAGCTACAATTAATGCTACTAATATAACAACTATCAAAGGTTTGACGCTAAATAAAACTCAAGCACTCGATGCTAACTGTGATAACGCTGCTGACACTAGTTTTACTAACTCTAATATTGATGCTGAGCCAAATCAATGCGTTATCTACAAGATTGATGCTAAAAATACATCTTCCACTGCATTAGGTTTCAATATCACAGGTTTGACTATTTCTGATGCTAAGTCTCAGTTTAACGCTGCAGCAGACTATGCACCAAGATCTGCCACTACATCTGGAGTTGCAGCAACCAACATCACTACACAAGCAAACGATGATGGTACTAATATCAACACGACCATTAACACATTAGCAGCACAAAATACTGCAACGCTACAATTTAGAGTTAAGATCAAAAACGATCCTAAACAGCCAGCACAATCTCAGCCTTAATATAAAATATTGAATTATTTATTATTTTAATATCTACAAGCAGCAAAAGTTGCTTGTAGATAAACCCTCTAGCTTGACCTAAACAATTTATATTAGCCAAGCTAGAGCGTTACCACTCCACTCCTTTATGTTTCATTGGATAAGCGACATATGACTCTATCTGTAATGACACCGTCTAATCGTACCGCATTATGTACAGCGAAGATCTCTGCGCTGTCATTGGCGATGTTGCTTATGCAATCGAATATGGCGTTTGCAGCGACTGTTTCAAATTCAGCGGCAAACCCTAACCTACAAATTATCAATAACATTGCAAACGCTACCTATAACGTCAATAGCCAGTCCGACGTCACTATCTCTAGTGCCTCGAACCAAGTACAAGTTAAAGCCTCTGCTCTACCTGAATACGGCATCAGCTTAAGCCAGCAGCCTTTACTTACTGTCATGCCAAACGCCTTAGTAAACTGGGTCAATGTCTTAAATAATACCAGCTATAGTAATCAAACAATTGAGTTGACACTTAATGTCGCGCCAACTCTCTCTAACATCAAAGTCTATCAAGATCTCAATAAAAACGGCATTATTGATGCAGCTGATAGCGAAGTTGTTTTTAATAATTTACGTGCCCAAATTAAACTTGGACATAGCGAAAGTATCCAACTTATCGTACAAGCATTGTCAGACCCTAACGGCAAAAGTGACGATACTGCTGATATAAAAATCGGTGCCGTAGTCTTAGAAGATCCGTCAGTAGCAATGGTTAATGCCACTGATAAATTGATTATCGTTGAGCCTGAGATTAACTTTACCACTCCTAAGTTTGATGATAATAAAACCACTTCACAATTGGATGATAATGTCTATATCGAAGCTAGCTACGCGCAGTGTAATGTTCAGTTAGATAAGCCTGATCAAGTATGGGTCACGATTACTTCTTTATTGACTGGTGATAAGTACTCATTAAAAGGAATTGAAACTGGCGATAGTACGGGTAACTATCAGCTTTCAGCACCGACGCAAAATAATGCCAATGCTCTCAATGACAAAATCGTTCAAACCTTAAAGAATGATACTTTGACAGCAAGTCTAGATGCTTGTATCGCACCTTCTGTTGGCACTGGTGCTGGGCAGCTGCCAAGCGACGCTGATCTTACTGTTCGTATCGATAATTTGGCCACGCAAATCAGTATCATCGATGACCGCGCAATTTTAGTAGTAACTAAAGAAGGCGATGTCAAAACTGCGGCTTTTGGCGATTATGTAAACTATACGATCAATATCAAAAATGACGGTGCTACAACCGCCTACGATGTGCAATTAAAAGACGCCCTCCCACGTGGCTTTGCCTATGTGGATAGCAGCGTACGTATTGATAAAGCCCAAACTACCGAATTTAAAAGCGACGGCAAATACCAAGTTTTAAGTTTAGGTAATATGAATGCAGGCGAAACGAAAGACATTACTTATCGCGTCCTTATTGGCTCATCGGCATTAGGCGGTGACGGCATCAACCGTGCGACCGCCGTTGCTACTACTGAGCAAGGTCAAAGCCTAGTATCACGAGAAGCCCAATGGAAGATTGAGGTTGAGCGCGGTGTCATGAACACTGACGGCATCATCATTGGGAAGGTTTACCACGATATCAACCGCGACGGTATTCAACAAAAAGAAGATGGTGAGCTTAGTGTTGCAGGCGTGCGCATCTACATGGAAAATGGCAACTTCGTCGTCACCGACCCTGAAGGCAAATACAACTTTTATGGTATCAGTGCCAAGACTCACGTCTTAAAAGTCGACCGTACTACTCTACCCAGAGCAACAGAGCTAACTACTCAAAGCAATCGCAATGCTGGTGATGCCGGCAGCCGTTTCGTTGACTTAAAATATGGCGAGCTGCATCGTGCTGACTTTGCTATCGTTGGCGGGATGGGCGATAGCACTGAGCGCCTAAACGCAGAGCTGGTCGCGCGCAGCAAATCTGTCAGCGCTAAAAATGACAGCCTAGAGCAAGCGGTAAAAACCGAGCTGGTGTTAGAGCCTGATTATAACCGCGATAATAAAGACAATGTCGATGCAAGCGGTTGTAAATCTAACGATGTCCTAGATGCCGGCATACAATGCGACTCAGCCATCGTCAATGAGATGGTCAAGCCAACTGCCAATCGTGTCGATATGACAGTGACGACTATTGCTCCTCCGGTAGAAAAAGAACTTGAAGAATACTTAAAAGAAGTTTCTAGCAATGATGTTGCCTTTATTAATCTTAGCGAAGGTCAGCAGCTCAGTACCTATAAGCAAATGGTACAAGTACAAGCACCACTAGGCTCTAACTTTACCCTATATGCCAATGGGAAAGCCGTATCAGCCGAGCAAATCGGCAAAACCGCTGAGCAAGAAAAGCAAAAGGTAACGGCGTTTGATTATTATGCCGTCGATTTACAACGTGGCACTAACACCTTACGCGGCGTCGCGACTGACATTAATGGTAAAGTCATCTCTGAGCAAACTATTAAGGTTTTGACGCCCGATAGCTTGCAAGCCATTGATTATCGCACACAAAAACAATTGGTCGCTGCAGACGGTATTAGCGAATATCAAGTGGTGATTAGCCTAAAAGATAGTGACGGCCGCCCTTATATCGCTTCAACGCCAATCACAATTGACACCAATATCGGCCGTATCAATCTTAGCGATAGCAGTAAAGATCAGGCTGGTACGCAAGTCACCGTCTCTGGCGGCGAGCTACTGATACCTATCACCGCCCCAAGTGTACCGGGTAAAGGTGAGCTAATTATTAACACGGGCAGCAGCAAGCAAGTAATTCCGCTACAGTTTACCGCTCAGTTGCGCCCTCTTATCGCTGTCGGTATCGTCGAAGGTGCTATCTCGCTTAAAAACTTCGATGGCAGTAATATTACTGATGCCCAAGGTGCTTTTGAGCAAGAGCTGCGTGAAATCGCTGGCAATGATGACTATTCAGCAACGGGTCGCGCGGCGATGTTCTTAAAAGGTAAGGTACGCGGCGATTATCTACTGACACTAGCTTATGACAGCGATAAAAAAGGCGAACGCCTGTTCCGTGATATCGAGCCGGGTGAATACTATCCTGTCTATGGCGATTCTTCTGCTAAAGGTTTCGACGCCCAATCGACGAGCAAGCTTTATGTTCGCGTTGATAAAGGTCGCTCATTTGCAATGTATGGCGATTTAAAAACCCAAATCGATAATGATGAAGGTATCAAACTTGGTCAATACAACCGTACTTTAACGGGTTTAAAAGCGCAGTTTGAAGATAGTAACACTCGCATCACCGCGTTTGCCGCTGAAACCAGTACTTCACAGCGCGTTAACGAAACTCGTGGTCTTGGTATTTCAGGTCCCTACCCGCTTGCCAATGATTTCGACGCGGTATTAGAAAACTCAGAAACCATCGAAGTCATCAGCCGTGACGCCAATAACCCGGGGCGTATCGTGCGCCGTGAGACCTTGACGCGTTTTGCTGATTATGAAATCGACCCTATTAGCCGCAGCTTATATCTAAAGTCACCGATTGCCAGCCAAGATACCGATGGCAATCCTATTTACTTGCGCGTGACGGTCGAAGTCGATGAAGGCGGCGAGAAATATTGGGTTGGCGGTATCGCCGCCAAGCAGCAAGTGACGGATAAAATCGCCATCGGTGGCAGCTATATTAATAGTGACGACCCACTAAATAAAGAAGAACTTGCCAGCGTCAATACGGTGGTCAAATTTAACGATAAGCTAAAGCTGGTCGCAGAATATGCCAAAAATAAAGCAGAAAATCCAAACTCGCAGCCAAGCGATCAGATTAATGCCAAAGAGCTAGACGGTAAAGATACTGAAGGCGATGCGCTACGCATCGAGCTTGACTATGACGATAAGAAAAACACGCGTGCCAAAGCCTATTATAATGATACCGATGAAGGCTTCGTTACCGGTGCTTCGCCGCAAACCGCTGGACGCACTGAATCTGGCATCGAAGTCACCCATACTTTAAATGAGAAAAAAACCGCGCTTAAATTGGAAGGTGTGCGTACAGAAGACCATACCACTGAGGCCAGTCGCCAAGGCGTCCAAGCCAGTATTGAGCAACGCTTAAGTCAAAATATCGTTGGCGAGATTGGCGTACGCTATTATAAACAAGAGGCCACTACCGCCTCACGCAATACTCAAGCGGCAACCGATGTCTTAGATATTACTAACGATACCATCTTTAATGACGACATCATTAACCAATCAGCGCTTAATGGTGTAAGTAGTGCTGAAAAAGACATCGAGGGCACCACTGCCCGCGCCCGTCTTACCGCGCGTTTGCCAAAGCTGAACAACTCATTGGTATTTGCCGAATACGAGCAAGATATTGAGCATAGCTCGCGCAATGCCACTTCTATCGGTGGCGAAACGGCGCTTGGCAACCTAGGTCGTTTATACGCCCGTCATGATTTAATCAATAGCTTGTCAGGCAGCTACGGTTTAGACGATTCTGAAGAGCGCCAACGTACTGTTATCGGCTTTGATGCCACTTATATGAAAGACGGCAAAGTCTATAGCGAATACCGCATGCGTGATGCGATTAGCGCCCGCGAAGCTGAAGCCGCTATTGGTTTAAAGAATAAATGGTATGTGCAACAAGGCTTAACGCTCAATACTTTGTTTGAACGTGTCGAATCTCTAGAAGGTGAAAAAGACAATACCGCGACTGCTGCTGGTGTTGGCGTTGAATACCTTGCCAACGAAAACTATAAAGCCTCAGGGCGTCTAGAAAAACGCTGGGGCGATAACAGTGATACGCTGCTCGCTAGCGCAGGCGTTGCTTATCGTTATAGCGATGAGATTACTTTATTAGCCAAAGACATCTATTCACAAGTAGATTACGATGATGGTCATCGTACTATCAATCGCTTTCAGCTAGGCGCCGCTTACCGTGATTACGATAGCAATCAGCTCGATATGCTTGCCAAGCTTGAGTATCGCTTAGATGATAACGCAACAGGCAACGATCCGTATCAAAAAGATGCCATTGTATGGTCATGGAGCGGTAACTATCATCCAACACGCCCATTGACGCTATCAGGGCATTATGCCGGCAAATATACGGAATATGACGCTCAAGGAATTGCTAGCGATAATACTGCACACGCTGTTTATGCACGCGGATTGTATGATATCAGCGAGCGCTGGGATATCGGTTTGCAAGCAGGCACCTATTGGAATAAGCAGGCGGACGATTTATCGTACTTGGTTGGCGCTGAAGTTGGCTATAGCCCGATGACCAACCTTTGGCTGTCACTTGGCTATAACTTTATGGGCTTTGAAGATGAAGATATCGCCTATGACGATACGACGATAGAAGGCGCTTACTTTAGATTGCGCTTCAAATTTGACGAAGACTTATTCAAACGCGAAGATTCACGCAAAAATAAGCCGCTCACCGCCCGTTCTACGCTATAATTTAGCCTTGTTATCATTTATCCTAGTTGTCGTAAGCCACGCTTACGGCATTTTTGTATTGACTGGGCGACGGTTTTTATTGAATGATAAATTAACCTGCCTATTTACATACAAACTTTTCATACTTACTACCTTACTTTCAGGTTTATCTTATGCCTCATTCTGCCCTTCAAGCAGCTCCCTATAAAAAATCACTATATGCTACGCTATCCACTGTATTGCTTCTGTCTACCGTATCCTGTGTATCGACTACAAGTCTTACGCCAAAAGACGCTACGCTAAAGACCGCCGACTATTGCCTTAGCAGCCATAATACTGAATCTCAAGCCCAGACAGCTGATGATAAAGCCCAAAGCGTACAACAGCGCGCCATGAACTGTATGCTGAACGAATTACAAACTTATCAGCAAAAAGACATGAGCGCCCGTCAACAATACTTTGCTTACAAAGCCCAAGCTTGGCTGAACTATGCCACTCATAAAAATAGTATGAATAGTCGTTCAGACGCTGCTGTGCAAGCCGCCCAAGCGGCAGAAACGATCTTGCAGGCGTTAAAAAATAATAAAGTTGAAGCGCTTGAGCTTATCGAAGATATCCCATCGACCTCGACGCTCATGCGACCTGATTTATGGGCAACTTTAAATGCCCTTAAAGATAGTGGCGGTATCGTGAATGCGCCGCGCGAAATGGCCTTTAGTGAAGTGGCATTAATATGGGCAGCTACCGACCACTGTGAACGTGGCGCAAAATCATCAAACAGTCATTTTCGGATGGCAGATCGCTGGCTTGAGCAAGCACGCGAAGCTTTCGTCAATGCCCATGACTCAAAAACTAATGTTGCTTTAGAAGCGCTTATCGTGCGTTATTACGAAGAATACGCGCCTTTAGATTCAAGCGACGACAGTTGTAATGGTCAAGTGCTAACAACGATTGATAAAAAGTAGGTGACTTATGCTTGTAGTGACTTATGCTTGTATTAACTAGCCTTTGACCACACAATAAAGTTTCAATCAATGTTTATTAAAACGCGCAAAAAAAGCCGACATCATGTCGGCTTTTTTACGTTTGGATTTGGCTTAAAACTCTAGCGTAATAAAAATTAACGATTTTTACGCGGTAATTTTTCTGGCAGATAGCAGCGTAGATAAGCGATAGACGCGGTATTGGCTTCTTGCAAATACTTATCAGTAATGCTCTGATGACGGCGATAAGAGACGGTAAAGATGGCGTTAATAATACTAAAGGTAATCAATAACACATCTTGGATGTCTTCAAATTTTGGCACTTCATAACGCTCTGATAGGCGTTTATATACCAACTGCACCACTTGATTGTCCATATGCTCACCAAAACTGTCCCCTTCAAAATCAGGAGTATTGGTGTCATAAATCAATTTGGCTTTGGTTTGGTCTTCATCAAAGATTTTTACACAGCGCTCAATCAGCGCGGTCAAATACGCTTGCCATCTATCATAATCAACTGTTTCGACAGTGGTCAGCACTTCTAAGATGTCGATCGCATTTAAAAAACGCAATGCTAAAAATATCGCTTCGATATTTGGAAAGAAATGATATGCGGAAGCTCTTGGAATACCCGCTTCTTCACAGACAGCAGCCAAGGTAATATCATTAATCGCTTGAGTTTCACTCAATTTTTTCGCGCCCATCAATAGCTTTTGACGGCGTGCGCGGCCTTGCTGACTAGTGAATTTAAATTTATTAGGGACCAGCTTTTTTGCCAGCTCCGAATCTACCAGTACATCTTCAATTTTGTCGTCTTTGTTTTCACTCATTATAAATCTCTTAATGTTACGCCCCATCTTTATAAATATAGTCTTCATCAGATAGCATCTGTCCTAAATCGAAGGACATTCTATCAACCGGTAATTTGGGCCAATAGCACCGCTACTATACTCAACGAAGAGGCATGATAAACGCTTGTACACAGTCAAGCAAGGGACATGAATAGGTTAAAAAATAATTCACCAATCAACCAAAAAAACGGGGTTAATTATGAAGTTTTATTTTCGCTCGTATAATACCATGATCGATGACTCTATCGGCATAATCCCACTTTAAGTGGTCATTAAAATAGTCAACTCGTTCAACCTGACCAAGCGAAAACTTACTATCAGGTAAAAACTCTTCAGAAACAAATAACTGATCAATAACTTCTGGCATACCCTGATAAATATGGGTATAAGCAACATCTTTCATCCAACCGTAGCGGGCTTGGATACGAGCGGCATCAAACAATGCCACATCACGCATACTTTTATCATAGTTGACTTCGCCGGTTTCGGTCATCAATTGGGTGGTCACGCTACCGGTGACATCATTCATATCACCCAATAAAATCAGCGGCTCGCGCGTATGATGTAAGCGCTCAATGATAGACATACGAATAGAGGCGGCTTCTGCGGCGCGCATACATAAACTACGCAGTTTGGCACGAACTCGAATATTCGGATCGTTCATATCCTCTAACAGATTGCCGTTTTCATCACGTAAGAAAAAAGCACGTTTGCTTTTAAGGTGGGCGGTAATAATCGTTATCGGCTGCCCATAAGCATTCACTCGTAATATGAGTGGTGGACGATTAAAACGCTCATAAGGTCCTATATCAGGAATATCGATGACCGCTTTTGGCTCTACGGCTTGTAGCAACGTGCTCTCTAACTGCTCAAAGCGCGTGATAATACCAACTGCGGGTGTATTCTGTGCCCCTTTGCCTTGAGTATAAGGGCTTGCGCTGTCATTACTTGCCAGTGGAATCACCACATGCTCAGGCTTAAAACCCAACGATACCGCCAACGCTTCAAGCGCCTGACTATCCCATACTTCTTGTACAGCGATAATATCGGCATGGGCTTTTGCTAATAAGTCGGTAATGCCGCGCAGCTTATGTTCGTATTCTTTATTGGTATAAGCGGGCGCATTTTCGTAATAAATTCGATTAGGATTGGCAAAATTCAGTAAATTGGCAGTTGCTATATAAAACTGCTTTGGATCATTGCCTTCTGCATTATGAATCATAAATTACCTATTATTATTATTTTTGATAATTATGTCTTATCATTAAATATATTTATACATAACAATATTAAGTATATTCACCCTTAACAATATACACTAAAAAAGCCTCCAAAGAAATCTTTGGAGGCTTTAAAGTAGCATAAAACTGGCTTATTTTGTCTGATAGCAGAGTAAAGTCTACAATCAGACTAATTCTAGTAATGAGAGAGTAAGCTTTTGTATTGTTTATTTACTTATATCAAATAAACTATTAGTTTATCTTAATGATGAAGCTTAACAAAGGAATACTCATTTACCATCAATTGAATCCTTAACACTTTTCATTATTATTTAATCATCATAGCTTAAAAATATAACGGCTATTAAGACACACGGTTCCATGCATCACGTGTTGCACGACGAGCCTCTTCCCACTCTAGACGCGACTCACCCTTCACTTCATGCCATGAACGCTCTAAATCTGATTCATGATCTTCAAAACGGGCATCGGCTGGATAGCGGGCGCGATTGGCGTAACCAACGGCATACGCTGGATGTAAATCACGATCAAACTCATGACCTTCACGGTAATAATCTGCATTGGCATGTTGAGCACGCCAGTAGGCTTCTTCACGAGTTGGGTCAATAGCTTCTGCGGCTGCATGACCGGCACCGCCACCAACGATAGCACCAATAGCGCCGCCGATTAAGGTTCCTAATGGACCTGCCATTGTTCCAATAGCCGCACCTGCTGCTGCACCGCCAATACCACCAATACCTGTGCCTAGTGGGTGTGAGCCTGGCTCACCTGTGATTGGATCAGCATTCAGATCTTCTCTGCTCTCTTTTGACATGTGTTTCACGGCATTACGGTCAATAGCGTCGTGATCATCAATGATATTGTCATTTTCATGTCTAACGACTCTATTACCATTGATATCAACATCATTATCATTTAATCGACGTGCATTGTCATCGATGATGCGCTCTCTATCGCCGACTTCAAGATAGTCATCAGCGATTACACGGTTATTAGGGTCTGTAATGCGTCCATCGTTATTCATAATATTATCCTTAAATTATTTGTTATATATTAGAGTTATTCATTGCTAATGTACTAATCGCTCATTTTTCAGCTGTAAATCTAAGCTATAAATTTAACGCCTATTAATGACATAATTATGAATTAATAGTTATAGATTAATAGGAATTAAATAAGAGTGATTAGCGCTATGATTTAATTCATCTAAAGTATAGGAATTTATGGATACCAACAAATAGACAGGTTATGTAATTTGTGTCCAAATTACGATTGCCTTGCGTTACAGCCTGTATCTTTATCACCAATTTGCATGGATTTGTATGTCAGTAGAGCGCTTTAAGTAATCTTTGACTGAGTGGTTACAGCACTTAAATACCTCAAGTTAGACAATTACATGACTTTTAACGCTCTATCGACGGCTTGTTGCCATTTATTAAGATGCTGCTGCCGAATATCGTCTGACATTTCAGGCTCAAAAATCCGGTCGACTTGCCATGATGCTTGCATCGTTGCTTCATCATATAGACCCGTTTTCAATCCCGCTAATAAAGCCGCACCTTTGGCAGTGATTTCTGTGTCTTTGGGGCGCAGTACCGGCACTCCCAATAAGTCAGCTTGAAACTGCATAAGTAAGTCATTATTAGCCGCGCCGCCATCGACTCTAAGCTCAGTCAATGGATGAGGACTGTCTTTTTGCATGGCAATGAGTACATCATAAGTCTGATATGCCACCGCTTCCAATGCCGCGCGCGCGATATGGGCTTTGGTCGTACCGCGGCTCATACCAGTGATACTGGCACTGATATCGGAGCGCCAGTAAGGAGCGCCAAGACCTGTAAATGCGGGCAATAAGACCACCTCTTCACTACTATCTACTTGCCGCGCTAAACTCTCAACCTCACTGCTTTGTTGAATCATACCGAGATTATCACGCAACCATTGCACGATAGCACCGGCCATAAAAACACTGCCCTCCAAGGCATAAGTGACTTCCTTTTTGGGTGGTTGTAGCATACGTCTACCAGACTGAACGATTTGATCAAATGATAAATTGTCTGGACGCATTGGCGTTGATTTACGTTGCCAAGCGATGGTCGTCAGTAACTTATGCTCACTCAGTTTTGGCGTCTGACCGATATTCATCAGCATAAAACAGCCGGTGCCATAGGTATTTTTTGCCATGCCTGCATCAAGGCAGCCTTGCCCAAACAGCGCCGCCTGTTGGTCGCCCAATACCGCCTGAATAGGAATTTGTTTGGCAAATAACCCTTTTTTTGTTTTACCAAAATCTCCATCAGATGCCAGAACCTTGGGCAATATATTCATGGGTATGGCAAAACAGGTACATAGCTCCTCTGACCATGCCAGCTTATGGATATCATATAATAAAGTACGACAGGCATTGGTCACATCGATGACGTGTTCGCCGCCGGTTAATTTATAGATAAGCCAGCTGTCTATGGTGCCGACAGCAATCTCCCCTTTATTGGCGCGTACTCTTAATTTAGGATCATTTTCTAACAACCACGCGATTTTACTGGCGCTAAAATATGGGTCTAAGCGTAAGCCTGTGATACGTTGTATTTCGCTTGCCATATCAACATGCTTATCATCAGTCTTACCGCTCGCGCTTTCTGCAGCAAGCGTTTTACAATAGCTTGCGGTGCGGCGGTCTTGCCAAATAATAGCAGGCGCTAAAGGTTTGCCCGTTTGCTTATCCCACATCACGATAGACTCACGCTGATTGGTAATCGCAATACTGGTGACATCGGTCGCAAGCAACCCGGCCTGATTAATCACATCATGGGCACAGCTAATCTGTGTCTGCCAAATCTGCTGTGCATCTTGCTCGACAAAACCTGCTTGCGGCGTCTTTAAAGTTGTCGGCTGCTGTACCATTTTAATCGGACGGGCATGGTCATCGTACAAAATCGCGCGGCTCGATGTTGTACCTTGATCTAGCGCTAAAATATATCCTGCCATTACTCACATCCTATTTTAGATAGTGTTGTTTTTTATCTGCTGTTTTTTATCTAGCTTTATAGCCATGCCTTTATTAATTAAAGCTATTACATGTACTCATAAAAGCTATTGCATGGTTTAGATTGCTATTTCAACGAGCTTTTATCTTCAATGACTTTTTATCACTAACCCATAAATAATGCTATTATTTACCTTACAATGGGACACTTAACATAAAAACAGCGCGTATTCAATGTAAAATAAGCGAATAGTGAGCATTGACCCGTCACCATTGTGGCACTACAGTGTACGCTTTGTTATGAATAACCAATTTTTGCTTTCTATTAATAGTCTATAATATTGCCCAGTTTGGCTACCTTCTACACACTTTACGTTCTAAACACTTTGCATTCTAATTAATGGCTTACGTGACTTATGAAATTTGCTTTATCGACTCTGTCTACTGCTGTGATGACGGTTACGCTCATGAGCTTAGCCGCGGCTCACTCCGCAAACGCTAACGCTAACGCTAACGCTAACGCTAACGATGATATTATCACGTCACAAAATGAAGTAGCGCCAGTAGTAGTGACGCAAATTATTGATGCAGATAATCAAAGTGTCACTCGAGAAAGCAGTCTACAAAACAAGGCAGCAACGACAGAAAAACAGACAGCTAAAGCTGAGCCCAATACTGTCTTAAGCACCCTTATCGACCCCATCACCCATAAAAGCATTGATAATAGCTATCCCTTAGAAGTGTCTAGCCTGCTAAGTCTTGAGCAAGCGCAAAATATTTTATTGCAAGTTTCACCAAAAATTGCCGCCAATCAAGCCGCGATTGCTGCAAGTGAATACGAAACGGATGCGCTAAAAACCATCGACCATCCGTTAGTATTTGCGCGCGTCTCCGCCAATGCTTACAACTTGGATGCCGATGTTGACTTATCGTCGATTAAAACCGGCATTATTAACGATGTAAATAGTAGTGTTGATAGCATCGACCCGCCCATAGATATAGAAAACTTGCCGGATTTTGGTGAATTGGTCGGTGACCGTATCCCAGATAATTACGATTTAAAGCGCTCAGGTTCAACAACGGGCGCAGGTCTGGGTGTGGTATGGCCCATTTATACCGCTGGTCGCACAGCAGCATTAACAGGTGCTTCTACTGCTCGTACCCAAGAAGCTGTCGCAGATAGCATACTGGATACCAACGAGCTTTATAACACCTTAGTTGAGCGTTATTTTAAGGCACAATTAGCGATTATTGCCGCCTATTTACGCGAAGATGCTTATGATACGGTGCAGCAAGTTGACCATATGGCACAGCGCCTTTTTGAAGAAGGCTTTATCTCACGTGTCGATCGCTTAGAAGCCCAATCGGCGCTTGCCGATGCAAAAAGCGAATCGGTCAATGCCAACAATGATGCGCGTCTGGCGATGATGGCGCTACAGCGTCTCTTGCGTACCGATTATCGTATCAAACCGACCACGCCTCTATTTGTCTCTAGTCGTCCTCTACCCGATGTCAATTATTTTCAAGATTTGGCACTGAGCAATCATCCAGGTCTGCAAAAAGTCGCCGCTAAACGAGCCCAAGCTCAGCAGCTACATGCGCTGTCAGATACGGGCTACAAACCTACGGTTATGCTTTATGGCTATGGACAACTCGAAAAAGACCCAAGCTGGGTCGCTGGTATTTCAGCAAGTTGGAAGCTTTGGGGTGGGCTCGATAAAACCGCTTCTCTAGCCTCTAGCAATGCCAAAATACGCCAAGCGGATTTGTCTGAGATTGAAGTCAGTGACAATCTATTATTGTTGGTCGAGAAAAACTGGCACGATGTCAATAACGCCCAATCTCGCTATCAGGCACTACAAAGTAATGTAGATTTGGCAGCAGAGGTATTACGCTTGCGTCGCCTTGGGCTGCAAGAAGGCTTAAATACGCCTATCGATGTGGTACAAGCACAGACACAATACCTCAAAGCACGTACGGAACAGGCGCAAGCGGCGAATACTTATGTCCAGTCTCTTGCCGCTCTAATGCAAAGCTGCGGTACGCCTCTCGCTTTTAATGCTTACCTAAACGCCGCTGATATTCGACTACCAACTTTATATGACAAATAGCCAGTTCAGTAGAAAATATTAAATAATAAGATTAAATGCCAAGATTAAATAACGCCAGACCTATTCTGCTTATTACCGACTTTATCGCTTTAGGAATCTCACTGTCATGACTGAATCTAATAACGAATCAGGCGACTCACGCAAATTAAATGCTTCAGACCAAACCGCTGAGCCAAACAGCAGTCAGCATGAGCAAACGCCCGTCGATGCTATTGATGCTATTAATGGCACTAAACCGACTGAAGCTTTCGTCGATAGCGCTGCTAGCATCGATAACGTTGATAACGTCGATAGCGCTGATATGGACCAAGAGCAAGCGGTGCCGCCTTATAAACGCGAGCCTGCAAAAACGGATAAATCTGCCGTGATTAAAAAGGCGATTTTGGTACTCCTTGTGCTGCTTGTTTTAGGGGCAATTGCTTATGGTTTGTATAAAAGCAATCAACACAATGGGCCTGAAGTCATCACCTTACAAGGGCAGATGCAAATGCAGCAAACGTCTATCGCCGCAAAAGTACCAGGACGTATTGCACAAATCATGGTCACAGAAGGCGATGCCGTTACGGTCGGTCAGCAATTGATTGAGATGGACTCACCTGAGATTAACGCTAAGATTAATCAAGCTCGTGCTGGCAAACAAATGGCCCAAAGTCAGCTTGATAAAGCAGAAAATGGCGCCCGTCCACAAGAGATTGCGCAAGCAAAAGCCGCTTGGCAAGCCAATAAAGCGGCGTCTGATTTGGCAGAAAACACCTATCAGCGCGTCAATCGTCTTTATGAAGAAGGACTGATGGCGCGGCAAAAACGTGATGAAGCCTACGCGCAGTATTTGGCCACCCAAGATCAAACAGAAGCGGCGCGCTTACAGTATGACTTAGCAATGGAAGGTGCACGCAGTGAAGACAAATCTGCCGCGACAGCGCAAGTTGCCCAAGTCGATGCGCAATTAGAAGAAGCGTTGGTCGCAAAAGAAGAAGCCAATCTAAGAAGCCCGATTGCCGGTATCGTGGATAATGTCATCGTCAATGCTGGCGAAGTCATTGGTCAAGGTGTGCCGCTCCTTACCTTGGTGAATACCAATGATCAATGGGTAGTACTCAACGTCACTGAAACCTATTTAAATCAATTTGCGATTGGTCAGCGTTTTATGGGTACGATTCCTGCTTTATCATCGCCCGAAAAGCCTTATACCAAACAGTTTACCGTTTATGCCACCTCAACATTATCTGATTTTGCCACTTGGCGTCCGACCAACAATAACGATGGTTTTGATGTGCGCACCTTTGAGGTTAAAGCGCGACCATCGGCACCTGATCGACGTATTCGCTCGGGTATGAGCGTGATTGTTAATATCAATCCAGCCCTTGCTAATCAGACCCAAGAGTAAGCCATGCGCTTGAATAAGCAAAAGAGGCTAAGTGGGCAAAAGGGGCTAATTGGCGCTTTTGTACGCAGTGCTGGCTATGAGCGACGTTTTTTAGCCAAAAATCCATGGGATTTGAGTATGGTGCTGTGGATACCGCTTGCAACCGTGCTGTTGATTTGGTGGATTTTCTCACAAATACAAATTACCGATTTACCTATTGGGGTGATGGATAAAGACCGCGGTCCTATTGCCAATACTGCCGTGCGTTATTTGGAAGCCAATCCGAACCTGACGGTCAGGCAGCTGTATCATTCACCGGCAGCGGTAGAAGCAGCGCTCCTGCAACGTGATATTTATGCGGTGGTCATTATTCCTGAAGATTTCTCGCGCAATATCTCATCGAGTAAACCTGCGCCCATCGTGCTGCAAGTAAACGCTCAATACGGTACTCACTCTGGCATTATCCAAACCAGTGTCCAATCAGTGATTGGTACGCTATCGGCAGGCGTTGAGATACAGCGTTTGGTGAAACAAGGTATGGCACCATCACAAGCGGCGATTGCTTACTCGCCCATTGGTATTCAGCGTATTAGCTTATTTAATGCGGCTACCGATTATCAGCAGTTTTTAGCGTCAACGGTTATCCCGGCGCTGCTACACATCTTAGCTATGGTCATCGGTGCTACGACCATTGGGCGCGAGCTACGCGATAAGCAAATCGGTCGTTGGTATGACTTTATTGAAAGCGGTCATCCTGACTTAACCAACATTGAAGCCAATACTAAAAACGACATTGAAAACGACAAAACCATAGCTGCTTCAACCTCTGCTGCAGACAATAAAACCTTTATTACAGACAATAAGCCTAGAAAAGCCAGTATTTCAGTCTTGCTCTTTGGTTTACTGGGTAAGTATTTTTGGCCAACGCTCGCTTATAGCCTATGGTCAATTCTAGCGTTATGGCTTGCTACTCCGCAGCAAGCGGTTGCTATTAGCTCTCTCATGGCGACTTATGTCGGCCTTGTATTACTGATGATGTTGTCATTCTGGCTTGGCGCCATATTTACCCTAACCTCATTTTCATTACGTATGGGCTTATCATCTACCGGTTTTATTTCAGCACCTTCTTATGCGTTTGCAGGGGTTACTTTTCCTTATATCGCCATCAGTGACAGCGCCAAGCATTGGTCGGATGCGCTACCACTTACTCATTATCTTAAGCTGCATATTGCCCAATTACAGATGCAAGCACCCGTTGCCATCTCATTACCGATAGTCTATGGACTGACGCTAGCAACCGTTATTGCTATGTTCTTAGCCGCATTATTGAGCAAACGCGCGCTCGCCCATCCTGAACGTTGGGGAGCACGCTAATGTCTATGTTAAAAAAAGAGCCTGCATCAAAAGATTCTGCCGTACCAAAAGACAAGCTATCTAATACGCCATCAGATTCAAAAGACTATTCATCACAAAGTTTTTTGCACAGTTTTGTGCAAACGATTAAAGACGTTTTTTCTGATAAAGGCGTACTGTTATTATTACTGATTGCGCCGATTATTTATGGCTTCTTTTATCCTTGGCCGTATTCGACAGAGGTGGTCAACCATGTCCCGGTCGGTATTATCGATAAAGACAATAGCAACTTATCTAAAACCATCGTTCGCTATGCCAGCGCCAGCCCGCAGCTAGATACCAAGCGTTTTTTAAATGAGCAAGATGCCATCGAGGCTATTTGGTCCGATGACATCGCCGGTTATATGATTATTCCAAGTGGACTTGAGCAGCAAGTATTGTCTGGAAAAGCGGCAAGTGTCAGCGTACTGGGCAATGGCGGCTATTTCTTATTAAATAAAAACGTCCAAATGGGGTTTTTGCAGGCGGTCAGTACGGTATCGGCAGGGGTTGAGGTTAAAAAAAGCGTGGCGCAAGGGGCATATTCTGCAACCGCAGCGGCAAGCACCCAAGCAGTGCCTCTAAAAATCATTCCTTTATATAATCAAACCGAAGGTTACGGTGCTTACGTGGTGCCAGCAGTAGCGATTCTTATTTTGCAGCAAACCCTTTTGATGTCTACAGCGATGTTGATTGGTACTTGGTATGAACAACGTCGTCATGCTACCAGTATTCGCGGCTGGCTCGGACGTATTGCAGCGCTCAGTATGTTCAGCTTTATCATCGGCTGCTTCTATTATGGTTGGACCTTTGAGCTGCATCATTATCCACGCGGACAAAACATGCTCGGCAGCTTGTTATTTTTGCTGCTATTTTGTCCGACTGTGGCCACGCTTGGCTGCGTGTTTGGACTGTGGTTCCGCCAGCGTGAGCGCAGTATGCAAATACTAATTTTCAGCTCACTACCAATGTTTTTTGTCAGTGGTTATCCATGGCCTGCCCATCAATTACCAGAGTTTTTACAAATCATACGCTGGTTAATACCGACGACGCCTGCGATTAACACCTCTGTCCAGCTTAATCAGATGGGTGCCAGCGTGGCGCAAGTCGCAACGGGTTTTTATGCGTTGGCAGGACTGTGGGCATTTTACTTTATATTACTGCTGCTCTTTCGCTGGCGTACCCCGCAAAGTAAAACTGGCTATTAATGTAAAAAAGTCTAGTAGCCTTTGTTCTGCTAGAAAAAATGCCATAAAAAAGCGCCTACTCATTAAGCAGGCGCTTTTTTATATCTCTTACTTTACGGTTTACGCATTAAAAAATAAGCGTTAGAAAACGCGATTCAAACCGTTAAGGGCTGCCACACGATAGGCTTCTGCCATCGTTGGATAGTTAAAGGTGGTATTTACAAAGTACTCTAAAGTAGCATTACACTTCATCACTGCTTGGCCGATATGAATAATCTCTGACGCGTGATTGCCGTAACAATGAATGCCTAAAATCTCAAGCGTATCACGATGGAACAAAATCTTTAACACACCTGAGCGTTCACCAATGATTTGCGCGCGTGCCAAATGTTTAAAGAACGCCTGCCCGACTTCATAAGGGACTTTTTCATCGGTCAGCTCTTGCTCTGTCTTACCAATACAAGAGATTTCGGGGATGGTATAGATACCCGTTGGTACGCTTGATACTGGCTCTGCATCACTATCGCCAACCATAAAGGCCGCCGCACAGCGTCCTTGGTCATAGGCAGCAGACGCCAATGATGGCCAACCGATAACGTCACCGGCAGCATAGATATTTTCGACACCAGTACAATAGGTATCATCAACTTTTAGCTGACCACGGCTATTGGCTTCAAGCCCGATGGCTTCTAAGTTCAAGCCTTCAGTGTTACCTGAGCGCCCATTTGACCAAAGAATGGCATCCGATTTAATGCGCTTGCCGCTTTTTAGATGCAAGACCACATAATCATCATGCGTCTCTAAATGGTCAATCTCTTCATTGCTACGAATCAATACCCCAAACTGTCTAAAGTCATGGGCGATAGCATCACTAATCTCGCTGTCTAAATAATTAAGCAGCTGATCTTGGTTATTGATTAGGTCAACTTTATAGCCAAGACCGGTGAAAATAGAAGCGTACTCACAACCAATCACCCCGGCACCATAAATGATGATTTTTTTGACCACATAATCCATTTGCAAGATTTTATCAGAGTCAAACACACGTGGATGATTAAAGTCTAGAATATCAGGACGATAAGGGCGACTACCAACCGTAATAATGGCTTTATTAAAGGTGACGGTTTCAAAGATACCGTCGTCTTTTTCGACGCTTAAAGTATGCGCATCAATAAAACTTGCCCAACCGTGAATCACCTCAATACGATTGCGCTCATAAAAGCGCGTATGGGTACTTACCTGATTACGGATAACTTTACGAGCATTGGTCAGCACTTTATTAAGCGGTACTTGCTGGTATTCCATCGCTTTGGTGAACATAGGATCACGGCGAAAGTTAATCAAGTTAAAGACTGATTGACGCAATGCTTTACTTGGAATGGTACCGACATGGGTAGAGTTGCCGCCGACCTGTTCGCGTGGGTCAATAACCGCTACTTTTTTACCCGACTTCGTCAGCTTCATGGCAGCCGCTTCACCAGCAGGACCGGCACCTAGGACGACAACGTCATACTCATACTTATGCTTATCGCCTTTGATACGCTGCGAGTCTTTGGTAAAAGGGGTTTTAATATCAATACGGGTGTCATCTAGCGGATTGACCAAGTCTGGATGATGCATAATATCGTCAGTGACTTGCTCATGGGTTTGCTCAATTCTTGCTTTTTTGTTTTTACCCTCAGTATGCTCAGGGTTTGGCGCGCGGCCGCTCTCTTTATTAGACACTTCGGTTTGAGTGTCTTTACCAGTATCGTTGGTCGCGTCGCTTATAGGTTTGCTTCCCATCGTATCCTCTTTATTAATTTATGAATCTATTTTTTCAGTCCATGAGTGTCAGCCGGTTTAAATGCCGTCAGGGTCATGGCGCTAAAGTGGGCCTACCATACGTTGTGATAGGATATTTTGCAATATTGGCGACAGTTACGTTATCGCCATCGCCGTTATTCGTTATGTGCTGTTGATTAATTTCTTTAACCAATCCGGCGCTTAAGACCGGTCATCTGCAAGATACGCGTGGCAATCTCTTCAACAGACATCTCTGATACATCAAGGCTTGGAATACCTTGCGAGATATAAATTCCCTGTATCGCGCGCTGCTCTTGCTGGCATTGTTGGTAACTAGCATAACGACTGCCAGCGCGGCGTTCTTGGCGAATTTTCACTAAGCGATCCGTATCGATTAATAAGCCAAATAACTTATGCTTATGCTCACGTAGGGCTTTAGGCAGCTTATTGTCGTTTAAATCTTCTTCGGTTAAGGGATAATTTGCCGCTCGAATACCAAACTGTAGCGCCAAATACAATGAGGTCGGCGTTTTTCCAGAACGCGAAACACCAATAAGAATAATATCTGCCGCATGATAATGGCGAGTGCGCGCGCCATCATCATTGTCTAAAGCAAAATGCACCGCATCAATACGTTCTTTATACGTCTCAGAGTCGACATCGTCATGGGCATGACCTGAATGTCCGTCTGGTTCAACACCCGTCTCTTCTGCTACCCGACCGATGAGACCTTCGTACATATCCAAATTACAGCTATGCGCTGAATTGATTTTCTCGCGAATATCAGGACTGACAATCGTATCAAATACCAATGGCAATAAACCATCGCGTTGATAAGCAGTATTGATTTGTTCGACGGCATCTTCGGCACGCTCTAAGCTATCGACATAAGGCAGTACTCGGGTTTCAAAAGGCACTGAGGCAAACTGACTTAAAATAGCGCGTCCAAGGGTTTCGGCGGTAATCGCCGTACCATCAGAGATAAAAAAGGCGGTTCTTATATTTTGGGCGTTATCTACTTCTAATGCTTGTTTGTTTTGAATAGTCGGATTGGCTGGTTCGGGCGGATTGTTTACAAACATAACGTGAACACCTTTGTTAAAACGTTAAAACCTCAATAATCGCTTTTGCATAGCGCTGAAAAAACTTCAATCGACTCTTAATAGCCGTTTATAACCACTTATAATAAAAACTTCTTATAACATTGCCATGCTCTGTATTTGCATGCTCTTTAATAGTCATTGGCTGTGAATTCGCTGCTAAAGAGCATGGTCGAGTCCAGAACATATCTATGCGCTATATTATACGCATAATAGCCATCTAATAGAAATCAATGTTACAGGCGTACACTTAGAAGCATTTGTATAAAAGTTAGCATAAAAACAAACCTTACTTTTAAATCAATAATCAAACCAGTTATCAATAATTCAATAGTCACCTATATATAGAAGCAAATTTTAAAAGTGCTTTAAGCAAATTTTGGAAGTTT
Source organism: Psychrobacter maritimus (assembly GCF_904846345.1). Lineage (GTDB taxonomy): Bacteria > Pseudomonadota > Gammaproteobacteria > Pseudomonadales > Moraxellaceae > Psychrobacter > Psychrobacter maritimus. The sequence continues at coordinate 500,451 of NZ_CAJHAJ010000002.1, forward strand.
TATCCAACATTAGCTATTGTGAATACATTCATAAAACCTCTTACATTCCCATTTTCACTATATTCTAGCAGCCAAATATTACTTTCTTGGCGCTCAAATATGTAGCAATCCCCACAATTTGTATCTTTTTGACGAATTTTTTGGTTCTAGGTATCGAAATTATCCAAATATAGGGGTATAATCGACCGTTATAATCTTTACTAAATAACCTTATTTTCTGGAGTTATCATGGCAGCGCAATCTACAGCACTTGTAATCAATCTTGATCAGCTAGGAAAAGATGACATTGATATGGTTGGCGGCAAGAATGCCTCGCTTGGCGAGATGATCAGCCATCTATCTGATTTGGGTGTCAGCGTTCCAGGTGGCTTTGCGACCACTTCAAATGCGTTCAATCGTTTTTTGACAGAAACAGGCTTACTCGACAAAATCAACAGCGAGCTTAAAACACTTGACGTTAATGATGTCAACAAGCTTGCTGAAACGGGTAAAAAAATCCGTACGTGGATTATTGAGCAAGAGCTGCCAAGCGACCTTGAGCAAGAAGTGCGTCAATCGTTTGAAACCATGAGTGGCGGCGAAGACATCGCTGTTGCGGTACGTTCTTCTGCTACTGCTGAAGATTTGCCAGATGCGTCATTTGCCGGTCAACAAGAAACTTTCTTGAACATTCGCGGCATTGATAACGTCCTCATTGCGATTAAAGAAGTATTTGCCTCTTTATATAACGACCGCGCTATCTCTTATCGTGTGCATAAAGGTTTTGAGCACGAAGGCGTTGCCCTATCTGCTGCTGTACAGCGCATGGTTCGTTCAGAAACTGGCGCTGCAGGCGTTATGTTCACCCTAGATACCGAAAGTGGTTTTGATCAAGTGGTCTTTATCACGTCAAGCTACGGTCTAGGTGAAATGGTCGTGCAAGGCGCGGTTAACCCAGATGAATTCTACGTATCCAAAAAATTACTTGCTAACGGTAAACCTGCGATTATCCGTCGCAACCTAGGTAGCAAACATAAGAAAATGATTTATGGTGATGAAGGTAGCACCACTAAATCAGTTAAAACCGTCGATGTTGAAAAACAAGACCGCATGCAGTTCTCTTTATCGACTGAAGAGCTGAATTCACTTGCCAAACAAGCCATGACCATCGAAAAGCATTACGGTCAAGCGATGGATATCGAGTGGGCAAAAGACGGCGACAGCGGTGAAATTTTCATCGTTCAAGCACGTCCAGAAACTGTTAAGAGCCGCCAAGACAGCAATGTCATGGAACGTTATATCATCAATACTGGTGATGCTAAAATCCTATGCGAAGGTCGTTCAATCGGTCAACGTATCGGTGCTGGTAAAGTGCGTATCGTTAGCAACTTAAACGAGATGGATAAAGTACAAGACGGCGACGTATTAGTATCAGACATGACGGATCCGGATTGGGAACCAGTCATGAAACGTGCTTCTGCTATCGTCACCAACCGTGGTGGTCGCACTTGTCACGCTGCTATTATCGCGCGTGAGCTTGGTGTACCAGCAATCGTTGGTTGTGGTAATGCCACTGAATTATTGGTTGATGGTCAAGACGTCACCGTTTCTTGTGCTGAAGGTGATACTGGCTTTATTTATGAAGGTCAGATTGACTTTGAAGTACAGACCAACTCTGTTGAATCTATGCCAGAGCTTGCATTCAAGGTAATGATGAACGTTGGTAACCCAGATCGCGCCTTCTCATTTACCCAAATGCCAAACGAAGGTATTGGTCTTGCGCGTTTAGAGTTCATCATCAACCGTATGATTGGTGTGCATCCAAAAGCGCTGCTGAACATGAACAGCTTGCCACGTGAAATCGCCCAAGCTATCAATGAGCGTATCGCGGGTTATGCGTCACCAGTTGATTTCTATATTGATAAATTGGTTGAAGGTATCTCAACCCTAGCCGTAGCCTTTATGGATCAGCCAGTTATCGTGCGTATGTCTGATTTTAAATCAAACGAATATGCTAACTTGCTTGGCGGTAAATTATACGAGCCATCAGAAGAAAACCCAATGCTTGGTTTCCGTGGTGCGAGCCGCTACGTTTCTGACAACTTCCGTGACTGCTTCGAGCTTGAGTGTAAAGCGTTGAAACGCGTCCGTGATGAGATGGGTCTGACTCACGTTGAGATTATGATTCCATTCGTCCGTACCGTTGGCGAAGCCAAAGAAGTCATCGAGTTGCTAGCGAAAAACGGTCTAAAACGTGGTGAAAATGGTCTGCGCGTCATCATGATGTGTGAGCTACCAACCAACGCCTTATTAGCAGATGAGTTCCTAGAGCACTTCGATGGTTTCTCAATCGGCTCAAACGACTTGACGCAGTTAACACTTGGTCTAGACCGTGACTCAGGTATCGTCTCACATCTATTTGATGAGCGTGATCCTGCGGTTAAGAAACTATTGTCTATGGCGATTGAAGCTTGTAATAAAGCTGGCAAATACATTGGTATTTGTGGTCAAGGTCCATCAGATCACCCAGATCTTGCTTACTGGCTCATGGAACAAGGTATCGACTCAGTGTCATTAAACCCTGACTCAGTATTAGATACTTGGTTCTTCTTAGCGGGTGAAGAAGCGAAGTAAGCCGTAACGTTCAGTCACAGCGTTAATTCACATCGTCATGTAAAATATAATCATTAGGGTCTATTTGATTTTTTCAAATAGACCCTAATATAATGTATTACCAAAAGTGACTTAAAAGTAGCTTTAAAGACCATTTATTAAAAACAGCTCTTTAAAAATAGCTACTCATAAAAAGTGACTTGAGATATGACTAACTATGTAGGCAATTATGCAGATTTTCCTTGCTCGAAATAACGTACAAGCCGGTCCATACACTTTGGATCAGCTCAATATCATGCTCACCTCTGGCGAAGTCGTATTAGATGATTTGATATGGCATGAAGGCTTAGATCAGTGGCAGCGTGTCGGTAACTTAACCAACAATCAGACTTACTATCGTCCTGCTCCTATAGTGACGGCGGACAATAACAACTCTATTATTAATAATGTCACTATCTTTCCAGAAGATTCTGCTAGTACTATGGGTCAAGATGACAAAGCCGTATCGCTAGACAGATTATATGGCAAGCCTGAACGTCCAGCAGAAAACGCTAAAAACAGCAAAGTGGACATGACAACCAATCGTCAATACACACCAAATAGTAATGTGTCATTGAATAAGTCTGGTGCCAAAAAGATTTCCGACAACGATAAAGTCGTCGGTGATGTTGTGCTTGCGCCTATCATGTCGCGAGTGTTGGCAACTGCGCTCAATGGCTTGCTGTATGTATTAGCGATTTTTCCGCTAGTCATGGCGTTGACCAAGATGGACGTGGATTATACCAAGTTTCAAAACATCCAAGATATGGATGCCGCTTATCAGTACTCAATGACGCTCATGGAAAGTATTCCAAGCAGCACCTTGATGATGTCACAAGTGATGGTATTTGGTTTGTTTGCGCTGCAACTGGTATTTATTACCTTGCGCGGGCAATCACTTGGTAAGCTGATTACCGGTATCCGCGTCGTCGACCAAACGACCCATCGCCTGCCATCTTTTACCAAGCTTATTGGCATGCGTACCTTGCTGCTGTTTATTATTTATAATTTGTTGTTTTCGTTTACCAGCTTCTTAGGGTTTGTAGTTATTATTGTTCATTATTATATGGCCTCAAAAAGCCCTGAAAATATCGGTTGGCATGACAAACTTGCTAAAACCCTAGTGGTAAAAGCGGATAGCAGCCAATTGGTCAAAAAGCCAAAAGTAAAATAATTAACTTAATAATTAATTTATAGCCTTGTTATAAACAGATTATTATAAATATCATAAAGTTATATTAAAAAGTGGCGTTTAGGCGCTGCTTTTTTATTAGCAGAGCAGTATTTGCTGCTTTTATTGTTTATTGACAGCCTCTTAGTGATTAACCTTTGTGTTAAGCACCGAGTACTGTTATAATACGGCGCTTTATAAACTAAGCTTATCCCCTATTGTTTTTATAGAATTCGATAAAATTTGGGCTTACCTTATAAATCTCCTTGCTATTAACATAGGGTTAATAGCTACTAATCCGTAAGGAGTCATAATGCGACATTACGAACTGGTGTTACTTGTACACCCAGACCAAAGCGACCAAGTGGTCGGCATGGTTGAACGCTATATCAAGTTGGTTCAAGACAACAACGGCACAATCCATCGTCTAGAAGATTGGGGCCGCCGTCAACTGGCTTACCCAATCAACAAGATTCACAAAGCTCATTACGTTCTTTTCAACATTGAAACTGACGGTGAAACTTTAGCTGAACTTGAAGAATTATTCCGTTATAACGACGCGATCATTCGTAGTCTAGTTATGCGCCGTGACGATGCTGTCACTGAAGAGTCGCAGTTAGCCAAGAATGCCGATGAAAAACGCGCACGCAAAGCAACTACTCGTCGTCCTGACAGTCGTGAGAACGACAGTGACGACAACGACCACAGTGAAGACTAATTAAAGGAGAATACTCATGGCACGTTTCTATCGCCGTCGCAAATTCTGCCGTTTCACTGCTGAAGGCATCACTCACATCGATTATAAAGATGTTGAATTGCTAAAACAGTACATCAGTGATAATGGTAAAATCGTACCAAGCCGCATTACCGGTACATCTACTAAGTATCAGCGTCAACTAGCGACTGCTATCAAACAAGCTCGTTATTTATCGCTACTTCCATACACTGATAACCATCAGGGTTAACCGTTAATTTTAACTAGGAATGACTCATGCAAATTATTTTGTTACAGCGTATCGTCAACCTTGGTAAACTCGGTGAAACTGTCGATGTGAAACCAGGTTACGGACGTAACTTTCTTATCCCTTTGGGTAAAGCACTACCTGCTACTGCAGCTAACATTGAAAAGTTCGAAGCACGTCGTGCTGAGCTTGAAGCTGAAGAAGCAAAAGAAGTAGCTGTTGCTCAAGAACGTGCTGACGCATTAACTGACGTTAATGTTATCATGCGCGCTAAATCAGGTGACGAAGGCAAGCTATTCGGCTCTATCGGTACTCGCGATATCGCTGAAGCATTGACTAACTCAGGTCTAGAAGTTGACCGTGCTGAAATCAAGCTACCTGAAGGCACTTTACGTCAAGTTGGCGAATATAATGTTGATATTCAGCTACACCACGACGTTACTGCTAGTATCTTAGTAACCATTCTTTCAGAAGATGGCGACACTCAAGATTCAGCAGAAGAAGTTGAAGACGAGAACGAAGATTACTCTGAAGAGTAATATTTAGTACGAGTCTAAAAAAAGCCAGTAACGTCATGTTGCTGGCTTTTTTTTGTTTTGAATCTCGCCAAGCTAAATCTGATAAACTATTTAATAAAAACTTACAATGATATCTGAGAGCAATAATAGGTAATAAAATACCCATACAATCTATACTTAATAATAAACTACTGCTTATAAAGTCACCTTTAATATCAACATCTTAATTGCTATCCTATACCTATATAAATGTATAACTACGGATAAAATGAGACGCTATGATAAATACTGATGACAAATTAATCTGTATCCAAGGTAACGAGTTTTATTCAAAAGGCGAGATATATACCGTTGGTAGAATTGTTAATAATAAATACTTTCAGGTGCTGACGGGTAATAACGATGATCACTGGTACGCAACTTTAGATGACGAAGGTATTTATGTTAGCTTTGATTCTATGAGTGCAGCAGATAATAAAGCTTGGTTTGATAAGATTGCTTAGGCAGTTTTTATTTATGTATTGATGATAGACATTAATGATGAAAAATAGATTAAAAAAATGCATTATCCAAAAAACTGGCCATTATAAATGGTCAGTTTTTTTTGGTTAAAAATCTAGTTGAGAATGCTCTAAATAATTGACGGGTCGTGGCCATTTAACGGCTTTCTTCGGCATTTCTTGTCCAGCAACTATCATACTAGCAGCATTTATCCAACCTGCATGACCGACGACCAATATTGGTCTATGACTGCTATTTTGTCTAGCAATCTCATTTAACCAGTTCTCCACACGCTCAAATAACTGCTGTAAACTTTCGCCGTGCTTAGGTGCAAAATCAGCAAAGTTATTACACCAATCATCAATCTCTTGTTTTGGTATTTGTGCCCAAGGCTGACCATCCCAGTTACCAAAATCAATCTCTGCAAGCTCAGGGGCGACATGATATTGAAAGCCTTGCTTCGCTAGCATCTCACCCACTCTTAATGAGCGCTGTAACGGGCTGACCCAAATGAATTTTGGTAATTGATGCAGACGCACAAAGCGCTGTATTTTATTAGCAAGGCGTTTGATTTTGCGTTTATCGACACTGATATCCGTCTGTCCGATGCAAAACCCATTAGCTGCAATTGGCTTCGGATGCCGCCAAATATGAAATATCATTTGCTGTTAGTATCCTATTTCGACCATCACTTTTATATCAGATAAACGGTATAGATATAGAGGCAGCAAGTCCGATATAAATGGCAATCTCACTCAGCTGCTGCGTGGCACCTAATCCATCACCCGTATAACCCTCTAAACGTCTGCGTAATAAACGGCGCATATAGTCCGTCGCTACGATGCCTAATAATAAAGCCAATAGCCATTGCCAGACACCAATCTGCTGCACGGTAGCAGGAAACAAAAGCATGACTAACACGCCAGCCAATAGCAACCACCCACTACTCAATAGTCCTTGAAAAGGCGTCAGCTGCTGCGCCATCGGCTTAGCTTTAGCATGTTCAATCTCACCGCCATAAGGCAATAGCGCCAGTAAGCTAATACATAATAAGCGTGAGGCGGTATGACCAATAATCAGCGCCACAATAGCCACCGATAGTGGCATGGCAGTCAGTAAACTGATTTTGATAAGTAACGCGCATACCAACCCTAGTACACCATAAGTTCCTAAACGTGAGTCTTTCATAATGGTTAAAGTACGCTCGCGGGTCAGACCACCGCCTAAACCATCGCAACTATCAGCAAGTCCATCTTCATGGAAAGCGCCAGTGAGCCTAATCCCAAAAGCGGTACTTATTACTGCTGCTACCAAGGGCGTAAATAAGATACTGCCTAGCCAAAATACGCCAGCGCAGAGCAGCCCAACCAATAAACCTACTCCAGGAAAATGACGGCTGCTCTGGTGCAACCACTGCGGATTGTAATTGGCAAATTGCGGTATGGGCAGACGCGTTAAAAACTGCACCGCCACCAATAATAGACGCCATTCATGTTTTATAAATTCACCAACGCTTGATTTAGACGATGGTTGCTGTGGCGGCTCTGGTTGATTCAATGACTGATTTAATGGTTGTTTTGATGGCTTTTTTGATAATTGTGACATTAGCTGTTTTGTCCACTAATACCGGCATCATTAAAACTTGACATCTCATTGATAATGGCACAAGCCGACTGAAGCAATGGATAAGCCAGTGCCGCACCGCTACCCTCACCTAGGCGCATACCCATATTGAGTAATGGCTCAGCATTGAGCAGTTTTAATAAATGCGCATGCCCGGGTTCAACCGAATGATGGGCAAAGACAGCATATTGAGCAACACCGGGCGCTAGGCGCTCAGCAGCCAACAACGCGCTACTAGCAATAAAACCATCGATTAAAAGAATACGACGCTCACTGGCGGCCTGAATCAGCGCCCCTGCCATCATAGCAATCTCAAGCCCGCCCAACGCAGCAAGTATGTCGAATGGCGCTTGTGCTTCGCTATGACGCGCCAACACTTGCGTTAAAATAGTCGCCTTGTGTTGTAACCCTGCATCGTCAAGACCGGTGCCGCGACCGATACAATCATTAATCGGTGTATCGCCCAATCTTGCCAGCAAAAGACTTGCCGCGGAGGTGTTACCAATGCCCATCTCTCCGACGATAAGCAAATTACCCGCCATGCTCTTGACCACGTCCATGCCGTTCTCTAAGGCAGCTAAACACTCTGCTGCGCTCATCGCAGGCTCGGTTAGCGCATCACGGCTACCGTGACGGACTTTATAATCGAGCAATTGCGCATGGTCTTTAAAAGGAGAATTGGCAAAGTCGGCATCGACACCAGCATCGACCACTTTTAGCTCAATATTATGCTGACGGGCTAAGACATTGATAGCAGCGCCGCCTTGTAAAAAGTTATAAACCATCTGCGCAGTCACAGCACTAGGATATGCGGATGTGCCATGCTTGGTTAAGCCATGATCGGCGGCAAATACTCGAATCTGTGGCTGATTAATATGCGGCGCGGTCGTACCTTGAATCATACCTAACTGCACAGCGAGCGTTTCTAAACGTCCAAGGGCGCCAAGCGGCTTGGTCTTTTGGTCGATGATTTGCTGCAACTGCTGGCGCAGCTCATTATTTTCGATATTGGGAATAGTAGGCGCGGTAAAGGTGGTCAAGGCAATCATCCTAAAGGTTATAAATGAAACAGGAGACTATGGTAGCAGATTATCCAATTTATAATGATATGATTGGCTTAATTGCACAATTCCAACTTGCATAATCGTAGAGTATTTCATGAAAATTTTAATCGCCCCTGACTCATTTAAAGAAAGTGTAGAGGCATTAGATGTCTGCCACGCTATCCAGTCTGGATTCAGTCAAGTGTTTCCTGACGCTGACTATAAGCTGCTACCCATGGCAGATGGCGGTGAAGGAACTTCTGCAGTATTGTCTTATGTACTAGGTGGCCGCTGGAAAGAAGTGCGAGTCCATGACCCCTTAATGCGACCAATCAATGCTAAATATCTGCTATTAGAAAATGAGACAGCCGTAATTGAAAGTGCTCAAGCCTGCGGTCTACATTTATTGACGACTGAAGAAAGAAATCCGTTAATTACGAGTAGCTACGGAGTCGGCGAACTTATTGCGGATGCTTTAGATGAAGGCGTTAAACGCATCATTATCGGTTTGGGTGGTAGCGCCACCAATGATGCGGGACTTGGTATGCTAATGGCGCTTGGCATGACGTTTCATGATAGTGACGACAATACGTTAGCCCAAGGCGGCGGCGCGCTTGCCAACTTGCAACGATTAGATGCGACAAACTTCCATACTAGCGTGCTGGAGACAGTATTTGAAGTAGCGTGTGATGTCACCAACCCTTTATGTGGCGAGTTGGGTGCCAGTGTAATATTTGGCCCTCAAAAAGGCGCCAGCCCGCAGCAAATCAATGATTTGGATAAAGCGCTAACGCATTTTGCGAGTGTATGTGAGCAGCATGGCTATCAGAATTACCAAGACATAGCGGGTGCTGGTGCTGCAGGTGGGCTTGGCTATGCGTTAATCAGCTTTTGCCAAGCTGAGTTAACATCAGGCTTTGATACAGTGGCAAAAGTTACCAACTTATCACAACATATTGCCGATGCAGATTTAGTCATCACTGGTGAAGGCAAGCTTGACGCTCAATCTGCCATGGGTAAAGTAGCTGGCGGCATTAGCCAAATCGCCAAAGTCAGCCAGACGCCAGTGATTGCTATTTGCGGCAGTGTTGATGGGCTAGAACCTGCTCAAACCAGTCAGTTTGAGGTTATTATGCCCAGTATCCAAAAGCTAGAGTCCATCGATAATGTCTTTAAAAACGCTTATCATAATATTGAAATCACCGCTGCCAATATTGCAGCGGCGATAAAATTGGGTCAACGCATAAAATAGTATTTATAGAGCTACTTTATATTTTCTCATAGCCATTTTTGACTGTATTAGCGTTAAATGGTGCTCTTATCATCTAAGAGCGCTATTTTTATGTGAGCTATCAACAATACTGAGCTGTTGCATAAGGAAGTCACTTAAGGAGTTAGGCATGCTACTATTTGGGTTATGATTTAAGTCTCTTTTTTATTTTATTCTAAATTTAGCTAGTGCTTATTAATTAGCAGTTATCAAGGACGATAAATGAATAACCATAATCTCAAGCCATCAGAACCCTGCTCCTCAATGAATCCCAGCGAGCCCTTGGTTATTAGAGAAAACTTAGGCAGTGTTGTGACGTTGACACTCAACTGTCCCAAACAATTTAACGCGCTATCAGTAGATATGTTATCTGCTATGCAAACAGAGCTTGACAGCATCGCGCAAGATACGAGTACACAGGTACTAGTGATTGCCGCAAACGGTAAGGCCTTTTGTGCCGGTCATAATCTAAAAGAGATGCGCGCCAATCCAGAAAAGGCCTTTCAGCGCGCCTTATTTGAACAGTGCAGCCAGATGATGCTGACCATCAATCGCATGCCACAAGTGGTAATAGCTAAAGTAGAGGGCATCGCTACTGCTGCTGGCTGTCAGCTGGTGGCAGCATGTGATTTAGCTGTCGCCTCGGACAATGCCAAATTTGCCACTTCTGGTATTAGCGTAGGGCTGTTTTGTTCCACCCCTGCAGTAGCAGTCAGTCGCAACCTCTCTCGTAAGCAAGCATTTGAGATGCTCATCACCGGTGAATTTATCGATGCTCATACCGCACTGCAACAAGGACTCATCAACCGTGTGGCAAGCGCAGAGCAATTAGATACGACTTTGCAGTCTTTAATAGATAGCATTATCGCCAAATCCTCAGTCGCTTTGACCACCGGCAAAACCATGTTCTATAACCAGTTGGATATGGCATTGGCAGAGGCTTATGAGTATGCCAGCGAGGTGATGAGCTGCAATATGATGGCGGATGATGTGAGTGAAGGGATTGATGCCTTTATCGAAAAGCGTCCTGCCGTATGGACAGGGCACTAAGAGCAATATCAGCATTTTATAACATAAAATACTGATATCGGCACACGCGACTTTTTAGATAATACAATACGCTTTGCTCAATAAAGAAGGACAATAATGAAAACTACTCTGCTAATAATTTCGCCAACAACTCATTTATCTCAACTTTAAATTCTCTGTCTTCGATTTTATTGGCGCTAATTTTAGCATTTTGTAGGTTTTCGATAGCCGCCTCTGTTTGACCCAATTCGATTTGCAGCTCAGCCATAGAAAATGCAATTGATGCCAAATGGTCTTTTGAATTAATCGCCGCGGCTTTATCTAACGCTTTTTGATAGATAACCAATGCTTCATCCAAATCTTCGGTAAAGTCAGCCAATGTCTCCCACTGTTCAGGATGGTCTTTATCGCTCTTTTCATTCTCGTTACAAAGATCTTTTAACTGCGCATATAGCATATCAAAGGTTTTTTGATCGTTTTTACTGTCCGCTTCTAGCAGTTTTTCTGCTAGCACATAAATGGATTTATATATTTTGGTATTAATCATGATGGATAACCCTGTTAGTTGTTCGTCAAATACGTTAATGGCGTTGATTATAGACTAGTTTGCCTGAATAGCTCATAGAAAAGGGCGTGATATCGATATCACACCCTTATACTGTATTTAGCTAATAAAATAAGCAGTTAATATAGCCAATGAAATGGCAACGTTTACTCAGCAGCGATGGCAATCATCTCAACCAATAGTTCAGGACGTGCCAATGCCGACTCGCCGCAAGCACGAGCGGGTGGCTGCACGCCTTCAAACCATTTATCCCACACTTCATTCATTGCAGCAAAGTCTGCCATATCTTTTATCCAGACTGTCACTGACAATAGCTTTGATTTATCGCTGCCCACTTCCTCTAACAGTGCTTGTATCTTCTCTAAACACGTCAAGGTTTGCGCTTTGATATCGTCTTCGCTATTGCCCACTTGACCACATAAATAAACGGTCTGGTTATGCACTACGATTTTACTCATACGTTGGTTACTATGCAGCTTTTGCATGGATTATTATCCTTAATTTTTTAATGGTCTTAAATACATGAGCGTTTAAATATATAGATGGCTCACGTTTTATTAAACAGTGCTTAGCAAGAAATTAGCGAGAAAAACGATCGGCGCTAAAGGGTTTAATATCGACCAATAGCGGCTTTTCATGAATCATCTCTTCGACGATACGACCGGTCATCGGCCCTAAGGTAAAGCCTTGATGGCTATGACCAAAGGCAAACCATAATTTGTCATGCTTAGGCGCAGGACCGATAACCGGCTTCATATCAGGCATACAAGGACGTGAGCCTGCCCATGCTTCACTTTCAACGGCATCTTCTAGCGGTAGTATTTTGCGCGCAAGTTTTAACACGGTATTTAATTGGCCAAAGTTCTTTGGCGCATTCATCGTGGTCATCTCAGCACCAGTAGTAATGCGGATACCTTGCTGCATTGGCCCCATCACAAAGCCTTTATCCATATCAAACATACTATGATGAATGGTGTTTTTCTCATTCACTTTAAAATGCTGATGATAGCCACGCATCGGGAACAACGGCAAATCATAACCAAGCGGTTTGATTAAATCATTCGACCAAGGTCCAGCGGCAATGACCAATTTATCACTGTAATAAGTGTCATTGTCGGTAATGACTTTCCAGCCGTTTTCTTCTTGTACAATTTCTTTGACGCTGCTTTCTTTGATGGTACCTTGCATCTCTTGGAAGTTTTTAGCATAAGCTTTTACAAGTGAGCTTGGGTTTGACACTTGCCAAGAGTTGAGCCAATGAATCGCGCCAACGAACGCGTCAAAATTGGCACTAGGCTCCATGGCTTTTAACGCTTCAACCGTCAAGACGTTATGCTCAACACCCTGATTGCGCGCGTCAATAGCAGCAGCAATGGCTTCTTTAAACGTCTCTTCAGAGCGATGCAGCTGCAACCAGCCATCACGGGTAATCAATTCATCAGCACCAGAGGCTTCAATCATGGTTTGGTGCTCGCTGGTACAATGCTCAATCAACGTCTGCCATTCCGCTTCTATTTTTTTGACTGAAGCAGGTGTAGAATATTTCCAATACTGCAATAGCGCCTGATGATAACGCAAAATCGCTGGGATTCGATAGCGAATATCGGTCCCTTGGTTCGGCAATACACGTATCATTTCAGTCAGGTGGCGTGGAAACGGATGGGTATGAATCGCCTCACGCTGAATCAAACCCGCATTGCCGTATGAAGTCTCAGAGCCCGGTAATTTTTTGTCTAACAGCAATACTTGAGCGTTATTTTTTTGTAGATGCCAAGCAACTGAGGTGCCGACCATCCCTGCACCGATAACGATCACTTCATAGCGCATAACTTGTCCTTTTTTAAGGTCTTAATACAAAGTATAAAATAGAAGAAATAATAGATAAGGGAGTAATAGTAACGCATTGAGCGCCAGATTAAACCCTTATGATATAAATATTTTTGCTATTAAATACTTTTGGTTATGGATTTCAATGGAAGGTATTTTTGATAGGAATAACGCGGCAATTTAGTGGTCATTGACGGGTAATACGAAAATACATCTAATGAATTAAGGCATCTATGAAGTCATCAGTAGCAAGTGAAGTAGAAATTTTTGTCAGTGGAAATTGCATCTTTGTTAGCTTGGATTGGCTATTTATTTGACAATCAGATTATTGAAATGTTTAAAGAACAACTTCATTTTACAGCTTGTTTTTAGCAAATAACTGCAACCAATCACTGAGACCATTAACATCGAAGACTTTTGCACCATAACCAATATTCAGCAAATCTTCAGGCAGATATTCATCAAACTTCTCGATTATCTTATTGGGTACGCTTTCGGCAAGCTCAGTAGCAAATGGTATAGGATTGGAGGCTAAAACTTGTAAGAACCTCGTAATCTGAACCGAATCGACTTTATTAACGCGTATTACTCCAGCATAAGATTCAATATCATAATTATGCAGCATAAGTATTGCTATTAAAGTATTAACCACCTTATCACCGCGCCACATGAATATATAAGTATTGCCGTCTTGATCTATTATTGGTCGATGACGCAATTGACATCTATTAAAAGTCTCAATGCTTTCTTTAAACAGCTCACGCGCTGTTTTGTCAGCGAAATCGATTTTTTTATCACCGACTGAAATACGATAATCGCCACTACTTAATATATCATACATCTCTTGACGCACTCGGTCATGTATTGACATGCCACCACTGTCAAAAGCTGGAGGCACACCGCCACCTTTGGCAGCAATGACATAGACGACTTTTTTATCCATATCCATATCTGCTACTTGCCAGCGCCTACCTCCAAAAATAAGATACTGTTTAGGTATTAACATAGTTGTAATAGGTAGAGTACCCAGCGTTTTACTACCTGCTACAAGACGATATTCCTCTGGCGTTTTAAACACTGCATAAAAAGTATAGTGCCCAACGATACGCTCGCCTACTATTCCTAACACCAATTGCTGATTGCCAAGCTGTGTAATCAGTTGCATTGCGCCCATTTGTGCTAATAATGATTTAAAATGAGCCGGCGTTATCTTTTGAAAAGGCCCTTGTCTACATAGCAAAGTATAAATTTGGTCGGCGCGAATACCGCCCCATTGACCAATGGTTGCTAGCACTTGATGCAATAGCGTTGAGAAGTGATAGAGGGAAGTATCAGCAGGCTCAAACCATCTACTAGCAATAAGCAGTCTTATCATTGCCATTGACTGCACCAGCTCTAAGCGTAGCCTATCCACCAAGCTGGTATCTACATCGATTTGTTTTTCGATGATAAGCATGCGCAAAACTGATGAACCACCACGCCTACCCGAGCGCCCAAGCCGTTGCCGCAAGCTTGAAACAGAATGTGGTGCGGTCACTTGCACGACAGAATCGACTTTACCAATATCAATACCTAGCTCCAAAGTCATTGTACAGACAGCGGTAGTCGGCAAATCATCCTTTTGCAAACGCTGCTCTAAACCTTCTCTCCACTCTTTAGCTAATGAGCCGTGATGGGGGAAAAACTCATTGGGGACAACATTATGCTCACACTTCTCACTTAGCATCGTGGCTATGAGTTCTGTACGTGCACGGCTATTAGCAAAGATAAGGTGATTACCGCCACGACAAAAGCGATATAAATCTGTGCATATTTGTGTTTGAGCATCATAAACAATCTGAAAACCAGTATTTTGAGAATTAGTATCCTTAGATTCATTGCTATCAATACTGACGCTCTCTAAACCAATACCTGCAAAACTTTCATCCGTAGCGCTATTGCTTTTAGAATCGGTTTCAGCGTCGTTGTCATTACTTTGCGCCGCTTGTCTTATCTGACTATGCTGTACATAACCTTTTAGTTGTACCTTGACGCTTGAAGTCGAGTCAGTATCTTCAACAATGACACAAGGTAAGGCGTTATTAGGACGTAGCGATAAAGGTACAGTTTCTAAGTTGCCCAAAGTGGCACTAAGCGCGACTCGCGGAATAGGCGCATCTAGCCGTCCAGCCACATGCTCAAGACGGGTCAAGAGCGACAACAAATGCTGTCCACGCTCGCTTCCTAAGAACGCATGAAATTCGTCAATGACAATATATTTGAGCTCGCCAAAAGCTTGTTTTACCCAGCCTGCATCTCGTATCATTAAAGATTCAAGCGATTCAGGGGTAATCAAAATAATCCCTGATGGTGACTTTTTCTGTTGCTTCTTTTTACTCTGTAGACTATCACCATGCCAAGGAGTTACTTGCATATCAAGTAACTCTGCTAGACCTTGAAGACGTCGATACTGGTCATTAATCAGTGCTTTTAGCGGACTGATATAGAGAATGCCGACACCTTTATCTTGATGAGCAATAGCACTACAAGCAGGCAAAAAGAAGGCTTCTGTTTTACCTGCAGCCGTTGCCGCACTGATAAGCACGTCCGTTTGCCCTGATAAAATGGGCGCAATGGCTTTTGCTTGTACTTCCCGCAGTCCATGCCAGCCTTGGTTAAATATCCAGCGTTGTATACGTTTATCAAGCTCGGTATGGGCGTCTCTCAAATTAAATCTCTCAAAGTAGGCATTCGTCTTATAAGCTAAAGTCTGCTAGTCCATCACCTTCATCTATGTCACCAAGGTCGCTCATATCGATGTCCATATCAGAAGGTGTTTCAGGGTCGATAGCTACGGATTGAATCAGATGATTCCATGAGATAGTAGGATTTTGGTCAATGACCGCCAGCATATCCAAAAAGGCTTTGATGGTATTGCGCGGCGTTCTAAAATAAGCATCGCCAATCGTTTGGCTACAGTGTTGCAAAAAAGCTTGTAGTGATTCATCGGGCACTAGGTACGCAGACTCATCGCCGCCTGCATAAACGTGGCGTAGGTTTTTGAGCAAGATATAGAGCTCCTCTGGCGTTAGACTGGCTAAATGCAAGGCAGGAGAGGAATAATCAATCACTCCTGCCTTCTTGGCAAAGCTATTGTCCGCCAAGCGCGTTTGCAGGGCATCGTAGCTGTATAAGCCTTTGCGCGGGTCGAGTAAAAACTCAGGTGTACCACCTAATAAAAATCCTAAGTGTTCAGCTGTACCTTGCAAACAATCATTTAAGATACGCAAGATTTGCTCATAGTTGCCTTGACGCGCTTGCGTGCTATTGAGCTTATATAAATTTACCATCTCATCCAAATTCACCAATAATCCTTGATAACCGGCTTGGCGCACAAATAAGCTCATAATTTTTAGTGAATCATAAAAGGAGGCATCAGAGATAATCGTGCGTACGCCTAGGTCGCGTCTGGCATCGGTCTTAGTAGCATACTCCGCCCGTAGCCAGCGAATAGCGTTAGCTTTTAACTCGTCATTGCCTTCTTCGTGTCCTTGCCAATAAGCTTCGATAACTTTAGCAAAGTCATAGCCGCCTACCAGCTCAGTCAACTCAGACAAATTGTGCTGGATGACGTCACTAATAGCTTCACCGCTACTGTCCGCCTGTTTGCGTGCTTCGGTAATAAAACGCTCAACCACACTAGCAAGACCATTACCGTCAGGCTTATTGCGCGTCGATAAGTTACGCATCAGCTCAGAATATAAGTTTCTCGCTTGCCCTGATGATGCTTGGATACGTCTATCAGGCGATAAATCGGCATTAACGGTGACCAGTTTACGCTCAAGTGCAATGGCGCGAACTACGCTTAAAAAGAAGGTTTTTCCTGACCCATATTCCCCAATAATCAATCGAAAGGCAGAGCCACCATCGGCCACACGCTCAATATCATCTATCAAAGCTTTTAGCTCATTAATACGCCCGACTTGGATATGCTGAATACCAACTTTGGGAGTCACACCAGACTTGAGCGACTGAATAATTGCATCGCGCTCTTTGGCTCTGATTTTTTTACCGCTCATATTTATTCCTTTTTTAAAGTGCTACTTTTAATCTGTTATGAATGTAAAGCTTTTAATTCTTCGACAATCTCAAAATCGACGATGACTTCATCATCATCTTCTAGTACGGGCGCGTCAACGTGGTCGTATGCCCAGTCGTTAATGGTTTCAATAGCGCCATTTATCATCAAATTTAAGGATTCGCACAACTCGTTAACCGCTTCACGTTGCCATACCTCAGCACTGATAAGCGCTTGATACAATTGACTGTGACTGCTATCTAGTCCGTCTATAATCGCCTCATTATCTAAGTTTTCTGTAGGCGCACTACCTTGATAATCAGTCGCTGTCTTATCGCCCCCTTCTAAGGGTTCGTTTTCTTCTGTTTCATTCTCAGCTACTTCATCCTCAACCGAAAAAATACTGCTTAGCATCGCTTTCGCCACTGCTGTCTCGCGTTCGTGTAGCGCCAATAGTTCGGCATCGAAACTAAATGAAGGGCTGCCTTGACTACTGTTCTTAGTTTGCGGTGTATTATTTGTGTTCGTATGTACTTTTTTACTGGTCGTCAGCTGATGAATATCACTGGTCACTAACGTTTTATCCAAACCTAAAGCTTGATATAACTTTTCTATTTGTTTGATTTGACTGGGTTCAATATTGCCATTCGCTAAAGCCACGGTAATGATAAAACGGCTGATAAAGCCAATATATTGCTCGTCAAGCGTCGCCAAGTTAGCCTTTAGACCCGCCATATTGGCAGGGGTATTTAATTGCCATAGCAAATAAGCGGTCAGTGACTCTTTCTCTGTAGAGGTCAGCTGACTGTCTTGATTGAGCAGCGTCAATAGCGTATCAACTTCCCTTTTATCAACATAGCCGTTAATAGTCGCTACCATTGCCCCTAATCTCATGGCTAAGCTGACTTGATAGAAAGACGAACTGGGCTCAAAGCCCTCACCACGGGCGCTATGCCCACCAGAAAATAGTACGGCATAACCGTCCGATTGCAAGCGCGTCTGATGATAACGCTGGTCGGGAGCCAAACCAAAACCCGCCAGCTCTACTAAATTAATAATCAGCTCATTTTGTTTTTTACTCAGTGTTTTGCCAGCGGTTTGTAGCGGAGATTCGTCTAAATATGCCCACAATGCTTTAGTCGTGGTCAGCCCTTCATCGTTTGCTATAACAGAATCCGCCCAAGTTTTAAATTGTTCAATAACAGGATGATGGATGCTATGAAGCAAAGGCTTTGGTAGTAACATAATAGCGGTAATATCATCAGCCGAGCTGTCCTCCTTGCCCAAATAACGACTGTAAGTATCTAAGGCGTCGTTACACTTCTCAGCGATAGTTATCAATTTTTTGACAGGTGCTCGTAGAACGCTTGGGTCTGGCAGGTCATCAAGGGTAAGCTCTACACTGACAATAGAGCGACTGGCAGCGTTATAGTTGAGCTTGAGCCGAGTCTTATTAACAGGAGCGATGAATCCGTTTGGATAATTATCATGGTAAAGGATTTCGAACAAATCTTTAAACGCCTCTTCACAGCGCTTGGCAGGGGTTTTAAAGTTGTATTCATTGGAATATACCAACCATTCCCACGCTAATGGCGCTGGAATAGGCTCTTGCAGCGCTACTGCCTTTGCCAAACGCATCTTAAAGTTTAAGTTTTGGCTAGTTATAGGCGGTGTCGGCAAATGTCCCGTTTGCGCTTTATCTTCAAATAATAATGAGCGGATGAGAGTCATAAAGGATAAAAAATGCGCTGAATAACTATCAAACGAAGCAGACTGATTACCGTAGATGCGATTAAGCCTTACGACCTCTTTATAAATAGCAATAAACTCAGCGTCAGAGATGACATCATCATTAATATGCTCAATAATATAGCGCTCAAAACCGCTAAAATAGATGAATACATAGCCGATAGGCGTACTCGGATGCGCGCGCGCTGAGGCGAGCCAATCAAGATAAGCGCCTCGACACTTAGCAGACAAACGCTCAAAACTTGGCCAATAGCCAAGCGACTCATCATGATAAATTTGCGAGAGATTATGAATGACGTTTGGCGAGCTGGCAGGTAAGCTGTCATCGACCAGCGCAGGCTCACAGCCAAACCCCGTTAGCATTTTGAGCTGGCCGCCAAGATAATAAAAACCGCGATTAATAGAGCGGCCGTTAATAGTTAAGTATTCGTTTTCTTTAACCCAGCGTCCTAGCTGTTTATTAGATGAATCGCTAGCAGTGATGGATTTAGCGGATGAGATAATAAATGACGCAAACTCATCGTTATCATCATATTGAGTAGAACGGCTATCTCTACGAAAGCTATAAGAATTGTCGGGTTTGATATCAGGGGGTAATTCTATAAAGGTGGGCTTCGCTGTTTTATTACCTTGAGCATCGACATCGTACTTTTGTGTAAATAGTGCCTTCACATCTGCAATAAAATTCTTCATGGAATATAAAGTCCGTACTAAGTAGTGCCAATGTCATTGTATAGAAGCGCGTAATCCTATCTATTCTAGCAACAAACGTGCATTTTTTATGCCTGTATTTTTATATTTATTTATCAAAATAATTAACCTACCACCACACTGGGTCATCACTTTCTTCTCTAGGCTTTTTAGCTGTCTCGACCGTTAACTTATCAGCAGGTAGCTCAGCAATAAATCTTGAGGGCTTATCAAAGTATCCTGAATAGCTTGAGAAGTACTCTGGCGCGGTTAAAAACAATCTGCTCTTAGCGCGACTGCAGGCAACATAAAACAGCTTACGCTCCTCCTCTAACTCTTCAAAATCACTGAGCGAGCGATAGTGCGGCGTCATACCATCGACGAGAGAATTGACAAATACAACAGGCCATTCAAGTCCTTTGGCACTATGAATGGTAGAAATGGTGACTTTATCATGACTATCTTCGCCTTTTTCAGGTTCGCCTGCGGTAACAACTGAATCATTGGGCGGATCAAGGGCAAGATTTTCTAAGAATTTATCAAGACTGTCATGTTCTGTTGCTAAATTTTTGAGTACACGAAAGTCTTCGCTACGTTCACGCCAATTCTCTTCAATCGTTTTTAGCAGAGGAATATAAAACTCTAGAATCCCCTCAATCACCATTTCGACTGACTCTGCCTGACTGGCTTTGGTCAAAGTCGTATGCAATGATTTAAGCTGTGGGCTTTTTTTCGCAAATGACGGTAATAGTAGCGGCTCGAAAGTATTGTTGTTAACGTTACTATTAACATTATTATTCACATTGCTATCGGCATTAATGGCTTGGGTCAAGCGCGTTGCCGTTACTGCCCCCACCCCTTTAAACAAGGTTAAAATACGGTGCCATGCAATCGTATCATTTGGGTTATAGAGTATTTTGACAAAGGCTAAGACGTCCTTGATATGGCGTCTTTCAATAAAGCGGATGCCGCCTACGACAATAAAGGGAATATTGCGCTCCATAAATTCAAGCTGAACGTAGTTGGATTGAAAAGACGTGCGGCACAAGACGGCAAAATCTTGATAATCGTAATCCGGTTTTAATTCGATAATTTTATCAGCTATATATTTAGCCTCTTTCGTTTCGTCACTTAAACGGCGAAAAACTGGCTTTATGCCTTCTATAGATGCGCCCGAGTACAATTGCTTTTGATAGCCTAACGTAATTTGAGCCGATAAAGCATTGATATAATCAAGCACCGCTGGCGTACTGCGATAATTTTGCTCTAGCTTAATCAGTTTTGCTTCGGGATAGCTTTCGCCAAATAATAAGATATTTTCATAATTGGCACCGCGAAAAGCATAAATACTTTGGTTATCATCACCAACGACCATCAGCGATACCGACGCAGGCGCACAGATGAGGTCAATGAGTTCTTTTTGCGGAATATTGGTGTCTTGATATTCATCGACCATGACATAACGATAGTGCTTTTGTAGTAGCTGACGAAAGGTGTCATTGTGCTTTAGATGGCGCACCACTTGGCTGATGATGTCATCAAAATCGTATAAATGGTTGGCGCGCTTATACTCATGAAAGTCGACCGCCAATTGCTCAATAACTGGAATATGCACGGCGATATCAGGATAACTGCTTTCAATTAAGTCACGAATATGAATGCGCCGATTTCTAGAGGTTGAGAAGATATTTTGCAAGGTTTTTTTGCGCGGAAATGCCTGATTGGTTATTTTGGTCGGATACTTTTTTTCTTTATTAATTAAATCAATAGCGTCTTCACTGTCACCGGTATCTAAAATAGTAAAGCGCGGATTGATACCAAGTAGCCCAGAATATTGGCGCAATAACATATTACAAAATGAGTGAAAAGTGCCGCTAGTGATATCATTTAACGCCTTACCGTTTATGTGACTATTATCATCTAGACGGCTTGCCAGCAAAGTTCTAGCGCGACTTTTAATCTCATTGGCCGCTTTACGGGTAAAGGTCAATAGCAGAATCTCTTTTGGCGCTACACCATTTTCTATCAGGTAGCTGGTTCTGTAGGTCAGGGTTTTGGTTTTACCAGAACCTGCACCGGCGATAACCAACACCTTGCCCTCAGTTGTGGTAGCAGCCAATAACTGATTAGGATTTAACTCACTGGCATAATCCACTTGCAACCCTAAATGACTGGCAAGCCGTTGCTCTAATATTTCAGCATCCGCATTTATCAAATTGGCCTCGAGCTTTTTAATTGCCTGCTCAAGCCGCGTAAGCTTGGGTTTCATGTCAACGAAATTTTGCGGATAATTATAATGGTGGGTAGCAAAAATGGTGGTCATTATTAACAATTGCCTTTGGTATGGTTTATCGTACTAGCTATTGATGACAGCGCAGCAGCATGCATCATCATTTATAGGTAGTAGCTTATCATAATAGGCAAAGCTCTGAGGGTCGTTGATAACGAGTATTGATATTAAATGGCAGTATTAAGTATTGTTATTGACCATAAGAATTGGAACAGTAAGCACAACAACCTCACCCATTTTGGCTGAAATTTGCTACAATATGCCCAATTTTGAGTTACTATTTTACGAAGTCTTATACTGACTGATTTTATTAATATATTGAGAGCATGTTATGGGTTTTAATTGCGGCATTGTCGGTCTACCAAACGTGGGTAAATCCACCCTGTTTAACGCCTTGACCAAAGCGGGTATCGCCGCTGAAAACTTTCCATTTTGTACCAAAGATCCCAATACCGGTATCGTACCTGTGCCAGATCCACGCCTGAAAAAACTGGCTGATATCGTCAAGCCTGAGCGCGTATTGCCAACGACGATGGAGTTTGTTGATATCGCAGGATTGGTCGCGGGCGCCTCAAAAGGCGAAGGTATGGGCAACCAGTTTTTAGCCAATATTCGCGAGACCGATGCGATTGCTCACGTGGTACGCTGCTTTGATGATGACAACGTCGTCCACGTTGACGGCCGCGTCAGCCCTATCGATGACATCGAAACCATCAATACCGAATTGGCATTGGCAGATTTAGAAGCCGTTGAGCGCGCTATCCACAACTTAAGCAAAAAAGCCAAAGGCGGTGATAAAGACGCCTCTGCTATGCTCGATATTTTCAAAAAAATCGAGCCTTTATTAGCAGAAGGTAAAGCGGCTCGCGCTGCCAATTTAGACAAAGACGAACAAAAACTGATCAGAAGTTATGGTCTGATTACCCTAAAGCCAACCATGTATATCGCTAACGTTGCTGAGGATGGTTTTGAGAATAATCCATATCTTGATGCAGTGCGTAACTACGCGACTGGCGAAGATTCTATTGTCATTGCGCTATGTAACCAAATCGAATCTGAAATTGCTCAGCTTGATGAAGATGACAAAAAAGACTTCCTAGCTGAAATGGACATGGAAGAGGCTGGCCTTGATCAAGTCATTCGTGGCGGGTATGAGTTGCTTGATATGCAGACTTATTTCACTGCGGGCGTCAAAGAAGTCCGCGCTTGGACAGTTGCTGTTGGTGCAACGGCTCCTGAAGCCGCTGGTGTGATTCATACTGATTTTGAACGTGGCTTTATCCGCGCTGAAGTCATTGCTTATGATGACTTTATCGAATACAACGGTGAAAAAGGCGCAGCTGCTGCTGGTAAATCACGTTTAGAAGGTAAAACCTATATCGTGCAAGATGGCGACGTGATGCATTTCCGCTTTAACGTTTAACGTTCAAAGTTTAATAGAGCGGATTGCGTGTTACACAGTCTTAGTAGAGAACAACCAAAAGCCAGCTTCAAAGCTGGCTTTTTTTATTATAATAAAGGGAAGAACGTTAGAATAATTAACCTCTCTAAAAACAACGATAAAATAAAATGATAAAAATAACGGACTATAACCTATGACTGCTTCTGTTAATCAAATGCTTAATTCCAGTGACCATTGGGCAAGGCTATTTAATGCGCAGCGTTTAGGGAGTCATAAAAAAGCCCCTGCCGAGGACAGCGCGCGCTCCTCCTTTCATAAAGATTACGACAGGCTGGTGTTTTCACACTCCTTTCGCCAGCTTAACCAAAAAACCCAAGTCCATCCCCTGACCAATCAACTCGGTATTCATACGCGCTTAACACACTCGCTCGAAGTTTCTTGTATTGGACGCTCTTTGGGCATTATGGCAGCAGAAAAGCTGCATGATAAATTAGATGGTGGCTTACCAAATGGTGTCGCGCCCGCTGATGTCGGCGTCATTGTGCAAGCGGCTTGCCTTGCCCATGATATCGGCAATCCACCGTTTGGTCATGCCGGAGAGTACGCCATTCGTGACTGGTTTATGCATCCTGAGCGTCAAAAGGTCTTGCATAACCTAAGTAGCAATGAGCAGTTGGATTTGCTGGCTTATGAAGGTAATGCGCAGGGATTTCGCATCCTTGCCCGCAATGAGCACCACCCTGATTTAGGTGGTATGCGCTTGACTTGCGCCACTTTGGGCGCGTTTATGAAATACCCTTGGCTTGCAACCCATAGCAACCTCATTTATCAAGGCAGTCCCACCACTAACATGCAAAAATTTGGCTGCTTTTATAGTGAGGCAGCTCAATTAGAAGAGTTAGCAGCCTGTTTACATCTGCCGCGCTCCGAGCAACACGATGGCTTTGCTCGTCATCCGCTGGCTTATTTATTGGAAGCGGCAGACGATATCTGCTATGCGCTGATAGATTTGGAGGATGGCATCAATTTGAATATGCTAAGCTATGCGGAGGTTGCGGCTATTTTTTATGAGCTGATTGGCGAGCGCCCTGACACTCTTAATTTACCCACTCATGTGTCAGTCAGGCAGCATTTGGCATCGCTGCGGGCACGGGCAATGATGCGTTTGGTCAATGCTGTCACCGATGCTTTTGTAGCCAATAGTAACGCTATGCTGGCAGGGACGCTACAGGGCAGCCTGTTTGCCCATTGTGATGCAACTGTGCAAAGCGGCATCACCCAAGCCAAGCAATTAGCACGTGAAAAAATATTTAATCACCCAAGTAAAGTACGCATGGAGCTGATGGCCAATCAATGCCTGCAGCGCCTGCTCGATGCTTTTATGCCATTGGCTTGGACAAATGAGACCAGTGCTTCCATAACCCAAATGTCCTTTGAGCAGCAGCGTCTGCTAAAATTGCTACAGCCGCATCTCGATGAGCATCGTCGCGTTTTATCCGATGACACCTATGATAATATGCTCAATGTTTTAGACTTTATAACCGGTATGAATGACCATGAAGCGTATCGATTGGCGCAAGAGCTACAAGGACATTGGGGCACCATTGTTTAAACCGCAAGTTTAAAAAGAAGTCTAGAATTAATTTAAAACCAAGCTTAAAATTCAGTCTAAAACCAATTCTAAAAACTGGACAATCAACGATAACCGTCTATTTCATTCGTATTTTCGCAATGAAATGAGTATGATAGACCTCTATCAGGTAATTTTGAAATATTATGAGTAGTCGCGAACAAAAGAAACTTCAAACACGGCACGCTTTTTTTAATGCGGTGCTCGATTTATGTATGACGGGGCAATCTTTTAGCTCAATCAGTCTCAGACAAGTCACGCGCGAGGTTGGCGTGGTGCCGACCGCCTTTTATCGCCATTTTGATGACATGGAATCGCTCGGCCGTGCCTTGGTTATCGAAGAGTTGGGCGGTACGCTAGCAACCTTAAGTGACAACCTGCAAATTGGTCGCAAACGTAGCTTTGAGCGTCAAATCGCTAAAAGTATCCAGATGTTTTTATATATGGTCAGCGAGCAGCCGTGCTATTGGCAATTTTTAGTCAGTGAACGCTATGGCGGCTCAGAAGCGGTACGCAAAGCCATCAATGAGCTGATTAAAAACCACGGGCAGAGTCTAGCAGACGATTTAGCCCTACAACCTGCTTTTGCCCATATCAATACTTATGACCGCAGGCTATTGGCTGAGGCTGGGGTCAATATGTTCTTTTCCTGGATTATTGATTGGCTAGAGCTGACCTATACCGAAGACCATGATGATGAAGTCGACTTGGCTGATATTGAAGATAAAAAACAGCTGATGCTGCATAATTGTACACGGCAAGCACAGATGCTGTTTTATGGTGCTTACAACTGGAAATCTACTGAAGAAACCCGTTTAAGTGATTAATTGGGCTTAATTTTTGCACGTTATTTAGCATTGGCTATCTATAACCATTAGAAAACTGGCCTAAAAGCCCAAAGTCGCTGCGTCACCACGCGTACCTCTTTGGGCTTTTTATTGTCAGTATTTTGAGCGTTTTTCGCATTACTATCAGCGTTATTAGCATCATTGCTATTTTCATTACTGTTATTACTGCTATTTGCTATTTCACCATCAGCGGCCGTTTTGCTAATAACAATGGTCGCAAAGCGTTGTCTTGCCTGACCACCATCTGCATTATCACTAGCGGTAATAAGCGCCATAAAAGCTTGGCTATCAACCGCTAATAATGGTGTTAATGCCTTACGCTGCTCTGCTTTTACACTACTTAATATCGGCAACTGCCAGATATCATCAATAGAGCCAAATGCCTGCTTTGCTCGCAACTCAACGATGCTCTGCATTTGCTGACTGCTCGCACCCTCTAGCAAAGCGGCCAGCAAAACGGGGCTGGCGGTATTGATATTAATGGGTAAATAATACGGCACCGCGGTGATATAGGGACGCAGTGCCGCTAATACTTGCGCATTGATACCCTTCACTTCTGCTAATTGATCGATACTAAGCAAGGCTTGATTGGGTAAAATGTTGTCCACGCCGCTATTAGCCTGCTGAGCATAAACCACACTTTCATCACCGCCATCTTGATAGACCTCGCTGTCGCCATCTTGATAATCAAGGACGGCAATGGCGATATCAGGCTCTAAATTTAGCTGCGTGAGTAACCTTTGAAAGACGGCCAATGCGGCAGTATCAACGGCGCCATTGTGATATAAATTATTAATATTAAAACGACTGCCCTCATCGCGTAATTCGATGCCGATGCTATGTCTGCCTAGCGTATAAGGCGGTATTGGCTGCGCCCAAATATCCTGCGCGCTATCGGTATCATTTAATTTAGCATCAGCACGAATCAAGGTAACGGCCAATTGCTGACCTGCGTTGATATCTTGTAAGAGCTGGTTTTGGTCAAACAATAAGCCGCTACGCCTAATGGCAATCTTTTGGCTGGCAAGCATCGCTCCTGCAACCACAGTAATACTGACCACCAATAGCAAAATAGTCAGCAGCGCAACCCCACGTTGAGCGTTGGCTTTCATAGAGGTTATAGGCATCATTGGCCTCATTTGTGGCTTAGTTGGCATAAACAGTCTCTATCATTGACCAAATGGGGCATTTTCAGTAGCGTTGCCTGAGTTATTATCTGCTACATTGCCATTGGCTGCATTATCGTTATTGGTGCTATCATTACTATTGCCGTTATTATTGTTATTACTATCGTTACCATTGCCATTAGGGTTATTAGCATTAGGATTGTTAGGAATATTTTTATTGCTGGTATTTGTACTTATATTTGGGATTGGTTGCGGAGTAAGTGCCCATTGCCAAGTAATGGGCATATCCTGATAAGTAAAGTTGAGCACAATCCCTTTTGGCAGTAGCGTAATTTCAGAGGGTGCATTGGCTGAATTTGCCGTCTGCGCTGCTAAAGTATTGTTGCTGCTATCTTTATTAGGGAATTTGGCACTTAATTCAGGTAAATAAGCTTGCCAGTGCCCAGCCGTGACGCCTTCAAGCAATATACTATCTAGACTAATGCTGTCACTGCCACCGGCAAGACTGGTATATTGACGACGAATTAAGCGCTCATCAGCAAAAATGTATTCGATATGCTGCACACTAGCGCTGCTTTGATAACGTGGGTCAGGGTCGGCAAAACGCACAAAGCTGATACGTGCGCCGTCTAGGCTCATAAAGGGTTCGGGCGCTGGTGTATTTTCTTGATTGCTACTATTATTGTTAGTTGCAGCGTTATTAGTTGATGCGTTATTAATTAAGGAATTAGCACCCTGCGTATCCACTGCCTGATAAGGAATCATTTGGTTCATATCTTGCTGTAATTGCAAATAGGCATATTGCAAAACTGCTAAATTATCCGCATGAAATTGCGCCCGTTCGCGCGCACGGTTAACACCATCAAATACTTGCCAGCCTGCAACCGCTAGCATGGCAAATATCGCCATCGCAACCATCAGCTCAAGCAAGGTGAAGCCATGATTTGATTTCATGGATTGCCTCCATTAGGGTTTAATCGGCTCAAATCCAAACTACCGACTTCTTGCTTAGCGTTACTTAGCATCACGTTGATATCCGTTACTGCGCTGCGTGTCTGTCCATCTATAATGGGTGCAACAGTAATATTTACCTGCTTTAATGCGGGTGTGATGGCATCTGTGGCAGTCATTGTCACTTGCCAATCGCGACCTTGGGCATTGATAGTTTGGGTTTTGTTGGCCGTCAGCCACGTATCTTGAATACGCAAGTCCGCTGCCGCGTTTTGGGCAACAAACTGCGCTAGCGTACGAGTGCGCAAGACATCGACTGAGCTTAAATACGCACTACTCGCACGGCTCGCGGCAACGGCAACGACCGCCAAAATCGCTAAAGCAACCATGACCTCAATCAGGGTAAATCCGCGCTCATATTTTGATAGAGCGGGCTTTGGGTTTGTATAGTTCGATTTGGCTTTATCATTATCTATCATAAGTTAGCGCCCTTGCCCTATCGACATACTGCCATCAGGCATAATCGTAATCACCTCACCCACCAAACGCGAATTATGGCGCACCTCAATCGTTACCGGCGTGGCCTGCCCTGTCCCAAACCATAGTACTTGCGGTACGTTTTGGTCGGTAAACCACGGCTGCAGCGCTTGCGTTTGGCCTGCGTTTGCCTGATTACCCGCATCCAAGCTTTGCACGCTTAAGCTCACATCCGTAGGCAGTGCAGGCAAGCTAACTTCTGGCTCAAGCTCCCAGCTTGGTGTGGGTGCTTTATCTGCAGCAGCAGCTGACATACTCGTCAAATCTGCTGACAGCTCCATGGCGTTCTTAGGTGTGCTGTCTCCCCTAGAAGAGGTGGAAGCCTGAGTTTGATAAGCAACATAAGGATTAGATAGAGTGACAATGACGGGCGTGACTTGACCTTGTTTATCAGCTTGTAAGCTCAAACCCATGGGCTGCATACGCTCAGCGGACAACAATCGTACATAGCTCAATGAATCCGTTAAATGCTCATAAAAAGCACGGTTTTTGCGCGATTCACTACTACCGACCGACAAACTCATCATGCCAGCAAATATGGATAGAATAACGACCACCACTACTATTTCGACAAGGGTAAAGCCCGCTTGCCCGATGTGGCTGTGCGCATGAGGAGCTGCTATTGAAGAAATTGAGGAAGTCGGTTTTGACATACAGAAGTCATCTAGAATGGCGTCATTTTATTAGAAATGACACTGAATTGGGTGGTATGAGTATGATGGAGATAAAACGATAGATATGACTGATTAAAAAAATAAATCTGTACACATGTTAGAAGATAAATTTAACGTGCTGCCATACAGAATATAACAACACGGATTTTATAAAAAATAACTCAATACATTAAAAATATAATAGGAATCTAGTAATTGGTATTACGGTGCTCTTCTGACTCAGTATCGATTTGCTCCACCAATTCTTGCATATCCTCATCCATCACTTCGTCATCGGCGGCTGGATAATGGCTTGGCAACTCAAGCATTTGCTGCACAAAGGCATAACGCAAAGTATCACGGCGACCTAAGTAGCGCTGATAAAAACTTGAGTTTAATAATCCTGCGCCGCCCTGACCCATCGCCCAAATCGAGGACAAATAATCGCGCGTACTTAAGCTACTATGCTGCTCTTGTAAATACGCACTGATAATATCAATCAAACGCTTCATGCGCTGACGACGAATATCGTAAAGCTCGCCGAATAAGCGATTCAAACCCGTCACCGATGCCGCCAAACGCTCTTCGATTTGGTTAAGGAGCATGGCTTTTTGTGGATTAAACAATTGCTGAAAAATCATACGTGCGACACCTGCCGACGGGCAGTCATCAATACGGTTAATCTCAAATAACTGCTCTTCATAACGAATAATAATACGCAGGTAGAGCTCATCTTTACTGGAGAAATGCTTATACAAGGTGCCTTTAGCCAAATCAAGCTGGTCGGCCAAACTGTCCAAAGTGATATCACCATCGCCTGACTCAAGTAGCAATTGCTCTGCCATCGCTAAGATATTCTCTTCTCGTGCCTTGAACTGGTGCTGACGACTCATAATCTCTCCTAAAATCTGACAATATCATGCATATGACCATCATTTACATCGGTATATCGGCAGCGCGTGTATAAGTCATACAACGGTTACGCCAATATCATCCAAGGAAATATGCTTATGTTTGCTAAATAGTCATTGATAATCATAAGGTTAAGTTCAGTATTATGAATACTTATAGAACAAAACCAGAAGACTAGCTAATAAATGACTGAGTGGTCATAGCATAACCATTTTAGTGGTACTGTGCCAGTAAATTCTCAAAGTTTTTTGCAGTCATTGCACCCACTTCCTCGCTATTACAGCCGTACATCTCAGCAAGATAGCGTGCCACATATGGCACGTATGCTGGCTCATTGGGTCTACCACGTTTAGGAACCGGTGCTAAATACGGGCTATCCGTTTCGATAAGTATTCTATCTTTGGGCATATTTTTTGCAGCATCTTGAATCATTTGCGCACTTTTAAAGCTAACAATGCCTGAGAATGAGATATAAAATCCTAAGTCTAATGCTCGTTTTGCGGTTTCCCAGTCTTCGGTAAAGCAATGAATGATACCGTGTTCAGCGCCTTCCGCTTTTAGGATATCAAGCGTATCTTCTTTAGCATCACGCATATGCACGACTAGAGGTTTCTTCAAGCTTTGGCTAGCATGAATATGACGCGCAAGGCTGGCTTGTTGCTCTTTTTTGTTTTCTGTCGACCAGTAATAATCCAGCCCCGTTTCCCCTATCGCCCATACA
This sequence comes from Psychrobacter maritimus, assembly GCF_904846345.1. GTDB lineage: Bacteria > Pseudomonadota > Gammaproteobacteria > Pseudomonadales > Moraxellaceae > Psychrobacter > Psychrobacter maritimus. The sequence continues at coordinate 531,158 of NZ_CAJHAJ010000002.1, forward strand.
TGGTCCGCATCAGCGGTTTCAATTAAGCGCTCAACCGTCGCTGATTGTAAGACGCTGATATCTTCACAAGGATGAATGCCGACGCTCATGCCAAGATTTAGCGTTTCGTCCCCATAAGTGTTGACGATATTGGCAATCTCATTATATTCAGCGAAATCACACATAATGGCCATCGCACGGGTGACATTGGCTTCTTTCATCGCAGCAATTGCGCCGGACAATTGACCATCATACTTGGTTAAATCTAAACGGTTTAGATGGCAGTGGCTATCAGTAAACATAAACAATCTCGTTAATAAAAATCAATAAGTAGAATTATCTTACAATATGGATTTGGTAATCGTAATAGTATTAATTGCTCTGAATAGCACTGTTTTCAAGGGGTGTTTAACAAACGCCTATATACGTGCTTCTAAACCCTTTTCTCATCAGCGTATATTTTTCAAAGAATACATTTTTTAAAGCGCTTACATTTAAAGGGCAGTTATCAATGCAATTGTCAATGTAACGGCACCACGCGCATCACCTCTTCTATGGTCGTCACCCCTTCACTGATACGCTTTGCCCCAGATAAGCGCAGCGGCTGTACGCCTTCACGGTAAGCTTGCTGCTTAAGCGCATCTAAATTGGCATCAGCGGCGACCAGTTTTTTTAGCTCATTTGATAACGGCATGATCTCATACAGACCAACGCGACCTTGATAGCCGGTATGGCGACAGTGCTCACAACCCTGCGCTTTATAAACTTGTGCTGGCACTGGGGCGCGCCAAGGCTGTACCAGTTCTTGCCATTGAATAGCAATCTCACTATCTGCCGCAACATCAACGGCTTGCTTACAATGCGGGCATAATGTCCGTAATAGACGCTGTGCCATCACGCCCAATATAGTCGCTGAGGTTAAAAATGGCTGAATACCCAAATCATGCAGACGGGTGATTGAGCTTGGCGCATCGTTAGTATGCAGAGTCGATAGTACCAAATGCCCTGTTAACGATGCTTGCACCGCCATATTGGCGGTCTCAGCATCACGAATCTCACCAACCATAATAATATCAGGGTCTTGGCGCATCAAAGAGCGAATACCATCAGCGAAATGTAAATCAACCCCTGGATTGACCTGCATTTGATTAAAGGCGGGCTCAATCATCTCAATCGGATCTTCAATCGTACAGACATTGACCTGCTCGGTGGCGAGTTGCTTCAGCGTACTATATAAAGTGGTCGTTTTACCTGAACCGGTCGGACCGGTAACCAATATAATACCGTTTGGATGCGCGGTCAGCTCATGCCACGTCTCAAGCTGCTTACCCGACAGACCAAGCTGGGCAAATGAGCGCACCAGCACTTCTGGGTCAAATACCCGCATGACAAGCTTTTCACCAAAAGCAGTCGGCATGGTAGAGAGACGCAGTTCGGTCTCTAGGCCTTTTGGCGTACGCGTTTTTAGACGTCCATCCTGTGGCTTACGTTTTTCTGCGACATTAAGCCGCCCCAAAATTTTAATACGTGCGGTCACCGCCACTATAATGGCGAGTGGCATCTCGTACACGCTATGTAGCACCCCATCAATACGAAAGCGCACCTTGCCTGTTTCGCGGCGTGGCTCTAGATGAATATCACTGGCACGTTGCTCAAAGGCATATTGCAATAGCCAATCGACCACTTTGACAATATGTTGGTCATTGGCATCTGGATTGGTGTTATCGCCCAGCTGCAATAAAGCTTCGACATTGGTGACGTCCGCTGCTGCGCGCTTATGTAGGGAGTTCGCGCCTGCAATCGCTTGCGTGACTTGATAAAACTCTCGCCGATAGCGATTGATTTGTTCAGGATTAATAAAGACTGTACGATAGCTTTTTGACTTAATGAGCTTTTCAATATTGCCATGCCAATCGGTATAAAATGGTTGATCAGTACCGATAACCACTTCATCAAGCGTTACTTCAATCGGTAAAATATGCTGCGAGCGCGCATACTCAAACGACATCAGCTGCGTTACCGCCGGTACATCGACCTTTAACGGGTCAATACGCACCAGCGGCATATCCGCTTTGGCAGCCAACCATTGATTAAGCCATGCCAGCGTTAATTTATTCTCAGAATTACTATCAAGCGCGTGACCATTTGGCAGCCCAAACTCACTAATCGTTAAGAGCGGATGCTGCGCCTTATTACGGCGACTGGTAATAACGAGATTATAGCCGCGCTGATCAATCACCCTATCTGCCAACAATTCATCTAGGCACCAACGTAAATCAATCACTATCGAATATTTTTGAGCAGGCATAGTTTTATTCTTCTATAGTTGCATTTTTCTATGGTTTAGGGCATTTGGTCGGCGGTGATGTTTACTTTAATTATACTGCGACAATATTCGTTATCTGTAGTTCACCCGATTCCAGCAATTGAAAGCTGATATCGACAGATTTATAACGCATGGCAAATGATGTATGTATCTCTTTACGCCGATAAGCAGGGCGTGGGTCTTGTGCTATTAACGCTTTGATAGTATCAATATCAGACCTTAATAACTGTTTTTGAGTTTTATCAATGACTGCTTTGACTGATGATTGCTTATTTTGAGCATTTTCTGCTGCTATATTATCCGCACTTTGATTGGCGATAATTTGCCCAAACTGCTCATAACCCAATTTGGTAATCGTCACATCCAATAAGTGGGGCGCAGAGGGCGCAAAACCGCTTTGGGCATCAGGCAATGCATCACTGTAAGCCACATAAGGCTTGATATCGATGATGGGCGTACCATCTATCATATCAGCACCGCTAATAATAAGTAACACCCGACCTTCTACAATCTCAATGCGTTCAAGCTTGACCACAGATAACCCGAGCGCGGAAGGTCGATACATACTGCGACTGGCAAATACGCCTATTTTTTGATTGCCACCCAAGCGCGGCGGGCGAACTTGCGGGCGAAAAGCGCTCTCCACTTTCTCTTTTTGATTATCATCGTTTGAGCTTGCCTGCTTGTCTTTATGCAACTTGTCTTTATATAAATAGTTATGATGAAACTGCCAACTTACCCATATATGGCTAAAATCCTCCAGCCCGATAAATGCCGCTCGCGTATCATAAGGCGCGAGCATTTCAATCACACTGAGCAATGCCACCAAATTCGGCTGCCTTGGTGCACCAAATTTTTGCGACAGCGGCGCACGGTGGTAGCCAATAATAGGTGAGATATGATGGTTTAAAAGCGCCGTAGTCTGACAAGTCATAAATCCAATCCCAAAAAATAAATGGCTAATAATAAATGGCACGCGCCAATCATAGAAAATTATTCGCTAACGATATTCCATTTTATCATGCTACAGACAGGCAGCCAGACGGATTTTTACTTTAAAGTTTGTTATGATGAGCGAGAAATTTATTGAGAATGGCTTGCATTCATATAGCAGGATTCACAAACCTGTATTCATAGACCTGCATTCATAAAGTACGGCGTCAGCACTTACGGTTATAGGCAGGGCTGTCATTTAGTAAAACCTGACGTCTTATAAAACCTGATAATAATGTTAAAATAACGGTTTTTTGCAGCTTGCATTTGCTTGTCTGACTCAATAAACGCTTTATTTTATTAAAACGTTACATAACGTTAAACTTTTTTATTTAATACAGATTTCAATTGGCGAATACACATTACCACTTACTAACGAGGGCTTTATGTCAAAACTCCGCACCGAAACGGTCACAGAGGTTCATCACTGGAACGATGCATTATTTAGCATCAAAACCACTCGCGACGACGGTTTACGTTTTCGTAATGGCGAGTTTGCAATGATTGGTATCGTTGTCGATGGTAGACCGCTACTGCGCGCTTACTCGATTGCCAGCCCTAACTACGAAGAACATTTGGAATTTTTCTCTATTAAAGTACAAGACGGTCCATTAACCTCACGTCTGCAGCATATCAAAGTTGGCGATGAGCTATTGGTCAGTAAAAAGCCGACAGGTACTTTGGTACTGGACGATTTATTACCGGGTAAGCATTTATATATGCTGTCAACAGGGACAGGGCTGGCGCCATTTTTAGCCTTAGCGCGTGACCCTGAAGTTTATGAGCGTTTTGAAAAAATCATTTTGGTACACGGTGTGCGTCAGGTCAAAGACTTAGCTTATCGTGAAATGTTCGAAGAAGAGCTGCCAAATGATGAAATCTTTGGTGAAGATTTCCGTAAAAAGTTCATTTATTACCCTACCGTCACCCGCGAAGAGTTTAGAAATACTGGCCGTATCACTGACCTGATGAAATCGGGCAAATTCTTTGAAGATATCGGTCTGCCTCCGATGAATAAAGAGGATGACCGCGTTATGATTTGCGGTAGTATGCCGTTTAACGCTGAAGTGTCATCGATTTTAGATGATTTTGGCCTGACCGTCTCTCCACGCATGGGTGTACAGGCAGATTATGTGGTTGAACGTGCCTTCGTTGGTTAAAAATGAATTTTTATCGTAAATATGATAAATAATTCTTGACGGCTAAAAATAGCCTGCTATAATACGCAGCCTATACAGAGTTAACCCTGTAGCCCAATTCGATAATGTTTTGCAATATAAACTTTATTACCTAACACGCCGGTGTGATGGAATTGGTAGACATGACGGATTCAAAATCCGTTGCCTTTAAAAGCGTGTCGGTTCAAGTCCGACCACCGGTACCAATACCTAGTTCTATACTATCTTATAGAGCCGCCAAAGCCCCTGATATCAGGGGCTTTGTTGTATCTGGCGTTCTATACTGTCCAGCTCTATCTATCCTAATCCATGCATCTGATGTACACTGGTTTTTAAATGTACATTGGGGTGGCAGCTATGGAAATACGTAAACCTATCAGCCGCAAGTGCAAAGGTTAATAACAGCATCTCTAGAATAATAAAATAAGCTCCCTTCCTACTAGAACCGTCATGTCAGGAATGGTTTGACAACTAGTAGCTAAATTAGTAGTTAAATTACCTACGGGTATCAAAGGCTACTACAACAGTTATCACTTTAACGAATATTAGAAATCCGAGAGCTTTAGGCCTCTGGCAGTACTATACCGAAAGATGTCGGCGGTTTCTCAAATAGACTTAAGAACCTCACTAAATCTATCTTGCTCCCATCAATAGTCAACTCATCAGACAATAGTATTTTTTTAACCCCTGCTTCACCGATTAACATATCAATAAACAAAGGATGAGTAAGACTGAGCGTAGCATTGACTTCTCGTTGTAATGGAATCTTGTTATCTAATAACCGATGATGTAGAACGGCATTCTCTACCCATAATAAATAGCTTTCATTCAAATCAGTAAAATTGATCTTGATACGCCAGTCTTTATCAGTAGCGTCCTCAGATTTTAGGCGAACTGCTAGGGTATCAAAGAAATTCGATACGGGTGTTTGCAAGAAAACACCTTTCATAGAAGCCATGTCAATACCTGTATTAGGAGTGCCTTGACGAAGCTCTTGCGCTGCTGTCAAATAAACATCGCGCCAAGGTCCTGACTCTGCTTGATATCCAAGCTGATCGTAACTGCTAGCAAGTAGTTTTCGGGCAGCCATATTATTTGGTTCAGCAAATACCAGATGGTTCAATAATTCAGCACTCCATCGATAATCTCCTTTATCAAATGCAGTCTGTGATTGTGCTAGCATCTTTTCACTACCAATCATCGCTACATAAGCACTCGCTCGCTGCGAGTCAGGCAACGGATCTAAATGCGCAGGATTGGCATCATACCAGCCAAGATAGTTCTGATAGACAGCGCGTGCATTATGTTTGACCGTGCCATAATATTCACGATTAGAGAATACTTTGGCTAAACTCGGTGGTAACTTTATATCTTCTGCAATCTCACCAGGCGTCATACCCTTATTCATTCGACGTACGCTTTGGTCATGAATAAATTTATACGTATCGCGCTGCTGGGTCAAAAAGGTTTGGATTTTTTCTTGACCCCACATAGGCCAATGATGACTAGCAAAGTAAATATCAGCGTCGGCAAATAAGTTACGCGCCTCTTCAATGTAACTGCTCCATTTCATCGCATCACGAACTTTCGCACCTCGTAAAGTATAGAGGTTATGCATATTGCGTGAGACTAGCTCAGCTCCGCCAAAAGCCTTGTATTTAGGCAGATAAAAAGTCAGCTCCGCTGGTGCTTCTGATTCTGGGGTATATTGAAAATTAAAATCTACCCCGTCTACTTTTAGGTTCGTAGGTGTAGCATTAACGAGTTGGGTAGGCTTAGTAATACTAAATTGACCAAAGGCTGGACCTTTACCTAAACCTGTATCGACATGACCGTACTCATCACGTGCTAAATCTTTACCGTACATATAAACGGCACGACGACTCATCGCGGTACCAGCAATAATGTTTTCACTGGTTGCTTCTTCCATAAATCCACCAGGAGCAATCACTGGAATGTTCTGTTTGGCAATATCTTCTTGACTGATAATACCTAATATCCCACCGAAGTGGTCAATATGACTATGGGTAAAAATAATAGCGCTAATGTTAGTCGTATTTGGATAACGCTTAGCCAGATGCTTCATGGCAAAATCAAAAGCGTACTTTGCCGTTTCTTTTGAAGTCATCGTATCGACTACAATCCAGCCACTATCTCCTTTGATAAGGGTCATATTGGACAAATCGAAACCACGTAACTGGTAAATACCGGGAGTCACTTCGAACAATCCCTGAATATTGTTAAGCTTAGCCTGTCGCCATAGACTAGGATTAACGGTGTCAGGAGCGTCGCCTTTAATAAAGTTATAAGCAGACATATCCCAAACGTTTTTAGTGGCATCAGATGAAGATGCTATTTGCATGCCCTCTATACTAGCAATTAGGCCACGACGCGCATCTTCGAAATCCTGCTGATCTGCTATATTAAGCTCATTAGCGACTTGACGGTTTGCTTCTATAGTACTGGCTGTTGCAGCACGTTCGCCGTCATTAACAGCTATTTTAGTTGTTGATGAGTTATTACAGGCTACTAGCAGCATACTACTACAAAGTAGTAGCAGTCGACTTGATCTCAAAACATTAGGACGAATCCCATTTAAGGAGATGGGGTTTACCATTACAAATTCCTTTTTTTTAGTAAACTTCATTAGTTTAAATTTTAATGACACAATGGTTCAAAGTTTGGACAATATTTTCTCTATTAGGGCGTGTCCTCATTTTAAAAATGGTGATAAAAATGAGATAAATTGACGCCAAACAAGGAAAATAGTGCAGTTAATATCGGGATATTACCCAGCTATTTGACGAAGTTTGGCAAAATTTAGCCATTTTTAGCCCATTTAGATGTCCATAGATCGAATTGAGGACACGCCCTAGTTAAGCGCATAGATAAACGAGAATGAATATGGAAGACAAAAAATTTACTGTTCATAAAAGTATGGTGCTTTCTAATCGAAAGGCGCTAGCTTTATACTTATTTAAGATTAATCGTGCTGATGACATTCCTAAAATCATGGCATTATCAGTAGATTTAAATACTTTTATAGGTGATCGTGTTCCCTTGGAGATTGTCACCCGTGAAATTGATTTAGCCGTACAGCTCCTTCAAGAAGAGTACATAGGGCTAAAAATAATGGAACTCACTGATGTAAAAGCACTACCTTTGTATAAAGGTATAAAACTTTGCATTAATCCTTTACTAAAAGCTGAAATAGAGATTCCATTTATTGTGCTTTGCCGTTTGGTTAGCCGTTACTTCAAAATTATCACCGAGTCCATACAAGTTACTTTAGTGATAGAAAAAAGCTTATTACGGTTAGACTTTAATCCAAGTATGCCAAAGCTAGCTAATAACCATCAAATTGATGGTGTCATACTCGCTGTACATAAAATATTAGCCGAATTCAGTGCTCTACAGCCTGTAAGACTTACTATCGCGCATCGGAACTCAACACACGGCAGTGAGCTCTATAAAAAACTTTTAGGCATCCCAGCTGAGCTTGCTAGCAAAAAAAATAGTTTATATTATCCATTAATGAAAAATTATAGCTCTCAATCAAATTTGAACTTATCGGCAGGTGCTGACATATCAATTGAAAGTAGCTTTTTCATTGGGCCGTTGCACTATATGCTTGATAAAGAGTTTCCTGATTTGAGCTACGCTGAGCGCTGCCAACATATCTTGATGACTATCATAGGACTTAGTGAAGCAACCCGTGAGACTGTAGCGCAAGTCCTAAATATGAGCGTCAGTAGCTTGCAAAGACGGTTACGTGAAGAGGAAACCTCGTTTCAAAAAGTACTACTACATACGAAAAAGGTGATGGCTGATAAATTCTTGGTGGAGCAGAACCTCTCAGCTACTGACGTGGCTTTTCTATTGGGGTATCAGTCTCATAGTCAGTTCTTCCAAGCTTTTAAACGCTGGTATTCAATGACTCCGATGGCTTATCAAAAGTTGCATCGGAGTCATAGTAGATCAGATTATTGAGCTGTAGCTACCTATTGAGGTAAAGACTTATAAGCATCACAACCTAATGCTTCAAACTCGGATTTGGTAAAGTACTCAAGCTTTGGTAAAAACTCCCCTAATACTTCTACTTCGTCTCCCGGTACTGAAGTATTCTGAATAGCATTGTCAAAATCAGCAGCTGGCAGCATATGTCTCATAAGTAATAACCCGTCTGTTTTATTGTCCTGTCTACCAGCAACAATAGAGAAGCCATCGCCTTTATCCGACCAAGGTAGGAAGCCTACGCCACATTCATCAGTAGCATTAACTGGACGATCTGACGGTAAACTGGTAGCAATGGTATAGTAACCATCTGGATTGATAGTGACTTGCTCATCGTATAAACAACCCGTTACTTTTTGGGAATAAAATTCATTTTGACACATAGACCAATAGCGTACTTGAGCGTCACTCTCGTCAAATATTTCATCGCCATTAACTGTCGAGGGAACCTTTGGAATTTTACCGCGTATGACAGCAATAGGTTTAATATCTCTATCTATGTAAGTTCCAACGTATTGATTATCTAAATTGGCATACCAAGGCACTTGTCTGACAGGATTACCGTCGCACTGTCCCAAAAACCCACATCTAAGAGTAAACTGGATGTTATAGACCGCACGCCATATTGGATTTAGTGTTGCAGGGTTGTTTTGGCGAAGACTTGCATAAGTTTGATCAGGTAAAATTGGGATTTCTATCAACTCTTGCTTAGACTGAAGAGTGTCACACACTGCTTGACCTGTTAATACTTGACCGTTACCTAAGGTCAACTCTGGAGTAGGCAGACCTACACCACCGGTAACATCTTTACCTTTATTAGGAACATAGACTCGATAAAGTAGTAGCGATTCGCCATTATCTTGGACATAGTCATATAAAGTATTATTTAGCGGTATTATCGGAGCCTCGCCACTAGCCAATTCAATTTCATAACCCCGTTTATTACTATTACGCTGAGCACCCTGAAGGAAAGGATTAATAGAATCCATATTTGCAATAATGTCTTTGTCTTTCAATGCAAATGCTGGAGAGGCATCTTGTCTATAGCTATTAAACGACATATATTGCGCAAAAGGATACTCACCTTTTAGCTTTAAGGTTGCGTCTTTAGGTAAGGTATATTTTGCATGCCAGTAGGTAGCGCCAGTATCAGGATAAGCGAAGTTTGCATCTGGATTATCGATACTGTAAGGACCTCCCCAAAAACAAGCCTCAATACCCTCGGGGGGATTGGGATCTGGAATAGTAACAGTGGTTTCATTATCGTCACCACAAGCAGCTAGTAAGCCAACACTAACTATTATGGCACTTGTTAAAGTAAGCCTTTTTATATTAAGCATAAGTACTCCTGTTTATCATAGTTACATCCTTGTTTAGCGTTATACCGACTAACTTAATAAATCTAACAGAGTCATTACTTACTCAATAGGTGCATCCGAGTCAGCTATTATGACTACTATGTCATTTCGGGTCATAGTTTAATTACTGTGCAGTTATAGTTGAAAAATAGCCGTCTAATTGATAGTTGAGCGGCTGATACCTGTATATTCTATGACTTTTTTGACGCTAAGTAGCTGCGGTATATGATTGCATTGCTCGATTGCTGGCTGTGTTGCGTTTAAAGTTTCCATGATTTACTCCTTATAAGTGAATGAGAGCGTTTCCTCTCATACAGTTAGGGAGTCCCATATTTTTTTACGGCATCCTATACGCTCCGTCCTTTAGTCTTGTTTGAAGCAATAAAAAAAGGAGCTGAATGATCAGCTCCTTCTTATGTCACCTATCTGTCTTGATAGGTTTAACTTACCGCCGTCGCACTTTTGCGCAAGCCTTGCTCGATACTACTGACGCTGTGCGTAGCAATACCATTATTAAAGCTTTGCTGACTGCTACTATCCTCTGTCTCCATGGGATAAAACTCTTCGACCACATCCGTTTGATATTATTATTTTCAAATTAATTGAACCATATACTATTTACTCAAAACCGCTTTTAAGCGATTTGTATTATAATTCTTGGTTCGAATATTAAACACTGGATATATGATTAAAGTTACGATCTATGAGGAAACCGTTTTCTGGAGCTTTAATTAAAATGCTAATTCTCGATACTAACTAAACTCTATCGATCAGAAGAGACTTAATACACTACGTTCTTGAAAAAGAGCGGCATAAGAAAAGAGGTGATGACACAAGAATACTCACCTCCATCATTCTACTTGCCTCAAATAAACGCCTGCTCTCAGGATTCCGTCGAGGTAAACGCGCCATGGCGATGCGCGCGCGAGCTCATTATCGGGTAGCACAGGCGCAATCGCATCCCACAACTCAACCATGTGACCATCCTCAATACGCCACAGCTCGCAGAATGAATGGCGCTCACCGCCGATAGAGCCTTCAGAATGTGTCAATACAAAGTTACCGTCGGCAACAGTACGATGCAATGTATCATAGGTCAGTGCGCCGTCGTCTTGTTTCAGCTTCTCCAAAAACTCAATCATGTTCGTAACACCATCAGCGATATCACCGGAGTGCTGCGTGAATGTGCCATCTGGTCGAGCAAATCCGATCATAGATTGGTAATCTTGCTCATGTAGGAAAGTGTGCCACACCTTCTTCGCAAGTGCACGATTAGCCTCAGTGTCCGCAGACCTATCTACTTCAGTCGGTCCGTCTAATTGTGTGTGTCCAGACTCATTGGGAGGGGTCTCGGTCACAAGCCCATCCCAGTGTTCAACAATCTTGCCGCCTGCTACTCGGTAAATGTCAAAGCCGACGTACAACTCATCTGGATCTAGCCCTGGGTACGAGCCGTGGAAGGCGACCAACCCTTTAGCCTCATCTACTAATACGCGCGCCACGTCATGGCGCATATCGGGAGCCCCTGCAACAAGATCTCTTAAACCTTGCAGCCCATTAGCAACGAGCGGTGAATGCTCGATATAATCGGGTGAAAAGTTTCGATCTAGAGTAGTCACATCGTGTTCGGTGAATAATTCTCGGTCAGCAGTAACCACAAGTTCACGAATATCAGTCCTGTCCGTCATGTCGATTTTCTCCTTCTATATAATATTCTATATTACATTTGCAGTTATTCCATCGAACTCATGACGTGCTTGAGTCGGGTGTACTCTTCTACACCATACCTAGACAAATCCTTGCCGTAGCCAGAGTTTTTAAAGCCACCGTGGGGCATCTCTGCGACAAGGGGGATATGGCAGTTGATCCAGACACATCCAAAATCTAAGTCTCTCGATACTCGCAACGCTCTAGCATGATCCTTCGTCCATACTGAAGACGCTAGACCGTACTCTACGTCGTTGGACATGCGTACCGCCTCTTCTTCCGTCGAGAACGTCTGCACTGTAATAACGGGTCCAAAAATTTCGTCCTGAATGACCTCGTCGTCCTGACGCAAACCATCGACTACAGTAGGGTCGAAGAAAAAACCTGACATATCTTTAGCCTGCTTACCCCCAGTCATTATCGTAGCATGGTCAGGCAGACGCTCTAGTAAACCCTCAATCCGCTCAAGTTGGCTTGCGTTATTGAGAGGCCCGTACAGAATATCTTCTTTCTCAGGTGTTCCGTAAGTCGTGGCTTCGGCAGCCTTGACTAGCTTAGCGAGGAAGTCATCATGGACTGATTCCTGAACGAGGATTCGGGTAGATGACGTACAGTCCTGACCGGCGTTGAAAAAACCAGTCTCAGCGAGATTCGTAGCGGCGGCGTCAAGGTCAGCATCATCAAAGACTACACACGGAGCCTTACCACCCAACTCCAAATGCACTCTAGTCAGATTCTTCGCTGCAGCTGCAGCGACTGCCATACCCGCTTGTACGGAACCAGTGATTGCCACCAGCCCAGGTACCTTCGAGCTTGATATTAAAGCACCGGTCTCGCCATCACCTAGTACGACGTTAAACGTACCTTCAGGTAAGAATTCTGCTGCAATCTCCGCCATCAATAGCGTGGAATCGGGCGTAGTATCTGACGGCTTTAGAACAATCGTATTTCCGGCTGCAAGCGCAGGCCCTATCTTCCATATTGCCATCATAATTGGATAGTTCCATGGGGTAATCTGCCCAACAACGCCGATCGGTTCGCGACGAAGTGCCGAATTGAAGCCTTCCAAGTACTCGCCTGATGGAGCGCCATTGAGCATACGCGCAGCACCCGCAAAGAATCTTAATTGGTCAATACCAGTATCTACTTCCTCCGAAGCAACCAAATACTTTGGCTGGCCAGTATTACGCACTTGAGCCTCTACTAGATCATCACGACGTGCTTCTAGAGCATCAGCAATCTTTAGCATTGCTGCTTGCCGGTCTGAAGGAGTAGTACGTCCCCATGTGGCTGTAGCAGCTTCGGCTGCAGCGTATGCTTCCTCGACGTCTTGTTTATTGGAGACTGGAGACTTACCAATACTCTCTCCTGTCGTTGGATCAATTAAATCGAAGTTAACTGAGCTATGTGACTTAACGTATCGGTTGTTGACGAAGTTCTGACGCTGACTCATTATGTACTCCTGATATATATATGATTGATAATATCAAAGCTAGCATGGTTCATATAGAGTTGCAAACAATAGTCAAATACACCCTTAAACCTTTTAAATTCAAATAGTTAAACCTTTATTATCTAAATAAGATAAGTTTAGCGCCCAATCTTATAAAATACTTTACTGCCACCATAAAGAGATACTCTCATCTCTCGTATCTGACTCGAGAAAACCTCGACAATAGAGGGGCGCTCAAGTACAGACGAAACTTATAGATTACTAGTAGAGGTTATTTATGTTATTTCAATACAGTCAAATCTTGATAAATTGAATATAATATCAATTACTTTTTATTCGATGTAGTTACCATCTCACTCAACTGTAAACAAAATTACCTATACTAGTAATCTATAAGACAGCTTGTGAACTGAAAGCAAACACAATCGGATTTGTAAAGAATACGAGTAAAATTACTAAAAAAACCCCAATTTCATTTAAAACAAACGGGGTGTAACTAAGACTAATACAATAAAGAATTTAGGATGGTCTCTAATCAATTAATTAACCCCTATACCTGTTCCAACCACTGGTTCAATATACGAAACCCTCGCCAATCTATCGATTACGAGGGTTTTTTATTGCCTGTTATTTAAAATTGGCTGTCCTATCAAAAAAAACCACGCTAATTAGCTTAGCGTGGTTTTTTTTAACAGTAAACGATATATTCAATGCTACTCGGCTTCATCCAACAACTTATTAACTGCTTCTGCCATGTCATCATCTATAAGGCTGTCTTCTATATGGTCCACTAGCTCATGGATGGTGGTCAGATCCATTTCTCGAATACCCAAGCTTGCCAGTTGCTCATTAATAGATTCCAAGCTCTCTGTAGCATCAGAGCTATCTAATAGCTGCTCATCAAAACTGTCACTGACGAACCAGTACATTTTTTCTAACAAGCTATCTCTTTTGGTCAAGGTAGAATAACTATCGCCATGGATAAATAAATTAAAATGATAAGGCATCTCTATATCATTAATAAAAAAAGTACGCTTACACTCTAGGGTATAGGCTTGTACTTGTTCCTCTTCAGCGCTTTCGCTCTCTACTTCGCTGTCGTCTGCTTGAATTTCTTCTTTTACCAATCCTTCTAATATCTCATAACGCCCAGCTTTGACTTTATGATTATAAATAATACAAGAGTCAGCAATCGCATCGAAAATAATGGCGCTGACATCTAGAGTATGGTTATCAATATCATAAAAAGCTTTTAAAAAAGGCAAAAATTCTGTGAGTTTATCTTCTGGCACTTCGGTCAAAAATTGCTGCTCGTAAATCTTAATCATGTCTTCAGGTGAATAAGTATTGGCCGTATTGGTTTCATTTCTGCCCGTAGGTTGCAAGGGTATCAGGTTATATGGATTATTATGGGTCATGCAGGACTGCCTTTTTATTTAAGTAAAATGTATAAGATTACTGCGACTACAAAGCGCTAGTAGCGTCTAAATGCACATTTCTTGTTCATTTAGTGATTAGAAATCTATATAACCTATTATCTCTTATTCAGCCACTTTTAGATATATCGTTTAAGGGTTCAAATTATCCAAAAAAAACCACTCTAATCGGGTTAGAGTGGTTTTTTAGACCGCTAATGCTAGCTCAGTTTACTTTAAAATAGCCTATCGTTAATTAGCAACTTGTTCTTTTTGGTGCTTACGGACATTGGTGCCATCTTTACGCGTGATGGTTATCCCTGTAAAGCCAAATAATATCGTTAATAGTAGCGATAAATAACAGAAGAAGGCATAAGGCAGATAATCAAGCACGGGAACGCCTAACGCTTGGCTGATAAACACGCCGCACACACTCCAAGGTACCAATGGATTGATCACCGTACCGGCATCTTCAATGGTGCGCGATAGGTTTTTTGGGTGTAAGTTTAAACGCTCGAACGTCGGTCGGAAGGCGGTTCCTGATAATAAGATACTCAAGTACTGCTCACCGATAAGTACGTTGATGCTTAAAGCCGACATGGCAGCAGCAAAAATAGCACGCCCTGCTGTCGTTAAGTTGTCTTTAATACCTGATAATAATGCTGGCAAGATACCCAATGCCGTCAGCAAGCCACCAAGACTGAGCGCCAATATCACAATCGCTTGGGTAAAGAACATGCTTTGGACACCGCCGCGCGATAGCATACCGCCTACCTCGCCCAGCTCTAATGACTCAGCAGGGGCATAACCTGCAAACAGATAACCACCCAACTGACCAAAGCTTGGCGAGCTATGTAAGTAAGTAATAATCAATGCCGCAGCGATAGTACAGATGATGGTATAAATGGCATTGACGCGAAATATCGCCAGTCCTACTAACACGACGAAAGGCAGTACGGCATAACCATGCACCAAGCCACTTTCAATTAACTGTCCTTGCAGCACTCTTACTTGACTTAAGTCCGAGCCAGCCGTTTGCCCAGAGAAGAACCAAAACAATATCACCGTCAGTATCCACGCCGGTACAGTGGTATACATCATATTGCGAATATGCTCAAACAAATCAATACCCACAACCGATGAGGCAATGGTACAAGTATCCGATAATGGCGACATTTTATCACCAAAAAACGCTCCTGATACCACTGCACCAGCGGCAATCGCCACATTGGCATCAAAGGCATTGCTCATCCCTATAAAAGCCACGCCAAGGGTGGCGGCAGTGGTCAAACTACTGCCCAAAGCAATACCGATAATAGAGGTCAATACAAAGGCTGAGATATAATAATACTCTGGCGATATCAGCTGAAAACCAAAATACATCAGCGTCGGAATAGCACCAGACATCATCAAGGCGGCGACCATCAAACCAATAAAGAAGAATAAATAAATCGCACCGATACCACGCATGACGCCAGACGCCATTTGTGCTTGCATGTCATCGAAGCTCAAACCTTTGAACAGACCGATGGCCAGTAGCACACAGATAGCGAGTATCAATGATAAATGCGGCACCCAGCCAAAGCCAATCATGGTAACGCCCATGATGGCGATGACAATGGCAGAAATCATAAACGCCAGTTGCGGTGAAATTTGGGTTAGTATTTTTGGCGGCATCACACATCCTTAGCTTGCCAGTAGATTCTGGCGTTGGGGTTGGCTTTGGGTTGGACAAGTTTAATGAGTTGCAATGATTATTGCTACCCTCATCACTTACCCAGTAGGCTATCGGTCTTCGCGGCCATGACAAAATCATTGCGATGCAGACCTTTAATGCTATGTGACCACCAAGTGACGGTGGCCTTGCCCCACTCTACCAAGATACCCGGATGATGCCCTTCTGCTTCAGAAATCTCAGCAAGGTCGTTGGCAAATGCCATTGCTGTGACAAAGTTTTTGAATTTATACTGGCGCTGTAGTTGCTTGATGCCATCGACTTCAATCAGCGACCACTCAGGAATTTGTGTTAATAGCTCGCGCGCTTCGGTATCGTCAACGGTCGGTGCGCCGATACGGCAGGCTTCACAGCTGACTTGTGATAATGTAGTCATTATAATTTCCTTTTATGTTAACTATTATTTTTTAATAAACGAACGTCCATGTTGACGCTATTACTTCAGTGCTAAACCATATAAATGGTGCAACCTCTTAAATACTACTAAGTGTTCTCCTCAATCGTTTAGGAGTTTTTTGCCGCATAAGTGGGTTCAAACAATCCTAGTGACATTGCTTGCTTGACCATGCCCATGATGTCGCTATCGACAATATCAAATAGCGTATTCAAATCATCAATCACATAATAAATCGGCTGAATATGATCAATGCGATAAGGCGTACGTAACACATCAAGCAAATCAAACGCTCTATATTCGGGTTGTTGGTAATGGGTTTGCTCGTATTGAGGTTGTGGCTGACATTGGGACTGCTGATGTTCTTCTTGCTTATCAGAAGTACCACTCAGCGCATAAAGGGTTTCAGAAGGCGAACTTAAAATACCGCCGCCATAGATACGACGATTGTCAGGATGGCTACCAACCAAGCCAAACTCGATGGTAAACCAATAAAGTCGTGCTAAAAACCACCTTTCTTCTTTACTGGCATTCAAACCCAGCTTGCCATACGTCTCATTAAAAGCCGCAAACGCAGGATGGGTCAGCAGCGGACAATGGCCAACGATTTCATGAAAGATATCAGGCTCTTCGATATAGTCCATGTCTTCGAAGCGACGGATAAAGGTCGCCACAGGGAAGGATTTATTTGCCAACAGCTTAAAAAACTTACCAAAGCTGATAAGCGCAGGAACCGCCGCGGTTTGCCAGCCAGTCGTCGCTTGCAGTACCTCATCGATATCATGTAGTTGCGGGATGTGCGTCGATGGCAAGTTCAGTTTTTTAAGGCCATCTAGATAGGCTGAGCAGGCACGATTGGGTATTTGCGTGGCTTGACGTTCAAGCAGCGCCTGCCACATGGCATTTTCATCGGCACTATAATGAATATGCCCCTGACTGTCTGGCTGACGCGAGACGTAAGGCTGCTTTATATGAGTTGAATGGTCGTGATGAGATCCATCAGCTGCTCGCGGTGTTAAAACCACACTATTGGCACTGACGGTTTTACTATGAGACGTTGTCTGTGATAGGCGTTCCATGCCTGTATTCCTTTTATTACCGTGGGTTACATTAACCTTGCATCATTAACTTGTCTTTAACCGCCTCAGTTAAACTCAATTAATCTTAGTTAAACTGAACCGATACTTTAAAGTGACTGTCGTAATAATGAGGGTTAATGAAGACAAGACGTTATCCTTTCGTCTTGTCCATTTTCTTGTTCTGAGCACTGATATATAAGCATGCATACATAAGCACTTGTATATCAGCGCTAACAGATAAACTTTAAACTAAGTTACGGTGTTAAACTAAGTTACGGTGTTGAACTAAGTTACGGTGTTTCGGTCTCTGACTGACCAATCGCGCCGCGACGGACTTGGTCACGCTCAATTGATTCAAACAAGGCTTTAAAGTTACCTTCACCAAAGCCTTCTTCGTAATCGCCTTTACGTTGGATAAATTCAAAGAATACTGGGCTACCCAAGATAGTTTCAGAGAAAATCTGTAGCAGTAGACGTGGTTTGCCACCTTCTGTCGTGCCATCTAACAAGATACCGCGCATTTGCAGCTCAGAGACATTCTCGCCGTGGTTTGGTAAACGCTCGCTTAGCATGTCATAGTAGGCCGCGTTTGGTGCGGTCATCAATGGAATGCCGGCAGCTTTTAGCTTATCGATACTGGCAAATAAATCATCACTGGCTAAGGCAATATGCTGAATACCTTCACCGTTAAAGTGCATCAAATATTCTTCGATTTGGCCGCCGCCTTGCTTAGACTCTTCATTTAACGGGATACGAATTTTGCCATCAGGGGCGGTCATCGCTTTACTGGTCAGGCCGGTGTACTCGCCTTTGATATCAAAATAACGGATTTCACGGAAGTTAAAGATGCGCTCATAGAAGTTTGCCCAATACGCCATACGGCCGCGGTAAACGTTATGCGTTAGGTGGTCGATGACTTTAAAGCCATAACCTACAGGGCGTCTGTCAACGTCTGGTAAGAATTCAAAATCGACATCATAGATAGACTCGCCGTCTTTAAAACGGTCAATCAAATAGATGAGAGAGCCGCCAATGCCTTTGATAGCAGGCAGTCTTAATTCCATCACCCCTGTTGGCACATCTACTGGCTGCGCGCCTTTTTCAATCGCCAGCTCATAGGCGTTTTTGGAATCCTTGACGCGAAAACCCATGCTACAGGCCCCAGCGCCATGTTCTTCAACGAAATAACTGGCTTGGCTTTTTGGCTCACGATTGATGATAAGGTTGATATCACCTTGACGGTATAACGCCACGTCCTTTGAGCGGTGATTGGCCACATGGGTAAAACCCAGCTGCTCAAATAACTCTGCAACAGCTTGTGGTTGAGGTGAGGCGAATTCAACAAAGTCAAACCCTTGCAATCCCATTGGGTTTTCAAATAAATCGGCCATTGTAATCATCCTTAATTTCAATTGGTGGTATAAAAAACAGTAAAAATATAATGCTAAAAAATAACTTCAATCAATAATTCTTATTGACGATGTATTTATATTAGATTAGCTTGATTTATAAGACTAATCGTATTTTTTGATTTATTTATCAGGTTTGCTTATGAATATCAGTATTCGCCAATTGACCGCTTTTATCAGCGTTGCCGACAATGGCAGTTTTACCCGTGCCAGTGAGCAGATGCATTTGACCCAATCTGCCGTCAGTGGTTTGATTAAAGAGTTAGAATCTAGCCTCGGTATCGTGTTGTTTGATCGCACCACGCGCCAGCTTTCTTTGTCCGTTGTCGGGCATCATTTATTGCCACAAGCGCGGCGTATCTTAAATGAGATGCAGCTGTTTGAAAATGAAGCCAGTAGTTTGACAAGTTTGGCGCAAGGTCAGGTTAGGCTTGCGGTGTCGCAATTTGCCGCTTCCTCCATGCCAGCGGTTATTGCCCAGTTTTCTAAAGAATATCCAGATATTAGCGTGTCTTTGCTTGATTGCTCAGCTGAAAATGTTTTAGAACACATTCAAAACATCGAGGTAGATTTGGGCGTCGGGACTGAGCTTGGTTTTATGGAATCTGAGGATGACATCAGCGCCGATTTGTTATATCAGCTGCCGTTTTGTGTGGTGATGCCTGACAGCCATGCGCTGGCACAAAAATCAGAGGTCGTCTGGCAAGACTTGGTAGACATTCCGCTTATTACCTTGCAAGGGCCGTTTATTGAGCAGGTGACCGCCGAGCTTGATGAGAGTATTGCCAGCCATATCCAACAAGCACGCTATAAAGTCAACTTTATGTCCACCGCCCTTGAGATGACCCGCCAAGGTTTTGGCATTACTTTGTGCTTGCCTTATATGCCGGAGGTGATAGATTGGGTAAGCGCCAATGGCTTACAGATGCGCCCCTTAGCACAACCGGTTAAAATGCGCCGCTTTTTTATTTACCAACGCTCGTCACGGGCATTATCACCCGCCAGCATTGCCTTTAAGCAATTCTTGCAATTTTACTTTGCCAGTCACTTTGATGATTTACAGAGTATTTAAGTGTATTTAAGTGTATTTAAGCCTCCTTTAACCAACTCATTACTTAAGTTTGGCAAAGGCTTAAATCTGTCCAAAAATTTGCCAATAAACAAAAAAATGCGTTAATTAATCAGTATCGCTGAATCTAACGTTGAGTTAATCGCCAAACTGGTTTATGCTTTTTAACGCCTTAACTCATCTCCCTTGTAAGGAAAAAAAATGTTTGAACGTATCGATTATTATGCCGGTGACCCGATCTTAGGATTGATGGACAAGTTTGCCGCCGACACCAACCCAGATAAAGTCAATTTAGGCGTGGGCGTTTATTATGATGAGGATGGCAAATTGCCCGTCCTTGAGTGTGTCAAAACGGCTGAACAGCGTATTGCAGACCCAATCTCTCCTCGTCCTTATTTGCCAATGGCCGGCTTACCCGGACACCGTAAAGGTTGTCAGGAATTGCTGTTTGGTAAAGACGCGCAAATCTTACAAGACGGTTTGGTTGCGACCATCGCCACAATCGGCGGTTCTGGTGCGTTAAAAGTGGGCGCAGAATTTATCCATGAATGGTTCCCGCAGTCTAAGTGCTACGTCAGCGACCCAACGTGGGGCAACCACATTGCTATCTTTGAAGGCTCTGACGTCGAAGTCGGTAAATATCCGTACTATGACAAAGCGACCAGCAGCATCAAATTTGATGAGATGATTGCTTTTTTTGAGACTTTAAATAAAGATGACGTCATCTTATTGCACCCTTGCTGCCATAACCCAACCGGTATGGACTTGACTCGTGAGCAGTGGGATACCGTCCTAAACATCATTCAAGCGCGTGAGCTGATTCCATTTATGGACATCGCTTACCAAGGTTTTGGCGAAGATATGGACAGCGATGCTTACGCAATTCGCAAAGCGGTTGATATGGGTCTGCCACTGTTTGTGAGCAACTCATTCTCTAAAAACTTATCACTTTACGGTGAGCGTGTCGGTGGCCTATCTGTCGTTTGTCCAACAGTAGACGAAACTGAGCGCGTCTTTGGTCAGCTGAACTCTACGGTACGTCGCATCTACTCAAGCCCACCATCACATGGTGGTCGTGTGGTCGATATCGTCATGAACGACGAAGCGCTACATAAGCAATGGGTTGGCGAAGTTTATGCGATGCGTGACCGTATCAAAGCCATGCGCTTAAAGCTCAAATCAGTATTGGAAGAGAAAATCTCTGATCGTAACTTCGATTACTTAACTGAGCAAAATGGCATGTTTAGCTTTACGGGCCTGACGCCTGAACAGGTTGAACAACTCCAAAGCAAGTTTGGTATCTACATGGTATCGAACTCGCGTATGTGTGTTGCCGGCTTGAACAGTAGTAATATCGATTATGTTGCCAATGCCATGGTCGACGTCTTAAAAGACTAATCATCTAACGCGATTTCATAAAAATTATGTGAATAAAAAGGCTGAGTTATTGCTCAGCCTTTTTTTATGCCTGATATTTTCTAAAAAAACTACACAAAAAACACTGCACAAAAAACCTTGCAATCTGTTTGGCTATAAATTACATTATACGTAAGTAGTTAACTATAACGTAATTCAATATGCGCTTTAGCAAGGAGCTTCCCCATGTCAACGATTGACAAAAACCTCACCTCATTTATCGATATCGCCACTGATTCTGACTTTTCTATTCATAACTTGCCTTATGGCATTTTTAGTGATGCCAAAGACGCTACTGGTAATAACAACCGTCGCGCTGGCGTTGCTATCGGTGAGCAGGTATTAGACTTATCAGTACTCGAAGCAGAAGGGTTATTAAGTTTGGCTGACGGTCCGTATTTTGATCAACCAACCTTAAACGCCTTTATTGATTCTGGTCGCGACAACTGGACCAAGGCGCGCACCATCATTCAAATGCTACTGTCTGCTGATAATGATACCTTGCGCGACAATGCAGACTTACAGCAAAAAGCCCTGTTTAAGCAAGCAGACGTCACCATGCATCTGCCCGTGCAAGTGCCCGGTTTTACGGACTTTTATTCTTCTAAAGAGCATGCGACCAACGTTGGCACTATGTTCCGTGACCCAAATAACGCCTTACTGCCTAACTGGACTGAAATGCCAGTCGGCTATAACGGACGCGCCAGCACCGTTATCGTTAGTGGTACGGATGTGATACGCCCATCGGGTCAGCTAAAACCGAATGCTGATGACCGTCCTATTTTCTCGCCTTGTAAGCGTTTGGATTTTGAACTTGAAACCGCCTTTGTCGTCGGTAAAGGCAATAATATCGGTCAACCGATTGCAGTCGATGAAGCCGCGGATCATATTTTTGGCATGGTACTACTTAATGATTGGTCAGCCCGCGATATTCAAAAATGGGAATACGTGCCTTTAGGTCCTTTTAATGCCAAAACCTTTGCTTCTGAAGTATCACCTTGGATTGTGACCATGGATGCTTTAGCACCCTTTAAAACCTCATGCCCAACGCAAGAGCCAAAACCACTGGCTTATCTCAATGAAAAAGCCTCTGATAGCAGCTTTGATATCACTTTATCAGTCGAGTTATTGCCTGAAAATGCAGACGAAGCAACGCTGGTTTGTGAAACCAACTTTAAATATATGTATTGGTCAATGGCGCAGCAGCTGACCCACCACACCATCACGGGTTGTAAAGTAGAAGTCGGCGATATGATGGGCTCAGGGACGATTTCAGGACCGACGCCAGATTCTTATGGCTCGATGTTAGAGATTGCTTGGAATGCCACCAAACCTGTCACCTTAAAAGGCGGCGAGACACGCAGCTTTATCGAAGATGGCGATACCGTGATTATGAAGGGCTATAGCGAAAAAGACGGTATTCGTGTTGGCTTTGGTGAAGTACGCGGTAAGGTCTTGCCTGCGCTCACATTCGATTTTGACAAATAGTTCTAGCATATAAAGCACTTACAAATAAAACAGGCGTAAAAAAACTACTTAGGCTGTCCGACAATTATCACCATTTAGTTTAATACAGGTTTGACAGCTTATTAAGTAGCACGCTTTATCAAAAGGAGTTTGATATGAGTTTTAAAATTGAAAAAATCCATCATGTAGCCTATCGCTGCAAGGATGCTAAAGAAACCGTTGAATGGTATAAAAAATACCTCAATATGGATTTCATCTTAGCATTTGCTGAAGACCACGTACCTTCGACCAAAGCTTTTGACCCTTATATGCATGTGTTTTTAGATGCCGGTAATGGCAATGTCTTGGCGTTTTTTGAAGTGCCCAATCAACCGGAAATGGGCTTTGACCCCAATACGCCAAACTGGGTACAACATTTAGCCATGAAAGTAAAAGACCGTGATGCCTTAATGGCCGCAAAAAAGCATTTAGAAGAGAATGGTATTGACGTGGTCGGCGTGACCAATCACGGTATCTTCCATTCTATCTATTTCTTTGATCCTAACGGCCATCGTATGGAGCTCACCTACGATGATATTACCTCAGAAGAAAAAGTCTCGATGATTACGGAAGAGATGAAGTATGAGATGTTAGAAGAATGGTCGCGTACCAAGCGTGCACCCGCTCATACTCAGTTTTTACATGCAGAGGAACTGGCGCAAGCACGAGAAGTCGCGCCTGCAGGTGAGTAATAGCGTTAATTTATTGGATGGTTAAATTTTACTTTATCAAGTAGCTAAGTTAAGTAGCGAGTCTTGGCTACGCTATTTGATAACGCTGCGCGATTGCCAGTATTTGCTCAACCACGTTATTTTGTTCACTCATCGGCAACTGCTCGGTGGTACCAATGATAGTAATGGCATATTCTAATGGCAAGTTATCAAAAGATGATTGGTTATTAGCAGATAGCTTGTCATTGGCAGTGGACTGAATAGCAGCAGTGTTGGCTGATTGAGGCACAATCACTGGAATGGTAATGGCATTAATCCCCATCAGCATATCACCGGTCACCGTAGCATAGCCTTGGGTGCGAATCTTGGCTTGCATCTGGTTAAAGTGCTGCCATTTTTCTGCGATGACTGCTTTATCCTCTATACGCCATTCCGCCTTCACCAATGGCTCGATAACGGCATCTGGCTGATAGCTGGCAAATAATTGCCCTGTCGCCGACGTTGTTAGCGGCATACGTGAACCGATACGAGTGATGATGCTGATAGGGCTATCTGGCTCAACCGATTGAATGATAATTGGACCTTCGCTAAACCATTTGGCAATTTGCACCCCGCAGTGTAGCGTGTCTTTAATTTCATTGGCGATATGCGTCAATCGCTCCAAGATATTGTTTTGATTAAACCCAGTCTGCCCCAATGCTGCCAGTGCATTAACGCGCACGCCCAGTCCATAACGACCATCACTCAGCTGCCGCGCATAATTTTTGCGAATAAGACTGACCAAATAACGATGACACTTAGCCGGATGCATTTGCACATTTTGCGCAATATCCTTTAGCATCATAGGCTCGTTGTGATTGATTAGAACGTCTAATACTGACAATCCAATTTCAAGTGACTGCACGCCACCTTGGTTTTTATTGCTAGTAGGATTGTCTGTTAGGTTTTCAGATGCGGGCATGTTTTGCTCAATCAGTGGCTTGTTCAATTGATGGCTTACTCTATTAGTTATCTACGCTATTAATGTGTTATTTATGGAAATCTTATAACAGTACTACTTATAACAATACGACTTAACATTACTCATTTGGATTATATAACATAAGCATGGTATCAATAATTATAACCACTTATGACACAAACAACCTACCATTATAAAGGGAATTGATAATGATGAAGTTATATAGCTACTTTCGTAGCGGAACATCGCATCGTACTCGTATCGCGATGAATCTTAAAGGTTTAGCGTATGAGTATATCGCGGTTAACTTGGCAAAAGATCAGCAGCTTGAGTCAGCGTTCAAAGCCATTAACCCACAAGGATTGGTGCCTGTATTGCAAGCAGATGATTTGCTGTTGTTTCAAAGCCCGGCTATTTTAGAGTGGTTAGAAGAGGTTTATCCTGAGACGCCGCTATTACCTCAAGACGCTGCCGGTCGTATGCAGGTACGTGCGCTAAGCGCCATGATTGGCTGTGATATCCATCCTATTAACAATCGCCGTATTTTGCAATATCTGCGCAATGAGCTATCGGTAGACGAGGAAGCTGTTATTAAGTGGTGTAATCGCTGGATAAGTGAGGGTTTTGCAGCGTTAGAAAAACGCTTAGCACAAGATAAAGCTCGTGGGAAATTCTGCTACGGCGATAACCCTACTTTTGCAGATTGCTATTTGATTCCGCAAGTCTCATCGGCACGGCGCTTTAAAGTAGACTTAAGTATTTATCCCAATATCGCCGAGATTGACGCACATTGTCGCACACTAAAAGCCTTTGCTGACGCCGATCCCATGGCTCAACCTGATGCAACCTGATGCAACCTGATGCACTAAGCGCTTACTGTTGACAAAAAAATAGCCTCTAAATATGAGGCTATTTTATATAGGTGATTTACTACTTATCATGCTACTCAAACGTTCACCTCACACTGCGTGATTGCACTTATCTTGACTGGCACTGCATATGCCCAAGGTGTGCCGCAGCTACAATAAAAGTAGCCATCTTTAAATGATACGATATAGGCGGTAAAATCATTACCATCATGATCCATCATCGCTTGTTCATCACTTTCATCATCAACCGCACACCATATTGGTTTATCACTACGTTTAAGTAATGCGCGGGTCAAATCGCTCCCTGTTAACTCACCATTCATATCCAGCTCCCTAACTTTCCTGTACTATCAGTAAAAACCAGTGCTTTTCTGCTAATACCTTGCATCATTGCTCGTTCCATGAGCATGACATGAGCTATACAAACATCCATTTCTGCTGAAAAATAAAATCATCAAGTTGTATTCTATTTAACAGCTACTAACCTCTTTGGATACTTTATTGTAAAACAATAGCAGCAAAACTGTAACATCGAAAGTACTTCTTGCCGATAAACGGTAGGAATATTCGGATAAACGTTAAATGAAGCTGATTAATTTTGCCAAATATCCCATTGATAACGCCTACTATCGTGCTTAGCGCTAGCTGCTCGCCTTATTTTAACAATAGTATCCATCTCCTTATAAGCGATTTTATACCCAATAACAGAGACTAAAATTAAGAAGCCAAATCAGGTAAAATAGTGGTTATGACTGCTCTTATCACACCCAGCCCTCGCAAGATTATTCACATTGACATGGATGCTTTTTATGCCAGTGTAGAACAGCGCGATTTTCCTGAGCTACGCGGCAAGCCTTTAGTCGTCGGTGGTGACCCCAATGGTCGCGGAGTGGTTGCAGCTGCCAGTTATGAGGTGCGTAAGTTTGGCGTACGCTCCGCCATGTCGTGTTATGAAGCTCGTAAACGTTGCCCCGACGTCATATTTGTCAGGCCACGCTTTGATGTCTATCGCGCGGTCAGTCAAGATATTCGCCGCATTATGCACAGTTTGACGCCGCAGGTTGAGCCATTATCGTTGGATGAGGCCTATCTTGATGTGACAGGATTAAGCGTACATCACGGCTCAGCCACACTAATGGCAAATTGGCTACGGGCGCAAATTTTAGAGCATACAGGACTCAATGCCTCTGCGGGCGTGTCCTTTAATAAAATGCTCGCCAAGATTGCCTCTGATATTAATAAACCCAATGGCACGGCGGTAATTACGCCAGCGGATGCTGAGGCGTTTATTAGCACATTGCCTATTGAGCGTTTCCATGGGATTGGCAAAGCAACAGCGAAACGCTTGCATGCGATGGGTATCAGTAAGGGTGCTGACCTACGGCTCACCCCTGCTGCCGTTCTAGTCAATGAATTTGGTAAACGTGGACAGTTTTATCATGACATCGCCCATGGCCGTGACGAACGCCCCGTTAAATCGCAGCGTACGCACAAGTCGGTTGGTTCTGAGACCACTTTTAGGGACAATTTAAGTCATGATGATGAGCTACGCCTACAAATCTATGAGCAAAATGCCGATGCTTTTGAGCAGCTACATAAAAAGCAGCTCGTCGCCTATACCATTACCCTTAAAATCAAATACGCCGATTTTACCCAAGTCACGCGTTCGCACACCTTATCCACGGCTTTTGATAGCGCCGAATCTGCCCATTACTGGCTTGATAAGCTATTTTTAGATATTCCACGTCTGCTGCCTATCCGGCTTGTCGGTGTGACTTTTTCTTCGTTAACGCCTGCCACGCAAATACTGCCGCAGCTAAATTTATTTGAATAAGTCATTAAATCTTTGCAAACAAAGCTAGTGGAAATAAAGCCATAACTTTGTCATATCTTAAGTTTTTGCTTAGGCTATTTTATTTGCCATTCATCATTTATGAACGGCTGATGCTTAGGAAACCGTTCTTTCATATCCGCATTTCTGCTACAATTGCCTCGAAACTTCTATCTATTGAAAGACCGACTATGACTGACTCTCAACCTATAAGCCCAGATATTAACCTCACTGATACGACCAATAACAATACCGACAAAAACTTCAACAACAGTACTGATAAAAACCTAAATAACGATATTAATAAGAACGATGACGTTTTGGACTATCTTAGCGTTGACGATTACGATTATGAGCTGCCAGACAGCTTAATCGCTCGTTACCCATTGGCGCAGCGTTCGGCATCAAAGTTGCTATATGTAGCTAAAAACAATCAAGAAAATACTGACAGTCAGATTTTAGACAAACAGTTTTTTGAGCTGCCCGACCTGCTAAACACGGGCGACCTAATCGTCTTTAACGACACCAAAGTCATGAAAGCGCGCTTGTTTGGGCAAAAAGATACGGGCGGTAAGATAGAGGTGCTGATTGAGCGTTTAGTTGAGCTATCAGATTTAGATGGCGCGACCTTACATTTACAAACGACAGACGGTGCAACCGTTAGCCAAGAGCATATTGCCCTTTGTCATGTTAAAGCCAGTAAAGCACCCAAACTTGGGCAACGATTGCAGATTGCCGACGGTCATATGCAGGCTGTGATGATTGGTCGCCAAGATAACTTATTTATTTTAGCTTTTGAGGCGTCTATTCTGCCTGATTTAGAGCGTTATGGTGAGCTGCCTATTCCGCCCTACTTTGAGCGCCACGCCGATGAGACTGACAATACCCGTTATCAGACGGTTTTTCATGACCCCGCCAAACTTGCCAGCGTCGCAGCACCGACCGCCAGTTTACATTTTGATGAGCTCGTGTTAGATAAGCTTGCCGCCAAAGGTATTAATACTGCTTTTGTCACCTTGCATGTTGGTGCTGGTACGTTTGCCCCGGTAAAAACAGACAACTTGCTCAATCACACCATGCATAGCGAATATGCTCACCTGCCCCAAACTACCGCTGACCTCATTAATCAAACGCATGCCAATGGTAAGCAAGTGATTGCGATTGGTACAACGGTCACACGAGTGCTTGAGACTGCGTATCAAAAAACAGCGGTCAATGGTCAAGCGCTTTCTAGCTGGGCGGGTGATACCGATATCTTTATTTATCCCGGGTTTAAGTTTGGTGTTATAGACAAACTGTTTACTAATTTTCATCTGCCAAAGTCTACGTTGCTGATGTTAGTCTCTGCATTTGCAGGCAAAGCGGCCATCGAACAAGCCTATCAACATGCTATTAATACCCAATATCGCTTTTTTAGCTATGGTGATGCCATGCTGCTTGATAAAAAGATTCAGTTGCAAGAATAAACATTAAGCAAACAATTAATGCATTGTTCACAACAGCGGTGAAATAAACTGGTAAACTAAACAGTATTTTGTTATAACAACACAGATAACTCTCACTCTAAAGGGCTGCACATGTCTTGTCACTTATCTCATCGCTTGACTACTGTACATCGCTCAGTATCAATGGCGCTGCTTTATTCAGTCGGCTATGCAGCTTTTATGTCTCATGCCCAAGCTGCCACCATTGGCAAGACAGTCATTACCTCAGCGCAGCATGAACCTTTAGCTGCCAGTATTACGGTCACTGATATTAAGACCGCTGATTTTTCGGCAAGTTTGGCGAACTCTACTATTTATCAGCAAATGGGCTTGACGCCAACTGACTCAATGACCGTCCGTTTCCAACCGACGTCAGCCACCAGTGGACACGTTCTTATCACAACGACCAAACCTGTCTCCAAACCTTTTGCAGATGTAGTGCTGTCTATTAATGATGGTACTCAGCGCAATGTTATTCCTAAAACATTACTGATGCCTCTAAATAACAGCTTGCCGATTACCCCTACTCAAAATATCGTTACAGGCGCAAAAAAGCCGAACTTACCTGAGGTTTCTACCACGAATGCGCAACCGTTAATTGTTAAAAAGGGTACGCCGCCACCATTATTATTGGCACCTACAGCCGTTACCACGCCTGCCACGCAAAGTACGACTACGGTATATTCTCCTAATAGCTTAGAGAATAGTCGCTTAGATAATGAGCGTTTGAATAATGATACTGATAAGCAGAGCAATCCTACGATGACAGCTGTCAATCATGCTAATAATCATGCAACAGGAAATCTAGATGGCAGTGCATCTGCTACTGGGCTTACGGATAATCAATTTGATATCTTGAATATCCAGATTACCCGTCAGATACAGCCTAACGTTTCAAACAATACTAGCAATGCAAATAACACAAATATGATGGCTGCCACGCCAACACCTGTTAACCCTTTGCCAACTGCTAAAAACAGTTCAGATGGTGCAGATCTCTATAGCACTACCCCATCTACCCAGATTGCTTCACAGCAAACCCTATCCTCTGGAAATCTATCTACGCTAGGTTCCAATGATAAAGGCGCTAGTATAGCTTCTGCTAATAATGACACGAGCTCTGAGTTTAACTATACAGTACAGCGTAACGATAACTTATGGATCATTGCCCAGCAAATCGCAGAGAAAAACAATCTTGATGTACAAACCGTCATGAACGAGATTCAAACACAAAACCCGAATGCCTTTATCAATAAAAACGCGGATCAGCTAAAAGCCGATGCTCAGTTAAGTTTACCCAAGTATGATGTCGTGCCATCTCAAAAAAAGCTACAGGCCGCTATCAGCGAGCAAAGAAAGCCTAATAGAAAAGCAAATACACCCATAGTTAAAAAACCTGCTGCACCGAAAGCTGCCTCTAAAATAAAAACTGAGAGTGCTAAAGCGACAAAGCGTACTGAGAAGCCGGTTATAAAGAAAACACAAACCCTGCCAACCGCTCAGTTTTCTGTTCTCGCTCCTGGCCATGATGGTAGCGCAGATGGCACTAAAACTAAGGCAGGTATGGCAACGGGCAACGGGCTTAGCACAGATGTATTAGATATTCTTAAATCATCGCGACAAAGTACCGCCGACCAAGCTCAACGTTTATCAAAGACCAACAGCATGCTTGGCAGTTATACTAAAAAACTGCAATTACAAAACCAAAAACTGGCGGAGCTACAAGCTCGTCTCGAAAAACTACGCAATCAATAATTGCCTAACCGATCAATGCACTATGCTGTGATCGTGGGCGCAGGAGTAACTATGGACAATATGCTATATATTATCGCCGGATTGGTATTTATTGTACTAATAGCGGTTTTGGTCGTGCGTAAAAATAAAGCACAAAAACCATCAGGGCAACCAATTGTAAAGGCAGGAAAAACTGCGCTTAAAGAAGCACCTAGTGAAGCCGACAGCACTAATGACAAAAAATTTAATCCTATTGAGATTGCGCAACGTTTTATGGATCAGCAGCGCTATGACAAAGCCATTGAAACGCTCAATCGCGGTCTTATTGAAAAACCTAATGATAGCCAATTATCTCTTAAGCTGCTTGCGATATATGCCACGATAGATCAATCTGATAACTTTAATAAAGTCTATGACTCTATTAAAACTCATGCTGATGCAAAAAGTATCGCTCAAGCAGATGAATTAAAAGCATTACTGACTGAAGAACAAAATCAAGCAGCCAAACATGCTCTACCAGCTGAAAATGACCAAGATGCGGGTTTTGAGAGTATCGATTTTGATATCCCTGCGGACAAAGTCGACAGTCAAAACGCCATTATTGATAACCATCTTGATGATGATGCGGTTCAACCTACTGCCTATAGAAACGACTTAGCAGACAGCTCTGACACCACTTTAGCTACTTCTCATGATTTCGATAATATCGAGCAAGATTTTGACCTGAGCCTGAATGACTTAGAAAACGATATTAACGAGCCCGCCGCTACTAGCATGACACCGGTCACTGAGCTAGATATCGCTGATGCTGAAATTTTATCTGCTTCAGCTGTTATAAGCAAAAATGATAATAGTGGCGATAGTAACGCCAGTGACTCCGATTTTGATTTTAATTTCGACTTAGCAGAGCCACAAGATATCTCTACGCAAGCGCCTACTACCACTCTATCTAATGATACGTCTAATAATACTACATTAGATGACAATGAAGACTTTGTCTTAGATTTGGCAGATTTAGAAATTGAAGCTAGCGATGATAACGTTTATGCTGATGTTGATGAAGTCACTACAGAAGCAACTCAACTAGAGCAGGAAGACCTTACTTTATCTCTCGATAATGTTGATAATATCAATGATATTGATACTTTCAATGCACCAGTTGAAGCAGAGACGGAAATACAACCATCAAGTGAAACGCCTATTCTTATTGAAGACAATTTTGATGACTTTACTTTTGAAGACAATGCAGCGCAGGAAATAAATGAAGTCCCTCATGAGACAGCAGCTCATGAGACAGTAGCTTATAACACTGCACCAACGACTGTTACGTTCGATGAAAACACCCTGATTGATGATGATTTTGACTTTGATTCTTTAACAAGTGCTCCAACAGCGACGACGCCAGTTGAGCTTGCAAGCGAAGTTGAAAACAATGTTGATAGCGGAGTTACTGCTGAGACTGAGGTTGAAACTGCCGAAGACTTCTCATCACGCTTTGCAGCTGACTTTGATTTCGTCAAAACGTTAGACAGCAATCAAGTCACCTTAGACTTAGCCGGTCAGTATGTACAGCTGGGTGAATATGATAGTGCTAAACGCTTACTCAATGAAGTCATAAGCCAAGGTACGAGCGAGCAACAAAGCCTAGCGCAAACTCTACTAGATCGCACTGCATAACAAGTAGCACCTTCTCTTATCAGTAAGTATTCTACTATCCTAAGAATACTTGCTGATTTTTTTTGCATTTAAGCTTGATACTCTCTATTATTATTCACTCTATCATTACTCATTATTTTTGCTAGAACGCGCCCTAAAACTTAGCGGCGCTTTCTGCTCTCATTTCTCTTCACTGTGCTAATACTATGCCCTCCTCTATTATGACAAAGACACGCTCCAATCTTATTCGTCTCATTTATGCTGGTGGTACTTTTGGTAGCTACGGGCGACCCTTAGCACCGTTATCGGCAGATATTTTTTTGCCGACCTTGCAACACTTACTGGCTGAGCAAAATAATGCTAATAATCTGCCTCAGGTTTCATGGCTTGATAATACTTTAATTAAAGACAGTAGCCAGCTTACCCCTAGTGACTTTGTACATTTTTATCAGCTTTTGCTATCCGCCTATGCCCAAGGCGACAGCCGGTTTGTGCTTATTACTGGTACGGATACTTTGAGTTATTTAGGCGCGTTTTTAGCAGAGGCTTTTGCTGGTAGTGATATTTGCGTGGTTATCACCGCTAGTATGCGCCCATTATTAGACAGTAACGTGTTGCACTCTTATACCATTGACGCAAATAGCGACGCCTGGGATAACCTTACCGATTCCTTAAAATTGGCGGCAGCTGGTGAATCAGGTATAAAGATTGGTTTTGGCGGCGAGTCTTGGCCAGCGCAGACAGTACAAAAAATTCATAGCCACGATTTGATGGCATTTACCGGTCACTCTCGAGCGGCCTATCCTGCCAATAGTTATATCAAAAGCTTACCAGATACCCGCCGCCAGCACTGGCTAGATGATCAGCAAGAATTGGTCGACTTTATTGAAGCTCGGGCTAAGCAAGCACGTATTCATGCCTTATATTGCCTGCCGAACGACACTGAGGTAATGAGCAATCAGCTACAGGCATTATTATCACTGCCGCCTTGTGGGATTATTTTATTAGGTTTCGGCGCAGGCAACGTTCCTTATTCGCCGGCGCTAGCAGAAGCACTAGAACTTGCTTATAAAAACGGCCACATGGTGGTATGCGCTAGCCAGTCTCCATTTGGCGGGGTCAGTGAGAGCTATGCTGCCGGTAGTTGGCAATACGATTATCATGTAATTAGTGGCGGACGTTTAACGATTCCCGCTATTTATGCACGGCTGTTATGGCTTTTACTGCGTTATGATAGTCCGGCAAGACGCCGTCAGCGCTGGCTCAACAATGTCAATCAGCCAAGTACCACTATCAAAAAACGTTAGACTAGCGTTGAATATGCGTACTTTATAAGCGCTAATCCTAGAATATAAGCGCCAATACTAGAACGTCCAATACTAAAATATCCAATACTATAATGCCCAATAACACCCATGTCCGAGATTAACATGTCCGAGATTAACAGCATCGAAGCTAAAGCTCCCCCAACCTATACATTAGCCATCGCCATTGAGTTTTTGGGTACGCACTATCATGGTTGGCAGCGACAACGAGAAGTATTGGGTGTACAGGAAGCGTTAGAGACAGCTATCGGTAAAGTCGCGAATGAGACGGTAGAGGTCGTCGCGGCTGGTCGTACCGATGCAAGCGTGCATGCCAGCAATATGATTGCCCATTTTACCACTCATGCCTATCGTCACCCTCATAACTGGCTGCGCGGCGTCAACAGCTTATTGCCCGATGACATCGCCCTACGCTGGATACAGCCGATGCCTGACGACTTTCATGCCCGTTTTGGGGCTATTGCCCGTCGTTATCGTTATATCACTCTCAATCAAGCCCAGCGACCTGCTATTTTAAATCACCAAGTGACTCATATCTATGAGCCGCTGGATTTAGCAGCGATGCAAGTAGCGGCGGCTGATATCGTTGGTACTCACGATTTTAGCAGCTATCGTGCCGCTGCCTGTCAGTCTAATCAGCCCGTCCGCTCAGTCAGTCATGCAAGACTCTTTGCCCACGGTCAATTTATTGTTTTTGACATTCAAGCAGACGGATTTTTGCATCATATGGTACGTAACCTCATGGGCACTTTATATGCCATTGGTCGACACGAATTGCCGCCAGAAGCATTTTTGGATATTTTAGCCAAAAAAGATCGTACGATTGCGCCGCCGACAGCTTCTGGTGATGGCTTGTATTTTATTAACGCCTATTATCCTAAGCGTTTTCAACAATTACTGCCAAATGCGCCTTTAACGCCTATTTGGCTCAACCTACCCGATTAAGCTAATATAAGCGGGCATAGTGCTTATCTACTACAGCCCCTCGTTAAAAGATAACATACATATCACTTACAGGCTGTCAAGCAAAAATCAGGTTCCGTATTGCTTTAATCCGCTAAGTTACGTATAATATGGGCTTATTTTTAATTGATTGATACAAATTATGGCAAAAGACGATATTATTGAATTTGAAGGCGAAGTCATTGACACCCTTCCAAATACATTGTTTAAAGTTCGTTTAGAAAACGGACACGAAATCATTGCGCACATCTCAGGTAAGATGCGCAAACATTACATTCGCATTTTGACTGGCGATAAAGTTAAGGTTGAGATGACGCCTTACGATTTATCAAAAGGTCGTATTACTTACCGTGGTAAAAACTAAATTCTTATTGGCTAAAATGGTTATAACAGCATTAATATAAATGCTTGAGAGGTTTAACTGATAATAATAATGATACTGCTAGCCTACTCATTATTGCCTATCATATTTTAGTCTATTAATATTGTTTTTTGCTTTTACCATAAAAAATACCGCTACTTTTAGCGGTATTTTTTTGTCTTCATTTTAAGATTAAAAATTTAAGGTTTAATCATTTTTTTAAAATAACTTTTGAAGAACCACTTTCAAATAACAACCTATAAACATAGTGAATTCACTTTGCAACCGATACAGTGCGACTGCGATGAATGTTTCGTAGCCTCTTCGTAGTCTTTGTGATAACAGCAAGCAAGGAAAATTTATACCAGTCGCATGTAACTATTAGCGTATCTAGCGCATCGATTTTATTGCTAACCAATATAGTCATGACTTATTTAAACTCAACGGTTGCGCCGTTTTGAATCACCCCTAGCAGTGCAAGCGCGTCCCAGTTAGTCAAGCGTATACAGCCTGCTGATGCTTGACGGCTGATACGCGCAGGATCTGGTGAACCATGAATACCGTATGAAGGCTTACTCAGTCCTATCCATACCAGCCCGACTGGATTATTAGGACCTGGTGGAATGATAGCTTTGCTACCATCATTGCCTGTGTAGGTATAATTGGGCTCATGTACCTTTACTTCTACCGTATGCGTCCCTGTTGGCGATGGCGTTGCTGTGCTGCCTACCGTAGTCGGATAGCTGGCTATTAAGTTATCTTTAGCATCATAAGCGTATAGCGTTTCGGTGGCTTTATCAGCGACGACTCGGCTCACAGGCTTGGTATTAGGATTGCCAGGGTTATAAACAGTGATGGTTTCACCAGCGATAAATTTAGCGGTAGGATTGAGCGTTTTAAGATATTTTTCACTAATATGAAACTTTTCTGCCAAGCCTTCCGTCACGCTTTCATAATACATACCATCGAGCTTAGCCTTGGCTTCTGCGCCTGCGGGAATGCTCGTGGTTTTAATATTAACATCCGCCTCACTCAGCTGATAACTGACCAATACTGGCTGTGTCATCAGTTTTTCATTTTTGGTTAATGCTTGCCAAGTCTCATTATTCAAATCATTGGTTACGGTCAAGCCATTGGCTTTTTGAAAAGCTTGCATGGCCTTGATGGTGTTTTTACCCCAATAGCCATCTACCGGACCAACGCCATTTTGGTTCCAGTTCAACAAAGCTTGTAGCTTGGTACCGACATTACGATCAATTTTAGTGCCTTCCTTCCAAGTAGCGGCATTTATCTTTTGCGCAACTGCTGGCAGGTTTTCTGTCGTATATTTAATGGTCGGTAAAAACTTATTCAACGATACGGCAGCTCTACTGTTACCCGCAACTTTTTGGCTTACACCATTAGTCACTGGGCTGATATCTTTGGCATTGTTAGCAGCAGCTTCTTTACTGACAGTGTTGGACGCTGCATTACTGGTAACGGTTTCATTGGTAGCGGCGTTGCTTGTCGCATTTGCACTATTATCATTAGTAGCATTAGTATTATTGTCATTAGTAGCAGCAAAGCTTTGGCCCATCAACAAAAATGTCGATAAACCAAGGGCTGCCAGTGCGCTGCTAATTTTGGTTAATTGGTACATGTAAAACTCCTAGAGTAGTTATTGTTATTAATATTGTTTTTTATTAGAAATTTAATGATAAAAACTCACTATTAAGACGTTTGTTTTGAGTGATTTTTAATGTCTTAATAAAATATTTCTTTCGTAGAAAAACTAAGGTTAATAAATAGCGCTTATTTTAATGACTTAGTATTTTAATAACTTAGTAAGCTCGCCTATAGTGACATATTAGCCTGTCAGCATATAACAGCTTTATGTTAATAAAGGCCTTATCCTACGGCATCTGTGTTAAAAAAAGTCCTTTTTTGCGACCAGCTTATTGAGTGTGTTACGGTGAATAAATCTTTTAAATAGGCATAAAAAAACCCATAACTTGCTAAGCAAATTATGGGCTTCTCGCTATAAGGATTTCTAATTATCATGCTTTCTAGTTTTTAATTTTCCTAGCTATTAAGGCTTCTAGTTAACAATATTTGAAAAATCCGCTTATATTAAAGCTGCATTACTAAACCAATTTTGCCAGTACCGCCTGCCCCATTTCTTGACAACCTACTTGTTTGAGTCCTGTCTCACTACGATCGAGGATATCAATGGTACGTAAACCATCGTCAAGTACGTCACTGACCGCTTGCTCAATCGCTTGCGCGGCAGCTTCTTGTTTAAAGGTATAACGCAGCATCATTGCCACAGATAAAATGGTCGCCAATGGATTGGCCTTATCTTGACCAGCGATATCAGGGGCTGAACCATGGCAAGGCTCATACATGCCTTTACCCGCCTCATCGAGGCTCGCCGATGGCAGCATACCGATAGAACCGGTCAGCATCGCCGCTTCATCAGATAAGATATCACCAAACATATTGCCGGTGACCATCACATCAAACTGCTTAGGGTCTTTAATCAGCTGCATACAAGCATTGTCAGCATACATATGCGATAACGCCACATCGTTATAATCCGCTTGCTGCATCTCAATCATCGTCTGCTTCCACAGCTCAGTGACTTCTAAAACATTGGCTTTATCTATTGAGCAAACCTTAGCTGGCGTACCTGCTGCTTGTGCACGAGTTTTCGCCAATTCAAAAGCGACTTTACCGATACGTTGAATTTCACTGGTGCTATAAACCATGGTGTTATAGCCTTGCTGCTCACCATTCGCTAAGGTACGAATACCGCGCGGCTCACCGAAATAAATACCACCGGTTAATTCACGTACAATCAGCAAGTCTAGACCCGAGATAATCTCAGGCTTGATGCTTGAAGCATTAACAAGCTGCGGATAAAGTTTGGCTACGCGCAGATTGGCAAATAAACCAAGCTCACTACGAATTTTAAGTAAGCCACGCTCAGGACGTTTGCTACGCTCAATACCATCCCACTTAGGACCGCCAACTGCACCCAATAACACCGCATCTGCTGCGCGCGCACGTTGTAGCGTTTCTTCGGGCAATGGTTCACCCGTGGCATCAAACGCCACACCACCGATTAATCCAGATTCAAGGGTTAAGCCTAATTCAAACTTATTATTGACAGCATTAAGCACATCAACGGCTTGAGTCATGATTTCAGGGCCAATGCCATCGCCTGCTAATGTTAAAATCGTTGCCATACTGATCCTTGTGAGTAAATAGTTAAGTAAATATTCTTTATGGAATTGATGTTTATGCTACTAATACTTAAGGTATTGCTATTTAGGGTACTGCTGACAAGCTTATGAGAGCCTGTTAAAAAATGACTTCTTGTGCAATGCCTTACACAAGAAGTCAGGGTCTATCTGTTTAAATAAGTTCCTTTAAATAAACTTCTTTAAATAAGCTTCGATGTAAACGCCTTTTTATAAAACTTTGGCTTTTACTTTATTTTTTTGCTAGTGGCTTTGATGGCGACTGAGTAGGTTCAGCTTTAACAACACGAGTTTCTACAAACTCTCCTTGATGCTCAGCCCCTATCTCTTTGCAAAAGCGGCGCTGGACACTATTCCCTTGATATAGCTCAACACATAATGGCTCTGGCGAAGCGCTATCAAGCAAACTGCCTGAGTTGTTGCTAGACTTCTTTTGATAAGCGCGCAGCTGATAGGTTCCTGCCTCAGAAAAATCGTGAATCATCGCGAAACGCTCGACATAGCCCACGTTATTTTCTGGATAAAAATTGACTTGTACCTCACGTTTGCCAGGCTGTACTCGCGCATAATAATTGGTTAGGCCAGGCATAGCAGATGCTGACAAGGGTACAATTTTTATCGCTTTTTTATGAGTAAGCGGCGTCATATCCATCGCCATTGGCGCTTGTCCATGCTTATTACCAGTACGGCTCTTACCGTTTGCATTCACCGCTTGCATCGCAACCAGCATGGTAGGATTAAGAGGCTCATGAGTATCACTACCTATAATGCGCGTCTGATCAATGCGGGCAATTTCGCAATGATAAGTACCGACACAGGCAATATTTACTTCACCGGCGACAGGGGTTATTTTCCCAGTCCATACTTTGGCATTTTCTGCCGAGTCTATTTGTTGATAACCCGTCAATACCTGACAGCCAGATAATAATAAACTTGCGGCAATAGCCGTACTTGTCCATACAACAAAGCGTGTTTTATTCATAATGGTGGCTACTATTTATGAGGTAGAAATTACGATAAGGTAAAAATACATTATCATTCATTTTAGCCACTTAATTACCATAACTCAACGCTGTATTAGCGTTGAGCACTTTTATATGTTGAATAATATTTTCTACTAAAAAAATTTTATCAGTCCTTTGAATACTAAGGACTATTCTCTAATAGCTATGCTCTAACGTCGTTAAATATCCAAGGCGTTTTTTGCATCATTTTATGCTCATAGTCTTTAATCGCATCGCTTTGCTGCAAAGTCAGACCAATATCATCAAGACCATTGAGCAAGCAATGCTTACGAAACTCATCGACCTCAAAAGCATACTCTTCACCGCTTGGGGTAATAACCACTTGACGCTCAAGGTCGGCGGTCAACTCATAGCCTTCATTGGCAAGCGTTGCTTTCATCAAGGTATCAACGATGGCTTCATCCAAGACAATTGGCAGCATGCCATTTTTAAAGCAGTTATTATAAAAGATATCGGCAAAGCTTGGTGCAATGATAGTACGAAAGCCGTATTCTGAAAGCGCCCAAGGTGCATGTTCACGGCTCGAGCCACAACCAAAGTTTCTACGTGCCAGCAATATAGTGGCGCCTTGATAACGTGGCTGATTCAAGACAAAATCTGGGTTAATCACGCGGGTGCTGTTATCTTGACCCGGATAACCTTCGTCAAGGTAACGCCAATCATCAAATAAATTGACGCCAAAGCCAGTACGTTTAATGGATTTTAAAAATTGTTTGGCGATAATTTGGTCAGTATCGACGTTTGCGCGATCGAGCGGACAAACGATACCGGTTTGGGTGTTATAAGCTTGCATAAGATTTCCTATCAAATAAATTTATTATCGATAAATAAAGCACATGGTCAAAGATTAAAACGTGCGCACATCGACAAAGTGACCAGCCAAAGCTGCTGCTGCTGCCATCGCTGGGCTGACCAAATGCGTGCGACCGCCATTACCCTGACGACCCTCAAAGTTACGGTTAGACGTTGAGGCACAATGCTCTTGCGGCTCAAGCTTATCGGCATTCATCGCCAAACACATAGAGCAGCCCGGCTCGCGCCACTCAAAACCCGCTTCCGTAAACAAAGCATCTAAGCCTTCTGCTTCCGCCTGCAATTTCACTTGACCAGAACCTGCGACAACAATGGCTTCTTTAATATTATCGGCAACTTTACGACCTTTAATCACTGCTGCTGCATCACGTAAATCTTCAATACGTGAATTGGTACACGAACCAATAAAAATACGGTCAAGCTGGATATCGGTAATTTTTTGCCCAGCTTCTAAACCCATATAAGTATAAGCGCGTAACCAGCCCTCTTCTTGCGCTTCATCAGCCGCTTGGTCAGGGGTTGGTACCGACTGAGTGATATCAACGACCATTTCAGGTGAGGTGCCCCAAGAAACTTGCGGTGCTATCTCGCTACCATCAATCTCAACCACGG
Source organism: Psychrobacter maritimus (assembly GCF_904846345.1). GTDB lineage: Bacteria > Pseudomonadota > Gammaproteobacteria > Pseudomonadales > Moraxellaceae > Psychrobacter > Psychrobacter maritimus. Next base: position 571,736 of record NZ_CAJHAJ010000002.1, read on the forward strand.
TATCAAATACGGCATCATCATCTGAGTACAAGGTGCGCCAATAAGCTTCCGCTTGCTCCCACTGCTCCTCAGTCGGTGCATAAGGACGGCCTTTCACATATTCAATGGTCGTATCATCGACAGCAACCATGCCGACGCGTGCACCCGCTTCAATTGCCATATTACAGACGGTCATACGACCTTCCATGCTCATGTCTTCAAATACTTGGCCGGCAAACTCAATCGCATGCCCCGTCCCGCCAGCGGTACCGATTTTAGCAATGATAGCAAGCACCACGTCTTTTGACGTCACGCCAGCGCCAAGCTTACCGGTGACCCGGATTTGCATATTTTTTGATTTCTTTTGAATCAAACACTGAGTCGCCAACACATGCTCAACTTCTGAGGTGCCGATACCGTGTGCCAAACAGCCAAGTGCACCATGGGTGGCGGTATGTGAATCACCACAAACAACCGTCATACCAGGCAAGACTAAGCCTTGCTCAGGACCGACCACGTGCAAGATACCTTGACGCGCATCATTAATGGTAAATTCAGCGATATCAAACTTGGCACAGTTTTCATCCAAGGTTAGTACTTGTAAGCGCGATACTTTGTCTTTGATACCAGCCACGCCTTCTGAGCGCTCTTTAGTCACTGTCGGTACATTATGGTCAGGGCTTGCGATATTAGCCGACAGACGCCACGGCGCACGATTGGCAAGCTCTAAGCCTTCAAATGCTTGCGGGCTTGTCACTTCGTGTAGCAAATGGCGGTCGATATAAATCAGGCTCGAACCATCATCGCGCTTGGTGACTTCGTGAGCATTCCAAAGTTTGTCATATAACGTTTGACCGGCCATGTTGCTATCCTTTTTTAGTTGCTAATTTCTGAATGACTGCTTTAATAATGAGTGAGTGCCAAAATCTTTTTGTCTACTGACGCATTTTAATTTAATACTTGGTTACTACCTGTTTATTGTTACTACCTGTTTATTCATTTATGTTTTATATAGCCTGATTAAGACGTTATAGGCACAAAGAATAAACACAGGTATTTTATAATATTTATCATTTATTGCAGTAATGGCTACTCAAAATACGCCATATACTGCCAATCATGACGTTGACAGAATAAATATGTGACAATACGTCTAGATGTCTTGTGATTATAGCAGGCTAATCCTATAATAATAATTGATGATTTTTGCATAGTCACAAACTTTTATTTCTAATTCATTATGATTAGGCTAGCCAACTTTTATTTATAGCTCGTTATGTAGCTAAGGACATCGGTGTGAATACCACAAATTTGACGACATTTGTCACTGTTATGAAGACAGGCAGCATCTCAGGTGCAGCAGAAAAGCTATTTATTACTCAGCCTGCGGTCAGTAAGCGCATCAAAAATTTAGAAGATGAGTTTAATATCACCCTATTTGACACGGTTGGTCGCGGCATTGTACCGACGCAAGCCGCCAGTGAAATGCTGCCTCATGCCAAACGCTGGCTTGAAGATTATGAAAACTTTAAAATTAATCTACAGCATTCGCAGCATATTGTGTCCGGTAAGCTCGTTATCGGTACCAGCCATCATATCGGCTTGCATCACCTAGCCCCTGTGCTTAAGCATTTTATCCAAGCTTATCCTGCCGTACAACTAGAAGTGCATTTTGTCGATTCAGAAACTGCTCATAAAGCGGTGCTCGATGGCGATTTATCATTGGCATTTTTAACGCTGCCGCCCGTCTATGATAAGCGTTTGACCTATCATACCTTATGGTCAGATCCGCTCTACTTTATGACCGGCACTTTATCGCCTTTAGCGACCAAATCCAATGTAACGCTCGAGCAATTGGCGCGCTATCCTGCAATCTTGCCATCTGCCAATACCTTTACCAGTCAGATTACCTTGGCGGAATTTGCTAAGCACAATCTAAAACCTTACGCCACTATGAGCACCAACCCGCTTGAGTCTATTCGGATGTTGGTTTCTGTTGGGCTTGGCTGGTCGGTATTACCACAAACGATGGTCAGTCAGGATTTAGAACGTATTGATATGGCAGATAATATCGAATTGCAACGTTATTTGGGCGTGGTCATCAATCCAAAACTAACACAATCAAGCAGCGTGACGGCATTATTAGAATTGCTAGCGCCCATTGAATAGAGATTAGGTAGACTCTTTATGAATATTGGCTAAAAGAACTGCGTTATTTAGCAAAATAGCGCATTCGCATTTGTGCCACTCATACGTTATAATACATTTGACGTTGTTTAGATAACATAAATTTACCTTAAGCACACTGATAGTCATATATTGAACACTTCTAGTAATATATGATAGTAAGCAGTAGGTTTAGTGGTTTTAAATGATTGGTTATATAAACGACTGAGATTTATACATGATAAGCAGATGCGAGCGATGAAATTATAAAATTAACAGATGAATTTGCCGTTTGCGTTGAATCATGACTTTATAGATAGCAGTCCTAGAACAGCATCAATCATATAAAACTAACAGAAGATTTTGAATAAAAGCCATTATGTCCTACTTAATGGCTTTTTTCGTCTTTAGATTCTTTCATCTTAAGACATTGTTTTCGAGCAGCGTCTTGTAAGACCTAATTTTTATCATTCAAAATAATGACAGCCAATTATGTTGGTTAAGGACAGTTTATATGAACGGAGTTTCTAGTGGCGTGATGATATCACTTGGCGCCTATTTCTTAGTGATGATTGGGATTGGCATTTATGCTTATTTTAAGCAAGCCAATGATACTGAAGGCTATATGCTTGGTGGTCGTAGTTTAGGCCCTGCAGTCACTGCCTTATCAGCAGGCGCATCGGACATGTCGGGCTGGTTACTACTTGGTTTGCCAGGTGCTATGTACGCTGACGGTGTCGTCAGTGCATGGATTGCCATTGGTTTAACCTTGGGTGCTTTTCTAAACTATCTTATCGTGGCGCCGCGCCTTCGTGTTTATACCGAAGTCGCTGATAACGCCATCACTTTACCGGATTATTTTGCCAACCGCTTTGAAGACAAGTCGCATTTGCTACGTGTCATCTCTGCCGTGGTTATTATCTTATTCTTTACCGTTTATACCGCTGCCAGTTTAGTCGGTGGTGGTAAACTTTTCGAAAGCTCGTTAAATCTTTCTTATAGTACAGGTCTATGGGTAACCGCAGGTGTCGTCGTTGCTTATACGCTATTTGGTGGTTTCTTAGCGGTATCGATGACTGACTTTGTACAGGGTATCATCATGCTGTTTGCCATGGTGATTGTGCCTATTGTCGCCTTGACCGACCTTGGTGGTGTGTCGGCAACGACCAATGCTATTAGAGCCATTGACCCTAGTATGCTAGATATCACTAGCGGGATGACGGTACTGGGAATTGTATCGCTACTCGCTTGGGGGCTTGGTTATTTTGGTCAGCCGCATATTATCGTCCGTTTTATGGCCATTCGCTCAGTAAAAGATATCCCCACTGCCCGTAATATCGGTATGAGCTGGATGATTATCAGCCTTATCGGTGCTTGTGTGACAGGTATCGCTGGTCGCGCCTATGTACAAAAAACGGCAATGACATTAGACGACCCTGAAACCATCTTTTTGGTCTTTACCCAGTTCTTGTTCCATCCACTGGTATCGGGTTTCTTATTAGCCGCCATTCTAGCCGCTATTATGAGTACGATTTCCTCTCAACTACTCGTGGTATCAAGCTCATTGACTAAGGATGTTTATAAGCTATTCTTTGATAGAGATGCGCCAGAAGCGCGTCAAGTATTGGTTGGTCGACTCTCAGTTGTCGTGGTTGCTGTAGTCGCAATTCTACTTGCTTCGAACCCAGAAAGTTCTGTACTCAGCTTAGTATCTAACGCTTGGGCAGGATTTGGTGCAGCATTTGGACCACTGGTTATTTTCAGCCTCACATGGCGTCGTATGAACCGTAACGGTGCCGTTGCTGGTATGGTGGTCGGTGCATTGACTGTTATCTTATGGGTTTACGGTCCTTTCCAGATGAATGGTGTGCCATTAAATAGCTGGTTATACGCTATCGTACCAGGCTTTATCTTAAGTACCATCGCTATTTTTGCCGTGAGTATCATGACTGGTGGTCCAAGACCTTCAGTATCGGCAAAATTTGAAGAGATGGAAATGAACTTAGATAAATAAGTAGTTTTTATTCATTATTGTATGACAAAGAAAAACCTCGCTAATTGTGAACCGACCCCCATAAGTTGGACACAACTTATGGGGGTATTTTTATGCGTTACGATCTAGACTTTAAGATGCAAGTCATCGCATACTATCGGCAAGGACATACCGGACTTGCCACAAGTGAGAAGT
>NZ_CAJHAJ010000003.1 GCF_904846345.1 Psychrobacter maritimus
TTCATGACTATATGCATTATTATAATCATGAGCGTATTCAACTTAAATTAAAAGGACTGAGTCCTGTGCAATACAGAACTCAGTCCTTGGGGTAAACTAAACCGTCCAACATTTGGGGGTCAGTTCACTAGTTATAATTAGCTGCTGGGTTTTTTTATTATCTCCGCGCTTTAAATGCCCAATAAAAGCCATATAAACTACTTATCTATAGTCACAAGCGTTCACTCAAAGTCATTTATTTTAAAGGGATGGGCGTTATACTAAAGGACGAATTTTCATTTTATTAGCAATAAAGTGAATAAAACATATCGTTAATACGTCACTGGTTTGCTAGTGGAAGGACAGGAAAGCGGTCAAGGAAGATAAATGAGTTTATGTCATATCGTACGCTTGGATGGGTATATTCAAAGTAGCTATCTCGCGGTTTATCCAGATAAATTGATGCTATTAGACGGCGGCTGTCGTCCTGATGTGGCGCTGGTGCTGGGTTATATTAAAAATACTCTTAAGCGCCCAATCAGCGATTTAAAAGTAGTGGTCGTCACCCATATGCATCCAGATCATGCGGGCGGCGCGCACAAACTGCGTACGGCAACTGGCTGCTTGATCGTCTCTGCTGCGAAAGAGACCCAGTGGTACAGCGGTGTTGGCGGGCATGTTATGCATTTGATCGATTTGGGTCTGGCTCACTATGTGGCCAAGCGTCAAGGACGTACTTTTAAAAGGCTGTGGTATCCTGCGCACTTGCAACCTGATTTGACGGTTGGCGATGGTGATACGATACCCCAGTTTGACGATTGGCAAGTACTTGAGACGCCCGGGCATACGGATCGTGATTTATCTTTGTTTCATCTGCCAAGCCGTCAGGTATATACCGCTGATTTAATCATCAAGCTGCGCCATAAATTTGTCGCGCCATTCCCTATTTATGATCCTAAAGTTTATATTCAGTCGCTACAAAAGGTAAAAGATTTAAAACCGTCAAATGTCATGATGGCGCATGGTTGTGAGCTGGATATTGATGCCGCTACTTTTGACAAGCTGATTGCCCAAGCGCCTAAGCATCGGCGGACCATTAAAGATACCATTAAGCATAAATTGCTTTGGCGACAAAATGACGGTTTTAGCCTTCGTAAGCGTAAACGTTAAAAGCTAAAACGTTTACGCTATAAACTACAGCTTTAATAAAACATTTAGCCAAAAAAAGCATAAAAAAAAGCCCAATCATTAAATGACTGGGCCTTTCTAAATATGGTGGGCCGACCGCGACTCGAACGCGGGACCAATTGATTAAAAGTCAACTGCTCTACCAACTGAGCTATCGGCCCTGAAGAGTGTATAAAAAAAGCACTGCTTTTTTAACTCTGCAAGAGAATTTACATTTTCGTAAATTCTGTAAAGCATTCTAAAAGAAAGCTTCTTAAAACGTTTAAACTTATTACGCTACTACCGGATAGGGTAGCATACATGATAAGGGTAATACTTAAGATGGTGGGCCGACCGCGACTCGAACGCGGGACCAATTGATTAAAAGTCAACTGCTCTACCAACTGAGCTATCGGCCCTGAGAAGCGTTAAAAAATTGCATGACAATTTTGGCTTCGCAAGATAAATCTCCTTAAAGGGAAATTTATTAAAACCAGACATCAAAAGCAATGTCCTAAAGCTTCATTTCTTTATCTATTCATGAATCAATATCAAAAGAGACAATAAGCTTGTTTACCCGTTTAGATTATTTGTATCTCTAAACGTGAGAGCACATTATATATATAATTATGACAATTACAACCCCGAATGTTAAAAAAAGTGCAAATCCGTGCAAATTAATCATATTTTTTTAAATTTAAGGATTAATTGGCTTTTAGAGACTTTAAAAACCTATTAATAGGGCGTTTTCAACTTTGTTTTTTGACGTTTACCTTTAGCGTTAGTCGTAAAACTATTCTAATCTCTAGACAATGCTTCTACTGGATCTAACTTGGCGGCATTGCGTGCCGGCAAAAATCCAAACACAACCCCAATAAGCGTTGAGCAAACAAAGGCGGCAATAATGGACGTCGATGAGTAAATAACTTTAAAGCTATCGCCGCCGACACGGTTAATCAGCTCACCGATAGCAAATGCCAGTCCAATACCCAATAAGCCCCCTAAAATACAGACTAAAACGGCTTCAATCAGAAACTGCTGCATGATATCGCTTTGACGGGCACCGACGGCCATACGTACGCCAATCTCATTGGTGCGCTCGGTCACTGATACCAGCATGATATTCATTACGCCAATCCCGCCGACAATTAACGAGATAATAGCGATAGAAGATATTAATAACGTCATAGCAGCTGTGGTAGATTCAATGGTTTGACGGATAGAGTCGGAGTTACGGATGCGAAAATCATCGGTGCCATGACGGCCAGTCATTAGCTCAGCGATGGCAGACTCAGCGGCAGCAGAGGAGATGTTATTGTCAATCAGCGCGACAAAGCTCTCAATATAGGCACTACCTATCAGCCGCGACATCATGGTGGTATAGGGCATATATAACGTGGGCGAATCAACGCTGCGACGAAAGCCCCCATCGTTTGGCTCTAAAACCCCAATCACACGCCCAGGGACGCTACCTATTAGTAAGACTTCGCCAATCGGATTGGCATTGTCAGGAAAAAAGGTTTTATTGGCATTATCATCGATAATGATATCTTGGGTACGGCGCAAGATGCTTTGTTCATCGAAGCCTTGACCTAGTGCCAGCTTTTCACCGCTGACATCAAGATAATCTTTACCGACGCCGCTGATGCTAGCGGCTTCTTGGATATTACGATAGCGCACGTTCATATTGCTATTGAGCTGCGGGCTGACACTGACCACATAAGGCTGGTCAGCGACCGCTTGGGCGTCTTGTGGGGTTAGATTGTCATCGTTGTACTGCCGCCTAGGGTCGCCGTAGGGATAGCCGTCGGTAACAGTAATGGTATTAGTACCTAAGGAGCTGATATTGGATAATATCTGCGCTTGAGAGCCTTTGCCAAGGCCAACTACTGATACCACCGAGGCAATACCAATGATAATCCCTAACATCGTCAATAAAGTGCGCATTTTATGGGCGCGCATGGCAAGTAAGGACATTTTAAAGGCTTCAAATAAGCGGTCGATAAAGCTGCTAAAGGCGCTTTTACGGTGCTTATCTATCATCGCCGCTGGCTGGGCTTCTGCTTGCTGATAATCTTCGTTTTTATAATCAGCGATGATATAACCGTCTTTGATTTCAATGACGCGCTCAGCTTGGGCAGCAAGGCTAGGGTCGTGGGTGACCATAATAATGGTATGACCTTGCGCGTTTAAATCTTTGAGGATTTGTACGACATCTTCGCCGGATTTGCTATCTAGCGCGCCTGTTGGCTCATCGGCTAAGATGATATCACCGCCATTCATTAGCGCCCTTGCGATAGAGACACGCTGCTGCTGACCGCCTGATAACTGGCTTGGGCGATTATTGACCTTGTCCGCCAACCCTAAATCTGACAATAGCTTTTCGGCACGCTCACTGCGCGCTTGCCCATCCATCCCTGCGTAAACAGCCGGTACAGATACGTTGTCGCGGGCATTGATATCGCCCAATAAATGATAGCGCTGAAAAATAAAACCAAAGTGCTCACGGCGCAGTTTTGCCAGCTCATCTGCATCTAGGCGGCTGACCGATTGACCAAATATTTTATAATCGCCCGCAGTTGCTTGATCTAAGCAGCCCAAGATATTCATCAAGGTTGATTTGCCTGAGCCTGATTGTCCGATGATAGCGACCATTTCGCCTTGATTGATGGTCAAATTGATATCGTGCAAGACGCGAATGGTCTGCTCGCCAGCTTTGAACTCTCTAATCAGTCCTTTGACTTCCATCAACGGCGTATCAGTTACATTAGAAGTTAGGTCTTGGTTGCTCATTTGCTATCCTGCTTATCTCAAATCTCAAGTCATTATCAAAGCCAAAGCTGATGTTTTGCTAGCGACGATTTTATTTACAGCGGTTTTCTAGCACCTTTTAAATATTAAAACGGTCGACCGCCTCTGCCACCTTTACTGCCTTTGCCGCTATCCGGTCCTTCTTCGCTTAATATAACCTCATCGCCTTTATTAAGACCGCTTAAGATTTCAGCATTGACGCGGTTATTGATACCGACTTTAACGGTTTGCTCGACCACTTCGCCATCGGCTTTAAGTACACGCACCATGGCCATGGTTGCAGCCGAGTCATTGTTAGCATTCTTGTTGGCAGTATTATTAGCAGTGAGTGACTCTTTTTTATCCTTGCTGGATTTTTTAGATTTACCGGCAGGCTGCAGGGCAGCAGAGGGGATAAGTAGCGCGTCTTTTGCTTGATTAATAACGATATACACTTGCGCGGTCATATCGATGCGAAAGCGGCGCTCGGTATTGGGCACTTCGATATAACCGACATAGTAGATGGCGGCATCGGTTGAGCTGGTATCGCTGATTTTCTCAGGAGCCGGTTCAATGGCTTTAAGGGTCGCATCATACTTTTGGTCGGGATTACCAATGATATTAAAATAGACGGGCAAGCCTGCTTTGACGTTAATGACGTCGGCTTCAGAGATTTGCGCATTGATACGCACGGTCGATAAATCGGCTAAGGTAACAATGGTCGGTGCAGTTTGATTGGCGTTGACCGTTGTCCCTTGCTCAGTGGTTACCGATACTACCGTCCCTGACATCGGCGCGCGAATGGTGGTATAGCTTAAATCCTCCTGCGCGGTGCTGACGTTGGTTTGAGACTTACGTAATGCCGCCTGTTGGCTATTGATATTCGCCTCGGTGGTCGCTATTGCGGCTTTTGCTGTCTCGATAGCAGCGCGCGCATTAGCGACCGATGCCTGAGCGGTGGTAACCTTTGTCGCTTGCGTATCATAATCCTGCTGCGATATCGCATCGATAGCCAGTAAGCCTTGTAGGCGCGAGAAGTCTGCTTGTGCTTGTCTCAGCTCAGCTTGACGGCTGGCAAGATCTGCTTGCGCACTTTTTAGGCTCGCTTGCCGACTCAACGACTCGGCACGGGCACTTTGTAATGCCGCTTCACTTTGCTCAAGGCTCGCTTGTTCATTGCTTAAATTATTCTTTTGGGTAACCTGATCAATCTGCGCAATTAAATCGCCTTTTTGCACTTCATCACCGACTTCAACAAACAGCCGCGTCACTTCACCCGAGACCTGCGCACCCACATCTACGGTATTTAACGCCTTAACTTTACCGGAGGCCATGACGTTATTTTCGATATCGCCAATCTCAGCGGTCGCTGTTAGATAGTTAGGTGTGGTTTCTTTTGGTTTAAAGGTTTTATAGGCCAAAGCCCCTAAAGCTATGATGACGAGGGCAATAATGCCCCATTTAATAGCAGACTTTTTGCTCATTTTGCGCATGACAACAATCCAATCACAGTTAAATCAAGTGTAGCTATAGTAGAGGCTTGCTGGACAAAAGGGAATGGCAATTAGTTTGCGAAACGTTAAGAGGAGAAATAGTGGTAGTAATAATGCGACAAATTACAGACAAAAAAATAACCCTATAAAGAGGGCTAAATAAGAAAACGTGATGTTTTATTTTTAATAAGTTACGCCGTAGAGTTAATAATAAATAAAAGAAATACATTAGATTATGACGCGGGACAGGAATATGTTTTTTTTGCTTGCTGTGCCTACGCCGACAGAGGCTGCAAAAAACTCATTCCTATCCCGCTATCTGCTTTTTTATTGAAATCTGTATATGGTTGCCTGATCATTTAATGTGCTTGAAATAACCTTCGCCCTGATAGTTCAAGCGCTGCTTGCAGTAATAACTCCCATGCTGGCTGGCGCACTAAGCCTTTAATCGCTTGATCACACTTATAAAGCAGAGCAGGCCATGCAGCAGTTTGAGCTTTTGAGTGGCGGCGGCAGGCTTGTTGGTATAAGCCTTGTTTGCTACGCCAAATGCCAAGCGCTTGCGGGTCTTGTCCGTCCATTAACTGCATAATCTGCCGCATGTCTTTACTAATCGCCCATAAAACCAATGTGGTTGGCTCATCAGTCGCTTTCAGCTGAAAAATAATTTTAGCAACTTGGGCGCTATTGCCAGCAAGCATCGCATCGGATAAATCAAATACACTGAACTGGGCATCACTGACCAATGCCGCTTGCAAGTCATTAATATCTAATGCCACGTTTGTCATAGGCGGGCTAGAATTATTATCAAGATTTGCACTATGGCTATTATGACTATCACTGCTACTATTTGCCATCAATTGCGGCGCAAATAAATACGATAGCCGCCATAAGGTTTGATAAGCACTGAGCAAATGATGCTCGGTATGTGACATCAGTAGCTGCCAAGCTTCTTGCGACAGTGTTAAGCCAAACTGCTGGGCTTGTATCTGCAATAACTGCTGACGTTGTTGCTCGTTATACAAATTGCAGTCGATAACGTGACCATATTGCGCAAATGGTGCAAACCATTTGCTGCTTTGGGCGCGTTTATCCTGCTTTGGCGTGAGCCATAACAAGCTATGACTATGAGCACCTGTCTGTGCATCGACGGCAAAACGTTCTAGCTCGGCAATAACGGCTTTATCAGGTTTATGGTTACCCGTGACAATCAACGCACTGGCATCATCGAATAAAGACTGACTGCCAAGCTCTGACAATACTTCCTGCCAGCTCTTTACTGACACCAGCTCGATACGTTTAATGGCGTAATTCTGCGCGCGCCAATGCGGACGCAGCGCATCGATAAGCCATTGACTGAGTAAAGGCTCATCACCGTGTGCCAGCCACAAGCCTGCTACTGCAACGGAAGGTTGTAGTAGTTTTGGATAAGCTTGTATAAAAGTATCTTGCATAGACGAAGAAGGACACAAGGTTATGAATAGGGAAGTAAAGCTGCCTTTATCTAAAAAAGCATTTAAATCAAAGCGTTTAAATATAGCCAGCTTTAGTAAGGTCATGTTTTAACAATGATATTGTTAAAACATGAACGTTTAAAAATGAAAAACAGCAACCTTAAGATTGCGGTACGATAACAGCAGTAGATACTGAGCCTTTACCATTTTGCGTAGCGGGTTTGGCGCTATTAGGAGCAATCTTAGGCAGCGCAATCGCCACATATTGATCGGTAATACGGCGCGCTAAGCTGTCGTAAAGCCAGTCACGAATTTGCTCGCCCTGCTGATCATCAGTACTCACCGATGCCTCATTATATTGATAGCTGCGCTCAACTTGGATAGGGTTGGTCAGTGTCACAGGTTTACCATTCTCTACGCTTTGATAGCTGACATCAGCTGACATCACCAAGCGGATTTCTGTCAAGACACCAACCAGCTCATAACGCTTAAAACGGACATTATTAACCGTAATTGCAGCAATGGTTTCTGCGCCTACTTTTTGGTTATTGCTGGCCACATCGGCCAAGGTCATATTATCAATAACCTCAACGCCCAATGATTGTAGACGCCGTGTTAGGGGGCGTTTCAATGGAAATGAGGTGCGATTGTCTTCGATAATTACCGCTGTTTTAGCAACATCAAATAGCATGGGTGCATCATAGCCGCGTAGCTGAAAACCGCAGCCACTGAGACTGGCACCTGCACCCAATACCGCAAACATTGGCAAAGCTGTCAGTAGCGCTGTTAGCAGTTTTTGGGTGCCTGATTTACGAATCATGCTGCTTTTTCCGTCTGATTCTGCTTGATGTGCCTGCAAAGCTCGGTGCTTATACGACATAATCGCTATCCTTATTTTGATAAGAAGACCTAAAACGCAATGTCTAAAATGCTGGGTTTAAAACACTAGGTTTGAGAACGCCGCATTCAAAAGCGCAACGTCTAAAAACCCAGTTTTTGAAAACATAACGTTGAAAAGGTCTAGCCTGCCACCACAATATTAACCAGTTTATTCGGTACGACGATTTCTTTTTTAATCTCGCCAGTAAGGAATTTTGCCACGCCTTCAAGCGATTTTGCTTGCGCTTTCAGCTGCTCAGGATCGCTATTAGGCGCGACATCCATTTTACCGCGCATTTTACCGTTAACCTGCACCACCATCGTAATCATGTCTTGTACTAGAGCGCTTGCATCGACTTCTGGATAGTTTAGGGTAACGGTATCCATTCCTAACTGCTCAAGCAAATGCTCACCGATGTGCGGCGCGTATACCGATAGGATAATCAATAAATCAATCAGTGCTTCATGCTGTACTTGCAGGTCTTGCTCACTGTTTGCCTTAAAGTTACTCAGCTCGTTAGCAAGCTCCATCAGGCTAGAAACTGGCGTATTAAGTGCTAGGCGCTTACCCAAATCGCTATCAATTTTGCCAATCGTTTCATGGGTTTTACGGCGTAGGGCTTTTGCTTCTTTGCTTAAGTTATCCGTATTGAGTGCTTCATTATTTAGCGTATCAAGATTTAAATTTGCGTCGGCAAGTGCTAGCATATGCTCGGTCGCAATACGCCAAACCTTTTTAACAAAGTTATAAGGACCTTTTAGTGCGTCGTCTGACCATTCTAGCGTTTGGTCGGCAGGTGCAGTAAATAAGGTATAAAGGCGCACGGTATCCGCGCCATATTTATCAATGGTAATTTGTGGATCGACACCGTTGTTTTTTGACTTTGACATTTTCTCGATTTTACCAATCGTCACTGGCTGACCGTCTGATTTTAAAATGGCTTTAATCGGCTGACCACGCTCGTTATAGTCGATATCGATGTCTTCGGTGAAGTAATAAGTGGTACTGCCATCGCTATTCACGCGGTAGAACGTGCCGGCAAGTACCATACCTTGGGTCATTAGATTTGCAAATGGCTCATCACCTGAGACCAAGTTTTCATCGCGCATCAGTTTATGGAAGAAGCGTGCATAAAGTAGATGCATAACTGCATGCTCGACACCGCCGATATATTGGTCAACCGGCAACCATTTATTGGCGGCAGACTTATTGACCATATTGGTTGTATCGTGTGGGCTGGCAAAGCGCGCATAGTACCAGCTCGACTCTACAAAGGTATCAAAGGTATCGGTTTCACGCTCAGCAGGATTGCCACATTTAGGACAAGTGGTATTGACAAATTCTGGGATATTTTTTAGTGGATTACCGCGGCCGTCAGGGACGACGTCAGTTGGCAAGACCACTGGCAAATCTTGCTCTTCAACTGGTACGGTACCGCAATGCTCACAGTTGACCATTGGGATAGGGCAGCCCCAATAGCGCTGGCGCGAGACACCCCAATCGCGCAGACGGTATTGGATTTTTTTCTTTGCAAGAGATTGTGGCTCAAGCTTAGCAAGCATCGCTTCAAACGCTTGCTCGAAGTCCATGCCGTCAAATTCGCCTGAATTGACTAGAGTATTGCGCTCGGTATAAGCACGATTGCTCTCAGTATTATTCGCTTTGGCGTCAGCTTCTACTTGATCAAGAAAGCCAGCAGGAATGTCAATCACTTGCTTAATTGGCAAATTATATTTGGTCGCAAACTCGTAATCGCGCTCATCATGAGCAGGAACTGCCATCACCGCACCTGAGCCATAGCTCATCAATACATAGTTGGCAACCCATACAGGCACTTCTTCGCCAGTCAATGGATGGGTCACCGTCAGACCCGTATCCATACCGATTTTTTCAGCTTTAGCCAAATCAGCTTCAGCAACTGAACCTTTTTTACAAAGGGCACAGAATTGGGCAATCGCTTCATCTTGTTCAGATGCGTATTGTGCCAACGGATGCTCGGCCGCGACTGCGACATAAGTCACACCCATCAAAGTATCAGGACGGGTAGTGAACACATCTAAGGTATTGGTTTCGCCAGCCAGCTCATAAGGGAAATGGACTTCCATACCGGCACTACGACCAATCCAGTTACGCTGCATGGTTAGCACTTCAGACGGCCAATGACCTTCTAACTGGTCTAAATCATCAAGCAGCTCATCAGCATAATCGGTGATGTTAAAATAATACATTGGGATATCGCGCTTTTCGACTGCCGCGCCACTACGCCAACCTTTACCATCAATGACTTGCTCATTGGCTAATACGGTGTTGTCGACCGGATCCCAGTTGACGGTGGCAAGCTTTTTATAAACCAAGCCTTTTTTGTATAACTGCAAAAACAACCACTGCTCCCACTGATAATACTCAGGGCTACAAGTGGCAAATTCGCGTGACCAATCAATAGACAAGCCAAGCAATTTAAGCTGCGCGCGCATGCTATCAATATTGGCAAACGTCCATTCGGCAGGCGGTGTTTGATTGGCAATCGCGGCGTTTTCTGCTGGCAGGCCAAAACCATCCCAACCCATTGGTTGCATGACTTCATAGCCTTTTAGGCGATAATAACGGCTCAGTACATCAGAGATAGTATAGTTACGCACGTGACCCATATGCAGCTTACCGCTTGGGTAAGGGAACATCGACAGCATATAGCGACTTGGCTTGTCGCTTGGCTCGTTACTTACTTCAAAACGCTTGTCAGTTGCCCATTTGGCTTGTTGCGCCGCTTCAATAAGTTGCGGCTGATACTGGGCGTTATCGATAGAAGTATTATTGGTATGGGTAGTATTAGCAGTTTCTGCTGTCACGGCGTTGCTCATAGTTGGCTCGGAATAGGTTATTACAGATAAATTGGGTAAAATTTTACAATGCCATAGCATAGCGTAATTTGGCAAAAATTGCGACGATATGATGGGGTGTTTGCTCACCGTAAAGGCGATAAATCTGCAAAGTGAATACGCTTATGAATGTTTTCGTCGTCATAAACCAAATGCTGATGTCAGTTAGGTATAATAAACAAAATAATGATCATTGATTTGGAGTTTTTATGACCATCACTATTTACGGTATCAAATCTTGTAGCACCATGAAAAAAGCTTTTACTAAACTTGATGAGCTGGGCGTTAGCTATGACTTTCACGATTATAAAAAGCAAGGCATTGATAAAAATAGCGTACAGCGTTGGGTAGAAAGTTTAGGCATTGATAAAGTATTGAATAAACGCGGCACGACTTGGCGTAAGCTGACTGATGAGCAAAAACAAGCCGCTGATGAAAACGTCAATAACGCCATCGATTTGCTGATAGAAAATACCAGTATGATTAAGCGTCCGATAGTTGAAGGTGAAATTAAAGATAAGCTTTTTTTGCTATGTGGTTATGATGAAGAAGCATTCGACACAACTTTTTCGTAAAGGAAGTTTTTGGCCAATTGCAAAAGCCCAAGCTTAGATTCTAAGCTCGGGCTTTATAATACCTACGATAAACCAGATCACACTGAAGCACCAAATAATGAGCACATAAAGACGGATTTGCTCGGCTGTCCAATCAAGTGCAAACCATTCAATCATAAAGAACGATTTCCATCCCTCTATCCAGCGCGCACCGCCATAACCAATAATCCACCAGCAATAAAGGCTCTCTAAAGCAAACAGTAGACACCATAGCCACAGCGGCATAATTGACTCCTCAAGAAACTAAAGCATGGTCGCATCAATATCACGACTGATAAGTGTACCAACCCCTTTATTGGTAAAAATCTCCAACAGCGTCGCATGCGGCACACGACCATCAACGATAACGGCACTTTTTACGCCGCTACGTACCGCATCAAGCGCACATTGAATCTTAGGAATCATACCGCCTGAAATCGTACCATCTTCAATAAGGCTATCGACTGTCTTTGGCGTTAATCCAGTGACGACTTCACCGTCGCGTCCTAATACCCCTTTGATATTAGTCAGTAGCATGAGCTTTTCAGCTTGCAAAAACTCTGCAACTTTACCGGCGACCAAATCGGCATTGATATTATAAGTATTGCCTTCTTCATCGACGCCAAGAGGGGCGATAACAGGGATGAAATCAGAGGCAATCAGCATATTAATCACGTCTTTATTAACGCTGACCACATCACCGACAAAGCCCAAATCGACTGGCACGGCAATACCGTCTGCGTCTATTTTTTCCATCATTAACTTTTTAGCTAGGATTAAATTGGCGTCTTTACCCGTCAGACCAATCGCGCGTCCACCGTGCTTGTTGATTAAGCTAACGATAGATTTATTAACGCTTCCGCCGAGTACCATCTCGACGATATCCATCGTGCTTTTGTCAGTCACGCGCATGCCGTCGATACGATCAGATTGACGACCAAGCTCTTTTAACAAATTATCCACTTGTGGACCACCGCCATGTACGACCACGGGATGCATGCCAACGGTTTTTAGCAAGACGATATCACGGGCAAAGGAGCTTTCAAGCGCAGGGTCGGTCATGGCATTGCCGCCGTATTTAACTACAATGAGCTTATCAACAAAGCGTTGAATATAAGGCAGCGCCGTGGTTAATACTTCTGCGGTAATTTTGGCTTCATCCAAATTAAGCGTCATGACAAGCTCCTAAAAGACAGGGTTAAGCGGTGGATTAATTGAGGGTTTCTGTTTCTGTGTGGCGTTCTCTAATAAGACGTTCTCTAATAAAATAAATGGTAAAAAATTAGTTAAATAATACCTATTCAGCAACAATAGCCAGTATTTGCGTGGCTAAATGCTCGTTAAATGGGCGGCATAAAGCGGCGAACCTTGTTTGAATATCGATAAGGTCGGCGATGCTATCACCTGCAAAGCGCACGGTCAGGTTTTGACTGGTATTTGATTGACGTAATACGCCAAACCCGCGTGCAAAATCCAAACGTACCCCATCAATACAGCTGAGCTTGGTGCCCACGGGTAATAATTTTTGCGCCTGCTCTAAAGTTATATATTGGTTTTTAGCCGAACAAGTACAAAGTAACGGCGCACAGCTAATGATTGCTTGTGGGTTAGGTTGGGTAATAGAAGCTGCTGATGTCGCATGAACCAATTGCTGTAAATACTGACAGAATCTTGCCAGTTGCTGCACGATGGAACAGTCGGTAAGAGCGGTTGCTGGTAGCGGTAAATAATGGTCAGCCGTACTGACAATAACGGGTAAATTATCAATGATATCGGCTAAGTTTCTCGCACAATTCGGCTTAGCAGGCAGTGGTTTAGCTAACCAATGGAGCAGTCTTAATGCAGCATACATGGCATCATCATAAAGAATAAAGTAGCTATCATTAAAAATAAAATGCCCAGATAATTCACCGGCAAAGATAATTTGACCGCCAGACTGCTGTATTTGTTGCCGCATCAGGCTGCTACCTGTTTTACTAATCACAGGCGTTGCGCCAAGCTCAGTAATGAGCTTTGGTAAATGATGGCAGCATTTAATATCAAAGAGTACTTGAGCGTTTGATAATGACTCATTTAAAGGCTGAGGGCGCTGATTGACAGCTACCGTTGCCAACAGATAAAGCAGATGGTCAGGAGTAACAACTTTGCCCCGATTATCGACCACCATTAACCGATCGCCATCACCATCAAAGGCGATGCCTATATCTGCTTGATGCAGAAGTACGCTTTGCTGTAATTGCTTAAGGCGCTGCGGCTCAGTCGGGTCCGGATTGCCGGCGGGAAAGTCACCGTTTGGCGTATCATTCAGCATGATGACACTTTGGCAAAAATTGACGAATAAAGGCTTAGCAATATTGCTGGTGGCGCCATGCATACAATCAATGACTACCACCAAATCAAGTTTGGATGAGGGTAGTTGACTATCTTCTGCAGTTTGGTTAAGAAGCTGATTATTATGTTGATAAATTTGCTTAAAGACTTGCGTAATGGCGTCGCTATAAGCGCTTGCGACTTGATTAGCAGGTAACTGCTGTTGTTTATGATAAATGGGCTTAGCAATGCTGTCCAAAGACGGGTTTTGCGCATTATCAATACCCAGCTGATGATATAGCGCCTCAATGTCTGCGCTGCTAGGCGAGATATGATTGACGAGCCATTTAACCCCTAAAATATCTTTAGCAGAATGGCTGGCAGTCACGATAATGCCATGTCCCTGATATTGCTCCGCCCAAAAAATCATCATAGGCGTGGTAACTAAGCCCAGTTGAATGACTTGTATACCTTGCTGAGACAAAATATGAGCAAGTGTTTGCGCAATGATATTGCTATCACAGCGTACATCATAACCAATAACGATAATGGTTTTTTTGTTAGCGCTTTGGCGATCGTTATCACTGTTAATTTTGCTATTTTTTGTGCTACATTTTTTACTATCAATATTTGGTTGAGCTTGATAAAGATGAGCAAAAGCGTGCCCCAATGCTTGAATAAAGTCATTGGTAAAATGCTGGCGCGAACCACGAATATCATAAGCACGAAATAAGGATTGCTGCGCAGCAAAAGACGGCATCGCTTACTCTCCTTATTGTCGTGATTGTTAAGTTATTATGATTGCTAAATTAGTATGATTTTTAGATTGTCTTCATGATCAACAATTAAAATGGTAAATCAGTACGGACTACTGACGACCAGAGTGGCCAAAACCACCCGCACCGCGCGTGCTGGTATCACTAAATTCTGCCACCACTTCAAACTCAGGACGAGCAACCGGTACAACCACATATTGCGCCATACGCTCGGCAGGATTTAGCACAAAATCTTCATTGCTGCGATTCCAAATACTGACCATCAGCTCACCTTGATAATCGGCATCAATCAAGCCGACCAAATTACCCAAGACGATACCATGCTTATGACCGAGACCTGAGCGCGGTAAAATCATACCCGCAAAATTAGGGTCTTGAATATAAACAGCTAAACCAGTACCGATCAAATGCGTGGCACCGGCTTTAATCGTCAATGGCTCGTCAATGCAGGCACGCAAGTCGATACCTGCACTGCCATCGGTTGCACGTGTCGGTAGCGAGAACGCTTTATCTTCAGTAATTTTAGGGTTTAATACTTTAACTTGTACAGCTTGCATAACGCACTCACTTAACGATTTAATGGTGTTGTAAACAGAATGAATCACATTTTTAACTGTTAGGTTTTAAATGCTTAACAACAACTATTTTTATAAATAGCTGCTGATTGTTAACTTTTAGTTTTCAGATTTTCATAGGCGATTAACTAAAGAATCAACACGCTCGCCAAGCCCAAAAACGACATAAAGCCGACAATATCGGTCACGGTGGTTAAGATAACCGAGGCGGATAGCGCAGGGTCGATATTCATACGTTTGAGCATCAGCGGAATACTAATGCCTGAAACGTTGGCGGCGGTCATATTAATCGCGATAGCAAGCCCAATGACAGCGCTGATTTTAATGTCATGAAACCACAATTGGGCAATAAACGCCATGATTATCGCCCATATGATACCGTTTATCGCCCCAACCCACAGCTCTTTATTTAATAACCATAGGCGATTGGAGCCACCGATTTGACCCATCGCCATACCACGAATGACCACCGTTAGCGTCTGTGAGCCTGCAATACCGCCCATACTGGCAACCACTGGCATCAGTATCGCTAGCGCCACGACCTTTGCCAGTACGGCTTCAAACTGACCAATCACTGCGGCGGCTAACAGCGCGGTGCATAAATTAATACCGAGCCAAATACTACGGCTTTTGGCACTGGTCAAAATAGGAGCAAACAGCTCTTCATCTTGGCTGACACCGGCAAGATTTTTCATGGTGCTGTCGACATCATCTTGGATAATCTCCATGATATCTTCGCCATTTAGTTGACCGACCAGCTCACCGTGACTGTTAATCACCGGGGCAAAGCGAATATCTTCTGAACGGAAAATCGCTGCCGCATCTTGAATATCTAAGCGGTCATTGATGGTAATGGCCGCATCAATTAATGCCGATACTAGGGTACGTTGGTCATGTTTAATCAAATCGACCAAACTGAGCAGCCCGAGTAATTGCTGGCTTTGGTCGACGACCAATAGCTCTTGGCTCTCGTCATCGAGTAAATCGTCATTTTCTCGCAGCCAGTTTTGTACTTCTGCAAGGGTGATGTCATCCCGAATCTGAATGAGGTCAGGATCCATATAACTACCAACTTCCCAGTCGGCATAGGTATCGAGCTTATTGACCTGAATGCGAATATCTTCATCTAGAGTTGCCATCACCGAGGTGCGCACACTTTCGGTAACGGTATCTAAAATCTCGGAGATATCTTGCGCATCAAGGTCTTGGGTAAACAGCGATATCTCTTTTGAAGAAACGTTTTCTAACAGCGGCTGGCGTGTATCAAACTCCAGCTCTGCAAGCACTTCACCTTTGATATCTTCTGGCACCTGCGCCCAAATCAATAAGCGATTTTGGCTAGGAAACGATTCTAATAAGCTGGCAATCTCATATTCTGATTGCTTGGCTAAAAACTCGGTAATGGCCTCATACGCTTTATCTGCGACCAACTCTTGCAAATACAGTAGTTTATATTCGCCGTTAGATTCCGCCGGATTGTAGTCTCCCTGTCGTGTCGATGGGCGTTCAGCATTCGGCGTCGAGGTGGGCATAAAGGTTCCAAGTTTTTAAAAGGTATTGATATGAAAATTGAGCTTACCGCTCATGTAAAGAGCGGTAAGCATGATATCTTTTAAGTTTTAAGTTTTAAACTTAACGATTACCTAGTAAAGCACGAATGTTAGCCAAGTATTCATCAGCAACTTTTTCAGGGTCTTTGCTGGCCTTTTTCTTTTTCGCTTTGGCTGGCCAGTCGATATGATCTTCTGGCAATTCATCTAAAAAGCGTGATTCAGATGTCACGCGCATCTGACCACCTGCGCGGCGCTGGGTGGCAAGCGTCAATGTCAGCTCACGACGGGCGCGGGTAATACCTACATACATCAAGCGTCGCTCTTCTTCGACCGTCTCGCTAAGAATAGAGTTGCGGTGCGGTAGCATTTCTTCCTCAAGCCCCATGATATAAACGAAATCAAACTCCAAACCTTTTGCCGCATGTAAGGTCATGAGGTTCACTTTATTGGTATTTTCCTCTTCTTGCTGTTGCTCGAGCATATCGAGCAATACCAGCTTACGAATGATGGTATCAATAGTGCGATCTTCGTCTTCTTCAGCGCGATTAATCAGCGATTGAATACTGGTATAAAGCATGTCGATATTATCGATACGGTTTTTTTCTTGTTGCGGCGTTTTAGAATCGCTACGGACAAAGTCGATATAACCGGTTTCATCAATCATTTGACGGACGATTGGCACGGGGTCGGGATGCTGATCGAGCTCACGGGTATAGTGCCCAATAAAATCGCCAAACTCTTTTAAGGTGCCATACGCTTTAGACGGCAAGACGTGAGCAAGCCCGGCATGGGTACAAGACGCCAATAACGAGATGCTATGCTCTTGTGAAAATAGACCAAGCTTTTCAAGGGTTGCAGGTCCCATCCCTCGCTTCGGCGTATTGATAATCCGTAAAAATGCGCTGTCATCTTCAGGGTTCAAAATCAAACGCAAATAGCCCATGATGTCTTTAATTTCACTACGAGCAAAGAACGACTGACCGCCGGATAATTTATAAGGCACTTGCAGCTGACGTAACTGTGCTTCTAGCATCCGCGCTTGAAAGTTACTGCGATAAAGAACGGCGTATTGCTCCCATTCATTACCAAAACGCAGTTTATGAGTGACAATCTCTTTTGCCACGCGCTCAGATTCATCATCGTCATTACGACAATTAATAATACGAATTTTTTCGCCCTGACCTTTATCTGACCAGAGTTTCTTTTCAAATAAATGCTCGTTATTGGTAATAACGGCGTTAGCAGAGGTCAAGATACGCGTGGTCGAGCGATAATTTTGTTCGAGCATAACGATTTTAAGCTTAGGAAAATCTTCTTTCAATAATCCCATGTTTTCAGGTTTTGCGCCGCGCCACGCATAGATAGATTGGTCGTCATCGCCAACGACGGTAAAGCGTCCTTGTGGTCCGACCAGATATTTAATCATCTCATACTGGGCAGTATTGGTATCTTGATATTCATCGACGAGCAAGTAACGAATACGGTTTTGCCATTTATCACGCAGCTCTCTATTTTCACGTAAAATTTTGGTCGGTAATACAATCAAATCATCAAAATCAACGGCATTATAAGCACGCAGATTACGCTCATATAAAGCATAAAGGGTGGCAAAAATCATATCTTCTGGATCGTCCAAAGTTTCCATCGCCTTGTCCGGTTCAATCAGATCGTTTTTCCAATCAGAAATCATTTTAATGGCTTTGCCGACCAACTCACGACTTTCCGCGCCGCTTAAGTTGTCACGCATCATCAGCTCCATCAGCAGACGTTTGCTGTCGTCGCTGTCCATGATGGAGAAGTTACCTTTAAGCGGCGTATGTATCAGCTCATAACGTAAAAACTGTAGCCCGAACTGGTGAAAGGTAGACACTGTCAGTCCGCGAGTTTTTTCACTCGGCAGCAATTTACTGACCCGAGCTTTCATCTCGCGCGCCGCTTTATTGGTAAAGGTCACCGCCGTAATGCGCTCGGCCGGCATGTTGCATTCTTCAATCAGATAAGCAATTTTACGGGTAATCACCGATGTCTTACCGGAGCCGGCACCTGCTAGCACGAGCAATGGACCAGATACGTAGAGCATCGCTTCTTGTTGTTTGGGATTAAGTTGACTCATAAGGTGACCTGTAAGACAAAAGCAAAAAAAGTAAGCAAAAGGGGGCGCGCTTCGATATTAACAGCCGCTAAGTTCAATCAGTATTGCACGCATTAAGCAAATTGCTAGCGCAACATGACAACATAGCATTATAGCTTGTTGCCTCATCTTGATATCAAAACATGGCGTCAGTAAGATTATTCAATCCGTCTGTTAATTAAGCGCAGAGCAGTTAATATTTTGTGACAATTAACCATAAGTGCCGTCATTAAAATAGCTGCCGATACGACCATGGAATTCGGTGGGTCATTATAAAGCAAAAACCCTATCTTTGGGTGAGGAGTTGAAGGATGCGTGCCGAGTAAAAAAGCGTTTGGATTGCGTAACTTACACTATATATACCAGCGCCTTTTTAGAAATATGGATTTGGGCTTAATATAAGGTAACGTCTATATCATAGGTCGTAGTAAAAAAAACATATTTTTTTTGCAGAGAAAATGACCGTTCAATGCAGTTAAAAACTAGCTTTTGATTGCCGATATGCGTATAGTACGTAAATAATTTATGCCAGTTGTCACGTCATTGTTGACCACGTGTAATGAGCTATTAAATCAATTAAGTAAACACCGGATATGATATTGATTTAATACGTTGATCTTACGTTGTTACAAGATGCGTTGGGCGACCAGCCTTTTTATCCGTGTACAGAGCGGAACATCTACAGTTGGTCACGTCTGACATCGTCGTCAATAAGCTTGATAATTGGTTATTACCAGCACAGTAGCTATAATAGTCATTGATTTATATAATCACTGAGTTATTTAAATCACTGAGTTATTTAAACAAATTTACTCAAATAAAGTGACTCAATGACAGTTACTTTGTGTTTTCGTCTGCGTTACGCCTGTCGCCATTACCACCATTATTTGTGAGTATTTGCGGTGCGCTTGACACTCGATTGGGTGAGGAGCACGTATTATCATGTCTGCTTTTAATTGGTCAGCAATCGCTTTTATTTTAGCCGCCATTGGGCTAGTTGTATTTATGCTGGTCGTTCCGCGCTTACTTGGCGGTCGCTCTCAGGGCTCACAAAAAGAAGAGGTATTTGAAGCGGGTGTTGTCGGAGCTGGCAACGCCCGCATTCGTTTGTCTGCTAAATTCTATTTGGTGGCCATCTTCTTCGTTATTTTTGATTTAGAGGCGCTGTATCTATATGCCTATGCGGTTTCCGTTCGTGAGGCTGGCTGGCTTGGCTTTGTCGCTGCCGCGATATTTATCACCATCTTGATTATTGGCTTGGTATACGAGCTCAGTCTGGGTGCGATGAACTGGGCACCGGCGGATAAACGCCGTAAGCAACCTCGCTTACATGCGGCTCCGGCAGGTTTCAATTTGGCAGACATCACCAAATTTGATGGCGTTGATGAGCTGATGGTTGATCCGACGGGTAAAATACCGGCGCAATCTTCAGGGCAAATTAATGTCTCGAACAACATTGAGACCAATCGTCGTCATTTGCAGAATATCGATCATATTAATACCACAGGTAATATTACCTCCGTGGATTTTGCCACCTCTGCGCAGCCCGATAAGGTCGAACGCTAATTGCTTATAGCTAGATTAGCTTATTATAGCTAGATTGTTTTAGCCTTATTCCCGCATGTCAGCATGATTAATTTATTCATAATAGAAGTTATGGCGCTCGTAGTGGCAATCTGATTGCCGCATGGCGCTTAAAATAAAGGTTGTATGTTATGAAATACACATTAACAAAAGCCAACCCTGATGCAGATACCTATCCTGCACAGACTAGTCAAACGGTCAATGATCCGCTCGAAGACGAAGTCAATAAAAACGTCTTTATGGGTCGTCTCGAAGACCTTGTCCATTCAACAGCAAACTGGGGGCGCAAGCACTCACTGTGGCCATTTAACTTTGGTACCTCATGCTGTTATGTCGAATATGCAACTACCTTAACTGCGGTTCACGATTTATCACGCTTTGGTGCCGAAGTTATTCGCGCCTCGCCCCGTCAGGCGGACGTGATGATTGTTGCTGGTACTTGCTTTGTAAAAATGGCACCGGTTATTCAGCGTCTATATGAGCAAATGCTTGAGCCAAAATGGGTCATCTCAATGGGTGCTTGTGCCAACTCGGGCGGTATGTATGACATCTACTCAGTGGTGCAAGGCGTGGATAAAATCATACCTGTCGATGTCTATGTCCCCGGTTGTCCGCCGCGTCCAGAAGCTTTGATTCAAGGCTTGATGCTGCTGCAAGAGTCGATTACTAAAGAGCGTCGTCCGCTGGGTATTCATGTCAATGAGCAGGGTATCTATCAGCCACAAATGACGCCTGAGCGTGACCGTAAGCAAGCAGATCGTATCGCTGTGAAAAACTTGCGTAGCCCAGATAGTATTTAATCAGCAAGCATGTAGCCAAACTGTATGTGAAAAAGCAATATTTAAGCATCAGGTATTTTATTTGCTTGTTTGGCTCAATAATTCATAATCCGTAAAAATGCTCAGTACGCATATATTCATCGTAGTTCAGTTATGATCAACATAGTTCAGTTGTGTTCAACATAGCTTAATTATGATTAATGAAGGAATACATCATTCATGGTCACGGTAGTCGAAAACATAGATCCTAAGATTAAGCCTGTCCCAGCGGTTATCACCGAGCTTGAGCAGAAGTATGCCGGTAAGTTTGTCGTACAGCACACGGTGGATGAGATTCCAACGGTGTGGGTTGCGCGTGCCGACTTATTAGACGTTCTATTATACCTGCGTAAATTGCCAAAACCTTATGTCATGCTATTTGACTTATCAGCGATAGATGAGCGCTTGCGTCAACATCGTCAAGGTTTGCCTGACAGCGATTTTACAGTGTTTTATCATTTGATGTCGCTTGAGCGTAATAGCGATGTGCGTATCAAAGTCGCGCTAAGCGAAGACGATATTAATGTACCGAGCGCGACCAAGATTTGGCCAAATGCCAACTGGTATGAGCGTGAAGTGTGGGATATGTTTGGTATTGTCTTTACAGGTCATCCGCATTTAACCCGTATTTTATTACCTAAATATTGGGAAGGTCATCCACTGCGCAAAGAATATCATGCGCGGGCGACTGAATTTACCCCGTATTTCTTGAATACCGCCAAACAACAATACGAGCAAGAAAACCTGCGCTTTGTCCCTGAAGAGTGGGGCATGAAACGCTCGGGTCGTGATGAAGACTTTATGTTCTTGAACATCGGTCCTAACCATCCATCGGCTCACGGTGCTTTCCGTTTGGTGCTACAGCTTGATGGCGAAGAAGTCGTTGATTGTATTCCCGATATTGGCTATCACCATCGCGGCGCCGAAAAGATGGCTGAGCGTCAAACGTGGCACTCATATATTCCTTATACCGACCGTATTGACTATCTCGGCGGCGTCATGAATGAGCTACCGTATATCATGTCGGTTGAAAAGCTTGCCGGTATCACCATTCCACCGCGCGCTGAAACCATCCGCGTGATGATGAGTGAGTTTTTCCGTATTACCAATAACTTGCTGTTCGTCGGTACCTTTATTCAGGATGCGGGCGGTATGACGCCAGTATTCTATATGTTTACCGATCGCCAAAAAGCTTATGACGTCATCGAAGCCGTGACTGGCTATCGTATGCACCCAGCATGGTTCCGTATCGGCGGTACAGCGCATGATTTACCGCGTGGCTGGCAGCGTTTGGTTCGCGAGTTCTTAGAATGGATGCCAAAACGTCTGGATGAGTATGTCAAAGCAGCGCTGCAAAACAGTGTGCTTAAAGGTCGTACCCAAGGCGTTGCGCAATATAATACCAAGCAAGCATTGGCATGGGGCGTGACTGGTGCAGGTTTACGTGCAACAGGTTTGGATTTTGATTTGCGTAAAGCACGTCCGTATATGGGCTACGAGAATTACGACTTTGAAGTTCCAGTCGGCTATAACGGCGATGCTTATGATCGCTGTATGGTAAAAGTTGAAGAGATGCGCCAGTCGTTACGTATTATCCGTCAATGTATGGATAATATGCCGCAAGGTCCTTATAAGGCGGATCATCCATTGGCAGTACCACCGCCAAAAGACCGTACCTTGAATGACATCGAAACCTTGATTAACCACTTTATCTCCGTTTCTTGGGGTCCTGTGATGCCAGCGGGTGAGTGCACCACGATTGTTGAAGCCACCAAAGGTCTAAACAGTTATTACATCACCTCAGATAAAGCGACGATGAGCTATCGTACTCGTATCCGTACGCCGACATTTGCGCACCTGCAGCAGATGCCATCGGTGATTAATGGCTCATTGGTATCCGATGCCATTATGTATTTGGCATCGATTGATATTGTGATGGCCGATTGTGACCGCTAAATGTTAGCCGTAATGCATTGATCATCATCTTTTATCAATGCTAAATGCTATTAATGTCAAATATTAGAAGTTAAGTATTAAAAGTAAGACACGTTCATTAACATGTTATCGCCAAACTGGCACACCAAAACGCTGTCGTTGCGCCATGAGCGCAACCTTAACAGTGGGCTGAGTGAGGAAAGAAAAAGATTATGAGAATTGTTTCCGATAAAATGCCAAAAGTAGATGTGGCAAGTATCTTAACCGCTGAAGAAATTGCGGCTATCCATGAGTTTATGCATCATTATCCCCATCCACGGGCAGCGTCTTTAGATGCACTAAAAATCGTACAAAAGCGTAATGGCTGGGTCGATGATGCACAAGTCAATGCCATCGCTAATATTCTAAATATTCCTGTGACCGATATGGATGGGGTGGCAACCTTCTTTAACCGTATTTATCGTCAGCCAGTCGGTCGCAATGTCATCCTTATTTGTGATTCAGTGGCTTGTTATCTAACCGGTTACGAAGCACTGGCCGCTGAATTAAAAGCGCAGCTGGGCATCGACTATGGTCAGACTACCGCTGATAACCGCTTTACGCTATTGCCGATTTGCTGTTTGGGCAACTGTGACAAAGGTCCTGCTGTCTTAATTAATGAAGACACCTATGGTCCTGTGCAGCCCACCGAAGTCGCCCAATTGTTGGAGCTATACGCATGAGTTTAACGATTTCAGAGCAGATTGCTCGTCGCGGTCAAGGCAAAGCGCCAAGCCAATTAAATGACCAGCGCATTCCTGTTTATGGCGATAAAGCGACCGCAACTAGTGAAACCAAACCATTAACATGGCGCCTCGCCCATCACGATGCGGTATTGGATTTAGCCACTTATGAATCACTACGCGGATTTGAAGCCTTAAAAATGGCTTTAAACCAATCGCCAGCCGACACTTTAAATACCATTAAAGAAGCAGTGGTCAAAGGTCGTGGCGGTGCAGGTTTCCCAGCCGGTATTAAATGGTCGCTCATGGCACCACCCGATGGCGGTCCACGTTATCTGGTTTGTAATGCCGATGAGATGGAGCCGGGCACTTTTAAAGACCGTCTCTTGATGGAGCGTCTACCGCTACAGCTTATCGAAGGTATGCTGATTTCTGCCTACGCGATTGGTGCAACGGCAGGCTATATCTTTATTCGCGGCGAGTATATCTTAGCAGCAGAGCGTCTAACGGCTGCGCTTGAAGAATTGCGTGCCAATAATTTGGTCGGCGACAATATCTTAGGCTCAGACTTTAGCTTTGATTTGCACGTCCATACCGGCGCTGGTCGTTATATTTGCGGTGAAGAAACCGCTTTGATTAACTGCCTAGAAGGTCGCCGTGCCAATCCGCGTACCAAACCACCATTTCCGCAGGTGGCAGGTGCATGGGGTCGTCCAACCGTCGTTAATAACGTTGAAACTCTACATAACGTTTCAGCGATTATTTTGCATGGTAGTAAATGGTATCAAGACTTACCAAAAGCCAAAGGCGTGGTCGAAACTCCGGGTACTAAGCTGTTTGGTTGTTCAGGTCTGGTCAATGATCCCGGTCTATGGGAGTTACCATTTGGTTATACAGCGCGCGAAATTATCGAAGATTTCGCTGGCGGTATGCAGGAAGGTAAAAAGCTCAAGGCTTGGCTACCGGGCGGTGCATCAACCGACTTTTTAACCGCTGACCATTTAGATACCGTCGTCGATTTTGACACCATTCAAAAAGCCGGTAGCCGTATGGGTACTGGGCTAATCATGGTCGTCGATGAAGAACAAGACATGGTGCCATTACTGCGTAACCTTGAGATTTTCTTCCAACGTGAATCGTGCGGTTGGTGTACGCCATGCCGTGATGGTCTACCGTGGGGCGTAAAAATATTGACCGCTATCAATGATGGTCAAGGTCAAATCGGTGACGTTGAGAAATTAGAAGGCTTAACCCGTGATTTATGGATCGGTAAAACCTTCTGTGCCCATGCGCCGGGTGCGATGGAACCACTGATGAGTGCAATTAAATATTTCCGTCCTGAGTTTGATCAAAAAATTGCGCAGGCGGTTGGTGAAGATGTCATTGAGGCTGCAGCCAATCAACAGCCAGAAGTGAAATAAGGAGAGCGGCATGGCAGTCATACATATTGATGGAACCACTGTCGAAGTAGATAGCGCAGATAACTTGCTGCAAGCATGTTTATCACTCGGCATTGATGTGCCGTATTTTTGTTATCACCCCGCCTTAGGTTCAGTCGGCTCTTGCCGTCAGTGTGCGGTTAAGCAATATCAGTCTAAAGAAGATATGGAAGCGGGTCGCGGTCGCCTCGTGATGTCATGTATGGTCGCTCCGGGCGATGATATGTACATCTCGGTCACCGATGATGAAGCCAAAGCCTTTCGTAAGTCGATGGTTGAGCTGTTGATGATTAACCATCCGCATGACTGTCCAACTTGTGAAGAAGGCGGACATTGTCATTTGCAAGACATGACCTATATGTCAGGTCATAGCCGCCGTCGCTATCGCTTTACTAAGCGTACCCATCATAATCAAGAACTTGGGCCGTTTATCGCTCATGAGATGAACCGCTGTATCGCTTGCTATCGCTGCGTCCGTTTTTATAAAGACTATGCGGGCGGCGAAGATTTGGGCGTTTATGGTTCAAATGAGCGCGTTTATTTTGGTCGTGATAAAGACGGTCAGTTCGAAAGCGAGTTCTCTGGTAACTTAACCGAAGTGTGCCCAACCGGTGTGTTTACCGATAAAACCCACTCTGAGCGCTATAACCGTAAATGGGATATGCAGTATGCGCCAAGCATCTGTCATGGTTGCTCAGCCGGTTGTAATATCTCTCCGGGCGAGCGTTATGGTGAATTACGCCGTATTGAAAACCGCTATAACGGTGAAGTAAACCGTTACTTCTTATGTGACCGCGGTCGCTTTGGTTACGGTTATGTCAATCGCGAAGACCGTCCAACGCAAGCGCTTGAGCTTATCAATGATAAGCACGTTAAAATCAATATCGATTATGCCCTCGATGAAACCATCAAACGTATCAAAGATAAAAAAGTCATCGGTATTGGCTCACCACGTGCCAGCCTTGAGACCAACTTTGCGCTAAAAAACATGGTTGGCTTTGATAACTTTTCAACTGGTTTAAACCATCAGCAGCAAGCACTGGTTAATAAGTGCATTGAAGTATTAAGCACCGAGGGTATTTATAACCCCGGTATGACGGATATTGAAAGCCATGATGCGGTATTGGTACTAGGTGAAGATATCACCCAAACCTCATCACGTGTGGCGCTATCGATTCGTCAAGCGGCAAAAAATGAAGCCATTAAAATGGCTGCTGCTACCAAAACACAATCGTGGTTGGCTGAGCCAGTCAAACGTATTGGTCAAGGTGTACAAAGTCCGGTATACGTCATCGATGTTATCCAAACTAAGCTAGAAGATATCAGTAAAGTCAGCGTCGTTGCGACACCTGAAGATATTACTAAGCTTGGCTTTAAAGTCGCTGATGCGATTGCTGATTTTGCTGATGATTTAGCAGAAATCGCAGAACCAACGTCAGATGACGATGTTAATGGTGATGCTATGCAAGCGTTGGCACAGCAAATTGCTTATGACTTGATTCAAGCCGATAAGCCGTTGGTGGTTTCGGGTACTAGCTTATCATCGACTGCTTTGATAGAAGCAGCAGCACAAATTACCCAAGCATTGAGCCAAAAGCGGGCAGCGATTAAAGCGACTGAGCAGCATCAGGTTGAGGCGCATAATGCTCTAGTTCGTGATAAACAGCTTCGTGATGAGCAGGTTGCAGCCGCTGAAGCACAAGCAACAACCCCTCAACAGAGTGAAGACAAAGACTTATCTGCTAAGCCGAACAAACCTGAAACCGGCGTTGACACAGAAGCGCAAGACGACGTCGAGCGTAAACCGGCAACCAAGCTTGAGCTAAAAGAAGTTAATAAACAATACCATGCGCAAGCTGGTATTTATTTAGCGGTTCCTGATGCCAATAGCATTGGTGTTTGTATGCTTGGCGGTCAATCAGTCGAAGAGTTATTAGCGACTGATTTCGATGTGGTCATCGTTGCTGAAAATCAGTTAACCGATGCCATTGATGCGCACAAATTAAGCCAGCTATTGACTGACAAAACCGTCATCGCCCTTGACCATCAGCTCCTTGATTGGCATAAAGACGTCGATATCGTCTTACCAGCTGCTAGTTTTGCGGAAGCGGATGGTACGCTTATCTCTGCTGAAGGTCGCGCGCAGCGCTTCTTTCAAGTTTATGATAACGAATATTATCATCCGATGAGCAGTATCAAAGAAGGCTGGCGCTGGTTACATGCGGTTCATAGCAGCTTAGAAGGTCGCGATGTCGACTGGACACAGCTTGATGATGTCATCAATGCATTGGTTGCCACCCATCCTAAACTTGCTGGTATTAAGGGCGCTGCTCCGGATGCCGATTACCGTATGACCGGTCTAAAAATTGCCCGTCAGCCGCGCCGCTACTCAGGCCGTACTTCTATGCGTGCACCGGTATCTGTGCATGAGCCGATGCAGCCAAAAGATTTGGATACCGGTTTAACCTTCTCAATGGAAGGCTATAGCGGTAAGCAAACGCCAAGCTCGATGATTCCTTTTGCCAATGCGGCAGGTTGGAACTCACCGCAAGCATGGAATAAATACCAAGATAAAGTCGGTGGTAGCCTCAAAAATGGTGATCCAGGCGTCCGTCTGTTTGATCAATTAGAGCGCTTAGCCACGCGTCAATATGTTGCCCCAGAAGTTACTTCGGTGACGACCACGGATATGCAGCAAGGACAAGCAAAACTGGTACCTATTTATAACCTTTATGCCAGCTCTATGATGGCATCACGTAGCCCCGTCGTTGCTGAGCAATTACCGCTAGCCACATGGCGCGTCGGTATTGATGATGCCAAAGACTGGGGTCTTGCAGCGGGTGATTATCTGGCGATTGAGATTGATAAACAGCAAATCACCTTACCCGTTGAGCTCGTTGGTTACTTAGCAGAAGGTTGTATCGGCTATCCAGTTGGGCAGGTGGATATCATCCATCCGTCAATGCCAGCATCGGTACGTAAAGTTGATGCGCCGGTGACGATGATGGGCAGCATGGCGACTGATAGTACTTTAACCGCCAATACCAATAACCGCGCAACGCCAGTAAGCAGCGCGCCGACCACCACACAGGAGGTGTAATATGCAAGTTACCCGTATTATCCCTGATGTGCCAAGCTTTTTGGCTGGTATGATGACCTTTGATACCTGGTCGATACTCTTTATGGTCGTGCAATCGCTGGTCATCTTTTTGGTGGTCGTCATTGTGGCGGCAATGATGATTATTTATGAGCGCCGCATGCTTGCACTCTGGCAAGACCGTTACGGTCCGAACCGTGTTGGTCCGTTTGGCTCGTTGCAGCTGGTTGCTGATATGCTCAAAATCTTCTTTAAAGAAGATTGGACGCCAAACTTTACCGATAAGTTTATGTTTACCTTGGCGCCAGCGGTTGCCATGTTTACTGCTTTGGCCTCTTTCGCCATTATCCCTATCTCGCCATCCCTTGGCGTTGCTGATTGGGATATCGGTATTTTGTTCTTCTTTGCTATGGCAGGTATTGCTGTCTATGCGGTGATGTTCGGTGGTTGGGCATCGGCCAATAAGTTCTCTTTACTTGGCGGCTTACGTTCTGCGGCGCAAACCATCAGTTATGAAGTCTTTTTGGGCTTATCATTGATGGGTGTGGTTGCACTGACTGGCTCATTTAACCTACGTGAAATCGTTGAATCGCAAATTGACGGCTGGTATATCATTCCGCAATTCTTTGGCTTTTTAACCTTTGTGGTTGCTGGTGTTGCTGTTACCCATAGACATCCATTTGATCAGCCGGAAGCCGAGCAAGAATTGGCCGAAGGTTATCATGTCGAATATTCTGGCATGAAGTTCGGTATGTTCTTTATCGGTGAATATGTCAACGTCGTACTGATTTCTGCGTTGATGACTTGTTTGTTCTTCGGTGGTTGGCTTGCGCCGTTTAATTTAGATATTCCGTTTATTCCACCAGCTTTTTGGTTCATGATTAAGACACTATTCTTTATGACCATGTTTATTTTGGCTCGAGGCTCACTCATGCGTCCGCGCTATGATCAGGTGATGAACTTTGGCTGGAAAGTCTGCCTGCCGGTAACCTTGATTAATCTGTTGGTTACTGCTGCAGTCATTTTGATTTTTTCCCCAACGTTATAGTCATTACTAGTAGCCATTACTAGCCATCACTGATGAACTAGGGTAAAGCTGATAAGGATAATAATCCCATGTTTACTACTATAAAAAAGACCGTCATTGGTATGTTTACCATTGTCCGAAGTATGTGGATGGTCAATAGTCATGCAATCAGGCCACGCGACACCATTCTTTATCCAGAAGTGCCGGTACCTGTACCGCCGCGCTTTCGCGGACGTATCATTTTGTCTCGTGACCCTGATGGTGATGAGCGCTGCGTCGCTTGTAACCTATGTGCTGTGGCATGTCCGGTCGGCTGTATCTCACTGCAAAAAGCAGAACGTGAAGATGGACGCTGGTATCCAGAGTTTTTCCGCATCAACTTTTCACGCTGTATCTTTTGTGGATTGTGTGAAGAGGCGTGTCCGACGACCGCGATTCAGATGACCCCAGACTTTGAGATGGGCGAATATGTCCGTCAAGACTTGGTTTATGAAAAAGAGCATTTGCTGATTTCAGGACCGGGTAAATATCCCGATTATAACTATTATCGCGTGACGGGTATGGCGGTAGCAGATAAACCAAAAGGCGCGGCACAAAATGAAGCTGCACCGATTGATCTAAGGAGCTTGCTACCATGATGAATATTTTAAATAGTCCTGAATTGGCAGGGTTTTATGCGCTGGCAGCGGTGGCAATATTTGCCAGCTTGCGCGTGGTGACCCTCGCCAATCCAGTGCATGCTATTTTATCGATGATTGTGTCGTTATTGGCCATCTCAGGTATTTTCTTTGTATTAGGTGCACCTTTTGCTGGTGCGCTTGAAGTGGTCGTTTATGCCGGTGCCATTATGGTGTTGTTCGTTTTCGTTATTATGATGCTAAATCTCGGCATGAGTAATGATGAGCGCGAAGAGCGCTGGCTTGATGCCAAAACTTGGGCGGTACCGACGGGGCTAACGATTATTATCGCGGTTGTGCTGTATGCGATGATTGGTCTTAACCATAATGAAGCGGCGATGATTGGCGGTACGACGATTTCAGCCAAAGCAGTAGGTACGGCGCTGTTTACCAAATATATTATGCTGATAGAAGTGGCGGCATTGCTCTTATTAGCCGCTTTGGTTGCCGCTTATCATTTGGGTAAAGAGTCTATCGATGATGAGATTGTTGGTAATGCAACCCAAGGTAACGATAGCCGAGGTGCTAGCCAAGCAACCAATCCAAATGTCGCCAGTATCAAACATTACGATGATAACGGCATGCCCATAGATACTGATACGGTAAACGGGGCTGAACCATACGAATATAAAGATGTTGACCCGCATGACTATGTTGGCAAGAAAGTCGGCATGAAAGCAGGTACGCAGGTAGGTGTGAATAAAGTCACGCGCAAGGAGTCGGACTGATGGTACTAGCAGCGAGCGTGGCACAGGAGGTTGCGAATGTGCCGTTTGCCCACGAGGTAGCAGGCTTAGTGCAGCCGGTTGCTGAGGCGCAGAATGTACTGGGTATGATACCCATGAGCCATGGATTGATTTTGGCCGGTATTTTATTTGCGATAGGTCTGTGCGGTGTCATGGTAAGGCGTAATTTCTTATTTATGCTGATGAGCCTTGAGATCATGATGAATGCGACGGCTTTGGCATTTGTGGTCGCAGGTAGCCGCTGGGTTGATCCAGATGGACAGATTATGTTTATCTTTATTCTGACTTTAGCAGCGGCAGAGGCGGCCATTGGTTTGGCAATATTATTGCGGTTTTATCATCAGCGTGGGCATCTTGATGTCGATAGCGCCAATGAGATGAAAGGATGATGTCATGAGTTTATTACCATTAACCTTTATATTCCCGCTCGTTGGCTTTTTGATTTTAGCCTTTATGCGCGACAAGTTAAGCGAGCAGGTAGCAGCGATTGTCGGTGTCGGTAGCATGCTGCTATCAGCACTTTGCACGCTGATTGTCAGCTATACCTTTTTAACAAGCAACCCTGCCGGTACGGTCATCGAGATTCCATTATGGACTTGGTTCCAAGTCGGCGATTTTGCGCCAAGTTTTGGTCTAAGCTTTGATGGCTTAGCATTAACGATGACGGGTGTTATTACCGGTATCGGCTTTTTGATTCATCTGTTTGCCGCATGGTATATGAAAGGTGAAACAGGCTTTGCGCGCTTCTTTAGCTATATGAACTTATTCGTCGCCAGCATGTTATTGCTGGTATTAGCGGATAACTTGTTCTTGCTCTATCTTGGCTGGGAAGGCGTCGGTATCTGTTCTTACTTGCTGATTGGTTTTTATTATCAAGACCGCGCTAATGGTCGGGCAGCGATTAAAGCCTTTACCGTCACCCGCGTTGGTGATGTGTTTTTAGCCTTTGGTCTGTTTTTATTGTTCCGCGAATTTGGCACGCTTAATATTCAAGAGATTATTACCCGTGCGCCGGAAATCTTTGATATTAATAATCCAACGATGATTTTGACCACCATGATGCTCGTTGGTGGAGCGATGGGTAAATCTGCACAGTTACCACTACATACGTGGCTTGCTGATGCGATGGCAGGTCCAACGCCTGTATCGGCTTTGATTCACGCGGCGACGATGGTTACTGCGGGTGTTTATCTGATTGCGCGTCTACATCCATTATTTCTCCTCACACCGGGCGTCTTGTTGTACTGGGTTGGGGCAGTGGGTGCATTGACGCTCGTCGTTGCTGGATTTTGTGCGCTGGTACAAACCGATATTAAACGTATCCTTGCTTATTCGACCATGAGCCAAATCGGCTATATGTTCTTAGCATTGGGCGTTGGCGCATGGCAAGGGGCTATCTTCCACTTGATGACGCATGCTTTCTTTAAAGCATTGCTATTCTTATCATCAGGTGCGGTGATTCTTGCGGTTCATCATGAGCAAAATATCTTTAAGATGGGCGGTTTGCGCAAAAAGATACCGTTAGTATTTTGGTGCTATATCGTCGGTGGCGGAGCGCTTGCGGCGATACCTTGGGTTACCGTTGGTTTCTACTCTAAAGAAGCGATTTTGTGGGAAAGCTACGCAACCGGTCACCAAGTCTTATTCTATATGGGCGTATTCGGTGCGTTCTTAACCGCACTTTATACCTTCCGTATGATTTGGATTATCTTCTTTGGTGAAGAAAAAACCCCTGCGCACAAGCTATCTGGTGTGTCATATTGGCTACCGCTGACAGTATTGCTGGTATTATCAACCGCCGTTGGTGCGTGGATTACGCCACCATTACAAGGCGTATTGCCAGAGAGTGTTGGGCATTTATTAGAAGTGGCTGGTCAAGCACATGACAAACATACGGCGGAATATATCGCCATGGGCGCCATGCTTGCTGGTTTGATTCTCGCAGCATTCTTATATGTCGTCGATAAAGGTCGCATGTTGACCCGCTTTAAGCGCACCTCTATAGGCGCAGCGTTATATCATTGGTGCTATCACGGTATGGGCTTTGATGCGCTATACGATATAGTTTTTGTTAAACCCTTTTTGTTCATCGGCCGCTTATTTAAAGCCGACCCTATCGATAAAACGTGGCTGTTATTACCTAAGCTGGCATCTGCTGGTAACAAGGTATTGTCTGCGACGCAAACAGGGTCACTTCGAGGTTACGCAGCAAGCTTTGGCTTGGGTGTGGCTGTGCTGTTGGTGCTGGTAATGATGACGGTGGTATAAGATGATTGAGTTACAACAAACGTGGATGCTACCAGCATTAATCGCAATTCCTTTTATTGCAGGGTTGCTATGTTGGTTGGTCGAACGCTTTAATAAACGTCTACCGCGCTGGATTGCTTTAATCGGTATGACGTTGACCTTTGCCTTGTCACTAGTGCTGTGGCAGTACGGTGATTATAGCGGTATGAGTCAGCAAGTGATTGCGCCAGATGCAAATGTGCCATGGGTCGCTGAATTCAGTGTGCCGTGGATACCCAGTTTTGGTATCAGCTTTCACTTAGCGTTAGATGGCTTATCGCTATTGATGGTTGGCTTGACAGGTCTGCTTGGTATTGCTGCCGTTGCCTGTTCGTGGAATGAGATTCAACGCCGTGTTGGTTTCTTCCATCTAAACTTGCTCTGGAGCTTGGGCGGCGTTATTGGTGTTTTCTTAGCCATTGATATGTTCTTATTCTTCTTCTTTTGGGAGATGATGCTGGTTCCAATCTACTTCTTGATTGCCATTTGGGGTCATGACGTCGTTGGTAAAACCAAAGAATATGCCGCAACTAAGTTCTTTATTTATACCCAAGCATCTGGTCTTATCATGCTGGTCGGTATTTTGATATTGGTCATTATCAGCTACGCCCAAAAAGGGGTGGTGAGCTTTAATTATAATGACTTGCTCGGTACGTCACTTGGCGGCTGGGAATATCCGATTATGCTGTGCTTCTTTATTGGCTTTGCCGTGAAGTTGCCGATTATTCCATTCCACGGCTGGTTGCCTGACGCGCATGCGCAAGCACCAACCGCAGGTTCGGTGGATTTGGCCGGGGTTTTGATTAAAACTGCCGCTTATGGTTTGATTCGTTTCGTCTTACCATTATTTCCAGCAGCGTCACAAGATTTTGCCCCGATTGCCATGACCTTGGGTACCATTGGTATCTTCTATGGCGCGTGGCTGGCCTTTATGCAAACCGATATGAAGCGCTTGCTTGCTTATACCAGTATCTCGCACATGGGCTTTGTGGTATTGGCAATTTATGCAGGAACTTTACTCAGCTTACAAGGTCTGATGATTCAGATGCTCGCGCACGGTTTAAGCTCAGCGGCACTGTTTATCATGGCAGGGCAGCTATATGAGCGTCTACATACACGTGATTTGACCTTGATGGGCGGTATGTGGGGTCAGTTCCGTTATTATGCGCCGATACTGATGTTCTTCTGTGCCGCTTTATTGGGTATTCCAGGCACAGGTAACTTCATCGGTGAGTTTATGATTTTATTTGGTGCGTTTGCTGATTATCCGGTGTTTGTGGTCTTGGCGACATTCAGCTTGGTATTGGCAGGTTTATACTCGCTTATCTTAATTCATAAAGCGCTATTCGGTACCAACAATATTAAAGAAGTGGCGTTACAAGAAACCAAGTTACACGGTTTGCCGACGCGTCCGTTAAAAGATTTGGGCAAGCGCGAGCTGTCTTTATTATTGATGCTAGCGGCAGGCTTGGTCTGGCTCGGACTGTATCCACAACCGTTCCTTGATACCTCAAGTCACGCGATGCAGTGGATTAATAACGCCTATATATACAGTCAAGTAACACAAGTAGATGCCTCGCAGCTGCTTGATGCAATGGAGGCACGTTAAGTCATGAACGATTTTACGATGAATGATTTGATGGGGCTGCTGCCTTATGCACCAATCATTGCGGTAGTCATTACGGTATTGGTGGTGATGGTTGCCATCACTATTAAACGCTCACATATGATGACCGGTACTATCTCGGTCGTCGGTCTGAATGTCGGTTTGTTTACCTTGCTTGGACAAATGGCAGGCATTATCGATAGTGGGCCTTTAGTACCAACGGCGGAGCAGTTATTTGTTATTGATAACTTTGCCCAGTTTAATATGGTGGTTATCTTTATCTGTGCATTAGCCTGCTTTACGCTGTCTTATGCCTATTTAGCTGATTTAAAAGATCATAAAGAAGAGCTATATTTATTGATGCTGCTATCAACCGTTGGCGCTTTGCTCATGGTCAGTGCTCAGCATTTAGCCTCATTCTTTATGAGCCTTGAGATGCTATCGATACCGCTATACGGCATGCTGGCATATACTTATATGCGTAAACGCTCGCTTGAGTCGGGGCTGAAGTACTTAGTGTTATCAGCGACGGCATCAGCAACACTACTAATGGGTATGGCGTTTATTTATGCAGAAGTAGGTTCGCTTGCCTTTAAACCTATCAGTATGACGTTGGTTGATCTCTTTGAGTCGCCGCTGTTGATTTTAGGGGCTGCAATGATGATGTTTGGTA
This sequence comes from Psychrobacter maritimus, assembly GCF_904846345.1. Taxonomy (GTDB): domain Bacteria; phylum Pseudomonadota; class Gammaproteobacteria; order Pseudomonadales; family Moraxellaceae; genus Psychrobacter; species Psychrobacter maritimus. The sequence continues at coordinate 35,188 of NZ_CAJHAJ010000003.1, forward strand.
TTGCCTTTAAATTGTCGGCAGCACCGTTTCATATGTGGACGCCAGATGTTTATGAGGGCGCACCAGCACCTATCGCTACTTATTTAGCTTCGGTATCAAAAGTGGCAATGATGGCGTTGGCAGTTCGTTTCTTAATTGATACGTCGTTATTGGCACTGCCATCGGTACAGATGCTGCTTATGGTCATGGCAACCTTGTCGATCTTGGTGGGTAACTTACTAGCTGTCCGTCAGACTAGCCTTAAACGTCTACTTGGTTATTCGTCTATTGCCCATATGGGTTATGTGCTTATCGTGATTGTTAGCATTGGTTCTGCCGCTGATAGTATCTCAAGCATGTATATGGCGATTTATGCCTTTACCTCTATTGGTGCCTTTGGTGTCGTAACCTTGATGTCGAGCCCTTATCGCTTGGCTGGTGAAGCCGATGAGCTGACCCATTACCAAGGGCTATTCTGGCGCCGTCCAGTATTGACCGCTGTTATGACGATTATGATGTTGTCATTAGCAGGTATTCCATTGACCGCAGGCTTTATTACCAAGCTATTTGCGATTCTTGCCGCCGTACAAGGTACCAACTGGTTCTTGGCTGCGATGATTATCTTGGGTAGTGCCATCGGTCTATTTTATTACTTACGCGTTATGCTCACGCTATTTAAACGTCCAAAACAATTTATTGAATTTGACGTCTCGAAGCAGTGGGGTCTGCGTACCGGTGGTATTATGGTCATCGCCGTCACCGCTATCATTGTGTTCTTCGGTGTGCTACCGAACAGTATGATTGAATGGGCAAGTTTGGCTCGTATATGGTAATGGCATCATAGATATGAGTTAAGTATCAGTATTAATGTCAGGTAAGACGCCGCATTCTTATGGCGCTGCTTATCTGCTGTTACGGTTAGAAAACCAAGGTGCGCCAGCTTTATGATAAGCTTGGCGCATCTTTTAGTTTGACCCCTTTAAAAATTCATAAAAATAGCCATCTACACTAGAGTAGCCATAATTATTAATAAAAAAAGAAGGTAAGTCATTATTATGAGTGACAATATTCAAAAAGTAACGGTGCTCAGTAAAACCACGTGGACGCCCAACCTATTTAGCTTTACCGTCAGTCGTCCTGATAGTTTTAAATTTACCGCTGGGCAATTTGTGCGTTTGGGCGTTAATCCCAGTCAATTAAAATACTATAAGCAGTTGAGTGCAGTAGCTGATACTGATGATGACGATGAAGAGCTGAACGAAACACTGAATGAGGATATCTTCCGCGCCTATTCGATTGTATCGTCACCCTTTGATGAGATATTAGAATTCTTCTCTATTGTCATCCCTGATGGCGCTTTTACTTCGCAGCTGCAACACCTAGAGGTAGGCGATGAGCTGTTATTAAACACCATGCCATTTGGCTTTTTAACCTTGGCGCGTTATCAAAAACCACTACCAAAAGACTTATGGCTGCTGGCGACGGGTACAGGCTTAGCACCTTTTTTATCGATGCTGCAAGATTTAAAAACATGGGAAGATTACGAGCATATCGTACTTGCTTATAGTGCGCGCTCAACAGAAGAATTGGCTTATATCGACAAGATTGAAAGCTTACAAGAAGACTTTGGCTCCTTGGTTGATAATCCAGCCAAGTTGATTTTTATACCTATCGTGACTCGTGAAGCTGTCGAAGGGGCTTTGACAGAACGTCTGCCAAAACTCTTATTAGATGGAACGCTACAAGAGCGCGCCGGTATTGCTTTAGATGTCGATAGCACCCACGTTATGCTCTGTGGCAACCCAGATATGGTAGAAGATACCAAAGAGACGTTAAAGCGCTTAGGACTGGTGATGAATCGCCGCGGCGAAGGCAATATCGCAGTAGAAAACTACTGGTAGTCTTGTGATTGTCCTGAATCTACTATAGACGGGCTTCATTAAAAAAGCGCTGACCTTTAAAGACAATAATCTTTAAGGGTTAGCGCTTTTTTATGGATGGCATTTAGTTAGCTTGTATTTCAATATAGTCAATATTTTATAAAATGAATATAGTGCTACTGGTATAGATTTTGCGCAGCCTCTGTCTGCGTAGGCACAGCAAGCAAGAAAAATTTATACCAATAGCACGTTAGAATATTCGTACTTATTTTATTTGGGACTGGTTATATAAGTTTAAAATTGATTTTAGACCTGACTTGGCTCCGTAGCATCCGCAATCGGATTGATAGGACCTTGCATCAGCTGCGGCTCATCTTTATCACTAATGATATCTTCGTTAGCACTACTGGCTAGTAGGTCACGATAATTGATTTGCGTTTTAAGCACCAGTTGCTCTTCTTCAAGCTCGCCGTAATTGACCTGTACCTTATGTAAGGTGCTGATGATTTTCTTATTCTTTTTCAGCCAGCGATTGATATCAAGATAGATGACTTCCTCTTTGGCACGGGCAATATTGATATAAGACAAAATGAAGCCTAACGGGTCTTTTTTCAGTACGCTATGATAAAACCAGATAAAAAGCTTGATACCTTGGCGCTTGATAAAGGATTCGCAGCGTAGATTAAGGACGTCGGTATAAGTCTGCTGACCAAACACAAGGCGCTGAACGTTGCGATCAAGTTGTACATGAACCAAGCTAAAATTACTCGCCACCTCCGCATAGATACCGCCAGCATCGACGGTACAATACAGGCGAAACCAGTCATCATGTATCTCAACGCGCAGCTCTAAAATGGCTTTGACATTGTCTGTGACAAACTTTTGTAGGGCATCGTTGACGTAGGTTTGGGCAACCGGCAAGGATATCTCATCCTCAAGCTTATCGGTGGTTTTGTTATAAATGTTTTTAATCGCTTGGGTAAGACGCTCCCAGCCATCACTAAATGACTCGTCAAAACGGTAGCCAATATTTTCAAAGAATTCATCAAAACTGTCTGAATCATTCATATTGTCCATATTATCAAAGTTACTCAAACTTATTATCCTTATAATGATGGGGGTCGTCACGTAAGCGTGAAACTGCACCTGTGTTTATATTTCATATTATGCAGGCGTAAAATTCGTATTTGCTAATAGCTCACTTATAAAACAGTATATATGAAAAAGGTAGCGTGCAAAATGAACGTCTAGGTTTTGTCTGATTGAGCAGGCTTACTATTTACTCTAGCTGATACGAGGTAGTTAGAAAGTACGTCGCACTTAATATGCAGTAGTTAATATAAAACCGTTAACATAAATATCAGCTGATAGATAAGCAAGTAGCAAGTTAAGAGCTGCAGTATACGGTTGTGCTAGCGACACAATTCTTTGTCATGTTATGATAGCGCCGGCATTGGTCGACAGACGCTTATATTATCATGCTTCTTGCCGATAGCCCTTATATTCATTAGTTGAGAACAACTGTGGCCTCCATTAAAGACTCGCAAAGCTACCATTTTTCAGCGCAAGCACCTAAGCGTGATATCGGCTTGCCGATGGCGATTGTGATTGCCGTCAGTGTCCACGCGCTGGTTATTTTTGGGATTAGCTTCTCGATGGGGCAAGACCCTGCTGGCATGATGCAAGATGTTGCGAAAGCGCTGACCGACAATATGCAACCAAATGAAGATGCACAATTTATTGCCAATGCCTCACAAGAAGGCGGTGGCACGGTGCAGGAGCAATTGCGCCAAGAGACCGACCAGAGCAGTCCATTATCTGCCGAACAAATGAGCGAGACGCAAGATGTGATTAGCTTGCAGCGCCAAGTCCGTCAGCAGCGCTATCAAGAAAGCTATCTGCGGACGACGCTAAGTTGGCGTGAAGCAAGCGTCGAGTCTGATAACGATAGCAAGCAAGAACAAGATGATATGAAGGCGCAAGAAGAGCGTCTGCGTAAGCAAATTGCTACTTTAGAGGCGCAGCTGTCTCAGCGGCAACAGCTGTATGCGACCAAATCAAAAGTCGTGACCGTCGATAGCAATTCGACAACGCGCGGTGCGGCAGCGGACTATATCAATACCTTTCGTGAGCACGTCGAGCGCGTCGGTAACTTGCAATATCCTGCCCAAGCGCGCGCTCAAGGTATCACGGGTGAAGTACGCTTAATGGTCGTCATCGGTAATGATGGTAATATTAAAGCCATTCGTTTGCTTGAGAGTTCAAATTCGACGATATTAGATGAAGCAGCCAAACAGTCGGTTAGACAAGCGGCGCCCTTTGGTAAATTTACCGAAGACATGAATGATATCGTCGAGTTGCGTCTGATACGTACTTATCGCTATAGTGATAAAGTAGACATCACTTATTAAGCTCATTGAGAGCTAGAAATATTTTATCGGGCTTTAATTTAGCTTTAACTTCAATTTAGCGCTTAGATTAACAAACCAAGTGCAACGCTAATTAATAGTTAAATAATCATAAATATCATGTTTATGACAAAGTATTTATAAAAATACATTTTTAAAAATCAGTAATAGAGTAAAGAGTCAGTATGGAATTTTTAGGTTTTACCCTTGATATAGCAAGCTTAACAGAGAGTGCTTTGAGCATTGCGCTTAAAATTGCTTTTGCGTTATTGATATTTATTGTTGGGCGTTGGTTGGCAAAAAAAGTCGTAACCATTAGCAATCGCATTATGTTACGTAGCCGTTTAGAGGCGACAGCGGCTAACTTTTTAAGCCGATTATTATATGGTTTATTATTGGTTGTCGTGATTTTGGCAGCGCTGAGTAAAGTTGGCGTTCAGACCACGTCAGTCGTCGCTATCTTGGGCGGTGCAGCGGTGGCGATTGGTTTGTCACTGAAAGATCAGCTATCGAATTTTGCCGCTGGTATCATGATTGTGACTTTTCGCCCGTTTGTCCGCGGCGACTATGTACAGATTAGCAGTTACACCGGTACTGTGACCGAAATTACCTTGGTCAATACGCATTTAACGACCATTAATAATCACGACATCATCATTCCAAATGGTGATATTACTACCTCAGCGGTGATTAACTATACGGCGTTGCCCAACCGCCGCGTCGATATTACGGTTGGTATTGGTTATGATGCCGATATCAAAACCGCCAAAGATATCATGCTAAATTTGGCAAAAAATAATCCAATGGCGTTTACCGATCCTGCACCGGTGGTACGCGTGACCAACTTGGGCGACAATTCAGTCGATTTGACCTTGAATGTCTGGACCACTAACGATGATTGGTGGTCGATGCAATGCGATTTATTAGAACAATTCAAAAACGCCCTTGATGACAATGAAATTGACATTCCATTCCCGCAGCGCAGCGTACATGTCAAAGGCTTAGATCAGATGATTAACCAGATGGATCAAGCACAAAAAACCATGTTAAAAAAGAGTTAAAAAAGGACTAAAGACAAGCTAGAGATAAGGATTTGGCAGCGCTAATCCTGCCAAAATATCAATCTCAAAGCTTTCCATCTCATCTTGCTCGGCTTGTCCGAGCTCATGGTCAAAGCCAAGCAAATGCAGCAGACCATGTATTAATAAATGGCTGATGTGCTGATTGACAGTCTTGTTTTGCTCAGCAGCTTCACGAACCAACACGCCATGGCAAATAACCAGCTCACCTAGCGGTAGCGTTGGCATCAAGCCAATGATTGCCGCTGGCAAGTCGCTTGGGTAGGATAGGATATTGGTGGCATAATCTTTGCCGCGCGCCTCTAAATTAAGCTCTTGCCCTTCCACTGCATCCGTAATATAGATATCCAGCGCTTTCGATTTTTCTTGCCATACTTCAGTGTCAATATCGGCATAATAAGGCAGCGTCAGACCATTTTTAATACGCTCATCTATATTATCCAATGTCGCCATCATGACCTTCAATAAGTTTTCGCGATTATAAAAGCTCTCAAGTATATCGTCATCAATACTATCGGCGGCGCTGATATCAAGTACAGCTAAGCTGTCATCATTATCAAACGTGTTATTCAAACTGTCATTAAAACTACTACTAAAATTATCATCAACATTATTGTCAGTATCATTTGGTTCGGCTTGGCTCATGCCATTATCCTTTTTTTATCAATTTAAAATATTCAACAATAAATATCTAACGGTAAAAAACCGGATATCAAATCCGGTTTTCTTGCCATATTTTCTTAAGTTTTCTCATATAACTATATTAAGATAACTTATAGCTTAGCGGCTGCATCGTTTATTGCTTGTTTGCGCTCTTGCTCTTTCATGCGCTCAAATTTACGTTTTTCTTGCAAGGCGAGTTGCTCTTCATCAAAGACATCGTAAGCTTCAACAATTTTTTGTACCAATTGATGGCGCACGACGTCTTTTGAATCAAACTTGGTGATATGAATCTCTTCAATCCCGCTTAAGATTTCCATCGCTTGCGCTAAACCAGATTTACTACCGCGCGGTAAATCGACCTGCGTAATGTCACCGGTAATAACCGCACGTGAACCAAAGCCTAAGCGCGTTAAAAACATCTTCATCTGTTCAGGCGTGGTATTTTGCGCTTCATCCAAAATGACAAATGAGTTATTCAAAGTACGACCACGCATATAAGCAAGCGGGGCGACCTCGATGATTTGCTTTTCAAGCATTTTACCCACTTTATCAAAGCCAAGCATCTCATATAGCGCGTCATATAAAGGGCGCAAATACGGATCGATTTTTTGGGTTAAATCACCCGGTAAAAAGCCTAATTTCTCACCAGCTTCTACCGCAGGGCGTACCAGTAAGATACGCTCAATCTCATTGCGTTCTAGCATATCAACCGCACAAGCGACTGCTAGGTAGGTCTTACCAGTACCGGCAGGTCCAATACCAAACGACACATCAGACGATAAAATATCTCTCACATAACGCTGCTGATTACCACCGCGCGGAATGATTTTACCATTACGGGTGCGCAGGCTAACTGGCGTAAAGTCACTGGCAGCATCCAAGTTATCTGCATCTTCCTCATCAGCTAATTCTTCGTCGGCTGCTATATCTTCATCGCGCGAGATACTCGATTGGATGATTAAGTGCAGCTCTTCTGCGCTGATATCTTTGGTATTTTGCGCTTCATCGACCAGCTTATAGATAATACGTTCGCCGCGCTCAACACCCAATATATCGCCGCTCAGGCAAAAGTCGCCTTGGCGTTGGCTGATTTTAATATCGAGGCGTTCTTGGATATATTTCATGTGGTTATTATATTCGCCGAGCACGGTTTTGAGCTGTGCTGGGGTCAACGATTCGAACTTTATACGGCGGCTCATGGAATCAGTCAAGCGATTATCCTTGTATTTGGTTGCCCGCGGCTATGGCCAATTTTCTATGGTTTAGTTAATAAATGGCGATAGATTAACGGGCTTCAGAGATAAAATAATTAATTGTGTTTCATTGCTTTTAAATAGTTTTTGTAACGTTTGTTGCTCTTATGACGGTTGCTTAGCTGATAGAAATTAAAATGACGGTAAATGGCTGATAAAAATGGTTATTCGTAAAATGACTGGTAATAAGTAACTATCCTGCCTTCATTATGGTAGATAGATTTTAAAATTCAAGCGATATAAGGGAGGTAGCGCTCTGTTTTTGTATGGCGATTGCAACTACTGACTGCGTTTTTGCTGTTTTTAATGTTGAGTCATTTTAAAAGCCAGTGTTTTGTAGGTTTGAGCTTTCTAAGATACAAGCCGTTTTTAGATAATAAGTGAAAATCAGAAATCCTATACACTCGCTGAGGATACTGTCAAGAGCACGGCATGCGCGGTAATTTGTGGTAATCTATTGCTTAGATAAGACAGCTATAAAAGCCAAGCTGAAAAGCGTCAGACAACGATAAATTTTCTAAAAAAATAACATTTTTGAGTGCGTATTCATCACGTCTAAACGCGTGTTAAAAGGATCATATTAGGAATAATAACCATGCAAAATACTGAAGCAAATTCATTAAAATCCAATCATGTTAAATCTAGCCATGTTAATAAAGCGGCTATGACTGAGCAGCAAGTGCTTATCGCAGGCGGCGGGCATGTCGGTTTGTCCTTTGCATTGTTGCTTGCTCATCATGGTATCGCCAGTACCTTGCTAGAAAAAAACAGCTATCCAACCATCAGCCCTAATGATGATGCTAAGCGTAGCCATTATTTGGACAGCCGTAATACCGCATTGTCACGGCGTACGGTACAGATTTACCAAGAGATTGGGCTATGGGATGAGCTACAAAGCCATGCTTGTCGCATTGATGCGGTACAGATCAGTGAGCAAGGCAGCTTTGGACGCGCACAATTAAACAAAGCTGAGGAGCAGGTCGAGTCATTTGGGCAAGTAATGGAAAATGCGTGGCTCGGACGTAAGCTGTTATTGGCTGCACAGCAAGAGCCGCTGATTACCTTGATTGATAATGCCAATGTGATAGCAGTTAGCCAACAAAGCGAAGGCGTGACGCTAAGCTTTAGCTATTACGGTGAAGAAGAGCATGAGCAGCAATTGCAAGCCAGCGTTTTGGTTGCTTGTGATGGTCGTGACTCTACCGTACGTCAGCTATTAGGTATCAGCACTACGACTTATGATTATAAGCAAACCGCTATTGTTGGTGTGGTAGAGACCGATCAGCCGCATGAACATATTGCCATTGAGCGCTTTAGTCCGGCAGGGCCGCTTGCGGTGTTGCCATTGACTGATCCAGAAGGCGACGGCAATGATGAGTACCAAAAAGGTTATAGACGCTCAGTAGTTTGGGTTTGTCCAACTGGGGAAGAGACACAATATCTAGAAGATGATGCGCATTTCTTGGCGACCTTGCAGCAAGCCTTTGACGAGCGCGCTGGCACGTTTAAAAAAGCTGGTCGCCGCGGCGCTTATCCACTGACGCGGGTACTAGCAGACAAACAAGTAGACGGTCGCTGCGTCATCATGGGTAACGCGGCTCACACCTTACATCCGGTCGCTGGACAAGGTTTTAACCTCTGTATGCGTGATGCCCATGTACTGGCGCAAATGATGAGTCAGCAAGTGCTCAAAGGCGAAGACATCGGCAATCCGACTTTGCTCAAGCGCTATGAAAAAGCCCGTCAAACCGATCAAAAACGCGTCATTCGCTTCTGTGATGCCGTCGTACATGGCTTTACGCATCCAAACCCAGTAGTGAAGCTGGCACGTAACGTGGCTTTGGTTGCCTTTGATAAACTGCCAAATATTAAGCCATTGATTGCCAACTATGCGATGGGCTTAAAATCTTAGTTCAACATATTGGTAAGTTATTATGCAAATAAAATCTATAATTTCAGCTGCTGCTAAACCACATAAATATGAGCGGATAGCATGAATAACGCGACAAAGGATGTTTTATGAAAAATAACCATACGCTTATTATCGGCGGCGGTATCGTCGGTGCAACCCTTGCGCTAAAACTGGCGCAAGCTGAAATGCCAGTGACCCTCATCGATGCCCGTCCTGAACGTAGCGAGGCAGATTGGCAGCAGGTTCTTGGCAAGCGGGATGCGCGCGTTTATGCATTAAGCCTTGCCAGTATTAACTTACTTAAAGATGTGGGCGCTTGGCAAAAGATAGCGGCATCAGAGCGTAAAGCCGATTATTCGCAAATGCAGGTTTGGCAGCTAAACGGTCGCGGCGAGTTACTGTTCGGCGATAGTGGCGATAACAGTAATAGCAGTAATGACGGCAATAACAGCAAACAAAACCCTGAGCCAAAAATGCTCGGTAGTATGGTTGAGCCCGCAGTTATCGAATACGCATTGTGGCAGCGTCTATCTGCCTCTGATGTCAGTCAATATTTAACCGTTATCGATGGGCAGAAGGTTGTCGATATGGACTGGCTTGGTAGCGCGCAAGGTTACCGTGTGACCTTAGGTAATGGCAGTGTGATTGACGCGCGTTTATTGGTTGGTGCTGACGGTCGCGGCTCGTTTGTGCGTAAGCAGGCGGCAATTGAGCTGGATGTGCTTGATTATAATCAAACGGCGATTTGCTGCGCCATTCAAACTGACAAGCCGCACCGAGCAACCGCCCGTCAAGCCATGCTGCCGACCGGTACATTGGCATTGTTGCCGCTTGCTGATATTACTGATGAAGATAAAGCCAACCCGCAACATTGGCAGTCGATTGTATGGACATTACCACGCAACCAAGCATTGGCATTGTTAGAAGAATCGCCGCGCTATATCGCTGATAAATTGGCTGCTGCTAGCAATTATGAGCTGGGCGCTATTCGCGAGATTGAATCCATCGCCAGCTTTCCGTTAGCAGCGCAGCAAGCAAAAAGCTACGTCGCGGATAATCTAGTATTAATTGGGGACGCCGCGCATGGTGTGCATCCGCTGGCAGGTCAGGGGTTGAATTTGGGTATGCTCGATGTGAAAGCATTGAGTGAGCAACTCACCCATGACTATGCCCGCAGTGGCAACAAGCTGTGGGGTTCGAACCAAACCTTGCGGAGCTATGAGCGTCTGCGTCGTCCGCATAATAGTCTGATGATGCATAGCTTTTCGGCGCTTAATTGGCTGTTTGCAGGCTCGCTTGCGCAGATGCGTCCGATTCAACAACTTCGTAATGAAGGTATGTATCGCGTCAGCAAAATTAAACCATTGATGCGTCTGTTTGCGAAGCAGGCAAGTGGGGTCTAGGGTTTAAACTGAACGTTTTATATGAACTAAGGATGGCGTATGAAAAATAATTCATGGATGACGATAGGCGTGGTAATAGCTAGTTTTATGTTAGCTTCCTGCCAATCTGTACCCAAAAACACCATAATCAATAAAAAGGCAGACAACACACCTAAAGTCATGATAGAGCCACATGCAGATACAGACAGTGATGGCGTCCCTGACATCATAGATAATTGCCCGAACACCCCTAAGGGTGTGGTGATGGATGAGTATGGTTGTCCTCTCACCACTATTGGAACTGGTTTACAAATGGAGTATCGTGCCTTTTTTGCTAAAGGTAGCAGTGAACTAACATCTAAATATCAGGTTGAACTGGATAAAGTAGCCGCAAGAATGAAAGAGTATGATAGCGCTATTTTTAAAATTGAAGCGCACATTTCAGAGGATGAAATTAATAAAGACTTAAGCTCACTACCTAAAAACAGAGCACTGATAATCAAAAACTACCTTTTATTAAAGCATAGTATAGAATCTAGTCGATTGATGACTTTAAATTGTGACGCTAGAGCGCCCATTGCACCTAATGATACTGAGGAGGGTAGAGCTTTTAATCGTCGGGTTTATGGTTTATTAACTGAGCCTGATAGTGACTATCCTATCAATTTAAAAGAGGGCATCTGCGTTGAATTTTAACATCTTAGCGCAGAATTCTTCCACCTCTAAGGTGGTGAGATGAATGCGTTGTTGGTAACTACTCTTACAACCTGTTGTATAATAATTATGCCACCAACTAACAATAAGTATTTCATGCCAAAGCAGATCCTAAAAGCCCATAAAGTCAGGCTGTACCCTAATGAAGAACAGCAAATATTCTTTGCTAAATCATTCGGCTGCACACGCTTTATTTGGAATAGGATGCTTGGCGATAAAATAGACCACTATGAGACCACAAAGACCACCTTAAACAACACCCCTGCTCAGTATAAAAAAGAGTTTGAATGGCTCAAAGAAGTCGATAGCTTGGCATTGGCGAATGTGCAGCAAAACCTAAGAGCGGCTTATAACGCCTTCTTTAAGAACGGCACAGGCTTCCCTACGTTCAAGAAAAAGGGCATTAAAGACAGTTACACCACCAATAACCAAAAGGGTACAGTGGCGATCACAGATAGCACTGTCAAGCTGCCTAAGGTTGGTCATATCAACGCCAAGTTCCCAAGTGAAATAAACGGCTTAATAAAGAGCGCCACCATCAGCCATACCCCATCAGGTAAGTATTACGTCAGCCTACTGGTTGAAACCATCGTTAATGAATTACCAAAAACCCACTCTAACATCGGCATTGACTTAGGATTGACAGACTTTATCGTCTTATCGGACAGCACGAAAGTTGCTAATCCTAAGTTTCTATCGAAGCTGCAAGACAAGCTTGCGCGTGAACAGAAAATTTTAGCCAAACGCAGAGCCGTTGCCAAAGCGGATCAACGCAAGTTGTCAGAGAGCCGCAACTATCAAAAGCAAAAAATAAAAGTCGCCAAGGTCTATGAGAAAATAACCAATACTCGCAAAGACTTTCTACATAAACTCTCATTCAATCTCATCAAAAACCACGATGTTATTGCTATTGAGGACTTGAACGTCAAGGGTATGGTTAAGAATCATAAACTTGCAAAAGCAATCAGTGATAGCTCATGGTCAGCATTCACCACCATGCTTGCCTATAAAGCAGACTGGTACGGCAAAACGCTTGTCAAAATAGACCGATGGTTTCCATCGTCTAAGACTTGCTCAAACTGCAACCATCTACTGACTAAAGCTGAATTACCGCTGTCGGTTAGAATGTGGAATTGTCCAAGTTGCTTGCAGCAAAATGATCGCGATACCAATGCCAGTATCAATATCTTACATCAAGGATTGATACTGGCTAAACAATCAAAAACTGTCGGTGCGACAGGGTTAGCTTAGTTAATTCGCTTAACCGCTGATACAGAATATCGTGTCAAGTAAGAGCGTTACCTAAGAAACCCCTACCTCTAAGGTAGGGGGTAGTTCATAGAGAGTTTTTATTGATAAATAGCTGTCATCTCAACATAAAAAAAATTGTTTTTGAATGTATTCAGAGGGGGTAATGATGGGAATGAAAAATTGTAGCACTTTATTGCTGCTAGTAACATCTATAGCGTTAGCTGGCTGCCAAACCACTGTAACTGCGCCGTCTAAAGTTATATCTCAACATGAAAATATCAGGACGATGCAAGCAGAGATAGATTCAGATGGCGATGGAGTGCTTGATGATATAGACGAGTGCCCTGAAACGCCACCTAACGTAGTGGTCGATGCTAAAGGCTGTGAAATAATAATTGAAGGAGGCGAGGCACTTGAGATGGAATTACATGGGTTTTTTGCACCGCTGAGTAGTCGATTAATTAATAGCTATGATAAAGAGTTTGCAAAAATTGAAGAAAAGCTTAATGAATATTTAGACGCTAACATTTTTATCTTTGGGCACTTGTCATCGAATGAGCTTGCATTATCAAAGGATAATGACAACTTATCACGCCAACGTGCACTTACTATTAAAAACAGACTTATAACCGAGCATCATATCGAATCTGACCGTATTACTACTTATGACTGCTTAGATCGGTATCCTTCTACCAATATAGATCTGAGTTATGATGATCCTGAACAGATTGAATCCAAAGACAGAAGAGTGGTTTTTAAGGCAAGCAGACAAGTCAAGGATTTGTCGAATCTAAAATACGCAGGTGATAGAGAGAGTTATGGTAAGTACGCTAAGCACTGTGAGCCGTTTGAATAACAAAGACTGATTTTCATCAACCGTTAAAAGTTATCCTTACCCCAACGCCGAAAACAACACCATCAGCACTGGCGAGACAATATTAATAATAAAACCAAAACTAATCGCCAGTGGCACGACTTTTAGCCCGCCAGATTGTTGAATAATAGGCAGGGTAAAGTCTAAACTGGTCGCGCCGCCAAGTCCTACCGCTGCTGATGGATATTTACGCATAAAAACAGGAATAAATAATAGCGCAAAAAACTCACGTATTAAGTCGTTAAATAGCCCCACACTGCCCCAAACGGCGCCATAAGCATCGGTCATGATAATCGCTGACAGTGAATACCAACCAAACCCTGATGCCAGTGCCAAGCCTTTCGTCCATGATACATCGGTAAACATCAGCGCGAAAACAAGTCCGCCAACCAGAACGGCTAGTGTAAAGATGATACTCATCTCGACGCCACGTTTATTGAGTAGTACTTCTTTAAGGGTAATTCCCGAGCCTTTTAAGCCAATGCCAACCAGTAAGATTAATACCATCAGCATTGCGGTCATGGTGTTTTCAGGTGGCATATAATCCACGGGTAAGAGATAGCCAATTACCATGCCAATCACCACACAAATCACTTGCGCCAAGCTGCCACGAATACTGACACGGTGCTCTTTGGATTTGACACTGGGCTTTTTGGCATGCCACGGGCGCAGGCGGTCAAACAGCATGAGAGCAAATAAGCCAGTGCCAATTGTCAATATAGACAATATCGTGACATAAAGTGCGATTTCACCTATTTGACTGCCCAGCCCTTCGACTTGTGACAGCTCAATACCGATGAGGGTTAAGATGACATAAACCAAGTACGACAAGCCTTTATCAGCAAGCTTGGTCATGGTTGGATTGGAGGGGATGGCAAAACCAATAAACATTGGCATTAAGACCAAAACAAGGGTAATCAGGCTTTGCATGTCGGCAAACTCGTCATTTTTAAACAAGGCGTTTTTGGGAGGGCATTTCTAAGAAGTTGGGGATTGTATCATATTAGCTCGTAAATACGGCTATCAGCACATCATATTCATCGCAAAATATGACGGTTGTTTGAGTAGTAAATGACCTCTAAGTGGCTGGTTATTCTTTACCTGACAAACTTTTGTTGCTACATTGAAGGCATCAAAGGTTTTGGCACGTATTATGTCGCTATATCAACTCAAATCTCAATTCCAAGATCAATTGCGTCCTATAAGCGATACTCTAGCTGGGCAAGGTGTTACCGCCAACCAAGTGACGGTTTCAGCAGTATTGTTGAGTGTGGGAACGGCCTATGTGATAGCTAAGCCCGCAGCCAAAAATCAAGCGCTATGGCTGTTAATGCCGTCATCATTGTTTGTGCGTATGGCGCTCAATGCTATTGATGGCATGATGGCGCGCGAGCACGGACAGGCATCCAAACTTGGTGCAGTGCTTAATGAATTGGGCGATATTATTGCCGATACAGCATTATTGGCCAGTCTGTTGCCGCATATTGATAATCAAGAAACGCCCGCTGGGCTGATAAATATCGCAGAAAACCTATCTCACAGTCAGCGCCATATTGTCGGTTTGATTGGTCTTAGTATTGGTAGCGAGCTACTGGGTATAGCCAGTCATACAGCTCTAGGTACTCGAGCCAACCATGGGCCATTAGGCAAAAGTGACCGTGCTTTTTTGCTGGGTATGCTTGGTACCTTGGTTGGTGTCAAAGTACCGTTATCGCTATCACCTATAAGAATAGGGCAACTGTGCCTACTGACAGAAGCAATGCTCTTAAAGACTTGCCTCAATCGCTTGCGTTATATGGTGAATTTATACGTAATGCGTAAACCGCCAGTGCCTAAATCAACACTGAGTGCCTTAAATACTTGTCATCATTCAAACATTTCCAACCATGTTGAATTTTCTCCTAGCGTCATTGATGGTTTCATCGCTCATAACGCTTTACCTCATTCTTCTACTAATGCTTCTCTTTTGGAATCCAATATTATGTCAGCGACCTCTAATAATGCAGAAAATAAAATAAATCTGCTTAACGATAGTAACCATAAATACCCATCCCAAAAGACTTCATCAAAGCAGCCCTCACCCAAAACTATTCATGGTGAAAGCAGTTATAACGCTTATGATGGCACGGCAATATATTATCGTTACTGGCTGACGATGCCTTTAGAGGCTATAAAACAAACCAGTCAGCAACACACAAAACAGCGCCAAGTCATTCTGTTACATCGTGGTCATGAGCATTCAGGACGATTGGAAGAGTTAGGACGGCAGTTTGCAGCGGCGGGCTATCAAGTATTTGCATGGGATGCACGCGGTAATGGGCGCTCAGGCGGTATCAAAGATCATGCCGAGAGCGTCACTGAGCTAGAGCGTGATTTAAACGACTTTGTGCAATTGGTCGTTGCTCAAACTGGCATTGCCATTGACGATACTTTACTCATCGCCAGTAGCATCGGTGCGGTACTCGCGGCAGCATGGGTACATGATTACGCGCCCAATATTCGCGGGATGATTTTGGGTACACCTGCATTGAAGATTCGTTTGTATCTACCCTTTGCCATACCATCGTTAAAGGTGGCACGCGGACTCGGTTTGATGTCACGCGTGAGTAGCTACGTCAAAGCACAAGTATTGACTCATGATAAAGACGCACAGCAAGCCTACAATGCCGACCCGCTTATCTCCAATAGCATCTCGACTGACTTGCTCATTGATACTCATGCGACGGGTCAACGCTTGCTCGATGATGCTGGTGCCATTACCGTACCGACGTTTGTATTGTGTGCAGGCAAGGATTATGTGGTCGATAAGCAGGCTGAACGTGATTTTTATGACGCCATCAATACGACTGATAAACGCTGGCAATTATATCCAGACAGTTATCATGCTATCTTTCATGAAACCAATAAGGCAGATGTCTTCGCTGATTGTATTGAGTTCACTGAGCAGGTATTCAGTACGGACGTTAAAACGCCTGATTTAAGCGCCGCTCATCTAAACAGTGCCAGTAAGGATAAGGTTGATCGCTTAGCGATTAAACCTTTTAACCCAAGCTTTGCCATTACCCGATTTGCCATGCGAAAATTTGGTCATGTCAGCGATGCCATTGCCACTGGACTTGTGCATGGCTTTGATTCGGGTCATTCGCTCGATCATGTCTATTACAATCAGCCGAGTGGTCAGAATAAATTTGGTCAGGCAGTCGATAAATTTTACTTAAACAATATTGGTTGGCAAGGGATTCGTATCCGCCGTGAGCATATATTAGAGCTAGCACGTCAAGCTTTAGCAGATCTTGAAGATAAGAACCAAAGTAGCGCTAAGTTATACCAACCAAGATTGCTAGATATTGCTAGTGGCCATGGTTTTTATGCGTTTGATTTGTTGACAGAGTTTACAGACTTGCATGCTGAGCTACGTGATTATGAGCAGCATAATATTCAAGCTTTACAGTCAAAAGCACAGCAATTAGAAATTGCTGATCGCGTGATTGCCTGTCAAAAAGATGCCTTTGACCCTGCCAGTTACGTTAATGAGCAGAAAGAGACTGGCAGTGTCGATGAAACAAAATTCGATATCTCCATTGCCTCTGGTGTTTTTGAATTGTTTTCTGACAATATGCTACCAACGACGGCTTTGGCGGGCATTTACGATAGTTTAAAATCTGGTGGTTATTTACTTTATACCAATCAGCCTTGGCATCCTGAACAAGAATTTATCAGTAAAACCTTAAACAATCATCGTGGCAGCAGTTGGGTGATGCGTTGTCGTTCACAAGCAGAGATGGATCAGTTGGTTGAGAATGCTGGCTTTCAAAAAATAGCGATGCGTATTGATCGCTTTGGTATTTTTACCGTGTCACTAGCGATTAAAGTCGCCTCAACCAATCATGAATAATACGCATGCCAAACCCTATGAGCGTGTACAGATTTTTTCAGGGGGCGGTTCACGTTTTGGCTATTATTTAGGTAGCTATGCAGCATTGGTGGCTCATGATTTGACGCCGGATATGATTGTTGGCACCTGCGGTGGTAGTCTATCGGCTTATTTGGTTAATTTAGCGCCCGATCCCAAGGATTTGCAGGAGCTCATGTGCAGCCGTGAGTTGTATCGTGTCATTACTACCATCAGACATGTCGCGCCAGACGAAGCAAGTAAGCGATTAAAAATACGTTATATGGCTCAAGCTTTCAAGCGCTGGCGACTCACAAAGCAAAAAGCTAACGGACAAAGACAGCAACAAGCAGATAACTATGAGCGGATTTTGGATGAATTGCAGCAACTAGCGATGTTTCGAGTCGATAATGAGGAACAATGGCTTGACGAGTTGTCTGGTTTTTCTCTCAAGCGCAATAATAATTCGTTTAATCCTACCGCGCCAGAGATAGCCATTATCGCCAGCCGCCTGTATCCAACAGCTAATCAAGGGACTACTGCTAGTAATTCTGTTCACAATGATTTTAGGCTACAAGAATTATTATTTGCCCCGCCGCGATTGGCAGCATTAGATCTCATCGCAGAAAAACTGAATTCACCGGCTCATACATTTGCTACTGGACGTATCAATCAGTCTGTCAAAACGCTGACCAAATGGGATTTTGCCCCTGCGATTCGTGCTTCTATGGCAGATATGTATTACCTACCACCGACGCATATCGCAGCGCTTGGTTGGTGCTTAGGCGGGGTGATTAATCTCACGCCCATTGAGCTAGCGTGTCAATTGGGTCATAGCGTATTTGCAGAGACCAAGGCGGGTTATGATTCATGGCTTGCCGCACCAGCCATTCAACGTGTTTTTGGTTTTGACCCCAACGAGCGTTTGGCACAGGTGCAGGGTTTTGATTCAACAGAAACGCTGACACGCGCTGATTCTGTTAAAACCAGTCCTCGAGTGAATCAACTACATTGGTTACCTTTTGCAGATAATGCTCAGCAGTTGGCAAGACAGCATGTACAAAAACGTTTCAATATCAAACAAATGGTCGTTGAGCTCATTCACAGTGACTATGATGGCTTTGTGCGGCAAATGCAGGCGCAATGGCAGTATGGCTATCAGCGTACAGCTGACTACATACAGCAGCATAGTCTATGAAGAATGCCACAAAGCCCGCCTCAATAGATAAACCACACATTATCGTCGTTGGTGGTACCAGTGGACTTGGTTTGGCATTGGCACTGCATCATCAGGCGCTTGGCTGGCAAGTGAGCGTGGTTGGTCATAGCACGGCAAAGATAGACCGTCTCAATAGTCAGCATCCTAATATTATTACTTATTGCTGTGATTTGACTGATAACGCGCAAACACAAAGTTTGTTAGAGAGCTTGTCAAATATCAGTTTTCAAAGAGTGATTTATAGTGCGGGTAGTTATACCAATGAGCGTGTTCACCATCTGAGTCAAGCGGACAGCGATCAAATGCTAGCGATTAATCTGCAAGCGTTTGAGCAGGTTTTTAGATGGGCAAGTGAGCAATTAAAGCACCAAAGCTGTGCGTTGGATATCAACGAAAACAGCAGCCTAAGCCTAATTTGTATTGCTTCTATAGCAGGTACTATGGATTATCCTTATGCCAGTCTATATGCCAAAAGCAAACGCGCGATGATTGCCACTGCGAGCGCCTATCGTGCAGCACTTGCGCCTTATTATATTCAAGTAAACTGCATCGCCTCGGGATATATCGACACCCAAGCATTACGTGATTTGAATAATGATGATGCTAGCCATAAGCCATTTATAATAAAGACACAAACGGCGGTTGAGAAGATTATGCAGGCAATTGATAAAGATATTGAGTTGGCCATATTTCCACGCTCCATGCGCTGTATTACTCGGGCAATCAATCATTTACCTAAGCCTTTGCTTAACTGGATATTGCGTAGTAAATTGGATAAAACCACTTGATAACAGCTTAGCCGAGCAGCCAATAAAACAAGGTAAATAATGGCACACCAATCAGCAAGCTATCTATTCTATCCAATACGCCGCCATGTCCAGCGAGCATAGTACCCGTGTCTTTTACGCCGTGCTGACGTTTAAAGGCGGATTCTAATAAATCTCCAGCGATACCACTTACCGCTAAACCATAGGCGGCCAATAAGCAAATCCACCAGCTAAAAGAAGTGAGCCAGATGCCTAATAGTGTGGCCAATATCGCTGCTAATACACTGCCAAAGAGAGCACCTTCGATACTTTTATTCGGGCTGATGGTTGGAGCAAGACCGCGCTTAAAGATTTTGTGACCAAGCAATCGTCCGCATAGATACTGTGCAATATCATTAAATTGACTGGCGAATAATACAAAAAACAAAATGCCATATTGTTCGCGTTGCCACGTTAATTGCTGTAAGGCAATCAAGCTGATAATCAATGCGATAAAGACAGAACTAAACAGCAAGTCTAAGAATTTTAAATGTGTATAGGCTTGCTTAGAATCAGAAGGATTTTTTATAAAAGGCTGAGTATTTGGTTGCAAGCCACGCGCTTGAAGCTTACTAATAAGCCTAGCTTTGCTAGGTAGGTGCCATAATCGTTTAATCTCGTAGCAGCCACGCACACCAATCAACAAGAAAAAAGCGATCAGCAACCACTGATAGGGGTATGTGCGAGAGTGTAGGTGTTGACTATTATCAGTTATCTTAGCGATAACATAACAAGCGCAAAGCGCTGCTAACATGAGCCACCATGAGCGTGCTATTAAATAGATTTTCGGTAAGCGCTGACGCAAGCTAGGTAGGGCAAGCATAGCCCAAACCGAACTCACGACTAGCATTAGAACCATCACAAACCGTAAGTCAGAAGCCATGTTTTTAGCACTTTGAGGTCGATAGAGAACGGTAACCCACCGTTTTTTTATGGCTGAAGTGGCAACGCTTAATTGCTGTTAGACGTTAGCAACTGTATATACCGATTCAGCCTCTGTATCATCGATTATAGGCTGAATCAACCAATCAATACCACCTTCTTTCAACTTTGATAATGGCTCAATCACACTCGTCCGAGGTGTGCTTGTTAAGTCAGGATAATCCTTTCGATAATGCCCACCGCGGCTCTCATGACGCTGATAAGCAGATTGAATAATCAAAGTCGCTAATTGTAATTGTCTTGCTAATTGAAAGTAGGGCAGCTCATTCAAAATAGTAGCGTTGTCTTTATTGTCGATAGCTAGTTGATTAGAGTCACAACAGTTAAGCTTTTGTTGCCATTGCTGTATTTGTAAAAGTGCTTGTTCTAATTGTTTAGCATCACGGGTAATACCCATATGAGAGGTCATCAAAGCTTTTAGTTCTGCGGTTATTGCAGTGATATCAGCATCCGTATTAACGTTGTCGTTGTGATTGCCATTAGAGTTGCTTTCATATTCAACAGACGATGGCAAAGTAATGCGCTGACTATCTTTAAGCGTTGGCGCTATCCACATGTCATGGATTAATTTGTCTAAATTAGCATGAGGTAAAGTCGTTTCTAACGTTTCTATTGCTGCTAAATAGCGCGGCAAGTCAGCAGCGATATTGCGCCCAACGACCACGCATTCCAACAGTGAATTACTCGCTAAACGGTTTGCTCCATGTAGACCTGTATAAGCAACCTCACCAGCAGCATAAAGCCCTGCCACATCGGTCAGACCATTGGCAGACGTCACTACACCGCCGCAGCTATAATGAGCGGTAGGGGCAACTGGAATGGGGTCGGTAGTGATATCAATACCGAGATCTAGTAGTGTTTGATAAATCTGCGGGAAATGCTCTTGCAAAAATTCCGCTGGCAAGTGACTAACATCAAGATTGACGTAGCCAAGTCCATTGTTATTAATTTGCTCAGCGATGGCACGGGCGACGATGTCTCTTGGAGCCAGTTCTGCACGCTTATCAACATCAAGCATAAAACGCTTGCCCGTTTGTGGACAATATAGCCGCCCACCTTCACCGCGCAGTGCTTCAGATATCAAGAAGCTACTGTCATCTAAGGCTAAGCCAGTTGGGTGAAATTGAATAAATTCCAAATTAGCCAAGCGGCAACCCGCTTGCCATGCCATCATCACGCCATCGCCGACACAGACATTCGGCGCACTGGCACGCTTAAATAACTGTCCTAAACCGCCACTCGCCAATACGACAGCGCGACTATGAAAGGTAAGTTTACGTTGATTAAGATAATCAAAAACAAGCGCACCTTGGCATTGCTTATTTGGATTAGCGCTATTTTTTAAAAGGCTCAGTGCTTCATGGTAGGGCAAGATAGTAATATTGGATGCAGCTTGTGCTTTTAGAGTCAAGGCTTCCATAATATGCCGACCAGTGGCATCATCGGCATGTGCAACTCGCCGACAGCCATGACCGCCTTCTTTGGTCAGATGCAAATTGCTAGTCTGTAATGCCGCTAAAGGATTTGCATTATTATATGGCTGTCTTTCTTGCTCGGGAATCAAGGTAAAAGGTACGCCTTGTTCGCAGAGCCATTGCACGGCTTGCTGTCCAGCGCTGAGGATATTAGTGGTATTGTCAGTCTCACATAATCCTGCACCCGCGACTAACGTATCAGCAATATGGTCAGCGACACGGTCATTCTTGTCTAGACTGGCTGCAATTCCGCCTTGCGCATAATGGCTTGAGCACACTTCTATCGCGGATTTACTTAGTACTGTCACACTTAGCGATTTTGGCAAAGCGAGAGCAGTGCTTAGTCCTGCAAGACCAGCACCTATGATAAGTACATCTGTCTGGACAGTATCCTCAGCATTATTAGTATTTACCTTATCCGCTGACCATGCCTCGTTCATATTACGCCGCTCCAACATTGGCAAATAATTTGCGGTCTTTGACAAGATCACCGCTCGCGGCCACCCGTTGCTTTTGCGCTTCAGCAAAATCAAGCATGCGTTGGAGTGGTTTTTTGGCAGCTGTCGCCAGCTCTTGCGTCATGAGCACTTCACCGCTGCGCTGAGTTAAACACTGTTCAATCCCTTTTAGGCCATTCATCACCATCCACGGGCAAAACGCACAGCTTTTACAACTGGCGCTTTCACCAGCCGTCGGCGCGGCTAAGAAACGTTTATTTGGCGAGCGCTTTTGCATCTCGTGCAATATACCCAAGTCGGTAGCGACAATAAAGGTATCGGCATCCATCTCATAAGTGGATTGCAACAGCTTACTGGTCGAGCCAACCACGTCGGCAAGCGCGACTACGCTATCAGGCGACTCAGGATGTACCAATACTTTAGCGTTTGGATGCTCTTCTTTTAATTGCAGCAGCTCAGTTGCTTTAAACTCGTTATGAACCAAGCAAGACCCTTGCCAAAGCAGCATATCGGCGCCAGTCTCTTGCGCGATGTATTTACCCAAATGACGGTCAGGGCCCCAAATGATAGGCTCGCCTTGCGCATGCAGATGACGCACGATATCGATACCAACGGACGAGGTCACAACCCAATCAGCACGAGCTTTGACCGCAGCACTAGTGTTGGCATAAACCACCACGGTACGCTCAGGATGGGCATCACAAAATGCGGAAAACTCATCAGCAGGGCAGCCTAAATCAAGCGAACACTCAGCTTCCAAGTCTGGCATGAGTACTGTCTTTTCCATGCTTAGTATTTTTGCCGATTCGCCCATAAAGCGTACGCCAGCGACGACCAAGGTTTGCGCGCTATGCGCTTGCCCAAAGCGTGCCATCTCAAGCGAATCCCCAACACAGCCGCCTGTAGCTAATGCTAAGTCTTGGATAAATGGGTCGACGTAGTAATGAGCAACTAATACGGCATTATTATCTTTTAATAGCTGCTTAATATTATCTTCAACTGCGAGACGTTCGGCACGTGGCAGGTCTGCCGGTATTTTAGCTTTGGCATATTCGATGTTCATTTGAGTTGCAATGCGATTGTCATTGCTCATGATGGGCGCGTCATAGGGATAAGTTTTCATAAGTGCAACCTTTAGTACATTAACGACAAATGAGGTGTCGTTAGGAATGAGACAGTTAAATATGGGAAATGAATAAAGTGTTTTAATTATGCTCATTTTGAGCATAAATACAAGTATTTTTTATAATTAACTTAAAAATTGAACTAGATGTGTGTGGGTGTTTTCTAAATAGCGCCGTTTCTTATACTGTTGTTCTCGCATTTATTTTCTAGTATTTATCACAGTGCCATTGGTGTATTTACAACGCCAGACTATGATAGTTTTAGATTCACGCTATACTAAGGCGTGTTATAAAAGTCATAATTTATAGCTTTTTCACTGCATTCTTCAAGATAAAGGATATTTACTAAAGCCATGACGTTGTCTTACTCACATGCACATCAACAGGGTAGTGGCACCACAGAAGTGGTCGCCGTGTTAGTGGCGATTACTGAGCATACCGCTCGGGTCTTAACTGTCGATCAAGGTAAGCTATTGCCCAATGGACCCCTGATGCCATTGCACCGCTCGTTGCAAGCTGGGGTGCGCCAGTGGGTTGAAGAACAAACCCAGCAGCCGCTCGGTTATTTAGAGCAGCTATATACCTTTGTCGATACCAATAGACGCAATGTCGATGGCCATGCGCTGGTGTATGTCAGCTACTTAGGATTGGTGCAAGAGACGCAAACGCAGCAGCTACAAAGCCAAGCGCTCTGGCGGGATTGGTATGATTATTTTCCTTGGGAAAATCACTTAGAGGGTAGGCCAAGTATCATCATGGATTTTATTGTGCCAGCACTATTAGAGTGGGCGAATAAAACAACAGATGCCATCGTTCAACAGCGTCGTCGTCAGCGCATTGGCTTGTGCTGGGGATTGAGTGAAGCGTTCTTAGCGGGCAATGATTTTGGAAATTGCGAAAATAAAGATGCTGGTATTGATAAAGCTATTGATAATAATCAGGACAATCGAGAGTGGGTTGCCGAACACGTACTGCTACGTTATGAGATGCTATATGAAGCGGGGCTGATCCCTGAAGCGCCGACCTATCCACCCAGTTATTCAGCCAATGCTCAAATTAGTACCCAAACCAGTACCCAAACTAGTGCTCAGACCAGACCTTTACCTGAAAATTGGTCGCAGCTGATAGGTGTGCCCATGTATTATGATCATCGCCGCGTGATTGCTACCGCCATTTCACGTCTGCGCGCCAAGATTGAATATCGACCGCTTATCTTTGGTCTGATGCCAGATGTTTTCACCTTATCGCAGTTACAGCAAAGCGTTGAGGCATTGTCAGGCGTGCGCTTGCATAAGCAAAACTTCCGTCGTTTGCTAGACTCACAAAACCTTGTCATGGAGACGGGGCAGAGTAGTAGCGCTCAACGCGGTCGACCTGCCAAGCTCTATCGCTTTCGCCACGACATTGAGCTACAAAGCCTACTCATGGATAGTAAATTGCCCAAACGCAAATAGTGCCGATAGTATTAATGCCTGCATAACGCTTCCCCCATTAGGTTTAAATATAAATTGTTAAATAAATAAAATAACGCCCTTTTCTTGCGAGGCTAGGCGCTTTACGTTATATTTATGCTCATTTTGAGCTTAATAAAATAAAGCTCGGATTAATAATGCGCATTTACCATGTAAAAGCCATCACACAAAAATAAGGGTAAAATATGACAGTTAAACAAGAGCCAGCATTGGATGAAGTATTACTTAAGCCCTTAGTGGAAGCCGCTTTAACTGAGGATTTGGGTAGACGCGGTGATGTCACCTCGCAAGCAACCATCCCAGCTACTATGCAAGCACAACTACAAATCAAAGCGCGCCAAGCAGGTGTGATTTGCGGTATAGATTTGGCACGACTGTCTTTTGCTTTGGTTGATGCGCAGATAGAGTTTATTGCTCAGGTTGTTGATGGCGAAACGGTTGCAGCGGGTACGGTATTGGCGATTGTCAGCGGCAATGCGCGTCATCTATTGACAGCGGAACGTACCGCTCTAAACTTTATGACCCATCTCAGTGGTATTGCGACGGCAACACGGCAAATTGTCGATAGTGTGGCAGAGTATCCCGCGCAAATTACCTGCACGCGTAAGACTATCCCAGGTCTACGTACGGTACAGAAATATGCGGTACGCTGCGGCGGCGGGCGCAATCATCGTTTAGGGTTGGACGATGCGATTTTAATCAAAGACAATCACATTGCCATTGCAGGTGATATAAAGACAGCTATTCAGCAAGCGCAAGACTTTGCAGGTCACCTGATTCCGATAGAAGTTGAAGTCGATACCTTGGAGCAATTAGAGCAAGCCTTAAAGGCTGGCGTGAGCTTGGTGCTGTTAGATAATATGTCGCCTGAGACATTATCGAAAGCGGTTACCATGTGCAAAGGTCGCGCCAAGACCGAAGCATCAGGTGGTATCACGCCTGAAACTGTGCAAGCCGTAGCAGAAACCGGTGTTGATTTTATTGCGATGGGTTATTTGACTCATAGCACAACGGCGCTAGATATCGGGCTTGATTTTAGCGCCTAACGTCAGCGCTTAGTCTGAGTTTATATCTGCTTTTATAGGTTAAATCTCGGACTAATAGTCTATTAAAAGGGCAGATTTGTATGGATATCCTATGGATTTGGTAAGGCGTAAGGATTAAGCGAAGTTAATGATTTAATTGGCTTATCTGCCTATGCTACAATGCCGCTGCTACCGACTATAAGGTCATCGTACACGCGCACGACGACCTTATCTTTTGCCTGATTTGCCCAATAGATAAGCGAGCGCTTAGTGAATACTGAAATCATCAAGATAATCTTAGCTTTTTTGGTATTGATTAATCCCTTTGGCGCATTGACGTTATTTTTGGATTCAACTCGCGGTTATTCGATGAATAATCGCCGTAAAGTGGCGCGCGTAGCTTGTTTAACCATTTTTATCACCATCAGCTTCTTCACCATAGTAGGCGAAACGCTACTAAAAGCTTTGGGTATCTCGATTGGCTCGTTCCAGTTGGCAGGCGGTATTTTAGTATTTTTGATCGCCTTAAACATGATGAATGGTGAAGGCAATCCTGTTAAACCGGATCAAGAAAATTTCGATGTTGACCATCTGCACGGTGCACCGCCAACAATGGCAGCAGCAGTCGTGCCTATAGCCATTCCTATGATGATTGGACCTGGCGGTATCTCAACAGTTATTATTTACTCCTCGCAAGTCTCTGGTATTTTGCAAGTCTCTGCTATTTTGATTGCGGGTTTGTTTATCAGTTTATTTTGTTATTTAGCCTTGATGGCGGCAGGTCGTATCAGTCGTTTATTAGGCGATACAGGCTTAAACATCATGAGCCGAATCATGGGTATGTTACTCGCGGCAGTTGCTATCGAAATCATCGTTAATGGGCTACGCACCTTATTTCCTGATTTAGTGTGATTAATTCCTAAGTGCTCATTGCTTTTATCTGGCTTTTTAATAACGGCTATTACAAGCTATATTCTATCAAAATTACAGCCTAGCACTCGCCAAAAGATAGTATTCATCAAAAACCTCCTGTCTATTTCCTAAAAAACTGCCTCCTAAAAGCTTATCTCCTAAGCAAATTTTAAAATTAATTGCTGATTTTAAGACCTACGATCAATTACCAAAAGTATTAGCAAAAAACGTCAATTATAAAATTATGTTATAATAAGGGTACGATAATTTCATAGGAGTTAGTTTTGAGTAAGAAAAGGATTGCTATTTTAGGTGCAGGTCCAAGTGGTTTGGCGCAGTTGCGCGCTTTTGAAGCAGCTCGTTTGGCTGGGGCAAAAAACTTGCCTGAGATAGTTTGTTATGAAAAGCAAAACGCTATCGGCGGTATGTGGAATTACAGCTGGCGCACAGGTTTAGATAGAAACGGTGAGCCTGTCCACGGTAGTATGTATCGCTATTTATGGTCAAACGGCCCTAAAGAGTGCTTAGAGTTTGCCGATTATTCATTCGATGAGCATTTTGGTGAACCTATCCCATCATATCCACCCCGTGAAGTCCTAAAAGACTACATCATGGGTCGTATCGATAAGCAAGATATTCAAAAATACATCCGCTTTGAGTGCCCAGTACGTTGGGTGTCATTTGATGATGAAACGCAAAAATTCACCGTGACGGTGATGAATCATAAAACCGATGAGCAAGAAGTGGAAGAGTTTGATTATGTCGTGGTTGCGACCGGTCATTTCTCAACGCCAAATATGCCATACTTTGAAGGTTTAGAAGCGTTCCCCGGTCGTATCCTACACGCTCATGATTTCCGTGACGCGTTAGAATTTAAAGACGAAGATATCTTACTTATCGGTAGCAGTTATTCTGCCGAAGACATTGGCACCCAGTGCTACAAGTATGGCACCAAATCAGTCACGATTAGCTATCGCACACAAGCGCTTGGCTACGACTGGCCAGAAGGTATTAAAGAAGTGCCATTAGTGACACATTTTGAAGATGATGTGGCACACTTTGCTGACGGTACGAGCCAAAGCTTTGACGCCATCATCATGTGTACGGGTTACTTGTTCCATTTTCCATTTATGCCAGATGAGCTGCGTTTGCAGACGCACAACTGCTTGTATCCAGCCAACTTATATAAAGGTATCTTTTGGCAGCCGAATCCAAAGCTGATTTACTTAGGCATGCAAGATCAGTACTTCACCTTTAATATGTTTGATGCGCAAGCGTGGTATGCACGTGATGTGATGCTGGGGGATATCGACTTGCCTGATTTGGCGACTCGTGAAGCAGATGAGCAAAAGTGGTTGGCGACTTATGCTAAGTGCGTGACGGTCAGTGATTCTATTGATTTTCAGGCTGCTTATATCCGTGACTTGACCAATGGCACCGATTACCCAGAGTTCGCGGTAGAAGAGCAGGGCGAAATCTTAAAAGAATGGCAAAAAGATAAAGCCGAGAATATCATGACCTTTAGAGAAAAGGCTTATCGTTCTACTTTAACTGGAACGCTATCTCCTGAGCTACCAGAGCCATGGTTGGATATTCTTGATGATTCGCTAGAGCACTTTTTAAACTTAACCTTTGTGAAGCCTAAAAAGCGCAAAAAAGCGTCCTAATAAGAAGTCATTAGTTTCAAAGTAATAAAAAACCAAACACGTAATGTGTTTGGTTTTTTCGTTTTAT
Source organism: Psychrobacter maritimus (assembly GCF_904846345.1). Lineage (GTDB taxonomy): Bacteria > Pseudomonadota > Gammaproteobacteria > Pseudomonadales > Moraxellaceae > Psychrobacter > Psychrobacter maritimus. Next base: position 63,642 of record NZ_CAJHAJ010000003.1, read on the forward strand.
AAGCTGCGTTTATTTATTACGCTTCATTAACTTTGATATAGATGCCAAGCCAAATACAGCATTAAAATACCGACCAAGGCATCGAGTATATTCCACGCTTTTGGTTTGGCAAATAAGGGTCGAAGTAATCGCGCACCATAACCAAGCGCAAAGAAGAAAAAGAATGAAGCGCTTACCGCACCAGCGGCAAATACGACTTTGCTAGTTGCTCCTGTTGAAACCATGCCGACGAGCACCAATGTATCTAGGTAGACGTGCGGATTGAGCCAAGTAAAGCCAAAGCATAATAACAGTGCTTTTTTTAAGCTGGTGACGACTTGTCCATCGACGGTAAGCGCATGCGATACGCGTACACTGGCGTATAAGCTTTGCAGTCCATAGCCAAGTAAAAATACTACGCCTGCAAATTTGGCAATATTGACGGCTTGCGGATAACGTGCTGTCACTGCGCCAAAACCGCCAACGCCAGCGGAGATTAGCAGCGCATCACTGACCGCGCAAAATAAGCAGACGAAAAATATGTGCTCGCGTTTCAGTCCTTGTTTGAGGACAAAGGCATTTTGTGAGCCGATGGCAATGATGAGCGATAGCCCAAGTAAGAAGCCAGAAATATAATCAGGAGCATTCATAATAGTGCGCTTATAATTTTTTAAGATTTGGTGTTTTTAGGGTTTTGTCTTTCACATGATTTGAGAGGTTGCGATGTGAGAATCTTGACATTTTGCTTACTGGCAGCGCCGTAAAAAGCTGTTAAGATACGCTATTGAATAAATCGATGCAATATGAAAAAACGCAGTATGAATAAACGCACTATGAGCAAAATATGAATGCACTGGAAGAGAGGCAGAAGCGGTCATGGTCGTAAGTTTGACAAGAATGCTACAGTCATTTGGGCAAGCTCAAGACCTGCCAACACTCGCGGCTAAAAATGCTCAGAAAATGGCAAGTAGTGATGACGCGACTGCTAATGATAAAGAAGCAGCCGATAATGAGCAGACTCAAGCGAGCAGCCAACGTTCTACGCTTACGCCGCCTGAGCGTGCCGATCTTATTTGCGCTGCGTTAGCACAAGTAAACGATATCCGCTCGGCAACGCCATTGACCGATCGCTATTTAGCCAATCGTGCTCAGATGCGCCCGACCAATCGCCCTCCTTTTGACCCTGATACGTTATGGTATCTCAAACATGGACGCTGTCCGATTATGACTGAGCTTGTTGATGTGGTCGATGAAGCCACCCTAAATGCCATGCCTATTGAGGCCGTTGCGATACTAGACCGGATTAATGGTAAGTTAAAGCGTTACCGTGAGTGGAGTAGCGAGCTCAATGCTGAGCAACAGCAACAACATAATGAGCGTCAGTTTGTCATTGATAAGCTGGTGTCCGAAAGTATCCCTGAGGCCCTACATCACTATGAGCAGCTGCAACGCTTTAGTCCGCACCGTACCAAAAATAATATGGTGCAAGGAAAAATGACCGCAGGCGATATGTTGACCGATTTGTTTTTAGAGATTGATTATGAGCTTGATGAATTACTAGATGAGCTACACCAAACGGTGATGAATAAACTGGCTTCAACGCACCGTTATGTTAAAAGCCGCACCCAAAGCTAGTGGTTGCTTGCTTTTTAATTATGGGCTTTTACTCATGGACTTTCACTCATGAACTTTGAATTGGCGTTATAAAAGTTATATAAATCAGCATGATTAAACACAATTGATTCAATGTATAACAATATAGGGCTTTTATAGAGCCTTATTTTTTTGTTTAATGATAGCTATCGATTTTTATTTAGAATAATAAGAAATTTGCCAAACAATTTTGCTAAGCAATAAGGACAACCTAATGACCCAATTGACTGCGATGTTCGTAATGTTTGTTTTATATGGTGTGCTGCCAGCCGCCGGGTTGTACCTAGGATATCGTGGTATTAAAAAAGTGACGGCGCCCAAAATGCTTGAGTATAAAGCGATGCCGCAGTTGGGCTATATTCCTGAAAAGAGCTTACCAGTTGAGGTCAAAACAGCGCTCGACCAAATCAATGACAAAGGCGAAAAGCTGCGCATTATTTATGGCGATACCAATAATGATGGCAAAATCGATGATAAAGATACCGTCAACGAAACCTATGTCATGATTCAAAACCTAATGGATAGGCATGTTCCGCTAGCAGTAGCAGACTATCGCCGTTTGCATGACTTAGATGTGGGGGACGGCGCGCTTGCCGATAGTACTAAAATCAAACACTCCAATGTCACTGGTAAAGAAGCATTGCTAGATGTGTTGAGCACGATTAATACTCAGTTTGATGACTTATTGAATGCTTCCTATCATCAAGATGGGCAAAAGCTACTTGCAACCAACCGATATTTACAAAAACGTTTTAACAATCCTGCCGTTAATGCGGATATTCAAGAGGTTCAAAAGCTTACCAACAGTGAGGATACTGTTAATAGTAATGTAGATATCGAAGCGCTTGAAATTCCAACTGATGCAAGTGGCAAAAGCGCGAATACGAATGCTAAAGATATTAAATTGTAATTACCCAATCGTATGAGCTAAATAAAGGTTAGGCGTATATGAGTGTTTTAATTGGCGTTGGCATTGTGACGACGGTCACTACTATTTATTTAGGTAGAAAAGGCTGGCACGCATTGCATAAAGCGGTCGGCATTACCCCAGGTGTGCTTACGTATCAAGATAATAATACGCCATTGGCACTATCTGCGGTAAATTGGCAGCAGCTAACTTTAAATAAAAAGCACTTAAAGGTATTGCCAGATAACCAACTACGTCAATTGCAGCGTATCGATGAAAAGGTCAGCAACTATCAATCTTATCAAAAAACACGACAAGCTCAGAATAAAATGCCTGCGGTCACAGAACAGCAGTTTGTGTTAAATAAAATGTTGCATACCCGTTTACCTGAAATGTTGGTTAGTCATTATCAGCTAGTAAATATGAATAGAAGTAATAATGAGATGAATCAGCAAAAAAAAGCTGAAGCTAGGGAGTTATTACAAGATGCATTAAATAATATAGAGCACCGTCTAGATGAACTATTAAAGCAAATAGAGGTTCAGCAGTTGCAGGAATTACGAGTCATGAAGAACTATATTAATAGTCATGATAGCTAAGCTTTGGGGTAATAACGTTATTAAGAAAACGCATAAAAAAGCGGTCAATGAATGAATCATTGACCGCTTTTTTTATTAACTACTTCAAATTTATAAAAACTCAAAGTAAGGTTAAATTAATCCGATTAACGCTTGTTGTTACGGTCACGGGTATTACGGGTGCCGCGACTGGCAGGGCTAGCACTGCTCTTAGGTTTTGCGCTGCTAGGACGGCTATCGCTACGAGTGTCCGTACGACGTGCCTTAAGCGGTTTATTTTTAATACGTTCTTGCTTCTCTTTAGCTGCACCATGCAGACCTGTACCGTGACGGGGACGTAAGCTCACCAAATCCGTCAAGGTATTAATTTCTTTTTTATCAAGCTCTAAGAAACGACCGGTACGTAGCTCTTTTGGTAAGATAATCGTACCGTAACGTGTACGCAGCAGACGGCTAACTTTAAGACCTTGCGACTCAAATAAACGACGTACTTCGCGGTTACGACCTTCTTTTAACTTGACGTGATACCATTTATTGACGCCTTCACCGCCGCCTTCTTTGATATCTTCAAACTGTGCCATACCATCTTCTAACATGACGCCAGACGTTAACGTACGAGCGATATCTGGTGTCACTTCACCAAGCACGCGCACTGCATATTCACGTGTCACTTCGCTAGAAGGGTGCATTAAGCGATGCGCCATTTCGCCATCATTGGTAAATAATAGCAGACCAGTCGAGTTGATATCCAAGCGACCAACCATTACCCAGCGGTCATGAGTCAATTTTGGCAACCGCTCAAAAACGGTTGGACGGCCTTCTGGATCATTGGCAGAACACACTTCGCCTTCAGGCTTGTAATAGGCTAAAACGCGACGACGCTTTTCATTTTCGGCAGTGTATTTGATCTGACGACCATCAACACGAATCTCATCGCCTTGTTCAACACGGTCGCCGATAGTCGCTGGACCATTATTAACGGTCACGCGACCTGCCTTGATCACTTCTTCCATCTGCCGACGTGAACCAAGTCCCATACGGGCGAGGGCTTTTTGGAGTTTTTCATCTTTCATAACGATATCCTTGAGTCGGTGGGTTTACATTTCTCAATGTATAAATTTGGACTGACTATTATACGCTATTTATCAAGGCTTTGTTTAAGATAAAATTTTTAAGGCTATTATTATTTATAATAAGTCATGTTTTATTATATAGTTATGAGTTTAAACAAGGTCTCTATATTTGGCGAAAGCGAATATAAATTGATTGTTACTCTTACGTAATTTTTGCTAAAAACGACCTAATATTATTCAATATTTAACCACCTATGTTATTATGGCTTTGTTTTTTTGTGGCTAATGTAGCCATTTAGTATAGTTGTCTTAATTGGTTTAATCAGCAGGCGCTACTTATACCTATGATTTATAAAGGTTTTTCTATGTTTTTCAATTCATCAAAGTTATTAAGTGTAGCGTGTCTACTCATGATTAGCCTATTATCAGGTTGCTCAAGCATCAATTCGGGCCTACAATCTGGCGACTTACCACCTAGTGGATCGTTCTTGGCTGCAAGTGGTATACAGTTCAATGTTCAACCTTTAAGTCTAGCAACGCTGCCACCTAAAAAAACTATAGCTCCTAGTAGTGAATTAGCACGTTTGATAAAGACATCTGGTCGAGTGGATTATCGTATTGCTGAAGGGGATATTTTGGGTATTACGTTAGTAGGGTATCCTGAGATTGCACCTCCTTTAACGAACAGTAGTAATACTGCTAATCCTTATGCATTAGGTTTTCCTGTCGACCAACAGGGTTTCGTTCAATTTCCACTAATTGGGCGTATCAAAGCCAGTGGTATGAGCGTGCCGCAATTTACCGCTAATTTACAAAGACAGCTTCAACGCTATCTTAAGTATTCAGATCCGCAGGTTAAAATCGTTAACTATCGTGGTAATAATTTTTTTATTGATGGTGAAGTAAAACAGCCTGGCGAATTTGCTATTGCTGATGTACCAGTGTCGCTATATGGTGCGATTTCTATGGCAGGTGGTGCTACTCCTACGGGTGACTCAAACAATGTCGTGTTGAATCGTAACGGGGTTAGCTACAATATTGGATTACAGTCGCTCAGACAAATGGGTGCTTCTGCAAATCAGATTTATTTGCAAGATGGTGATTCTATTCATGTGAACAGCCAAGATCGTAATAAGGTGTATGTTCTAGGGGAGTTTGGACAAGTAGAGCCTGTACCTATCTTAGAGCAAGGTATTAGCTTAGCGCAGGTCTTGGGGGAGTCTAAAGGGCTTAATTCCAGTACGGCAAATGCTGCTAAAATATATGTGGTCCGTGATAATCTGAATACGAGAGCGACGGATATTTACTATGTAGATATGCAGACCATTACTAGCTTTGCGCTTGCCAATCGTTTCGAGATGCAGCCTAACGATATCGTTTATGTTGATCCAACTGGCTTGACGCGTTGGAATCGTGTTATTAGCTCTATTCTACCTTCCACATCAGCCATCAGAGCGCTCTCAGGGTTATAGATAATAGGTGATAACAGTTATGGCGTTTGATAATATTTTAGTCGTATGTGTTGGTAATATTTGTCGCAGTCCCATGGCAGAAGCATTATTAAAACAGCGTTATCCACATAAGAATATTGATTCTGCAGGTGTTGGCGCTTTAGTCGGTCACCCTGCCGACCCTGCTGCGTTAGAGATCATGACAGCGCAGCAGCTTGATATCACTAAGCATATAGCAAAACAGATCGATGAAACTTTGGCAAAAAAGGCTGACATTATTTTTACCATGTCAGAAGGTCAAACGAAATGGATTGAAGAACGCTGGCCGTTTTGCCGTGGTAAAACCTTTAAGCTTGGTCATTGGATGAATAAAGACATTGCTGACCCTTATAAGCATGAAATGAGTGCTTTTAAAACAGCATATCAAGATATTGTTGAGAGCCTAGAACAGTGGGCCGATAAAGTTAGCTAAATAGCTGCCATTAAACGACTAACCTTAAGTGATGAACATACAGTTATGAATACAGATTCAAAGAATTTATCAAACTCTGCTTCTAAAGAAGATAATGACGAAATTGATCTTATGGCGCTGCTGTTTGCCATTTTGCGTGGCTGGAAAGTCATCGTATTTTTTGCTGTATTGGGCTTGGTAATAGGAGTGTTATATAGCAGATATGTCAATCCTACCTTTAAGTCAGACGCACTTATTCAAATTGAGGAAAACTCTAAAGGGGTTGCTGCCTTAGGGGCAGATATTTCTGAGCTAATTGGTTCAGAAGTGAGTAAAGCTCAAGCAGAAGCAGAGCTGATAAGGTCGCGTATGATCTTAGAGCCTGTGGTCAATTTATTGCATCTACGTATCCGACTGTCTGATCCTAATATTGGTGCTTTAGATAGAATAAAAAGTAATAGTACGGATACTCAGATCAATAAACCGGAAGGTGTCTCTCTTAAAACTGAGGATGGTGAAGTACAAGTCAGTCAGTTTAATGTTTCGCGAGAGTATCTAAACCAACCATTTACCTTAACGCGCTCTGCGACAGGGTTTGTGTTAAGTAATGGCTTTGACGATTTTAAAGGTCAGTTTGGTAAAGCTCATCAATTCAGAGGGACGGAAGGTCAGATTCAAATCACAGTCAACGACCTGCCAGCTGGCGGATATCCAATTAATATTACCAAGCAATCGCTCCAAATAACGACTGAGCAGATTAATAGTGCATTATCTGTGGTTGAAAAAGGCAAGCAGACAGGCATTATTCAGTTGTCTATGACAGGTGCCAATCAGCAGCAGACTAGTTTGATATTAAGACAAATCGTTTTATCTTATATTGATCAAAACCAGTCTCGTGGCTCTGAAGAGACCACCAAAACGATTAGCTTTATGGAAACTCAGATTCCAGCCTTAAAGAAAAAACTAGAAGACTCTGAAGCCATATTCAATGAGTTCCGTAAGAAGTATGGCACTATCGACGTAGGTAAAGAGGCAGAGCTGTTATTGACAGAAAACTCTCAAATCGATGCTCAGCTTAATGAGTTAAAGCTCAAAAAAGCGGATCTTACGACCTACTACACGGAAGAGCATCCATTGGTTATCCAAATCAATGAGCAGCTTGCAGTACTTAACGATAGAAAAAATGAGATAGACGATACGATTGCGGGCTTACCTGAGATACAAAGAGAGTTTTTACAACTGTCAGCCGACAGTACGATTAACAGAGAGATTTATTTAACTCTACTCAAAAACTATGAACAGCTAAAAATCGTTAAAGCGGGTCAAATTGGTTTCGCACGTATTATTGATTTGCCTATTAGTACCTATCGAGCAATTGCACCTAAAAAATTGCAAATTATAATCTTGGCTACGTTGTTAGGAGCCATGCTTGGAACGATGCTCGTACTGCTTAAGAACATGCTTAGAAATGTGGTCAAAGATCCTGAACGTATTGAAGCTAAAACAGGTGTTCCTGTGGTAGCGACAATCCCACGCTCTCCACTATTAACAAGACTGCGTAGAAACAAGAAAGCGCCTAACAGATTGCTGGCTTACGTGGATAATAATAGTCTGAGCTATGAAGCCATCAAGAGCTTAAGAACGAACCTGATGTTTGGTATGCCAGTGCAGGGTCGAGCAGGTCAACGAGCCAAAGTTATCCTCATCACGGGTGAAAGCCCTGGTGTCGGTAAATCCTTTATTTCTTCTAACTTAACTGAGGTATTTGCCCAGTTAGATAAAAAGGTTCTTATTATAGATGCCGATATGCGCTTGGGCGAGCTGCATAAGACGTTTAGTATGAGCCAAGATAATGGTTTGGCAGATTATCTATCACAAGATACGACTCATTTATCAAGAGATAACTCTGAAGTATCAAAAATTGTTGCTACTCAAGACGCTAATAGTTTGGCAAGCTTTATTCATCCGACTGGTATAGATAATATCGATTTCATGCCACGCGGTCAGCATCCACGTAACCCAGCATCACTATTGGCTAATGGCAGTTTTGATCATTTAATGACAGAACTAAACCTGCATTATGATTATATTATTATTGACTCACCACCTATCTTAGCGGCCTCTGATGCCATGATACTAGCGCAGCACGCTGATAAAGTGTTGATGGTCACAAGATACGATGACTCGATAGAAGGGCAGTTGGTTTATGCAGTCAATCAGATGAATAAAGCCAATATACAAGTTGATGGTATTATTCTCAACGATGTACAACAAGGGATTATGAGCAAATATAGTTATCACTATAGTTATGCTTATGGTAACAATAATTAATTATTTTTAGAGTTTTTACCTAAACTAATATCCTTTAAGTAGTTGAGTGTTATGTTGATAAAGTCAGAAACCAAAAGTGCGTACCAATCACTGAACGGTAAAAGTGGTTGGTTACAACGTATAGCAGAATACTTGTTGTCGTTACCTCGTGGTGTCAAGCGGGGAATCTTGCTTAGTATAGACTTTGCACTGTCATTGATTTGTTTGTTCTTAGCCTTGTCTTTACGCTATGGCTATCTTGGCAATCATATTGGTCTATTGGCACTATGCTTTTATGCCATTATCCCTATCGTAGGGTTGTATGCGATAGGGTTTTATAGAGGTGTGGCTAGAGGTTTCTTTGATGCCGTTATGGCCAATGTCTCACAGCTGTTTTTTTTGCTGATTGTATTGTATGAAGTCGTTCTGTTCATTGACTTCTTTCCCACCATGCCGCGCTCAGTCCCTATCATCTTCTTATTTCTATTCTTTATATGGTTGTGGAATAGCAGACTGACTATCCGTGAGTTTTTAACTCGTCTCCAGGGTAAAAGCCAGCAAAGCGCTAAAAACAAAGATGGCTATGAGAATATCGTTATTTATGGGGCGGGAGAGGCTGGTCGAGACTTATTAGAAGGATTAAGAAACTCGCATAAATATAATGTCGTGGCTTATATTGACGATGATCCTCAACTTACGGGTGCTTATTTGCTGGATAAAAAGATCTATGCTGCTGATGAGTTAGTAGGCTTGATTGATGAACTAGACGTTGCACAGGTGTTTTTGGCCATTCCTTCTATCAGTCGCGCGCAAAAACGCCAGATTATAGATAAACTTTCGGGCATCGCTATAAAAATTAAAGAACTGCCAAGTTTAGAGGAAATCGCTGACGAAAAAGTGACCGTCAGTAGTATGCGTAAAGTAGATATCTTGGATGTGTTAGACAGACAGACTGTCGAACCTGATGCGGACTTGCTGCAGATGAATATCAAGGGTAAGTGCGTGTTGATCACTGGTGCAGGTGGCTCTATCGGTAGTGAATTGTGCCGTCAGGTAATCAAGAACCAACCTAAATGTCTTGTACTTTATGAGTTGTCTGAATTTGCGCTGTATAGTATTCATCAAGAGCTGACCATCAAGCAAGCCAATACGCCTGCCTATAAAAATATTGAAATTATTGCGGTCATCGGTAACGTCACCAATGAATCGAACCTGCTTAGAATACTGAATCTCTATAATATACAGACGGTTTATCATGCTGCCGCATACAAGCATGTGCCTATGGTTGAGCACAATCCATTTGAAGGCGTTATTAATAATACCAAAGGCACTTATCACTGCGCCCGAGCCGCGATTGCAGCAAATATTGAGACCTTTGTTTTAATATCGACCGATAAAGCTGTAAGACCGACCAATGTAATGGGCGCTTCTAAGCGCTTGGCAGAGTTGGTTTGCCAAGCACTCAGCCAGACGGATAGCCAGACCTGCATTAGTATGGTGCGTTTTGGTAATGTTCTAGGCTCATCAGGATCTGTAGTACCGTTATTTACCAAGCAGATCGAACAAGGTAAGCCGATTACGGTCACCCATCCTGATGTGACTCGTTACTTTATGACGATTCCAGAAGCGGCAAACTTAGTCATCCAAGCAGGTGCAATGGCATCAGGTGGTGAGGTGTTTGTCCTAGATATGGGAGAGCCGGTCAAGATTGTTGACTTGGCACAGCGAATGATTCATTTAAGTGGTTTTGATATTAAAGATGCTGCCCATCCTGAGGGCGATATAGAAGTCATCTTTACTGGACTTAGAGATGGAGAAAAGCTTTATGAAGAGCTCATCATCGGTGAAGATAATGTTGAATCAACTGATCATCCCCTTATCATGCAAGCGCTAGAACACCACTTTCCATTGGATGAGCTTGAATCAGTATTGTTTGAGCTGACTGAAAAACAAAAACAATTTGATGTCCCTTGGCTAAAACAACAGTTTAAGCAGTTTGTAGCAGGTTATCAAGAAGGCTCTAAAGCTGCATAACTCTCAATAAATACCCTAAATACTATTTTTCAACTAAAATTGGTTAGATGAACAAAGGAAAATTATGCTAGATATTAACAATATAAAAATAGCAGTTATCGGACTTGGCTATGTAGGTCTGCCTTTAGCCGTTGAGTTTGGTAAGCATCTGCCAGTAGTAGGCTTCGATATCAATGCCAGTCGTATAGCAGCCCTGCGTGCAGGTACAGATCATACCTTGGAAGTCAGTGATGAAGAGCTGACCCAAGCATCACATTTGAATTATAGCTCCGATATACAAGCGCTTAAGGATTGTAACTTTTTTATTGTTACGGTACCGACGCCTATCGATGATTATAAGCAGCCCGATCTTACGCCTTTAATTAAAGCCTCAGAAGCTATCGGTAGTCTGCTTAAAAAAGACGACATCGTGGTTTATGAATCGACCGTTTACCCTGGTGCCACAGAAGAAGTTTGTATTCCGGTGCTAGAGAAAGTTTCTGGATTAACCTTTAATCAAGACTTTTATGCCGGTTATAGTCCTGAACGTATTAACCCAGGCGATAAAGAGCACCGCGTTACCAATATTTTAAAAGTAACGGCGGGCTCAACACCTGAAGTCGCTGATTTTGTGGATGAAGTATACAATTTAATTATTACAGCCGGCACTCATAAAGCAGCAAGCATCAAAGTAGCGGAAGCGGCAAAGGTGATTGAAAACACCCAAAGAGATGTCAATATTGCTTTAATTAATGAGTTAGCCGTTATTTTTAATAAAATGGGTATCGATACCCAAGCAGTCTTAGAAGCGGCTGGCACCAAGTGGAACTTCTTACCGTTTCGTCCAGGTCTCGTCGGTGGTCATTGCATCGGTGTAGATCCTTATTACTTGACTCATAAAGCGCAAGCGATTGGTTATAATCCAGAGATTATATTGGCTGGTCGCCGCTTGAATGACAGCATGGGTGAGTATGTGGTCACGCAGTTGGTCAAAACCATGATTAAAAAGCGTATTCAAGTTGAAGGGGCCAAAGTTCTGGTCTTAGGGCTGAGTTTCAAAGAAAACTGCCCCGATGTGCGTAATACCAAGGTCATCGATATCGTCCATGAGTTAGAAGAATATAATATCGAAGTTGATGTCTATGACCCTTGGGTAGATAAAGCAGAAGCTGAGCGTGAATATAATGTGACGCCTATCAGCAAGCCCGCTATGAATAACTATGATGGTATCATCTTAGCGGTCGCGCATAATGAGTTCGTCGAGCTGGGTGTAGATCAGATTAGAGCATTTGGAAAGAATGAACACGTGCTTTACGATTTAAAGTATGTTTTCACTAAAGAAGACACTGATATCCGCTTATAAATTTATAAAAGATACGGAAAGTAATGGTTATGACGTTAACTGCATATGAAAAAGTTCAAAAAGTATTAATTAATGAACCAAAGACATGGCTGATTACTGGGGTAGCGGGATTCATTGGCTCTAATTTACTAGAAGAGCTATTGTTACTAAATCAAAAAGTAGTCGGTCTAGATAATTTTGCGACGGGCTTTCAGCATAACCTAGATGAAGTACAAGGTTTGGTAAATGAAGATCAGTGGCAGAACTTTACCTTTATAGAAGGCGATATTCGTAATCTAGATGACTGTCAGGCAGCATGTATAGGCGTAGACTATGTATTGCATCAAGCGGCACTAGGTTCGGTGCCGCGCTCTATCGCTGATCCTATCAATACTAATGATACCAATATCTCAGGCTACTTAAATATGCTCGTTGCCGCTCGTGATGCTAAGGTTGCTAGCTTTACGTATGCGGCGAGCAGCTCAACGTATGGCGATCATCCTGCATTGCCAAAAGTCGAGGATGCTATTGGCAATCCGTTATCACCCTATGCAGTGACTAAATATGTCAATGAGCTGTATGCAGATGTATTCTCACGTACTTATGGCTTTAAGACGATTGGTCTGCGTTATTTCAATATCTTTGGTAAACGCCAAACACCTGATGGTGCATACGCGGCGGTAATACCAAAGTGGACGGCTGCTATGATCGCAGGTGATGAGGTGTTCATCAATGGTGATGGCGATACCAGTCGCGACTTTAATTTTATAGAAAACGCCGTACAAGCTAATGTTTTAGCCGCGACTGCTAATGATGAAGCCAAGAATCAAGTATATAATGTAGCAGTGGGTGGTCGTACTACTCTTAATACGCTGTTTTCAGCATTACAAGAAAACTTAAGAAAAAATGGTGTGGACTACAGCCAAGAGGTGGTTTATCGAGACTTCCGTGAAGGGGATGTACGTCATAGTCAGGCAGATATTAGTAAAATACAGAACTCATTAGGCTATAGTCCGCAGTTTGATATTGTTCAAGGAATTGAAAAAGCGATGCCTTGGTATGTAACTAGTTTAGCCTGATATAGTAACTGATTAAAATTCCACTACTGAGTTTAGGCTAAAAAATATATGAATATCAAGAATATTCTTACATCTTCATTTTCAAAAACACTTGGAGGTACTTTTTTAGTCAGAGTATTATCTGTTGGAGCTACTTTTCTTTGTTCTGTATTATTAGCAAGAACGCTTGGAGTTGAAAATTTTGGTATTTATTCTTATGTGCTAGCAATAGTCAGTTTACTTGCATTGCCAGCTCAAGCGGGAATGCCTACTTTGATTTTGAGAGAAACCGCAAGAGCAAAAGCATTAGCTGATTGGCCAAAGATGAAGGGTATATGGCTTTGGAGTGGTTCTACAGTTTTGACTATATCCTTTGTAGTATATTTCTTTGTCATAGTCATGAAAAAGACGTTTTTTAAAGATGCGATGAGTGGTTTCGAATATAGTATACTTAGTTTTGGCTTATTAATGTCCTTGTTAGTTGCTATGGGCAATGTCCGTGGAGCTGCACTAAGAGGTCTTGGATTAATCATACAAGGTCAATTACCTGAAAGCCTCATTAGACCTTTATTGTTAGCTATATTACTACTAATCACTGTATGGCTCAACGTTAGTATAAATCCAACATATGCGATGGCACTTCATCTGATAGCAGCTATGATTGCATTTTTCTTCGGTACTTGGCTATTATTTAGAGCGAGACCAAAAGAGTTAAAACAATCTAAGCCCACATTTCAATCTAAAGCTTGGTTATTTACGATTCTACCACTGGCAATGATGACAGGTATGCAGTCTCTGAGTGGGCAAGTTGATATTTTAATGCTCGGATTTTTAAGTACAGTTAGTGCCGTCGGTGCGTATAAAGTTGTGGTATCAGGCGCTGCATTAGCGATATTTGGACTACAGGTTGTTGGTATGGTAATTACGCCTAAATTTGCAAGTGCCTATGCCAAAGAAAATTATAAAGAAATGCAAAGAGTTGCCTCTATAGGTTCATTACTTAGTTTTATCATGACTTTACCAGTAGTAATCGTATTCTATTATTTCGGTATTGAAATATTGAGCTTTATTTACGGCAATGAGTATAGCGTAGGATATCGTGCATTAGTAATAATATCTATTGGACAGGCTATTAATGCTTTTTTTGGATCTTCAATAGCTATTTTAACTATGTCAGGTAATGAGAAATTTGTAATTAATGGTATGTTCTTGTCTGTTGCTATTAATATAATACTAAATATAATGTTGATACCTAGGCTTGGTATTGATGGAGCAGCCATAGGTGTAGCTGTTTCAATGCTAGTCTGGAATCTTTATTTATGGAGCTCTATTAAAAAGCAAATAAACATTGATTGTACCTTTATTAGTTATATTTTGAGAAAAACATGAAGAAAAATAAAATTGTTGTTGCGGCAGAAGTGTTTAGTTCCAATCTTGGCGACTATGCTATTTATGATAGCTTAAGTAAACTTCTATTATCGCAGAATATCGAAGCCATACCTCTAGATATCTCATTCAGACGTGAGTTTTCTATGAATACGGGTGATGATTCTAGCTTGCAGTCAGCTCGTAGTACTTGGAAATCACTAATTCCCAAGAAGATAAAACATCATAGATTTACACAATATATGGTAACTCGTACTATGTGGCACTTAGTACATCGAAAAAATATCATTACCTATTGGAGCGAATTAATTCGTAATTGTGATGCTGTTATAATCGGAGGTGGGCAGTTGTTGACAGACACCTCTGCTAACTTTCATACTAAGATAGCCCTAATAACTGATATAGCGAATAAGTTTAATAAACCTGTATGTATATTGGGTTGTGGTGTTGGGAGCTATCTTGATCCTAAGGCGCAAAAAAATATCAAAAAGGCTTTGGATTATGCAAGCTTTATCTCTTTAAGAGATTCTGATTCCGCAAATAGGCTTAAGCCCCTTATGCGAAATGATATCTCATTAAACGTTTATCCCGATTTAGCATTCGCACTTAGGCCAACTGCTAATAAAACTTCAGAGGAAGAAAGTCTAAAACAGAAAAAAAAGGTCTGTGGCTTTAATATTATGCCTATAGATGCTTTTAAAATATATAATCCGAATCTCAAAGATATCACCTCCAAAACATATATTGATTTTTGGAAGCGATTAGCTTGTGAAGCTAATAAAGAAGATATGCAAGTTCATATCATGACGAACGGTAGTATTCAAGACTATGAACAAGCAAAATCTATATATAAGTCTATGCTATTAGATGATATTGATGTAATGCTAACAGATAGACCTATATCCCCTTTAGATTTATACGATCAGATATCTGATGTAGACTATCTGATTACCATGCGTATGCATGCTGGAATAATTGGTCAAGCATATGATAAATCAGTATCAACATTAATTTGGGATGATAAAATTCCTGGAGTTTGGAAAGAAGCTGGTGATAAACGAGTAGCTATTAACAGTGATATTATCCTAAGTCTAGAGCCTTGGAAAGAGTTAAAGATAGCCTTTGAAGCTTCTAAGAACATTTCTTCAGATGACCTAAATAAAAGAATATCTATTAGTCTAGATAAGTGCCTGAAAGTAATTTACCCTAAAAATTGATTGATATCTATCAAATATAATAGCATATCGATGTAAACCCAAGTACCCTGCTCAAATAGTAAAGTGTCAGTATATAATTAATAGGATCATTCATGAAAAAAATTGCCTTATATATTCCTTCAATGGGTGGGGGCGGGGCTGAGCGCGTCATGCTAGCACTTGCTAATGGCTTAGCGGAAAAAGGTATTCAGGTTGATTTAGTATTGAACAGAGTAGATGGACCATATATAAAGGATGCTTCTCCAAAAGTTAATATTGTCAACTTAGGTACATCGAGAGTACTGAATAGTATCATCCCTTTGTCAAAGTACTTACATAAAGAAAAACCTGATGCCATTCTTTCAGCTATGAATTATGTCAATATTGCCACAATACTGGCCCAGTTAATTAGTGGTTCAGATACGAAGGTCATTTTAAGTGAGCATAGCATCTTTACAGAGTCAAAGAAGAATCTTGGAAAGGTAAAGGGCTATATTATAACTTCATTAATGCGTTGGGCTTATAAGAAACCTCATGCGATTGTAGCTGTTTCAAATGGGGTTGCAGATTCTTTAGTTAATGAAATTAATATTGAACGCAGTAAGATTACGACGATTTATAATCCTATCTTCTCAGAAGAGCTTGTCAAGCGCTCAAAAGAGTCACTCTCTCACCCATGGGTGAATGGTTCACTTCCTTTAATTTTGGGGGTAGGTAGGCTGACTTTTCAAAAAGATTTTAAAACATTAATTCATGCTTTTAAAAAAGTGCGTGAAAAAAAAGACTATAACTTGATAATTCTGGGTGAAGGACAGCAGAGGCCTGATCTAGAACAGCTAATCGAAAGTTTAGACCTAAATGATAATGTAAAATTACTAGGCTTCGTTGATAATCCTTACGCTTGGATGTCTCATGCTAATTTATTCGTTTTATCATCTATAGATGAAGGATTTGGTAACGTAATAGTAGAAGCTATGGCATGTGGCACCCCAGTTGTAAGTACAGACTGCCCAAGTGGACCAAGTGAAATCTTAGAAGAGGGTCTTTGGGGGGAGCTAGTACCTCCACGCAATTCTGATCAATTAGCCAAAGCTATAATAAATTCAGTAGAAAACCCAACTCAAAAAGACATAACAACTAGAGCCAAATTCTTTAGTGTGGACAAAGCTGTAAACCGTTACTTTGATATTTTCCAGCTATAACCTAATAGTTAGAAGTACCATATTAAGCTAAAAAAATTAACTAAGCTGATAGAATAATTGATATAAAACATTCAGATTTGTTTGTTTCAATATCTAAAAGTGAAGGCTTTAGTAATGCAATAGCTTAAACAGTAGTGTGGAGGCTAACGATAATTGCTACAGACCATTATTCGAAGCTTTCAATAATTCTAAAATATAGTGTTTGAGATAATTTGATAGCAAAGGAAAGTCTACAAATATCGTCTAATACAATAGTTAGTTCATTAAGTACATAAAATAAGCTTAATGTGAGAGAGTGAATTAAATAATTTTCAATTGACGAAGTAGTAAGTCAATACTACCAGCTATCAAATACTGAAATATAAACTATGCTAACAATCAAAGCTAAAACACTAATGCTATATCTCTCTATTATTATTGCTGGGTTTTATGCATTGCACTTATCTAGCTTGCCTCATGAATATTTTAAAGATAGAAGTAACTATCTTGTTTTTATTTCAAACACTGATTTATTAATGCAAGCACGTTTTAAACCTGACAGCATAGTTAGTACACTAGCGAATGAACCTCTATTTTTGCTTATAACTCAGAGTATTCAATCACTATTTATGTTTGATCCGGAGACTACGTTGTATGGTTATGTTTTTTTCATTTGTTTTACAGTATGTTTGTTTTTATTAAGAGTAAGAAATAACTTATTAGTTGGAGTCTTAGCCATTATATTGCTTCTCTGTTTGCCTGAAGGTTACGGTATTCAATTAGGATCTATTCGGCAGTCTTTCGCAATGGGTTTTCTGCTTATAGTTCTATTAATAAAACCTAATATACATAGTAAGGCATTTTTATCAACTGTTCTAGTACTAGGTTTCATCCATTCTTTCTATTTTCTAATTTTTATTATATTGTTTTTGGATAAAACTGTTATAAAAATACATGGTGATAAGATATTTTTTAGGGTGTTGTATACTACATTATTTGGTTTGCTAATTTCATCGGTTGGCTTGATAGTTGGGAGTCTTCTAGGATTTAGACAAAGTGAAGGGTATGATTCACTTTCTACAGATACAAGTGGCTTTGGGTTTTTAGTATGGTCAATAGCATTAGTCTTTCTTCTAATTAACTATACCAAGTCGTATTCTTCTAAATCTCAAATACGAAACAACGTAATGACTTTTGCTATTATTGGAATAACCTTTTATTTATCACTATACTGGTTTTCTCCTATAGCTGGAAGAATAATCTCATTCTTTTCATTGTTTACAGTTTTTTCTGTATTTTATCGTTATAATATGACGTCATTTTTTTTAGCTCTTTTTTTAGCCGTTTATGGTATCTCTACGATTTTTCTTCTAGAGAGGTCTAATAGTATGACAGTAGACTTCATTGTTATGTATGATTATTTGATACCGTTTGCAATATGAGAGTATAACTAAAATTCAAAATTGTGTATCTCATTGATATAGTTATAGTAAAGCCCACTTAAAAGTGTTATAAGCTAATTATCAAATCCAATTGTTATTATAAAGACCATGACTTACTCACTAGATTTTCGTATGCAAGTTCTAAAAAGCTTAAACGAGGGTATGACCTTTGCCAAGGCGGCTGAGTTCCTACCCACTATACAGAACTGGAAGCGGCGTGTTCATAGTAAAACACCCAGGCAAACCAAACCTTATAAAATACCAGATGACGTGCTACTTAATGATGTCAAAGAGCATCCGATGATTACCAGTATGAGCGAGCACGTCGTCTAAACTGTAGTAAAACAGGCATTTATCATGCCCTAAAGCGTCTTGGTATCAGTCAAAAAAAAGACCTTAGAACATCCAAAAGCCTGTCCGATCAAAAGAGCGATATATCAGAGTAAGCTTGATACTTTTAAACAACAAGGCTATCCCATCGTCTATATGGACGAAAGCGGCTTTGAGCACGAGACTATTCGCTCTCATTGTTATGCACCGATTGGTAAGCCTTGTATCGATAGCTACAACTGGCAAGGTAAAAAGCGAACCAATGTCATCGGGGCTCTCTATGAAAAGATGCTATTTGCGCTTGAGTACGTTGAAACAAATATCAACAGCAATATATTTTATGATTGGTGCAAATTCACACTTATTCCAAGCCTTAAAACCAAATGCGTGATTGTGATGGATAACGCCAGATTTCATAAGAGTAAGCGTATTCAAAAGCTACTGAACAGGCACGGTCATTGTATTCTATGGTTGCCACCGTACAGCCCTAATCTGAACTATATCGAGAAAAAATGGGCACAAGTGAAGTTTCTACGCCAAGGCTGGTTGGAAAACGACTTATCCAAATTGTTTTATGATGTTTGTCCAAGGCATAACAGTTTTATTTTGAACTGACTATAGTTATGAATAACATTTAAATAATTTTAACGAAGTTTGCACTTATTTTATGGAGTCAATATGTGAACAATAGAAAGTTTATATAATAAATTTCTATCACTACTATCTATAAAAATTTTAGTTAAATCTTTATAAAATCGATACAGTCCATATCATGAAAACCTTCCAATAAATTGCTATTAACTTATCCTTAGTATAGATAATAGTTGACTAAGAATTTTCATGATATGGACTGTGTTTCTGTTATTTTAAACTGACTATAAGTATGCTTTTTAAAGCGTTATCAAGAGGGTTTATAAGAGATGGTTAAGAAAGTAGTACATATAATCATAGGTTTAAATGTAGGTGGGGCTGAGCTAATGCTCAAGCGCTTAGTGTTGCATAGTCAAGAAAAAAAAGAATTCCAGCATTCAGTTATCTCTTTGACTGATATTGGAGTAATCGGATCAGAACTAAAAAGTAAAGGGATACCTGTATATAGTTTGGGCATGCAGTCAGCAGTATCTACCCCTAGTGTTTTATTAAAAATCAGAAAGCTACTAAAAGAATTGCAACCTGATGTGGTACAGACATGGATGTATCATGCAGACCTTTTAGGAGGCTTGGCTGCCAAAAGTTTAGGTATAAAAAAGATCATTTGGGGTATTAGAAATTCTGAAATAGATAGTAACAGTGGTTTGATCAAAAAATCTATCCGTAAATCTTGTGCTAAGTTATCACGTTCTATTCCTTCAACTATAATATGTGTCGCTCATAAGGCCAAAGAAGTTCATGCAAGAGACGGTTATGATCAAAGCAAAATACAAGTTATACCTAACGGTTTTAACTTAGATAAATTTACTCCTGACAAGAGTAAAAGATTAGCTCTACGTTCTCGTATCGGTATACAAGGTGAGGATTTAGTAATAGGTAACATAGGTCGCTTTACACCAGCAAAGAATCATCTTAACTTCATTAGAGCTTGCTTGATTCTTCTTGATAAAGGCTATGACTTTAAAGTACTAATGTGTGGTCGCGAAGTAGAACTAAACAATCCAGAAATATTTGATTTATTTGCAGATAATAATCATAGCAGTCAGTTTGTTTTCTTAGGCGAAGTATCAGATACCTCATCATTCTATAATGCTATAGATGTATTTTGTTTATGCTCATATACAGAAGGGTTTCCAAACGTACTTGGTGAAGCCATGGCTACAGAAAAGGTTTGCTTGACTACGGACGCTGGAGACGCTCAATTAATATTGGATAACTGTGGTTTTAATATTGAATCTAATAGTCATATCGATATCGCCCGAGCCATAGAAGATAACATACTTAAAGGTTCTAAAATTGAACTTAGAAATATTGCAACAGAAGCTCGCACTATCATTCAAGCGAAGTATTCACTAGATAAAATAGTCTCAGAGTTTGAGAAGTTGTATACATAGTTGAGAAAAGATATGTCTTTTAAAGAGAAAGCAATAAAAAAAATGCCATTTATTTTACAGAATACAGCAGTAAGCTTGTTCAATGCTTACCAATATAAAGTTCGTCATGGTGGTGAATATAAGAAGCTTAAAGAATACTACTCTGAGGTAGATAGCTTTACCGAAGAAAAATTACATCAAGCTTTCATTGATAAGAAAAGTGATTTTTTTATATATATAAAAAGTCATTCATCTTGGTATAGGAATTATAACTTTGAAGATATGAGTCTAGTTAATGTCTTGAATAAACAAGATATCATTAATCATCTTAATGAAATAACAACAATAAATGAAAAAGATGGATTGGTTAGCTTAACAGGAGGCACTACTGGTGCTTCAATGAAAGTTATCTACACCAAAAGTGATATGCAGGAGCGGTTTGCCATTCTAGATCATTTTAGAGCAAAGCATGGGTATGAGCTTGGCAAAAAGACAGCTTGGTTTTCAGGCAAGAATTTAATATCAAAAAAAGATATTAAAAAAGGTATTTGCTCTCACTACGACTTCATTAATAAGATTAGATTTTATTCTACTTTTCATATTAATCAGAATAGTTTTGATATTTATTGGAAGTCGATAAATGAATTTAAACCAGAGTTCATAGTAGGTTTTCCTTCTAGTGTTTATGAGATATGTGAAA
Source organism: Psychrobacter maritimus (assembly GCF_904846345.1). Taxonomy (GTDB): domain Bacteria; phylum Pseudomonadota; class Gammaproteobacteria; order Pseudomonadales; family Moraxellaceae; genus Psychrobacter; species Psychrobacter maritimus. The sequence continues at coordinate 84,716 of NZ_CAJHAJ010000003.1, forward strand.
TAGCCGATAGCAAGGGTCTTAGATTAAGCCATAAAGTCAAAGTTTTTTTCCCTACTGCTGAGACAGTACTGCCTAAACACAGAGAAGTTATCGGTCGAGTGCTGGGTTGTAAACTAGTTGATCAGTATGCTTCATCTGAAGGTGCTCCATTTATATTAGAATGCACAAAAGGTAATTTACATATACACCCTCTCACTGGTATTTTTGAAGTGGTTGATGAAGATATGCAGCCTGCTGAAGAGGGTGAGCTATTAGTGACGTCTTTTACAACTCATGGGACACCTCTGGTACGCTATAGAGTTGGAGATCGAATAAAGCTTGCTTCACCTCATAAGCAATGTGATTGCGGATCATTTTTTCCGCTAGTTGATAAAATCGAAGGGCGATCTACTGATTATGTTCTCTCACCAACACATGGCAAAGTAAACTTGGGTAATATTAGCAATAGTACTAAAGATGTTATAGGGATCATTCAGTTTCAAGTTATCCAACAAGAATTAAATCACGTGAAAGTATTAGTTGTTGCGACTACTGACTTCACTCTTGCAGAGAAAAACAAATTTAAAACATCTCTGACTGAACGATTTGGAACCCAAATAACTATAGACTTACAAGTTGTAGATGAAATAGCAAAAGAGAAAAGTGGTAAATTTAGACTTGTTAAAAACTTAATTATTTAACACATTTACAAAGTAGCTTCTAATAACAGTCAGCTATCCTGCTTCTATTATTAAGTTTCATGGTGCACTGATTGCTGCGATTAAAGACTTTGGGTTTGAGATTCACATCGCTACGCTTGAATTTTAGAATTATTTGGAAGAGTGAAATCAGCTCGAATCCTTATGGGAATTACATTGAAAATATTATACATAGTAAATGAGCCTTGGTTTTTCTTATCTCACCGCTTACCTATTGCTCTAGCGGCTCAAGAGCAAGGGTACACTGTACATGTGGCGACTAGAGCTGGAGAAGCGGTTTCAGAAATATTAGATAAAGGTTTTATTCATCATGAGATAACATTATCACGTAACGGTAGCAGCATACCAAGTGAGCTAAATAGTTTATTAGCGATTTGGAAGCTTATAAATAATGTTAAGCCAGATGTATTGCACTTAGTGACTATTAAACCTGTTTTATATGGCGGTATAGCTTCTCGCTTTATATCAGTTAATAAAGTAGTGGCTGCAGTATCAGGGCTAGGAACTTTATTTTTGGCTGCAGGCGCCAAAGCAGACTTAAAACGAAAAGTTGGAGTAGGCTTATATCGTCTTGCTTTACACTCTAAAAAAACCACAGTTATACTGCAAAATCCTGATGACAAGCAGTTATTAATAGATCTAAAAGCTGTCAAGGCTGAGCAAACCACACTCATACGTGGTTCAGGCATAGACCTATCCACTTTCCAAGCTACTCCTGAAAACCTAACGGGCACTCCTGTAGTGACTTTCGCAGCACGTCTGCTATTCGATAAGGGCTTATCAGAATATATTGAGGCTATCAAACTACTGAATAAAAAGGGCGTAATAGCTAATTATCAGATAGTGGGAGATTTAGATCTAGGTAACAATACTAGTGCCACAGAGCAAAATATTGAAGAATGGAAAGCCATTCCCAATTTAGTTGTTTTGGGGTATCAAAAGGATATGTCTACTGTATTTAGAGACTCTAATATAGTAGTGCTACCGTCTTATCGTGAAGGATTACCCAAAGTTTTAATTGAGGCTGCCGCATGTGGTAGGGCTGTGATTACAACAGATGTGCCCGGATGCCGTGATGCTATAGAAGAAAATAAGACGGGATTATTAGTTCCAGTCAAAGACTCACAGGCATTAGCTGATGCTATAGAACAGCTAGTGACAGATACTGAGCTTCGAGTAGAGATGGGTATTGCTGGACGTCAGCTAGCAGAGCGGGAGTTTGCGATTGAAAAAGTGATAGAACAGCATCTCTCTATTTATCAGCAAACAAATTAATTTTTTTATTTAGGGTATTTGTCCATGAATAATAAACATAGATTACTTCTCACTGGGGCAACTGGATTCGTTGGCAGTGCTATACAAAAGCGTATTGTAGCAGATGGGAACTATGATTTAACGATTGCAGTACGTTCCATCAAAGAGCAATCAGAGGCTGTACGCATCGTTAAAGTTGATGATTTAAATACTAAAACTGATTGGAGCGAGGCATTGAAAGGTGTCAATGTAGTCGTTCATTCAGCTGCTCGCGTGCACGTGATGGATGACAAGTCCACAGATCCTTTAAATGAGTTTCGTAAAGTAAATGTAGAGGGAACTTTGAATCTAGCTCGTCAAGCTGTCAAAGCAGGCGTAAAGCGTTTTATATTTATCAGCTCAATTAAAGTGAATGGCGAAGACACAGAGCTTGGTAAACCGTATACAGAAGACTCTAAACCTAATCCTATTGACCCTTACGGTATTTCTAAATATGAAGCGGAGCAAGGTCTGCTTGAATTAGCAGAAAATACACCTTTAGAAGTGGTTATTATTCGTCCTACTTTAGTATATGGTGAAAATGTAAAAGGTAACTTTCATTCTTTAATGAAATGGACTTACAAAGGTGTTCCTCTACCAATAGGTGGAATTAAGCATAACTTGCGTAGCTTAATATCAGTAGACAACTTGGTTGACTTTATTGTTACTTGTATAGAGCATAAAGATGCTAAAAACGAAGTGTTTTTGATATCTGACGATGATGATATATCTACCGCTGATTTATTGAAAGAAATATCTAAAGGTTTAGGCGTTAAAAATAAAGCGGTAAATATACCTGCTAAATTTATTAACACGGCGGCAAGTGCAGTTGGCAAATCAAGTGTAGCTCAAAGGCTATCCGGCTCATTACAGGTGGATATCAGTAAAGCTAAAACCTTGTTAGGCTGGGAGCCTAAATACTCAACTAGTGAGTCGATCCAAAAGACTGCTAGGTTTTATAAACTAAACTTAGCTGCTCCTAAGTCTATGACTTTACAAAGACCTTTGGATATTATGTTTTCAGCGACCGGTCTAGTAGTAGCCTCACCATTGTTAATTGGTGCAACGGCTATTGGTTACTTGGATACAGGTTCACCTTTGTTTATCCAAGAGCGGGTAGGAAAAGATAAAAAACCATTTAAACTGATTAAGTTTCGTACTATGAAAGTAGATACAGCTTCTGTGGCTAGTCACTTAGCTGATAACAGTTCAATCACTAAACTGGGCAAAGTACTGCGTAAGACCAAACTCGATGAATTACCACAGCTTATTAATGTATTAAAAGGTGAAATGAGCTTGGTAGGCCCAAGACCTAACTTGTTTAATCAAAAAGACCTTATCAAAGCTAGAGATGAGATGCGGGTTTATGACGTATTACCAGGTATCACCGGTCTGGCTCAATTAAGTGGCATCGATATGTCTACGCCTGAACGCTTAGCAAAAAAAGACAAAGAAATGATTGATACTATTAACCTTAAAAACTATTTTTCTTATATACTGAGTACCGCTTTAGGTAAAGGTAGTGGCGACGCAGTTAAATAAAAAACAATATAATTCAAGTTATTTGGAAGTGATCTATCATGTATAAAAAGCTAAGTCTGGTCCTAAGTTTGAGTGTCTTATCCTCAGTGTCGATGCTAGCATCTGCACAAAACCTGTATATGAACGATCTAAAGCTTAAGGCCGATCTTGACTGGCTGAATACTCAAGGAGTCGCACAGATTAGCACCAGTACTTGGCCGCTGACTGCCAATGAGATCAAGCGTGCTTTAAATACAGCTAATGCTCAGACGCCAGCGCAGCAGCAGATCCTGCAGTCGGTACAAGCGCGATTGAGTCAGAACCGCAACTCAGTGGTAAAAGGGTCTGCCGCCCTGCATATACAAACCGATAGAGATCAGCTACCACAAAAATTTGCTGACGATCAACTTGCCGGTCAACAAGCAAGCGTTGGGGTATCGCTTAGCGAAGTAGAGTGGGAGTTTAATTTACAAGCCAACTTGAAAAATGACAAACTTATCGATGACAGCTCAGATGTTAGCTTTGAGGGCTCGTACCTTGCTGGTACTGCTGCCAATCAGTGGTTGATTGCGGGTAAAATTCCGACGTGGTGGGGACCTGGGCATGATGGTAGCCTTATTCGAGGCGATGCAAGCTTGCCGGTTGCAGGTTTTACCATGCAACGTGATCAACAAACAGCGCCGACGTCTAAGTATTTATCGTGGGTTGGACCTTGGCAGTATCAGCTATTTGCTGGTCAGCTAGAGGATTATGAGGCGATTCCTGATGCTAAGCTATTTGGTATGCGCCTAACAGCTAATCCTACAGACTGGTTAGAATTAGGGGCTTCACGTACCTTTATGTGGGGCGGTGAAGGTCGTCCCCAGAGTTTCAGTTCTTTTACTGATGCTCTACTAGGAACAAAAGATAACGAAGCAACTAATAGTATAGAGGCGGCTGATGACCCAGCTAATCAACTTGGTGGTTTTGATGCGCGCTTAAATTTAGCACCATTGGTGAATATCCCTGCAGGCGTTTATGCTCAATATGTGGGCGAAGATGAAGCAGGGGGTTTGCCAGCGAAAAACATGTATTTAGCCGGTGTTGATTATGCTTCTGCTGCCTACGGAAAACCCTATCAGCTTTATGCAGAGTATACAGACACTCGTTCTAGCGGTGAGGTAAAAGGCGTTTCTTATGACCACTTTATCTATACGGACGGCTATTATCAGCAAGGTTTCCCATTAGGTTATGCACTAGGCGGTGATGCGGAAAGTATCGCGCTTGGTGGACGCTTATGGCTCGACAACCGTAACTTTATCAATGCAAAAGTACAGCATGCCAAGGTGAATCAAGCGGATGAAGCTATTAATCAAGCATTTCCAACGACTGACAAGCTGACTGGTATCGATGTTGCTTGGGAGCATCAATACAACCCCAAAGCACTTATCTCCAGCCGAATTTGGGCCGTAGATTCAGATATCCAGTCGACTGATGTCGGCGTAGGTGTAGGTATAGAATTTCATACTTATTAAATGACTGTTTAATAAGTTTATGAACATAAAAAGTCGGTCTATTATAATTAGTAGGCCGATTTTTTATAGTGAGTTTACAGATTTTAAAGTCTCGACTGTCAATAGGGTGCTAGGATTTTTTAGCCCAGACAGGTACAATATCAGTCTCAATCAACGGTCAAAAAGAATTGACCGGGCATAAGACAGGCATGCAAAAATACTGCAGGCGCTGTCTTTACTTTTTTTATTGCACCCTCTATTGGAGTTACTATGTCAATTGCGTCTATTACGTCAACTGCCCAAGGATATGCTACCGTTTTGGACGGTAAAGCACTTGCTAAACAAATAGAGCAGCAACTGAGTACGCGTGTAGACGCTATTAAAGCTAAGACAGGACGTACCCCAAGCTTAGCGACGATATTGGTCGGTGACGATCCTGCGTCTGCGACTTATGTGCGTATGAAGGGCAATGCTTGTAAGCGTGTCGGTATGGATTCTATACGGGTTGAAATGCCAAGTGCGACAACGACTGCAGAGCTGATGGCAAAAATAGACGAGCTTAATAGCAATCCAGACGTTCATGGTATTTTGCTGCAGCACCCAGTACCGGCTCATATCGATGAGCGTGTTTGCTTCGAGCAGATTGACTTGGCAAAAGACGTCGATGGTGTGACCTGTCTTGGCTTTGGTCGTATGGCGATGCAGCAGTCCGCTTATGGCTCATGTACCCCGCAAGGTATCATGCATTTACTAGAGCATCATAATATTGAGCTGTCAGGTAAAGAGGCCGTGGTCGTAGGTCGTAGTGCAATTTTAGGTAAACCAATGGCAATGATGCTATTAAATGCCAACTGTACCGTAACGATTTGCCATTCAAGAACGCAAGATTTAGAATTGCATATTAAGCGTGCTGATATCGTGGTTGGGGCAGTGGGCGTACCTGAATTGATCAAAGCTGATTGGATTAAAACCGGCGCGGTAGTCATCGATGCAGGTTTCCATCCGACTGATAATGGCGGCGTCGGTGATATCGAATTGCAAGGCGTAGAAAATATCGCTAGTGCTTATACACCAGTTCCAGGTGGCGTTGGCCCTATGACGATTAATACGCTTATTCGCCAAACCGTTGATGCGGCCGAAAAATCTGCTGGTTTAGACAACAGTGCAGTCAGCTAATGAAGCCGCTGTCAGAGCAAGAACCAGAACAGCAATCGGAACAGAAAAATAGTAAAGTCCATCAAGCCCAACAAACCAATACCGCTCATGTACCAAAGCCAAATATGGGGATACATGAGCGCATGCAACATATCGGCCGTGAGTTTGTCGATATTTGCCACTATGTTATTTTATTTTTGATTAGTGTGGTGGTGGTTTGGACAGCGGGCAAAGAGTTTTTTGTGATTTTTCAAAAAGGCTCAGCAGATTTAAAAGATATTTTACTGCTATTTATTTATCTTGAACTACTGGCGATGATTGGTATTTATTTTAAAACCCATCGTTTGCCAGTGCAGTTTTTGATATTTATCGCGATTACCGCTTTGTCACGACATTTGGTCGTCGATGTACAAGCGGTATCAGATAACTTCCATTTATGGTTATTGGCAACGATTTCCTTTGCCATCATGGTGCTCAGTGCGTCAATTGTGATATTAACGTGGACGGCGAAGATGTTTGGGCGACCAGAAGATTATTTGGATGATCATCAAGTGACCAGTACCGAGCATCATCTGCCGAGCGTTGATAGCATCCATTATCGTAAATAAGGTCTTTCGATAAATATTATTGATAAAGTGATTCATTGTTATTAATGAACCTTTGATAATTAATAGCTGCTAATAAAAAGGGTTGCCAATGGCAGCCCTTTTTCTGTTTTAAATGAAGACATGCTCTGACTTATAGCCAACCCAACCTTTTAAAGTTAAAGTACAAAAAGCTACATAACGAGATAATAACTGCCATGATAACCAGATAAGAGTACTGCCAATGTAGCTCTGGCATAAAATCAAAGTTCATTCCATAGATACCAGCAATCGCCGTTGGTACCGCTAAAATACCAGCCCAAGCGGCAAGCTTACGTACCACCTCATTCTGTCCCATATTGACCATAGCAAGATAGGTATTCATGACCACGCTTAGCATCTCATTTAAGCCGTTAATGGCATCCAAAGAATGTAGCAAATGGTCATTCACATCTCGAAAGTAGGGTTTCGCAGCGTGAGAAAAGGGCGAGATTAAGTCGCTTTTATCGTGATTGATAAAGAAGCTACAGATATCTTGCACCGGTAAAATCACCGCACGCATATGTACCAGCTGGGATTTTAATTCATATAAGTTTCTAAGCGTTTCTTTATTAAACTCATAAGTAAAAATATTGCGTTCTTGCTCGCGTAGATAACTGCCCAAACGATCGGTAATCGGCATATAGTTATCGACGATAAAATCGAGAATGGCATGCAGGACAAAGATAGGTCCCATGCGCAGCTTTTCTGGGCGACGATGACAGTGCTCGCGTACCGGCATATAAGAGTTAGATGGACCATTTCGAATGGTAATCAGGTAGTTTTTGCCCATAAATATCGCGGTAGTGCCATAGCGAATGATATTGTCTTCGAGCTTGGCGGTACGTAGTACTACAAATATCATGTCATTTTCGTAGTTCTCAACCTTGGCGCGCTGATGTTCGGCAAAGGCATCTTCAATCGCCAGCTCATGTAATTCAAAAGCATCTCTGACTTTGACCATGGTCTCTAAACTAGGGTCATAAAGTCCAAGCCAGATAAACTGACCACTATTGCTTAAAGCGCGACTGACATCATTCAGCGCCACTTTATTTACTTTTTCGCCCGTTTTACGCGAGTAAGCATAGCAATTGACCACTTCATCATCGCTGGATAAATCGATATCTTCATAGCGCTCAGAGTCGGGGTCATAGACGGTCATCGTCTCAATCGTATCCTCGACCGTCGCGTCCGCATCGCCATAAATATAGCTGTCATAGCTATCATAATTGTCTAAATAAGAGCGCTCATCGCCCATGTTAGGGTCGATAAGGCTGACATTAGAGTCAGGTGTGATACGAGTTGTCGGTTTGACAATCAGGTCATCATCTTGTTTCATACCTTCTCCTTTAGTCTGTGGCTAATATTAAATAAAATAAATATTAATTAAAATAGATTATGACATGCGACCAAAATGAATTTTTTTCTGCAAGTTACTTGTCTGCAAACTACAATGCAAAGCGTTTTAGCGTTTCGATATCAACCAGACTTAATAAGCTTTCGTGACAGGCTTCAAGTTTTATTTGCGGAGCAATATCGAAGTCCAAGGCTTCAACCCAGCGTAGCGCACAAATACACCAGTAATCACCAGGCTGTAGACCGGCAAAACCATACTCAGGCAGCGGCGTAATCAAGTCATTGCCGCGACTGGCAGAAAAGTTTAAAAATTCACTGGTCATCTTAGCGCAAACGGTATGCTGACCAACATCGTGGTTGCCAGTATGACAAAAGCCATTGCGATAATAGCCAGTAAGGGGGTCAAAACAACAGCTGGCAAGGGCAGTGCCGAGGACGTTGGTTTGATTAATGGCAGGATTTGGGTGGTAATCAGTCGACATAAGGCTTTCCGAGATAAAATATGTGTTAGTGTAACATGAGTCTACCGATAAGGCGTTAGGCAAGCAACAGACTGCAAACGCTTCAGGCTGACAGAAACAGTAATGCTAATAAGCAGTGATGTTAAGAAACGGGGTTCTAGAAAATAAGTAAAAATCATGAAAGATAGTTAGCATAAATAACTCCGTGTTACTCTTATCAATGATAGGTATTACTTTTTATTTTCATTTATTCGTTCTGAATGCATACCTTATTAATAATGAAGGCTATAAACCTTTTGACCAAGAATTAGATAGTAATTGGGGTTAATTGTCACTAGGCGAAGCTTGGCTGCTATGCTAAACTAAAGCATAAAGTGCCTTGATTATTTATCATAGTTTTCTAGCGCATAAAGATACTCGTCTTATCATCCTAACTTATACTTATTACTCACCCTTTTGCGGTCACCTAGTTTGCTTATAGATAATTGGGTCAGTGATGTTGCGCGTCAAAAATACAAAACGCCTTACATCCCTGCAATTGTAAATACAACCTTTTAGTACCGCATCAGTACCGCGTTTTTGGTAAGCGATACGCCAAACAAGGATTCATTGTGTCTGCCAGTTCTGATTCTGCAAAACCTGCCCAGTCAAATACGACAACACCAGCGGCGACTCAGCCTGCTGATAATCGTGCTACCGCTAATGGCCTGCCATATCTAAGCAATTTTGCCAGCGATGTTGCCAATAACAGCTGGCTGCTGCCTGATGGGGTCGTCGATGTGTTGTTTGAAGATGCACATAAGCAAGAAGTACTTAGACATCAATTGATCCAGCAGCTTATTAGTCATGGCTATGAGTTGGTCAATCCGCCGATGATTGAGTTTACTGAATCTTTATTAAGTGAAGCCTCAGAAGATTTAAAGCGCCAAACCTTTAAGATTATCGATCAGCTGACCGGTCGTTTGATGGGGGTGCGCGCTGATATTACCCCGCAGATTTTGCGTATTGATGCCCATCACGGCGGTAATGGTATTGCGCGTTATTGCTACGCAGGGGACGTGATTCATACCTTGCCTTCTGGATTGTTTGGCTCGCGTACACCGCTACAGTTGGGTGCGGAGATATTTGGTTGCGGCGAACTTGCAGCCGATATTGAGCTGATAGATGTGCTGTTTAGTATGGTCAATAGCTTGGATATGAGCGCCGCCCTACATATTGACTTGGGTCATGTGGCTATATTTAAGCGTTTAGCGGCACTGGCTGAGTTGTCTGATAATGACACCGAGCAATTGATGCATCTTTATGCCAATAAGAATTTACCAGAGCTAAAACGTGTCTGTCAGTTACTGACAATGGGTGATGATTTTTACGCATTGGCGCGCTTTGGTCATGATATGGCAAAGTTATTAGACACACTGTCAAATACTGCTAAGCAAGATACACACATTGTGACGGCTGTCAATGAGCTACAACGTCTAAAAGCACACTTAGAATCGCAGTGGCAGACGCCAGTCAGTATCGATGTGACCGAACTGTCGGGCTATCATTATCATACCGGTATTATCTTTAACGGCTATATCAATAGTGAAACTCAGCCACTGGTACGTGGCGGCCGCTTTGATGGTATGCAGAGCGTGGGGCAATTAAGTGCGAAGCAGCCACGTGAAGCGACAGGCTTTAGTATGGATGTCAGCCGTTTGCTGGCGCATACGCAGCTTGAATCACCGATTATTGTATTGGTTGATTATGAGGCCTTAAAGCAGGCTAATGCTGATAAAGCACAAATGCAAATATTATTGCAGCAGGTCACAAGCTTACGTCAGCAAGGTTACCGCGTCACTATGCCATTAACGTGCGATGACCGTCCAGCGGCTATGACGCATCGTTTAAACTTTGCGAATAATCAGTGGCAGTTAGAAGCTATCTAAATTTAAACGCTATTTAATTTTAAAAGCTATTTAATTTTAAAAGCTATATCTTGAATCTAAAATCTATTTAAAGAAATATCATTAAATGACTGAGTTATTAAATCGCTAAAGAATGACTTTTAATTATATTTTTTAGCATAATTTCAGTTTTAAACCGTTATTGCACACACCTCAATACATCAAGGTAAGGATTAATCATGGGTAAGAATGTCGTAGTTTTGGGTAGCCAATGGGGCGATGAAGGTAAAGGTAAAATCGTTGATTTACTGACCGAAAAAGCCGCAGCAGTTGCACGCTTTCAAGGCGGACATAACGCTGGCCACACCCTAGTCGTTGATGGTAAAACCACCGTTTTACATCTAATTCCATCAGGTATCTTACGTGAAGGCGTGACTTGCTTCATCGGTAATGGCGTGGTGTTAGCACCGGACGCATTATTAAAAGAGATGAAAGAGTTAGAAGACAACAACGTGCCAGTACGTGAGCGCCTACGTATTTCACCGAACTGTCCACTCATCATGCCATATCATGTGGCACTTGACCAAGCTCGTGAAGCAAAACGTGGCACTGGCAAAATCGGTACGACAGGTCGTGGTATTGGTCCAGCTTATGAAGATAAAGTTGCGCGCCGTGCGATTAAGCTTGCTGACTTGTTCCGTGATGACTTAGAAGAAAAACTACGTAACTTAATCGAATATCATAACTTCCAACTGACTCAGTATTATAAAGTTGACGCCATTGATTTCGATGAGACGTTTAAGCTTTGCCAAGAGTGGAAAGAAGAAATCAAAGGCATGGTTACTGATGTGACCGAAGACCTAAATCAATTACGTCTTGCTGGCAAGAATCTGATGTTTGAAGGTGCGCAAGGTACGTTGCTTGATATTGACCATGGTACTTATCCGTTTGTCACCAGCTCTAGCGTAACCGCGGGTGGTGTATCTACTGGTACGGGTATCGGTCCATTATATTTAGACTATGTATTGGGTATCACTAAAGCGTATACCACGCGTGTTGGTAGCGGTCCGTTCCCAACTGAATTGTTTGATGATGTTGGCGCGCATTTAGCCAAAGTCGGTCATGAGTTTGGTGCAACGACTGGTCGCGCCCGTCGCTGTGGTTGGTTCGATGCTGAATCATTACGCCGTGCTGTGGTACTTAACTCTATGTCAGGTATCTGCTTGACTAAGCTTGACGTATTAGACGGTCTAGAAGAATTGCTAATCGGTGTCGGTTATAACCTACCTGAAACTGAATGTGCTGGCGCGCATGATGCTGAATTCTATGAGTCAGTAACGCCTAAATACGAAACCCTACAAGGTTGGAGCGAGTCAACCGTTGGTATAACCAACTATGACGACCTACCAGAAAACGCCAAAATATATATCAAACGTATCGAAGAATTGATTGGTTGCCCTGTTGATATCATCTCAACCGGTCCTGACCGCGAAGAGACGATTGTATTGCGCGATCCGTATGATGCTTAATTAGTTAAACAGCTATGTTATAAGTAATTCATAAAACCCTAATGCTCAGCATTGGGGTTTTTTATTATAATAATGAATGAGTAATGATAGATAAATAAGTAGCGGTTTTTGGCTCTATACAAGCGACTTTCCTAAATTAACCCTATCATTTATAGCCTCAATCATTATAATAGGCAGCAATCCTGTGTTGGCGCTCATACTACCTGATGTTACTTGATTTTATGTTTTCGTATTGGTAAAGCATAAGTCATCTTGGTCAGCCTAAGTCAACATAGCGGTCAGAGATAAAATTAGTGGTTAGAAATAAAATAACCCCTTTGCTATTTCATTTCTTATTTTAGTTCAATTTTTTAACCCCCTCATCCATTAGGAGCTTTTCATGGCTAACGAACGTACTTTATCTATCATCAAACCTGACGCAGTTGCTGGCAATAACATCGGCGCTATCTACGACCGTTTTGAAAAATCAGGTCTAAAAATTGTTGCGGCTAAAATGATGCAACTTGATGATAAAAAAGCAGGCGGTTTCTACGCTGAGCACGCTGAACGTCCATTTTATAATGACCTAGTTTCATTTATGACTTCAGGTCCAGTATTGGTATCAGTATTAGAAGGCGAAAACGCTATCGCTAAGCATCGCGATATCATGGGCGCTACTAACCCAAAAGACGCCGCTGAAGGCACTATCCGTGCTGACTTCGCTAGCAGCATCGATGAAAACGCCGTTCATGGTTCAGATTCAGCTGAATCAGCAGCACGTGAAATCAGCTACTTCTTCAATGAAGATGAAGTTTGTGCACGTACGCGTTAATAGCAATAATTATTGATATCAGCTTATGATGTTGGTTATTAATAATTAGTGTGGCGAGACGGCTTATATCTTAGGGTATAAGCCGTTTTAGCTATTATAATATTCCGGTATTTTATTATGAATCATTAAAATGACTCATTGAAATTTCTAGTCACTTGCCTCATTATTAGTTTTACTGAGCATTATCAATCCCTTATCAGCATGTTTTCATCAGGTTTTTATGCTTTTTAAGTATTTACCAATGCCTCGATAAAAAATGCGCTCATAATGGATTGCTCCTGCACTCATACATAACGTATATACATAATGTATGACTGGCAACGCCCATCTCAATAATTGCAGCGCTTATCGCAATGGCTGCAAAAAGGTTCCCTATTATGTCGACTTCTCAAACACCCATCCAACATATCCCAACAAAGCCTGCGAATAGCATTAAGCTCGTTGATGAGGCGCAGGCAAAAACCAATCTATTGGGCATGACCCAAGCGCAACTGGCGGATTATTTTAAGAGCATCGGCGAAAAGCCGTTCCGCTCGACGCAAGTCATTAAATGGATTTATCAGCAGGGTGTAACCGACTTTGAGCAAATGACCAATTTGAGCAAATCATTGCGTGATAAATTGTCAGCCAATGCCTGCGTTATTCCACCAAAAGTAATTCATCGTCAATATAGTGATGATGGTACGCGTAAATGGGTTTTTGAAGTCACGGGCGGCTCATTGGTTGAGACAGTTTTGATTCCAGCCGACGACAGCAAGTTAAACGGTCGTAAAACTCTCTGTATCTCTTCGCAGGTAGGCTGTGCATTAGATTGTAGCTTCTGTAGTACCGGTAAGCAGGGTTTTGAGCGTGATTTAAGCGCCGCTGAAATCATCGGACAATTATGGGTGGCCAATGCCTCTTATATGACCGATGACAATGACAGTTTAGAAAACGTTGACCATAGTTTATGGGAAAATAACGTCACTAACGTCGTCATGATGGGCATGGGCGAACCATTGTTAAACTATAAACCCGTGGTTGGTTCGATGGAGTTGATGCTGAGCGACCATGCTTATGGGCTATCAAAGCGCCGCGTCACCTTATCAACGTCGGGCGTGGTGCCAAAGATGTACCAATTGGCGCAAGATATCGATGTAGCCTTGGCGATCTCCTTACATGCGCCAAATGACGAGCTGCGTAATGAGCTGGTGCCTATTAATAAAAAGTATCCGCTAGAAGAACTGATTGCTGCAGCGAAAAACTACGTTTATGATGTCAATCCGCGTCATAAAAAGCATGTGACGATTGAATATGTCATGCTTGATGGCGTCAATGATCGTAATGAGCATGCGCATCAATTAGTAGCATTATTAGAAGGCTTACCAAGTAAAATTAACCTAATTCCGTTTAATCCGTTCCCACATGCGCCGTATGACAAATCAAGCAATAATCGTATTCATGCCTTTAGTGATATCTTAAGCCAAGCGGGTTTTGTTTGCACCATTCGCCAAACGCGCGGTGATGATATTGATGCTGCTTGTGGTCAATTGGTTGGACAAGTCGCTGATAGAACGCGCCGCTCAGCGGCTTGGCAGCAAAGTATTAAAGATCGGGAAAACATTTAGTGCAGCGTTAATAATGCAGGACTAACATTGTAGAGTTAAATACTACAGCGTTAACTATTTGCTGATTGAGCATTTGGATGTAGTAATGGGCTTAAGCATTCAGATTAAATGCCTAGCTGTCGTTTTTGTCTCACAACAGTAATAAAATGTAGTCATTGGCAGTAATAATTGAGTGCGGCGCAATTAATCACAATAAATTGTACTTATGGGGGCTAAATCTATTAAACTGATGCCTCGAAGATCGAACGCATTGAACCTCAGTTTTATGATGGCGGCTATGATGACTTTTAAAAATCTTTGTCAGTTCAAATATCAAACATTTATTTCTCAGACGGCGCAGCAATCGAGTGTCAATGTTGTCCGTATTACCAAAAAGCGCGGCGCAAACGTTATTTGGTTAGCCAGTGCTTTAAGTGCCTTGCTACTTAGCGGTTGCCAGAGTACAACGACCACGGATTTAACCGGTGGTACGCCTTATCAAACCTCGACGCGGCCGAGTGACAATCGTAATTTGGATCAGCAAGAAATTGCTCGCGTTCGCACCTCACTTGCGGCACAATATATCCGCAAAAATGAGCTTGATACCGCTCAGCGTCAACTTGAAAAAGCCTTTGCTGCCGATAGCCGTTATGCGCCAGCCTATGATATGATGGGCGTTTTGTTGCAGCAAGAGGGCAGTCGCCTTAATCTTGAAAAAGCCGATCAATACTTTAAAAAAGCCATTATGCTTGATAAAGATTTTGATCAAGCCCACAACAATTATGGCGTTTATCTGTCGCAGATGAAGCGCTATAAAGAGGCGGCGGCGCAGTTTGAAATTGCAGGGGCAGCACTTGGTTATGAAGGTCGTATTGGGGCGTTAGAAAACTTAGGACGCACTTACCTTCAGCTGAATGATCATCCAGCCGCTGCCAAAGCGTTTTTGCGTGCCTTAGATGGTAACCGCAATAGTGTGATTGCACACATTGAATTGGTCGATTTATTACTCGAGCAGCAGCGTGTGCAGCAAGCACAAAGGCTTTATGACGAAACTTTGATGCTGGTACAAGGGCAGGGTATTAGCCCGCGCTTGCTATTGCAAGGTATCAAACTTGCGGCAGCACAAAATAACATAGCAACCCGCCAGCAATTGGCACAGCAGCTTTTATCCGCTTATCCACTAAGCGATGAAGCAAAACAACTTAAGACTTGGCTTAACAATCCAGAGGCACCATGGAAATGACCACCCCATCATCAAACACTCAATCTAACGCTCAGGGATCATTTGGTGCCATGTTGCAGCAAGCCCGCAAAACTAAGCAAGTCAGCTTGGAGGACGCGGCCGCCGAGTTATTTATTTTAAAACGACATTTGCAAGCTTTAGAAAATGAAAATTTTGCAGATTTACCGCAGGCGGCGTTTGCGCGTGGTTTTGCGATTAACTACGCAAAGTTTTTGGGTTTAGATCCGGTAAAAATAGCCAATAGCTTCGATGCTGCTTACCCAACTGAGCTAAAGTCGCGCTCAACCAACAATATTGAGTCGCCACTACGCCCGATGGGTACCCTGCAGCGTGATACTCATAACCGTATCCGTTTTAATCCATTACTAATCATCGCGGTCATTGGTGTCATTATCTTAGCGATTTTCCTATTTCGTATGGTCAGTAATGCCAGTAAAGACAATAATCAGCAGCCAGTAACCAGCAGTGAAGACATCTCAGCGCTAGAACAAGCGCAAGGTGCGGCGATTGATACCGATACTAATGGCGTTGGTGCTTCTGGTTCAGCACTTAACTTGGGTGGCGATGCAAGTATGGCACCAGCTACGCTGGATGTTAAGCTGACAGATGCCGCTGTCGTCACTATTACTGACGCTACTGGTAAGAGCTTGATAGCTGGCTCGCAGACTGCTGGTAATTATCAATTATCTGGTATGCCGCCCTTTAATGTACAGATTGATAATGTTAAAAATGTCAGCTTGATGCTTAATCAAGAAGCGGTAGCTTTAGACAGTTATGCTACAGGCACACAAGCCAGTTTTGAGCTCGCGCCTTAGTTTTTAAGTAATTGGTTTATTAGTTGGTCAGTTTATTAAATAACTGGTTTTAAAGTGAGCGCTAATTTTTCCAGTGATTGCTATTTCTAAAACCGTTATTGTTAGTGTTAAATAGTAATTAGTCTTAAGAAAATTATTGGTGTTAAAAAGCTATTGGTCTTAAAACTTTATTAGCGTTATAAAAGCGATGTTTGTTTCCAGTTTTTTTCGTTCCAATTTGTTCCAATGAAAGGGTTTGTCTATGTCAACGTCAGCGCCTATTAACCGTCGTCTTACTAAAAAAATATATGTCGGTGATGTCGCGATTGGTGGTGATGCACCGATTAGCGTGCAAAGTATGACCAATACTGATACTTGTGATGTGGCAGCGACCGTTGCCCAAATCGAGCGCTGCGTTGAAGCAGGGGCTGATTTGATGCGCGTATCGACGCCGACGATGGATACGGTAAAAGCCTTTGCGGAAATTCGTAAGCGTGTCAGCGTACCTTTGATTGCTGATGTGCATTTTGATCATAAAATTGCCTTGGCCGTTGCTGAAGCCGGTGCAGATTGCCTACGTATTAACCCAGGTAATATCGGCAGCGACGCCAAAGTACGTGAAGTAGTCGCTTGTGCTAAGCATTATAATATTCCTATTCGTATTGGCGTCAATGCAGGCTCATTGGAAAAGGATATTCAGCGTAAATATACTGAGCCAACCGGCGCTGCGATGCTTGAATCAGCCATGCGCCATATCGATATATTAGAGCGCTTGAACTTTGATCAATATAAAGTGTCGGTGAAAGCCAGCAATGTGTTTTTAACGTTAGATGCTTATCGCCTGATTTCTGCTCAGATTGATAATCCACTACATTTAGGCGTCACCGAAGCGGGTGTTTATCGTACAGGCGCGGTTAAATCCGCAATTGCCTTAGGTGGGCTATTACTAGACGGCATCGGCGATACCATTCGTATCTCCTTAGCCGCAGAGCCGGAAGAAGAGATTAAAATCGGCTTTGACATTTTAAAATCGCTAAACATTCGCTCAAATGGCGTGAACTTTATCGCTTGCCCAAGCTGCTCGCGCCAAGAGTTTGATGTCATTAGAGTGATGACGGCGTTAGAATCACGTTTAGAAGATATCCGTGAACCGATGAATTTGTCGGTGATTGGCTGTAAAGTAAACGGTCCGGGTGAAGCAAAGGAAGCGGACATTGGTATTGTCGGCGCGGCACCAAAATCACTGGTCTACCGTATGGGCGAAAAAAGCCATTTGATTGATACCAATAATTTGGTCGATGAGATCGAAGGCATGGTACGTGCGCATGCTGAAGATTTGGCGAAAAAACGTGAGAATGAAATCATTCGTGTAAAGTAATAAAGTAATACGCTGAGCTCTTAAAAGCTTAATGTATAAACGTCACGACAAAAATAATTAGTAATAGAGTACTTTGTTAAAAAATTTAAGGATGCGACCGTACCATGATTAAAGCGATCAAAGGGTTTAATGATATTTTGCCTGAACAGTCTGCAAAATGGCTGCACTTAGAGTCGATATTGGCTGATGTGCTGGGCAGATACGGTTATGAGCATATTCGTCTGCCTATCGTTGAGCAAACCGATTTGTTTGCCCGTGCTATCGGCGGCGCAACCGATATCGTCGAAAAAGAGATGTATAGCTTTACCGATAAGTCTGAGCCACCAACGCCATTGGCATTGCGTCCAGAAGGTACGGCAGGGGCAGTACGTGCAGTGATTGAGCACAATTTGCTCCGCGGTGATACGCCGAAACTTTGGTATATCGGTCCGATGTTTCGCTATGAGCGTCCGCAAAAAGGTCGCTACCGTCAGTTTCATCAATTGGGTGTCGAAAGTTTTGGTAGTGCGCTACCGGATGCCGATGCCGAGCTGATTGCCATGACGCATCTAATGTGGCAGGAATTGGGTCTAAAAGACGAGATGCGCTTAGAGCTTAATAGTTTGGGTGAGCTTGATGAGCGCCATGCTTATCGCGAAGCACTGGTTGCTTATCTGACTGATAAACAAGATCAGCTAGACGATGACAGCAAACGCCGTTTAACGACCAATCCGCTGCGTATTTTGGACAGTAAAGAGGCGAGTACCCAAGCGTTATTGGTAGATGCGCCAAAGCTTGCTGAGTTTTTGGGTGCCGAGAGCAAGGCGCATTTTGAGCAGGTGCAAGCGTATTTAACCGCACTTGGTATTGAGTTTGAAATTAACCCGCACTTAGTACGCGGTCTTGATTACTATAATAAAACCGTTTTTGAGTGGGTAACTGATAAGCTTGGTAGCCAAGCGACCGTTTGTGCGGGCGGTCGTTACGATGGTTTGATTGGGCAATTAAAATCTATCGGTAGCCCTGATGATAAAGGGCATAATAAACCAGTGAAGTCTGAGCCAGCCGTTGGTTTTGCGATGGGTCTTGAGCGTCTGTTATTACTTATCGAAGCCGTGGCGCCGATTGCAGAGTTGCCAGCTTGTGACGTTTTTGTGGTTGCTCATCCAGAAGTTTATAGTGCGGGTATTGGTTATGCGCAAGCGTTGCGCTACAGCCGTCCTGACCTACGGGTAAAAATGGCGAGCGCAACCAGCTTAAAAGCACAAATGAAAAAAGCGGATAAGTCAGGCGCTGCATTAACAGTGATTATCGCCCAGCAAGAGCTCGATGATAATACCATTAGTATTAAAGATATGCAGACGGGTGAGCAACAAACGGTTGCGACAGATTGGCTATCGACTAAAGAAAACTTTGATCGTTAGTAAAAGAAAACTTGGTTCGCCAGTAATGGATGGTGGCTTTAGCATTCGCATTTAATAACACTTTTATCAGGTAAAAATATATGGCTCTGACACCCAATTCGCCAAACACAGACAATTCAATGCAAGCGTTAAAGCAGTATGGCAGCTATATTGTCACCGCGATTTTATTGGCGTTGGCCGCCTATTTCGGCTGGACGTATTGGCAAAATAACCATGCGCGCGTCGATACCGTCGCAGCCGACCATTATGCCGATATTCAGCGTTTAAATGAAGAAGTCAGCCTAGCGTCGCAAAATCCAGATTTAGAAGCAGAGGCGCAAGCGTCACTGGCGGAGAGCCGTAAACAGTTAGACAAAGATATTGATGCTTTAGTAAGCACCCATGGTAACTCTGTCTATGCATGGCAAGCGCTGATGATTAAAGCCCGTCAACAAGTGGATAACGATGACTTTAAAGGTGCGGGTGAGACCTTTAAAAAGGCACTAGCAATCGATTTGGGCGATGCAGGCTTAGAAGCGATTACCCGTCTGCGTTATGCGAAGACGTTACTAGCGGCTGGTGATGCCGATGCAGCCTTGGCTGAAGCCAATAATGATATGCCAAGCTCGTTTGAAGCGAGTCAGCAAGAGCTATTGGGTGATATTTATCTAGCGCAAGATAATAAAGACTCAGCGGTTAAATCTTACAATAATGCTTGGGAATTGTTACGTAACCGTCAAGAAACACGTGCAGTATTGGCATTAAAGATGGAAAGCTTAGGTATCGTACCTGAACCTATTGCAGCGCCAGCCAGTCTTATCCAAGAACCTGCGGTAGCTGCAGCACCTGCACAACAGCCATCAATGGTTGAAGATGAAAACACGGTAGTTACTGCTGAATAGTAGATGTTGAAAATAGATAGTAAAAATATTTTCAATAATAAACGCTGCTGCTAGATATGAGCGCTAACGCTTTAATAAGTATTTTAACAAAAATTGTCATACCTCAAATCGTTCTACAAACCGTTTTAAAAAACTGTTTTAAAAACTAAGTAGCGCAGTAAGTCAGGAGGGTAGTATTAATAATGAGTGCTTATTTATGTGCTGGTTATTATTGTTCACCGTTTACTTGCTGATAGCTAATTTATTAATGATTAATTTATTGCTAGTGAGACCCTATAATGACTCAAGCTATTCGCTCTAACAGAACTATAAACGCTAAGACTCTCAAAACGACGGCCATGCATGTCGCCGTTATCGCAGTGATGGCAACTGCAGTCGTTGGGTGTAATCGAGGTATCAAACCAGTCGTCAATGACCCTGTCAAATTGGTGCAAATTGCGCAGCCAATTAGTGTCTTGCAGCCGGTTTTTAGTACCGATGTTGGTAGCAAAAAAGCCAGTAGTAAAGATCCGCTTGACCTGCAAGTGGGCTATGCCAACTCGCAGATCGTTACTGCATCACGCGGTGGTGATTTAATAGGCTTTGATAATGCAGGTCAACGCCTATGGTCAGTCAATGTTGGTGATCAAATTACCGGCGGCGTTGCTTTAGATGCCTTGAGCCAAACCGCTATTATCAGTACCCGCGGTGGTCAAGTGATGGCGTTTGATAGTGCCACTGGCGCTAAACGCTGGCAGACCCAGCTTAGCGGTTCGGTACTAACGCCTGCTTTAATCAGCAATAACCGGGTGGTTTTATCAGCTAACGATGGCTTCTTACATGGGTTATCGCTACAGAACGGTCAGTCGGTTTGGCAGTTTGCCACCCAAGTACCTGCTATCAGCATACGCGGTAGTGCAGCGCCAACATTGCTAGATGCGAAAACCGCACTATTGGCCACGGCTGATGGTCGCTTGCATGCCGTTACTATCGACAATGGCTTACCGCAGTGGTCACGCCGCGTTGGCGTCGGTGCAGGCAGTAGTGAAGTTGAGCGTATGAGCGATGTCGATGGCATGCCTATCGTCGATAAGAACCAATTGTTTGCCATCAGCTATAGTGGTCAGTTGCTAGGTATCGACTTAGCTTCTCGTCAAGTGCTTTTTGTCAATGAGCTTGCGAGCTTAAAATCACTGGCGGTGAACAATCAGCAAGTCATTGCAACCAGCTTAGACGGCAAAGTAGTTGCTTATAATCGCAGCAATGGTGAAGTTTTGTGGGAAAGCGAAGAGTTGGCTTATCGTCATTTAACCAACCCTGTAATGATTGGCAATTATATTGCTGTCGGTGATTTTGATGGTGTAGTACATTTATTTGACCCTGCTAGCGGCAAAATTGTCAGCCGTGTACAGACTAAAGGCGCATTAAGTAGCCTACAAGTACAAGGTAGCCGTTTACTGACCCAAAGCACCTCAGGGCAAGTTGCTATTTGGCAATTGGCGCGCTAGATTTTTATAAGTCATTGCTTATTTGATTGTACTGATTAAATAAGCCTGCTTATAGTGACATCAATACAAAACGCTGCTCAGTCAGCGTTTCGTGCCTTGTGTAAATTGCTTGTTTAAGCGGTCGCTTTCGCGTACTCTATGCGACCGCTATGTAGTAGGCGTTATTCATATATAATAGCGTTATCTATATAGTCGATTCATTTTAGAATTTATATTTATAGCCCGTGGCCATTAATATCTCGATATTATTTCGCACTGACTATATTTGCTATTATCTAATTTTATCGTTTTATTTCTATAATTTATTTAAATTTGCGGTCAAGTGCAGCTATTCATCTTTATGATAAGAGTCAGCGACCTGTCCGCCATTGTGCCCTTCACTGAGAGTAACCCATGAGTATCAAGCCTGTGGTCGCCTTAATTGGTCGTCCAAACGTCGGTAAATCTACCTTATTTAACCAGTTCACTAAAAGTCGGCAGGCATTGGTTGCTGATTTATCAGGGCTGACTCGTGACCGCCAATACGGTGATGCAACCTATGAAGACAAATCTTTCATCGTTGTAGACACCGGCGGTATCGGTGAAGCGGATGATGGTAGCGGCAATATTGATGACTATATGTCTGAGCAGTCGCATACGGCCATTCATGAAGCCGATATTATTGTCTTTGTGGTCGACGCCCGTGCCGGTATGATTGGTGCCGATGCTGAGATTGGCAAGTTTTTGCATACCCTTGGTAAGCCTGTTTATGTCGTTGCGAATAAAGTTGATGGCGCGCACGATGCCGCGCCTGCAGAGTTTTATGCCTTAGGATTGGGCGAGCCGTATCCGATGGCAGCCAGTCATGGGCGCGGTGTTGGTAACTTGCTAGAAGTTCTGACTGCTGATATGCCAACGCAAGAAAACGTTGTCGAGCCAAAAGGCTTAAAGCTGGCTATTATTGGTCGTCCAAACGTTGGTAAATCAACACTGGTTAACCGCCTATTGGGTGAAGACCGTGTGGTGGTATTTGATATGCCGGGTACCACGCGTGACAGTATTTATATTCCTTATACGCGCGAGGGTAGAGACTACGTATTAATTGATACCGCCGGTGTCCGTCGCCGTGGCAGAATCGATGAAAAGGTAGAGAAATTCTCAGTCATTAAAACCTTGCAAGCAATCGACGATTCTAACGTCACGGTTATTGTGATTGATGCTCAAGAAGGTATCGTCGACCAAGATTTGCATATGATTGGTTATGCGCTTGATGCGGGTCGTGCCTTGGTAGTCGCCATCAATAAATGGGATGGTCTCACTGCAGATCAAAAGAACTATATCAAGATTGAGATGGATCGCCGTTTCAACTTTATCTCTTACGTAAAAGTCCATCAAATCTCAGCATTGCACGGTACCGGAGTGGGTAACTTATATCCTTCTATCTTGCGTGCTTATCAGTCGTCGATGTTTGAGGTGTCAACCAACCGTTTGACGCAGATTTTACAAGATGCTGTGGCTGCCAACCCGCCACCAACGGTTGCTGGTCGCCGTATCAAGCTGCGTTTTGCGCATATTGGTGGTCATAACCCGCCGGTGATTGTCATTCATGGTAACCAAACGTCTTCGCTACCGAAGAGCTATCAGCGCTATCTTGAAAATCAATTCCGCCAAGTATTTAAGCTTGAAGGCACGCCGCTGAATGTTATCTTTAAACAAAATGATAACCCATACGCCAATAAAAGCGATACGCCAACCAAAGCAAAAGCGCAACAGCTACGCCAACGTGAACGCAATCGTGCACAAAAATTTACCACCAAAGATAAGCCGAGATTTACTAACAAAGATAAAAAACGTTAATTTTGCAAGATAGTGAGCGTCTTTATATTTTTTAGTCAATAAAGACCGTTTTATTTTATCTTTGCTATTTTTCCATCCTTGGCTTTTCTGTAATATAATTTGCCATGATGACTATACTAGCCATCATGGTATTTTTTAATTTAATAGATTCTTAAGTTACATTAAAATGTCGCATTCCGATCATCACCCTTATAGAATACCTGTACTATAATCAAAAGTTGTCTTAACTCAGTTGAGTGATATGAACAACCGCCCACCACAAACCCTTCCTATGCTTGTTTGGCAATCTATCGTACAGACCATGATTTTGGCTGTATTGGCAGGTTTTCTATTGTCTTTTGTTTATGGTTTGGTGCAGCACTATAAAGAAGAGCGTCAGCATATCCAGCAATTGGCGAATTTGCTGACGATTAGTGCGGCGAGCATCGATGGTGACAAGATGGTCGCGGAGCAAGTGCGCTTCTTGTTAGAGCATGAGCAGAGTGTTGAGAGTATTTTGTTTTATTCAACTTCTCAGCCTATTGCCGATAGCAATCAGTCCAGAGATGATTGGAAAAACGCCTTATTTGCCAATACGGTTAGCTTTAACTATCCGGTGGTCGGCGATTATATTAATGGCAGCAGCAGCCTATCTATGGTTAGCGATACGCTAAACCCCGCACAAAAAAGCATCGCCGCGCAGAATATCTCCCAGAATACACTTCAGCTAAATTCAAGCCTGCAAGCTGCAAGTAGTCCGCTGAGTAATAGACATGAATCAAATTCAGCCAGTGATTTAAATACTGAAAATACCTTGGTCGGCTATATTAATATTACCTTAGATGTGGCGACCCTACGTTCAAATTGGCTACAAAACAATCTATGGTTGTGGTTAATGACCACAGCATTGGCCATTATTTGGGCGCTGTATATTTTACGTAAATTAAACTGGCCGTCACAAGATATCGCCGTGCTTACGGAAGTTTGTGACATTGTCATCAAAAACCCTGAGCTTGAGCAGCTGCCCGTGATTCCACAGCGCTTTAAGTTTCAGGAGCTGGTGCAGATTAAGCAGGCTTTTACGACGTTGTTCAATCGTCTGCAAGAATCGAAACAAGATTATGAAGCGCTTGCCGCTTTCGAGCAGCAATTGCATCAAAAGGATTTGTCTTTAGATGTGCAGCTGCATAATTTTCAAAGCATGATTACGCATGAGCTAAAAACCTCGCTTAATGCCATTGTCGGCGGCTTACAGCTGTTAGATGATGAGCACCTCAATGATGAGCAAAAAGACGCGGTTGATATCATTCATAATGGCAGTAACAAACTGGTTTTGGCATTGGATCAAATCATTCAGCTTAATCAGATACAAAAAGGACAGGTCAGCCTACAGATAAGTGCGTTTAATCCACTGCAATTAATTGCTGATTTGTTGGCAGATTTTGAGCCTATTGCCAGACAAAAAGGCTTGGCATTAATCAGTCATATCCATCATATTGATTATAGCCTTGAAGGTGATGTCGGAAAAATACAGCAAATATTATCGATACTGCTGAGCAATGCGATTAAATTTACCCCCGTGGGTGAAGTCAGTATTACCTCGCAATTGACCCATTTTGATAATAGCAATCGTTGGCAGATTCGAGTCAAAGATACGGGCATCGGTATCGATAGTGGCTTTATAGACGATATTTTTAATCCGTTTTTTCAAGTAGATTCATCGCAAACTCGTCAGTATGAAGGCACGGGCATTGGCTTGCCAGTCGTCAAACAGATGACGCAGTTGATGGGAGCCAGTATTAGTGTCGAGAGCACGCTTGGCGTCGGGACTGAGTTTGTTATTACTATTCCGACGTCAAATCAACGTCAATCGCGCCAGCAACAGCTGCTGACGGGACTGGTCGTTGTCTACTACTATGATCAAGATAGCGGTGCTTTGTTGGATGAATTGCAGCGTTTAGGCGCGCATGTTATCTGCTATCAACATGAACAGCTCGTTATTGACGAGATGCAGCATAGAAAAGTCGATATGGTGATGTTTGCGGAAGACGTATTAGCAAGCAAAGCGGAATTAGTGGCCAAGCGTATTCGTGCCTCTGAGACCGACTATCGGGCTTTATTGGTATTTTGGTATCCACAGCAGCGTGCACGACATTTAGACAGCTTTGAGCATAGCTTAAAAGCGGCCGGAGTGGATTACTGTCAGGTGGCGACCTATGAAGATAAAGCGCTGAGTAATTTATTAAAGAGCTGGCTCGCTTGGTCTTAATGATGGCGGTAGGCATGAACATAGTGATAAGCATAGACAAATAAAAAAGACGCCCATAAACAGGCGTCTTTTTTAATACTAAAATCACTGCTAACTATTATAGTTACATGCAGACATATTTTTATGCAGGTTGTTAAATAACGTGCTTAAAATAAGTTTTGTGCCCAGCGGGTAAAACGTTGCCAAATACGGCTCATAAAGCCTGATTGTTCGATATCGCTAGTGGCTACGATAGGTACTGAAGCAACTGCCTTACCATCAATGACCGCCATCATTTTGCCAATTTCTTGACCTTTTTTGATAGGTGCTTCTAAGCTCTCAGGAATATCGACCACAGTAGTGATTTTATTCTTTTGCGTTTTATCGGTCAGAATTTGCAAACTGTCGCCAGTCGCAAGCTCTACTTCTGTCGCTTCGCCAAACCATACTGGTACTTTACTAACAAACTGTCCAGCAGGTGCTTTAGTTACGGTAGTAAAATGACCAAAACCCCAATTGAGTAGCTCACGTGACTGATCGGCACGGGCTTGCTGGCTTTCTGTACCCATAATAACAGAGATTAGGCGCATGCCATCACGATTACTAGAGGCGGCTAAGCAGTAACCCGCTGCATCGGTATGACCTGTTTTGAGACCATCAACCGTAGGGTCAGTGGCTAGTAGGGCATTACGGTTACCTTGGGTAATACCGTTATAAGTGAACTCTTTTTCCGAATAAAGACCGTAATAGTCGCCACTGTTTTTGATAATTGCACGTGACAATATGGCCAAATCTAACGCTGATGCTTGATGCCCTTCGTCTGGCATACCTGTCGAGTTGACGAAATGGGTGTTTTTCATCCCAAGCTTTTCTGCCTGCTCATTCATCAAGATTGCAAATGAGGCTTCGCTACCAGCAATATGCTCAGCCATCGCTTTTGAAGCATCGTTGCCTGATTGAATAATGATACCGCGTAACATATCGATGACGCTGGCGGTTTTATTGACCGGCACATACATACAAGACTGACTGCTACTACCACGGCACCAAGCATTTGGGCTCATCAAAACTTGTTCGTCTTCTTTGAGGTCACCTGATGCTAAGCGCTGCTCGATGATGTAACTGGTCATCATCTTGGTCAAGGACGCTGGTGGTAGTGCTTGATTGGCATTTTTTTGTGCCAATATTTCACCAGTGTTGTAGTCCATTAATACATAAGCCGTATTTTCCATCTCGGGTGGCTGTATGGCTGCGCTCGCCATCATTGCACTCATAGAAACACTGACACCCACTACCAGCTGTACTAACTGTTTTTTTACACGCTTTACTGTCATAGATTGTTACACCGCATCATAAAACCAAATGTATCTATCGCTTATATTTCGTGCGGAATCCCAAAGTTAATCTATTGTGGCATGCTTTAAAGCTGACTCTAAAGCTAAGATTTAAAACAGATTTTTGATGAGAGACTTAACGACTAAGCGATGGACATAAAATTAACGCCTTATCTTAGCAAAATGCCGACCGATGGGGAATCGATAAATACAATAAAATAGGACGCGACCAAAAACAGCGCATCATTGTGATAAACCACAGCGTTTAGAAGGGCAAAAATATGGGCATATAAAGCCCTTAGCTATGGATTATATTTCGATGCGCGAATACTTTTCTAACTGCCACAAAAAAGCCTGCTGCACCACCTGCGATACGCAGACCAGATGACAGCAAGCTTGATACTTTCTATAAGACTAATTAATAAACTTATAGCGTTTTTTAGTTGATTAACATTGATATAGTAAAAATCAGCGACCTGACGGTGATATGAGCAGTAGTTTTATTATGGTTATTTATCGCTACTTATCATGCATATAAAGCAAATGCTAGCTTCTGTTTATATCAGTACGGTTTATATCAACGCTTTTTATATAAAAAATGCTTGGGCTACTACTTTATTTATATTTTTCTAAAAAACAAGCTTCACTGTTTTTTATAATAGCTTATGAAGAATGCTTTTTAGGAAGATACTTTTTAATAGTAGCCTTTATGAAAGGCAGCTTTATTGAAAGCACCTTTTATTAATTTCTTAAGAATACTCAGCATTCGCCAAATCTTCACATAAGGCTTTGTTATCTTGTCTAGAGAAACCCATCGTCCAACTGCGGATACCTTGCAATATCTGACGGTAATCTTGCTGGGTAGATAGATACTGAATAGCCGCTTTTGGGTCTTCTAACGACGGCATCAACTCATGCAACTGCACGTTATAAGATTTATAAAAACGCTGTTTTTGTTTGCCCGTCAGCATCGGTGGACATATCTCTGATAGCACTTGCATCACTGCAATTTCATGCTTGGTGATGTTAATACCAGATAAATCCAGAGGAATGGTCGTCGCTGAATTAGACGCGGCATTGGTCGCTTGAGACAGCATAGCAATAGACGTTATCAGTCCTGCTAGACCTACTTTTGAGGCGGTCTTCGCTATCACAGAAGCTATAGATAATATCGATTGATTATTCATTCAGTATTACACTCGCTTATCTTTGTTTGATGGTGCTATGTTAATCGGTAAAAAAATAAAAGTCACATAAAATATTGATTTATGTGTAGATATATTGTGAGCTAAGCCACGTTTACAGCAACATATCAGTAGTATGTAGTACTAAGTTACCTCAACATAAAAATATTCATTGATAATGTTGTACCTTGTTGCCTACTGTAACTCTATCGCCATGTTTTTATACTAAAAAATGCTCATTGTTGCTACTGAAAATCGCCTATAAAAAGTCGTCTATAAAACCGAATATCAGGAAAACTCTAGCCCAAGACTGGGTTCGTCTCGTGGCACTATTAGGGTATAATCGGCCAAAATATTTTGGGTATAGCCACTGACATAGTCTCGATAAGAGGGATTATAGCAATTTTACGATAACAAAGTAGCTAAGTGGACAGACGGTCATTAATAACTGTATTGGGCAGAATTGAGCAAAAATGAAAATTTTAATGAGTAATGATGATGGGGTGCATGCTCCAGGGTTGTTGGCACTGTATCACGCGTTGTCAACCATTGCAGAGGTGGTGGTGGTTGCGCCAAGTAATGAGCAAAGCGGCTGCGCAAGCTCCTTGAGCATCTCAACGCCGCTATATACTCATGAATTGGAGTCTGGTTTTATTGCGGTGAATGGTTCGCCAGCAGATTGTGTATATTTGGCGTTACATGAAATTTACCGTCATACCGATTTTGACTGTGTGATTACAGGTATCAATTTAGGTGCCAATCTTGGTCAGGATGTTTTATTTTCTGGTACATTTGGCGCCGCATTGACCGCGCAGCTTTTTGGCTTGCCAGCGATTGCCACCTCTTTAGTGGGCGGCGGGGTCAAAGGTGCAGGGCAGGAGCAGGTAAGTCATTATCAAATGGCGGCTAATGAGATTGTCAAATTATTGACCGAAACTCCGATATTAGATGCTTGCAAAAATTTGCCCTATCATGTATTAAACGTTAATATTCCTGATGTTGATAGTGCCGATGCGATTAAAGGTCGAAAAATCACGGCTTTAAGTCACAGTGAGATTGCACGTCCTGTGCATCATGTGGTCGACCCACGCGGCCGCGATGCCTACTGGTTATCGCTACGCAAACGTCAACGTACATTATCCAGTGAGCTATCAAGTGAACTATCAACAGAAAATGTAGACGCTCAAACATCGTCCATAGAAATGACGGATGACCAAGCGGTGGCAGCAGGGTATATTAGTCTATCGCCTGTGCGCCTGCATCATACGCCAGCTGCTACCCTTGATACGCTCTCGGCGTTGGTGCTGTAAATTGATAGGTTTATCCGTGGTGATATTTATTAGTGGTTAAAAATCGCTAAAAAACCATTGGTTATCCAATAATTAATCATGGTATCTGAGACATTAAACGTTATAACCGTTAGCAAAATGCTTGTGAGTAACACAAGGAATTTGTGAGCAACATAAAGAATAGGAAATCTTGTATGAAGAAGCTTATTGCTGGATCGCGCTTGGCAACAGTGGCCTTGATGGGTACGTTGACAGCAGCCACATTAACGATGGTCGGCTGTGCCACCAAGCCCACTTATCAGGCAGCCAACCAAGCAGGACCTAAGATTATCACCAACGGACAAGGTGTTCCCAATTATCATCGCGTCCAGCGCGGTGATACGGTCAGCCAAATCGCGGCGCGCTATCGTTTAAATTATCGTCAAATTGGTGCGCTAAATGGCTTAGATAGTAAATATACGATTTATAGTGGTCAATGGCTCAAATTATGGCAAGGTGAGCCAGTACGCGCCACCAATAACAATCGCTATAACGCCTCTACACCAACGCAATCACAGCCAACCTATACGCCGCCTGTGACCAACACGCCCAATTATTCACAAAATCCTGTCTATGAAGTGACAGCCAACGCCACTTCAGGTTATGAATATCCGAGTCGTAACCAAGTGACGCGTAACTTTGATGCCGCCGCCGGTAACATGGGCATGTGGTTTGCTGGCACCATGGGCGATCCGGTACTTGCGAGCCAATCAGGAACGGTGCTTTATTCCGGTAATGGTCTGCCAGAATATGGCAACCTGATTATGATTCGTCATAGCGATAACTATATCACCGCCTACGCGCATAACAGTGCGCTGCTGGTCAAAGAAGGTGACGCGGTACAGCGTGGTCAGCGTATTGCAAATATGGGCAGCAGCGGTCAGACCAATCAAGTAGGCTTGGAGTTCCAAGTACGCTTAAATGGCAATCCTATCGACCCACGCGCGGTATTGGGTCGTTAAAAAAGCTCGTTGAAAAAGACAGTAATCAAGGCGTTAAAAAGGACGTTAACTCTTAGCAGCTTTTATAATAACTTGGCTATTTTAGTTAGTTTTATTAAAGCTGCGCCCATTAAGCTACTTTACTTATTCATACTTGAGATCTCTTATGTTATTAAAAAAACAATATCTGGCTTTGTTTCCCGCCTTAGTTATGGTTGGCTGTACCAGTCAGCAGGCGATGCAAAAGCCGAGCAAACCCGTACGCCAAGGTAATGTGCAAATTACCCAGACCCAAACCATTCAAGTGAAGCCAACGCCAGTACCTGTCATCAAACCGCAGCCCGTTGCCAAACCAAGCTATAACAGTTTCTCTGATTGGAAATCTGATTTTTCTATGCGCGCGCTGGCATCGGGTCATGACGCATCAACAGTGCGTCGTTTGCTTGATACGGCTTATTTAAACCAGCAAGTTATCTCGCTTGACTCAGGACAGCCAGAGTTTTCTAAGATGCCTTGGGAATATGTCGATTCTGCCGTATCAGATGGCCGTGTCAGCACAGGTAAGCGTAAGTTTGCCGAGCAACGGGCGTTTTTATCACAGTTAGAGTCGCAGTATGGCGTCAATGCAGAAATCATCGCCGCGATTTGGGGCATGGAGTCATCATACGGTGTGGTAACGGGCAATAGCAGTATTCCAAGCTCGCTTGCCAGCCTTGCTTATGATGGCCGTCGTCAAGAATTTGCTGAAACCCAGTTATTATCATTAGCGACGCTATTGCAACGCGGCGATGTTTCGTGGTCACAGCTCGATGGCTCTTGGGCAGGCGGCATGGGGCAAACGCAGTTTATCCCTGATACCTGGCTTAAGCACGGCGTTGATGGCGATGGTAATGGTCACCGTAACCCATGGTCGACAGGCGATGCTTTGGCGTCTACCGCCAATTACCTGAGTAATTCAGGTTGGGTGCGCGGTCTTGCGCCATTTTATGAAGCGACTGTTCCTGCGTCATTTGATTATTCATTGGTGGGTACCAAGCAGCCTGCTGCCAGATGGGCATCTATGGGTGTCGATACCATAGCCGATGTCTACTTGGATGCTAATACTCAAATGGAGCTATGGCTGCCCGCTGGTAAAGATGGTCCAGTATTGCTACTTAGCCCAAACTTTGATGTCATCAAAGTTTATAATAACTCATCAAACTATGCGTTAGGTGTGAGCTTATTGGGTAAAGCGCTTGCAGGGCAAAGTAGATTACAAAAATCATGGCCGCGCTATGAGCGTCCATTATCAACAGCTCAAGTTCGCAATTTGCAGCAGCGTTTGACCAGCTCAGGTTATGATACCAAGGGCGCGGATGGTATCGTCGGTACCAATACGCGACTGGCATTCCAACGCTGGCAAGCAGATAATGGTCAAACCCCAGATGGTTTTATCACCCAGCGTAGCGCGTCTTCATTAGCAGGATGGTGAGACAGAGTAAAGTCACTGTTTTTGGACAATCGTTATTTTCAGCGATGGTTTAAAAATAATAACTCTAATAAATAGAAAAACTCCGTTAATGACGGAGTTTTTTTATTAGTATGTTTTTATAAAATATTGCAGCAGCATTTTAAATAGTCATCTTAAACTCGTACATATCAAACTCAGCGTTATTATCATCTGAATCTTCATCTGCCGTCACCGCACCAATCACCGCACTGACTTTTGGCTGGCGTGTGTCGCCATCTAGCAGTCGCCAATCACCAAGCACGTAGCGTTTTTTATTACTCGTGGCTTGATGAATATCTGGGCGATGTGTATGCCCATGTAGTAAAGCATCACTATCATTCACGGCATTTAGCACCGCATCTTCATTGACATCCATGATATACGCCGCTTTATTGGCATTATTCTGCTGGCTTTTTTGGCGCATTTTATCGGCGATAGCCAAGCGTTTTTCTAGTGATTTATTGAGCAAATACCACTGAGTCAAACGATTGCGCATGATTTTGCGAAAAAACTGATATTTCTTATCATCAATGCATAACGCATCGCCGTGTTCTAAGCGGTAATTCTGCTGACCGACAGTCAAAGTATACGGCTCATAAATAAGCTCACCACCGAATAGATTGCAAAATGGCTGACCTAACAAAAAATCACGGTTGCCATGCATGATTAAAATCTCACAGCCAGCTACCCGTAGTTTTTTTAATTTAACGATAAGCGGGGTGAGCCAATGGGTTTGGCGCTCATCTTCTGATAATAATAAATAAGCATCATCACCAATCCATACTTCAAACCAATCGCCTAAAATAAATAGGCGTTTTAGCGTAGGCAGGGCAAGGCAATCATCAAGCAGCGCCAAAAAAGCCTGCACCAAGGCAGGCTCTTCAGGCGATAAATGCAAATCGCTAATCAATACTTGCCGCACCTCATGAGGGCAGGTGGTAATTAGATGGTCAAAACTTTGCATTTATCCTTATCCTCATAACTTTAAACAGTAACAACTGATAAGCTTTCACTGATTCATCGCTACTGAGTAATAACTATTGAAGAATGATTACTGAGTGATGATGGTGGCTGAATTGATAACTACCGGCTCTTTTGGCACATCAGCATGCATGCCGAAACGACCAGTAGGTACGCCGCGCATTTTTTCGATGACGTCCATACCGCTTGTTACTTTACCAAATACCGTGTAGCCCCAACCCTGCATATTTTTGCCAGAATGGTTTAGGAAATCGTTGTCTTTCACGTTAACGAAAAACTGGCTGGTTGCTGAATGCGGATCTTGCGTACGTGCCATCGCAATCGTACCTTTGTCATTCTTTAGACCGTTGTCCGCTTCGTTTTCAACGGGCGCGTTGGTCGCTTTTTCATTCATCTCAGCGTCCATTCCGCCGCCTTGAATCATAAAGCCGTCAATGATGCGATGGAAAATCGTACCGTCATAATGACCAGATTTTACATAGTTTAAAAAGTTTTCTACCGTTTTAGGTGCTTTTTCTTCATTGAGTTCGATAACGATCGCACCCATATTGGTGTCAAGTTCTACTACTGGTGGCATGTCTACCATGTGATATTCCTCTTTGATTGCAGCGCCTAACATGACGCTGTTAAGTGGTGGATGAAAAGTTGGTGATTAAAAAGTTATGGCTAGTCTAACGGCTTTTTTATCCCGTGTCATGTATCAGGCTGTTAATGCCTTTGCAAAAGCTGATAGAATAACGCAACTTTAACTTTTTACTATCATTTTTAATAACTTGTTTTTAATGATTTGGTTTGAATTTTCCATGTTACGTGATGGCACGTAGCATGAACTGACAATTTGCTTTAGGAGCAATGCCCGATGAGTGAGCACTCAAGCAACAATGCACAAAAAGACGAACAAAAAAACGATTTTATTCGCAATATCATTCGTGACGATGTCAAGGCGCAAAAATACCCACAAATCGTGACACGCTTTCCACCTGAGCCAAATGGTTATTTGCATTTAGGGCACGTTAAATCTATTTGCTTAAACTTTGGCGTGGCCGAAGAGTTTGGCGGTGTTTGTAACCTACGTTTTGATGACACCAATCCGACTGCAGAAAAGCAAGATTACATCGATAACATTAAGAACGATGTGAAATGGTTAGGATTTGAGTGGGCAGGAGAGGCGCATCATGCGTCAGGTTACTTCGACCAGTTGTATGCATGGGCCGTGCAGTTGATTGAGCAGGGCGATGCCTATGTAGACCTGCAGTCACCTGAACAGATTAAAGAAAACCGTGGCTCCTTTAATGAGGCTGGCACGCCATCACCACATCGTGATGCCAGTGTTGAAGAAAACTTGACCCTCTTTAATGATATGAAAGAGGGTAAGTTTGCGGAAGGGAAAGCGGTGTTGCGCGCCAAGATTGATATGGCCAGCCCAAACATGAATATGCGCGACCCTGTCATCTACCGCGTCATGCATCAAGAACATCATCAAACGGGTGATAAATGGTGCATTTATCCGATGTATGATTTTGCCCATCCGCTTTCGGATGCACTCGAAGGCATTACCCATTCGTTATGTACGCTGGAGTTTGAAGACCATCGTCCCTTTTATGATTGGGCGGTTGAAAAAATCGGCTTTGATGTACCGCCGCATCAGTACGAATTTAGCCGCCTAAATGTCGACCATACCATGACCAGTAAGCGTAAGCTTAAGCAGTTGGTTGATGAAAATATCGTTAGCGGTTGGGATGATCCACGTATGCCGACGATTGCTGGTATGCGTCGTCGTGGTTATACGCCAGAGGGTTTACGTGACTTCTGTGAGCGTGTTGGCGTGACCAAAGTAGACAGCGTTGTTGATTTTCGCTTATTAGAGTTTAGTATTCGTCAATCATTAGAGACGACTACGGCGCGTGGTATGGCAGTGCTTAAGCCGTTAAAAGTGACGATTACTAACTTTGCGGAAGCGGTTAGTAGTTGGGAAGCGCAAAAGGCTGATAGCGTTAATGCGCGTTGGGACGATGATGCACAGACTTTGTGGTTAACGCAGCCAAATCATCCTAATGTCGATATGGGCGAGCGTGAAATTCCGTTTACCGAAACCCTTTATATTGACCAAGGCGATTACGAGATTGAGCCGCCAGCAGGTTATAAGCGTCTATCACCAGAAAAGCCAGAAATCCGTCTGCGTAATACCTATGTATTGGCAGTGACTGAGTATATTCTTGATGAAAGCGGCAATGTTGTTGAGCTAAAAGCCACGATTGATCCTGCAACGCTAGGTAATAATCCTGAAGGTCGTAAAGTTAAAGGTGTTATTCACTGGGTATCAGCCAGCCAAGGCGTCCCAGCGACCGTACGCATGTATGAGCAATTATTTAGCGTCGAAGACCCAAGTAGCGTCGCTGACGTGCATCAAGCATTGAATCCTAACTCGTTGACTGAGCTCGATGCCGTGGTTGAGCCGTCATTAGCAAATGCAGCAGCTGGAACGCGCTTCCAGTTTGAGCGTGAAGGTTACTTTATCGCTGATACAGCAGACCATAGCAGCGATAAGCCGGTCTTTAACCAAATCGTCAGCTTGCGCGACAGCTATAAACCTGCTTAGTGTAGAACTATTGGCTTTATTAACCGTGTTTAAAACAGCACTGAACAATAGTAGTTTTCAAACTTGCCCATTTCTAGTACGCTAGAGATGGGCTTTTTTTGTATAAGCATGGATTTTAATTGTTGATATTGAGGGTAAAGGAATGGCAAAGTTTTTAAATAGCAGTGGTACAACTTATCACTTAGAGGAATTGATTAAAAATGCTTCTGACCGCTTGATTATTATCAGCCCGTATTTAAAGCTAAATGAGCGTATTAAAGAGCTATTAGAAGACCGTAATCGTCTTAAAATTGATATACGTATTGTTTATGGCAAAAACGATTTACACCCTGAAGAAATAAATTGGCTTAAAAACCTAACATTTATTCGTACCAGCTTTTGTAAGAATCTACATGCTAAATGCTACCTCAATGAAAATGAATGCATTATTACTAGCTTGAACCTGTA
Organism: Psychrobacter maritimus; assembly: GCF_904846345.1. Lineage (GTDB taxonomy): Bacteria > Pseudomonadota > Gammaproteobacteria > Pseudomonadales > Moraxellaceae > Psychrobacter > Psychrobacter maritimus. Next base: position 120,680 of record NZ_CAJHAJ010000003.1, read on the forward strand.
TGAGTTTAGCCAAGTGAATAATAATGAGATGGGTGTGCTTATTTACCGTAACGAAGACGCGAAGCTCTATGCTGATACTTATGAGGAAGCCCAACGTATTATTCGTATCAGTGATGAAGTGCGCATGTCGCTTGAAAAAGTAACTGAATCTGATAGTAGTGTTGATAATAAAGCCACTGCCAGTAATACAACCGTTAGCCATAATACTAATACAACGGTTAAACCTGCGGCAGAAACGGCAACACCTAATTACTCGAAGCTGACAACTGCAAAACTCGCTAAAGAGTTGGGCTTTAAGACCCAAGAGTTAAATGATAAATTGCTAGCAGCTGGCTATGTACAAGAGCAAGAAGGAGAGCTTACATTAACAGATGCTGGACGTGCCGCTGGCGGTACAAGTAAAAAAGGTAAGTTTGGCGAGTTTTGCTTGTGGGATTCAGGAATGGTGATTTAATTACTCTGCTAACAATACATTCATTCAGTTAGTGATAAATGGAATAAGCGCATTACAATCCGTCACAAGACATTCATAACCAGTTTGGTAATATAAAGTGAGGTTTTACTGATGTGCTCAGCGCTATTTTGATACCTGAGAATATCGATGATAATAATAGAGCGCATAGATACTTTATAGCATTAGATACTTTGTGGTATTAATGGGTATTAACGCTCATCACAAACATAAATAAGGAATTAAGTATGGCAAATTTACGTCTGGGTGATACTGCACCAAATTTTGACGCCACAACCACTGACGGTGATATCAATTTCCACGAATGGGCAGGGGACAGTTGGGTGGTTTTCTTCTCACATCCTGCAGATTATACGCCAGTATGTACTACTGAGCTTGGTCGTACCGCAGCACTAGGCGGTGAGTTCCAAAAGCGCAATGTTAAACCAATCGCGCTATCGGTTGATGGTTTAGAAGATCATAAAGGTTGGGTAAGTGACATTGAAGAAACCCAAGGTACTGCTGTCAATTTCCCTATCATTGCTGACCCTGAGCGCAAAGTCGCTGATCTCTATGACATGATTCATCCAAATGCTGATAGTACGGCGACGGTCAGAAGTGTGTTTATTATTGATCCTAAGAAAAAAGTACGCTTAACGCTGACTTATCCAGCCAGCTGTGGCCGTAACTTTGATGAGATTATTCGCGTGATTGATGCGATGCAATTGTCTGATGAATATAACGTAGCAACGCCTGTTGATTGGAAAGATGGCGACGACGTTATCATTCCACCAAGTGTGAAAAACGAAGATATCGCTGCTAATTATCCTAAAGGTTATACCGAAATTAAGCCTTATTTACGTACTACACCTGCGCCTAACAAATAAGTTAAGCGTATCTGATAGTTGTAATAGATGAAAAGTGAAAAGCCCTATGACTTAATGTTATGGGGCTTTTTTTATGTTTCAGCTTTTTATTGGCGTTAAGGTTTTGCTATGATGAGCAGAGTAGGCTATAACTGTTATATAGCGCATTGATAACTTTATCCAAACGCTATCTGCGATAATCATAATAAAGCCTAGCAGCGCTGAGTCGCTTTTGAGACCATCTTACAAGGAGTTTGCCATGAAAAAACTATACGTTACCCGTACTGCGCCCAATCCACGTAAAGCCCTGATTTTATTAGCGTCAAAAGGTATCGATGTTGACGATATGGATGATGTCGATGTGGTCGATATAGATTTTGCTACTAATGAGCAGATGTCTGATGAGTTTACCAAGATGAATCCGATGCAGACAGTGCCAGTATTAAAATTGGATGATGGCACCATACTCAATGATTCGCAGGCCGTGTGCGAATATCTCGACCGTGTCTATGGCGAGCGCTCAGTGATGGGTAATGATGTGGTACAGCGTGCGCAAGTGTGTTCTATGCGCCGTATTGCTGAGTTTGAAGTGCTGTATAATTTTATGCTGGCGTTTCAGCACAGTCACCCATCCAAAGCACAGCGGGTTGAACAAGTGCCAGAGTTTGTAGCGCCGTCTATCGCGCGCGCTGTTAAAGCATTGCCCTATTTTGAAACTATGCTAGATGGTCACGATTACTTAGTTGGCGACCAGTTAAGTTTTGCTGATATTGTGCTGTATTTAGGTTTGGACTTTGGCAAAATACTCAAGGTTAACCCGAATGAACAGGGCGAAAATCTGGCGCGGTTTTATCAAATGATGAACGAGCGTTTTAGTATTAAAAATATGGCAAAAGCCAAGCCTGCTCATGAGAGTGAGTAAAAACGGCGTGGTGTTATAAATTTAACAGCAAATTTAGCAATAAATAACGCCGATAGCCTTGGTTCGCTAATATCATTGTTAGCGACCCGAGGCTTTTTTAATCCACAGCTTAAATGAGAAATCAAACGATAATAGTTACTATTGATATATAGAATTACACACTTCGTTACAAAACCTACCATCATCGGCGCTATAGTGGTCAAATTATGAACACTTTACAAAAATAGATATAATCACTCCTTGTATAGGCAACAGTGAATTATGAAAAAGTTTAATCACAAGGTATGACGCTCATGACATCATCTTTTACCACGCTATCTTCTATCCGCTCATTTTCTAGGTTTGCCTTAGTGCCAAGTATCTTAGCAGCAAGTTTGGCCTTGGGTGCTTGTCAAAAAGACCCTGCGCCTACTGGCGGTGACGCACCAGACAACATTGAAGCGGGCACAGTAACTGATGCCACATTAAACACCGATACGGCATCTGATACAGCTAATGATACGAAACTGACTGCAGAGCAAGAGATGATTAAAGATTTAGCGCGTTATCGTTGGACATTATTGGATATCGACGACAAAAGTGGTGGACCTGTCATAACGACGCTTGTGGATATTAAGGAGCAAGTCACGCTGCTGTTTAATCAAAATCAAGGTCAAAACACGCTGAACTATAGTGTGGGCTGCAACACAATAAGTGCCGTGTATCAGTTGCAAGGTCAGACGCTAACGACCGAAGAGAGCATGAGCACTAAAATGCTCTGCGAAGATCTCAATAAAGCAGAAAATCGTTTAAATACCTTGATGCAAGGTAGCAGTCAGCTGAGTTTGACTGAAGGTGAAAACCCAGTGCTTACACAAGTGACCAGTAATGCGATTACGTTGACTTGGGAAGGTAAGCTTACTTCACAAGCCAAATATAACAGTAAGGGTGAAACTGTATTTTGGGCGGTAAATGCTAAGAAAGTAGCGTGTGCTGATGATAGCTCAGAGATGTGTTTACAAGTGAAGCCCATCACTTATGATGACCAAGGTATTAAAGTGAGTGAAGGAGAATGGTCAGCATTTACTGGTGAAATTGATGGCTATCAGCATGACGGCATGCATGACGAAGTATTGCGTCTCCAGCGTTATGAGTTAGACAATAACGAAAGCACAGAAGGCGAAGAATATGCTTATGTGTTGGATGCGGTGATTGAGAGTGCGGTAGCAGAGTAACTTGGTTAGTTGCTTTTACTATATAGTCAGTTCAATATAAAAGAGATACGTTCAAAATAACGTTCTGCTGAGATAAGTTTTCCTAGCTTGCTGTGCGCTTCGCACTCCAGAGGCTTCGAAAAATTTATCTCAGCAGCACTGTATTCTTTTTAAATCGAATCCGCCATAGTAAAAACATAGCATAAATAGTCAGATAGTTTAAATAAAAAACACGCGCCGTTTGGACGCGTGTTTTTTTATGGTTATTTACTATGTTCTATTATCTTTTGCCTTCTTATCTTAACGCCAATGCTAACGCAAATTACCTAAATCTTCTTCTGTCAAACGCCAGCGCCCTTTTTTCTTAGAAGCACCGCGTCCACGCATGGCACTATTTAATATCAATTTGTTCATTGAATGGCTTGAGTGCGCATGACAAATGGCGCAGGCAAGACCGTCAGCGGCGTCTTGTTGCGGAACCACGTCTAAAGACAGGATGCGGCAGACCATTTCTTGTACTTGCTCTTTTGCCGCTGCACCATAACCACAAACGGCCTGTTTAATTTGGCGAGCGGTATATTCGGATACTTCTAAATCGAGTGCTACCATGGCAGCAATAGCAGCGCCGCGTGCTTGCCCTAGTTTCAGCGCTGAGTCTGGGTTTTCTGCCATAAACACTTGCTCGATAGCGGTATAAATAGGCTCATCGGCATATTTTAGATGATGCTGGGTGATACGGGTCAAGCCATTAAAAATACGTTTAAGACGCTCAGGCATCTCTTTGGTATCCGTACGAATAGTGCCGGCATCAATATATGTCAGCTTGTCGCCCGTTTGTTGAACAATGCCATAACCGGTCATGCGCGAACCCGGATCAATCCCGATAATAATTGCCATAGTATTCCGTCTTGCTTACATTTTGTTTTATGGCTTAAAAATCAGCCTTAAGTTTGATAGTATAGCAATCAATCCCCATATACATCATATGTTAGCCATTTTAATTTGCATGGCGCTCAATTTTTTAGATTTTATCTTATAGGACGACACTTTATGGGTCAGATAGTTGGTATTGCCATCGTTTGGTTTATTATCGAGATGCTACTGTGGTATTTGCTTGCTCAATTTATGAGCGGTTGGTGGGTGTTTATGTGGTTTATCATCGCCGCCGTCATCGGTATCTCACTGATGCGTAAAGGGATGGCAGCACTCAATCCAATGGCACAGCAGATGAAAGCGGGCGGTATGATGAATCCTGCGATGCGTCCGCAAGAATCAACCATGATTAAAAGTGTCGCCATGGCAGCTGCCGGTATTTTGCTGCTGATTCCGGGTGTGCTGAGTGATTTATTGGCATTATTGGTGATATTGCCGCCAGTGCAGAAAAAGTTGAAAGACTTTGCTAATAATTACGTCATGAATAATCAGCAAAAAATGATGGAGATGATGGCGAAACAGATGGGCGGCGGACAAAATCCGTTCGGTGGTGCTGGCGGTATGGGTGGTCAAAACCCATTTGGCGGTGCAGGTGGTATGAATAACCAAAACCCGTTTGGTCAGCAACAGCAAAACCCATTCGGCGATGTGTTCAAACAGCATACCACCGTTGACGGTACGGCAAAAACCATTCCGAAAGATGTGAAAAAAATTACCAAATCTGCCAATGATGAATAGTTCATTTATTGATAATTAGGTAGATAAGCAGACATAAAAAAAGCCCCTTTTCGTCAATGACAAAAGGGGCTTTTTGAGCGTTAAAACTATTTTTTATAAAGGTAATATTTATAAACAAAATAGTTAATAACTGAATGAAACAACCGAAGTGCCGCCGCAAGATGGTGACCCATGAACCGTGAAGTTCAGGGCGGATGCGTCACTGCCTCTGCAGGTTTCCTGAGACACCGCAAGTGGTGCAGGCATACACAATGAAGCAATAGGTACCACATCCTGGTAAAGCATTATCGGCTCAGGGAATAAACATCTACTAGCCAACACTTCAGAATATAATTATCTTAACCAATGGTTTGAGTGATTGCAAGTACGATTTACAGATTACTACGTAGGTTAAGGTCTTAGCATTATTGTTGTCGAGTTTTAAGCACTTTTTCTAGCCAATAAAAGCGCTCAAAACCTTTAGTTACGGGCTTAAAGGGGCGATTTTTCAGCTATTTGGAGATGTGTGGTAATATAGAGGGCTTTAAACATCCTAATATAGCATTATAGGCGTTCATTCACTTGAGGAGCGGTAATCCATGACCCATAACCAGCAACAATCAGAATTTATCGACGATAGTCAGGCCCAGCTCAATAATAAGCAGGATAGCGAGCAAAATAAAAAAGTGCCGCATGTCTTAATGATATTAGATGGTTTTGGGCATCGTGAAGACGACAAGGATAATGCGATTGCTGCCGCCGATATGCCAAACTTGGATAAGATTTATCAGCAATATCCGCATGGATTGATATCTGCTTCAGGAGAAGATGTCGGTCTGCCAGACGGACAGTTTGGTAACTCAGAAGTTGGCCATATGAATTTGGGCGCGGGCCGTGTGCTGTATCAAGACTCAACCCGTATCTCAAGTGAAGTGGTCAATCGTGAGTTTTATAAAAACGAAGCCTTGGTCAATGCGGTGAAAGCAGCAAACGAGCTTGGCGGAAACGTGCATATTATGGGACTGTTATCCGATGGCGGCGTTCACTCGCATCAAGACCATATCGAAGCAATGTGCCATTCAGCGTTGGTACACGGTGCCAAAAACGTCTTTGTCCATTGCTTCTTAGACGGCCGTGATACGCCGCCAAAATCTGCTGATAAGTATATCAATCGCTTACGAGAGCATATTGGGAAACTCAACGCCCATTACGAAGGTGGTCGCGTACAGATTGCCAGTATCATCGGGCGCTACTATGCGATGGATCGTGACAATCGTTGGGATCGCGTGCAAAAAGCCTATGAGCTTATCACCGAAGGTAAAGCCGATCGCTTAGCAACGCGTGCAGATGGCGCGGTACAAGCGGCGTACAAAGCACGTGAAACTGATGAGTTTATCAATCCAACCATTGTCATTGGCCGCGATGAAGTGCCATATACCGTCGATGATAATGATGCGCTTATTTTTATGAACTTCCGCGCTGACCGTGCCCGTGAGCTTGCGCAAGCGTTTGTGCTTCCAGATCATGAGTTTTCAGGCTTTGCCCGTCATAAACAGCCAAGGCTTGCTGCTTTTGTGATGTTGACTAAATACTCTGACGTTTTAGCAGCCAATCCAAAAACCAGCATTGCTTATTATCCAACCTCATTGACCAATACGCTTGGCGAGTATTTGCAGAATAAAGGTAAAACCCAGTTACGTATCGCCGAAACTGAAAAATATGCGCATGTGACGTTTTTCTTTAGTGGTGGCCGTGAAGAAGAGTATAAAGGCGAGACGCGGATTTTAGTGCCATCTCCTGATGTTGCCACTTATGATTTAAAGCCAGAAATGAGCGCCCCTGAAGTGACAGATGAATTGGTTGCTGCCATTGAGTCTGGTAAATATGATGTGTTGGTGGTCAACTATGCCAATGGCGATATGGTAGGGCATACAGGTATCTTTGACGCGGCAGTTAAAGCGGTAGAGGCGTTAGATGTCTGTATTGGTCGCGTAGAAACAGCAGTGCGCGCAGCTGGCGGTAATATGCTTATCACGGCTGACCATGGTAACTGTGAGCAGATGCAAGATTATGAAAGTGGTCAAGTACATACGCAGCATACCACCGAACACGTGCCATTGATTTATATTGGCGAGCAGTCAGTAACAGTACGTAGTGGCGGTAAGCTGAGTGATATTGCGCCAACTATTTTGGCGTTAATGGATATTGAGCAGCCAGATGAGATGACCGGTGAAAATTTATTGGTTCCAGCATCATAATACGGCTACGTAGTATTAATGTTTAAGGCTAATGCTTAATGGTAAGGCTTTAACAGCTTATTAATACGGCTAAGCATTTTAAAAGAGGGAAGGATATTTATTATCCTTCCCTCTTTTTATGTGCTTTTTTAGATATTTTCTGCTGCTTTGTTTTTGATGCATCTTGCCTGATACATTTTGCCTGATACATTTTGCCTAAATTATTTGCAATACTATCCTAGTTTAAGATAGCCGCTTGGTGTTATTTTAACGGACATTGTTGATTAATAACTCTATAATTTATTCATCACCCTATAATCATAAATAACCATATAATAATCTGATACATCTAACAAAGTTATAAAAATAATAACCAAACCAAAATAATCAAGCCAAATTTTTTAAGGGGTTTCTTTTATGCGTCCTATTAGCTCTTTATCCTTATTGATGTTTAAGAGATTGGAAAACCCAATGCTGACACTATTTATGAGCGCTCGGTTTATGAATTCTCAATCTTTTGGCTTTAAATCTATTAGCTCGCAGGCATTAAAGCCAGCTATTCTTACAAGCTTACTGGGTTTAAGCGTTGTGACCATGTCTGCCCAAGCGGCTATTAACAATAACGGTAAAATCAATAATAATAAAAACCCTACTTCAAGTTTGCAATTAATCAGTCTTAATGCCGATGATGTGCCATTGGACAACGGTGCGGACGATTTTTCAGATATTGCAGATATGCTCGAATCAGCCGATCAAGTTGATGATTCAATAGATGCTGTCGCTGATGAAAGTGCATTGGATAATGGCTCAGATGCCATTAATACTGATATTCCAGATGAAGTAGCACAGGTGTCACTAAATGCCATTTCGCCTGAAACCCTAAAAACCTTTGTTGCTGTCGTTGATTTGGTACGCCGTGAATATGTTGATGCTGTGAAGGATGAAGAGTTATTTAACAATGCTATGAGTGGTATGTTGACCAAGCTTGATAGCCATGCTGAGTTTTTGGATGCAGAGGCGTATGAGAATTTGCGCGCTTTTACCGAAGGAGATGTCGGTGATATTGGTATCAAAGTGCAATATCAGCCAAAAGAAGGTTATTGGGTGATTACGGAGGTGATTGATGGTTCACCTGCTGATAAAAAGGGCATTGCTGTTGGCGATTATTTGCATCAAGTCGATGAGTTTAAGCTTGATGAAGAGGAAGAAAGTAATGATATCGAGCAACTCTTGACAGGGATTGCTGGTACGCAAGTAGATGTGGTGACGTCAAAAGCAGGTCGCCGTAAACACACCACGACTTTGCAGCGTAATAACAATCATCCGCAGATTATTGAAACTCGATTTGTTGATGGTATGGCGATTATTAGATTGCCCGCCTTTCAAAACAACAGCCGTGAGAAATTACTGCAAAGTTTGATTGATTTAGATGTGCCCGTCACCGGAGTATTATTAGATATGCGCGATAATCCCGGCGGCGTATTGGCGTCAGCTGTAAGCGTTGCTAGCTTGTTTATGACCGATACCGATGTGGTACAAGTAAAAGGTCGTCAAAGTGACTCGCGCACGCTATCGACGCAAGGTGCCGCGTTATTAGAAGCGTTGCCCGTCGTGGTTTTGCAAAACCGTTATTCAGCATCTGCCGCCGAGGTATTAGCCAGCAGTTTGCAAGCGCAGAAGCGCGCTAGTATTTTGGGCGAGGTCAGTTATGGTAAAGGCTCAGTACAGTCCGTTATACCGCTCAATGATGAGCAGGCGGTCAAGCTGACGGTTGCCAATTATATGACCGCATTGGGTAAAAAGATAGATGGGGTTGGGGTAGAGCCTGATGTGACGTTGTTGGGTAATGAGAGCACGTGGGAGCAACAGGCGCTTGATTTACTCAGACAGCAAGCACTGCCTTCGGGTATTCGCTTTGTACGTAAGGCACAGGCAGACAGCGGTGCTAAGCAAGATAAGTCTATTAAAGACGAAGCGATTAAAAAGAAAGTCACTCAAAACAATACTGTCATCGACCATGTGATTGATAAACCGACTGCTAAAGACAAACGTTAATTTAAGTAGAGTTTAAATCAAGGCATCGCTTTAACAGTCGCTATTATTTATGATTCAGATTGATCTTCGGCAATCTCTAGCTTGGTCATGCGATAGCGTAAAGAGCGGAAGGTCGTACCCAGTAATTCAGCCGCTTGGGTTTTATTCCAGTTGGTTTGCTTAAGCGCTGTAATGATCAGCCGTCTTTCTTGTTCTTGTAGATAATGCTCTAAGCCTTGGGCAGGTAATTGACCAACGGCAATATCTTCTTTATTTACTGACTTACTTAGACTGTCTTGCTCATCATCTCGATTGTTTATTGACGCATCTAAACTACTAGCCACCGATTTATCAGCAAGTTTTTCATTATTTTCTGCTGAGCGCGTACTCGCTGGGCTTGTATTCATGGAAGGATAATGCTGAGTGGTGGTTCGATAAGGATGTATATTCGCTTTCGCTTGTTGCGTGCTGTCTGTTTCTACCTTGCTTTTTATGGCATTATCTTGTATTGAGTCAGCTACCGAGCTTTCACTTTTATTTGAAAGAGAATCGTTCGAGATGCTTGCTTTATTGGTACTGATATTTTGACAGGCAGAGGTTATCACTTCTTGGTGGCTATCAATATCAGGTAGACCTAGATGACTGGCATCGATAGTCGACGTTTCTGCCAAGGTTACCGCGCGCTCAAGGACGTTACGCAACTCACGAACGTTACCAGCAAAGTCATGATCTTGCAGGCGCGCGCAAGCAGCGTCAGTCAGTGTTGGCGGCGATTCTAATTGCCATTCATCGGCGATGAGTGCCAAAAAGTGCTTAGCCAATACAGGGATATCATCACGCCGCGCGTTGAGCGTTGGCAGTTTAAGCTCAATCACATTAATACGATAATATAAATCTTGGCGAAAATTGCCCACTTGCACCAGCTGATTTAAATCCTTATGGGTCGCCGATAAAATACGAATATCGACCGGTACTTCTTTGGTATCACCGATTGCGCGCACGGTTTTCTCTTGAATAGCCCGCAGTAATTTAACTTGCATCGCTAGTGGCAAGTCGGCGACCTCATCTAAAAATAGCGTGCCGCCATTGGCTTGTTGAAACAGTCCTTGTTTATCGGCGACAGCACCGGTAAAGCTGCCTTTTTTATGACCAAAAAATTCCGACTCCATCAGCTCTGACGGTATTGCGCCGCAGTTGACCGGCACAAAGCTACCATCGCGGCGCGGGCTTAAGTCATGAATCAAGCGCGCCACCACTTCTTTACCTGTACCTGAAGCCCCTGATAAAAAAACCGGTGCGTGTGAGCGCGCTAATTTTAAAATGGTATTTTTTAGCGGATGCATGACAGCAGAATCGCCAATCAAACGGCTATCGAGCATTTGCTGCTCAGGTGAACGCTCAGGCGTTGACTTGGACACATTGTCTTGATGAATCACCTTGAGGGCGCTTTCAACCAATTGACGCAGGCGGGGCAGCTCAAGCGGTTTATTCACGAAATCAAAAGCGCCTAACTTTAACGCTTCAATCGCCAAATCCATACTGCCGTGTGCCGTAATCACTGCAATGGGCGTCGTTGAGCTGCCGCTAATATGCTTAACCAACTCTAATCCTGAACCGTCAGGTAATTTTAAATCGGTTAGACAAAAATCATAGTCATTTTCTTGCCAATAGGATTTGGCTTGCGACAAAGTATAGGCCACATCACTTTTGATGCCCATCTTGGTCAACGTGATTTGCATCAAGCGGCATAAATCTACTTCGTCATCAACGACTAGCGCGGTTGTGGTCATACATCATCTCATTGTTTTCAAGTACTTCATTGTCTTCAAGTACTACAAGGGTGTTAAAAAGGTATTAAAAAATCATCGTATCAAGGTTTATAGTGCATAAGTAGTAGCGTTTATAAAACATTTATAGGTTTTCAATTATTAGGCAAACGCTTCCTATATGCTTTCATCTGTACTTTCATTGACGTCATGCTGGATGGCAGGGGCAATCAAACGGAAGCAGGTTTTTTTATGTTCCGGAATATAAAGCAGGCGTGCATGATTGGCCTCACAAAACGCTTGCGATAAGTATAATCCCAAACCTGTGCCAGCTTTATCGGTGGTAAAAAACGGATTAAACAAATGGGTTAAATCCACATCACTAACGCCTGTACCATCATCCAACACATCAATTATAACATCGTTATCAGCACAATAAATCTCGATTTCCACAATGGCATGAGGGTTAGCATAGCTGCTATGACGTAAACCATTGTTAATTAAATTGATAAGAATTTGTTCTAACTGGTGCGTGTCAAATGAGATTGTCGGCTGCGTATGGCTGCGTAAAAAAACATCATGACCTTGAAAGTAATTGTCTAAAAATGTTGGCATCCAATCCGCAAGGACAATCATTTGCTGGTTGGCAATCTGCTGACGAGACAGCTTTAAGACATCTTCAATAATACGATTGACGCGCTTGGTCTGCGTAAATATCATTTTATAAAGCTCATGGTTGCCAGCCATCTTGTCATTGGTACTTGTGTCGTTATCTGCTGTCTGACTTTCTTCGATATCTTCTATTAATAATTGGCTGGCTTGGGAGATTGCTGCTAAAGGATTTCTTATTTCATGGGCAATACTAGCAGTTAGCTGTCCTAAAGAGGCCAATTTTAATTGTTGGGCACTGGCTTGTTCACGGCGTAAATCTTCTAATATGATTAGCTTGCTGTCATCTTTTAAGGGGATAATCTCGACACGCAGCTTACCGACGACTGAAGCATTAGCCACGGCTGGTAACTCATAAATAAAAGTGCGAGATTGCCCAGCTTCTACCGATAAGCAGGCTTCGAGTAATTGCAGATGTTGTGCGCGCAGCTGCTGCTGAAAATCAGATACGGGTTGGTTATCATTATAGTGTGAGGCTTTTTTCGCTGTCTCGCTTGGGGTTTTTAGCATCTGACTGGTATCGACCGCTTCTGTTATCACTAGCGGGGAAGGGTTTGGAATACTGAGCAGTTGATGGGCGGCAAGGTTTGCCAGCACAACATGCTTAGAGTCGATGACGATAACGCCATTGACCATTTGCGTGATGACTTCTTGATTAATGACGTTTAAGCGTTCGACTTCTTTTGCGTGGCTTGCCGCTACCTTTTCAAGCTGCACCAAACGCTGTGAGATTGACCAGCTTAAGCCACCCACTGCTAAAAAGCTGGCTGACATCAGTAGCGCGTCACCCAAATTTGCCAAACTCATACTGTTGGCAATGGCATAAAAAAACTGCTGATAGATAACAAAGATAATCGCAAGCAAGGTAATGATAAGCGCTTGCGAGCTATGTAAAAGCATAAAGCTGGCGGCGACCACCACCATATATAGCATGGTCAACTGCAAATCGGGCGCGCCAGCGGTATAAAGTAATAAGCTTAAAATGATGACATCTACTACTAAACCAAAAGCCAGCTGTCGCCGTAGATGCTTGGTCACCACATAAAATAAACCGAGCAAAATCAGGCTCAGCAGGACATAAAAGCTGAGTGCGGTTTGCTGCAAAAAGCTTGGTAATGATGAGCCATCGCTAGAGCGAGCCGTGATATAGACCATCAGCATAGAAAACAGGCTGAGAATAAATCGATAGCTGCTATAGATCAAACCCAACCTGCGTAGCTGCGGCAACGGCAAGGTATCGTCGCGCTGCAAATAATCCGTGATAGCGGTTATAACGCTAGGAGCAGATTTCTTATCCTGCTCATGTTGCTCATGTTGCTTAGACTTTGACGATGGCACAGGCTTTGGAGGTTTCATAGGCTTTAAAGTTTTCACTGGCTCTAAAGCCTTTTAAGTTGAGCGTAATAGAAAGGAAGGTACTTACTATGCTTAATAACTTATGCTTAGTAATTTACGGTTGAATAAGACCATGACGAATGGCCAGATGGGTTAATTTCACATCGCTATCGACGCCGACTTTTTCATAAATACGATAGCGATAAGTGTTGATTGTTTTTACACTGACAAACAACTGATCAGCGATTTGCTGCGGACTTTGGCAGTTGACTACCATCATAGCGACTTGTTTTTCGCGGTCACTTAATAAGTCAAAAGGCGAGCTGGCGTTATCTGAAAGGAGCACGTCCGCTAATTGCTCGGCGACGTCTTGGCTAAAATAGCGCCCACCTTGATAGATTTTTTTGACCGCGCGTATCATCTCATCAAGCGGCGTACCTTTGGTAATATAACCATTAACGCCCGCTTTGATGAGCATCGAAGGATAAGGCTGCGCCGACATACTGCTGACGGCCAATATTTTGATGCCCATATCCAGCTGAACCAAGCGTTTGGTTGCTTCAAGACCGCCAATGTTGGGCATATTGACATCCAGCAATATCACATCAGGGCGCAGCTGTTTTGCCATTTTAATCGCCATATCGCCGCTATCTGCCTCGCCGACGACTTCGATATCGGCACTATCTGCCAACATACGGCTAATGCCCATCCGCACCAAATCATGATCATCTACTACTAATACTCGAATCATAGTTATACTCTTTTCTATCTGTCAGAATAAAGGGCGCACTGCTAATGTTAAGCTGCTTAGCGTGTCTTACTTTGGATGCTTTATTGAAATACTCTAAAAATTCGCTACTATAAGTATATCAATTAACAAAGACACTGATATTATGCGTCATAGTTTAATATTAACTTTGCAATTAAGAGGTTATAAGCTTAAATGTAAGTCTATATTGCGCCAGTGTTAATAAATATTGCTGTAATATAAAGTAAATGTAGTAAAGTTTGAATGTGGCTAAAAAATGACATCTAATTGATTTAGTAGATTAAACTTAAATGCAAACCATGATACACTAAAAATACAAAAACTCTATGTGAGTATCTACAAACACATCCATAAACGCTACGTACGTGGTTGCTGTTAGTGAGTATGTAACTGACTCTCTAACTAATGGCAACGCGGCAGCAGGAGGCATAATGAAGCAACTACCATTAACCAAACAGCAATTAATCGCTGCTCTGATTTCATTGAGTTTGGGCAGTGTTGCACAAGCCGCACTTACAATTAATGGTGGTTCTAGCTCAGAGTCTAGCGCTCGTGTGAGCTGGGGCGGTGCCGATAGCCTGTCTGAAGCTCGCAGTATCATGTATAAAGCCAATAATAGTAATAGCGGCTCGGCGATTAAAAAAGTAGATAACGGTCACGGTACCACCAACATTACCAATACCCGTACGTTTGGTAATAGTAATAACAGCTTTAACAATACGACTAACGCCAACAGCTATAACACCACCTATCGTGGCAGTTTTGGCAGTAGTAGTATGATTCCAATCAGCACCGATTCGCGCAGTGTTGCGGTCATCGATGCTGAAACGGGCGAATCTATCTACGAAAAAGACGCTGATATTGCTCGTCCAATGGCCAGTATCACCAAAGTCATGACGGCGATGGTAGTTTTAGATGCTGGTCTCGACATGCGTGAAGAGCTTACCCTTGACCCAGAAGATTTCGTCGGCCCTAAACGCGCCAGCTCGAACCTTAAATCGGGCGACCGCCTAAACCGTGCTGAGATGTTACTGATGGCATTAATGAAATCAGAAAATCCTGCGGCAAAAAGTCTAGCGCGTAATTATCCAGGCGGTTATAGTGCCTTTATCCGTGCGATGAATCGCAAAGCGCAAGACTTGGGTATGACTACTGCTTTCTTCGGTGATCCAACCGGTCTTGATAAGCGTAACGTTGCTTCGTCAAATGATTTGGTAAAAATGGTGCGTGCTGCTGGTAATTACGATGTCATTCGTCGTTTTTCTACCACCAAAAGCTACGACTTTTATGTCTCTAACTTTTCAAGCGGCAACCGTACTTATAAAGCCAATAACACCAGCAGCTTAGTGCGTGATGGTAGCTATCCGATTGGTATCTCAAAAACAGGCTTTATTAATGAAGCTGGTCGTTGTGTCGTGATGGAAACACGCGTTAATAATCGCCCTGCCATTATTGTGATTTTAGGCGCAAACAGCTCAGCGACACGTTGGGGCGATGCTAAAAACATTTTAAACAGCTTGGCGACTCGCCGTACGGTATAAGCTTGCTGTTTTAGTATTTATAAAAAAGGCTGTTATGCGATATAACAGCCTTTTTATTGTGTTGAATTTAGGGCGTCTTTTAGGAAAAGTTATATGATTCAAGCATCGACTGTTACGCGAGCTCCCAAATTATACTTACTCACCAATGATGATGAGTTTGCAGTTTTATATGCCAAGTTAGAAGCAGCATTCGCGACAGGGTTGATAGCGCTATTGCAAATTCGCCGTAAAAAGACTTTACAGCTGCCTGATGGCGCCACAAAACTCTATGATGAAGCGCTGCAAATAGTCCGTTTGGCAAAAACTTATGATGTCCCAGTGGTTATTAATGATGATATAAAACTTGCCGAAAAACTTGGTGTTGGTGTGCATTTAGGTCAGCAAGATGGCGATATTAATGATGCTAAATGTCAACTAGCACCCAAACAGATTATCGGTCGTACTTGTCATGGTGATATAGATTTAGTCAAAGAAGCCAAAAAAGAGGGCGCAAGCTATGCGGCGATGGGGGCGGTTTTTGCCTCAAGCACCAAGCCTAATGCCAATATTATCTCACGCCAAGAGCTTATTGATGGCTGTCAGCAAGGGATTGATATATGTGTGATTGGAGGCTTAAGCGCAGAAAATATCGTTGAGCTGGCAGGTTTTCCGATTGCTTATGTGGCGGTCGTTGGGGATATTATGGACTTGCCTGTGCAGCAAATCGCTGCGCGTTGTCAGCAATGGCAGCAGGCGCTCGA
The DNA here is from genome assembly GCF_904846345.1 of Psychrobacter maritimus. Taxonomy (GTDB): domain Bacteria; phylum Pseudomonadota; class Gammaproteobacteria; order Pseudomonadales; family Moraxellaceae; genus Psychrobacter; species Psychrobacter maritimus. Next base: position 136,853 of record NZ_CAJHAJ010000003.1, read on the forward strand.
TACTTGGCGTACGCCTGCGGTATAAACGATAAAGTTAAAATAAGGCTGAAGTGTTACTCAGCGTGTTCCATACAGAGAGTCGCGTAAGGTAATGCTTTTAAGCGTTGTTCTTCAATTTTCTCGCCGCATACTTCACATTCACCATAAGTGCCATTTTCAATACGACTTAGGGCGTTTTCAACATAGACTAAACTTTGACGCGCTTCGCCCATTAAGTTTGTGCGCATGTCGTTTTGACGGTAAGAGATAGCTTGATCTTCCCAATGTTCATTGAGGTCATCTTGTGGGTTTTGGATATGATCCTCGATTTTATTGATACGAGTCTCATACTCTTCTTTGAGTTTTAATAGTTCTTGTTTGGCCGTTTTAAGGTCGATACTCATTGGGTTCTCCTAATGGGTTATTTTTATTGTTGGGGTCATTAATTATTACTAGCAGTTTATTATCACTAACCGCTTTATCATAAACAGCCTAACGAGTGAGTACCACCACGAAATGTTACTGATTTTTATCGAAATTTCGCCCATTTTTTATCGTCTAAGCTTACTGGGCGAAATTTATGCCGGTTCTTTATGAGCATCTGCTAGAAAACTGCTAGAATACACCGCCGCAAATTCTTGTTGGGTTGTCTTTATAACACCACAAGTAACAACAGCCAAAGAGCAACCCATTAGATAATTTGAATAATATTATTTAGACATTAATAAAAAGCCACACGGCAGATTAACCATAGATGATGCATAGGAGCAGGTAATGAATTTTTTGCGTATGAGTGAGCTGAGCTTAACCGATAAAGTGGTATTGATTCGTGAAGACTTAAATGTGCCTATTAAAAACGGTAAAGTCAGCAGTGACGCTCGCCTGCAAGCCAGTTTGCCTACCATTAAAATGGCGCTAGAAAAAGGCGCGGCGGTGATTGTCTGCTCACACCTTGGTCGTCCGACTGAAGGCAACCCTGAAGCCATATATTCGCTCGCACCGGTCGCTGAGTATCTAACCGATAAATTAGCCGCACAACTATCAAAGCCAGTAAGCTTAAACACTGACTATTTGACTGCAGGCGTGACAATCAACGCCGGCGAAGTCGTATTACTAGAAAACGTGCGCTTCAATAAAGGCGAGAAGAAAAACGAGGCAGATTTGGCGCAGAAATACGCTGAGTTGTGCGACGTATTTGTCATGGATGCCTTTGGCACTGCCCACCGTGCGCAAGCATCGACAGAAGGCGTGACCCAAGCCATGCATCAAGCAGGCAAAGTAGCTTGCGCCGGACCTTTATTGGCAGCAGAGCTTGATGCGTTGAGCTTAGCACTTGAAACGCCTGCACAGCCGATGCTAGCAATCGTTGGTGGCTCGAAAGTATCGACTAAGCTTGAAGTCTTGCACAGCTTGGCTGAAGTCTGCTCGCAGATTATCGTCGGCGGCGGTATTGCCAACACTTTCCTAGCAGCTAAAGGTTATAGCGTTGGCGCTTCTTTATATGAGGCGGACTTGGTGGACACTGCTCGTGACATCATGAGTAAAACTGAGATTTTATTACCTGAGTATGTAGTCGTTGCTGATAAAAATGACATCAACTTTGATGACTTTACCGGCTCATTACAACAAGCTGCTGCGACTATCAAATCTGTCGATGCGATTGGCGATAATGACATGATCTTAGACATCGCGCCAGCAAGTGCTAAGCAGTTGGCTGATGCTATCATCAAGGCAAAAACCATCTTATGGAATGGTCCGGTCGGCGTTTTTGAAGTCGATGCTTTCGGTCATGGCACCCAAATCGTAGCAAATGCTGTTAAAGACAGCCAAGGTTTCTCGATTGCTGGCGGCGGCGATACCTTAGCGGCGATTGATAAATATCAAGTGGCTGATGGTGTCAGCTATATGTCAACAGGCGGCGGCGCATTCTTAGAATTTGTAGAAGGTAAGGTGTTACCTGCTGTTGCTGCCTTACAAATCCAGGAATAGCGCTTAACGATACTTCAGCAGTTGAGTAACAGTAGACGTACAACTTATCGTGAGCATCTAGGTTAGGCTATAAAAAGTTAGGCCATATAAATAATAAAGTATAAGGTGACCGCTATGCTTAGCTTTCAGTTGATGCTTAACCTGTCAATATGAAAGCAAGAAGTAAGAGTGGTCACTGATTATTATTAAGTGGTAATTATTTGTTTCTATACTGAAAATTGTTATTGCATGTCTAATTTGCACTCTATAAAATAGCGCAAATCATGTATTTGGCATGCTTTATTTACGAGAGGTTTATTATGTTAAAACGTCATTTATTACTTGCTAGCGTACTTGCTGGTACTTTTGCAATCACTGCATGTAGCCAAGAAACACAAGATAAAACGGCAGCTGCTGCTGATTCTGCTGCTGAAGATACTGCTGCTAACACTGATGCTGCCGCTGCTGAAACAGAAGCTGCTGCTGCTGAAGCTGAAGTTGCTGCTCAAAACGCCGGTACTGAAGTTGCCGAAGGCGCTGAAACTGCCGGTGCTGCTGCTACTGATGCACTAGCAAATACTGGCGAAGCGGTTGTGGTAGGCGCCAATGAAGCCGTGTCCGCTACTGCTGGCGTGGTTGCCGATGGCGCAGCTGCTGTTGAAGATAAAGCCAGTGAAAACGCAGTAGAAGCAGAGCAACAGTACTAATTAGTAGTTTTAATTTTAAGCATTGGTTATAAATACTAATTGCTTTATAAGCCCTCAAAATATGTAAAAAGCTTTGGTAATAGCCAAGGCTTTTTTGTATTTAAAACATTCATCTAGCACAGCCAAATCAAAGATATAAGGTATTTGGTTTTATACGTATTTTTAATAGAGCTGTATAGGCGATAAGTCCTACCAAATAGATTGATAAAAACCGACCGTATTTTTTATAAATTAAGCAAAGAAATAAATAGTCGGCTAAGCGCTACGAAGCGGTGACAATTTTTGCTATAATCACGGCGTAATAATTACGATAAAAAACACCGGTTTTTCGCTGGTCTGGCTATATAAAGCTAGGATTTTAGGGCAATTGTTGCAACATCGTATTTTTAAGAATGATTTCTTAATATCATATTCAAAATTTAATCAGAGAGCGTCTTATGGCTTTAATATCGTTACGTCAACTTCTAGATCATGCCGCCGAGCACAGCTACGGTGTTCCTGCCTTTAACGTCAATAACTTAGAGCAGATGCGTGCAATCATGATGGCGGCCGACGCCTGTGACTCACCTGTCATCGTTCAAGCCAGTGCCGGCGCTCGTAGTTATGCAGGTTCTGCGTTTTTACGTCATCTGATTATTGCGGCGATTGAAGAGTGGCCACATATTCCTGTAGTGATGCATCAAGATCATGGTATGTCACCTGCTATTTGCCAGCGCTCAATTCAGCAGGGCTTTTCATCAGTAATGATGGATGGATCGCTTGGTGAAGATGGCAAAACGCCAATGGATTATGATTATAACGCTAGCGTGACTCGCGAAGTGGTCAAAATGGCGCACGCGTGCGGTGTCTCTGTCGAAGGCGAAATCGGTTGCTTGGGCAGTCTTGAGACCGGTATGGCAGGCGAAGAAGACGGCTCAGGCGCAGAAGGCGTGCTTGATCACGAGCAACTATTGACCAGCGCTGATGAAGCCGAGCAGTTTGTTAAAGATACCAACGTCGATGCCCTAGCCATCGCTATCGGTACCAGTCATGGTGCGTATAAATTCACCCGTCCACCGACAGGCGATATCTTATCCATTGAGCGCGTAAAAGAGATTCATGCCCGTATCCCGCATACCCATTTGGTCATGCATGGCTCGTCGTCAGTACCGCAAGAGTGGCTAAAAGTTATCAATGAAAACGGCGGTAACATCGGTGAGACTTATGGTGTACCGGTTGAGCAAATTGTTGAAGCGATTAAGCATGGTGTGCGTAAGGTAAATATCGATACTGATTTGCGTTTGGCATCAACGGGTGCAATCCGTAAATTCCTTGCAGAAAACCCAAGCGAATTTGATCCACGTAAATACTTTAAAGCTTCTATGGTTGCGATGTCAGATATCTGTACCAATCGCTTTGAAGCCTTTGGTTCTGCTGGTCAAGCACATAAGATTCGTCCAGTTAGCCTTGAAGGTATGGTCGATTTTTATAAATAAGCGTTGCCAATAAGATATGCTCATTTAGTCATAGCGGCGCAGCGTATTTTTAGCGCAGCTTCTATATTTAAGCTTTGTACTTATGTACTGTACGTCGGTTCTATAAAAGGTGGTAGATGATGATTGGATTGATTAGCGGACAGGTGCAGTATTTGATGGCGCCGACTGCCTGTGTCATGACCACCTCTGGCGTAGGCTACGATATAGAGCTACCGCTACCGTCGTTTTGCCAGTTGCGCCTTAATGAGCAGGCGAGTATTTGGACGCATTTTCATGTGCGTGAAGATGCGCAGCTGCTTTATGGTTTTATTGACCGTAAAGAGCGTGATGTCTTTCGCCAGTTGATTAAAATCAATGGTGTTGGGGCAAAAATGGCATTGGCTATGCTGTCTGCGATGTCGGCTGCTGAGCTAAAAATGCATGTCGAGCAAGAATCAGAGACGGCATTGACGCGGATTCCAGGTATTGGTAAAAAAACAGCGCAGCGTTTATTGATTGAGCTAAAAGATAAGCTAAAAAATATTGAGGTTGATAGTAGTAATTTAGAGTTTGCGATTCAGCCTGCGCCCATTTCTGCTGAAGGCAGTATCATCGCTGAGGTGGAAGGCGCGTTAATTAGCTTGGGTTATAAAGAAAGAGAGGCGCAGCAAGCGATTAAAGCCGCTAAGAGTAATGGCGCTACCTTTGCAGATACGCAAAGCTTGCTAAAAGCCACCTTGCAACAGCTATCTGGCTTTTAAGTAATGTGAGCGCGTTATTCTATAGTATCAATAAGTCTTCAACAGATAAGCGACATTCATTGTCGCTTATTTTCGTTTTAGGCTGTGTTTTTTTGACTAGCTGCTTTATGATGTTTTGCATGACTTATACGCAGCGTTTGGTTATGCTGTTTATTACCTAGTCTTTTAAAAATAATTATTTTAATAAAATGATAAAACCTATGATGCAAGATCGTTTGATTAATCCGTTAGAAGGGGCAGGTGATGCGCCTGACTCTAATATTCGACCGGCATTATTGGCTGAATATATCGGTCAGCCGGTGGTGCGTGAGCAGATGGAAGTGTTCATTAGCGCTGCCAGAGGCCGTAACGAGCCGTTGGATCATACCCTTATCTTTGGTCCACCGGGCTTAGGGAAGACAACCCTTGCCAATATCATTGCTCGTGAGATGGGCGGCAATCTGCGCTCAACATCAGGGCCAGTGCTTGAGCGTCCAGGTGATTTAGCCGCCATGCTGACCAATTTAGAAGAAGGTGATGTACTCTTTATCGATGAAATCCATCGCTTGAGCTCTGTTATTGAAGAGATCCTTTATCCAGCGATGGAAGATTTTCAGCTCGATATTATGATTGGTGAAGGGCCGGCAGCGCGTTCTATCAAGCTTGATTTACCACCGTTTACCTTGGTCGCAGCCACCACACGAGCAGGGCTGTTAACCTCACCATTACGTGATCGTTTTGGGATTGTGCAGCGCTTAGAGTTTTATAATATCGCTGACCTGACAACGATTGTTAGCCGTGCCGCGCGTTTAATGCGCGTGCCAATGAGTGAAGATGGTGCGGTAGAGATTGCTCGCCGTGCGCGTGGTACGCCAAGGATTGCCAATCGATTATTACGTCGCGTGCGTGATTATGCGCAGGTGAGAGGCGACGGTAGTATCAATGGCGCGATAGCCGGTAGTGCGCTCGATATGCTGGCCGTAGATAGACGTGGGCTTGATCATTTAGACAGACGTTATATTGAGATATTGCATGAGCGTTTCGATGGTGGTCCAGCAGGGGTTGAAGCAGTGGCAGCAGCCATGGCTGAGGATCGCGGTACGCTAGAGGATGTGATTGAGCCGTATTTGATTCAGCAAGGCTATGTACTGCGTACGGCGCGTGGTCGGGTATTGACGCAAATGGCGATTGATCAGATGTTATAGAATAGTCAATTCAAAACGCACGAGGTATATCTTTAATAGCATTGTGCAGGTATAAATTTTTCTCGCTTGCTGTGTGCTTTGCACTCCCGAGGCTTTGAAAAATTCATACCTGCAGCCTCGCATTTGCTTCAAAATAAATGAACCATATTAAAACCAAAAATGCGTCTGCGTTTAATTAGAAAATTAAACGCAGACGCATTTTTTTACTTTGATTTTAATAAGCTTATTAAATAGTCGGTAACGTTTCAGGCCATATCTTGCCGGGATTTAAAATATTCTTAGGGTCAAGCGCTGACTTAATGGCTTGCATCAACACTAAGGCATTACCGTGCTCTTGCTGCATATATTTTTGCTTGCCTTGTCCAATACCGTGCTCACCGGTACAGGTGCCATCCATCTCAATCGCACGGCTGGCAAGGCGGCTGATGATACCGTCAGCTGTGGCGATTTCTTCAGGATTGTTGGTATCGACCAATAATAAAACATGAAAATTACCATCGCCAACGTGACCGACAATAGGCCCAATCATGCCAGATGCTTCGATATCTTTTGCTGTCTCACTGACGCATTCTGCCAAGCGTGAAATGGGCACGCAGGCATCGGTGGATAAAGCACTGGCTTCAGGTCTGAGAGCTGAGCTGGCATGATAGGCGTTATGCCGTGCTTGCCACAAACGTTTACGTTCGGCTTCGTTGGTATCCCAAGCAAAATCCGTACCGCCAAACTCTTCGATGATATCGGTAAAGATTTGCACTTGCTCAGCGACGCTGGCTTCTGTGCCATGAAACTCTACAAATAGCGTAGGTGTCTCAGTGAGATTGAGGTTGGCGTATTGATTACAGGCTTTAATTTGCATCGCATCGAGCAGCTCGATACGGGCAATGGGCAAGCACATTTGAATGGTCAACATCACCGCCTGACAAGCATCCTCAATCGTTGGGAAGTGACAGATGCCGCTACCAATACACTCACTAATACCAAATAACTTGAGCGTGACTTCGGTGACGATACCAAGCGTACCTTCTGAACCGATCATCAATCGCGTCAAATCATAACCAGCGGCAGACTTTTTGGCACGGGTGCCGGTGCGGACAATCTCTCCGCTTGCGGTAACGACTTCAAGTGCAAGTACCACATCTTTCATGGTGCCATAGCGGACAGCATTAGTGCCTGAGGCGCGAGTAGCGACCATACCGCCAATACTGGCATTGGCACCGGGGTCTATCGGAAAGAACAAGCCGGTATCACGTAAATAATGGTTAAGTTGCTCACGTGTGACTCCAGGTTGTACGGTAACGGTCAGGTCTTCATTATTAACCTGCAATATCGTATCCATCGCATGCATATCGATACACAGCCCGCCATAAGGCGCATTTAATTGACCTTCTAAGGATGAGCCAATACCAAAGGCAATGACTGGCATCTGATACTGATTGCAAATCTCAACCGCAGCAGCAACCTCGTGTTTATCCTGTACTGTTAATACCGCATCGGGTGGCTGATTGGCAAGCCACGTCATGGTATGACCATGCTGCTCACGTATTGTGGTATTGGTGCTCAGTTGTTTGCCAAAGCGTGTTTGCAAAGCGGCAATAGCATCACTATGATTTGGTTTGACTGAATCATGAGGCTTGGAAGGTGATGTAGATGATATGGTCGACATAGGTAAATTCTCCATATAAGACGTATTTTAACTGACTAAACAAGCTGTCAGATAAGATAAAAGTTTAAGCTCTAATTCCTTTTGATTGTCGTTAAAGGACAATCAAAAGGAATTAGAGCTTATTAAATTAAGATTTAATTTTTATAACTATTAATGAGTATTCACAGCCATTAAAAAATCAGCAATCTAAGCTAGAACCCGCCAAATAACGACAATCATAGCCAATAAATAAAAGATAGGTGCAAACCAACCGACTTGTGTAGCGATGGCAATAAACACGGCAAAACCTGACAGCGCTAGCCAATCACGGCGACGATCATTGAGCATGTCAGCGCGTATCTGTTGTATTTCTCGCAGCTGACTGTCTTGGCGCGACCCTTGTGAGGCAAGGCTTTGTAGACCTTGATCTAGTAGCTTAGGAATATCAGTCGTTGATAATAAAATCTCTGGCAACTGCTGGCGTAAGTGTTGCAAGTTACGCATCGGATCGAGCTGCTCTTTAATCCAGCTACTTAAAATGGGCTTAGCAAGTGACCAGATATCAAGATCAGGATATAAATCACGACCAAGTCCTTCGACATGCACCAAAGTTTTAAGTAGCAGCATTAATTGTGGCGGAATACTCATATGATGGCGACGCGCGATATCTAAAATCTGCATCAACACACCAGCAAAGTCGATATCATTAATAGATTTTTGTAGCATTGGACCGACAGTGCGTTTCATATCGCGCATCAAAGCATGCTTATCGGTATTGGGCGGTATCCAACCCGCTCGGCTGACGATATCAACCATCGCCGTAAAGTTATTATTCATTACCGCCAAAAGCATGCGCGCGACAATAAGCTGGTCGTCTTTTGATAGCGTACCCATAATGGCGCAATCAAGGCCGATATAGCGCGGCTCATGACCCAAGTCAACCGCTGCCATATTTGCAGTGAGCGTTTTAACCGGCGGCGTTTCTACAAAGACATTACCCGGATGCATATCGGCATGGAAAAAGTTATCGCGAAATACTTGGGTGAAAAATATCGTTAAGCCTTTTTCTGCCAGTGCTGCACGGTCATAACCAAGCTTATCAAATACCTCAACTTGCGAGATAGGGACGCCTTGAATACGCTCCATCACCATGACGTTTTTGGCCGCATCATAGACTTCAGGCACATACATCAGTGCTGAACCCAAGAAGTTATTACGCATCTGCGTGGTATTGTCTGCTTCTAAGGTCAAATCCAATTCATTAAGCATCACTTGGCGATAGTCTTCGACAATATCAACGATATGGATGGCACGCGCCGCTTCGATACGCGCCGATGCCCAATTGGCAAGCTCACGTAGTAGCTCAAAGTCTGCAACGATGGTGGTGCGAATATCAGGGCGAACGACCTTTACCACCACTTCACGACCATCGTGCAGAGCCGCCGTATGTACTTGGGCGATAGAGGCTGCTGCTAACGGTTTAACGTCAAAGCGGGCAAATAGCGTGGCGATAGATTGACCAAGCCCATGTTTCGGGTCTTGGATTTGGGCAATAGCAACGTCGGAGTCGAAAGGCTTGACCTTATCTTGCAGCTGCACCAATTGCTCGATAATCTCAGGCGGCACCAAATCGCGACGCGTCGAGAGCAGTTGTCCCAGTTTCAAAAATAACGTACCCATATCTTCAAGCGCATACTTTATGGCATTGGGCTGATGTTTTTTACCCCAAGCAGCTGGATGCAAGCGAATTAAACGCGCTAAAGGTTGCAGCTGCGGCGCTTCTTCGACAGACAGATGGGTATCAATGCGATAAGCGGCGGCAATACGCCAAAGTTCAAATAAACGGGCGCGATGGGATAGTAGCATGGGATATAGGTACTCTAAAAATTCGAAAATAGGCTAGATATTGTATTTTTCATAACAGTAGATGTTTATAGAGAGCATTTAAACAATCTTAGCATCTACGTATTATTATCTATTATTGCTTAAACGTGCTTGCTCATCTTTGATAGCAGCGAGCTTAGCTTCTTCTCGCTCAATGTCAGCACGCAGTTTTAATAACTGCTGTTTTAGATCATTGACTTCGGCGGCTTCCATCTGGTCAGGAGCAACATTACCGGCTACATCATTGGCCCAGTCGCTGACATCATTAAAGGCACGTTTGGCGCTATGACGCCAGCTGCCTTTTAGCTGCGAGATGAGAAGATGCAGTTGGCTGGCCATCGGTTTACCAATAAAGGGCTCAAGCTGTCCTGCGACATCAGGGTCAAAACCTGCGACCAGTTGTTTAAGTTGCATCAGCACTTTGTAATCACCTGCGATAGGCAAGTTGCCCTCAGTGCCGCGCATCAGGTTGAGCAGTTGGGCAGGGTTATCAACGGTAATGATGCAGTCTGGACGACTATGGCCAAGACGCGCACGCTCTAAGCTGGCCTTTTGGCGCTCATTCATATTGCCGCTTGGCTCAAACACACTCTCAGTCATGACCGGCTCAAAGCGCAAACGCTCATCGGTAAATAAGACGTCCAAATTCACTTCAGGCGTGCCCATATTTAGACGCAGCACTTTGCCCGCAAGCGGTGCCAGCCCAGCTTTGGTAATCTCATCGCTGGCAATGGCGATATTAATCAGCTTTTCGGCACCCGCCAAAAGTAATACAGTCAGCATAAGGCTCTCGCATGTTTGGTTGAGCGCCATAAGCGTGGCGCATATTTCAATATTGGCTGTTATGACGATTATCAAACGCCTGCCTAATAGCAGACGTTTTTACATTATAAACAAGCTTGTATAACCAGCTTTTATCACTAGACATTAAGCATAAACAAGCGTGTTTATGCTTTAAAGCCGCGATGAACAGCGACGATACCAGCAGTCAAGTTATGATAATCGCAATTTTCAAAGCCTGCTTGTTGCATCATCTGTTTAAGCGTCTGCTGATCAGGATGCATACGAATCGATTCTGCCAAGTATTGATAGCTTTCTGCATCATTGGCAATCAGCTTGCCCATAATTGGCAAAGCAGTAAATGAATACAAATCATAAGCTTTTGATAAAGGCTCAAAGACAGGTTTTGAGAATTCTAAAATCAATAAGCGACCGCCTGGCTTTAGCACACGGTACATAGATTTTAGGGCCGCGTCTTTGTCTGTGACATTACGCAGACCAAAGCTGATAGTCACTAAATCAAAGCTTTCATCATCGAATGGCGCCAATGTTTCAGCGTTTGCTAAGACAAAATCAACGTTATTACAGCCGGCATTAATCAAGCGCTCACGACCGACTTCTAACATCGCCGCATTGATGTCTGATAACACCACATGACCATTGCGACCGACTTCACGGCTGAATACCTTAGCCAAATCGCCCGTACCGCCAGCGATATCAAGCACATGCTGACCGGCACGTACGCCTGATAAGCTAATCGCATAACGCTTCCATAAACGATGAATACCAAATGACATTAAGTCATTCATAATGTCGTATTTTTTGGCAACTGAGGTAAAGACATCAGCAACGCGCGCTTGCTTTTCAGCTTTATTGACCGTTTTATAACCAAAATGGGTTTGCTCATTACCATCAGTATCAGGCGTATGCGGGTTATTGATGTCATCACGTTGGTTAAATAGCGTTTGTTTGGCGGTTTGTGCTTGCGCAGAAGTAGGGTTGGCGCTGTTGTTTAATGTGGCGTTAGCGTTAGCGTTGGTGGTATGGTTTGGCATAGTCGTTTGTTGACCTTGTGGGGTTCCGGTTGGTAAGTCTTGCACTTGGGTGAAGTCATTATTGTTGTTATCGACTGCGGCATTTTCATTAAGCGTCGTATTAGAAACATGGTTTTGACGCGCTTTTACTTGCGCGGTGATATTTTGATTGTTGGCGATACTGTCTTTGACCAATTTATCTTGTAGGTGACCATGAGAAGTCGCATCAGTTGCAGCATTGTTATTTGAGTTGTCAGTCATACGATTATCCTAATATTTGTTTTTATGATGGCGTATATAAGCGCTGTTTAAGCCTCATTTGAGCATTGTTGACTCATTATCTAAGTATAGTTTAATCAGTAACAGCGCCGTGAGCCACGTGCATTATTTGACCCTATCATACACCAAACGTTGCTGGCTTACCGCCATTATCCGTGCTGTGAACTTCGTCAATAATCTCAAGCTCACGCTCACAAAATGGTTCGATAAAGCTGCTGACGCTTTTTAGCGGTTTCATGGCTTTAAAGCCTGCATCAATAAAGTCGTAAAGCGGTTGGAAGTTATAGCGATACGCGGCGCCTTTCGCCATTGCAAAGGCTTTTTTGAGCATAAAGGAGTTCAGATCCTTATCGGTACGATAGCAAACTTCCTTTAGGTTGTTAATTTGCACGCGGCGCTCATCTGCCTCATCGACAGCGCGGTAGGCGGCAAGCATATTCTCTTCATTAACCGCTAAATCTTGAGCAAGCAGCCACTCAGCCAAATGTAAATCAAGCTCAATGGCTAAGATAGACGCTTGAATGCCCATGCTACCAGCTTCTAAAGAAGACTCTTTGGCAAGGCGCTCAAGTTTTTTGGCTTTAGGAAGGATGCGTCCTAATTGCTCTGCCAATACTTTAAATTCATCACCACCATACAGCTGGGTTAAGAAATAATCTGCCATTAATTGGTTTTTTGGTTGTTCAAATAGCGCGCTGTGCGTACGCTTAATACGCGCTTGTTGCCATGCTTGTACTTCTTTAAGTTTCGTATTTAAGGCGGCATCTTCATGGTGTGGCAGCGCCCAAAAATGGTTTAAGTGCTGTTGTAAATTGGCTAAAGCAGTCATGGCAGGTAATCCTATAAAAAGTAAAAATAACAATCAATCAAATTGATGGTAAAAGGGCTGAGAGGGTACTAAATTTTATACTTATAGGCAGCTATTAAAGCATGCTCGCAAGATTTTGTTCACCTTAAAAGAAAATACCGCAGAATACAAATGCCAAACTGTTACATAGCAGGGTTATTTACTAAATTTACGCAATGCTATGATTAACTAAAATGGTGATTTTAAGCGCTGTGATAAGTGTTGTAATCAGTATTGTAAGCAATGTTATAAAAACAAAGCACTTATAACATAGCTATGTAAATATGAAATGGCTAGGCAAAAAAATCATTCATACAGAACATCCATAAAAATTGTATAACACCGCATAACAAAGTATAAAACATTATCTAATAATAATAGAGGGAGCATGGGCATGAGCAAAAAAAATGATACGACTGAGGACCAAGAGCTACAAGCCGTGAGTGACCAATTTAGTAAGCAAGTCATCGAGCAGCGCTTAACACCCAATCCGTTAAATCTCTTTTCTATGGACAAAGATACGCTGCGATTGGCATTGGTCACCGCACAGTTTGCTCTGCGTGCCACGCGGCAACAAACACCGCCAACTATGAATAAACCAACAGGGTTATTGGTGCTGGTCAACGGTATGGAGCAAGCAGGCAAGGGCACAGCCGTCACCCAACTACGGCAATGGGTCGACCCGCGTTTACTGAAAGTCGAGGCAACCATTGGTGATTGTCCCTTAGAGCATCAGCCGATTTGGCAGGCACATACCAAGGCGCTGCCGCGTCATGGCGATGTCATGGTTTATTTTGGTAACTGGTATGCTGATTTGCTCTATAACGTCATGCGTATGGCAACCCTAGATGAAGATAATAAGGTTAAAAAAAGTAAGGATAAGAATAATAACCAGCTGAAAGATAAAGCCTTGCCTATTGGCCAATGGCAAGACTATTTGAAACAAGCGCTGACTAAGTTACAAGCCTTTGAACAAGACCTTGCTGCTAATCAAACCAAGCTGCTTAAATGCTGGTTTCATGTCAATATCGAAACCTTGCAGGCGCGGCTAAATGACGACAAGGCTGATCCAGAGTTTTTATATCAAATTGATTGGAAAAGTAACAAGGTCGTCGAAACTTTTAATGAGGTGGCAACGGCGCTATTACGCCAGCAGGGAGATTGGATTATTATCGATGGTGATGACAAATCACAAGCCGCTATGCATTTTTGTCATCAAGTGTTGCAAGCGATGCAAACAGCGTTAGCAAGCAGTCGCATAGAGGAAAGCGAACAGCTAGAAAATGTTAAAAAATTCGAGCCAGTAAAAGTCCCTAAAACTTTGATAAATATCGATGATACCGAGATAGATAAGTCTGAGTACCATGAAGCGCTTGCCGATAAACAAGCGCGCCTTGCTGAGTTGCTACGTGCGCGTAAGGGTCGGCATGTGGTCTTTGCCTTTGAAGGTATGGATGCGGCTGGCAAGGGTGGCGCTATTAAAAGACTGGTTGCGCCGCTCGACCCACGCGAGTATCAGATTTATAATATTGGTGCGCCGATGCTGTATGAATTACAACACCCTTATCTATGGCGATTTTGGACCAAACTGCCCAATGAGCAGGTCGATCGTATCAGCCGTATCGCTATCTTTGACCGTACGTGGTATGGGCGCGTATTGGTCGAACGTATTGAGGATTTTGCGACCGATGCAGAATGGCAGCGCGCTTATGATGAAATCAATCGCTTTGAGGCGGATTTGGTAGCGGCTGGGACGATAGTTATCAAATACTGGCTTGCCATCGATAAGAAAGAGCAGCTTAAGCGTTTTGAGGCGCGCGAAGAGACCCCGCATAAGCAATTTAAATTGACCGATGATGATTGGCGCAATCGTGATAACTGGGCAGATTATGTGCAATCGGCAGCTGATATGCTGGCACGTACAAATATAGAGGACGCTCCTTGGTGTGTCATCGCAACCAATGAAAAGCGGCAAGCGCGCCTAGATGTATTAGACCATGCCATTGAGCAGCTATCTTTAGCACTGCCTGATAACTGATTAAAAGGTTTGAGAATTGATTATATTTTGGCTCAGCCAAATTATAAAATATAACAACAAATTTTCACTAAATTGATAGGTTTTATCGCGCTTACATTCACAGTTACAAATCTCGCAATATCATCATGCATTCTGTGTCTATATTTAATATAATAGGCACATTATAAATTCTGCTTTCTACAAAATAGCTCAGCAGTCGGATACTGTATTTGTCATATAAATGCTTTAATCATTACTCACATATTTATCATAACCAACGCTATCACTATAAAAACCTAAGCCGCAAGCTGCTGTAATCGGACGATTTGGCAATACTACTTGCGGCTTTATGGCATTTTGTGTGATGGTTTTTTTACCTGATATTTTTATCACAAGCAAACTAAGCTAGATATTAGTGCTAGGTATGAGTAGAAAATAATGGTAAACAGACGAAATTGTCTGAGTGATGGATCAATAAGGTATTGCAGGCTAGTTGTTTAAACCAATTTTCAAAGCAGTGGTTTAAAAAGTACTTCAATAAACAAGTTCAAAAAACAGTATTTCAAAAACACGTTGCGTACACGCTATCATAATATTGGGTGGTGAAAACAACACCGTTCATAGCGCCGCAATGTCATCAATCACATATAATTTCAATCAGCTTACGCAGGACGTATCAACGTATGGGTATTAGCAGCAGTTCTACAGGACCAACCAAAGCAGTCGGTTCTATGAGAATCAATCTATTTTTTGCCATTTTACTGATTGCGATGACCGCTTACTTTTTATGGTGGGGTCTAGATTACACCATGCATCAGCAGACGACGCTATTTATCGTAGCGACGGCTTTTGGTGTGTTTATGGCATTCAATATCGGTGGTAATGACGTCGCCAACTCCTTTGGTACCTCAGTGGGTGCGGGGACGTTGACCATTCCGCAAGCCTTGGGTATCGCAGCGATATTTGAAGTATCAGGAGCGGTATTGGCAGGCGGTGAGGTGACGGATACTATTCGAAGCGGCATTGTTGACCTAGATGGTCTGTCAGTGACACCCAACCAGTTTATTTATGTCATGCTCTCAGCGCTTATCGCTGCTGCATTTTGGTTGTTATTTGCGACCAAAAAAGGTCTGCCAGTGTCAACCACTCACGCCATTATCGGCGGTGTGGTTGGTAGCTCCATTGTATTAGGCATCTCGTTAGGTGGCACCGAAATGGCGTTATCTACGGTGAATTGGGGCACGATTGGAACGATTGCTATCTCTTGGGTCATATCACCGTTACTCGGCGGCGTCTTCTCCTACCTTTTATATGGCCAAATTAAGAAAAATATCATTGAATATAATGATAGAACAGAAGCGCACATTGCGACGCTAAAAGGCGATAAAAAAACCTTAAAACAAAATCACAAAGAGTATTTGGATGGTCTGACCGAATCAGAACAACTGGCTTATACCTCAGCGATGTTACGTGATCAAGAAATCTATAAAGATGATGATTGCGACGTTGAAGATTTAGAAACCGATTATTACAAACAGCTTTATGAAATTGAAAACGAGCGCAGCAACCTCGATACCCTAAAAGCATTAAAGCAATGGGTACCTATTATTGCGGCTGCTGGCGGCGCGGTCATGGCCTCTCTGGTTATCTTTAAAGGCTTAAAGAATGTCAATAATGGCATGACGACGCTGCAAGGCTTTTTAATCATGGGCATGATTGCAGCGCTAGTTTGGCTTGCGACCTATATCTATACCAAGAGTATCCGCGGTAAGCATAAGGAAGATTTGACCAAAGCGACGTTTATTATGTTTAGCTGGATGCAAGTCTTTACCGCGTCAGCCTTTGCCTTTAGTCACGGCTCAAACGATATCGCCAACGCCGTCGGTCCTTTTGCGGCGATTATGGACGTTATCCGTACCAATAGCATTGCTACTGAAGCGGCAGTACCACCTGCAGTTATGTTGACCTTTGGTGTGGCGCTAATCGTTGGTCTTTGGTTTATCGGTAAAGAAGTGATTCAAACCGTCGGTACCAACTTGGCAAAAATGCATCCGGCTTCTGGCTTCTCAGCGGAATTGGCTGCTGCTGCTGTGGTAATGGGCGCTTCGACCATGGGGCTGCCGGTATCGAGTACGCATACCTTAGTTGGCGCGGTACTTGGCATCGGTATTGTCAATAGAGATACCAACTGGGCACTGATGAAGCCTATCGGTTTAGCATGGATAATTACCCTTCCTGCCGCCGCTTCAATGTCAGCTATCAGCTATATTTTCTTAAGTAATATTTTTTAAGACAAAGTTTTTTAAATGACACTTTTAAAACCATGTTTTTAGAATAGTGTTCTTAAGGTGGTTTTTTAAATTAAAGCCGTATGAGTTTTTAACAAGATTCTAACGGTGAGACTTTACTACTTTATTTAACAGCATAAAAAACGCTTATCAGCATCATGCCGATAAGCGTTTTTTTATATCAAAATGAAAATTAGTTTAATCAAAATGAGTTCTATTCGGTGCCAAACTGTTTACGCTTTTTGGCAAAGAAGCGGTCTAAGCGATCCATGGCATCTTCTAAATCGTGCAGGTTGGGCAAAAATACCAAGCGGAAATGGTCGGGTGCATCCCAGTTAAAGCCAGTGCCTTGTACCAGCAAGACGTTTTCTTCTACCAATAAATCCATCATAAACGCCATATCATCTTCGATAGGGTAGACTTCAGGATCCATCTTTGGAAAGCAATAAAACGCCCCTTGCGGCATGGTGCAAGAAATACCTTTAATGGCGTTTAAGCGTGAGACCGCCATTTCACGCTGCTTATACAGGCGCCCTTTTTTAGAGGTCAAATCTTTCATACTTTGATAACCGCCCATCGCGGTTTGAATGGCATATTGCCCTTGGACGTTTGAACATAGACGCATAGACGCCAGCATATCCAAACCTTCAATAAAGTCAGCAGCGTGGTGTTTTTTACCAGAAACCATCATCCAACCAGCGCGGAAACCTGCGATACGATGCGACTTTGATAGACCGTTGTAAGACAGCACAAGCACATCATCGGTCAAGGTGCTCATCGGCGTATGTTCCATATCATCATAGAGAATACGGTCATAAATCTCATCGGCCATGATGATTAAATCATGCTCTTTTGCCACCTCAATAATCTGCAGCAGCAATTCATCGCTATACAGTGCACCCGTTGGATTATTGGGATTAATAACCACGATGCCTTTGGTTTTAGAAGTGATTTTAGATTTGATGTCCTCGATATCAGGATGCCAATTGTCGTCTTCATTACAGCGATAGTGCACTGCTGTACCGCCTGCTAAGTTGGCGGCTGCCGTCCAAAGTGGGTAATCAGGCATTGGCACCAGGACTTCATCGCCATCATTCATCAGCGCTTGCATGGTCATGACAATCAGCTCAGAGACGCCATTACCCAAATACACATCACGCACATCGACAGCAGATAGCAGGCCTTTTGATTGATAATATTGCAAGACCGCTTTACGGGCCGCAAAAATCCCTTGTGAGTCTGAATATCCCGTCGCTTCTGGCAGATTCATCGCCACATCACGCAAAATCTCATGCGGTGCTTCAAGACCGAACGGGGCAGGGTTACCAATATTAAGCTTTAAAATACGCTTACCTTCGGCTTCCATTTTATTAGCCGTCTGCAGCAGAGGACCGCGAATATCGTAACAAACGTTTTGTAATTTATCGGATTTTTTTATTGTGTTCATAGAGTGCCCACTCATAGGGTTGTTTTGTGAATGTGATGCTGCTTGATTTGTCGTTGGTTGAGCGTTGCTAACTTGCTTGCTAGAGGCTGCATTTTTATTATGAGCATTTATGCTTTGAGTTAAATCTGCGTTGCTAGCAATATTGCTATCGATGTCTATATTGCTATTAGCTGCATTTTGCAGCTCACCACGCAAAAGGTACCCTTCGCTACAGCCTAAGATACGCGCTAAAGTCGGCAGCTTCGATGATACGATGCCATTGGTGCCGCGTTCCCAGTTAGAGATAGCACCGCGACTGACCTTTGCGCCTGCTGCGGTCATCGCTTGCGCCAATTGCTCGGCAGTCATGCCTTTATCGCGGCGCAGTTGTACCAATCGTTCGGCTTGCGTGCCTTTGTTCGCCTGCAACTCTTTGCTATCAGCCATCGTTATTTACACCTTTTATTAACCAATCAATGCGTTTGTAATGAAATATGACAATAGAATACTTAGCCATAAACCAGTACTAATGCAAGATATTATTGCAAATGAACTTTCAATGCAAGTATCAAGATGAATATCCGTAAAATTAATTTTAAAGTTATAAGACAATGCAAGAATAACTTGCATTTAAGGTTGGATGATTAGCTTTTAGAATTTTTTAAACAAATTTGGTGCTAAATGGTGAGTGAAATAAGAAGTTATTAAACCAGTAATAATGAATTGAGAGTATGTAAATAAGTAATGTGCTAATGAAATAAAATTACAACTTTACTCATTTAGGCGGCAAGATAATTTGTTATATTTTACTTCTCTATCTAAATAATTTTCTCAAGACCTCAAGACCTCAAGACCTTAAGCTCTCAGCTGGCAAGTTGCGCACCTTTATAATAACTACCTTGAATAGTCAGCTGTTAAGCAGCAGATAAAGGCTATCATTTTCATAAAACCAACGATAACGTTTTTCGAGAAAATGACAAACAACAAACGAGATAGCCACTTATTTCATCCAAATATTCCATAAGGATAAACGATGCAAGACAATCAATTAAGCAAAGAAGAAATTAGCCAGTTGACCGAAGCGGACTGGAAAGAGCGCCTGAGTGCCGATGAGTATCATGTGATGCGTGAGAAGGGCACAGAGCGTCCATTTACTGGCGTTTATAATGACGTCAATGATAAAGGTATCTACCGCTGTAAAGGCTGCGGTGCCAGCTTGTTTGAGTCGGACAGTAAGTTTGATGCCGGTTGTGGCTGGCCAAGCTTCGATCAAGGTATCGATAATGGCGCCATCGATGAACACGTCGATGATTCGCTAGGCATGCGCCGTACGGAAGTCACGTGCAGCAATTGCGGCGCGCATTTGGGTCACGTATTCCCTGATGGACCACGTGAGACCACTGGCATGCGCTACTGCATCAACTCGTTATCTATCGATTTGGATAAAACTGAAGAATAAATGTCAATATAGTCAGTAGTTTGGCTAAAATTAGTATTTTAGCCAAAGTTAGACTGATAAGAAGGAAGTACGTGGTGCTTCCTTTTTTCTTATAAGCCTGCAAATTTCTTATCAACCTGAAGACAATAAAACAATCAATTTAAGGATGAATGATGAGCACTATTTACGATTTTACCGCTGAACGTATGGACGGCACCTCGCAAGCCTTTACTGATTATAAAGGTAAGGTGCTATTAATCGTCAATACCGCCAGTAAATGTGGCTTTACCCCGCAATTTGAAGGGTTAGAGGCGTTGTATCAACAATATAAAGATAAAGGATTGGTAGTGATTGGTTTCCCTTGTAACCAGTTCGGCGCTCAAGACCCCGGCACTAACGATGAGATTGGTGCGTTTTGCCAAAAGAACTATGGTGTCAGCTTTCCGATGATGGCTAAGGTTGATGTCAATGGCGATGATGCCCATCCGATTTTTGCATGGCTAAAAAATCAAAAGGGCGGGCTGCTGACAGACGGTATCAAATGGAACTTTACTAAGTTTTTAATTGGTATAGATGGGCAAGTCATTGACCGTTATGCGCCAACCACCAAGCCTGAAGCGCTTAAATCCGATATTGAGCAAGCGCTAGCAGGGAAATAGCCGATAAGCTGAAAAATTATTGGTTTTGTATAAAATATAAAACCAATGAAAACAGAGGCTTGCCTGTAAAATTAATAAATTCAGCAAAAATAGTTAAGAAAAGGGCAAATACTGTTTGACAGCCATGTGTAAATCTATATAATACACACCCACAGCAAGGGGCTTTATTGATAAAGCAAGTTGCTGTCGGAAACGCTCATTAAGACGTTTCAAAATTAACCATAGCGTGACAACTATAGTTAATAAAAGCTTTAGAAAATCTTATTTAAATGATTTTCTTTTGCGAAGCTAAAAAGCACTGCTTTTTGATATGCTTCTCAGGGTGATTAGCTCAGTTGGTAGAGCGTCTGCCTTACACGCAGAATGTCGGCGGTTCGAATCCGTCATCACCCACCACTCTTTTAGCGAGTGCGTCCTATTGATAAGGACAAGATGCTAAAAACGACCTAAGCAGCGGTAGTTCAGTTGGTTAGAATACCGGCCTGTCACGCCGGGGGTCGCGGGTTCGAGTCCCGTCCGCTGCGCCATATTTAAAACGAATTTAGACTTTCGAGTTTAAGCAAGTTTCGCCTCAAGTATTAGTTTACTTGAGGTTTTTTTGTGTCTGATTTTTCTTTTAGAGCTTTTGTCTATAAGGGCTTGGCGCCTTCCCTCGATTGGTCTTTACGAAATGGTCTACTCTTTAACAATGCATAAATGATAATTTTTTATGCATGCATTCTCCCTTTTGGAAATCGGTGACCAAGTGCTCAGTGACCAAACGGTGACCATTTTGTGACCAAGGTTGTTAAAGTTTGATGACGTTCATAAAGTAATCGTCGTCTAGGATATTATAATCTGGCCTGCGAATGAGTTGATGACCACGTCAGAACCTTAACACTAATAGCCCTCAAATCATTGTTAATACAACTCGGATTTTTGAAGGTGAATAGCATATTATTCTAGGTTTTGTGCATCTTCCTGCTTCTCAATTTTATGCTGATCTTCTGTACGCTCTACTTTCCAGTAGCTAGATATATATAAATGCGTTTTAGCTATGGACCGGTTGAATTTAAAATAGTCACGCAGTACACGCATACTATGGAATTCACAAGCAGCCCAAACAGCAGGTTGCCCTTCAAGCCAAGTAATGGTTTTAACATGCTCAAGTAAAGGGCTGCTTGCGGAGTTTGGAGTAGGATTTATAACCCAGTAAATGTCAACGTTCTTAGGTTTTTTAAGATTTTGTCGATCTGCCTCGCTGCTGATCTCAAGGATGGCATAGCCGCGTGCATCGTCAGGTAATTGTGCAAGATTGACCGTAATCGCAGGTAGTGCAGTCATGTCACCTATTAATAAAAACCAATCTGCATCACGGTTGATGAGCTTTTTTGGTCCTGGTCCGCCTACCAATATTTGCTCACCCACTTGGGCGTTACGTGCCCACATTGAAGCAGGGCCTTCAGCGTCGTGCAAGGCAAAATCGATATCTATTTCACCCTCACGTTGACCACTTATAGTATAGGTGCGCATTAGTGGTCGAGTCCCATGGCCTTGAGGAAATATGAGTTTGATATAAGCGCTTTCTTGATCTGTTGGAAAGTCAATCAAGCCAGCACCGCCAAGCGTGACGCGGCACATATGTGGCGTGATGTATTTGGTACAAGTAACATCCAGTATTCTTGGAGCGGGTTTTGCCATTTTGATATCTTTCTTAATTTAAGTGTTTCATGTTTTAAGTCATCATTTTAGATAAAGCAAGTGTATAAGACTGACATTACCTTGGTAATAATAAGTCCTACATTGTTTAAAAGTTGGCCTTTAGACTGACTGATATTTGGCGTTCAGGCCCCATCCAACAGTTATTGCTATCGTAGCAAGTACCGACATAGGTTTTATCAAACAAGTTATTGATACTAGCACCAACCGTCAGCATCGGATTGACCTTATAGCTGCCACCAATATCTACCAATGTCACACTTGGCAGCGCATCGGAATTTTGCTTATCAAGTTGCATTCCGTCTTCATAGCGAACCCCTGCATTGAGGGTAAGCTTATCTGTGGCGTAATAGTCTGCCCACAGTGTCGCCTTGTGCTTAGCGGTTTGTGCTGGGGTGTTACCTACCACGTCAGGGTTGAATTCATCTTTGGTAATCTCAGCATCGGTATAGCTGTAGCTTGCAGCAATATCTACCCACTCACTTAGCATGTGGCTGCCTGAAACCTCGAAGCCTTTAGAGGTAATTTCACCCGTTTGGGTTTGACTTCTATAACTGATCTCATCTGCCACCACCACGTTTTTTTGTGTGATGTCAAACACCGCCAACGTCCCTTGAGTGGCGCGATCTGAGGACAGATATTTGATACCAACTTCTAACTGGTCAGCGGTGGTTGGCTCAAATGCCTTATTGGTAATGAAGTTGCTACCGACAACGGGCTGAAACGACTGTGAGTAGCTGGCATAAGGAGATAGGCCATTATCGAAGTCATAAATGGCAGCAAGGCGACCACTGGTTTTTGAAGCGTCATTGTCAATCGTTTTGTTACTATAAACCGCACCTTTAGAGGCGTCGGTTTGCTCGGTCGTGCTGTCAAAATTATCGTGACGTAATCCTGCTACTACCGTCAAATCCTGCCACTGCATCTCATCTTGTACATAAAATCCTAGCTGGCTTTGTTCGATGTCCTGTTTCTGTCGATAAATATCTAATGGCAAAGTGCCAGCATTGATTTGTGAAAAATCGGGGTTGGACAAATCAAGGTTTGGGGTGCCATCTGCGCCAGCATCATAATAAGTGGCGCTACTGTCCGTTTCTTGATACTCCACACCGAATAATAAATTGTGCGAGATATTGGCGGTATCTAACTGATAAGCCAGCTGATTGTCTGTGGTCCAGTTGTTCATCTTTTCATCAGTGGTATAGGCCACACGATTTAAAATCTTGTCGCTACCCGTGATAAATCCTTCTTGATTGTACATATTGCGCTGCTGCGCTTCGGCATCGGTATAGCGTAGGATATGCTTAAAAGTTAATTTGTCATTGATAGCCCAGTTGACAGTCACACTTGGCATCAGTACTTCTTTGCTAAAATGATTCCACTCGTCACCTGCGTAGGCATCACTATCTAGCTTGCCATAGCTGGCATTGTAGACTGTCCCAACAGCTGGCAGCGGAGTAGAAGGCACCATCTCTGGATCGTCTTGGTAAAAAAGATTGGCAAGAACGGAGACATCTTCTGTCGGTCGCCATTCAAGTGACGGATTAATTAAAGTGCGTTCTTCTTCTGTGGTCTGCATCTGACCCTCTTTTTTACGTTTTAATGCCACCAAGCGATAATTAAGCGTATCTGAAATAGGGCCTGTCGTATCGACCGACATTTCTTTGAGATTTTGATTGCCAAGTCGTAACTGCACTTCAGATGCTTGAGTGCTTTTTGGTGTTTTGGCGACCTGATTGACCATGCCACCTGGAGCCGCGTAGCCGTAAAGTGAGGATGCTGGTCCTTTTAAGATTTCTACCGCTTCAGTCGCATAAATGTCTACTTGCGGCATCAGGTTCCAAGCACCGTCATAGGGGAGGCGTAATCCATCATAAAAATTGGAATAAGTCTTAAAACCGCGAATATTGTATTCATCAAAAATAGATACCGTACCACGGCTCTCAGTACTCACGCCGGGCTCGTAACGCAAGGCCGCGTTGACACTGTCTGCTTGGCGTTTTTGTAATAGTTCTTGATTGATTCTCGTATAACTTATTGGCGCATCATTAGGGTCTAATGCAGTTTTGGTGCCTGTACTGCGGTAGCTATCGGCATAAACCGTAATAGTATCTAAGGTCGTCGCTGGTGTCGGATTAACAGTAGCAACATTCTCATCTTCGTTTTGGACATCTTCAATATTACTTGCCGTTTCTTCAGCATATGCACCATGGCTAATACTCATTAATAAACCAATCCTGACTGCTATTCTTAGTTGTTTCTTTCGGGCAGATTTGGAACATAAAAGAGACGGCATCGTATTTCCTTTCAGATAGAAGTAGTTGACGGTTTTAAATTAAAAGATGAGTATATAAATATGGGAATAATGATAACACTAATGATTATTGTTATCATTAAAAAATTACAATAAGAGTTTTTATAGAAGCATTGGAGGTATTTATTGTCAGCACTTATACAGAATACATAAGGTTTAAGTGAGGAAAAATCATTACTGATTAAAATTATAAAAAGTTAAAAAGCACCTCATATAAGGCCAATTATTTCCTATAAATCGCAGTGTTTTGATGAGTTTTCTTGTATGATGCTGCCATCTTTAAAAACACGTTATAGGCTTGGAAATATTTTGGGTCGAATCTAACAATCAGCTATTTTATATTAATATTATCAATGCGTTCATGACGTTAATTGAGCAGCTAAAGATGGTTAAAGGTCATATTTATGAGTAGAGATACACGTCAACCCCCTAACAATCAACGCTATTTTACAGTATGGAGATGGCATTTTTATGCAGGCATGTTTATTGCCCCTTTTTTGATTATTTTAGCGTTTACAGGACTTGGCATGCTGCTTATGTCCAATACAACAGGCCGAGATAGTGATCGTTTAACCGTCACCCCTCTACAGTCTATGGTTCAAGCACCAATCGCCAATCAAGCAAAAAACGCCCTTCAAACCTTACCAGATAGCACGCTGATTAAATATATCGCACCCCGCAACACCGATACGGTGGCCTTGTTTCAAGTGGTATCAGGTAGGCATGACAATATGGTGGCGGTGAATCCGTACACAGGTGATATTGTTAAAAGTACCCCCACTAATACGGGCTTGTACAATACCCTTGATAGTATTCATAGCGATTTGCTGTTAGGGAAGGTTGGTGATTTTATTCAAGAAGCCACCGCCTCATTAACTATTTTGATGGTTTTAACGGGTTGGTACTTGTGGTGGCAAAAACGCAAATCTGTCAAAGCTATGTTGATTCCGGATGATAGTAACCTAAAGAAAAAGCGTTCATTTTTCCGTACTATTCACGCCACCTTAGGCACTTGGATATCCATTGTCTTGTTGTTTTTTTGCATTTCAGGCATGGCTTGGGCAGGTATTTGGGGCGAGCGAATCATACAAGCTTGGAGTCAGTTTCCGGCCGGTAAATGGGGCGTGGCGCCCATGCCACTTTCGATTGACCATGGTCAGCATCATGCGGGTATGGATATGGATAACGCCAATGCCGCGCTGCACGTTCATGGAGCAGCACCAACACTTACACCAACACATGGTCGTGTATTAAATACGGGCAGTACCAAAGAGGTACCTTGGGTGCTAGAACTGACACCGATGCCGCTGTCAGGGTCAACGAAAGGTGAGAACGGTATCGCGCCTAATATTCCCATTATGATTGATACGGTAGATAGGTTTGCTCGTGAGATTGGCTTTGAAGGGCGTTATCAGCTGAATCTACCACAAGGCGCGACAGGAGTGTGGACGATTAGCCAAGATTCTATGAGCTACGATATGAAAAGTCCAACGGCTGACCGTACGGTACATATCGACCGCTATTCGGGGAAGATATTGGCTGATATCCGCTTTGAGGATTACAATGCTTTTGGCAAGTTTATGGCAGCGGGTGCGGCTATTCACATGGGAACGCTGGGATTATGGAGCGTGTTAGCCAATGGACTGTTTTGCTTATCAGTGATTGCAATTTGTGTGAGCGGTTATGTCATATGGTGGCAACGTCGTCCTCGTAATGCCAACGAAATCATTGGACTAAATCCACCAGCACGTGGACAAGGTTTTTCCATATGGTGGTCGTTTGCCATTCCATTGCTTGTTGTGGCTATTATATTCCCAGCAGCAATCATTGTGATTATGGCTATTACGTTGTTGGATTTTTTGGTAATTTCTCGGGCGCACTTTGTACAGAAGCTATTCAAATAAACTATATGCTTAAATTTAGGCAGTTAATAGTTAAGGTTTAACAGATACTGTGCTTAATTGAGGTCACTTTTAAAAAGTGGCCTTTTTT
The DNA here is from genome assembly GCF_904846345.1 of Psychrobacter maritimus. Classification (GTDB taxonomy): domain Bacteria; phylum Pseudomonadota; class Gammaproteobacteria; order Pseudomonadales; family Moraxellaceae; genus Psychrobacter; species Psychrobacter maritimus. Next base: position 163,204 of record NZ_CAJHAJ010000003.1, read on the forward strand.
TTGCTGTGCTATTTTTATCTATAGTGTTTGCTAACAAAAAAGTATTGCTATCTCATGACGTAGACCTTCACTGTATCAAAAATATTTCAATACTGTATTGATAATCATTATTATTATCTTTATCATGTACAAACTCTAATGTAACAAATAATATATTTATTCACCAGGACTATTAATAAATAGCTCATTTCTCATGACGCTCTACAAAGTTGACATGTATTAGTAAGCACTATTGTCTTGAATAACTGCCTTCCCTCAAATTCTCCTCACTTTCATTGAGATACCATTGATGTTTATGATTACACAAAGTAGAAAACAGCATAAACCTAACCCTTTAAGTTGGTTCGTTAAGCAAACCATGCACCTTTCAGCCATTGCTTCGTTGGCAGTAAGCTCATCTATGATTCATGCTGAAGTATCACAGCAACAAACCGATGATAACGGCATTGAAATCAATCGTGACGAGAATACGACAGAACCAAGTACTACGCTACCGACTATCGTGGTCATGGCAGAGACAAATAAACAGGTCACGGAAAATACTGATAGCTATACAATCCCTGTCACCAGTAGTGCCACAGGTATGGGCTTGTCGGCCAAAGAAACACCGCAAGCGGTCAGTGTGGTTACCAACCAGCAAATCAAAGATCAAAATTCAAACACCCTAATAGATGTGCTTAAACGCACGCCTGCTATTCAAGTAAGTAGCGTTGATGGCGCGCGTAATGGTCTTTCATCAAGAGGCTTTGCTATCAATAGCTTCCAAATTGACGGCTTAAACACCGATTTTGTCCAGCAAGCTGCCATGGGCGAATACTCTGCCAATACCGCGATGTTTGACCATGTTGAAATCGTACGCGGCGCGACTGGTTTGATGAGTGGCTCAGGCGACCCTTCTGCCAATGTCAACTTGATACGTAAACGGGCTGATAGTGCTGTGCCAAAAACAGAGCTATCCGCCAATGTTGATCGTTATGGGCAATATGGTCTCAGTGTTGACCGTAGCCAGCCATTAAGCGAAAGCGGGGCGGTACGAGGCCGAGTGGTGGCTAGCTATCAAGATGGTAATACCTTTATCGACCGTCAAGAACTGGGTCAAAGTCTGTTTTATGCCACAGTAGATGCGGACGTGGGCGACAGCACCACGGTCAGTGTGGGTGCTAGCGGTCAACACAATAAATCAAAATCAACCATGTGGGGCGGCTTGCCAAACTATCTAAGTGATGGGTCAAAAGCGGATTGGGATACCAGTAAAAATGGCAGCGCAGATTGGACAAACTGGGATTCTGATAATACCTATTACTTTGCAGATATTGACCATGATTTTAATGCCGACTGGAACTTGACCGCCAATGCCAGCTATAACGAGAGTGACAGTAGTCCAAAGCTGCTTTATATGTATGCCAATGGCGACCAACAAGTGGACGCTACTACTGGACTTATTTTTAACCTAAACCCATTTCATGCCGATACCGAACGCAAACAGTTCAATGTTAAAAGCAAGTTAACTGGTAATTTTGATGCGTTGGGAAAGACGCATAAGCTCATCGTAGGCGGTTCCTATAGTAAAAGTGATCTTGATACTTTCACTTATAAGTCACCGCCTGATGGTATATTGCCGCTCCCAGATTTTTCTGACTGGGATGGCAGTTATCTTGAACCAGAATGGGGAGAGCGCAATCGCAGCTCTGATGTCACAACCAAAGAAAAAGCTATCTTTGCGGCAACTCAGCTCAAACCATCGGATCCTTTAGCCGTGATTTTGGGAACGCGTGTGTCTGATTTTGAACGCTCAGGTGTGCAGTATGGCCGAAACGTCAACACGGAAGCCAAACACATCTGGACTCCGTACGCAGGTATTACCTATGCGGTTAATGACAATCACAGTCTTTATACCAGCTACAGTGATATCTTCAAACCTCAAACTCAGCGTGATATAAATGGCAAATTCCTCGATCCTATTGAAGGTAAAAACTATGAAATCGGTCTAAAAAGTGAGTCAGATAATGGCGCATTACAAAGCCAAGTGAGTATTTTTAGAATCGAGCAGGACAACCTTGCTCAACTCGATGGCGGTCAAATAATACCCGGCACCGACCTTGAAAAAGCCTACTACGGAGCAAAAGGTGCCATCAGTCAGGGTGTAGAAGTACAAGTGTCTGGTCAAATCAGCGACCAACTACAAGCGAGCGTTGGTTATACGCATTTTAATGCTGAAGATAACAAGGGCAAGACCATCAATACAGGCTTTGCCGATACCACGCTGAATCTGTTTGCCACTTATAATCTTGATCATATCATTCCTAATTTAATCATTGGCGGCGGCGTTGACTGGTCAAATGGATACTATGGCATTGTCAAAAACCCTGTGACAAAACAATCTGAAAAGTACGGTCAAGATGACGTGACGCTTGCCAATATCATGGCAAGATATACTTTTAACGACAATCTTGAAGCGCAGGTTAATGTGAATAATTTGTTTAATCAAAAGTATCTTGCGGGCAGCACCTTTAGTGAATTGACTTACGGTGAGCCTTTGAATGTAGTCGGCAGATTAACCTATCGCTTTTAATCGTTCGCTTTTAACTTTCATACCGATTATGACCATCTATCTTAATATGCAGGCAGTCACATGAGTAAGCGCCGTAGCAGTCATGGTTTTTATCTACCTGATTTTAAAGTCCTTAGTCGTATTTTTTTAGCGATTATTGGTAGCTATGGCATCGCGGTGCTTACGAGTTTGATGTTTTTGGCCTTACCTATAGATGAGATTTCTGCCATCTATTGGGGTCAAATTGCTAGCGTTGTTGTATGCGCGCTCATCCTTGTCTTAGTATTTTCTTTGCGTCGTTTATGGCTGGCATGGGCGGTGGTCGTCGGTATTGCAGGGATATTAGGGGTGATTGATTATGTCGCTATTTAGATTTTTCTTACCATCAGGCTGTTATTATGCCCTCAGACTCTACTAAGACCCAAACTGCCACAATGAGTAATATTCAGACAAAAAGTAAAACTAAAGTGAAGGGCTATCGAGTCATTTTATCTGACGTCCATACTTGGTTTGGCCTGTTATTAGGTTGGTTGCTGTTTACCATTTTTCTGATGGGCACCGTCAGTTATTTTAATAATGAGCTGACGGCATGGATGCAACCTGAAATTCCGGCACGCTCTCAGCAAACGCCATTAACGTCTTCAACATTTACGCACAACCAAAATGTGACGAATCTAAAAGATAAGTCAGATGGTTTTGGTAGGGCAATCGCTCACTTACAGCAAACCCAAGCCCATGCCAAAAACTGGTTTATTGCTAAAGATATTGATAGCGATAATATTGCTCAACGTCTGCATATCAATGTGACTACAGATGACAAAAGGCTAAAATATCAGTTTGATACGCAAACCCAAATGGCATATACACCAAGAGATACCGTAGGCGGTCACTTCTTTTATCGTATGCATTTTGATTTGCATTATATGAGTGTGATATGGGCCAGAATTATCATTGGTATAGCTTCTATGATGATGTTGATTGCTATTATCACAGGCATTATTGTCCACAAAAAAATATTTACGGATTTTTTTACCTTTCGTTGGGGCAAGGGGCAACGCTCGTGGCTTGATGCGCACAATGCTTTTTCTGTGCTGCCAATACCATTTCATTTGATGATTACCTTTACCGGCATTATTACCTTGATAACCTTGTATATGCCGTGGGCAGGCATGGTGTCTGGGGTAGATAATGAAGAGTTTTTTAAGGAAATTTATTCTTATCGGGCAGCGGATACAACCGAGTTACAGACTGCCCCTATGGCCAGTATTGCTCCATTGCTTGCTACAACGCGATCTGATTGGCAAAAACGCAACCCTAATTATGCCGTGACCAGTGTCAGTATTAATCACCCTAATACTGACCAAAGTATGATTATTATCGATGGTAAAGCTGAGCATCAATTATCGACGTTAGGGGTATTTCGTATTTATGATGGGCAGACAGGCAAAGTACTCAAAGACAGTCGACCACCGCCGCTTGCTGTGGAAACACAAGCGGTCATGATAGGTTTGCATGCAGGACGCTTTGCTGATAACTGGCTGCGCTGGTTGTACTTTTTATGTGGCGCAGCGGGCTGCGGTATGATTGCAACAGGCTTAGTGCTTTGGACGGTTAAACGTCGCCGCCAATTATTCACTATAGATAAGCCTGATTGGGGATTTTGGTTAGTAGAAAAGCTCAATATTGCGACGCTGGCGGGATTGCCTTTAGCAATGATAGGTTTTTTATGGCTCAATCGTTTATTGCCGCTAGAGTTAATAGGGCGAGGGAAGTGGGAAGTAGATGGTTTTTTTATCATCTGGGCGTTTGGTTTCTTGCTGACGTTATTACTCTCTAGTCGTCGTGCGTGGCGTCTATTATTATCATTGGTCACTCTATTGCTTTTATTCACACCGCTACTCAACAGCCTAACTACCGAGCGTGGATTGCTTCACAGTATCTTGAGCTTCGATGTGCTCTTTATCAGCTTCGACGTTATGTTTTTTATTCTAGCCTTACTGTTTGCTTATATTACTTATGTGGTCAGTTTTAAGAAAGCATCTCACCAGCAAAAAATAAAGCCGCCTAGTCGTTCAAAGCTTCAGATGGGAAATTTATAGTATGTCTAACGTGCTGTTATCTGGATTGCTATTGGCATTTAATCTGCTAGGTATGATGGTATTAATGATGACGAGTAAAAGACATAGGGATAAGTTTCATCTCAAACGGCCACTCTTAGTCGCCGTAAGGTCAAACCTGCTATCTCATCATGATGAGCAGAAACGATATATTATTAAACAGAAATGGTTACGATGGATGGGGTTGCTACTGCTATTGGTAAGTTTTATCTTAACTTGTTCATCGCTTCATACTGGTTACTTTATCGTCGTCTGGTTTGCCAGCTTAATCGTAGCAGCAGGAGGTGTATATTTAAGCATGGTTATTTATGAAAAACTGGCATAGTCAGTTTATATAAAAGAGCTATGTTAAAAATAAAATGCTGCTATAAATCTCTCCCGCTTGCTATGTGCTTTGCCCGCCAAAGGCTATGCTATTCTTTGGAATTAAGTAGTTTAATAGTATGGTTTATCAGCAGTTATTTTACCTAAGAAGCTACTCTAGCATAGCAATGGCGTCCGCACTGGCGCGCTGGCGTTCTTCTGCATTTAATTCCGTCAGTTTTCCTTCTTTCATCATAAGCAAGCGGTCAGCATGCTCAAAATAACCGTCGTCATGACTGATAATAAACAGCGTTTTGCCCATAGCTCTTAATTCAGGAATCAGCGCTTGATAAAATACTCGGCGAAAAGCAGGGTCTTGGTCAGCGGCCCATTCATCGAGCAGCAGAAAGTCCTTTTGTTCGGCGACAGCGAGCAACATGGCCAAGCGTTTGCGTTGTCCTTGGGACAGCTTGTCGGTAGACAATCGATGCTCAGTTACCGTCACTTTATCTTGCAGGTTCAATTTATGCAGCCACTCGGTCACTAAAGACATATCAGGGTCATTGTCTTGACTGCCGATTAATTGTTTAAAAAGATGTTGATCGCTAAAAATGGCAGAAAATAGCTGCCGATAATGGCTATTATTGTCCGAATCCATCACCTGTTTGTCTACTTTTACAGCGCCTGTCGTAGGCGTAAAAATACCAGTAATTATTTTTGCAAGGGTAGACTTACCGCTACCATTAGAGCCTATCAAAAACACCACTTCGCCACGCCTCAAGGTGAGATTGACATTTTTTAAAATGTCATCAGTAAGCGACTTATTTTCAGTCACAACTTCTTGTATATTGTGGTTTATACCTTGATAGCGATAACTCACATTGTTCAGTGAGATGGTCTGCCAGTCATTTGCTGCTATATTGGTTAAAAATGCTGGTTGATAATCAGCAAGCGCCAACGTCTGTATTTTATCTAACGCGACTTGCGCCGTTTGTAAAGTTGGATAAGCGCCAACGGCTTGTAGCAGCGGCGATTGCATAAATAGAATGGTTAAAGAAAAAGTGGTGGCAACGCTCATGGGAATATTAAGATAGTTTGAGACCGCAAAGACGACACCAATCGCTGCAAACATCATAATGTTCGACCAATTCACTGCTGATAAGTGAAAGGTATCTGCTTTAATAACGCGCTCTTTATAAGACTGGGCGTGACTTAAAAAATCATTGGTATACAGCTTTTGCGCGCGGTGCTGATTAAGTGCAAGCTCTTTTCGCCCTTCGATAATAGATTGATAATCTTGATACAAAAGATCATTAATCTCCCTTAATTCTGTTAAATGCTTATAAACGTGCTTCACCAAAATGGTGCTTATCCAAATCGTCATTACAATCCAAACCATGATGATCAGCAATAATGGCAATGACAACCAACTCAAATATAAGGCGACTCCGCTAGATAAAATAATCCCCTGAACCAACTCTGGCATACGGACAAAAGCGACGGTAATCGATTGGATATCGGTAGATAAGCTGGCAAGTAGTTGGGCGTTCCCTAACTTGTCAATCTGCGGAACGTTGGTATCGATGATTTGTTTTACCAGCTTGGTTCTGAGCTCATACACAAATCTATGACCCAAGTGGGTTAGGGCATATTGTGATAAAAAAGTCGTGACTAATAGGAGAATGACTAACGCTGAAAAATAGCCTAAACTTTGCCATGACAAGGTATTAAAAACAGGCTGACTGATAAAAGTGTGATTAATATAAGCAATAATACCCACACTGACCGCCGCATTGACTAAATTTAATAAGATAACTTTGAGAAAAGGCAGGCGGTAATGCGACCAGATCATATGATATAGAGAGGCTGTAGCGCGAGAGGACATAAGGACTCAATAATAAAATGAATTTTGCATATTTTTAGATAGCACAAAAGGGAGTAGGTGGCGCCTAATCCCTTTTATTCAAACCCGATAATGATTCTATAACGACAGTTTATTCAGTATAGTAGTTTCATTGGCGAAGCTTAGCGTTCAAATTTAAAAGTCAAACGTCGCTGAAACTTTTAACGCAGTGGGTTCGCCCGCATTTAAATAACCAGCATCTGTATAACCACCGACTGACTGCCAATAATCTTCGCCCGTGACATTGGTTACCATGCCTTTTAAGGTGACATCTTGACCTGCTAGCACGGTCTTATAGCGAGCACCAAGATCTAACGTCGTATAACCGTCAACTTTTAAAGTGTTTGCATTATCGGCATAGCGTGGGCCCGTATGAATGATATCACCTGTTAAGGTTAGTCCTTCGAGTGCCGCAACATCATATTCTAGATTGACATTACTTTGTAAGGTAGGCAGACCGATGACTTTATTACCATCTAGCGCTGAATCACCGGTGTCTTTTTGTTTGGCACTTAAATAACTGACGCCCGCATTTAGACGCATATTTTCGCTAGGGCTACCAAATACGGTCAGTTCTACACCTTGGTGACGGTTTTTACCAGCAGATATAAGGGTGTTTGAAGCATCGATATAGTCACGTGCGGCATCAGTGCGATATATTGCCAAACTACTACCAATAAGCCCGTTGTCATACTTTACGCCAATTTCAGTTTGTTCGCTCACGTAAGGGTTCAAAGCTTGACCAGCATTGGTGACAGGGGCACTATTATTTGTTTGAGGGGCTGTTTTTCCTGGCGCTAAGCTTTCGATATAGTTACCGTAGAACGACCAGTCCATGTTTGGTTGATAGACAATACCGATACTTGGTGTCCACTCGCTCTTATCGTAATGAGCAGTTTCTGCCTGCGTGTTGGCATCATAGCTGGTGGTTTTTATATTTTGATGACGCACACCTAACGTGGTTTTAAGTTTGTTATCGAACAGCGATATGGTATCTGCTAGCGCAAAGCTTTGTAGTTGTTTCTCATTGGTTAACTTTGGATCATCTAAGTTACCGCCAAACGTAGCTGTACTTGTAAAAGGGACTTCCGTGTAGTCGGTAGGGCGGTATAAATTGGTCGCAGGTTGATTGCCAAAATCAAACGCGAATGCGCCTTTTTCTTCTTGATCATATAGGTTTGCGGCCAACACTAAGTTATGAGCCACTTCACCGGTTTGCAATTTACCACGTAGACCAAGCTCGGCACTTTGTACCAAATCTTCTCTAGAGTTATCAAAACGATAAATTGTGCCCGCACCATCAGCATTGTTGACGGTTAAGGTGGCTAGTGAGTTTTCTTCCTCGCCACTTCGCATGCCGTAAGCACCATAAGCGGTGAGATTATCATTAAAATCATATTCACCTCTAATGGTACCAAAGATATCTTTTTCATCTGAGTACGTCCAAGGCTGAGCCCAATTTTTTGAGCCGTCTGGCTCTTTTGGTATGCTAGAAACACCACCAAGATTGACGCTAGGACGAGTCTCTTTAAGTTTATTATCTTGCCAGCCCAAATCTGCTGATAATCGGTATTGTTCGCCTTTATAATCTAGCCCAAGCGCTGCCAATCCTAATGTTGAAGACTCATCATCGATGGCACTATCGCCATCTTGATAAGCGGCGTTAAAGCGCACGCCAAATGCATCATCAGTACCAAAACGGTCACTAACATCTACCGCCACTTTACCTTGGTCACCTTGACCATAACCAAGCGTTAATTGGCGTAGGGGATCATTACTAGCACGCTTTGGTAGTAGGTTAATCGTACCACCAGCATTGCCGCCACTGGGTGCTGCACCGTTTAGCATAGCAGATGCGCCGCGTTGAACTTCAACACGCTCAAATAATTCGGTGGCGATATACTGTCTAGGCAAAATGCCGTATAGGCCATTAAACATCGTATCATCTGATGTGGTGATGAAACCGCGCATAAAGTAAGCTTCTTGGAAGTTACCAAAACCCCTTGCAACGCGAACAGTGGGGTCTTTTTTAAGCAGGTCGCCTACGCTTTGAGCTTGTTGGTTGGCAATGTATTCGTTGGTATACGATGTAGTAGAAAATGGCGTATCCATGATATCTTGATTGCCTAAAATCCCTACACGGCTTCCGGTCGCGACTTGGCCACCTTCGTAAGCATCTGGCAATCCATCTGCTGACGCATCAGCACTACTGGTCACTACAATCGTATCAAGTACCACACTTGGCACATCTGATTGACTGTCGTTATTTATATCGGTTTGTGCCCATGCTGCTTGGCTGGCAGCAAGTAAAACGACTGAGGTAGACAGGTGAAAGATAGACAGTGATTTTACTGAAAATGGATGACGCGCTCTGTTAGATGCTTTAAGGCAAAATAGGGCGGAATATAGGCGAGACAGTTGCATGAATGTTACCAATGTGTAAGTTAAATCACTATTATAATGATAATCATTTTCATTACAATAGGGGCGCAATATTAATTTTAAATATTTTTAAAGCCTTAAGTAGCGATAATGATGTTATGTCGTTAATGAAGTATTAACCATATAGATTACGCTCTAATACGCCGCATCAAATATAGGAAATAAGCCCCGCCAATAATGGCAGCGATGGTGCCAGCAGGTATCTCATAGGGGAATATAAGATAGCGTCCAATCCAGTCTGCTATGACCATTAAGCCCGCGCCTAAAATAGCAGACAATTGAATTTGACGTTTGAGCTTCACCGCGCCTAATGTGCTGGCGAGGTGAGGAATCATCAGACCCACAAAACTGAGCGGACCCACTGCCAACGTTGATATCGTACTCAGTAATGCTACAAGAATAAGTATCAAGGTTTGATAAAATCTCAAAGATACCCCAAGCTCACGGGCAATCCCACTACCTAGGCTCAATATCTCTAATGGTTTTATGACCATAAAGCTTAATATGAAAAGTATAAAAGCCAATCCTACTAAAATCCATGCCGTTTCTGGACTGGCAAGATATGTAGAACCTGATAGCCAACTTAGCACCGCTTGTAACCGTTGATCGCCAGATATTTTTACCAGGCTTAATAATCCGCCCATCAATGCGGCAATGGCCACACCAACTAATAATAAATAAGCCGGATTGATACGACGGGCAAGCCATAAGATCAAACTGAGCACGATAAAAGCACCCAATAATCCTGATAATATAATACCTGTATAGCCAAAACTGGGCAGGAAAACAAAGGCCAGTACCACTCCTATCGCTGAGCCTGAGCTAATACCGAGTACTTCAGGGCTGGCCATCGGGTTACGTGTCAAGGTTTGTAGCAGCACGCCAGCAGTGGCTAGCATTATGCCAGTGGCGGCTGCGCTTAAAGTACGAGGCAATCTAAAATCAACAATTAAATGTCCTAGCGTACTAAGCTGCCAGCCATTTGAAGTAGCCGTAAAGATAAGTACGCCTATGAGCAACAGTATTAAGGCGATACTCCAACCCATTAAATGAGTGTCACGGCGTTCTGAAACTAAAGTCGGAATAACCTCATCGGTATGTTGAAGACTTTGGCTCACGATTAACCATATCACCAATGGGGCACCAAGAATGGCCGTCATTGCATCAGCAGGAATATTTAGGCTTAAATAATGTTGTAACAGCGTCGTAGCATTACTGGTGATCCATAACAACAGTGCCCCAAACACATAACCTAATAGCAAACGGTAACCAATACGCCTTACTGAAAACACATTCACCAGTGTAGCAGCCCCTAAGCCAATAAAACCAATAGGCCCCACGCGACTGACGACAAGGGCGGTCAGTAGTGCCACCAATCCCATCACCAATCCACGAATGAGGTTGATAGGAACGCCCAAGCTTTTGGCTTGCCTATCATCTAAGCTCATTATTTCTAATGGTTTTAATAAAGGCATTAAGCTAATAAAGGCGACCACACTAGCGATGCTTAATACGGCAGATACTTGCCAGTTATTCTGCGTGAGACTGCCCGCCGCCCACACCATGACGTTTAAGGTTTCTTCAGCATAATAAATCAATAATAAACCAGTAATAGCGCCCAATAAAATATTGGTCACCAGTCCACCTAGTACCAATACCAAAGGATTCATGCGACTAGGCGCAGCTAGAAGAAAAACAATCGCCATACTACCAAGTGCGCCAACAAAGGCGACCCAGAAACTTCCCCCTAACGCCAAACTAGGCAGGAATAACGTGACAATGAGTAGTGCCATGTTTGCACCGCTACCGACTGCCAATGTTGTGTCTGAGGCCAGAGTATTTTTTACCAGCTGTTGTAATAAAATACTGACCAATCCTAAAAGACCACCAGCGGTTAATGCTACCAACATGGTCGGTAGGATTTGTAGCTGGATACTCATGTCCGAAAGCGATAGCTCAAATGAGGGTATGAATAATTCTAAAAAAGGCAGGTGCCAAAGTTGATGTACGACTGCATAACTGCTCACTACTGCTAGCAGCATTAAGAAAACGACTATCATATAAATACGGTTAGCAGACAAAAAATTATTTTTATTAATCATAAATCGGTATTGCCTACAAAAGTGACATTCGTTAAGCGATCGGCTAAAACATTCATAGAAGCCACGCCACTATTGTTCCATGTCGCAGGCAGTAAGGTGATACAACGGCCTTTTTTGCTAGATGCATGCTCTTGATCAAAGGAATAACCCAAGCGCTGCCACACTAAGCTGTCTTCTAATTCAAGTTTGAGAAGGTCACTAAGAGGTTCAACGACCACAAGGCAAGTATCGGCATCAAGCTGCGCTAAGTCTCCTAGCATAATGGGCGTAAACCCCCATTGATTGCCATCTGCCAATGCCACTAGCTGTAGTCCCATCGTCTCTAAAGCAGGTTGAAACAAGCTATTATACGAAAACATACGCAAATTATTGGTGTCGGCAAATTGCACGACAGCCAATTTTTTGACATGAGGATAACGCGCATGAAAAGTCTGTCCCGCTTGTAAGATTTGTTTCTTACTGGTGTCTAAATAATCTTGCGCGGCTTGCGGTTTATTGATAGATCGGCCCAATTCTAACGTTGGTTCTATAAAGTCCTCCCACTTTGCAGTTTTGTTAGGACTGGTCAATTCAATAGAGTGGATAGGCAAATCGCCGTACATAGGACGCAGGTGCGCATAAAAATCGTTGTCTATGACCAAATCCAAATCTAACTGAGAGAACATTTCAGGGTTGGGCTGATAGCGTGTTCCTACGTCGAGAGTTGTATCAGGTATAAGAGGCTCACCGACCCATTCTCTATAGAAAGGTTTATCGCCCATAGCAACTGGTGGGTATCCCATGGCAGTCAGCGTCGCCGCAATACCCCAATCGGGCGTCATGACTTTAGGCGTTTTTTGACTGTTTTTAGGTGACACTGCTTGTGGTGCTTGTGAGGTGGCGTCAGACGACTGGCAACTGCTTAACAATAAACTTGAGCATAATGCCACACATAGCCCGAACGAAAAGGTGAGCGCTTTCATATAACTGCGACTTTATGAGTAGTGGTAGGATGGGTTAGTAGGGTAAAATCGACACCAAATATCGAGCGCAGTACATCCTTTTCCATGGTGTGTTTGACATCATTCATATGGCACAGCTTGCCTTGTTTTAGGGCGATAAATTCATCACAAAACCTTGCTGCTAGATTTAGGTCGTGCAGGATAATCACAACACCTAAGCCTTGCTCATCGACCAATTGACGAATCAGTTTTAACACTTCTATTTGATAGACCACATCCAGCGCTGCTAGTGGCTCATCCAATAGAAGATACTTTGTTTGCTGGGCAAGGCACATCGCCAGCCAGACGCGCGCACGCTCACCACCTGACAACGTCGATACTTGGCGATCTCTAAAGGCGTCAACTTGAGTGAGGGCGATGGCTTTTTCTACTTGTTGACGGTCGTCGGCAGTCGGCTTTTGCAGCCATTTCTGATGAGGGTATCTGCCTAACATCACAAGCTCATAGACTGTAAAAGCGCCCGCATCAGGTAGGTTTTGCGGTAAATAGGCAAGATGCGTGGCCAGTCTTTTAGCAGAAAAACTTCGCAAATCTTGTCGTTCTATTTCAATGCCACCTTGCGTGGGCGTCATTTCTCCTGCCATGGCTTTTATAAGGCTAGATTTTCCCGAACCATTATGCCCAATGAGCGCATACAGTTTATTTGGTTGGATAATAAAAGAAGTAGGATGAAGCAAAACTTTTTTTTGACGTATTAAGCTTAAATTATTGATGTGCATCATAGTGAGCAGTCGAAAGTAAATGGGGGATTTTAAAGAAAAGTAGATGGTTAATGCAAATGATTTTCATTTTATTTATGAACATACGGCAATTATTGAGCGCGCCAATAGACTTTTATGACCATATCTTGACGAGATAGACCAAGGGTTGCTTTTAATTGTTTTCTTAATGACTTGATGTCCGCCGCTTCAAGCGCACCCCATACCTTGCCAATCTTAAGAGGCAATGTCATTAATCTTGCATTTAGTAAGCTCATGATTTGTTCAGGAATTTCGGTTGTTGGCGTCTTAATGATATGAAGTAGATTGTCTTGTAGAAAACACTCATCATGACCTAAGCACGGGCAAAGGTTTAGAGTATGTAAATAACTGATGTCTTTTGGATCTTCAGTAATAGCAATGACAAGGGGTGGTAACGGATTTTGCCAGTTCTCTAATAGATTGGCGACTGTAGGTAGAGAGGTTTCATCACATATTAATAAGCATTGACCCTCATTGAGGTGTTCTGTTTTCTCAGGATAGTCGCGCACCGTTTTTATTGGCATACCGCAAGCGAGAGAACGTGCCCAATTGCCACCTGGTGTGTCGCCATGGATATAAACATCTATCCAAGCTTGAACAGACAAGCTGATTGGATCTTGCCATGCTTTTCGCAGGGTGTAGTAGCGCTGTAAAGGCTTGTCGTTATTACTTGACTCATCATTTAGGGTGGAGAAAACGTCAGAGTTTAACTCAAATAAATAAGCATACCCGGGATGATTGAGTGGGATATTATCGGGTGCTGTGACCATCAGTCGATACATATTAGAACTGACATAATAACTATCAATCACGCTAAAGTATTGTTCTTGAAGTTTGATTGTACGCTTACCAAGCTTAGTAGCGGATGACTGCAATAACGCTATATATTGTTCATGTAGTGTCTCAGCGTCGCTAATAGGCACAAAAAAGTTGATAAAGTATTGATGATTAATACTAGAAATGTTTTCAGCGAGGCTGTTATCTGTAGAACTGCTATCTTTTAACACATTAGAGTTATTTTGATAGCGATTCATCGTCATAACATCTAACAGAAGACCGTCAGGATACAGTTCTGTTATTGATACTATATCGTACTCGCCGACTGAGGCAGAGGTAAAGGCATTGATAAACATCGCAAGTTCATCTTGATGCTCTTCATTGAGATGATGAATGAACATGGCTTTATCAGCAATGGCTAATGGGGTTTTATCGGTATCATAACGAGTAAGCGTTTCAGCCATAAAGGGTCATCCAAGCCAAAAAATCATATAACGGTTACTTCATATAACCGTCAAATAGATAGCATCTGAAAATATAAGGATGTTACTGATAATCATTAACATCTAGATTATTATTACGTTAATTTGATTGTATGTCAACGTATTTATAATCATAAGCGGGCTATTGTCATAGGATTATTGACATTTTTCTTTCAATGATAAGCGATGGTGATGATTATTTCTGAAATAATACGAATCTTTAAAAGCGTGTTTAGCCGAGTTAAAGTCAGAGATTAGGAGGGTAAGGAGCTGTCTAAATGTTTATTTTAAATTCCCATGAAGTCGCAGTTACCACTGAGTTATCAGGATAGTTTATTTTATTCAAACCCCGATATTAATAACGTTACCTAAGAAAAGTAAATTTCATAATCCAGCCCTCTACACTATATAGATAATAGCATATAGAGCTTTTCTGACTTGTCAGAGTAAGATTTTTTCATGGCATAGGCAGGTATTAATGATATTTTAAACACCATAATATTGAGGGATTTACTAGCTAATAAGTTATAGTTTCAATAAGAACTTAATCTACTTTAGCGTTAACTATTTCTAGTAACGATCTCAATTTCAGAACTGAGTCTTTAGCTTGATTTGAATCCCAATGTTCATCTAGCTACTTAGCAAATATATTTACTCTTACTATAAAACTCATAGCATCAGTGTATTTATACCGACTCTAATACTTGCTGGCAAGCTTGAGCTAAATAAGGATCAACCGTATCTTGTTTAAGCAACCATTTAAGATAGCCAGCACCCTCAAAACTAGTAGCTAAATCCGCAATAGCCTCACCTTTATGTTTACCAAAACTTAGATGCGTAGGTATACGAGCTATTTGACTAAAATTATATAAGCTCTCTACATCACTTATCTCATGACCTTGACTATTGGCTAAATCAATCAAACTACCAAGTACCAGCTCAGTGAAGTAAATATCAGCAATAGCAGCATGAGCATCCCTTGCTTGAGCACGAGCTATATCACGGTGAAAGTGGTAGAGGAGGGATACTAGCTTATGGCTCTCAAGTGTAGGAAGAAGACAGTTAGCCATGGCATTGGTGCAAATCAAATTAGGAGTATGAGTTACGCCCGCATTTTTAAGAACTGCCATATCAAAATCAATATTGTGACCAATCAAGTACTCAACACTGTTAGGTAGTCTAAAATCTGTGTGAGGTGGTTGATCCGCTACATCTTCATCACAGATATGTGATATCGCCATAGATCCCAAACTAATTTCTTTCAGGGGGTTAAAGCGCTTCGCTCTCGGCTCCTGCAACACAGTTACTTTACCATCGTTAATATCAACAATGGAGTAGGCTGCTTCAGTCATGTGCGGTTCGATAAGCCCTGTAGTTTCGGTGTCGAGTATGTATGTGGTCATAATTAGCCTTAGTAAATATGAGGAGCTTAGCAATCTGTTATAAGTGGTCTATTAATAGGTTTGAAGGGTGAAATAAGTGGTTCCCTTGGTGTATAATTTTAACTCAGCCACCGCCTAAACATCTCATTATTTATTCGTATTGAATCTCCGTCGATACTCACTTGATGTCAAACCAACAATGCGCTTAAATATCTTACGAAACGCACTGACATCACCATAACCCACCTTCCACGCAATTTGCTCGACAGGCGTTAAAGAGAACTGTAGATAATCTTTTGCTTCTCCGATGCGTAATCGCTGACAGTATTCGGTTGATGTCATACCCGTTGCCTTATGAAAACGGCGTAGAAAAGTACGCTCTTCTAACTGCGCGCAATTGGCTAAGGTAGATAAATCAATATCTTTGGCTTCTGTTTTTTGTAGCCAATGCTGCACCTTTATTATGGCCGCGTCCCCATGGGTGAGGTTGGGCGAGAATGCGCTGTAATAACATTGTTCGCGCCTTGAGGGATCGATTAACAACGCACGAGCGGTCTCATTCATCACTTGTGAGCCAAGAAAGCGATCTACCATCCTCAGTCCCAAATCTGTCCAAGCCATTGCGCCACCAGCGGTCACAATATCACCGTCTTCGATAATAATGCGATCCACATCCAAATCGACATCAGGGAAACGCTGCTTAAAATCCTCTACATAACCCCAATGCGTGGTCGCCTTGCGTTTGGAGAGTAATCCTGTTTCGCCCAATAAAAAAGCACCGGCACAGACGGATGACATGATTACACCTCCTGAATGCTGATCTCTCAGCCAGTTCAGCCAAGGCGCTGCTGCTTGTTGTTCAATCGGTGCCTCTAACGTTGGCGGGATAATGACAGCCGCTAATTGTCCAACGCTATCGGGATTACTAGAAAAAGTGCAGGTAGGCAGCAGATTAGTATCTTTAATCTCCCAGTGACTCACTTGTAGAGGAAGATCAGTTGTATCTTGGCGCTTGGCGGCGATTTTACTGGCAATGACGAACAGATCAGTCAGACCAAGGATGGCCGCCATTTGTGCCTTCTCATAAACGACTAACCCAATTTCAATAGCATGTTTTTGATTCATATGTCGTTATTAACCTCTTATATGTCGATGCAGCCACTCGTTAGTGTAGCACAGTGCTTGTAAAATATACGTCTATACAGTCACTGCCATAACCAAAGAGGCACTATCATGAACACACAAGCACTGATTGTTGTAGACATCCAAAATGAGTATTTCGCGCAAGGTAAGTTATCACTCGTAGGTATTAACGAAGCCGCTGATAATGCTGCTTTGGTGATTGCGTCTGCTAGAGAAAAAGGCCATACCGTCATTCATGTTCGTCATGAAATGCCTTCTGCTGATGCACCAATCTTTACGCCTGGTAGCGATGGTGTGGTGATTAATGAGAAAGTAAAACCTGTAGAGGGTGAAGCCGTCATCACTAAGCATTACCCCAATTCGTTCCGTGAGACTGCTCTGAAAGAGCTATTGGATAAAGAAGGTATCAAAGAGGTGACCGTGATTGGCGCCATGAGCCATATGTGTGTGGATGCCACCGTTCGTGCGGCGGTGGACTTTGGTTACACCACGACCACCATCCATGATGCATGTGCTACGCTTGATCTTGAATTTAATGGCACGACCGTACCCGCCGCTCAGGCTCATGCCACCATCATGGCAGCGATTGAGTTTCTATATGGCGAAGTGATTGATACCCAAACTTGGATTGCGCGTTAATCCAGAGTTGTTAATCAAATCGTGATTTAGTCATGAAATAGACTCTTAAACCCTATTCTCATTAAGAAGAATTTCCTCAATAAGGTAGCTATTATGAATATAGTAAAATCGCTGACCGGCACCACACTGTTAAGTGGCGTGATGTTGTTAACGGCATGTACCACCTTTGCTAGTCCAGCAGCAAATTCTAACGCGGTAAAACAGACGGCTGCCAACACCGTTCAATTTCAGCAAATCCGTAATGCCACGATCAAGCTTGATTATGACGGCACCACTTTTTTAGTGGATCCGATGCTAGCGGCTAAAAACGCTTATCCAGGGCTTGAAAATACAGTTCATAGTGAAATCCGCTATCCAATGGTAGATTTGCCAATGTCTATTGCAGAGGTACTTAAGGCGGATGCCATTATTTTGACCCATTTGCATGCTGATCATTGGGATGATGCCGCACGTAACCTTGTGCCTCGTGACATGCCAATTTTTACCCAAGATGCAGCTGATGCGGCAACCGTGCGTAAAGATGGTTTTACTGATGTCAGAGTATTAACAGAGCAAGGCGTTGTGTTTAAAGGTACTAGAATCAATAAAACCATCGGACAGCACGGTACTGATGCAATGTACAAAATACCAGCCCTTGCCGAAGGACTTGGCAAAACGATAGGTATTGTATTCCAGAAGTCAGGCTACAAGACCGTTTATGTAGCAGGGGATACCATTTGGGATAAGGAAGTAGAAGATGCACTGACTCGCTACAAGCCTGATGCGGTCGTCCTCAATACAGGTTATGCGAAGATGACTGGTTTTGTCGATGATTCTATCATTATGGGCAAAGACGATGTATACCGTGCGTATCAATTCTCGCCTAATGCCCAGATCATTAGCGTGCATATGGATACGGTCAATCATGCCACGCTAACTAAAGCAGAGCTGCGCCACTTTATTGAGGAAAAACATCTGGATAAACAACGTACGCTTGTTCCTGATGATGGTCAGTACTACAAATTCTAGAATTGGTTTTAGATAAGTCGTTTTTCAAACCTTCCTTGTATGGCAATACCCAAAGTGTGTTGCCATACATCATCAATACGGTATAACTGAGATCGTTTATGAATATTCCAAATAATTCTGGCAACGCCCCTTTTGTTCTTTCGGTGCTCGACAATGCCTTCACGGGTGTTGGTCACACGATAGAGGGCACCATTCAAGAGATGATCGCTCTTGCGAAACTGGCGGATAAAAGAGGCTTTGAGCGGTTTTGGATGTCTGAACATCATGCTACCGAATCATGTGCCTTTGGTAGTCGCTGAACAATTTGGTATGCTCGATGCGATGGCGCCAGGACGAATCGATCTGGGTTTGGGAAGGGCGCCAGGTACGGATGGCGCAACGGCGTCAGCTTTGCGTCGTCATCACGCGGCGAACGATGAGTTTCCTCAGCAAGTCGCAGAATTGTTGGGCTTTTTAGAAAACAGTTTTCCAAAAGAGTATCCTTATAGTGAGGTTCATGCGGTGCCAGGTCCATGGCAAGTCCAGCAAAACCGAGTACCACCATCAAAGACCGCTGCTGATGTCTGGATCTTGGGGTCCTCGACTTACTCAGCTCATTTGGCAGCACAGCTTGGCAGACCATATGCGTTCGCTCTACAGTTTGGCAGTGCCGACATACTAAATGCCATGCGCATTTATCGAGAGAATTTCCGTCCTTCAAAAATTCTAGCCAAGCCATATAGTTTGGTCAGTATTGGTGCGATTGCAGATGAAGATCCTGTAGAGGCACGTCGCCAATCAACATCGTCTGCCATGGCAATGTTAAGAATGTTCCAGCGCAAACCTTTTGCTTTACTGCCACCTGATGAAGTGGCGGCTTTTCAAGGCAATACGTAAGGGCATCAGATTATTGAGCAGTATACCGATCAAACCCTGCATGGCACTGCTGCCAAGGTCGCAAAAAGTTTAGAGAGTCTTCAGGAGCAGACAGGAGTCGACGAGGTCCTGTTGGTTGTTCAAGGTTATTCGCGCCGCGCCCAATCGCGTACTGTTGAGCTAATCGCAGATCACTATGGTATGCCAAGTCACTAGATCCTGTTGAGACTAGCAATATTCAAAGCTTAGCAAAGCGCTTAATGCCTAACTATTAGGCTCAATCGACTCAAGGAGTTTTTTTATGTATGCCCAAAACAGCTGCTAGTCTGTTACTTGAAAAATCTCCTAATTTTCTAAACAAAACGAACGTAGTAATTCCTTCCTATTCCGCCTTTTTCTCATAAGATGTAGGAATAATTATTGTCGTTAAATTATGAATCGTTAATTGAGTTGCCAATAAAGAGGAGTGCCATAAACCTTGGCAAAATAATCAATTAGCGTTCTTACATTTAGAGAAATATGACGAGTATGAGGATAAAGAGCAGCGACATGCTGAGGTGTGGTTTTGACTGCCGTACTATAATTAGGCAGTAGCTTAATAAGCTCACCATTCTTCAAATACTCACCGATAAGCCAATCTGGAAAAAGCACGATTCCCATCCCTTTGAGTGCAGATACCAATAAAGATTCTGCATTATTAGACATCAGTAAAGCAGGCGCTAAGAATGGCGTCCAATCTTCACTTTCTGCTTTGAAAAGCCAACGATTGGGCCCTGTTGAACCTTTATATACTAGACATTTATGATGCGTCAGATCTGCTGGTGTTTGTAGCTTACCGTGTATGCGTATGTATTCCGGAGAAGCGGCAAGATGATAAGTTTGCTCAGCAAAGATACGCGCATGAAAGGCGGAGTCATTTAAGGTGCCAATTCTGAAAATAACATCTGTTGCGTAATGATGAGGATCAATAAAGTCATCAGTTAACGTCAAATCTATCTGTAATTTAGGATATTGAGCACTAAGCTTTGGCAGCCAAGGTGCGATATGTCGTTGTCCAAAAAAGACAGGGGCGTTGATTCTTATTAGACCACCCGGTTCTAATGTCCTATCTTGAAGCTCCTGCTGTGCTGCACTCATGCTTTCGGTTATGGAGTGTGCATAGCGCATAAACACACGGCCCGCTTCAGTTGGAATGACAGCACGTGTATTACGATGAAAGAGCTGTTGCCCTAAAGAGTCTTCTAACTGTTTGATGATACGAGACACTTTAGAAGCTGACACGCCTTCTTTTCGAGCCACTACAGAAAAGTTTTGAGCATTAAAAACCTCTATAAAAAACAGCAAGGTTTTTATATTGATCGTATCTACCGTATTCATTTGTACAACTTATGCAAAGGTCATTTCTGTATTATAGCGTTTTTTAATGGATATAGGCTACGGTACACTACGCCGCATTGCTCATTAAGGATTGCTATATGCAAATTTTATTAATACTCATTGTTGTTTTAGGCGGCATGGGGTTGTCCGTTGAAGCGGGATTATTGGGGCCTTTAGGAAGTGAGGTAGGCGAGCTGTGGGCAACGTTGAGTATTTTTGGCGTTGGCGCTGCTCTGACATTTTTTTTGATGTTGTTTTTTAGTCCGCGAGATAGCCCTTCCTTTTTCTCACAGCCACCTTTACTGCTGGTTGGCGGTATTTTGGGTCCTGTTTATGTGGTGGTATTAACCGTGGTGACACCGGTCATTGGCATTGCGTTGACGATGATTGGCATACTGGCTGGGCAAGTGTTTCAAAGTTTAATAATAGATCATTATGGTTTATTCGAAACTATGGAGCGAAAAATAGACAGTAAACGCATTATCGCTTTATTTTTTATTATTGCTGCACTTATCTTTATGGCACAGGGGTAAAAAACAATGCTTATTTTAATGATTGTATTGTCGATAATTGGCGGCGCGGCTTTGAGCGTTCAAGCGGCATTGAATGGCCGTCTTGGCGGCAATGTTGGCGTATTTAAAAGTGCTTTTTTAACCTTTTCTGTGGGTGCGGTAGTAACTGCATTGCTTATTTTATTTTTTGAGCCAAGTCATACTGTCACGTTGATGGATGTCCCTAAATGGCAACTGCTTGGAGCCTTATGTGGCGTTCCTTATATCGTCATCATGGTGGTTGCAGTCCAGCGTATTGGTACTGCGGTGGCAACGGTAGCGGTTATTTTTGGTCAGCTGAGCATGAGCGTACTGATCGATAATTTTGGCTGGTTGGGTAACGAGGCGATTAGCCTTTCGGTCAGTAGAATGGCGGCTTTGGTTTGCTTAGCTATCGCACTTTGTTTTATTTATGCCAGTAGTAAGTCTGAGCCTAAAGAGGCTCAGTAGTTCATATGTATTGATTATTTCTAGACATATTTTTTACTTTGTAGCTATGAAGAACTGGGTGTATTACTGCTAAACCTTTTTATAATGATAGTCGCACACTGTTCAGGTGCTTCCATTGGCAGAAGATGTCCATTGTCATAAAGCTCAATGAGTCGGTCAGAAGGGACGAGATCTTCCCAAACTTTACGAACCTCATCGCTAATAAACATAGAAGGTTTGCCAACAATAATGGTGTAGGGAACATCAAGAGTGTTCAGATCTTTTAAGGCTTCATTGACGAAAGGGGTATCAAAGTAGCTTGCCATCTCTTGCTCAGGTGTAAACAGCAGACTATATTGACCTTGTTCATTTTCGACAAGACTGTTCTTTGCAAAGACATAAAGATTGTTGTCATCAATACGTTTGAAGGGGCGATGTGCCCGTAGATAGTTGTAATATGACTCAATACTTTCCCAATCCGCTTGTTTGGCTCGTGTGCTTTTAAAAGGCTCTTGATCTACCTTCAACTCGTTAGGTACCGAGTTCATCATGAGGGTCTGTGACTTGGTAAAAGTAACAGGCTCTATTAAATAAAGCTGTGAGAATAGTTCGGGACGCTTTGCCGCCGCAATGGCGGTGGCAGTCGCGCCTTGAGAATGTCCAAGACCGACGATAGGCTTATTCTGTGTATTCTCTAAAAAATCAATCAATATATCGGCATCTTGTTCGCGGGTTAGCTTCTTCACAGTGGGTAAATCATACCAATAGCCACGCATAGCAAGACTGGTGATAGTGAATTGCTCACTAAGCTTGGTTAATAGTGGTAGGTAGACACCAGTCGTAAAGCCATTGCCTCCATAAAAATGCGCAGGAGGCAGCTTTGTATTTTTATTATTATCAACCAAAGCAGACAGGTCATAATAGCGTGCTTTTTTGCTATCTAAAGTCATCGTACGTTCGAATGTTTGCATGGTATTGTTCTTATTATTCGTTAATGATTAAAAGCTTACTTCACCTTTTACGGTATCAACTTTTATAGTAGTGGCAGATACGCCATTATTAGTAGCCACAGCCAGTTAAAATGGCTGTGGCTACTAATGTCGCTATCATAGTTGTTAATAAAGGGCGCTTGAATACAGGTACTAGTATAGGAAGTAAAGTAGTAAACATAAGTGACTCATAATATTACAAACTATAGAAAGTTGATTATTCAAATGACTGCAAAATATAGGATAGCTAGTAAAAAGCCTGTGTAGCTGCATTAATAACGGAGCTCTTCGCAATTAATTTGCCTTCAGGGTTAGTGCTTAGTTCGATTCTCTGAGAAGTCGAAAAGGTGAGCAGCGATTATAGTAAAGGAGTTAATAGTGTATATCAATGAGAATGATTGTCATTATTTAGTTTAATAGGTTGAGATATTTAACTATGTAACAATTTTCAGCTAGTAGTTTCGTTCTAGTCAGCTTTCAGCTTAAACCTATTTAGATAGAGAGGATGATTCGTAAGCGAAAATTAATATCAGAAATATATTTATTAATATTATTGATAGTAGTTATCGTTTGCATTATCATTACAGTTTTATTTCATAAGCTTATTAGACTGATATGAGTTCAACAAGTTTCAATGTGCCATCACTTAAATTAACGTCAACAGTTATGGGTTGTGTTGTCGCAATACATTTGATGACGGCAATTGTATTGGTGATGGTCAAAACCCCTGTGACTACTATTAAGCCACTTAAAATAACGCCGCCTATAGAAATACAGTTGGTGTCAGAAGTTACGACAATTGCAGAGCCGGTGACGGCAGTCGCAGAAGTCGAACCTATTAAAGCCCCTAAACCACAATCTGTTAGCGTAGCTGAGGAAAAACCAGAGCCTAAAAAAGCAGTGCAACCAGTGGTGAAAAAAGAGACAGCAAAGCCTAAAGTCGGCACTAAACCTACTACGACAATAAATACGACAACAAAAATAGTAAAGGACAAGCCTGTCATCAAACAACCAATAAGATCACAAGAATCGGACGCAGCAGCTCAAGAAAGCGCTTTAGCAGCCGATAACGAACGTAAGATATTGGCAGCACAGGCTGAAAAGGCTACTCAACAAGCGCATGCCAAAGCTATGCGAGAGTCTCAGGCTGTAGCGGATGCCAAAGCAAAGGCAGATCGTGAAGCGCAAGCCGAATCCGATGCTAAAGCTGCAAGAGAAGCCGCACAAGCCGCTGCTCGTGAGAAAGCCAATCAACAAGCCGCCGCCGCAAGTAATACCCCCGTCAATTTTACTGCCACTAACGCTAACTGGGCCTCAGCACCGAATTTTAGTTTTCCTGCTCGTGCCAGACGAGCTGCTAAATCAGGCGAAACCTTTAGGGTGGTCTTGATATTACAAGTTAATAAGCAAGGCGGCATTGATAATGTGAGCTTAGCGCAATCTTCTGGCAACGCTGCACTCGATAGAGAAGCTCAGCAACAAGTACGTTCTGGTAAATTTAAACCCTTTACGAAACATGGCGTACCAGTGGTGGGTAATGTGACTTTACCCATCAGTTATGCAGTGCCGTAAAAGTTAGTTATTTACCAAGTCTATTATTTTCAAAGCATCACTATTTATAATTTTTCATGATAAGTCGATATGCGGTACTCGCAACGAACTTATATGATTACATAACCTATTAAGGAGTCTGATATGGACTTTACAAGCTACTGGCAATATAGCGATTTGGTGACCAAAAGCTTGTTTTTCTTGCTATTGGTCTTATCGGTGCTCTCTTGGGTAACTGGTATTATTCGTATATTACAAAGCCGAAAATTGGCCGCCTGTGTTGCTGATGATTTGAGTCAGCAGGTTGAGATAAAACGTTCAGCTGTGAATAACTCTGATGCTGCTATGCGTCGATTAGTCATTGAGCAAGCATTATTAAAGCATATCGGGCGTTACCGTTTTGCTAGCGAACGCGGCCTACCTATTTTAGGCACAACTGCAGCGATCGCGCCATTTATTGGGTTATTTGGTACAGTGTGGGGTATTTTTCACGCGTTACATAACATCGGTACCAGTGGGCAAGCAGGACTTGGACAAGTGGCAGGGCCAGTTGGCGAGGCGCTCATTATGACAGGTCTCGGTATTGCCGTCGCAATTCCAGCAGTGGTGTTTTATAACCTTGCCGTACGTATCAATAGACGGGTAATGTACCATGCCAATGATAGAGCCCATGATTTATTAGCGCAGTCTGTTGATTTAGCAGCAATGCAACCTTCAATGGAGCTTCATAATGTAGCTGAAAAGCAGGGTATAACTACTAATGTCACTGGTAGTAAGAGTGCTCATAGCAATAGTAGTATTTATACTGATAAACAAGAGGCTTATCAACAGTAGCAGTTCTAGCTTTCATTCATAAAACGGTTATAAACGCTAGGGCTACATAGCTTTTGTTAAAAAAAGCAAACGTTTATGACTTTATATAAGACGGATACATGATTGAGAATATTATGGCATTTCAGTTAGGTGATGATGACGTCCAAAGTATGAATGAGATGAATCTCATTCCACTGATTGATATCATGTTGGTATTAATGATTATCTTTTTATTAACAGCGACTGTATTGAATCCAACAGTACCGCTCGATTTACCCAAAACTAGTGCGTTAGTCAATGACCAGCCACCTGAAGTAATCCAAATCAGTATTGATAAAGATGCTGGTATTTTTTGGGATAGTGATCCTATTAGTATGGAAGAAATAGAGAGGCGTTTACAACAACAAAATGATGCTGGTAAAGATCCATCGGTACAACTGCGGGCAGATAAAGACAGTAAATATGACACCGTTGCTCAAGTACTGGCTGCAGCGAGTAAAGCAGGGCTAAGTAAGATAGCATTTGTAAACGAATAGGAGTCATTTATCATAATGTGCTGAGACCATCCTGAATTCTGTGTAACTGCCATTTAGATTAAATGCTTACTGATACGGTCATCAAACATAATAATAAAAAAATGTAACAATAAGCTTTATTTCCCGCTTTGCTTGGATAATATAGCAAGGTTTTTCTTATCTATTATATAAAGCAAAAGTAATAGAGTGATTTCAAATATAGTTATTTATTGAGTCAATACAATTTGCCATTTCAGAACGCTCAATTAAACTATCTTCAATTAAAAAGGGTGTAATTGAATCTCAAAAAGCCTGACTAACATGCTCTACAATAGGGAATAAGCTTGTATCGTTCTCATAAATTCTTTGGTTGAAACCTTGGTCTTTCATAATTTTGAGGAGTTGAAACGATGTAATTGATGAGCGTAAATTATTATCAGTGGGATAATTTTTTAAGTAATCAATTATATTATTAGAGTTACTACTAAAAATTCTTATCGATTTTTCCAATAATATTACGTTGAGATTCAGAGTTAAAAGAAAAAGCAATAACCTCAAAATTTGTCAAAATTGAATAGCTTTTTCAACATCAATCTCTACATTAATGTTTAAACCTAACTTATGACATAAGTCTTCAAATAATTTTTGACGTTTACCGCTCTGGTCAACCTGATGTTCGATAAAATCTTGAGGGTTAGGTGTTGTATTTTTGGCGCTCAAACTTAGTTGGGATAGTTGAGTGAATGATAATGGAGATACGACTTTAAAGGTACAATCTGTTCTCTATATTTGATTAAATGCTTTTATCAATACACCTGAAACCTCTAGTGATGATAAGGTCCATACATCCGAATTGTTGTGACTAGATTTGCATTGATGAAACTCTCTCTGCCCATCTAAACCCTCGACAATTAAATCAACACATGTCTCATCTTCTCCTAAAGGCTCGATAGTGGCAGACCGCACTTCCTCTTCCGCTAGCTTCAATAATTGCTTAGCAACCCAAATTGCTTCGTAGCTATTACCAAATTTATCTGCAAACCCACCACCTTCTACTTTTTAGCATGAATTTTGTCCATTACACCGAAATCTTCAATCAAAAAAACCAGATAGCATATGCGATCTGGTTATTAAGTACTCTTCAAATTATTATCTACCAACGGTAAGCTGCCCACCAGAAAAGCTAATACATGATTCGCAGAACCAAGATGACTGTTTTCTGATATAAGGAATATCAGCTGGTACATCAAGTTGATACGGCCGTCCACAGTACTCACAGTGAACATCATCTAAGTAAGCCTGGCACTCCGCTAATACGCCAAACAGAATATGATAATCGATATGGTATTGTCTGCAGAGTATTTCTATATACTCTACATACCGCCCATCATGCCCGTATGCCCAATAGTCTTCACATAGCTGTATGTCGGACTGATCTACATAAGGGCTAAAAATAAGTTTTAAGCTCATGGTTATCTCCAAACCAAGTGGTTGACATTAATCACAACGAATAAGGGACATCGTAGTGATTCATAATGGCCAAAAATTTGGTCTCAAGATTCGTTAAGGTATAACGATTCAGCGCTAATCCTTCATTTAGCTCACGTTGCACCCATATCCTAACCGCTTCATCATTATAGAAAATGGGGTTAACGCCTAGCATCTTTGCTAACTGTGAACCCTGTTGTATTTGCAGGTTTACCATGAGCTTGGTAGATAGCGATATCGCTTCGGCGCTTAACCAAATTGAAGCGTGCAGCGGTTTAATAAATGTGTTCATGTATAATCTCCTATAGATTAATATTTCTTTCTGCTGATCGTAATGACTTCCTACAGTTGAAATTATACATACATTTTGAGCTATTGCAACTTAAAATAACCTTCTATAGAACTTTTTGCTACTTAACAGGATATTCAATCTATTTGAGAAACTATAGTTTGCTGCATATTATTTGGTGTAATAACTGATAAGCGCAGCGTTATCTTGGGTTCTAAAAGAAGAGAGGTTTATTCTTCTTCCTTAACTATCTCATAAAGGTCGCCCACTTCAATATCCAAATATAAACATAGCTTCTCGACAACTTCTAGATCCACTCTTGTGGCTTCTTCGTTATACATGCGTGTGATTGTGCCTCTGTTGACATCAGTATCTCTAGATACATCAGCAATCTTTAGTCTTTTCTCACCCATAATTCTAGATAAATTGCACTTCACCATAACCTCCTCCATATTAAAATAATCTACTGTAGATAAAAATGTCTTGCAAAAGATTATTTTTAGTGTAAATTATGTTCTATAGCAGGTTATAAAGCTATTAGACAATAACACTTTAATCTTTAGTAAGGATTTTACTATGAGTTATACCTATTTAACAACCGAAGAGCTGTCACAACGCATTAAATATGACAGCAAGACCATACGCAACCAGCTTAAAGATGCGGTATTCATTGAGGGCGTTCATTACATCAAACCATTTGGAGGTAGAAAAATCCTTTTTATATGGCAAAAGATTGAAGAGTTGATGCTGACAGGCTATGACGATAACATTCCGTTTGCAGCGGGAGCATAATCATGGCGAGTATCAATAGCCGAAATGGCAAATTATATGTGGATTTTCGATACATAGGCCAGCGCTGTAGAGAGCAAACCTTATTAACAGACACTAAGCCTAATCGCAAGCGCCTAGAAAACTTCGT
Source organism: Psychrobacter maritimus (assembly GCF_904846345.1). Lineage (GTDB taxonomy): Bacteria > Pseudomonadota > Gammaproteobacteria > Pseudomonadales > Moraxellaceae > Psychrobacter > Psychrobacter maritimus. The sequence goes on from NZ_CAJHAJ010000003.1 coordinate 191,570, forward strand.
TAGCAGAATGGAAGCTGATATTCAATTGGGGAGTTTTCGCTATGAAAACTATTTTCCACAAAGTAAAAAGCTTGAGCAGTTTCAAAGCTTAGAGCTTATGAGGTCAACGAATAGCCATAAGGACTCAAACTCAGGCTTTGATAGTTTTAGCAAAGTTTGGTTAGAGGAGAAAAAGCCAGAATGGCGGGACTCTCAAATAAGTAATGTAGAGGATATATTTAGAATTTATCTACTTCCTCATTTTAGCAATGTACCGCTAAATACCATTAGCAAAGCTAAAATCATGACTTTTCGAGGCAAGTTAGTCAAAGATGGTAATAAGGGACGAACTTTATCAGCGTCTCGCATTAATCATATCATGACGCCATTACGTATGGTGCTGACCGAAGCCTCTGAGCGTTTTAATTTTGACAGCCCTTGGAAGAATATAAAACCACTCAGTGAGCCTAAAAGTAATGTCAGTCCTTTTACCTTAGATGAGGTCATGCTCATTATCAATAATGTGAGAGCAGATTATAAGCCTTACTATATCGTACGCTTCTTTACAGGTATGCGTACAGGTGAGATTGATGGCTTGCCCTGGAAGAATATAGATTTTGAGCGCCGACAAATCATCGTTGATCAAGCAGTCGTTAATGGTGTTATAGGTAAGACTAAAACTACAGGCTCAAATCGTATCATCCAGATGAACCAGCTAGTTTATGATGCATTGCTTGAACAGAAGAGCCTAACTAAACATCAAGGTGGGTTCGTTTTCTGTACAAAAATAGGTACTTCTTTGAATCATCGTAATGTGACAAAGCGAGTTTGGTATCCGTTACTACGATATTTAAAGCTTGATAAACGTAATCCTTATCAAAGTAGACATACCGCTGCGACGCTTTGGCTTGCTGCTGGTGAGTCGCCTGAGTGGATTGCTGCCCAAATGGGTCATAGCAACACGAAAATGCTATTCACAGTGTATTCGCGATATGTGCCGAACCTAACTCGTCAAGACGGAAGTGCGCTGGATAAGCTTTTGAAAGACCGAGGTATACTACAAAACATATGAAAAAGCCTATATTTAACAAAAAGACATCCAAACAGGTGTCTTTTTTTTTGTATTAACGCTGGATGGTTTAAATGAACGGAGCTACAGTTATCTAAATGGCTTGTAACGGTTGCAGAATAATGGCTCATGAAAGTAATATCTCTAATAATATTAAGGATTGGCTAAAGACACATATCCTTGATTTCGCCGATACCAACAAGGTTGAAGGCTTAATAGTTGAGTTGAAATTTCTAATTGATATCTTACCTAAGCAGTATAGATTAGAGTTGCATAGTGAGTGTCATGTTCTATTTGAGTGGATAAAAACAAATTCCATAAATAGTACTTTGACAGAGTTGGAAAAATTAGAAATCTACAAAAACGGAATAAATCACAAGATTTTTCTAAAAAATATTAAAAAACCTCATCAAAACATGAAAGAGTTATATCTAATTACTTTTCTAGTAAACCGTGCAGAGTCTTCTAAAGTAAACGTTATTCGCGCCCTTTACTTTTTTCTATGCCTAAGAATGACTGTGCTAACGGACTATGATAGTCGAATTGAAACTACACTTGATGAGTGCAGGTTTTTGACCAATAAAACTCGCGAATTTCTAATTCCGTTTTTACCTGATGTAAATGAATATAGCTCTATGCAGGATTTATTAAGTGCATTTGAGTCAGTTCAGTCAGAAAACCTATATGAAGAATGGTTAAAATCAGACGACAAGGAATTAGAAGTGTTTGTAGAAAAAATTCGTAGAAAATTGCATCAAGACGAAAAGGATCAAGAATGGACTGATAACGAGCTCGTTAATTACCGATTATGTAAGCACCTTTATGAATTTATTTTACCACTCGAAAATATACTACTCAAAAAATCAGGGATTACTCGAAACATATCTCGATCAGGAAAGCCTACTGTTATATCATCGGATACTTTTGTTGATGAAGCAACAGGAGATAGCACCTCAACAATCTATAGCGTAAATATAATACCAAATGAAAATCAAACTCTAGAAACCTTTGAAGCTGATGAACGGCAAGACGACGATATTGAAGCGGTATTTGAAGTCTCACTTGATAGGCCAATATCTTATCACTTGGACATTGTGAATGCCCAACAACAAGTAAATATGCGACGTAAACGCTCTATGTTATTAAATACAGATGTGCAGGTAGCTAAAAGTTCAGAGATAAAGATATTGTTTAATGAGTTATTTATAGTTCTAGAAAATTGTAATGTTGATTATTCAACCAATAGTAACACTACTAATAAGCTAACTATCGAAGAAATGGAGGCAGTATATATATTGATGACTTTGCTTACTGGGAGTAGTGAATATATTCAATACAATGGTATAAATAAAAGAAATGAGTATTACGATCGACATTGTATTGAGTTCAATTTTTCACCAGCAAGATCAGTGTTAGATCGACAATATAGCAGTGATCTATCAGCAGTTAGTAGTGATAAGCTAGAGTTAACTTTACCAATAGCAGTAGCAGTTTTGATAAAGAATATGGAAAAGTATATTGTTGGTACAAAAAGAGAAAAGAAAAGGTTTTTTAGTGAACTTGAAAAATTATCTGAAAATAGAGTTCGGAAAATTAATAAGAAAAATAATATTCGGTTATCATTGAATAAATTGAGAACTTACTTAAAACATGTGCTTTTTCATTCAGGTACAGATACAGCTGTCGTTGATATTATAACCCTTTCTCCTATACATCACCTATCTGCTTTACCATATTTTAGCATCACGAAAGCTGATATATATTATGCGCAATATCACTACTATGACCATCTTAAAGAAATATTATTTTTGGAACCTAGAGTTTCATTAGAAAAAAAATTAATAGATAATAATAAGCTCTCAAAGGTTGACTTAGTTAATTTTCCAGATGACAGGCATATCTATAAAGCAGGGCTACTAATGGGAACAAAACTAGCTCTTCTAAGCTCTAAAATTAAATCAGAACTAGTGCTTCCTATCATTAATGAGCTCAAGACCTTAAGATCTTATAAGGATTTCACTATAATAAATTTTATAGATTTTCATAACAAATTGATGGATTACTTATATATTATGTTGGGTTTATCATCTGGTTATCGTCCCGTTATTGAGACATTTGGGCGTCTAAAAGATATCGATATTGATACAGGTATGTATTTTATTTCGGATAAAGAAAATAGAATGAATGCGCAGGGACGATTTATTATCCTTCCTGAGATAGTAAGACTTCAATTACGATATTACCAGAGCTACTTATATAAAAATATGAAGCTCTTTAATGTTAAGCATTATCAACTGGGCAAATTAATACAGGCAGTTTATGAAAGTAGTGTTGGCCTTATTATTTATCTAGAAGTCAACGAATATGGCGAATTTAATTTCGTTAAAAATCAAAATAACACCTTTATTTCTAATAGATTCAAATTGTATGCTCATTTACCATTAAACTGGTATCGTCATCATATTAGATCGTTGAAAGACTCTAACCATAGCATATTTAGCAGCAATTTAGCTCAACTGAATGACGAAGTAGTTAGTAGTTGGATGGGACATACTGATCAACTTGGTTTCGATTATTACGACACCTTTAGCGGATTAAAACGTTCACAACAAGCGGAGCTCGCTGAACTGATCGATAAAAAATTAAAAGAATATGGCTTTGAACCCATTGAACTAAATGAGGCGAAAAATGTCAAAGAATAGTTTTTCAGGTATTGATAAACGAAAAGTAGAACGAGAGAAAAAACTGGTAGGGGCAAAAGATAAAGCTCTTAAAATAGCTTTGATTCATATTAGAGTTGATGAGCTTGCCAATAAGCCTAATCCACAAGCAGAGTTCACCAGAAGATGGAACAAATTTGATCAATCACTTAAATCAACGAAAATTTTCCATAATCATACGTTCTATGGGAAGAGCTATAACTACGCTCTTCAAGAGGTTCAAAAAAAACTTGACTGTTATGATTTAGATACCAGTTTTCCTAAATATATTGTCTTTGAACAGCGTCCAAAACTTTTTAGAGATAGTGATTGGTTTCAAGAAGCAAAAAAGGTGAGAACCTTCTACCAGCTATGGATGAATAGTTTTGAGAATCATAAAGAAGTTAATATTTATGACGTTTTTCTATCTTTAGTTTTTCACAATGCCATACTACAAGCTCCTTTGCTTGAATTTATTATTAAAAAATTAATTGCTGGAGATCTAAAGATTCAAAGTATTTATAATCTACCTTTTGTTAGAGCTGATTTTAATAAAAGAGGTTATAGTACTAATGTCAGGAATAGCAAGATAAAAGATGAAAAGTACACGTCACAAAATGTATTTCTATCACCTATTTCAGCCACTTTATTGCGATCATACAGACTAGACGATATTTCACTAATAAATGGTTTTTTAAAGCCTGATGGTTCTATCGACATCAAGGTATTTTATCAAAAATTACTCGATCATCAAAAATTGTATCAAATACTACCTAATAACTTAGAAGACTTTTTGAAAGCTAGCCTTTATGTCTGTGAAAATCACGAAAATTTCAACTTGCCAGAGTACTATCTATACTTATTGTTGGGCATTAAAAAGACATACTCACTACCGGTTGATAATTGGCAATGTATATTATATGAACGACCAAAACCATCTGATATAGACATCTTAGAAGATTTCGATACCCCTCAACAACATCAAAAGAACTCTAAATATAATGAACATAAACAATTGGCATTACAAATTTCTAGACTGTTCAAGCCTGAGAATGAAAAAAAGGATAAGAAAATATCAGGAAGCGTATTTGATAAAAGGTTGAGAGCGAATTTAGTACTATTAAAGCAAGAAAAAGCTCCTATCAATGAAGTCGCACTGCTTACCTGGTTTGTACATAAGCGATTATCCAGCCAACCAAGTAGTATTCAAACCTATAGCAATAACATTACGAATAGGTGGCTAGCGTTAACTTATGGACAGAACATAGATAATTTTGATGAAGCTGACTTTGAATCTCTCTATGCAGAAATTATAGCATTGAGTCGTACTACATCAGCAAAAAATGAAACTGCTAAATTGCTAGACGATTTTCATGAGCACTTAGTCAATGTTTATGGCGCAGAGCCAGTTGAACCAATGTCAGTTGGAGCTGTAGCTCATGTAAAAGCAGGGTATATATCAGAAACTATGTTTCAAGCAATTCTATATGCATGCAAAAACCTAAATATTAATAAAGAGAAAAAAGATGCTATTTATATTGCTTTAATTCTTGGCCAACGATTTGGCATGAGAATAGGAGAGATAGCCAAGCTTAAGCTCACAGAGATATCAGGAACAGTTGAAGATCTTGAAGTTCGTAATAATATTTATGGTGATAATAAAACATCCTCTGCTTTGCGTAGTTTACCTATAGACCTGTTGCTATCAGCAGAAGAACTAAGAGTTTTAACTGCCTTATACTATAGACGTGTTGAGGAAAAAGGACAAACCTTGATTGCTGACGCCAGTGGGCAAACAATTCCTAAGAATCAATTATCACAGATGGTCTCAGGATTAATAAAAAAAGTAACTGGGTTGTCATATTTAACAGCTCACAATCTTAGGCACAGTTGCCTATCTAACATTCAGTTACTGCATTTTTTGTATGATTCAGAAACGTTAAATAATACAGCAGCAAATGAAAGCTTGAAGGACTTACTACCTTATGAAAAAGCAGATGCATGGAACATTTATTACAAACTATTTGGATCAAGGAAATCTATTAGCAACTACATAATCGCAGGTGTTGCTGGCCATAGTGAACCTAGTGTTAGTTTTAATAACTACATTCATTTCACTGATATTCAAATTGGACTCCAGTTGTGGAATATTGATTATCAGTTAAGCGAGAATCAGAAAAGTTATTTACTTCAATTACCTAGACGTAAGCAAGGATTTGAAGTCAAAAAAATTTATGAGTATTTACTTAAAAAGCTAAAAGTTGAGCCATTACCAAGATTCGAGGGTAAGCCCGTAAAATACGCATCTAATTACAAAGAAGTCGAGCGAGAATTTGGTTTTAATGAAGTTGCTAAAATTTTGCGTAGTCATTACATGCATGATGATTTTCAGCATTTACTAAAACTATATGATATATCTAATGATGAATTTAAAAAATGGTATTGTAAAGCAAAACACTTAAAGGAAAGTTCTGAATATCAAACTAAGTTCGGTGGCTCAAGGCTATTTTCATCAGAGCAAGAAAACCTGCTTGTTCCAAGCTATAATTTAGTTGCAGAAGATCAGAAAGTGATGGAAGAAATGGAGTGTAAATTTAAAAGACTATATTTATTAAAAAAACATAAAGAAGGTCTGGATTGGTTTATACGTTATACACTACAAAATTGTGAGTACACTCAAAATAAAATCAGGTTTAAAAATTTTGAGGATTTTGATCGGTTTTTAAATTATACAATCAAGCTTTTGCCAAAAATATTAATTCATATAGATATTCAAGACTTAGAAAGCTGTACTGACAATAGGTTATTGAACAAATGGAAAAACCGACTTAATAAGTTGCCAGAATCCAACGTACACTATGATCTACTGAATGATAAAAAAGGAATAAGATATACTAAGAAAGTAAAATCTAGTATATCTATTGCTAGTTCTAAAGAAAAACATAAGAAATATAATAGTACAATACATTATAACCGCATATTACAAGTTTTTTGTTTTTATAGTTTCATACTTTTAAATGATGTTGAGGGTAGTATATTAAAATAGATGTTCACTCTGTGGCATATAAAATACTTAATAACTTACAGCATGAGCAATATATGAATAAATCTATTATTAAAAGAATTGCGAAAAACTCAAATCTGTCATGGCACCCAATGACAAAAAAGCTGCATAAATGTTTTATGAAGTCTTACAGGGATGAGTTTTATAGTACGATTATTAGAATGTTCCAAGATAACCTACAATTAAGCCAACAAACTATCTATTTGATCTCAAATCGTGAACAGGTGAAGTTACTAAATCAGCCTAAAAAAAGTAAAGAAAAAGAGAATATTGATTATCAGATAGTTGCAGGTTGTTTTAACCCTTGGTTCGATGATGAAGTATTGAGAACGAATAAGCAGTTAGTAGCCATAGAACTCAGTCCAGTGGAGCATCAGAGCAAAAAAGCATTTGAAGATGAGTTGCAAACTTTAATTTTATTAGATTTCTTGAAGTCCTTATCTCAAGCAAATATGTCAGCACTCGGCAATAACTTTCATGAACTTCGAAATATTGTTAAGAGCTCAATACAGTTAGAGCATGTATATCTAGAGCTTATGGGAAATAGGATTAGTGCTGAGCAATTTGCTTATTATTTTGGACGTCAGCGAGATTTTGTCTATAAGCATAAATGTTAAGAGAAATTTAATTTACAGCTTCAACACAAAATAGTCGTTTTACTATATTTTTAATTAAATTAGGCTTGTTGAGCATGGACAATAAAATGCTAGCAAAAAAATATTGAACAAGTGATCTTTAAGTTCTCAAACCAAAAGATACCATTCGTTATGTCTCGCACCATGCTCAAAGATAATCACTGGACCAGACTAATACCGATACTATTAGAACTAAATCTCTATGACAAAGGAAATCTGAGACAGACGGCCGAAGGTGTTGTCTATCAAATGATTTTTGGTCGCCCTTGGCATGACTTACCCTCCCCATATTTTGGTAAGCACTACACTGTCTACAAAGACTATCAGCTTTGGTTTCGCAAATGGAGAATTCTTGAACCGCCTGACTATATTGGATACTTAGCATAAGTCAGGTTAGCATTCAATTATTATAACTTTATGGAATACGTCCGGTGCGCTCTACACGTATCGAACCATTAACATTAGGTATGAATTTAATTACTATGAACTTGTTAGCATGCGTCATTAAGCTATCTGATATAAAATCTCCCGTGTTTAATTTTAAGGATCTGACAGCAGGCCTCAAAACCTACTAAACTATGTAAGGAATACCGTGTAGGACTTTTCCGACTTTTCAAAGTAAAATCCATCTATAGTATAAGCAGATATTAAACCCCGATTTTGACAACCTCACCTGAGTGAAGCACAAAATACAAAGAAGGTTGTGAAGACTATATTATGTATACCTCTGGCAATCTTTTGCACCAATATAAAAATTGAGTTGCTAATAATGTTTAGAGGCTAAATTTATATTTACATTTACATTCCCGTGTTCATAAAGTAATCGTCGTCTAGGATATTATAATCTGGCCTGCGAATGAGTTGATGACCACGTCAGAACCTTAACACTAATAGCCCTCAAATCATTGTTAATACAACTCGGATTTTTGAAGGTGAATAGCATGTTATTCTAGGTTTTGTGCATCTTCCTGCTTCTCAATTTTATGCTGATCTTCTGTACGCTCTACTTTCCAGTAGCTAGATATATATAAATGCGTTTTAGCTATGGACCGGTTGAATTTAAAATAGTCACGCAGTACACGCATACTATGGAATTCACAAGCAGCCCAAACAGCAGGTTGCCCTTCAAGCCAAGTAATGGTTTTAACATGCTCAAGTAAAGGGCTGCTTGCGGAGTTTGGAGTAGGATTTATAACCCAGTAAATGTCAACGTTCTTAGGTTTTTTAAGATTTTGTCGATCTGCCTCGCTGCTGATCTCAAGGATGGCATAGCCGCGTGCATCGTCAGGTAATTGTGCAAGATTGACAGCAATCGCAGGTAGTGCAGTCATGTCGCCTATTAATAAAAACCAATCTGCATCACGGTTGATGAGCTTTTTTGGTCCTGGTCCGCCTACCAATATTTGCTCACCCACTTGGGCGTTACGTGCCCACATTGAAGCAGGGCCTTCAGCGTCGTGCAAGGCAAAATCGATATCTATTTCACCCTCACGTTGACCACTTATAGTATAGGTGCGCATTAGTGGTCGAGTCCCATGGCCTTGAGGAAATATGAGTTTGATATAAGCGCTTTCTTGATCTGTTGGAAAGTCAATCAAGCCAGCACCGCCAAGCGTGACGCGGCACATATGTGGCGTGATGTATTTGGTACAAGTAACATCCAGTATTCTTGGAGCGGGTTTTGCCATTTTATAAAGTGCCTTATTTTGTAGCGGTAAAGACAGTTGCCAATTAAGTCAGGATTGATACTGTCATCTTTGATTTCAGAAAAAATAAAATATTAAGGAGCAGGCTGAATGTCTATTTTAAATTCCCATGAGGTCGCAGTCGTCGCTGAGCTATCAGGGTAATTTATTTTATCCAAACGCACGCGTGCATAGCTATTACCTTCAGCAGATCTAATGAGCGCACCTTGTGCGCTGTCAACTGGTTTGGCATTTAGTTGATGCGTCATGCCATTGTAGGTATACCAGCCAAAGTCTAGGTTCGGGAAATTACCCGTATAAGCAGGATTGAGATCCGAGCCTTTACTATCAATGACCCAGCTTCTGGCACTCATCGGCCTATCGTACACAGCAGTGGTGGTAAGGTTGGTTAAAGTCGCCGCGCTACCATCGGTCGTAAATTGACTGGTAATGGGTTTACCTTGCGCATCATAATATCCGGCTGGCGTGGTGGCGAGGTAACCACCAACTTTGCCTTTTTTAGTGCCAATAGCAGAATCGCCACCATTTAAAATCACATCATTACGCTTAAAGCCGATCTGCCAAGTGCTGTTTTTATCGCTACTACTTTTTCCTGTGGTTAAATCAAAATAGACCCAATTATCATTGTTTGAGGCATCGATAGTTTGAGTCTGTACCTTATTTGGTAGCGCGGTATCAATCCAGCGCAGAGTAGGGTAACCAGAGGCACCAGTTTCATTATAGTAGTTGGTAATCTGTATGGCATAAATAGGCTGCTGGACGCTGCTGTCTGTCATGGCGCTGCTATTATCTGTGGTGACAAGATAGACGCGATTGTTCGGGTAGAGCTGATGGTTGCCTTTTAAATTGTATTCAAACCACGGCTGTGCATCAAATATACCGCCACTACGGTCTTCATGGTAGTGCGTGGTAATATCACGTTTGGTATCAGGGTCTTGAGTTGCATTGCTATAACGGCTCAAATCTGACCAGTCGATCAAACCAAAAACGCCGCCCAAACCTGCGCCAGAATCACCGCTATTTGACCAAAGCTTAACCGAACGCGCTTGGTTATCAAACTTAATATCCCATTTATTCTCGTCACACGAGCTTTCAGCTTTGGCGTCAAAGTCATAACAGGTCATGGCATCAGGCGCTAGATTGGTGACTTGCCAAGTGGCTGTTTCGCTAAAGCTGGCAGCGCTAACAGGCGGCGTGTTACCGCCATTACCAACATTGCCGTTACTGTCACTGCTTGTGCCATCACTGCCGCCACCGCAGCCGGTCATGCTGAGTGCTAAAATGCTGCCACTAAAAAGTAATGCCAATGTGGTCGGCTTGGTGTGAACTGCTGGGAGAATTGGGGTCATATCAGCTTCCTTGATGGTTGTCGTTTTATATAAAAGGTGAAAAACAGCGCTACAAATAGAATGGCTTTAGAATGATTGTGAATCAAAGGCTTACCAATGGTAACTGGCGCCAAGTAACCACTCACGATTATCAATGGGACGATAGTCACTGGTATCAGTGACATCGCGCTGCACATCAAAGATATTATTAATCGCCGCGTATAAGCTCAAGTTTGCAGTTGCGTCATAATTGAGCTTGCTATCGAGCGTCCACCAAGACGGCGAATACGCCTGCTCGCTGGTATTAATCAGCTGTTTGGATTCATAGTTAAGGCGCGGGATAAGCTGTAATTTGTCATTGATTTGATAGTCTAGTGCGAGCATTGCTTTGTGATTGGGCTTATAGGTCAGCTCGGTATCGGTGACATTGTTATGCGTCTTGAGGTAAGCGTAGCTGGCTTGTAGTTTCGCGCGCTCGTCCACTTGCCAGTCAATACCAATATCGCCACCATAAGTTTTGGCGCTATCAACGTTCATATATTTATAAATGGCGATGTTACCGTCAAAGGTGGCGTTGTCCTCGTCGGTTTGGATCAGATCGTTCACTTCATTATAAAAACCATTAACCGTCAAATTGACACTATCGCTCAGCTGACCTTGATAGCCGATTTGGTAACTGGTTGAGGTTTCAGGCTGCAAGTAGGGATTACCCATGACTTTATAACCCAAATTGCTGTGGTCAAAGACGTAGTAGCGTTCTTTTAGGTTGGGCACGCGATAACCACCGCCGATACTACTGCGAAAGACATGGTCGCGACCGCTGGCATCCAAATGGTTGTATTTGAGTGATACCTTTGGTGCCGTATGGCCACCAAAGTCTTCATCGTTTTGATAGCGAATACCGCTCAAAACCTCCCAGTTATCACCAATTAGCCAATCATCTTGTATATATAGCTCGCCGACATCACGGCTAACGTTATCGCTGATAAGCTCGCTGAATTTATTTTTCGTTTGGCTTAACTTGTCTTGCTGAACCTGACCGCCAACTTGAATAAGATGAATGTGCTTATCGGATAGTAATAGCTCAGGTAGGTCGAGCTGCGCTTGCGCCAGCGTGGTACTGATGTCTGTATCACGGGCGCTGGTGATAGTTTGCTGTGTTTTAGTATTGGATTCGCTTTGATATTCCTCATGCAGGGCTTGTGCTGACAACCGATAAGTTTTGCTGCGATTATGCACATGCGGCGTGATATCAGCGCGCGCACCAACACTAAAGCGCTGCTTAGTAATGTGCTCATCTCGTTGCTGTGCCAAATAGCGCGGCGCCACATAATAATTAAAACGGCTAACATCGTCTTCTTTATAGTGGTTGGCCTCTAACCAATATTGAGAATTTTTGACCAGTCGGCTATCGTCATTGTCTGATATGCCTTTACCGTCTGGGTGGTAGCTAAATCGGGCACTGACTTGTGATTGCTCGCTGGCATCTTTTAATCTGGGCCATGCTTCATGGTCTAGGCTCAAACCATTATTATCCAGATACGAGCCTGATAGACGCGCATGAAAGCGCTGGTTTTTATCTAATGCCCCTTCCACGCTGGCTTCTACATAGCGTTTGTTAGCATCTAACTTTTTACCAGATGGATTTTGCCGACCATTGCTGGCAATCTCGGTAGTGATATGTCCTGTTGCCGCGCCAATGGGTTTAGTGATGATATTGATAACGCCGCCCATCGCCGCGCTACCAAACTGCGCTGACGCCGCTCCCTGAACCACTTCTATTTGTTCAATATCCATATTCATATATTGATTTAAGTTTACCGTCGAGCCAGTGCTGGCGGTGATGGGTAAGCCATCAATCAACACCAATACTTGATCACCGGTAAAGCCTTGCATGCTGACCTCGTAACCTGTTTTACCATGGACTTCGCGTAAGTACACATTGGGCAACAAGGCTAGCGCTTCTTTTAAAGTATGAGCATGGTTGTCATCTAGTTGCTGGCGGCTGAGTACTTGCAGGGCAACTGGCGCCTCGCTTAAGGCACGCTCAGAGCGTGTGGCCGTTACCACGATAGGATCTAAACGTGTGCTCGGCATGGCAGCATCGCTTGTAATATCACCATTATTCTCTGCAAGAGGCGGCGCTGCTTGGACGGAAACTGGGGCTAAAGTAAGCAATGCTAACGCCACACTCATGGTTAATCTACTACGACGCAGTTGTGGTGGATGGGTGTGTAATTTTGTATGAGTCAAAAGGGGTTGAGACGCTAAAATCGACATAAATAAAACAACCATCGTAAAAGTAGAAAGTAAGAAAGTCGCGTTGCTTAAAGATCTTTTGCTACAAAAAGAGCAATCTAAAGCGACCGTGTCATAGTTTTAATTGTTAAAGACTTTGTTACTTGATTCACTATCGTCAGTAACAAAGCTTAGACATCATATTTCAAAAGATAATAATTATCAACATGCAAATGATAATTATTACTATTTACAAAGTGAAAAAATGTTGCCATAATAATTTCCGTTCAACATCGCCTAGCAGGAATAATAAACGGTAATGATGAAAAAGACGTGATGACTAATACGTTATGAAAAAGCAGTCTCTTGATCACGTTTTGACAAGCACTAATTTTTCAAACGTCTGTCATATACTTTATCCCTGCTACTCTTAATACATTCATATTTAAGCTGACAACGCCAAGGTGATTGGTTTTTTTATCATCAACTATTTTATGGAGACCATCATGAGTCAACCGTTATCGTTAACCAAAAAAAATACTGAGCTGTGGCAACAGTACCAAGTATTAAAAGCAAAAACGCCGATGCTATTTCCCACAGAAGGAGCGGCTGCATTAGGTATCAGCGAGTTTGAACTGATGTTAGCTTCGCCTTATAGCCAGTATATGGGTGATCAGTGCAAAGCTGTATTAAAGCAATTTGAGAACTTTGGTGACATGGAAAGCATTGTCAGAAACGAGTTGGCAGTGCATGAAAAAACCGCGCCATATCATAATCTTAAGCTTGGCGAAAAGATGGGATTGGCACTCAATGTGGGTGGTCTAGATTTGCGATTTTTTATGTGGCAATGGCAGCATATGCTGGCGGTAACGGATACCAGTCGCGCCGATAAGCCCTCTTATAGTATTCAATTTTATAACGCCCAAGGTGCTGCTATCGATAAAGTGTATCTACGAGAGTTAAGCGCTGAGACTATTGCGCGCTGGCAAGCGATGATTCAGGAGCAGCAGCAAACGGTGAATAATGAGACGCTGACGTTAGAGGTACAAGAGCCACTTAATGACTGGCGTTACAAGGCATTAAGTGAAGAGGAGCGTACGCAGTTACAACAAAGCTGGCAGGCAATGACAGACGTGCATCAATTCCACTCATTATTAAAAAATCTCGATATTGATCGTGCTAGTAGCTACCGCCAAGCACCAGAGCAGATGACGCAGCAGCTTGATATTAGCGCGGTCGAAGCGGTATTTGAGCAAGCGCGTGATGCCAAATGCCCGATTATGATATTTGTCGGTAATAGTGGTCTGGTGCAGATTCAGACTGGCACGGTGCAGACACTCAAGCGCATGGGCGATTGGTTTAATATTTTAGATAAAGACCATAATGACTTTACGCTGCATTTAAAAGATAAAGCATTGGAGCAAGTATGGAGCGTTAAGCGCCCAACCAAAGACGGCATCGTGACTTGTATCGAAGGTTTTGATGGTCACGGCATCAGTATCTTTAGTGTGTTCGGTCAGCGAATTGAAGGCACGCCCGAGCTTGAAGCCTGGCAGCAAATTGTCTCGACGGTCATCGAAGCGCATCCATATGCAGAAGCCTTATCACCAGTGGTTATGGCTGAAGAAGAGAGCGTGTAAACCCGTCATAAAAAATCAGCAAATTTTGCGATATTGACACTCACATAACGGATAAATCATAGCTGTTGTGTGAGTTATTTGGGATGCTTAATACACGTTAATGGTTCTGTTAATAGTATCATTTTTTACGTTAGCAAATTAGGAATGCTTATGTCTTCTGCATTATCAAACACAGTAATAACTCACTTAGTGATAAATAAAAAATTGATGAGTCGTGCTATCAGCACTGCTGCCATTATTGGCGCATTTGCCGCGCCCTCACTTTCTGCCCAAGCTTATGATCGTATTGTCGCGATGAGTCCCGATGTTGCAGACGTCGTGGTGGCACTAGGAGCGACCAATAAGTTGGTTGGTAAAGATGCGACCAATCATAATCCAGCGTTAAAGAGCGTGCCAGCCGTGGGTATGCACCGTAATATTACCGCCGAATCAGTGTTGGCGGTCAAGCCAGACTTGGTGCTTGGTAGTTATATGGTGCAGCCTGCGAGTATTTATCAGCGCTTAAACGGCTTAAAAGTTAAAGCCGTCAATGTCGCGCCCAAAGAAGAGGTAAGCACCTTTGCCAATAGTATCAAAACTATCGGCAGTTATGTTGATAAAAAATCTGAAGGGTCACAGCTTGCTAAGCGTTGGAATGCAGGGATGAGCCCAATGGCAAAAACCGGTAAGCGCTATTTATTAAGTTACGATGGTCGTATCGTTGCAGGTAAGGGCACGGTAGGCGATGAGTTGATTCGTCGTGCTGGTGGAATCAATGCGGCAAACGTATCAGGGCTAAAACCCATGTCACGTGAAGGCTGGCTGGCCGCCAAGCCCGATGTGATTATTATTGCTGATCATAATCAGGAAGTGGTTGGCGGGGTCAGTAAATTTAGCAAACGTCAAGAGATTGCGGCAAGTGCCGCTGGTAAAAATGGTGGCGTCCACTTTTGGCCAGCAGATGACTTTTTACGTTATGGCCTGAATTCACCGCAAGTCTTAAAAAAGCTGAACGCTGTAGCAAAATAGCTTAAGCAATATATAGCATAATCTCTTTTATATTCAATAAAACGATATCTCACATGGCAAATACGATTTCCGCTTCTATCCCTATACAAACTGGAAAATACAGACATAGCATCTATTATGTTGCCGCTACTGTCGCATCTGTGCTGCTAATTTGGTTGGCGCTTGGTATTGGCTTTGGCGAATGGTCAAGCCCTAGCCATCTTGACGATACTATCTGGCAGCTACGCTATCCGCGCGTAGTGACGGCATTGTTGGTTGGCATGGCGTTGTCAGTTAGTGGTGCAGCATTACAGGCTTTATTTGAAAATCCTTTAGCGGATCCAAGTTTAATCGGTACATCAGGTGGCGCAGCGCTTGGTGTTGTTTTGGTTCTGGCATTGGGATTTGGTGGCATTGGGATACCGCTTGCAGCGTTTACTGGAAGCGTATTGGTGTGCTTGTTTATTCTCGCTTGTCATCGGTTTTTGGGTGGTGGACAGATGGGCTTGCTGATATTGGGATTTGTCATCAGCGCTTTTTGTGCGGCGGTGGTCAGCCTGATTTTATTTATGTCTGATGACATGGTGCTACGCTCGGCGACCATTTGGCTGTCAGGTAGTATGGCGGAAGCGGGCTTTGTACCGCTGCGTTATTCGATTGTCTCTATGATTTTAGGGCTGGCTATTTTATTACCGTTAGGTCGGCAGTTAGATGGGTTGATGTTAGGTGAGGCAGCCGCAAAATCTTTGGGTATCAAGGTGGGTGTGGTTCGTTGTTTGGTCGTGATTGCCTCGGCATTACTGACAGGGGCAGCGGTGTCTTTAGCAGGCGTCATCGGTTTTATTGGCATGATGGTGCCAAACCTGCTGGCTATTCTGTTTGGTGGCGGACGTATGCGCCTCATGATTTGGTCTGGCTGGCTTGGGGCGATATTATTACTCGTAATTGATGGCGCGGGGCGACATGTCGCTTATCCAGTGGATGTTCCCGTTGGCATTGTTTTAGCGTTACTTGGCGGTCCATTCTTTATTTGGCTGTTTGTGCGTAGTAGCCGCCGTTAATCAAAGAGAGTGCTTATGTTTCATTCATTTTTTACGGCTACATCAAAGACCTCGCTAGCAAATCGAGAAAGCAATATAGATAGTAGTAATATCAAGAGTAGTAATATCAAGAGTAGTAATATCAAGAGTAGTAATATCAAGAGTAGTAATATCAAGAGTAGTAATGCAGGCGAGCTGTTGTCGATGCAAGATATTCATATCTCGCACGGTCATAAAACATTGTTAAAGATAGACAAGCTAACAGTGCCAAGCCAAAAGCTGGTCGCCTTTATCGGACCAAACGGCGCAGGTAAAAGCACGTTGCTGCATACGGTTTTGGGTCAACACACAGGAACCGCGCTTGAAACAGATGGCCACATTACGATTTACGGTCAGCCGATCAACGAGGTCATGAATGATGGCCATATCGCTTGGGTTGGACAACATGAGCGTTTTGAGCTGCCGTTAACGGTACTGGATTATGCGCTATTGGGCGTTTCACCTAATCTTGCATGGTATCAGCGCCCAAATAGTAATCATGTTGAGCGCGCGCAACGTTTACTACAGGATTTTGAGTTATTAAGTTTGGTCAGTGCTCGCGTGCAAACCTTATCAGGCGGTGAAAAACAGCGCTTGGCTATCGTACGGGCGCTGATGCAAGACACCGATATTATGATGTTCGATGAGCCGACCAATCATCTTGATATTCGCCATCAGCGTTTTTTGCTTCATTACTTGCATAATTTGGTGCAACAGCAGCACAAAAGTATCTTGGTTGTCCTCCATGATTTGACCCATGCACATCGCTATACTGATGAGGTGGTATTGTTAAATAGTGGACAAATTGTTGCACAAGGAACGCCTAGTGAGGTGATGACACGTCCACAATTAAGCGACGTGTATGATGTCGATATTAAAGTGCATCAAACTGAAGATGGCTTGGTGTTTATATAGGTTTTATAATGAGAGCAGAATCATTTTTTCTATAAAACCTTTATTAATGAAGGTTTTTATTTGGCTGAGGTTCGTATCTGCCTTTTTGCAAGCGATGGCCAAGTTTTAACCATAGCAATAGGGAGATGATGTAATGATAGTCTCACATTAACTTAATTTAGAGAATCTGCACATAAAAAGCGCCATCTTATATACAATTGTTGCAAGTAAAAGAACCGCTCTAACCACTGTACAGTAAGCCTTCCTCTGATTATTTATTATGTTTTATTTCTGCAAGACAGGCTGTGTAGCTTAACCGTAATTAACGCTATCTTTCTCTGGATAAGGAAGTAAATAGTTTGACAGTCATATAATTTTAGTTTATAAGAGATAAATAGTATGGTTGTTTTCCTATAGGTACTTTTTAGTATTCAATATTTAAAGCAATACAACTTTTACACATACCAAGGGCAGAGTCTTCTACCCTGATTTTCTACAGTAATTTATCAGCAGTATTCGTATCACAGCTTCTAGGCAGTTAATGCCCACATAATATTGACACTCATTGACGGCTAATAAGCCAGTATTGTCAACCTGACCTCACCCGCGCACGTGAATATTTTGCTCATTTTGCTATCTGTAAGCTAATACCCTGCCTTTCAGGATGATTGGCTAACGATTCAGCGATATGTGTCGCGCTGGGCCTATAAAAAGGTGTTCGACGGAATGACGACTTTATCTCATAAATCTACAGTACAACAGCCTGCTACAGACTCAGGACACCAATTTGATGCCAACCGTCATTGGGCGGCATTTTTGACCTTAGGATTTGGTGCTCACACTGAATCTGAGACTAGCATTACCCGCATGAATATAGCCCGCCATTATGGTCCCTTGCGTGTGCAAAGACCGTTCTATCCTGAAGGCCGCGATGGTTGCTGTCACGTCTATCTGCTGCATCCGCCTGGTGGTATTGCCAGTGGCGATGCACTCAATATAGATGTCACTGTGTCGGCAAACGCCCATACTTTGCTAACGACGCCTGCTGCCAATAAGCTTTATAAAGCCGACAGTAATGGCGTTGCTTGGAACCAGCATACCCACCTAAAAATCGCTAATGACGCTACTTTAGAATGGCTGCCGCAGGAAACGCTCGCTTTTAACGGCTCTCGCGGCGAGCAGACAATCATCATTGATTTAGAAGACAACGCCAAATGCTTGGGGTGGGAGATTCTCGGTCTTGGCCGTCCTGCCAGTAAGCTACCTTTCGTCAGTGGCCGTCTCGAACAGCGCTTTCATCTCACCCGTAATGGTCGCCCGTTATGGATAGAACGCCAATGTATAGACCCAGATCATCCAAGATTTTCTGGCATGTGGGGCCAGGGCGGTGCCACCGTCCATGCGACATTATGGGCGGTTGGATTGGACGATCCGCTAGAGGCCATCACTGCACTACGTGAGCATATTCCAGCTGCCAATCACTGGGCAGTTACCTATCGTCGCGGCGTATTGCTGTTACGCTATTTAGGCATAGAGCGTAACGAAGCTTGGAATATATTTCAGCAAGCGCGAGAAGTGCTACGTCCGCGATTGACCGGACACAAAGCTATTTCCCCACGAATTTGGTTGACTTAACGACTGCTGCTCAAGCTTTTGCTTAGGCGCTGACAAACGCTTTTATCTGTCTATTTATTGATACTTAACAACTAATAACATAAGCCTTCTAATAGCATAGGCTTTCCATAAAACGATAACCATAATATAAGAAGGAGTCAGCGATGGAATTAACGCCAAGAGATAAAGATAAGTTGCTATTGTTTACTGCAGGACTGCTTGCTGAGCGCCGCAAAGCTAAAGGCCTAAAACTGAATTATCCTGAATCAATAGCGCTGATCAGTTGCGCCATTATGGAAGGCGCACGTGAAGGCCGTACTGTGGCAGAGATGATGAGTGCGGGACGCGAAATCCTTACCCGAGATGACGTAATGGATGGCATCGCTGAGATGATTGAAAGCCTACAAGTTGAGGCAACCTTTCCCGACGGCACGAAGCTTGTGACCGTTCATAACCCTATTGTCTGAGGAGACTTGCTATGATTCCTGGTGAATATCAGCTAAAGAGCGATGACATTGAGTTATGTGTCGATCGTGAACCTATCACTATCAACGTCGCAAACACGGGTGACCGTCCTATCCAAGTTGGCTCTCACTATCACTTTGCCGAGACCAACGCGGCCTTAGACTTTGACCGTAAAAAAGCTTATGGGCACCGCTTAGCGATTGCGGCAGGTATGGCGATACGTTTTGAGCCGGGTCAACACCGTGATGTCCCCTTGATTCCTTTTTCAGGCTTACGCCATATTTATGGTTTCCGTGGTGAGGTAATGGGTCCCTTAGATCAGGGTCAGAACCAAAACTCAGACTCAGGAGCGAACTCATGAAAATTACTCGCCAAGCTTATGCAGATATGTATGGTCCAACGACCGGCGATAGAATTCGTTTAGGCGATACTGAGCTGTGGATCGAGATAGAAAAAGACTACACGCATTATGGTGAAGAGGTCATGTTCGGTGGTGGCAAGGTGATTCGTGATGGTATGGGTCAAAGTCAGCGCTGCGACGATACCGTGATGGATACCGTCATTACCAATGCTGTCATTATCGACTGGTGGGGTATCGTGAAAGCCGATGTGGGTCTAAAAAATGGCCGCATCGCTGCTATCGGAAAAGCCGGTAACCCTGATACCCAACCTGATGTCGATATCGTCATTGGCCCCGGTACCGAAATTATAGCGGGTGAAGGTCAGATTCTGACGGCGGGTGGTGTTGATACGCATGTGCATTATATTTGTCCGCAGCAGGTTGACGAAGCATTAATGAGTGGCCTAACGACTATGATTGGTGGTGGTACGGGGCCAGCGACTGGCTCAATCGCAACTACCCATACCCCCGGCCCTTGGCATTTAGGCAAAATGATGCAAGCCGTAGATGACTTGCCCATTAATATTGGTTTTCTTGGTAAAGGTAGTGCCAGTACTCCTGAAGCGCTGATACAACAAGTAGAAGCTGGGGCGATGAGTCTAAAAATCCATGAAGATTGGGGCGCGACCCCAGCTTCTATCAGTAATGCACTAGATGTGGCAGACCGCTACGATATACAGATTGCTATTCATGCCGATAGCTTAAATGAGTCTGGTTTTGTAGAAGACACGATAGCAGCATTCAAAGATCGCTGTATTCATACTTACCACACTGAAGGTGCTGGTGGTGGTCATGCGCCTGATATTATCGTCGCTTGTAGTTTGCCCAACGTATTGCCATCGTCTACTAATCCGACACGTCCTTATACGATTAATACCGTCGATGAGCATCTCGATATGTTGATGGAGTGCCATAATTTAGACCCAAGTATTCCAGAAGACGTTGCCTTTGCCGATTCGCGTATTCGCCGCGAGACTATTGCTGCCGAAGACATCCTCCATGATATGGGTGTGATTTCGATGATTTCGTCTGACTCGCAAGCGATGGGTCGTATCGGTGAAGTTGTATGTCGTACTTGGCAAACTGCGCACAAAATGCGCCTGCAACGTGGTCTGTTACCAGAAGATGAAGAACGCGGTACGGATAACTTCCGCGTGAAGCGCTACATTGCCAAATACACTATTAATCCAGCCATCACTCACGGTGTTGGTCATGAAGTTGGCTCTGTCGAAATTGATAAACTGGCGGATTTGGTGTTGTGGAAGCCAGCCTTCTTTGGGGTTAAGCCATCAATTATTATCAAAGGTGGCATGATAGCGGGCGCTGCAATGGGCGATCCCAATGCCGCTATTTCTACGCCGCAACCCGTACATTATCGCCGTATGTTTGGTGCGCTTGGTCGTGCTGCCGCCGCAACTCGAATCACTTTTGTTAGTCAAGCAGCAATGAATACCGGATTAGAAGAAAGACTTGGTCTAAAGAGCAGGCTGGTGGCGTGTAAAAACGTCCGTCAAATGCGTAAGAATGATATGAAGCTCAATGATGCCTGCCCAGAGCTGACAGTAGATCCACAAACTTATGAAGTTCGTGCAGATGGCGTGTTATTAACTTGTGAGCCATCGTCTGAATTGCCATTAGCCCAACGTTATCATTTGTTTTAAAGCGTTTGCAAGGATATCAATATGCTTGAATTAATAAAAAGAATCGACGGCAGCACTCAGGTCGATGTACACGACACCCTGACTTTACCTTATGAGCTACGCATACGTGGCCGTCTAAAAGCGGTGACAGATAGCGGCCTCGATGTTGGCTTGTTCCTTGATCGTGGTCCGGTACTGCGTCATGGTGATTTATTACAAGCGAGCAGCGGCGAGATCATCCAAGTATGTGCCGCTGATGAGCCAGTCACTACCGCTTATGTTAAGGGCGGTTTAGCATTGGGACGACTTGGTTATCACTTAGGTAATCGTCATGTATCGCTCGCCCTTGGGAGTGATAAAGATGGGCGTCATTGGGTGCGGTTCCCGCCAGATCATGTATTAGAAGAGTTGGCGGTTCTGTTGGGCGCAACCTTGAGTCATCACCAAGCGCCATTCGATCCCGAATCTGGTGCTTATGCGCAAGCTGGCCGTGAACACTCTCATGCACATGAACATGCAGATGAGCATTCTCACAAACACAATCATGCCCATGGACATTCCCATAATGACGACCATAACCATGCACACTGACGCACAGCCAAAGGCAACCAGCGATTTGGCGCTGCTGGGACTGATGCAACTGATTAGCCCTGCATTGCCAATCGGTGCATTCGCTTGGTCGCAAGGCCTAGAGAGTGCATTTGAGCTAGGCTGGGTATGTAATGAGGCTGAGCTTGGTGAGTGGTTAGAGGGCGTACTTGACGATGGTATGTCGCGCTGCGAATTACCGGTATTGGCACGTTTGCAAACCTGCTGGGAGCATGCTGACAGTGAAGGGCTTGCTTTTTGGAATGACTGGATACATGCCAATCGCGAGACCGCTGAGCTCAGCGATGAAGACACACGTTTGGGCCAAGCATTGATGCGTTTGCTCAACAGTTTAGAGTTGCAGCCGCAGACAGCGTTAGGTCATGCCAAGCTACCAGAAGAGCCTGGTTATGTGACCGTTTTTGCTTGGACCGCTCATCAACGCCAAGTGCCTATACGCCAAAGTCTACTCGGCTTTGCTTGGGGCTGGCTGGAAAACCAACTGGCGGTCGCATGTAAAGCGATGCCATTAGGTCATACCGCTGCGCAACGTTTGAACGAGCAATTGCGCCCGCAACTGGTCGCTGCCGTTGATACTGCGCTGGCATTAACTGATGAGCAGTTAGGTCCGATTTTACCGGGGTTAGCACTCGGTAGTGCTCAACACGAAACCCAATATTCAAGATTATTCAGAAGCTAATCATTTTTATTTTGCAACCGTTTCTATTTTACGATCGCTTTAATTTTATAACAGCTTCGATTTTATAACAGCTTTTACTAATATATAAGGAAAGATAGCCATGAAACATTGTTTAAGAATAGGTGTCGGTGGGCCCGTTGGTTCTGGAAAAACGGCCTTGTTGCGCCAGTTATGTAGCGCTTTAAAAGATCACTACGACATTGCCGTGGTCACCAATGATATCTACACCCGTGAAGATGCTGATTTTTTACTTAAGCACGACGCCTTGCCTGCTGATCGTATTCTTGGTGTGGAAACGGGCGGTTGTCCGCACACTGCTATCCGAGAAGATGCTTCTATGAATCTGGCCGCAATCGATGATTTGCAAACGCGTCATCCTAATCTAGAGCTGGTGTTAGTAGAATCTGGCGGCGATAACCTAGCGGCGACCTTTAGCCCAGAGCTTTCTGATTTAACCCTATACGTCATCGACGTCGCTGCTGGTGACAAAATCCCTCGTAAAGGCGGCCCAGGTATCACCAAATCAGACTTGCTAATTATCAATAAAATTGACATCGCTGAATATGTACATGCCTCCCTAGATGTGATGGAACGTGACTCGAAAAAAATGCGCGGCGAGCGTCCTTTTATATTCACCAACTTGTATGACGGTGTGGGCGTAGAAGAAATCATTAGCTTTATTTTAAAGCAGGGCATGTTACCTGAGCGTCGTCCTGGCAAGCTAAGGGCTGATGCTTAATTATCAGTGCCTTGTTATCAGTGCTTTACTGCCAGTGCTGATACGCCTTTATAGTACAAGTAAGATATAAATAACAGTTATATACCAGTTAACAATAAACAAAAAGAACAGAGGGAGAACACCATGAATAAAATGACTAAGTTGCCAGTGGCGAAGCTATTAATGACCATCGGGCTGATGCTGACGGCCACTTTAGCCATTGCCCACCCTGGCCATGGCGAGCACGTGAGCAATGGTTTTCTGAGCGGTTTACTGCATCCAATGATGGGTCTTGACCACTTATTAGCCATGGGTGCGATTGGTTTTTGGAGTATTCGCCAAAACACCACGATGAAACGTGGCACGCCTTTATTCGTCGTCGGCGGCATGATAGCGGGCGCAGGTCTTGCTTGGGCTGGTGTCAGTTTGGCTGGAATAGAGACAGGTATCGCTATGTCAGTATTGCTAGTCGGTGTACTAATCGCGACGCTCGCAAAACTGCCGACGGCTGTTGGCGGCACTTTGGTTGCGCTGTTTATGGTCGCCCACGGTTATGCTCACGGAACTGAGATGACCCAAGGTTCAAGCTTACTGCTTTATATGGCCGGCTTCGTTGTCGCAACTTTAGCCATTACCTTTGTTGGTCGCGGTCTAGGCACAGCGATGCTCAAAGCCGATAACCGTATTACTCGTGCATTAGGCGGCGTGGTTGCTATCATTGGTGGGGTATTGGCTGCTGGCTAATCGCTACTAGCTGATCTTCACTAGCTAGTCTCTACTAGTGCTGCAACCCAGTTATCATGATAAATCTAAAAAGCCGCACAGATTTCTTGCGGCTTTTTGAGTTTAATTTTCTCGTCTTGTTCCACAACTAGCTTTTTATAGAACACGATAAAACTTCATCAAACTGAGACTTATATAAAAACACATATCAAATAGGGAATACCGATATGAACGACACTATTAATCATGCTATTAATGACACTATCATAAAAGTATCAAGAAACACGGACATTGCCCCACAAAACTTACTATCTACCCAAACTGTTGCTTTTTCACATTACAATTATATCTCAGCGCAATTACCTGTCAATATTACCACTGGTGATTTGGTCGCGAACGATATAAAAGTACAAGCCGCGCAGTGCTTAAAAAACATCAAAACCATTGTAGAAAGCATCGATCATGACATGAATGATGTAATCAAAATTAATATATTTTTAAAAAACATCGAAGATATTAAAGATATAGATACAATTTATCCCGCATTTTTTCAAGGCTATCTGCCGACACGGACGGTCATAGCAGTAGCAGCACTACCCATGGAAAATGCTCTAGTACAAATGGACGCTGTAATCTCAAACGGTGAAGGTACTTATCCGCAAGCACCCGTTGAGCTGGTAAAAGTGCCAAAAAACAATGAAAAAGTACACAAGGATTCAGTATCGCCGCATACGATCGCTTTTTCTCATTACAACAATATCTCAGCGCAACTGCCTGTAGATATTGAAACTGGTGAGCTGGTCGCTGGTGGTATCAAAGAGCAGACGCAGCAATGCCTACAAAATATCAAAGCGATTTTAGAAAGTATCGACGTTCCTCTCCATGAAATTGTCAAAGTAAATATCTTTTTAAAGAATATTGCTGATGTGGACGTGGTAAATGATGTTTATAAAGAATTCTTTCCAGAGTCAATCAGTGATGGAAGCGCTGCCTATTTACCAGCACTGACGATGGTTATAGCATCAGATTTACAGTTGGATGCTTTGGTACAGATTGATGCTATCGTGTCTCATGGAAATGGCACGCCGCCACAAGCTGTTGAAGATAAACATGGCATCACTATTGAAGCTAACAATACGGATAAAGCGCCTAAAAACCCATTATCAACACAAACGGTAGCCTTCTCTCATTACAATCACCTCTCAGGTCAATTACCTATCAATCCTGAAACGGGCAAACTAATCGATGGTGATATCAAAGCGCAGACCAAGCAGTGCTTAGAAAATGTTAAAGCCATTGTAGAAAGTATCGACCATGTCATGGATGATGTGGTAAAAATGACCATCCAACTCAAAGACATTACAGATGTCGATGCAGTAAACAATGTCTACAAGACCTACTTTAGTAGTGATCTGCCAGCAAGAACTGTGATTGGCGTCGCCGCTATTCCTATGAATGCGTTAATCCAGATCGATACTGTCGTATCCAACGCCGAAGGTACGCCACCAGCTTGAGAATAGTGATTCATGTTTTTCAGCAATAATTACTTTGATACTCACTTGCTAACGTCTCGCAATAGAGTTGTAATCAATAATTTACCTCAAATAGAAAAGGCCTTTAGATACTTGAAGGCCTTTGAATACTTAATTCGGTTGGATTGATTTCCATATTGTCAAACCCATATTAAGTGAGTCGCCTATATAAACTTAAAAATAGTAGATATCTCATAAGCCACAGTAGATGAATATCATCGATAAATTTGTAATATCAGAGATCCTAAATTAATCGACCACAACACTTAGTTACTAGGTGTGATTTATCGCTTTATAAGATGGATTAGTAATTATGATTGACAGTAAAGATGATTGATAATAAGAAGGTAGTTTCAACTTCTTAAAAAAGGGTAGTATTATTTTTAATACATTAATTTTATAGTTCTGTATTAAAAATAATACATTAATGCGACCAAAAATGATTATGTATACTCGGTAAAAGGCTTTAATAGACGCTAAAGGTCATTGCTATATTTTAGACTAAACCTTTTGCTAGTAAGGCTTTGGGTGTTAATATATATTAAGGGTGTTTAAGATAGTTTGTTGTGTCTAGCCTGTCACGCCGGGGGTCGCGGGTTCGAGTCCCGTCCGCTGCGCCATATTTAAAACTTAGTTTTAATACAAAAGTTTCAACCTCAAGTATTAGTTTGCTTGAGGTTTTTTTGTGTCTGATGGTTTTTTATATACTTTTCATTAAAAGCCCACTCATTATTTTGTTAATCCTATTCATTGTTGATGATTAATCGAATAAGAAATATCGCCTGTTTTCCATGTTAAGTTTTATACTGGCTTTAAGGTAGCAGACAGCACAGCTCACTCTGCTTTTGTGGCTGTGCCAATATGCAAATTTTAGATAAATAATATAATAGGGATAAAATAAAATATGGACTATAACCACCTACCTAGAGAGCCGTTAGGTTTCTTCCCAACCCCGCTAATTGAGCTGAAACGATTAAGTAACGCCTTGGGCGGTCCCAAAATTTATATGAAAAGAGATGACAATACGGGACTGGCATTGGGTGGCAACAAAACCCGCAAGCTTGAATTTATCCTTGGTGATGCGCTTGCCAAAGGTGCTGATACGATTATCACCGCAGGCGCGATACAGTCAAACCATTGTCGTCAGACAGCAGCGGCGGCGGCAAGCTTAGGGCTGGAATGTCATTTAGTCTTGGGCGGCGAAGAGCCGGCGCTGGCAAGTGGCAATCTGTTGCTAGATAAGCTATTCGGTTGTCATATTCACTGGGCGGGCGCCAATCGTAAAGGTGAAGATATTCCTCGCATCGTTGAGCAATTAACCAGCCAAGGCAAAAAAGTTTATGTGGTGCCGTACGGTGGCTCAAGTGAGCAAGGTGCGTTAGCCTTTGTAGAAGCGTTTAAAGAGCTAGAGTTGCAGCGTCAAAGCATAGGCATCTCCTTGACGCATATCGTGTTTGCGTCGAGCTCTGGCGGCACGCAGGCAGGTTTGATGCTTGGTAACAAAATCTTTAACTCACCTTATCAAATCGTGGCCATCAATATTGATAAAGGCGAAACCGATAAAGTCTCTTTTGATCAATATACACTGGCGCTTGCCAATAGCACGGCAAAATTAATCGGCGCAGATTGTGAATTTACCGCGTCAGATTTGATTCTTAACTCAGATTATGTTGGTGAAGGTTATGGCGTGGTGGGTGCATTAGAAAATGAAGCGATTGCCATGACTGCCCAAACGGAGGGAATATTGGTAGATCCTGTTTATACCGGTCGCGCGATGGGCGGGCTCATAGATATGATTCGTACGGGGAAAATCAAAGAAACCGATAGTGTTTTATTTTGGCATACTGGCGGTGCACCGGCTTTATTTGCTTATGCAACCGAGTTGGATTTGGCGAAAAAGACCAGTAATCCAGAAGTTTGATTTTTGACATGAGAAATTTGATTCGTTATTAATTGATGAGTTGAGTTAATTGATTAATTAAATGGTTATGGACGTTGATTGAGCCGGCTGACACTAGCAATCAGCGCCACCATAATAATACCCATAATGATAAGAATCCCCGACATCATGTGCGCCGCCTCATAATTTAGCGCTTCTACTTGCTCGTAGATAGCAATAGAGACAACCTTTGTCTCACCTGAAATGCTGCCGCCTATCATAAGCACGACGCCAAACTCGCCAATCGTATGAGCAAAGCTGATTAAACTGCCCAAAATAATACCAATACGCGCCTGTGGTAGGGCGACTCTTATAAAACGTCTAAGACGGCTGGGTTCTAATAAATGCGCCACTTCCATCACGCTTGCTGGAATACGTAAAAACTGGGCGTAAACGGGCTGAATATAGAAGGGTAAGGAGTAAATAATAGAGCCGATAACCAGTCCTTCAAAGGTAAAAACCAAGGGGCTGATGTTGTGCTCGATAAGCCATTTACCAATACCAACGCTGGGGCTTAGCAGTAATAATAAATAAAAACCAATCACGGTAGGCGGTAAGACCAGCGGCATGGCAATGATGCCCATCAGTAGAACTTTAAGACGAGATACCGTTTGCCCACGGCTGGGTTTGGCAAGCCAATAGGCCACAGGAGTAGCGAACACCAGTAAGCATAAGGTGGTGATAGCAGCAAGCTTGATACTTACCCAAACGGGGCTTAGCATGTCTACTATCAGAGATTGAGCAATCATAGCGTCACTTATCAACTGGCTTAGTCCATGCTAACCGTTTCATTTATCCTAACCGTCTACTTAATCACTTTATTTGCAAGTGTATCAATAAACGCATGTATTTAATTTATTAATCAATCCGTCAATCCGTCAATCCGTCAATCCACAAAGCCTTATCGGTCAACCACAAGATAGCCGGCTTTAGAAAAATACTGCTGTCCAGCAGGCGCGCGCAGATAGTTGGAAAAATCTGTCGCAGCAGTAGCATCACTAAGCACTATTCCATCTTGCAAAATAGTTGGATAAGACTCTGGTGCTAATGTATAAAACTGCTCAGGCGTGGCTTTAATCGCCGTCAGCTGTGATTGGGCGACAAAGCCATAATCGACATTGCCAGTATGCGCATATTGAAACGCTTGCCCGATATTTTCAGCTTGTATAATACGATTTTGCTCAGTGAGCGTGTCAAAGATATTTTGCGCTTGTAGATACGCTTGTGCTGACTGGCCATAAGGGGCAAGTTCTGGATTGGCAATGGTGATTTTACTATCAGAACCCATCGTCAATAACTCATTTAAGGCAGTAGGGTTGAGTCCTTGTAGAGATTTAGTCGTGCTATACAGTGCCAGTTGGCCTTGGGTATAGGTAAACGGCTGATAAGTTGTTTTGTCAGCAGATTTTGCGTTATCTAATTTTTCTTTGGCAAGTTTGGCAGGAAATTCTTGATTGGCAGATAAAAATATATCGTAAGGTGCGCCAGAGATAATTTGCGCATATAGCTTACCTGAAGAGGCATAGGTCACCTCAATCTCTTGTGCAGGCAAGTTTTTATCCGTTTTATAAGCGGCTATAATCTCAGGCAATACATCAGATAAGTTGGCAGCAGCAGCGATACGCAGCGTTTGATTCTGCTCAGTGGTGTCGTCGACATCTGATTGGATAGGCTGAGTGGTTTGCTCTTTGCTACAAGCAGTTAGCATTAATGCTAAGCAAGCTGAGGTTATTATTTTAGTCATTATTATGGAACCTTCCTATTATTGCTCGCCATTATTGCTCACTGTTATTGCTAAAGGTTAGCTATCGCCTTGAGCAGTTATTTGAAGCGCATTTTTAACCGTTATTGCTAAGCCATTTTGAAGAGTCATCTTGGTAATATTCTTGCTTCCAAACTGGAATATCGGCTTTGATGGTATCCAATATCCAGCGGCAAGCATCAAAAGCAGGGTAGCGATGCGCTGAGACGACGCCAACCCAAACGGCGACATCACCAATCTCTAGCGCGCCGATACGATGGATAGCAATCGCATGGGTAATCTCAAAGCGCTTTTTGGCTTCTTTAATAATGGCGCGACCTTGATTGATGGCAAGGTCTTCATAACCATAATAGGTCAAACGATTGACGCTACTGGCATTATTATGATTGCGAACGCGGCCCTCAAAGCATACAAACGCGCCGCAGCTGTCATCATCAAGGGTGCTTTTAAGCCGACTTTCATCAATATCGGTATCTAAAAGTGCAAAACCATCACGTTCAGCGATGAGATACGCCTCATCGATGCTACGCTTGATGCTCATCGACTGCCCATGTACATTGTCTGTCATTTTTTCTGCCTATTATTTAACAATATTGTATAACGAGGTTTTTAACTTTGAAGCATCGCGAAAAGTAACGCTGCTTATAAGGAAGTGGGTTGATAAAGGAATAGGTTAATAAAAAGCTATTTTAAATTAACCACCAGCCACTGGGGTGATAAAAACCACGCTATCGCCGTCATAAATCTCATCCGTCCACTTGGCAAAATAATCATTTACCGCCACGCGCAGCTCTGACTGCGGGCGACTAAAGCGATGCTTTTGGCGCAGCTGCTCATATAGCTCTGTTAGTGAAGTCGACTGTGGCACCTTGATTTTTTCTTCATGACAATTGGCTTCATCGGCTAAGCTGGCAAAATATAAGACGTTAATATTCATCAAGGCATCTATCTCTGAATTTGTATTGCTTTCTACTAAAGTGCTCATAGAAATCTCCATTATTTATTCATTACTAAGCTTTTTGTAGATGGTATTCATAAAGCCAATTTAAGCATGTTGATAGTCGGACTTACCGCCGGTTTTTTTCATGAGATGGATATTATCAATCACAATGTCATGCGAGATGGCTTTGGTCATATCATAAATGGTTAAGCAGGCGACGCTAACAGCGGTTAATGCTTCCATTTCCACCCCAGTTTTATGAGTAACTTTAACCGTGGCAGTCACGGTAATGCTATGCTTTGCATCATCGTATGCAAAGCTTAAGCTGATTTTATCTAAGGGCAGAGGATGGCAAAGTGGAATCAGGTCATGGGTGCGTTTGGCAGCCATAATGCCAGCGATATGAGCAGTTTGGGTGATGCTGCCTTTTTTGGTCATACCGTCCGCGGCTTTGATTTGCGTATAAATGTCTGCAGGAAAAACCACTTGTCCGCTTGCATGTGCTTTTCTGGTGCTCGCCGTTTTGCCACTTACATCGACCATGGTAATATCACCGTCGCTGTCTAAATGGGATAAGCCAGATTGATTGGTTGCTTGCTTGCTTGGCTGCTTGCTTGGTGGATTACTGTTTTTTTGACTGTCGCTATTCATTCTTTATTTCTCTTAAATGGCCAGTTTTTCTTAAAGTTAATTTCTTTAACTAAACCTTTAAATAAACCTTTTTATAAGTTGTTTAAGGCTAAACAAGCACTTGCAAAATCTTTAGGCGTATTGAAATTGGTTAAATTCTGCCACTTTTTCACGAAAGCTACAGGCTGCACAATCGGCTTAATAAACTTCATTACTTGCCGCTGCTCATCGGCAATATAACGCTTTAAATCAGGCTCCATATCCAAGCGGTATAGACCTAACAATGGATATAAATGACTGTCATCGGTCAGGCAAATGACAGATTTACCGTCAGCTTGCGTGATATAAGGTTGCAGTTTTTGCCATAAATCGGTGATAGGAATCAAACTATCACAACTAATGACCAGCAGCCAAGATTGCTGCCAGCTTGCGTCTTTTGTTAATTGGTTTGACCTTGCCAAACTCTTTAATGATTGCAGTGCTGCTTCAATCGCTACCAACGCACCGCCGGTTTTAATCGATTTGTCATCTTTATTAGAAAGATTTTTGCCAGATATATTTTTGCTAGAAAAAGTGTTAGCAGAAAGATAATCCCTAATATGAAAGATTGGCGACTGCGCTTCTTTCTTAGGCAAATCTGCATTAACGCTAAAACCACGTCCGTTATCGGCAAGCATGATAGGCATATTACTCATCATCGCGGCACTTAATTCAAGCGCTTGTCTGACATGATAATCAAGCAAACGCTCACCTGTTGGTAAGATAAGCTCAGCTTTTGGCGACCCCATACGTTTGGAGGCGCCGCCTGCCAAAATTACGATACCTGCTAAATGATTGAATCCATCTGCTTTGATTAAGCTATCTGCAACTTCAAGCATGAATTAATCGTGACCTGGATTGGTGCGCATAAAGTGCGGGACAAAATTACAAGGACGTGTGCGGCTATCGAGCTGCTCTTGTAAGATACCTTCCCAAGCAGTGCGGCAAGCACCTGATGAACCGGGTAGGCAAAAAATACCCGTACCATTTGCCATGCCAGCCACGGCGCGAGATTGGATAGTCGACATACCGATATCATCTTTTGAGATTAAGCGGAACATTTCACCAAAACCATCGACTGATTTATCAAATAAGACGCCAACCGCCTCTGGCATGCTGTCTCTAATATAAAAACCGGTACCACCAGTGGTGATAATAGCGTGCACATTTGGGTCGGCAATCCAGTTACTGATGACGGCTCTAATTTTATAAATATCATCAATAATCAGCTGACGATCGGCAAGTTGGTGCCCTGCGGCGGTCAGTTGGTCAACCAAATATTGCCCTGAGGTATCTTCTGCAATAGTACGACTGTCAGAAACCGTTAAAATAGCGATATTAAGCGGGGTAAAGGGGGCTTGCAGCTTACTCATGGATATTCCTTAATAAATACGCTTGCTGTGAAAATAAAAGTTTTTATTATTAATAAATCAACCGCCAATCATCGACAAGTTATTCATCATGCCACTGTTTGATTCGTGAAGATGATGATGCTCAGGTTTAATCGGCATAAAGCTATGCAGGGTATTAACCAGCCCTGCCACATCGTCTTGTTCGAGATACTGACGAATATCGTAGTTACCTTGGTCGAATAGACACAGATGCACCTTGCCTTGACTACTTACCCGCAAACGATTGCAGCTATCACAAAAATGAGCAGCATAAGGGGCAATCATACCGATACGCCCTTGATAATCTGGATGGCTATATTCTATCGCTGGACCGTCGTTGCTGCCACGTATATGGGTTTGCCAGCCGTGTTTAATTAAATAATTGGTAATGATATCGGACTGTGCATGCTGGGCAAAAAACAAATCGCTGTTGTCACTGGTCTGCATAAATTCAATAAAGCGATAAGTAACCGCTCTGTCTTTGACATAGTCGATGGCATTCATTAGATTTTCAAAGGCGGTTTCAGCCATTAAAATACTGTTAATCTTTAGCTTAATATCTGTGGTTGCCAGTAAAGTATCCATATCAGCCAAGAGCTGGGGCAACATGTCAAAGCCAGTCATCTTATGGAATGTCGCGGCATCAAAGCTGTCCATACTGATATTCAGCTGATTCAGTCCAGCGGCTTGCCAGTTAGCTAGATGTTTGCCAAGCTTATAACCATTACTGGTCATGGCAACCGTTTCAATGCCTTCGGTGTTTTTGATGGTTTTAATAATGTCGACCACGTCACGGCGTATAGAGGGTTCACCGCCAGTAATTCTGACTTTTTTAGTACCGACTTGGGCAAAGCCGCGGACTAAGGTAGCAATTTCAGTAACACTGAGCTCATTTTGTGGTGGTTTACCTTGATAGCCATCTGGTAGGCAATATTCACAGCGGAAATTACAGAAATCAGTAATCGATAGACGCAAATAGGTGAGACGTCGTGCGAAACCATCGGTTAATGGTTGAGAGAGCGTGGCCGGAGAATACGTCGACGTGATAGCAGTTTTCGATGAGTCACCATCAAAAATAGCGGGTGCAGCGGCAGGCGAATACAATTGCGCATTACCTACGGTAGGGGCAAGATGGTTCATAGATGATTACCATTAATATTAAGTATAGTGTGTACTTTTAGGCGTTGCCTCAGGTTGTGAGTGGGAAATCCATTTAAATACGATTATGACAGCTTGCTAGCAAATAACCATTCACCATAAGTGAGCTGAAAACTACCACCAAAGTAGTAGATGCTCATTGGTTATGGTTTTTAAAATCAAGATACGCCCTAAGCAGTTTCTCATGATTCATGGCTAATCAACAGTATAAAGAGTTATTAACTGTGTAACTCTTTATACTGTTGATTAGCCATGCAAATTTTTAACTATACCGTTATTAATGATTCAATTATTTAGCGGTTGTTTAGCTGTTATTCAGCTATGCAACCAAGGGAAGGGCTGCACTTTTACGGTTTCACCGGCAGCTATATTGCCAGAATCTTGCGCCAAGACAATAAAGCAATTGGCGTGGCTAAGCTGTTTGATACGGTGCGATTGTTGCTTGCTAAAGCTCTCAACGTGAAATTCGCCAGCGTCATTCTGCGATACAATTCCCCTTTGGAAATCCATCCGTCCTGCTGATTTTTTAATATCGTTTTTAAGCGTTGCGGTTAGGCTGAGCGGCATGGGGCGCTCTTGTGGCGCAGCGCCTGCCATCTGCCATAAGGCTGGAATGACAAATTGCAAGCTGCCAACGACGGTCGATAGCGGATTACCGGGTAAGCCAAAATATAATACCGGCTTGGCAAGATTTTGCGTTAGCTCGCCAAACACAAACGGTTTACCGGGTTTCATCGCCACTTTATAATGATTAATTTGCCCAAGCTGTTCAATGACCGTGGTTAAAAAGTCATAATCGCCAACCGATACGCCAGCCGTAGAGATAAGGACGTCGCACTCTTGCATCGCTTGGGTTACGGCAGTGGTGGTTTTGTCTAAATCATCAGCAATGATGCCATAATCACGAATAGTGACGGGCAAATCAGCGAGTAAGCTTTTCAAAGTAGGGGTGTTGGAGTTATAGATTTGCGCCAAGCTGGTCAGCTCATTACCAATTGCAACGAGCTCATCACCCGTTGCCAGTACACCAACGGTTAAAGGCTGATAAACATCGACTTTATCAAAACCTAAATTCGCTAATAGGCTGATATCCGAAGGATTTAAGCGCTTACCCTTTAATAAAACCGCTTCGCCAGTTTCAATCTCTTCGCCTTGCTTGCGGATATTGTCATCAGGTTTAGCGTCTTGACTGAGGGTAATGGCATAAGGCTGTGATTTATCAATGCTGTCTTTTATGGCGGCAAAGTTGGTGTTCTCTTGCATAATGACCGTATCACAGCTATCAGGAACGACCGCACCAGTAAAAATGCGCACCCCTTGTCCTGCTGTGATGTCACCATCATAAGAGCTGCCAGCTTGTGACTCACCGACGATATCAATCGTGCTGTCTGCTGCAAGCACGCTGTCTTTAGCAATCGCATAACCATCCATCGCCGATAGATTTTGCCTTGGTATCGCAAAAGGCGAGACAATATCTTCTGCCAATATATGATTACGGCTGTCTAATAAGTCGTAGCACGCGACCGCTCTTTTATTGAGCGGATAGTCGTTGGTATTATAAGTTTCTATGCGCTGCTGTATTTCAGAGATAAGCTCTGCAACCGTAATCATAAACGTCTACTCATTTTATTAATATTGAACTGTGTTATTGATATCGAACGACACATAGCATAAGAGGTGGCTTATATCTTAAGAACCTTTATACCATAACAGCTATTTCATAACATAAGAATTAAGTGACCGACAGCGGATTGCTTAACCGCGGAAGATATTCTCTTGCTCAAGCGTCATCTCGATACCTTCGATATCTGCCTCATTCGCTAAGGTAAACAAATAATCGCATAATGCTTGGTGAAAGGCTTGCTGGCTCAGCTTATTGTGAATAGCAGGGCTGACTTGCTCATAAGTCATCTGAATACCAGATTCTTTATTGAGCACCTCAACGATATGAAAACCGTAACGGCTCTCGATAGGGCTTGGGGCAAGTCCTTTATCTAGCTTAAATAACGTACTTTCAAATTCTGGTACGGTTTGTCCTTTGCTAATAACCCCCAATTCGCCGCCTTGCTCTTTTGAAGGGCAAGCCGAATGCTGGCGTGCCAATTGGATAAACTCGGCATCAGGATTGGCGTTATTTTTGATTTGTTCGATAAACTCGTACGCGGTCTTTTTAAGCTTTAAGCGCTCATCGCCATCTTCCGGCGGGCAGGCTAATAAAACATGGCGTACCGTCATGATGGGATCGGTCTTAAAATCAGTAATATTCTGGCTATAATAGCGCTCACAGGTTGCCATATCTGGCATCGTTGCTTGAACGTTTTTGTCTATTAAAGTAGAAATCGCTTGCTCTTCATCGTTTTCCCATGCCGTCTCACCAAGACTTGGCTCATCTAAAACAGCCAGTCTGAGTAATTCACGCACCACCAGTGCTTGCGTCGCTAAAAATACCGCATCTTCTTTGTTCTCCGCTGGATGATATTGCAGCTCTTGGGCGATATTGGTTCTATCTATCATCACACCATTGACCGTCACTGAAGGCAGCTCATCACGGCTAGAGGCAATCAGGTTTTTATGGTTGCTGCGTTCTTCCGCCATCGCTTTTTCGATAAATTCTTGATCAGAATGTGGTTTTTGCAAGTCGGATAGGGTTGGCATGACCCGCAGAATATCATCCCCATTACCAGTTGCTATATGATGGGCAGCAGTAGAGGCATGAGCGTTTTGGTTGCTGGTATGATCGGCTGGATTGTAGGTACTAACAGTCATGGCTTTTGCTCCATTAAGGGTTCTGATAAAAGGAATCGGATGATAAATATCGTTAAATACGATTAAAGTTTTACGTCAAAAATTAAATAAAAAAATAGAGCCGCCTTTAAATTGTTTACGCACTGATGAAGCGTTTAAAGGTGGCTCTATGGCTGTTGCTAATTGACTTTATATTATCTTTAACCAAGTATTGAGCTCGTTTTCTATCTTACTCAATGCTTAAATACTTAGTTAGACTGATAATATTAAGCCAACTCTAGGCTCATCTTCGGACCAAAGGGTTCGTAATGAACGCTATCAACGCCATGGTCGAGGGTCATTAAACCGTCGATGATGCTTTCCATAAACATCATAGAACCACAAACATAAATATCGGCAGGCTTCGGTAAAGTAGCAAGCCATGCTTCGTCTAGAATTTGCCCTGACTCAAAGTAGAAGATATGCTTTTCTACGTTTTCAGCGGCGGCAAGCAACTCATTAACCTTGCTGTCAAAGGCATGATGTTCCTTATTCTGACAAGCATAAACCCAAATAATAGGGCGTAGTGGATTGGCCGCTACTTGCGCCTCTAACATTGATAAAATTGGCGTGACGCCAACACCGGCACTGACCAATACCAATGGGATTTCGTTTTGTTGTACTAGCTCTTGGTTAAGCTCAAAATCACCGGCAGGGGCAGATAGTAAAATCGTATCGCCAACGTCTAAGTGGTCATGTAAGTAGTTCGACACTAAGCCATTATGCTCATTGCGGTTGTCGCGTCTGACGGCAAACTGAATGCCTTTATCGCTATTCGCTGAAAATAAAGAATAATGACGGAGGGCAATATGCTTACTGTCTTTTGGGTCAGTTTTAACCGTGATGTATTGACCAGCAGACAATTTGAGTTTGCTTAAATCAATATCAGCATTTACGGGAACGACGGTAAAGGCAGCAATGTCAGTCGCGGCTTCTGCTTTTTCGGTAATTTTAAACGGCGCAAAACCTGACCACATTTCTTGCTCGTA
Source organism: Psychrobacter maritimus (assembly GCF_904846345.1). Taxonomy (GTDB): domain Bacteria; phylum Pseudomonadota; class Gammaproteobacteria; order Pseudomonadales; family Moraxellaceae; genus Psychrobacter; species Psychrobacter maritimus. The sequence continues at coordinate 228,900 of NZ_CAJHAJ010000003.1, forward strand.
CATGCCATGTTCGATTTGGATAAATACTGAAGCGATTTCATCATAAGCTTCTGTCCAAGCATTGATGATGTCATCGTTCGCAGCGTCACCCAGTACTTCTTTAATCGCACCCAATAGATGATGACCAACAATCGGGTAGTGCTCTGGCAAAATTTGCAAAGCGCGATGCTTATGGCTGATTTGGGTAACTTGCGGCAATAATGTCGCCAATTTTTCCAAATGCTTGGCTGCGGCCAAAACAGTCATAGCAAGTGCGGTTTGCTGACGACCTAATTTTTGGTTGGTTTCATTAAAAATATCCAGTAGTTCAGGATGTTCGTTAAACATATTTTTATAAAATACGGTAGTAATCGCGGTTCCATGTTCTTCGAGTACAGGAACGGTTGCTTTCACGATTTCTAGGGTTTTTGGTGACGCCATGGTGGATCCTTTAGTGATATTTCACATTGATAAGTTTTGGGATTGAAGTTCAAGTTATGAATCTGACAACTGTCATTAAGAAAACCATCACTAAACTGTTAAAAAAGCGCTGGGATTAAGCATTTAACCGTCTAATAATTGAGTGGTTTCTATAAGATTCATTAAAAATGAATCTTATAGTATCGTAACTTCATCCAAACATCAATGCTGTATCGCTATTGTGGCTATTTCTATTGGCAACGTTTCTATTGCGAACGTTTCTCTCTGACAATCTGGTAACGGCGACCGAAATACCAGATTGGTGCGCTGATAATATGAATAAGCCGTGTGAATGGGAATATCGCAATCAGGGTGATACCAAGCGCCATATGTAGCTGATAAATCAAGTCAGTTTGCTCAATACGTGCTGCTGCCTGCCAAGGTCTTAAAACGGTGATATCCTGTGCCCAGCCTGCCAGATTCATCATGGTGTAGCCATCTAAATGCTTTACTGAGGTAAAGATGGACAGCAGCCCTAAATTCAGCTGAATGAATAACAGCACCAGTACCAATTTGTCCGAGAACGATGAGGTGTTTGAGATGCGGTCATCGGTAAAGCGTCGCCACATCAACATGACTAAGCCAAACCAACAAAACACCCCCGCGATACCACCGACGACCACCGCTAAAATCTGCTTATGACCCGCGCTGATAAAACGATCATAAAGAAAATGCGGCGTCAACATGCCAAATAAATGCCCGAGCAATACCACGATAATACCGACGTGGAAGAGGTTGCTGGCAAGGCGCATGTTTTTGGTTCTGAGCATCTGGGTCGAACCTGCCTTCCATGAATACTGAGATAAATCAAAACGCACCCAAGTACCGATGATAGCGATGGTCAAGGCTACGTACGGATAAACGCCAAAAAGGAAAATTTGCAGCCAATTGAGGTTGGCTAAAGACTGTACACTAGGATCTGCGATATTCATGTCCTTTCTCCTTATTAGGGTTTAACCGGTTGGTTGGTTTTAAAGTCTACCCAGTGCACAGGGGCATCGACCGCATTTGTAGCAGCGGCGTTTTTTATGCCCGCTTTTGCCGCAAGGTTTTGGGTACTCGTCTGTGACGGGCAGCGCTCTTCTTGTTGCGCATCCAAAAACGTCACCACTTCTTCTTCCCATTCTTTATCTAACGCTTCAAAGCTGTCATCGCGCTTTTCTTTGCTGATTTTTTCTTGATACTCTTCAACAATCTCAAGCGGTTTACCAGCGATTTGCAATAGCGCATTAAAGCAGCCTTTATACAGGCTACCGCGATCCTCTAATCTGGCAGCAAGCAGCGCGATGATATGGCTGACATCAGCGATATCCATACGAATTTGAATATCGTCTTCGATAATGGTTGCTTGATAGGCTAAAAACTCGAGATATAAAGGCAGATAGTCAGGCAGCTCTTTGACGCTAATCTCAAAGCCCGCTTCTTGATACTGACCCATCAAATCGACCATCGCTTGACCACGGTCGCGCGATTCGCCATGTACATGCTCAAACAACCACAATGATAAAGAACGACCGCGCTCAAACAGACCGTCATAACGCGCTTGCGCCTCAAGAGAGCCGGTATCGATTAAATCTTCAATCAAGTCGATGATTTGCGTGCGTACTTCTGGGCTAATCAGCGTTGATTTGGCGACAATCTCGGTGCAATCGGCAAGCGTATCGCCTAAAAACAGCTCATTGCTTGGATAGTCGATAAGTAAGCTTAAGACCTTGAGTAGCTTCAAATCCGAGTTACCGATAGTTGGTGACTCCATCGATGAAGTAATAGGTTCATGCATCGAAGTATTATTATTAAATTGAGTAGTTTGCATCTTATGACTCCCACTTTTGGACAGTATCGATGAAATCGCGGCGATTGGCTTTACGTTGGCCAAACATACTGTTGTCAGAATGTCCTGAACAGCCCTCGCCAAAGGTAAAGCCGCAACCATTACGCTCAGCAAAGGCATCACTTAAGGCTTCTTCACGATGGGTGGTTGGAATCACAAAGCGGTCTTCGTAATTGGCAATAGCTAAGTAGCGATACATCTCCTCAACTTGTAGCTTGGTCAAACCAACATCATCCAAAATACTTTGGACTTCTTGTTTTTCAACCAGTTGCATACGCTTGTAGCTACGCATAGCAAGTAGGCGTTTTAATGCCAAACGTACTGGCTCTTCATCACCTGCGGTAAGCATATTGGCAAGATAGCGCAGTGGAATACGTAAGCTGTCGACATCTGGAATCAAACCATCCATACCGACTTTACCCGCTTCAGCAGCGTTTTGAATCGGTGATAACGGCGGTACATACCACACCATAGGCAGCGTGCGGTACTCAGGGTGTAGCGGTAGCGCAAGTTTCCAATCCATCGCCAGCTTATAAACTGGTGAGCGCTGCGCTGAATCAATCACCGATTGCGGGACGCCGTCTTTTAACGCTTGGGCGATAACGGCAGGGTCATTAGGGTCTAAGAATACGTCCAACTGCGCTTGATAAAGGTCTTGCTCGTTAGGCGTGCTTGCCGCTTCGGCGATTTTGTCTGCGTCATAAAGCAGTACGCCCAAGTAGCGGATACGACCAACACAGGTTTCTGAGCAAACTGTCGGCAAGCCTGCTTCAATACGCGGATAACAGAAAATACATTTTTCAGATTTCCCCGATTTCCAGTTATAGTAAATTTTCTTATAAGGGCAGCCTGAGATACACATGCGCCAGCCGCGACATTTTTCTTGGTCAATCAAGACGATGCCATCTTCTTCACGCTTATAAATCGCGCCACTTGGGCATGATGCGACGCACGTAGGGTTCAAGCAATGCTCGCATAGACGCGGCAAATACATCATAAAGGTGTTTTCGTACTCGCCATAAATCTCAGCTTGAATGTTGTCGAAGTTCTTATCTTTGCGACGTTTTTCAAACTCTGAGCCGAGGATTTCTTCCCAGTTAGGGCCCCATTCAATCTTTTGCATACGTTTGCCGGTGATGGCTGAGCGCGGGCGAGCAATAGGCTGATGGTTGCTGATAGGGGCGGTATGTAGATGCTGATAATCGAAATCAAACGGTTCGTAATAATCATCAATCTCTGGCAAGTCAGGGTTGGCAAAGATATTGGCCAATACTCTGAATTTACCACCGATGCGCGGATTGATGGTGCCGTTGGCATTACGTATCCAGCCGCCTTTCCATTTGGTTTGGTTTTCCCACTCTTTGGGGTAGCCGATACCGGGTTTTGACTCAACGTTGTTAAACCACGCATATTCCATACCTTCACGGCTGGTCCAGACGTTTTTACAGGTGACTGAGCAGGTGTGACAACCGATACATTTATCAAGGTTAAGCACCATGCCGACTTGCGAACGAATTTTCATGGATCTGTGCTCCAAATATTAGTAGAAAAAGCAGCCTTTATTCTTCAATCATGTCGTTTCAAAAGATGTCGTCTTAAAAAATGTCTTTTAAAACGACGGATTTTCAATAGAAGAAAACGCTTTAATCCTCAATGGTGGTTGGTAATGGGCGTGGTAATTCGTTATCGGGTTTGTCCTCTAACCAGTCGATTTTTGACATTTTACGAATCACGACAAACTCATCACGGTTACAACCAACGGTGCCATAATAGTTAAAGCCATAAGACTGCTGGGCATAGCTACCAATCATGTGGGTCGGCTTCAAAATCGTCCGAGTGACTGAGTTATGGATACCGCCGCGCGTGCCTGTTTGCTCAGAACCGGGAATATTGACCAGTTTTTCTTGGGCGTGATACATCATGGTCATGCCTTCTTTGACCCGCTGGCTAACGATGGCACGAGCGGTGATAGCACCATTGGCATTGAACAGCTCAATCCAATCGTTATCGACGATGCCAGCTTTTTGGGCATCGACTTCCGACATCCAAACACAAGGGCCGCCACGGCTTAGGGTTAGCATGAGCAAGTTTTCAGAGTAGGTACTGTGGATGCCCCATTTTTGGTGCGGTGTTAAAAAGTTCAGTACAATCTCTTTATTACCATTTGGCTTAGCGTCTTTGAGCAGCTCAGTGGTCTTAGTATCAATCGGTGGACGATACTGCTGCATTTGCTCGCCAAACGCTTGCATCCAAGGATGGTCTTGATAAAACTGCTGACGACCAGTAATCGTGCGCCAAGGAATCAGCTCATGGACGTTGGTATAACCGGCGTTATAACTGACTTCATCTGACTCAATACCTGACCACGTTGGGCTTGAGATGATTTTGCGTGGTTGGGCGACGATATCTTTAAAGCGGATTTTTTCATGTTCGCTAGACTTGGCAAGATGGGTATGGTCGCGACCGGTGAACTCAGAGAGTGCAGCCCAGCCTTTTACCGCCACATGACCATTGGTTTCAGGCGCGAGCATCAAAATCATCTCAGAAGCGTTAATCGCCGTATTAAGACGCGGTCTGCCTTCAGAGATACCCGTTTCAGTCACACGGTGATTTAAATCGCCAAGCTGTTTGACCTCGGTTTTCATATCCCAATTCAGACCTTTTGAGCCATTGCCTAATTTTTCTAGGGCAGGGCCAAGCGAGGTGAATTTGGCATAAGTATTCGGATAGTCACGCTCAATCACTTTAATCATCGGGCAGTTTTTACCCGGTACAGGTTTTTCACCAGCGGTTTTCCAGTCAGTGCCACCAAATGGCTGTGCAAGCTCGCCCGGCGTGTCGTGTTGCATCGGCAAAGTGACAACGTCGGTTTCAACGCCTAAATGACCTTTTGATACTTCAGAGAAGCTCTTGGCAATGCCTTTATAAATTTCCCAATCGGTTTTAGATTCCCATGCAGGGTCGGTCGCTGCGGTTAATGGGTGAATGAATGGATGCATGTCGGAGGTATTCATGTCATCTTTTTCGTACCACGTTGCTGTTGGTAGCACGATGTCAGAATACAAGCAAGTAGAAGACATACGGAAGTCTAGGGTGACAACCAAATCTAATTTGCCAGTAGGGCCTTTTTCTACCCAATCAACTTCTTTTGGTTGCAGGTGACCTTTGGCATTTTCCTTATTGAGCAAGCCGTTTTTGGTGCCCAAGAAATAATGCAGCATATATTCATGGCCTTTACCTGATGAGCCCAATAAGTTTGAGCGCCAGATAAACATATTGCGCGGGAAGTTGTCAGGATTATCAGGGGATTCACAAGCAAAGCGTAAGCTGCCGTCTTGTAGAGAATCGACCACATACTCTTCCACATCTTTACCGCAATCGGCGGCTTTGGCAGCGATGGTCAGTGGGTTACGATTGAGTTGCGGTGCTGAAGGCAACCAGCCTGCGCGTTCTGCTTGAATGTTGTAGTCAAGCATATGCTCAGGGAAAAACTTTTTATCAACGAGAGGCGAGAGGATTTCATGGGCAGAGATGGTCTCATGACGCCACTGTGAGCTGTGATTGTAGAAGAAGCTCGTGCCATTCATATGACGCGGCGGACGATGCCAATCAAGCGCAAATGCCAATGGCAACCAGCCGGTTTGAGGGCGTAGTTTTTCTTGCCCAACATAATGCGCCCAGCCGCCGCCAGATTTACCGATACAGCCGCATAGCATGAGCATGTTAATCACGCCGCGATAGTTCATATCGAGGTGATACCAGTGGTTCATACCCGCGCCGATGATAATCATCGATTTACCATGAGTCTTATGGGCATTTTCAGCGAATTCACGCGCGACTTGGATGACGCGCTCACGGCTCAGACCGGTGATGACTTCTTGCCAAGCAGGCGTGCCCGGTACGGTGGCATCGTTATAATCGTCGGTGACATGCTCGCCGCCGACACCATTATCAACCCCAAGGTTGGCAACGGTTAAATCAAATACAGTGGCGACGATAGCGGTGCTGCCATCGGCCAAAGTAATGGTTTTACAGGGGACGGTTTTTTGCTGTATCGCTTCGCCTGGTACTGAGGTGAAATGCGGATGATCTACATGACCAAAGTAATCAAAGCCGACTTTACAGGTCTCATTACTGTCTTTTAAAGTCAGCGTTAGGTCAATATCTGCGCCTGTGGTACCATTTTTTTGTTCAAGATTCCATTTGCCTTTTTCGCCCCAACGGTAGCCGATAGAGCCAAGCGGAGAAACCAGCTCGCCATTACTATTTAGACCGATGGTTTTCCATTCTGGGTTGTTTTCTTGACCTAAATTATCGATTAAGTCAGAAGCACGCAGATAGCGACCCGCATGGCGCGCGCCTTCTTCACCTTCTAGCATCACTAGCACTGGTAAATCGGTATAGCGTTTGGCGTAATCTAAGAAATAGTCACTAGGCTGCTTAAGATAAAACTCTTTGATAATCACATGACAAAATGCCTGCGCGACTGCCGCATCAGTACCCTGTTTTGGATTTAGCCATAAGTCAGTGAGCTTAGAAACTTCCGCATAGTCAGGCGTGATAGAGACGGTCTTGGTGCCTTTATAACGCACTTCGGTAAAGAAATGCGCATCAGGTGTACGCGTTTGCGGAACGTTTGAGCCCCACGCAATAATATAGTCAGAGTTATACCAATCGGCTGATTCTGGCACGTCAGTCTGCTCACCCCAAACCATCGGCGACGCTGGTGGCAGGTCACAATACCAGTCATAAAATGATAAGCAGACGCCGCCAATTAATGATAAATAGCGACTACCAGCAGCATAACTGACCATCGACATCGCAGGAATTGGAGAGAAACCGACGATACGGTCAGGACCAAAGGTTTTGGCGGTATACACATTACTGGCAGCGATGATTTCATTGACTTCTGCCCACGTCGAGCGGATAAAGCCACCCAAACCGCGCTTAGATTTGTACTGTTCTGCTTTGATAGGGTCTTGGACAATGCTGCCCCACGCATCAACTGGATCAGGATACTGCGCTTTGGCTTCACGCCATAATTTTAATAGTGGCTTACGTACTTTAGGGTATTTCACACGGTTCGCTGAATACATATACCAGCTGTAGCTTGCGCCACGAGGACAGCCGCGCGGTTCGTGGTTTGGTAAGTCAGGACGGGTTTCTGGATAGTCGGTTTGCTGCGTCTCCCACGTCACCAAGCCGTTTTTGACGTAGATTTTCCACGAGCAAGAACCGGTACAGTTGACGCCATGCGTTGAGCGCACAACTTTGTCATACTGCCAACGGCTACGATACACATTTTCCCAATCACGAGACTCATCGCGCGTCTCGCCATGCCCATCGGAGAATTCGCCCTGTTTACGTTTAAAAAAACGGAATTGGTCGAGTAAATGGCTCATTTCGCTATCCTCTATTTTATTGCCTAAGGTGTATCTAGAGCTGAGTGCAGAATGCTTCTATCTTGATAGTGCTTGATATCGGTATGCAGCTAAGCCGTAAATATTATTTCGATAGCGTCATTTTAAGTAAGCCGTCACCCTCTTACTATCAGCTAACATGAGCAGGGCACTACCACCTTAGTAGTAGCGGCAAGTTATCAAATTTGCTTAAAAAAACTGTTAAGTGTCTAATTATTGAGCGTCTAATCGTTAAACGTCTAATCGTTAAACTTCCATGAGCCCTGCTTATTTAGCAGCTGAAAATTGTTTAGCAAAAATTTAAAACAAAAAAAGTGCTACTCACATCAGCAAGTAGCACTTCATAGGGTTGGTTATTGCTCAGTAAAAAGACGGTTATTAAAGGGTTGTTATAAAATATCTGCTTTAACAAGGAATCTCAGCATTAGCACGGCTGTAATACCACCAAGTCAATCCGATACAGAGAATATAAAAGGCAATTAAGGCGATAAAGGTGCCATCAATACCCAGTCCTGAACCGAACATTTTTGGTACAAAGAACGCGCCATAAGCGGCGATTGCTGAGGTGAATCCAACCACCGCCGCTGACTCTTTACGTATTTCAATAAATAGCGGCTCTGTCCCTGCTTTCTCAGGCTCACGGCGTTCGTGAAAGGTTCTAAAAATAACTGGAATCATGGTAAAGGTAGAGCCGTTACCGATACCCGTGGTGATAAATAGCACCATAAAGGAGATAAAGTAGCCGACAAAGCTGCCCTCATTGGTCTCGCTAGGTAGGAAGTACATCACCGCCAATACTGCCAATACCATCACGATATAGTTCCAAAAAGTGACTTTTGCGCCGCTGGTTTTATCAGATATCCAGCCACCTAGTGGACGAAATAGCGCACCAACCAAGGGACCTAAGAAAGCAAATTTAAGCGCATCAATGGCAGGAAATGAGTTTTTAATCAGCATCGGAAATGCGGCGGAAAAACCAATAAAGGAGCCAAAGGTTGCCATATAAAGAATACACATAATCCAGTTATGTTTGCGTTTAAAGATAACGGATTGGTCTTTAAACGAGGCTTTGGCGGTGGCAATATCGTTCATGCCAAACCATGCCAATGCTGAGAACAGCAGGATAAAGGGTACCCAAATAAAGCCCGCGTTTTGTAGATAAAACAGTTTGCCGCTGGCAGAGACTTGTGGGTCGCCGCCTAAGCTACCAAAGGCCGCTACCAATATAATCATCGGGACGACGAACTGCATGACCGACACGCCCAAATTACCCAAACCAGCGTTTAGCCCAAGCGCTGTACCTTGTTCTGCTTTTGGATAAAAGAACGAGATATTGGACATAGACGAGGCAAAGTTACCACCGCCAAAGCCGCAAAGCAGCGCAATAATGGCAAATATCATAAACGGTGTATCAGGATTTTGAACCGCAAAGCCCATCCATAATGCCGGAATTAACAGAGATAAGGTTGATATCGCTGTCCAACGCCGACCACCAAAAATTGGCACCATAAAAGAATAAAAAATCCGTAGCGTCGCCCCTGATAGACCGGGTAGCGCAGCGAGCCAAAACAGCTGCCCGCCATCAAAATCAAAACCAATCTCAGGTAAGCGCACGATGACCGCGCTCCATACCATCCATACTGCAAACGCCAGTAGCAAGGATGGAATGGATATCCATAAATTTCGAGTGGCGACTTTTTTGCCGCCCCCTTTCCAGAACTCATCTATCTCAGGTCGCCAGTCAGTGATGAGCTTACCACCTTTGAAGTTGTAATCATTGCTCATACTATTCCTCACTTAATATCATTTATACTTAGTTATAATGGATAGTTTTATAACCTTAAGCCGTTATAAAACTTACCGTATGCAGTCGCTTTGATTGTTGTTAATGACCGCTCGTATATGGGTTAGGTTGATGCGGTAGATTGATGTCTGTGACCAATGCGCCCTTGATAACAGCAAATCATCACAATCAATGGTTTTATAGAAACGATAACTCACGGTACTGCGTTATCCCGATGATGAGTATTCATACATAGTGGTATACTGATGGCTAAAAGAGGTATGTTGCGGGCAGAATGATTACTAAAAGTTTGCTCTGAATGGACCGATGTGGTTTTTATTTTTTGAAAAGTGTGGAGTTTTTAACCAGAACTGGTTTGAGATTGGTTAGGCGCACTTGGCTTTTTTTAAGATGCTTTTAATACTTTTAGTAAGTTGTTAACGCTGAGATACTGAACGCCTCTTTTTTACTAATTTTGATGGGTAAACGCTATTCATGAAGTCTATTCAACGCCGCCAGTCTTTAACCCTGCATGCTTGGGGCGCTATTATTATCATTGCCATCTTATCCTTCATGTCAGCGTTGGGGAGTGGGGCGCTGGCTTGGGTAGCACGGTCTGATGCGGAGGCGATTAATACCGCAGGCTCGATACGCATGGCCACTTATCGCATTAGCTTTCAGATTGCGACTGGTTTTTCCGATGACCATCCTTTTAGCTCAAGTTTAAATATTAACCAAAACGGTGTCAGCGACCAAGAAAATGAGACGTCTGTTAAACAAGATAAATTAGATTTTTCTAATAAGAATACCGCCGAAAAGACCGCTATCTTGATTAAGGATATGGAAAATCGGCTGGCAGAATTGCAGGTCTATCAGCTAACGAGTGCCAATAGACATACGCTCATCAATGAGCAGCTTAATAAGATAAAAGACCAATGGTATCAAGACTTAAAACCGACTTTATTGGCGCAGGATAAACAGGATTTTTATGGCGTTTCTGCCAGTTATATCGAAGATGTGAACCGTTTTGTTGGTGAGCTGCAGTACCGAAACGAGCAGCGCCAGACATGGCAGCAAAACTTGCAAATCCTCTCGTTGATACTGACCATCATTATTGTACTGATTGGCATGCGCCGATTGCATCAATTGGTGCTCACACCTATTTATCAATTGATAAAAGCCAATAACCAATTTAAAGACGGTCAGTTTAATACCAGAGTATCCATCGCAGGCTATCGAGAGTTTGAAGTGCTTGGCAATTCTTTTAATGATATGGCAAGTACGATTGAGACCTACCAGCGCTCGCTTGAGAGTGAGGTGCAAGTAAAAACCCAGCATTTGGTCAAAGCCAATCAAGTACTGTCACTGTTTTATGACTTTTCAAAATCGCTGACCACCAGCCAAGTGAGCTTATATCAGCTCGACGCTTTAATTGCAGATTTCAGTAAGACCTTGCCGCATTTAGAATTTACCTTGTGCATACAGAATAAATATATCACCAGTAAAAATGCCATCGTTCTGCATGGCGAAAAAATGAAAGAGCTGTGCAAAAAGCTCAATTGTGATAACTGTGCAACGAAAAATGGCGAACATACCAAGTCTTATCCTATTGTTCATCAACAAGAAGAATTTGGCGAATTGCGCGTGCGACCTAAGTCGGCGCTAATGATGAATTACTCTTTTATCGCTGATGATGGCCTTAATGATGATGACAGTAATAAGACAGGCAATGATATCGCGCCAGAGCAGCGCATAAACATGACAGAGGCGGGGAGGGTTTTCCCATTTAGCAGTCCTGAATTGGATGCGCAAAATAACGAGCTCATCGTGGCGCTGACCAACTTAATCAGTACCGCCTTATCGCTACGTAAGCAAAAACAGCAAGAGCATCAGCTGATTTTGTTTGAAGAGCGCTCGACCATTGCGAGAGAGCTGCATGACTCCTTGGCGCAGTCGTTGTCTTATCTAAAAATCCAAGTCAGCGTCCTTGAGAGACACCTTAAAAACGCTGGCAGCGAGCCCGTCAAAGCGCCGGTAGCGCAAAATATCGAGCAGATAAAAATGGGGCTAGGCTCAGCTTATCAGCAGTTAAGAGATTTATTGGTGACCTTTCGCTTGACCATTGATAATGATAATTTCGACGAAGCCTTGCACGACGCTGCCAGTGAGTTTGCCTTAAAAGGCGATTTTAATATAACGGTGCACAACCATATTATGACGCTCAATTTGAGCGCCACTGAGCAGATAGATTTGATTCAGATTGCCAGAGAGGCGCTGTCAAATATCAGCCGCCATGCAAAAGCACACAACGTCGCAATTCATTTGGAATACGAGGACGGTGATAAATATATCGTCATGAGTATCATCGATGATGGCGTTGGCATGTCTGGCGGTGTCGATCAAACCCAGCATCACGGCTTGATGATTATGAAAGAGCGCGCCCATAATATCGGCGGCGAACTTATCGTGACCGATAACCAGCCACGCGGCACTATCGTTACGGTCAGATTTGAGCCCAATTTCTTTGATGAAGAAAGTAATAAAGATGCTTATTTATAAGCTCATAATATTGTGATTTTAAGCGATTGAATGGTCTTTTTTAAAGTTGTTGATTGGCGTTTTTTTGGCGGATTTTTCTAACCAGTTTCATTTTTAAATATGATTTCTGCTAAGCAGTTTTTAAGCATTGTAATACTGAGTTATTAAATTTAAATCATTAAATTCTTGTACCATTTTTTAATTTGTGAGTATGTTATGAGCACCAAAGTTTATACCAGCACGTCGCCCGCTCGCCTATTATTGGTTGATGACCATCCGATGCTACGCCGCGGCATATCTGAGTTATTAAGTCTTGAAGACGATGTCAAAGTCGTTGGCGAAACCAGGAATGGTCAAGAGGCATTAGCATTTTTAGAAAATAATGACGTCGATTTGGTGATACTTGACCACAAAATGCCGGTGCTCACCGGTATCGAAACCTTGAGAGAAATCAAAGCCAGAAATATCAATACCAAGACTGTCCTGTTCACCGTTTCTGATAGCGGTGAAGACGTACAAGAGGCGTTAAAATTGGGTGTCGATGGTTATCTGCTAAAAGATATGGAGCCTGAGCTGATTATTATTGATATCAGAAAAATACTCCGCGGTGAGTTGGTCATCAGTCCCAATCTAGCCTCGATACTTGCCCAAACGTTGCGCACTCCAAGCATTCAAGATATCGCCAGTAATCTGACCAGCAGAGAGCTACAAGTCATTCAGATGATTGCTGAAGGGCTGAGTAATAAGATGATTGCCAATAATTTGGATATTGCCGAATCAACGGTAAAGGTACACGTCAAGCATATCCTCAATAAAACCGGTTTGCGGACACGGGTAGAAGCGGCGGTATGGACGGTTAACCATTTATCTAAGTAATCATTTATTTAAGCAATCATTTATTTAAAACTAAAAACCCACCTAACAATATGCTAGGTGGGTTTTTAGTTTTAAATGTAACAATCAAGGAGTGTGATTTTTATGTCTTAGTTTTGGATATAAATATTAACGGCTAATATCAGCTTTTAGTACTTACTTCTAGTATTTACTTTCTGCCGCAATTTGACGATCAACGGATGACATTTTATATTCATCACCAAAGGCGTCTTCTGGTTCTGCCAACCAAAAATAACAGACGACCCATGCAATCAGCGCACCGACTGCAATGATATAAAAGAACTGATTGGGCTCTACAAAGGTATAAATAAATAAGTAGAATACCGCGCCAACGTTACCATAAGCGCCTGCCATGCCTGATATCTGACCGGTTAGACGACGCTTAATCGAAGGAATAATCCCAAAGGTTGCGCCTTCTGCCCCTTGTACAAACACCGAGCATAGAATGGTAAAGACCACGGCGATAAATAGCGGCCATTCGGCATTAAGCATACCCATCAGCGTAAAACCAATGCCAATACCGAACATATAAATCAGCATCACCAAACGACGATTACCGACTTTATCAGAGATATAACCGCCAAGTGGCCGCGCCCATAAATTGACAAAGGCAAAGGTAGACGCAATCAAACCAGCCGCAGTCGGGTCAAGTTTCCACGTCGCAGCAAAAAACATCGGTAGCATGGAAACCACCGCTAGCTCTGCGCCAAAGTTAGCAAAATAGCTGACATTCAGCGCCGCCACCGATTTAAAGGGGTATTTGTCATCTTCTGGAATACCGGCTTTAAGCATGGGCACATTGACGCTAATAGCCTTATAAATCTGATAAGTGACCATCAATACAATCACGCTATAAGCAATAATAGCGCCCGTGGCACTTAAAAATCCCATCGCTTGGGTGCGATACACCAGCAATCCCAATACGCCGTATAAAGGAACGATAAATAAGCAATATAACCACAAGTCTTTCCAAGTCGACACTTCTAACGCGCCTGCTTTACGGGATTTCTTATGCGTACCAACTTCTGGTCCATCGGTGATTAAAAACCAATAAGCCACGCCGTATAGTGCCATTAATAAGCCAGATAAAGCAATTGCCCAGCGCCAACCATCATCGCCGCCAAAGAATTGTAAGGCAACGGTTGGTATGGTAATCGCTGCTGCTGCTGAACCAAAATTTCCCCAGCCAGCATAAAAGCCTTCGGCAAAGCCAATATCTTTTGGTTTAAACCACAATGCCGTCATATGGATACCGACGACAAAACCTGCGCCGACGATAGACATGAATAAGCGCGAGACGAATAGTTGCATGGCAGAGTCGCCAAACGCGAAAAACCACGTCGGTATCGCCATCACCACCATTAAGATAGAAAACACGCGCCGCGGACCAAAGCGGTCCAATGCCATGCCGACGATGACGCGCCCCGGAATCGTCAACGCGACGTTGGCAATTAAAAATAATTTGATATGATCAGGGGTTAAATAGCTTTCCGTCTGTAGCATCGAGGTTGCCAGCGGCGCCATATTAAACCAGACATAAAAGGTGAGAAAAAAAGCAATCCACGTATAGTGAAGCGCCCTTATCTCACGGCGTTCAACCTCGAGTAATTCTTTTGCATGCATGATAATGTCCCCATTATAAATTCTGATGCCGGTAATGGGCACAAGATAGCAATAAAGGGGGCGTCATAACTATTGAGCGAAAGCAGTATAGGGTCTACTTTCTATACTACTTAATGGGGAGTAGGCAGGCATTTTCGGGCGTTATATTTTTATTAATAATCAAACTTATACAAGGCTGGTAAAGCCTTTTAAAAGGTGCTATTTTATATTAATGATAATTATTCTCAATTGAATATTAACCTTTAAGGCAGATTGAGAAATAAAATCTATATTAAGCAAACTAGCCAAGGAGTTATCATGAGTGCCACTACTAATACTACGAATACTAAAAATACCACTAGCACCACCAATCCCAATCCCGTCATTCCAAGCCATTGGAAAATAAAACGTTCAACCCATTTCTTTACCAAAGATAAAGTGCCTAACGCCTTGTTAACCCATCACAATACGGCGGAAGGCGTGTACGGACAAATTTGTGTCATGCAAGGGACGGTGACCTTTTATGGCTTTGCTGATGAAGCGGCCACTGAACCAGAAAAGACAGTGGTTATTAACGCTGGGCAGTTTGCGGTCAGCCCGCCTCAATATTGGCATCGTGTAGAATTAAGTGACGATGCCCAGTTTAATATTAACTTTTGGACAGAAGGTGATAGCGGTAATAAATCACTGTTTAATAGCTCGAAAATCCATAGTAAACCTATCGAAAAGTTATTTGATAAGCCAGAGGAATCTTAATCATCTAGGGTAGCTATACAGTGATTGTGCTATGACAAGCGCTTTTGTCATGGCACAATCATGCTAAATGTTGCTAAGATGACTATTTACCTATTCATCTATTTATTTACCTATCTATCTATGGGAACTAAGCATGTCAGCTTCTAGCAATCAGCCTGCCCATAAAAACACGAGCAGCGATACCCATATTGAATCGCAAAATTACCGAGTAATGATTAAATCGCTTGCTGATACCAAGACGTGGTTATTTGTTCCTGCAACGCGAATAGATCGGGTAGCAAAAGCCTTTGCTAGCGGGGCAGATGCGGTGATTGTTGATTTAGAAGATGCGGTTGCGCAAGTAGGTAAAGCCCAAGCTCGCGTAGCACTAAAAGCATATTATGATGCTGAGCATGACGCTAAAAGCTACCGTCCGATTTGGCTACGTATTAATCAAGCGAGCAGTGAAGAATTTGTTAAAGACTTGGCGCTATGTCAGCAGCTGCCTAAGTTAGCAGGTGTATTACTGGCAAAAGCGGAGCAGCCAACAGATATCGATAAAGTGTATCAAGAAACGGGGTTGCCCGTGATTGCGTTGATAGAAAATGCCATGGGCTTATACCGTATTGAGGAGATGGCAAAAGCTTCAGGGCTGCTTGCATTTAGCTATGGTTTTTTAGATTTATGCAATGATTTACAAGTGCAAGTGGGTACAGCATCAGCGGATATTATTGCCAATCAAATTCGTTATCAGCTTATCCTGACCTCAAAAGTCCATCAACTGCTCGCGCCGATTGACAGTGTGTATGCAGATTTTAATGATAATGAAGGGCTGCATCATCGTGTGCAGCTATGGTCGCAGATGGGCATGTCCGGCATGCTTTGTATCCATCCTAAGCAAGTTGACGTCGTCAAGCAGTCACTGCAACCAACGGTTAGCGAGCTTGAATTTGCGCAGCGCGTGGTCGCAGAATATGAGCGCAGTGGGCAGGCAGTCTTTAAAGTTGATGGTAATATGGTTGATGCGCCGGTGATTGAGCGTAGTTATCAGGTGTTATCAGGTGTTATCAAGCGCTAAATAATTAGCACGATATTGGTTTTAGAGTAATTTAACCACGTACCAGATAGTTCAATGCTATCTGGTTTTTTTATACCTATTCATTATGCACAATCCATTAACCGGCTTTGATATTCGCCCCAATGTTTTGGAAATTTATAGCGAGGTTAATGGCTTATTTTATAAAGAATGAGCGGTACAATTTATTATGATTATAAGAATAAATAGAAATAACTCTTAACATTCATATTAAATGAATGTTATTATGTTTCCAGTTTGATGCTAGATGTAAATACTCATCAAATACTTTTAGCTATCGAAGCGATAAAGTCTATCAGTTGGTCAGTGAGGTAATCTTAAATTTAAGTTATTAACCTTTATTCTTACCTAAATATTAAAACCAAGACTAAGGCAGTAGGCTTAAGATTTGCAGAACTATTAATCAGAGCTATTAATCAGAGCTATCAATCAGAGCTATCAATAGACTTATCGCGACGGGCAACATTATTTTTTTCATTTTTGGAATCATGACGCTTATAAACATTCATTTTAAATAAATGTTTAAGTGTTCAAATCATCTATCTAGCCAGTAGGAGCAAGATATGGGCGAGTACAAGAAGTATTGGTGGGGCTTAATCGCTATCCTCGTAATTACCTTTACCTTTTTAGGTTGGGGCGGCGTGGAAGTGTATCGTACCGCACCTCCTATCCCTGATCAGTATATTGACAGCAAGGGGAAGGTTTTAATCACAGAAGAAGATATTTTAGATGGTCAATCTGCTTGGCAGCGTACCGGTGGCCAGCAGCTTGGCTCAGTACTCGGGCATGGTGCCTATCAAGCGCCTGACTGGACGGCAGATTGGTTACATAGAGAGCTTGTCGCTTGGTTGGACATCAGAGCACAAGAGCTGTATGGGCATGATTTCGCCGCCACCACAGACGATCAAAAAGCGGTACTTAATGCACAGTTGAAAAAAGAATACCGTGGTAGCAATACCAATGATAAAAATCAAGTGGTGTTGTCAGATACGCGTATCGCCGCCATCAATGAAGTCGCGCCTTACTATATTGGCTTGTACGGTAATGAGCCGTCCTTGCAAAAGTCGCGTGAAAACTTTGCCATGAAAAACAATACTTTGGCAGATATTGAAGACAGACAAAAACTGACCAACTTTTTCTTTTGGACCACGTGGATGGCGTCTACCGAACGTCCGGGTACCAATGCCACTTATACTAATAACTGGCCGCATGAGCCGCTAATTGATAACGTCCCAACCTCAGAAAATATCATGTGGTCTATCGCCAGTGTGGTGTTCTTAATTGCTGGGGTGGGTTTCCTTATTTGGGGTTGGTCATTCTTACGTAAAGAAGAAGACGTCAAGGAAATCACACCAAACGCTGACCCATTAACCAAAATAGCGTTAACGCCGTCGCAAAAAGCCTTGGCGAAATACGGTGTTTTAGTCATGGGGCTGTTTGTCTTTCAGGTATTTATCGGCGGTTTCGTCGCGCATTATACCGTTGAAGGGCAAGAGTTTTATGGTATTGCCGTCGCCGATTACTTCCCGTATTCACTAGTGCGTACGTGGCATATTCAGGCCGCATTGTTTTGGATTGCCACCGCTTTCTTGATGGCAGGCTTGTACTTAACACCGCTTATCAATGGCGGTAAAGATCCTAAGTATCAAAAATTGGGTGTTGATATACTTTGGGTGGCGTTAATTATCGTCGTCGTTGGCTCATTTATTAGCCAATACTTTGCCATTGCTGGCATTATGCCGGCGAAATATAACTTCTGGTTTGGTCATCAAGGCTATGAATTTATTGACCTTGGTCGCTTCTGGCAGATTTTAAAATGGGTCGGTATATTGTTCTGGTTGGTATTAATGACCCGCGGTTGCTTACCAGCATTTAAACAACCGGGCGATAAAAACTTATTGGCAATCTTCTTTGCATCAGTTGTTTGCGTGGGTTTATTCTACGGTGCAGGCTTGTTCTACGGCGAGCGTACACATTTAACCATCATGGAATACTGGCGCTGGTGGGTGGTACATTTATGGGTAGAAGGCTTCTTTGAAGTATTTGCCACCGTATCATTGGCTTTCATTTTCTATAACTTAGGCTTGGTTAATAAAAAAATCGCGACAGGTTCTGCCATCGCTTCTGCAGCGCTATTTATGCTTGGCGGTGTACCCGGTACCTTCCACCATTTATACTTCTCAGGCACAACCACGCCAGTCATGGCAATCGGTGCCTCATTTAGTGCCTTAGAAGTGGTACCTTTAGTGGTACTAGGTTACGAAGGGTATGAGCATTGGTCTATGCAGCGTCAAGCACCCTGGATGGATAAGCTCAAATGGCCTATCATGTGTTTCGTTGCCGTCGCGTTTTGGAATATGTTGGGAGCAGGCGTGTTTGGCTTTATGATTAACCCGCCTGTGTCACTGTTTTATTTACAAGGGTTGAATACCACAGCCGTTCACTCACATGCCGCTTTATTTGGGGTCTATGGGTTCTTAGCAATCGGCTTTGTCTTACTGGTCATGCGTTATATTCGCCCAGACTATGTGTTTAGTGAAAACCTTATCAAAACGGGTTTTTGGGCGCTAAATGCAGGCTTGGTATTGATGATTGTCACTAGCTTATTACCGATTGGTATTTTCCAAGCGCACGCATCAATGACCGAAGGCTTATGGTACGCTCGTAGTGAAGGCTTCTTACAACAAGATTTCTTGCAGACACTGCGTTGGATTCGTACCTTTGGTGACGTGGTCTTGATCACTGGTGCCGTTTGTGTGGCATTGCAGGTGGTTAAGTTTGCCTTTGCAAAACCATCACATTCAAACTACCAACCTGACAATCCAGTGAACGATTAATTATCTAAATGATTAACAACGCTAAAAACAAAAAAAGCTCTGCAATGGCAGGGCTTTTTTAGGGCTTAAATAAAGGTGTTTTCTAATAAAAAACGGTTAATAAAAAGCGGTTAATGAAAAGGCGGTTTAACTTCAGACTCTTTGCTTTTTTTTATTATGCTAGTGCGGTTGCGATATGGCTGGATTTTCTGCCATCAATCATAGAGTAATGTGAGCGCTATTCCTATGCTAAGCTGGCAAGATGACAAAATTGTCATCTTAGCGTCATCTGCTTGTCAGACTGACGTTGTTATACTTTTTATTTAATATTTTAATGCTAGGCTTTATTGCTCTAACTATTACTACAACTATCAACGCCATGCATTTCTAAAAATACCTGCCATTTTTATCATTAACGAGACATTTACTATGGTTATCCTTGCCACTAAATTTAGTCGTCAATCTAAATCGCGCCAGCTAAAACCTAATCAGCTCGTAAAGACAGCCCTACGCGGCAGCTTTATAGTATTAGCGGCGTCGACGCTTTTTGCCTGTAATCAAGCAGATATTAAGGCTGATAGCAGTGCCGCTGATATGAACTCGGCGCAAACCCAAGTTTCGGTGAATAATACGTCGACGGATAATTTAGAAAACCCTAACCAGTCTGCTACGATAAGTGCTAAAGCCCAACATTCTGATTTACTCAAAAACGTTTCAGCGACCGTCTATAAAGATGTCAATTGTGGCTGCTGTAAAGACTGGATAGAGCATGCGCAAAATCATGGCCTTACAGCGACAAGCCAGCATCCAAAAGACTTGTCATTATTCAAAGACCGTTATGGCGTGCCGACAGAGATGCGCTCGTGCCATACTGCAGTCACAACCGACGGTTATGTATTTGAGGGGCATGTACCAGCTAAATATGTCGCTCAGTTTTTAGCCAATCCACCGGCACAAGCAATCGGGCTTGCCGTGCCTGGTATGCCAGTCGGCAGTCCGGGTATGGAATATCAAGGTCAATTTGCACCTTATCAAATTATGCAAATAAACAAAGATGGTACAAACCAAGTATATGCAGATATTGAATCTGCTGAGCAGCAGTTATAAGCTCATACAATATGAAACTCATAAAAGAAGCTAGTAAAAGAAGAAGTACCTTTTACAATAGGTTGACTTTTAAATAGCCTAAGCAATATAAAGGCAGTCATAACAACAATCATAACGACCTGAGTCGTGTAGAGAGAGACTGCTTTATGCAGCATTCAAAACAAGAAAAAATGAACCTATATATAAAATTCTCACTGATGATTCTAACGTAGCGGCATTTAGCACATTCGTTTAATAGTTTTTTATTGGTAAATCTTAACTGATTTACCATTTTTTATTGTCTACTCACATAAAGGATATACCATGAAAATCACTCATCATTCACGTCTTGTTGTTCTCACCGCTAGTATCAGTGCGGCATTATTAATCAGTGCCTGTCAGCCTGCCAATGACAAGGACAAGGTTGAAACTGCAGCTGCTACAGAAGAGACAGCGGTAGTTAATGATACTGATAATGTTAACGATACTGCAGCCGCCACAGATCCACACGCCGGTCACGATATGTCAGCGGGCGCGATGGCAGGTGCTGAACATATGACGCCGATGCATCAAGCATATAATGACTCTATGGTAAAGATGCATGACGAGATGATGGTCGGGATGGAGTATAACGATCCAGATGCCGCCTTTGCCAAAGGGATGCTAGGTCATCACATTGGCGCCGTTGATATGGCAGAGATTCAGCTGAAATATGGTACTGATAAAGAAATGCGCCAGCTGGCACAAGACATCATCGCTGCTCAGCAAGCTGAAATTAAGCAAATGCAAACGTGGCTAGCCAGTCATCCTGATGCAGCTGAAGCCACACCCGATACCAAAGCCATGCAACAAGCCTATGCCGATGGTATGGATGCTATGCATGATGAGATGATGGCGGGTATTGCTGATCCTAATCCTGATATGGCATTTGCACGTGGTATGTTGCCGCATCATGTTGGCGCGGTTGATATGGCAAAAGTACAGCTGAAATATGGTAAAGATGCTGAAATGCGTAAGCTAGCGCAAGCTGTTATAGATGCTCAGCAGTCTGAGATTGAGCAAATGCAAAACTGGATTGCCAAACAAAATAGTTAGAAGTTTGGTGTAAAAAAGTAGCTAGAAATTTGCCGTAATATACTGCTTAATTAAATTTAAAAATTTAAATAGAAAACCCAGCTAAGAAGCCCTTAGCTGGGTTTGTTTTTAGCTTATTATTAAGTTGTTAATTAGTTATTGAGCTTTCGATTTGTTATGTTTTTAGACATTCTTACCATGTTGCTTTTGCTGGATGTCTTTTGCCAAGTTATAGCATTCATTGATATGGTCGGTAGCGATTTTTTTGAAAATCATATAACCCATGGTTGCCGCAACCATTTGTCCGCCAAGTGGGATAAATTTGGTCACTTGCTTGGCTGCGATACGACCACCAAAGCCTTGGACGGTTTTTTTCACGATACCACGTGTCGCCATCAAGCCAGCAAAGTCAACGGTACGGTCTTTTAGCGCCGCCCAATGAATGGCACGCGATTCTAAGTCAATGGCAGACTGACGACCTTCAATCAGACCAAAACGTTCGCTAATCTCAGGTAACAGCATGGTTAGCATGCTGGCATCAACTGCCACGTCAAAAAATGGTACTGGAACAATGGCAACACCTGCTGACAACTTGGCGCGTTTTTTGACCAATTTTTCGCAGTCTTTTTTAACTTGTTCAAGATCTAAATTTGGATCGATGGTATTAGGCAGTTTTTCAGCAAGTGGAGTGGTTTTCATAAAGCGTCCTTAAAATGTTTAAAAAACAGAAAATGGTTAATATATTAAAAGAAAAAATTGCAAAAATGATAAGTATCTTATGATTTTCTAATAAGTCATCTTAGATGTTTACCATTTTATGGATTTATACGCCCCATACAATCATTGCTTTGTAGCAAAATGCAGAAAATTACAGTCACTCTGCACCGTTTTTGTAAATAAGTAACGGCTTAGCAAGCAGGGATTTAGAAATGAGCCGCTTCGAATCTTTGTGTGGCATAGAGTAAATTTAATACACACAAAATACAGTGGCGCTTGAATATGTTTTTTGCCGCCTCTGTCTGCGTAGGCACAGCAAGCAAAAAAAATCTATTCAAGCCGCGCTTAATAATTTAGTAGATTCATTTTATTTAAAGTTGACTATAAAATACATGGAATATAAATTACGCCATCAGACCCACCAACGCAATCGCTAAACCTAGACGACAGTGCTAAAAATTCCCATTGTGGCCATCTGCCAAAGCCAGTAGAATACCAACATGCTAAATTTAACCCCCCGTTATACCAGCACTCGCATCGACGAGTTGCCCGCCGCGTTGCAACCACTTGCCGCCCAATCATTTACCCTTGCTAGGCTTTATGCTGGTCGCGGTATCACTGCGCCTGATGAGCTTGAAACAGGACTGTCTGGTTTACTGCCAGCCGAAATGCTGCATGGCGTCACGGAAGCGGTGCGTCTATTAGATGTCGCTATCGATGAAGGGCAGCGTATTTTAATTGTCGGTGATTTTGATTGCGATGGAGCAACCAGTACCGCCTTGATGATGCGTGCGCTGACAAAGATGGGCGCAGTCGTTGATTTTTTAGTACCTGACCGTTTTAAATATGGCTATGGTCTGACGCCAGAGATTGTCGAGTTAGGTATCAAGACTTATAAGCCCGACATGATTGTGACGGTGGATAATGGTATCTCAAGCCACGACGGTGTGGCGCGGGCGCAGGCTGATGGTATCACTGTCATTATTACTGACCATCACCTGACCACCAAAGAGACACCGCCTGCCGAAGCGGTGGTCAATCCCAATCAGCTCGGCTGTCACTTTAGCAGTAAGGCATTGGTCGGCGTTGGCGTGGCGTTTTATGTGCTCGGACGACTAGCAAAATTGCGCCGCGAAGCAGGTAAGTCTAGCGTACAAGTGAGCCAGTATTTAGATTTGGTCGCGCTTGGGACGATTGCCGATGTAGGCGTACTTGATAAAAACAATCGCATTTTAGTCCATCATGGCTTAAATGCCATTCGGCAAGGGCGCTGCTCGCTTGGTATATTGGCATTGCTTGAACAAGCAGGTCGTGACCCTAAGCAATTACAGGCGCAGGACTTTGGTTTTGTTTTAGGTCCGCGTATCAATGCCGCTGGGCGTATGGACAATATGCGCATCGGTATCGAGTGCTTATTGACCGATGACTGGAGCACCGCACAGCGTTTGGCGCAAGAGCTCGAACAGCTTAACCGTACGCGCCGTCATGTCGAAGGCGAGATGCGCGCACAGGCAGATAGCATTGTACAAGCGTTAGCTGCTACTGATTCTAATGCTGATGTTAATACTGCCGATGTTAATACTGATGCTGACGAGAGCGATGAAATTCTTATTCAGCCTAAAACTGAAAAACAGGCGGCTGATAATCAAAATCGCAGCATTATTTTATATCAAGACGATTGGCATCAAGGGGTTATCGGTATTGTCGCTGGACGTTTAAAAGAAAGCCATTATCTGCCCAGTATCGTTTTTGCACCAGCAGACACAGAGCGCACGGGTGGTGATGATGCCATCAAAGGCTCGGCGCGCTCTATCGCAGGCGTGCATATTCGTGATGCGATTGAGCAAGTAGCCGAACGTTATCCTGATTTAATCAGCCACTTTGGCGGTCATGCCATGGCCGCAGGTTTAACCATCAAACGTCGTAATTTTGATGGCTTTGTGACTGCATTTAACGAAGTGATGGCGCAGATGGATGATGAGGTATTTGCCGAGCAGAAATTTACCGATGGACCATTGCAAGCGGCTGACTTTAGCTTATGGTTTGCGGAGCACTTAGCCAATGCCAGTATTTGGGGTCATGGCTTTGCGCCGCCGATATTTGACGGCGTATTTGAGGTATTAAGCTTTAAAGTATTAAAAGACAAACATCTTAAGTTGTCGCTACGTTATCCCGATGTGCAATATCCGATTGAAGCAATCCAATTCAATTTTGATAGTAGTGCTTGGGATTACCGCGCCGAAAAAGTGCATTTATTATTCCAGCTAGACATTAACGAGTGGAATGGCAAACAAAGCTTGCAGTTGATGGTTAAAGATTTGGCGCTGGTAAAAGAAACAGTAGAGGAAAGCTAGTAGTTGCTAGGCTTGAATACTTTAATATTTCCATTCAATGGTTGGAAATTGCCAGTCATAACGAATCGCAAGCATGCGTAAGGTAAAAATCGTCGCCATTGCCGAGATATCAGCAATCCAAGCGGTCACGCCAAGATTGTGTAGCGCAAAGTAGAGGATACCGCCCGTTAAAGCGGCGGTAATATAAATCTCTTGCTGTAGCACCAGCGGAATCTCATTACAAATCATATCGCGGATGATGCCGCCGACAATAATGGTAATCACCCCGAGTAATAATGCCACCGGCACATTGGCGCCCATACTATCAGCAACCTTGATGCCGATTAAGGTAAAGGCTGATAGCCCAATGGTATCAGAGAGCTTGAGGAATTTATCAACGCGCCTAGAGTTGGGATGAAAGAATATCTGCATCACTAGCGAAGAGATGGTAATAACCGTCAAATAACTCATGTCTACCATCCAAAACAGCGGATGACGATCCAAAATCACATCGCGCACCGTACCGCCGCCGATGGCAGTCACAATCGATACCAGTAAGCAGCCAAAGACATCAAAGTTCTTATGCTTGGCCAATATCGTTCCTGAAATACTACAAGCGACAATCCCAATCATATCAAACAGATAAATCAGCGAGCGCGGGTCAAAAGTAGTAATCAATTCAGAATCTAAAGCAATGGTGAGCATGCGTTTTTCTCATTAAAGCCCTGCTATTAAAACAGTGCTATTAAAACAGTGCTATTTTTTCGCTAATCATGAAAATCGACTAATTCGTTAATCAACCAAGCGAATAGAAGGCAGGTGCCAATCGAATTTAAGCGCCAACATACGCACGGCAAAGATGATAAATAACATCATAAACTCATTGGTAACCGCGTCAACGCCCCAATAATCAAGCGCTAAATAAGTCAAAGACCCTGCAATACTGGCAGTGATATAAATCTCACGCTGTAGCAGCAGAGGTATCTCATTACAGATAATATCACGTAATAAACCACCAATAATCGCCGTCCAAACCCCCATCATAACCGCAATAACCGGCGACACATCTTGCGCCAAAGCCACTTTAAAACCAATCACACTAAAAGCCGCCAGCCCAATCGCATCAAAGAACTTAAGCGCTTTATCAATCTTATGATATAAATGAAAGAAAATCTGTAGAATAAGGGAGGTGGCGGTAATGACGATGACATAGTTAAGGTCAGTCATCCAAAATAGCGGATGACGATCCAGCGCCATATCACGCAATGTACCGCCGCCAATGGCATTGACCATAGAAACCAAAATACAGCCAGCAATATCAAAGCCTTTATGCTGCGCCAGCAAAGTACCCGCAATGGCACAAGCAATGACGCCCACCATATCTAATAAATACAGCAGAATGTCAGGAAAAATAAAGTTACTTATCATGATTTATTTGAGCCTCAACCGTCTTTTGCAAACAATATAAGCCCTAGCATAATTAGCCCAATACCGACCAATCCCAATGCTGAGGGTAGCGTGTTATTCAACAATAGTATACCGCCAATTAAAGCAAAGATTACCTCGCTGGCTTGGGTCGAGTCAACGCCTGCCACTTCACTTGAGGTTACCGCTTGTTCACGTGCATAAAGAAATATGCTCGTCGCTGCCACTCCAGCCAACAGTGCGACTAGCAAGGTGTTAAAAATTTGTGTGGTTGCGGGTGGCTCGGGATGTATAAGTACGCCTAAAACCACCCAGAACGGCAAGCTACCGAGGGTCATGAGCCAGATTTTGTTAAAGGCATTTTGTAGGAGTGTCGTCTCGATAGCAGGAATACGAGCAATGAGGTTTTGTAAGGTAGAGGAGGGTTTAGCTTCGATGGTAGGATTTGTCTTTAACGTCATGCTATTATCTACCGGACTATTTATGGCAGTAGATAAGTCGTAAGCTTCTGAGATAAGTGCTTGGTTAGCATCGACGTTATAATCTTTATTGTTATGAAGTTTACTATCGGCTTCTCGCGCTGGTTGCAGCTTCTCGCTGTGTTTACGAGAATTGTGTTTACGCGAGTTGTGGGAGACTTGCCACACCAGCTGATTGCCGATTGGGTAACTGAAGGCGGCGATTAGTGCAGGTAGGGCACCGTAAAGCAGCATTTCTGCCATCGGCGCGCTATCAATATCGGCTAGGGCAGAAGCGCTCAAACCTTCGCTGACATTGACCAATACCACTCCGATAAAGACCAATAAAGCGTAAATGATAAATTTCTTGTCAAACCTTTGTCCAAATGCCATTAATACAATGAGGCTTGTTACCACGGTAAACATAAAGGTAGCGGCAACGACCCAGCCTGCGACGTGGTCGCCCGCATAGCAAATGCCTGTATAAAATACCCCAAAGCCAATACTGCCGGTAAGGCACCAAAAACCCCAATGCTGACGAAAGATAAGCGCAAGCTCTTTGATGCGAGCAAAACCGTGTTGCAGGATAATAATGGCGGTAATAATCAGCCACATAAAAATATAGCGTAGGCTTGCTGACCAAAACCAATGACCACCGGCATTACTCATCAGCTCATTTAAAATAAATGTCGAGCTAAAGAATGCCCCCGCCAATAAGCCCAATAAAATCAGTTTGACCATGCATGCGTCCTTGCAGTTGGCTCGTTAGCTATTTAGAGTGTATTTATCTTTAGGTTGCTGATTTATCTTATTTATTTGGACTATCAATTTGCATGACTTATGCAGATATCAGGCGGTTATTTACCTTTGGCATCGGCCCAAATAATCTTATGTAATTGCAATTGAAAACGTACCGGTAAGGCATCTGCCAGCATCCATTCAGCCAGCTCACGTGCCAGTACGGGCACCTCAGGGCTGCTTATTGCTTTACTATCGGCTACATCGTCTGCAACATTAAACATCGGTGAAAACCAAACCGTACCAACCAATTTATCCAGCTGATGCTCAAGCAGTTTTTCTTTCGCCCACTCATAATCAGCGCGGTTCATAATGACAAATTTGATTTGGTCGTGCGCCGTAAGATAGTCAAGATTTGACCAAAGATTCTTATCGACTTCACCTGAGCTTGGCGTTTTCAGGTCCATCACTTTACTGACTGCGGGCGGCACATTTTCTACCGTCAGCGCCCCTGCGGTTTCAAGTGAAATCTCATAACCCTCATTTAACAAACGCTGCATTAATTCAATGGCATTTGGCTGCGCTAATGGCTCGCCACCAGTCAAGCAGATACGTTTACACGGATAGCTTTTTATGGTCGTGATAATGGCTTCTAATGACTGGCGTTCGCCGCCACTAAAGGCATATTCGGTATCACAATAGACGCAGCGCAGCGGGCAGCCGGTCAAGCGCACAAATATCGTCGGCAATCCTGAGGTCAGCGCTTCACCTTGCAGCGAATAAAAAATCTCGGTCAAACGTAACCCTGCTTCAGGGTCGGTGACAGGAATCAATGATGTGCGTAAAGATAACTCACTCATAATATTTTCAAATACAGTTAGAGATTGATAATGCCGTGAGCATTTATCAAATAAAAAGGGCTTAATAATCTGTCTAACGCTCGGAGTTTCAGTGTCAAAACGAGAGGCAGATTATAACGTAATGTCTTACATTAAACTTGCCATTAAGCT
Source organism: Psychrobacter maritimus (assembly GCF_904846345.1). GTDB lineage: Bacteria > Pseudomonadota > Gammaproteobacteria > Pseudomonadales > Moraxellaceae > Psychrobacter > Psychrobacter maritimus. Next base: position 256,915 of record NZ_CAJHAJ010000003.1, read on the forward strand.
GCTATTAACCTGCCATAAAGCATTAAAAAAGATGCTGGAGTCAGCCCCAGCATCTTTTATGATAAAAATAATTAACATAATAAAAAAAGCATTAGGCTAAACGTAATAGCTCATTGACTGAGGTCTTAGCTCGGGTTTGCGCATCGACTTTTTTCACAATAATCGCAGCATATAAGCTGTGAGTGCCGTCTTCTGATGGCAAGCTACCGGGCACAACGACTGAGCCTGCTGGTACACGGCCGCGATGAATCTCGCCCGTTTCGCGGTCATAAATGCGCGTTGATTGCCCGATAAACACACCCATAGAAATCACTGAGCCTTCTTCTACAATCACGCCTTCAACGATTTCAGAGCGCGCACCGATGAAGCAATTGTCTTCAATAATCGTTGGATTGGCTTGTAGAGGTTCTAAGACACCGCCGATACCAACGCCGCCTGATAGATGCACATTTTTACCGATTTGGGCACACGAACCAACCGTAGCCCACGTATCGACCATCGCACCTTGGTCGACATAAGCGCCAATATTGACGTACGATGGCATCAATACGGCACCCGCTGCGATGTATGAGCCTTTACGAGCAACCGCTGGTGGTACCACGCGTACGCCAGCTTCTTTAAACTGCGCTTCTGTCCAGTTGGCAAACTTCGTTGGCACCTTATCATAAAACTGCACGTGTTCGCCCGCAGCTTGAACATAGTTATCATTTAAACGAAATGATAATAAAACCGCTTTTTTAGCCCACTGATTGACCACCCATTCACCATCTTTTTTCTCTGCCACACGCAAGCTACCGTTGTCTAGTTGCTCAAGCACTTCATTGATGGCATCGCGTACGTCTTTTGGCATGGTTGCTGGGCTATATTCGTTACGATTTTCAAAGGCTTGTTCAATGGTTTGTTGCAATGACATAAATATTCCTAAAATTGATGGAAGGTAAATAAAAACGAATAAAAAGAGCGGTGCTAATAAAGTGAATAAAAGCGTTTTAACTAAAAAATGGGCTTGCTGTATTGTCGCTAATTTAGCGGCTTTTAGCAAATAACTTAAGCGCCAGTAGCAGTGCTGTTATTGATGACTAATGCTGCTATTAATTAGGAGTATGGCTAATTATCCAATCTAAGATGTCTTGATAAACCAATGCTTTATTCTGCTCATGAAGTGGCTCATGGCGCATGTGCGGATAAAGCTGAAGCTCGACATCACTAAAGTTCTGTTTTTCTAAACGGCTGGCAATTTTGCGGATGCCTTTGCCCATATCGCCAATAGGATCGTTCTCACCACTGACCAATAACATAGGAAAGCCTTTGGCAATTGTTGTCGCCCAGTTTTTATTGAGACCAGCGTCCATTAAGGTGAACAACGTCAAAAAGCCATTATTGGTAAAGTCAAAACCCGTCAATGGATCGGCTTCGTACGCTTCGATAGCCGCAGGATCTTCATTTAGCCATGCAAATTCCGAAGTAGAAATACGATTATCAAGCTTACTATTGAGCACTTTATTCATCACGTTGGCAAAGACAGTATTTGGCTTTCTAGGAGCGGCTTTTGCTAAGATTTTATTAATCGGCAACAATACCTTGGTCAATGGATTGGCATCAGCCGTGCCCATTAGGATTGCACCAGTAAAGTTCTGTGCATGATGCTTGAGGACGTTACGCACAATAAACGAGCCCATCGAGTGACCCATGACAAAATGCGGTACGTTAGGATGGCGCGCCTTTAGGCTGTCTGCCATGATAATAACGTCTTTTAACAATGACTGTACCGGATGCTCTTCAGCAAAAAAACCCAAATCATCGGCTGATTTAACGGTCTGCCCATGACCAAGCTGATCATAAGTGGCAACCGCAATGCCATTATCCGCTAAAAACTGCGCAAACTCTGCATAGCGGCCACTGTGCTCCGCCATCCCATGCACAATCAGCAAGGTAGCAGTAATTGCCGTGCTAGTATCGCTTGGCTCAAAAAAAGTATGGTGTAAATAATGGGTGTTATCAGAAGAAGTAATTTGTTCAGTATTACTCATAAAAATCCAGTCTTTGAATGGTGAAGGGTTAACATACAGACAGTATATATAGGTATAAAGGTTTTATTATAAAAATAAATAATGGGGACGAACACTCTAATCGCCAAGCGTTACAAGGTCAAATTGTTTGCTCGTTTATGGTTATCGTACAATAGTCTGGGTATAAATGCTTTTATTTTATGTTTTTAAGTATGTGTTTCAATACGGACAAATTACAGAATACAACTAACCTTTCTCACCATCAAACTGCCAAATAACCTCACCCCAGCTATTATTTGGATAATCTGGCATGATGTCGCCTTGTTTAAAGTAAGTGCGGCTGTCCGCTTTTGCTAAAGTAAACCAGTAGCCAGATTTAGGGCAGGGCTGTCCTGCTTGGCAACGTCCTCGAGCTTTACTGGTGATTTCGGGCTTGTTGGGTTTGGTTTTATTCTCATAATAAGGGGTCATATCTTCACCCGACTCAGAACGCTTAATAAACTCTTCGTAGGTTATTTTATAGGGATCAATGGATACAAACTTACTCATATCGATGCCTGTTTTTTCTAACACAAGGGGTAGGGTGTAGTCAGGTTGATCTTGTTGGATGTCTAAGCCCATTTCTAGTGCTTGGGTCTCTGATTATAATCTCCATGTGGGTATTTCTGGATATAATCTAACATACTCTTTTTCCCAATTGTCCCTATGGTCTGCTCCTACAGTTTGCTTAACGACTTCGATTGGATCGCTTATGTCCAAACTCATTAAGTAATGACGGTTGCCTGTTTCAGGGTCTGTATCTCTAATGTACATAATATCCATAAAAGTATCAGTTCCATATTTTTCAGGAAAGGTTCGATTCTGGTGCTATATAACTATCTAAGGATTCTATGAATTCTTCATATCTCTTACTATTGTATAATTCTAGACAAGAGAATGTAGTGTTATCACCATTAAAAGATTTAAAGTTATTGCTTTTAATGTTATCTTTTATGTATGAATGGACTGAATTGTATACATCTGGACTATTATGATTACCGTTATTAAGGTAAATACCTAAGGCTCTGGAGTAATCTAGATAAGGTAAGTTTTTTTCTTCTGATTTTTTCTTCATACAATAAGAAAATCCATAGTTTTTTAGGGATAGTCTAGAGGATTCTATATATTCATCGTTTTGTGAATAACAAGATTGGCTGAATAGCGATAGCAATATTATTGTTAAGTAACTAAATGGCTTCATTATTTTATTTCCCAAAACAGTATTCTATCTGTTGTAGCAGGAGCATGGGGCATAAAGTAACAGCTATCGCCACAAGTATTTCCATTCCATAAAGTAACATGGCCAGTAGCGTCACTCCATCCACTAACATCAAAGATTATTATTCCTGTTTTTCCAGAAAGCTTTCCACTGACGCTGGCCATAGAGGTGCTACTAGATAGAAAAGTAGATGTTGGGCTGCCAAATTTGCTCTTTACTAGTTTTATCATCTCTTTAACACGCAGCAAATAGCTAAGGTTATCTTCCCCTTTTACAGTATAAAATCCAGATTCCCTGTTTTTTATTCTATATCCAGAGTAGTTTAAAGATCTACTTAACCTTAAAGCACATGCATTAGTATAGGATGCTGGGTTCTCTTTATGTAGTGCATATGCTTGTCCACCGACCATTTTATAAGTATCAGGAGCAGATTTATTGACAGGATAGTTTCGCCATAGTTTTTTGAACAATGTATCTCTACTAATATTTACTTGTTGAGTTCTATTATTCGAAGAGGTTCTCGAACTTGATGTGTTAGGACTTTGAAGAGCTGCAAATGGATTGTACCCAGGTGGATATGCTTGACTTCTATTGCTAGATTCATTAGGCATATATTATTCCTTATCTTAATCGTTTTTTAGGTGGATGGTTATATTTTGTTCTATAGAGGTATACATCATATCCGTAAAGCCTTCTTTATCAGTCGTACCTTCAAACATTTCACTGGTTATTTCAGCTTGTGCAATATAATCGACAAAGCTATAAGGAATATCGCAATCATCAGCGAATCTGAACTGAGCAGTATAGTTGTCTAACTTTAAATGAACTTTAATCTTATTGGAGTCAGAACTATAGAAATTCTCAGTGTTGCCATTGTCGTCAGTCATGCCTTCAAACGTCTCTTTCGTATTCTCATTAATAGCAACATATGGCGTATTGCCATAGGCATCATCATCGTCATCAGCAAATCTAAATTTTGCCTTGTACATTGCACCAGCTATTAAGTTCGGCAACCCCGCCAAACTCAACCCATCAACTCCGCCCCCAGCCTTACTATGCTTCCCAGCTTTCTCAGTAAACTGCTTAGCCGTAATGGTAATATCACCACCATCTAAAGTGATACTCGCACCGCCAGCCGTCAGCGTAATCTTATTCGTTGCCACTATCTCAACCTCTTTGGTCGAGGAGGCGATATTCACATCTTGTTTTGCCGTGGCTTCCAGTTTTCCTGTGTGCGCAGAAAGGGTGATATTTTCTTTCGCATTGGTCATGCTAAATTGACCATCGGCTATTATATTGAGTGACTCGCTGCTGACTTGGTTATGGCTATCACCACTACTGATTATCATATCTTGCTGCGTGGTCATTATCATCTCGCCCATTGACCGGTGAATAAGTAGGTCATCACTGACATAGCCGGTATCAGCCGCACTATCAATCAGCGTTACTGGCGTTGTTTGATGGGTTTTGGTTTGCTGTTCCTCTGCAATAGTCTCAAGCTGGGTTTTAATCGCCTTATGGTCATTCACTTGTCTGCCAAGTCCCGTTGCTAGCTGCGTTAAACGCTCCGCTAAGTGCTGACCGCCAAGACCAGTTTGGGTGAGGGTCGGGGTATGGTGTTGGTAATTATGTTGTCCTGTTTGCGCGTGGGTTTGCGGTTGAGTGGAAAGGGCTAAGGCTTCACCTGACTTTATATTGATTTGGGCATTGGTGGCCGCATTGATACCTTGACGTTTGGCTGTGTCTGATGGATTGATAACCCCCATTTTTAGACTGGCAGATATCCCGGCACTGTCTACTTTTAGCTGAGAGTAAGCTTGCTCTGTACGATGGTCAGTCACCCATTCAGATAGGCCGTTACCCGTGTTGCGATAACCGCTTTCGACCGCTTGTTCATTGTCAGTGGCAAATAGACTTGGGCGCGTAGATGACAATAGGCTACCAATATTAATTAAATGTTCACCATCACCGATAGACTGCATGAGGGTTTGGTCATCAGCCCTATGGGTGAAGTGACTGCCGTAATTAGCACCTGCTTGTGCCTCTAATCGATTGATTGCTTGGGCGGGGCTATCTAGTAAATAGCTTTTAGTCGGCGTCATATGATTACGGCTATCAATCTCATTTTGCATTTCAGTGATGCCCGTCATCGGTGGCAACGCATGCCTACTATAGAGCTGACCGACCCACGGAGTATCAGCAGTGATTAATCTAAGTTGGGTTAGGTGAGTGCCAGCCTCTAAAGAAGAGGCGTGACGCTGATGATGGCGGCGACTACTTGTTAATCCTGTCACATGAGTGAGGCTATTACGTGCTAAATGTACGATATGAGTGGTGCGGTAATGCTGATTCAGTGCGCTATGCTCGGCTAATACAAAGGTGTCAGCGATATTTAAATCTGTAGCATGGCTAAGAGCATGATAGACACTATACTGACTTTGATGGCTGTTTGCGATAATAGCCGCCTCGTTTACGGCTTCGGTATCCGTCACTGGAGCAAAGGCGGCAGGGCTGTCTAAAATCAGCGTATTGTCGTTACCATTATTTTGCTTAAGATGGTTATCTTCAAAAAAGACGTCAGCCGTTTGAGTAGGGTGAGCAACCTTTGCGGCATTGAAGCGTTGCATGATGACAGAATCAGGTTGTACCGTAACATGCTCACTGATTGCTAAGACAGGCGCATGAACACGATCATGTAGTACTTGCTGGTAACGCAGTGGGCCTATATTCTGACTGATGTTATCACCATCGCTTGGATATGCTGAGGTTATGATGAGCTTTGGCAGGCGGTGCTCAAAAGTTTGCTGATGACGCAGGTAAGCGGTTAAACCTTGACGCGAGAGCCGCTCACAAATATGTGTCCAATCACTTATTTGCCATTGGGTCATACGTGCAGGTGTCCAGCTTGCATCTTCATCCCTGTTACTGTCATCGATGACTTCTATGTCTAGCGCCGCTGTGCGCTGTGCGACCATCGTTTGGACAGAAGTTTCAGTATCTATATGGCTGCTTAAATGTTGATGCAAACGATAAGTAATAGGCTGGGCGAGTAGGCGGTAATACCCATAGCTGCCATCATGATCCAATTGACAAATAGCGGTTAGATATAGATGGCGATAGCTGCTGCCATTCGGCGTATCAAAGCATAAGGTTAAAGGACTACCAATTAAAGCCGTGCAAGAAGAGAAGGGTAAATGATGACCTTCATGAATGTAGACCTGTAGTACATAAGTGTCGATACCATGCTGCTGATCCTGATAACCGCTATTAGGATTTAAGCGCTCAATGATAGCTGTCTCATACTCGGCATTGAGCAATTCATCTTGCCACGTTTGATGAACAGTAATATCTTGTTTGGCACTGGCATAAGGAGCTTGGCTATTGCCTTCACTGGCATAGAGCCTATCAAGATGCATGGGTAGCGCCGTATTGAGCAAACGTAGCATGGTTGTTGTCCCATTTTATTAAGCAATGTAATAAAGCAGTGCTATGAAGCGTATAAAGCGCTGGGTTTTGTCATTCTGGATCAGTTATTACTGATAATGGTTACTAGTAAATAAAGGTTACTCAGCAAGGGTAAATTCGATACGCCGATTACGCGTGCGTCCTTCTTCATTATCATTGCTAGCAATAGGGTCTAAATCCCCCTTGCCAGTCGTACTCAGGCGAGCAGCATCGATATTGCGACCGATGAGATACTGTTTCACCGCTTCTGCACGCTGATTCGATAGTGTTAAATTGCCACCAGAATTACCGACATTGTCTGTATGGCCGGTGATAGTTACGGGTTTATCGCCAACCCGCTGTAATACCCCTGCCATATCATCTAGGATACCAAGACCCATTGGGGTTAAGTTGGCACTTCCTGATTCAAACTCAACGATACGATTGCCTAGGGTCTCATCTATGAGCTGTTGTTCGCCTTGAGTGACAACCAGCTGATTTTCTAATTGATAAAGATCGGTCAAACGCGTATGAATACGGTTTTGGATAGCTTGTTTTTGTTCAAGGCTGCTGACCTTACCGTGTAGGCTAATAGTCGTACCATTAATATCTATCCGACCTTGGTGTATATTGGCTATGTCGCTATCAATAATGGCAGTGGCTACTTGCTGCCAATTGGTCGGTATGTTGATATTTGAGCGCACCTCAATTTCATCTCTAACGGGTTTATCAGGGTACTGAGCCTTGAGCTTATCAAGAAGCTGCTGCTTATCTGAACTCGTGGCAACGACGCCTTTTATGACCACAGGCACATCTTGGTCGTTAGGTAGGGTATCTTGAGCAGCAAAGACCATCGCGCTCATAGATAAGGTAATGATTGCTGCCAATAATAGGTTTTTTCTACTTCCTATTAGCCTAGAATTCTTGATTGAGAAACGAGTTAGCATGGCAGTACCCTTTTTTACTTCAATGTTTATCAGGTGTATAAATAGGAAAAATAGACAATAAGCCTTATTGTGCTAAAAATATTTGCTTAAATAATTGTCTGGTGTCATACAAATACAGATCGTCTTGCAATAATATTTTGTTGAATCGAGTCAAACCAATGTCCTCATCGATATAGCTTTGTGTCCAACCACTATCCCCAATCGAGACCCAGTCAGCAGGTAAGATGTTCTTATGCGTTAATAGTTGAGAAAGTAGCTGGCTATCTGATTCGGTAAAGCTCAATAACAGCTGGTAATGCTCAGAGGTTCGATAAAGATAGGTATTAAGCTGTAATTGATGAGGCTGATAAAACCCATGAATCAGGTCATGCCAAAAGGTCGCCATATATATAGCAGGGGCTCTTTCAGCGGGCAGCGTCCAGCTTATAGATTTGTTTAGGCCATGAAAGCCTTTAGAATAAGTTGGTAAAAATAATAAACCAGTGGCAATGATTTGTTGTATTAAATGCGCTTTATCGATACCCATTAAGCCTGCGATATCTTGTAGGGTGGTCTTATTAATGAAGTTGTAATAGTGGGTACTGGCATTTTGATCGATAGTCAGTGAGCAATTATTTAAATCTTCCATTACTTTGGCAGTGTCAGTTTGAGACTTAGCGTTAATTAAGGCGTCATATACATCGTCCCATAAAGACAGAGATTTAATCGGCACATAATTCATCCAACTTTTGGGTTTATCGTGATACATCAGACCAAAGCCAATTAAGGGGTAGCGGCGTTGATTGCTATCGTGACTGGGTATCAGGACACCTGTGACGATTTTATTAGCCGTAGTATCGATGTGACTGAAATATAGCGCTGTGTTTTCTTTTATAGCGCCGTTTTTTAAAGGGTTTGTCTCTAATGAATGCTCAGTTAATACATCTTTTGGCAATAAGGCTTTCGGTAATAAATATTCGGATGCCGTCAATGCCTGACTGACCCAAGTGTCTATATCATTGGTTTCGCTGATATGACTGCGCGCACGAACAAAGTCTCCACGTGCAGGCAGTTTGCCGAAATATACCAATGGTAATGATTCAGAAGTCATGGGTTTTGCTCCTGCGGCTCAGAGCTGGCATTAGCATCGCTAGCAGGAGTATTTAAATGAGACGCTTCATTGGCATCATCATTGCTTGTATTTGCAGAGGTAGCTACACCATTAGCCGCACGTTCATTAGCATTCGGATTTTGCGGTGTGGTGTTTGTGCGTGGCGAGCTACTCGAGGGTTGGTTTTGAGCGTTTGCATCACGCTCATTGGTATTACCACTATTGGGTGCTGCCGTTGTAGGCTTTGCGGTACGTGTAACACCCAGACCAATCACTTCGTTAGGCAGTTTCATACCAGTAAAAGGATTGCTTGAGCGACCTTGACTGGCGGTGCTGCTGTTGCCACTGATAATCCTAAAGCGGACGGAGATAGTAATACCATCACCTGACCATGCCATCTCAAAGATGTTATCGCCAAGCTCGGTGCGCCGCGCACTATTGATAAGACGCTCTACCCCAAAGCTGCCAGCCTCTTCAAAGACAGTATAGTCTTTGCCATCATAATCCTTGGCTCTAATACTGGCACCTGGCTGGCTACTAGGATTTGGCCATACAAATGTCGTCCACGCTTGGGTGCCCATGCGATAACGCAGCTGCTGACCATCAACGACGATGGTATATTCTGTTAAGCCACTGACCGGCAATGGCATAATCTGAAAGGTGGTTTGATTCGAGGCCCCATTAGCACCTGCGGCGCCTGCCGTACCGCTGCCATTACCACCGGTATAATTGACGAAATAGCGACCAAAATCAGCCACAAACTTTGGACTGAGTCCCAAACCTGCACCGTTCCAAATTTTACTAGATATCTGATCACCGCGGCGAATGATAAAGGGCGACAAGGTTTCATTGACGAATTTTGCTACATAGCCATCCTCGCCAAAGAACTGCCCAATCTCAGCAGGCGTGGCTTCTAAATTGGCATTGGCAGTAAACGGATATTTATTGCCCAAATTGTCAAGAAAAGGCTTATATACTTGTGCTTGCCAAACTTTATTAATCTCATCTTTGGTAGGCTTTAAAAGCATATTAAATGAGCGCGTAAGGGACTCACTCAATAATGGGCGTACCAATTGCTTCATCTCAGAGTTGGCTTGACTGAGTATCTGTTCATCTAGTATCTGTAAAGACTTGGTAAGCTCTGAGCCTTCTGGGCTTAAAGTCTGTGAGGCAAACAACAATGCATCGGGACCAATATCATCACTACGAGCGATATTATTAAAGCGGGTTCTAATATGCCCCAAGCTTGCCAAATAATTATCCAATAAAGACAGGTTTTGGTTGTCTTCTCTTGGCGTGACCAAATTGTGAATAGCGGAAAACTCTTGCGCAATCAAGCCTGAACTTGCGGGTATCACAGTAGCATTAGGGCTCGATTGGTTATTACCCATCATGGCTTCGGCCTGACGGAGCTCCGCTGGGCTTTGACGAAGAATAGTTTGCTTAAACCAAGTTACAAATGAGCGCCGAGATTGCGCGCCATCAGCTGAGGATGAGCTTGTAGATTTATTATCCCATTGGGTCTGGCGATCAACGGTTTCAAATAAAGTCTTTAAGGGAGATTCTGTGGCATTGGACAGCTGATTTAATAGTACTGCATGATCGTCAAAGCCTTTACTGTCACGAATATAGACTTGTGATAAAAACCGCTTCCATTCGCTGATATATTCCTGCTTATAGCGACTGACCAAATATTGGCGTATTTGTTCAGGACTACCGGTCAAGGTCAAGTCATTTTGGCTGCTGGTTGCCAATACCCAATCGTCAGCCACCATCTTATTGGTCGCCGCTTTATCGATTTCATCACTGATAAAGGATTCCCATGCTTGCTTGGTAAAGGTGCCAGAAATTACATAGCTACCTAGTAATGCTTCGTTGCCTGTGTTTTGAGTAATCTGTGCCACCGTCACTGCTGGAAAGCGTGCTGATGAGCGCATTTTTATCTCGGAATAAACACGCTCACGTGCAGGCTGGCCTTTACTGACTTTAGATAAATTCATACGGGTTTTATCAATCAATCCTAAGTCGTTTTGAATCAAAGGAAAGCTTGGGTCGTTAATATGAGCCAAGCTAAAACTTAAAATCCGCTCGGCTTGTCGAATCATTTTATCGCGTGGCATATCTGCGCGATTGGCTTCAAGCCAAGTACGCCAAAAGCGCGTCATCTGATCGCTCAAATGGCTGGTTTCTAAATGATCGTGATTGCTCAGCATCAAGTAGGCTTTGAGCGCATTGTAAGCATCTTCAACATCGGTAGGATCTGATTGGATATAGGTATCAGTATTGCCAGTTGCAGACTCACTTTCTTGCGCCTCTGGCTCTTTAACCGATAGTTGTGCCGTATTGGCATTGACCTCAGTGAGGAATTTTTCTATATTTTGTTTGGTAGGTGCTAAGACAATGATGCCAATACCGTTGTAGTATTCTGATAAAAGTTTTTCTTTGAGCTTGTCGCCTTGATATAAGCCAAAACTTAACGAGAGAGGGTGACCATTTTCGTACTCTTCAAGCTGCTCTATGCGACTTTGTAAAATACTGAGTGACTCCAGTTGTGACTGCAAATCACCGTTTGAATTTTTTTGGATTTGAGCAACTTGTTGTAAATCTGCTGCTACCCGTTCAGTCAGCTGTTTATTATTGGCATATGACCATGTCCATAGCCCAGCCGCCGCACAGAGCACCACGACCGATGCTAAGGTTGCAAGGGCGCGATGGCTACGTTTATCACGGTTCTTGTGCTGCTTAACCAAATGTTTGTCTTTTAAGATAACCTTGGAAAAAAGATCGTTTAAAAAATAAGGCTTATCTGCGTTTGTTTGCTGAGAATTAAGGGGAACGGCCGGTGGCTGCAAATCAAAATTTTGTACCATTTGTAGCGTCATTTGACTGCTAACTTGACCTTCTTGTAGCGCACTGGTGAAATAAAAACCACGCAATATCGGCTTAAATTGAAAAGGATTGTCTTCAAACAGAGCGTGCATGAGCGTTCTTATCATAGGACGCAATGACTGAAATTCCATTGGAAATGTCATCAAACTGGGTGAGACAGTACGCTGATGGCGTAACGACAGTTTAGTGGTGCTTAAGTCTTTTAGACCATTTACCAATACGCCAAAATGTTCTTCAAAAACATCTGTAATATTGATGTTGTCGGGGTCTTCTGGATAAGGAATGGTCGCCCCCCATACTTGCCCGCGATCTTCTTGCTCATAATCATGAAAGAAATCACGAAATCCTGATACCAGATCCATCTTGGTAAATACCACATAAACAGGGGCATAAACTTCTAATTGTTCGGTCAAATCCTGCACACGACTTCGTAAGTTTTTAGCCAAATCCAGCGCATAGCTAGGCTCATTTTTAGTCAATTCTGCGATGCTAACGGCAATGATAATGCCATTAATAGGGGCCTTGGGGCGGTTCTTTTTCAGTAGGTTTAAGAATGACAGCCATTCTGAACGGTCGTCTTCATAAGCAGAATAACGCCCTGCGGTATCAAGTAGAATCCCTTCAGTAGAAAAAAACCAATCGCAGTTACGCGTACCACCCACGCCTTTGACTGACAGCTTGTTGGTTTGCTCCATAAATGGAAACTTTAGCCCAGAGTGCAGCACTGCCGAGCTTTTACCAGCTGCTGGATTGCCGATGACCATATACCATGGCAGCTCATATAACGCTGCTTTACCGGTTTGATCACCGATTTTCGATTTACGAATGGTTTTAATGGCGTCTTGCATTTGCTGACGTAATGCTTGCACTTCTTGTGCATTTTCATCTTTAGCGATAGTGTCTTTATTATGCTCATCGCCATTGTTTTCTACTAAATTGGCCAGTTCTGCCGAGGCAAGTCTGCGTTTTTTCCAAAAATAGTAACCTAAGGTAGCAAGCAGAGCAGTAGTTACGGCAATACTAAGAATGACGATGAAGGTTTTAAGCGGCATATAATCGTAAAGTAAGACCAAAGCGACGATAACCCCTAAGATTAATAACACTCTCGGGTGGTAAATAAGATGGAAAAATCTTGCAAACATACTTGCTACCTAATGTAATCTTGAAATAATAGGGGGTTATCGGGTCAGGGTAAACGGTGACTATGATGTCAGGCAACGAATAAAAATACGCCTAAGACGCTTCAGAAGAATGTTGTAGCCATAATATACAGTCGTTCTTATGTTTGGTTATTAAAAATGATAAGCCTGACTGTTGTTCGTTTGAATTAGCTTTGGAAACCAATAAAGATAAGCTTATGAATGTCTTTAACCATAGGTTTGATGGCATATAATGCCCTAAATGATGCTCGTTTACTAGTATGTCTTTCTCTATTAATGAGTCGATAAATGTCATAAATAAAGACAAGTCATAAGGCTGCTTTAATGGATTAATGTCTGTTATAGCGTTTATATTGTTTTTAGAGGTTATGGCTTTGATGGTTGATGTATTAGCAATAGGCTCAAGATTTTGGCTTTCTATGGTTTTCATTTTACGTTTGTCAACGGGCGCTGTAGCCGACGTACCATTTAGTAATAAGTACTTTATCTTTCGTAGGTTTTTCGCGTAGTGCTGGCGAGTCTCGAGCTGTGAAGGATTAGACTGAGAAGAGTTGGAATCAGTATTTGCAGTATTATCTGTCTGACTGAGAGTATGGTTAGGAATCTTAGTCAATAAAAAATAGCTATCACTTTCTAAATTAAGAGCTTCATGAGCAGCTTTATTAGAAAAAAATAACAAGGTTCCCGCTTCGGTTGGTATCGTATTATCGAGCGCAGTTTCATATAGCGACGACTCCAACCATGCTTCATAAATTTGGCAGTCTACATTCATCAGTAAACAAGTTTTAGGGACAGCCGCTTTAGCGAGCGTAATAAGATGTTCATCGATAAAGTCGAGCGGCTGATAGGATTCATCGTCAGCAAAAATCAGAGTGATCGCGAGTAACGATTCTGCTATACCATAATCGGCTAACTGTTGTTTGATAAAACGTAGCAGAAAATCAGTGTCAACGAGGCTTGGGATACACAAGTAAATAGACAGCTGAGATAGGTTTTGGGCAGGCAAGTCATTACGTGACTCTTCATCATTCGTTTCGCTGCTGTTATTACTGTTATTAGCACCTGCGATATAATGCGGCTGCCAATCAGGATGAATATGAATGGCTGAATTTGGCTCATCATCATCTTGTTCAAGATAAGCGAAATGTTGGGCGAGTAGCGAGAGGAAATCATTGCTCAGTAGCAGCTGCTCAGCAACCAAGGCACACAAACGCAAGGTCAACTCATCTGAAGATTGCGGTCGCTCTTCCTCATCGTCGTAGGTATCTGATTCGTCATAACTGGCATAATTGTCGGCATCGGCATCGACTTCAAGCTCATGGCTGGCAAAATTACTGCTATCTTGATAATGATATAAAGGATATTGTTCGGTTATTACACTCTTTATAGGTTTGACTAGAAGCGGTAAACCATCGAAGTCAGATAAGTCTTCACTTAAAACAGTAAGGTCGTCCTTATTGTCTACTATCTCAGACCAACTACTTCCCTCCGGCAGGCAAATACTAGCATTGATAAACAATTGATAGGATTCTATAGGCTCTTTTTCTGTTTCTTTGTCAGTGATAAGCGGGATTTCAGTTTTCTTATTGTCTAAATTTCTTTGATGTCGTCTAATTATCAATATAAAACCAAACAAAGATGCTGGCAGAATGATAAACCAAAGCAATAGTCTAGGGGTAGTAAGCTGTAAGGTATTGTCTTTAAAATACATCCAAGTCATTAGTAAGTAAACAAGAAGCACAACGCTAGAAGTATATATTGCATAGCTTAATAGTTTTCTGGAATGCACTTGCGATACCTCTGGTCGAACAAATAGATGAGAGGCAGTTTATGATATTTCACTCACTATGGCTACTATATTTATCTACTTTGGTTTGTTTTTATTTTTGACATATGGTTTCTAGTCAATTTTTAAGGATATTATAAAATACTGTAATTAAGTCTGGTTATTTTAGGAGAAACCATGTTTTTAGCTATATAATAGCGAGCAGTTTTGCTGGAAATAAGCAGTCGATAATGGATGTCAGGTATATTTTTCTGCTTATTGCGTGTCTTAAGAGTCTGATGTAGTGATGTATTTAATCTTATGATCTATCTGATAACCACGATATTTACGCTTATTTCTATTGTAGTGATAGTCATGCTATTTGATCGTCAGCTATATGGTCGTGTTTATCGAAAAGCTGATAACGCTTTTCAGCACTTATGGGTGCTAAAAACCAAATATTTTGTACTCAAGCCACAAGTGATAACTAATATTAAACCTAAGATTGAGCGTAGATTTTTGAATATTAAATCATCGAACATAAAAGTCTCGAATGTCAGTGCGGCGGTAATACCAACTTTATCCATCTTAGTCATCGTAGCAACGACAGTGCTTTGTTATTTCCTAATAACGCATAACTCCCTTGAGGTTTATCGAACTCAAAGTGATGCACCAAACACCGCCAACGCACAAATCAATCAACTATTAATCGGGGAGCAGCTGCACCCACCGCCATCACCACCAGCAGAGCTGTTTGCTGAGCTTGAAGCGGAGATTGCCAGTTATCAAGCTACTCAAATGGAAGCAGGCTATTGGCCTGAAACGGCAAGTGATACATCGTCAACGAGACCGCTTATGTTACCTGAGCCTGATCTATCAGATTTAAGTGTTCAAGATCATACTACTGGCTACTCAGGCGATATATTGGCCTCACATATCACAAACGGTCATATTAATATCAAGAATGCTGACCGTAATTGGAATAAAATGAATTCTGAATTTGTTCAGCGAATGTTGACTGTTTATAAGGTTATGAGTGAACAATATGGCTATGATATGGTGTTGTTAGAGGGGTATCGTAGTCCTGGTCGACAAGCAAAATTATTGAAGCAAGGGTCGCACGTGACGAAGGCCGGCTCTTATAAGAGTTATCATCAGTTTGGTCTAGCAGGAGATAGTGCTTTTATTAGAAACGGTAAGATTGTCATTACCGAAAAAGATCCATGGGCGATGCAGGGCTATAAGTTATATGGTAAAGTGGCAAAATCAGCAGGGCTAGTATGGGGTGGTGACTGGCGCATGATGGATTTAGGGCATGTTGAGCTACGTAAACCTGGGGTGCTCGGTCGCCCTCAAATGGCTGAGATTTTAACCAGCCAATAATGGCTATCAATGATTATTATCATTTTATATATGGGCAATTGTATGGTAGATTTTTCATTGAAAGTAATATCTTTTTGTCTATTAAGTATAGGGTTGGTTGGTTGCGGTAGTGATGGATTGAGTCAGTTGAACCAAACATTAAAACCTAATCAGCCAACTGCACTAGTAAACAATTATCAATCTGATAAGCAGCTTTATGAGGAAAGTATAAGTAAGAAAATTGTCGATGTTAATGCAAACATGAGCACTAATACTGATTTAGAAAAGCTTAAAGCTCAACTTGAGCAGCAGCAACAACAGCTCAGTGCGATGAATGCAGAACAGCAAGCGTTACAAACGCAGTTAAAACGTCAAACTATTAGCTTACAGATACTTCCGAGCGCCGATGCAAATGCGGGTCGTCAAAAGCAAGGCACCGCTAGTATTGCTCATATCGCCTTCTTAGAAGATGAGAGTCAGTTTTCAGAACTGCTAGAGATGGCGACTAAAGAGGTGAGTGTCATTCCCAGTCGTCAAACAGCGCTGAAGCTGAATGTTCCGCAGGAGGCGCGCTTTATTGCTATTAAAGTGGGGCTAAGATACACCAAGAAGCGCTCACAGCTATTGATTCCTATCAGTAGTATCGACTTTGAAAAGCCGTTAACCTTGAATGTAGGTGCATGTGATGTGAATATCAAAGAAGGCATCATCCCAGAATTGGCACCCATTTTTGCTATTAAACTTAAATATTATCAACAGCCACTGGTTGGTTGCGCGTAGGAGATGATCTTGAGCAAAAACAGAGTATTATGGGGCGAAGGTTTATTTTTAAGACCTCAGCATTTTCAGATTCAAGATACTTATCATAACTCGCAGCGCGCGCTCAGTATGATGCTCGTGCATCCTTACGCTTATGGTATCGCTGATGTGCAAATCGATAGCCAGCTTCTAGAAAGTAATATCTTAAGCTTTGAGAGCATCTATGCAGTCTTGCCCGATGGCACGATATATCAAGCGCCGCGTACGGATGCGCTGCCTAAAGCGGTGAGGTTGGATAGCCAAGATAACGGCGATGAGGTGTATGTGTTTTTAAGCCTAGAGATTGTTCAGGGTAGTGGCAGTAATATACAGACAGAGCATAGCGATAATCCCGCCCGTTATATAAGAGATAGTATCGAAGCCCATGATTTATATACTCAGGGTGCAGAAGCCGTTATTGATATTCTAAAGCTATCACCAAGCGTGCAATTGAGCCATACAGCGCAAGTACCGAGTCAAGATACGCTCTCTATCTTGATTGCTAAGCTGACGCGCAGTACGCAAGGTATCTATCAGTTAGATGAAGACTATATAGTGCCTAGCGTCCATATTATGAGCAATTCTGCGCTACTCAATCAGCTCTATCGCTTGATGACGATGATTAATACTAAGTCAAGCTCGCTCTATGACCACCATCGCCAGTCTAATAATGACTTGTTAGAATTTCGCTCATCGGATATCGCATCTTTTTGGTTATTACATACTTTAAATACGGCTTATTCACAATTGAGTCATTTATACAATAATGCGAAATTACACCCAGAACGGCTGTATGAAGCACTCCTAAATGTTGCCAGTCAATTGGCGACTTTCAGCTCATTATATAAGGTAGGCGACTTACCGCATTATCATCATAATAATATCAATGATTCGTTTACCAGTATCATTGGCATCATCCGTGAGCTCCTCAATACCGTTATTGCCAGTAATTTTATCTCCATTCCTTTACGTCAAAACAAACACTCATACTACATGGGCGACCTGAGCAGTGACAAAATCACGCGTAACTCGCAGCTATATTTATCTGTTAGCTCATCGCTACCAATGCATGAGTTGATAGATTTGGTGCCAAGACGCTTTAAAATTGCGACGCCAGATGCTGTGGAGAAACGAGTCCTATCTGCGCTACCGGGCTCGCCGATTTCACATGTCTCGCAAGTGCCAAGTGCTATTCCTGTCAGACCGGGCTTTAGTTATTTCACTATTGAGCCAGTAGGCGAGCTGTATGACGAGATGATTAGATCTGAATCCATCTGTATTTATGTACCAAATGGTTTTGATGATTTAAAAATTGAATTGATGGCTATCGTACAGTAGTTTTTTTAGGCATTTTAAAATGGTTTTGAAGTCGCTTTTTTTAAATGATTTTTTTAAGCGGACTTTAAAAATAATATGTATTAGGAACAATCATGCTCGGGAATAATTCAATGGGTTCAGCGCCTTCTTTGTTAGATTCAGGCGAAGTTGCCTCAAAAGTTCCAACCGCAGGACTTAATAGACGTATCAGCAGTCAGTCGCTGGTTGATACTATGTATGACGGTTTTTACTTGGTGTTTTTATTGCGCAATCATTATTTCAGCACTGAACCTCGCCATTTTCGTCAAAAAATCTATGATTTTTTAGACAAGTTTGAAATGAACGCTCGTAAAAAAGGCTTTTTATCAGAAGATATCCATGAAGCAAAGTACGCGTATTGTGCGTTGATTGATGAAACCATCATGACGTCACAAGAGTCAGAATTTCAGACTCTAAAAGATGCATGGGAGCTAAATCCTCTGCAGTTAGATTTGTTTGGCTCACAAATCGCTGGTAATGAGTTTTTTGAGCGCTTAGATGGACTGCGCGAACAAGGAGAGAAGCGTTTAGCGGCATTAGAAGTTTATCACTATGCGATGTTGCTAGGATTTCAAGGAAAGTATCGCTTAGAGGCCCCTGAAAAGATTCGCTATCTTATCTCACGCTTGGGCGATGAAATTGAGCATTTACGTGGTAATAAAAACGAATTTTCGCCGTTTTGGGCAATTCCTGATCAAATTAAGCATAAGCTCACCAGTGAAACGCCGCTTTGGGTGATTCTTGCAGTGATGGCAGTGTTATTAAGTGTGATATTTGCAACCATGTGGCACTTTACCAATAGCTTTGCAGATAACCAGTTGTCAGCATATAACCATGTTATTCAAGAAAATAAAGAGCAGGCCCATATCTCAATCTTCTTACCATAAGGCTTGTCCTCATTTAGATGATTATTTAGATAACTATTGATTGATTTGAGGATGTGCCCTCATTATTAGCAATCATTATCTTTAGATAATAAGTCACTTACAAAAACAACAGCCATAAAAAAACCCCCATCAAAGTGATGAGGGTCTTGGCAAATGCCATAATCGAATCAAAGATGACTCAAAAAATTTACTACTAAAATATGGCTCTCCAACCTGGGCTCGAACCAGGGACACACGGATTAACAGTCCGTTGCTCTACCAACTGAGCTATTGGAGAATAAGCGGTAAGTGTTTAATGGCTTACTGCGAGCTTAGAAAGTCTCTAACGAGTTCTTGCTAAGTGGGGCGTATTCTAGCAAAGATAAAAAATACGTCAAGCTTTTTTTGCTTATTTAGCAAATATTGTCCTTTTACTTGCTAGATAAGCCCTTTTATAAGGGTTTTAGCTAAAAATTGGCAATTGAGATATCGATAAAAGCTATATGCCTATAAATAAACTAACAAGCCAATACTGTGATTAATCATTAACTGTTTATAAATAATTTTATCTAATAGGCATTTATTTGCGATTTATCAGAGGCTGCTGTATAACGGACATTCAAAATAGATAGGTCTCTGATAACGGTAAGGAATATTATGTCGCAATACAATACCAGCTCCACTGCCAAAAGCGCCCCTTTAAACCATGAATTGTATATGTCGGTACTGATGACGCCAGATATGGCAAACTTTATAGGCAATGTGCATGGTGGTGATTTACTCAAAATGCTTGATCAAGTCGCTTATGCTTGCGCCAGTCGCTATAGTGGTAGTTACGTTGTGACGCTATCGGTCGATCAAGTGATGTTTCGTGAGCCTATTTATGTCGGTGAGCTGGTTACCTTTGCGGCAAGTGTCAACTATGTCGGTAGAACTTCCATGGAAGTGGGTATTCGTGTGGAAGCAGAAGACGTGCGCGCCCGTACAATTCGCCATACCAATAGCTGCTATTTTACCATGGTGGCGATTGATGATAACGGTAAGCCAACGCCAGTCCCTGCGCTTGAGATTAAGAATGAGATGCAGCAATGTCGTTTTGATGCCGGCTTAGCGCGTAAAAACTTGCGTATGGAAGTCTCGCATCGTCCTAGCTGCGATATTAATAAGATGATTGGTGATAATTCAGATAGTAAGAGCTAAACTCTAATCACATGACGGACAAACCATGTCATCGAAAATGTATGATAGGCGAGTTTTCTTAGCATCGCCATATCCAGTAGAGTGCTCCTAAAATGGGACGCTCCCAAACCTTTAAAGCTATTAAGACCATCAATACTTAAACAAAGTCTCACGAAAACCTTACTGACCAAGGCTAGGTTTTTGGTTAAATTTAATGGTAAACAAGGCAGGTAAATAAACAGTTAAAAACCATTCATACTTATGGTTCGACTGTGTTATTTGACTGTTTTAACCCATTACATAGACCATTGACCGAGACTCATATGAGTTCAAAACCTGCGAAGTCATCAGAATCCCATTCTCCAGAGCCATCAATACCGCAAGCTGGTCGTGCGCGCGGCGTTGATAGCGTGCCCTTTGATACTACAAGCACTTCCTCCTATTCTGCAACCAATGCTGATAAAAAAGAGGAAGACAAAAAATCTTCCTCATTACTCACTGTGCTGATTGCGGTTGGGGCAAATCTGATTATTGCGATTGCTAAAACGGTTGCGGCATTCATGACTGGTTCAGCTTCTATGATAGCGGAGTCGGCGCATTCGTGGGCAGATGCAGGCAATGGCACGTTGCTGATTGTGGCCGAGAAAAAAGCGGTTAAGCCTGCCGATAGGAGCCATCCATTAGGCTATGGTAAAGAGGCGTATGTGTGGTCGATGATTGCTGCCTTTGGCGTTTTTATGGCAGGTTCTATTGTGTCCATTTATACCGGTATTACCGAATGGAACGCGCCCGAGACCGAAACCAACTATACCATCGGCTTTATTATCTTAGCAGTGGCTTTTGTGCTAGAAGGATTCTCGCTGACGCAAGCTTATTTGCAAAGTAAAAAGCATGGCAAGGCCATCAATGTTAGCGCCCTTGGTTATGTTGTTGATACCTCGAACCCAACATTGCGCGGTGTCTTCTTTGAGGATTTAGCCGCGGTTATTGGTTTAGTGGTCGCGGCAGCGGCGATGGGTATGCATGCGTATACGGGACAGCCTTTTTGGGATGCGCTTGGGTCGATTGTGGTTGGTATCTTATTGGGCATGGTCGCCATCTTTTTGATCAATCGTAATCGCGACTTTTTGGTTGGCTATAAAGTCTCAGAAACAATGCATAACTACATATTAACTGAGCTATTAAATCATCCCGATATCGATAGCGTCTCTTATTTACACTTAGAATGGGTTGGACCCAAAAAAATATTTATGGTCGCCGCAGTAGACATCGCCGGTAACCAAAAAGAGCAGGAAATCGCGCAAAAATTTGAAGATATTGAAAATCAGTTCCGTGCCAAGCCGTTATTTCAAGAAGCTATTATAACGTTGTCAGTGCCTAATGCTGAGATTTTACGCTTACCAAATAGCTGATACTGTTTAAAGCGTTCATTTGCTCACTGAACATTAATAATTGAAAACTGATAGCCATAATATTTAAAAAATATAATACCGAAAACTATAATAATGAGAGCTTAATATGAAACGTTTTAATAACGCTACGATAAAAAAATCACGCCAGCGTACTACCATTATAAATCCGTTACTTAGCTTGGTTGTGGTAACGCTGATGTCAGCTCCTATCGCAAATGCCAATGCAGAATTGATTATCCATAGCGAGCCCAATACAGTTAATAAGGACGTCAATAAGATTGCCAATCAGCATAATAATAAACAAGCACCGACCGATGTATCTATCATTAAGCTGATGCAAGTGATGCATATTGACGAGCAAATCGAATCTATCGTCAACGGCCAACAGGCGGCTATCGATGCCATCAATATGCAAACGCAAAATCAGGTCCAAAAGGGCAGCCAGCAGATAAATGATAAGTCGGTAAACAAGCGTCAACGTCAGCTACAAGAGCAAATCCAAAGTGTTTTAGGTCAATATGCGAAGATTATGAGTAATGGAATAGGCGATGCGACAGACGCGCAAACCTTGACCCAAGCTTATATCAGCGCAGCGAAGACTTACTATACGCAAGCGGAAGTTGATGCCCAAATTAAATTTTACGACACTGAAATGGGTCAAAGTATCCTTGCCAAGCAACCACAAATTACCGCTGCCTTTTTACAGCAATCATTGCCTGAAGATACCAGTGCAACCGAAGCACAACTAGGCGAGCTGTTGCCGCAAATGAAGCAGATTATTAAAGGTATTTTTTAAACCTGTTATTTTCAAATCTGAGTTAAACGTACCGCTTTTATATTAAATGACTGTATAAAACTAGCACACATAAAAAAGGTCACTCTTAAAGTGACCTTTCTATTTCTATAATTTATATAATATTTCATTTTTCTATAAAATGCTTATTTCTTTGGCGCATTGGCACCGATAAACCAAGCATCTTTATCGACAATACGGCTAACCTCAGTCAATAAGTCGGCGGTATCCTCATCGCCCGCATCGCTAGCAACATCAATCCCTTCGCGCAATGAAGCGGCAATGGTTTTATAGCGGTTGGTAAGCTCGCGCACATGCTCATCCACTGCTGTAATATCAGTCGGGTAAGTCTCTAAAATAGAGTCCTCAACGACACGCTTAGAGATACCATTGGCTTTACCACCAAGGATAACAATGCGTTCAGCAACCGTATCATAAGCTTCTGTTAAGCGCTCATAAGTGTCATCTAATAGCTGATGCACCCCGATAAAGCCAGTACCTTGCAAGTTCCAATGGCACTGTTTGCTATCCATACTTAGGTCAATTAAGTTTGCCAAATTGGCATTCAATAAATCGACCATTTTTTTAGCTGTTTTGTCATCGATACCACTTGCGTAACGTTCTCTCATGTTTTTCTCCATTGTATTATTTTACTGAATTTATATCGTTAGTAGATAAGCCGTTAATGAATAAATTGTTATTAATATTTTTCTAAATGGCTATTCATTAAATGCTGACTAGCCAATTTAATACTTACTAATCGTATTGCTGCTTAATTGCTGCTACTTACTTAATTCACTACCGATGATAGCAGCTTAAATTCGCTATAGAACCCTTGCGCGTTAGGCTTTATTGAGTGGTCGTGTAATGAGTTTGTTAATCGTGAAAAGCTTTGTAAATTTAGCCGTCGCTCTGTGCGTTTTTTATAAATAAAGCATACTTATAGTGCAGGCAGTATTCTAGGAATAATCAGCTTAATGCTTCTGTCTTGGACGTTATTTGCTTATTTACACTGGGCTGACTTGACTCTTCACTTTGGCTTTTAGATAGCATGACCGTTAAAGGATAAACCCAGATATTATCCTTTAAAAACTGTAGTTTAGACCCCATATTGTTATAAACCTAAGCTCTTATAAGCTTTTATAAAAATCAGGAAGAAAACCATTATGCGAATGCCTGAACCGCGCTCGTCGCGTCAGTTAAACCAATTGGCCACTCAGCTCCAAGGCGAAGCTGAAATTAGTGGTGTCAATGCGTCTGGGACGCAAATATCGAGCCGCGCCTTTGAGATGGTCACCGAATTTGAGCCAGCAGGCGACCAACCGCAAGCAATTGAAAAGTTAGTCAAAGGTATTAATTCTGGCATGGATGAGCAGCTATTACTCGGTGTGACGGGTTCTGGTAAGACGTATACCATGGCAAAGGTCATCTCGGAATGCCAACGTCCAACCATTATTATGGCGCACAATAAAACGCTTGCCGCGCAGCTTTATGGTGAGTTTAAAGCGTTCTTTCCAAATAACGCGGTCGAGTATTTTGTCAGCTATTATGACTATTATCAGCCAGAAGCTTATGTCGCCGCTAGTGATACCTTTATCGAAAAAGACAGCGCCATCAACGACCATATTGACCAAATGCGTCTGTCAGCCACGCGTGCTTTATTAGAGCGTCGTGATGCGATCATCGTCGCGTCGGTATCGTGCATCTATGGCTTGGGTGACCCGGAAAGTTATCTAAAAATGCTGCTGCATGTCGTCGTTGGCGATAAAATCGATCGTACTGCTACGATTAAGCGCTTGGTTGAAATGCAATATACGCGCAACGAGCTGGACTTTGGGCGTGGTACATATCGCTTGCGCGGTGAGCTGTTGGATATCTATCCTGCTGAGTCTGAGCAGCTGGCGGTACGTGTGCATTTGTTTGATGATGAAGTGGAGAAAATCACTTGGTTTGACCCTTTAACGGGCAAAACTGTGCGTAGCGTGCCGCGTATTACCATTTATCCAAAATCGCATTATGTGACCCCGCGTAATAAACTGGAAGCGGCCAGCCATACGATTCGCGCCGAGCTTGAACCGCGTCTTGAGTATTTCCGTGAAAATAATAAGTTGGTTGAAGCGCAGCGTCTGAAAGAGCGTACCCAGTATGATCTTGAGATGATTCAGCAGCTTGGCTACTGTAATGGTATCGAAAACTACTCGCAGCATCTCTCTGGTCGTCCATCGGGGGAAGCGCCGCCGACGTTGTTTGATTATATTCCAGAAGATGCACTGTTGTTTCTCGATGAGTCGCATGTGACGGTATCGCAAATCGGTGCGATGTATAAAGGCGATAGGTCGCGTAAAGAAAACCTTGTCAATTACGGTTTCCGTTTACCAAGTGCGATGAACAACCGCCCGATGAAGTTTGAAGAGTGGGAACGTATTAAGCCCAAAACCATTTATGTCAGTGCCACGCCGGCACAATATGAGCTTGAGCATAGCGAGCAGGTGGTTGAGCAAGTCGTGCGTCCAACCGGTTTGATTGACCCTGAGATTGAGATTCGTCCGGTATTGACCCAAGTTGATGATGTGCTATCAGAGATTACCAAACGCCGTGAAAAAGACGAGCGCGTATTGATTACCACTTTGACCAAGCGTATGTCAGAGGATTTGACCAGTTATCTAAAAGAGTACGATGTCAAAGTCGCTTATTTGCACTCGGATATTGATACGGTTGAGCGTATGCAGATTATTCATGAGCTGCGTACTGGCGTCCATGATGTGCTGGTTGGTATTAACCTCTTACGTGAAGGGCTTGATATGCCAGAGGTGTCGTTAGTGGCGATATTTGACGCGGATAAGGAAGGCTTTTTGCGTTCTGAGCGTGCGCTGATTCAGACTATCGGTCGTGCGGCGCGTCATATTAATGGCAAGGCTATTCTCTACGCTGATCGCATCACACCCAGTATGGAGCGGGCGATTGAAGAAACCGACCGTCGCCGCGAAAAACAAGTCGCCTTTAATCTTGAGCATAACATTACGCCAAAAGGTGCGCGCCGTAGTATCACCGATAAAATCGATACGGGCGAAGATCAGAATGCCAATGACAATCAGGTGATTCCTATCAAGAGCAATCTACCTGATGTTGATATCAGTATTTTACGTAGCCCTGATTTGCTCGCCAAAGAAATCAAACGCCTCGAGAAGCAGATGCAGCAAATGTCACGGGATTTAAAATTTGAAGAAGCGGCAAAAACGCGTGATAAAGTTTTGGAGTTAAAAGCGCATTTAATCTAATAGGTTCATTCCGACTGAATGTAAACGTAGAGAAGGTGAGTTGCATAGGTTGCAGCTCACCTTTTTTATATTTAACACTTAAACCAAGAAGGCTTTTACCTGTATATATTGATAACTAATAATTTGCCGTTAGATAACTTGTAATTATACCGAATGCCACTTAAGATGATATTAAGCAGCTGCATGCGCTTTATTACTCACGGACGACTTAGGCGGACTATCTATCATGCATACAAGTACCCATAATAAAACCAATGAAATTAAAACCAATGAATTACTCAGATTAGACTTCAATGAAAACTCCTTAGGCATGTCAGACTCTGCCAAAGAAGCCATCCTCAATGCTTTAGGTGGTGCTGCTCGTTATCCCGATAAGCCGCGCGCTCAACTGCTGAGCAAAGTAGCCGAAATCAACGGCGTACCTGAAAAGCAGGTCTTATTGGGTAATGGTTCAATCGAGAGTATCAGGGCTGTCGTGCAAATGCTGTATGACAAAGCCTTAAAGACAGATAAAGGATTTCAGCTAGTCATCCCAGACCCAACCTTTGGCTGTGCAGAGTTGTATGCACACTCTCTAGGCGTGCCAGTGGTCAAAGTACCATTAACTCGCGATAACTATGATTTAGATTTTGACAACCTACAAAAAGCTACGGCTGAATTTGACGGTATGAGCCTGTTTTATCTGTGCAATCCTAACAATCCAACGGCCATCATTACCGCGACGGATACGCTCAAAGCTTGGATAAAAAATGCACCAAAAAACCACTATTTCTTATTGGATGAAGCCTACTTTGGGTATGTCACAGACCCAAGTTTTGAGAGTGGCGTTGAGTGGATAAAGCAAGGGCTATCAGATAATTTGATTGTCGTTCGTACCTTCTCAAAGCTATTTGGCCTTGCAGGTTTGCGCGTTGGCTACGCGATTGGACATCCGCAGATTATTGCAGAGATTGGGTCTTTAATGTCTACGGATAATATCAATGTATCAGGTGCGGTTGCTGCAATCGCAACGCTCGAAGATGAGGCGTTTTTGGCGCACAGTTTGCAAACCACTAACCAAGCAAGGCAAATGATGGAGACGGCACTCGATGAGCTAGGACTGCGTTATTTGCCCTCGCAGACCAATTTTATTTTTTATGAAGTAAAGGGTGATGTGCAAACATACATAGATAGAATGAAAGAGCATGGCATCGCGGTCGGTCGTGAGTTTCCTTCTATTCCAGGTTTTAACCGTATTACCCTTGGGACACCCGAAGAGATGACGGTCGTTATTGACACGTTGCAATTATTTCGGAAGCAAGGCTGGGTCTGAGTAAGCTAAATCGTATGTTTTAATTCACCAAAAAGGAAAGCGGCTTAGACGGCAGCTTTCCTTTTTTATTTTTCTAATTTTGTTTTTCTCTAATTTTTTTTCTAATTTTTTTTCTAATGAATTTTATATCCTGTCGCTAGAGTGAGCAGCATTTTTTACCAACAGCAAACGCAGCTTTACATATCCGGTCTTAAAAAATAGCACTACCTCTTATAGTCTAAGTAAACAAAGCATGACCTATTAGCCAATTGGCTAAAAGACCAGTAACTAAAAGCCAATTAACTAATAACTAAACTAAAGGTTAGTGAAAGTTAAAAAACTAGGTCTGCTAATGGATACTTCATCATAATTATAATTTTGTAAATGCTAGGGATATAGAAATGTTCGATATAAAAGCGTTGTTAAAGCGCGAGGTAGAAAAAAAGCTTATTGATGTAGATGATTATATATTTATGCCTGAGCGCATAGAGATGGCACTCGAAGGTGGTAAATTAAACTGTGTGTTAAATAGTGATGGTCGCGTTGATGTTTTTTATACTAAGCAAGGGGTGACGGAAGTCAGTTCAGCGGCGCGTAAGCACCCTTATACGCCGTTTGAAAAGGAGTTAAGTCACGGGATATACGATGACATTATTCGTGATTTGGTTAAAGCGGTGAATAAAGTCCTAGACGGAAAATCCAAATACTTTCATCATAGAGTGTTGCCTATAAAGACGCCGCAACTGCCAACGTCAACCATTATTAAAGAGGATAGCTCTTTTTAATTTAGCGGATTCTTAGTGGCTGTTTAGCGGCCATTTAGAGTTATGGCTTTATAAATGGTAAGTAAAATATATTCAGTTAGGCTTTTATAAAAAGGGCGCGTTATATGCATATAACGCGCCCTTTTTATTGGGAATTTTCTTTATTAGGTGTTTTTTTAGTACACGCCATTACTATGAGCCATTATTATTTTAAATGGCAGATTTATCTCGCTTCTATTTTAACCAGCGCTTAGCGAGGCTGATTTTTTCATCGCCATAGAGGTGTCTTTACTGGCTAAAGCCGCCGTTTTAGTAATAGGGCGCGACTGATTACCTTCAACTAAATGATTGCTACTTGCTTGGGTTACCAGCCCTTTGGCATAACGACAGCGGTCATCACGCTTTTTTAACGTCTCGGTATAATACCACTCGCATTGCAAAGCCTGCTCATTGATGTCCAATAACATATAGCCATGGTCGGTTTGGTTATTGAATTTTTGATGTGGATTTTCTTCTACTCCTGCGCCACTTTCTGGAAAGGCTAAAGAGGTCAGGGCAGGGCAGACAAATTCGACCGCAATGGAGCCTTTGCCAGTCGCTGGATTGTAGCTATTGGCATCAAAAGGATTTTGACAGACATCAAACGCAAATGAGGCATGATAGTCACCGGTTAAGACCACCGTATTATCGATGGCATTTTCTTCGATAAAGTCTAATAAACGCGTCCGCGCGCTGGCATAGCCATTCCAAATATCGCCAGAATTGGTCGCAGATGAGCCTTTAAAGGGCGCTAAAATGACTTGCTGTCCAAGGATTTGCCACGTTGCTTGCCGGCGTTTGCCCTCTAGCATCTTTAAATATAGCCAGTTTTCTTGCTCAAGCCCTAGCAGTTGACGTTCAGGCTCATTACTGGCAGCCGCATCAAGTTTTTCACGGCCAAATATGCGTGTATCTAGCATATTTAAATCAAACAATTTGCCAAACTCGAAACGTCTATAGATGCGTAATTGGCTGTCTAATTCGTTACTGCTGTCGTCGCGAATGGGCATCCACTCATGATAGGCACGTACGGCGGACATTTTACGTTCTAAATAACTGCCTTTGCTATCAGTGTGGAAGCGCGCGCCACCTTTCCATGAATTATCTGCTATCTCATGATCATCCCAAACAGCGATAAAGGGATGCTGGCGATGACATTCTTGTAAATCAATATCGGTACGGTAGCAAGCATAGCGGCGCCGATAATCGTCTAAACTAATAATTTCGTTTTTAGGAAACAGCGGGCGCTCTTCTTTTAATTCGTTATCGCGATAAAAGCCTTCGGGGTACTCATAGATATAATCGCCTAAATGTATAACGGCAGATATGTCGGCTTGCTTGGCGATATTGGCATAGCCGTTAAAGTAACCAAAACCATAGTTCGAGCAGGAAACCACTGCCAAGCGTACGCGATCGACTTCACTCGCTGGCAGGTCTGGGTGCGGTATGGTACGTGTACGACCGATAGGAGAGAGATAACCTAATGCTTCAAAGCCGTAGTAATAAGTGGTATTGGGTTTGAGATTCTTAGGGTCAACTTTTACGGTAAAATCAGATGCGGCGCTGGCTTTTGCTCGCCCTTGAGCGACGATGTTTTTAAGTGCTGGGTCTGTTGCAATCGTATAAGCAACAGGAATGCTGGAAGCCTCGATACTGCCGTCGTTGGTAATCCGTGTCCACAGTATCACGCGATCATGTAGCGGGTCGCCACTGGCAATACCATGCACGAAAGGCGCTGCTCCTTGATAACCTAAGTCATCTAAATCATCAAGCTGATTTGGCGGCTTGATGTTATCGTCATCTGACGAACAAGCGCTCAGCTGCGTTAGTACCGTTCCGGCTACTGTTACCTGACCACCCAGTTTTATAAATGCACGTCTTTTCATGAGTCATCCTTGATATAGATTACAGATAAATTCCATTTATCCTTAATGATAGTAAATAATCTATATGAATAGGCTGGGTTAAGCAATCGCTAACCCAGCCTATTTCGTTAAAATAAACGCTCTTAATCGATAACTTTATCAGTTGTTTATTTGACGATGCTGCCGTAGCAACTTTGCAGCGATTTTGCCACCACTCTAGCGACCAGCTGTGTGCGATAGCTGGCATCTATTGCAGCATTGCCAAGCTCGACGATAGTCACTTGCTGCGGTGCTTGCTCACTGACGCAGCCACAAACTCTCCCTTTTACTTCTTCCTCTTGGGCGTCAGTCATCGCCACACTCGCAATGCGCCACGCGTTTTGTTTTTCAATTTGGCTACGGCATTGATTATCAATGGCGGCTTTAAAGACATTCATACCAATCTCGTTTGCCGTGCCAATTGCCGTACCGGCATTGGAATTGACATCGGTTGTGGCACAGCCAGCTAGCGCAAATGTGGCCAGCATCATGGTTGAAGTAAGTAATTTTTTCATAAACTTTCCTATAAGGTTGTTCAGTATTATTGGCGGTCGTATGCTCTAAGCGCTATTTTCAGCTGCTTATTTTAGTGCGTAGCTATAGAGCGAATACAGCGTTTGCACTGTAGCATAATAGAGATGGATTTCGCCTTCAAAAAAATGAGTATACAATAAAAAATATTGTCTAATTTAGGTATCGTTATTCTGCTAAAGAGTGGTTATATAAGCGGCATTAACGAAGTAAATAAATGGCTAGCAGTAGCGTTATAAGAAGAGTGCTATTGATATATTTTTTAATAAAATATGATGTTAATAAAAATAGCTTGGCGCATTTTTATGAAGAGCAGCGCGGATAAAGGTTTACAACCCCGTCAAAATTTGTTTAAATCATTTATAATATGAAACTTAGTATCGCATAGCGAAACTATAGATATGGTTTCGGCTGTTGATATATAGTTAAAGTACTTTGAAAACGGTACAGTGCTGCTGGGATTAATTTTGCGCAGCCTCTGTCAGCGTAGACACAGCACGCAAGTAAAATTTATACCAGCAGCACGTGACAAAAAAGGTTTCAGTTGTGTTTAAGATTAACCATAGCTTTGGTATAGCTTAGATTTGGATTGCAACTTGTGACATATTGCTTAGCTCATTAAATATAGAGAACCATATCACTGACTGTTTTTTGAACATAAGCACTCGCATCCATTAAAACATCGTAGCAATATATGACATGCCATGTTTTAATTGAGGAGACCCTAGGTTATGGAACGCTTAACTCCTGAGTTTATAGCGAAGGTCAGCGTCATAGACTGAGGTTGGTAGTCAACAAGAATGAGTTGCTACTACAGCTTTGTATTTAAGAACCATGTATTTAAGAACTTTGTATTCAAGAATCGTGTATTTAAGAACCATGTATTTAAGAACTTTGTATTCAAGTTTTTTTTATAAACCCATTTTGCTTTATTTTATCAAGGAAGAAAATAATGAAGTCTATTTATAAGATGCCTCTATTAGCCGCCATGATTGCAGCCAGTATGACTCTGGTTGCTTGTTCAGACAAAGCGCCTGCTGATAATGCCGCTACTGACAGTGCTACTACCGACACTTCTACAGATACTGCCGCCACAGCAAGTGACAAGCTCGAAACCAAGTTCGTCACCATTGCTACAGGGGGCGCCTCCGGTCCTTATAATATTATTGGAACGTCTTTAGCAGAGATTTATGCTAAAACCTTTGGTGTTAACGCCAAAACCCAAACGACAGGGGCGTCAGTAGAAAACGTCAATCTATTGACCCAAGGTAAAGTAGATATGGTACTGGCGCTTAGTGATGTGGTCACTGATGCGGTAGAAGGTAAAAATGACTTTAAGGCAGCGCCTATCACCAATATCCAGCAAATTGCCGTGCTTTATCCTAACGTCATTCAAGTGGTTGCCTCAGAGAAGTCTGGTATTAAAAATATTGAAGATTTAAAAGGTAAGCGTATTGCAGTTGGCGATCAAGGCTCGGGTACAGAGGTCAATGCTCGCACCCTGTTAGAAGGTTTTGGTATCACTTATGATGATGTCAAAGTCGACTATTTAGGCTTTGCCGATGCAGCCGATGCGATGAAAGCGGGTAAAATTGAAGCGGCGTTTTTTAGTAGTGGCTTACCGAACTCTTCATTATTAGAGCTAGAGCAAGGTATCAAATTGCAGCTGGTCACCATCAATCAAGATAAGCTCAAAAAAATCATCGAAACCAAGCCTTACTTTAAGACTTTTGAGATTCCTGCCGGTACCTATGGTAATGCTGCTGCTATTCCAACCACAGCTGTCATGAATGCCTTATTGGTGCGCTCTGATATCTCTGAGGATGATGGCTATAAGTTGACCAAAGCGTTATTTGAAAACTTAGAGGGCTTGAAAAACGCTCACCAAGCGGCGAAGGATATCAGCTTAGAGACCGCCCAAGTCGGTATGGTAGCTCCTATTCATCCTGGTGCCAAAAAATACTATGATGAGCAAGCAGCCAAATAAACCTTTATGGTGGATAGCTGGCGCAGCAGCGATGGCTGCGCTGGTTTTATTGATACTATGGGCGATTTTTAGCCGCCAATCTGTCATTGAAATACGGGTAGCGGGCGATACTAAAGCCGATAGCTTGGTATGTTATTTTGTTGAGCCTGACTTTCAATTACGCTGGATTCATTCAGTAGAAAAACAGTGGTGGGAAGAGCAGTATCTTCGTGAAGCGGAGGGTTTACTACTAACCAATACCTATTTTCAAGCATTTGGTGCCGGTACGCCGTCTACCGAAAACGTTGCTCCTATCAAAAAGGATGGCTACGTCGGCTATCAAATTAACCAAAGGTTTCCCCATCTTAATTGGGTGGTATCAAGATTAACGCAGGGTGAAATTGATTATGCCGGTCAGCGTATTTTGATTCACCAATGGGTACCAGATTATTCAGAAGTAACTATTACGCCCAAGGCTTATAGTCTAATCGATAGATTTAATAAGGATTTTTGTCATGAACTCCCAAGTGATGGATCACAATAGCGGGACTCCTATTTATAACGATGATGCAAATTCTAACGATGATGTGAATGCTAATGAAAATGCGATATTGGCACAGCAGACAAATGCGCATGTAGAGACTGAAGATTACGACGACGTTGATCCTAGTGTGACGCAAGCGATATTAGAAAAATATGATCGCGAGTCTATCACGCGTCATATTACCCAAGGTCCGGTGAAGTATATTATCGCTACCGTTTGCATCTTATATTCCCTTTTTCATTTATATATTACCTTTAACCCCATGCCGTCATTACTACAGCGCTCCGTGCATGTGGGCGTTGGCTTTGCGTTGATTTTTTTAATCTTTCCTGCCAGCAAAAAAAGCAGTCGTAAGCGGGTAGCATGGTATGACTGGATTTGGTTTGTGTTGTCTTT
The DNA here is from genome assembly GCF_904846345.1 of Psychrobacter maritimus. Taxonomy (GTDB): domain Bacteria; phylum Pseudomonadota; class Gammaproteobacteria; order Pseudomonadales; family Moraxellaceae; genus Psychrobacter; species Psychrobacter maritimus. Next base: position 289,956 of record NZ_CAJHAJ010000003.1, read on the forward strand.
ATCTGGCATGACCTACCTGATATACGAGTACCAAGATATTGTCACCAGTCGCGGCGGCATGGCAAATTCGGTCGATGTGATACTTTCTATTATCACCGTCATCTGCGTCCTTGAGGGCAGTCGGCGTATTACTGGTTGGATATTGCCCATACTGGCCTCTATATTTTTGCTATATCCCTTTGTCAGTCATCTGGACTTTATGCCTGATCGGCTACTCACTCGTCCTTATGATATGGGCGATATTTTTGGTCAATTATTCCTAAAAACGGAAGGATTGTATTCAGTCGCAATCGGCGCCTCAGTCACCTTTATCTTTTTATTCATCCTCTTTGGTGCATTTCTAGCGCGTTCTGGCATGGGTCAACTATTTAATGATTTGGCATTGGCGCTGGCAGGCGATAAAAAAGGCGGTCCTGCTAAAGTGGCTGTCATTTCAAGCGGCTTTATGGGTAGTATCAATGGTTCCGCCTTATCAAACGTCGTTAGTACCGGCGCGTTTACCATCCCCTTGATGAAAAAGGTTGGCTACCATAAGGATTTTGCGGGCGCTGTAGAGGCAAGTGCGTCGGTTGGTGGTCAGATATTACCGCCAATTATGGGTGCAAGTGCCTTTATTATGGCCGAGACCACAGGTCTACCGTATAGCACCATTGCTTTGGCAGCATTATTACCTGCTATCTTGTATTATCTAGGCGTTATCGCGCAGGTACATTTTCGTGCCGGTCGCCGAGACTTAAAAGGCATGGCAAAAGAGAGCTTGCCACAGGTAAAAGAGGTATTAAAAGCGCGCGGTCATATGTTATTGCCGATTGTATTTTTGATTTATTTATTAATACAAAATGTGCCGGTAGGCTATGCCGCTGCCTATACCATTGGCTTTACGGTTGTCATCAGTATGCTACGTAAAGAAACACGCATGGGCTTTAAGGATATTTTGGGTGCGCTAGAAGACGGCGCCCGTCAGTCGCTAGCGGTGATGGCTGCTTGTGCGGTCGTAGGTATTATTATTGGGGTGGTCAGCCTAACGAGTTTTGGTACGGTAATGACTTCTTCGATTGTCACTTTAGGGGCAGGGTCGTTATTGCTGACCTTAATTTTGACCATGCTAGCGTCGATGGTCTTGGGTATGGGATTGCCATCGATTCCTGCATATATTATTACTGCAACGATGGCGGCGCCCGCATTAGCAGGGTTTGATGTGCCTATTTTAGCCGCGCATATGTTTGTCTTTTACTTTGGGGTGTTTGCTAATATTACCCCGCCGGTCTGTTTGGCTGCTTTTGCTGGGGCTGGTATTTCGGGCGGCGATCCGATGAAAACAGGCTACTTATCATTAAAGCTGGCGTTAGCAGGTTTTATCGTCCCGTTTATGTTTATTTATAATCCTGCGATGTTGATGATTGACCCGACAGGTCTTGCGGTCACGGCGAAAGAGTTCCCATTGCCACCGGTCATGGATATTATTATTGCCGTTGTGACGTCGGTCGTTGGTGTGATTGGGCTTAGTGCGGCGTTAGAGGGTTATTTTAAAGGAAGTATGAATTCAATCACGCGTATCATTCTGGCCATTGGCGCTTTACTGCTGATTTATCCTGGGCTTATCACAGGTGTGATTGGGGGTGTCATCATCCTTGGTATCGCGTTATTAAATATAAAAGCCAGTAAGACGCCCGTGTTACCTCTAAACGTTTAACCTTATTTAGAGCGATAGTTTAGAAGCATAAAAAGGGCGAATAGTAACTCTCTACTATTCGCCCTTTTTATATTTTAAGATTCGTCATCCTACTTTGATATAGTGACAAATTTCACTTAACAGCCAAGTTTACCTTCTGCTGCTAAGGCTTTTTTGCTACGGATAGGTGCTGGGCAATCTTCGCCGTAATATTGACGGTCAGCAAAGTAGCTTGAGCGCACCATAGGACCTGCCCAAATGTTAAAGAAGCCAATCTTTTTGCCATAGTCCATATAACGCTGGAACTCATCTGGATGGACATAACGATCGACTGGTGCATGGTCTTTACTTGGTTGCAGGTACTGACCAACGGTAATCATATCAACGTTATGGGCTTTTAAATCATCAAGTAGCTTATAGATTTCTTCTTCAGTTTCACCAAGTCCAACCATAAAACCACATTTGGTGGCAATATCAGGACGGCGTTCTTTATACAGCTTAAGCAAATCGAGCGAATGCTGATAATCAGAGCCGGGACGGAAGGCTTTATATAAACGAGGCACGGTTTCGATATTATGATTAAAGACATCTGGCGCAGTTTTAGTCAATAAGTCCAAAGCGATATCCATACGACCACGGAAATCTGGCACGAGTATCTCAATCAAGCAATTTGGGCTTAAAGCGCGAGATTCATTCAATACTTCAACGAAATGGGCAGCACCGCCATCTTTTAAATCATCACGGTCAACCGATGTAATTACCGCATATTTCAGACCTAGACCCTGAATGGTCTCAGCGGTATGGCGTGGCTCGTCTTTGTCTAACTCATTTGGGCGACCATGACCGACATCGCAAAACGGGCAGCGACGGGTACAGATATCACCCATAATCATAAAGGTCGCCGTACCATCGGCAAAGCACTGCGGCAAGTTAGGACAAGCTGCTTCTTCACAGACGGTATATAGCTTTTGCTCACGCAAGGTGGCTTTAATACGTGCCACTTCAGCAGGTGAGGACATTTTAACCCGAATCCAATCTGGCTTTTTCTTTGCCTCGACGGTCGGAATCACTTTAATTGGGATGCGCGCTACCTTGTCGTAGCCACGTAGCTTTTCGCCTTGGATGGCCTTTTTCGGTTTTGCACGGGCAGCGGGGACGTGGGTTTGTACGGCGTTTGTCATAATCAAATGTTCTCTTAACCCTTGATAGAATAAGGGTTTATGGCATTATTAGAATGTTTTATGAATGCAGCTATTATAGCAGATAACGGGTCAATATTTTTTAGGCAATCTTGTTAAGATAACTAAGAAAGCTACTAAGGATAAAAAGGCTTCCATGAATAAAAAAGCTTGCGTAAATAACAGGGTACTACGAAGCATACCTTTATCGTAGTTTTATTTATTGATATCAATGTCCATGTCATTTAGCACTTCTATGGCAGCGCGAAACGCTTCTTGGCTGGCAGGTGCGCCGCAATAAGGCAGGCTATGCATCAATACTTCTCGGATTTCAGCGACGCTAGCACCATTATTGATCGCCCCACGGATATGACCCTTTAGCTCAGCGGGACTTTTTTGCGCAATTAAAAACGCCATGGTAATCAATGAGCGGTATTTGCGCGGCAATACAGAGTCGTCTTGCCACGTGCTGCCCCAAGCGTGTTCGATAATCCAGTCTTGCAACGGCTGGGTAAATGGTGTTGCTGAGTCAAGCGAGCGTTTAACATGCGCTGCGCCCATCACTTCAGTACGAACTTTTAAACCATTATCGTAATGAGCGTTATTGTCCTTTTCGCTATTTTTCATACTGCTATTTTTTAGACTGCTATTGTCCATATTGCTATTATCCTTAATATTCACTCATGGCGTTTGTGTTATAAAAACCTGTATTAAAAAATCGTCTTAGAAAAAATATCTTAATAAAGTCGTAGATATTTAGATAATAAGAGTATAGCAGCCGCGCCATTTTTATTTAACCGCCAATGTAGAAGTCTATGCAGAAATTAATGCAGCAGTCAATGCAGAAAAAGAGAAGGACAAAAATGAGCGATAAGGCGACAGGTTTGCTATTTAAGGGCGTCAATCATATTAGTTATGGCACTATTTTTATAATAAATGTCCAATATGGCCTTATTCTGCGCCTTTTCGCCGCACAGCCATTAACATTTTGAGCGTTTTGAGCTATGATTGCACGGATAATTATTCAATGCAGTACATCGATGTAGGCTGTCATCCTGACTACTCACGTGATGTACTGGTCACCAACCGACGAGGACGACTATTGTGTTAGAAGCTTATCGTAAACATGTCGCAGAACGTGCTGAGCTAGGAACTGTACCACTTCCACTAAATGAGAAGCAGGTAGCAGAATTGGTTGAGCTACTCAAAAACCCACCAGCGGGCGAAGATGCGTTCTTAATGGACTTGTTAGAAAACCGTATTCCTGCCGGTGTTGACCAAGCCGCTTATGTTAAAGCTGCATTTTTAGCCGCTATCGTTAAAGGTGAAGCGACTTCACCACTTATCAGCAAGAAAAAAGCCGTTGAAATCTTGGGCACTATGCAAGGTGGCTATAACGTTGCGCCATTAGTTGCGGCATTAGACGACAGCGAAGTCGCACAAGAAGCCGCTGATGCGTTGAAAAAGACATTACTGGTATTTGATGCGTTCAATGACGTGACCGAAAAAGCTGAAGCTGGCAACGACATCGCTAAAGAAGTTGTGCAATCTTGGGCTGACGCTGAGTGGTTCTTAAACCGCCCTGAAGTACCAAAGAAAACCACTTATACCACCTTTAAAGTGACTGGCGAAACCAACACTGATGACTTGTCGCCTGCGCAAGACGCATGGAGCCGCCCAGATATCCCATTGCATTCATTAGCCATGCACAAAAACTCTCGCGACGGCATCTTTGCTGACGAAGAGGGCGTTGTTGGTCCAATGAAGCAAATCGAAGCTTTGAAAGAAAAAGGTCATCCACTTGCTTATGTCGGCGACGTGGTTGGTACGGGTTCTAGCCGTAAATCTGCAACCAACTCAGTCCTTTGGTTAATGGGCGATGATATCCCGAACGTACCAAACAAACGTGGTGGCGGTCTAGTATTGGGTAACAATATCGCTCCTATCTTCTTTAACACCATGGAAGATTCTGGCGCGTTACCAATTGAAAAAGTAGCGGTTGATAACCTAAACATGGGCGATGTGTTTGACATCTATCCGTATGAAGGCAAAATCACTAAGCATGATTCTGACGAAGTATTGTCAACGTTTACGCTAAACTCGCCAACATTGCTTGACGAAGTTCGTGCAGGCGGCCGTATTCCACTAATCGTTGGTCGTGGTTTGACTAACCGTGCTCGTGAATACATGGGTCTTGGTCATTCAGACGTATTTGCTAAGCCAGAAGAGCCAGCTGATACCGGTAAAGGCTTTACCCTTGCACAAAAAATGGTCGGTAAAGCTTGTGGTCTACAAGGCGTGCGTCCAGGTATGTACTGTGAGCCAAAAATGACGACGGTCGGCTCGCAAGATACCACTGGTCCTATGACCCGTGATGAGCTAAAAGACTTGGCATGTTTGGGCTTCCAAGCAGACCTAGTGATGCAGTCATTCTGTCATACTGCTGCTTATCCAAAGCCAGTTGACGTTGAAACTCAGCATACACTACCTGACTTTATTATGAACCGTGGCGGCGTAAGCTTGCGTCCTGGTGATGGTATCATTCACTCATGGTTGAACCGTATGCTACTTCCAGATACCGTTGGTACTGGTGGTGACTCGCATACTCGTTTCCCAATGGGTATCTCGTTCCCAGCTGGTTCTGGTTTGGTTGCATTCGCCGCGGCAACTGGTGTGATGCCACTTGATATGCCTGAGTCTGTTCGTGTGCGCTTCGTTGGCGAACGTCAGCCTGGTATCACGCTACGTGACTTGGTCCATGCGATTCCTTATCAAGCCATCAAAGAAGGTTATTTGACCGTTGATAAGAAAGGTAAAATCAACGAGTTCAACGGTCGTATCCTTGAAATCGAAGGTCTAGAAGACCTAACCGCTGAGCAAGCGTTTGAGTTATCTGATGCATCAGCTGAGCGTAGTGCTGCTGGTTGTACCATCACTCTATCTGAAGCGTCTGTGACTGAGTACCTAAACTCAAACATCACGCTACTTAAGTGGATGATTTCAGAAGGTTATGGCGATGCGCGTACGATTAGTCGCCGTGTTGAGCAAATGCAAGAGTGGCTAGCAAACCCAAGCCTATTGCGTGCTGACGAAGATGCAGAATACGCCATCGACATGACAATCAATATGTCTGATATTAAAGAGCCGATTCTTTGCTGCCCGAACGATCCAGACGATGCTAAAACATTGGCTGACGTCGCTGGTGATACCATTGATGAAGTATTCATTGGTTCATGTATGACCAACATTGGTCATTTCCGTGCAGCGGGTAAACTGCTACAAGACGTACCAGCAGGTAGCCTCAAAACTCGTCTATGGATTGCGCCACCAACGAAAATGGATGCGCGCCAATTGATGGAAGAAGGTTATTACAACATTTATGCACAAGCCGGCGCTCGTACTGAAATGCCAGGTTGTTCACTATGTATGGGTAACCAAGCACGTATCGCACCGAACTCTACTGCGGTATCGACTTCTACCCGTAACTTCCCGAACCGTCTCGGTCAAGGTGCTGACGTTTATCTAGCGTCTGCAGAGCTTGCAGCTGTCGCAGCGGTACTTGGTAAACTGCCAACCAACGACGAGTATCAGCAGTACGCTGGCATGCTTGATAGCATGGGCGAGGAAGTCTATCAGTACATGAACTTCGATCGTATGGATTCTTATACCGAAGAAGCGGACAAAATTAACGTTGCTCAGTTGACCTAATTTTGCTTAAAGCTTAAGTTAAGTATTTTTAAGTTTTACAATTCTTATTTAAATAGAAACCCCGTATCGTGATGATGCGGGGTTTTTTTAAATTTAAAATAAATCAATAACGGTTTGCAAACTTTTATTGAGTGCTTATAATCAAAGTGGCTGATTAAATTTTTTGGTTGGCGACTTTACCGTTAAGGTTGACGACAAATCCTAGGAAAAATAAAAATATGCTTGATAAAACGACGCCGCCACCTTTACCGAATTCTGCAATGGTTAATAATCATAGTGCTGAAGCAAACTTTGGCATCCTTGACTGGTTTAAAAAAGCTTTAAGAAATTATACCAATTTCTCTGGTCGTGCTCGACGTAAAGAATATTGGTATTTCGTATTGGTACAAATGGGTTTGATTATTGTAGCGATGATTTTAGATGCCATTATATTTAATTCAGAAACGGGGCTATTCTATATCGTTGTAGCGCTTGGTCTGTTTTTGCCGGGCTTAGCAGTGACTATTCGCAGATTACATGATACCAGCCGTTCAGGATGGTGGTTTTTGCTATCCATTTTGCCATTGATAGGCTCTATTGTATTACTGGTATTTTTAGCGAGCGATACCAAGCTTGAAACCAATCAATGGGGTCCACCAGCAAAATAAGCTGCGACTGGTTTCTCTTATTATCTTCTGTATAATATAGGGGCAGGCGGAAACCGTGGCTCTGCACTTTTTTCTCTTTTCTATCTCGGGACGGACCGATACTTTGCTGGGCAACTTTTTTTATAATTAAGTGCTTTGGAGTTTTGGTTGATTACTTTATCCCCACTCAAACGTCGTATCGTCTATGTGACTGTTTTTGAGCTGATTGCTATCATTGCTTCTACCTTTGTATTAATGAAACTCAGCGGCGGCGATGCGGCAGAGTCGTTACCCGTTGCTGTCATGGTGTCGTTGGCCGCTGTTATCTGGAACTTTTTATACAATACGGCTTTTGAAGCGTGGGAGCGGCGCAAGCAGGTTAAAAAACGCACGTTGTTAATCCGCAGTGCTCATGCTTTAGGGTTTGAAGGCGGATTGGTATTGATTTGCTTACCGCTATATATGATTTGGTATGACGTTGGTTTAATCAAAGCCTTTATGATGGAGGCGGCGTTACTGCTATTTTTCTTGGTTTATACCTTTGTTTTTACCTTGGGTTTTGACAAGATATTTACCTTACCGCATCACTATAAGACCGCTTCTGCTTCTTCATAAGTAAATAGATTAAAGGTATTAATATAGACTTGTCTTTATATTGTTTTACCCAAAAAAAGGCTACCTAATGGTAGCCTTTTTGCTGATAGTACAGAAGGTAGCGTTAAAAGGCTTTTATTTACCTTGATAAACGGGCTTACGTTTTTCCATAAAGGCGGTGATACCTTCAGCAAAGTCAGCAGTTTTTGCCATCATAGTTTGTTGGTCAACTTCCATATCGAGCGCTTCATTTAAGCCTGCAAAAGCATGAACGTTAATCATATGCTTCATTGATGCCAAAGCTTTACCGGGCAGGTTGCTTAGGCGTGTTGCCAATGCCAATACGCTGGCGTCAAGCTCATCTTTGCTTACGACGCTATTAACTAAGTTTAGACGCGCGACATCGTCGCTAGTAAGCTTATCACCCAACATCACAAGCTCAGTCGTTTTAGCCGCCCCAATCAACTGATTAAGCAAGTAAATGCCACCCGCATCTGGAATCAAACCGATATTGACAAAGGCTTGTACAAATTTGGCATTATCAACGGCGATACGGAAATCACACGTTAATGCCAAGTTCATCCCAGCGCCAGCCACTGCCCCTTCTAACTTGGCGATAATTGGCTTATGAATATTACGCAGTTTTAGGCTCACTTCTGCGACTTCTCTGAGCATAAAATCAAGCTTTGCCACGAGTGCCTCAGATTCCATGCCGTTTTCTAGCATCTCACCGATATGACCGCCACTAGAGAAGTTGTTATTTGACCCTTGCAGCACAATCACGCGCACATCAGTATCTTGATCGGCTTGATCAAGCGCATCCATAATTGCGCCTTTTAATGGCGTGCTAAACGCATTTAGCGTCTTAGGATCATTCATGGTAATGGTGGCAATATGGTTTTCGCTGTGATATTCGACCAGAGATTGTGACATAGTTGGTTTCCTTAATGAGAAATTTTAGATAAGCATTGCTGATAACAATGGATGTTATAATGGACAAGGTGTAACAAGTCATGCAAGCTGATTACTATAGCAGCTTGTTATGATTATAAAAGCGGGTTTTGTGGGCGCTTAAGGCACGCTTAAAGAGGTTTAAATTTTATCTATTTCAATGAACATTTACATTATTGAATATATAACGCGTACCGTGCAAAAATAACGCTATGAACTCTCTGCTCGCTGCATTATGCTAAAAGGCAGTAGTTTTAAGGATTTCTTTCATTAAACAAGCAATCAACAAGCAAAAAACAAGGAAGTGATTATGCCAATGATAAATGTAAATAACGTTGATATTTATTATGAAGACAGCGCGCCTGAGGATAAGCAAAAGCCAGTGATGGTATTTGCCCATGGACTGCTATGGAATACGCGGATGTATGATAAGCAGGTGGAGTACTTTAAATCTGGCTGCCGCTGTATTGCGTTTGATTTTCGTGGGCAAGGTCAGTCTGAGATTACCAAATCAGGCTATGATATGGAGACGCTGACCGAGGATACGCTAGCATTGTTGGATGCGCTAAATATTGAGAAATGTCATTTTTTAGGATTATCCATGGGTGGCTTTGTCGCTCAGCGTATCGCGCTTAAACGTCCAGAGTTACTGTTATCGCTGACCTTACTTGAAACGTCAGCAGACCCTGAAGACCCAAAAAACGTGCCGCAGTATCGAAAATTGATGAAAGCTATCCGCTGGCTTGGTATGAAGCGGGTCAGCCAAAAAGTCATGCCTATTATGTTTGGCAATAGCTTTTTGAACGATAAGTCGCGTAAGGCTGATCGCAGAGAGTGGCTCGCGATGCTACAAAGTAATCGTAAAGGCGGGGTCGTTAAGGCGACCACAGGCGTCATTGAGCGCTCGGCCACTTATGATCGGCTAGGCGAGATTAGCACGACGACACTGATTATCGTTGGTGATGAAGATACGGCAACGCCTTATGCAAAGGCGGAGCGGATGCATTTTGCGATTAAAGGCTCTAAGCTTGCGGTTATTAAAGGCGCTGGGCATACAGCGACGGTAGAAGAACCTGAGCAGGTTAATAAAGTGATTAATACCTTTTTAGCAAACTGTGTCTAACTTTGAGCGAGACTGGAACCAGTTTTGAATCAGACATAGCAATTAATAAAGTGTTTATACGAAAAAAAGCCGTTATCCTATTTAAGATAACGGCTTTTTTATTGAAACTATTTAAGAAATTAACATTAAAATATTAATTTTAAAACAGCAAGGGTAACATCTTTATTTATAACCGTGCCGTATAGTCATTATTAATATCATCAAGGGTGCCAAAAACCTCAGCGCGATTGACGATTTCTGTTGCCCATGCACGGTGCGTGGCAGGCTCGAGCATCGTATCATTATATTTAAATACCGCTTTTGCCTCGCTATGTAAGATTGCCTGCGCTTCATCCAAGGTGCTTAACGGCACGCAATACGCTTGCTGTACCAAAGCAATCTGGCTTGGGTGAATGACCGTTTTGCCGACCAGTCCCAAGTTCACATCACGCATCAGCTCTTTCATAAACAGTGTTGGCTGCTCTAAGTATTCAAATACTGGCGCGGTAAGATAAAAACCATGCGGTACAAAGCAGCCAAGCAGCTGATAGGCGAGCGTACCAATCGGAGTGTCATAAACGATGCTGTTTTTAGGACGGCGTAAACGCAGCGCTGCAAATAAGTCATTACCACCGATACGCAGGGCAAATACTGGCTGGCTAAAGGCTTCTTTAAAGCCAATCGCCAACTCTTGATTGTGATGTGGATTAAATAGCGCTGCCGTCTCAAGCGTCGGCATCAATAGCTGCTCAGTGCTTAAATTCTGACAGGCCATACGCCAATTAGATAAGCTATACATATCGACTTTGGGCAAAACAAAACCGTCGACCAAATCAATATGGGCAAAATCTGCGAGCTGCTCTAGCATCGCCGGATGACGCGGGCGCACGAAGACCAAAGGTCTGGTTGGCTGATCGGTGTGCGCTTTTGATTGAATGCCATCTTTTTTTGCTGGGTCATTGATACTATCGACATGCGCGGCCCACGTATGTAGCAGCGTTTGTAGACGCTCAAGTGCCAGCTCAACATCGCTATGGCTGACCGCATCTTCTAAGCAGATAATAATACTGTTAATCGTCGGCAATTTATCACGCGTAATGACTTGCCAAATATCTTGCCGCGTCGCAGGCATATATAGGCTAGCACCCAGCTGATACGGGTGATGGGTATTCGGTTTGAGCATCGCATGACGCTCAGTAATCAGGTGGGCATAAGACTGATTGTTATTATAAAGATTGGACTCATTGTGGGGCATATCGGACATAGTTGGCATCGTAAATAGTGATAAGTGAATGGTTATAGCAAGAAATCATAGCGTAAGGACGTATGATAAAAACAGCGGTGCTGATGCAGTATTGATGCATTTCTTTCGCAAGGCATCAATACATCAAGGCATCAAGGCATCAAGGCATCAATACATTAATGAATCAAGAGCGATCTGTTGCCCGCTGCTTAATCAGCGTAATCGCTTGATAGGGGAGTATTTTAGCACCTAATACCGTGATATTGATATCACGCTCGCTACATAAATGCCGCAATAACACAGTATCTGGGTGATCGGCGGTTGCCAACAAGATGCGCTCAGGATCACGGCGTAATATCGCCCTTGTCGCCTCTGCAATGGTCGGCTTAATACGGTTGCGATTGCTAATGTCATACTCTGCTGCCAGCGTATCAATTAAAGCAGCTGTCTGATAGCGTGGTTGCTCAAACGTTTGCAAGTATTGTGGAGACGTAGACAATGCACGCCGCGTGCTATCAATATGATCAACAAAGGCTAGGCTATGGTCTACCGCAACCAAGTTATCATAAAAGACGCTACGATGTAGCCCCGATTGTGGCTCAGTATATAAACTGCGTGATATCAGCCCAGATACGGTGCTGTTTAATAAACCTGATGGAATCAGCCAATCTTCCTCACTAGCCGCCAACCAAGCAACGCCTGCGGGGTCCGCAAGGGTTAATAGAGGAATAACATCCTTGCCTTGATGGAAAATATTGGCAAAATTTGGATGATTAGGGTCACTAAAGATATCTAAGCTACGAGCCAGCTCTTGATAAATTGCCCCTTTACCCGTCCAGCCGTCGACAAATATGATTGTGCTGTCTGGATGAGCGTCCAATATCATCTGCAGCGCGACTGGATCAAGTCCGCGATCGCGAATGATACTGATACCATAATGCACACTTGGCAACGCATAGCTGCTATTAGTATCTGACCTTTCATTGTCTAATAGGGCACGTTGCAACAATACGCCAACTGGTAAACCTGCGCGTACCAAGCTGACTAATATTAATGGACGTTCAGTACTTACCGTCTGCCAAAAAATATGATGTAGCGTATAAGCCAAGTTAGCAATATCAGTTGCGGTTCTTGTTGTACCTTGCGCTAATGCCTGCTGATACAATTGCTCATGCATGGCAGTTGGCGCATGCTCTAAGGTTAACATATCTGAATAGTGGCGCTGACCGCTTTGGATGAGCGCTTCTTTTTGACTGACGGGCACATCAGCAACGGCGTTTTTATCAACGATATCAAGCAGCACAGTCACATCGCTAGCAAGATAGCTGCCTGAGCCATATTCCTGCATTTTTTGAATATTAGGGTTCGTTATAGGATGGGTCATAAGATAGTTTCTACTTACAAAAATGCGTTCGATTATTGTTTTTAAAATGAGGACACGCCCTAAGAGAGGTTAAGCGTTTAGAATTACTGCGAGCTAAAGCGCTCATGTAGCTGACCATGATTTGGCATGCCGTACCAGTCGAGTAGTTGCAAAAATGGTAAATCGGCCAAGCTATCACCAAAGCCAAAGCTCGGACGCTGACTGTCTAAATGCTGGTCTAATAAAAACTGCACCGCATGGCGTTTATGCACTGCGTGCGGTAATATCGCCAGATTGTTCGCATTGACATGCACATAAAAATCTTGCTCAAAATCACGTATTAACGTTGGTAACTTTTCAGCGAGCTCTACTAACGCTTGATGGTCCTTTTGCCCATGTTTAATAGCCAGATAAATGGTCAGCTCTTCATTAACAGCGCCATCATTAAAGTGATCGATATGCGGTGTAAATACCAGCTGACTGTTATCATTTCTACTGTGATTGGCAAATAATTGGCTTAGCTGCTGTAATTTATCCTGCAATGGCGCAAGTTCACTATGCATACGCTTTTGCCACTGAGCTTGTAGCGTGCCGTCTCTATCAAGAATAATCGCACCGTGGGTTAAGACCTGCCAGCTATCAAAAGGCAGCTTAACGCGTTTGATTTCACTGCGATCGCGTGCGGTGACCACTATCAGCTCTGTACTAAGCAGCAGCCAATTAAAGAACGCGGCTTGGCGCTGACTCATAAAACTTAGTGGCTTACCTTGTTTATTAACGGTCGCGCAAACTAAGTTTTCAGGTTCAGATGTTGGCAAATCCCATGCATCAATTTTACGTTGGGTTTGAAAAAGCGTATCGTCCAAATCCATCAGCGCGTAGGGTTTGACGATATCGGAATTGGCTTGAAAAAATGGGATAGTCATAGTATTTGCCATAAAAGCGTGCGTAAGGGTTAAATGTGAAAATCAAAGCAGAATTTAAAGGATAGTTTTAATAGGACAGCTTTTATAAGACAGCCTTTGTAAGCTAGCTTTTATAAAACAGCTTAAAGCGTCGGACTCACCACCAAGACATTCTCCAAACTTTGCCACATGTCATCGACGCTATCCGCTGATGTTTCCACACACAAAATAATTAAGTCCCAATCGTTAGGCTCAACATTATAAGCAAAGTTGGTCATACCAAGCCCATAGTTGTCGCTAAAACTTAGCATCTTCTTAATCGCGCCACCAAGGGCAATCGGTGAACGTGTTAACGCGCTAAAATTAACGGTAGAGTTTTGAGTTTGCGTCTCAAGCCATTCAGCCAATAAAAACGGCAGCCAGACAAACTCATTACTGCCCAATACTAAAATCCGCTTGGGCAACTGCTCTTTATCAAACTGTTCTTTCTCAGATTGGGCTTGCTTATTAAACACCTTGAATGCGGTTTGAAACTTCAAAAAGTAATTATCAAAGCCGTCGGTACTGTCTAGAGTTGGGAAGCGTCCCCAATTACCAGTATCACCTAGCGTATGACTGCCAGCCTCAGTGGTATCGACCGATGGCATGGTAATCGGCTCAGGATTAGGCGCATCCGTCCATGTCCATGCACCAGATAACAAGTGATGACGTTGAAACTTGATATTAGGTAGACGTTTGGCGATTTGATCAGACACAGCGTCATCCGAGTCAGCTGTATCCTGATACTGATGTCGTTCCTGATTTAGGGACCAATCCACCAAAGTGGTCAGATGTACTTGCTCTAATTGATCAAGCCCTGCGTTACGTAAGGCCGTGACAACATTGACGCAAGTATTGCCCGTTGACGCTTCGTCATCGACCATAATCAAGGTTTTGCTGGCAAGTAGCTGCGCTTGAGTGACGTTATCTGCACTTTGATAAATCAGATGCTGGCTGGCGTGACTGTGATCTTCGCTAAACGTGGTCAATAAAGAGTGGCTGCTTTTGTCATGACTGTCATCATGTTGCGCATGACGCGTAGAATTTAACAGTAGCGCATTGGGGTAACGTGTTTGTAGCGCTTGATGTACCCCCGCAGATAGCCCAACCGCCGTCTCTGCCATACCTATAACTAAAATGGGTTCAGGCAAATCATCTGGTACTAGGTTTGCCAAATCAGTAAAAGCATGACGCATGGTGCTAGGCGTGACTGGAATATGGCGACCTAAGACTTTTGAGACAAACAAAAATGCGCGTTTAGGATTAATGCGCTGCGCAAATCCAAGCAAGTCTTCTAATTGATAGTGATTGCTTTGTTCTATTCCATTTTTCTCAGTGGCTGAATTGGTTTGATAAGTCAGATCAAGAGTGCCGCGTGGTAAGTTAATGGTAGTGCTGTATTGCTTATTTAGCATTTATTTTCCTTTGGTCTTTCAGTTTTTTATATCGTTGTAATGATTACTTAACCCTGACATCCTACTAACCACAAAGCACCACGGCTTTTTTTACTCAATTGCGGTGTGGTCAACGCGGCAGCTGTCGTGCCTGACATGCCAGATGCCTCAGATAAGTTATCTAAACTCATTCCAGCGCTCGCGAGTAGGGCGGATAATAACTGAAATTTCACCGCATAGTTCATATTTTGTGCATGCTCGTGCACGAGGCTAGACGTCACCATCCCGATAACCTCGCCAGTCGGCAGTAATAAAGGGCTGCCACTAGAACCAGGTTGAATGGGCGCGGTAAATTGCATATAGCGAATATCATCACCAAACCCTGTCAGTCCTGAGATACAGCCTTGCGTCACTTGTAGTTGGCTGCTCAATCCTGATAATGGAAACCCTAAAGTCGTAATGGTTTCACCCAAATTATCAGTACAACGCTGTGCTAAGGGTAAATAACTTGGCAGCGGCTCGCTTACTCTAATAATGGCTGAATCACTACCGATATCGCTAAGCACCACTTGCGCCTCACGATCAGGCTGCCCTTGTTGTCGAATTCCAATCATCACCGCCGACTCAATGACATGATAGCAAGTCAGTAGATGATAAGGGTCAATAGCAAAAGCCGTCCCTGTCCAAGTTTCACTAGACTGAACGTGTCTTGGCGGGCGCGTATCACTGTTAGGATAACCTTGCTGCTGCGTGCGCTGGGCATCTTGGATAAGGGCGTGCGTATCTGGCGGACGCATATCGAGGCTAATTTGCACATGATGCTCTAGGCTTGCCAATCCTTGGGTAGAGCTTTCACCAAGGGCGCGGCATTTAAATTGTCCATTGCGCCGATATATTTCTAATATGATTGCTGCTTTAACATGGCGCTCACTTGCGGTAAATTCATAATGAATATCGCCACCATTGAGTGTTAAATTTACTTTGCTTAATTCGACAGCGGGTAAGTTGAGGCTTGGCTCATGATAAACATAAGCAATCAATTGTAAAAAGCTTACGCCTTGTTTATCAAACAATGCCGGCAAATCCAGTTGCCATGCGCTTGGATTATCCTTGCTATTGAGCTGCGCCCACTCTTTTGGTTCATGCAGATAAGCAGGGCTACAAGCCGCTTTACGATGCTCATCTAAAGGCAGCCATAATAGTCCAAGCTGCTCGCCAAACTTTAGCTGATTTGTCGTCGCAAAAGCGACCGAACAATTCGATTGCGCGATAACCGTATTTGCCCCTAACACTAACGTGGTTTGTGCTGTCATCGCCTGCCTCTTATTGAATATATTCGGTTGCCGTCGATTTTTACCGCCGATTTATTACTGCCGATTTTTTATTTCATTGTTTTTACTTACTCGCTAGCATCTTCTTCAATCTTTACGCTGACCATGATTGAGCGTACTTGGCAGGGAATAATTTGCTGGGCAATATCCGCAAGCTTTGGCTTATCGGTTAAGCCTAACCAATAACTGAATCCAACTTGGGTTAAATCGACCCCGCTATGGGTGGTGTAATCGATGCCACCAGAGGGGCGACTGTTAATCTCAAGTACACGGTGCTGCCCGTTATCATCGGCCTTGGTTTGCACGCTGACGATACCATCGCAGCCAAAGGCTTTAATCAGTGGAATAACCACATCCATGACCGCTTGCTCGTAGCCGATATGCTGAATTTTCCCTGTTTTATAACGGGTGATGGCAGCCAGTACTTCACCATATTCGCAAACGACATCGATAGAGTATTCTTGGCCTGATAAATAAGGCATCAGTAACATAGGAATAGGGCGCTCGTGCACCATCAGACTGTTTGCATAGGCATTGATAAACTGCGTGGTATTGATTTTTTTCTCTTCGGTAAAGTATAAATGCTCAAAGCTATCGTACTGTTCACCATCGTTTTTGGCTAAATCCAATCGCCAAAAACCTTGGGCAAAAATACCTGTCACTGGTTTGACGCATAATGGTTGGTGCCCGTGCGTAGCAAGTAACGCCTCAAGCTCTGCGACATTATCAAAGCGCCATGCATCGGCAACGGGAATATCATGTTGATGACACTGCTGCATAAAGGCAAATTTATCATCTATCGCTTCTAACGCCGCCACACTTGTCGCGCCAGTCAATAAACGAATACCAGCCGCGTCAAATGCCTCACGGTGGGCTTCGTAATCAATACCATTGCGTCCAGTGAGTAATACTTTCACGTTGTTTTTCTGAGCTTGCTCTAAGACAAACTGCCAACGCGGCATCAATGGCTCAACAGATTCGAGCATTGCTTGCTCATCGCTATCTGTAGCGCTCGCAGAAGGCTCACGGTAAATGCTATCGGCAAATTCAAAAATCTCAGGTCTATTATAGCGGTGTGACGCGATGATGTTAAATGGCATATCAGATTGGGTTTTTAGTGTTTGCAGGCTGGCTAACATATCACGCTGGCTTGACTGACCTTCAGCTAACCAAGCGGCAGGTGGCACGGCAGTCGACGTTGTATGAGGGCTTTCGTTAGCAGGGGTTTTCATAATTCTCTCAGCGTTATCATAAATTTTAGAGGGGACTAACTGGGACTGGCATTTAATAAGGTAATAACCCAAGGCGCGATACGGCGTTGGTTAACAGTATTGGTTAACAGCGTTTATTAACAGCGTTTATTAACAGTATTGGTTATAGCAGGGTCTATTATATACAAATGCTAAGCGTTATAAATGCTGCTGACAAAATAGCATTAAGGATTTGTAAAAATGTTTTTGCAGCGTTGTTAACGCCTTGTTGAACTGTGCCGTGCACTGTAAAAATCAGGCGCTATCCATGCTACTATATAGCGATAGCCAACCTCACCTATATAAACAAATAATAAATAACCTAAAGGATAAATGATGAGCCAACCTCAAAAACTGATTGCTGGCGCTAATGCACCGCTGCCAACGGATAATATCAGCATTCGTATTTTAAGCCAAAGCGCCATTGATTGCGCCGCTTATCGCCTGACGACTGAAGGTAAAGTACGCGGCGATGGCGACATGATATTTTATGGGCAGACGCGTAGCGATGATGGCAGCGTCAGTTTCCGTGGTCATGATAGCGATGGATTTTTTGATATTAACTTACCTGCGCAGCCTGCGAGTATTGAAAAGATAGCCCTCGCGTTTTCTAGTGCGCAAACGCTTGCGCAAGTCGGTGATGTGGATATTCAGGTTTTACAAGGCAGCCAAGTGCTGATGACTTGTCAGTTAAGTGCTGCTGGACGTAATGAAAAAGCCATTATTTTAGCAGAGTGTTACCGCCGCCAAGGCAGTTGGAAATTCCGTTTTATCGCCCAAGGTTTTGAAGGTGGCTTAAAGCCGTTATCTGAACATTTCGGTGTTGAAATTGCCGATGAAGCCCCAGCTCAAAGCCAGTCACAAAATCAAGCGCAAAGCCAATCTCAATCTATCAATACGCAAAGACCTATTAACACGCAAAAAGCGGGTAGTGCGCCTCAAACAACGCCGCCGCCAATTCCTACAACTTCTCAAAATCCGTCAATTAACCTAAGTAAAATCACCTTAACTAAAAACCAATCTAGCATCAATCTAAAAAAACGCGATGATTTTGGTAAAATTTCTGTCAATCTTAATTGGAATCAACGCCCAGATAGCAGCACACAAGCCCCTAAAAAAGGCTTGCTAGGCGACCTGTTTAAGCAGCATAAAGCCGCTGGTATTGACCTTGATGTTGGGGCGATGATTCATCTGAAAAATGGTGAAAAAACGCTGATTCAGGCCTTGGGCAATCGCTTTGGTAACTTACAATCAGCACCTTATGTATTGTTACGTGCCGATGATAGAACCGGACAAGTCAGCGGCGGTGAGTGGCTCGATATCAATGGACAACAGTGGTCGCAGATTGAGGAAGTGTTTATCTTTGCTTTCATTTATGAAGGCGCACCAAACTGGGCGCAAACCGATGGCGTCGTAACCATTCATGTACCCGACCAGCCACCGATTGAAACCCGTTTGACAGAAGGTGCGGGTAATTTACCAATGTGTGCGATTGCGCGTTTGGTCAATCAGCAAGGCAGTATCAATGTTGAGCGTATTAATGAGTACTTTAAAGGCCATCAAGAGATGGATAAAGCATTTAATTGGGGCTTTAGCTGGAAACGTGGTAGTAAGTAAGCGCTTTAATAGTATTGTTTAATACAAAAAATCAGCCCGTCTATTATAAATAGACGGGCTGATTGCTTATAGATTACTAAAACTCTTACTTCAGATTGCTTAACCTATTTACGCATGCGGAGTGATAGCCGGCATCAAATCATGGAAAGTACGACCAGAAGCAGTCTCGCCAATGGCATGCATTTTCCACTCATTATTATGGCGATAAACTTTTGCCATAATCATCGCCGTATGAGTACCTTGTGACGATAAGTTATAGCGCGCCACTTCAGTATTATTATTGGCATTAACGATACGGCAAAAGGCGTTTTCTACGGTTTCAAACGTCTGACCAGTAAAGCTATTTACCGTAAATACCAGTGATACTACGTTCGCTGGAACTTTTGATAAATCAACATTGATGACTTCGTCGTCGCCATCGCCATCACCAGTGCGGTTATCGCCGGTATGGACGATACTACCATCTTTTGATTTTAGCTGACTGAACCAAATCGCATCGACGGCTTGTTTATTGGCATCAAACATAATGCATGAGGCATCTAAATCGATCGAGTCGCCACCGCTGCCGCCACCAAATAATTTGCCTAAAAAGCCGCCTTTTTTCTCTTGCGGTCCTTGAAAGACGTCCCAACCTAAACCCAATTTTACTTGAGTAAGCTCACCACCAGCTTCTTTGCTGAGGGAGATTTTTTGACCCTTTTGTAAACTAACTGCCATGGTAAAATCCTTATAATAATTGTGAGTAGAATACTTAAGTTTTCAGTGCTGTTTTCGGTTATTGATTTCAGTATTAGCTTTCAGGTGTCAATTTCTGCGCTGCTTCTTAGCTATAATGTGAGCTGTAATTTTAGCTATAAATTTAAATTATAAGATGAAACTTAAATTATAAGATGTTATCTAAAAACCCACCGCTGCCACCACGACCACCTGAGCTAGTACCTAAGATGCTTTGTAGCCAGCCTTGATAGCTGTCACGATTGCGCGAGCAGATGATAACTTTGCCCGTTCCTGAGAAGTTTAAAACCATTCCTTCGCCACTGGTGACGGAGTTAATAATATTGCTCATGATGCCTTTTTTCTTGCTGGTTGATACCGAAAGCTTATAATCAAGGTTTGAATCCCAGCAGACCACATGGCCGTTATCAATAATAACGTATTTATCAGGCGTCACATCAATCTCAAATAGCGAACCAAAACCTGACACCACTACCTGACCTTGACCTTGGGTTTGCATGACCATAAAGCCGCCCGTATCACCAAATACCGCGCCGCCAAGGTTGCGCTGGATATTGGCTCTGATATCGACGCCGGTTTGTGCAGCAACGAACGCGCCATCGCTCAAGGTATATTGCTGAGCGCCGCAATCGATGATTTGCATATCACCATCTAGTGTAGGGGCTAGCAAACAATCACCTTCGCCATTGACGGCCTCAATTTGCTGTTGAAAAAGTGACTCGTCGTTAGCAAAGCGGCGCATCAGTGATTGCATGAGTCCACCCTGTAGCTTACCTTTCAGCTCAAGGTTCGACTCCATCATCACCATGGCATTGGCTTCACAATAAATTGAATCGCCTTTTTTTAAGTTACAATGCAAAAAAGGTTCAATAGTGCCGATTAAGCTAAACGTTGCGGCCATGGGGTGCAAATCCTTATTCTGAAATTTTTAAATGCTTCGTTTTCTATAAAAATCATCGTTGTTAATTTAAGCCTGCCAATTACATTTAAAGCCATCAAATGCTTTAAACAGGCACACTTGATGGCTTATTAACTATCGCAATCAAATAATCGATTGCGATAGGGGGCTTAATAGAGGTCTTACAGTTATCGTATAAAACGATGACGTTATTTTAACGTTAAACGTTGACGCCGTAAGAGGCTGCTAATGGTCCAAGACCACCGCTAAAGCCTTGACCGACCGCGCGGAATTTCCAGTCACCGCTATGGCGATATAATTCACCAAAAATCATCGCTGTTTCAGTGCTACCATCTTCTGATAGGTCATAACGAGCGATTTCAGCTTCGCCATTGTCATTGACCACACGGATGTAAGCATCACCAACTTGACCGAAGTTTTGGTTACGAGCTGTGCCTTCATAAATGATGGCGCAGATAGCGACTTTGCTGACGTCAGCTGGGATACTAGCTAGGTTGATTTTGATTTTCTCATCATCGCCGTCGCCTTCACCAGTACGGTTATCGCCGGTGTGCTCAACCGCGCCGTTGTCTGACTTTAAGTTATTAAAGAAGATGAAGTCTTGGTCGTTACGGACTTTGCCAGCTTCGTTGACCAAAAAGCCAATCGCATCTAAGTCAAATTCTTGACCGTCAGTGGCGCGTGGATCCCAGCCAAGACCGACCGTAATATTGGTTAAACCGGGCGCTTCTTTTGATAAGTTTACGTTGCCGCCTTTTGTTAAGCTAATAGCCATATAAATATCCTTTGGATTAATAATTAAGTGGATTTGGTTTTATAAAACAAACTAAAAATAGTGCAGTGATTACTCTCTTAGATAAAGTAACTATCTTAGCGAAAGTATCTTAGCGAAAGTATCTGAACGCAAAAGGTCAATAAATCGACCTGTACGCCACGTCCTGCATATCATTACGTTTTACTATACTAAGCGTTTGCTGACTAAGCAAGGCGTATTTTGTGTGACTATATGACATTTATATATTTGTTTAGAAAAAAAGGGTTTTATGGCGATATCAGACCTATTTTGGCTATTTATCTTAATATGATTTATAATAGCGCGCTCAGGTTCCCTCTACCCTGACTTAAAAAAAGGACTCTTCTATGAGCAGTAGTACCCTTTCAACCACCCCGATTCAATCTATTCGCTATAGCCGTGCTTTATTTTGGCTTGTCAGTCTGCATATATTTATTATTGCTATCAGTAATTACTTGGTGCAAATACCTGTCGGACTATTTGGTTTTATTACCACATGGGGCGCCGTCACCTTTCCCTTTATCTTTCTGATTACGGATTTGACCGTACGCATATTTGGTCAAAATCTCGCTAGACGCATTATCTTCTTTGCTATGCTGCCAGCGCTGGTGATTTCTTATTATTTCTCAGTAGTGTTTTCAAATGGTCAGTTTGTTGGTCATGAGCATCTGCTAGATTTTAACCTGTTTGTCTTTCGCATTGTGGTGGCAAGCTTTAGCGCTTATGTCGTCGGACAGCTGTTAGATATCCAAGTATTTAATAAATTACGCCAGCTTAAAATATGGTGGATTGCGCCCTTAGTATCGACGTTTATTGGTAATCTTGTCGATAGCTTTTGCTTTTTTGCCATCGCCTTTTATAAAAGCCCAGACCCTTTTATGGCAACGCACTGGGTTGAGATTGGCGCGATGGATTACTTGTTTAAAATAGTAATGGGCGTGCTTATTTTCTTACCTTTATATGGTGTGATATTGGCAAAGTTGCAGAAAGTGCTTGCAGGGAAGGAAAAGTAAACAGCGCGGTTGAGCGCACTGCTGATGATAGAGATTAAAGGTGTGCGCCATGCATCAAGCGTGTAGACAGACTCAAATTTAATGCCAAAGATTTAGCTAACTATTCAGAAACACCTGCGCATTCAGAAACATCTAAGCATTCAAAAATATAGTATGTAAATACAGATAAAAAAACAGGTTATACCAATTACTTGATATAACCTGTCATTACTACGATTTTCTGTCAAAGCGCTTTTTGCTTAATGTGAAGTTAGCGTTGAAACTAAAATTCAAACTAAGTAATCGACTTTGCTTCTCGCTTACGATAATTGAGTGAAGCGACAAACGCCCAACCAATAAAGGTAATACCGATAAGGCCAGTGATAAGCTCTGGCACATGGAATTTCACCGATAACAACATGATGATGGCTAAAGCGCCAATGGCATAATGCGCGCCATGTTCAAGGTAAACAAACTCATCAAGCGTGCCTTTATCAACTAAGAAGATAGTCATCGAACGCACAAACATCGCACCGATTGCAAGACCAAGCATAATCACGATAACGTCATTGGTAATCGCAAATGCGCCAATCACGCCATCGAAACTGAATGAAGCATCAAGGACTTCTAAGTATAAGAAACCGATAATACCGCCTTTCATAATGGCGCTAGTTGCAGCACCAGTACTATTACCTTGAGCGTCTAGTTCTTCTTCAAGATCACCTTCAAGCATACCCGAGACCACTTGTACGCCAAGGTATACCAAGATACCCCATATGCCTGCAATCAATACCGCTGCTGACTGCTCAGGGTTAGCAAATGATACCGCAATCATCAACACGATAAGCGCCACAAACACGCTCATGGCATCGACTTTACCCAGTTTTGCCAAGCGGCTCTCGAGCCAATCAAACCAGTGCACTTCTTTATCATCAAAGATAAAGTTCAAGAAAACCAATAGTAAGAAGATACCACCAAAGGCTGAGATTTCAGCATGGTGTGCCATTAGTCTTGCCGAGTATTCTTTAGGATCGTTCAATGCCAAATCTATAACTTGCATCATACCAAGATTAGCGGTAACCGCGACGATGACAATAGGGAATACCAAACGCATACCGAAGACGGCGATTAAAATACCGACGGTTAAGAAAATCTTTTTCCAAAATTCGTCCCAGCCTTTAAGGACTGAGGCGTTGACCACCGCATTATCAAATGATAATGAAATCTCCATGACGGCCAAAATAGCGGTAATAGATAAGGTGGTTATCATACCGCCTATACCGCCGTGTGAATATCCCCACCATGCCGCTACCGCTAGGGCAATAATAGTGAAGATAAAGTCTAAATAAAAATGTCTCATGACACATCCTGTCTGGTTGCATAAAGCTAAGGTCGGTCTATTATAGACACAAACCGCAAAAAAAGCGGTTATTGCTAACCACTTTTTTGCATAATTTTAAACGAAACATAAAGCATTACCAGTCTTTTAGCTATGAATAATTGTGACTATTTTGCAACCATATTTTACCGTCAAAATAGCGGCTTATAATTACTGTTGAAGTACCTGTTTACAGCACCTTTAAACAGTGACTGTTTATAGTGGTTTCAAATAGTGATGTTAAATATTGATTTTCAATAATCACTTTAAAATAGCCACTTTAAATAAATAGCTAAGACCTGCTTTAGGTCTTGGACGTGATCATTCTATAAAAGTCGATTTACGGTAAGGATGCAATATCAAGACCGTGTTAGATATCGACGCCATACTGCTGACACATGGCTTGCAAGCCACCTGAATAGCCTTGACCAACGGCGCGGAATTTCCACTCACCGTTATGACGATAGACTTCGCCAAATACCATCGCGGTTTCAACAGAGTAATCTTCTGCTAAATCAAAACGTACCACTTCCGTGCCAGTTTCTTCGTTCACAACACGGATAAAGGCGTTGGCCACTTGACCAAAGTTTTGGCTACGAGCGGCTGCATCATGAATAGTGACGGTGACGACGATTTTATCGACATCAGCAGGAACTTGGGTCAGGTTTACTTTAACGACTTCATCATCGCCGTCGCCTTCGCCAGTACGGTTGTCGCCGGTATGCTCAACCGCGCCATTGTCAGATTTTAGCTGGTTGTAAAAGATAAAGTCATGATCGCCGCGTACTTTACCCGCCGTGCTGAGTAAAAACACACTGGCATCCAAATCGAACTCAGCGCCAGAAGTCGCGCGCTCATCCCAACCAAGACCGATAAGCAGCTTGGTTAAGTTTGGGTCGGTTTTGGTTAGCGATAAGTTACCGCCTTTATTAAGGGATAATGCCATGGAATTGTCCTTGTTATTAGAGTAGGGAAGGTTTAACTATTACAGCGTTAGGAATGAATGCTATAAAAGCCAAAGTCTATAAATATAAGCGATAGCGGGATTAAACTGTACATAAAACTATCGTTTAACGGTTGTCTAACTATTGCTTAACTATTACTTAGTGACGCTCTATCATAACAACAAAAAATGACCCAATCAAAGCCGATTGGGTCATTGTTATGTGTACGGTTATGTGTACGATAAGACTGACGATAAAGGACAGCGTTTACATGCAGTGCTTAACCTTTACCGGCATCTAGAAACCTAAATTATAGGCTTTGACGATGGCGAATCTCAAAACTCTGATGAATCGGCTTTTTAACATCAAAATCAAAACCAATGGTTTTTTGGGTGATATCAACAATATCATAGCGCTCAGTCAGCTGCTCATCGAGCTCAAAGCGGGTAAAGTTGTTGGAGAAATACAATACGCCGTCTGAGGTCAAGCGGTTCATCGCGCGGTTGATGAGAGCCGAATGGTCGCGCTGCACATCAAAGGTACCTTGGAACTTTTTCGAGTTCGAAAAGGTTGGCGGATCAATAAAGATAATATCAAATTGTTCCGTATTGTCTTTAATCCACTCAAAGATATCAGCAGCGACAAACTGATATTTGTTGCGGCTAACGTCAAGACCATTCAGCACAAAGTTTTGCTTGCCCCAATCGAGGTAGTTCTGTGATAAATCGACGCTAGTGACTTTTTTCGCGCCAGCCAATGCCGCATGGACACTTGCTGTACAGGTATAAGCAAATAAGTTCAGTACGGATTTATTACGACTGTTGTCTTTGATTCGGGCGCGCATATTACGGTGATCAATAAACAAACCGGTATCGAGATAATCGGTAAAGTTGACATAGAAATACGCGCCATCTTCACGAGCGACATAGAACTTGCCACGCTTTTCAGTATTGCCTTGCTTGCTATATTGGTCATTACCAGACTGACGCGCACGGGTTTTGATAAAGATTTGTTCGCGGTTAATGCCAAAGACTTCACGAATACCCATTAACGCCAAATTAAAGCGTTTTTTCGCCGTTTCAGGTGGAATGGTTTTTGGTGGCGCGTATTCTTGCACGTGCACATAATCGCCATATAAATCGACCGCTACTTTGAAGTCAGGCAAATCCGCATTATAAACGCGTAAATTACTGACAGTGTCTTTTTTAGCCAGTTTCTTCAGTTTAGCAAGGTTTTTTTGCAAACGGTTGATGAAGTCTTGTCCTTCTTCCACTTCAATCTCACGCTTCTCAAAGCGACTGACCAAATTACCCGTTTGCCCCGCAATCAAGGTGCCGTAGCGGAAATAAACCGTAATAGCACCGTTATGACAGCGTAAAGTTTTTGGCTCTTTAATCGGCAAGATATCCACTTGTTCGACATTGGCCGCCAAGATTCCAACCATAGGGTCGATATCAATACCGGCAAAACTGTCTTGTAAAATCAGCCCAAGCGCATGATATAACGGCTTAATCATCTCTTCATCACCCAAGCGCTCACCATACGGCGGGTTGGTAATGACTAAAGGATTGCTCAAGCGACCATCATCAACCAGTGGTTTTAAGACGCTGCTTAGTTTGTCAAGAGCACGCGTCTCAAGGTCGAGCAGTGGTAATAAGTCCTGCAAACCGGCGGCAATCAAGTTCTTTTCTGTCGCCAAAATCGCGCCGCTATCGGCATCAAAGCCCAAAATCAGCGGTAAAGTATCTGGCTGCTCGTTGGTAATGGCCAACGCATCACGGAAACGCGTCTGGGCATCATCAATCATCTGTTGCCATAGCGCATCGTCATGATGCTGCCATTGATAAAAACCAAATTGATTGGCGGCTTTATCAATACCGACGGCATAATCGCAATGCATGAGAAGGGCTTCAATAATAAAGGTGCCAGAACCACACATTGGATCAATCAGAGCGTTATATAAAGGGGCATTACCTTCTTCATTTCTCTTATGCCAGCCTGCGCTGTAGAGCAACGCCGCCGCTAAGTTCTCTTTTAATGGCGCTTCGGTCATCGCCACACGGTAGCCACGGCGATGCAAACTGGTGCCTGATAAATCTAGATACAGCTCAGCTTGCTTATCATTGACCGTTGCAAACACCGAAAAATCTGGGTTTTTACTATCGACGTTAGGACGGCTGTCATATACTTCGTTAAAGGTATCGGCAATCGCATCTTTGATACGCAGCATGGCAAATTGCTGACTGACGGCAACGCGTTTATCAACCGATAGACGAATGGCAAACGTTTGCTCTAGCTTAAATTGTTCCGTCCAATCGACCGATTTTGCCAAACCATAAAGCTGCTCTGCCACATCGTATTCAGTATTGATGTTTTTGCGTTTGATCAGCATCAATACCCGTGACGCAACCCGCGACCACAAGCAAATGGTGTATAGGTCACGCAATGTACCAGTCACCGCTAAACGACCAGTACTCTTGATCTCGCTTGCAATACCAAAACTGGTCAGCTCAGTTTGTAGCGGTGCCTCAAGCCCATCGGCACAGGTAATAATAAGGTCAAGCGACAACTCTGCTGAAGCGGCTGGTAAGGAGTTGGGCGTGGTTGTTTCGGTCATACGGATACCTGTGGGCTAAATTGATAAACATTGATAAATAAGGCACATCATAAAATAAGATGTTTAACCGCCAATTTTACCATAATTACGCCATGGATAGTTTAAAGCGGGATTGTTTAAAAGACTGTTTTTAAGAAACGGCTTTTTGTTTTTAAACTAAAATCATGGCGCACCATTGTTTTTTAATATCGTTAAGCAGCTAATGACACTGACTACTTACCGCCTTTTTTTAACGCGGCTGTTTCTGTGACCAATTGCGTAGGGGTCGCAACTGGCTTGGTAACGATAGGGTAAACCTGCTCTGTTGGCATCAGTAGGCGCATATGCGGATAAGGGGTTGAGATATCAGCAGCATCAAAGGCACGTTTGATATTCTCGCGTAAGACTTCTTTGATTTTAGGCATACGTGCAACAGCCGCAGGCTTGACCCAAAAACGCACAATAAAGAATACGCCGTATTCGCCAATCTCATCAACAGTCGCTGAGGTTTCAGGGCGATTTAATACCACGTCGCTCTCAGACAATACCTGCAAAATCACCTCACGTGCCTTGTCGATATCATCTTCAAAAGCAATGCGCATACGGATATCAAAACGTATAAAGTTTTTCGAGGTTAAATTGATGACCACAGAAGAAGCGACGTTTGAGTTGGGGATAATAACGGTGATATTGTCGCGGGTTAAGATATGGGTCGTGCGTAAAGCGATAACCACGACGCGCCCTTCATTGTCATTGATATTGACCCAGTCGCCGACTTGAAAGGACTGCTCAAGTAAAATGGTAATCCCCGCGATAAAGTTAGCAAGCGTTGATTGGGCGGCAAAGCCCACGGCAATACCGGCAATACCCAAACCTGCCACTAACGATACGATATCAAAGCCAAATTGCGCCATGACGCTGGCAAGCCCAAATACCAATAATAGTACGGACAAGATATTTTTCAGTAGCTGCTCGATAGAAGCGTTTAGACCATAATGCTGCAAAACCTTATGGATAATTTGCCCAGATGACGTCCATAGCACATAATAAATACCCGCCCAAGTACTGGCTTTAGCAGTGGCTTTGACCGTATCTGGCTCAAAATTAAGCTGGCTCATGATAGCTATCAAGCTGGTCACAATCCAAATATAGCGTAGTATTGAGCGAACAATTTTAGATCGGCGCTCATTTAAGCGGATTCTGGTTCTGCTTTTTTTGACAATGTAGATAGCAAGCCAATAAAAAAATCCCAATACCGCCAGCAGTATTAGGATTTTGATGCCCGTACTCACCAATTCTACCGATTTAGCTGACCAGTCTAACGAGTCTTCATCTATGGTGCCGCCGATAGCAAGGTATAGGCTAGTATGTAGGTCGCGAACAATCTCTTGAAAGAAGTCAGTAATACCAGCGATTGCCATTGTTTCATCCATGCAGGGTTTAGGTCTAAATAAAATGGGTATTAAAAAGTCTGATTGTAAATTAACTCAAATCGCTCAGGCAAATCAAGTATGACCTTGATTGCCTTGAGCGTTCATTTGAGCGCTAACTTAAAGTGATATAAGTCAAAACGACAAAAGTACGAAGCATAATTTTATTAAAAAACATTGCCGCTTATCTTGTTAAAAGCAAATACTTAAAAATTGCCTTCTTGGGTATCATGCGATTGATAAGGTATCTTCATCATACGCTGAACATCACGTAATGCGGTACGCAAACCTTCTAATATCGTCGGATGATAAAACGGCGTATCAAGCATGTCTTTGATACTCAAATCATTGGTAATTGCCATCGCCAATATATGTCCAATATATTCCGCATCAGGGCCGACCATGCTGGCGCCCAAGATTCTATCGGTCTTTTTGCAACCATAAATATGCAATAAACCGCAGTTGACACCCATCACGCGGCTACGTCCTTGATTGTCAAAGCTCACTTTGCCAATCACATGCTCAAGCTCTGAGTCTGCTTGGATTTCAGGTAGCGACATGCCGACGTTCACGATTTGTGGCGCGCAAAATACGATAGAAAATGGCGTGGCAGGTGGTCGAATATAAGCGTCTGTCTTATTGTCGCAAACAAGGCTGCCGGCGCTAAATCCTTCATCACTGGCTACATGTAATAGAGGAAGATTGGCATTGGCATCACCAACGATATAGACTTCTAAATTACCGATTTTACCAGTCTTTTTATCAAGCTGCTTTGGGCGGTTCTTATCATCAAGCTCGACGCCTAGATTTTCAACACCAAGCGTATCGATGTTATTACGGCGACCTGTGGCAACCAGTACGTACTCGCCTTGCCACTGCTGCGTTTGACCGGCGCTATCTTCGTAGTCGATAAAGGCAACGGAGCCTTTATCGACTGCATCTGCTTGAGTGCCAACCTCGGTAATGTTACTACCTAAATGCATGGTCAGCTCACGATTTAAGCAATCGATGGCTTTATTATTAATGTCATCGTCTTTTAAACTGGCGACGCGTTTGGCACGATTAAATAAGGTAACATTGACGCCTAAGCGTTTAAAGGCTTGGGCAAGCTCTAAGCCGATGGCACCTGCACCAACCACCGCCAGTGATTTTGGTAAATCAGTCAGCTCAAAGACAGTGTCAGAGGTAATCAGGGTATCGCCAAGCTTATCTGCCCAGCCTTCTGGGATAAAGGTTGAGCTACCAGTCGCGACAATGATTTTATCCGCTTCGATTAGCTCGTTATTGACCTCAATCAATCCTTGTTTATTGATATAAGCGCGACCCGCTATTTTCGTTTCTGCAGGCCAACTTTCTACTTGCTCCTCAACGTAGCTGGCAAAATGATCACGCTCAGCGCGAACCCGCGCCATGACTTGTTTGCCATCTATTCGTGCGCTGGCATGCACACCAAACTCGCCAGAATGATTGGCCTCATGCGCGCGGTCAGCAGCAGCAATAAGCAGTTTACTTGGCATACAACCGACCGCAATACAGGTGGTTGTCCAAAATCCATCATTAATAATTATGACATCGTCTTTTAATTTGCGGGCTTGGCGAAAGGCATTTTGACCAGCAGTACCAGCGCCAATGACCGCAACCGATACCTTGCGTGTCACTTTTGTATGGCTACTGTCAGCAGTGCTATCAGGCTGTTTATTCATAGTATTCTCAAATCAGGCGAATGTGATATTAGGTGATGAATTTGCACAAAAAACGATGAAAAAGGCTATTGAAAAATTAAGGCGCTAACGTATTCAGTAAACGCTCAGTATAGCCTGCCGCGCGTAAATTACGCTGCGCATGAGTTAGCGTGCCATCTTTATCAAAGACAAAGGCTGAACGTACAAGACCTAAGCTGATTTTGCCATACATGTTTTTTTCTTTAATGACATCGAAGTATTGGCATAATTTCTCATCACTATCACTGATAAGCGAGATATTAAGATGGTGTTTAGCGATGAATTTTTCGTGAGATTCGACGCTATCACGCGAGACACCGATGATATCGTAACCCAATTTATCAAACTCATTGAGCTGAGCGGTAAACTCTGTCGCTTGCGTGGTGCAGCCTGGGGTGTTGTCTTTGGGATAAAAATATAAAATTAGGCCTTTATCGGTATGAGCAACCAGCTCTTTTAGGCTGATGTCGTCATGTATAAAGTTGCCGTCTAGCTCGCGCACGATGGTGACTGGGAAATCAGGTAGGGCAATAGTCTCGGTGGTCGGCTTGGCCATTATAAAATCCTTATTAGTTTTGGTTATGCATATATTGTTGTTTATACATATATTATAGTGATTGCTCTTATTATAGGCAGATTCATGGCAATAACTACTCAGTTTTACACTTCACTTATTCATTAGCAACAAAAAAGACTGGCAATGACCAGTCTTTTGTATTTTGCAGCAAATATCTTTTACGTGCTTTAAGCAGGTTTTTGTGGCTGCTTTAAATCCAAACCAACCGTGCATTGCTGCAGGTCTTTTTGCATTTTTTTCACGTAAGGTAAGCTTGATGGGTCTTTTTTATCTTGCGCGTAGCTTTCAATTTCCCACATCTGACCGATGGTCATCTCGCTACGGACACCGATGGTGCACTTGCATAATTTGGTCGCGGTATTTTTGTCAGCGACCTTATATTTGACCGCGCCATTGACACAGGTATTGATATTATTTTGCTTGATATCGGCAGCGTTTGCTTGTGGCAATGCAAACAGAGCAGCTAGGGCTAGGGGTAATACTGGCAACAACTTCATAAACATCCTCTATAGGTCGCGTCAATTTTTCAGATTTTATAGGCAAAAATCTTGGTCGTTTTATTTGGTTACTGGTCTAAGTATTGATTTTAGCACTGATTTTAACAATGGTTAGGATACTAATTTTGTCACTTATTTTATAACTTGCATGAGCAAATATATAGGCAATTCTTCATCTATATAGCGCTCATTACATTTAGCTAACTATCAGTACGGTTATCTTGTCATTGATATAGTCGCCCATACCATAGCAATTAAATTGCTTAAAATACAACGCCAGCGTGCTGTGTTAATGCAAGCAAATGTTGCGCAAATATTTAATGAGCTGCGCTATTAAGACAATCATACTCGCCTTTAAGATAGCTATAAGCCTGTTTTTACAGTATTTATTCAGGCTGATAATGCGTAGGGTCAGTAACGCCAGCTTGGGAAAATCCTTGGCGGCGCAGCACACAGCTGTCGCAGACACCGCAAGCCAACCCATCGACATCTGCTTGATAACAAGAAATCGTCTGCCCATAATCGACCCCTAACGATAAACCAAGCTCGATGGTTTTGGCTTTAGATAACTGCTGCAGTGGTGTTTGAATCGATAAATGGTGACCGGTGACGCCAGCTTTGGTGGCAAGATTGGCCATGTGTTCAAAAGCA
This sequence comes from Psychrobacter maritimus, assembly GCF_904846345.1. Lineage (GTDB taxonomy): Bacteria > Pseudomonadota > Gammaproteobacteria > Pseudomonadales > Moraxellaceae > Psychrobacter > Psychrobacter maritimus. Next base: position 322,162 of record NZ_CAJHAJ010000003.1, read on the forward strand.
GCGATATATTCTGGACGGCAATCAGGGTAGCCTGAATAATCGACGGAGCTTACACCAATGACGATATGGTTGGCATCGGTCACTTCAGCGACTGCCAAGGCGTAAGATAAAAATATGGTATTACGCGCAGGTACATAAGTATTTGGAATAGCGTCGTTATCGATCTCATCACGATTTTTACTCGGGAATTTATCGGTATCGCCATCAGGGACAATCATGCTGTGGTCGGTGAGTGATGAGCCGCCAAGCTGCGCGATATCGATATCAATAATGCGATGATTGACTGCTGCGGTTTCAGCGATGGCTTTAGCGGCGACAAGCTCACTATTATGACGTTGACCATAATTAAAACTGACCGCTGTCACAGAAGCATAGCGCGCCTTTGCCCAATACAAACAAGTCACGGAATCAAGCCCACCTGATAGTAGCACCACGGCATTTTGGCTTTTATGCAGCGCCATCAAGTTAGCGTCGTTTGCTGGATTGGTAGAGGAGGTTTGCGCAGTAACAAGAGTCATAGTGGTATCTATTATTAGTTTGAAATTATTGGTTCAAAAATATGGATTTACGAAAGCCGTCTATTTTAGCAAAAATAGCCCCATTACAGAACCTTGAAGGTGTTATTAAAAGAGGGCTAAAGCGTGATTAAGTAGTGGCTAAAGGATGGTTCAGTCAGCACTGTATTTGTATTATCCATCAAACACTATTAATCAGACATAGGACAATCAAGCAGGCGATTAGGCATAAGTACTATTATAAAGTTAAATAACAGTCTTAAGCTGCCTTCTTAAGTTGGCTTGGTATTTAGCCTTATCAATTAACGTCATATTTTCAATCTGTTAGCAAAATTTGTTATAATCGCTGCTTTTAAAGCCCGTGTGCTAAAAATATTGCTAACTGCTTTGTAGCAAAATCAACCTTGTAAAGATATTGAGTAACTTATGACCGTAGCGACCTTGTTTACGCCAAAAATAACCCCTCAGTTTGATGCTGCGTCTATCGATGCTGCTTCTACGGATGCTAGCTCTGCCGACACTGGTTGGGATAGCTATGCATTAGATACGGATGTCGCTGACGAATCTGATGGAGTTGCGCATGACAATAATATGGCTGAGCAATTATTATCTAATCAGCTGCTACCGACTGAAACGGCACAATTTCGCAAGCTACAAAAAAAGCTACGCCGCCAAGTATCATGGGCGATTCGCGATTTTAATATGATTGAAGATGGCGACGTCATCATGGTTTGTGTGTCAGGCGGCAAAGACAGCTATACACTGCTAGATATCTTGTTGTTACTTAAGCGTATTGCCCCGATTAGCTTTGATATCGTTGCGGTCAATCTCGACCAAAAGCAGCCCGGTTATCCTGAAGATATCTTGCCCGCTTATCTGAATGAGCAAGGTATCGCGCATTATATTTTAGAAAAAGACACTTATAGTATCGTCAAAAGCGTGGTGCCAGAAGGTAAGACTTATTGTTCGGCTTGTTCACGTCTGCGCCGTGGCTCGCTATACGGCTTTGCCAAACAAATTGGCGCAACCAAAATCGCCCTTGGCCATCATCGCGATGATATGCTGGCGACGTTCTTTTTAAACTTATTTCACGGCGGCGCGCTTAAATCGATGCCGCCTAAACTGCTCAGCGATGATAAGCAAAACTTGCTTATTCGTCCGCTTGCCTACGTTGAAGAAAAAGACATCATTGAATATGCGCGTTTAAAAGAGTTTCCGATTATCCCGTGCAATCTATGCGGTAGCCAAACCAATCTACAACGGGCGATTATCAATGACATGCTACGCGAATGGGATGACGCCCATCCACAGCGCTTAGCGTCTATTTTTAAAGCCATGCAAAACGTCGCACCGTCGCAATTAGCCGATCGTGAATTATTTGATTTTGAGACATTAAGCCTCGAGCGTGATGATAATGAGCGCTTATTTGAAGGCGATAATATCCAAGCAGGGCAGACCGATAGTCTGGCTGAGATTGGCTTACCTGTAGCACCAAAAACTCAAGTCTTTAATCCAAAATTTGCCAATAATCAGAACACGGACGCAGCAGATGAAACGGAAAAAAACAGCCGTATAACGCAGAAAATTCCAACGATTAATCCTGTCATTTAATGAGCTGATGGTTTAAAGCTATAGTCAAAATATCCTAAAAACGCTACGGTATTGCTGATATCAATTTTTTGTAGCCTCTGTCTGCGCAGGCACAGCAAGCAAGAAAAATTGATATCAGCAGCGCGTGATGTATCGATATTACTTTTCACTGACTATATGTTGCTTAAATAATCTTAAGTTAATTTGATAAAGTTAAATCCATAAAAGTTAGCCCCAAAAAAACCAGCCCTTAATTATTAAGGGCTGATTTTTTTAACTTTAAGAGTAGCTATTTAAATAACACTAGCTTTCGGCAAACACCGGTAGCGGATTAAAACTTACCTCTGAACGTGGCAATTTTGCCACATCTTGCATACGCCAATCATCCTTACCATCATTACTAACTTGTAAGTAATATTTGGCTTTGACTGGGTCAATATTTACCTGAGCGCTATATTTATTACCTTCTTCATGTTTTAACACAACATCACGATCTTTTTTGATATCGGTGGCATGTGAGATAGATAACTCTAAGGTATCAGGATAAGTAACCGGCTCGCCATTTGATAATTTACCAGACTGCAAGCTCTGCTCAGGATAATTTAGATAAAACACGATATCACCATTATCGGCAAACTGCATTTGACCGTGTAAGTCTAAATCATAGGTGAGCTTGTCGCGCGAGACGTCATGATAGAGGGTTTTGCCATCCATATACCAGTCGTCACGTACCACACTGTCACGTATTTGGTAAGAGTAATAAACAAACCAGATGCAAGCAATAACGACTAACGCTGGCATGCCAATGACAAAAATAACCACCATATAGTTTTTGTACCATGGCTGGCTATCTTGATGCTTAAAGTTGGGGGCTGGACTAGACATAACATACCTATTAATCAGATATTCGTTTATAGCTGTCTATTAGAGAGTTATAAACGGTATCAACGGATAAAATGATGGCTCAATACTGCCAGATTAATGACGAAATATTCACGCCCTAAGCACGCAAAGACTTATTGTCCTTGCGTGGTAAAGATGTTTTGTTTGCTAACATTATACTGACCATTTTCGCTCTTCACATTTAAAGTAACTGGTGTTTGACCAAACTCAATCACATCAGGGTCACCATAAATACTGACTGGCATATCAAAGCTTTCACCAGCCTCTAACGGTACATCGTTAAAGCGTAACTCTAAGCTCAAACCGTCTTGTGGCTCAAGGGTTATCTTATAAGTGTGAGGCTCTTGCGTTTTGTTGGTCAATTTAACGATATAGCTGTTCTCAATCATGCCTTGCTGATTCAATGACGACAACTGGTTGCGGTCACGGCGAATATCAATCTCTAGCGGTACGCGATCATTTAAGGCATAAATTACGCCGCCACAAAGCACGGTCAGTAAGGTTAAGTAGGCGAAGAAGCGCGGACGAAATACACGGCTTGGCTCTTTTTCGACCAATTGACGCTCTGTTGTATAACGAATCAGCCCGCGTGGGTAGCCAACTTTATCCATTACATCATTACACGCATCGATACAGGCAGCGCATTGGATACAAGCTACTTGCAAGCCATCACGAATATCAATACCCGTTGGGCAGACCTGCACACACATCTGACATTCGATACAGTCGCCTAAATCCTCAGGGTTGGTGCCTTTTTTGCGCGCGCCGCGAGGCTCACCGCGCTCATAATCGTAAGAAACGATTAACGTATCTTTATCGAACATCACGCTTTGGAAGCGACCATAAGGACAGATTTGCACACACATCTGCTCACGCATATAGCCTGCATTGACGTAGGTCGAGAAAGCAAAAATAAATATCGATACCCATATCCACGTTGACCAATCAGGGAAGGGGATAAACCCTATCATCTGCCAATTTTGATACAACGCCTCAGTACCCGACACATAACTGACAAAGGTTGTGGCGGTAATCATCGAAAACACAAACCAGATAAAATACACTAAAAAACGCTTAAACACTTTCTGTGCGCTCATAGGCTCTTTATCGAACTTTATACGCTTGTTACGATCGCCAATCACCAGCTTTTCAACATATTGGAACATATGCGTCCAAATGGTCTGGGGACAGGCATAGCCACACCACACCCGTCCGGCGTAGACAGTCACCATAAATAGGGTAAAAGCAGCAATAAGCGCGAAAGCAGCAATAAAGTAAAAATCTTGGGTTAAAAAGGTCATACCAAAAATATAATAATGCTGCGACGGCACATCAAACCAGATTGCTTGCCTACCGTTATAACGTAGCCACGGCAAAATCAGAAATAATGCCAAAAACGCATACATGCTAATGACACGGATGTTTTGATAAAATCCGGTGACAAATCTGGGATGTACACGTTTTTTATTGGCGTTAAGATCGACGACAGGGATTTTATTGGATTGTTGTGCTGACATAAACGTGCCTCTTTAAAAAAAGAATCAGTCTGCTGGCATGATGAACAAATACCCTGAATAACTGGGTATATGAATGTGCGATGTTATCAATGTCAGTAAGTAGCGAGACATACTGAAAGTCAAAATATGCTGACTCGACTACCAAATGAGCGATTGTAAATAATGGGTTTAAATATGCTTAAATGGATGATTCAATAGTGTTTCTCATAGATAGCTATTTTAACATTCTCCCTACTATAAATGGGGCAATAATGCTAGAAAGCAACATTAATCTCATCATTATTGATAGACGAATGCGGTAATAGCAGCTGCTAATGATAAACAAATCATAAGCAAGGGACAAATAACCAAGTCTAATTATTGTTAATGAGAGTATTAAGGTTTTTATTGAATTTACTCACTATAACCAACATTTAGCCCTCAGTGAATAACTAAAAAGGGAGAACTGCAATAACAGTCCTCCCTTTTTTAAACTTACTTATTTACGATATAGCGACTGACTAAATATGATTAGTTAGCGGCTGTCGTTTCTGCTGTAGCGGTTGCGGTTGTCGCTGCCTGAGGAGCAGGGGCAGAGACTGTTTTTGCTTTAGCAGGTTGAGCGCTTCTGTCTGATAGAGAGTAAACATAAGCAGCAAGCAACATAATGCGCTCATTACCCAGTTTGGTTTCCCACTCAGGCATTACGCCTGCACGACCATAACGTACCGTTTCGCGAATGGTTTCACGATCGCCGCCATATAGCCAGATTTTATCTGTCAAGTTTGGCGCGCCAGTAGAGGTCATACCTTTTGCGTCTGGACCATGACAAAGTACACAGTTGGTTGGCTCGTTGAAGATTGCCTCACCCTGAGTAACTTTGGCTTTATCCAACTCATAACCTGGTTGATTGCCAGATATCGAGAGGACATATTCAGACACGGCACGAACACCGTCTTCACCGATTTGGTCGCGCCATGCGGTCATACCACCGACGCGGCCGTTATGTAGAGTTGTCAAGATATTTGCCGCCTCACCGCCATATAACCAGTCATTATCGGTAAGATTTGGATAGCCTGCCGCACCTTTGGCGTTAGAGCCATGACAAACTGCACAGTTCTGTAAGAACAAGCGACTACCAACCTTCAATGCATTCGGGTTTTCAGCCAGCTTTTCTACATAAGGTGCCAACTCGGCAACTTTCTCGTCGATTTGAGCCTGTAGTTCTGCTGGTGGCTTCTCACTATGACGCAGCGTTGCTTGCATCTCAGAAAGCGTTGCTAGGGTTTTTGTTGCACCGCTAGCATCAGCCTTGGCCAAAATGTTTTGCTCAAAGTTATCGGTAAATACTTTGTTATTACTTTCAAGTTCGCTGTTCAACTCGTTATGAGAAGTCCATGGTAAGGTTTTACCATCCACTTCTACGGTTGTAATACCTTCCCACTTTGATGGAAAGATAGCAGGGAAAAATATCCAGTATGCAACGGCCCAAATGATTGAGCCAAAAAATATCACTAGCCACCATTTAGGGAGTGGCTTATCGTATTCCTGAATGCCATCGTAAGTGTGACCAGTGGTACCGTCTTCCTCTACTTCTGGCTTGTACTTCAAAACCATTAGCAAAACACCGAGGATACCCGCCCAACACATAATACTTAGTATGGTGATCCAAGAACTCCAAAAAAATGTCATCGTTTATCCTTATTGCGCTGCTCTTCAGACAAAGATTCGATATCTTCGTCATCAAGCGCAAGTTGTGCATCTTCTTCGAAGCGTTTTTTGTTTTTTGGCGAATACGCCCACCATGCAACGCCTACGAAGGCAATAAAGGCAGAAACGGTCGCAATTGTTTGTAATTCACCAATACCCATTAGCGCTGTCCTTCCATCGCGGTACCTAACTGCTGTAAGTAGGCAACCAAAGCATCAAGCTCAGTGGCACCAAGTACAGCATCGGGTGCGCCTTCGATATCTTCTTCAGTATAAGGCACACCGAAGCGATCGCGGAATAGACGCATTTTGGCTTGAACATTGCTACCATTAACTTCATTGGTTGCAAGCCAAGGGAAACCAGGCATCACTGACTCAGGTACTAAAGAACGTGGCGCAATCAGATGCTGTTTTTGCCAATCTTCAGAATAGCGGCCACCAACACGTGCAAGGTCAGGACCCGTACGTTTTGAACCCCATAAGAATGGATGGTCCCACGTTGATTCTGCAGCACGCGAATAAGGTCCATAACGCTCAACTTCAGCACGTAACGGACGAATCATTTGGGTATGACAGACGTGACAGCCTTCACGAATATAGATGTCACGACCTTCAAACTCAAGTGCAGTCCATGGCTCCATGGCGGGAAGGGGAGCGTTCACCCCACCTTCTTCAGGACCCTTGTTATCATAAATCAGCGGTACGATTTCAACGAGCGTTGCAAAGCTAATGGCAATAACAATACCGATAACCAACAAGCCTGTATTTTTTTCAATAATTTCATGCGGTGTACCAGACATGATCGCTCCTTATACGTTAGCTGCCGAAGGTTTATCAACACTAGGTTCATGATCCGTTGGGTCAGCGATATCTACAGGCTTACCTTCTGGCATTTGCAGTGTTTTATAAACGTTATATGCCATAACAAACATACCCGATACATACAATAGGCCACCAAAAGCACGACCGATATATGGGAAATGTGAGAACTCAACCGTATCAACGAAGCTGTATACCAACGTACCGTCTGGGTTGGTCGCAAGCCACATCATGCCTTGGCCAATACCTGAAATCCACATAGAGACGATATAGAAGATAGTACCTGCTGTTGCCAACCAGAAATGCGTGGTGATTAAGCTGATTGAGTACATTTTTGGTTTGTTATAGATACGTGGTAACAATACGTATAGCGAACCAATGGTAATCATACCAACCCAGCCAAGCGCACCTGAGTGTACGTGACCTACAGTCCAGTCAGTGTTATGAGATAACGCGTTGACGGTCTTAATAGACATCATTGGACCTTCAAACGTCGACATCGCATAGAACGACAATGCCACAATCATAAAGCGAATGATCGGATCGGTACGTAACTTATCCCAACTACCTGATAGCGTTAGTACACCGTTAATCATACCACCCCAAGATGGTGCAAATAGGATGATTGAGAATACCATTGCTAATGACTGCGTCCAATCTGGAAGCGCTGAATAATGCAAATGGTGACCACCAGCCCACATGTATGATGCAATCAATGCCCAAAAGTGAACGATAGACAAACGGTAAGAATAAATAGGACGACCAATCTGTACTGGAACGAAGTAATACATCATCCCAAGGAAAGCGGCCGTTAAGTAGAAACCTACCGCATTATGTCCGTACCACCACTGCACCATCGCATCAGTTGCACCGCCAAATAACGAATAAGATTTAAACGCACTAACAGGGATAGCCATACTGTTTACGATATGCAGTAAAGCAATCGTAATAATAAAAGCGCCAAAGAACCAGTTAGCCACATAAATATGTGAGGTTTTGCGTTTGATTAGCGTACCGAAGAAAACGATGGCATAAGATATCCATACCAAGGCAATCAAAATATCGATTGGCCACTCAAGCTCAGCGTATTCTTTGGTCGACGTCAGACCTAAAGGAAGCGTAATAACCGCTGATACGATAACCGCTTGCCAACCCCAAAAGGTAAACCAAGCCAAGTAAGGTGCAAATAGTCTCGTCTTACAGGTACGCTGTACCACATAATAAGAGGTTGCGAACAGGGCAGAGCCACCGAATGCAAAGATAACCGCGTTGGTGTGGAGCGGTCTTAGGCGACTAAATGTCAACCATGGAATGTCAAAGTTGAGTGCTGGCCATGCTAACTGTGAAGCAATGAACACACCAATACTCATGCCGACGATGCCCCATATCACGGCCATTATCGTAAAGAATCTTACGACAGTGATTTCATATTCACGGTCAACTGGGGCGACTGCTGTGTTTTGTAAACTCATTGGATGATTCCTTTACAGCCCGAATTATCAACAGAATTAACTAACTCTCCGCGGCAGCTGTCTTATAAAAATTTATAAGCAGACAATGATTGCGGTACATGCTATTTTTTGACTACTCTTATCAGTCTTGCCATTATTAACTATCAACTTCGCTAGTTATCAGCTATCGCTGATGAGTAGAGGACGGCGATAAAAACGCACTGCGCTCACAGCTAGTCGATAGTAGGATTGTTAATAAACGGTCAGATTTGATAAGAAAACGTGCCTTCCTTGAGCATCAAACATCTATTGAGGCTGAGTATGTATCTTAATTATTACTGATAAAAACAGTATGAACGAAGATAGATACTGATATTCAACTGGCGCTAAAAAGCTCATGCACCATCAATGTATGCTAGCGGTGGCTGACAAAAAAACATGTTTAGGTAATGTTTAGTTAAAACTCCCGACTCTGTTTAAGGGTATTGTAACGCAAACCTAATCAAATATCATCAGAACTATGCGCCAAAATACAAACTCTTTGGTAAAATATGCGCCAACAACTTAATATTGCAGCATTATGCTCCCATTTTATACCCAATTTCCCTACTATTCTAGGGGTGAAAAAACATAGTGCTAACGAAGCAAAACGCAGACTTATCAGAAAAATTTGTAACCATGACGACATTGGACCTTTAAGAGGCTATAAATAAGTTTTACTTATTATCAAGTCGCATCTTATAATGGCGCTGAACAGTATTGCTGACAGGACGTTTTTATGCTTCTGTTAACAATTATTTTAATCATTGAAATAGCGGTCAGACTTATGCCTTTAACGGCACAAGCTGTCCATACATAAGCTTTTTATACATGAGCTTTTTATAATAGGTATTAAGGATAATAATATGGCAGTTTTTTTGACAGACGAATGGTTTGAGCAAGTTGAGAAAATGGGTGAAGAAGCCGGTGAACTAAATCTACCACCAGCATTGGCTAATATGATTGTAAACCTAAAAGTATCTGATACTGAGCAAGATATCGAAGCCAGTTTTGCTAATGGTTTATTGCATCGCGGCTTAAATGACGCAGCGACGACGACTTTATTGCTTGATCGCAGCATCTTACAATCTATCATCACTGATTTTGATACCAATGAAATCATGGGTGCCTTTATGGGTGGTAAAATCCGTGTTGAAGGCGATATGTCACAATTGATGGCAGTACAAACGGCGCGTCCTAGTGCTGAGCAAAAAGAGCTGTACAGTAATATCAAATCAATGACTACCATGGCTTAATGGTTTGTCTTGAGTTTTTATAAAATATAACGTTTAACATAAAAAAGCCCTTAATTCATATTAAGGGCTTTTTTATTGACAAATTTAACAGTAGAGGACAGTGTTAAATTAGCTGGCTTTTGATTGTTGCGCGCTTGCTTGCGATTTTTGATTTTCTTTATAAATCGCTGCTTGTAACCAGATATTCGCCTGTACATAGTCATGAACTTGGATAGCAGCAGTGGTTGAAGTTTTAGGCGCACCAATACGGATTACAAATGGGTCAGCATCTTGCTCACGCAGTACCACCACATCAAATAAGATAATGGGCTTACCATTAAACAGCGTTTCTTGCTTACCAAGCACCTGACCTTGACACCAAGCTTCATCTTCTTGCCCTAAGGTATCACCAAACAGGTAAGCGCACATATGACCTAAGTTAATCTCAACCGGTGCCATTTGTTCTTTGGTCTCTGGCTGCCACGCTTTGATTTGCTCTTGTAAATCATCGGGCATTTTTCCATCGTTGGCGGCGACGATATCGTTAAAAGCGCGATGGTAGCGAATGGCTTCTTGGTCTTCGACCATAATCACTTCGTCTTGTTCGCTCAGCTTAATCTCATGCGCCCAAGCACTAAAATTCACATAATACGCCATATCCTGCTGATATAAATGACGGTTGGCGGTATAAAGCTGGTCAAAAGCATAGATGATGCTGCCATCAGCGGTGCGTAAGCGTAATACCGCATCATGGGTATTGTCATTGACAATCATACGTTCAATTTTACACGTCAGCCCATAAGGGCTATCGACACAAGGGTAGGCGTTAATAAAGCATTCAGGCTTGCCATCTTTCATCGCCAGCACTTGATTGATATGACAAGGCTGGTCTTCAGATAGCAGCAAACAGCTGTCTTTGGCACTGACATTGCTGTTAAGCCCTTTCGGCATAGCCGCTTTTTCAATCATCTTTTGCAGCCATTCTGGCACGTCTTGACTCATGTCATCGGTCAAAATGCGCCAATGATCGGCGTGACCGGCAGACTGCTCGTCAGATAGAGTGATTTTGGTGGGGGATTGGATATTTTTATATTGATAATTAATGGTCATGAATATACTCAAACTTAAGTCAGCCATGAGGTTTGGGTCTAAAACTGTGATTGCTGACCATTATCCAATATGTGAGCGGATTGGTTTATGATAACCAGCAATGTCGTCAGTAAAGAGGCAACAAACAACAATGAGGGGTTAATGACAATTGTCCTTAGCATACAATATATAGGTATAGACGCAACTAATAGCAAGCCCCTCATGAAAAATAATGTTAAAAGTTGAGTTTTTATTAAAAAATACTGGCAGTTTGCGCTAATGACTGGCACATATAAGTCAAATTGTGTCAAACTAGCTCCCTTTTGACAGCGGCATTTTGCTGGTCATAACCCCTGTTTTTGTGTTCGATTGATATGTTTTTGCGGCAAGCGCCTTAGTAAATGTAATGCTACGAGGCGGTTGTTGCATCTGGTTTTATAACATAAATAAAGTCGCACGTGGATAAGATAAAGAGTTTGAATATGTTTCGTCCTTTAGCGTTATTTATCGGCTTACGGTACACCCGAGCAGAGCGTAGTAATGGTTTTATCTCCTTTATATCGCTGATTTCAATGATTGGTCTGACGCTTGGCGTTGCGGTATTGATTACCGTGCTATCGGTCATGAATGGTTTTGATCGGGAGCTAAAGACTCGTATTTTGGGTATGGTGCCACAAGCGACGGTGATCTCAACCGAGATTATCGGTGATTGGAAACAGGTGGCAGATAAGATCAAAGAAGATCCAGAAGTCGCTGCCGTTGCGCCTTTTATCCAGCTGCAAGGTATGCTGACCTCCAACGGTCAAGTGGCTGGGATTATGGTCACCGGTGTCGATCCTGAATACGAGAAAAACGTCTCTATCATCAACGAGCATATGGTAGAAGGCAGTATTGATACCTTACAAAACGGTGAATTCAGTATTGTGCTTGGCGAAGAGATGGTGCAATCCTTGGGGCTACGCTTAGGCGATAAAGTGACGTTGGTGTTGCCAGAAGCGTCGCCATCACCAGCGGGTGTGATACCGCGCTTTAAGCGTTTTACGTTGACGGGTATTTTTACCATCAGTCCAGAAGTAGATAGCCTGATGGCGTTTATTCCGATGGGCGATGCGGCAAAATTACTGCGTCTGCCAGAGGGCGCGCAGGGTATTCGTATGAAGCTTGACGATATCTTTAACGCACCGATGGCCGCCCAACGAGCTGCTGCCATTGCCCCTGAGCAGTTATATCCTAGCGATTGGACCCAAACGCACGGCAATCTATTTGGGGCGATTCAAATGGAAAAAGCCATGGTTGGCTTGCTGTTATTTTTAATTATTTTAGTTGCCGCTTTTAATATCGTCTCAAGTTTAGTCATGCTAGTGACCGACAAAAAAGCCGATATCGCCATTCTAAAAACCTTTGGTGCTTCACCGCGTCTGATTACCCATGTCTTTATGGTACAGGGTGTGGTCATTGGTTTTATCGGTACGATTGCAGGCACGATACTCGGCGTTATCTTTGCCCTGACCGTCAGTGATATTTTGGGCTTTATTAATAATAGCTTTGGTTTGAATTTATTTGATGCTTACTTTGTGAACTATCTGCCATCGCAGCTGCGTTTGACTGATGTGGTACTGATTACCAGCGCGTCATTTGTATTGAGCTTTTTGGCGACCATTTATCCAGCACGCCGAGCGGCTAAAATCCAGCCCGCCCAAACGCTACGTTACGAGTAATCTATAGGCGTTAATGCCATGATAAATAAAATAAAGGAAGCGCTATGTCTGCGATTTTAAAAGCGACCAATATTAATAAAATTTACGATGAAGGGGCGGTGAGTACCCAAGTATTGACGGGCTTAGATTTGACCGTCAATGCCGGTGAGCGCATTGCGATTGTCGGTACCAGTGGCTCAGGAAAAAGCACCTTGTTACACTTGCTCGGCGGACTTGATACGCCAACCAGTGGTGAAGTCTGGCTACATGGGCAGCTGCTAAATACCATGAATGAGACTGAGCGCGGCGCGATGCGCAACAAGCACTTAGGGTTTATTTATCAGTTTCATCATCTATTAGCGGAATTTACTGCGGTTGAAAACGTCGCTATGCCGCTGCTGATGCGCCCAAAAATGTCGACTACTGAAGCGCGCCAACAAGCGATAGATATTTTAAACAGTGTTGGTCTTGAGCACCGTTTGGCGCACAGGCCAGGTGAGCTATCAGGCGGTGAGCGTCAACGTGTAGCAATTGCCCGTGCGCTGGTGACTAAGCCATCGCTTGTCTTGGCCGATGAGCCGACCGGTAACTTGGATTATGACAATGCCCAAAGTGTGTTTGGGCTGTTATCCGAGCTCCAAAGCACCATGCAAACGGCGCTGTTGATGGTGACGCATGACCGTAGTTTAGCAGCACTTGCTGACCGTCAGCTACTCTTGCGTAATGGTCATTGGGAAGATTACTAAGCCTTTAGCCTTTCGTTCTAAACAATGTACTAAATAATATTCTTAACCGTTTCTTCTAAAAGTTGCATGATTGCCGTTACTAAGCAGTAGCATGATAGGGTTAGAATTTTTATAAAAATAAGATAACAAATAGGCTGTATAGGGCAGCCTTATTCATTAAGTAAGGATGGATAGTATGAATAAAGATGATGACCCGATTGAAGCGTTTGGCAGTATCGAAGAAGGTAATGAGCCCTTAAAGCCTTATATGGATCCAACGTTATTTGACACCATTGATAAACAGGCGCAAATAGAGTTGCTGACGCCAGTTTTTGACTCGATTACTTTAGCGGGTGTCGATTACGACTTAAAGGCGCAAGATAGTGCGACTGGCAAGCGCTATACGCTGCTTAAAGATGAGAAGGTGATAGATGTCTTTGTGATGGATACCAATCTTACTGACAATATTCTCAATGCTATCGAAAAACATAAAGAGCAAGAAGGCGAATTATAACGCCGCCTAAAAGTTGGGTAATGATTTTTATAAAATGCTGCTATTTTTATCGTATGACTGGCGCTGAATGAATGGTTATACAGGAGTAATAGCTATTAGTGCTGAGGCGTTTCGTCAGAGGAGTTCTGCTGACGTTTTTGCCAGCTGGTAACGGTCTTATAGCGCCAGATGGCTTTAAACGCCAAACCACATACGATGCTGCTAACGATGGCTAAAATCGTGAGTCCTAAACAGAACGCCGTCAGAGATACTGTGCCTTTATAAGTAATAAAGGGATTAGCGCCATCTGACAATGCCCATAAGCTAAAATCAGCAATCATCCTGCCGATAAGCCGCAAACTAATCATCGGTACGTCAAGGATTTTGGCACCGACATAGTAGCCAGCATAAAACACCGGCAAGCTGGTTACTGGATTGGTAATCCAAGTCAAACCGAGCGCCATCGGGACATTGGCTCGAAAAATGAGCGCGCCGATTAATGCCAGTAACATTTGTCCTGGCAGCGGAAAAAACGCGCTAAGCACACCGATATAAACCGCTTTATTTAGACTATGGCGATTAAAATGCCATAAACGCGGGTCAGCAAGTTGCGGCGCAAACAGTTTTAATGTGCGACTGGCTAAGATTTTTTCAGGGGTAGGAAGTAGGTCTTTCAGACGTTTGTTTGGCACAGAATCGCCTTTACTCGTTATCTACAGCCCGCTCAATCATACTGATGGGCTGGTATGCAGTGATGTTATTGATAAAAAATACAGGTAAGGATGTTATCAGAAAAGCAGGAAGATAATGTTGGATAATCACTATCGCAATATTTCTGCTCAGTATAGGGTAATAGCAGGATAAATGCCATCGCTTGACGGTTCGGTCTAACATTAAGGCTATCGTCAATCATCATTTATCATACAGCCTATACTTATCATACAGACTATCAAGCAAGGAGCGCTGGTGTACTGGTTAATTGGTAGCTTGATAATCATCGTTATGATGGGCGTTTTAGCCGTTGCTGATAGCATGCCGCTGCCTGTTAGTCCGCTGTTAGCAGACCTCAGTGCTACTGCGACATTGCCGCTATTATTAACGATACTTACTATTGTTTTGTTAGTCGTCAGTCAACGTCGTATTCCATATCCTCGTTCCTTTACTATTAGACAACCTCCTTCTCAAAACCCTTCTGTTAAAAATTCTACGAAAACCTCAGCGTATAGCTTGTCGTTACTTTCTAAGTGTGTCCGCTATTTATTATTGGCAGCGCTAGCACTGACGCTGATTAGTGGTAGTGGACTGCTCGCCTTGATAAGTCATCAACAGGCGCAAAGTAGCGCCATAAAACAACCTTTGCGTGTACAAGCGCTGGTTAGCATCGAGGGGATAAGTGATAGTGTCTATGATGTCGCAAGTGATAGTGGCTATCGACAGGTTGCCACCATCAGTCAGATATCACCGTTATTGTCTGAATTGACAGCGCAGGATTTAGATAATCTTACGGCGAATTACGCTGCAAATTATAAAGAAACTCTGAATAATAGCCTAAGCAGTAATAAAGAAACTAAAGATAATTTAAGCCATGATAATTCTGAAGATTTTGAAAGCTTTGAGAGAACTGAATACCGCGTATTGCTAAACGCCTATCCAAAAAAGCCCTATAAGGAATCACGTAAAAAGTTGTCTAAAAAGGCTACTGAGAAACAAGCTAAACAATCATTTAAGCAAACACAGATTACAGATTTAAATCATCTACAGCCCGGTGATCAATTATTGATGACCTTAACGCTAGCGCCACTTGCTGGCTCTGAGCAAGCGCTGAATAACCCAACCGGATTTGATAGTTATCGGTGGTTACGGGGTCGGCATATCGATGGCGTTGCTAATATAATAGCGACCAGTACCTCGACTATTCCGTCTGATGACTCAGCAGCACTATCTAAAGCTGACGATTCTTATTTATACCGTTTTCGTACCGCTATCGACCAAGGACGTTGGCAGCTGCGCCAATACTTTTATCAAGATTGGGCAGCACAAAATACCACACAGCAGCAAGCAAAAGCGGTAACTTTAAGTTTGCTGACCGGTGATCGCAGTTTAATCAATCGCGATACCAAAGATTTGTATCAGTTGGTAGGTATTTCTCATTTATTGGCCATCTCAGGGACGCATGTTTTATTTTTAGCGATTGTGTTAGCAGGATTGGCGGTCCTACTGCTGAATCGCTTTTGTCCCTCTCTTTATCGTCATATCCCGCGCTGGCAAGTGCGCTGGTGGGTCATGATTAGCGCGGCTTTTATTTATGCCTTATTTACCGGGTTCGATGTCCCTGCTGCGCGTACCGCATGGATGTTATTAGCGATAGGTTTGATACGCTTAACATTGCTACCGATTAGTACCATGCGTATATTATTGGCGCTGGCAGTATTGATGGCATGGCTCGACCCATATGTATTGTGGCAGGCAGGTTATTGGCTGTCCTTTATAGCGGTGGCGTTGTTATTAAAGTACGAGGATAGCTCAGGACAATGGAGTCAAGCAGAATTTACCCAGTTAACGGCTTTTAGTCATGATGATGATAAAAACAAGCAACTGCTTAAACGCATGTGGCTAGGCTTCAAACGACTGTTTAAGTTACAGTTTTGGCTATTTATCGCTCTCTTGCCCATTACCTTGTTATTATTCGGCAAAGCGTCATTGTTAGGACTTGTCGTCAATCTATTTGCCATAGGTTTATTTGGCTGGGTGATTGTACCGCTGAATCTATTGGCAGGGCTTTGCTACCTTATCGTGCCCACGCTGGCAGATGCTATTTGGACGTTGGTGATTGCCATTGTCGCTTATTTACATGAGCTGATTATATGGCTGACAGCATTACCGATATTCTCAGGAGCATGGCTCTATACGCCAGTCAATATGGCTATTTTGCTGATGGTATTACTGGCAATGTTACCGTGGTTATTGCCGCGCGGGCTTATCAGTCGTTGGCTCGCGCTAGCGCCGTTAACACTGCTAGTGATGACGGTATATGCCAATCAGCAGTCGCTAACCACGATACCAACTCTTTATATTTTACCGACTGGTGATCAATATGTGAGTGCGGTTTTGCTGCAATATCCTGTGATAAACAATGAAAATGTGCATAAGGATAATAAGAAACGCGCATCCGCTAAAGGGGTAAATAAGAAAAATGTCAGCTGGTTGTTTTTGGCCGATCATAGACCTGATAGTGTCCGTACGATGCCAAGCACGCTAACGGTTGATAAGCTTTCTGCGACGCTAGAGCAGCAATTACGTAGCTTATCCATTAAGCGCTTAGAGGGTATCGTGGTACAAAGTAGTAGCGCCGCATTGACGGCCACACTGTCAACATCATCGACTAGAAACAGCAAGCCCTTAAAACCCAACAGTTTTAAGACAAATAATTCTGAGCCGAGCAATTCTGAATTACTACCCATGACAGTAGCGCAACTAAGTCAACGTTTCCCAACGGCTCAATACTGGCAAGCAGGACGTAGTGAGCGCTGGCCTGAGCGTCAGCGCGCTTATCAAGTAGCCAGTCAATCTGATCAAGCTAAAACTCATGCAACCATTAGCGCCCAAGGCTGTGAGCAAGGTAAAATCTGGCAACTCATGAATAGGGATTTAACTTTACGAGCAATAACAGGTTGGAGCAAAATAAACGATGTTAGTGTCTGGGATTGTACGCTTGCGATTGATAGTCGATTGCCTATTCAAGTCATCAATTATAATGCGGCTGAGCCACTCAAATCATTACCTGCTAATATACAAACGCTTCAGTCCGATATAGAGGCGCCAACCCCTCAAGCCAAAAACGCTCAATCACGTCTGATTCTGAATGCCGATACGCATCCGCGCGTTTGGCAAATGTGGTCGTTATTATGTTCGATTGAGTATAATGATAAAAATAGTAATTTAAACAACACCTTAGATAATGCCATAAATAGCACAACATGGCTTGGACACAGTACTTCGCATATCTCTACTGAGGTAATAAGCCAGCAACAAATCCATGAGATAATCACTTACGATAATAAGCCACTAGATGCCGCCTTAGCTTTTAATACTGATACTAAGGATTCACCTTAAGCTTTACCTTAATAGTGCTATGCTTATAAAATGCCTCGCTTCTACTTATGAAATGCCTCGTTTCTAAAGGTGTCGCCCTTATAATATCAAGCTATTTCACAGTTCTGCTATTGAACCATGAGTGAAATGGCATCATACTTAGTAGCTTATTTAACTTTTATGAAAGCGCTACAAAATGCACTTATATAAGCAAATATACTTATTGCGGTTGTATTAAGTTTTTGCTCGATTAAGTTTTAAGACCCTCTCTTTTATTGTTTTACATTGTTTCTGACTTAGGAAGTTATATGCCCAACTGGCCACCAGACCCTAACAAACGTCCTAACAACTCGGCAAATCAGCCAACGCCGCTGCAGCAGTCAAATCAGCCGAGCGGACAAGAGTGGCGACTGATTGAAAATACGTTATTAGCCAGTGTGGTTGAGCAGCGCCGCGCCCGTCGCTGGAGTATTTTCTTTAAGCTATTGACCTTTGGTTATATATTATTGATATTTTTAACCCTCGGCCGTGGTTGCAGCACTAAAACACCAACCAGTCTCGATGGCATGGATACCAGTAAGCCGCATTTGGCTGTGGTTGAAATCCAAGGGACGATTAGTAGTGGTGATGTGGCCAATGCTTATGATGTCAATGAAGCCTTGACTCGCGCCTTTAAAAACAGCAATGCCAAAGCGGTGGCGCTCGATATCAACTCACCTGGTGGCTCACCTGTCCAGTCTGATGAAATCTGGCAGACGATGATGGATTTGCGTCAAGAATATCCTGATAAAAAGCTTTACGCGGTGATTGGTGATATGGGTGCTTCTGGTGCTTATTATATCGCGTCAGCGGCGGATGAGATTTATGTCAATCCATCAAGCTTGGTCGGTTCGATTGGCGTAATTATGCCAAGCTATAATATCGAAGGCTTAATGGATAAATTTGGCGTTAAAGACCGTACCATTACCGCAGGCGAGTATAAAGATATCCTAAGCCTGTCGCGTCCGCTCACGGCTTATGAAGAGAAGCACGTCGAAAAAGTGCTAGACAATACCCATAAGCACTTTATCAATGCGGTCAAAGAAGGTCGCGGCAATCGTCTAAAAAATCCTGAGCAAAATAAACTGTTTTCAGGGCTATTTTGGACCGGCGAGCAGTCTATTGAGCTTGGTTTAGCCGATAAAAAGGGCAGTATTTCAAGTTTAGAGAAACAACTTAAACTTGATAACGTCGTTAACTATACCCCGAGCGACCCGTTTAGCTTATTTATGGATCGCTTTGCGGTTAAGTTAGGCACAGGGCTTGGCTCAAGCATCAAGCTTGACGTACTACCGCAAGAAGAGGGTAACGCGCAGATGCGCTAAGCCCTTTATATTTTAGATTTAATGTGTATGATTGTTAAGGCTGAGCATATGACTATGCTCAGCCTTAATTGTATATAAATTTTGACTATTATAATAAACAGCTATTTAAATTACTGAGAGCTTGTCATGAGTGTCATTACCTTGCAGACCTTTGCGTCACTGCCCAAATCTAAGATAACCCAAAAGCCTATCATTCATTTTGCTCATGCCAATGGTATGCCAAGTGCCGTCTATGCGCCGTTTTTTGCACCGCTTGCTGAGTTTTTTACCATTGAATATATTCCTATGTTAGGTAATACGCCCGATTATCCAGTAGATAACCATTGGCAGAGCCTAACGCAGCAAATTATCGACAGTGTTAAACGTACTTGTGAGCAGCATGGCGTTAGTCAGGTGGTGGGCGTCGGTCATTCGCTTGGTGCCATGTGTACTATGCAGGCGTTATACCGTGCGCCAGAACACTTTGCGCAAGCGGTACTGATGGATCCGCCTTGGATTTATGGTAAAGTCAGCCTGCTATGGCATTTGGCCAAAACCGCAGATAGATTACCGCTGATGAATAATCGCTTGATGGATAAGCTCTCGCCAGCGGGCGTCTCTAAGCATCGCCGTGATGTTTGGGATAGCCGCAATGATGCTTATGATAAGTTGCGTCATAAAGGCTTTTTTAAAGGTTTCGATGAGCGTAGCTTTCAGGGCTATATCGAGCATGGTTTGCATGAGCGGGCGGATGGCAAGGTAACATTGGCTATCCCTAAAGCCAGCGAAGTTGAGGTTTTTCGTACCAATCCGTCATGGTATTGGCTGACCCCAAACCGTGCACCTAAACCGCCGGTGACGCTTATCATTGGTAAAGACAGTATCTTTCTTAAGCGTAGGTTCCCGCAGCAAATCAAATCACGACTTAATATCGATTACGAAACCCACGCTGGCGGTCATATGTTCCCACTTGAGCATCCAGAATCGGTGGCGCTACAAGTGCTTGAGCTTATCAAAAAACAGTTGCCAAAATAAGCTGATGCATTATTAATGCTCAGAATAAATATCCTGTGGGCAGCTAGCACACCCCTTTGAGTGACAACTTTATGCTAAAAGATGCGACCACAAAACCTGTTATGATCCCATCTGTTATGACTAAAGCACCTAAGCCTGCACCGCTATTTTCGCGCTTGGGTGCGTTGCTGTTGGTCATAGGCATGGTGGTGACATTTTTTATCAGTCAATTAATCGGCGTCTATATCGCCGGTAAACTGGTGTTGCCCGCCGCTAAAAATGCAACCATGGGCGATATTTTCTTTTTTGGTAGTAACGATGGCACAGTAGTAAGTCTTTCTATCATCATCGGCTGTATATTGCTGGTGGCAATCAGCGTATTGTTGATTCGTGTGAGAGGCGGGAATGTAAAGCAGTATCTGGCGCTAAAGCCCTTCTCATGGACGGTAGGCATCGGCATGTTAGGATTGCTACTGATATTTATGATTGGCAGTCAGGCATTAACTTATCTGCTCGATAAATCGCCACTGGTTTTTGTCGACCCTTTATATCAGTCTGTCAGCTCAGTATGGCTATTGATATTTGCGATGGTGATTGTCGCGCCAATTTATGAGGAGCTGATATTTCGCGGATTGTTATGGTCGGCTATCGCTGAGCAATTCTCAGGCGCAACCTATAAAGAGCATCGCGGCGCAGTCGTCGCAAGCTTAGTGACCAGCGTGATATTTGCGGTGATTCATTTGCAATATGGCATTTATGAAATCAGTACCATTGTGGTATTGGCCTTGATATTTTGCTACGCGCGTATTAAGTCAGGCTCGCTAGTGCTGCCGATGCTGCTACATATTATTAATAATGGCGCAGCAATGGGGCAGTATTTAGCGCAAGTCGCTTAAATACTTATCTATAAATGGTTAACGGCTAATTGGTGAATGTCTTTATCAATTAGCTATGCACCAATTAGCCCCTACTTTATGCGAGAAGGGTAATTACTTATCTTTAAGCATCTGGATTTAAGGCTAAGACTTCAGCAGCGGCTCGTTTAATATCATCAATCGTTAGTTGCGGTTTGCCGCTTAATGCCTGTCGCCATTTGCGAGCGCCCATCAAACCTTGGAACAACCCTAAATAATGCCGCGTCATCGTTGGTAGTGCTTCACCTTTAGCAACTTGTTCTTCTAAATATGGATACAGTTTTGCTAAAATATCTGAGCGCTTAGGAATCGGCTCGCCCCATAAACTATTAGCTTCTGCCAGCAAGTACGGGTTATGATAAAACGCCCGTCCAATCATCACCCCATCGATATGCTGTAAATGCGCTTTAATATCAGCAACCGTTTCGATACCGCCGTTAATTTCGATATCAAGGGCAGGGAAATCCTGCTTAAGCCGGTAAACATCATCATAACGTAATGGCGGTATTTCGCGATTTTGCTTCGGGCTTAAGCCCTGTAGCCACGCCGTACGGGCATGGACAATAAAGCGCGTACAACCTGCAGCCGCTACTTTTTCGACAAAATCCACCATAAACTCATAACTGTCAAAATCATCGATACCAATACGATGCTTGACGGTCACCGGAATATCGACCGCCGCCTGCATGTGCTTAACCAAATCAGCAACCGTATGCGGCTCTGCCATTAGACAAGCACCAATCTTATTATGTTGGACGCGATCGGACGGACAACCGACGTTGATATTGACCTCATCATAGCCATGCTGCTGGGCAAATTCAGCGCATTGGGTCATCTCGCTAATATCGGCGCCGCCCAGTTGTAGCACCAGCGGATGCTCAAGCGTATCAAAGCGCAAATGCCGTGCGCGATTGCCATGTATCAGCGCACCGGTGCTAATCATCTCGGTATAAAGATAAACGTGCGGATTAAACAGCCGTGCAAAGTAGCGATAATCTGTCGTTGTCCAATCAATCATTGGCGCAACAGAGAGTCGTTTGTTGGTCATATCAACCATTAGGGTTAAGCCTCGTTATTAAGTATGAATACTTTTAAATGCATTTTTATATATATTAAAAAAAATAGTCGATAAAGCGCCATGCCTGATAGAGGCAGGGCGCTTTTTTATTAATAAGGGTATATTGGTTAAACGATGAAAAAATCAATGGCCAAGCAAAGTAGGGCTAAATGACATATCTACTATGACATGGCTACTATGATATAAATGCTTCTCAAATAACCTCATTGATTTTTCTAAACTCTGGCAAATTATAAAAATAAATGCCCATGATGATGCCAATAAAGCCGATAAATACAATGTATAGGGCGGGCGAGAAACTGATGTATAAAGTGGCGTAACCAAGCGCAAAAGGCACCAATACCCCAACAAGACCGTAAGATAGATTATAACAAAGCGCCATACCAGTGAGTCGTACATTGGTCGGAAATAGTTGCACAATAATGGCGGGTATCATGCCAACGATACCAGCGCAAAAACCTAAAAGCGCATACATAATAAGAATATAGTCGCCACTGGCTTGCAGGTGATAAAAGAAAGCAAGCATCTGCACAATCAATAATACAGAGCCAATCGCCAATACTTTACCAAAATTTTGATGATTGGATATGATGCCATAAAACACACAGCCAAAAATCATAAACACAATGCCAAGACTGTGTGAAAATCCAAACAAGTCATTATCTAAGGTAAAGCGCAATTCAATTAAATCCGGTAATAACAGAACGATAACGGTCGTGATACTAGCGACAATGAGGGTCAGAACCAAGCCGATAAAGATAGAATGCTTACAATGTTTAAAGAGTAGGGTAAAGGGTTTGACCACATAATCACGTGGTTTTGATGCTTTCATAGCGATAAAAAACGGTGACTCATCTATCCAGCGCCATGCCAACAAAGGTAAAACGCTCAAAAATGCTGCGATAAAAAATGGTATACGCCAACCATAATCAGCCAATTGCGCAGTGGTCAGCGCATTGGTCAACCAAAGAAAAAAGGCGTTGGAAAATAATACACCAACATAGAAACTTGCGGTCACATAGCCACAAGCGACTGATAAATATTGGCGCGGCACGTGTTCTGAGACAAAAACCCAAGCAAGCGGTACAAAAACGCCAAATGCCATCCCTTGTATCAAACGTAAGGCAATAAATAAAGCGGGCGCAACCAAGCCCCATTGTGCATGCGTTGGTAAGCAGGCCATGGCCAATAAGCTTGCAGCAGTCACCAATATGCTGATTAATAAGAGCGGTTTTCGACCTTTAATATCACCAAAGCGGCCAAAGATGATGCCGCCAAATGGACGTGCCAAATACCCAATCGCAAAAAGCCCAAGCCCTTGCATACTGGCGACCGTAGAGTCAGCATTGGCAGGTAAAAAGGTAGCGGCGATGATATTTGCAAGATATAAATAAATCAAAAAATCAAAAAACGCGACCGCGCTGCTAAAGCAAATAAACAGTACGGCATTTCTATCTTTAGAGGACATCAGAGCATATTGAGAACGAGAAGGCATAATATATCACGCATCCACATAGGGAAGAGTTTGTTAAGCCAGTCACCATCTAGATAACCGGCCATAATAAAAAACGACAAATCATATAACTGGCTAATGATTTGCCGAAAAGATAGGGTCTTGCACTAAAAAATACTTCAGCATTAAATTATCGGCTTAAGATATCTCGCTCAAGTTATTGTCGCTATAGACAATTTGTAAATAAGCGCTTATAAACAAAACTGATTCATTCAAGCTAAATGAGCTAACGCTTATAGTAACCAATCAATCGGTAACCATGACATGATGGTCAGCCACACATGGTCACTGATATCAACGCGTGGCTCTGAATCGTAAATGACCTTTTTGCCATCTTCTACGGTATGCCACTGCAAATTGCCATTTTCTAATAACTTGACTTCATAAGCTTGGCTTAATAGGTCATCGCTGAGCGCACCATGTAACTGCTTTGCAAGCTCATCATCATTGATAATCACGCCCATCTCGGTATTGATATTCGCGGAGCGCGGGTCGACATTGTATGAGCCGATAAATACTTGATAGTCATCAACGGCAAAAGTTTTTGCATGCAAGCTGGTTGACGATTGACTGCGCGCTTTCCAAAGCTTGTTTTCGCGTTTTTCTTCAGAAGCGGTAGATTTTAGCTCGTAGATTTTTACCCCTGCACGCAGCAGGTTAGGACGCCATTGACTGTAGCCAGAATGCACGGCGGTCACATCGGTGGCATCAAAAGAGTTGGTTAAAATCTTGATATCAATGCCCGCTTCAGCCAAGGCAACCAGCGTCTTGACACCGTCTTTGGTCGGTACAAAGTAAGATGAGATAATAGTAAGACGCTTGGTCGGGCTGCCCAATAAAGTGCGCAGCTGATGCACCAAATTGGTATCTGCTGGAACAGTTTTGGTGAGTTTACCAACATCATCACTTAAGAACTGCATGTCCGTCCAGCGAAAGGGTACGCGCTTATTGATTAAATCGGTATCAATAGACGAATCTTCGATGGCAGCTTTATAGACATCTAAGCTACTTTTGCTGTTATTTTTTTCATCAACTCTTAACTTATCCAAGCCCTCTAAAAAATCCGTGGTTTCGCCTTTATCAAGGGTCGCTAGGGTTTGAATATCAAATGAGATCGGTGCCGACCAGTAGCTTGCAAAGCTATTGTCAATATCAGCGACAACTTTACCTATCAGTAAAACGTCTAAATCCGCAAACTGGCTGTTTTTATCGTTACTTAAGTATTCATCACCGATATTACGCCCACCAATAATGGTGATTTGCTTATCGAAAATCATGCTTTTATTGTGCATGCGGCGATTGATTCGCGGTAAACCGGTGACAAAGTTTAAAGTTTGAAATTTACGGTACATTAATGGATTGATAATACGTACCGCGATATTCGGGTGACTGGCAAAACGTAATAAATGCTGATCGAATTTGGCATTGTTATTAAAATCATCGAGCAACAAGCGTACAATAACCCCGCGTTCGGCGGCATCCCATAAGTCTTTGAGCATCAGCTGTCCGGCTTGGTCATCGTGCCAAATATAGTATTGCGCATCGATATTGCGGGTAGCCATACTGGTCAAAATACTGCGTGAGGCAAACGCATTGGCACCGGTCACAATCGGATGGTAGCCAGATAAATCAGGGTGAATCTCACTTTGTTCACTAATCGCCGCCACCAAATCCGTATTGTCGATTTTTGGATTGGTATTTGGGCTATTTTCTTGGCTGCTATATTGATTATTACTATTTTGATTATTATCGCTATCGCTTTCAATACTATTGTCTTCTGGCTCATCATTTTGCTGATATAGCGCGTCAACCCGCGCTGATAAAGCTTGGCTTTCAGGCAAATGCGGCTGCTTTGGCAAAGTTTGGCAGCCACTAAGACTTAAGGTGAGTCCCAGTGTTAGACTCAGCGATAAGTTGCTTGGTTCTATACTAAACATCGACATAAATGAGATACCTTAATGAGCCTGAATGTAATGACATACTGGTGAATAATGGACTTAACTTTACTTGCTTTTTTACCGATGATAGCACTGATTATGAAGCGGATGATAATATCGCTCAAGGCAATATTCAAAGCGCGGCTAAGCTTAGCAGCTGTTGTCATCTGTGCCTATTATAAATACGTTATTTTTGTTAGATACGGCACGTTATTTGGTCATGATAACCACATCGTCCAGTCATCGTCTGCGCTTGCATCTTATCCTTATAAATGCATCGGTGTTTTTAGTATTAAGTCGTTAATAGTTAATTCTAAATATTTAATAATAATTTCTGAACACTAAGTGCTGAAACCTAATGCTAAGTGCTAAACCTATAGTATTCAAAAATAATATTTAGCAGGCCTTTGAAACCAGCTGTTTGGAATAAGTTGCCATGCTATGATAACGCGAACAAATGCTGTTTATAATCAAAATAAGCCGTATGTTTAATAATAACCAGTGCAATGGAAAATTTATGAGCCAGTCGCAAGTGCATGATGATGAAAATTTGAATAAAGTAGACCCTAACTGGCGCAGTGACGCGCTCAATCTAGAACTCGATTATGGTATGCAAACGATAGCAGTACGGGCAGGGCAGCATCGTACCGACGAAGGTGAGCATTCAGAAGCTATTTTTACCACCAGCTCTTATGTTTATGAGTCGGCGGCGGATGCGGCAGCACATTTCAACGGTGACAAGTCGGGCAACGTTTATTCACGCCATACCAATCCTAGCGTGCGTACCTTTGAGCGTCGTTTAGCCGCGCTTGAAAATGGCGAGCGTGCGGTGGCGACTGCCTCAGGTATGGGCGCAATTTTGACCATGTGCTTAGCCTATTTAAAAGCAGGCGATCATTTGCTCGCTGCCAATCAATTGTTTGGCTCATCGATTGGTTTATTTAATAACTATATGGCAAAGTTTGGCGTTGAAGTCAGTTATGTCGATTGCTTCGATAATGAGGCGTGGGCAAATGCTGTGCAGCCAAATACCAAAGTGATTTATTGCGAAAGCCCCAGCAATCCGTTGGCGCAAATCTGCGATATCGGCTATTTAAGTCAGCTATGTAAAGCCAATGATATCTTATTGGTCGTTGATAACTGCTTTGCCACGCCAGCATTGCAACGCCCGTTAGATTTGGGCGCTGATGTGGTCATTCATTCTGCAACCAAGTATTTAGACGGTCAAGGTCGGGTATTGGGCGGCGCTTTAGTCGGTAGCGATAAGCTGATGCAAGAGGCCTTTACCGTGGTGCGATCAGGCGGTATCAGCATGAGCCCATTTAATGCTTGGGTCTTTACCAAAGGGCTTGAGACGCTGAAATTGCGTATGCAAGCGCATTGCCAGAATGCCAATCAAGTGGCAGAATTTTTGGTCAATCATCCCAATGTCAGTACCGTGCATTTTTCAGGTTTGAGTAATCATCCCGCTCATGAGTTGGCGACGCGTCAACATCATATGAAAGGTGGTTATGGTGCTATTATGGGCTTTGAAGTTAAGCCGTCGGCTGGCGCTGATTCAAGCAAAAGGGATTCAAAAGCCGCTGCTTGGCATGTGATTGACTCGACACAAATGGTTTCTATCACCAATAACTTAGGCGATGCTAAAACCACTATTACTCATCCTGCAACCACCACCCATTTCCGCTTGACGCCTGAGGCAAGAGCAGAGGCAGGTGTTAATGATAGTCTCATCCGTTTGTCGGTAGGTTTAGAAGATGTGGAAGATATCATCAAAGATTTGGCGCGTGGTTTAGACAGTTTGTAAAGATAAAGGTATAATCGCGGTTAACATCAAGTTTACGTGATTAATGACGATTCATTATTATACGCATTAAGACAAAATACAAAGAGGCAACTATGAATATTCAAGCATTGATGCAACAAGCACAAACGATGCAAAAGAAAGTCGAAGCAAACGTTGAAAACGCTAAGAAAGAATTGGCCAATAAAGAAGTTCAAGCCGAAGCGGGCAGCGGTCTAGTAAAAGTTACTATGACAGGTCGTCACGTGGTTAAGCGTTTGACTATCGATCCAAGCTTATTGGAAGATGAGCCTGATATGATTGAAGACTTAATCGCAGCTGCGATCAATGATGCGGTGCGTCAAGCAGATGAGTTATATGAAGAAACCATGGCTGGCGCGACTTCAGGCATGGGTTTACCACCGGGTATGCAAGGCATGTTCTAAATAGCAGGATTTTCAGCGCTAAGCTCTTTAAGACGAAACTTTTAAAGACTAATTTTTTTAAAATAAAGCCGTTAAATATTAAGCTTTTAAGCGCGAAAAACTGCTGATTGAACACAAAAATGGGGTTGTTATCGACACGATACGACCCCATTTTTATAGCTACGATTTATAAATTAAGTTAAATAAAGGAAGTTACTTTGCTGACAGCCAAATTTGATCAGCTGGTCAAACAGCTGCGTATTTTGCCGGGCGTGGGGCAAAAAAGTGCCCAACGTATGGCGCTACATCTGCTTACCAAAAAACGTCCCCAAGGCATGGCGCTCGCCCAAGCGCTTGATGAGGCGATGCGCGATATCGTCGAATGCCAGCGCTGCCATAGCTTTAGTGATGAGGCTATTTGTCCATTATGCCAAGATCCAAGGCGCGATAATGGCTTGTTATGCGTGGTCGAAACCGCCGCCGATGTGATGGCTATCGAGCAAACCGCAGGCTATCGTGGGCGCTATTTCGTTTTAGGCGGTCACTTATCACCGATAGACGGCATCAGTGCTGATGATTTAAATATCGATCAACTGGTTTGGCGGGTTAAGCAAGAGCCTGTTGAAGAGCTGATATTGGCAACTGGTACTACCGTTGAGGGTCAAACGACGGCGCACTTTATCAGTGAGGCGGTCAGTCGTCATGTCAATAAAGTCACTCGCTTGGCGCAAGGCGTACCGATGGGCGGCGAGCTTGAGTACCTTGATAGCATGACCCTTGGGCAAGCCATGCAAAATCGCTCTTTCTTATAGTATGCTGTATAGCAATTTCATAAATTCTCTATAAAAGCCAAGTCTTGTCCATTTTATTTGATGAAATTGTTATAATTGTTTTCTTATCCACTTTTATTAGGGTATGTCCTCATTTTAAAAATGGTGATAAAAATGAGGTAAATTGCAGTCAAACAAGGAAAATAGCGCAGATAATATCGAGATATTACCTAGCTATTCGACGATGTTTGGCAATATTTAACCATTTTTAGCCCATTTAGAGCCCTATCGGTTGAAGTGAGGACATGCCCTAAGACGCAATTTAGCGTTTTATTTTCTCCTATTTATGCAGGTATCTGCCCGTGTCCAACCATGCTTCAACAGCTTCAACTGCTGCTATCCAACCAAATCTCTCAGACAATACTGCTGCTACTGATGATGATTCATCAAAACCATTAGTCAATAACGAGGTAGCGCCCACAGATTTGCCACCCGAGCCAGATATCGATGCACTGCTAGATATCGCCGATGAAGCTGCGGTCACTTGGGTACGTCAGCAAGATGGTTTAAAGGAAGTTATCGATGCCTTGGCAACTTGCGGGCGGGTAGCGTTAGATACCGAGTTTATCAAGCGCGATACCTATTATCCACGCTTGGCACTGGTGCAGTTAAATGTGGGTGATCATATTTATTTGCTAGACGCCCCGCAATTGCAATTGGCTGAGCTGTGGCAAGCGCTGATGAAAGTGGATGTGGCGATTTGGCATGCCTGCGGCGAGGATTTGGGGATTTTTTATCTATTGTCTGGTTGTCCGCCATTGACCAATATCTTTGATACGCAAATTGCCCTGTCTTATTTAACCGGTCAATTGCAAATGGGCTATCAGCAGGCGCTTGATGATCAGCTAGATATGCATATTGATAAAGAACAAAGCCAATCAGACTGGTTACAGCGTCCGCTATCAGATGAGCAAGAGCAATATGCGATTGATGACGTACGCTTTTTGCCAGCGCTTTATTTAAGTCTTGAGTACGAGCTGAAAAAGCAAGGTCTGTTTGAATATGTATGGGCGGACTGCCAACTCTATGCCAGTGATTTATATGACGCGCAGCATGTTGAAGACGAGGCGATGTATCTCACGATGGCAGATTATCGTTATACCTCTGAGCAAATGGCGATACTACAAGCAGTGGCAACGTGGCGTGAGGAGCTGGCACGGGCGACCAATCAACCGCGTACCTTTGTCATAAAAAAACAAGCGGTACGTGAGATTATCACGGAAAAGCCAAGCAACATGCGCGAGTTGGCGCACAAAACCACGATGCACCGTAGTATGCTGCGCCTATATGGTGAAGAGTTGCTCAAGGTCATTAAAGAAGCAAAAAACTTGCATCCTGCTGAACATCCAGACTGCCTATTACCACCGTATCGTTCAAAAAACAAAATACTGTCAAAAGCAGTACAACACGCGATAGATAAGCAAGCAGAAAAAATCGGCGTACCTGCTAATGTATTGATGCGTAAAAAATGGCTCGCACAGCTCTATGAAGTGATCGCCTTTGATAAAGAGTTAAGCGAATTACCAGAAGGGTTAAAAGGCTGGCGCAATGAGTGGGTGATGCAAACCTTGATTCCAGTGATTAAGGAGCATAAAACCGAGTTGCAGCAGGGTATGGGTATCAATGTTCGCTAAGCGATAAAGAGTAGCGTTTATAAGTGCTTAGCATTTATAAACGCTTAGTATTTATAAATGCTTAAGCTCGCTATGGTCGAACTGTCCATATTGTAAAAAATACTTGGTTTGTGCGGCCACTGTTTTATCGACTAGCATCCCAGTATGCGACACTGGTAAAACAATATGATCAGTGGCTGCCTCTATTTTGGTTTCTTCTATATATACTGTGCCATCGTGTAGTAGATGTTCTGCTGGTGGCATATTATTTGTCTTACACAGTTTGTGATTATGATATCGCAAAAATAACTGCCCTAAGCCATAAGGACGATTACCCGCAATCACGCCTAAGGTAATATGCTCCGGTAAGGGCGCGACCGTGCCATCTAGCGCATCGACGTACGAGCGCCCCACCACAGCTGGGGTCAAGCGCCAAATATAATCTGCACAAACACTACCTAAATGCGGTGTCCCAAGCGTTACGCAGCGTCCAATTTGCCATTGCGGATATGCAGTGACAAAATCACGAATAATCAAACCGCCCAAACTATGACCGACCAAATCGATTGGCTGGTCAGGATGATGGTGCTTTTCTAGCCAGTCATTTAATCGGGCGCTATTGGTTTTGATGCCGTCACGCATACTGCGATAGCCATATTGGTGGGTATCAAATCCTGCTACTTGCAAGCGTTTGGCCAATGGCCGCATAATCCAAGCGGTTTGATGCAGACCATGAATCAGAATAACGCGGTTTTTTTGTTGCATGTTATTTTCCAAAAGTTATTTTACTGATGTTTTATTATATTAGACTCTAGCCACTAATTTAAACGCTAATCACATGACCTTTTAAATTACTAGCCCAGAATAGGCAAAATAAAAACCTCCAAATTGAACTGACCCCCAAATGTTGGACGGTTTAGTTTACCCCAAGGACTGAGTTCTGTATTGCACAGGACTCAGTCCTTTTAATTTAAGTTGAATACGCTCATGATTATAATAATGCATATAGTCATGAA
>NZ_CAJHAJ010000004.1 GCF_904846345.1 Psychrobacter maritimus
AACTTCTCACTTGTGGCAAGTCCGGTATGTCCTTGCCGATAGTATGCGATGACTTTTATCTTAAAGTCTAGGTCGTAATGCATAAAAATACCCCATAAGTTGTGTCCAACTTATGGGGTTCAGTTCAAATCAGCTACTGACTTGGAGGTTTGTTTTTATATTAACTTTCTATAGTTGTTTGAAAACTACATATAGTTTTCGATACTTGGGCAAGAGCACATAAGGTTCTTATCACCATAAGCATCATCAACGCGTGCCACACTCGGCCAGAATTTATGGGCACGAATGTAAGGCAGCGGGAAGGCAGCCGTATCACGGCTGTACGGATGCGACCATTCGCTGCTGGTAATCATCGCCGCGGTATGCGGTGCATTGACCAACGGGTTGTCCTCTAACGTCCAACCATCGTCGCCAGCTTTGGCTTTCATCGCTTCGGCTTTGATAGATTGTAGCGCACTGATAAAACGATCTAACTCTTCTTTAGACTCAGACTCAGTGGGCTCAATCATCAAGGTGCCCGCTACTGGGAAACTCATCGTTGGTGAGTGGAAACCATAATCCATCAAGCGCTTAGCAATATCGCTTTCACTGATGCCAGTTTCTTCCTTCAACGGACGAATATCGATGATACATTCGTGAGCGACGCGGCCGTTTTTGCCGGTATAAAGAACAGGGTAGTGGTCTTTCAGCTGGCTGGCAACATAGTTGGCATTTAATAGCGCAAGCTCAGTTGCTTTTAGCAGACCATCACGGCCCATCATGGCAATATACATCCATGAGATAGGTAAGATACTTGCTGAACCATAAGGTGCTGCCGATACCGCTGAGTAATCATTTTGCGCATTATGCACAGGGCTCAACGTATGGTTGGCCATAAATGGTGCTAAGTGTGCTTTCATTCCGATAGGGCCCATGCCTGGACCGCCGCCGCCATGTGGGATACAGAAGGTTTTATGCAAGTTCATATGCAGTACGTCTGCTCCAACATCAGCAGGCTGCATCATGCCGACTTGCGCATTCATGTTGGCGCCATCCATATAGACCTGACCGCCATGTTTATGAATCAAATCACAAATATGACGAATGCCTTCTTCAAACACACCGTGCGTCGATGGATAAGTAATCATCAAGGCACCTAGATTGGCGCTGTGTTCTTCACATTTAGCGGTCAAGTCATCGATGTCTACGTTACCGTTGTCATCGGTTTTGACCACGACTACTTTCATACCCATCATCATGGCGGTAGCAGGGTTGGTACCGTGCGCTGACATTGGAATCAAGCAAACATCACGATCCGTCTCGCCCAATGACTCATGGTAACGACGGATTGCTAAGAGACCAGCATATTCACCTGAAGCGCCAGAGTTTGGCTGCATAGACACTTCATCAAAACCTGTGATGGCTTTCAGTTGCTCTTGCAAGCTATCAATCATCGCAATGTAGCCGGTGACTTGATCGCGTGGTGCAAATGGATGCACATTGGCAAATTCAGGCCACGTAATCGGCAGCATCTCACTGGTCGCGTTCAATTTCATGGTACAGCTACCAAGTGAAATCATGCTACGGTTCATCGCCAAATCTTTGTCTTCAAGCGATTTTAAGTAGCGCAGCATTTCATGTTCGGTATGATGCGTGTTAAAGACTGGATGGGTCAAGATATCGTCAGTACGCAAGTGGGCGCTATCAAGTGATACGCTAGCCGCTTCAGGTAAATCGTGTGATTTATTGACAAATAGCTGAGTTAAGACGTTAAAGTCCTGCGCATCGCTGATTTCACTGAACGCAACGCCAAGCTTACTGTCGCCCAAACGCCATAAGTTATAGCCAACATTGTCCGCATTTTCAAAAATCTGCGTCGCCAGCTTCTCTGAACCACAATCAATAACAACCGTATCGAAGAACTGCTCATGTACCACATTTAAATTGCTATCGTTAGCTTGTTTAATAACATTCGCAAAGGCAGTCGCAAAGGCATGGATACGAGTCGCGATACGCTTGACGCCACCTGGACCATGATACACCGCATACATACCCGCTAGATTAGCAAGCAATACTTGTGAGGTACAGATGTTTGAGTTGGCTTTTTCGCGGCGGATATGCTGCTCGCGGGTTTGTAATGCCATACGCAATGCAGTATTGCCTTGTGAATCTTTTGAGACACCGATGATACGACCAGGTGCTGAGCGTTTGGCTTTATCAGAGAAGGCAAAGTAGGCGGCGTGTGGACCACCAAAGCCCATTGGAATACCAAAACGCTGGGTGCTACCCAATGCGACGTCTGCGCCCATATCGGCTGGTGATTTTAATAGCACCAAGCTCATGATGTCACTGACGACACTCACGTAGGTTTTGTTTTTCTTCACCGCTGCGATAACGTCGGTTAAGTCTTTTACATCGCCCTCAACACCGACGTATTGGAAAATAGCACCAAAATAATCGCCTGATTTGGCGGTTTCAAAATCACCAACCACCACTTCCCAGCCGAAATACTTGGCACGAGTATTGATGACATCTAAGGTTTGTGGATAGATACGGTCATCAACAAAAAACTGATTTGATTTGCTTTTGCTCACACGCTTTGACATGGCCATCGCTTCTGCCGCAGCAGTTGCTTCGTCAAGTAATGACGCGCCAGCCATCTCTAAACCAGTCAAATCAATACAAACTTGCTGGAAGTTTAGCAATGCTTCTAGGCGACCTTGGGCGATTTCAGCTTGATAAGGGGTATAAGCGGTGTACCAACCTGGATTTTCAAGCACATTACGCTGAATAACCGCTGGCATGCGCACAGGCGAGTAACCTTGACCGATATAGCTCTTATTAACCGTGATGTCGTCTGCCATGGTACGTAATTTAGCAAGCGCGGCATGCTCACTCATCGCCACAGGCAAATCTAGCTCTTTATGCAAGCGCACAGGCTCAGGCACGGTATCGTTGATGAAGCTCGCCATGTCTTTATAGCCAACTGCGCTGAGCAGGTCAGCTTGCTTGGTCTCATTTGAGCCTAGATGACGATAGACAAATTCAGCTTCGTTGAATAAACCTTTAAAGGTATCAAGCGTTGGGTTTTGAGAAATAGTCATGAGAGTCCTTGGTTAAGGGAGTAATAAAGGGATGGCTAAAATAACTAATAACTAGTAATAATAACTAATGACGGCTTACAGTTTTAGACGTAATGGACAAACTGCTCTTGGTCAAAGCGGAACTGGGTGTTGTAAACGCCATTATCAGCGCGCTCACCAGCACCAATCATCATAATGATATGCTGGTCGTTGCTTAAGTTTAATAGGCGTTTCATAGCAGGCTCATCAAAGCCGCCCATCGGACAGCTATCAAAACCGTGCGCGCGTAGGGCAAGCATGAGGTTTTCAGCGGCAAGGGCGGTATTGTTGGTGGCCCAGTTTTTGGTGTCTTCAAAGGTATAGTAAGGGGACTTAATCGGACCTTTTACGCGTCTAAATACTTGAGTCGCACTCCATTTTGCCGCTGATATTACGTTAACTGGTCCGCGTAAAAAGTCCATAGCCACGACTTTGGTGTAGTAGTCTTTGACTTTTTTTGGTACGGGTGTATCAGGGTATTCGCGCAATATCTGCTGAGCGTGATCCTGCCAGATATCGGTACGCGCAACGATTGCAATCAAGCGTGCGGCGGTTTTTGCCGCATTTTGATTCATGCAATTTTTTACCGCGCGTTTGCGATTGTCAGCATCGTCAATCACATAAAATTCCCACGGCTGTAGATTGCTTGAGTTCGGCGCGAGCATGGCCAAACGCAGACAGTCTGCTAACACGTCATCAGGTATCTTTGTGTCGGTAAAGCGACGAACGGAACGACGTGATTCAACCACTTCGCGAAACGCTTGCAGCTGCGGGGTATGAGTAGGCGTCGCAGTATTGTCTTTAAGGTCAGTGCTAAAGGTCATATTAGAATCCATACTGGGGATTGAATGATCAACTTAGGTCAGTATTGAGTGCAACTTTTCAATAGTGTCTGACAAGTGGTTAATACGAGTAATCGAATAGCGATTGGCAGTAGTCAATTGAGCGATAAATAGGTTAAAAAAGGCGTACAGATATCAGCTGACGCCAATATCTGTCATAGCAAGTTACATTTTTAAAGCTACATTTTTAAGATTGCAAATAGCGATATTTCATTTCAGTCAAATAGCGCTTTTCAGCAAGGAAGCAAAGCTGATATTACAGCTCGTTTTCGTACTCATCAGCAGTTAGCAGCGCTTCGTAGTCAGCGATGTTGTCAGGCTTCATTCTAAAGAACCAACCTTCACCGTATGGGTCAGAGTTGATGATTTCTGGATCATCTTCTAATGCTTCGTTGATGGCAACGACTTCACCTGAGAGAGGCGCGTAAACGTCAGAGGCCGCTTTTACTGACTCTACGACTGAGATTTCGTCATCAACGGCGATGATGTCACCCACGTCTGGCAATTCAACAAACACCACGTCACCCAATAGGTCTTGAGCATGGTCAGTGATACCAACAGTGATAGTACCGTCGTCTTCTAGGCGTAGCCACTCGTGGCTGGCGATGTATTTTAGTTCTGCTGGGATATTGCTCATGGTCTCTCTCCTAAGTGATAGAGGATGGTTAACAAAAATAGTGGAAGCTAATAATAGAATTTATAATGACTACGAGTCAAACTGCTGCTTGCCATTACGGACAAACGGTAGCTTAAGGACGCGTACATCGACAAACTTACCTTTGCCGCGCAAATCGACCTGAACGCTATCGTCATCGGATAAGCTGGCAGGGACACGGGCAATGGCAATCGAATTTTTTAGGCTAGGGGAGAAGGTGCCACTGGTAATGAGACCAGTTTGCTCATTGTCCGTGCCTTGATTGATGGTGACTGTCATGCCTTCACGCAATACGCCGCGCGTCGTCAATAGTAAGCCGACTTGTTTCATGGCGGTGTTGTCGTCTTTTGCTTGCTGACGCTTACTTACTAAGGCTTCACGACCGATAAAGTCACGCTCGTCTTTTAGCGCCAGCGTCCAGCCCATGTTGCACTCATAAGGGCTGGTTTCTTCATTCATATCATGACCATAAAGGTTCATGCCCGCTTCCATACGCAAGGTATCACGCGCGCCAAGGCCAGCAGGTTTAACGCCATTGGCTTTTAATTGCTCAAAGAACGCTGGAGCATCATCGCCATGCATAATCACTTCGACGCCATCTTCACCCGTGTAGCCGGTACGAGCAACGAACCAATCTGTGCCTTCGATGTCTGTTAAATCAGCACCAACGAAAGGCTTAAGTCCCGACAAGGTATCTGCCCAGCTCGGTTTAACTTGCGCCAGTTTTTCAACCGCATTTGGTCCTTGTACGGCAATCATCGCAAGCTCTGGACGCTCGGTGATGGTAATGTCAAAGCCTTTAGCGACTTTTTCAAACTGTACCATGTCTTTATCGCGAGTAGCAGCGTTTGAGACGATACGGTATTCGGTAGCGTCTTCATTCATCAGGTAAACGATTAAGTCATCGATGATACCGCCTTGCTCATTGAGCATGCCAGAATATAGCGCCTTACCGACGGTTTTTAATTTATCAACATCATTGGCAAGCAGCTTTTGGAGCCATGCTTTAGCGTCAGCGCCTTTAACATCAGCGACGACCATATGTGAGACATCAAACATACCGGCATCGGTACGCACGGCTTCGTGCTCTTCGATTTGTGAACCATAATGGATTGGCAATTCCCAACCAGAAAAATCCACCAGTTTGCCATCACTATCAACGTGAGACTGGTAAAGAGGCGTGCGTTTAGGAGCTGAAGTACTTGTGCTTTGAGAGCTGGCGTTTTGAGAATTGGCGTTTTGAGTGTCGGTCATAACAAATCCTTATGTGTACATCAGTCGTACTCGGTAGAGTAATGAGCGATGTGCAGTATCATAGTAGCGAGAAGCAATATTGCAGGGTGCAAGCATTGCAACCAAGGGTAGCACAGAAAAAAAATATAAAGCAGTAAGCCAAACTAACGCTGAACGTCGGTTTAAGCAAAAGCCCTATCTGTCCTGTAACCTGAGATTTTCAACACGAACCATCATTTTTTTTAAGCATCTATTTGCAAAAAAATAGCAATGATGTCGCATTTTCTCCCCTTCGGTGGGTAAGGCGTCGTCCGTCCTTACCGCTCTCCAGATTTGTTATGCCTTGTGTTTGGGTGTGCTACGCGATTGACGGTAGACAGCGAAACAGTCGTGGCATGTGTTTTTCAGTCCTTTTACCTGAGCGATTGGCAGGGTATATGCGCCTTCGGTGGTCTTGTTACAACTATCAACGCAACTCATTAAATAAGTGCATCTGACATCGTGCCCAAGACTCTCTCCTGAAAAACGCTTTTATTATGAAAGGTTAATGGTTTTTTTACAAGCCACCGCATGGATTAAAGTGAATAATTTAACCAAAATGCGCTTTTTTAGAGATATTTAGGCAAATAAACCGCTAAAAAAGCCAATTTTTTGCGCCTGTACAAAGCAACATAAGGCAATCAAAAGCCATCTCGTTAAAGCCTGCTACGCAAAGCCACTATTGAAAGTCGGGCAAATTATGCTAGGCTAGCAACCATTATTCCTCATTCATTTCATCTAAGCTATTTAATACAGGCTATTTAATACCAGTCATTTGATAACTGTTTTAATTGATGGTTTTTAACCTTTCGTGCTCAATAGGTGCCCTTTATGCATTGCGATATTTACAAATTTCCCAAACACAATGATATGTACGTCTATATTGCTCGTCCTGATTATCCTAACGATACCGACGAGATTAAAGACTGGCTTGGCGTATTACCGAAAGACTTCCGTGCAGGCTTAGGGCGCAGTCAGTTTGTTATGCATCTAGATTTGGCAACTACGGCAACGCTTGCGCGGGTTGATAAAGAAGAAGTATTGGCGAAATTACAATCACAAGGCTATTTTGTACAAATGCCGCCGCAAGATGTCATGCGCCGCCAAGCCGAGTTGCGCGCCCGTGAAGCACAAGACAATATCTACGACTAGTGCACTTATTTTAAAGTGCTGCTTTTAAGTTGTATGGCAATCTTATTTTCAATGTGTCTTATTTTATAAAGCAACTAACGGCAACTGAAGGTAAATATAGGTCAGTGGCCAAGTGGTAGCCAGTCATAATCGGTGCTAATAACAACTCAACTGGCGATGCGACCAATTGATAAAAAACGTTACCAAACAGTGGTCAGCATGCACTTTATTTAGAAGTCGTGATAAACTAGCAGCCTATTCAGTACAGATGTCGATGATGTAGTCGGCCCCATTTTTAGTACGACAGAACGTACCCTATACCGCTAGACACATAACGTGTCGCCGGTGATAAATGCAGGTAACCAAACACGTATGGACTGGTTTAAAAGTATCTTACACAGCTTACCATTGGAAGCCATCAGTGACATTCTCGGCGAGATTGCGATTTGGTGGGGGCAGCTGGTAAAAGACGTTCCAGCCGCAGACTTACCCATGTATGCGTATTTGGGCGGTGTCATTATCGTCTTGATACTTTGGCTACTGGTTGCTCGGGTTTTGCCGCGTCCACTTGGCGGTATGAGCTGGATGATGCTCTTTGCTGTCTTACTAGCTCCCGGTACAGCGCTTGGCGACCCTAGCGTGATTGCACCGGCCAGTATTAGCGTTGTCTACGCCATTATGATGAAAGACACAGCTGGTGCGATTGCTAATATGTTGCCAATATTGGTGGTATTGGTCGTCGGCTTGTTTGTGGGTTTTGTTTGGCAACTGATTCGCGGCGCGTTTGAGTCAAGCTTAGATAAAGCCCGTAGCCGAACGGCAGAAGATACGCAAGCGACGATGCAGCTAACCAGTGGTAATTACTTGGCAGACAATGCTGGTTTAGCAGAGCCGTCTGCTGATTCAGCATTAATGGCTAAGCCTGAAATAACTAAACCCGAAATGGCTAAGACGGAAATAAATAAGCCTGCAGCTGAAGTCAGTTTAAAAAAAGACAATAAGCCATTAAAGCAAGCGGATAGTGATAAATCTGATAAGCTTTAAAGTAGAATTAAGCTTCATTAATTAAGATAGAAGACACCATGCGTGTCTTTTTTTATGTAAAAGCATTTTTATGTAAAAGTATTTTTTGCCGATTGAGGATATAAGTAATTAATGACTATTAAAACGATATCAGTATTATTTGTTAGCAACTGCGAACGCATGAGTATTTTGGCAATTAAGGCAGCTGTGCTAGTCTAATTCATTATTTCTTATTCACCAATTGCCCCCTAATCCCTTTAATGTATAACAATAACTGAGACTTAGTTTATGACAAACACGACCGATAAAACCAAGAAAACCTTTACCGGTACAGAAAGCTATATAGCCACCGATGATTTGCAATTGGCAGTCAATGCGGCGATGACTTTGCAAAAACCGCTGCTTATTAAAGGCGAGCCGGGCACTGGTAAGACGTTACTGGCTGAAGAAGTAGCAGAGAGTTTGGGTATGCCGCTGATTACATGGCATATCAAATCAACCACCAAAGCTGAGCAAGGGCTGTACGAGTATGATGCGGTATCGCGCTTGCGTGATTCACAAATGGGTGATGATAAGGTTTATGAGATTGGCAACTATATCAAGCCGGGTAAATTGTGGGATGCCTTTACCAGTAAAGAGCGCAGTGTGTTATTAATTGATGAGATTGATAAAGCTGATATCGAGTTCCCCAATGACTTGCTTCATGAGCTGGATAAGATGTCATTTTATGTTTATGAGACAGGCGAGACCATCACCGCCGAGCAGCGTCCGGTGGTTATTATCACCTCAAACAATGAAAAAGAGCTGCCAGATGCGTTTTTGCGTCGTTGTTTCTTTCATTATATCGACTTCCCAGAAGAAGCAACCATGCGTCAAATCATTGAAGTGCATTTCCCTGATATTCAAGAAAAGCTGGTCAATGATGCATTAGATATCTTTTATAAGCTACGTAATGTTCAAGGGCTTAAAAAGCCACCATCGACGTCAGAGTTGGTTGATTGGTTAACGTTATTATTGGCCGATGATATGGCACAAGAAGAGCTGGAAGAAAACTTGCGCGGCGAAAAGTCTATCCCGCCATTATATGGTGCACTGCTTAAGAATGAAGCCGATGTGAACTTATTACAGCGTTTTGCCAATATGATGCGTCGCTAAGCAACAGACCATTTGTCATGATTAAAGCCAATGAAACGGCTTCACTCGTAACTATATCAGCCAATAAGTGATGCGACTCTTATGTTTATCAAATTGTTCTATACCTTACGTACTTACGGCGTACCCGTCAGTACCCGTGAGCTGCTTGACCTAAACGCTGCGTTAGATCAAGGGCTGATGATGCAGCCGCATCCTGAGAATCCAGAGCTATCTACCTTTGCCAGTCGCGAGGGTATGTATCGGCTGATTCGACTCTGTATGGTTAAAGACGAGCGTCACTTTGATAAGTTTGACCGCGCCATGGCAGACTATTTTGAAGGGGTCGATAGCCTTGATATGGACGAGCTGTTGGCCAAGTTGACGGACGTCCCAAAAGAATGGCTCGATTTAAAGCTCGACCCAAAAAATCTGACCGAAGAGCAGCGGCGCTTGCTAAAAAAATACGGCTCGCTAGAGGAGTTGATGAAAGCGCTTGAAGAGCGTCTGAAAGAGCAAAAAGAGCGTCATCAAGGCGGCAGTAAATGGGTCGGCACAGGTGGGACATCACCATTTGGTGCCTATGGCGACCATCCAGAAGGGGTGCGCGTCGGCGGTGAATCACGCAAACGTAGCGCTGCCAAAGTTTGGGAGCAGCGAAAATACCGCAACCTTGATG
This sequence comes from Psychrobacter maritimus, assembly GCF_904846345.1. Classification (GTDB taxonomy): domain Bacteria; phylum Pseudomonadota; class Gammaproteobacteria; order Pseudomonadales; family Moraxellaceae; genus Psychrobacter; species Psychrobacter maritimus. Next base: position 9,835 of record NZ_CAJHAJ010000004.1, read on the forward strand.
ATGATAATCAGCTTGGTACGCGCCAAATTCAAATGGCACTGCGTAATTTGCGCCAGTTTGCGCGTACAGGAAGCGCGGATGAGCTAGACATTCATGAGACCATCAAGCGCACCGCCAAAAAAGGCATGCTCGATATTCATATGCAAGCTGAGCGCCGTAACCGCGTCAAGGTACTTATGCTGTTTGATGTCGGAGGCAGTATGGATATCCATGTGGAAGCATTAGAAAAACTGTTTTCTGCAGCGAAGAATGAATTTAAAACCTTAGAGTTTTTTTACTTTCATAACTGTTTATATGATTATGTTTGGAAGGATAATAATCGTCGCCATAGTGCGCCGATGCCTACCTTTGAGCTGCTGAATAAATACGGCCGAGAATATCGCGTTATCTTCGTCGGTGATGCATCGATGTCGCCCTATGAGCTGATGACAGTTGGCGGTAGTGTTGAGTATATGAATAATGAGGCGGGCATCGTTTGGCTTAAGCGGGTGCTGGCGCATTTTGATAAAGTCGCTTGGCTTAATCCTGAAAACCCCGCGTACTGGCAATATACCCAAACCATCGTCGAGATTAAAAAACTATTCGACAATAAAATGTATCCCATGACTTTACATGGTGTGGAAGACATGACCAACTATCTGGCGCGCTAACGGCTAACTATAGATAACGATAAGAATCCTTTGCTTTATTTTTTATTGAAACACGCATAAAAGTAGCCGTTGTAAAATATAGCGGCTATTTTTTCTTTCTATTTTTAGTTTATACCTTTTCTTTTCTAGTTTTTTGTTTCTATCAGCCCAATCATAACGCCCATCTCTTTTTTATCATGCTTATCGATAGTCGGTGCATACAATGCCGAAGCAATGCCGCCATCTAAAAATAATGCATTTGGACAGTTTAAATCATCCTTAAACAGGGTGGCAAATTGATAAAAGCTCACAGGCTCTTCGCTATGAACAAATTGTAGGCTGCCGTCACTGCAAACACCGGCACCATTACGCAGCTTAATCGAGGTACTGTCAGGGTTGAACTGCGGATGAATCTCATTAGTGATGACCAGCATGGGACCTGATTGCGTGGCATACCAAGGCTGTGCTGTACCACTTTTGAGCTGCTTATCTAAAGCATTGCTTTCAGTAATTTGCACCTTACCAGACTTATCCCACCACATAACGCCATTGGGCAATAAGTGAAAGTTACCGCCGCCTTCTTTAATATTTAACGCGCGCAGCTCTTTACCTTCGATGACGGTGTAGCCAATCGGCGCATAATTTTCATTATACATACCGGCGTTCATGGCAAAATTCAGCGTTTGCTCAGACGGTAATGTCGCTAACAAAGTATCAAAAGTCAGCAGCGGCTGGGTGTTATTAGCACTGTTATTTGCTTGTTGCCAAAACAGCTGTAAAGAATAGCGAGGGTCTGATAGCGTCTGCGCGTCGATACGACAAGCGCTATAAGTAAAGGGCACGTTTTGCGACTGGCATGACCAATGCTTTTTGCTATTATCAGCGCTGCTATCATTTGTGTGGTCTGTCGGTTGACAGGCGCTGATGCTTAATGCAATCAGCGCTGCCGTCAAAAGAGTTTGGGATGAAGTAAAAAGGGAGGTTGGCATCAATGACTTGCCTTGTGGTAGGTGGACAGAAGTTATCTATTGTAATGCTTCTACCATATTTTGTCGCTTATTTGCTGCTTCGCTTAGTCATCTGTATGGGGTAAGTCGCGAAAAGTATTATTGACGTTGCCAATTAACATGCCACCATCGATGATGTCTACTGAATCATCTGGGTGTTTCGTGGTCGGCGCGCTGGTTTCTTTGCCTCTATCGCGCGAGTCTTTATTATAAGCAATCAGCGCATCGTTATTGGCAAGGAAGCTATCAGGATTTGCCATGACCCACATTTGGTTAAAGACGTCGGCGCGAGCGTTTTGCGCAAGTAATGCGCCTTGGTCAGCAAAGTAAAAGAACTTCGATAATAGTTTAATTTGTCCGTTATCTAAACGGCGCGCAATATGATAAGGCTGTAATTGGCTTGGATGCTGGAGGCCAACCGCGCCAACGATGCTGGCCAGTGATTTCAGCGTATTTTTATGGAAACTTGCCACGCGCTCAGCTTTACTTGGCACATCGAGGGCTTTTTGGCGGTATGGGTCTTGAGTGGCAACCCCCGTCGGGCAAGTGTTGGTATGACACGAGCGTGATTGAATACAACCAACGGCAAACATAAAGCCGCGCGCTGAGTTACACCAATCAGCGCCAAGCGCAATCATGCGCGCAATATCAAAACCTGAGACGATTTTGCCACTGACGCCAAGCTTAATCTTGTCACGGATACCAGCGCCAACCAAGGTATTATGTACCAATAAAAACCCTTCAACCATTGGCATACCGACGTTGTCCATAAATTCAACGGGCGCTGCACCTGTGCCGCCCTCTGCGCCATCGATCACGATAAAATCAGGATAGTTGTTCGTCTCAATCATGGCTTTAACAATCGCCATAAACTGCCAAGGCTGACCTACGCATAGCTTAAAGCCGACAGGTTTGCCGCCTGATAAGTCACGTAGCTGCTGCCAAAAACCAACCAACTCGCGCGGCGTGCTAAAAGCGCTATGCGAAGAGGGCGACACGCAATCTTGACCGGTTGGTACTTCACGGGTATCAGCGATTTCTTGGGTGATTTTTTCGGCGGGTAACACACCGCCTTGACCGGGTTTGGCACCTTGTGAGAGTTTAATCTCAATCATTTTTACTTGTGGGTCAACGGCTTTTTCCGCAAACGACTGGGGATCAAAATTACCCTGAGCATCACGGCAACCAAAATAACCGGTGCCCAGCTCCCAAATCAAATCACCACCAAATTTACGGTGATAAGGGCTAATCGCACCTTCGCCGGTGTCATGGGTAAAGCCGCCCATCTTCGCGCCTTGGTTGAGCGCCATAATGGCATTGGCAGATAAACTACCAAAGCTCATTGCCGAGATATTAAATACCGACATATCATGCGGCTGCTTACAACGATCGCCACCGACCACGATGCGAAAATCTTTGTTTTCTAACGGTTGGCTGACGGCGGATTGTAAAAACCACTCTTTATCATGGGCGTATAAATTGTCTAGCGTACCAAAAGCGTTGGTGTCACTGACGTTTTTGGCGCGTTGATAAACCAATGCGCGCTGCTGGCGTGAAAACGGCACTTGTTCTTTATCGTTTTCCAATAAATATTGGCGAATTTCAGGGCGGAAGTCTTCGAGCACGTAGCGGATGTGGCCTGCAACCGGATAGTTTCTCAAAATAGCGTGCTTTAACTGTGTGATATCGTAAATCCCCAAGCACACACCGAAGCCGCCAAGAATGATTAGCCACCAATTCGTCAGTAACAGTCCGGCTAAAAACAGCAAGACCGCGGCAGCAAAGGTACTATAGCGCAAAAATACGCCGACTAAATAAGGAGAACTGGTTTTTGGTTCTGGATTCAAATTGGTACGAGATTGGGGCATAACGATACTCAACAGTAAAACATTGGAATTAAAAATGCGGCAGAAAGTTATTTCGTAACTTTGCCGCTATTCATTATTCAGTATAAAAGGATTGGATAATACTCATTAAAACAAATTAAAGCGCCACCAACTTAAACACTGACAATAAAGGCAGGGGCTCAAATTGATGGCGTACATCATACGCCTATAATATCACGGCTCCATATTAATTGAGTAACGGCTTGCTAATAATGACGTGATAACGCCGTTTTTAAAGGTTTTAGCATGGCAGAAACGGCTTATTAGCCAGATAAGCGCTTAAATACCGCGCCCAATTTTTTCTGCCAGCGCCTGCAACTTAGGTACAATCGTCGCCGCATATTCATCTGCCTGCCAGTTGGCACTCGGCACACTGGCATTGAGCGAATACGCATACTGCCCAGTGGCAACATCAAATACACCAACGGCTACGGCCAATATATCGGTAGAAAACTCACCGTCTGATACCGTATAACCATGCAATCTATAATGCTCTTCTGCATCAGATAAAGCCAACTGCGCGTGCTTATAATCTTCTGTAGATAAGTGCTGTTGTAAATTACTAAGAATCACACTCTGTCTTGCTGGCGAGCTAGCCGCATAAAAAGCGCGCCCAATAGCAGTACGGGCGACGGGTACTGCCGAGCCAACTTGCAAATTGACTGACAGGCGAGCGGGGCTACGACAACAAGCGTGATAACGCATTTCTCCTTCGACCTCGGTTGCTAAATTCACCGATACTTCATTGCTACTAGCAAACTGTCGTAGCAACGGCTCAGCTGCCGCCACCATGTCGTGACGACTCCACGCCGTTGCGCTGAGTCTCACCGCACTACTGCCGAGTTGATACTGTCCGTGCTCGGTCATGCGTAAAAATCCAAGCGTCATCAAAGTATGAATGAGACGGGTGATGGTCGCTTTTGGCAAGGAAGTCATTTGACACAATTGCTGGTGGCTGAGCTGCTCATGCTGTTCAAAGGCTGCCAATAAAGTCAGTCCACGCCCCAGTGCGGTGACAAACTGCCGGTCGTTATCGTCCTTACTTTGCTCAAGAATGGTGGTCATTCGATCGAGTAGTGGCAGAGCTGCCGATACATTTTTTGTCATTTTATGCTCATTTTTTTTGATAAAGGTTTACAGCGCGGTAAAACTTTGCTTAAATAGATTTAAATTATGAAACTAAGTTTCGCACAGCGGAATAAGTAAGTCAATAACCTGTGCAGTCAATTTACTTATTAATCACTACTCGTCGGTCAGGAAGACTGACATCAAGGAGATCCACATGGCAACATCTACGCGTCCAAGTTTCGATTGGGAAGATCCGTTTTTATTACGCAACCAGTTGACTGATGAAGAGCGCATGGTCACGGACAGCGCCCGTCAGTTTTTTCAAAAAGAGTTGATGCCTGGCATTATCGAAGCCAATCGTAATGAGAACTTTGACCGTAATATCATGCGTCAAATGGGTGAGATGGGCTTGCTTGGTGTAACGATTGAAGGTTATGGCTGTGCCGGTTTATCAAGTGTCGCTTACGGTCTGATTGCCAAAGAAATCGAAGCGGTTGACTCAGGTTATCGTTCAGCGATGAGCGTGCAATCAAGCTTGGTCATGCATCCTATCTGGGCGTACGGCACCGAAGAGCAAAGAGAGAGATATCTGCCTAAGCTTGCTACTGGCGAATATGTCGGCTGCTTTGGTCTGACTGAGCCGGATTCAGGCTCAGATCCTGCCTCGATGTCGACTCGTGCACGCGCAGTTGACGGCGGTTATGAGCTGACGGGTAATAAAATGTGGATTACCAACAGCCCTATCGCCGATGTGTTTGTCGTTTGGGCAAAGGACGATGCCGGTGAGATTCGCGGTTTTGTTTTAGACAAAGGTATGAAAGGGTTATCAGCGCCGAAGATTGAAGGTAAGTTTTCACTACGTGCTTCAGTTACCGGTGAAATCGTTATGGACAAGGTATTTGTCCCTGAAGCCAATGCTTTCCCAGATATCCGTGGTCTAAAAGGGCCGTTTGGCTGCTTAAATAAGGCCCGTTACGGTATCGCATGGGGCGCGATGGGGGCAGCTGAATTCTGCTGGAAAGCAGCACGCCAGTACACGCTAGACCGTAAGCAGTTTGGTCGTCCGCTCGCCGCAACGCAGCTCGTACAATTGAAGCTTGCCAATATGCAGACAGAAATCACCTTGGGTCTACAAGCGGCATTGCGTGTTGGTCGTCTAATGGATGAAGACAATGCGGCGCCTGAGATGATTTCACTGATTAAGCGTAATAACTGTGGTAAGGCGCTCGATATCGCGCGTATTGCTCGTGATATGCATGGCGGCAACGGTATCTCTGATGAGTTCCACATTATTCGTCATGTGATGAACTTAGAAGCGGTCAACACCTACGAAGGTACGCATGATATTCATGCGCTTATCCTAGGTCGTGCGCAAACGGGTATTCAAGCGTTTTATTAATAAGTGCTAACCGATAAGTATTAGTCAGTTTTTAGACCATTAACGTACGTTACTGTTTGGCTTTTTATAAGCTGTTATAAACAGGAACGTACGTTTCTGAGTTTTTAAGCATTTTTCTTATACATTGTTTTCAGGCATTGTTTTCATCCATCGTTGTTATGCATCATTTATTTAGCAGTGTCTATTCTTAAAAGGTATTAAGGCATTAAAGAAAAGATACCAAAAGCTAAATGATACATGGCAATTTTTTATTAAATTTTTATCAAAGAATAAGTTACATAATAAGGGAAGATTATGACTGATATGGCAAAAGGTGCATTGCACGGTATTAAGGTGCTCGACTTGTCGAGAGTATTGGCCGGTCCTTCTTGTACCCAAGTACTTGCAGATTTGGGTGCCGAAGTCATCAAGGTTGAGCGTCCGCATATTGGCGATGAGACGCGTCATTGGGCGCCGCCAAAATTCAGCGATGACACCTCCGCTTATTACGCCACTATTAACCGCAATAAAAAATCCCTCACCGTCGATATCACCACGCCTGCCGGACAAACCATTATCAAGCAGCTTGTCGCCGATAGCGATATCGTTGTTGAAAACTTTAAAGTTGGCGGTCTAAAGAAATACGGCTTAGATTATGACAGTCTAAAACAAGACAATCCGCGCCTTATTTATGCCTCATTAACGGGTTTTGGTCAGACAGGTCCAGACGCTAAGCGCCCCGGTTACGACTATATTATTCAAGGCTTGTCAGGGCTGATGAGTATTACCGGTCCAAGCGATGGCGAGCCGCACAAGGTAGGCGTGGCAGTCGTCGATTTATTCGCCGGTTTGCAGCTGACCATCGGTATTCAAGCGGCCTTATTAGCGCGTCAAAATACGGGACTTGGGCAGCATGTCGATGTGGCATTGCTTGATAGCGCGCTTGCGATGCTCGCCAACGTTGGTATGAATTATTTGGCATCCGACAAAGTCCCGCCAAGACTCGGTAACCAGCATCCTAATATCGTGCCTTATCAAGTGTTTGCAGGGCAGGGTGACGCGCACTTTATCTTAGCCTGTGGTAATGACAGTCAGTTTGCCAAGCTTTGTACTGTGTTGGGCGTTGATTGGCATAGCGACAGCCGTTTTGCGACCAATCCACAACGCGTTGCCAATCGTGAGCTGCTGTGTGGTGAGTTAGCTAAGCAATTTGCCGAGCAACCTCGCAGCTATTGGTTAGAGGTGTTGGATCAAGCAGGTATTCCTTGTGGCGCGATTCATAATATCTCTGAAGCATTGGCGATGCCGCAAGCGCTGGCACGTGAGATGGTGGTTGATTTTGCCAAACAAGGCAGCCCTGTTCGTGCCCTTGGGAATCCGATTAAATTGTCCGCCTCACCGGTCACTTATCGTACGCCGCCACCGCAATTGAGCGAGCATACCGATAGTACGCTTGCTGATTTGGGCTATGACAGCGACATGATAGCCAAGCTGAAAGCCGATGGGATTGTTTAGTTAAGCATCATCAGAAACAAGCGCCATTGGAAAAAAATGTTCAACAAAGGAATGTTAAGCATGAAAATATATAGCCATGAAAACCTCAGTTTGCATAGACCGTTACCGTATTTTTCTTATGGCAAGATGCATGAGCCGTTAGAGATACCAGAGCGCATGGTCGAGTTGTTAAAGGCTCCAGCGGCACTAGGTTTAGAGGTAACCACTGCCACCGAGGTCGGAATGGGGCCAATATTAGCCGTTCATGATTTCGGTTACGTGGATTTTCTCAAGCATGGCTATGCTGAATGGATGGCGCTTAACGAAGATTTGGGCGCGCAGGTGCAGACGGGGATTTTTGTACCGTATGACAATCCTGGTATCGGCATCATGGCAAAGGCTGCTAAATATCAGGCCGATGATAGTGCGCCCATCAGTGAGCATTCTTGGACATCTATTTATTGGTCGGCACAAACGGCGCTGAATGCTGCTGAAGCCTTATTAAATGAAGATGCATCAAGTGCTGAGCGTGGGCAACATAATATCCAGCTTTGCTTTTCACGGCCGCCTGGTCACCATGCGCGCAAGAGCGCAGCGGGTGGATTTTGTTATCTCAATAATGCCGCCATCATCGCCGAACATCTGCGGCAGAAATACGCAAAAATCGCCATTATAGACACCGATATGCACCACGGTCAGGGTATCCAAGAGATATTCTACGAGCGCAGCGATGTGCTCTATACCTCGGTTCATGGTAATCCGGTTAACTTTTATCCAGCCGTCACTGGTCATGAGTTTGAAAGGGGCACCGGCGCGGGCGAAGGCTATAATGTTAACTTCCCGATGCCACATGGCACCGATGAAGCTGGGTTTTTTAACTATGTTGATAAATCCATCGAGGTGATGAGGCTATTTGACCCTGATGTCATCGTTCATGTATTGGGCTTTGATGTGTATAAAGACGACCCAGAAGCTAGGTGTGCGGTCACTACCGAAGGATTTACCATATTGGCGCAAAAGCTGAAAGCGTTAAACAAACCGTTAATTGTCTTGGTCGAGGGCGGTTATTACCTGCAAAAGCTTAATGACAATTTGCAGGCATTTTTATCAGGGCTTATTTCAGAAAATTAAAAGTCTGCATTAAAATTACTGAAAATAAAGAATAGCTGAAAAAATTAAATAGCTAGCAGCGTTTAGGTTTTATTGATGAGCAATAAAGCCCAAACGCTGCTCAATTTGCTCTGCCAATTCAATCAGTACGGCACTGACCTCAGCTCGTTTGGACTCATACTCTGCTTGTAAAAAGCTGACCGCCATACCAGCTACCGCGTTGCCTGAGGCATTGCGAATATAAGTGCCTAAGCAATACATACCTTCGCGCAGTTGTCCATCGTCAAGGGAGATGCGACTGTTTTGAATAGCCGTCAGCTCAGTGGACAAATCGGTAAAGTTATCGACACCATGCTGGGTAATGGGCGTAGGGAAACCGCTGGCATAGATGGACTTTATGCTGTCCATAGAAAAGGTGGAAAGCATGGCTTTACCGGTAGCAGAAAATACTGCTGGTACGCGAACACCAGCGCGGAAAGTAAAGCCAAGCGGAGCCGGCGCTTCATGGCAAGCCAAAAACACCACTTCACCAAAGTCGAGCTTGGATAAAGTCACCGTATGTTGAAGAAGGGTAGGATACTGGACAATAAGGTCTTTGAATAGCTGAATGACGCCTTGCTGCTGCTCATATTTGCCCGCCCAATACATCAAATACGAGCCCAAATGAAAGCGGCTATCGCTGTCTTTATAGATAACATGCTTGGCCAAAAGACTCTGCAAAATGTTGTGGGTTGAGCTGCGCGGCAGGTTAAGCTCTTTGGCAATATGAGCCGCCGTTAAAGGCTGGGCGCTGTCGGTTATCAAATCTAAAATCTGAAAGGTCTTGTCCAAAGCAGGAACGGCAGTGGTGCTCATAAGGAACCTATAAAAGTCGGTAAAATTAAAAAAACATCAAAATAAAGCGATAAATCATCACAAAGTTGATAATAGGGGTTGCAAATATGCGTCCATCATTCTTATAATGATGTCTCATATATAGAATAGATGTTCAGTATATTGAACAAATAACAAGTTATCAATAATTATTTAAGTCATAACCTTTTATTTATTGTTAGTTATTTATCGCTATAAATCTGCAAACCCTATCTGCAAAATAACATTGACAAGGAGTGTCAACATGTCACAACTGCCACATACGCTACCGCTATCAAACCCAGACCTACTCAAACAGCAGTGCTACATCAAAGATGGCTGGCATGGTGCTAGTGATGACGCGACTATTGACGTCAGCAATCCTTTTAACAGCGAGATTATCGGTAGCGTGCCAAGCCTGACGACCGACGATGTCAACGATGCGGTTGCGGCTTCTCATGAGGTGCAAATCACGTGGGCGGCCAAAACCCCAAAAGAGCGCGCTGAACTGCTACAAAAGTGGGCCGACCTTATCGATGCCAACAAAGAAGATTTGGCCATCATTATGACCGCCGAGCAAGGCAAACCTTTAACCGAGTCACGCGGGGAAGTTGGCTATGCCAATAGCTTTATCCGCTGGTTTGCTGAAGAAGGCAAGCGCGTATACGGCGATGTTATCCCTGCCAATCAAGCACAGCTGCGCCATGTCATCCTAAAGCAGCCTGTTGGTGTTTGCGCGGCTATCACGCCTTGGAATTTTCCTGCAGCGATGATTACCCGTAAAGCAGCCCCTGCACTAGCGGCAGGCTGTACCATGATTATCAAACCTGCAACCGAAACGCCATTTTCTGCCTTGGCACTGGTGGCATTGGCTGAGCAAGCGGGCATTCCAGCAGGCGTTATCCAAGTCGTAACTGGCAAATCATCAACCATCGGCGATATCCTAACCGGCGATGCCCGCATTCATAAACTATCCTTTACCGGCTCTACCGAAGTCGGTCGTACCTTGATGGCACAATGCGCCCCAACCATCAAAAAACTGTCATTAGAGCTCGGTGGCAATGCGCCATTTATCGTCTTTGATGATGCTGATCTTGAAAAAGCCGCTGAAGGATTAATCGCCTCTAAATATCGTAACGCCGGTCAAACTTGTGTTTGTGCCAACCGTGTCTACGTGCAGGACAGTATCAAAGACAAATTCCTAGATGTATTTGTGAAAAAAGTCGCTGAGCTGAATGTCGGTAATGGCATGGACGAAGGCGTCGATATCGGTCCGTTGATTAACAAAAAAGCCTTGGAAAAAGTACAAGCACTGCTAAAAGATGCTTTAGATAAAGGCGCAACCCTTATCACGGGCGGCAGCACCAACGGCGCATCAGAGCTGACTTATAACCCAACGGTAATTACCGATATCAGCAGTGATATGGATATCGCCCACGAAGAAATCTTTGGTCCTATCGCTACTATCTTTACCTTTAAAGATGAAGCCGACGTCATCCGTCAAGCTAACGACACCATTTATGGATTGGCTGCATATTTCTACAGTGGCAGTTATGCACGCTCATGGCGCGTCACCGAAGGTTTAGAGTACGGCATCATCGGTCATAATACCGGTCTCATTTCTACCGAAGTCGCACCATTTGGCGGCGTTAAGCAATCGGGCTTTGGCCGCGAAGGCTCAAAATACGGCATCGAAGAATATGTCGTTACCAAATACTGGTGCTCTGATGTTAGTTAATAGCTGGAGCTAATAGTTGGCTATTTTGTATTTTAACCGTTTAATTTTTAATCAGTATTTAACGGGATTCAGCAGCAGGAATCCCCAATATTGCTAAACCTTATTTTATAAACCGCCATCACATCACTGGCATCTACGTAAAGAAGAAAGAAAAGGATATTCTTATGACTACTACCAATCAATCATTACTTGAGCGCCGTAAAGCTGTTTTGCCAACAGGACTTGGCGTTGCCTTTCCTATCTTTGCCGAAAAAGCAAAAAACTCGGAAGTTTGGGATATTGAAGGCAATCGTTATATCGACTTCGTCGGCGGTATCTCAGTATTGAATACCGGTCACAGCCATCCAAAAATCACTCAGCGTGTGCATGAGCAGCTAGACAAATTTACCCATACTGCCGCGCAAATGATTAACTATGAATGCTATGTTGAGCTTGCTGAAAAGCTTTGCCAAAAAGCCCCTATCAGCGGTGATACCAAAGCGTTCTTTTTGACCACTGGCGCTGAAGCCGTTGAAAACTGTATCAAGATTGCTCGTGCCAAAACCGGTCGTCCGGGTGTCATCTCTTTCGTTGGCGGGTGGCATGGTCGCACGCTAATGTGCATGAGCCTAACGGGTAAAGTATTGCCATACAAAAAGAACTTTGGTCCGATGCCAGGTCCTGTATTCCATGCGCTATTCCCAGCTGAAGAGTTAAATGTTACTGAAGCACAAGCATTGCATAGCCTTGAGATGATTTTCCAAGCGGATATCGACCCAAGTGAAGTGGCAGCGATGATTATCGAGCCAGTACAGGGCGAGGGTGGTTTCCATCAAGTGACGCCATCGTTTGCCAAAGCCTTGCGCGAGATTTGCGATGAGCATGGCATTGTGCTGATTTTTGATGAAGTACAGTGTGGTTTTGCCCGTACAGGTACCTTGTTCGCCAGTGAGCAGTTGGGCGTTGAGCCGGACCTAATGACCAGTGCCAAGAGCTTGGCGGGTGGTTATCCTATCTCTGCCGTTATCGGCCGCGCTGATATTATGGATGCGCCGCAAGTAGGCGGTTTGGGTGGTACTTATTCTGGTAACCCACTGGCTTGTGTGGCAGCTTTAGCAGTCATGGAAGTCATCGAAGAAGAAAACCTACTTGAGCGTAGTGTTGAGATTGGCGATAAAATCGAAGCTTTCTTAAAGGGTTTAAACTTAAGCAGCATCGGTCATATTCGTCATAAAGGCGCGATGTTAGCGTTTGAGCTAATCGACAGTGATGGCAAGCCTGATGTTGAAGCAACGGCCAATTTAAAAGCCAAAGCATTTGAGCAAGGTCTGTTATTAGCTTCTTGTGGTATGTTCGGTAACGCTATTCGTGTGATGGTGCCACTAACGGTTGAAGATGAAGTGCTCCAAGAAGGCCTTGATATTATCAAAGGTATTTTGACTGCTTAAAGGCGTTAATATTTAACAATAATGGATGCTTAAGGTTTGGATGATGACAGTCCTGCTTTGAGCGGTGGTTTTACAACGGCGCCTTGCAAGTCAAGACGCCGTTGTTGTCTCTGCTATCGATATATAAAAACATTATCAAGCTTCTCAGTCGAGAAGTATGGAAAGATAAACATGAGGGGCGATGCCCTGTTACATAAATCCTGTTATACAAAATACATGTCACTCTAAGTGTAATGAGCAAAAGATTCACATGGATTAAACACGGACAAGGAGTAGATTATGTCTGAATTAAAAAAATCTTTAGGGACGCTAGACGTTATCGCGTTGGCATTTGGAGCGATGGTCGGTTGGGGCTGGGTCGTTTTAGCGGGCGGTTGGATTTTGTCTGCTGGTACGTGGGGTGCCATGCTGGCGTTCTTGATAGGCGGACTGGCAGTGATATTGATTGGGGTGACTTATGCTGAGCTTGCCGCATCGATGCCAGTCACCGGCGGTGAGCACACTTATACCCATCGCGCATTAGGGGTCAATGTCTCCTTTATCTGCTCATGGAGTATTCTATTTGGTTACTTCTCAGTGGTCGCGTTTGAGGCGGTCGCACTCCCGACAGTGGTAGAATATTTTATCCCCAATTATAACCAAGGCTACCTCTGGACCATCGCTGGCTGGGATGTCTATGCCACTTGGGTCGGGGTCGGTATGCTGGGCTCCGTTATTGTAACGTGGCTCAATATCCGCGGTATGGAAGTCAGTGCTTGGTTCCAAAAAACGGCCGTATTAGGCATTTTATTCGTCGGTACGTTATTGTTTATCGGTGCGGTACTGTTTAATCCTGAAAGCTCGAATTCAGTACAAGCGCCAGCATTTATTGGTGGTATCGGCGGTATAATGGCGGTTATTGTCATGGTGCCCTTTATGTTTGTCGGCTTTGACGTTATCCCGCAGGCAGCAGAAGAGATTGATTTAACGCGCCCTAATATCGGTAAATTTTTGATTATCTCAATTATCGTTGCGGTGATGTGGTATGTGGGTATTGCGTGGAGTGTGGGTACGACTTTACCACTGGTACAAGCAGAGAACTCGACTCTCGCTACTGCTGATGCCATGACCAATGCATGGCAAGGCAAGTGGGCGGGTATTTTGTTAGTGATTGGCGGTGTGCTTGGTATTTTATCGAGCTGGAACGCCTTTTTAATCGGCGGCAGTCGTCTGCTATATGCGATGTCCAGAGCACATATGTTGCCAGCCTTTTTAGGTAAATTGCACCCAAAATATAAAACGCCATCAAATGCCATTTTATTAATCGGTGGTCTGGCGACGCTTGCGCCGTTATTTGGTCGCAAAATGTTGGTTTGGATTGTCGATGCCGGTGGTTTTGGTATCGTTATCGCTTACACCTGTGTCGCTATCTCATTCTTAGTGCTGCGCTACCGTGAGCCTGATATGGTACGCCCATTTAGAATACCAGCAGGTAAACTGGTCGGTATGCTGACGATTGTGCTAAGTTTTGGTTTATTGATGCTCTATATGCCAGGTATGCCATCTGCGTTGACCGCTGTTGAATGGTGGATTTTCTTTGGCTGGACGGTGTTAGGTATCGTGTTATATAGCTATGCAAGGATAAAATATCCTGGTATCAGTGAAGCGATTATGGCAGAAGAGCTACGCGAATTAAAAATTGTCAATCAGCTATGGTTAAAAGACAATCCAAAGAAATAGTTTTTATTTTGAACTGATTATAGTAATAAAATGCCGCTGCAAAAAAAGCCTAACAGTGAATGTTAGGCTTTTTATTATTCTCAAAATCAATCAATCAATCAATCGATTAAGATTTATCACGAATCAATTTATAATTTAAAAACTCAGTGATACCAAGGGTACCAAGCTCGCGGCCAAATCCTGAGCGCTTAACACCGCCAAACGGGGTGTTTGCTTCACTACCAGAAGGAGCATTGATAGTGACCATGCCGACTTCTAGTTTGTCAGCAATATCAGCAGCTAGGGCAGCATCTTGCGTTTGGATAGAAGCGCCAAGGCCGAAAGGTACGTCGTTGGCTATCTTAATCGCATGCTCAATATCACGAGCTTTGTAGACGACTGCCACAGGGCCGAATAGCTCCTCACGGTAGACATCCATAGATTCGTCAACGTCAGTCAGAACAGCCGGCGCAAACCAAGCACCCGGCTTGTCTTTGACCATGCCACCTTCGACCAATACCGTTGCGCCGGCTTGAACGGCACTGTCTAGCTGCTCTTGTAAATTAACCGCCGCCGCTTTTGAAGACATTGGACCGATAAAAGTACCTTCATCAAGCGGATCAGCCAATGTCATGTTACGTACGGCATTGGTAAAGCCTTCGACGAATTTATCATAGACCGATTCAACGACGATAAGGCGTTTGGCCGCATTACAAGCTTGTCCTGTATTACCAAACCGACCTTCGATTGCACCTTTCACGGCTTGTTCGATATCGGCATCGGCTGCGACGATAAAGGCGTCTGAGCCGCCAAGCTCTAGCACTACTTTCTTCAGCGCGCCGCCTGCAACTTTTGCAACCGCTTGACCTGCGCGCTCAGAGCCTGTTAATGAGACGCCTTGTACGCGGCTGTCTTCGATGATGGTCGCTGCTTGCTCATTGGTGGCAAAGACATTGTTATAGACGCCCTCAGGTAAGCCTGCCTCTTTTAGGATATCAACGATGGCTTCGGCAGTCTTAGGACACTGCGGCGCGTGTTTTAGAATAATGGTATTGCCCGCCATAAAGTTTGGCGCGGCAAAACGTGCTACTTGATAATGCGGATAGTTCCACGGCATAATGCCTAATAGAGCGCCTACAGGGAGTTTTTCTACAGACGCAGAACCACTATCAACATCGATGCTATGCGGTGCTAGTAGCTGCTCAGCGTTGTCTGCGTAGTAGCGATAAATCTCAGCAACCAAGCCAATCTCGCCTTTTGCTTGGGCGACAGGTTTGCCCATCTCATTGGCCACGATACGAGCCAGCTCATCTTGGCGCTCAAGATAAATATCGGCAATTTTATGCAGCAAGGTACTGCGCTCGTTCAATGAAACCTGACGCCAGTCTTGATAAGCACTGTGCGCTTGTTCAATTGCGTTTTGAATATCTTGCTCAGTTGCTGTCGGGTAGGTGGCTTCTACTTCGCCAGTCGCTGGGTTGTTTACTTGATAATCGCTCATCATTATTCCTTAGGGTTAGATTCAAAATCCGTTTATGTTTTTTTCTATGCATTTATTTCTATGTGTGTATTTCTATACTTATCTATCTATACTTATCTTTCTGTGCTTGTCTGTTTAAGTTTATCTTTTTAAGCGGATAATGTTGGTTGCTGCTGAGTAACGTTATGAGTCTTGCTACCAGCAAAACGATTTTTCTTATGCGTACATCCATGACCTGATGCTAAAGAAACACTATTTCAAGTGCTACAAAGGCTTCATTTAGGCTTTATTTAAGCGTCGTTATCATTTAGCCATGAGTCAGTAACGTACCATACATCGATGGACGGCGATCACGGAAGACGCCCCATTGGCGGCGCGCGATAGCCAGCTCATCTAAATCAAAAGTGGCAGTAAGAACTTCTTTTTTATCCTTCGATGCTTCTTGGATAATCTCGCCGCGACCATCGGTGATAAATGAGCTACCGTAGAATTCTAGCGTGCTGTCATTGCCATTTTGACTGAGGGTTTCTGTACCGATACGATTCGCCGCGATAACTGGCATGAGGTTGGCGGCGGCATGACCTTGCATACAGCGCTGCCAGTGACCTTTTGAGTCAATGCCCAATGTTGGCTCATCGCCAATCGCTGTGGGATAAAACAGTAGCTCTGCACCCATCAGCGCCATGCTGCGCGCGCACTCAGGAAACCACTGATTCCAGCAGATACCGACGCCGATTTTGGCATATTTGGTATCCCAAACCTTAAATCCAGTATCACCTGGGGTAAAGTAAAACTTTTCGGCATAAGGGATGCCATCTGGAATGTGGGTTTTACGATACGTGCCCAGTATCTCACCATCGGCATCAATCACGGTGACACTATTAAAAAACGTATTACCAGACTTTTCATAAAAGCTGATGGGCAATACTATGTCTAACTCTTTGGCCAATGCTTTAAAGTGGTTTATAGCGGCATTGTCGGCAACTGAAGTCGCCAGTTTAAAGTAATCAAAATCATGAACTTGGCAGAAGTAGGGGGTTTCAAACAGCTCTTGTAGCAAGACAATATTGGCACCGGCTTTAGCAGCCCTAGTCACTAATTCAGTGGCGGTATCGATATTTTGCTGTTTATCCCAACCGCAAGCCATTTGGGTTGTCGCAACGGTGACAGTTCTCATTATCTAATTCCTTTTAGTTATTGAGAGAGGTGGGCGGTCTGCTGAGAAGACTATCTATGGGTAATAATTGATAAAGTATTTATCCATAGATAGCGCTCATTGTGAATGCTTGTAATAGTCCAAATTAAGCCATCATATAACCCAAGCCTAGGAAGGTCACGACGGATAAACCCGCGCCGAGCATGGCATAGGGGAACTGAGTAAAGGCATGTTGCATCGGTGAACAGCCAGCGCCTTGGGCAGCCAATAACGATGAGTCACTAAAGAAACAAGCATGACTACCAAATGAAGAAGCTGACAATAAAGCCCCAATCATCAGTGGCGTGCTGACACCAAGCGCTAACGATATTGGGAATACAATTGGCATGGCAAGGACATATAGTCCCCAGCTTGATGAGGTGGCAAAAGTTAGGAATGCCATGACCGCAAAGATAACAGCAGGGAAGATGACAATCGTCATATATGGCGTGATAGCCTCAATCACGTATGAGGTCATACCCAGCTCGTCATTGATGGCTTTTAGGAAAAAGCCGCCGACTACCGTTGATAAGGGATAGAGCATCACTTTAAAGCCTTTAAAAATAGCCTCAACTTGAGTCTCAAAGCTTAAAATACCTTGTATCCAATACACCACAACCGTGACAAAACAAGTCAATAGCGCGCCACGTAATAAATCAATTTCAAAATAAACCGTTGAAACAATCAATAAAATCATTGGGAAGGCAAAGTTCATGATATTGGCTTTAAACGACAGCTTACGTTTGGCTTGAACGTTTGAAACCAATTGCTCTTCTATAAAGGCTTCAGGGACAGGATTACCCGCTTTGGCGCGCGCCTCGGCTTTTTTCATCGGACCCCAGTCACCCAAAATGCCATAAGCGACCAAAAATACAATCAAAAGTGCAAACCAAGCATAAGCCATATAAGGAATGGCACTGATATAAAGCCCGATACCTTCACCGTCTCCAGCCACACCGTTCTCTTCTAATAGACCGGCAAAATAGACCGCCCAAGTAGAGATAGGAACGATGATACACATAGGTGCGGCGGTTGAATCGACAATATAAGCGAGTTTCTCACGCGAGACGTTATAGACATCAGTGAGCTTTTTGACAGAAGTTGATACGGCTAGACAATTTAAATAATCATCAATAAAAACCACGACGCCTAAGGCAAAAGTAGCTAATAATGATTGACGGCGTGATTTGATGATTTTTTGTAGCCATTCACTAAAGCCATCGAGACAACCACTAATCTCAAGCAGCTGAATAAGACCACCCATCAGACCGCAGACAAGCACAATCCAGATAATGGTTTCATTGCCCAGTACCATCGACATATTATCGGCAAAAGGGGACACCAAATCAAACGGATTGAGCATCACGAGGCCCGCGACACAGCCTGCAATCATAGACTCAAACGGTCGTCTAGAAACAACAGCAGTGACCAGCACTAATAATGTGGGTAGTAGAGATAAAGCACCCCAAGATTCATTGGGGTCGCGGATGGTAGATAGCCAAGCAAAAGCCAGATAAATGGCGGCTGCTACTATTAAGGTTAGAAATACTCGCTTGTTATGATACTGCCCTTCGACAGCCTCGCTGAGTTTCATATTCATACTTACGCTCCCTGTAAAACCTCATTGTTTGGAACAAGCTCTGTTTTATGGTTGGTGCTCGATAGGCAGTAGTGCATTAGTGCATTCGCTTTCTATCGAGCTCTATCACAACAATCCATTGCTATGACAGATTTATGTCACATCACCTTTAAAATAAAAACGTTGCATGCAGGATGTATCAATCAACGTTAATGATTTATAGGCTTTGACGTATTTACATGCCAGTCGTGTCTTTTAGCGCATACCACCATGAGCCCATGACAGAATAAGGCACGCGTAGGGCGCGGCCACCTGGGAACGGAATCCAAGGAATCTTGGCAAAATTATCAAACTCTCTGGTGTTACCGTTGATGGCATCGGCCAAGATTTGGCCAAACAAGTGCGAGCCCGTCACGCCATGACCACTATAACCATGCGCAAAATAGACGCGGTCATGGAGTTTGCCCATTTGAGGTACTCGAGAAAAAGACAAAGCAAAGTTACCACTCCATGCGTAGTCAATTTTGACATCACGTAGCTCTGGGAAAATCTTATTCATATTTGGTCGGATTTTGGCCGTGATATCAGCGGGGTCTTGACCACCGTAGACCGTGCCACCACCAAATAACATGCGCTTATCTGCCGATAGGCGATAGTAATCAAGAATATAGCGAACATCCTCGACACAGACGTCGGTTGGAAGCAGCTGGTCTGCTAAATCACCTAATGGTTCGGTGGCGATAATTTGCGTTGAGACGGGCATGACACGGTCCGTCAACTTAGGTATGACTTTATTGAGATAGGCATTCCCGCATAGAACCGCTTGCTTACAAGTAACGGTGCCAAATTCAGTGATGATTTTAATAGAGTCATCGGCATACTCAATATCAACCACCAAGGTGTTTTCATAAATAGTACCGCCAGATTTTTCGATAGCAGCGGCTTCGCCAAGCGCTAGATTTAGCGGATGGATATGACCACCTGAATGGTCAATAATACCGCCCACATAGGCGTCGGTTTTTATATGCTCTTGGATACCATGTTTATCGAGCATTTCTCGATCATGCATACCATGGCTTTCCCATAAGGCGTGCGTCTCTTGCAAATCTTTTAATTGACCATTATTTAACGCGGCAAAGATATTTTTCTCTTTAAGGTCGCAGTCAATATTATAATCAGCAACAAAGCGACGAATGATTTTGCCACCACGGGTCACGAGCTGACCGACGAAGTTTGCGTTTTCTTGACCATAAGACTTTTTGATTTTTTGTAGGCTGGCGTTAAGACCGTTGACGATTTGACCGCCATTACGCCCTGATGCACCCCAACCAATTTGCGCGCCTTCTAGTACCACCACTTCATGATCAGTTTCGATAAGGTGTAGCGCCGTTGATAAGCCGCTATAACCGCCACCGACCACGCAGATTTCCACTTGGATATCGTTTTTTAGGGTTGGTCTATCCGGCTTAGGATTACGGCTGGCCGCATAATAGCTATCAGGGTATTGACCTTTATCTGAATAATGCGGGATATTGCGCGTGTTATTCGAGGATAAGTTTTGGCTCGTTGCTGCGCTGCTATTTAAGTTGTTATTTAACATATCAAACATCCTGTAAATAGGTGAGGTATTCAAGGTTGGTCACTTGCTGAGCAAAGCGTTTGGCTTCTTGTTTTTTGACTGCAATCAATAGCTCAATCATCTCACTTGGAAACAATGAATCAATGATGTCGCTGCTTTCAAATTTGCGGATGGCGGACAGCCAATCTAATGGCAAGGTTTTAAGCTCGGCTTCGTTGTAAGTGATGCTATTGACCGGCTCTGGCGCTTCAAGCTTGTTTTCAATACCATAAAGCATGCCTGCTAATACCGCACTACAGACCAGATAAGGGTTGGCATCGGCTCCCGATACGCGGTGCTCGATACGGCGTGCTTGTGAGTCGCCACCAGGGATGCGTACGGCGGCGGTGCGGTTTTCATAGCCCCATGACACATTGTTTGGTGCCAGTGTACCTGGGGTAAAGCGGCGATAAGAGTTGACGTGCGGCGCAAATAACAAGGTACAGTCTGACATGGTTTTTAATAAGCCAGCGACCGCATGACGCAAGATGTCCGACCCTTCTTCTGAGCCGTCATCAAAGACATTGTTGCCATCTTTATCAAGCAGGCTGCAGTGGACATGAAAACCATTACCTGATTGCAAACCAAAAGGTTTTGCCATAAAAGTGGCCGTCAGTTTGCGGCGTGCTGCGACTGATTTAACCACTTGTTTGAATAAAATGGCATCATCAGCGGCTTTTAACGGGTCATCGACGTGTAGTAGGTTGATTTCAAATTGACCACAACCGTTCTCAGCTAAAGCCGCATCGACCGGAATATCAAGTTTTTTACATTGCTCATAGACTTCATCTAGAAACTCATCAAACTGCAATAAGTCATTGATACTCAAGATAGAAGTTTTGTTCAGCCTTAAGCCACTCTTTGGGCGAATAGGCGGTTTTGGCGTTTCGCCTTCGGTGTAATCAATCAAATAAAATTCAAGCTCTGTTGCCATAACCGGCGTCAATCCCAATGCTTTGAATTTTTTGCTGACGTAATCTAAAACATGGCGTGCGTCACCGTAATAAGGCTCGTTGTCTTCGGTATAAAGCCAAACGGGCAACAGCGATGAGGGCGCACTGGTATTGAGCAGCGGGTAAGCGGCGCGGCCAGTAGGGCGGGCGATGGCATCGATATCGCCATTACACTGAGAGGATTCGATAACATCCGCACCCCAGATATCGACTCCTAAAATCGATAATGGCAATCGTATCGCGCCGTTTTCTGCTTTTTCCATCTGATTGAAGGGGATGCGCTTACCACGAAGTAATCCATTGATATCCCCCGCCGCAACATACACATATTCCGTATTATTTGCAGATTCGACCATTCCATTGGTTGTCGTCATGTCTATTATCCCTATTGATGTTAATTTTTACTCTGATTATGGTTGCGCCGTTTATGGTCGCTGTCATTCATAATTGACAAGTCAAGATTGTGAATAACGTTAAATAAAACAGTGTTTCTAAATAAAACAGCACTTATAAATGCCGTGGCTGATACCACATTGTTCAGCTTACTAAGTATCCTTTTCATCTGATTGCGTAATATTTCTACTGCAAAATGAATCACTTAGCGTTATTTTTATCAGTGATGACATCAAGGTTGTAAGTACTGTTATTAACCTTTGTCTTACTGATGTCCTTCAATATATGACTGAAATTTATAGTTGTCAATTAGTATTTAAAACTATTAAAAAGTAATTAATTATATCCAATAGAGTTTTTATTAACTAAAAATGAAGTTTATAGTTTACATTATCCAAAAGACTGTGTTAGATTTTAATCAACGAAATATCGGCATATAGAAGATTTGAGGCTCATATGTCACATTCAAGGAAGAATAAAATGCAAACTTATCGACCCATTATTGCCATTGTCTCCTGCCATAAGATGGTTGACGGTCAACCCGCGCAAGCGGTGTATCAGAAATATATCGATGCCGTCCATTTTTATGGTGGTAATCCTATCTTGCTGCCGAACACCGCTGCTGAAAGTGAGAACTTCGCGGCTTTGATTGGTATTGCTGATGGCATTTTATTGACGGGCAGTTATAGTAATGTTGCACCTGCGCGTTATGGCGCTTCACATATTGAGGAAAAGCAGGACTTAGGTCGTGATGAGCTGAGCTTTAAGCTGCTTGCTCATGCAGAAAAATCTGGTACGCCTTTATTGGCAGTGTGCCGCGGCTTGCAAGAGATGAATGTCTATTTTGATGGCAGCTTGCACCCAGATTGGCGCGAAGTAGAAGGGTTTTATGAGCCGCATTTGGAGGACAATACCCAGCCACTTGAGGTGCAATATCAGCCGGTGCATGACGTGATTATCCAACCTGAGGGTCGACTGGCGGTGTTTGGTGAAAAATGGCACGTCAATTCGTTGCACAAACAAGCCATCAATACAGTAGGTAGGGATTTGTTTGTCGAGGCACGCGCACCGGATGGATTGGTGGAAGCGATTAGCTTAATAAAACATCCATTTATGATTGGTGTACAATGGCATCCTGAGTTAAATTATGCACAAGACGATTTGTCGAAATTTCTATTCAAGGAATTTATCCACTATGCCAGCAAAAAACACGGTTCATAATAGTGCAGAAAACGATATCGAAAAAGAGGGTATTGCGCCCGAAAATGAGATGAATTCGCTCGAAGACGAAGCTGATACTGATGACGTTAGCAGCGATGAGGAAGACGCGTTAGAGTCTGATGAGGCGCCGTCCGTGCTCGAGATGGATAGGCAGCCAGAAGAAGATATCGGTAAAAAAATCAATCAGCTGCGCCTTGCAAAAGGCTACTCGCAACGCAAGCTGGCAAGGATGGCAGGGGTTACTAATACCTCAATCAGTGCGATTGAGCGTAATAAAGTCAGCCCAGCGGTGAATACGTTAAAGGCGATTTTGCTGGTGTTAGGATCTGATTTAACGACCTTTTTTAGTGATGAGTGGAAAGAGCCTAAAGCACGTGTGGTCGTCACGCCAAAAGATTTGATAGAGCTGAGCGAGCCAAGCAGTAGAGTGTCTCTAAAGCAGGTATATAATTGTAGCACCACCAAAAATCTTGGGTTTTTGATTGAGACTTATCAGCCAAATAGCTCCACGGAAGAAAAAATCGCTCATGAAGGTGAAGAGATTGGCACCGTCATTGAAGGCAAAGTATTGATTCGTATTGAAGAGACGACTTATCTGCTGAATGAAGGTGACAGTTATGTGATTGATACGATTAAACCGCACACCTTTATTAATCCTACTGACGGCGTAACTCGTATCGTAAGTGCGCATACGCCCACGACTTATTAAGTTAATGTTAGAGCTTAATTAACGTTATTGGGTATTTTAAAAGAGTTTTAGAAATTATTCATTATCATGTAAAGCGCTACTTCTAGAAACAGAAGAAGCGCTTTTTTTGCTGAAAATAGATGGTTATGAGTAAGTTATTAGGTATTGTCTTGAGTCGTTTTTGAATCATCGGCTGATTTTACTGATTCTGTTGCTTTCACTTGTATTTCCTTAGTATCTGTCGCTTTCATGTCTGCGGTTTTAGCCTCTAGTACTTTAGCATCGGTCGTTTTAGTAGTGTCTTTAAGCAGCCTGACTTTGGTGATTTTATCCGCGGGTTCGATTTTTACATAAGGGGATTCAGGAATGGATTTAGACGCCTTGCTAAGGCTGTTTCTAATTCTTTTGACCGTTGCTGCATCGGCCTGCGCTTCTGCACGCGATTCTTCATACAGCTCTTGATATACCGCAAGGGTTTGCTCAATCATCTCACGCATGGTGAATTTGGTGGTCATTTCAGGGCGCGTAACACTTTCTAGCTGATTGCGTACCGCTTTACAAAGTGCCTTGGCATTGTACTTTCTAACCAAGCCCTGCGGATAAAGCGGTTGTAAAATCTCGCTAAACGCCGCTTGATCCCAACCAATCACCGGTGTGCCTAAATGAATCGCCTGTAGGGCATTGATACCGATAGATTCAGGCTCGTTAGCAAGCGCCATGACGATATTGGCGGCTGACAGCCACTCGCGCATGTCGTTACGCTTACTACCGACATAGGTAATACGCTCAGAAAGCCCTAACGTATTGCTACGTTGGCGAAAGTCTTCATGGGCGACGTCGCCTTCGCGGTAATCTTCATCCATAATAATGGCGTGAATATTGGGAAACTGTTCTTGTAGATTGCCCAAAATATCAATCAGCCATTCTTGCCCATACTCATTGCCAATGATGGTCGGAAAGACCAGCCATTTTTTATGTTCAAGCTCAGGATATTCAGCAAAAGTGTGCCGCAACCAATAAACAGAAGGGTTGTGCCTGTACGGATAACGGCGCGTATCGACACCGCGATAGATACGCTTAATGACCTTGGGTTCTAGATCTTCACGGCGCAGGCCTTTTTTTAGATAATTGGTGACGCTATCAGAGACCGTGATGATGGTATCGACATCAAGCAGCGCTTGCGAGTATTTATTAATCGGATAAAAACCATACATGGTCGAGACCAGTTTTGGTCGGCGCTTGACGCGCGCGCGGCGCAGTGCCAAATGCAGTATCCATGCGGGTGTGCGTGAATGTACATGAATGACGTCGGGGTCGTATTTTTCAATCAGGCGGCGTAGCGGGGCGACTTGGAGCAGTGACAGCCAAGATTTTTTATTCATATAGAGCTGATGGTAGATATTGCCGTCACGCTTTAGACGTTTGACCAAGTCATTTTCTTCATCAGCACTGGAGATAATGATGGAAGTATGCTCATTTTTAACCAAAGCGCGTCCAAGATGAAAAATACCGCGCTCGGATTCATCATGCTTTAAAGACGACAGTAAGCGCATAACTTTCATAATAGCGTCGGTCACCAAATAAGATATCAAGCTGCTATTGTCAGTTAAAAGCGCTGAAAACTCAACCACCAAGATAAAAAGATAAGACTGGATTTGCCATACTTTTTTTAGCTAAGATTAATCATTTAACGACAGTTAACCTTAGTATTAATCTTAATAAACTAGCGGCGTTTTTGTAAATGATCAGCATTTGGCAGCACTTGCTTTTCACTGAGATATTTCCAATAGCGCTGCGGCAGATATTGCTTATGCAGCCGCGGATTTTTACGCTCTTTGATATTGACGTTGGTAAAGTAACCTTGCCAAAATTTTTGATAGCGCTGCTCGTCCTCGCTATGAATGCTGGCAGGATTACGCAGTACTGCATCGTCTAAGTCTGTAATGGTTTGCAAGGCAGCAGGGCGCGACGGGGTACTTTTACTTTTGTCGTAATAAATACCATAGCCGCGCGCCACATCATAAATTGCCCAATGCTGGTCTTGGTAGCGCTGACGAAAATGCTCACCAATCAAGGGCAACACATTAAAATCAGGCTCAACGCGGGCAAAGTAAATGTCGTCAGTGGTATGTTCAAAACGTACAAAGGCTTCCATACGGTGTTTTTCTCGAGCGACAGACTTGACGGTTTGTACCAACTCTAAAACATTGAGGTTACCCAAATCTTCCATAATAGCGCGGCTAGGGTAGTCGATGGCATATTTAACCACCTGAAATAAAGTGGTGCCGATATGGTCTTTTTCTGATAAAAATCCCCACAGAATATTGCGCATACCTGAACGACCTAATAATTTATGCAGCTTTGTTAGTACACGTTCGGCATGATTTTCATCTGTAGCAATGCTCGTCGCTTGAGCGATTAATGAAGGTATATAGCAGTCTTGAGCAATTAACTGTAAGGATTCATCATCTTGTAAGCGGTTGGCATAGACATAAAATACCGCACTCAGCCAACCTTCAAAACTTGGCTCATAAAGCACAATACTGGGCGTTAATTGACCTATAATATAGTCATGACTCTGCAGTAGTTGTGACATTTATGTTCCTATTTATAATAGTGGCAATTAAAACTGTAATCATTAAAACCATGCTAATCAAAACCTTACTTATTAAAACCGCACTTATCAAAACAATGCCAACTGCCCACTACGTTGGTCTTTATATTTGGTCTGCGTTTGCGCCAGTACGTATTGACGGAAATTATCACGCGTTAAATGGGCGAGATGTTCGTTTTTACCCGTCGTAGCGATAAAGTACTTGGCACGGTTGACCGCCGCACCCATTTTCTTCAAATGGTAAAGCGTTAACTGATTAAACTTGCGTGCTTTTACTATCTTTTTAGCCGTTTTGGTACCGATACCGGGGATGCGTACAATCATCTCGTAAGTGGCGGTTTGAATATTAACGGGAAAATGCTCACGATGGCGGATTGCCCAAGCAAGTTTAGGGTCGCAATCCAAGTCTAGAAATGGCGAATCTGGCTCAACGATTTCATGCGCGCCAAAACCATAAAAGCGCATCAGCCAATCGGCTTGATACAGACGGTTTTCACGTATCATTGGTACTGGCGTTCCAATCGCTGGCAAGCGACTATCAGACAACATCGGCACATAGCCGGAGTAATAGACGCGTTTCAAATCATACTGTTTATAAAAATGACTCGATAGCTGTATGACTTGCAAATCAGTTTCATTACTGGCGCCAACAATCATCTGACTGGTTTGACCCGCTGGGGTAAATTTCGGTGCTTTTTTATGGGTTTTACGACTTTCACGGATAGTGATGATTTCTTCTTTTACCGTTTGCATCGGCGCTTTTAGTTGCTCATGAGATTTTTCTGGTGCCAGTAAAGCCAGACCAGACTTAGTAGGAATCTCAATATTGACGCTAAGACGATCAGCATATAATCCCGCTTCTAATAGCAGTTCTTTAGATGCACCTGGAATAGTCTTTAAGTGGATATAACCATGAAAGCGTTCACGGGTACGCAATATCTTAGCGACTTCGACCAAGCGCTCCATCGTATAATCACCACTTTTAAAAATACCTGAGCTTAGAAAAAGCCCTTCGATATAATTACGACGATAAAACTGCATGGTTAAATCAACCACTTCTTCGACACTAAAAGCCGCACGCGGGGTGTCATTACTTTTACGTGAGGTGCAATAAGCACAGTCGTATATGCAATGATTGGTTAAGAGGATTTTTAACAAGCTGACGCAGCGACCATCTTCAGTATAGCTGTGGCAAATACCGGTTGCTGAGGCATCGCCAAGACCACCGCCTTGGTTTTTGCGCGTACCAGCGGAGGATGAGCAAGAGACATCATACTTAGCAGCGTCGGCTAAAATATTGAGCTTGCCTTGTAGCCGTTCATAATTGATGGTTGCCATAAGCGATATTTACCAATGCATTAATGAAAGGCTATTTTAACAAAATTAACGTTAAGTCATTGTATTTATAGAAGAATATTAGAAATAACACGACAGATGGTGTCGTTAGATGCCAATAATTTATTATCGAGAAGTTATAGCTGAAAAATTACTATCGAAAAGTTATTATTAAAAAGAGCTTTGTCGTTTATATTTTCTACAAACAAAAAAGCCCTGCATAAGCAGAACTTTTAGAGCAGTTATTTAGCAAATATGTTTTTATACGCGGTAGTCGTTACTGAACTTTAGCACGTATAACAACCGTTTGCGGTGCGTTAGCAGGAAGGTCAACCAAGTTCCATTTTAGTCCAGAATAGTTTTCCGTAACGACTACAGTATTGCCAACTTGTTGGATGGTTTGATAGCTGTCGCCACCGGTGGTCGCAAGCGTCGGTAATGGACTGTTTAATGATACCAATTGAACGCCGTTTGGCAATGACACCATCGCATTGATATCAGTGACAGGCTGTGCTGTAGTATTGGTATAAGTGGTGTGATATTCGATGACGTCACCGGGCGCGATATGATTGGCAGGTACTGCTACTTCACGACCGTCTTTATTTTTTAATATCTTCATGACTTTGGTTTGTGCATTGACCACGCCAGGCGTACTAAAAGTCGGGGTTAGTTGCAGAGCGTCTAAAGAGGTAGATACGATTTGCGTCGTTGCAGGTTGGTTCGTCACTACGGTTGTCGTTGGCGCATTGAGGACTGGCAATTGGGTAGCCGTCGTCACAGGCAAGACTTCTGTCACGCTAGTCGTCGGCACGGCTATAACATCAACTCTGCTGGTTTGATTGGTCATCTGGTTGGTCACAGGCACGCTCGTCACCGTGGCACTGCCTTGGGTGACGACGGTATTGCTAGTACCATTACTGGCGACTTGGCGAACCGTATAGCGCGGCACATTGGTCACTTGTGTCACCGCAAACGGCATGCCATCTTGCATGGTGATGCTATTCGGTGTTGCGGTGATGACCGCCGTTTTACCATCAGAATATTGCTCAACCACCGTCGTGCTACCAACAGACGAGCTAACCGCTATCTCAGGCGCGGCATTGGCTGTGGCGATAGACATCACTGCGCCTGCCAACAGTGCTGATACTGCAGTAAATGTCGCTGTTTTTTGCATGATACCTGATGAGCGATGAATAGTAGTGGTCATAATAAAGTCCTTTAAAGTTATAATAAGTAAAACAAAAATGACAAACACTTAGATAAAAATACCCTCGTTGACCCTACAGAGCAGGTCAACGAGGGTAGCAGTATTAATGCAGTACTAATAATAGTCATAAACACCCAAACAATATAAGCTATCTATCGAAGCGTGTTATCAAACGATTAAATCATAAACTATCGAATTACTGATTTATCCGTCATTATTTTAATGAAAAGCTAAGCATGTGCCATGCACCTAATTATTTAGCCATCTCAACTCAACAATTATGCGCTAAAACGAATTGAGTAGAAAAGCAGCGTTGTGTAACTGCTCTCTTATAAACGATAACTTTTTGTGTGCTTTACTTTATATTCTTCTTAAGAAAATTACTATTTTACTCACTATAAAAACCAATCAGATTAATCGTAAATCACTTTCATGATTTCGTATTCGACCACACCTTTTGGTGTTTCAATACGTGCTTCGTCGCCTTCAGATTTACCAATCAAACCACGCGCAATCGGTGAGTTAACAGAGATTTTACCGGCTTTAAAGTCTGCTTCGTCGTCACCAACGATTTTGTACTGTTTTTCTTCTTCGGTGTCCATATTTTCAATAACGACGCTGACGCCGAATATCACTCGACCATCTTTTGGCAATGTCGTCGGGTCAATCACTTGCGCGCCACCAAGTTTGGCTTCGATATCACGGATACGCGCTTCACAAAAACCTTGTTGTTCGCGGGCTGCATGATATTCAGCATTTTCTTTTAAATCGCCGTGTTCGCGAGCTTCAGCGATAGAAGCGGTGATGCGTGGACGGTCGACACTTTTTAACTGTTTTAATTCGGCTTCTAGAGCCGCATGTCCTTGCGGAGTCATGGGATAACGTTGCATGTTTTTTCCTTAAACCAATAACACCACACCATCTCCTAGTGAATAGTGAGATGGTGTCAGTGTTGTTGCAATGAGTATGTGAAGATATAAAAAGAATGAGGTTTAGACGGCGTCATAAGTAAATGCGCGCTTATCTATGAGCGTATATACACTGATAGATGATACACATGAACCTTACGTAATAAAAAGCATAGTCGCAGTTTAGCCACTATGCTTTTTAGGTCTATCTTTTTAAAACTTTGTTTTTTTAAGCACTACTGTTATATAAAAATAGATAACAAGTTTTGCAGCAGCGATTAAACAAGCACTGCAGTTATGCTTAATCTACTGAAATTATACCGCCAAGTCAATAGAGCTATGCGATAGTCTTTGCTTGTTCGTGCAAATCTTGTAGCTTATACACATCAAACGGTAAGTCGATGGCATAAGATTTACAAACCGCATCTGCCGCGCCTAAGGTTGTCACATAAAAGACTTTACCTTGCAGAGCACTACGGCGAATAGAGAATGAATCCTCTTGTGCCTGTTTGCCTTCAGTGGTATTGATAATAAGGTCGATTTTACCATTTTTCAAGGCATCGACAATATGCGGGCGACCTTCGGTGACTTTATTGATTTGCTTACACTCGATACCGTTATCGCTAAGTACTTTTTGCGTACCCGTGGTGGCAACGATTTTAAAGCCATAGTCGATTAGCTGACGGGCGATAGGGGCGACTTGTTCTTTATCGCTATCACGTACCGAGATAAAGACAGTTTTGGTTTCGCCCTCAACAGGTAGACCTGGCAGACGCTCGTTACTACCGATAACCGCTTTGTAGAATGCTTCGCCAAAGGTTTTACCAACGCCCATCACTTCACCGGTTGATTTCATCTCAGGGCTCAAGATTGGGTCAACACCAGGGAATTTAGCAAATGGGAATACTGCTTCTTTTACCGCGAAAAATGCAGGAACGATTTCAGTGGTAAAGCCTTGGTCTTTTAATGACGTGCCAGCCATACAGCGCGCCGCGATTTGCGCTAATGACGTACCGATACATTTAGAAACGAAAGGTACAGTACGGGCTGCACGTGGATTCACTTCTAAGATATAAACGGTTTCACCTTTTACCGCAAACTGAACGTTCATCAAGCCGATAACGCCAAGCTCTTTTGCCATCGCAACGGTTTGCGCGCGCATAACGTCACACAATTCATCAGACAATGAGTAAGGCGGCAGTGAACAGGCTGAGTCACCAGAATGCACGCCAGCTTGTTCGATATGCTGCATGATACCGCCAATTACCACGTCTGTACCGTCGCTAACACAATCGACATCGACTTCAATAGCATCATCTAAGAAGCGGTCTAACAATACTGGTGCTTCGTTTGACGCTTGTACCGCAGTACGTAGATAATGTCTTAATTCATCTTCGTTATAAACGATTTCCATCGCGCGACCACCGAGTACATAAGACGGGCGTACCACCAACGGATAACCAACGTCTTTTGCCTTAACCAAACCATCTTCTAAGCTCGTCGCTAGAGCATTGGTTGGTTGCACAAGATTCAATTGCTGAATCATATGCTGGAAGCGTTCGCGGTCTTCAGCACGGTCAATCGCATCTGGGCTAGTACCGATGATTTTAACGCCAGCAGCTTCAAGCGCGCGCGCCAGTTTCAATGGCGTTTGACCACCGAATTGTACAATCACGCCATCAGGATTTTCGATACGGACGATTTCTAATACGTCCTCTAAGGTGATTGGCTCAAAGTAGAGACGGTCAGAGGTGTCATAATCGGTTGAAACCGTTTCAGGGTTACAGTTAACCATGATGGTTTCATAACCATCTTCGCGCATGGCAAGCGCCGCATGGACGCAGCAATAATCAAACTCGATACCTTGACCGATACGGTTAGGACCGCCACCGATAACCATGATTTTCTTATTATCGGTAGGGTTGGCTTCACATTCGCTATCGTACGTTGAGTACATATAAGCGGTGCTAGTCGCAAACTCTGCGGCACAGGTATCGACGCGTTTATAGACTGGATAAACGTTTAAATCCCAACGCTTGGTGCGTAGCTGCTTCTGTGAGACGCCAAGCAATTTTGCCAAACGTAAATCTGACAAACCTTTACGCTTAAAGCTGCGTAAATTATGCTCAGTTAAACCGCCAAAACCTAACGCTTTAACTTGTGCTTCGGTTTTGACGATATCTTCGATTTGTACCAAGAACCATGGGTCAATTTTGGTTAAGTTAAACACTTCATCGACGCTCATCCCAATACGGAAAGCATCAGCAATATAATAAATACGTTCAGGGGTTGGAATTGTTAAGCGATTATTAATCTCACTACGGGCTTTTTCAATGCTTACTTTTGCTAAGTCGATTTGCTCATCAAAACCATCATTGCCAGTTTCCATGCCGCGCAAGGCTTTTTGCATCGACTCTTGGAAGTTACGACCGATTGCCATCACTTCACCGACCGATTTCATTTGCGTTGATAAAACATTATCGGCTTGTGGGAATTTTTCGAAGTTAAAACGAGGGATTTTTGTGACGACGTAATCAAGCGCAGGCTCAAAGCTCGCTGGCGTTTTGCCACCCGTGATGTCATTTTGCAATTCATCTAGCGTATAACCAATTGCCAATTTTGCTGCGATTTTAGCAATCGGAAAGCCCGTGGCTTTTGAGGCCAATGCTGATGAGCGTGATACGCGTGGGTTCATCTCAATGACGACCATACGACCAGTCTCAGGGTTGATACCGAACTGCACGTTTGAGCCGCCTGTTTCAACACCAATCTCACGCAGTACTGCTAATGAAGCATTACGCATGATTTGATATTCTTTGTCGGTCAAGGTTTGCGCTGGTGCGACGGTGATTGAGTCGCCGGTATGCACACCCATTGGGTCAAAGTTCTCAATCGCACAGATGATGATGCAGTTGTCGTTTTTGTCACGGACCACTTCCATCTCATACTCTTTCCAACCGATTAACGATTCATCGATAAGCAACTGATGGTTCGGTGATAAGTCAAAACCGCGCTCACAAATTTCGATAAATTCATCACGGTTATAAGCGATACCGCCACCTGAACCACCCATAGTAAATGACGGACGAATGATACACGGATAGCCCATTTTTTCTTGGGTCGCAAAGGCTTCTTCCATGGTCTCAGCCGTTTCAGCGCGTGGACATTCAAGGCCGATGCGCTTCATGGCTTTATCAAACAAGTTGCGATCTTCTGCCATCTCGATTGAGTCTTTGGTCGCGCCAATCAATTCGCAGTTATATTTGGTCAAGACGCCATGTTTGTCTAGGTCTAAAGCACAGTTTAGCGCCGTCTGTCCGCCCATCGTTGGCAGAATCGCATCAGGACGTTCTTTAGCTATAATTTGTTCAACCGTTTGCCACGTAATTGGCTCAATATAGGTCGCATCAGCCATGACAGGGTCAGTCATGATGGTTGCAGGGTTTGAGTTGACCAAGATGACGCGGTAGCCTTCTTCTTTTAGCGCTTTACACGCCTGCGCGCCTGAGTAGTCAAACTCACATGCTTGGCCGATGACGATAGGGCCTGCGCCAATGATAAGAATGCTTTTTATGTCGGTACGTTTTGGCATAGTTAGGGCTACCTTCGTTTGGGTGATATTTTGAGTAATCTGTATTTTAACGATATGTTCAATAACGCTTATCGTGTCTGCTATGGTGCAGCTTGAACCACCATCTGTGCTTCAAGCTTTATATTGATTATTTGCTTGCCGTTAATTATCGATAACTTACGCTTTCGCCGCTGCCATCATATCGGCAAATTTATCAAACAATGGCGCAGCATCATGCGGGCCAGGGCTGGCTTCTGGGTGACCTTGGAAGCTAAAAACAGGCTTATTGGTCAGCTCAATACCTTGGTTGGTACCATCAAATAATGAGCGATGGGTCGATTTAACATTGTCAGGCAGCGTGTCTTCATCAACGGCAAAACCATGGTTTTGACTGGTAATCATAACCGTGCCAGTTGCCAAGTCTTGTACCGGATGGTTAGCACCGTGATGACCTGTTTTCATTTTGATGGTTTTTGCACCGCTAGCTAGACCAATCAGCTGATGACCTAAGCAGATACCAAAGGTTGGAATGTCCGTTTCTTCAATGATATGACGTACCGCATCGATAGCATAGTCACAAGCAGCTGGGTCGCCAGGGCCATTTGATAAGAAGATACCATCTGGATTCATCGCGAGGACATCTGCGATAGGTGTTTGCGCGGGTACGACGGTGACATGACAACCGCGGTCTACTAGCATACGTAGGATATTGGTTTTGCTACCGAAGTCATAGGCGACGACATTGTATTTTGCTTCGACATGCGTGCCTAAATGCTTAAAGAAGCCGCCCGTACCGCTATCATGGCTACCAGCTACATCACGGTTGAGTAGGGTGTCTGATAAATCCCAGCTACCGGCGGTCCATTCAAATATCGTCGGTGTACAGCATTCTTTTGCTAAGTCCATACCTTCGATACCAGCAAATTCTTGTGCCAATTTAATCGCTTGCTGTTCATCTTCGCTGCTAATCGTTGCGCCGTTAGAAGCGGTCATGATACAGCCGTTTTGTGCACCTTTATCACGTAATAGGCGGGTCAATTGACGGGTATCAATATCAGCAATGGCGACGGTATTATGGCTCTGTAAATAATCAGTCAGTGACTCTGAGTTGCGGAAGTTTGAGGTAACCATGGTCGCATCGCGGATGATAAGACCTTCAGCCCATACTTGATGACCATTACCAGACTCGACATCTTCAGCGTTGGTACCAGTATTGCCAATGTGCGGATAGGTAAGCGTGACCAGTTGGCGTGCGTAACTTGGGTCAGTTAGGATTTCTTGATACCCTGTCATGGCTGTATTAAATACCACCTCACCGACACGATGACCAAGACTACCGATACTCAAACCGCGAAAAATCGTACCGTCTGCTAGTGCCAAAATTGCTTGTATTTCTGCCGATGAATTCAAGGGTTGCCTCCGCTGTTATTAGTGAGTGCTGTGCTATTTTTAGGTTAAAATAAAGCGCTGCTTTTTTGATTATTGCTATTTAACTGCGGCTAAATAACCATAATAAAAGAGACAGCGCCAAAATTTTTCCACAAAAAAGCGAGAAGACATCATAGATGAAAAGGTACAGGATTCACTAAGGGGTGAATAAGTAACTTACATCATGTCCGCTCGCTTTGGCACAGATTTTGCGCATTATACTAGAGTTTTGCGTTAAGGGCTAGCACCTTAAGGTGAGGAAGGCGGATAAAATGGGCATAATGTTAAAACGGTTGTTATTTAATCAAAAACTGAGGCAATACCAAAAGCGTTTTTATTCTAAGCAGGTTGTATAGTTGATGCCAAATAAAATAGACTCGCCATATCGTTTTTACATCGAACTGACTATATCTACAAGCAATCTAAAGCCTTAAAAATTATAATGAACCGATAAGCCGTAATAGTCGGGCGCTAAATTGGTGGCGATATGCAATTGGTCATCATAATAGCTTTTGGTTAAATACATACTGCTGGCAACCCCTAAGGCAGCCCCCGCCAATACGTCAGCCACATCATGCTCATCGGCTTCAACACGGCTATAAGCCACGAAACCTGCGCCAATATAAGCAGGGATGCTATATTCTAAGCCATAGCGTTTATGAATAAAGCTTGCGCCCTGAAACGCCATGGATGTATGACCAGAGGGGAAGGATTTCTCATCACGGCCATTGGGTCGCTCTTTATCTATCACTGACTTTAGCACTTGCGTCGCAGCAACGTTGGTCGCAAATGAATAATAAAATTGCTGACGACCCTCTTTATCATCCATATAATAAGTGCTACCGTAAGCAGCTGCTGGTATCGCAAAGGCCAGCACATCGCCTACCTTGCTAGTAGAGCTACTGTCTGCGTGGACAGGGATGGCAACCATCAAGCTGGTCGATAGTAAAATGATAGGGGCATATTTTTTGCTGATCATCACTGCGATCCTAAAAAGGGTTGGTGAGCGTTGATTGTCCGTATAAAATTTTATGGTTGTTTTATAGGGATAAATGGCATACGGCTTTATTGTAATTGCTAATTGCTCTATTGATTGGCGGCAGCATTATACTATAAAGTTTTTATCTTTCTTTACAACTATCACGCTTTAGATCACATTTATTTATGACACGTTTTTTACGCTAGGCTTTTTTACCACACACTTTTTACTATGTATAAACTTATATAAAAATAACGATTAAGGATGGATGATGATTTATCAATATTTAGACAAAACGCCAGAGTTTGCAGCACCATTTAACGGTTGGGTTGCGGACTCAGCACGGGTAATAGGCGATGTATATTTGGGTCATAAAGCCAACGTGTGGTTTGGAGCGGTGATTCGCGGTGATAACGAGCGCATTCATATCGGTGATTATAGTAATGTACAGGAAAACAGCGTCATTCATACCGATGCAGGCATTGAGGTTAAAATCGGTAATTATGTCACCATTGGCCATTTAGCGATGCTGCATGGCTGCGAAGTTGGTGATAATAGCTTGATAGGTATTGGTGCGGTGGTGTTAAATAATGCCAAAATCGGCAAAAACTGTATCATTGGTGCCAAAGCTTTGGTCACCGAAGGTAAAGAGATTCCAGACAACTCACTGGTAATGGGCGCCCCTGCAAAAGTGGTCAAAACCTTGACCGATGAGCAGGCGGCAATGTTAAAGCTGTCGGCGCTACACTATGTTGAGCGTTGTCAAAAATTTAAAACTGGCTTAACAGAAATAGCGATGCCTGATTGATTGCTATAGATGTTAGAACAATAGAAGTCAGAACAATTTTATAAAAAAGGATGGCTTTTTAGTGAGCAATCCCTTTTATGAATGTTAACTTATTTTTTGACATTGAGCGGCTCTTTATGCAAACGGTCGTTATGCCATTAGCATCATGATAAGCCAAATAACGGCAAAAATGATAATACCGATAATCAGGCCGCGAAAGATATCATGGCGAATAGAATGGTCACTAAGGTAATGATTATTACCCGTATCGTCGATATTTAAGGCATTGACGCTTTCAGCACCAGCGCTTTTGCCAACGATAAAACCCGTTAGCGCCCCCAAAATTAGCATAAACGGCGTAAATAGCCAGAATATCTCGCCATTGCCCATACCGGCTATTGAGCGAATAACAACGATGGCAAGGTCGATAAGTAAGCCGCCAAAACCATACATCAAGCCATTTAATAGCGCATAAAGCAGACGCTCTAAAGGCGATTGATAGCTTTTGCCTAACTGCCGTCGCCTGATTTCTCTGATTGAGCGGGCAGGAGGTCGCGGTCGGTTGGACAAAGCAGTTTTATCATCAGGCGCTTTCATAAAGTTCTCTATTGTTATTATTCAGCAGGCTAAAGATAAGCTAATGGGATATTAAAGTAAACAAGTTAGCATAATTTTGTTTGGTAAACTGTGGGCTTCTAAAAATTTATTCTGCAAATTTTATATTCATCACTCTTTATTTTAAGCTCTTTATTTCAAAAATTATTTATATCTAAAAAATTATTCCCTCAATAAACAAGAATAAGGCTCCATTATGCAGGCAACACAAGCAGGACAGGCTCCAAAAGAATTGGCACTCTTTGATTTAGACCATACTTTGCTCGACGTCGATAGCGATTACCTATGGGGTGAGTATATCGTTAAGCATAATCTCGTTGATGAAGCCGAATATCGCACCGCCAACCAAAAGTTTTATCAAGATTATATCGAAGGTACGCTTGATGCGACCGAATATAATGAATTTGTCGCACAATTCTTAAGTAGCTTACCGATGGACAGATTACATGAGCTACGCGAAGATTATATTAAGACGGAAATCGAGCCGCACATTCGTCCAAAAGCCATGGAGGTGCTCTGTCATCATGTCGAAAAAGGTCATGAAGTAGTGATTATTTCTGCCACTAATAACTTTGTAGTATCAGCCATTGCTAAGCGTTTTGGTATTGAAGATGCCAACGTGCTATCGACGCCACTTGAGATAAAAAACGAGCGCTATACCGGCAAATTAATGGATAAGCCTAATTTTAAAGAAGGTAAAATTTACCATCTCAATAAATGGATAGATAAGCGAAAGTCAGCGGGTATTGATTTTGATAAAACTTATGCCTACTCAGACTCCAAAAATGATATTCCATTGCTCGAATGGGCGGATGTGGCTATTTGCGTGTCACCCGATGATGCGCTACATGCGCACGCGCTTGCCCATCGTTGGGCAGTAGAAGATTGGTCGATTTAGGCAGCTTAAAGTTATTTAATATAAATGCAGTACTAATTAGCCAACTATTTATTGTCAATCTCATTTAAAATAGCGCCATATCAGTGAGATATCTATTTAAAAAGACAGGAACACTTATGGAAATCAATCCGTATCAAGAACAAATCAAAGATTTATCTGAGCGTGGGCAGGATTTGCGGAGGTATCTTTGACTTCGATGGTAAGCAAGAACGCTTAGAAGAAGTCAATTTAGAATTAGAAAACCCCGAACTATGGAATGATCCAGAGCGCGCGACCAAGATTAATAAAGAAAAAAGTCAGCTTGATGGCGTCATCGACGTGGTGGTTTCGCTTGAGACTACTTTGGAAGATGCTGCTGCCATGCTAGAGCTGGCGGTAGAAGCAGAGGACGAATCATTGCTTGCTGATGTGCAAGCAGAGCTCGACAATGCAGAGAAGCGCGTTGCTGATTTAGAGTTCCGTCGTATGTTTAGTGGCGAGATGGATCCAAACAATTGCTACTTGGATATCCAGTCAGGCAGTGGCGGCACGGAAGCGCAAGATTGGGCTGAAATGCTACTGCGTATGTATACGCGCTGGGCGGAATCACATGGCTTTAAGGTTGACGTGATTGAAGTGTCTTCTGGTAGCGTTGCTGGGATTAAATCAGCCACGATTGAGATTAAGGGTGATTATGCGTTTGGTTGGTTACGTACCGAAATTGGCGTGCATCGCTTAGTGCGTAAGTCACCATTTGATAGTAATAATGGTCGTCATACTTCGTTTGCTGCTGTTTTTGTGTCGCCTGAAATCGATGATAACGTCGAGATTGATATCAATCCAGCCGATTTGCGTATCGATACTTACCGCTCATCGGGTGCCGGTGGTCAGCACGTGAACACCACCGATTCTGCCGTACGTATCACCCACGAACCAAGTGGCGTGGTGGTGACTTGTCAGAACGAGCGTAGCCAACATGGTAACAAGGCGACAGCGATGAAAATGCTCCGTGCTAAGTTATATGAGCTTGAGATGCAAAAACGTATGGAGTCACAACAAGCAGTCGAAGATGGTAAGTCTGATGTCGGTTGGGGCAGTCAAATCCGCTCTTATGTACTCGATGACTCACGTATTAAAGACTTGCGTACTGGCGTTGAGACCTTTAACACTGGCGCGGTGCTAGATGGTGACCTCGACCAATTTATCGAAGCGAGCCTAAAAGCGGGATTGTAAAGTTAGACTATTATTAATACCATTTGAAAGATAAATTTAAACCCAAACACTATTTAATTAAGGAAAATTATGCCAAGCGTTAATAACTATTTTGATAATAAAGTCACTTCTATTGCTTTTCAAACAGCGACCAAGCCGGCTACCGTTGGCGTGATGGAAATTGGCGAATATGAGTTTGGTACCAGCGAATTTGAAACCATGAGCGTAGTCAGTGGTGCATTAACGGTGAAGTTGCCAGAAAGTAATGAGTGGCAAACCTTTAATGCAGGCGAGCAATTTACCATTGACGCCAATCAGAAGTTTCAAGTAAAAGTAGAGATTGAGAGCGCTTATTTATGTGTTTATGGTAAATAATCGTTTTTAGATACTTATTAGAACAATCAACGCCAAGTGTTTAACGCTTGGCGTTTTTTTTATGATTGCATTTTGAGGTGAATTTGAGTCATAAAGTATTGGACAACCATTATAAGTTTTTACGGTATTGCACCATGTCCGTTTGACTGGCAATTACATCATAGAGTTTGCGCGCGGTGGTATTTCCTTCTTGCGTCGTCCAATAAACGCGGTTGCAGTTTTTCTTATTGGCAAATTCATACACCTGTTCAATCAGTGCGCGTCCCACACCTTGACCGCGCACCGCTTCACTGACATATAAATCTTCTAAATAACAACATTCAGTGGTATTCCAAGTATTGGGATGTAGCACCACATGCGTGATACCTAGCAGCGTGTCGTCTTGCCAAGCACCAAAGCCATAAATCGGTGCGTTATTATCAAGCAAGTTGCGCCACGTCGATTCTGTCGTACTTGCTGGCAAGCTGGCTTCATAAAATGCGAGATAGCGCTGCCATAAATTTAACCAAGAGTCGTAATCAGCTTTAGATAATGGGGTTATTTTTATAGAGGTATTTTTCATGATATTTATTTAACTTAAGTGGTGGTGGTTATGGAATTATGGCTGAAAAGCTCATTATTTAGAACCCTTTAAAGAATGTTTCTTACACATCGATTACACTTTGCTCGTGGCAAACAAACAGCAAAAACAAGCGCAATTGATTATGCTAAAACGACTATTTTATCAATCGAGTATGTATTATGGCGAAGCTAGATGACCAAACAACCACGCAGGATGTGCGCCATGATTATGAATATTTGGCTGGCTTGGCCAACTTACGCTATGTCAGTGATAATGAGCCTGGGTTTACACGCAGGCGTTGGGGACGCGGCTTTACCTATAAAGACGCCATAGGTAAAACGGTCAAAGATAAAGCGTTGTGCAAGCGTTTTGCTGCGCTGGTGATACCGCCGATGTGGTCAGAGGTTTGGATATGCCAAGATGATAAAGGGCATCTGCAATCGACAGGCCGCGATGATAAAGCGCGTAAGCAGTACTTGTATCATCCCGAGTGGGATCGCGTGCGTGACCAAGCTAAGTTTAATGCCATGATAGGTTTTGCTGAGGCGTTGCCAAACCTACGTGCGCAAGTAGAAAAAGATTTAGAAGCGCAGTCGTTATCACGCGCCAATGTACTAGCTGCCGTGGTTAAATTGCTGGAAACTACGTTAATTCGTATCGGTAATAGCCGCTATCCTAAGCTCAATAAGAGCTATGGCCTTAGTACGTTACGCAGCAAGCACGTCAGCGAAACGGATAATGGCTTGGCGTTTGATTTTGTCGGAAAAAGTGCCAAGGAGCATCATATAGAATTGCAAGACGAGCGTTTAATTGACATTGTGCAGGCATGTAGTGAGTTGCCTGGTTATCAGATTTTTAAATATTTGGACGATGATGGCAACAAGCAGGTCGTTGATAGTAGTGATATCAATGACTATCTACGCACACATACTTGTGGTCATGATTGTGAGAGCAAGATGTATAGCGGCAATTTATATAGTGCAAAGGACTTTCGTACTTGGATGGCAAGCGTTCTTGCAGCCAGTCATTTATACGATGAGCTGCAAACCTCTAAAGGGCAAACAATATTAGCCAGTGAACCCAATAGCGACGAGCGTCAACAGCTGGTCACTGCTATGGTCAAAGCGGTGGCGGAGGAGCTTGGCAATACACCTGCTGTCTGCCGCGCTTCTTATATCAATCCAGTTATTATCGAGCGCTTTTTAGCAGGAGAGTTTTTTGAACCTTATAAGCAAGCGCGCCGTGGACGTACGAAGCAATATCAAAGCTGTGAAGAGAAAGCGTTGCTAGGATTTTTAAATGGCATAAAATAAGGTTATCTTCCTTAAGAAAACCATATTGAAATTAAAAATGATACGTTATGTATTGAAATAAATATAAAAATGCGTTACTAATAGAGCATATGAAATTTAATAAGTGCAAACAATAAGAGAAAACAGTGTATAGGATATGACTGTTTTACTCCTGATAAAGCGCTGATATCGTCAGTGACCCTCGATTGCTAAAGGATTAGCTTATGAATACCTCTTCTATAGATTTTTCGTCCTCAACCAATTTGTCTTCAGACAACCTGTCTCAAAGCAATTCGTCTTCTTCAAACCCAACTGGCTATAGCGATTACTATAATAACTTTGATATGAATGCGCTATTAACAGAGATATTTGGTGAAAATTTAGATGACCGTCTAAATGCCTATATGGCGTGTTGTGGTCGTCATGTACGTGATGGTCGCGGCGATAATTTGGCATTAGTTCATGAAGATACCGCTGGCAACATAACGCGCATGACTTTTGCTGAGCTTGATAAGGCAAGTGCGCAAGTTGCCAATATATTATTGTCTTATGGCGTAAAGGTCGGTGACCAAGTAGCGACCATGCTACCGCGTACACCTGAGCTGCTCACGATTGTATTGGCAACTTGGCGGATTGGGGCGGTTTATCAACCATTATTCACCGCCTTTGGTTATGATTCGATTAAATACCGTATGGATAAAGCCAATACCAAAGTGGTTTTTACCAATCAGGAAAATCGCGGCAAGTTTGAAGACTTAGCTGAACAAACCAAAATGGTCATGGTTGGCAGTAAGAATAATGCGCAAGCTGATAATGAAAGCAAATGGTCTGATGATAATTATGCTCAGATGATGGCGACCCAGCCGCAAACGGTAGAGGCTGTTTTGTTAGATGAGGATGCGCCGTTTTTGCAAATGTTTACCTCAGGTACGGTAGGTAAATCAAAAGGCGTTAGTGTGCCATTAAGCGCGCTCTCAGCTTTTTATCTATATATGCGCTATGCGATTGACTTGCGCGCCGATGATAACTACTGGAACATGGCCGATCCCGGCTGGGCATATGGATTATATTACGCGATTACGGGTCCTTTGCTGATGGGTGTCACCACCTATTTTAATGAAGCAGGCTTTGACGCTGCCAATACCCGCGACTTTATGGTCCGTCATAAGATTACCAATTTGGCATCTTCACCGACCGCCTTTCGGATGATGAAATCGAGTGGCGTGTTTGAAGAAGCTCACAATGATGCCAATGCCAAGCTATTACTACGCTGTGCCAATTCAGCAGGCGAAACCTTGAATACCGAAGTCGTCAACTGGGTGGAAACTTATCTAAACTGCAAAGTGTGCGATCAGTACGGGCAGACCGAAACGGGCATGACCTGCTGCGAGCACCATGCATTAGCTCATGAATGTCCAGTAGGCTCGATGGGCATGGCGTTACCGGGGCATACATTGGTCGTATTAGATGATGACATGAACATATTGCCTGATGGTGAGCAAGGACAGTTGGCAGTGGTCGTCAGTCAATCGCCGGCGTTTTATTTCCGCGGTTATAGTTGGAATGAGAAAGACGCCTTTGCTGAAGATTACTATTTAACCGGCGATGTGGTCGAGCGCCATAGCGATGGCAGCTATTGGTTTTCTGGACGTGATGATGACATTATCATTACGGCAGGCTACCGCGTAGGGCCTACGGATGTGGAAAACACCGTGCTTGAGCATGAGGCAGTCGCAGAATCCGCCGCCGTTGGCGTGCCAGATGAAGTGCGCGGTCATACGATTAAGTCTTATGTGGTGCTAAAAGATGGCATCAAAGGGACAGATGAGATTGCTAAAGAGATTCAAGACTTGGTCCGCAGACGTCTTTCAACTCATGCCTATCCGCGTGAGGTTGAATTTGTCGATGCGTTACCAAAAACGCCAAGCGGTAAAATCCAGCGCTTTTTGTTGCGCAGCTTGTCTGCTGCATAAATACTTCGAAGTCTTAACAGTATTTGAAAATAATAAAATAGTTAGCCTATAAGAATAGTAATAAAACATCCATTAAAGGAATAATTATGCAAATTGAACAACACAGCTTTTTGGTTACTGGCGGTGCATCAGGTCTAGGTGAGTCAGTGGTTCGCGCTATCGTGGCTCAAGGCGGCAAGGTCGTTATTGCTGATTTGAACGAGTCAACTGGGCAAGCTTTGGTTGATGAGTTAGGTGATAATGT
The DNA here is from genome assembly GCF_904846345.1 of Psychrobacter maritimus. Lineage (GTDB taxonomy): Bacteria > Pseudomonadota > Gammaproteobacteria > Pseudomonadales > Moraxellaceae > Psychrobacter > Psychrobacter maritimus. The sequence continues at coordinate 53,228 of NZ_CAJHAJ010000004.1, forward strand.
ACGTTTTGCACGTTGTGATGTGACCAGTGGTGATGAGGTGCAAGCGGCTGTTGAGTTGGCGGAAAAAGAATTTGGCGGTTTGCAAGGTTCCATTAACTGTGCAGGTATCGCTGTCGTACAAAAGCTACTCGATCGCGAAAACAATCCAGCGGATCTTGATGCTTTTAGTCGCGGGGTTAATATCAATCTCGTTGGCTCTTTTAACGTAGCTCGTTTGGTCGCGGCTAGTATTGCTAAGCGCGTGGCGAACGGCAATAATACAGAAAGCGACGCAGAGAAGAATGCTGATAATGGTGTCATTATCAATACGGCATCTATCGCTGCTTTTGATGGGCAAGTAGGGCAAGCAAGCTATTCATCGTCTAAAGCGGGCGTCGTTGGCCTGACCTTGCCACTGGCGCGTGAGCTGGCGCGTCATGGTATTCGCGTGATGACCATTGCACCTGGCGTCTTTGCCACACCGATGATGGAGACTATCCCTGAAAAAGCGCGCGAGCAGCTAGAGGCCGGTGTTCCTTATCCAAAGCGTTTAGGCAATCCAAATGAGTTTGCCAAACTGGTCACACATATCATTGATAATGCTTATCTAAATGGTGAAGTGATTCGCCTAGATGGCGCAATTCGCATGGTGTAAGGTGATTTTAGATTTTGAGTGCAGCAAATTTACCCTTAATCCATAAAGCTTGCACAAACTTGGCATAGTCTTTTGCTATCTTATCAAAGATGGTTTTATCAATGAGCGCTTACCTTTAAGAAGCAAAAGCTATGTCTTTTTTCAATATAAATAGTAAATATTCACATTGGTTATTTATCGTCATAGGTTTTAGCCTCGCTATCATTACTAGCACGAGTGCCATTGCTGCTGAGGGTGTTTCAGAGACCAAACAAGCCATGCCTAAAAGCATTATGATTGATAAAGTCTTTGTCGATAAATCCGCTCGTACCCTGCAGTTGCTAAGCGATAATGAAATTATTAAGTCTTATCATATTGCCTTGGGCGGCAATCCTGTCGGTCATAAGCAGCAACAAGGTGACAAACGTACTCCGACAGGTTCTTATATACTTGATTATAAAAATGAAAAATCCAAATTCTATCGCTCTATTCACGTAAGCTATCCTAATGTGGCGGATAAAGCCCGTGCCAAATCACGAGGCTTTAGTCCTGGCGGGGATATTATGATTCATGGGCAGAAAAACGGTTTTGGGCATTTAGCAGCGATAAATCAGCAACGTGATTGGACCGATGGCTGTATTGCCGTGACCGATAATGAGATGGATGAAATCATGGCGGCTGTAGAGATTGGTACACCTATCGAAATTGTGGAATAAACACCTTGTTAACGTACGTTTATTCAGCTCTAATTTAACGTACTTTCTACTTTTATAGATATTTCTAAATCACTCATTTAAGGTTTTTTCGATAATTTATTCATACTCTTAACATACTCATCTCTTTCTTTCTGAAAAATCCCAAACTTCCTATTTTTTCTTTTCTATCTTCCCTTGAAATCTCCCATAAATGTGCCTATTAATGCTTTATCGTCATATCATTGTTATAAGTAAGGTTTATATTGATAAGGTGATATATTAGTGTTTTGTATGGTCTATTTAATTGAAAGCAACTGACGCTCATAAGCTACTAAATATTATTGATAAAAGTTAAATTTACATTGAAATAATACTTAACAAACCCGATATAGATAACAACGAAAAGCTTACGGCATCTTAATACTTATAAAAAGCCGCAGCTACTATCAGATATAAAATATTATTAATTATAAGAGGAAACAAATATGAGATTCGAGAAGTTTACCCAAAAGTTGCAATCTGCCATTCAAGAAGCCCAAAGTCTGGCTTTAGGACGCGACCATACAGGTATCGATCCTGTGCATTTGCTTGCCGTATTGCTGCAAGATGAGTCTAACTTGTCTATTTGCCAGCAAGCGGGTGCGTCTATTCCTGCGCTAAAAAATGGTGTGGCAAAGGCGCTCGACAATCAAGCAACGATTAGCGAGCCAACCGGCGACGTTAATTTAAACCCAAACTCAGTCAAAATTTTGAACTTGGCAGATCGTCAAGCACAAAAAGAAGGTGATGATTTTATCGCCACTGAATGGGTGATGTTGGCACTTGCTGAACAAGGTGACACCAAAAAGATATTTGAAAGCGCTGGCGTAACGGCAAGTAAGTTAAAAGCGGTCATTGAGCAATTGCGCGGTGATGAAACGGTGAACAATCAAAATGCGGAAGATCAGCGTGATGCGTTGAATAAATATACCATTAACCTGACCGAACAGGCGGAGCTTGGTAAGCTTGATCCGGTGATTGGCCGTGATGAAGAGATTCGCCGTACCATTCAAGTGCTGTCACGTCGTACCAAAAATAACCCTGTACTGATTGGTGAGCCGGGTGTTGGTAAAACGGCTATTATTGAGGGTTTGGCACAAAAAATTATCAATGGTGATGTACCAGAAGGACTACGCCGCAAAGAAGTATTGTCGTTAGATTTAGGCTCATTGATTGCGGGGGCAAAATTCCGTGGTGAGTTCGAAGAGCGCCTCAAAGCGGTACTTAGCGACTTATCAAAGCAAGAAGGCAATGTCATCTTATTTATCGATGAGTTGCATACTTTGGTCGGTGCTGGTAAAGCCGATGGCGCGATGGACGCTGGTAATATGTTAAAGCCTGCACTAGCCCGCGGTGAGCTACATTGCGTTGGTGCGACGACACTCGATGAGTATCGCCAGTATATCGAAAAAGATGCCGCGCTTGAGCGTCGTTTCCAAAAGGTGCTGGTCGATGAGCCAACGGTCGAGGATACCATTGCGATTTTGCGTGGTCTAAAAGAGCGTTATGAGCTGCATCACGGCGTTGATATCCAAGACAGCGCGATTATTGCTGCCGCGCGCATGAGCCATCGCTATATCACTGATCGCAAGCTGCCAGATAAGGCGATTGATTTAATTGATGAAGCGGCAAGTCGTTTGCGTATGGAGATGGACAGCAAGCCTGAGTCACTTGGCAAACTTGATAGCCGTCTCATTCAGTTAAAAATGCAGCGCGAAGTGCTCAAAAACGAAGAAGACGCTGGTGCGCAAGCAGAGCGTAAAGTGCTTGATGCACAAATTGAAGAGCTTGAAAAAGAGTACGCTGATCTTAATGAGATTTGGCAAGCAGAAAAAGCACTGGTCAAAGGCAGTCAGCAGCTAAAAGACGAGTTAGATAAAGCGCGTATTGCTTACGATAAAGCCAGCCGTGAAGGCGATTACGAGACCATGAGTAAGCTGCAGTATGAGACGATTCCGCAGCTAGAGCGCCGTATCCATGAGTCGGATTTGGCCGAGCAAAAAGAGCAGACTGGTGAAAATAGTGGTATCAAACTGCTGCGTAATAAGGTCACGGATAATGAAATCGCCGAAGTCGTGGCGGCTGCAACAGGTATTCCGGTCAGCAAAATGATGCAAGGCGAGCGTGACAAGATGATAGCGATGGAAGAAAAACTCCATGAGCGCGTCATCGGTCAAGATGAAGCGGTCGAAGCAGTCGCCAATGCGGTACGCCGTAGCCGTGCAGGTTTGTCTGATCCGAATCGTCCTTCTGGATCGTTCTTATTCTTAGGGCCTACTGGGGTCGGTAAGACTGAACTGACTAAGTCACTGGCGAACTTCTTGTTCGATAGTGAGGATGCGATTGTTCGTATCGACATGAGTGAGTATATGGAGAAGCATAGCGTCAGTCGTTTGGTAGGCGCGCCTCCAGGGTATGTTGGTTATGAAGAAGGTGGCGCATTAACTGAAGCGGTACGCCGTAAGCCTTATAGTGTGATTTTGTTTGATGAAGTGGAAAAAGCGCATCCTGATGTGTTCAATATCTTACTGCAAGTATTGGACGATGGTCGCTTAACGGATTCACAAGGTCGCGTGGTTGATTTTAAAAACACCGTCATCATTATGACCAGTAACTTGGGCTCGCATAAGATCCAAGAGATGGTCGGCGAAAGCTATGAGGATATCAAAGCTGAGGTGATGGAGTCAGTTGGGCAGCATTTCCGCCCAGAGTTTGTCAACCGTATCGATGAAATCGTAGTATTCCATCCGCTCGGTATGTCGCAGATGTCAGGTATTGCGGCGATTCAGTTGGATCGCTTGCGTCAGCGCTTGCATGAGCGTGAGTTGGATATCGAGCTATCAGCCGATGCGATGAACAAGCTGGTGGCAGTTGGTTACGATCCTGTGTATGGTGCGCGTCCACTAAAACGTGCTATCCAACAAGAGATCGAAAACCCATTGTCATTGAAACTGCTGGCGGGTGATTTTGTCGCCGGTGATATCATCAAAGTCGATGTGAGCGCCGATGATAAATTGACCTTTGATAAGCTTAGAATGAGCTAATAGCAAACGCTAAATGACTGTCGCTAAATGACGGTTATGCTTTAAAAAAACCCCTTACTTGCCTATACTTTATATGGGTGGGTAAGGGGTTTTTGCGTTTGTTGCAAGTATTATTTTACCGTTGTTATACTTCGCCCGTACTTTGACTATGGTATAAATAATTATAGTGCAAATAAGAATGCAACAAAATTAAGGGAGATGACATCAGGATGATAAACAATAAAAAACAGACAAATACGCTAATAACATTACCGTTGATTCTTACCGCACTGCTGTTTAGTGTCTCTGCGTGCTCCAATCCTTCAGCCGTCAATACCAACAAAGATCTGACCGAGTATAAAGAAGGGCAAGCCCCTATCGATGCATCCATAGCAAGTATGGAAAAACCTAGCTTTGCAACGAAAGCAGTGACCGCCTTTAATGAACCTTGGGCAATGACCGCGTTGCCTACCGTCAATAATAAAGCAGCCAAACTGCTTGTAACCCAAAAGACAGGCGAGTTATTGATTGTTGATACAGCAACAGGTGCGAAAACAACAGTCAGTGGGATACCGAAAGTCGCTTATGGCGGGCAGGGCGGACTTGGCGATATTATCCTTGCGCCAGATTTTGCTACCTCTAATAATATATATCTTAGCTACGTTGAAGCAGGCAAGGGCGCTGATAATAATAAATTTGGTGCAAAAGTAATCAAAGCGACATTGACGGGGTCAGATACTGATGCCCCAAGCTTACAAGCCATGACGCCCATTTGGGAGCAATTTCCAAAAGTAAAAGGGCAGGGGCATTATAGTCATCGCTTACTGTTTTCACCTGACGGGCAGTATTTATATATCAGCTCAGGCGAGCGCCAAGAAAAAACCCCAGCGCAGGATATGAGCGTGAATTTGGGTAAAATTATCAGATTAAATCTTGATGGCTCAGTGCCAGCCGATAATCCATTTATGAATACAAATAATGATATCGCTGACCAGTTTTGGACCACGGGTCATCGTAATGTACTTGGTATGGCTTTCGATGACAAAGACAGACTTTGGGCGCATGAAATGGGTCCACGCGGCGGTGATGAGTTTAATCTTATTGAAAAAGGTAAGAACTATGGCTGGCCAATCGTCTCAAATGGCCGTAATTATACAGGAACCGATATTCCGGATCACGATACGCGCCCTGATTTTGCAGCGCCTAAAATTACTTGGACGCCCGTCATATCACCTTCTTCAATAAGTATTTATCACGCCGGTAAACATAATGACTTTCCAGCGTGGCAAGGCCATGCGCTGATCAGTGGCTTATCATCAAAAGCGCTCATCGTGGTGAGTTTTGAGAAAAATAACGGAGCGGCAGAACGCTATCGCTATGATATGGGTGAGCGTATTCGTGGTGTCCTAAACGTCGATGGGCAAGTATGGTTATTAGAAGATGGCGCTAAAGGTAGGCTGCTGCGATTATTGCCGAATTAGTGATTTATCTAATGGCCTGCATCAATCGCTGGCTAAATAATCTAACTGAATAATTGCTTAAAATGTCCAAATCAAGATTTAAAATAGCCAAGCAAGTTGTTACAAAAAAATATCTTTATCAAGTTTATTTTGTAGTTAATTGATAATTAAAGGTTAGTTTGTTAAGGTGACCTTTCTTAAATATGAGGTTTTAGCGAATGAACGAAGTAAAAGTAGGTAAGCTCGGCCCATTTCCAAGGGTAAATAAGCCTGTATTTATCACGTCAGGTATCTTAATTGTCGGCTTCATCATTTTTGGCTCGTTATTTACTGAAACTGCCGCAGCGCTTTTTAGCTTCTTACAGGACTTTATTGCCGAAAAATTCCGCTGGTTATTTATCATCTTATTTAACGTGGCGCTGGTGTTTTGTATTTACCTTGCCGCCAGCCGCTACGGTGATATTCGCTTAGGTAAACAGACAGAGCGACCGCAATATACCTTATTTTCATGGATTGGGATGTTGTTTTCGGCGGGCATCGGGATTGGATTGGTCTATTGGGGCACAGCGGAACCCTTATACCACTTTATGGCACCGCCCGTTGGTGAGGGACAGACTGTAGAGGCAGCAAAGCAAGCGATGAATCTGTCGTTTTTGCATTGGGGGCTGCATGCATGGGCGATTTATACCGTCGTGGCACTGTCGTTAGCCTATTTTCACTTCCGCCGTGGTCTGCCATTATCAATTCGCTCAACCTTGTATCCTATCCTCGGGCAAAAGATTTATGGTAAATGGGGGCATACCGTCGATATCTTGGCGGTATTCGGGACGATGTTTGGGGTTGTGACCTCGTTAGGTCTTGGGGTTATGCAGATTAACTCGGGTCTAGAGGGTTTATTTGGTATTCCTAATACCTTGACCGTACAGTTTATTATCATTGCCTTCGTAACTTCACTGGCTTGTGGCTCGCTGATGCTAGGTCTTGATAAAGGGATTAAGCGCCTTAGTGATATTAATATGGGGCTGACCGGTATCCTACTGGCCTTTATGGTGATTTTGGGTCCCACCTTATTTATCTTTGACAGCTTTATTGAAAATGTTGGCAACTATTTGGCAAACATCGTCACGTTATCAACGTGGAGTGAAGCCTATAGTGGCACTGATTGGCAAAGTGCTTGGACGATATTTTATTGGGCATGGTGGGTCAGCTGGTCACCATTTGTCGGCGTATTTATTGCACGTATCAGCCGTGGCCGTACCATTCGCGAGTTTGTATTTGGCGTGCTGCTTATCCCGATGACAATTTTATTTTTCTGGTTTACAACTTTTGGTGGCGTTGCGATTCAGATGGAGCTGCTAGCCGCCATCAGCCCTGATTTGGTCAGCCCAGGATTGGTCGCCGCGGTGCAAGCGGATACCGGTAGTGCCATTTTTAAATTGGTTGAATACTATCCGCTTACCAAACCTATCACCTTATTGATTGTGGTGATGATTGTACTTTGGTTCGTGACCTCTTCAGATTCGGCCAGCTTTGTCATCGATATGTTGACCGCTGGTGGCGATACCAATCCACCCAAAATCCAACGCTTATTTTGGGCCATTATGCAGGGCGTGATTGCGGCAATTTTATTAGCGGCAGGTGGATTAGGCGCATTACAAGCGGCGGCCATCGTGGCAGGATTGCCGTTTGCTTTGGTCATATTTGTGATGATGTATGCGCTATTACGTGGCATGAGTCGCGACCGTCTTATCCTATATCGCAACCAGCAGCGTTACATTACTGACGAGTCAGCCGACCATAATTCAGCCAATGAGTTTGTGGATGAAGAGCTATTAAAAGGTCCGCCTAAAATTGTGAAAGGTGATTGATAGGCTGAATATCGCCGTATCAAAGATATTTTTATACGTTGAATCATATAGTTAGCTTATATTTATTTTACCTAAATAAACAATATAATAATTGTCATTTAAAATCCTAAGATGCATCGTTATCTTAGGATTTTTTAATTTTGCCCATTAACAGATGACTGACCGGATTTGATAGTTTGTAAATATCTTGTTAAGGTTGGCGTCCTAAAAAATTGAGACGACTGAATGGATCACGTTAAAGTTGGCCGATTGGGCCCTTTTCCACGGGTAAGTAAACCTGTTTTTTTAACCTCAGCGATTTTAATCCTCGCATTTATTATCTTCGGTGCCTTTTTTAATGAATTGGCAAGCGAAGTGTTTGGCCAAGCGAAGGCATTTGTATCGATGCGCTTTGGTTGGTTTTTTATCATGGTGGTCAACTTAACGTTGGTGATGAGTATCTATCTGATATTTAGCCGCTATGGCGATATTAGATTGGGTCACCAAAATGAGACCCCAGAGTACAATATTGTTTCTTGGATTGGCATGCTGTTTTCGGCCGGTATTGGTATTGGCTTGCTCTACTGGGGGACGGCTGAGCCGCTATATCACTTTATGGCACCGCCCTTAGGTGAGCCTGAAAGCATTGCCGCGGCTAAGCAAGCGATGAACATCTCGTTCTTGCATTATGGTCTGCATGTCTGGGCAATTTATGGCATGGTGGCGTTATCGTTGGCGTATTTTCATTATCGCCGCGGCTTGCCATTGGCCATTCGCTCAACCTTATATCCGTTACTAGGCAAAAAAATCTACGGCCCTATGGGTCATATCGTTGATACGCTGGCGGTATTTGGCACCATGTTTGGTGTGGTTACGACTTTAGGTCTTGGGGTACTACAGATTAACTCAGGGCTTGAGAGTCTATTTGGTATTCCAAATAACATCACCGTGCAGATTATCTTGATTGCTTTTATCACTATGCTGGCAGGATTGTCACTATTGATGGGACTTGATAAAGGCATTAAGCGTTTAAGTGATATCAATATTTTCTTTACCATTGTGCTATTAAGCTTTGTGATTATTTTGGGTCCAACCCAGTTTATCTTTAACAGCTTCTTTGAGAATATCGGTAATTACCTACATCAAGTAATTCCACTTGGGCTATGGACGGAATCTTATGAAGGTGAAGCAAACTGGCAGTCATCATGGACAGTGTTCTACTGGGCGTGGTGGATTAGTTGGTCACCATTCGTTGGGGTATTCGTTGCCCGTATTTCTCGTGGTCGTACCATTCGTGAGTTTATCTTAGGGGTATTATTAATCCCTATTACCATTTTGTTTTTATGGTTCACTGCCTTTGGTGGTTCAGCAGTGCATATGGAGCTGATGGCGGCGGTTGACCCAAATATGGTAAGCCCTGGACTGGTTGAAGCAGTGCGCGCGGATACCGGTAGTGCTATCTTTAAGTTGATGGAGTCGTATCCGCTGACGGCAGCGCTGAACGGGCTTATCGTGGTGATGATTGTCCTTTGGTTTGTCACCTCATCAGATTCTGCCAGTTTTGTGATTGATATGCTGACCTCAGGCGGCGATACCAATCCACCAAAAATCCAGCGCTTATTCTGGGCAGGTACCGAAGGGGTTATCGCGGCGGTGTTATTAGCCGCAGGCGGTTTGGGTGCGCTACAAGCAGCCTCTATTGTCTCGGGCTTTCCGTTTGCCGTGGTCATTGTCATTATGATGTATTCATTACTGCGGGGCTTGAGCCGTGATAGATTGATACTTTATCGTAATCAGCAGTGGTTTATCACTGAAGAATCTGCCGAGCATAACTCAGCCAATGAGTTCCGCGATGAGGAATTATTAACCGGACCACCAAGTCTAAAGCCGACTGATGACTAGTGATGAGTAATAGCTATAATTAAAAGCTATGTAGCAAATGTTCATAGCAGGTTTGCTAAAAAACAGTCGCAGTAAAAATATAAAAAATCCCAGCTTAACACTGGGATTTTTTATGGGCGTTTAATAATTTATGCGTGTCTAGAGAAGGATAGGTATTTAACGATATGCTTTTAAAATCAGCGTTACTGTTTTAGACATTCATTATGAGCATTCGCCTTTTACATAGCTGATTGCCTCAGGGGTGCTACAAGCTGAGCAGGCATTGCCCGCCGTGCGATAGCTTATCACTGAGCCCACTTGTGTTTTTACGCAGACCGGATCGTATTGCGCCGTACACATGGTTTTTTCGGGATCAAAGGTTGGACACTGGGCAACGATTCCTTTTGGAGGTTGGCTGGTATTAGAAGCGGGCGGCTGAATAGCTGTGTTATCAGGCATAGGGCTTGAGTTAGAGTTAGTGCTGATATTGTTACAACCCGCTAAGCCGAGCGTCAAGGTTATGGTGAGTGATAGGGCGAGGGTAGAAGGCTTTAATAGAGATAGCCATGGTTTAGATAGAGCGCTCATAATAAATATCCTTATATTTTATGTATACGTGCTTTTAATTATTCATTTTGCATCAAAAGTTTGTGTTAAAAAAGTCTATCATCAATGCAATGGTTAGTATTTAATCATAGAACATTTGCTCGTAAGATATTTGATAGTAAAGGATTTATGCTCAGTCATCTAGTGCAAAACAGATAAAAAAACCCAAGCTTATAAGGCTTGGGTTATTTATGTTACTTCTTAATAAAATTCTGCAATCATATTTTATATAGCTTACTGCGCAGGTTTATCATCTTTATTAAGCTGCACGTACTTATCAAAATTCTGTGCGTAGTCGGTCAAGTTGTCGCTCAGCATTTGGCGATATTGTTTGGTATAAAACTCAACGATATCGTCTTTTTCTTTGGCGAAATCATCACCCTTTACAAAGCCAATCGAGGCAACTGACGCACTATAACGTGCCGCCGCATAAAGCAGTGACGCGCCTACTTGACCTGAATGCGCTTCAGGACCTAGTTGACTGTTTGCCACACCAATAATCGCATCGGCACGCTGATAAAACGCTTGCATCTCAGGGGTGATTTCAAGAGCGGCATCAATATCATCATTTTGGGCATTGTTTGGCATATTGTCTTGAGACATAAGCGACTCCTAATAAGGGTAAGTAAATTTAAATATATCACGCCAGTCTTTAAACTTAAAAAGGATAAAGACTGGATAAATCTAAAAAATGGATAAGATAGTAAACTGTCTAACGTTAGGCTTATAAACCTGCATCTGCTTTTAAGATTTCCGCTTTGTCAGTTCTTTCCCACGTAAAGGCGGTTTCAGAACCTTGGCGACCGAAGTGACCAAAGGTTGCCGTTTGCTGGTACATCGGCTGCAATAAGTTCAGCATACGCGTAATACCATAAGGACGTAGGTCAAAATGCTTACGAATCAAGCTAATGATTTCATCGTTGCTGATTTTGTTAGTACCAAAAGTGTTAATTGAAATCGAAGTCGGTTCAGCAACCCCAATCGCATAGCTCACTTGTAACTCACAGCGATCTGCGATACCGGCAGCGACGATGTTTTTGGCCACATAACGTACTGCATAGGCAGCGCTGCGATCGACTTTTGAAGGATCTTTACCACTAAATGCACCGCCACCATGACGCGCCATACCGCCGTAAGTATCAACGATAATTTTACGACCGGTAAGACCAGCATCACCGACAGGGCCACCAATGACAAATTTGCCCGTTGGATTGATATGGTAGCGCGTACCGGCATGCAATAACTCTGCTGGCAATACTTGCTTAATAATAGATTCCATTACCGCTTCTTGCAGGTCTGCTTGCGAGATGCTTGGATCATGCTGCGTTGATAAAACCACGGCGTCAATGGCAACCGGTTTATTACCGTCATATTTGAGGGTAACTTGGGCTTTGGCATCGGGACGTAACCAAGGCAGCTCACCGCCGCGGCGCAGCTCAGATTGACGCTCCATCAAGCGATGGGCATATTCGATAGGCGCTGGCATCAATACTTCGGTCTCATTGCTGGCATAACCAAACATTAAGCCTTGGTCGCCGGCACCTTGTTCTTCAGGATCGCTACGATCGACACCTTGAGCAATTTCAGGAGATTGCTTACCCAGCATATTAATAACGGCACAGGTCTCGCCATCAAAGCCCAAGTCTGAGTGATGATAACCGATGCCATTTACTGTATCACGGACGATACGTTCAACGTCGATATTGGCAGTCGTGGTGACTTCGCCTGCTAGTATGACCGCGCCTGTCTTAACCAGCGTTTCACACGCCACACGGGCATGTAAATCTTGGCGTAAAATGGCATCAAGGATAGCATCTGAGATTTGGTCAGCCATTTTATCTGGATGGCCTTCGCTCACAGACTCTGAGGTAAATAAATTATATTCGCGCATAGTGGGATCGCTTAATTGCAGGGACTGTAATATATAAAATCAGTCATTATTAAATGTTAACGGAAAATAGAAGGTAAAAGTGAATCAAAAAATTATGATATTTTACCGTGAATCGAGGTAAAACTCTAGTGTCAGCCATGACGGCTAACAATTGTAGAAATCATCGAGGCGGCTGTCTTCTTGCCAGCGGTATTCTGTATAGTCAGCGACTTCTTTTGCGCTATCGCGACCTTGTCTATCAGCAATAAAACCAAGCGCCATATCCATGCCAGCCGTGACACCTGAAGAAGTATAAAACTTGCCATCTACCACCCAGCGCGCCTGCTTTATCCAATCAACCTGATCTGATTGTTCGGTTACCCATTGCCAAGCACGCTTATTTGACGTGGCTCGTTTATGGTCTAAAATACCTGCCTTCGCCAATAAAGCACTACCCGTACAGACGCTAAGCACCCAGTCGGCGTTATCAGCGAGCGTAGTCAGGGTCTGCAAAAACTTACTATCATTAATCAGTGGACGTGTACCTTTACCGCCGACGACCAATAATATATTCGTTTGCTGGGCTAACTCTGCTACTGCGACAGTTTGTAAGGCAACACCATGATGGTTATGAATGATACCACCTTTCATTGACGCAAACTGAATGCGAAAATCGTTAGGTAAGCTACCAAATAGCTCAATAGGCCCAAATAAGTCTAAAGTTTCAAAGTCGTCAAATACGAGTGCGGTCAGGGTCTGCATTCTGATTCCTTAAATTAAAGTATTAAGCCGAAGTATTTAGAAAGGAGATATTTGAAAGTTTTTAAGGTTCTCAAAGCCTTTAAAGCTCTAAAAATGCCGCTTTATCCTTAAACATACATTCTTCATAAACAGGACAAGCGCCACATTTTGGGGTACGAGCTTGACAAGTATAGCGCCCATGCAAAATCAAATAATGGTGAGCATCAACGATAAAGTCATCGGGGATACGTTCGAGCAGTTTTTTCTCAACGATTAAGACATTTTTACCCGTGGCAAGTCCCGTACGGTTGCCGACGCGAAAGATATGGGTATCGACCGCCATCGTCGGCTGCCCAAAGGCGGTATTTAAGACCACATTCGCCGTCTTCCGCCCGACACCCGCTAGAGACTCTAAGTCTTTACGGTTATCAGGGACGGTGCTATCAAACTTCTCAATCAAGTCGCGGCAGGTTTTAATGACGTTTTTGGCTTTGGCATTAAATAAGCCAATATTCTTAATATACGCTTTCAGTCCTTCTTCGCCTAATGCCAAAATGGACTCAGGCGTATTCGCTACCGGATAAAGCTGATTGGTGGCAATATTGACGCTGACGTCGGTTGCCTGCGCCGATAATATGACCGCGATAAGCAGCTCAAAGTTACTGCTATAATTGAGCTCAGTTACTGGCTCATCAATCGTCGCAGCCAACTTCTCAAAAAACGGACGCACATCACGATTGGGCATCCGCCTCGATGGCGGGGTATCAGCAGTTTTATGTTTAACGGTTTTACTCATGGTATTGTTACCATTATTTTTTTCATTGGTTAGTCAGGAGTAGATATTGGCTATTAAAGTTGTGTAAGCTCAGCTTTTAATTCATTAAGCTCTGCTTGTTTGCTCTCATTAGGCCGTACGCTAAGCTGCTTTTCTAACTTCTTAATTTTACTGCGTAGCTTTGCCGCTGCAATGGTATTTTTTGCTTGTGCTTCACTGATATTCAACGATTGACTGGCGGCATTATTCAGTTTTGCCTCCACCATGCTAACCACAGGTTTACTATTGCTGCTATCCGCCAATTGCTCACTGACGCGTCTTAGATGGGTATGATAACGCTGGCGCAAATCCTCTTGTTCAAGCGTGCGCTCAGCTGTTGATAGGGTACGCTCAACGGTGACCAAGTCAATGCAATCAACCGGGCAGGGCGCGATACATAGCTCACAGCCTGTGCATAAATCCGTAAAAATAGTATGCATATGCTTGCCAGTCCCGACGATGGCATCAACAGGGCAGGCAGGGATGCATTTGGTACAGCCGATACAATCATCTTCTCGAATCACCGCGCGCACTTCTACTGGACGCTGTGAGCTTACATCTATCGGCCATTTTGACGGCTCAGCGCTAAATGGTTGTATATCGCTGCTATCTTGATTGATGATTTGTGCAATCGCATCGGTCACAGGCTGACCGCCGGGCACACATTTATTATAAGGCTCATTGTCGATAACAATCGCCACCGCATACGGTAAGCAGCCATCAGCATGGTCGCAAAGTCCGCATTGGGTTTGCGGCAAGCAGGCGTCAATGCGCGCAATCTTTGCTTGGGTGGCGGCCGGCAAGCTCTCTATGTTCAAGCTATCGAACAAGATAGGTAGATTGGTGAGACGGATATGACTGCTGTTTTTATTCATGGTGCTTTGCATTTAATGTAAAACCTTTATATCAATGCTAGATGCTGATATTAAAATAAATAGGGTAATAGCGATATTTATTAAGAACATCTATATTTATAAAAAGACATCTTGCCCTTATGAATTAAATATCCATTAAAGTGAGATGCCTTGTTCATGAGCAATTTGGGCAATCAGCGCATAAGCAATGCTGCCTTTTGACGGTATTTTCGGTAAATCTGACAGATCAAAAAAATCTGCATGTGACAGCTCATCTTCTTGTATGACGATGTCACCACCAGCATGAGAGGCTCGAAAACCAAGCATTAAATTAGACGGAAACGGCCAAGGTTGACTGCTGACATAGCGAATATCTTTGAGGCTGATATTCACCTCTTCTGCCACTTCGCGTACCACCGCATGCTCTAAGCTTTCACCGACTTCTACAAAACCGGCAATCAAACCATATTGTAGCGCTTGCTGAGGCGTTTTTTGCTGCCCATAACGGTGATGGTGCGCCAATAATATTTGCATTGCACCCGTTTGCGGATTCGGTCGGGTAATGGCGGTAATAACGCACGGCTGCACACGTGGATACTGGCGTAAGCGGCAAACTTGGCAGACCATCGCACGCTCAGCGCTTGCGGCATGTACCACGGGAGCGGCACAGCGACTACAAAACTGCGTATCTGCTTGCCAACGTAATAACTGTATGGCTTGGCTAAGTTGGTCAGATAACGCGAATGGCAGCTGCGTGATAAGTAGACGATACGCAATAAAAGCGCAAGTATCGGTGTCTGGACTAATTTTCTCGTCGCTATTACTTGTTAAATCGTTATTCTTTAGAGCGTTGCTTTCTAAATCATGACCTTCTAAAATTCTAGGTAAGTCAATATGATGGGCTATGGCATAGTCATAAGTAATGGCAATGGCCGCTTGTGATGTAAAAGTATTGGCAGTATCGGTTTCAAAATCAGCCAAACTAGCGCTATCTGCACTATCAATGCTGAGCGTGCTGCTTTTTATATCGTTATTAGGTAACCAATGAGTCGGCGCTAAGCTTTCAAGGAGCGTGACTCGTCCAACTTGATAAGCTGGCTGAATGTTATGGATGTCATGAATGTCATGAGTGTTTAACGCTGTATCATTAACCGAATCTGGTAACTGAACCTGTACAGGCCACCAGCCATTGGGCGTTTGACGACATAAAACCGTCTCGTCACGAAGTATAAAGGCGTGGGTCATAGGATAAGTTTCCAAACAATCAAAGACAGACTCATATCCGTATCGATATGAGTCTGTTTAAAGTGGACAGTTAAATGATAACTCAGTAAGTAAATAAACTAGCTATTAGGCAGCAAGCAACTGGCTTAAGCTTTGTTGCCCGATATCTAGCGCCTGTTTACTCACGGGACGATTGTTCTCAAAGCCATCTAAATGATGGTCAACGGCCATGATGACATCGGCGATATAAGCCAAGGTACCATCATCAATCCGTGCGCCACTATCAATACGCTGCTGCAAATAACTCGCTAATTGGCCGAGCATGCTAGCAGGGGTTGGCAATTGTAAAAACCGCACCGCACCTGACACTTGACGCAGCATTTCAGGAATATTTTGAATATTAAGGATATCACGCTCAGGTTCAGCCAAATAGTCATTGATGGCTTGTTCGGCACTGGCAATGGCGGTACGGCTCTCTTGTATCAGCGTATCATAGGCGGTATTTAGCTGATGTAATGAGATATGCGGATTGTTCAAAGGTAAATAAATAGCCCCTGGGGTGTGCATTTCTGCCATGGCGATAGTGGCATTTTCAGCGTGCATCAATGCCAATAATAAATGGTCAAAATCTTCTGGCGTAGGCGCGCGCCATTTGCTCACTGCCTCCGCTGCGGTACTCAAACTGTTTGCAGCATTTGCTAAGCCTAACAATCGGAATGCTGAACTCAGCTCGGTCAGCTGCTCAGTGATTTGCGAGGTTTGCATATCGACAGGATTGATAGAATCACCGCGTGCGTAGCTATCGACATTCTCTTTGATATTATTGATTTGTGCTTGAATAATGGTGTTTAAAGTGTCCGTCAAAGCACGATTAGGACCAAATAAGAAGCGCGCCATTTGCTCAAGTTGCGGCGTCTCTAACTGATTGGCAGCATATTGTTCACGTAGAATTTTGGCCTCTGCCGTATCGCGCTGGCAAGCAAAGCTGACTAAGTCTGCAAAGCGTGTGTCCATTACGGGCAGATAGCTTTGGAACTGCTGCTCTAAGTAAATAAGCGTGTGTTTTTGGCTTAAGTTCAGCGGTAAAATGCTGGCAATATCCGCCACAGCGGCAGTTGCTGCCTGCCAAAACAAACGGTTAGAGTTTGCAGCTATCAAAGCACAAGCTGCTGACATGGCATCGAGTTTTTTCTGCTCATCGTCGCTCACGTTGCCGTCTTGATTTAACAACGCAACCCCAAGTCCACTACGATAAGCGTAAGTCAGTAATTCGCTATCAAGATTGAGCTCGTGCAGCGGTTGAAAATTGTTTTCAGGGTTGGCAATGCTGACGCTGCTGCTACCAAAGGTTGAAAAATAATCAGCGGCGATTGGTGCTTCTTGCCCGTGAGCATTGAGCTTATTAATAATAGGCAGTAGTAAAGTCGGCTCTACTGACTCAGTCAATAAGACAAACTCAATATAACGATCAAGCGTCATAATGGCTTCTGATAAGTCCATAATCAAAGCCGTATCGCTATTATCACCGCTATCATAAAGCTGCTGTAAACCATGCGCGATAGCGGTGTTGAGCGCCTCTGCACCTGCCAGAGCAATCAGCTCAAAAATACAAGACAGCTGTTTTAACACAATAATAGAATCTAATAATAAAGGCGCTTGGCTATTATCATCATTAAATTCGCCCAAATGAATCTCAGTATCTTTTAATATGACTTTAATTTCATCGTGCAATAAATGCAGTGATGGCAGGTTAAAATCAGTCACACTCAAGGTTGGGGCGGTTAATTTCATTTGCGTAGAATGGTTCATAGTTGTTTTTTTCCATGACGTACTGATGAAAATAGCAATGGTTTATGATCAATTAAAAATAATATCAATAAGGTTTTAACGCTTATTGTCATAATAATCAAGACTAACTTACTTAACCGCCAGTATAAGAGGTTATTTTAATAAAAAAAGCGATTTTAATGATGGGGGTTATAACGGCTACATTTTATCTTTAAGCGCAGGATAATCCTCTGCAAGCGCCGCGTACCAGCTTTGATTGGCGCTCTCATTGCTACTGGACTCTAGTAATAAAGAGGCCAAATTAGCAAAGCTTGCATGGGCGGTATGTCCGCCATCGGCTTGGGTGTCGTCCTCGATAGCAAGGGTGACTTGTCCGCCGGTCATTGCCAAATAAACTTCAGCTAAAATCTCTGAGTCAAGTAATGCCCCGTGGAAAGTACGGTCTTGCTTACCGACATCTAGGCGGCGCACGAGGGCATCTAGAGTGTTTTTTTGCCCCGGATATTGCTGCTTGGCCATCACCAGCGAGTCGGTCACTTGGACGCGCTCTGCAAAGTCATGCATGCCAACTTTGGCGAACTCCATATTTAAGAAGTTCATATCAAAGGTGGCGTTATGAGCGATGATTTCGGCACCGTCCATAAAGTCATACAGCGCCTGAGCGACTTGATCAAAGGTTGGTTTATCGGTTAAAAACGCCTCAGAGATACCATGAATGCGGATAACTTCTTCATCCATACCGCGCTGCGGGTTGATATAGACGTGGAGCTTTTCACCGGTAAATTTACGCCCGACCATCTCTACAATACCGACTTCAATAATACGGTCACCCTTCATTGGGTCAAGACCTGTGGTCTCGGTATCCATAATAAGCTGGCGGTCAGATTCATGACGATGGATGGGCTTTGGCAGCAGCGGTATAAAATACGGGTTGGCACGGCTAGTATCACCATCAAATTTTGGCGTATCGGCTTCGCTACTGGTCTCTATATCAGCTGTTATGTCAGTTGCTATAGCTGCTATTTGGTTATTTGTGCTGGTGTCTGGCATCACTGTATCGCTTATTGGTTTGGTAGCATGGTGCTCATTGCTATTTTCTGCAGCTAAAGCATCTGTAGTTATCATCGTATCATGATGGTTTTGACTGTCTAATAACTCTGCATCAAGCTCATCATCCATCATATCAAAACCTAATGGATCAAATTTTAGCCAATCATCGCTAGCGTTCTGGGTATTATCGGTCACTATTTGCTCTTTTTTTTTAGCAGTCTCTTGCGAGTTGATTAGGGCAGCACTTTCACTGTTAGAGGTCACGCCTAAATTTGCTAGCTCATCCGCTTTTTCGTTGCCCGCGTGTCCGGCGTGACCCTTAACCCAATGCCAATCAACATCACGCTGCTGGCAGAGCTCATCTAGTCGCTGCCAAAGGTCTTGGTTGGCGACGGGCTTTTTACTTGCCGTTTTCCAACCTCTTTTTTTCCAACCCTCAATCCATTCGGTAATGCCTTTTTTGACATAGCTTGAGTCTGTCCAAATCTCAAGGTTGTGCTCATGCGGACTGTGGGTCAGTGCTTGTATCGCGCCCATCAGCTCCATGCGATTATTGGTCGTTTCTTTATCACCACCATATAAATCCTGCGTACAACCATCGCTAAATATCAGGTGCGCGCCCCAGCCGCCAGCACCCGGATTGCCTTTACAAGCACCATCGGTATAAGCAACTGTCGTATTGGGTTTTGCGGCCAACGGATTTATGGCGTTATTAATATTAAATGACTGCGCTGAAGTAGAAGTGTCTGACATAAAAGCGTATTGACCTAATAAATGGTAAACGTGGAGCAGGGCGGTTTCGGTAGTGCTATTTTTACACCAGCTAGCACGATATATTTTAGGTTTGAGTATAGCAAATCTATCCCAGCTATGGGCAGCTGGCATGCACAAAATCGTAAAAGCACAGATGATAGTAGTGATGATAATAATAACGCGGTGGTTTTCTGTTAAAATGGCTGCGATTGTAGTGCGATGGCACGATTTGATTGTTTTCTTTTGATTATTTTTAACAGTTAGACGCTCAATATCAGCTTTTTATATGCAAATGCAGGATAACCCTATGATGTCCGTACGCCCAAACGTTTTTTATAAAAAATGGCCGCCCTTGATGGTCGCTATCACAGTCAGTAGCGCACTGTTTTTAAGTGCTTGCAATGATAGCAATACGCCAGCTGATACTAAACAGATGCAGACGGCAGCGGATTTATCCATATTTGAAGGCTGCTATACCGTCAGTCATGACGAGCCTGCACAGATAAAAGTCAGCCAACAGGGCGGCGCGTGGGTGATGCAGATGAAAGAGCCGGCAAGCGCTAAGCGCGTTTGGGATGATGCTGAGCCGTTAGAGGTGATTGCAAATAGCGACATACCCACGTATTTCTCTATTGACCCTGACAATGTCGATGCGGTCATTGGGCGTCCAGACAGAGTGTTGGTACTGGCGCATGTGAAGCCTGTCTATGCCAATATCGATCCGCTACTTGATAGTGAGTATTTATCCTACATTTATCGCGGTGCCAATACCATTTACCGTGTCGAGTGTGACGAGGTCAATACGGATATTTTAGCCAATCCTCATTCAAACATTGTGATTGATAATGTGAATGAGAGCAGCCAGTAAAACTATAGACAACCCTTTATATAAATAGCTCATTATCGGGTATGATAATAAGCGAACATAGCTATTTATAAACCATTAAAGCTTTCTGTAATCAACAAATACGTCATTAGAGTCAGGCAATATGAATTTTTTTAGTTATGTGGTGTTAGGCGGATTTTCTTATGCGGCGGGTTGGGCAGTCAGAACCTATATTCTAGATAAACAGCCAAAACCTGAGCAGCCTTATAACCTTAAGCATCCAGCAATCTTAGCCTATCTTGGCGGATTTTTTATTATTATGCTGATTATTTCATGGCTTATCGGTCGCTATTTGCTTGGACACGTTGCCGTTGACTTGCCTTTTATTATTGTGAATAGCTTGGTTGCTACCTTTGTGTATTCATTTGGTCTGAATCCAGAAAAAGCCAATTATGAAGTGCCAGATTAACCCGTATAGATAAATTGCTAGCGGTTAATAAAAAGCCAAGGCTGATAAATGGATTATCGGTCGTGGCTTTTTCTCATTTATCTTTTCAATAGCATAGCTTGTCAGCAGTTAATTCTTTTTCTTTAAGTTGGTGGCAGTTTTAACCGCTGTTTGGCTTTGCTTCCACGTTTGATATTTCTGTAAATCCTTTTCGATAAGTTTTAAGCAAAAGGTGAGTACCAGCGCATCGTCGATATGCCCGATAAAAGGGATAAAATCTGGGATAATATCAATCGGGTTGAGAGTATAAAGCAGCCCGACGACGCCCGCTGAAATGGTTTTGTAGGGAATATCGCGATAATTGCCTTTGTAATAATCTTTAATCAAGCTCATAAATAGCATCAAATCTTTGGCAAAACGCTCAAGATGGCTGCTATCTTTTAGCTTTTCTTGCAGTTTTTCTTCCTCATGAATGAGGTACTCTAAATCGGCATCTAAGATGTCATCTTTTTCCTGCTTATCAGTCGCTTTGTCAGCCATTATTATTATCCTTATTTAAGCGCAATTGATGTCTTTATGTGATGTCTTCATACTACAACAAAGTCGTGGCATGCGCCAATATTGCGTATTATTGATAGGCTTAATTGGGTTAGTTTTTTAGTGTATAAGTAGCGAAAAAGTAAATATGGGCAAGGGTTAGGCAACTATTTTCACTTGCAAACCGTTTACAATACGCAGCTGTGATGTCTAAGCAAATAGATTGCAAAGATAAAGATGATTCAAAAGTAGATTAAAATAAAAAACGATAAGGTAGCAGCGAGCGATGGTTTCCAAGAGTCAGTTATTAAAAAATGCTAAAAGTAAAGATGCTCATACAGCGAATGACACGACGTCTGGCTTGAATCGTCGCCAGTTTTTACGTCAAGTCGGTATCAGTGCCGGGGCAGGATTATTAGTAACCCAAAGCATCACTCAGGCGCTGGCTGCAAACGCTATCCAACAAGATGCCGGTACGCAGCTTACTAAAGACGACTTACCAACGGCATTGATGAATGAGAGCCTGACATCACAAGAAGCAGCGCCCGAAATATTGCAATCGAATACCCGCTGTATTACGCCAAGTATAGAGACGCGGCTTTTTGCCAGCTCCAACGTTGGTGGTAGTGATGAGCGTAATGAATTGGCACTAGATCGTTTGGCTTGCGCGGGCTTTAAAGTGGATAATCCTGCGATTACCAAACGGCAGTATTTGCGCTTTGCAGGTACGGATTCGCAGCGCGCGAGTGATTTGCAAAACATCGCTACGGGTGCGATCGCAGCACCGAAACTGCTACTTGGTGTACGCGGTGGCTATGGTGCTGTGCGTTTATTGCCGATGGTGGATTGGTCGACGCTTGGTCGTATTATGAAGGAGCGTGGCACGATACTGGCGGGCTTTAGTGATGTGACCGCGATTCAGTGTGCGCTACTGGCAAAAGGAGGCATGAGCTCGCTTGCTGCCCCGATGCTTTATAGTGAGTTTGGCAAAACCAAACCCGACCAAGTCAGCTGTCGACAATTTGCGGAAGCATTAACCAATCCAAATCTGACTATTAATATACCAGATGCGTCTTTAACCAGCCCAAATTTACCGAGTATCTTGGCAAGCTCTGAGCCAAAAACGATAACGGGCACTATGTGGGGTGGCAATCTAAGCGTGGTGTCAGCGCTGGCAGGCAGTGAGTATTTGCCACGGATCACTGGCGGTATCGTATTTTTAGAAGATGTCGGCGAGCAAGCCTATCGTATTGAGCGCATGCTATATGATTTGTATTTGGCAGGGGTGTTTAAGAATCAGCAAGCGATTGTATTTGGCGCGTTATCAAGTAGCGGTGAGGACAGTTATGACAAGCGTTATGATGTCGCTACTGTAATTCGTCAATTGCATAAGCTGACAGGATTGCCGATTTATAGTGGTATGCGCTTTGGTCATATTGGACAAAAACACAGTTTTCCATTAGGTGCGACGTGTCAGATTAGCACCAATAACTTCGGTGGCTATCAGTTAGCATTTAGTGGTTATCCAACGATTAAAGCAGATGCCATTCATGTCGAAGGCTTGTGGTAATCCGTTTAGCTATCAGAAAAACCTCATAAGAAATAGCAATAAAATATAAGCTAAGTCTTAAAAGTTCTAAATCGCCAAGCGTGAAAATTTATCCTGATATTCTTTTGGCGTCAGCTCAGTAGCTCGTTTAAATAACCGAGTAAATGATGAAATATCATCGTAGCCGACTTGCTCCGCTAGTGATTTAATCGTCACATCTCCTAATTCTAACAAACGCTTTGCCTGCTCAATTCTCACCGCTTGAATATACTCAATCGGCCGCATAGCAACGCAGGATTGAAAGCGTCTATTTAAGGTGCGCGGGGTGATATTCACCATAGCAGCCAAATTGCTCACCTGCATAGCTTGCCTAAAATTCTCTTCGATAAATTCTTGTACCTGCTTAACCAGCTGATCTGAATGTGGTTTATGCAACGTCACATTGGTATAGCTGTTTTGATTGCCTCTTTTACTATCAATAATCTGGGTTTTTGCCACTTGGGTAGAAATCTCGCGCCCGCAATAACGCTCGATTAATAACAATCCCAAATCATAAAAGGCGCTTCCACCTGCTGCACAGAATATATTGCCAGATTGGTCTTTTGACTGGCTTTTTGAGTGAGTGACAAATTGGTTTTCTTGTAAATCAACCAATGGAAAATCTGTCTTAAACTTACTGGCATAGCCCCAATGAGTGGTCGCTACTTTGCCATCGAGCAAGCCTGCTTTTGCTAAAAAGAACGCGCCGCTACAATTACTAGCGATATCCGCTTTGGTATTCGCCAGTCGCTTGATGTGTGGAATTAAATCGCTATTTTGACTCAATACTTTATCGATTGAATCGCCAATCGTTGGGATTAATAGTAAGTCGCACTCTGTGACTTCCTGAATATCGCAATGCGCTCGCATGATTAAGCGGTTGCTGCATCTAATATCTACACCGCCCAGACTGGCAATCTGCACATTAAATCTAGGCTCTACTTCCTCATCCAAAAATCGCTGCCAGCTGACGCCAGTAAATGAAAATAAATCTAACGCTCCTGTCAAAGCGCTGCCAAGTACGCCATCGAAGCCGACAATGATGACTTTAAAAGGTTTGAAGTAGGGCATAAGCGTTCGCTTCCTTTAAGTTTACGCAAATTTATAGCTGATATTCACCAGCTGCACGATACGTAATTTGAAATTCACTAACCATAGGCTAGAGGATATGTCTTATTTGACCATAATTATGTCATAAATGACAATACGGCAAGGCAATAAATTAGCTTAATATCAATGCATCACCAAATTTAATGAGTTAACGAGAATACTATGGCAGCAGATACGCTTATCAATGACTTTGAGTTACCGTTCCAATTATATGATGTATTGGGCACTGAACATTTAACCAAGCATCCGAAATTTGCAGAACACAGCCGCGAAACCTTTGATGCGGTATTAGACACCGCCAATAAAATCGCGACCAATTTATTCTTGCCCCATAACCATGTGGCAGATAAAAACGAGCCACAATTCGATGGCCAAAAAGTCAGCATGATGGACGATGTCAAAGTCGCCTTTGATGCGTTTCGTGAGTCGGGCTTTATAGCGGGTCGTTATAGCTTTGACGATGGCGGCATGCAATTACCGGAAACCGTGATGACAGCCGTGGCAGGCTATTTTATGGCAGCCAACCCATCGACCACCGCTTATCCGTTTTTAACCACGGCGGCGATTAATGTTATCTCACATTTCGCCAGTGATGAGATTAAAAATGCCTTTATGCCGCGCATGTTGACGGGTGAATTTACGGGCACCATGGCATTAACGGAACCGCATGCTGGTTCGTCGCTTGCCGATATCAAAACTACCGCCGTCAAACAAGACGACGGCAGCTATCGCGTCAAAGGCAGCAAGATTTATATCTCAGCGGGTGATCACGAATTGTCTGATAATATTGTGCATTTGGTCTTAGCCAAAGTGCCCGGCGGTCCTGGTGGTGTCAAAGGAATTTCTTTATTTGTCGTCCCAAAATATCGATTAAATGAAGATTTATCAGTCGGCGAGCGCAATGATGTCCATTTAACCGGACTTATTCATAAGCTTGGCTATCGAGGTGCGACTTCTACCGCATTAAGCTTTGGCGATGCAGGTGAGTGCTATGGCTATCTGATTGGCGAAGAGCATTTTGGTCTGCGTTATATGTTTAAGATGATGAATGAAGCGCGCATCGCGGTTGGCTTTGGCGCAGCGATGATTGGCTATCGTGGTTATCAGTATTCGCTCGATTATGCCAAAGACAGGACGCAAGGCAGAATTGCACCAAATAATAAGCCTGAAGATGCGGCAACGGCGATTATTAATCATGGTGATGTCAAACGTATGTTGCTTGCGCAAAAAGCCTACAGCGAGGGCGGCATATCACTCTGTCTTTACGGTTCAAACCTGATTGACCGTATCAATACGTGTGAAGATGCAACACTAAAAGCTGAGCTATCAGAGTTATTGGATTTGCTGACGCCAGTGTTAAAAGCATGGCCCTCTGAATATGGTCCAAAGGCCAATGACTTGGGCATTCAAGTATTGGGCGGCGCAGGCTATACACGTGAATATCAAGCCGAGCAATTTTGGCGTGACAATCGTCTTAATCCCATTCATGAAGGTACAAATGGTGTGCAAGCGTTAGATTTGTCATTTCGAAAGTTATGGCAAAACAAAGGTCTTGGTATTCAAATTCTCAAACGTGAAATCACTAAAGACTTAGAAAGTATCAGCACATCAGAAACCGCCAAACTTGCCGGTAAATTGATGCCTTATATGGGTCATTTGCATGAAGTCTTGGTGCATCTAAGCAAAATTCTGCAAACAGAAAAAGCCATCACACTGACTGGTAATGCGCAGGCCTTGATGAATATTTTTGCCTCAATCGTGGTCAGTTGGATTTGGATTCGCCAAGCCAGCAAAGCTGAGCAATTGCTAAGCGAGACAACAGATATTGAAAAGCAGAATTTCTATCATGGCAAATTACAAGCAGCCAAATACTTTATCGATTGGGAATTGCCGTTAATCAAGCGCGATATTGAGCTGTTAAATAACGACAATGCAGTATGTACCGATATGCAAGCAGAGTGGTTTTAAGGGATTTTGAATCATATTTTGTATTAATAATAAATACAACTTTAAAGGAATAAATAATGACAACAATCAATAAGCAGTGGCGCTTAAAAGAAAGACCTGTTGGCGCACCGAGTGCAGAGACGTGGGATTATACTGAGTCGGAACTACCGACTATTTCAGATGGTGAGTTACTGATAAAAATCGAATATATCTCGATGGATCCAGCGATGCGTGGCTGGTTAAACGATGCCAAATCTTATATCGCACCGGTACAGATTGGCGAGGTAATGCGTGCAGGAACGGTGGGCAAGGTCATTGAAAGTAAACATGAAAAGTTTGCGGTCGGTGATTATGTTGTAGGTCATAACGGCGTGCAATCGTATGCGGTCAGCGATGGCATAGGACTACATAAAGTCGATCCAAAGCTTGCGCCATTGTCTTATTACTTAGGCGTGCTCGGTATGCCAGGTATGACCGGTTACTTTGGCCTGCTAAAAACAGGCGCGCCAAAAGCGGGCGAAACCGTCGTCGTTTCTGGTGCCGCTGGTGCAGTTGGTGGCTTGGTTGGGCAAATTGCCAAGCTCAAAGGCTGCCGCGTCGTCGGTATCGCAGGTGGTCCCGAGAAATGCAAATTCTTAGTCGATGAGCTGGGTTTTGATGCGGCTATAGATTATAAAAATGAAAATGTCAAAAAGGGCTTAAAACAAGCGTGTCCAAATGGTGTCGATGTCTTCTTTGACAACGTCGGCGGCGATATTTTAAATGACGTCCTCACGCAAATTAATCTACATGCCCGTATCGTTATCTGCGGTGCGATTAGCCAATATAACAACACTACAGAAGTCAAAGGGCCATCAAATTATTTGTCATTATTGGTCAATCGCGCCCGTATGGAAGGCATCGTCGTCTTTGATAATATCAAAGAATACCCGACGGCGATGCAAGACATCGCAGGCTGGATTCAAGCGGGTGATATTAAAGTAAAAGACCATATCGTTGAAGGTATCGAGACTTTCCCTGATACCTTGATGATGCTATTTAAAGGTGAAAATTTCGGCAAGCTGGTACTTAAGGTAGAGGGATAAATCATGACACTGAATACAAATGGAATTGCATCAGACGTCACTGGTAAACGCATTTTAATCACCGGCGGCGCGTCTGGCATCGGTGCGGCAAGTGCGTTATTGTTAGCCAGTCGCGGTGCGAAAGTTGTCATTGGTGATTTGGCAGAAGAGATGGGCGCTACTGTTGCTCAGCAAGGGCAAGATACTGGCAACAGTATCGTCTTTAAAAAAGTCGATGTGACCAGTGGCGATGAAGTGCGGACGCTATTTGCTTTTGCTATGGAAACGCTTGGCGGTCTTGATGTGGTGATAAATAATGCCGGTATCGACCATAAACCGGCACCGATGCATGAGTTAAGTGACGATGATTTTGATCGTAATATCGCGGTTAATCTAAAAGGCGTCTGGCATTGTATGCGCGCTGCTGTTACTTGTATGGCGCCCAATGGCGGCGGTCATGTGATTAATGTTGCCTCCATTGCTGGTTTACGTTCAGCGCCACTGCTGACAGCTTATAGCGCGGCCAAGCATGGAGTGATGGGGCTGACCAAGTCTGCTGCCCATGAATATGCCCGTGTCAATATCCGCTTTAATGCGGTATGTCCAAGCTTTATCGATACGCCAATGGTGCGTAATACCATGGCAAAAATGGACGAGCGCGCCCAGCAAGCCACCATCAAAGCCAGCCCAATGCGCCGTTTGGGAGATGTCGATGAAGTATCTGGCGCGATTGCTTGGCTAGCTAGCGATGAGAGCAGCTTTATGAATGGTCATGCGTTTACCCTTGATGGTGGGATGTTGGCTTAGTTAACTTAATATATTTTATTAAAACCATTGATGTTAAGTTTGGCGGTGCTGGTAAAAATTTTCTTGCTTGCTGTGTGCGTTGCACTGCAGAGGCTGCAAAAATTTCTTCCAGCTCTGCTACACATTTAAAATGTATAAATAATATATTCAAAAATATAAGGAATAATGATGAAAGATTTATTTGATTTAACAGGTAAGATTGCTTTGGTTACCGGTGCGAGCCGCGGTATTGGCGAATCTATCGCCCGCTTATTGGCGTCAAGAGGCGCGCATGTGATTGTCTCTAGCCGTAAGATTGATGCTTGCCAAGCGGTCGCGGATAGCATCATCGCTGATGGTCATAAAGCCAGCGCCTTTGCTTGTCATGTGGGCGATATGGATCAGATTGAAGCGATTTTTGAGCATATCAAAAGCGAATTTGGTCAAATTGATATCTTGGTCAATAACGCCGCGGCAAACCCTTACTACGGGCATATCTTAGATACGGATTTAGCGGCTTTTGATAAGACCGTTGAAGTCAATATTCGTGGTTATTTCTTTATGTCGACGGCTGCGGGTAAGATGATGCGCGAGCAGGGCGGCGGGGTGATTTTAAATACTGCCTCGGTCAATGGCTTGGTCGCAGGTGACAAGCAAGGTATCTATTCAATTACTAAAGCGGCAGTGATTAGCATGACTAAAGCCTTTGCCAAAGAATGTGGCCCACTAAATATTCGCGTTAATGCGTTATTACCGGGTCTGACCGATACCAAATTTGCCTCTGCTTTGACGACCAATGATAAAGTCTTAAAAATGGCACTACATGCCATTCCGCTAGGGCGCGTGGCTAATCCTGACGAGATGGCAGGCACGGTATTGTACCTAGTCTCTGACGCCTCAAGTTATACCACGGGTGCAACCGTGGTCGTCGATGGTGGTATGTTGGCTTAGTTAGCAATGCATGTTTAAAAAACCGATGTTTAAAAATAGAAAACCGCATGACTTTAATAGTGATGCGGTTTTTTTATACCGATGTTTTTATTAAGTTATTTTTATATTCTATATCAATACTAAGTCAATAAAAAAGGCGCGGTACGACTCTCTTTGGATTTCGCCACCTCTTTAGGCGTGCCCGCGGCGACAATAAGACCCCCTTCATCGCCAGCACCCGGGCCCATATCGATAATCCAATCGCTGTTGCTAGCAACTTGCATATCGTGCTCAACCATAATCACTGTATTACCGGTTGCGACCAGCCCATTTAACTGTGCCATCAGCATCGCGACATCAGAAGGATGTAAGCCAGTCGTTGGTTCATCGAGCACATACAGCGTATCGCCGCGCTGGGTACGCTGCAGTTCGGTAGCAAGCTTGATACGCTGTGCTTCGCCACCAGACAACTCGGTCGCTGGTTGTCCAAGTCTTAGATAGCCAAGCCCAACTTTTAGCAAGGCATCTAAGGCGCGCATTATTGGGGCATCATCAATGAAAAATTCAGAAGCCGCTTCGACCGTCAAATCGAGTACTTCAGCGATGTTTTTACCTTGATAAGTAATTTCTAAGGTTTCGTCATTGTAGCGCTGACCATGGCACACTTTGCAAGGCGAGTAAACACTCGGCAGAAATAGCAGCTCAACGCTGACAAAACCGACGCCTTCGCAATTTGGGCAACGTCCTTTTTTAACGTTAAATGAAAAACGTCCAGCATCATAGTGCCTTGCTTTTGCTTCTTTGGTGGCAGCAAACAACTTGCGCACATGGTCAAACAGTCCAGTATAAGTCGCCAGATTTGAGCGCGGTGTGCGCCCGATGGCTTTTTGGTCAACGGTGACTAAGCGCTTGATGTGCTCCATACCACTGACTATCTCACCGCCTATTGGCGTTTCTTGTTCTTGCTCCAGTAAAGCCGCTTCATCGGTGGGTGCTTCAATCACGGTTTTTTGCCCTAGCGCATTGTAGACCAGTTCAACCAACGCTTGACTGACCAAACTCGATTTTCCCGAACCTGAAACGCCCGTCACTGTTGTTAATACTCCTAAAGGAAATGCCGCATCTAACCCTTGTAGATTATTACGCTCGATATTGGCAAGTTTTAGCCAATGATTAGGTTGTCTTGGCTGCTGGCTTGTTAATTGATGGGCTTTTGGTTGCTGGGTTTTTGATTTTTTATTTTTGGAATCACTATTAAAAAGATATTGTCCAGTATAAGAATTACAGATATCTTGCAAGCCTGCGACAGGGCCGCTATAGATGATTTCACCACCGTGACTGCCCGCTTTTGGTCCGACATCGACGATCCAATCGGCATGGCGAATGACGCTGACATCATGCTCGACAATGAATAATGAATTACCCGCGGCTACCAGTTCATCTAACGCACCTAATAGCGCCTGAGTATCGGCAGGATGCAGGCCAGCGGACGGTTCATCGAGCACGTAAACCACGCCAAATAGTTTAGAGCGAATTTGGGTGCCAAGTCTTAGGCGCTGTAGCTCACCGGGCGATAAGGTAGGCGTGGTACGTTCAAGTGATAAGTAACCTAGCCCAAGTCTGGTTAACGCTTGCACACGCGATAAAATATCGCTGGTAATACGCTTGGCAACAATGGCTTTTTCACGGTCGGGCATATCATCGCTGAGTTTTTTATTGGCAGCGTCTTGAAGTTTTAGCGCCAGTTCAGTCAAGGTTAATTGTGATAACTCGCCAATATCAAGCCCTGCAAATTTAACCGACAGCGATTCTTGTTTTAACTTTTTGCCATGGCAGCTTGGGCATTCTGAAATTTGCATGAACTGCGCCACGCGTTTTTTGGTACGTGGACTTTGGGTCGTGGCAAAAGAATGTAAGACGAAATTTTTTGCACTGGTAAAAGTGCCTTTATAATTGGGTTTTTCACCTTTTTTAATCGCCTCGCGTACTTGCTCGAGATTGTATTCTGGGTAAACCGGCACTTCTGGGGTTTCATCGGTAAATAAAATCCAATCGCGGGTTTCCTTAGGTAAGGTGTTCCAAGGTTTATCGATATCGTAGCCCAGTGTGGTCAATATCCGGCTCAGATTTTGCCCTTGCCATGCTGGTGGCCAAGCAGCAATGGCGCGTTCTCGAATGGTTTTCGTCTTGTCAGGCACGAGCAAATCTTCTGTGACCTCAAACACGCGGCCAATACCTGAGCAAGTAGGGCAAGCACCTTCTGGCGTATTTGGCGAAAAGGCATCGGCATATAGCATGTCTTGCCCAAGAGGGTATTTGCCCGCTCGCGAGTACAGCATGCGCAGACCATTTGAAATCGTCGTCACGCTACCAACCGATGAACGTACCGACGGCGTACCGCGCTGCTGTTGCAGGGCGACGGCGGGCGGTAAGCCTTCTATCGAATCGACATCAGGCTCGCCAACTTGGTCAATCAAGCGCCGTGCATAAGGCGATACCGAATCAAGGTAGCGGCGTTGCGACTCAGCAAACAAGGTACCAAATGCCAGTGACGATTTGCCTGAGCCTGATATACCGGTAAAAACAACCAACGCATTACGCGGTAAATCTACATCGACATTTTTGAGATTGTGCACCCGCGCGCCCCTGACCTGAATGCTTTGTGCAGCGGTAAGGTTGTGATTTTTGAGAGAAGTGTTAGATTTTTTATGATTAGATTTCTTATTATTGGTTGTCATACAACGCTTATTCCTTTGACTAAAATCGGCTTGTTAACGCTTTGATTCAACAATACCCTATCTGTTTGATACTGTGTTCTTTTAATATCGTATCTGCTTAACGTCATCCTACCACCTTAAAATCAAATCCCTGCGCAGGCTTACGCTTTATAGACAGAGGATAGACACAGCAACGTCAAACGATAACATTTATAAGGTTTACCCTATAAATTGCAGATTATAGAGGTTAAGAAATACGGCGTTTTGGCCGCTATTAAGCGGGCAAGTGGCGCGTTAATTGAGAATGCTTTATCATTAACCTTATCTATCAATCATTTATAAAAGTATTTTATGATTTTTATCAGCAATACCATTAGCCTGAATGACAGCGAAGTAGAGATTAGCGCCATACGCGCGCAAGGGGCAGGCGGGCAAAACGTCAATAAAGTCTCTTCTGCGATTCATTTGCGTTTTGATATTCATGCCTCAAGCTTAAGCGATGTCATTAAGCAGCGCTTATTGGATAGTAAAGACAGTCGAATCACCAAAGAAGGCGTGCTTATTATTAAGGCGCAGCAATTTCGTACTCAAGAACGTAATCGAATTGATGCTTTGGAGCGGCTGCAAAGCTTTATTATAAAAGCCACCCATGTCAATAAAACCCGCAAAGCGACCAAACCTAGCCGGAACGCCAAACGTAAACGCGTCGATCAAAAAACCCAGCGCGGTAAGACCAAAGCGTTACGCGGTAAGGTGGATTTTTAAATAAGCGGCTTAATTTTTTAATAAACCAAACAGCAAAATGCCAGCCCATTTAATTGGCTGGCATTGTGTATAGGCTTATTTACTATCAAATTTTTAGCTAACCAAGTCTTCTATTTAATTCAGGAAAGCGCTTTATCATAAATAACATCAAGAGCAGCGACACACTGGCGATAGCGGCACCAACATAGCCGACACTCGATATAGAAATATGCGTTACTGCATAACCACCAAACAGCGCACCGGCGCCAATGCCTAAGTTAATAATCCCTGAGAACATCGCCATCAGCATATCTTGCGCTGTGACATCAACCATGATGACTTTGGCTTGCATAGAGATAATCAGCAGCATCAGCGCCGCGCCCCACAGTAACGCAATGAAACTCAGCGCCCAGATAGAAGTCACGGCAAACAATAGCACCAGCATAGATATCAGCATTAATATGATCGATATCAGCATCAATCTGGTATTAAAACGATCACCCCAGCGGCTAAAAATAACACTGCCTGCAATCCCTGCCACTCCAAATAATAGCAAGACAACCGTCGCGGCGTTTTCACTAATAGCGCCAACCTGCCGCATAAAAGGCTCGATATAAGAATAAGCGGTATAGTGCGCGGTAAAGACCAGTAAAATGAGTAGATACAAACAGACCAATAAGGGGTTTTTAAGCAATTCTGGGATTTTTCTAAACGAGCCTTCAAACATACTTGGTAGCGTTGGCAATAGCCTTGCTTGCAAGATAAAGACGATAAAAGCAATCACGCCAATACCGCCAAAGGTTGCCCGCCAGCCAAACCATTGACCGACTAAGCGCCCTAGTGGCACGCCAAGCACCATCGCCAATGAAGTACCGGTCGCAAGTACACTAAGCGCCAGTGCTTTTTTGCCTTCTGGTGCTACGCGTATCGCTATCGCTGCCGTGATGGACCAAAATATCGCATGCGATAGCGCAATACCAACGCGGCTAATCAGCAATACATCAAAGCTCCAAGCAAATACGGACAATACATGACTGGCAATAAAAACCACAAACAAGCCCAAGAGTAAGCTTTTACGCTCAAAGCGGCTGGTGAGCAGCATCAATGGCAATGACATGGCCGCGACAATCCACGCATACAGCGTCAACATCCAGCCAGTTTCTGCTGTGGTGATGGAAAAATCTTGGGCGATGTCACTTAATAGGGCAACGGGGACAAATTCGGTGGTATTCATAATAAAAGCGCTGACGCCCATTAAGAATACTTGGAAATACTGAGTTCGGCGAGCATTTGCGCTCACCTCAAGGTTATGTTTCATATGATCCAATACAAATAAAGAAGGCGCTAATAGTGCAAATTAGCTGAAAAATAATTCATGAGTTTAAGAATAACGGCGGCATAGGTCGTAATGATGAAAAAGAGGAGGGCAAGATAGCAAATCAGTTGCGGTATGTCAGAGCCTATCATCAGACCCTACTATTTTATCAGAAATAGACCGTGTTTTTTGTAGGAGAGTCTTTAAAATTAGCGACCGAATAATTGGTTGAATGGTTAAGTAAATCCGATGATGACATCAGTGTCAGTTACATAGTGCTTATAGTGAGGTATCGCTATTTACGCTTGAATATAGGTATGATGACGCCATAGGCTAGGAATGCCTGATAACGTGATTTTAAATAATCATTGATATTTTACTAAGATGGAAT
The DNA here is from genome assembly GCF_904846345.1 of Psychrobacter maritimus. GTDB lineage: Bacteria > Pseudomonadota > Gammaproteobacteria > Pseudomonadales > Moraxellaceae > Psychrobacter > Psychrobacter maritimus. Next base: position 86,889 of record NZ_CAJHAJ010000004.1, read on the forward strand.
AAAAGAAAAGCAATCTATGAAAACAGACACCAATAAACCATTAGCATTTAGACGATATCCATCGACGACGGCGCTGCAATGTTTTGAGACCGCTGCTCGTCATTTGAGTTTTACCAATGCCGCGCAAGAGATGCACATGACCCAAAGCGCCATCAGTAAGCAAGTGGCGCAGTTGGAGGAGATGTTAAACCTGTCTTTGTTTTATCGGACGCCACACCGGATTTCATTGACCCCTGCTGGCAAGTCATATTATCTTGAAGTATTAGAGATTTTAAAACATATCGAGGTGGCGACCACCAATTTGATGTCGCATAGCAGTAATACTGAGCTGCTAAAAATCGTCTCGCACCCCACATTTTGCGCCCGTTGGTTGATTCCAGCACTCAGTGGCTTTAGTCAAGAATATCCACTTATTAACTTGGATATTAAAGAGCTGGCGGGGCCGTTTTTTTCTGAAGACCAAAATGTCGATATTGCTTTTTTATATGGTGATGGCATGTGGAGCAATATGGAGTCTATAAAACTGTTCGATGAATACTGCGTTGCAGTCTGTCAGCCGCAGTATTTGCGAGATAAAACACTGAGTACTGAGTGTCTAAATGACTATGTGCTATTGCAAATAAGTTCGCGCTTAAGTGCGTGGTATGAGTATTTTAAGCAACAAGATATCAGCGTCGATGGCACCTTTGTAGGTCCACGTTTTGAGACTTTTCATGCCTGCATTTCTGCCGCCTTACTGGGTTATGGTATAGCCTTGGTGCCGTTACGTTTGGTTGAGCCCGAGCTACAATCAGGCGCTTTGGTGATGGCGTGGGATTATGCGGCAAAGGGTCGCGGCAGCTATTATGTGACTTATCCTGTCTCTTCAGGGCAATCGCATAAGGTCAAAGCGGTTTTAGAATGGATTACGGCTTATTTAGCAATCTCAGATGAACGTGAAAAGGCGTTAGGGTTGGTTTTATAATGTCACTTACGTTTATTTATAACCTAAAGTATTTTTATATCACTGGCCTTGTTATTTTTATCCTACAAAGTTATTTGCTGTGAAAATTTAACAAGCTAAAAAAACAAAAAAACTGCCTTAATACGCAGTTTTTTTGTTTTTTAAAGGATTCGTTTAGGAAGCTAATTTACTGCTAATGACAAAAAGGAATGCCACCACAACTATTATTCGTTTGCTGCCGGAATGATGTTTTGTTGAAATGAGTCTAACTCAAGGAAGAGATAGAGATTCATCATGGACAAGCTTTATAACGTGACCGATGCCTTTACGATGGTGCATCCGCTCACGCTCGTCAAAGGCAAAAATGCCAGAGTTTGGGACGACAATGACCGCAGCTATATCGATTTTGTCGGCGGTATCGGCGTTTTAAACTTTGGTCACTGCAATCCTCACATCGTTGACGCCATCATTCAGCAAGCCCAGGCGCTGATTCATTATGCCTACAATGCGGCAGCGCATCAGCCGTATCAAAGCTTTATGCCGCGATTATGTGAGCTTGTGCCTATTAGCGGCGAGCTGGCAGGAATGCTCACCAACTGCGGTGCAGAAGCAACCGAAAACGCCATCAAGATAGCACGCATGAAGACGGGTCGCACAGGCGTTATTGCATTTGATGGTGGCTTTCATGGGCGCACACTGGCTGCCGTCAATCTCAATGGTAAGGTCGCGCCTTATAAGCGCGGACTTGGTACGCTAGCCAGCGGCGTTTATCACATTCCTTTTCCCAGTCCCGATAATAATATCAGCGACGAGCAAGCGATTGACGCGCTCCAGCGTTTATTTATGGTAGAAACCGATATCGATAATATCGGTGCCATTATCGTCGAACCTGTACAAGGGGAAGGCGGTTTTCAATTGTTGTCGCCCACCTTTGCGCAATATCTACGTAAGTTTTGTGATGAGCATGGCATGTTACTCATCATGGACGAAATCCAATCCGGCTACGGTCGTACTGGCACGCCGTTTGCTTTTACCCATTTAGAGATTGAGCCTGACCTTATTTTACTTGGCAAAAGTATCGCGGGCGGCTTGCCATTAGGCGCAGTCATCGGCAAGGCTAGTGTGGTCAATGGTCTCCCCAAGGGCAGTTTGGGTGGCACCTATTCTGGCAATCCAGTGGCTTGCGCCGCTGCCAATGCCACGCTCGATATCATGCAAGCCGATGACGTTTGGCAGTCAGCCAAGCATTATGCCCAGACGATTGAGACGACCATCAGCCAATGGCAGCAAGAAGGTATCTCACCTTGGTTATTTGGACTTACCGGTATCGGTGCGATGCGCGGTATCGAGCTGCGCCATCCTGAGCATGATGTGCATCCAAGTGTGATGGCGCAAGTATTAACCAAAGCCCGCGAGCGTGGTCTATTGCTGATGCCAAGTGGGCAATATCGCCATATCATTCGCTTATTGCCACCACTCACCATAGAGCCTGACACCCTAAAAGAAGGGTTGGATATTCTAAAAGAGGTGCTCATCGCGCTTCCTGATGGATTGCCTGCCGCTTAATGTTTAGGAGTGCTTAGGCATGTTTAGGAGTGCTTAGGAATGTTTAAGAGTGCTTAGGCGTGCTTAGGCGTACTTAGGATTGATAGTGCATCGTCATAACCAAATGCTCGAAATCAAATACTTATTATTAAGCTAAAGATTTATTAACTCTATTACAAGGATGTTTATTTGTGAAAAATAGTAGCGTCAGTCCAGATAAGGATTTTATCTGCAGCGATGATATTCGCCATGATTTCTCTATGGCCATGTCAGCCATGTACCAAGATGAGGTGCCGCTATACGGCGATTTGGTTGATTTGGTCAGTGATGTCAATGCCGAAGTATTAACCTCACACCCCGATATTAAATCACAACTGCTGCATACGGGCGAGATTGAGCGTCTAAGCATGGAGCGTCACGGGGCGATTCGACTGGGTACCGCAGCAGAGCTGAGCATGATGCGCCGTCTTTTTGCCGTGATGGGTATGCACCCTGTCGGCTACTACGATTTAGCGCCTGCTGGCGTGCCGGTGCATTCAACAGCTTTTCGCGCGCTTGACTCGCATTCATTGCATAAAAGCCCCTTTCGCGTTTTTACCTCGTTATTGCGTTTAGATTTGATTGCCGATGAAACCTTAAGACAAGAAGCCACGGCCACACTGGCGCAGCGTCAGATATTCACTACTGGCGTCATTGAGCTTATTGAGGTTTTTGAGGCGCAAGGTGGTTTAACTGCTGAGCAAGCACAGCAGTTTGTCCAAGAAGCGCTAGAGACATTTCGCTGGCATGATAAAACGCCGGTGGCAAAAGCGCTCTATCAGCGTCTATTAAATCAGCATCCGCTCGTCGCTGATGTGGTTGGCTTTAAGGGTCCACATATCAATCATTTAACGCCTAGAACCTTGGATATTGATGCCGTACAACAAGGCATGCAAGCCCGCGGCATACCCTCAAAAGCCATTATCGAAGGGCCACCGCGTAGAGCGTGTCCTATCTTATTAAGGCAAACCAGTTTTAAGGCGCTACAAGAAGCGGTTGGCTTTAAAGTTGCTAATAACTCAGACGCTAGCCATGAAGAGTACGAACAAGGGCATCATACCGCGCGCTTTGGAGAGATTGAGCAACGCGGTGTGGCGTTAACACAAAAGGGCCGCGCGCTTTATGATGAATTATTGGCCGCAGCTCGCCGCCAGCTTGGTGCTACCCCAAATGAGGACAATGCGGCTCAGTATAATCAAATTTTGACTGAGATATTTACCGCTTTTCCTGATGATTATCAAACTCTACACGATGAGGGGCTGGCGTATTTTTATTACCAGCTGACGGACAGCACCCTTGATTCTGAGGACGGTCAAGCGTTGTTGGCCGGCAGCTTAAGCACTGATGATTTGAATAAAGTGCCTAATGCTAAGCTGACTGCTCTGATTAATGATGAAGTGCTTCGCATTGAACCCATCGTTTATGAGGATTTTTTGCCCGTCAGTGCCGCTGGTATCTTTCAATCAAATCTGCAACAGGCGCAGCCAAGCCAATATGACGGTTACTCAAGCCAACAAGAGTTTGAGCGTGATTTGGGCGCAGCCATTTATGATGAGATGGCATTGTATGAAGCGATGCAGGCGCAAAGCCTTGAGCAGTGTCTGTCTAGTGTCAGTGTTTAGTAAGATTTAGGCTAAAAATAGCCAGCTTATAGCCGCCTTATTAGCACGTCATTCCAAAAAGGAATGACTGCAAGAAATTTATTATTTTGCAACTTAGTAGGTAGCAGGGTAATTTTATAAGTCAGTCAAGGACGTAGTAAACCATTATACCAATATGCAAGGGATTGATTATGATTAAGCAATATATGTCTGCAATGGGCGTAGAAGAAGCACACTATCAAAATGGCGACTTTGAAGTCACCACCCCAATTGATGGCTCAGTCATCGGTAAAGTCACGTTAGATACAGTGGCCGACGTCGATACTAAAATCCAAAATGCCAAACAAGCCTTCCAAGAATGGCGTGTCGTTCCTGCCCCTAAACGTGGTGAGCTGATTCGTCTATTGGGTGAAGTCCTGCGTGAGCACAAAGAAGATTTAGGTATCTTAGTATCGCTAGAAGCCGGAAAAATTAAAGAAGAAGGTCTTGGCGAAGTACAAGAAATGATTGATATTTGCGACTTTGCCGTGGGCGTATCGCGTCAGCTTTATGGTCTAACCATCGCCTCAGAACGCCCAGGTCACCACATGCGCGAGACATGGCATCCACTTGGTGTCATCGGCGTCATCTCTGCCTTTAACTTTCCCGTTGCCGTTTGGTCTTGGAACACGGCACTGGCCATCGTCTGTGGCAACCCTGTCATCTGGAAACCTTCAGAAAAAACCCCTCTTGTCGCCTTAGCTTGCCAAGCGTTATTTGAAAAAGCCTTGGCAAAATTTGGTGAAGCACCAGCACATTTATCGCAAATCATATTGGGTAAAACCGATATCGGTAATGCGTTGGTTGAAAACAAAGACATCGCTTTAGTCAGTGCCACCGGTAGTACGCGCATGGGCCGAGAAGTGGGACCGAAAGTGGCTGAGCGTTTTGGTAAATGCTTGCTTGAGCTTGGTGGTAATAACGCCATGATTTTGGCACCCACTGCTGATTTAGATTTGGCGCTACGTGGCATTTTATTCTCAGCAGTAGGAACGGCAGGGCAGCGTTGCACCACCTTACGCCGTCTGTTCGTTCATGAGTCAGTCAAAGACGATATCTTACCGCGCGTTAAGTCTGCTTATGAGACGGTGAGCATCGGCCATCCGCTTGAAGGAAATTTGGTCGGACCACTGATTGATGAAGACAGCTTTAATAATATGCAAGCGGCGTTAGAAAAAGCCCGCAATACTGGCGGTAAAGTCACGGGCGGCGAACGTGTACTAATGGATAAATTCCCCGATGCTTATTATGTGACTCCGGCGATTGTTGAGCTTGATGAGCAAAATGACGTGGCACGTAGTGAGACGTTTGCACCGATTTTATATGTCATGCCTTATAAAGAATTTGACGATGCGCTAGCGATGCAAAACGATGTCCCACAAGGGCTGTCTTCTTGTATCTTTACCAATGACTTACGTGAAGCTGAAACTTTCCTCAGCGACCGCGGTAGTGATTGCGGTATCGCTAACGTCAACATCGGCACCAGTGGCGCTGAGATTGGTGGCGCATTTGGCGGCGAAAAAGAAACCGGTGGTGGTCGTGAATCAGGTTCGGACGCATGGAAAGCTTATATGCGTCGTCAGACCAATACGGTCAACTACTCAACTGAGCTACCACTCGCGCAAGGCATCAACTTTGGCTAATAACAATGTGATGTGACGTGATGCTTGTTAAGTAGGCTCAGCGCCTATTTAGCAAGCCAATTATTAGCTATTTTGGTCGCCAATTATTAAGTAATTATTGTTTTAATATGAAAGCCTGCGGAAGTGATGAATAACCATTCATGATTTCAAAAACAGGCTTTTTACTCCCTTTGCCGTAACCTTTTTCGCACTTTTTTCAGCATTATCAGCAGCCATGGATTGGTTGTTTCCACTACTGTTATATCCATGACAGCAGTATCCACTACTAAGGAAGGTAGGTATCTTATGATGGATAATAAACCTTATGACGAAGCTAAAGATGGCTATGGTCCGTCTTCTAGTTTTTTATTAGATATTGCACCTCTGGTGTTGACTGCCATTATTCTAATGGTTCAGTTTTTCGTATTCAAAGATTTTACCCCTCACATTCCCTTAGCTTGCGGTATTTTAATCACTGGCTTGTTTATGAAGCTGCGTGGCCGTGACTGGGATGGCATGGAACAACGCTTTTTAAAGGTTGTCAAAATTGGTCTACCGGCCATGATTATCTTGATGGGCGTTGGTATGCTCATCGGTGCTTGGATTATCGCTGGTACGGTTCCCACGATTTTATACTACGGTTTTAGCGTTTTTTCTCCTTCATCATTCCTAGTCTCTGTCTGTCTAATTTGCGCCATTATTTCTGTTGCAACCGGTACCTCTTGGGGCACGGTTGGTACGGTCGGTCTTGCCATGATGGGTATTGGGCTAGGCTTGGGCATTCCGCCGTCACTAACAGGCGGCGCCATTGTTTCCGGTGCTTTTTTCGGCGACAAAATGTCCCCTTTATCTGACACCACCAACTTAACCCCAGCCGCTGCCGGTATTGACCTTTGGGAGCACATCCGCGGTATGTTGCCAACCACCGTACCTGCCATGGTGACTGCATTGATTATCTATGCATGGATTGGGATGGGCTATGGTGCAGAAAATGTCGATTTATCTTCAATCAGAGACATTCAAGCCTCACTAGCAGCCAACTATAACTTGAGCATCATTACTTTATTACCTGCTGTGGTCGTTGTCATTGCAGCGGTGATGAAAATGCCTGCCATTCCAACGGTATTATCAGGTGTGGTGGTTGCAGGCTTAGTCGCGTTCTTTATGCAAGGCGTGGGTGTGCACGACATTTTTACTGTCTTACAAAATGGCTTCGTCAGTGAAACAGGCTTTGCTGTCGTCGACCAACTGCTGTCTAAAGGCGGCGTCATGTCGATGACATGGGTTGTGACCTTGACCATCTTTGCTTTAGCTTTCGTCGGCTCAATTGAGCATTACGGTACGCTTAAAGCCATCATGGCAAAAATCAATAAGATGGTGAAATCAAGATTTGGTTTGGTAATGACCACGTATGCCAGCACACTTGGTGTCGGTACGCTCATCGGTGACGTCTATACCACACTGGTATTGCCAGGTCGTCTACTCAAAGACAAATATCAAGAAATGGGCTACAAGCGCACGACGCTTACCCGCTCTATTGAAGATACCGGCACCCTGTTATCTCCTCTGATTCCTTGGAACATGGGTGGTAGTTTCGTTGCGGCAACCTTAGGTATTGCGACGCTTACTTATGCACCATTTGCTTTTGCCTGTTGGTTATCGCCACTATTTGGCTTGCTATGGGTATTCTTAGATAAATTTATTCCCCGTGAAGAACCTACTGTTAATAACGACACAAGCACGCTCTCCACTGTAGACAACGTGTAATTTAGAAGGAATATAAGATGTTGCAAGAGCAATGTTTGTGGAATATGACCGCACCTATTATTGATACTTACAGCCAGATGAATAGCGATACTGAAGCGACTATTTGTATCATAGGCGGCGGTTATACAGGGTTATCGGCGGCGATTCATTTGGCAGAAAAAGGCGTCAAAGTTATCCTCTTAGAGAGTCATACGATAGGCAGTGGCGGCTCCGGTAAAAGCGTAGGGCTCGTCAATGCAGGTACTTGGGCGCGCCCTGATGATTTGAATATTGCGCTAGGTGAAGCGGCAGGTGAGCGTCTAACTGAGGCCCTCGGACAAGCGCCAAGCTTAGTATTTGACTTAATCAAACGTTATAATATCGACGCACAAGCCACTCAAGCCGGTAATATCCACATGGCACATAACGCTAAAGGTGAAGTCGATGTCGATATTAGATACGAGCAACTTAGCCGCCGCGGTGCGAATGTTGAGGTATTAACCGGCAGTAAATGCCATGAGTATTGTGGTACTAAAAATATCAATAAGGCACTACTCGATCACCGTGCTGGTACCATCAATCCCTTGGCTTATGTCAGAGGACTGGCCAAAGTGGCAAAAGATCTTGGCGTCACTATTTATGAGCATTCCGCTGTTGAAGCCTTAGAAAAGGTGGATGGCTATTGGTATGCAAGGACTTCTAAAGCGCGCGTGAAATCTGAGCGCGTCATTATTGCGACCAACGCTTATACCGAAGGCGAGTGGACAGAAATCAAAAAGACCTTTTATCTGGTTTATTACTATCAGATTGCATCTGAGCCGCTCAGCGGAGAGGCGGCAGATCGTATTTTGCCATACAAAACAGGGGCATGGGATACACGCTTGGCCTTGTCTAGCTTTCGCCGTGATAACGATGATCGCCTATTATTGGGAACGGTGGGTGGTACACAGCTTAAACCAAAATCCTTTTATCAATCATGGGCCAATGCGGTGCAAAAAAGCTATTATCCAGATTTGCCAGCATTTAAGTGGCAGTATGAGTGGACTGGTAGCTTTGGCTTTACGCAAGATCATATTTTTCGAGTCATGGAGCCCGCTGAGGGTTTGCTGACCGCAACCGCTTATAACGGTCGCGGCATTACCACAGGCACACTAATGGGTAAGTGCTTTGCCGATTATATAATGACCGGTAATAGAGACAGTATTCCCTTACCATTTAAGACTTTAGAAGAGGCAAAAGTTTCTTTTGGAAGCATTAAGTCTGGCTTTACTGAGCTGGGATTGACTTTGTATCATGCGGGTCAATGCCTAAGAATTATTGGGTAGGGAATTTGGACAGGAAATAATGACACGCCTTAGTCTGATAGAAATGTTGAACTTTGCCTAAACCGCTAAGTAAGTTTAGGCAGTATTTTCCTTTAAATTGAATCGGCTATTCATTTTTCATGTTGAATCGATTATCCCTAAATAAAACCGTTCTCGTGAGTGGACGACACTTCTGCAAACAGCCAATCACGAAAGGCTTTAAGCGTTGCCATATGGGCAGATTCCGCTTGATAAACGACGTAATAAGCCAGTGGCGAGCTAAAGGTAATTTCAGGAAATAATCGTACCAAGCGTCCGGCAGCGACATCATCACGTGCCATCACACTACGCGCCAACGCAACCCCATGACCATTGATGACCGCTTGGAGCACCGCTGCTGAGTTATTGATTTGCATCCCTCGCGAGGTATCTACTTTGGCGAGCGTAGCATTGATTAAACTTGCTTGTACAAGCCAATCATCCCACGAAGGAAAACCGATAAAACCATCCATGGAGCGGTCATGGATGAGCATTTCTTGGGTCAAATCAAGCGCGTTTTTTCCTTGTAATAATTGCGCCGAGCAAACCGGATAAATCTCCTCTTCCATCAGCTTTTCGCTAACTAATCCTGCCCAAACTCCAGCACCATAGCGCACGCCGATATCGACGTCTTGGATGGCAAAGTCGATTGATTTAGCGCTGGTATCAAGCCTTACATCGATATCTGGTTGCAAGCTTTGGAATCGATCGATACGCGGTAACAGCCATTTAGCGGCAAAGGCAGGGCTGACCGTCACCGTGAGTACGCCGCTATTTGAGCCTGCTTGTAACTGTGCCAATCCTTGTGCCAAGCTGTCTAAGCCTGCCCGAATATGAGGCAATGCCAGCTCGACTGTTTTGGTGGGAATTAAGCGCGATTTGCCGCTAGGTTTGCGATAAAAAAGCGGTAAGCCTACCGCATCCTCTAAGCTACGTACCAGTTGACCGACGGCAGCAGGAGTCACGTTTAGCTCGTCTGCCGCCGCAGAAAAACTTTGATGACGGGCGCTTGCTTCCAAGGCACGTAGGGCGTTTAAATGTACGGCTTTCTTCATAGTGGCAAACATTTTCTTTTAGAGAGATGAATATTATCTCGTTTGTCAGCCGATGTAAATCAGCGGATAATTGACGGCATCAAACCTTATCTTTGGAAAACATTCTATGCTTATCAATGCAGATTTTACCTGCCGTGCTTCATTAGCGCCCGAACACTATCAATGGGTGTCATCACCGCAAAATGGCGTCGAGCGCGTGATGCTCGACCGCGTCGGCGCAGAAAAAGCCCGTGCCACCAGTATCGTGCGCTATGCCCCTGACTCTTATTTCCCCCATCATTTGCACCCGGGCGGCGAAGAGATTTTGGTGTTGTCGGGTACTTTTTCGGTAGATAATATCGATTATCCAGCGGGTTGGTACTTACGCAATCCACCAAACTCTGGTCATCAGCCTTATAGTAAAGAGGGCGCGGTTATTTTTGTCAAACTTTGGCAAATGCCAGCAGCAGAGGCGCGTTATGTCGCCATCGATACCAATGATGCGGCAAATTGGCAAAAACAAGGCAATCGTGATGTCTGTCATTTATTCTCAGACGACAGCGAGCAGGTCAGCTTACAACGCTTAGATGCTAATGAGGTGCTATTTACTGAAGCTATCAAAGGCGGCGCTGAGATATTAGTGCTAGACGGTGAATTGATAGACGGCGAGCTAATAGATGTCGAATTAATAGAAGAAAGGATAATAGACGACGCTCAAATTTATACTCGCGGTGGTTGGATACGCTTGCCAGTAGATGCGCTGCCACCAATAAAGGCAGGCGAGTACGGCGCTACGGTTTATCTTAAAACTGGTCATCTATCTCACATCATCGGTGCTGACGTGGAAGGAGCATAATATGCAAACAGTATCTGTAGCGATTATTGGCGGCGGCTTAAGTGGCTTGTATGCAGCTTATTTATTAGAGAAAAAAGGCGTTGATTATGTGCTGTTAGAAGCGCGTCCAACCTTGGGTGGTCGTATTGTGACAGCGCGGGCAACTGACCCAAATACTGCACAAATAATAGATAACACCAATGGCTTTGATTTGGGACCATCATGGTTTTGGCCAGAGTATCAGCAGCAGTTGGCGCGTCTGATTGATGAATTGCAGTTAGAGAGTTTTGCGCAATTCGAAGAGGGCAATATGCTGGTTGAGCACTCACCTAATGAGCCTGCTATGCGTACGCACGGCTATAAAAGTGCGCCGCCGTCTATGCGGCTTAAGGGTGGTATGGCGACATTAATTGACGCGCTCTATCAGCGTTTAGATAGCACGCGGATTTTGACCAATCAAAAAGTGCGTCAGCTGCATAATACTGGGCACTATATTGAAATCACTAGCGAAGATAAATCTGGGCAAGTGGCTGTTTGTCAGACACAGCAGTGGCAAGCGCAGCATGTGTTACTGGCGCTACCGCCTCGATTGGCAGAAGAAAGCATAACGTTCGAGCCTACTTTACCGACCAATCTTACGATACAGTGGCGAGGGACAGCCACATGGATGGCGCCGCACGCTAAGTACCTTGCTGTTTATGACAGTCCATTTTGGCAACAACAAGGATTGTCAGGCTCAGCACGCAGCGGACAAGGACCGATGGTTGAGATTCATGATGCATCGGTGGCAGATGGTAATGGGGCACTATTTGGTTTTATAGGCGTACCTGCAGCCGCACGTCAAACTGTATCTGCAGACGTATTAAAGCAGCATTGCCGTGCGCAACTGGTGCGTTTATTTGGGGCACAAGCAGAATCGCCTCAGGCTGAATATCTTAAGGACTGGGCGCAAGAGCCATTTACGGCAACCGCTGCTGATGCTAATAGTGATGGTCAGCATGCCACAGCACCTATCTCTAAAGCGCTATCTGGCATCTGGGCAAATAGTCTGACTGGTATCGGTAGCGAGTGGTCAGCGCAGTTCCCCGGTTATATCGCGGGCGCTATCGATGCAGCAAGCATCGGCGTTAAAAATTTACCTGAGTCGATAGCATAGTCAGTTCAAAATAAAAGCGCTACGTCATAGCTATGTGCGACTGTTCTAAATTTTCCTTGCTTGCTGTTATCAAGTGCCACCATATTGATACTTAATAATCTCCATCAGTCTACTTGACTTAAAACTTCAACATTCATTTCTCTGCCTATTTAGACCATGCAGCTTTATCTAAGCCAATGTGGTCTAAATCAGCCTCTTCTAAAATAGTATTTTCTAGAACAACTTTCTCTAGAATAATGTTCTATAAAACCCAGATACATACCAGCCCTTCACATTGCTGTATTATTTCTATAAAATACCGACCGTGTGGTTTCTTTTATGAGATAGATAACTTTATCCTTATAAAACTGCTTTCTAAGTTTAGGATAAATAAATAATCCCTATTTTCTTTAAGGCAGAAACCTCATATCTGCGTCTTAGCATCATGGTTGAAAGCTTATGATGCGCTTGCAAGAGTCATCATTTTTTAGGTGCTTGGCGTAAGGTATTTAGTAAAAACTGGTTATACGGCGGTAGTTGCCATCACTAGCATTGTCAAAATTGTCAGAATTATGGATGGCATAGAAAGCGGCAATAGTAGCAATAGTGGCGACAAACTTATTCTCAAACTCTTTGGTGCATGAACATCGAGATAAAAATGAAAACAGAAAATGCTTATAAACGTAAAAAACAGCCAGAAATCGTACGTCGTGCGCTGCTTGATCAGGCAGCACGCATCACGCTAGAGCAAGGGTTGTCTAAAGTCACTTTTCAAGCCGTCGCCGATGCGGTTGGGGTGACCAAAGGTGGGGTGATGCATCATTTCACCACCAAGAATGCATTGATTTTGGAAGTATTCCATGACGCGATGAAAAAGTTTGAAACAGAGGTTGATACGGCGATGGCCAAAGACCCAGTGCGTTATGGTTCGTTTACCCGTGCCTATATCAATGCCACGATTAGCTTAGGCGAAAAAGGGCAGGAAGAGTTTGATAATCAGGCAACCTTATATGTATTGATGCTGGCGGACAGCGAGCTGCGCAAGCTGTGGGCTGAGTGGTCAAATGAGCAATTAGACAAGCATAAACCAACTGATAATACCGAAACGCTATGCATGGTGCGTCTGGTCGCTGATGGTATTTGGCTCTCTGATTTTTCCGGCATTAATATATCCGATAAAAAATCATTACGTGAGCGTTTGCTAAAAATGACCCAGCCTGAACATGAATAAAACGCTAGTTTTGCTTTGATTTAAACACAATACTTTAAACACAGCGCTTTAAGCGTTTATTAAAGAAATGCTTAAAGAAAAAATTTTAGAAATAAACGAGATAAATTTATTTTAAATACTTAACCCATGACGACATTATTTGCTATTGGCTTTTTTATAAAGCCTTTACCAGTCGTCGATAGGAGAACCTATGACAGATTCAAACATAAGCAACCCAAACAACTTAAAAGACATCATCGATTTAGAGCAAATACAAACCGCTTATATTAACGGTCGTTATTTGGCGGTCGATGAATCATTAGCGACATTTGAAGATATTAATCCGGCGACAGGTGAGGTGCTCGCCACCATTCAGCAAACGACCGATGAGCAGATTAATGAAGCGGTAAAAGTGGCGCAACAAGGTCAAAAAGTGTGGGCAGCGATGACAGCGGTTGAGCGCAGTCGCATTCTGCTAAACGCGGTTGCGATATTGCGCGAACGCAATGATGTACTGGCATTGCTCGAAACCAAAGATACGGGTAAAGCGCTTTCTGAAACCAAATATGTTGATATCGTCACCGGTGCCGATGTCGTTGAGTATTATGCCGGTCTTGCACCAATGCTTGAAGGTCGTCAGATTCCGCTGCGTGATAGCAGCTTTGTTTATACCCGCCGCGAGCCGCTCGGCGTGGTCGCAGGTATCGGCGCGTGGAACTATCCGATTCAAATCGCGATGTGGAAGGCAGCGCCAGCATTGGCTGCTGGTAATGCAATGATTTTTAAACCCTCAGAAGTCACGCCGTTAACAGCACTAAAACTGGCAGAAATATTTACCGAAGCAGGCTTACCAGACGGCGTCTTTAACGTTGTGCAAGGGGATTATAAAGTTGGCGAAGCGCTAACCCAGCATCCTGATATCGCTAAAGTATCGTTTACGGGCGGCGTACCAACGGGTAAAAAAGTCATGTCTAGTGCGGCATCATCGTCGCTTAAAGACGTGACCTTAGAGCTTGGTGGTAAATCGCCATTAATCATATTTGATGATGCAGACATCGATACCGCTGCTGATATTGCCATGATGGCAAACTTCTATAGTACCGGTCAGGTTTGTACCAATGGCACGCGCGTCTTTATCCCCAAAGCCTTACAAGCCAAGTTTGAAGAAGCTATTTTAGCGCGCGTCGAGCGTATCAAGTTAGGCAATCCGCTGGACGAGAGCATCAACATGGGGCCATTGGTCAGCTTCCCACATATGGACAGAGTGCTTGGCTATATCGAGCAAGGTAAAGCGGGCGGCGCGCGTCTATTGACTGGCGGTGAACGTATCACGGCAGGCGAGCTTGCCAATGGCGCATTCGTTGCACCGACTGTGTTTACGGATTGCAGCGATGATATGAGCATAGTACGTGAGGAAATATTTGGTCCCGTGATGTCGATATTGACGTACGAGACCGAAGAAGAAGTCATTCGCCGCGCCAATGATACCGAGTATGGCTTGGCAGCAGGAGTGGTAACCGCTGATTTGACCCGAGCGCATCGAGTAATCGGTCAGATTGAAGCGGGTATTTGCTGGTTAAATACGTGGGGTGAGTCACCCGCGCAAATGCCAGTGGGCGGTTATAAGCATTCTGGTATTGGCCGCGAAAATGGCATTGAAGCCCTTGAGCATTATACGCAGACCAAATCTATCCAAGTAGAGCTTGGTAAGTTTGAATCAGTATTTTAAGCAGTTGTATTGTAAAAATTTTTAAAACAGTCAGGTTGGCGTATTAGGACTCATTTGTCCTTTTGGCACCGCCTTACTGATATGAAATGATGGATTTTTTTAATATTATGGAGCGTTTTATGACATCAACCACACCTGAATATGACTACATCATCGTCGGCGCAGGCTCAGCAGGAAATGTGCTGGCCACCCGCTTGACCGAAGATGCCAACATTAAGGTGTTGCTGTTAGAGGCGGGTCGTCCGGACCATCGCTTAGACTTTCGCACGCAGATGCCAGCGGCGCTCGCGATGCCGTTACAAGGAACCACTTATAACTGGGGTTATAAAACCGATCCCGAACCTTATATGAATAACCGCGTCATGGACTGTAGTCGCGGTAAAGGACTTGGCGGCTCATCATTGATTAATGGGATGTGCTATATCCGTGGCAATGCGCTTGATTTTGACGATTGGGCCAAAATAAAAGGCTTAGAGGATTGGACTTATTCAGACTGCCTACCTTATTTTAAAAAGTTAGAAAATTGTGACGCTGGCGAGAATGATTATCATGGTGTCGGTGGTCCGGTTGAAATGACCACCTCCAAGCCAGGAGTCAATCCGCTGTTTGAAGCCATGATTGAAGCGGGCGTGCAAGCTGGCTACGCGAGCACGGATGACCTAAATGGTTATCAGCAAGAAGGCTTTGGGCCAATGGATCGCTTTGTCACACCAAATGGACGCCGCGCATCAACGGCGCGTGGTTATCTTGACCGTGCCAAACCGCGTAGCAATATCACTATTTTAACTGGCGCATTGACTGATGTGATTCTCTTTGATGGTAAGCGTGCTGTCGGTGTCAAAGTCGCCCATCAAGGTCAAATCAAAAAATTCTATGCGTCTCGTGAAGTGATTGTTTCATCGGGTGCGATTGCCTCGCCGCAACTGCTACAGCGTTCAGGGATTGGTCCTGGTCAATGGCTTAAAGATGTGGGCGTGACTGAAATTCTAGATTTACCGGGCGTCGGTAATAACCTACAAGACCATTTAGAGCTGTATATGCAGTATGAATGTAAGCTACCGGTCTCAATTGCGCCAGCCAATAAATGGTGGAATAAGCCAGCAATTGGTGCGGAATGGTTGTTTAATGGCACCGGACTTGGGGCGTCAAATCAGTTTGAGGGTGGCGGCTTTATCCGTACCGATGAGAAATTTACCCATCCTAATATTCAGTATCATTTCTTGCCGTTAGCGGTGCGTTACGATGGTCGCAGCGCGGTGAAAGCGCATAGCTTCCAAGCGCATGTGGGCTCATTGCGCTCCCCAAGTCGTGGTCGCGTTAAGCTGACCTCGAAAGACCCAAGCTTGCATCCAAGTATCTTATTTAACTATATGTCGCATGAGCAAGACTGGCAAGAGTTCCGCGCCGCCATGCGTATCACCCGTGAGATTATGCATCAGCCAGCGCTTGACCCTTATCGTGGTCGAGCCATTGCGCCGACCGATGATTTGGTGACCGATGCGCAGTTGGACGAATATGTCCGTAACCATAGTGAGACGGCTTATCATCCATCATGTACTTGTGCGATGGGCGAAGGCAATGATTCGGTGGTCAATGGCGAAGGGCTGGTACACGGTATCGATGGCTTGCGCGTCGTCGATGCGTCGATTATGCCAAATATCATCAGTGGTAATCTAAACGCGACCACTATTATGCTCGCCGAAAAAATCGTCGATAAGATGAAAGGTAAGCAATTACCACGCTCGAAGGTAGATTATTACGTTGCCAATGGCGCACCGCTCAGAGCCGAGCCGATGCGCGATTACAGTTTTGTTGTTTAAATGGCTGTCTAAACGACGGCATAAGCTATTGGGCAATAAACAATATAAGACCATTTCAAAAAAGAAGGCCTTTCACAGTAAAGGTCTTTTTTATCAGCGCTTATGTTAAGTAGACAGGGCTTTTATGGCGACCTCTGTTTAGCATTTGCTTTGCTATTTTAATAACAGTTTATATCTAGCAAATTTTATTTATTGGTACTGCTTTGTGCGTCATGCGGTGATACGTATTTTATGTGACTATTAGTCATAAAACTATTAGTCATAAAACTATGCAGTCATAAGACTATGACGGACAAAGCAATATCAGACCCTGTTTAATTTACCTATTGAGGTCTTTTATGTACAGCTCGCCATCAGAAGATGCGACGAAACCCCTGACTCTAAATAAGACGGTTTTTTTAGGTTCAGCTATTATTTCTATTTTATTGATCATCTGGACGATTGTGTTTCCAGATTATAGTGAGACATTATTAAGCTCAAGCATGGCATGGGTATCAGAGAGTTTTGGCTGGTATTATATGCTGGTGGTTGCCGCTTATAGTATTTTTGCTTTGTTTGTTGGTTTTTCTAAATACGGTGATATCAAGCTTGGGCAAGACCATGAAAAAGCCCAGTTCCCGTTTTTAGCATGGGCGGCGATGCTGTTCTCCGCGGGTATCGGGATTGATTTACTCTTCTTTGGTGCCTCTGAGCCGTTGATGCATTACCTAACGCCGCATACGGGACTCGAGCCTGCCAGTGCCGAAGCCATGCGTGAAGCACTGTCGCAAACCTTTTTACACTGGGGTCTTCATGGTTGGGGCATTTATGCCTTAATCGGGATGGCATTGGCCTATTTTGCTTATCGTAAAAATATGCCACTCGCTCTACGTTCACCGCTGACCCCTATCTTTGGTGAGCGCTTAATCAAAGGCTGGCTTGGTGATGGTATTGATACCTTTGGCGTCGTCTGTACCTTGATGGGTATTGCCACCAGTTTAGGTATTGGGGTATTGCAGGCTAATGCCGGCTTGACTCATGTATTCGGTATCGAATCTAGCAAAATGGTGCAGAGCCTGATTATCTTAGGCGTGGTTATTGCTGCCGCTATTTCTGCCATGACCGGCGTTGAAAAAGGCGTACGCCGTTTATCCGAATTTAATATGCTGTCGTCGATATTGCTACTATTGGCCATATTAGTACTGGGTAATACCGTTTATTTACTCAATACCTTTACCCAAAATATTGGTCAATACTTTCAGACTATTGTTTTTAAAACCTTTGATGTCTATGCTTATGATGGTACGGCTGGTGCTGACTGGAAGTCAGGTTGGACGATATTTTTCTGGGCATGGTGGGTTGCTTGGGCACCCTTTGTAGGATTATTTATCGCGCGTATTAGCCGTGGTCGTACTTTGCGAGAGTTTGTATTTGGCGTGATGTTTATTCCACTTGGTTTCATCTTTGCATGGTTCTCTATCTTTGGTAATTCAGCGATAGATTTGGTCGCCAATGGTGCCACTGAGCTTGGTGAAATCGCCGTTAATGACGCGGCGATGGGTATGTTTGCCTTGTTTGAATACTTCCCTTATAGCGATGCTTTTTCATTGGCAGGTGTGGTAATTGGCCTGATATTTTTTGTGACGTCTGCTGACTCAGGCGCTTTAGTACTTGCGAACCTAAGCTCAAGAGGTATGACCAATGATACCGACGCACCTGTTTGGTTACGCCTATTTTGGGCAGCAGCCACGGGCTTGATTACTTTAGGCTTACTGTTTGCGGGTGGTTTCGCCTCGCTACAATCGGTGTCTGTGATTGCCGGTTTGCCGTTCTCACTTATTTTAGTGCTTTACATGATGGCTATGTGGAAGTCATTAAAAGAAGAGGGCAATAAGCGCAAAGCCAGTACCGTTGGCACAGCAAACGTGCTCGATAGTGGTAAAGGTTGGAAGGCGCGCTTGCAACGTATCGTCAGTTTCCCAAGCCATAAACAAGTCGAACGCTTTTTACAAACGGTCGTTAAACCTGCCATGATTGAAGTTGAAAAAGAGCTAAAAGATGGTGGCCTTAAGACGGCATTGGATATCCGAAATCTGGCCAGTATCGGTAAAGATATAGACGCTGGAATGGATGAAGATGACGGTCAGATAGATGGGGTAAAACTGCGCGTCGGTCATGGTGATGAAGATGACTTTATTTATGAAGTCAATCTCATCAAAGCTGAGCGACCGAACTTTACGCTCAACACTTCAAGCAAGCAGGCCGAGTTTTATTACCGCGCTGAGGTATTTTTAAGTGATGGCTCGCAAGAGTATGACTTGGTTGGCTATACCAAAGAGCAAGTGCTGGTCGATATTCTGCATCAGTACGAATGTCATATGCAGTATCTGCATTTAGAACGTTAATTCATTTATTAAATCATTCATCAAACGCTAGTATATGGCGTGCTAGATTTTAGATATCTGATGCACAATTTGGCAAAAGATAACCCCATAAGTTGCATTCAGCTTATGGGGTTTTTTATATGAATTGGATCAATAAATAATAAGCTTAATGATAAATTTAGTGATAAATCTAGTAATAAGTGATTGGGCGACAGTAGTTGTCGCACAGCTTTTTTAGCCTCTTTATTTTCATAAGGTTTTATATTATAGTTATTGAGTCAGGCAAAAATAACATGGCAAACAGTTAACCCCCGGGGCGCAACGCTTCACTTTTTAACTGAGTTGTCTTTAGCAAGCATTTTTAATGATGTCCTTGGAACAGTGTTATTTTGGTTTACTCCTAAACCACTTCGCCTGTACAAATCCAAACCCCAAAAAACATATTGATTGATAATCAGAAAGACTGAACAGAAAAAAGCTCGTTGATTTTAATTTTTTAAGCGTAATAACGATAAAAAAAGCAGCTTTACGATAATGACCAGCTACGGCTAAACAATTAGAAAAAATACCGAATCCTACATTCTAAAACCGATTAACTTACTTAAATTATAGCTAATGACGTCATTTTACAAAATGGCGAATAGACTCGGCTGGCTTAAAATTACGCTTAATAAACCCCAAAAAATAAGAAAACAGTACGAAAAACAATACGAAAAATACTGCAACGAACAAACCAAAATCAAAATAATAAGGATATGACAATGACAAAGTTAACCTATCAATTTGAGCAAAAACGCATAGACAATATGCAGTGGTCGGATGGCGCAAAACTGTCTGGAATAACGGCACTGGCGAGTGATGAGAAAGAGCGGGTACGAAACAGCCCATTGTTTTATCTTGAGACGGTTTCGATAAATAATTATGAAGATGATGTGTATTTTGTCAATAATACCGATGATACCTTGAGCTTTGTCGCGCCGTTTAGGCTGTGCCGAAACATAAATGATGCAAGAGCTAAGCTTGGTGATGTCAGTGCTGAGAACGTAGAAAAAGTAAAGCTTTATAGCGATGATATAGACCGTTTATACACGGATGTTTTACCGAAGCAAGGGGTGCGTATTGGCAGTATGCATATCATTTATGATAGCGATGCGTTGATGCAATGGTTTATCAATGTGCCTTATAAGGGCGTTGATACGCATTATGGCATTTGGCGCTTTAACGTAGTCAAGAAGGGCGGTATTGGCGGGTCTTACCCATTGCTTTTGCAGGACTTTAGCAAGCCCTCAAATGTGGTCAGTAGCGATTGTGTGACTGAGCGTGATGAGATGCCGATAGAGCCTTTGCTCTATGAGGAGCGCTGCTCGATGTTAGGGCAATTTATCGAACAGTATGGCGTGGCTGACGCCATATTTATCTTGGCCATTAATGATGTGCTCTATCGCTATTGTGTGGGCTGGAGTGCGCCCTACAATGAGTCGGATATTCAGGCAAAAGATATTGCGCGTAAATTAACAGAGCAAAAGCCAAAAGATACTGAGGCGGTAAAAGCCATTGTCCAAGCCGTTTACGATTTTTGGTTTAACAAAGGTTTTGCAAAAAATATCTCAATGCAGGCTTGTGAGGAGATTTTGAGTTTATACCAAGCGCAGATTGCCAGTCAAAAAGCGGTTTAATTTATAAGCCAAATTAATAACAATAACTCTAAAGAATAATGAAAAAAGGAGAGAGCTATGATGTTTCCTATTGAAAATAACGATACGTTTTTACTGTTTTTTCATGGTCTTGATTCAAGTAATGAAACCAGTAAATACACTTGTATCACACGGGAGCCGAAATATTGTCAAACGGTCAATTACCGCGAAAATTTTGCAGAAATGTTTGAGATTTACGATGCTTTAATTCAAAAAAAGATGCAAGAATATCCACGCGTGGTATTGGCAGGGCATTCGCTTGGTGGTTGGTTTGCCAATCATTTTGCTCATAAATATAACTTACGCGCGCTCTTGATTGCGCCTTGTATTTATCCAAGTGACGTTTTAGCGGACCGTATTCCGGCAGTGGCTGATATGAAACTGTCTTTTCCGACATCAAACACTGAGATGGTACGAGTTATGGTGGAAGTCGACGATGAAAGTTTGGATGTGGCGGTCGCTAGACGAACCTTGGTTAATCTGCCTGAAAGCTGGGAAGTCGATTATTTCGAAGGCGGTCATCACCGTATCGCTCGCAGTAGTGATATTTGGTATCACTTGGTTCATTTGTGTGAAGACCCTATTGTTTGGATGGATGAAGCGACGTATCATGGTGAAGATTAGGATATTTCTTTAAAAAAGAAGCATTGATATCAGTATTTATTTTCTATGAGCTGATGTGCTATCATTATTAAACGATCTAATCATTTATCGTGGGTTTAACAGTTTTGTCGTTACCAATTGCTATTGCAAATTATCATGATTGCAATGGGTGGTGGCGTACAAACCTTGCAACTTCCAGCACGATATAAAACAATCCTGGTAAAGCGCATGAGCCTGTACTCCGACATCCTCATTTGTGCCTGATTTTATACTTTTTCGTCGGAGTTATAGGAATCTAAGGTCTTCACTATCATGAGCCAATCTGCCAATCCATCCAAATATACTCGCCGTTATCATCCTCGTCATCCTTTAGCACAATATGCAATCACTCAAATAGACACCCTCGAGCTGTGCGCGCAAGATATTGTCAAGGCTATGGGTTATTCTATTAAGTACACGATTCCTGCCTGTGATCGTTTGCGTCATGTATTGTCTAATAAACATCTTGGTCTTGATGGCAGCTATATGGATAAATGCTTTACCGCCGATGAGTTTTTAGCCAAGCTGTTTTTGGTACTAGAATTGCCTTATGAGCGCTTTGCCGAAGATATTGCCCAGATTAAATATGAGTTGGCGCATTGTCCTCAGCCGCAACCTCGATATCGCTTACAAGCCGATGTCGATTATAAATTTACTGGCGGCGCAAATTGGATGTCGCGTTGGGGAGTCTCGTTCTTAGAGCAGGTACGTTTGCCAAGTGGATTTGCTAAATTGGATGAAGCTGCGCGTAAGGCAGTGATTAAACAAGGTATCCGCGAGCATTATCGGCAGCATGATGGTCAACTGCCTTATGATGGGATTATTAAAGGCTATCGCTTGATTGTTGAGCAGCAAGATGAAGTGGTCGATAAAATAGAATATGGATTGCCAAAATCTAGCAGTGTTTAATAGCCTAAGCATTATTAATTTATAATTTTAGACAATCACCTTTACAATGCTTTAGGTTAAACGTCAGATTAAACACAGGCCTCACTACTATGAAAAGTCGTGAGGCTTTTTTTTATTGGTTAACTATTACTATTAAATTGAGCGAACGTTTTTTAAGCGGGCTCGCCACCATATCCTTAAACATCAAACCTAGCCTTGAGAGCAAGCACTAGCATTGTTATCATGAGTAGGTGAGGGTATGGCCATGACCACAGCTAAAATACGCACATACCTTAGCCATAAAACGCTAGCTTTTATGTTTAAAATTATTAATCTCAATTTAAATTTCAATTTAATGGCGAATCCTACCTATGACTTCCTCTTATCCGTGTCTGTACTCTTTTCGTCGCTGCCCTTATGCCATGCGCGCCCGCCTTGGCATATTGTTTGCCGAGCTGCAGGTAGAGCTGCGCGAGATAACGCTAAAAAATAAGCCGCCGCAGATGCTAGCGATTAGCCCAAAAGGTACGGTACCTGTGCTGCAGCTTTTGGATGGCACGGTGATTGAAGAGAGTAGAGAGATAATGATATGGGCGCTTGAGCAGCAAGATCCGCAAGGATTGCTTAATGATGCAGCTTTACATGAGGCGAATGTATTGATTGATAAAAACGACAACGAATTTAAACATTGGCTCGATCGCTATAAATATGCCGACCGTCATCTCCAGATGAGCCAAACAGAGTATCGACAGAAGGGTGAAGTACTTTTACAGCTTTTAGAGGAATTACTAACTAAAAATCCTTATTTGTTAGGGAAGGGTATCACGCTTGCTGATATTGGGATTATGCCTTTTGTCCGTCAATTTGCTCATGTAAATCGCGATGTTTTTTACAACCTCCCTTATCCAAATTTGCAGCGTTGGCTACAAGATTGGCTTCAGCATCCACTTTTTTTGCAAGCGATGACCAAGTTTCAGCCGTGGCAAGATGGGGATGAGGTGGTGGTTTTTCCTTTGTCTTCAATAAGCTAAGATTTAGTCTGACTGTGATAGTTACTAACTCCGTGCTGTAAGTAAGTTGGAAGTGTAAGGCTTATGAGATTTAGCCCCTTTTTTAGCTAAATCATAATATTAAACCACATCTCATTTCTATTCGCTCTTTGGTCATTGCTCATGGATAAGCCATATCATCTATGCCGAAGAAAGCGTACAGCTCGACAAATATTTTTATCCTTGCTAATATACAAGCACATCGTGGGTTTAACGCTACTTCCAGCACGATGAAAAACAATAACTGGTAAAACGCACAACTCCTTTTTCTCTGTAAAGTTAAAGCGACTGTGCTGAATCATTTTGGCATAAACAGAGTAACAGGAGCGCCTCATATGACTATTTCTAGTCAATCGACAACGACAACGACACTGCAATCTATCATTCTAAAACGCATCGAGCAAAAAACGCTATCCCATCATGAAATACTGACGCTAATGGGGTATCATAATCATCCTAAAACGACAGACAAAGCCCTTAAGCGCCTGCAAACAGTTTTGTCCAGTCCTGCGTTGGGGCTGACTAATAAAACCTACGATTTTAAGTATGCTGCCTCGGAATTTGTTGAAAAGTTATGTAGTGTTTTGGGTATTGATAAAACGGTATACCAACCCCTTTTAGCAGAGTTAGAGCGCAATGCCAGTCATTCATTAAATGCCATTACACCGATTGTTTATGCTGATATTGCCTTTAATGAAGACTTTAGACCGTCATTCAATTCATATATGGCGGTGGACAGATTTAAACGCATCTCATTAGATGATGAAGTCAGGCTATTACCGCGTCAAAAGCAGCTAGACATCATTAATGAGCGCATCACTGCACACTATAAGGCGATGCAGGGTAAAATTCCATTTGCTGGGGTGATTAAAGGATATAAAGTAGTATTCAATAATGGCCGCGACGATGAAGCACGACTTTATATTGCACATCACCAGCTATAAAAGACGCGTTATAAAAGTACATTTATACAAGACTATTGATAATTAAGATATAAGGCATATTGCAATGCAAGAAACACAGAACCCTATGGAACAAGCGCAAAGCGCGGTAGAACACAGACCGGTATTCATGCCTAGAGTCAATAGTGACAATTTGGTCAAGACGGACATGGTGCGATTTGAGCGGCACGTGGGGTTTGCCAGTAGACAAAAGAAAAAATCCATCAATGATATGCATCAAGTCATTCGCAAAAAATATGGCTTTAGTCACGTCTTAGAGCTATCGAGTAAATCTGGCAATAAGTTGAGTTTTCCACTCAGTCCATTGAGCTTAAAGCTAACGAATGAGTATGATGGTCAAGCGTATAGTGTCGAAAATGCCTTTCAGAGCAGCATGATTTTTGAGGATGGTGGCCCCTATACTGACTTGCTGACAGTCCCGCCAAGACAAGCCAAAAAAGACGCGCGTTTAACAACCTCAGGTGAGCTGATTGGCTATAATTACTTTGGCATGGAGTGGAGTGTAGAGCCGTTGACTACATTTTATGACTGGCTGTATGTGAATGCTCTAAAGCAAAATACTCATCTGCATGAGGAAGTCATGCAATATCAAGCTTTTACGGATCGTGAGTTTAATCCTAAGAAATCTATCCATTGTGCGGCTTATGCGCTAGCGATGTTTGTCGCGCTCAATAAACGTGGGTTACTCGATAATGTTGAAGATCCAACGGTGTTTTTTAACTTATATCATGAGTTTAAAGTGAGTAACACCGAGCACCTTTTGGAAGAGGGTTGGGTCTGAATGATTTATAAAGCAAAATCCTTATACATCGTCAATGAGCTTTAAATCACGTAGAAATTATATAGAAATCACGTAGAAAGATTTCTACTGTTTATCAAGCATAGCCCACCAAAAACCAGATTATAAAAAAAGCACCACGCCATTAAGGTTCGGTGCTTTTTTGAGCTCAGTTTTTTATTTCTAGTCTAGCGCAGACATTTACAGTAGCTCTTTACGCAGCTGAGCAGGAGACTTAGGTGATAATAAACTAGGTGCGACGTCGAGTACGGTTTTCGCACCAGTTTCGCCTGCTAAGTTCATTTTATAGGCGGCGCGGGCATAGGCTACGAGTACGCTAGAGGTAAATTCAGGGTTACTGCCAAGCTTTAATGAAAACTCCAATACTTGATTGTTCTGCTCATCATCCATGCCACTCACGCCACTGCGAATCACGAAACCGCCGTGGGGCATCTTTTGGTGTTCACGCTCAAACGTTGGTTGGTCGATAAAGTGCACCTTGGTATCGTAGTCGGCAAAGTAGTCCGGCATGGTGACGATGGTGTTGCGTACGGTATCGGCATCTGCGCCATCTGCTAGCACGATATAGCATTCGCGGGTATGTTTATCGCGGGTGCTCAGCGTTGGCTGCTCGCCATTTCGTACCCGTGCCATGGCAGGTTCTGACGGAATGGTATATTGCACGCCTGACTTCACACCATCTACGCGGCGTACCGCATCTGAATGACCCTGACTTAAGCCCTTGCCCCAAAAGGTATAGGTTTCGCCAACCGGTAAAATGGCTTCGCCGTATAAGCGGTTGATGGAAAACAAACCGGGATCCCAACCGACGGACAACATGGCGACTTTGTTAGCTTTCTTGGCCGGTGTATCAAGTGCTGCAAAGTACTCAGGAATCTTAGCGTGAGTATCAAAACTATCGACAATATTAAATAAACCAGCCAACGCTGGGCCTTGCTCAGGCAAATCAGACTTAGAGCCGCCACATAAGATCAGCACATCTATCTCGTCTTTATATTGGGCAATATCGTCCATGGCGTACACGGGCACGCTGTCGTCAATCAGGGTGACGGAGGCAGGGTCTCGGCGGCTGAATACACAGACTAACTGCATGTCTGGGCTTTGTTTGATGGCGGCTTGCGCGCCGCGGCCGAGGTTGCCGTAACCGGCGATGGCGACTCTAATTATTGGGGTCATTATGATTAGCCTTACGTTGGTGTAGCGGACAGTCACTTACTGCCGGTGTAATAAGTATCAAGTAGCACATGCTATCTAATTAGTACTTGTTGTGCAATAAGGGTTTGCAGTAAGCTCAACGGTAATAAATTGATGGTTTACACAAATGGTATCTATTTTAGAGGATTACTATAACAAGTGATAGGGTGCTGTCATACTAAATTTGAACTGCGTTTTAGATGCTCACAAAGATGCATGGCGTAGGATGGGGCGAAATTTTCTAGTGAAATTAAATCAGAATCTCTCCAAACTGACATCGATTAACGTTTATTACTATAACTTAAGCGAAGCAATGGTCACGGCTATGAGACTACTTGTACCTTTAAACAATGAGCAATAAACAATGAGCAATAGGTTTTTGCCCATCTCTCCTGAAACGTGAACTGGATTTACTATATAATGTCAGCCATCTCGTTGTTGATAATCCATTCAGTTGAGGTCTTTTTCTTAGCAAGAAAGACTTTCTATTAGGTAAAAACGGTGCTTTATGTTTAACGCTTCTTCGACTCGCTTAAATAAATACATTAGCGAAAGCGGTATTTGCTCCAGGCGCGACGCTGATCGCTTTATTGAACAAGGTAATGTGTACGTCAATGGCAAGCGTGCTCAAGTAGGCGCACAAGTAGTTGCTGGAGATGTAGTAAAAGTTAACGGCCAGCTTATTGAGCCACGGGAAGCAGATGATTTCGTTTTTATTGCGTTGAATAAACCAGTAGGCATTGTGAGCACCACGGAAAGCTCTGAGAAAAACAATATCGTTGATTTTGTGAGACATAGCGTACGTATTTTCCCGATTGGGCGTTTGGATAAAGATTCCCAAGGTTTAATCTTTTTAACGAGCAATGGCGATTTGGTTAATAAGGTGTTACGTGCGGGTAATAACCATGAGAAAGATTATGTGGTGACGGTAAATAAGCCGATAACGGATAGTTTTATTGAAGGCTTAGCAGGTGGCGTGCCTATTTTGGGCAGGATGACGAAAAAATGCCCAGTTACTAAGGTGTCGCCTACCGTATTTAACATCACACTAGTGCAAGGTTTAAACCGTCAAATTCGCCGTATGTGTGAGCATTTTGGCTATGAAGTCGTGAAGCTTGAGCGCACACGTATTATGAATGTGAGTCTTAAGGGTCTTCCCGTTGGAGACTGGCGAGATTTAACCCCAAAAGAGATGGCTGTTTTACTGAAATCTATAGAAGACTCTTCTTCAGAAGACAGTACTGCTGCCAAGAAATCTCGTAAGGCGCCACGAAAAAAACCTCGTACGGATACTTCGTCAAAGTCAAAAGAATCTTCAAAACCAACGGGCGCAGCAAAGGGAAATGCTAAACATCCCAAAGATGGTGCTAGAAAACCAGCGGGTTCTAAAGGTAAAGACAGGCGTCCTTTTGGTGATAGCAAGAAGCCTGGTGGCAAAGGCAAACCTGCTGCAAATGGCAAGCGCCCTGCAAAAGGTCGAGGTTCTTCGCGGTCCTCAAAACGATAGATTGATAGGTAGTGGCAGCGCCACTCAAAAGGCACTAATTCTCATCCAAAGAGTAGCACCTGTGTGGATAATGACTTTTGATGCAGTAGCGCATAAAAGTGAGGTCAGTAACCAAGGTAAGTAGTGATATAATGTGCTGATAATCGATATTTTATGAAGGGTTTACATTATGGCTCGTACCGCTAGCGCATTACACATTTTAGTAAAAGACAAAGAACTGGCTGACGACATTATTGCCAAACTCAAAAAAGGTGCCCAGTTTGATGTGTTGGCTAAGAAACACTCAACCTGCCCATCAGCTAAAAAAGGTGGCAGCTTAGGTGAGTTTAAACAAGGTCAAATGGTACCAGCATTTGATAAAGTCTGCTTCAACGGCGAACTCTTTACCCCGCATTTAGTGAAAACCAAGTTTGGCTGGCATGTGGTTAAAGTGCTTTACAGGACGTAAGCGTTAGAGCCTGTAATGGCATAGAAGCTTTGAGCTGTTTTTAAGACGGTGTACACAATAAAGCCAGACAACTTAAGCTGTCTGGCTTTTTTTACGGTTAATACTTATCTGTTTGCCAAAAATCATGCTCACATTATCACTATCTCCAACAATAACACCGCTCAGCGATAGAAATTTTTATAAAAACCATAAAAAAACTGCGTAGCCTTTATCTTTAAAGACGACGCAGTTCTATAGTTTTTAAATATCAGTATTTGAGCATCTATTGATGCCTGATAACACTTGATGACAACGGTCAAGCGTCAATGTGATTAAGCATTACTTTTCAAATACGCTAACATAGTGTCTGCATCTGATACTTCAAACGGGTCAGTCGGGCAGTTGTCGTCAAAACCAGCTTCTTTAAATACTTTTTTGATGGCTTTATTGTCGACATACATTGAATAACGCCATGAGCGCATACCAAAGCCAAGATTACTCTTATCAACAAGCATGCCCATTTTACGAGTGAACTCACCATTACCATCAGGAAGCAAGAAAACGTTTTCACGGTTTTGCTTTAGGCCCCATTGGTACATGACGAAAGCATCATTGACAGAAATACAAACGATTTCATCTACGCCTAACGCCTTAAACTCATTGTAAAGCTCTTCATAGCGCGGTAGATGGCTGGTCGAACACGTTGGCGTAAAGGCACCTGGTAATGAGAACACAACCACTTTTTTATTGGCAAATAACTCATTTGTGGTTAAGTCTTGCCATTTAAATGGGTTGTCTCCTCCGATAGATTCATCACGAACACGGGTTTTGAAAGTCACATCAGGTACATGGGTAATCATTATTTACTCCGATTTAGGTTATTGTCTTTTTGCTTTGTAAAATACTTCACTTATATGATAATAGTTATAGCAGTTCATAAGCAAATCTTTAAGCTTATATTCACTATATAAGCTATCAGAATAAATAGAAAGAGAAGCCTAATCCAAAAATAGACTGTGTGAGAATTTAAGTTTGTTATCGCTTAATCATAATATTAAACCACTTTTCATCTCTATCTGCTCTTTGGTCATTGGTAAGCCAAATTTTATCTTTGAACTCATGGTTGGTTTTTTGCTTGATAGTTTCCCAGCGTTTTTCATTCATATCGCAAAAAAAGCGGTTGTCTTTCACGTGCTCATTATCGCTATATTTAAAGGATGCGTAAAAAACTCCATCATCAGTTAGCATGTGTAGCAACCCATCTATTAATTCAGGCAGCTCCTTATAAGGTACATGGAGTAATGAGGCGCATGCCCAAATAGCGGTAAATTGACGTTGCCAGTTTTTTTGGATAATATCTTGAAAAGTAGCGCAGTGCCACTCAATCGTATCTTGATAGTCCATGCGCTTTTGAGCAGCCGCTTTTGCAAGGTCAAGTAATGCCGAGCTACTATCAATAGCAGTAACATTAAAGCCTAAGTTGGCAAAATGCATACTGTCACGACCTGAACCGCAGCCTAAGTCTAGTATATTTTGATTGCTTATTGGTCTGACAGGTAGATTATCTATAAAGGGTTGATATAGCAGACTCATATTCACATCGATGGTTTGCTCGATGAATGAGTGTGCATTACTATTATAAAAGGCTAGGGTGTTTGATTGGTTTATCATAGGTTATATATCGCTGTTTATTATCAGAAAAGACTACAGCCTTGTTGCTTAGGTTGCCAAACATGAATCAAACGTTCTTTTGAGAAGTTAAAGGACTTTTGCAAAAACTGTTGACGCATCTTTTGATTCTTACCCGTTTGATTGATTAAAGTCTCACGTAAGGGGTGGTGACTGCCAATCAAATATTCGTTGCGTATATGCAGTCTTGTTAATAATTCAATATTAGGTACTTGAGCAGATTTACCGTCTATACCACGGTTGCAATCAGAGCAAGCAAGCACTAGATTCCAAACGCCATCGACATTAACCGGACGACAGCAACCAGCGGTTGCTACTTGGGGTTTTAAAGTGTGTGGAAAGAAGTGGTCAACGTCTGCTAGCATCGGGTCATTAGGAGCAATACTGATTTCTTTAAAACAGTAAAAGCAGCGGCTTTTTTGATAACCGTTTAGGGCACCTCTTGAGCTGGTGATATCGATACGGCGATGTTTAGTATCTTGAGTAAATAGCTGCTTGGTATCTTGGTCAAATTCAACCGCAATTAAACCTTTACCAATATTGAGCTCCCAAGCTTTTTCCACCAAATTCCAACGTGATTCTGTCTCAAAATTCAAATTTTCAGCCGAGTGATCAAACACATAGAATAATTTAAATAAGTTATCTGTTAAACGTATACCTTTATTATGTTTACGCTCATCAATAAAAAACTCTTCATCAATCACATCATAAAACCGTTCTTGCACCGCTTTAGTATTGACCACATGAAATGCGTCCAAAACGTATTTAAATCCTTCTTTATTCGTGATATCAATGAGTTCGTCTTCGCTAATCTGATGATGGTTGAATTGAATGCAAGCATTGATAAACTTACCACTACCAAAAGTGCTTTGTTTAGGACTGTGTTTTAGATGTTCACACAGATGCATGGCGTAGGGCAGTGCCAAATCTTCTAATGAAATTAAATCAGAATCTCTTTCTAAGCTAACGTTGATCAGAGCTTTGGCAAGTGCGAATTTATAAGAAGCTGTATTTCTACCAAACAAAATAATCGCTCGCCAGTAGTTTTCTAGCGTGGCTTCAACGTCTATAAAGTTCATGAATGGCTCAATCTGTCGTTAATTAGAATGGACTGTACTGATAGTCGACTCTAATAGTACTATAACCTTAACGGTTGAAACGAGCTTTTGATTTAAGAAGTGGGGCACGGTTTGGGCACCGCACCGAAAATGAGCTTTTTGATTGAGTAGCTAAACTTAACTGGATTAGAAAAGATATTCCGAAATATCTTCTACAAGCCTTGAAAATTGGACAAAAAAAAGCCTCACCGCTCATATAAAGAGTAGTGAGGCTTTTTAAGTATTTGGAGCGGGAAAAGAGATTCGAACTCTCGACCCCAACCTTGGCAAGGTTATGCTCTACCACTGAGCTATTCCCGCTAATTATCAATTAACTATCGTCAGTTGATGAAGGCGTATTATACGCAGTTTTTCGAAGGTGTCAATACCTATCACGAAAAAAAGTAAAAGTTAGCACATTAGCTATGTCATCCGCCCCTCATCGTATGTTATAACAGATAGTTATATTCTACATTCCAAAAGCTTTGCATTGAATAAATAAGCTGGGATGCGGTTTATAGTGAACAACCATCATATACACCATTATCAATACTTATAATGATAAGTCATAAGGATAAAAAATGAGTCAACAATATACAATCGCTGATTACTTATTTGATCGTATCGCTGAAGCGGGTGCGACAGAAATATTTGGCGTGCCCGGTGATTTTAATTTAACGTTTTTGGATAACGTGATTGCTTCTGATAAATTGCGCTGGGTTGGCAACACCAATGAGCTAAATGCTGGTTATGCTGCTGATGGCTACGCACGCGAGCGTGGCTTTGCCGCTATGGTGACGACCTTTGGCGTGGGCGAGCTGTCGGCGATTAATGCCACGGCAGGCTCTTTTGCCGAGTATGCACCGGTACTGCATGTGGTCGGTGCTCCAAGCACGGCGTTACAAGATTCAAAACGCCGGATTCACCACACATTGGGTGATGGCGTATTTAATCATTTTATCAAAATGGTTGAACCCGTCACCGTCGCGCGCGCGCATATCACGCCTGATAACGCGGCCTCTGAGATTGATCGCGTCATTCGCTTGATTCTTAAAAAGCATCGCCCCGGCTATTTATTATTATCACCAGATGTGGCAAAAACACCGATTTATCCACCAACGACCAAGCTTGATGACAGCCAAGAAGATATTACTAGCCAAGCAGCATTGGCAGATTTTAAACAAGCATTGATAGATTTTTTACCTAATAAAACCACCACTTTGATGGCAGATTTGATGGTACATCGTTTGGGGTTACAAAATCAGCTAAAAGCCTTAATCGCTGATACCGACATTCCTTATACGACGTTATCATGGGGTAAAACCCTGCTTGATGAAAACAGCGAGCGTTGGGCGGGTACTTATGCAGGCGTGGCATCACGTCCTGTGGTTAAAGACGCAGTAGAAAATTGCGAATGCTTAATTAAAATCGGCGTGCAATATACCGATACTACTACTGCAGGTTTTAGCCAAGATATTGATGAAAAAGTCGTGGTCGATTTGCATTATGAGCGTGCGTCTATCAGCGGTCGAAATTTTGCACCGATTGCGTTAAAAGATGCTCTGCAAACCCTGCATGAAGTCATGACCTCGGGTATTGAGATTGTACCTAAGCAATTTTGCAAAGAGATGCAGCCCCATAAACAAAATGGCAAAGATGATGAGCCGATTCGCCAAGATGACTTATGGCATATCATTGCTGATGCACTTGATGATAAAAACCTTGTGTTTTCTGACCAAGGCACGGCGTATTTTGGTATCAGTGATGTGCGTCTGCCAGAAGGGGTCACGTCTTATGGGCAACCAATGTGGGGCTCAATTGGTTATACCTTGCCAGCGAGCTTGGGTGGTGCTATTGCCTCACCGCATAAACGTAGTATCTTACTGATTGGTGACGGCTCGGCTTTATTAACCATTCAAGAATTAGCGGTAATGATTAAAGAGCGCATCAATCCAGTCATTGTTCTGATTAACAATGACGGCTATACCGTTGAGCGGGCGATACATGGTGAAAACCAGCGCTACAATGACATTCCTAAGTGCGACTGGCAAATGATGCCAAAAGCCTTTGGTGCGACGGAAGAAAATAGCTTAATTATGAAAGTGGAAACCGCTGGCGAATTAAAAGCGGCGTTGAAAAAAGCGGCTGCCACCAAAGATAAGCTGGTGATGTTAGAAGTGATAGCAGATAAGCATGACATTCCACCATTATTGGCTGATATCAGCGCCGCCCTTAAACCTAAATAGCCTAAGTAATATGAAGGGTTTTAAATTAAAATAGATTAATACTTATTAATATTTTTATTCATTAAAACCATACATTAAAAAAGCTTATAAACAAATCCCTATTTGGCGTCATGCTAAATAGGGATTTGTTTATATTGTAGCATGGCAATTTTTATAACATTAATGATGTGTGTGGCTAAGGTTTTATGGCGCTAATGATTTATTATCGACCATTTTGCGTGGAGTATTCATTATCATGCTAAATTATGCGATTAACACGTGATAGGAGATAGGCCATCATGATTTGGCTAAAAATGCTTATTGGCGCTTTGATGGTATTACTGATTCAACTTTTTGCGCAGACGCGCTTCTTTTATTTGGCAGCCTTGGCACCGCTGTTTCCCACCTTTACCTTGATTAGCCATTTTATTGTTGGCACTGAGCGTAATCCTGCTGACTTAAAGGTGGCGTTGATTTTTAGTATGCTGGGTGTCATTCCGCATCTTATTTATACCTTGGTGGTGTTTTTTAGCATCAGTTATGTCAGTTTATATAAGGCGCTTTTATTGGGCGTGGTCGCTTGGACAGTGGCAGCGGCTATCTTAGTGATTGCATGGCAATATATTCAAGCTTAGTGGTGGTTGAAAAACGGCAATATTTTCTACTATTTGAACAATAGAGTAAAAGTGGCTTTTTATAAACTGATGTTTTAGAAGCTGATAAAGCAAATGAAACGATTAATAAATGATTTTAAGACGATTGCTATGAATATAGGTTCTCTAGCTTTGGTCAACGATGTTATTCTAAAGGACGGTTTTATTATTTTGTCTACAATATCAAACACGATGCTATCCGCCGCAAAATAAGGTCAATATCAATATAAAGGTTAGTACTTAGATCAATACTATCGCAATCATTCCACTCGTTATCACTGATAAAATAGGGCTTAAAAAAAGATGGATACCTTAAATATCCTGTATCTCGTAGGAGCAGTTTTAATTTTTGCCAGTATCATGGCAAGCACGTTATCGGCGCGTTTGGGCGTTCCTCTTTTGCTATTGTTTTTAGTCGTTGGGATGCTGGCGGGTGAAGAAGGCCTGTTAGGTATTGAGTTTTCTCAATACGGTCTTGCGAACTTTGTCGGGCAAGCGGCGTTGGCCTGTATTTTGTTAGATGGTGGACTGCGCACCTCTTTTAAATCTTTCCGAGTCGGGCTAAGACCAGCCATCACGCTTGCCACGTGGGGCGTACTGGCGACGGTCATGATACTGGGTGTGTTTGTCACGTGGCTACTCGATGTCGATTGGCGCTTCGGGTTATTGATGGCGGCTATTGTCGGTTCAACCGATGCGGCAGCGGTATTCTCATTGCTGCGTAATGGCGGGGTTAAGCTTAACGACCGCGTCCAAGCGACGTTGGAGCTAGAATCCGGTGCCAACGACCCGTTAGCTATTTTATTAGTGACAGGGTTGATTGCTTTAAATGTTGACCCTGCCGGACAGACAGTATTTGGCTTTTTAGGCTTGCTGTTACAACAGCTTAGCTTTGGCCTTGGTATGGGTTTGCTGTTTGGCTATTTATTGTCAAGGTTATTGCCCAAGGTACATCTGGCAGAAGGCATGTATGCCATCTTAATACTATCGGCTGGCTTGGCGGTGTTTGCAGCAACCAATTTAATCGGCGGTAGCGGGTTTTTAGCCGTTTATCTCACTGGGGTGCTGATAGGCAACCATAAAGTACGCTCAACCGAGCATGTCATGCGGGTGATGGATAGCTTTGCTTGGTTATCACAAGCGGTCTTGTTTGTGGTGCTGGGTCTACTGGTCACACCATCAAACGTGCTCAATGTTTGGTATTACTCGGTCGCCATTGCCGCCTTTATGATTTTGATTGCTCGTCCTATCGCCGTTTATAGCAGCGTCAAGCCTTTTAAATTTAAAGACAGAGAAATTGGTTTTATTTCTTGGGTTGGCTTGCGCGGTGCAGTGCCTATTACCCTTGCTATTTTACCGGTGATGGCGGGTATTGATGGCGCCTTTATGTTGTTTGATATTGCCTTTGGCGTGGTGGTTTTATCTTTAATTTTGCAAGGTACGACCATTCCCTTTATGGCCGATTTATTTAAAGTACGTATCCCCAATAATAAAGACCCCGAAGAAAAGCATGAGGTTTGGGTATCGGACAAAGCAAGCATTACGTTATATCAGTTCCAAGTAAAGTCAGGGGCGTTTGCAATCGGTCGCCATCCGATGGGCATCTCTAACCGCGTCAACCCTGATGAGATTAGTGTGTTTGCCTTGGTACGCGGGCAGCAGATTGTCATTGTCGATGAAAATACCAAGCTCAAATTTGGTGATAGCGTCTGGTATGCCATGCGCGGTAATCATGCCAGTCAGATAGCTAAGATTTTTAATGATACAACCTTAGACCGTAAAGCCATCGATGACTTTTATGGTGATTGGCTACTATCACCAAGTGTCAAACTGGGCGATTTGCCATTTTTTACCGGTGTTATGACCTCTGAATCTTTGGTCGATAAGTTAAAATCCAAACCAGAAGACCACGAAAAAAGCATGTGGGAGCAAACGGTTGCTGAATACGTCAAAGACAGCTTGGATATGGCGCCGGTATCGGGTGACACGGTGGCGATTAATGATGAATGGTCACTGGTTATCAAAGAAGTCGATGATAAGGGTAAGCTTAGAACCATAGGCTTAAAACGCGAAGAGCTACCCAAGGCGGGGTAGCTGTTTGCCATTGTTATTTATCGCTATTGTCTATACAAGGCTCGTGATTCTATAAAAGCCCAGTCATTTGCTGTAAAAAATCAGCGACGTGCTTATGTAGGTTTTCTCGATAAGCCCAATGATGCTTGACCTCGTAACTTGCCTCATTGGGCAACAGTATTTTCATCATCCCCATCTCTTCATAACGCTTTGCCAAGTCATTGGGCAAGTAGCCGACATGATGACCCGCCAAAATCAACTGCGCGGTCGCCTCCATATGGTAAGTGGTGGCGCTTAACGTTTTTGGGCGGACATGATTGATACTCAAATCGGTAATATAACCTCGTTTTATCCAAGGATAATTTTGTTCCAAATCCTCAAAGGTCAAACCTTCTGCCTCATAAAATAGCCGATGCTCGCGTCCGCAGCAGACGACCTGTTTTTCGATAAATGCGGGCTGAAAAGTCAATAGGGGTGGGAAGCTGCCAAAATAGCCCACGCCAATATCACTTTCATTGCTAAGTAACTTGTCGAGCATACTCTCAGGGCTTTGCACATCGATAGAAAAATGTATCAATGGATTATTACGATAGCTCGCAGCCAAGCACTGACGTAACGCATCATAAAAAACCGTCGGCATTTGATCGATAAGACATAATCGAATATGACCGCCGCGTACCGAATCTAATTGCCGAATATAATGCAGTTGATGTTGAAAGCTTGCCACCGCTTCGGTAAAACTTAAGCAAGCCTCGTAAACTGCTGCACCGTCCTCGGTGAGCTTAAAGCCCGCGCGCCCACGATGACAAAGTGTCATACCCAAACGATCTTCTAAATGGGTTAAATGACCGCTGATGACAGATGGCGTGACATTTAAGCGTGACTGCGCGGCGGTCACACCTTGACACTCCACGATGGCCATAAAGCTACGTAATGTTTTGATATCAATTTTTATTAATTCATCTAGCATCGAAAGTCATGTCCCCGTATCTATTGTCTTAACCGATTTTTTTATAAAACTTCTATAAATAACGAATAAATCAAAGTTACTACGAAAAATCAGAAGTTTACTTCTAAATTTTACCATGGTCTCGCCTCTGATATTTAGGTATTGTCAGAGCTATAGAAAAAGTGGCATAGATAAAAAGTAATATAGACAAAAAGTAATATAGACAAATTGTCTGTTTTGACCAATCGATACAAGGATGTGAGTGATGAAATTTAATCAACCATTAAGCGGCAACGATATGCCAAGATTTGGCGGCTTCGCTTCTATGATGCGCCTGCCAACCCAAGCCGATGCTGAAGGGCTAGATGTAGCATTTGTTGGGGTGCCTTTAGATATTGGCGCCTCAAACCGTAGCGGTGCAAGATTGGGACCGAGACAGATTCGCGATGAATCACGCATGATTCGCCCTTATAACGTCGCCACTCGCGCCGCTCCCTTTGAGTCCTTACAAGTCGCTGACATTGGCGACGTGCCTATCAATACCTTTAACCTGCTAAAAAGCATTGATATCATCGAAAAATTCTATACCGATAAAATCGTCAGTCATGGCGCTATTCCTTTAACGTTAGGCGGCGACCATACCATTGCCTTGCCTATTTTGCGTGCGCTTGCCAAAAAACATGGCCCTGTTGGTATGGTACATATCGATGCGCATGCCGATATCAATGATGAGATGTTTGGCGAAAAAATTGCCCATGGCACGCCGTTCCGCCGTGCTGTCGAAGAAAACCTCATTGATGGCAATCGCGTAGTTCAGATTGGCTTACGTGGTACGGGTTATAGTGCTGAAGAGTTTGATTGGTCAACCGAGCAAGGTTTTCGCGTAGTGCCTGCTGAAGAATGTTGGTATAAATCGCTGACACCTTTGATGGCAGAAGTGCGCGAAAAATTAGGCGCTGGCCCTGTTTATTTAAGTTTTGATATTGATGGTATTGATCCTGCTTTTGCACCGGGTACGGGAACCGCTGAAATCGGTGGCTTGACGTCAACGCAAGGTATCGAAATCATTCGCGGTATGCGTGGCCTTGATGTGGTTGGTGGCGATTTGGTAGAAGTGTCACCGCCGTATGACCCGTTTGGTAACACCTCGGTACTAGCCGCGAACCTGCTATTTGAGATGCTATGTATCCTACCGGGCGTGCGCTATGACGATAAGGTTAAAGCCATTTATTGAAAATAATTTATAAACCCAAATTGCTCTTTACAAGGAATTAAAGGTCAGTTTGGGTTTAGCTTGGATTTGATACTGAACGACTTATTTAATTGCTATTGAATTTTTTTAGGATGATTAACTCATGACGCATTCTCTACAAACGCCTTCTTCATTGCCAAATTCCGCGCCAACTGCCTCATCTCTAACTTGCGGTGAGCTGCTCGTACAGTGGCTAGAGTATTATGGGGTGGAGACGGTATTTGGTATTCCGGGCGTACATACGGTCGAGCTATATCGTGGCCTGCCCAATACCGATATTCGCCACGTGACACCGCGTCATGAGCAAGGCGCAGGCTTTATGGCGGATGGTTATTACCGCGCTTCTGGTAAAGTTGGGGTTTGTTTTATCATTACCGGTCCCGGCATGACCAATATCATGACGGCGATGGCGCAAGCATTGGCAGATTCTATCCCGATGCTGGTGATATCTAGTGTCAATAAAGTGCAGCATACCGGCAGCGGTGAGGGGCACTTGCATGAATTGCACGATCAGCAAGGTATGGTCAGTAAGGTTGCGCTCATGAGTAAAACGATTTGGCAGCCTGAGTCGCTACCCAAAGTCATTGCTGAAGCTTTTGCGTTATTTAATGGCGCGCGTCCAGGGCCGGTGCATATCCAGCTGCCCATTGATGTGATTACCGCCGATGCCAGTCATGTCGCCAAGCCGCCTAAGTTAAATAAGCTAAATAAGCTAGATGCTTCTCTAAACAGCCAATCTACTAATAATATTTTGACGCAACTACAAGCAAACAAACCGCTACCTCATCCTGCGCAATTGGATTTGATTATTGAGCAGCTTAAAAGCGCAAAAAATCCAGTCTTACTTTACGGCGGCGGCTGCGTTGATGTTAATCATGACGCACAAAAATTGGCAGAACTTATCGATGCGCCGACATTTTTGACCATTAATGCCAAAGGTTTACTGCCACCTGCTCATCCGTTGAGTTTGGGTAGCAATCAGTCATTGGACGCCGGTCGCGCCGTGATTAGCGAAGCTGATTTGGTATTGGCGATTGGTACTGAGCTTGGCGAGACTGATTATGACGTCTTCTTTAATGGTGGGTTCCAAATCAATGGCACGCTGATTCGTATCGACTGCGATGCTCAGCAATTACAGCGTCCGTTTAGAGCAGATATTGCGCTATTGTCAGATGCGCAAATGGCTATCAGCGGTTTATGTACGCGCTTAGAAAATCAACCGCTGAATCATCAAGCAGCACCGCGAGTAGCAAAGGTAAAGCAAGCGTTGATAGAAGAAATGACGCCAGATTTTTCTGGTCAAAACGCACTGCTACAGCTGATTCGAGATGAAGTAAAAGACGTCATTTTCGTTGGCGATTCAACCCAACCTGTTTATAGTGGCAACCTTGGTTTTGAGGCTTTAGCCACGCGTCGATGGTTTAACTCATCGACTGGCTTTGGCACTTTGGGTTATGGTTTGCCTGCCGCGATTGGTGCCATGATTGGCTCAAAAGCGCCAGTTATTAGTCTGATTGGCGATGGCGGCATTCAGTTTACCATCGCAGAACTAATTTGCGCCGCCGAGCTTGAGCTGCCATTGATTGTGCTGTTATGGAACAACCAAGGTTACGGTGAGATTCGCCGCTATATGGAAGAGGGTGGCCTGCCACTGATTGGGGTCAATATTAAAACCCCGCACTTTGAGCCATTAGCCGCAGGATTTGGGGCAGGTTATCGTCGAATCACCGCCAAACAGCAACTGCTAGACGCATTGCAAAAGGACATCAAAGGCAAGCAACCGATTATTTATGAGGTTGATGAAGCTGACGAATTTCTTCTTGAAATGGGCAAGACCTTTGCCTGTTTTAGCTGATTCAAGCATCATTTACACGAAAAATAACTAATAAAACGGCATTCAACTATTTGCTCAATTCGCTAAAACTAGGGATAGGTCAGACAGCGAAAGGAAGAAATTTGGCGATCGTCGCCTATCAAGGAGGATTAAATGACGAATTATATCGATAAGTCGCAGCAGCCGATTTTGGGAAATGACCCTGTCGATCTAGAAACGCCGCAAGGGGCGCAGTGGCAAGCATCCATGTGGAAGTTTTTGCTATTTTCAGCGCTGGGTATGGCATTATTTATTATACCTTTTCAGTGGGATGGCAAAATCACTATTTTATTGGGCGTATTAACCGATACCCTGCAAGCAGTGCTGGGAGGTTATGTTGTTTACGCGGTATTGGCAATTGTGACGACATCCTTTATTGGAGCGCTGGCAGTTAAGGTATTAAGACCCAATTTGCACGAAGGCTCTATGTGGGCAAAGCTTTTTGATGTGGACTGGTTTTGGCTTGGCGCGCGCTTTTTGGGCGCTTTGTTTGCATGGATGATTTACCTACAAGTTGGCCCTGAGTTTATTATTAACCGTAATACCGGCGGCGTGATTTTTGAAGACCTTATCCCTATTTTGATTCCTTTGTTCTTTTTTGCCATTTTATCTTTACCGTTTCTGACGGATTTTGGTTTGATGGAATTCTTGGGTACTTTATCCAGCAAAGTATTTGTTAAATTGTTTAAGTTACCTGGGCGCTCTGCGGTCGATGCGATGTCTTCTTGGTTTGGTGCCGCTTCCATTGGCTTGCTGGTCACCATGCAAGAGTACAATAAAAGCTATTATAGTCTGCGTGAGGCGGC
The DNA here is from genome assembly GCF_904846345.1 of Psychrobacter maritimus. Classification (GTDB taxonomy): domain Bacteria; phylum Pseudomonadota; class Gammaproteobacteria; order Pseudomonadales; family Moraxellaceae; genus Psychrobacter; species Psychrobacter maritimus. Next base: position 127,672 of record NZ_CAJHAJ010000004.1, read on the forward strand.
AATTATTGCCACCACCTTTTCGGTGACATCCATCGCCTTTACCTATGTCGTTGCCAAAACCATCGGCGTCGATAATAACTTTGTTTTCTTTTATCTAACCATTGCGTTAACGGGCTTTATTGCCGCTATTATTATGCCGCGTATACCGCCGCTATCGCTAAAACCTGATACTTATCACTCTGGTAAAAGCATGCTGGATGAAGGTATTCCTGCTGAGTACTCTACCTACCAATGGGCGGTCAATCGTGCCGTTACGCGCGCGCATTCTATGCCAAGTTTGGGTAACGTATTCAAACACAGTTTAAAGAATTTATTTGATATCTACCTTGGCCTTATCCCTGTGATTTTCGCTATCGGTACCATTGGTCTTGGTTTGGCAGAATACACGCCGGTATTTAATTGGCTGTCGGCGCCGCTCGTGCCATTGCTTGAATTATTGCAGATTCCAGAGGCAGCAGAGGCGGCTCCAGCGATGATTATGGGCTTTGCCGATATGTATCTGCCTGCGTTGGTCGGTAAAAGTATCGAGAGTGAAATGACGCGCTTTATCGTTGGGGCTGCTTCTATTACCCAGATTATCTATATGTCTGAGGTGGGCGCGCTGATTTTGAAATCAAACATCAAGCTTAACGTGTTAGAGCTGTTTTTGATTTTCATCTTGCGGACGCTGATTAGCTTGGTGGTCATCACGTCAGTGGCGCATCTACTGTACTAAAACCTGCTGCTATATGACGCTAACGGCTATTGATTCTGATGTACAACGATACTACACCCTTAGTCGGTTTTGCCTTGATAAGGTAAAATCGACTGTTTAATTGGCAATATGAATAATAAATGAGCTTATCAATAAGCACCATTTAATGAAAATGACATTACTAATAAAGAGATTAAAAGGTCAGCGAAAATTATGGAAATGAATAATTCTACGTCTTTCACAAGAGATATCGCCATACAAACGATGCAAAATGAAGTTAGGTCAAATGCCGCCTATATCGATGGGGATTGGGTTACTATTGAAGCATCTGATTCAGCAGGTGAACATGCTTTATATGACCCAAGCTCAGGCGGGGTTATTGCAATAACTCGTTTGTGTAATAGCGCACAGGTAGAAAGCGCAGTTAATGCGGCGGCTCGTGCTTATCCGTCTTGGTCGCAAACCAGCGTCAATGAGCGGGCGCGTTATTTACAGGCTATTGCAGATACGATGGAGCAGCAGTTTGATAAGCTGGTTGGGCTGTCTGTATTGAATAACGGAAAGCCGATTGCAGAGGCGAAAATAGACGTTAGTGACGCCATTGCTTGTTATCGCTATTATGCCAATCTTATCAATGCGCAGACGACTTGGTCTGAGGTCACCACCAACGAGACAGGTATACGCTTATTAAAAACCTATGCACCCGTTGGTATTTGCGCCCTTATCGTGCCTTGGAACTTCCCGATGGTCACTACTGCTTGGAAATTAGCACCAGCATTAGCGGCAGGTTGCACCGTACTGTTAAAACCGTCAGAGGTGACACTACTACCGGAGTTGATGCTAGGCAATATATTGTCCGCTATTGAGCTGCCAAAAGGGGTGGTCAATATTCTACCGGGCGCAGCTGAAGTAGGCGCAGCGCTGACCAGTCACCCACTCATTGACAAGGTTTCTTTTACCGGTAGTAATATCGTCGGTGAAAAATTGATGCGCCAAGCAGCAAAAGGTATCAAGGATATCAGTCTAGAGCTGGGTGGTAAGTCCGCTATCGTGGTGTGCGCAGATGCTGATATTGATTATGCCTGTGATTTAATCATGGGCGGTATCTTTACCAATGCCGGTCAAATCTGTTCTGCAACCTCAAGATTGCTTGTCCATCAAGACATTGCCAAGTTGTTATTTGAAACACTGAAAACAAAAACAGAAGGTTTGAAAATTGGCGATGGTTTTGTTGCTGACACGCAAATAGGTCCATTGGTCAGTGCGCAGCAACTTGCGCAAGTCAAAAAATATATCGATATCGCGGTTGATGAAAATCTTAATTGCCTAACAGGTGGCGAGATACTAGAGCGCCAAGGATATTTTGCAACGCCGACCATTTATACGAATGTGCCAGTGAGCAGTCAGTTATGGACAGAAGAAGTATTTGGACCGGTATTGGTCAGTACCACCTTTGCAGATGATACGCAGGCGATTGAACTTGCCAATGATAGTAAGTATGCCTTGGCAGCAACTATTGTCAGCGCCAATGAGACTGCAGCGTTAGAGATGGCGCTACAAATCCAAGCGGGTCATATTTGGGTTAATGAGCAGCAAATTGTAGTACCTGAAGCTGGCTGGGGCGGGTTTAAACAAAGTGGCATTGGTCGCGAGTTGGGTACTGATGGCTTGTCTGCCTATCAGCAGAGTAAGCACGTTTTGCTACCGTCGTAATTGCTGATTTTAGCGCCCTATCATTTGAATCATTATAATTTGAATCGCTAGACTTTTCTGTGCATAGAGTGATTTTCTATTTCGCTAATAAAAATCCCCTGTTATAGATATTCTATACAGGGGATTTTGGTTAATGCTTAGCCATTAGCAATATGGTGAATAACTACTACCTACCACATTAAATCATCTGGAATGACATAAGCGGCATAAGGGTCATCTTCTGCTAGCTCAACCTCTGATTTGTCATTCGATACCACCATAAAGCCTTCTAGCTTGGAGTTGATGCGGTCAGCCAAGGGGCGCGGGAGCAGCGCGTAATCGTCTTCTAAGCGCGCAATCACCACATGACCTGCTACTATCTGATCATATAGCTTTTGGGTGATATAAATCTTTTTAATTTTAGCGTCGTCAACAAACTGATAGGTGACATCGCCTTGTGTCTCTGTGATTTGGTGTTGCTTAATCATCTGAATAACGTTGGCTCTTAGCATTTTTTCTTCTAAAAGTTGCTGTTTTTCCTGATTGAGCTTTTGGTCTTTTTCTATTTTTTTGGCTTGGGCTTCTGCCAAGGCTTTTTTAGCTTTAAGGTTTGATGCGTCGCCAGTACGCTTGGCATGCTGCGACTGTTTGCTGATTTTTTTGGCTTTTTTGCTATCCACCAATCCAGCTTTTAAGAGTTGTTCTTGTAGGGCATTTTTGGCCATGTCTGTATTACCTAAGTGAAATTGCCTAAATCTGAAATTATCTAAATTGTAGACTTTTAAAAAGTCATGGTAACAAATTTTGCCCAGACATGTCATCACATTGAGCGTGCTATTAATTATTTGACGTGGGACTCTAATAAGTGATGGTATAAATTTAGCGAGAGTTAGAATAAGTGTTTAGAATTAGATTTATTAAACCAATTTTTGGTCAATAAAAAAGGTTACCAGTTTCTTGAAAACCTCATATATTCAATAAGTATGGTGAATCTAAGATGAATTTAAGCTATAAATTCATCTTAGATAGTTCTATGGTTATATGGTAATTGACTCTCATATTTGACTTAGGCGGCCGATGTATCTAACTGCACTGCTTGTACTCGACTCTTTTTACCATCAACCGCAGCATTTAAGTTAACAAGGAAAATCGCAATAGCGGCAATAACACCGGGAATGGCGATAAATAAGAAGTTCGTTTGATGGCTTAGCTCAAGTGTCAGTAGCGCCCCAGTCAAGATAGGACCTACGATAGCACCAATGCGGCCGATACCTGATGCCCAGCCCATAGCCGTCGTACGTACAGCAGTCGGATAGTACTGAGCGACAAAGGTGTAGAGCAGTATCTGTGAGCCAATAGTGGTTGCTCCGGCGATCGCGATAAGAGTATATAGCACCACCTGAGGGCTATTGTAGCCAAGCAGTATCAACGACACCGCACCTAAAGCAAACATAACGGTTAAAACAGGTTTCAGGTGGAATCTATCAGCCAGCACACCGCCCCCGATTGCACCCACCATACCGCCGATATTGAGTGCAAATAAGAACAGCATACTAGCACCTAGCGAGTAACCGGCCTGAATCATAAGCTTTGGTAACCAGCTGGCGAGAGCATATACCATCAACAAGCACATAAAGAAGGCTACCCAAAACATAATGGTGGTAAAACCTCTGTTTTTTAGGAATAACGCTTTGATAGGAGCGTCATCGCCTTTGGTTGGTTCATCTAATATTAAGTTGGTTGAAGCCGTGATGGTCTCTTGTGGTGCAAGTTTGCGGACGATTTTTTTGGCTTCATCATGTCTTTTTTCTTTGACCAAATACATCAAAGATTCAGGCAGCATTTTCCAGATAATTGGCAATAGCAGGGTAGGTATTCCTGCAATATAAAACATAATCTCCCAACCGTAATCTACCACCAAAAACGATCCTAATAATGCTGATGCCATTCCGCCTATCGCGTAACCACTAAACATAATAGCGACTAGAGTACTACGAATACGCTTTGGCGCATACTCAGAGGTCAGTGCCACACAAATCGGCATTACGCCGCCGATACCAAGACCAGCAATGAAGCGTAAAGCAGCAAACTGCATCGGACCATTAGCAAAAGCACCGAAAAAGGTAAAGCTACTGAATAGACCAACGCAGATCATGATGGTCTTTTTTCGACCGATTTTATCAGACAAAGTACCAAAAATCATGGCACCAAACATCATGCCAAAGAGTGCTGCGCTAGCAAGAAAGCCTGCTTGTACCGCGGTCAATGACCACTCCTCCATGAGTAACGGTAGGGCCACGCCATAAATAATAAGATCATAACCATCAAAGATAATGATCAGTAGACACCAAAACAGTACCTTCCAATGAAAAGGAGCAAATTTGGCTTCATCAATAACTTTATTGATGTTTAAGGTTGGTGATTCCATTCGTATTTCTCCATGGGTAATATCTTTATAAGTGTCTAACAAGTTATTGTTTTCTAATGATCAAGTCAAAAACTATCTAAGTATTAGTTTATACCTAGAAGGTATGGCATTTTTTATTAACAGATAGAAGTATAAGAGTGTATAGATAGCTTTGATAAAAGAAGCAGAAAATGAAAAAGCGATTTTCTTTAAGCAAACGCCTTAATAACCAATCAGGCTACGGATATCCGTTATATTTATTTTTTATGAGAAAAATATGTGCTTATTATTAATAGCTAATATCTATTAATAGATAGGTAAAAAAAGATTGCTCATATATCTAAAAGATATATGAGCAATCTAAATGTAAAGAATAGCCGTCATACAAACACCGCCAACATTGCAAATGGCAGTGAGTGTATTTGGACAAAGGCCATAGCACCATTAATGTTTCAAATACTGTCGCACGAGTTGATTAAATGCTTCAGGTTGCTCAATATTTGAGATATGCGAGGCATCGATAGTAGCGAGCGTAGCGTTAGGGATGTGATCGACCATATATTGACCATCGGCAACCGTTGTCACTGGATCCTCAGAACCTGCAAGCACTGTGACAGGCACGCGGATGTTCTTTAACTGCTCGCGAGTATCAGCGACAGATAATGCCTCGCAGCAGCTGGCATAACCCTCGCTACTACCAGCTGCGAGAGCATCAGATAATGCTTTAACTACATCAGGATAATTATCGATAAAACTTGCTGTGAACCAACGCGAAGCAGCGGTAGCGGCGATAGGTTTTAGTCCTTGCTCACGTACCAATTGCGCGCGATCTACCCAAGCCGCCTCATTACCAATCTTTGCGGCGGTATTGCATAGCATCAAGTGATGGAAGCGCTCAGGATGATTGATAGCTAACCATTGACCAGTCATGCCGCCCATAGAGATGCCACAAAAAAATGCTTTATCAATGTTTAAATGATCAAGCAAATCAATCACATCTTGTCCAAGCTGATCCAAACTATAAGGACCTTTTGGTGCGGAAGACTTACCATGGCCACGGGTGTCATAGCAGATAATAAAATAATCGTTTTGTAAGGCATCGATTTGCGGCTGCCACATATGATAGCTGGTACCTAAAGAGTTAGAAAATATCAGAGCAGGATTGCTGTTATCACCAAAAGTGGCATAGTTTAGGGCAATTTCTTGGTTGTTAAATATAGGCATCATTATTATCCTTTTTAGTCCTGACGATGTCCGTGAAATAGTAATGGTGAGTGATTTAATTGATATTTATTAATAGTGCTGCTTAATTGTTAACAACCCGCTCAATAATCATCGCGATACCTTGTCCAACCCCAATACACATTGAGCATATGGCATAGCGCTTGCCAGTTTTCTCAAGTTGATTAAGTGCTGTTAAAATCAAACGTGCTCCTGAGGCACCGAGTGGATGACCAAGGGCAATTGCACCGCCATTAGGGTTGACGCGCTTGCTATCATCAGCTAACCCTAAGTCACGCGTACAAGCGAGAGCTTGAGCGGCAAAGGCTTCGTTTAATTCAATGACATCCATCTCATCAAGTGGCAGTCCAGTTTGCTTAAGCAGCTTTTTCATCGCTGGTGCTGGAGCAAAGCCCATAATACGTGGCTCAACGCCTACCGTAGTTGAGGCCACAATACGTGCACGCGGTTTTAGATTAAACTCTTTGACCGCTTGCTCTGATGCCACTAAAAAAGCCGCTGCGCCATCATTGATACCTGACGCGTTGCCAGCCGTCACGGTGCCATCTGAGGTGACGATAGGGCGCAGTTTGGTCAACTTCTCAAGTGTGGTATCAGCACGAGGGTGCTCATCGGTATCAATGATGACAGGCTCGCCTTTACGCTGCGGGATGCTGACTGGAGTAATCTCATCTTTGAAAAACCCTGCCTCTTGCGCCGCTGCGGTACGTTGTTGACTACGTAATGCAAATGCATCTTGGTCAGCACGATTGACATTGAATTGCTCTGCGACATTTTCAGCAGTTTGCGGCATGGTCTCCGTGCCATATAGCTCATCAAGCTTTGGATTGATAAAGCGCCAGCCCATCGTGGTATCTTCGAGCTTTTGACTACGACCAAACGCTTGATCTGACTTGCCCATTACCAATGGCGCACGGCTCATGCTCTCAACACCACCTGCAATAATTAGATGCGCTTCACCCGCTTTAATAGCGCGCGCGGCTATCGCTAACGCATCCATTGACGAGCCGCATAAGCGATTCACGGTAGTGGCAGGCACTTGATAAGGTAAGCCAGCTAGTAACGATGACATACGCCCGACGTTGCGATTGTCTTCACCGCTCTGATTAGCACAGCCGTAAATAACGTCATCTACTTGTACCCAATCGACATTGGCATTACGTTCCATTAACGCCTTGATAGGGATAGCTCCCAAATCGTCAGCGCGTATCTGTGCTAGAGCGCCGCCGTAGCGTCCAAAAGGGGTGCGAATGGCATCGATAATATAAGCATCATTTAAACCAGTGATTGAATCAGTCATCATCCTTGTCCTTTTTATTATTTTGAATTTGTAGCATCAATTAGCGTCGCACCCGTCAATGCTTGTAAGTCCGCAAAGCTTAAGCCATCGACCATTTCAGTGACGGCTAAACCTTTATCAGTGACATCAATGACACATAAGTCAGTATAAATACGATCAACACAGTTTTTGCCAGTCACAGGGTAGGTAAGCTTGCTAACGATTTTAGGGTCGCCAGTCTTGGTGGTGTGATTGGTCATCACAAAGACTTTTTTGGCACCGACGGCTAAATCCATAGCGCCGCCAACAGCCGGTATTGCATCTGTCGCACCGGTGCTCCAATTGGCTAGATCACCATTTTCAGCCACTTGAAATGCACCTAGTACGCAGATATCAAGATGACCACCGCGCATCATGGCAAAAGAGTCGCCATGATGAAAGAAGCTGCCGCCATCGAGCATTGTGACGTACTCTTTTCCGGCATTAATCAGCTCGGGATCCTCTTCACCTTTAGCAGGTGGTGGTCCAAAAGCTAATAAGCCGTTTTCTGAATGCAAAAAGACATCTTTATCATCCGGTAAGTATTGCGCAATTTTGGTCGGTAGTCCGATGCCTAAATTGACATAGGCACCATCTGGAATATCTTGTGCAGCGCGCTCGGCGATTTGATCGCGGGTCAAAACGGTGTAGGAAGTATGGTTCATGATTATGATCCTTATAATTAGCAGTATTAAGCGGTGGCTGTAGTAGCTGTTCTAGAAAGTTAAGCGCTAGCAGATTCAGTGCTAGCAGGCTGAATTTGCACCACATGCTGCACAAAGATACCCGGCGTAATAATGTGCTCAGGATCAAGCGCGCCAAGCTCAACCGTTTCGGAGACTTGGGCGATAGTAATATCAGCTGCCATTGCCATGATAGGACCAAAGTTACGGGCAGACTTGCGGTACACCAAGTTGCCCCAACGATCGCCTCTAGAAGCTTTAATTAAAGCAAAATCAGCCTTGATCGGATATTCAAGAACATAGTCTTTACCATCGATTTCTCGAGTCTCTTTACCTTCTGCGAGTAAAGTGCCAAAGCCTGTGGGCGTATATACCGCACCGAGCCCCATACCAGCTGCTTGAATACGGCACGCCAGATTACCCTGTGGTACTAGCTCCAGCTCAATCTTGCCAGCATGATAAAGCTCATCAAATACCCAAGAATCCGATTGACGCGGGAAAGAGCAAATGATTTTACGCACAGCACCCGTTTTTAAGAGCTTGGCAAGGCCATGGTCGCCGTTACCGGCATTATTATTAATGATGACCAAATCCTTTACGCCTAAATTAATAAGGCCATCAATCAGTTCAGCTGGTTGCCCTGCAGTACCAAAGCCACCAATCATGATGGTGGCGCCATCTTTGATTTGACTAAGTACGTCAGTGATATTTTTATCTGCTTTGTTAATCATGTTTATATCCTATAAAAAGTCATATGAGGTAGTGTCTTTAAGATTGATAAGCGGTGTACAGGTTGAGTCATTACTCTGACACTACTTAATTTTTTCGTAAGAGACTTGCTCTTAATTGGCTTCATTATTAGAGGTCGTTAATGAGATAGATGATGTTGGTAGTAGGCGTTTTTTGGTCAGAATATAGTGAGCAATCATGCCGATAACAATGCCCCAAAACACAGAGCTTAATCCCAAAAAGCTCATACCCGATGCTGTCGCCAAAAAGGTAATTAACGCTGCATCTCTTTGCTCATCATTTTTCATAGCAATGGTGATATTGGCAGAAATGGCACCGATTAATGCAAGGCCGGCTAGTGCCGCGACAAGCTCTTTTGGAAGCAAGCTAAATACCATCACGATACTGCCAGCAAATAAACCGCCAAATAAATAGAAGATGCCATTAGCGACACCTGCGATATAGCGCTTTTCCTTAAGTTCATGCGCATCTTTGCCAGTACAAAGCGCGGCTGTGATAGCGGCAAGTACGATAGTGATACCACCAACACATGCAACTGCTAACGAGGCGAGGCTTGTAACACTCACAATAGGCTTGGCTGGCGTGTCGTAACCGCTAAGATTTAAAATAGCCATACCGGGTAAAAACTGGCCAGTTAAGCTCACAAGGATGAGTGGTATAGCGAGGTTAAACGTTGAGTTCCACGACCATTCAGGGGCAATAAAAGTAGGTATGGTAACGGCTAAATCGAAATGGACAGGGTTCATTTTGCCAAGTAAGACGCTTAAGATAACACCGCATATCAATACCCAGATCATTGTATAGCGCGGCGAAAAGCGTTTGGCTAATAAGTAGCAACCGAGCATGCTAAAGACGATAAATGGCATGCTATCAGTGGCTTTAAATAATTCTAAGCCGAACTGAAATAGAATCCCTGCCATCATGCCAGCGGCAATACCGTTAGGAATCCATTTTAATATTTTGTCGAAGTAACCTGTCGCTCCAACAATAAATATGACAATCGCCGAGATGATATAACCGGCAACAGCTTCATTAATACTCATCTGTGGAAATAGGGTGACTAGTAAAGCGGTACCAGGGGCGGACCATGCTGTAATAACCGGTGTTTTATATTTAATAGATAAATAAATACCAGGAATGGCAGCACCGATGGAGACACCCCAAATCCAAGATGCCATCATGGCATCTGAGACTTGTGCGGCTTGTGCGGCCTGAAAAAAAATAATCAAAGGACCCGCATAAGAAATAAGAACCGCTAAGAACCCTGCAACCGATGCGGAGAGCGACCAGTCGTTTTTTAAGGTTTGGATTACAGAGGCCATATTGCTTCCTTGCAAATTAGCATTCGTTACGGGGTTGCAAATTAAGATGCATGCTACTAATTGGCAGATTTATTATTAGCCTTCGTCGCCACCGCCCACAGGAATGGTACTACCAGTAATATAAGAAGACTCATCGGATGCTAAAAACAAGATGGCATTGACTTGCTCATCAATCGTGCCGTAGCGTTTCATAAAGGTGCGATCAATGGTCTGATCAACCACCGCATTCATCCATGATTTTTCATCATCAGTTAATGGTTTGGCGTTACGTGGAATCTTTCTGGGTGGCGCTTCAGTACCGCCAGTTGCCACAGCATTCACACGGATACCATCGTTTGCATACTCAAAAGCGAGCGATGCGGTCATGGCGTTCACGCCGCCTTTCGCTGTCGAATAGGGTATGCGGTTGATACCGCGAGTAGCGATAGAGGACACATTAACAATAGTGCCTGATTGCTGTTTGACCATGGTTGGTAAAACAGCATGACAACACCATAATGTTGGAAATAATGAGCGGCTGATTTCCTTTTGGATTTCTGCTTCAGAGAAGCTGGTAAAAGGTTTCATCCATATTGCGCCGCCGACATTGTTGACCAATATGTCGATACGCCCATAGCTATCAAGTGCCTTATCAATAGCCTCTTTAGCACCTTGATGGGTTTCAAGGTCAGCTTGAATGGTAATTGCCTCTCCACCATCAGCGATAATTTCAGCCAGCACCTCTTCTACTAATGGAGAAAAGTCTGCCATGACGATTTTTCCGCCCTCACTTGCTAAGCGTAATGCGACTCCGCGCCCGATGCCTTGGGCGGCACCAGTAACGATACATACTTTATTATCAAATCTTTTACTCATGACAGTCTCCTAAAAATCTTGCTCATGCTTTGCTAGTAGAGTAATACGGCTAGGCTACGTTATTGTTCACTGGGCGTGAATTTTTCATAGTAAAAATTACTCGGTTTTAGATTGCTGCTGTCTAACCAGTTACTCACCGCATCCACCATCCCTAACGGACCACACAAGTAGACATCGACGTCACCATCGTTCAGCCACTCATTATCAACATGACCGGTAACATAGCCTTTACGCTCATGCTGGCTGTCTTCAGTGGCGACACAGGTGCGGTAGTCAAACCAAGGGTGGTTTTGTTTGACTTCTTCTAGTGTCTCAACTTCTATCAGATCAAAATCGTTGGTGACGCCGTAGACCATCCTGACAGGATGATGAGCACCAGACACCTCTAAACTTTTTAGCATCGATAAAAAAGGCGCGATACCAGTACCACCTGCTAGAAATAGGGTCGGGCGGATTAGAGGGCGCAGGTAAAAGCTGCCAAATGGACCCTCAAAATTAATCTCTTGACCTATAGTCGCAGTATCAGATAAAAAGGTGCTCATTTTGCCGTTAGGAATATTGCGGACGACAAATTCGGCCTGATTGGCACTAGGTATAGAGCTAAATGAATAGGAGCGTGTCTCGTTAGAGTCAGGAATACTGACATTGACATACTGGCCTGGCAAAAATACTAGTGCATCTGGATTGTCGACTTCGACGCCAAAGTGAATGGTAGATTCTGACAGTACATTCAGCTGTTGTAGTTTGCCTTTGAATACAGACTTGCCGACTTTACAGGCTTCAGAGGAGGTTGGTACTTTGATCACGCAGTCGCTTTCTGGAATCATCTGACAGGTGAGTACATACCCTTCAGCAGCTTCAGCTTCTGTCAGTGCATCTTCGATATACATATCAGGGTGCATGTCGTAGCTGCCAGATTCACAATGGCAACGGCAAGTACCGCAAGCACCATCAAGGCAATCCACAGGGATATTAAATTTTTGACGATAAGCGGCTTCGGCGACGGTTTCGTCGGCTTCACATTTGATGAAGCCTGTGACGCCGTCTTCGAACTGTAGAGCAATATTATATTCCATGAGAAATATCCCTTTTCAACACGTATTAATTAAAAGCTAGTGGCTAAATAATGAGTGAATAATGATTAGACGTGATAGACGTCCATGATTTGATGCACATAGTCGTCTTTTAAGACCACATACTTATCCAAAATTTTTGGTTGGTCTTGAGTCATGTCTATTTTGTACTGAGAGTAACCCCAATAGGTATTGGTCTCGTGATAGCGAAAGGACTTGTTGATCCAGTTGAAACGCACCGTCACAATACCGTCATTGTCTTCGAGCAATTCAATATTCGATAAATTGTGCGTGGTACGCGTATCAGGTATGGTCGCTGATGAGCGCTCAGTCTCGATGCGGAAGATGCGATCTTCAAGACCACGGCGATCCGGATAATAAATCAGCGAGATTTCTCGTTGTGGGTCGCTGATGAGTTGACCATCATCATCCCAACTTGGCATCCAGAAAGGGCAGTCTTCATCGTAATAAGTGAGCCATTCTTCCCATTTTTTCTCATCCAATAAACGCGCTTCACGGTATAGAAACTGTCTAATGTCTTCAATGTTAACAGTTGCATTTTTCATGATTGATATCCTTATTTTTTTGTCAGTTCTACAATAAATAGCAGAGTAATAATAAAAATGTATTAGTCGCTATTAGCACCGTGTAGCTGCTGCTCTTGCTCTAGAGCTTTTTTCATCTCTTCATGCCAGTAGCGATGTTGGACGGTATATAACCCTTCATCTTCAGTCTTAACACCACTCATCAAAGGTTTAAGGTCAATAGCGGCCGCGCCTTCATCTGCACCTTGAATCCAATGCTCAGAGCCTCGGCACATATCATTCCATTCAAGCTTGATACCGTTATAACCTTCTTGACACGAGCGGAACTCTTCTAAGTCATCAGGTGTTGCCATACCAGTAACGTTAAAGAAATCTTCATACTGACGAATACGGCGTGCACGTGCCTCATCGCTTTCGCCTTTTGGTGCGATACACCAGATACTGACTTCAGTTTTGTCAACCGCGATAGGGCGGAGCATGCGAATTTGTGAGCTGAACTGATCCATGATGTAGACGTTTGGATATAAGCATAAGTTACGTGAGCGCCCAATCATCCAGTCCGCCATGGCTTCACCGTAGCTGGCGACATACTCATCGCGATAAGCATAGTTTGGACGGTCTTGTGGGTTTTCCCATTGTGTCCATAACAGCATGTGACCGTTTTCAAAAGAATAAAACCCACCGCCTTGTCGACCCCATTTGCCAGCGTTCATGGCTTTGATATTGTCTTCTTTGACAGCTTCAGCTTCTTTACGGCGCGCAGTTGTCGCAGCGTAGTTCCAATGGACGGCTGATACGTGATAGCCGTCGGCACCGTTTTCAGCTTGCAGTTTCCAGTTACCATCAAAGGTATAGGTTGAGGTGCCGCGTAACACTTCTAGACCTTCTGGCGACTGATTGACAATCATGTCAAGAATTTTGGTAGAGCCGCCAAGCCAGTCTTCGATTGACTGAACATCATCATTTAAGCTGGCAAAGATAAAGCCTTTATAATTGGCCATCTTCACTTGTTTTAGGTCGTGTGAGCCTTCTTTATTGAAGCATTCTGGATAGCCTGCATGTCTTGGATCTTTAACTTTAAGCAGCTTACCTGAGTTGTTAAAGGTCCAACCATGGAATGGGCAGGTGTAAGTGGCTTTATTGCCTTTTTTATGTCGGCAGAGCTGTGCACCACGATGTGAGCATGAGTTAATCATGCAATGCAGCTCGCCTTCTTTATTGCGGGCAAGAATAACAGGCTGACGACCAATGTATGAGGTGTAGTAGTCGTTGTTATCAGGAACTTGAGACTCATGAGCCAAATATACCCAATTGTTTTCAAAGATGTACTTCATCTCAAGCTCGAACAACTCTTCGTTAGTGAAGGCGCTACGATGCAGGCGATAAATCCCTTTTTCACTGTTCTCTTCTAAAAAATCATCAATAGTGATGTCTGATCCTTCAGGTACTAGATTGATACGCTCGCTCATGGCTGCCTTCCTTGTATAATGACGGTATAAAATGAGATTAGAAGCTAACGTTTGATACGACAACTGAGGACATATCAAACGTAAGTCGCTAGTCGTTATTAATTAATGCTATTTAATATGAGTGCTCATTAACCTTGAGCACGGCGGCGTTCTACTTCGCTGCCTTGTATAGCTTGGTCAATGTCTTTTACTAAATGAAAGTCAAAGTCGATACTTGCGTAAGGCTTATCAAGCGCTTTTTCTTTTAGCTTGTCCGCGTCTTCGACCATCGTTACCTCTGGTACCAAGCCTTCGCGGCTTGCAAAAGCAAAGTCATCCCATAGGTACTCATCGCCATCGATGTTAATCTGCGTGGTCAGTTTGCGATGACCATCAGCACTGGCAAAGAAATGAATGTGAGCTGGGCGATGACCGTGACGTCCTAGCGCGCCCAATACCTTTTGCGTCATTCCTTCTGGTGGTACCGAGTAACCTAGCGGCACGATGCTGCGGAATGCATAATTTCCGTTTTCATCGGTAATGATGCTACGACGTAAGTTGAAATGAGACTGTGATTCATCAAAGAAAGAGTAGTTACCTAAGCTGTTGGCATGCCACACTTCAACTTTTGCATTTGGAAGAGGCTTTCCATCTTCACCATAAACAGTGCCTTGCATAAATAGCACGGTGCCATTGTCAAGGTCAGTGCCATCATCTAGACGCGCGAAGCCTTTTTCTTCTGGCGCACCAGCGACATAGAGTGGACCTTCAATAGTACGCACAGTACCACCGTCAAGACCGGCTGCTTTTAAATCCTCTTCAATCATTAAATCCATGAAGTGATCGAAACCCAAGCCTGGTGATAATAAACCAGCTTCTTTGCCCAAATCACCGATAAACTCAACGCCAGACCAATATTCATCTGCAGTGATTTTTAAGTCGTTAATGGTTTGCATAAGGTCGGTCACGATACGCAAGACAATCTCTTGTACGCGTGGATTGACTTGCTCAGGGAAGTCGATTTTGCCTTTGATGAACTGAGTGGCTAATGCTTCAATTTGGCTGCGTTCCATGTCTCTCTCCTTGTTGAGGACTGTTTTATTAAGGGGTAATTACAGTGAGTATTCTTACTCAGTTTTTATAGGTTCTGATATCAGCTGTACTGGCTTGCTTTAGCTGTCATCACTACGAACAGATGATGGATGACGTAACAATGGTGTCACTTCAACCTTCATGTACGGATAGAGCGGTAATGACATCATAATGTCGTGTAGCTCTTCATTACTCTCAACATCAAAGATACTGAAGTTAGAGTACTGACCGGCTATGCGCCAAATATGACGCCATTTACCTTGCTCTTGGAGCTTTTGTGATAATGCTTTTTCGGTGGCTTTAAGCTCGTTGACCTTGTCGGCGTCCATATCTGTTGGGATTAAGACATCCATTCTGACGTGGTATAACATAATTATTTCCTTATATTTGATGACGGGTAACTTTGTTAGCTGTTACAGTATTTCAGTTTGAGCATTAGTGGCAAATTGCGGCTTCGATGATTTAAGTGAATTATTTATTGCTTGTTTGGCGTAGTGATAGACTTTATCGCTATCTACTTCGATACCAAGACCTGCGCCCGTAGGTACATTTAAACCAAAATTTTGATAATCAAGAGGCTGTACTAAAACGTCTTCGGTTAATAGTAAAGGACCAAAAAGTTCTGTATCGAAATTTAAACTGGGATAGGTCGAGAATACATGGGCGGATGCGGCTGTACCGATAGGACCTTCAAGCATAGTGCCACCATAGAGCTCGATACCTGCTAGATGTGCCATTTGTCCGATTAAGCATGCTGCTTTTAATCCGCCTGCTTGATTGATTTTCACGGCAAAGACGTCAGCACAATGATCTGCTGCTAAGGTAAAAGCATTCTGAGCGTCTTGGACAATTTCATCCGCCATAATGGCCACATCAAAATGTTCGGTTAAGCGTTTTAGGGCGGCTTTATTGCGCATTGAGACAGGTTGTTCTATTAAATCAACGCCGCCAGCTTGCAATAGGTTAATACCTTGCATTGCTTCAAGCTCTGTCCATGCTTGGTTAACATCAACTGTAATGCGGCAATCAGGCAGCGCTTTTTTGATAGCCAATACGTGGGCAACATCATCAATAATCGGATTGCTACCGATTTTTAATTTAAAAATGCGATGGCGCTTTTGCTCAATCATGCGCTTAGCTTCGGCGATATCGGTCGCTGTATTGCCGCTGGCAAGCGTCCATGCCACTTCGATACGGTCACGAACACGACCACCAATCAGCTCACTTACTGGTAGGTTTAGGCGTTTACCTTCGATATCGAGTAGGGCAGTTTCAATCGCGCACTTTGCAAAGCGGTTGCCATTGATATGAAGACTTAGCAGCTGCATGGCTTTTGCTGTGCTAGTAGGCTGTTCTTTTAATAACAGAGGCGTAAAGTAGGTGTCGATATTAGTCTTGATGCTATGAGGGCTTTCTTCTGCGTAGCTTAGACCGCCAATGGTGGTTGCTTCACCCCAACCTTCATAGCCATCTTCTGTTTGAATGTGCACCAACACCAAAACTTGTTCGTTCATAACGGTACAAGCGAGCTTATGAGCTCTTATAGTAGGTATCGGTACCAATAAAGTATTAATTGAACGAATCATAACAGTCCCTATTAAGTTAATGCTGCTTCCTTATGCTTAATAAGAACTATAGTTGCTGTATAACGACATGTCTAAGACCCATTTAGTCTATTATTAATACCTTTTAGGTATTTTGATAACCAACCCGCACCATGTTATGTTCTTTAGGTATCGATAAGCTTATAGATCACTCAAGGAATAACATTCAATGGAATTGAGACATTTACGCTACTTTGTAGCAGTGGCAGAGGAAAAAAGTTTTAATAAGGCAGCAGAGCGTTTGTTTATTTCACAACCACCACTGAGCCGTCAGATAAAACAATTAGAAGAAGAGATAGGCGTCACGCTCATTGATAGGGACAATCGCCCTTTAAAACTTACTGAAGCTGGCGAGTTTTTTTATGATCATGCTCTGCAGATAATAAAGAAATCAGATGATCTGCGTGCTATGACTTTTCGTAAGGGTAATTTTGACAACTCACTCTCTATAGGTTTTGTATCGTCGATATTATATGGCATATTGCCAAAAGTGATTGCGCGCTTCAGAGAGGTCTATCCAAATATAGAAATTAAGTTATATGAGTTAAACTCTTGGCAGCAAACACAAAGCTTGGTAGAGGGTAAAATAGATGTTGGTTATGGAAGGTTATTATTCGAAGAGGCTTCTATTAGGCGATTACTATTAAGAGAGGAGAGCTTAGTTGTAGCTGTTCCTGTTAAACATCGTTTGGCACAAGAGAAGCAAAAGAGCATTCGTTTAATGGACTTAACCAATGAAAACTTATTGTTATATCCGATGGCACCTCGTCCTAGTTTTATTGACTATGTCTTAGAGTTGTTTGAGGCACGTAATCTAAAAGCAAACTATTTTACTGAGGTACGTGAGCTGCATATTGCGTTAGGGTTGGTAGCAGCAGGCGAGGGCTTGACTATCGTACCAAAAACGCTTGAGCATCTGCGGAGTCAGGAAGTGACTTATATTCCTTTCGAGGACGGGCTTTTAACCTCGCCTATTGTCATGAGTGTGAGACACTTTGACAAATCAGAGCTATTAAAAACATTGTTGGACGTGACTTATCAGATTTACGATGAAGAAGGGTTTGATTATAAGCGTGAGCAAATTTGAGCACACTCTGCACTCATTAAGAATCCTAATATGAACTCATAAAAGGGTGGTTTTATGCAAGAATTTCATTATAAAGCCTTACCAGTTGACGTTCATTTTGGCGTGGGAAAGTCAGCTGAAACCAAAGATATATTACTTCAGCATGGTTATCATAAGGTATTAGTGATTACGACAGCGGGTCAAGAAGAAGCGGGTCGTAAATTGGCAAAAGAACTACAAGAAATCTGTGTAGGCCTGTATCCGCATGCTGTCATGCATGTGCCAGTTGACGTGACAGATAAAGCAGTAGAATTTGCCAAAGAGAGTGATATTGATTGTTGTCTGGCTTTGGGCGGCGGCTCTACAATTGGACTTGCCAAAATAATTGCTTTAAAAACACATTTAGCTATCGTTGCCATACCGACTACCTATGCCGGTAGCGAGATGACAGCCATTTATGGTTTGACCAAAAACAATCTAAAAACCACTGGCAAAGACAGTCATGCCCTACCTAAGGTAGTGATTTATGATCCGAAGCTAAACCAAGCATTACCCGCTAAAATCTCAGCTTGCTCAGGTATGAATGCTATGGCACACGCTGTAGAAGCGTTATATGCTGAGGACAAAAACCCAATCATCAGCCTGATGGCGATTGAATCTATCAAAGCATTAAAGTCTTCCTTGCCTGTGATTGTCAAAGAGCTCACCAATATTTCAGCCCGCCAAAAAGCAAGCTATGGTGCATGGCTTGCGGGTGTTTGTCTTGGTTCGGTTGGTATGGCCATTCACCATAAAATCTGCCATACCCTAGGTGGCACTTTTAACCTACCGCATGCGCAAGCACATGCCATTACGCTTGCGTATTCAGTACATTACAATCGTAACGCTGATATTGAAGCGATGGATAGACTGGCAGAGGCTTTGGACGTCAGCAGCCGTGAAGAAGTTGGCTTGGCAATTTACCGTCTAAACCAGTCTCTAGATATTGAATTGGCTTTAAAAGATATTGGCTTGCCCAAAGAAGGCCCCGCTGATGTGGCAAGGATGGTGTGTGACAGCCCTTATTATAATCCTCGTGAATACAATTACGATGAACTAGAAGGCTTATTACAAAGAGCTTATAAAGGTTTGCCGCCTGCTTAAATATCATTATAAATCCGTAGATTTCAAAGTTGAACTACCTCAAAATTATCAGAGAGCACATATCAAACAAACAGGGTGCTGTGACAATATTATTCGCTAACAAATTGGCAAGTCCACTAACAACCAAATGAACTGCACTTGTATAAAGTAAGCCATCTCGCTGACAACGACTTTGCTGAGCTGTACACATAAGTAATTACCCATGCATACTCTCTCAGCAATTATTCAATCACGTCAGTCATTAACCCGTATTGCGTAGACCCGCTGCCAAAGCATTGATACTACGGATTAATGGATCTTCAACAGCAAGATCATCGTCATTATCTGTAGCGTCTTTTTGTCTGGCACGTTTTAACAACTCAATTTGGATGTAATTAATCGGATCTAAATAAGCATTTCGCCATTGTAGTGACGCGGCAAGGCTTTGCTGATGCGCCAATAACGATGTCTGATTAAGCAAAGAGTTCAAACCTGAGAAGGTTAGATGATGCTCATCGATTACCGCTTGCATAATCTTTTCACGTAATCCCTCATCTTCACATAACTGGCTATAAGCCTGAGCAATGCTCATCTCAGATTTGGTAAACGCCATTTCAATATTGCTAATAAATACGTTAAAAAATGGCCAGCAACTGTTCATCTCCCTCATTAAAGCTTCGTCTTCTTTAACGCTATGAAGAGCACTACCTACGCCATACCAAGCAGGCAGCGTAAAGCGCGCTAAAGACCAACCAAATACCCAAGGAATCGCCCGCAAGGTTGTCTTACTTGGCAGGCCTTTATTACGGTGCGCTGGGCGCGAGCCAATATTTAATAAAGAGATTTCCTGCACTGGCGTCACTTGTGAATAGAACTGATAAAACCCTTCGGTATGGTCCGTAAGCGTACGATAACTTTGTTCACCCGCATCTGCTAAACGTGCAAAGAGTGCTTCATAATTTGGTAGTTCAGGCGGTTGCACCACAAATCTTGTTGAGCACGCTTTAAGCGTACCAGTGATGCCCATGGTAAGCTCAAACACAGCAGTATCGGTGTTGGCATATTTGGCATAAAGGACTTCACCTTGCTCAGTGACTTTAATTTCTCCATGCAGTGTCCCTGCGGGCTGAGCAGCGATCGCCTTATGCGTTGAGCCGCCACCACGACTGACAGAACCGCCACGACCATGAAACAGGCGTGTTTTGACACCATATTCAGCAGCGATACGGTTAATGGTTTGCTGCGCGCTATAAAGCTGCCATGCAGACGTAATAATACCGCCATCTTTCGATGAATCTGAATAGCCTAACATGATTTCTTGGGTATTATCTGAGTGTTGTAGCAACCCTCGATACAGTGGGTTGTCCAACACGGCAGGTAAGATCTTATCGATATTTTTAAGATCTTCGATGGTTTCAAACAAGGGTGCGACGGGTAAGTCAGCAGACAACTGCCCCTTATCATCAATCTTACATAAGCCTGCAAAACGCATCAGTAGTAAGACTTCTAATAATTGACTGGCGTTGTTGGTCATCGAAATCACATAACTACCGAACGTGTCTTGTCCGACCAGTTTACGTAATGTGGCCACTGAGTTCATTAAAGTCAATTGTTCACGGGTTTTATCCGTTAAATTATCGGTATAGATGAGCGGTGTACCCGGCTTTGCAAGTAAACGCGTCAACCACTCTTGGCGCTCGGTTTCACCCAGAGTCTGATAGTCTGGTAAATTTGAGGCATTGGCGAAAATATCGGCGATCACTTCACTATGATAAGACGACTCTTGGCGGATATCGAGCGCTGCTAGATGAAAGCCGCAGGTTTTGACCAGACGAATCGTATCGAGTAATAGCCCTTCGCCATGAGCCTTGTCATGAGTATTGACACTTTTTCGAATGATGCGTAAATCTTCTAACAACTCTTGAGGGTTGGCGTAAGCATCGTGTGCGGCGTCGAGGTCTGTACCTTTGCTTTGAATATGACGATTGGTCGCTTTTATTTTGGCAAGAATAATCGACAACAATCTGCGGTACGGCTCATTGTTGTAATCGTCAGGATTATAATAAAATACTTTTTGATCGAGAGTGGCGTACGCTTTTATACGAGCATAAACGTCTGGCGCAATATTGATAATCGTATCGCTATGAATAAGTTCACGACGCAGTTTTTTTAGCAGTACTTGATAATGACGTAGCACGGTATCAGCATGCATCAATACCGCCATTTCTGTGGTGTCATGAGTGACAAAGGGATTGCCATCTCTATCGCCACCTATCCAAGAGCCAAAGCTCATGAAAGCAGGTAACGGGTAGTCTGTTAGCTCTGGATAGATATCAACAATGGCGTCTTTAATATTGCGATAAACCTTTGGAATGGCATTGAATAAACTGGCATTAAAATAATGCAGACCATTATTTATCTCGTCATAGACTAATGGCTTACGCGTACGCACTTCATCCGATGACCATAATAAATCAATCGTTTGCGCCGTTTTTTCTTTTGCTTGTTCGTAGGCAAAGCTGTCTTCTGCAAGATTGTTTAAGGCGTCGCTATGAGTAAATAGACTCTGCAATAGATTCATGGTCGTACGGCGGCGCGCTTCAGTAGGATGCGCGGTAAAGACAGGTATGAATTTTAGCTGTTCAATGAGCTCTTGCATTTGGGCAGGTTCAATATTGCGTTCGCGACATTCAAGCAAGGTGCGGCGAAACGAGCCTTCCCAGCTTTGATCGGATTGCATACGCAAGGCATGACGCTGCTCGCGTAAGTAATTTTCCTCACTTAGATTTGCTAAAAAGAAATAGATAGAAAAGCTGCGGATGACATTTTTTAAGGTTTGATTATCTAACGAGGCGATGAAGTCGATGAGTTGTTGTTTGTTCGCTTCGTTAGGCTCACGGCGTTGTTGAATAAAACCTTTACGCAGGGTTTCAATCGTATTAAGTGTTTCTTCGCCCGTCTGGCGAGAAATCGCATCTCCTAGGAATGAGCCTAATAAGCTGATGCGTTCACGTAATACGTCATTATTTATAGTCATCCTTAACCTTCTCGTTAAATTAGTGGGTGAAATAGTCGTGATAGGCTAATTTATATCGCAGTCTATTGTTTAAAACAATAGGTAAGACCATTATTTATGACCATGTTCATCACTGTAGCCTATCCAGAAGTCTGCATTATCCACGCCCGCCTTTCTAGGATCAAAGATAGGGTTAACCCCTAACTTCATCTGCGCATCGTAGTCTTTGAGCACCTTTAATGCAGTTTTGCTTAGGAGTAAAATGGCGATAAAGTTTAGGTAACACATACTGCCAAAGCCAATGTCGCCTAGCGCCCACATCATACCGACAGATTGGACACTGCCTGAGAAGCAAACAATTAAAAAAATCAGTTTTAGTAAGTGCTTAAGGATGGGGTAGCGCAATTTGTTATCCAAATAGACCAAAGTAGTTTCGGCAATATAGTAGTAGGCAATCAAACACGTGAATGCGAACAGGAAAATAGCAATAGCGACAAATCCACTACCGTATTGGCTAAAAACAGTAGATACCGCTGCTTGTGTAAATGCAGTGCCGGCCTCAATGCCAGGCATATTCTCGACCAGCGCCATCCCTTCTGGGGTAGTTACGTTATACATTCCGGTTGATAGAATCATCAAAGCGGTAGCGGTACAAACGAGTACGGTATCAATGTAGATAGAAAAGCTCTGTACCAATCCTTGCTTAGCAGGGTGAGAAACTTCTGCTGCGGCTGAGCTAAAAGTAGCTTCTCCAGCCCCTGCAACATTAGAGAATACAGCGCGACGTACGCCCCATGAGATAGCAGTACCGACCATGCCGCCGAATACAGCATCCATACCAAAGGCACTTTTGAAGATGAGCGCAAACATAGAAGGAATATTGTGAGCATTAAAGGCCAATACAATTACCATCATAACAATGTAGCCAATGGCCATTACGGGAACTACCTTGCCAGCGAAACTAGCGATACGCTTGACGCCACCAAATATGATGATGGCTAGCAGTATGACAATTATGATACCAGTCACAAATGGAGGGATATTAAATGCAGTGTTAAAAGAATCCGCGATAGTATTTGCCTGAACCCCAGGCACTAACACACCATAAGAGAGACAAGTCACGACAGCAACGACGATAGCAAAAGGCTTTAACTTGAGACCTTTTTCAATATAAAACGGCGAACCGCCTCGATATTGGTCGTCTACCTTATGCTTATAAACCTGTGCCAAAGTGGATTCAATAAAGGCACTGGCGCCACCTAAAACTCCCATGACAATCATCCAAAATACAGCCCCAGGGCCTCCAGCTGCTATAGCCGTTGCGACCCCTGCAATATTACCGACACCGATACGTCCGGATAGGGCCATACAGAAAGCCTGAAACGAGCTAACCCCTGCTGATGAAGTTTGTTTATCGAATAACAGTTTGATCATCTCTTTAAAATAGCGAATCTGCACAGCGCGGGTCATGATAGTAAAATAGATACCGACGCCTAGTGCAAGATATACCAGCGCGTCGCTCCAAATATACCCGACGATGGTATTAATGATGTTTTCCATAACTTTACTTCCTTGTAATGTTTTTGGCTACGCTGACATTAGTTCTTGGGACGTCCTTGCTTAATTTACCAACCAAATAGTTTTAGTTTGAGTGTATTGAGATAGTGCCTCAAGGCCATTGTCACGCCCACCGAAGCCCGACTGTTTATAACCACCAAAAGGCGTCGTAATATCCCCTTCAGAGAAGCCATTAATCGAGACGGTACCTGCTTTTATAGCGGCTGCAACACGGAAAGCACGGTGGATGTTTTGAGTATAAAAAGACGCAGCTAGGCCATAGCTACTTTGATTAGCAAGCGTGATGGCTTCTTCTTCAGTCTCAAAGCTGGTGATAGCGAGAATTGGACCAAATACTTCTTCCTTGAACAAGGTCATATCTGCGCTGACATTATCAAAAATGGTCGGTTCGATATACCAACCACTGCCAACTTCCTCATGAATACGCCCGCCTGCAATTAAATCAGCACCTTCGGTTTTAGCAGTATCAAGATAGGTAACTACCTTATCGAAATGTGCCTTTTCGATCATAGGACCAATAGCGACTTCGGGGTCATAGGGAAGGCCTACTTTCCATGATTTGAGCCCTTCTTGTAGCAGGCCCAGCAAAGCTTTCTTTTGGCTAGAGTGCACTATTAATCGTGAGCCACAGCTGCAGTTTTCGCTCATATTCCAAAAAGCCGCTGACAAAATATGCTCAACGGTTTGCTCATTGATGAGGGCATCGGCAAACACCACTTGTGGACTCTTACCACCACACTCTAAGACCACTTCTTTTAGGTTGCTTTGCGCAGAATATTGCAGAAATAATCGACCGACTTCGGTAGAGCCGGTGAAGGAAATCATATCGACATCCATGTGCTGCCCGAGTGCCGCGCCGACTTCTTCACCAAGGCCGCAAATCAGCTGTAAGGCCGCTTTTGGTACACCGGCTTCATACGCTAATTGCGTCAAGCGATAAGCTGATAGTGACGTTAGTTCGGCAGGCTTAACAATCACTGAATTTCCGGTTATTAGCGCTGGCGCGACCTTCCAAGCGTACATTTGTGCAGGGAAGTTCCAAGGTAATACTGCGCCAACCACTCCAATTGGTTCTTGTACGATAAGCCCTAGTGCATCAGATCCAGTAGGTGCGACCTTACCAAATACTTTATCAGCAGTTTCGGCGTACCATTCAAAGGTTTCGATCGTAGCGGGTAGATCGGTGTTGAGGCATTCTGTGATTGGCTTGCCTGCATCGACACAATCTAAGGCTGCAAGCTCATCAATGTTTTCATGCATTAACTGGCACCAGCGCTGCATTACAACTTTGCGCTCTGCAGGCGACATCCGACGCCATTCTCCATTATCAAAAGCATTACGAGCTGCAATCACCGCAAGGTCAACATCCTGATGATTGCCTTTAGCAATACTACCGATACAGTTATTGTCGATAGGACTATGGTTAGGCAGTGTAGCGTCTGAGACCTGCTCAGCGGCTATAAGATGGCCTGCCCAAAGTTGTTGTTTTTTTGAGAGTTCGAATACTTGCGCTGTGGTCATACTCATTAGACTGTCCTTTTATATAAAGTGGTATTGTCGATACGAAGATAGCTTAACGACTATGACAATAGCGTTAAGAACGTTTGGGTATCTTCATCTGACATGGGAATCAATGGTATACGTACAGATCCGACATCGATGGTACCGTTGATGCATCCGGCTTTAGCTTTTTGATTATAGTTGCCAGACTCCATAGAATGGATCGCAGGGTACATGTGAGTCATCAGCTCTTTAGCACGATTCCAATCGTTTTGTTGTGTCGCTTTAAATAGAGCAACCTGTTCACCAGGGAAAACGTTAGCCGCACCTGCGATCCAACTTTTTGCACCCCAAAAGAAGAAGTCAACCGGTTGATCATCACAACCACAAACTACTTCGAAATTGTCAAATTTTGCTTGTAGCATGCGCAGCGCATGGCTGAAATCGCCACTACTTTCTTTAATGCCTGCGATATTTGGGTGTTTGGCTAGATGAGCGACCGTTTCAAATTCAATGCTCACACCTACGCGCGCGGGAAAGTTGTACATAATGATAGGCAGGTCTGTCGCATTAGCGACTTTTTCGAAATGAGCGATAATACCTTCTTGATCTGGAAGGCTATAAGGATTGGCTGATAGCATTAAACCATCGTAGCCCAGCGCTTTTGCTTGATGTGCCAGCTCAATGGAATGATTAGTCGAAAGGCTGTTAATACCAGCGATTAAAGTGACTTTCCCCTTGGCAGTATCAGCAATAGTACTCAGGACGAGCTCGCGCTCTTCAGGTGAAAAAGTATAGTATTCGCCAGTGGTACCACAGGCTACGATACCGGTGACGCCTTTTTCTATAAAGACATTGACTAGTTTGATTAGAGTTTGCGTGTCAATATCACCATTGGCATCAAAAGGAGTAACGATAGGGACTAAAACACCATGAATGTTCATATAAATATCCTTATTTAATGATAAAAGTCGTTAGTAGGCAGCATGCCAATAGCGACAGTGAAGATTCTATGAATGATCATAGAAGTAAGGTCTTAATTATTTAAAACGATTTAAACGATAAGAAGCGGGGTCTATAATAGGAGTTTCATCGAAATATAAAGCTGTGATCATCTCGGCACTGACGACGGCTTGGGTTAATCCTAAGTGTTGGTGGCCAAAATTTAAAAGGACGGAACCGCACTTGTCGATAATGGGCAGCGAGTCGGCGGTCGAGGGTCTAAAACCCATCCACTGCGTGCCATTTTCACTATCGAGTGGGGTTTTTAGCATTGATTGTGCTTGTTTGAGCAACATTTGCGCTCGGATCATATTTGCCGGAGCCTCGAGCCCTGCATATTCTACTGTGCCTGCTAAGCGTAATCCTGTGTCCATGGGTGTCATTATAAATCGACGATCCATACTCGAAACGGGTAGGTTTAAGCGTGTGGTCTCGTTAGGGAGCATGAAGTGATAACCACGTTCCGTATCGAGAGGGACTGAGACGCCCGTTAACTGTTTGGCTAAAGCTTTAGAATGCGCGCCTGCCGCTAGCATGACTTTTTTGGCATTAATTTGTTGGTTGGCCGTCGTTAAAGTGAAGCCATCGGCTGTCACTTTCGCACCCAAAACACGGCAGTTTTCAAAGACTTGACCACCAAGCTGTCTGAATGTATCACTTAGTTTTTGAGTAATGGCTTCTAGATTAGTGATATGCCCGGTCTCTGGGAAAAACAAAGCACCCAGCTGGTTATCCTTTAACTCAGGCTCAAGGTTTAAGAGCGCTGTTTGAGAGAGCAGTTCGTTAGGCACGCCAATATCGTTAAGGCGCTTACCATGCGCTTTTAATTCGTACAGGCTAGTGTTCTTTTCGACCGTCAACAAAGATCCTTTTACCTTAATCCACGATGTTAGTTGCCATTTGTCGGCGAAATTCTGCCAAGCTTGTAGGCTTTGAGTATTGAGAGCTAATAGGGCTTGATGGCTATGAGCAAAAGGTTCTGGGCGCATATTTAGTAGCAGCTTAAAAGCCCATGGCATTAAGCGTGGTAGGTAGCGCCAGTCTATGCGTAGCGGTCCTTCAGGGTTTAATAACATGGCTGGTACATGCTGCAATATATTGGCATCAGCAATAGGAAAGACCTGCTCGGTGGCAATATGACCGGCATTACCATAAGAGGCCCCGCAAGCGACTTTGTCAGCTTCTAGGATAGCAACTTGTACTCCACGATCTTGCAGAGTCACGGCAGCGCATAAGCCAATGATACCGCCACCGATAATATGTAAATCAAACTCTTGATTGCCCATGCTGCTCTCACTTCCTTGTGATTATTAATATGCTGCGTCTTGATCGATCTAATACTGCTTTTAGTCCCTACTTAAAAATCTTATAAATGTCTCTTAGAAGAGGTTTGTAAAAGAACCAAAGCCGTTATAAAGAGATACCCCATTTAAATGGGTCGCTATCTTGGACAATTAGAGAGGTCTCTGCGCAGACATGAGCATAACCACGAATTGTAGGGATGATAGTATTGTCAGGATAAGGGTGAGAAACGGACTGATTTTCGCTAAACCTTTCAGCAGGTTGATAGCTGGCGCTAAATATACTACCGATAACGCTTTCTTGAACCCAAGTCTGCCCAGGAGCTAATAGGTTATCCGCTGCCAAACAAGCTAATTTGGCACTGGTACCGGTCCCACAAGGAGAACGGTCATAAGCGGCACCTGGGCATAAAACGAAGCTTTTGCTATTGGCGCTAGCGAGCTCACTCTGACCAAACAGCTCTATATGATCTATTTCGCCATTATTAGCGCCAGTAATGCCAGCTTCATGAAGTGCAGATTTGATTTGTAAGCTAAACTGGGTAAGCGATTGGACATTACTCGCTTTGATGGCTTGAGGATGCTCACTCACTAAAAAGAACCAATTGCCACCCCAAGCGATATCTCCATACACAGGGCCAATATTCGGGACTTGAACTGCGACTTGTTTTTGGTAGCGATAAGAAGGTACATTTTGTACACTACAACTGCCGTCTTCATGCAGAGTAGCTTTTACCAAACCAACAGTTGTCTCAAGGTAATGCTCGCCTGGAGTAATCTTTTTCTGATAAGCAAGTGAGGCAATTACACCGATAGTGCCATGACCACACATACCTAAATAGCCACAATTATTGAAGAAAATAACGGCAGCCTTGGCGCGAGGGTCAGTGGGCTCACACAGTAAAGCGCCAACAAGTACATCGTTGCCACGTGGTTCTAGAATGATGCTTTGGCGTAAATGATCAAAGTTTTGTTTAAAGTCGTGGAGTTTTTCTTGAATGGTATACCCATTAAGGTTTGGGAAGCCTTCGTACACCATGCGAGTAGGCTCACCGCCAGTGTGCGAATCAATGATTTTAAAATTAAAAAGTATGGCAGACATAATTAACTTCCCGATTCATCCATGAATTAAGGTGTGTTCGTAGCACTTAATTATTAATAAATAGTGCATAGATATAGAATGCCCCGTTTCGTAAAAGGGGTCTTGTTGTTTTTCCATGAATAAATGCGCATTTCTGCATAGGTTATAGAGCGATATAACGGTATAAAGGTCATATGTTATTAACCTAACGTGCTAAATAGTTATTAGGTTCTAGGGAAGCTCAGGGTAAAATGATTTTAAAGTTTATTTTTCTAATGAAGTATTTATGTACAGAGCCTAGATAGTAATAAGGTTTCTTTAAAATGTTTTTAGGGTTTAGCAGGAGAGCCCAAGAGAGGCTATATGGAAAATGTGCAAATGCTATCGTTAAGAGAGCCGACAAATGGATTGTCAAAACAGCTACAGGCTTATCGACCAAAAAACTTGCAGGAGTTTGTTGGTAACGTATCATTATTAATACCTTTGCTCGATACTATGGCGAACACGGTATTTTTTGTGAAAGACAGCCAAGCCTGTTATCAATTAGTAAGTAGGACACTGATTAAACGTAGTGGGCTCAAAGATAAAAAAGAACTTGTAGGGCTAACTTCAGAGCAAGTGTTTTCAGAGCCTCAAGGCAAAGATTACCTTAATCAGGATATGAAAGTGCTGAAAGAGGGCAGGGAGATTACTGATAGACTGGAGTTACATAGCTATGCTTCTGGACAGCTAGGGTGGTGTATCACACAAAAGCTACCGGTATATAATACAGAACGGCGTATTGTAGCAATGGTGGGCATATCGGTCGATATCGATGAAGATAATGAGCGAATATTGCGTAAGCACGCTCGCTTGGCAAGTGTAGAGGAGTATGTACGAAACAACATTGATCAAAAGATTCATATTGTGCATTTAGCGACGCTGGCGAATCTTAGTCAATCACAACTAGAGCGTACTTTTAAGGCAGTACTTAATATGTCGCCGATTCAGTTTGTACAAAAACTTCGTTTAGAGCATGCCATTCGTCTTTTGGCAGACCATAAGCTCACAGTGACGCAAATATCTTTAAATTGTGGTTATGGTGATCATAGTGCTTTTAGTCGGCAGTTTAAGCAATTTACTGGAATGTCACCTATTAAGTTTCGTAAGATGCATTTTAAAATATAGTGACCAAGGTTTTCCTTTCGTATCATATTACAGAATTTCATCTCAGTAATAGAAGGGTGAACAGGTATATCGAATTTTAACTCTTAGAAATCGTAAGTATGATGAAAATCTAAGTACGACTGGTTTTTTGTTTTATAAGACTGGCCACTATTTTATGTAGCGCAAGGTTTAGCTCTACTATAGGCTCACGTTTTACTATTAACCCAGAATATAATCATTGATGCCTCTGCTGAATTTAGAAATATCTTAGCAATTATACTTTTGGCATCCACTGCATTTTTAAGCCTCTGAAGAAACGTTCATTTCTTGGGTTAACATCTTTATCAATATTGACTTGATCATCGACTCCTTTCATCCACCTCTAGAGAAAACAACATTATTCCTAGGCAAATGTATAAGTAATCAAGTTTAGAGCCATGCTCACCCAAAATGATTTGTTATCTATTGTTAAGTATGGGCTGATGCTATGTATAATGCAGCACTAGCATCGTTTTCACTCATACGTCAATAAGAAGATTTTATTATGTCAAACAAGCGTCCATTATATATTCCCATTGCCGGACCCGCTCTATTAGAAACCGCCTTACTGAATAAAGGCAGTGCTTTTTCATCAGAAGAACGTGATAGCTTTAATTTAACAGGGCTATTACCTCACAACATTGAGACGATTGAGGAGCAGTCTCTGCGGGCTTATCATCAACTGCGCTCCTTTACTAGTGACATGGATAAGCACATTTACTTGCGTAATATACAAGATACCAATGAAACCCTATTTCACCATTTGATTGAGCAGCATATAGAGGAAGTCATGCCGCTCATCTATACCCCAACGGTTGGTCAAGCGTGTGAAAAATTCTCGCAAATTTATCGCCGTAAACGGGGCTTATTTATCTCATATCCTGAGCGCCATAAAATTGATGATATGCTGCAAAATGCCACCAAACAAAATGTCAAAGTGATCGTTGTCACTGACGGCGAACGTATATTGGGTCTAGGAGACCAAGGTATTGGCGGTATGGGCATTCCCATTGGTAAATTGGCTTTGTACACGGCTTGTGGTGGCATCAGCCCGGCTTATTGTTTGCCTATTTTGCTAGATGTTGGTACCAATAACCAACAGCTACTTGACGATCCTATGTACATGGGTTGGAGGAATCCACGCATCTCTGGCGATGAATATAATGAATTTGTCGATCTATTTATTCAAGCCGTTAAGCGTCGTTGGCCAGAGGTGTTATTACAATTTGAAGATTTTGCACAGGGAAACGCCACCCCGTTATTAAACAGATATCGCGACCAATTATGCTGCTTCAATGATGATATTCAAGGGACTGCTGCGGTGTCGGTCGGTGCTTTGATTGCAGCATGCCTAAATAAGGGTCAGAAACTAAGTCAGCAAAAAATAGCATTCTTGGGTGCAGGATCGGCGGGTTGCGGTATTGCTGAGCATATCATTCGCCAAATGCAGCGCGAAGGCTTAACGGAAGAGCAGGCTCGTAGCCAAGTATTTATGGTTGACCGTTATGGCTTGCTCACTGATAACATGACAGAACTACAAAAATTCCAAGAGCCACTCGTGCAAAAACAATCGGCTATTGAACATTGGGATAAAAGTCAGAAGCTCGGTTTAGCGCAAGTGGTTAAACAAGCAAAAATAACGGTATTATTTGGTGTTAGCGGACAAAAAGGTCTGTTTACTCAAGAGGTAATCGAATCTTTATGTGCTAATACTGAAAACCCAATTGTACTACCGCTTTCAAACCCGACGTCTCGTGTGGAAGCCACACCGCAAGAAGTGACGAATTGGAGCCGTGGTCGCGCCATTATCGCAACGGGTAGCCCTTTTGCTAATACCACTTTTAACGGTCAGTCTTTTGAAGTCTCTCAATGTAATAACAGCTATATATTTCCTGGTATCGGTCTCGGTGTTCTAGCAGCGCGAGCGACAGGTATCAGCGATAATATGTTGATGGCAGCAAGCCAAGCGCTTGCAGATATATCAATGGAGTACGAAAAAGCACCCGGTGCCATATTACCGCCTATTAAAGTTATTAAAGAGATCAGTGAAAAAATAGCTTATGAAGTGGCACTGCAGGCGGTTCAAGATAAGCTGGCACTACCTATCACGGCGGAGAACCTACAGCGCCGCTTAAAAGCGAATTTCTGGTTACCTGAATATCGCAACTATCGCCGTACTTCTTTCTAGTCTTTAGAAAGTATGTATAGATAAATGATGGATAGCTGGCTGGCTTTAGACTAACCAACGTAACCTTGGTTGGGCGTTAGCCAGAATTTGATAAATACGGTTGACCAGTTGTCGCTGAATTAATTTAACATAAAAAAAGCTGTTAGATCAGCAAGCATAATTGCATTTCTTTATAGTTATTAATTATTCATTCATTAAAATCGTAAAAGCCCTCTTCGCTATTTTATATAACGTAGAGGGCTTTTTAGTTTCTTAGGCAACTTTTTCATTATTCCGTATTATTTTTATGCCAACGTCATGGTATTGGTTTCTGTGCCAATTATCTGCTCTACAAAAATGGCAAACTCACTGATAACATGATTCGTTTCGTGTCCAAGACCTTGATGCACACTCATTAAATGCGTAAAACCATGGGGTGCGCCAAGGACGGTGTGAGTCCGCACGTTGATACCATAATCCTGTAGCTGCGCGGCATAAACCAGTGCTTCGTCATGTAAAATATCCAATTCAGCAGCCACGATATAGCTTGGACACATTTTTGTGTTATCACCATCCATGGGCGAGAGAAGTGCGTGCGGTTGTGTTAAGGCGCAATTTTGTAAATAAGCCGCATGAAACACTTCAACATCATTATAAGTTAGCATTAAGCCTTGTCCATACAACTTCCAGCTTGGATAGTCGGTTCCGATATCTGTGATCGGATATAACAATAGTTGTGCGAGTGGACGCGGTAAATGTTGCAATTGCTGAAAAATATCAATTGTGAAGTGATCAAGCGTATTCATATATTGCTGTTTATCAAAGGATGGTGCAACAGTGGCGTTGCTCACCTGTTGCGCGACCACTGCCGCAAGGCCACCGCCTGAGCTGTCACCCGTTAAGACGATACGGGATGACGACGCGCCAAGGGTATGAGCATGCTTAGTTAACCAAGTATAAGCCTCAAGACAGTCTCTAATAGCGGTGGGAGCAGGGTATTCCGGTGCTAGACGGTAGTCAACGCTGACAACTGCCCAGCTGGTTTGTGCACAAACGACATGACAAAATTCATGATCTGTATTGACATCACCGACACAGAATCCGCCCCCATGAAAAAACAGCATCACCACATTATCACAGTTTTTTTCAGGGTTATCGCCATTTCGTTCAGGGTTTTGAATGGTGCTAAACTCTGCTTGATAACAGCGAATAACCATATCAGCACCATCAGCGTTGGCAATAACCTTATCTTGCCAGCTCACCGCATTGCCGTTTTCTTTATGGTCATTGTTTTTGTTTTTAGCGTTGCTATCAGCATTTATTTGCTGCCATACGCTTGGAGATTGAATTGCGACCATCTCGGTTGCAAATTTTTTCCGTAACTGTATTAATTGCGTGGTTTGTATAGGCGGCTTGAGCTTGTGGTTCAAACCGATAATAAGTCTCATATGTGCATCAGCATGAGGGTACTGCTCAGCGGTAGGAGCCTTTAAGTAATGATTGATTCGCTCAATTAATGGCGTTGGTAGGTCACCTAATCCCTTTAATAAATAATGCAGCACATGGCGCTGATTGGTACGTTTAAGCGCAGTGGTTTCTACTATCTTTACTGCCTTTGTCAGCAATGCAATTAGGGATGATGTCGGCAATATTGTCATAAACCCCCTTATTCAATCAGAATTAACATTGGCTTTCATTTTATTATAAGGTAAGGATACCTACTGTCTATAAATAAAAATACCATTAAAGCAGCAGTATTGACAACGTCTCCTATTTCTATATGGTCCGCCATCTACCTATATGTTCTAAAAGCTCTAAAAACCCCATAAAAAAAAGGCTTGCCGCATCGCTGCGAACAAGCCTGATTTAATATGTGGTGGGCCCAGTAGGACTTGAACCTACGACCAAAGGATTATGAGTCCTCTGCTCTAACCAACTGAGCTATGGGCCCTAACGTTAGACGCACAATGATACCTGATTTTTCTAGATTTTCAAGTAAAAGATAGGAACTAATCAAGATATTTTCATGCAGCGCTACTTTCTATCAAATATGACCACCAGCCAATGTCAGGCTGCGACCGCCATCTACGGTAATTATTTCACCAGTGACGTAACTCGCGTTCGCCAGATAAAGCACACTATGCGCAATCTCGTAAGGTCTGCCTATCCGCTGCATGGGTATAGAATCGATGATGCTTTTTTGCTGCTGCTGGTCAAGCGCTTGGTCGCCATCAGCCTCAGGTAAGATGTTCACGCCAGGAGCGACGCCATTGACGCGTACCTCGGGCGCCATATCAAGCGCTAAAGACTGTACCATCATGCGATGCGCCGCCTTTGCCATATTGTAGATGGCATAATTTTTAAAAGGTTTGTTATGCGCATGGATATCAAGCAGGCTGATAATACAGCCCTGCTGTGTCCGTAGATAAGGATATAACGCTTGGCTTAATAATAAAGGCGCTTTGGCATTGGTTAAAAATAACTCATCCCATTGCTCAAGATTGATATGACCAAGCGGACTTGGATAAAAGCGTGAGGCGTTATGCACTAGGACATTAAGCTGCCCAAATGCTTGCACAATATTTTGAGTAAATTGCTGTAGCGTCTCGCTGTTATCAACAACCGACAAATCTGCAAGGACGACGACCGCGCTATCAGGACGACTGTGATTCAGCGCATCGGCTAGGGCATTGGCTTCTTGCTCACTATGATGACAATGGATAATGACACGGTAGCCTTGCTCATGGGCGGCACGAACAATAGCCGCACCAATACGCTTAGCACCACCAGTTACTAGCATTACTGGCGCTGAGGTATTAGAATCTTTTGGTTGGCTTAAGCTAAATTCTTGGTTCATATTAAAGGTATTTTCATTATCTAAATTGCTGGTTGAAAGTGCTTGTTTACAAGACAGGTGGTGCTTGTAAATGCTCAATTCTACGTTGTCGTAATGCTTCGCCAATCGCTGGACCTTTGAGGCTTTGGTCAATATCATCCATGCCGATTGCGTGAAAGCTGCCCAATGCCAGCATCATTTGGCGGTGCTGTATGGCCAGTTTTAAAACATGGCTTATGACCAAGAGCTGCGAGAGTTTGTCCGGCGCTTTATGAGCGCTACAAGCTTGAATAAGATCGATTTTCTCAGCGGCGCGCAGCTGGTCTATGATGCTAAGCTTTTGTGCTTGCTGCACAAATAAGGTGGCAAATTGGGTTTGCGCTTTTGGCACTTTTGCGCTGTTTCCAATCTCATTAATCCCTTTAACCGCAGTAGCTATGTTATTTGATGCTGTATTATCTGATTCTATGTTATCTGAATTCGAGTTTGTAGGTTTTAGAGCAAATAAATCTGTGTTGAGACTGGCCATTAATAAAGCCCAGCGCTGTGACAAATTTAATTGCATTTGACCGGCGAAATACAATGCGGTTTGTACAATCTCTCGTATTTGACCGTATTGAGCATGGCTCCAAACTTGATGTAGCGGGGTAAAATACTCTGTTAGCGCCCCAATCTCAAACAGCTGCTGCCAATATACTTGCGGCGACACTTGCATCATGGCACGGCTCGATTCTTGCCAAATGCGTTCACTACTTAAATGCGCAAGCTCGCCTGAGCTTACCAATTGACGCATCAATAGCAAGGTTTCATCGGCGATACCAAAGCCCAAATCATAGTAGCGTCCATAAAAGCGAGCAGTTCGCAGTACCCGTAATGGGTCTTCGCTAAAAGCGCTTGAGACATGGCGTAGGGTTTTACTTTTAATGTCCTGCAATCCGCCATAGTAATCAACGACTTTACCAGTGATGGGCGTGTCATCGGTAAGACTCTTGACTTCGATTGCCATCGCATTGACAGTCAAATCACGACGTTGCAAGTCTTCACGCAAGGTGACATCAGGGCTGGCATGCACACTAAAGCCTTGATAGCCCAGACCTTGTTTGCGCTCCGTACGTGCTAGGGCATATTCTTCACGGCTAACAGGGTGCAAAAATACTGGAAAGTCTGCGCCCACTTGTTGGAAACCTGCCGCCAGCATATCTGCGACAGTCGCGCCGACGACGACAAAATCTTTGTCTTTGATAGGACGACCTAACAGTTGGTCACGGACAGCGCCGCCGACGAGATACACTTGCATAATAGTCTCTTTTTTTATCCAGTATTTACTAAGTCGTTTTGCCAAAAAAAACCAGTCAACACTCGCTTAGGAGTATTGACTGGTTTTAGTATAGCAGACGGTTTCTATAAATAACTAACAGAAGACCGTCTTAGCTATGTGTTTATACGCTATATAAACAACTACTTCTGCTCATTGATTAAATCTTGAGCTTCAGTGACCGCAAGCGCTGTCATATTAACCACACGACGCGCTGTCGCTGATGGGGTTAGGATATGCACAGGCTTGTTAGCGCCTAGCAAGATAGGACCGATAGAGGCACTGCTGGTCGCCGTTTTTAGTAGGTTGAAAGCAATGTTTGCTGCATCAAGCGTTGGCAAAATAAGCAAGTTTGCTGAGCCTTTTAGGTTGCTTGATGGCAAGTCATTGGCACGGATATGCTCATCAAGTGCCGCATCACCTTGCATTTCACCATCGAAGTCAAAATCGACATTCATCTCTGTCAGCAGCTGATGTACTTTGCGCATTTTTACCGCGCTGGCACGGTCTGATGTACCGAAGTTTGAATGCGAAACCAACGCCACACGTGGCGTGATGCTAAAGCGACGTAACTGATCAGCTGCCAGTACCGTCATTTCAGCCAATTGCTCAGCCGTTGGGTCTTCATGGATATAAGTATCGGCGATAAAGATGTTGCGATCTTGCATCAAAACGGCATTCATCGCATAAAAATCACTGACGCCGTCTTTTTTGCCAATGACTCTGCTGACGTATTTTAGATGGAGCTGATAGTAGCTGAATGTGCCACAAATCATACCATCGGCATCGCCATTTTCAACCAGTAACGCACCGATTAAAGAGGTCTTACGACGAACATCACGGCGAGCAAGTTCAATGCTGACGCCATTACGTTTGTTTTTCTCGTAGTAGCCCTGCCAGTAGTCTTTATAGCGTGGATCATCATCTTGATTGATAATCGTGATGTTTTCACCATCTTTTAGGCGTAGTGCAAGTTTCTCGATGTTCTTTTCGATGACGGCAGGACGACCAACCAAGATTGGATATGCCAACTGCTCATCGACCACCACTTGTACCGCTAGCAAGACGTTGCTGTCTTCGCCTTCACAGTAAACAATACGTTTAGGGTCAGCTTTCGCGCGGGCAAAGATAGGCTTCATGACAAACGCTGAGTTATAAACAAACTCAGACAAGCGTTGACGGTAGGCTTTCATATCCGTAATAGGTAGCGTCGCAACCCCAGAATCCATCGCCGCTTTAGCAACAGCAGAAGCAATTTCGATGATTAAGTTCGGCTCCAAAGGTCCTGGAATCAAATATTCGCGTCCAAAGCTTGGCGTGCTCTCAACGTTTTTCACGTTGCTCATTGGCGTGGCTTCAACATGCGCCATGGCGGCGATTGCTTTTACGCAAGCAATTTTCATTTCTTCATTAACGGTCGTTGCCCCAACGTCTAACGCACCGCGGAAGATATAAGGGAAGCATAACGCGTTGTTTACTTGGTTGGGATAATCTGAGCGACCTGTTGCCATGATGACGTCTGGACGTACCGCATGGGCCAATTCTGGCATAATCTCAGGCGTTGGATTGGCAAGGGCAAAGACGATAGGGTCTTTTGCCATACGGCGAACCATGTCTTCGGTCAATGTACCAGGCATAGACAAGCCTAAGAACATATCGACATCATCCATCACTTCTTCGATGGTAGATGCAGTGGTATCACGGGCATAACGCTGCTTAGTCTCATCAAGGTTTTCACGGCTGGTAGTAATGATACCGCGTGAGTCTGATACCAAGATGTTATTTTTATCAACACCAAGCGCACAAATGATATCCAAACAAGAGATAGCGGCTGCACCAGCGCCTGAACAAACGACTTTAATTTCTTCAATTTTTTTGCCAGTGATGAGCAAAGCGTTTAGCATCGCTGCGGCAACAATGATTGACGTACCATGTTGGTCATCGTGGAATACTGGAATGTTCATACGTTTGCGCAATTCACGCTCGATTTTGAAACATTCTGGTGCTTTAATGTCTTCTAAGTTAATACCACCAAAAGTAGGCTCTAAAGAGGCAACCGCTTCGATGAACTTGTCTGGATCGTTTTGAGCAATTTCAATATCAAAAACGTCAATACCAGCGAATTTTTTGAATAGAACCCCTTTACCTTCCATCACAGGCTTTGATGCCAATGGACCAATATTCCCTAAACCAAGTACCGCAGTACCGTTGGTAATCACACCGACCAAGTTGCTACGAGCAGTATATTTAGCTGCTAAAGCTGGATCTCTTTGAATCTCAAGACAAGGTATCGCAACCCCTGGTGAATAGGCGAGCGCCAGATCACGTTGGTTGGCCAGTTGCTTGATAGGTGTTACTGAGATTTTACCCGGGCGTGGGAACTCATGGTAATGTAGGGCAGCTTGTTCAAACTGCTCTTTTTCCGTGGTAGGAGCATCCGTATTCAAAGTGATATCGTCATTCATAATAATTGCCATGGTTGGGATAATTGGAATAAAGTAAATGGGATAAAAAACTAACGTCTAAACCTCAAAACCATGAAAGATGACAATGAGGGTGCTTTTATACTAAAAAGGTCATGATTGGCGACTAGACATCAGGGTAAAAACAACAATCGTACAAAAACAGCTATTCTAGCATTATTGGCATTTAACTGCATAGTCAGCTCGGCTGAATAGTGCGAGCAATATAATAAAATGATATTCATTATTTCGCTGGTTGATGATGACAAATAATAGAGCGAAATATCAACCCTAGTTGCACCATGTTTCAAAATATTACAGAATAGCCGCTTACTCGTATTTTATTAAGAAGAGCAACTAATCGGCATCTGCGGCGCATGCGGAGCAGGTGGTAAGGTATCAAGTTCGGTGGCGATGTCTTGTACGCTATAAGGGGTAGCAAGCAATTCAAAGACTCGATTTAACTCATCAAACTGTTCTTGTTCCGCCGCCATGATAACGCGCTGCGCCATACTATTACGTAGCACATAAACCGGATTATTGCTGCGCATCTCCTCAATAGACGCCTCACTAGATAACGGCTGTAGCGCTGCCAAATACCGTGTTGACCAATCTTGCCAGACTTGCTGCGCCTCATTATTAAACTCAGCAGTCATTATTGTGAGCAGCTGCTGTTCATGAGGATGCTCGTTTGGTGCGACCAAACCCAATAGCGCGCGGAAACTATTGCTATAGTCGAGTAAGTTATCTTCTAACAATGTCAACCATTCAAAAGCGAGAGTCAAACTGTCTTTGGCATGCGGCAATCCCAGCTTACGGCACAGCCCTTGCTGATAATGCTGCATAAAAGTCGCTTCATACGGCGCTAGGCAATCAGCCAAGGTATCGCGCGTGACACCCTCTAGACGCATAAAATGCGGTAGCCAAATATTTAAGTTCCAATGCCCAATGGCAGGCTGATTTTGATAAGCATAGCGTCCGGTATGGTCGGAGTGATTGTTAATCCAAGCAGGATTAAAACGTTCCATAAAACCAAACGGACCAAAGTCTAAGGTGCTACCAGTAATAGATAAGTTATCGGTATTCATCACCCCATGCGCAAAGCCAATCAGCTGCCAGTCCGCAATCATACGTGCGGTACGCTCAACTACGGCTTGTAA
Source organism: Psychrobacter maritimus (assembly GCF_904846345.1). GTDB lineage: Bacteria > Pseudomonadota > Gammaproteobacteria > Pseudomonadales > Moraxellaceae > Psychrobacter > Psychrobacter maritimus. The sequence continues at coordinate 167,188 of NZ_CAJHAJ010000004.1, forward strand.
AAATGCCAAGACTGGTGTTTCACTATCACGGCATTCTGGATAGTAAGTATCAATCATATAGTCGGTAAACTCGCCGAGCAGGTCAGGGGCAAAGCTGGCAATCCACTCAACATGACCGAAGCGAATGTGACTGTCAGCAACGCGCATCAAGGCTGCTCCCGCTTCCAGTCGTTCGCGGCGCACTTTGGTATCTGATACCACAAAGCCCAAGGCATTAGACGAGGGGATGCCAAGTTGGGTCAGCGCATGACCGCATAAATATTCGCGGATGGTACTACGCAGTACCGCGCGACCATCGCCCATCCGTGAGTAAGGGGTTAGACCAGCGCCCTTGAGATGTAAGTCCTGCAATTGGCCGTTATTATCGAGTACTTGTGCCATGAGTAAACCACGGCCATCGCCCAATTGTCCCGCCCATTGTCCAAACTGATGACCAGCATAGGCCATCGATAGCGGCTGAAACTGAGCTGGCACATATTGACCACCCAATATCTCAACCCAACGCGCCATTAAATCTTCATCATCAAGCCAGCCCAATTGCTCGGCAACTTGGGTGTTAAAGTGACCAGCGCGCGGATTGTCGAGCGGTGTCGGCGGCTGCTCATGATAAAGGCGGGTGTCTAATTTGACATAAGTATTTTGATAGCGCATAGCTGCCGTTCCAATATAGGGGAGTAGGTTAATAAGGTGGTAGATATCGATTGGTCGCTCTATAAATATAGATGCAAATAGTGAGTGCTGATATTCATGAACTCACTATACCATAGCCTTAATAATGCCGCGTTTCACTCTGTCCATCTCTTGTAATTAGTCCACGAATCATTACCATAAAAAAACCCCCTATCTTTACAGATAGAGGGCAGGAGAGACTGATAATGAAGGAGTTAAATCAGTAATCTTTATAAATACTTAAGCTGCTTTTGGGCTTTGACCGATAGAGCGAAACGCATTTTTTAGATTGCTGTTATGCGCCAGTATTTTTTGTTCAACCTTGGCATAATCCTGTTTTAGCGTTTCTTCAACTTCATGCAAGCGATCAGCAAATTCAGTCTTTTTCAGCTCAATGGTTTTGGCTTTTAGCGCTTGCCATTCTTCAACCGTCTGCGTAAAGGCATCGTATTCAAACTTAATACGATCTTGGAAACTCTTCATCGCATGAGGAATATCAAGTCCGTTTGCGGTGGCATTATCAATCTGCTGTTGGGCTTTCTTGAACTGCATTTGCACTTCAGCATGCTTGATGGTGGTGTCGTCAACCGTACGCAATTCACTCGTTAAACCAAGTTTAGATAGGCCAACAATCAACCATTTAGTTGGGTCATATTGCCACCATTTCACACCATTACGATAGTCGTATTGGAAGAAGTGATGATAGTTATGATAACCCTCACCCCAAGTAAAGATAGCAAGGAAGAAGTTATCACGCGCACTATTGGTGTCGGTATAAGGACGCGTACCAAACATATGGCATAGCGAGTTAATAAAGAAGGTAAAGTGATGGGTCAATACCAAGCGCAGTAGACCTGCCAAGATTAACGTACCCCAAACATCACCGATTAACCAACCAACCGCAGCGACCATCGCAACGTTGGTTGCCAATACCCATAAACCATAATATTTGTGCTGAATCTGCAGCACTTTATCTTTGGTTAAGTCAGGAATGTTTTTATAGTCAAAGCGCCCGCTAGGGTAATTACGTAGCATCCAGCCAATGTGGCTAAAGAAAAACCCACGCTGTGCTGAATAAGGGTCATCCATGCGATCATCAACATGACGGTGATGGGTACGGTGACCTGACACCCAGTCAAAGGCTGAGCCTTGAACCGCAAGGGTTGAGCCTAGCAATAGGAAGTTTTTTACCAAAGGATGGGCTTTATACGCACGGTGCGACAGTAGGCGATGATAGCCTGCGGTAATACTAATACCTGTCCAGACCATAAAAGCACCAAACACACCCCAAACAGGCGCACTAACCTGATGGGTCAGTAAGTACCATGGCGTAATGACTGCCGCAGCAATAGGCGTTGTAATAAGGAAAATCGCTGGTACCAAGTTTATCGGCGATTTTTGGAATTCAAGCTCCAGAGGATCGATGCCTTCATCGTTGCTCGCTGCATTGGCATTTTTATAGCCGCTGGTGGTCGCAAACTGCGTATCGGCAGCGTCGTCAGTTTTGCTTTTGCTAGTATCAAGCCACGTCTTTACGCGTAGTGCTTGAGTGCCAGCGTGCTGTATAAGCGTATCACCCGACTTCATGGCCAAACGTAAGCCCTTAAGTGGTAAGCCTATTACTTTTTTAGCAATCATGTAATATTCCTAACGGTATTAATTTTAGACCCCATATTACCTGAAAAGAAAGACAAAGTGAACAGTTATACACTAGAAAAATATTGCTAAATAACAATAACTTGTATGAGTTATGGAATGTATTATCGTAAATAACCCAAGACTTATCAGCAATTTAGTAAAAGTGTAAGTACGATGGTAGATATGTAGGGTATTAAACTATGGTAGTCATTAAAAAAGATGTTCATTAAAACAGGCAATCATTAAAAGAGGCGTAGGTTATATATAGGTAGCAAAAGGTTGCATGAGCATAAATAACCCCTTCTATCTATGAATAGATAGGTGATGTGAGCAAATAGGTTATGTAAGTAAATAAGTTGGATAGTCAGTGATAATGACATCGACTTGCCACGCGATCAATTGTTCAATCGTGTTGCTATCATTGACTGTCCACGCACTGATAGGCAAGTTATAACGATGACAGTGGGCAATGACTGCTTGATTCAGCAGCGGATAGTGAATACCGAGTTGCACACAGCCAAGTTGCAGCGCAGTATTAGATGCCGTGATCAAGGTTTCAGGCGTCCGAATCAATAAACCACGCGGTATATGCTGCAACAGCTTATTGCGTTGCAGTCCGGCGTGCAGCTCGACATCAAAGCTGGTCAACACGATAGGCAAGCTGGCAAGCGGACTATCGATTAGCTCGGTCATCAAAGCGTTAATTAGCTTGCGATAATCTGTGCGCTCATGAGTCTTAATCTCAAGCTCGATATAACTAAAGCCTTCTAATGCAGATGCTATATGCGCTAACGGCGTAATCTTATGGCCAGATTGCTTATGATCCAATTGCGAATAGCGCTCAATTTCAGCCAGGCTTAACTGATCGATACGTGATTGCTGCGCGCACATACGTTGTAAATTGTCATCGTGAAAGACCATTAAGTGACCATCCGCAGTCAACTGTACATCGAATTCCACACCGGCTAAGCCCGCCGTTTGCAGATTTTGCGCAAGCTTAAAACCTGCTACGGTATTTTCTACTGCTTCACCGCGCGCGCCGCGATGGCCTAATAAAAGCGTGTTTTTAAAATTTATCATTATCAATAACTATCAAATATTTTACCGCCATCATATCGCCTCTAGAAAACTGGGTCTAATAAAATATTTGCCGGATAGCAGATTCATCACTTATATGAGATGCGCCAATAACTTACGCCATTATTTCCCTAGGTATTTGTTGCGTTTTTGCAACCAAACCTCGATTTTAGCCCTAATGTTAGGCGTTATTTGTATATCGATAGGCTACACTGATGACCATTTAATTCAAACACCGTATAATAATGTGGTTTTCAAAACTTGCACGATGACTGTTAATTGTTACGATTGCTAATTGTTAGTTACGATTTTAGCGTGATGGTTTCAGTGTGAGTCTTTGAATGTTAAACAATGTCCATCAGTGGCGGTACGAATCAGTAAATTGGAGCAAAGTAAAGATGAGCGTAGCAAATAAGAGTTTGAGCAAATGGTATAAGGTTGCTGGTATTGGCATCGCCTGCAGTTTAGCGCTGGCTGGCTGTGACCGCTCAGAAAAAGAAGAGACGACGGAGACAGCAGAGCTAACCGAAGACACCACTGCTAGCGAAAACGCTGCTGCTACTGCGGTTAGCTGTGATGACCCAATGGTACAAGATCGCCTCAAATCCGCTTTAAAAAATACGCTCAATCAACAAGGACAAACGCTGGCTGCAAGCTACGCCAACGATGCTGAGATTGGTTTAAATGGCGGCGCTGTCACTGAGAAAACCAATGGTATCGTCATCGATGTCCAAAATGCCGCAGTTTTACAAGCAGCCAATGCCAATGGCATGACCACGTGTCAGGCGAGCGTCAGCATGACCTTGCCAAGTGAAGATTTATATCAAGCCAGCCAGCTGCAAGCGGCCAACAATCAGCCAAGCTTGCAGTCTCGTTTAGCCAATGACAATATCCGTATCAATAACAATATGCTAGTTGATGATGCCTTTACTTATGTCGTTGGTACGCAAGGTGGTCAAGTACGTACGCGTATCGCAGGGCAGCCGGCGTTGATTACGGTCGTATCAGAAGTGGTGGCAGGCTCAGTCTTTCAGTCGGCGCTAGAAGAGCAGCGTGCCCAGCGCGCTGCCCAGCAAGCTGAACGTCGCCGTCAAGCTGCGCAAAATAACAACGACAGCCAACCGCGTCAGCCAAGACAAGTCACGCCAGTAACTCCTGTGCGTCCAACTCAACCTGCTACGCCACCGACTGTGAAGCAAAGTAATCAAGATAGCAGCAGTCAAAGCTCTAGTAGTCAGAGTAGCAATAGTCAGAACAGTCAAAGCAGTAACCAAGCTGCCGCAACGCCTAGTACGTCAGCGCCTGTGACTCCAGCCACACCTAAGTCAGTACCTAAAGATGAAAGTATCGACATGGTGATTATTGAAGATAAAAACGCCACTTATTAATAAAATGTCAGTAGTTACTGTTTAAGCCTAGAGTTTGAAATAAAAACGCCCGCAACCATCGTAAGTTGCGGGCGTTTTGCTTGCTAGATTTAGTCTTTGGCTAATAATGTAAGGGTTAAGCTTACGCTATTTATTATCAGCGAATTTCTGTAGTACTTGACTGTCCCATAATACTTCAGAAACTTGCTCAGGGTCCGTACAGAAACGGGCGGCAACAAACAGCCAATCAGATAAGCGATTGATAAAGCTGACCGCCGTAGGACGGATTGCTTGTGGGCGCTGCTGTTGCAATAATACTGCTTGACGCTCAGCGCGGCGACAGACGGTACGTGCCACATGCAGTTGACTGACAAGCACTGAGCCTGTCGGTAAGATAAAATCTTTCAACGCTGGCAAGGTGCTATTCATCGCATCAATTTGCTGCTCTAACCAGTCGATATGGACGGCGCTCACGCCTTCATATTCTGGCATGGCAAGCTCGCCACCGATATTAAATAGCAAATGCTGAATAATCACTAACGCTTGCGCAAAATCGGCTTCTTTATTTACGTCAGTTGAAGTTTGCGTCAATTGCGCGCGGATTAAACCTATGTGTGAATTGAGCTCATCGATATCACCCATCACGCTAAATAGATTGTCCGCTTTACTCACGCGGCTGCCATCTGCCATGCCGGTGGTGCCGTCATCTCCGGTACGTGTATATATTTTGCTTAAACGATTGCCCATGTTTGCATCCTTAGCGGTCGGTGTTTTTTATCATTGCGAGTCTTAGTTGTGCGCTCATTGTAGTATTTTACGAGCATTTTCGCTAAGATAATGGGTTAAGTTTTATATTGCTGTGCTCCTTAGGGTCATAATCACGTTAAAATCTTTTATAGATAGACATTTTATGACCACGGAATCCAGTATGGATATGCTCGTTTATTTCTTATACTTTTAATCAAAAGGCTTTTCTACTATGACCACACCTCTTGCAGACGCTATGTCTCAGCTTGCCATTTACGACTCACTCACTGGGCGCAAGCAGTCATTCAAACCGCTTGTTGCGGGCAAAGTAGGCATGTATGTGTGCGGGATGACGGTCTATGATTATTGTCATATCGGTCATGCGCGGATGATGGTTGCCTTTGATATGGCGGTACGCTGGCTCAAACAATTGGGTTATGACGTTAATTATGTGCGTAATATCACCGATATTGATGACAAAATCATCACCCGTGCTGCCGAAAACGGCGAAGAGATTGGCGCATTAACCCAGCGTTTTATTGCAGCGATGCACGAAGACTTTGCGGCACTTGGTTGCTTATCGCCTGATGCCGAGCCGCGTGCGACCGACCATATCGATGAGATGCAGCAGATGATTGGCAATTTGGTCAGTAATGATTACGCTTACGCTGGCGATAATGGCGATGTCTATTATGCGGTCGATAGCTTCCCTGATTATGGCAAATTATCCAAGCGCAATTTGGACGATATGCAAGCGGGCTCGCGCGTTGATGTCGAAAATGACAAGCGCAATCCGTTTGACTTTGTCCTATGGAAAGCGGCAAAACCTGGTGAGCCACAATGGGCATCGCCATGGGGTCAAGGACGTCCGGGCTGGCATATTGAATGCTCGGCGATGTCGACCAAATGCCTTGGCAATACTTTTGATATTCATGGCGGCGGTCATGATTTACAGTTTCCGCATCATGAAAATGAGATAGCACAATCGGAAGCGGCGACGGGCTGCGAATACGCACGTAATTGGATGCACGTTGGCTTTATTAATGTCGATGGCGAAAAAATGTCCAAATCTTTGGGTAACTTTGCCACTATTCGTGACGTCATCAAGCATTTCCATCCTGAAACGCTGCGTTTTTTCTTATTATCGAGCCATTACCGCAGCCAAGTAAACTTCTCCGATAGTGCTTTAAATGAAGCCCATAATAGCCTAAGCAGGCTATATCAAGCGTTAAAAGCTGCTGAGCAACAAAAAGGGCAAGCGCTTATTATCAATGATGCGCTGATAACAGCTGCTTATGACAGTGCGGCGGGACAAGACTTTATTAAAGCCATGAACGATGACTTTAATAGCTCAACGGCTATTAGTGTATTGTTTGGCTTGGCACGTGATATCAATAAAGCGATTAAAGTGGAAGACGTAGAGGGTGCATGGCAATTGGCGCAGCAGCTTAAAGCCTTGGCGCAGACGCTAAATATATTGCAGCTGCCAGTACAGCAGTTTCTACAAGCGGTCATCGGTGAGGCGCAAGCAGACGGTTTAAGCGATGCAGCTATTGATGGATTAATCATCGAGCGCGCAGATGCCAAAACCAATAAAAACTTCGCCCGTGCTGATGAGATACGTGAGCAGTTAAAGAATGCTGGTATTGAGCTTGAAGACAGCCGCGCGGGTACGACTTGGCGCCGCGCTTAAATCATATTCTCTATATAACCAATTGTATTGATTAACAGTTTGCCCATAAATTAAGTCAGCTTAGCGCTGGCTTTTTTTTGCCCAGTGCATTAGCTTAATCCTATACTTAATGCAGCAGAGCCTTATCGTATGAAACACTCTCATTGGTCTTTGATTGTTAAAAACCTCCAAATTCTAAATACTGGCAATATTCGTGATGCTAATATTGTTGGTTTTGATAATTGGGAAAAATTTGAGACTTTCAAAAAACTTGAGAGTTTGAATATTATTATGGCGAATGGTAAAAGATTTAATAAGCATTTAAGTATCCGTCACTTTATTCTCAGCATGGCCGTTATTATCCTAAGCATTGTTTATCTGCCTGCTAATGCTGCCAGTACCGATAATACTGCGCCAGAAAACATCGTTGATTATGCCGAGCAACAGCTTGATAAGCTGAAAAGAGAAGGGGTTAGCGCCTCTGCTATTGCCGAAGAGATGATTAGTCCGCTTGAGAAAAAAACCGTGCAGCAAGCGGGCGTGCTACAAGGCGATTCTGGTCTGACGGGCGATTATAACGAAGGCTATTATGCATTAAGTACTCTCAATGCAGGCTTGCCGCCCTTATCTGAGCCACCGAATTTATCGACACCACTGGCAACGTTAGAGTTTTTTCAATCAGCGGTTATAAAGCAGCAGTATGACTTGGCCGCTTATGCGCTCAATATGAACTTGATTGATGAAAAGCGACAAAGCAGCCAAGCAATGGATCTAGTCAAACAGCTTGATTTTTTATTGGTAGAAAAAAAGCTTTATGTATTTGACAAGCTGCCAGATCGCCCAGATGGTTTGATAGAGCCGCCGCTTGGTAGCACGAATAGTATTCAAGGCATTCCTAGGCGTTCGATTCAATTAGGTTATATCGACTATCGCGAGCGCCGCATACCGATACATCTCGAACGCGTTCGCCTTGATGATAGCGCGCCTTTTTGGGTATTTTCTGCGCAGACGGTGGCCAATATCGATAAGCTATACGAGCAATATCAGCCGGCAAAGTTTGAGCGTTATTTGCCCGACTGGACCAAATTAAAAGTCTTTGGTATTGCGATTTGGGAATTTATAGCACTATTCCTATTCTTTTCTTTTACCATGGGTGCCGGTTGGCTATTAAGTAAAGCGGCCGGTAAACTGCTCAATTGGTATGTCTTGGATAAAGAAGGCAACCGACTTGGTACTGTTCATCACAACGGGGTGGAAGATTTAGTCAATAAACTGACCGTACCCTTAACTTTCACCATCAGTTTTTCGTCTGTTTATACCTTGGTATCAGGCGGCTTTCCTTATTTGGATGCCTTAGCGTCATCGACACGACCCATTATTTGGATTGGCTTGGTATTTAGTGCCATGTGGCTTGGCATTCGCGCCATTAATTTCTTTGCCAATCGTTATAAAGATTTGCAAATCGAAAATTTAAGCGAAGAGCAGTTTGATAAAGGCCGCCGCCGTCGCACTTATGTGTCTATCTTCCGCCGCGTTTTTATCTTTGTGATGATTTTAGGCGGAATTTGGATAGGGCTGAGTGAATTTACCAATATCGATGGTTTGGGTAAGACCTTACTCACTTCAGCGGGGATTGCCGGCGCGGTGATAGGTATTGCCGCCCAGCCCATTTTAGGCAATATCATCGCAGGGATGCAGGTCGCCATTACCCAGCCTGTGCGTATCGGCGATACGGTGATGATGGAGGGTGAATGGTGCACGATTGAGGATTTAGGCTACACCTATGCGGTACTAAAAACGTGGGATGAGCGCCGCTTGATTGTGCCTATGCGGCATTTTATCACTGAGATTGTCGAAAACTGGTCGCATACCGAATCGCATCAAACGTCAGTGATTTATTTACATGTCGATTATGGTGCTGATATTGACGCCATTCGACAAAAATACATCGAGCTGGTAAAAGACAATGCGCTATGGGACAGTGAAACTGAGCCTGAGCTGTTTACCGTTTCGGTATCAGAAACCACTATTAAGCTACGCTGTAGCCAAGCGGCTAATAGCCCTATTGATGCATGGACGCTTGAGTGTGAAGTACGTGAGCAGATGCTAGGCTACTTATATAACGAACAAAAAGAGTATTTACCGGCTGAGCGTTTGATTGTCAAAGCAGGTGATGGTTAAGTTTTTTGTTAAAGATTTAAATCTAATATTTTGGTCTATAACAATGCTATTCGATTGTATTTTAAGCTTCTTAAAGAGTGGTTTTATAAATAAGCAGGGAGGATTAATTAGGATTGTGGTTATAGCAAAATAAGCTGACAAATATGTTATGCGAAGGCTTGCCTTATTTGTTATAATATGGCGTTATTTTTAAGGGATAATTCAGTTATTAAGCATCGTTAATCAGACTTTAGGATGTTTAGAGGCGCTGTATTGGCAAATCTACTTACCCAATCGTTTTATTAGCGCTGATAAATAGATAACGTGCCGAGCGAATGTTGGTATTTAGTGTTTGTTCCTCATGGTTTTATCACAATCCGATGGCTTTATCTTCATTTGCATTTTAGCCGGCTGGTTTTGACAAAACATTCGTTTATCGACTTGATACTGCATTGCCCACCCATCAAAATAACCACCACTAGGGGTCTGTATGTTGCGAATTGTCGATGAAGCCTTAACCTTTGATGACGTTTTATTATTGCCAGCTTATTCTGAAATCCTACCAAAAGCTGCTGATTTAACGACCCGCCTAACCAAAAACATCACGCTAAACTTACCAATGATTTCTGCTGCGATGGATACCGTCACTGAGTCTGATATGGCCATTACCATGGCACAGCTTGGTGGACTGGGTATCTTGCATAAGAGCATGGATATCGATAAGCAGGCCATGCAAGTACGTCGTGTCAAAAAATTCGAAGCAGGTACGGTGGTTGACCCTATCACAGTTCATCCAGAGATGACGATTGGTGAGCTACTAAGATTGACCCAAGATAACAATATCTCAGGTGTGCCTGTGGTTGAGAAAGGCACTGATAAAGTAATCGGTATCGTTACCCACCGCGACTGGCGTTTTGAGACCAATTTATCATTGCCAGTCAGTCATATCATGACGCCAAAAGATCAGCTGGTTACCGTCAAAGAAGGGGAGAGCAATGAGAATATCAAAAAACTCCTTCATGAGCACCGTATTGAAAAAGTCATTGTGATTAATGATGATTTTCGTTTGCGTGGTCTGATTACGGTCAATGATTTTACCAAAGCAGAAAACAATCCCAATGCTTGTAAAGATGAGCACGGTCGTCTGCGCGTTGGTGCGGCTGTTGGTACGGGCGCTGATACCCAAGCACGTGTTGAAGCCTTGATTGCAGCTGACGTCGATATCATCGTTGTTGATACGGCGCACGGACATTCAAAAGGCGTAATTGATAAAGTTTCTTGGATTAAAAAGAACTTTCCAAACGTTCAAGTTATCGGCGGTAATATTGCCACTGGTGATGCCGCTTTGGCGTTACGTGATGCTGGTGCGGATGCGGTAAAAGTAGGTATCGGTCCAGGATCTATCTGTACCACGCGCATTATCGCTGGTGTTGGTATGCCACAAATCTCTGCGATTGATAGCGTAGCAAACGCGCTACAAGACAGTATTCCACTGATTGCTGATGGTGGCATTCGCTATTCAGGCGATATGGCAAAAGCCATTGCTGCTGGCGCGTCATGCATCATGGTTGGTTCATTGATGGCGGGCACCGAAGAAGCGCCAGGTGAAGTTGAGCTGTTCCAAGGTCGCTATTATAAAGCCTATCGCGGTATGGGTAGCTTGGGTGCGATGTCAGGTCAAAACGGCTCGTCAGATCGCTATTTCCAAGATGCCAAAGATGGTGTGGAAAAATTGGTACCAGAAGGTATTGAAGGCCGTGTCCCTTATAAAGGTCCAGTTTCTGGCATTGTCAATCAGATGATGGGTGGTCTGCGTTCATCAATGGGTTATACCGGCTGTGCAACCATCGAAGAGATGCGTACTAAGCCACAGTTTGTCAAAGTCACTTCAGCGGGTATGAAAGAATCACACGTCCATGATGTGCAGATTACCAAAGAAGCGCCTAACTACCGTGTCAACTAATAGCATTTTTAACGCTGCCTAAGTGCAAATTTCTGGCTTAGTAGCGTTGTCGTGACGTTGAGATACAAACAGCCAACAATGCCTTGTTATTGTTGGCTGTTTTTTTTGTAAAATACAAGATTGGATTAAGCGTATCTGTATCTACGGCTATGGGCTATGCCTGTACGCACGTCTGGTTTTTACTTTTTAACATTGAGGAATAATAATAATGAGCTACTTTGGCACTGATGGTATTCGCGGAAAATTTGGTGAGTTACCCATTACCCCTGATTTTATTTTAAAGTTAGGTTATGTCACGGGGTTGGTGCTGATAGAAAATAATAATAATCCTGCTCGTAAACCCAGTGTGGTCATTGGTAAAGACACGCGTCTATCAGGTTATGTGATTGAAGGGGCGCTGCAAGCGGGTTTTAATGCCGCCGGTGTCGACGTCCATATGCTAGGGCCGCTACCAACGCCTGCTATTGCGCATCTGACGCGTAGCTTTAATGCTGATGCTGGCGTAGTGATTTCAGCCTCGCACAATCCTTATTTTGATAACGGTATTAAATTCTTTTCAGGTGATGGCAAAAAACTCACCGATGAGCTGCAAAATGCCATCAACGATAAATTGACCGCCATTATGGCTGACTCGGGCAATAACGATGCTCTGATGCCTATTTTAGATCCAGCAAAATTGGGTAAAAACAATCGCATTAATGATGCTAAAGGGCGCTATATTGAGTTTTGCAAAGGCAGCTTTCCTTATCAATATGACTTGGACCATTTAACCGTCGTCGTCGACTGTGCCAATGGCGCAGGCTACAGTGTCGCCCCGCGCGTCATGCGCGAGCTTGGCGCCAATGTCATTGCGATTAATAACAAACCCGATGGTATTAATATCAATGCAAAGTGCGGCTCAACACATCCTGAAAGTTTGCAAAAAGCCGTACTCGAGCATGAAGCCGATGTCGGTATTGCCTTAGATGGTGATGGTGACCGTATCGTGATGGTCGATGAAGCCGGCGAGTTGGTCGATGGCGATGGTATTTTGTACGTGCTTGCTACCCAAGGTCAAACCAAAGCCAAAGGTGTCGTTGGGACATTGATGAGTAATATGGGCTTAGAATTGGCATTAAAAGACGCTGATATTGAGTTTACCCGTGCAAAAGTGGGCGATCGTTATGTAATGCAAGACCTTGAAGCCAATGGTTGGATATTGGGCGGTGAGCCATCTGGTCATATTTTATGCTTGGATAAAAGTCGTACCGGTGATGCCATTATCGCAGGTTTACAAATACTCGCAGTCATGCAGGCACGTGGTAAAGCGCTTAGTGATTTGACCGAAGGTTTTGAAGTATTACCACAAAAATTGGTCAATGTGCGCTTATCGCAAATGCAAGATCCGTTTGAACATGAAGAGCTTGTCAACGCTTTTGATAAAGCCCGCGCTACTTTAGAAGGTCGTGGTCGCCTACTTATCCGTCAGTCAGGTACAGAGCCGATGATTCGGGTCATGGTTGAGTCAGACGATGAGATAGAATGCGATGTGATGGCCAATGATTTGGCCGATAAAATCAAAACGGTTTTAGGCTAAACGTCTTAGTTAAATAGACTTATATTAATAATATTTGAAAGTTAGCGAGAAACAATCATGAGTATGGATTTTACCGATCAGCGCTTATCGTATGAGAAAGGGCAACTCGACCAGCAGTCAGTACCAGACTCACCATTTGAGCTGCTACACGCGTGGATGAATGAAGCGATAGCAGCAGAAGTGCAAGAACCTTATGCGATGAGTTTAGCGACGTGCGGCGCGGACAATAAGCCCAGCGTGCGTATCGTTTTGCTGCGCGAAATTACCGATAAAGGCATCGTGTTTTATACCAATTATGAAAGTGCCAAGGGCCAAGATATCGCCGAAAATCCCAATGCCGAAGCGCTGTTTTTTTGGCATAAGCTTGAGCGTCAAATCCGTATCAGCGGCAGTATTGCTAAAATAGACGCTACTAAATCAGCGGCTTATTTCCAAAAACGTCCGCATGATAGTCAAGTGGGCGCGTGGGTTAGCCAGCCGCAAAGTGGTGAGGTTGCCAATCGCGAGGTCATGGAGCAAACGTTTGAGCAGTTGCAAAATGATTATCCAGCAGACAGTCAAGTGCCAACCCCTGAGTTTTGGGGTGGCTATGAGATTACGATTGAGAGCATCGAGTTTTGGCAAGGCCGCGCCAATCGTATGCATGACCGCATTGTTTATACGCAAGATAAGAGTGGCACGGGCGACGCGGCAAAATGGACAACCAAACGCTTGTTACCATAAAATTAGCTCATTTAAGCTAAAATCTACTGAAAATAAGATATTGCAAAAATCAAAAAGCCTCTTTAAACCTAACACGTTAGGCATTTAAAGAGGCTTTTTTTGCGCTGATTTTTAGCCTAATTTCTTGCATTAATTTCTTGCATTAACTTTTTGCTTTGGTATCGACATTCACTGACACTGACATACCTGGACGTAACTGCGCAAGGTTAGGCTGGTTTTGGTCTAAATCAATTCTAACAGGAACGCGCTGGGCAATTTTGATATAGTTACCCGTCGCAGGGTTGGCCGCGCCTGCGCTAAATTCGCTGCCCGTTGCAGGCGAGATATTACTGACATGACCGCTAAATTTGGCACCGCCAAGGGCATCGACATGAATGGTAGCGGGCTCACCGATACGCATATTGGCTACTTGCGTTTCTTTAAAGTTGGCAATAATCCATACGCCTTTTGGTACGATATACATCAGCTGCGTACCAGCGCTCACGTATTGTCCTTCTTTGACACTGATTTGACTCAGCTGCCCAGATTCCGGTGCCTTAATAACGGTATTGTCTAAATTAATCTGAGCTTGCTTAGCACCGGCTTCTGCACTCTTAATATTGGCATCTAAAGATGAGCGGCTACCGCTGGTCTTCTCGCTTGCCTCACGAGCCACTTGTAAATTCGCTTCTGCTTGTTGCACGTTGGCCTGCGCTTTTGCAAGTTGCGCTTTGATATGCGCCACTTCTGCCTTTGAGACCGCGCCGATAGCGTCTAAACCTTGATAGCGTTTGACATCCTCACGCGCACTGTCGACGCTGACTTTAGCACTATATAAGTCCGCCTCGCGTGCTTCGATTTGCGCTTGGCTGCTTCCTGTATCCTGCGCATTACTAGCGCGATTGGTCACAGCGATTTCAATGTTTGCCTGCGCTTGCTCAAGCTGCTGCCTAAAAGTACGATCGTCTATTTTGATTAATAAATCACCTTCTTTAACATTGGCAAAATCCTCAACCGCCACCTCAGTCACGTAGCCAGATACTTGCGGACTGATAATGGTGGTTTGTCCTTTAATAAAGGCATTATTGGTCTGCTGGACCGTCGGGGTAAAAGGCGGCAGCTTCCAAGCGTACAAAATTAACGCCACGCCAATCAGAATCAAGGCGATTAGTATGCCTAAATTTAAATAAGATTTCTTCTTTGGCGACCAGCCGTCGCTGCTAGGAATCGGCTCCTTTGGCGGCATAGGCGGCATGGACGACTCATCACTGTCAGTAAGACTCTCATTAACAATACTCTCGTCATTAACAATACTTTCGTTATTTACGAGCCTGTCGTTAGCTGATTTATCTATATTGACCGCAGCACTTGGATGATTTGTTGTATTAGGAGCATGAGTGTCGTTGGTTAGCGCGTCAGAGGCAGGCTTAGGGTTTTGGTTAAGCTCATCAGATTTTTCTTGACTCATGCCGCGCTCCTAAAGTTTGAATAGTTATCATAAGTTTTTTTTGCATTTGTTAATATGTTAAGTGGCATTTTTAAATGAAGAAAATGCTTTAATTATTCGGGCTATTTTGCTTCGCGCATTTTTGCAATCGCTGCCAATTCTTTAGCCAATGGATTACGTTTATGGTAGCGATGATACAAGTAATTTAGTAATAAAATCAGCGTTGTGATGGAGGCGATAATTGCCATAAGAAAAAATAAATCAGCATAGGCGGCGACAGTCGCTTGGCGCTGAATACCTTGCAATACTTGTCCCATCGCTGCGACATTTGCTTGATTGGCATCCGTGATTTGGGTAGATAACATACGACCTGCGCCTGCAACTTGTGCCATTAAGGCCGGGTCGCCTAAATTAAACGAGCTGACCATATCAGCGTAGTGTATCTGTGTACGTATGGTGGTAAACGCTTGAATCGCTGCCGCGCCTGCAAGTCCGCCAATGGTCTGCGAGATGCTAAAAATAACCGAAAAACTTATAATGTAAGCAGGGCCGTTAGCGATAGCGCGAAACATCCCTTCAAAAACCATGGGACCCATAAAGTAAACGGCAGCAAAGGCAATCATAAATTGACTGACATAAAACATATAAGGGGCAGAATTTAGCGAAATATCTGTATCTAGCCAGGCGCCAACCGCAATCAGGGCGACAGCGAAAATGACTGGACGGCGTAAATCCATCGCATTGGTCCTAAAAATACTGATGACCAAGGCCAGAACGCTGGCGGCAAGTATCACCGCATAAAAGGTAATCAACTGATCATTTCCGTAGCCCAAATTGGCCAATAAACCTGCTGCACCGACATTTTGCTCGGATAATAAAATACGCATCACTGCACCCGTTATCGTAAAAGCGATGATATTGCGGCTACGCATCCAGCGCACTTGTAACATTGGGTTTTTACGGTGCGTTTCAATCCATAAGGCGATGCTAATCGTCACCACCGCGATGATGAGCGGATAGCTCAGCCAAGGCGTCGTCCACCACTGGATACGCCCTTGTACCAAAAAGACTGCCAAGGCTGCAAGACCGCTGGCAAAAAACGCAAAGCTTAAAAAATCCAGTTTTTCGAATACTTTTTCGGTATTGCCGGGTGGTAGCTCTAAGATATTAATCAGGGCAAAGCAAATCAGGGTTAAGCCCAATTCAAACAAAAATAGCGTTTCAAGCTGGCCGTCGGCCGCAAGATATGGCGAGATAATCCTTGAGAGAGGAATGCCAAATTGTACTAAGCCAAACCCCAAAATCAGACCGCTAATGCGTTTGGCGGTTGGCATACCTTGCAGGCAATAAAAAATAGCCAATACCGTCATGGCACTAGCAACCATACCGCTTAAGCCGCGGGCGATGATTTCTAGATAATAAGGCTCAATGATAATAGCGCTGGTGTCTAAGAGATGGCTACTGACCAACCATTGTAAACTGGTGGCCGCCAACAGTGAGAACAGGGTGATTTTGCTAAAGAGCGCCATACCAAATTGCTGACGGATTTTGTATAGCAGCACGGTGATACAAGCATTGGTCATATTATAGGCGACCGATATCCAGCCACCTTCGACTGGCGTCAAGCCCATTTCACCTTGGATTTGGGTCAGATTTGCCACCAATAAACCATTTTGAAAGCTGGCGGTGATGCCAATAAAAATACCAATCAATAGATAAAATACTTTGCGGCGCGTAGGATGGTCGGGTGTGGCGGGAGAACCCACCATAAAGGGTTGTTCGTGCGGTTTGAATTGGTATTCATTGCTCATTGTCTATCGCCACCTGCTAAAAGTAGAAAGATAAAGTGACATCGTAGGATTCCTAGACGAGTAATAATTGGACGAGCTATTATCAAATTGAGCCATAAGTGCTTCATTTAGTAGCTATAAATAGTAGCTATAAAAAATAAAAAATAAAAAATAAAAAACAGTCAAAGGACTGTTTGCATTATTTTATCATGATTTCAATTTGAGACTATTTAGTGATTGTACTTTTTTAGTTTAAAAAGGTGAGAGCGTCATAGTTATTTTTATGCTTAAAGATATAAATAATTCCACTTTTATTTAGAGTTTTTGCTCGAAGGTCTTCTTAGCTAAACTTATTTATGTAATTTAACAAATGTCGATTTTTTATAAATATGGCGCTTGACTGGGCTAGGCTCTGGGTACAAACTATGATGCTGATATATCCTCTTTTTAGAGGCATAATAACAGTATTATAAGAAATACAAGGTCGTATTCAATGGCCGTTACAAGGAAAGTAAAATGGATTTTGCCCACATTATTCCGCCGAAAGCTCCGAGTGCGTGGCTTGATATGGACGCGCTCGATCATAATATAACACTGGTCAACCAAAAAACTAAGTCTGTTCAACTACGCTTGGCGACCAAATCTATTCGCTCTATCGACGTTCTGCATTACATCAAAGACAAATCTCCTAACTTTATCGGCCTAATGTCTTATGCGGCCGACGAATCAGTATATCTGTTAGAAAATGGCTTTGATAATATTCTCTGCGCTTATCCAACTCTTGATATGGCGAGCGTCGCGGCAACGTTTGACTATACCAAACAGGGCGCGACCATGATTTGGATGGTTGATCGCCCTGAGCATGTTGATGTACTTAATGAAGTCGGCAAAATTCATGATGTTGTTATTGATGTTTGTCTCGATATCAATATGTCGATGCCGCTGCCAAAGCTCTATTTCGGTACCAAGCGCTCGGCATTGATGAGCATAAAAGACGTTAAAAAACTCCTAAAGCATATCAAAAAATGCCGCCATATTAATGTCAGTGCGGCAATGGGTTATGAGGCACAAATCGCTGGTTTGCCTGAGCATTTACCGGGTAAAGCCTTATTGTCGCCAGCCATCCGCTTATTAAAAAGCCGCTCACAAAAACAAGTTAGTAAACGTCGCTGCTCAATCGTTGAATATCTCAATAAACAAGGTTATACCTTGAAGCTCGTCAACGGTGGCGGTAGCGGCAGTATGGATTTTACTTCAAGCCAGCCTGAAGTGAGCGAGATAACCGTGGGTTCTGCGTATTATAAACCGGCTTATTTCGATTATATGGATAGCATGCATGAGTTTCAGCCAGCCGCTGGATTTGTGCTGCCCGTGACGCGTCAACCTGAAAAAAATGTCATCACTTGTCATAGCGGCGGCTTTATTGCCTCAGGTGCGGCAGGCGCGGACAAAGCGCCAGTGATACATTATCCAGAATATTTATCCTTATTAAACGATGAAGGCTTTGGCGAAGTACAAACGCCGATGGCCATCTCTAAAGCTAAAAAAGATGGCAACACACCTCGTTTTAGTATCGGTGATGTGGTTTGGTGCCGCCATGCAAAGGCAGGCGAGCTGTGTGAACATTTTAATGAGCTTATTTGTTATCGACACTCTGCTCAATCTACAACAGATGGTTTTGCAAGAAGCGAAGGAACGCGTCCAATAATAAATACAAAAACCAAAAACCAAATAATGACAACCTACCGAGGAGAGGGCAAATGTTTTCATTAAGACTGTGGCAAGGAAGCAATGAATGGCAAAATTGGGTCGGTTATGAACGTGCTACACCTGAGCAAAAACTTACTCCCTCATCGGTTGCAGAGCTACAAGATATCGTTAAAAACGCACGGGCAAATAAAAAGCGCGTTAGAGTCACGGGCGCGGCGCATTCGTTTAGTGGTTGCGCAAAACCTGAAGAAATTGCCGTCAGTCTGCATAATATGCGCGGTCTTATCTCGGTGGATAAAGAAGCGAAGCTTGCTACTTTACATGCTGGCACCTATTTATATGAAATTGGCGCCGCCCTTAAAGAGCATGGTTTGGCGTTAGAAAATATGGGCGATGTGCAAGCGCAAACTATCGCTGGTGCTGCCAGTACGGCGACCCATGGCACAGGAATTACTTTAGGCTCCATTGCCAATCAAGTAGTGACATGGGAGTGGGTCGATGGCAAAGGAGAAGTACATACCCATCATCGCGGCGATCCGAAAACCGATGAGTTAGGTAATGCCTTGCATGCAAGCCTTGGTATGCTTGGTATTTTTACCAAATTAACCCTTAAAGTAGTCGACCTATACGGGCTTAAAGAAGCCAATGAGGTGTTAGATTTTGAAGAAGGATTGGCGCGCTTTCATGAAACGGCGCATAGCCATCGTCATTTAGAATGGTTTTTATTTCCTGGTACCAATAAAATTCAGCAAAAGACGCTGTCGGTGATAGCGCCCAAAGCCATGACGGGCACGCAAAAGCTTAAAGACCATTTTGATAGCGTTGTTACCCTTAACGGCGCTTTTTATGTGCTGTGCGAGCTGGCACGTATGAAGCCGTCGCTGACCCAAAAGGTGAGTGAAATCTCCGCAAACTCTATCCCTAATACCAAGCGTGAAGGTTATAGCTATGAGGTGTTTCCGACACCGCGCGGCGTCAAGTTCAATGAGTCTGAGTACTTTATTAAGCTATCTGATTTTGATGAATGTATCTCAGAGGTCAATCATATTTTATTAAAAGACAATAAAGGCTCGCACTTTCCCATCGAAGTGCGCACGCATAAAGGCGAGACTGGTATGCTCAGTCCCACGCAGGGAGAGGATTGCGCGGTATTGTCCTTCCATGTCTATAAAGGCATGGACTGTGAGCCGTTATTTAAATGGCTATATGATTATATGAAAAAATGGCAGGGTCGACCGCATTGGGGTAAAGTAAATAAATTGAACCATGTGGAGCTACAAAATCTGTATCCAAAGCTCAATCGCTTTTTAGAGATTCGCCGAGAGTTTGACCCTGATAATGTCTTTATGAATAGCTGGCTTGAGCAAAAATTTTGTATTTAAAGTATTCATAAATGGCTTAAGTTTCAATCAGGCATAAAAAAACAGCTCTTTAAGAGCTGTTTTTTTATATTAAACAATAAAAATTATTTGGCTTAACGCTTAATCGAGTCATCATAATTGGCTTCCAAACGCATCGCACGCTGATAGCTATCTATACTCGCCAGTTGTAGCGCATATTGCTTGATATGCATATAGTCTTGTAACGCCCCACGATGCGCGAGCATGATTAAGTCAAACGCTAGCATAAAGTCAGCACCGCTTAATTTGTTGCCGATGATAAATGCTTTGTCTTTGACTTCATCATTTAAATAGCTCAGTACTTTATGCTTTTCTTCGCTGATATAACCCGCCAAGAATTCATTATCGCCAACGCCTGCTTTAGTGGTAAACAGTTCAAGCAGTAGCGGTAACATAAGCGAGCTTTCAGCAAAGTGAATCCACTGCAAGTAATGACCATACTCTGCACTATCGGTAGCAGGACGCAGGCGCTCGGGGGCAAAACGCTCAATCAACATCTCGATAATCGCCCCTGATTCGGCATAAAGCTCGCCATCCATCTCAATAACCGGAGACTTACCGAGGGGATGGATTGCTTTTAAACTGTCTGGTGCTAGATGCGTTTTGGTATCACGCTGATGGCTAATCAGCTCATAAGGTTGCCCCAATTCTTCTAATAGCCATAGCGTACGCAGTGAGCGCGATTGATTAAGATGATGTAAGCGAATCATGATATTAGCCTTTTTACGATGTTTTTATATTATGCTTGCAGCTTAGCAAGTAAACGTTTAGCGGCTTCTTCTGATGACGCTGGGTTTTGACCGGTAATCAATAGGCCGTCTTCAACGACATACGATTCCCAATCCGCGCCTTTTTCATAGTGACCGCCATTAGCTTTTAATACGTCTTCCAATAAGAAAGGTACGACGTCAGTCAGGCCAACACCTTCTTCTTCAGTATTGGTAAAGCCAGTGACTTTTTTACCTTTGACCAAATACTCGCCATCGATTTTGACGTTTTTAAGCGCGCCAGGAGAGTGGCAAACAAAGGCAACAGGCTTGTCTTGCTTAACAAAGGTTTCAATTAACTCGATAGATTTTTTATCAACTGCCAAATCCCACAATGGACCATGACCACCTGGATAAAAGACGGAGTCAAAATCTTCAGCTTTTACTTCAGCAAGCTTTTTGGTATTGGCAAGACGCTCTTGAGCTTCACTGTCTTCTTTAAAACGTTTGGTATCTTTGGTTTGTGCATCTGGCGTATCACTACTAGGATCAAGTGGTGGTTGGCCGCCAGCAGGAGAGGCTAGAGTAACATTGACACCAGCATCCAAAAAGGCATAGTAAGGGGCGGCAAATTCTTCTAGCCAAAAGCCGGTTTTTTTGCCTGTATCACCCAATTTATCGTGTGAGGTTAGTACCATTAAAATATTCATAATTGTCCTTATTTATTATTTGTATTGTTTGCTAGGTTTTAATACTAATTTAATACCAAGTTCAGATATGTCGTAGCCAGCTTTGCTAAAGCTATGCAAAGACCATGATAAAGCTATCTTTGCTAAAAACTGGCTGCTAACAGTATTAATGTTTTAAGCATTATTTTCAGTAGCTGTCTTAACGTATTATGTTGTTAAGTGGTTATCTGAAAGTTATTTAAAACTGGCTACTTTATACCTTTATATAAGTCGCTTGATATGAACTACTGAACGTCAGCAACTTTAACCACGGTTTTACCGAAGTTTTTACCCTCTAGCATGTCAAAGAAAGCTTGTGGTGCTTGTGCTAAGCCATCCACGATATGCTCTTTGGTTTTGACTTTACCTAACTCAACCCATTCGCCCATGGTTTTTAAGAACTCTGGGAAATGGTCGCCGTATTCTTCAAAGATGATAAAACCTTTGATGGTCAGACGCTGACTGAGAATATGACCCATCAACATACCTAGGCGGTCTTTGCCATCAGGAAGCTCGGTGGCGTTATATTGAGACACCAAGCCGCATACCGGAATACGTGCATGGGCATTTAATAGCGGTAATACGCCATCGAATACCTTGCCACCGACGTTTTCATAATAGATATCGATACCATCTGGGCAAGCGTTTTTAAGCTGCTCGGCAAAGTCGTCTGCTTTGTGGTCAATACAAACATCAAAGCCCAACTCTTCGACCGCATAGGCGCATTTTTCCGCACCGCCTGCGACACCAACGGTACGTAAGCCTAAATGATTACCGACTTGTCCAACCGTTGCGCCTACAGGACCAGTTGCTGCTGCGACGACTAAGGTTTCACCTTTTTTTGGTTTACCGATATCGGTTAAACCCATATAACCGGTGAAGCCTGGCATACCGAGGACACCAAGACCATAAGAAGGATTGGACATATTTTTATCAAGTTTTAGCACGCCTTCGCCATCACTGACGCTATAATCCTGCCAGCCTGAATTTGATACGACCAAATCCCCAACAGCAAATTTATCGATATTAGACTCGACAACTTGTGCAACCGTGCCGCCTAGCATGACATCGCCGACTTCTAATGGGTCAGCATAGCTTTTAGAAGCACTCATACGCCCGCGCATATACGGGTCAAGTGACATATATACGGTACGCAGTAGCATTTGCTTGTCGTTAGGAGTAGGGATGTTGCTAGTAGTTAGCTCGAAATTATCACTGGTTGGCGCGCCATTGGGACGGCTGGCAAGTTTGATTTGACGGTTTTGTTTTTGGTTTTGTTGGGTATTAAAATTATTATCAAAGCTCATGTTAAAGCTCCTTATTGTAGTTATTGGTTGTAGTTATTCATTTTCGTTTTAAAGTTTTAAAGTCAGTAGCCACGCCAAAGTGAATGGCTACCGATTGTTGTGACAATAAAAAGTTATAAGTTTTTTGACGATTAAGCTTTGCTGGTAACGGCGCGTTCTAAAATGCGGCGTGATACAGCTAAGTCATTTTTGCCATGTTCACCCAGTTTCACCATGTTATGTGCTTCAAGTTGCTTGATAATAGGGTCAATGGCTGACTCGGTTAATTCTGCATCTTCTAAGCTAACTGGCAATCCAAGCTCGCGGAAGAAGTTCTCAGTATGAACAATAGCAGTTTCGATGATGGTGTCATCGTCTAGTTGTGTACCGGTATCGTTATTATTGATACCCCAAACGTTACGCGCATACTGAAGCAGTTTGTCTTTTTTGCTGTCTTTAAGCTCGCGCAATACTGATGGCAGTACAATCGTTAGCGTACGGGCATGGTCAATTGCATGCAGTGAGGTCAGTTCATGACCAATCATATGCGTCGTCCAATCTTGCGGTACACCGGTACCAATCAGACCATTCAACGCCATGGTTGCTGTCCACATGATGTTTTTACGCGTTTCTAAATTCTCTGGATCTGCTTTGACTGCTGCGCCTTCTTCAATCAGAATTTTAAGCAAGCTCTCAGAAAAGGCGTCTTGAACTTTCGCATTAACTGGATAGGTGAGGTACTGCTCCATCACATGGACAAAAGCATCCGCAACACCGTTCATCACTTGACGTTCAGGTAAGGTTAAGGTTTTAGCAGGGTCTAAAATTGAAAATTTAGGGAAGGCAAGTGGATTACCAAACGGTAGTTTTGCTTGGCGTTCGCTATAATTAATCACGCCGCCTGAGTTCATCTCAGAACCGGTCGCTGGAATGGTCAGAACCGCGCCCAAATCAATCGCTGAATCGATATTTTTGCAATAACTGGTCAGCGCATCCCATGCTTTTTCACGAGAAACCGTACCATCGGTGCTGCCATCTTCAGTTAATGAAGAGATAAGCGCGACAAATTTACTGCCATCGATGACTGAACCGCCACCCACTGCTAGTAAGAAATCAATATTATGCTCGTTCACCATATCAGCGGCTTTTAGCAAGGTGGTGAATTCTGGATTGGCTTCAATACCACCAAACTCAAATACTTCACGTTTGCCATTTGCTGCTAGCGCATTCTTTACTTCATCTAACGTACCAGTACGCTGCGCTGAACCGCCACCATAAGTGATTAGCACGCGTGCCTCTGTTGGCACGAGCTCTGATAGTTGTTTGATTTGACCTTCGCCAAAGACGATACGGACGGGATTGTAATATTGAAAGTTATTCATAATATTCCTAGTTTCTAATGATAAAGAGATAAGTTGTGATGTAAGTGCTAATGAATGACGTCTTTTATATCGGATATGCGTCATAGCGATTATTGCCATCTGTGCGCATTGTACATGAATTAGACCGGTCGTCTAGTTATTTTTTTATTAATTTTACAAAACTATCGTATAACCGAAAGTTATCGGTATTTTATTGATAATTGCTTATTGGCGATTGAAAGCCCTCAATCAGCGTTATACGTTAGTGCTAACGGTTGGGTATTAACGAGAAGGTATTAATGGCTAGGTTGCTATGGTTAAGGGGATAGCTGGTAAGCTAAGGCGGTAGCTAGTAGCTCAGCATTAACAACCTAGATAGATAGTCGCGATATCAAGTTTATTGACATCGGTTTTAGGGTGCTGATTTTATTAGCATTAATTTTATTTACACAGCGTTTAGCGACCAAGTTGCGAGGTGGTCATCAGCCAAACTTCTGCTAATGGCGTATCGGTTTGACTGATCTTAGCGACTAAGCTGGCACCCAACCAAGCAAAATACCAACGCTTGGCCATACTTTCGGCGGCGATATTGTCAGGGTGAGGTATAGAACCATCTGCCCAGCCTGCTTTTATTTGCACAGCAATCCAGTTGATGGTTTGTTGATAACCGGCATACAGAGCCTTACGCATGGTTTCTGAGATATCAGCCACTTCCGCACTGAGCTTTACTACCAAGCATTTCTCATGGTCACAGCCCTTTTGCTGGGTGTCATACCAGTTTTGAAAATAGTTATAAATCTTTTGTTGGGCACTGATTTTTTCAGCAGTAATCGCCTCGAGGCGATTTTTATAGTTGTCAAAATAGTGCTCGATGATGGCTTCACCAAAGGCTTCTTTTGATGCAAAGTAATGATAAAAGGAGCCTTTTGGCACACCAGCGGTATCAAGTATTTGTTTGATACCGACTGCGGTAAAACCTTTTTGCGCAATGAGTTGATAGCCGATGGCTAACAGATGCGCTCTGGTATCTGATGGAGCAGTGGTTATAATAGCGGACATGAAGAGGATGTTCTCCTTAGATCTTTATTTGGTGATGTCTTTAAATTAAGTGAGATAAAGCAGGGCTTCAAAGGTAATTTTTTAATCGAAAGAAAAATAATAATTTTGAGTGTTACGTTTTTTCAACAATACTTAGTGATAAATGATTCTTGTTTTTATGCTGACTATGTTAGCATTAGACCAGTCGTCTAGCAAGTTACGTTTGTTATCGATGGTTAATGGCAAATGGTTATTTTACACGATCGTTCCATAAAACCATCATTTCCCAACATAACCATTGCACATAACTGTTTTGCAGTGTCCCTATTCCAAATGTAGCAGCTCGATGCTTTAATTAATTAAGTGTTTTAATGAACCAAACGTTTTAAATAACAAACATAAAATAAATAAGGATTATTATGTCAACCGATACTAAGAATACTCAGCAGAGCGTATATAGCGATTTTCATTTGCAATATATCGCAGGCTCATGGCAACAGGGTAAAGACGATAGCGTCAATACTGATGTCAATCCATATAATGGTGACACGCTGGTTGAGATTAAACAGGCGACGAAAGAGCAGCTTGATGAAGCCTATCAGGCAGCAAATGCGGCACAAAAACAATGGGCACAAAAGACGCCAGCTGAGCGTGCCAGTTTAATGTATAACGTCGTCAATGTCTTAGATCAGCGTCAAGACGAAATTGTCGATTGGCTCATCAAAGAGTCGGGTAGTACGCGTATCAAAGCAATGGTAGAGTTCGGTAGTGCGCGTGCAATTACCCTTGAAGCGGCCAGCTTCCCTAACCGTGTCCATGGTGAAATTCGCGCATCAAACACCCCCGGTAAAGAAAACTTCGTCTACCGTGAGCCAATCGGTGTCGTAGCCGTTATTAGCCCATGGAACTTTCCGCTACATCTTACCCAGCGTTCTATCGCGCCTGCATTAGCCCTTGGTAACGCGGTCGTGCTTAAGCCTGCAAGTGACACACCTATTACCGGTGGTTTATTGTTAGCAAAAATATTCGAAGAAGCAGGTTTGCCAAAAGGACTGCTTAACGTCGTTGTTGGGGCTGGTAGTGAGATAGGGGACGCCATCGTCACTCATGATATCCCAAGCTTTGTCTCATTTACTGGTTCAACCTCAGTCGGCAAACATATTGGCGAGCTGGCCAATGGTTGCGACTACATCAAGCAAGTTGCGCTTGAGCTCGGCGGTAATAGCCCATTTGTGGTATTAAAAGACGCCGATATTGAGCAAGCGGTAAAAGCCGCAGCCTTTGGCAAATTCCTCCATCAAGGTCAAATCTGTCTCGCTATCAACCGTATTATCGTTGAAGATGAGATTTATGATGATTTTGTTGAGCGCTTCTTAGCTCATGTTAAAACCTTAAACGTCGGTGATCCGAACAAGCAAGATACGGCAGTCGGTCCAATTATTAATGAAAAACAAGTCAAGTCACTGCAAGAAAAAATCGCTAAAGCACAGCAAGAAGGTGCCAAAATGATTTTGAGTGGTGAGATTAAAGGTCAGGTAGTACCGCCGCATATCTTTACTGAAGTGACGCGCGAGATGGACTTGTCGCGTAATGAGGTGTTCGGGCCATTGGTCGGGATTATTCGTGCCAAAGATGAAGATGATGCGTTATCGATAGCCAATGACTCCATGTATGGTCTATCTAGTGCGGTATTTACAGCAGATATGCAAAAAGGTTTGCGCTTTGCTCGCGGTATCAGAGCGGGCATGACCCATATTAATGATATCTCAGTCAACGATGAGAGCAACATGCCATTTGGCGGTGAGAAAAACTCAGGTATTGGTCGCTTTAATGGTGAGTGGATACTGGAAGAATTTACCAGAACGCATTGGATATCAATGCAAAACGAACCGCGTCAATATCCGTTTTAATCAGTGCATTCTAATCAACGCATTATGGATAAACGTACTTAGATGTAGTTAGATAAATGTTTCGATATAAAAAAAGACCGCCTGAATGGTGGTCTTTTTTTCTTATTTACACGCAATGATTCTAAAGTTTTATAGTTCTAATGTTATTTAGAATGAAAGCCTAGTAATGCTTCAATCTCTTCGATAGTCATATGTCGAACCAATGCTTGCTCTTCTACTGTCAGACGGTTGGTATGCTCTTTTATCATCGTATGGATGCTACGAGAGATCTCAGATGTCGTTGCATAATACATTTGCGGCTGTTCTTTGGTCAGTAGGGTCAAAAACCTATTAACGATTTTACGTTTTTCAATCGGTGCATGCGCTTCAGTCATGACAATCTCCTAAAAGTGAACCATTTACGCAGTCAAATTGACTGTGCTCATTACCTATGATGGTAATGGTGAGGGCAAATATCAAGCTATGTGTGACTTTAGAGTTTTATGCCGCTGTAAATTATAGAAGGTAAGTTATCGAATATCAGTTATCGAATATCAGTTATCGAACATCTGTTATCGAGTATAAGTTATTAAATACATATTGGGCTAAAATAACACTATCCATTCTAGCGCTTTATATCAATTATAGCTGTATATGATAACTGCTTTAATGAGTCACTACTTGAATGAATCACTACTTGAATAAACCATAGCAGTCATATAGTTTAGGTGGCATTATAATTAACATTCATATAAAATGAATCTTTAAGACATACCTTCTAACTTTTATTATAAGAAGTCTGCTATGCAATCAATTAATCTACCTAGCAAGCCACCAAGCTCGCCGCATCCCATACTCAATTTGAGCTTTCGGATATTTTTTAGCGCAGGGGCACTATTTGCCATTATAACCATGGCGTTGTGGGCATTTGTGTTTACCGGCCATACAGATATCGATGCGCAAACGTTGAATCCGCTGTATTGGCATGGTCATGAAATGATTTACGGCTATGCGCTGGCCATCGTGGCGGGATTTTTATTGACAGCGGTAAAGACTTGGACGGGCGTTATGATGCCGCATGGCTATAAGCTGCTCGGTATTTTTGTCTGTTGGTTGCTGGCGCGCTTGGGTTGGGTGGGATTTGGCTTAGGCATCACGATTGCTGGTAGCAGCGCGGCGTTACTATATGCGGCGGCGGTATTTGATTTATTGTTCATCGGCTCGATGGCTTTTGTGATTTTCCGTGCAGTATTACAAGTTAAGCAATATAAGCAAATGGGGATTTTAGCCAAGCTTGCATTATTAACAGTGGGCAATGCTTTGTGCTATTGGGGCATTATCAGCGCCAATATGAATCTGACCAAAGTTGGTGTTTATTTAGGTTTTTATTTGATTATCGGCTTGGTATTGACCATCGGTCGCCGCGTAGTGCCGTTCTTTATTGAGCGTGGTCTAAGTGTGGCAAATGCTCAAGGTGAAACCGAAGCAGTAACGGTACGTAATAATAAAGCGCAGGATATCGCAAGCTTATTGTTCTTTTTTGCCTTTTTTATCACTGATATGTTTTATCCCAATAAATACTTGCTGACCATCAGTGCACTTGGGGTGGCGGTGGTCAACATCGTACGCTTAGTTGGCTGGTATCATCGCGGCATTTGGCAAAAACCGTTACTATGGTCGTTATATATCGCCTTTTTAGGGATGTGTGTGAGCTTTGTATTGTACGCACTGCAGCCATGGTTAGGCTATAATCACAGCATTGCGGTACATGGATTATCGCTTTCCGGTATTGGCATGATGACGGTGGCGATGATGGCGCGGGTGTCACTCGGTCATACGGGGCGCAGTATCCATCAGCCACCCAAAATCGTCAATGCAATGTTCGTGCTTATGGTAGTGGCGTTTGTCAGTCGGGTATTTTTGCCATTAATCGATATGAGTCATTACTTATTATGGATTATGCTGGCACAAAGCGCTTGGATAGCTTGTTTTGCCTTGTTTTGTATCAGTTATTTGCCGATACTGGCACGCCCGCGACCAGATGGTTTATTTGGCTAATAAGGTGTTGAAACGGTTAAAATGCAATTGATTTAAAATTTAAGTCATTTAAACGCTAAACAGCTTTAAAAGTTAAACAGTTTAAAAGCTAAAGCGACTTAAAACATAGCATTATTTCACATTATAAAGTTAATAGTTATAACAACCATTGGAGTGCAAAAAATGCGACTGACCAACTATAGTGATTATGCGCTGCGCTCATTAATATATTTGGCGACCAAGCCTGAGCCGCACCTATTGGCAAATATTAGTGATATTGCCAACAGTTATCACATTTCTAGAAGTCATTTGACCAAAATTATTCATCAGCTCGGGCAACTTGGCTATATAGATAGCGTGCGCGGTAAAAACGGTGGGATTCGCTTGGCGTGTGCGCCAAAAGACATCAATTTGGGGGTGTTAATCAAACAGATTGAGCCTGATTTTAATTTGGTTGAATGTTTTTCGACCGATTTATTGATTAATCCTAAGCCTGACAATGCTAATTCTGACAGCTCTTTTAATGGTACTGATGATAATGCGGTTGCCAAAGATTTGTCTTTGACGCTGATTGATGAGGAAGCAAGTGCGGGGGTCAAGTCAGGCTGTATTATTAGTCCTGTCTGTCAGCTAAAACAGGTATTCTTTGAAGCGTTGACCGCTTTTATCAACGTCCTTGAGCGTTATACATTGGCAGATATTATCAGTAATGAGGCAGAGCTTGCGGAGTTATTGTTTTATAGAAATGGCCTAAATAGCTTTGTAAAATAGAAGCTTTATATAGTCAGTTCAAAATAAAAGCGCTACGTTATAGCTATGTGCGACTGGTATAAATTTTAAAGTGATTCTACGATATATAAAATCGCCACAAAAAAAGGCTGCCCCGCTAGTAATAGTATGGGCAGCCTTTTTTATTATCAATTTTTAAAGCATCTAAGCATCTAAGCGTTTAAGCATTTTCAAGCTTAGGACGGGCTTTATCAATGGCTTTTAATAAGGCTTTTTCAAACTCACCCTCTTTAAACTTCACTAAATAAGAATGCGCGGCACAGAAGTTACGTACCTCGCGCCATTCGTGCGCCAGATTGGTCGCCCAGTCGCAATACTGCTTGCCAGCATTAGGCTCATCTTTTAGTGCTTTTTTGGTCGTTGGGTGCAATAACAGTTCCGGTAGCACCGCTTCTAGTAATTTGGTTGGTGGACTCATAAAAGTATCATCGACGTGCAAGCTTTTACTGGCAGGATGGAATACCAACAGCGAGCCTGCATGAATCATCTCATTGGGCGAGATATAATGAATACCTTCTGACATAGAAAACTTCAGCTCAGGGTAGCGCTTGGCGACCGCATCGCTTTCGACCAAATCGTCTGCCCATTGAATTTCGGGGATTTTTTTATGATGACGGCTACTGCCATAAAAAGTTGCTTGCGGGAAATCCTTTGCCATTTGTGCGCAGTGGACAGTATGAAAGGGGTGGACATTGAGGACCGCTTCGACATCTTGCCCATTGTTGGTTAAGGCCATTACCTCAGTGCGTACGTCGCCGGTGAGCTCGTAGCTGTCTAAAAATATAAAGCGACCTGAGGCTAATTTTACAAGCGAGCACTGAGTGCCTATATTTAGCACCCCGCCTAAGCGAAACGTGCCACGAATATTCCAAAATCCTGCACCCAAATCATGTATTTTATCGGTCATTGATGCTTTTCCTTAATCGTTATTTTGTTAGTTTTCTAATTATTAGTAATAGCAATGAATTATGCATACGTTCTGATTATGGTTTTTTACGTGCGTAAAGTCTGTAAGGAAATAGATATCAGCCATATAGATGTGTAAATATTAAAAATTGGTTAGAGGACTGCCTTGACTGTAATGTAATTCAAAATAGCGTTCTGCTGAGATAACTTCTTCTTCCTTCTGTCTTTGCTGTCCTTGTTTGCTGTGTGCTTTACACTCCAGAGGCTGCGCAAAACTTATCCCAGCTGCCCTGTATTGTTTTTAGCTTAAATTGACTATACACAGTTTTTATAATCGTAAGCCGATATACGGGGGCTGTTGCCATAATTTTCATTGTTGCATAAAAATTTATCGAAGCGAGTATCACCATTTATGTAGCGATGCATCCAAGCAATACCTGGTTTACTGAGTAATATCTCGTTAAAGCGATAGCTTGGACAAAAGTGGCTGCCGTTTTTTATCTCAATTTTCATTTTTGCGCCAGCAGCATTATTATAAAACGGACTGCTGTACTTTTTATTAGAGGCAATGCGGTCATTTTGACAGGTAATAAATAAAGCAGGCGTGTCCATGTTGCCGTAGTCTTTATCATGATAGGGCGTTTGCGGAATAATGGCCCGAATGTCACTGCGCTTGGTCGCTAACTGCAGCGCGCCACCACCCCCCATTGACCAGCCGATAGCGCCCAAACGTGTGCTATCTATTTGCGCACCCACCGTACTATCGCTAAGAATATGATCGAGTGCGGCGCTCAACTGCGTCGCACGGCTATCGGGGTCATCATAAATAGAGTTGGTATCGATAGTAATCACCACAAATCCCCAAGATGCCAGACGCGGCCCCCACCATTTGATAGAGGCTTCATAAGACACATAACCGGGAATCACCGCGATACCGCCTAACAAACCGCAGTCACCAGCATTGGTTGGATAATGAATGGTTCCGCCGCCGAAGCCATTGGCTAGTTGCCGAGGAACAGATTTACTTGCCACCGTAAAAGGACCATTATCGCGCGTAGCTGACAGCTCAGCCGCTGTAATGACACTGTCAGGAATACAGTTTGAGGTAGGCGATGCTGATGTTGTCGTGGTTAAAGGTATTTTAGTTGCGGGCACTTTGGTTGCTAAGGTGGCGGTTGACAGCTCATTAATTGAAAGCTTTTCAATTGCTGGCTGTCTAATTGGGGTTATTTCTTCTGATGTGACCGCTGCCACATGCATAGAAACAATCAGTGCGCCTGTCGCGGCAATCAATCTTGGATAAATAGCGTTGTTTAACATGATAAAGGGTCTATTATTTGAGGTCTTTTTGTATGTAAGGTTTATTCTGTGCGTTACTTTATTCTATGCATTACTTTGTCAGGCTAGGGCTAAAGTGGCGATATCAATCATAAATAGCAGGGCAAAATAATAGTAGACAGTAATCTATTAGCTGTCAAAAATATTAATCACCTCTACAGTGTTAAAATCAGCCTAGCGTTTTAGGGTTGGAAAATTTGTCATTAAAAGCACTTGAATAAAAATCCTTTATTATAAATAACATTCATAAATAGCATCGCGAATAACACACCGAAACCTGAGTCTGGTATTTGCTGTGATAAACTCACAAATCATGCATCGTTTTATAGTCAGTCATAAGTTTTATTATTATAACGATTTCATGCTATCGCTTTATTTCTCTCACCTATGCCGTCTAGCTTCCAGCTAAAAAAGGCGTCCAATATAGTCAGTCATACTTTGAATAATAATATAAATAACAGTATAAATAGCGACATCAATGTCAATGTTGATGGCAGTGGCAAAGATAGCAGCGCTATCCGCCGCCATATTCAAACGCCCAATCAGCTACCTAAGCCGCCGCTGCCATTTGATGCGCCTTCATGGGTATTGAAGCTGACGATTGGCTTGATTGGGATGTTTGCTTTTTTGCAGGTCTATTCTATTCAGGCTATTTTGCCAGTATTGATGGTGGATATGTCCGCAACTGAGGTGCAGGCGGGCATGATTGTCGGCGCTACCATATTGGCGATTGCTATCATGTCGCCATTTTTGGGCATGCTTTCTGATGCCGTTGGTCGTAAGTCATTTATCGTTGGGGCGCTCTTGTTTTTAGCGATACCTACTGCGTTAATTGCCCAAAGTCCCAATATCGGCTGGATGGGCATGTGGCGGTTTATGCAGGGATTGTCTGTACCCGGTATTACGGTGGTGACGATTGCTTATATCGGTGAAGAGTTTGAGGGGCGCGCGGTCACTGAGCTGATGTCGTTTTATGTCTCAGGCTCGGTACTTGGCGGCTTTATGGGGCGTTTTTTACTGGGGCACTTGCATGAGCTCATTGGTTGGCGCGCCGGCTACTATGTAATGGCAGGTATGACGCTTGTCGGAGCGCTGTGGGTCGGTAAAATGCTGCCATCGTCACGGCACTTTGTTGCCAATCCCAATTTTCGCTCAGCCATGCAGACCCTTGGTGAGCATTTAGTAAATCGCTATGTCGTCACGTCCTGCTTGCTTGGTGCTTGTGTCCTGTTTTCTTTGGTTGGCTGTTTTACCTTTATTAATTTGCATTTGGCCGATACACCTTATGAATTAAGCACAGGTGCGCTTGCCAATATTTTTGCCGTGTATTTAATAGGGGTTATCATCACCCCATTATCGACGACGTTGCTACGCCGATTTGGCTCAGCGCGTACGGTTCGAGTAGCGATGGTTATCTCGATGCTTGGCGTGCTGTTAACATTGCTAACACCGCTTTGGGGAGTCGTGATAGGGCTTGCTGTTATGTCCACTGGCGTCTTTATTACGCAAGCTGCTACCATCAGTTATATCGCGGTCAATGTTAAAAAAGGACGTTCATTGGCGTCGGGCTTATATTATATGGGTTATTACGCAGGTGGCACGATGGGCGCATGGCTCTGCGGCATCGCTTATGCGCGTGGCCAATGGTCGCTGACGGTTTGGTTATTATTGTTTGTACAAGTGCTGGCGTTATTGGTTGCTAGCATTGGGATGGTCAAAACAAATCCTCGCGCGAATTAAGAGGATTTTTTGATAGCGTTTTTTGAGCGCCTATTATTAAGAAAATGATTCTTTTAATAAACTGGCTGTTAGTGCAGCACATTTTAATATAGCAATTTTTAGCACTATATCTTTTCACTTAATATGGCCTTGTCATAACATAATAACTCGTGTGTTTAAATGCCAATCAACGTACTGGCCATCGTATGCTACTTACGCAAGCACGCTTTACATAGCCTAGGTTTTTTCTTACTATCAATAGAGCTTATCAAGAATGACGATAAGTATTGCCATCCATTATAGCCACGCGTATATCGATAAAAATGCTCTGTTTTTATATGTTTTCTAAAATTTATTAATAGTGCTTTAAAATAATTAAAACCACCCACAAGGAAGTTAAATTTATGTCAAATATTTATCATAGTGCGCCGTCAGCCTACGATTATCCGCTAATCGTCAAGCAACTGTTAAATCGTGCCAAAACGGTATCGCTAGAGCAAGAAATCGTTTATGCCGATAAAAAACGCTTCACTTATAAAGAATTGTTTCAGCGTATCAATCGCTTAGCCAATGTTTTAGCAGATTTAAAGCTTGATGCGGGTGATGTGATTGCAGTCATGGATTGGGACAGTCATCGCTACTTAGAGTCATACTTTGCCATACCGATGTCAGAATATATTTTGCAAACCGTCAATATCCGCCTGTCACCTGAAAAAATCCTTTATACCATCAACCATGCTAAACCAAAAGTATTGCTGCTCAATTCTGAATTTGCGCCCTTGGTGAAAGATTATCAGTTTGAAAACTCCAGCATTGAGCATATTATTTGGCTTGATGACAATGGCGTGACGCATGAAGGCGTCTTTGGCGGCAATCAAAATCGCGTCACCGGTGAATATGAAGCGCTCTTAGATGCCGCTAGTAGCGAGTTTGAATTCCCAGATTTTGATGAAAACACCATTGCCACCACCTTCTATACTTCAGGCACGACCGGCGATCCAAAAGGGGTGTTCTTTAGCCATCGTCAATTGGTATTACATACGCTGACGGAAGCGGCGACACTAGGTATGCTGCCCAACAAGCAGGGCGTCAGTTACGGCGATGTGTATATGCCGATGACGCCGATGTTCCACGTTCATGCGTGGGGTTTCCCGTTTACCGCCACTATGGTTGGTCTAAAACAAGTCTATCCAGGTCGCTATGCGCCCGATGTATTGATGGATTTAATCATCAATGAAAAGGTCAGTATCACCCATTGCGTACCAACGATTTTGCAGATGGTACTCAAAGAAGCGCAAGATCGCGATGCCAGTTTTAATGGGTTAAAAATGATTATCGGTGGCTCTAAGCTGACCGAAGGCTTAGCAAAAGCAGCATTGGCGCAAGATATCGAAGTTTATACTGGCTATGGTATGTCTGAGACCGCACCTCTTATTAGCTTGACAGAATTTAGCCTCAATGAGCCTGAAATGTCTGCAGAAGAAGATATCGCCCGCCGTTGTATGACCGGTAAGCCGGTACTGATGGTAGACGCTCAAGTATGGAATACTGACAATGAATCTGTCGGTATGGGTAAAGACAATACGGGCGAGTTGGTGCTGCGCGCGCCTTGGTTAACGCAAAGCTATCTGAAAAACGACGATGCGGGTAAAGAGCTGTGGGAAAATGGCTATATGCATACGCAAGATATCGCCTATATCCAGCCGGATGGTTATATTAAAATTACCGATCGTCTAAAAGACGTGATTAAATCAGGCGGTGAGTGGATATCGTCATTAGAGATTGAGACGATTTTATCTTTACATCCAGCGGTGGCTGACGTGTCAGTGATTGGTGTGCGTGATAAGCAGTGGGGCGAGCGTCCGCTAGCCTTGATTGTGCTCAAACCTGCTTGCCAAGATACCAGCGCCGATGACATCAAAGCGATTGCCGAGCAAGCTGTTGAGCGCGGTATTATTCCTAAGTATGGCGTGCCAAGTCAGTTTAAATTCGTCGATGAGCTACCAAAAACCTCGGTAGGGAAACATGACAAAAAAGTCATGCGCGAGATGTATGCCAATCAAACAGAGATGTAATCGCTTAGAGTGGTTAACTTTTAATGCGATTATGGCTAGCAAAATATCAAGTAGCTGACACGCTTAATAGTTGACCTTTATCATTAGCTCTGCTACATTTTAAACCGATACATAACGTATCGGTTTTTTAGTTCTGGCAGGGATAGCCAGTTTTATATTATGATATTATTGAATAAGAGCGTATCTTATAAAGCATCATATTATGAAGTTATATCTTATAACATCGCTTCTTATAACATCGCTTCTTATAACATCGCTTCTTATAACATTGCTTTTTATAAAAACTTACAGCATTACCCATCGTTTACGCTAAGGACAGCCATTATGAACGAGCAAGCTAACTCTCAAACCAGCAATCAAGCTGTGAATCACAATAATAATCAAAGCTTCAATCAATCCTCTAGCCAAAATTCTCAAGCGTCATTTGATAGCAAGCAAACCTTTGCAGATATTTATCAGTCCTCCATTGATAATCGCGAGCAGTTTTGGGCTGAGCAAGCCAAGCGCATTTATTGGCATAAAGAGCCTGAGCAAATCCTTGATGACAGCAATCTGCCGTTTGCTCAGTGGTTCGTCGGCGGTGAGACCAACCTTTGTTATAACTGTGTCGATCGCCATCTTGCAGAGCGCGCAGAGCAGGATGCTTTTATTTGGCTATCCTCTGAGATTAACCAAGAATTAATCGAAACCTTTCCTACCGTCGTCGATGCTTTTAAAGATTTGGGCAATAACGTTGAGCTTTATACCGACTATACCAAGCGTCGCCTGACTTATAATGACCTTTATAAAGAAGTCAATTACTTTGCCGATGTACTGCAGCGTCATGGTATCGGCAAGGGCGATCGTGTCATCATTTATATGCCGATGATTTTAGAAGCGGCTTATGCCATGCTAGCCTGCGCGCGTATCGGTGCCGTACATTCGGTGGTATTTGGTGGCTTTGCTGCCCATAACTTGGCCATTCGTATGGATGACGCCGAAGCAAAAATGGTCATCACTGTCGATGCGGGTCTACGTGGCGGTAAGGTTGTTAATTATAAGAGCCTCGTCAATCAAGGCATTGAGCAAGCAACTCTCAAGCCTGAGCATGTACTAGTCGTCAATCGTGGTGTATTGCCGTTTGAGAAAAAAGCTATCGATGTCGATTATGCAACCCAGCGCCGTATCAGTTGTGAAGCCAATGCGATTGTTGAGCCAGTCTGGTTAGAGTCCAATACGCCATCTTATTTGCTTTATACCTCAGGTACTACTGGTACACCAAAAGGTGTGCAGCGTGATACCGGCGGCCATGCAGTGGCGCTAACGACGTCTATAGATTATATCTACGATGGCAAGGCGGGCGAGACCTTTTGGGCGATATCTGATATCGGCTGGGCGGTTGGGCATTCTTATAGCATTTATGCGCCATTGCTCGCTGGCATGACCAGTGTGATGTATGAGGGCTTGCCACATCGTCCAAACCCAGGTATTTGGTGGCGGATTGTCGAAGCAAATAAAGTGAATATTCTATTTACCGCACCGACGGGTGTGCGTATGCTGAAAAAACAAGATGAGACATGGATGACGCGCTATGATGTCTCTAGCCTTAAGTCATTCTTTTTAGCAGGTGAGCCACTTGATGAGTCAACAGCCAATTGGCTGACCAAGCATTTAGGGGTGCCAATTTTAGATCATTATTGGCAGACAGAATCTGGTTGGCCAATTTTGAGCAATACGCCCAAATTTAATCATAAACCGCACAAACAAGGCTCGCCCGGTTATCCGATGTATGGCTATGATGCCCACGTCATCAATGAAGAAACCGGCGAGCTTTGTAAAGCTGGTGAAAAGGGCTTACTCGCCATTCGCGCTCCACTGCCGCCTGGTTGTCTCACGACTGTATGGCGTAATGACGAGCGCTTTATCAGCAGCTATTTTGGTCTGTTTGATGGCAAGCACTACTCTACATCAGACTATGCAGTGACCGACGACGACGGTTATTTTTATATTTTAGGACGCACCGATGATGTGATTAATGTCGCCGGTCATCGTATTGGTACGCAAGAGATTGAGGAAGCCATCAGTACCCATCCAGAGATGGCTGAATGTGCGGTCGTGGGTATCAAAGATCAATTAAAAGGCGAGTTGCCGATTGCTTTTTGTGTGCTAAAAGACCATGAGCAAGTGGCGACGACAGAAAACCGTTTCCGTATTGAGCAGCAAGTGATTGGTGCGGTAGTAAAATCCTTGGGCGGTATCGCTCGTCCAGCCGCGATTTATTTCCCGCAAGCATTACCCAAAACGCGCTCTGGCAAAATCTTACGCCGCGCTATTCGTGCTTTAGCAGAAGGTAATGAGACGGGAGATATGTCAACGCTTGATAACCCAACAGCGATTGATGCGATTAAGCAGTCGATGAAAGACTATTAATCTAATAGCGTATTAATTGAAAAAAGCCATGTATCTTAATATCGAAAAGCTCATGTACAATCATGGGCTTTTTGCTTTTTAGACTTATAAGATTTATAGATGGCTACAATCGTAAATAAAAGTTTAATAAACCACTTGACCCTAAAATTGATTTATTGCTATAGTCAATAATGATACGAAATAAATCATTTTAAAAATTAAGTTTGATTGATAAAAACTTATCGTTTTTATCTCTTTTTTGAATACTAGGACACCATAAAAGGGTAGTCTCGCAAACAAGATAAGGATATCTTATGCACCACGTTAAACAGCTCATCAATGGTCAATTCGTTGATTCTAATACCAGTGAATGGATTGATATCACCGATCCCGCCACGCAAGAAGTCATCGCTAAAGTCCCGCAAACCACTGACGATGAAATCAATCAAGCCGTCGCTGCCGCCCAAACAGCCTTTCAGACATGGCGCAAAACGCCAATCACCACGCGTGCGCGTATCTTTTTAAAGTATCAAGCACTCATACGCGATCATATGGATGAGCTGGCAGAAATCCTGACAGCAGAGCAGGGTAAAACCATTGCTGATGCGCGCGGTGATGTATTCCGTGGTTTAGAAGTGGTTGAGCATGCCGCAGGTATTGGCAATCTGCAAATCGGCGACTTCGTTGAAAATGTCGCCTCAGGCGTTGATACCTATAGTATCTGGCAGCCATTGGGCGTCTGTGCTGGTATCACGCCGTTTAACTTCCCAGCGATGATTCCACTATGGATGTTCCCAATGGCGATTGCCACGGGTAATACATTCATTCTAAAGCCTTCTGAACAAGACCCGATGGTGACTATGCGTCTGGTTGAGCTTGCCGTTGAAGCGGGCGTACCTGAAGGTGTACTCAACGTCGTACATGGCGGCAAGGCGACGGTTGATGCAATTTGTGATCACCCAGATATTAAGGCGGTTTCATTTGTTGGCTCTACCAACGTCGGCAAGCATGTCTATGAGCGCGCTAGTCAATCTGGCAAACGTGCCCAGTGTATGATGGGTGCCAAAAACCATGGCGTTATCCTACCTGATGCCAATAAAGAGCAAACACTCAATCAGCTAGCGGGTGCTGCATTTGGTGCTGCCGGTCAACGTTGTATGGCGCTGTCAGTCGTGGTGCTAGTTGGTAAAGCAGGTGAGTGGGTTGATGATATTAAAGCTAAAGCAGAAGGCTTAGTGGTTTCAGCAGGTAAAAATGACAAGGATTTAGGTCCGCTCATTTCACCTGCCGCAAAAGCCCGTGTTGAGCATCTGATTGGTACTGGGGTAGAAGAAGGGGCAAGTTTAATATTAGATGGTCGCGGTATCACGGTTGAAGGCTATGAAAAAGGCAACTTCGTAGGACCAACTATCTTTGATAACGTCACCGCTGATATGCAAATTTATCAGCAAGAAATCTTTGGGCCTGTTCTGTGTATCATGCGTGCAGCTGACCTTGATGAGGCGATTGAGCTGCTTAATGCCAATCCACATGGTAATGGTACGGCGATCTTTACTCAGTCAGGCGCTGCTGCGCATAAGTTCCAACAGGATGTGCAAGTAGGTCAAATCGGTATTAACTTACCAATTCCTGTGCCACTACCGATGTTCTCATTCTCAGGCTCACGTGCTAGTAAGCTTGGTGATCTCGGTCCTTATGGTAAGCAGGCAGTACAGTTCTATACTCAAACTAAGACGGTGACTGCACGTTGGTTTGATGATGAGGCAAGCCGCGGTGTCAATACCACTATTTCAATGTAATCGTTAATCCAATATATTGGCAGCATAGCGACAGTCTTACTTAATGTTTTTTAGCAAAAGCATAATTTATGATTGTCGTTATAGCGCTGCTATACTGTATAACCAACACGGTTTAAACCACAGTAGACTGACGGCTTATAACCTTCTCTCCACCATATTTGCTATGCAAGCACAAGGATGACCCTATGGATTTCTCATTGACCGAAGACCAAATTGCCTTTCGCCAAACCGCTCGGCAATTTGCTCAAAAAGAGCTAAAGCCAAACGCGGCTGAATGGGATCGCACCTCGCACTTTCCAATTGATGTGATTAAGAAATCAGGTGAGCTTGGCTTTTTGGGGTTATATACCAATCCTGACTATGATGGTTTAGGGTTACCACGCTTAGACTCTGCCATGGTGTTTGAGGAGCTGGCATGGGGTGATACGGCAGTCGCTGCTTATATGAGTATTCATAACATGGCGAGCTGGATGATTGGTGAATATGGTAGCGATGCTTTGTGTAAAAAGTATTTACCCAATATGGTCAGCGGTGAGTGGCTTGGCAGCTACTGCTTAACTGAGCCGAATGCCGGTTCTGATGCCGCCTCATTACGCACCAAAGCCGACAAGCAAGGCGACTATTATGTACTCAATGGCGAAAAAACTTTTATCTCAGGCGCAGGCTCGACTGACGTATTAGTGGTCATGGCGCGTACAGGCGGTGCAGGCCCAAAAGGGGTTTCAGCATTTGTGGTAGACGCTGACAGCGCTGGTATCGAATATGGTAAAAACGAGCATAAAATGGGCTGGAAAGCGCAACCAACCCGTACCATCAGCTTTAAAGATGTCAAAGTACCAGCAGAAAATTTAATC
Organism: Psychrobacter maritimus; assembly: GCF_904846345.1. Classification (GTDB taxonomy): domain Bacteria; phylum Pseudomonadota; class Gammaproteobacteria; order Pseudomonadales; family Moraxellaceae; genus Psychrobacter; species Psychrobacter maritimus. Next base: position 208,020 of record NZ_CAJHAJ010000004.1, read on the forward strand.
GGTGAAGAAGGCCAAGGTTTTCGTATTGCGATGAAAGGCTTGGATGGCGGTCGTATCAATATTGGTATCTGTGCGGTAGGTACGGCGCAGTCAGCGCTAGAGACAGCGACCAATTACGTGCAAGAGCGTAGCCAGTTTGGTAGCCCGATTGCCAGCTTACAATCGGTACAGTTTAAGCTTGCTGATATGCTCACACAAACTATTACCGCGCGGCAAATGCTTTATTTAGCAGCTAATAAAGTCGATAACAATGACTCGCAAGCATCTACTTACTGTGCGATGGCAAAGCGTCTCTCAACGGATCTTTGTTTCGATGTTGCCAATGAAGCCTTACAGTTGCATGGCGGTTATGGCTATCTAAATGAGTATCCGCTTGAGCGCCATGTACGAGACTTGCGTGTGCATCAGATTTTGGAAGGCACCAATGAGATTATGCGAGTGATTGTCTCGCGTCAGCTTATGCAAGATGATGCACTGAGTCAATTGCGTTAATCGTAGTACGTAGCTATTTTATGACAATACTTTTATAGCAATACTTTAAGTTCGCTATGGTTTTCTATGGCTATTTTACCTAGCGTCTCACCAATAAATCGTACCAAATTCAGATAAAATAAAGGATTATTTATGACGGATTATACCAATCTCAAGTTATCAATTGACGGTCACATTGCTACCGTAACACTGAATAACCCACCAGCTCATACGTGGACGATGGACAGTCTGCCAGCGCTCAAACAGCTGGTCACTGACCTGAATGCAAATGATGATGTTTATGCCTTAATCATTCATGGCGATGGTGAGAAATTCTTTTCAGCAGGTGCGGACTTAAATAATTTCTCAGACGGTGATAAAGGCCAAGCAATCAGCATGGCCATCGCTTTTGGTGAAGCGTTTGAAGCACTATCAGCGTATCGCGGTGTCAGTATTGCAGTCATCAACGGCTATGCGATGGGCGGTGGACTTGAGTGTGCGCTGGCCTGTGATATCCGTATCGCAGAAGCGCATGCACAGATGGCCTTACCAGAGACCGGCGTGGGTTTATTGCCATGCGCGGGCGGTACGCAGAATCTGCCTTTACTGGTTGGTGAAGGCTGGGCGAAACGTATGATATTGTGCGGTGAGCGCATCGATGCCGATACTGCATTACGCATTGGCTTAGTCGAAGAAGTTACGGCAAAAGGTGGCGGTTTACTAGCGGCGCAAGCGCTAGCGCAAAAAGTCGCTAAGCAATCACCTGTTGCCGTCAGTTACTCTAAACAGCTTATCCAAGCCGCAAGAAACACCCCGCCTGCACAAAACCTTATCCATGAGCGCGAAGCTTTTGTTAAGTTATTCGACACCAAAGATCAGCGTGAAGGTGTGCAAGCGTTCTTAGAAAAGCGTAAACCCAATTGGCAAAATAAATAGGCCAAATTAAATCAGGCTTAGCGCTAATATTTTTCCTTTTAATTTTTAGGTTACTTTTATGACAGCAGCGACGACAGCGACGGACGATACTAATAATCAAAATCCTGTAGAAAACATCACACAAGAAGCGCCAGTATTGTTCAATACTGAGCCGACAGAATGTGGCTATCTTATTGGAATAATGACGTTAAATACACCCAAATCTCTCAATGCGCTCAGTGTCGAGATGTGTCAGTTATTAGCCCAGCAGCTAGAGCAGTGGCAAAATGACGATCAGATAGTGGCATTGGTATTAAAAGGAGCAGGAGAAAAGGCGTTTTGTGCCGGCGGTGATATCCGTAAGCTGTATGACAGTATGTCTACCAGTGCGCCGCTACCGAACCCTTATGCGACAGAGTTTTTCGGTCATGAGTATCGCCTTTATCGGCAGATGCATTTTTATCCAAAGCCGTTAATCCTCTGGGGCGACGGCATTATTATGGGTGGCGGCATGGGTTTGATGGCAGGTTGTAGTCATCGTTTGGTCACTGAGTGCACCCGCTTTGCCATGCCAGAAGTGACTATTGGACTGTTCCCAGATGCTTCTGGTAGTTGGTTTTTGCAGCGTATGCCAGCTAAAACAGGTTTGTTCTTAGGGCTAACAGGTGCGATGTGTAATGGCAATGACGCTTTATTAGCCAATCTTGCAGAGTATGCCGTTGCCAGTAGTGAATATGATGCCGTCATACAAGGTTTAAAACAGAGTAATTGGCAAGGAGCAGCAGGTAGTACCGATAAATGTCACAACGATAGTGCCTACAGTATTGTTAGCCGTGCATTGGCAGCGCAACCAGTAGCAGAATTGCCTGCAAGTAAGCTTGCGACATATTGGAAACCTATACAGCAGTTGATGAACAGCGGCGGACTGGGAGATATTGATGCACTTCTACAAAGTGACGAAGCGCTTGCAAAGCTAGATACAGACTTTGCAGCAGACAGCTGGACGCAGCGCGCAGTAGATACGTATCGACATGGCTGCCCAGTTACCGCTGCTTTGACCTATGCGCTTTATCATAAAGTGACTGATTTGTCGCTAGAGCAAGTCCTGTATTTAGAGGCCAACGTAGCGGTGCATTGTGCGGCCAATCCTGATTTTAAAGAAGGCGTACGTGCGCTACTGATTGATAAAGACCGTAATCCGCAGTGGTCACGTTCACTGGCAGACTGTCTCAGTAGCGAAGGGCAGGCGTATATACATCAGCACTTTGTGAATCCTTATGCTAAAGGTGAGCATCCTTTAGGCGATTGGTTGGGTGAAGACGCTTTAGGCAGCCAGCTTGTACGCTAAGAGCTTATCGGCTCATTATAAGAATCAGGTATAAATTAAAAAACGTTAAACTATGTGTAGCACTGTCTGCATAAGCAATCATCAAGGAGCGATGAGATGGGAACAAAGGATTCAGGTTTAAGCAATAAAGAGTCAAACAATACTGCCAAGCCAAATATAGCCTTTATTGGGCTTGGCAATATGGGCGCACCGATGGCAGAGAACTTACTAAAGGCAGGTTATACGCTATCGGTTTATGATTTATCTGCGGAGGCGACCGCGCGCTTGCAACAAGCAGGTGCCAGTGTGGCTGCTAGTCCTAAAGATGCTGCAAGCAATGCACAAGTCGTCATTAGCATGTTGCCTGCGGGCAAGCACGTCCATTCTGTCTATCTAGGAAATAATGGGGCTGAAGGCCTACTAGCAGAACTGCCCAAAGGCACATTGGTCATCGATAGCAGTACCATCGCTGCAGCTGATGCAAGATTGGTAGCAGAGGCAGCAAGTAAGCTTGGCATAGACTTCTTAGATGCGCCAGTCTCCGGCGGTACAGGCGGCGCCATCGCTGGTAGTTTAACCTTCATCGTTGGTGGCAGCGACGATGCGTTCGCCAAAGCTGAGCCGATACTAGCCGTCATGGGCAAAAATATATTTCATGCTGGCGAGCACGGTGCTGGACAAGTCGCGAAAATCTGCAACAACATGCTGTTAGGCATTCTAATGGCGGGAACGGCAGAGGCGATTAATTTAGGGGTTAAAAACGGCCTCGACCCTAAAGTGCTGTCAGATATTATGCTACAAAGCTCAGGTCGTAATTGGACGTTAGAGGTCTATAATCCTTATCCGCAAGTGATGGAAAATGTACCCTCTAGCAATGGCTATAAAGGTGGCTTTATGAGTAAGCTGATGCAAAAGGATTTAAACCTTGCAATGCAAACGGCTAAGGATACCGATGTTGAAACGCCTATGGGTGCCAAAGCGACGGAGCTTTACGAAGCACATACGGTAGAAAATGGCGATAAGGATTTTTCTAGTATTATGGCGCGTCATGACAGTTCAGTATTGTCTTAACGCCCTAAAAGATTAAAATTATTAATCGATTTTGAATAGAGTGCGTTTGCTAATTGTCGTCATTCTATTAACAAAGCATAAAAAAGGTCTGCGCTAGTTTTATAGCGCAGACCTTTTTGTGTTCGATCATATTTTTTCTTAATGATACAGGCCCTAGTTTTGCAGCTCATACACCAAAGCTTGAATATCCTGCGCAGCTGTTTGCAAGCGCGGCACATGCTCCAGTAGCTCATCTAATGACACGCGGATGGTTGGGGCGTGAATATATAAAGAAGCCAAATAGCGTGATTTTTTATCCAGTACCGGTACCGACACGGCTACCATCTCTGAGATAAACTCTTCATTGTCGATACCGATACCGGTCTCCGCAATACGATCAAGCTCGGCATTTAACGCATCAATATCCGTAATCGTATTTTTGGTAAATTTATCTAGTGGTAGTCCTTGCAGTATTTTAGCGCGGCTGGTCGCCGATAACTGGCTTAAATAAAGCTTACCGGTGGCCGTACACCACATCGGTGATTTTGCGCCGACAGGGAGATAAATCTGTAACGGTAGCGAGGTCTTAGCACGATTGGTATACATCATGTCCATCTGATAAGGAATGGCGATACCACAAGTCTCTTCAATCTCATCAACCAATTTGTGCAAAATTATTTGGCGCTCATTAAAGAATTGACGCTGCTGCCAAAGCTCGACGCTCAAATTACGTACCCGTTTGCCAGGAATAATACCGCCACCAATATCAACCGTAACAAACCCTTCATCGACCAAATTTTGAATCAATCGATGAATGGTCGGTTTTGGGATATCAAGCTCTTGCGATAGCTCAAGTGGCGAGAGGGGCTTTGAAGCGTAAGATACGGCTTCGATAATCTCTAACACACGGGTAATCGACGATACTTTAGGCATATAGATGGCTCAATAAGAATGATAAAAATAAAGCAGAAAACAAAAGACGCTGTAATTAGTTAGCTAAAGACCAGTAAATTCAAAGTCTAAAAGCAACTTTATGACTAAGACTAATTTAGCATATTATCGCGCTTAGACAAGCTTATATCTTATTAAATATAAACACATTTATCTACCATACTGCTATTTATACTAAGTATTAACTAACAGCTTTCTAAATCATCTGGTTTTTAAGTTGTTTGGCTTCTAAATTATCAGTGATTAGGTAATGTTAGATACGTTAACTCACAAACCACAACAAACTGTAGTAATAAACTCTATAACTGTAATTGAGTTAAAGTGTGACATAGGTCATTATACTGACATGTTTTGTAATACCTTTACATGAGCGTTAAGCGATTCAATATTCGTGTTTGTGCTATTCAGTTGCTTTGAGAGTATTGTGTAACAGGAAAGCGAAGTTTTGCGGATTGGTGTAGCAATTATTACAATATCTATGCAATCTTTACATAACGGCAAATAAAAAGCGCATCCATGGGGGTGACTTTTCAAGCCAAAATTGTTTTAATCTGCTCAACAAAATGGTTGTTTAAAAAAAGCTAAATTATCATTTTTTTACGGGCGAGTTATTTCACACTTTAGGAGAGTATTCTATGAAACTTATTAAATTAACGGCAATCTCTGCTGCTGTTTTAGCATCAAGTGCTGCATTGGCAGCTGAGCCAGTTATCGTTGTTGACGGTAATGAAGCAGTTGTATACGAAGCTGAGCCAGTAGCTGTTGCTTATCAAGCACAACCTGGTTATGCGTATGATGCTGACGCTGGTGTTGTAGGCAACACACTTGGTGGTACTAAAGGTTTCTTCAAACAAGTAGTAAACCCAGCATCTGTGAGTGCTGAAGTTGGTACTTTAGGTTATGGCGCTAACATCGGTTGGTCTCTAAACGAGAAAACTGAACTACAAGCTGGTTGGGCAGGTGGCGATGTTGCTGATCTATTCGGCGGTGACTTTGATGCAAACGATGTAAACTATGAAGTTGATTCTGATTTTAGCAACCCATACCTAGGCGTACAATTACGTCCTACTGGTAACTGGTTCACAATGGGTGCTGGTATCATCGTTCCTGATAATAGCTTTGATGTAACTGCTAACCCTAATGGCGGCGTTTATAAAGTTAATGGCGTGAAATATAATGCTGATGACGTAGGCGTTCTTAAAGGTAGTATGGATCATCGCAACAAGCTAGCCCCTTATGCTACTATCGGTTTCCGTCCTAATATTACCAACAACTTTGGTTTGTTTGGTGAGATCGGTGCTGCATACATGGGTCAAACTGATGCAAATGTTACTGCAAGTAAGTCAGGTCCAGTACGTGTAGAAGATGGCATTAATCCTGGTGGTACTGTTGTACCAGGACTAACTCCTGGCCAAGTAGCTAATTTAGCTAAAAATGAGCTTGAAGATAAAGATTGGTTAGAGTGGATGCCAATTGTTAAAGTTGGTGCAACTTACCGCTTCTAAGCTAATCACAGTCTAAAGACTGTTTTTAGAAGATAAGTAGTAATAAAAAAACGATCCTGAAAAGGGTCGTTTTTTTTGTCTAAAATAAAGTCAAAATGATGTGCCTGCATTAAATACTTTTTAATAGACAATCACAGTCTGCTGCTCAGGTAATAAGACGAGATAGTAACCGGTTTTATCATCGTTAAACGCTAACAAAGGTAGCTGTGCCTGTGCTTCGATACCGTTCACTAAACCAGTAATGAGATGGGAGTAATCCATACCTAACCCTTGCGCAAGTTTATACTGATGAATCTTGATAAAACACTCTTTTATTTGCCATAGTAACTTAGCAACAGTATCACGTTGCATAAAAGTTAGAGCTTGTAAGATAGCAATCTCATTAGTATGGTAAAAGCGTTTTGCCACCCGCCACTCAACGTTATTGGTTTCTATATCGATGCCTGCCGATCGATGACAACTGATAACAACCGCAACTTTATTATCTAACCCGTTAAAAGATTTTTCTCCACTCGGCTGAGTAGAATTATTTTGACTGCTTGCCCCAGTATGACTAAAGCACACATAATATTGGCTGTTAACAAGTCGATAGGGGAAGCTTACGTCATCCAAACTGTCAATAATACTTAGCTTGTTAAGTAGAGATTGTAATAACAGGCGTACACCAGCACGTTGCTGCTGGCGCTGTTGATAAGCGATTTTGCGCGCGGATAGAGAAACGTTAGAAATATGGTAGTGCCAAGTAATATGACTGAATTTATCAGTGTTGATATTCGATACGTTTGCGTTAAATAATGATGGTAAATTATCGAATAAGTGCAAAGACTCTAGAGGGCAAGACGCAGTTACCTGAGCCGTCGCGCACCACGTCGTGGAATCAAGTTGACTGTATTGAATATTATGTAATTTTAAGGTTGGCATCATTTATTTATAGTAAAGGCTATTAGCTTAAAGCTGTTGAGAGATAGGTTTCTTCGTATTTTTATGTAGATAAAGTCTACAGTTTGTCAGAATATAAACCACTTTTAACCATTCATTTTAGCGTAGCAGAATGCAAAAAGCCCAACAATATATTTGCTGGGCTTTTTGTTACTCATTAATTTAGGCTAACAAAGTCTTATCAAAAGCGATTAGTAAGACAATTCAGCACGGCGATTTTGTGCATAGGCATCTTCAGTCGTACCGGCTGCTGCTGGACGCTCTTCACCATAGCTGATGACACGGATGTTATTTACCGCAACACCTTGGGCAGCAAGATAATCACGTGCAGCTTGGGCACGGCGCTCACCTAGGGCGATGTTATATTCACGGCTACCGCGCTCATCAGTGTGACCAGCGATAACAACACCAGCGTTTGGATTTGAGCTTAGTAGACCGGCATGTTGGTTTAATACGCCAGCCGCTTGTGAGGTGATTTCACTGCTATCAAAGGCAAAGTATACAACTGCTTGCAGGTTCTCAGCACCAGTAATAACAGCATTTGAGTTACCGACGATAACCGCGCCGTTATAACCCGCTTGACCACCTGGGATACCTAGTGGGGCCACGACAACTTCTGAAGTCGCGCGTTTGTTGGCACAACCTGATGCCAATACCACAGCACTTGATAATACTGCTAGAGCAGCGATTTTTGAAAAACTGGTTGACATAATGAGCTCCTAAAATTTTAATGACATTTGTTGTTGTAAACTGCTTTTGGTAAAACTTAGGCAATTGCTATCTACCATATACTAAATGTTACTTTATGTAAGTAGTATTACTGTAAATAATTCGAGAATTTACATATACCTATCCGATATTTTACCAACGGTTCTTACCCCAGTTTTCAGGGTTCGCCCAGTAATCAGCATTGAGCCAATTTGGCAACTGCTTATAATCGTACAAATTAAACTGCCAAAGTGTGGCGGATATGGGCGACGATACCTTCAATGAAGAAATTTCTCTTTGATGAGTGATATCCTTGTCTAAAGATGCTTCGCTCAAAATATCGAACGGTGTCAAACCGTAAGCGCGCAAATCTATTGCCTTATCAAGCACGATAAGTAAATGGGCAGCATAGATGTCCCGATAGCGCATGAGTAGGGGGATATACTGTTGTAGTAATTCTGCCGATAAGGTAGGTAGCCAAAAGCAGGCCAAATTATAACGCTCAGGCCGCGCTTGTTGGGTAAGCTCGGTTAAAGTCGCTATAGGCGATGCTGTCATTTCATCATTGTTTTCATCGTTCTTATAGAGACTATCAGGCGCGCTGCTTTTTATAATGGCAATGCTATCTCTAAGTTGGGCTTGCAGATTTAAGCGTTCTTGCTTATCTGGTACGACCCACAATATTTCACCCTGATGATTATCGACAGAGGTTAGTTGCTCAGTTACTTGGCTTTGCGTCGGTGCGGCTAATGAAGGTAGTAACGCCTCAATATAAGCACTTAATAATGGTAAAGTAATATTTGAAGCATCAGTCGTCATAAGGTTGGTCGTTTAATTGGTAGTCAGGTTAGCAATCAGCCTATTAAATCATGTTAATAGACATTATCCAATGATTAACTGCTGTGATTGATAAAGGGGATAGTGATTAATAAACGAATAAAAAGGCGAGCGGTTCATGCTAGCCATGACTACTACCTGAGTAATAAATGCTAAGCTGGTTTTTATTCATCCTCGCACTTGAAATTTGGTGGTTTAGGGCAATGTAGCTAAGTGTTGTAAGCTTTTTATCATAAATAATAATAGGAACTTCCATGTCCACCACTGAAACCGCTGCTCAAATTATCAATCCTGACATGCCAGATGTGCCATCACATGCTCCAACTAAAATTCATTTAAAAGATTATAGACCATCAAGCTTTGATGTCGAAACCGTTGATTTGGATATTAAGCTATTTGATGATCATGCCATTGTAGATAGTACTTTGGTGATGCAGCGTCAGACTGACGGCGACTTGGTGCTGTATGGCGAAGCGCTTGAGCTGATGTCTATTAAGCTTAATGATGAGCCGCTTGCTCGTAATCGTTATACGCAAGCTGAGGGCACACTAACCATTACCGATGCGCCAAAAAATACCAAATTACAGCTGCAAGTACGCATCCATCCGCATACCAATACGGCGCTTGAAGGCTTATATATTGCCGGTAGTGGTGACGATACCATGTTTGTCAGCCAGTGTGAGCCAGAGGGCTTTCGCAAGATTACCTTTTATCCAGACCGTCCTGATGTGCTCGCGATATTTACCACACGCTTAGAAGCCGATAAGCGTTTTCCAACGCTACTGAGTAATGGTAATTTGCTCGAAGCGGGTGAAGTATTGGATGCACCTGAGCGTCATTATGCGATTTGGCAAGACCCGACCAATAAGCCAAGCTATTTGTTTGCTTGCGTTATCGCTGACTTGGATGTATTGACTGATAGCTATACGACGAGCGAAGGGCGTGAGGTAATGCTTGAGCTCTATGCGAAGTCTGAAGATATCGATAAATGTGCTGTCGGTATGCAAGCTTTAAAAGACTCCATGCAATGGGATGAGGTCAATTATGGTCGCGCTTACGATTTAGACCGTTATATGATTGTGGCGGTTAGCCAGTTTAATATGGGCGCGATGGAAAACAAGGGTTTAAATATCTTTAACACCGCTTGTGTACTGTCTAGCCCTGAGACCACCACAGATTCGCGCAGCTTTAGTGTCAAATCTATCATTGCCCATGAATACTTTCATAACTGGACGGGCAATCGCATTACGTGCCGTGATTGGTTTCAGCTGTGTCTAAAAGAGGGCTTTACCGTTTACCGGGATCAATCGTTTTCAGCCGACCAGCAATCAAGTGCCGTCCAGCGTATCGATGATGTGGCAACCTTGCGCGCGCATCAGTTTGCTGAGGATGCAGGACCGTTAGCGCACCCTGTACGCCCTGAAAGTTTCGTTGAGATTAATAACTTTTATACCACCACTGTCTATGAAAAAGGTGCTGAAATTGTCCGTATGATTGCCAATACGTTAGGGCCTGATAACTTCCGTAAAGGTACGGATGAGTACTTCCGTCGTTACGATGGGCAAGCAGTAACAGTTGAAGACTTTTTATCGGCGCTTAGTATTACCGATAGCAAAATTGAAGACTTTATCGACTGGTATCGTCAGCCCGGTACGCCAGTGGTCTCTGGTCACCAAAGTTATGACAGCGCGACGCAGACATTGACTATTACTTTGAGTCAGCAAACCCGTCATGTTGCAGGCTTTGATGCACCAAAACCATTGCCGATACCTGTAGCGACCGCGCTATTTGATAAAGATTCTGGTGCTATCGTCGCCGAGCGTATGTTGCTGCTCGATCAAGCCACACAAACCTTTACCTTTGAAAATGTAGTAAGCGAGCCAGTAGTATCCTTGCTACGTGATTTTAGCGCCCCAGTACAGCTCAATTATGATTATCAAGATGAAGATTTGGCGTTTTTGCTTCAATATGAGAACAATGGCTTTAACCGCTGGCAAGTGACGCAAATGCTCGTCAATCGCATTTTACTGCAAGGTCAAGGGGCGAAAAGCAGTCCTGAGATATATCTGCAAGCAGTGGCGCAGACCTTGCCGGAATTGGCTGCTAGTGATGCGATGTTGGCGGCGCGTTTGCTTGATATCCCATCTGCACCAGAGTTGGCATCTGCTATTCATAAAGATTACGATCCAGAGCTGGTAAAAGCACAGCGTGAAGGCTTATATCAACAGCTGGCAGAGGCGCTAAAAGATCAATGGTCTGAGCTTTATAAGCAGCTACCGATGCAGGCTTATGAAGACAGTGCCGCCGCTCGTGGCACCCGTGCTTTACGTAATGTGGTACTCGATATGGCATTGACCGCCAACGTTACTGGTGCTCCTGAATGGGCGCAGCAGCAGTATGATAATGCCAGCTGTATGACAGAACGTTTTGGCGCGTTAAAAGTGATGGTCAATCATCAACTGGCAAATGCTGATGCCTATTTGGCGGACTTTTATAAGCGCTTCCAAAATAATGATTTGGTTATTGATTTATGGTTCAGTGTGCAAGCCTCTGCTGACACGGTCACACCTGATACTATTAAATTCTTACTTGCGCATGCAGATTTTGATTGGAATACGCCCAACCGTGTACGCTCAGTCATCAGCGCCTTTACCTCGCAGCCAACGGTCTTATGGACGGCAGAAGGGTTAGATATTTATATCGCTGTGATTAAAAAGCTGGATGACGCCAATCCTGTGTTAGCATCGCGTTTATTACAAGTGCTGGCACGTTGGAATACCTTGGCTGAACCACGTCGTCAAATGGCGCATGAGCAGTTACTTGAACTGCAGAAGCAAGCGACTTCTAAGCACGTAATTGAAAGCTTAAACAGTGTTTTAGGGTCAGCGAGCGAGTAGGGTGAGTTAAATGACTCTATAACCATAAACTAAATTATTTTATAAGAAAAAGCCCGTCCGATATTATTATCGGACGGGCTTTTTTATGAAACGCTTAATAATGCTTAAAAAACTTAATGACGTTTGCTTATGGGCAATTGTTATTAAAAATTAACGATTTGGTAATACGTCTTTAACCATATCACGTAGATTGCGCATGGCAGTGACCGTACTATCCCAATCTAAGCAACCATCGGTGATAGATTTGCCATATTCAAGTTGGCTCAAATCAGCCGTCAGCTTTTGATTGCCGCCTTTTAAATGGCTCTCAATCATCAGACCGATGATAGACTTATTACCGTTTTTGATCTGCTCGGCAACGTTTTGGATGACCATTGGTTGCAGATACGGGTCTTTACCTGAGTTGGCATGGCTTGAGTCAATCATAATCTTACTATTGGTCTTGCCTTTAGCCAGCTCGTTTTCTACTTGCGCAACAGCGGTTTCATCATAGTTTGGCTTGCCATTACCACCGCGTAGTACCACGTGTGCGTAAGGATTGCCTTTTGATTTGATGATAGAAACTTTACCATCTGCTGATAAGCCAAGGAAGCTATGACCTTCTTTCACTGCTTGCATGGCATTAACAGCAACCGTCATACCGCCATCTGTACCATTTTTAAAGCCAACTGGGCACGATAAGCCTGAGCTCATTTCACGATGCGTTTGGCTTTCGGTCGTACGCGCGCCAATCGCTGACCAGCTAATCAAATCCTGCATGTATTGCGGCGTGTTTGGGTCTAATGCCTCAGTCGCACACGGCAGACCTTTTTCGTTCAAATCAAGTAGTAGCTTACGGGCAGTGCGCAGACCTTTTTCGATATCAAAGCTGTCGTTCATATCAGGGTCATTAATCATGCCTTTCCAGCCAACCGTGGTACGCGGCTTTTCAAAATAGACGCGCATCACAACGAAGATGCTGTCTTCAATCTCTTTTGCCAATACGGCTAAGCGATCGGCATACTCGTGGGCGGCTTTAATATCGTGAATAGAGCAGGGGCCAATAACCACAAATAGACGCTTGTCTTTACCATCGAGGATATCTTGGATGGTATTGCGACCTTTTAGAACCGTGTTATAGGCGTCATTCGACAAAGGGAGCTCAGACTTTAGCTCAGCGGGAGTGATTAAAGGAATGAATTTTTCAATATTCACGTCGTCAATATCTGCATTATGGATAACTGGTGTTGTCATGGTTATATATCGTCTAGCTGATTTATAGGGATATTCATTATGCGGACAAAAGCGCCGGTTGACAAGGGCAGTCGCACAGTTAATTGACTGCTAACTGGAATACTGAGGTTAAAACTTCGTTATCATTGCCGAGTCTGAGCTATATGCTGGGGTTAATAGGTATCAAAATTAGGTGTTAAAATGAAAGTTAATTTTGTCTGTGCTAATGAATAAGCGTTATGCTTTTAGACAGTAATTATCGAGCTTTTATTGGCTAATTTAGCTATTTTAAGCACTGTCACGTATGATGAGCTTATAAACAACCGCATTTAAGACTTATAAATTGAGCTTGAGCCTAATAAATGCTGCTAAGGTGGCTTTTAATAGGCATCTTATGAGCGATTTCATATACTATATTTTATAATATTCATATTGTGTTTTTTGTCCTATTTTAACTGTACTGCTTTGATGGTACTAACTTGATATTGAGAGCTTGTCATGACAGATTCTGCTACGCCTCACCAACCTTCTGATTTAACGTCAGCGCCTGATGGCTATAATGCTTATGAGGCAATGCCTGCTGTGACGGGTGCGCCACTGGTCATAGGGATTGTCGCTGGTGAAGTGTCAGGGGATAGCTTGGGTGCAGATTTTATGCAGCAGATGAATAACCTGCGCGATGATATCATTTGGGTTGGTGTTGGCGGCGCAAAAATGAAAGCGCAAGGGCTACAAAGTATTTTTCCATTATCGCGCTTGGCAGTCATGGGCTTGGTAGAAGTGATGGCGCAATTGCCTGATTTGCTTAAAGCGCGGCGTGAATTATTAACGGCCTTTAAAGCCGCCGATATTGATTGGTTTATTGGCATCGATGCGCCTGATTTTAATCTCAGAGTGGCGAAGAAATTAAAGCCGCAAGGGGTGTTTTGCGTACAATATGTCAGCCCTTCTATCTGGGCATGGCGTGAGGCGCGTATTCATAATATCAAAGCGGCGACCAATTTGGTGCTTTGCTTATTTCCATTTGAGCTGCCGGTTTATGAGCGTCATAATCATCCGGCGATATGTGTCGGTCATCCGCTACTACGAACCATTGATCAGACGCTACTTGAGACGCCAGTCAATCAGCGCCGTAGCGAGTTGGTCTGGCATAATGACGGCTTGCAGCAATTTTTTATCGACCGTTTTGATGATGTCAGCCAGCTTATCTGTGTCATGCCAGGCTCGAGACGCGGTGAAATTACAGCAATCTTGCCGCTCATGCTCGATGGTATCCAAAAGCTGATTTTATTAGACCCAAAGCTGTGTTTTATCATTCCAACGGTCGATCAAAATCATCAATATATTGTGCAAGATGTCATTGATAAGCGCTCAGAGCAGCTGCGCGCGGCGATTGTGGTGGTCTATGATGACAGTCAGCCAACCTTTAGTCAGCAAGCGATGGCGGCATCAGACATGGTGATGCTGGCATCGGGTACTGCAACCTTGGAAGCCATGTTGCTTGAGCGGCCTATGGTGGTGATTTACCAGTTAAATCAGCTGACCTATCAGATTGCTAAACGTTTGGTTAAAGTGCCTTATGTCGGTTTGCCTAATATTTTGGCAGATAGCGCGATTGTGCCCGAGCTTATCCAAGAGCAGGCAAGTGGTGATAACATCTGTCGTACCGTGATGCGTCTGCTGCAGCCTCGCGCCTATGCTGAGCAATTAAAGGCGCTCATTGATACCAAGCATCTATTACAACAGCAGAGCAATCATGACCCTGCTAATAGCGTGATTGAACAGTGGTTTTTGCAGGATAATCACCAATCCCAAGTTCAATAAAGGTAAGTTCCCTAAGCATAATTAAACTAGCTTCAATATCATTTGCATCACTCTTAAATTTTTTAATAAATAAGACAGTACAATTTTATGAGTAACACACCTTGCAGCGCAAATCCTTTCACGCCAATTAGCATCTGTATCGAGCAAGTAGATATTAAAGGTCAATACATTCAACTGGCGGCTCCCATACATTTATTAGGTCAAATAAATTTATTTGAATTGCTGGCGCAATATCCGATAAATGAAGAGCGCGAACAAGCACCTATACAAATTGGTGTAGACGAAGCAGGGCGCGGACCTCTGCTAGGCAGTGTCAATGTTGCTGCTGCAATATTACCTGCTACTTGGTCAGGGCTAATCGAGGACGCGCCACTCAAAGGTACGCCATTATCTATATTGACGGATTCTAAGCAGCTGAGTGAAAAAAAACGCGACATTCTTTATTCATTGGTTCAGCAATATGCCGTCGGTCACATCGTCGCTGATATACCGGCAGCGGTCATCGACCAAGTTAATATTTTGCAAGCAACGATGCTGGGTATGCGCCTATGTACTGAGGTTTTGTTAGAAATAGTTGCCAAGCATCTTAATACCGGTGATAAAAGGCAGTTTGAGGTATTGATTGATGGCAATCGCTGTCCGGATTTGGATTATGCAAGCCTTGCTAAATCAGGCATAGAGCGTTCAGTCATTGACTGCCAAGCGTGGGTAAAAGGCGATGCGCGTCATACCAGTATTGCGGCCGCTAGTATCTTAGCTAAAGTTAGCCGTGATAAAACTATGTATGCGCTTGATACTGAATATCCTGAATATGGAATTGCTAAGCATAAAGGCTATCCGACGCGCGCCCATACGGAAGCTATTTCAGCTCATGGTGTGTTAGCCGCGCATAGACGTAGCTTTGCACCGGTAAGAAAAGCGCTTGAAAACGTAACGCATACCGAGAGTGGCAATAGGTAAGTGGTTAAGATATTTAGAAAATAGCCTAAGCAAATCTATTAGATAAATAGCTATCACTCAAATATAAAAAACCACCTATTTAATAAATAGGTGGTTTTTAGTCCATTATTCAACAGTTAGGTTCTATTAAGGCTTAAAGTTTAATAACTGCTTAAAAAGACGAGTTGGGCTGCTGTAAAAACGCCTCTTCTTCGAGAGTTGATTCACGACCCAAGGTCTCATTGCGGTGCGGATAACGGCCAAACTTATCAATAATGTCTTTGTGGCGACGCTCAAAGTCTAAAGTGTCGGCATCGTTTAGTTGCTCAAAAAGTGGTAGATAACGTTTATGAATCATCGCTGATTCAGAATGCATAAACGGCATAATAATAAATTTACGCCACGGTGTTGGTAGAGTATCAAAATGTGGCTGCCCAATGGCTTCTTGTGCCAATACCAACGCCATACCATCTTGAGCAAACGCGCATGCTTGCTCGCGACATAAATTACGCGAAAACTGATCTAAGACAATGATTTCAGCCAAGCGTCCCGCCAACGCTGTGATTGAGCTGTTACTATCGGCTGGCGCGTCTGCAATGCGCCACGTGACGCATTCGCCTTGTTTTGCGGCTTGCCAAATCTTGCCAAACTTATCATTTATCTGCTTATCAAAGTCATCATTTTGCGCAAACCAGTATGGCTCATTGTCTTTGTCAAACCAAAAATCCAACACGGCACGCGCCTCTGAATCAAGATGCTCTAAATTTATATTTTTGAGCTCGAGTGACGATAAATTGGTATGGCTTTTTGAGGTAGAATAATCGGTTGAGAGTGACATAAGCTATTCTAATTGTGATGAATTTATACTACTATAGCGCACTTATTTGGCCCTGTCATTTGGCCTTGTCACAATGTGTGATAACGTGTCATGACTGTATCACAGTGCGCCATTAAGCCATCGTTAGCATTAAGCTATTATCGCCGTATATTGTTAAAGCTATTAGGTTATCTCTTATGAACTCAACACCAGCTGTCTCTCTTGCCGCGCTGAAAACGCCTTACTATTTGCTTGATGAAGCGGCGATTGTCGCAAATATGCAGATTATCGCTCGTCTGTGCGAGCTATCGGGCGCCAAGGCTTTACTCGCGCTCAAATGTTTCGCAACTTGGGGTGTTTTTGATGTGATGGAACCCTATTTGCATGGCACTACCTCGTCTTCATTGAATGAGGTGCGATTGGGCTATGAGACTTTTGGTAATAATAATGCCGATAATGAAGACGATAACAAAGATAAAAAAGAAACCCATGCCTACAGCGTCGCTTATAGCGCGGATGAAATCGACGAAGTATTAAGTTATGCAGATAAAATTATTTTTAATTCTATCTCGCAATTAAATGCGTTTAAAGATCAAGCAGCAGCAAAAAACATCCCAGTTGGATTACGCTTAAATCCAAAGACCAGTAATTCATCGTTTATTATCGCTGATCCTGCTCGTCCTTTTAGTCGCCTTGGTGAGCATGATAAAGATAAGATTGCAGCGGTACTTGTTGATATCACTGGGGTTATGATTCATAACAACTGTGAAAATGACAGCTTTGAGGCATTTAGTGCAAGCTTGGCCGATATTGAAGCTAGATTTGGTGACGTCTTAGCACAGCTTGAATGGGTGAGTTTGGGCGGAGGTATTCATTTTATCGCGCCTGATTATCCATTGGAAAAATTGGCAGACAGATTAAAAGGCTTTAGCGAAAAATACGGCGTACAAGTTTACCTTGAGCCGGGTGAGGCGAGCATTCATGGCGCTGGCTCATTGGTGACGACAGTATTAGATACCATGCACAATGAAAAAAATCTAGCCGTTGTTGATGCCTCTATCGAAGCGCATATGCTTGATTTGCTGATTTATCGTGAGTCGGCGCCTATAGCGTCTATTAATGGTGAGTTCATGGCTATTGCACCTGTTAACAAAGACCAAGTAGATGATGCCGTCGATAACACCATTATTTACGGTCGTTCTTGCTTGGCGGGTGATATTTTTGGCGAATATATTTTACCTAGCAATTTACAGATCGGCGATAAGATTGCGTTTGGTAATGCCGCAGGCTATACCATGGTGAAGAAAAACTGGTTTAATGGCGTTAATATGCCTGCAATTGTTATCCGTCGTCTGGACGGCAGTATCGATATTCAGCGCGAGTTTGATTATCAAGATTATAAGGCGAGTTTGTCATAACGCTGTTATGCTTGGCATTATTAAATCATACTGCCAAACAACTATCTAGAAATGAGGGTTGGTCTTGAATTTTCTAAGTTATGTTGTAATTTTTGCCGAAAAGTAAGTAAAAATTGTTATAATTGCCACTGGCAAAGGCAGTCGGATTTGTCTAACGGGTGCGTGGGTTTTCCTCGGTCTTCCTTTTTAATTCACGCATATCATTCACTCGTTTCTGTTTTGCATAGCCAATATCAATGGTATCGACAGGGACACAAAGGAGGATTGTTCTTTGAACACAAACCAACAAGCTAAGTCCAACAAAAAAGATGTACTTATCATCGGCGCAGGCGGCGTTGCTCAAGTGGTCGCGCATAAATGTGCGATGCATAATGATGTGCTCGGCGAGATTCATATCGCCTCACGTACTAGAGATAAGTGCGATGCCATCGCCCAAAGCGTTAAAGACAAAGGTAGCTTTAAGCAAGCTGCTGTCTTGCATACGCATCAAGTCGATGCCATGGATAGCCAAGCGCTGATACAACTGATTCAAGATACTGGTGTGCAAATCGTTATCAATGTCGGTTCGGCATTTGTAAATATGACGGTTTTGGAAGCTTGTATTGAGACGGGTACTGCGTATATTGATACCGCTATTCATGAAGATCCGCGCAAGATTTGCGAGACGCCGCCATGGTATGACAACTATGAATGGCAGCGTAAGCAGCGCTGTGCGGACAATAATGTCACGGCAATTTTAGGTGCAGGATTTGATCCCGGCATGGTCAACGCCTATGCGCGCCTTGGCTATGACATGATGGATGCAGGTTCTGTGACTGATATTGACATTATCGATATCAATGCGGGCAGCCACGGTAAGTACTTCGCCACCAACTTCGATCCTGAGATTAACTTCCGTGAATTTACTGGTACGGTTTATTCTTGGCAGGACAGTAAGTGGCAGTCGAATAAGATGTTTGAAGTAAAGCGTACCGATGATTTGCCAGTCGTTGGTGTGCAAAACAGCTATTTAAGTGGTCATGACGAGATTCATTCTTTATCGGCTAACTTAGATGTGCCAAACATCCGCTTTTGGATGGGCTTTGGTGAGCATTATATTAATGTTTTCACCATGCTACAAAACCTAGGTTTATTGTCTGAGCAGCCGGTGATGACTGCGGAAGGGCAAGAAGTGATACCGTTAAAAGTGGTCAAAGCCGTGCTACCAGATCCAAGCTCGCTTGCGCCAAACTATACCGGCAAGACCTGCATTGGTGATAAGGTTAAAGGCAAAATCAACGGCGTTGATACCGAGGTATTTATCTATAATATCTCAGATCATAAAGAAGCTTATAATGAGGTCGGCAGCCAAGGTATCTCTTATACTGCTGGCGTGCCACCTGTCGCTGCTGCGATGTTAGTCGCAACTGGTGAGTGGGATGCGGGCAAAATGGTCAACGTCGAAGAGCTTGATGCCAAGCCATTTATTAATCTATTGAATAAGATTGGCTTGCCAACGCGTATCAAAGATAGCGAAGGCGATAGAGCATTAGAGTTCGATATTTAGTCAGTAAGTTTATCTAATAAAAAGCCTATCTTTTAAAGATAGGCTTTTTTTATGTTTGGTTGTAGTGTGACTTTACGGGAAGGTAAAGGAAGCTGATCCTGCCATGCGCTTTATCTACTCAACTGGGCGGGGCGCACCCTACGGCCTAAACAAATCATCACACTTTTTACTATGCTTCCCGAGGATTATACTTCCTCAACGCCGCAATACGGTCATCCAGCGTTGGATGTGAGCGGAAAAGGTTAGCGATACTAAAGCCAGTAGATTGCCCAGACGAGATTGCAAATGCTTTCATGCTCTCTGGCATTTGATCTGGACGCTGTTCAGAAGGACGCAAGGCATCAAGTGCACTAATCATTTTGTCACGGCTGGCAAGCTTTGCACCCATCTCATCAGCGCGGAATTCACGTAGACGTGAGAACCACATAACGATGGCAGACGCCAAAAATCCAAGCAAAATATCCATCACGATACTCGTCACAAAGTAGCCAATGCCGGGGCTATCACTGGTATTTTTAAAGACAGTACGGTCGACGAAGCTGCCGATAATGCGCGCAAAGAACATCACAAAGGCGTTTACCACGCCTTGAATGAGAGCAAGCGTCACCATATCGCCGTTGGCCACGTGACCGATCTCATGCGCCAATACTGCTTCTACTTCATCTTGATTCATATTCTGCAACAGACCAGATGAAACCGCGACCAGCGCTTTATTTTTATTCCAGCCAGTTGCAAACGCGTTCGGCTGGGAATTATTAAAAATTCCCACTTCTGGCATACCGATATTTACCGCTCGTGCTTGTTTAGCGACGGTATCTACCAGCCATTGTTCCGTGGCGTTGCTTGGCGTTTCAATAACCACTGTCCCCGTTGATCTTTTAGCCATCCATTTTGAAATAAATAGCGAAACCATCGAGCCAACCATGCCGTATATACCGCACATAATGGCAAGGCTGGTGTAATTTAGCCCGCCTGCGCCATGTACGCCACCAATCCCAAAAAATCTGGATAAAATACCAAACACGATGCTAAATACCACAATGACCGCTAAGTTGGTCAACAAAAACAATCCGATACGCATCATGACGCTAACTTCCTCATTAAATTCAACGACAGTGTTAGGAGCAATTCCTTTACCGTAATAAAGACTAAAAATTAAACAGAGGACAATTATAACCTTCTAGAAGTAATATAGGCGCCAATTCTAATATGAATAGTCACTTAAAACTTGTAAAGTAGGGGCAATAGCGGCGTAAAGTATTTAACTGATGAAAAGTAAAAGACAGAAAATTAAAAAATAATCAGTACTATGATAAGTAATTAACCGCTCATATATCATTTAATCATATATAAGGTTTCATTATGAACGCTCTAGCGCTTAAAGTACCACCAGTAGCACAAGTCATTATTACCGCTGCTGCCATGTATGGCGTCTCTAAAATGGTTCCTGCTTTGACGTTCTCACTCAACGGCTCAACTGCACTGGCAGTGGGTTTGGGTGTGATGGGAATGAGCTTAGGTGTCATGGGTGTGACGCAATTTAAAAAGGCGCAGACCACACCCAATCCGCAGGCGCTTGAGAAAGTATCTAGTTTAGTAACCAGTGGCATATATCGATATAGTCGCAATCCTATGTATTTAGGCTTGGTGCTTATCTTATTAGGCTGGGCATTCTATCTGTCGCACTTTCTAGGGTTTGTGTTATTGCCCGTTTTTATACTTTATATGACACGTTTTCAGATACAGCCAGAAGAGCAAATGATGGCACGAAAATTTGGTAAAACTTATCAAGCATATCTAAATAAAGTGCGGCGCTGGATTTGAGGTATAGTAAGTAAAGAGAGTTATTATGCATAAATGATCGATTAAATCAGGAAGATGACGTCATGGAAATGAAAAACATACCTTTTGCTACTACCGACTGGACGACAGTAGAAGCTGTGGAAATCAAAGGCGAAACGGGTACAGGATATTGGAAGACTCGTGAATTTGATTCTATCAATGTGCATATGGTTGAGTATTCTGCAGGCTACCTTGCCGATCACTGGTGCGATAAAGGGCATATTTTGTTTTGTATTGAGGGCGAGCTAAACACCGAATTAAAGGATGGGCGTACTTTTACCTTAACAGCCGGTATGACTTATCAAGTAGCGGACAATACGATTGCACATCGTTCATCAACGAAGACAGGCGCTAAGCTATTTATTGTTGATTGATATTGGCGGTAACCTCATAAAGCTATAAAACCATAAAGTTATAAAAAATAACAGCGAGAATATAAAATGCAGCTAGAAATCAATGTCATTGATGCTTTTACGGATACGGTTTTTAAGGGCAATTCAGCGGCGGTTATCATTACAGATGATTGGTTAAGTGATGATTTGATGCAATCGATTGCCTTTGAGAACAATTTATCTGAGACGTCCTTTATTGTTCTCGATGATGACGGCATTTATCATATCCGCTGGTTTTCACCATTGACTGAGATTGCATTTTGCGGTCATGCAACCTTGGCGTCAGCTTTTGTGTTATTTAACAAAAATCCTAGTATAGAAACCATTAATTTTTCCGCCAAAGCGGTTGGTGTTTTAACTATCGTGCAAACAGACGATGGCAAAATACAAATGGATTTTCCTAATACTAAGCCTGAAAAGGTCAAAGATATTCCCGAGAGTTTGCTGGCAGGATTGTCTATTGCACCAGTCGAAGTTTATAAAAACACCCAAGCATATTTTGTGATTTATAATGCTGAAGCAGATGTCCTAAACGTAGAGCGCGATAACGAGCGACTAAAACAGCTTGCGCCATTAGATGTAGTGGTCACCTGTCAGGCTACCTCTGCTGACCACAAAGATTACGATTTTATCTCACGTTATTTTTGGCCAGCCAATGGTGGCGATGAAGACCCAGTGACAGGCTCGGCTCATACTGCTTTAGCACCATTATGGGCGGAGCGTTTGGGTAAAAATGAATTGATTGCTTATCAAGCATCAAAACGAGGCGGTATTTTAGACTGTGTCGTCGCAGGTGACAGAGTAATGATTTCTGGCAATGCCGTACAGTATATGACAGGATTTATCACCGTTTAGGAGTAGATGGTTTTGACTGAGTTAAAAACCGTTGGATTGTTTGCGCTGACCGCATTGGCAGAGATAGCAGGCTGCTATTTGCCTTATTTATGGCTGCGAGAAGGTAAGTCGATTTGGCTGCTTGTTCCGGGTGCGCTAAGTTTAGTTGCTTTTGTTTGGCTATTGTCTTTGCATCCAACCGCAGCTGGTCGAGTTTATGCCGCTTACGGCGGTGTTTATATTTCGATGGCAATTATATGGCTGTGGACAGTGAACGGCATCAGGCCGACCACGTGGGATATATTGGGTTCTATCGTCGCGCTGCTAGGCATGGCAATTATTATGTTTGCGCCGCGCAGTACTTAGCATAAAAACAGTA
Source organism: Psychrobacter maritimus (assembly GCF_904846345.1). Taxonomy (GTDB): domain Bacteria; phylum Pseudomonadota; class Gammaproteobacteria; order Pseudomonadales; family Moraxellaceae; genus Psychrobacter; species Psychrobacter maritimus. The sequence continues at coordinate 230,823 of NZ_CAJHAJ010000004.1, forward strand.
GTTAGTATGAAAATAATAGCTACTATAAAAACAGTATCTAGCATAAAAAATGCCAATCAAACCGTGAGGTTCAATTGGCATAGCTTTAATTAGTATGGTTTAGATTAATATAGTTTCAGTTAGCATACTGATGCACTAAATATTAATGTTTACCTAAGATACTGCCGTTGTCATCTTTTTTAGATTGCTTAGCGGCTTTTTTCTCTTTTGCCGTTAATAGCGGTTTCTTTTTTACGTTCTTTTTACTGTCTTGACCTTTACTCATGGTATTTTCCTCTTGAGATAAGCCGTAATCCCTTTAAAACCAGTGTAAACAAGCTTAAAGGTTAGGTTATATGCTGATGACGCAAATTTTGCGTACTGCAATGAGTATAGGCTTAAGGTGTCGCAATAGATAGCGTCAGCACAATTCACCTACGATTGGATTTAGACATCTCTTTTTAATCCTGCTCCTCAAATTATTTTTGATAAATAGATTTGATAAAGGGGTGTTTAGTGTTATGGATTTATTTAGTCAATATGGCTATTAATAAGTGCTTACTTACGGAGTCATCGTGATTTGCTATAATGAGCCACAAGCCGATGAGTCGTCGCGGCAAGCTTTTGTAATACTCATATTTAGCACAACGATGCTTACTGTTTTGGTTGATTATTATGCGTATCCGTAAACTGTTCAAATTTGAAAATGCGCATATTGTGCGTAATTGTAGCTCAGAGCGCTGCAAGCATTCTATCCATGGTCATAGTTATCAAATCGAATTGATTCTTGAGGCTAAGCGCTTAGACCATGGGCAGATGGTCTATGATTTCGGTTTATTAAAATCGTCTATAAAAGATATTATCGACAGCTTCGATCATGCGATTTGCTTTTGGAACAAAGACGACCCTGAGTATATCGCCGCCTGCAAAAAATTCAGTGCACGCTGGATAAGCTTGCCGGTATCGCCATCAGCAGAGCAGTTCTCACGTGTGATATTCTTTTGGGCGCAAGAAATTCTAAAACAAACCCAAATGCAAAACGGTGAATCTGATGTCAGCGTTTACTCGGTGATTGCACACGAAACTGCAACCGGTTATGCGCAGTGTTTTGCTGACGATGTGGCCAATGAACAAATGGGCAAGCTTAATTTAGAAGCGTTTGAGTTTAGCGATCAGGTCAGCAGTGAATGGTATGACCCTGAGTTATATGCCAAGCTGATTCGCGGTGAGAATTTTGTTAACCCGTCAGTCACGATGCAAGTACAGACGCAAGTACAGGCAGGTAACTCTGATGTCTAATAGTATAAAAGAAGAAAAGAACGTTAAAGCGTTTACACTGTACTCTGAAGCCGATACCCAGAGTTTGGCAGCGCAATTGGCAACTTTACCAATATCCGGTAGCGTTTGGCTGGCGGGGGATTTGGGTGCAGGTAAAACCACGCTGACTCGTTATTGGTTGCAAGCGCTCGGACATACCGGTGCCGTTAAAAGCCCGACTTATACCTTAGTTGAACCTTATAGTATCGAGCAAAATGATGGGTCAATTAAGCCAGTTTATCATACTGACTTATATCGTTTGCAAGATCCAGAAGAGCTGTCTTTTATTGGCTTTGATGAGTATTTAGATGAGCCAAATGCCTTGGTTATTATCGAATGGGCCAGCCGTGCGGACAGCTATTTACCGCCGCCGACTTTATTTATTGATATGGTTCAAAGTGACAGCGTAGACAATAATAAAAAAGAAGCCCGTCAAGTTGAGCTACGACTATCAAAGTCAGGTCAAGCGCAAGGCTTAGATTTATCTTCTCTTAAGATTTAGTTTGCATCTAATATCTGTAGCCAATGTAAATCACCAATAGCCGACAGTATCATTTATCACCACGCAAAATAACGATACCTCTTAATGCCACAAATGCCAGACAACCATTCTCATACTCGCATCAAAAAACTATCGCCGCTGCTGATTAATCAATTGGCAGCAGGTGAGGTAGTAACGCGTCCAGCAGCCGTGGTTAAAGAGTTGCTTGAGAATGCGATTGATGCTGGTGCGACCAATATTGCGATTCATATTACCCAAGGTGGCATGGGGATGATTGAAGTGGTCGATAATGGCATGGGTATCCATCCTGATGATATGGTTATGGCGATTACCCGGCATGCGACCAGTAAAGTCGCGGATGTCGCTAATTTGCATGGTATTACGACCTTAGGCTTTCGCGGCGAAGCATTGGCAGCAACGGCAGCGGTTTCTCGTTTGACCTTAACCAGTAGTCATGATGACAGTGGTGTTGGTCGCCAGTTGCAAGTCGCCGGTGTATTGGATGATGTGCCAAAGTTGCTGCCAGTTGTGCATAGTCGTGGTACGACCATTACCGTTAAAGATTTATACTTTAACGTACCAGCCCGTCGCGGCAACTTAAAATCTATTGCCACCGAGTTTGGTCATATCGAAACGATAGTGCGAGAAGTGGCTTTAGCGCGCGCAGATGTGGCGCTGACGCTGTTTCATGATAATAAAAAGCGGCTGTCTCTTTCTTCAAGTGCAAGCTCTTCAAGAGTCATGTCTGCAAATGATAACAGCAACAATAATGCTGATCGTCTGCCCTTATCGCGTCTCGAGCAAGCGACTGGGCTACCATTAACGGATAACGCCTTAGAAATATCCATAGACCTCACCAGTTTAATGCAGTCGCCTAAAGCCTACATTAATAGTAGCTTTAGCGCTCAAGCAAGCATTAATGGGTGGTTATGGCCAATCACTGATTCGCAGGATGCTTTACCAAAGTTAATCTATGTGAATGGACGACTGGTTAAAGAAGCATTGATTAGCAATCAGCTACGCCAACTTGCTCAAAGCGCAAAGTTAGCAGGTATTGGCTATGCGCTTTATTTTGATCTGCCAACTGAGTGGCTTAATATTAATGTACACCCATCTAAACAGCGTATCAAAATCAGTCCATTGAACAACATCATGGCGCATCTCAGTCATGCGATTCGGACAAAGCTTAAAAATGTAATTAGCAAAAAGACCATTAATTCCGTTAATGATGATAGTCAGGTATTAAATAATAGTCTGTCTATAAATAATACCTTCGCTGCTCAAATGGAACAGACATCATCGACTACTCATTCAACCAAAAGCCAGCAAGTCCAAGCACCCAAACAGCCCTATCAGTTATCAGAAAATACGCCTACTTCTCAAACCGTAGACACATTATTTGTTTCTGAAAACATCAGTCAAAATACCCGTAATATCTCTAACGATGTAGCAATAAATTCGACATCTTTGCCTTATTGTCTGGACGTGATTGACGATTTAAATAGGGTGTTAACTGAATCTGCTAGTACGACATACATCGAAGATAAAGCGCTGCCGCTGTTATTGTTTTATTACCAAAGCCAACATTTACTGATTAGTGCAGCAGATTGGCAGGCAAAGCTCAGGTCATTATTTGAGTCACATGTATTTCGCGATAGGGCATTTAAAAATGAAAAGATGTTGAACAGCGCAGCGGCCATTAATCAGCAACTTGCTACCGTGAGCATGCAAATGTCACCGCAAGACTTAATGATTTTCATAGCAGATATGGAAAGCGTACTTGTTAAACATGCGATCAAATCTATGGATAGCCATCGATTGGTTTCATTGATGCTGTCATCTGCCCCTGAGTAAGTGTGTATCTAACGGCATAAAAAATATAATAAGCAAATTTTAGCAGTGACAAGTCGCAAATTTCCTTAGTGCTAATCATATAATTAATAAAGGCAATTCTATGCAAATTTCGTCTGACAGCTTATCTTATCGCCTCAATTCCAAGCTAACGGATAATAGCGTGGTGTGTTTGATGGCACCAACCGCGAGTGGCAAGACTGCACTGGCTTATGAGTTATTTGATACGGGGCGTTACGAGCTGATTTCGGTCGATTCAGCATTGATATATCGTGATATGAATATCGGTACGGCGAAACCAACGGCTGTTGAGCTGGCGCGCTATCCGCATCATTTAGTCGATATCATTGACCCGATGCAGAGCTATAGCGTCGCTGAGTTTGTGCATGATGTTGCCCGTTTGATTGATAGCTGTCATGAGAATGGCAAAATTCCCTTGCTCGTCGGTGGTACCATGATGTATTACATGGCGCTCATTGATGGGCTATCGCCAGTCCCAGACAGTGATGATAACGTGCGCGCACGCGTGGAGCAGTGGCGGCAAGAGGAGGGTATTAGTGCGCTGTATGACTATCTTGGTAAGATAGATCCAATAAGCCATGAGCGTCTTAATGCAACGGATACTCAGCGTATTACTCGAGCGCTTGAAGTCTATCTACAAACCAACATACCCATCAGTGATTGGCAAAAAAAGCCTAAAAAAGCCTTGGCTCATAATCCCAATCAAAATTGGCATGCGTTGGCAGTGATGCCTGATCGCCCATGGTTGCATAAGCGTATTGAGCAACGTTTGGATATCATGTGGAATGAAGGATTGGTCGCTGAAGTGATAGGATTGCTTGAGCAGTATCCACTGACGCCCAATTTGCCATCGATGCGCTGTGTTGGCTATCGGCAAGTATTGGAGTATCTCTTGCATATTAATCACCCAGTATTTGAGCAAGCACATTTAGATAAAGCACAGTTTTATGATGCTTTTGGTCAATTAGATGCTTCAATAAGTGGGCAGATAAGATCCGAGCGCACAGCTCAGCTAGCCATTCAAGCGCCCGAGCACACTAGCCGGACTGAGGCGCTTGCTTGTCAGCAAATGCAAAATAAGGCATTATATGCGACAAGACAGCTAGCAAAGCGCCAATACACTTGGCTGCGTAAACTTACTCAATTGTCTGATTTATCTGGTGATGTGTCTAACAATGATAAGCAAATAGACAATGCTATAACGATAAAAACGTTTGATACCATGGCACAGGTGCGAGATTATTTATATTGATGCCTATTTATATCGATGCCTGCTTACATTGCTGACGGATTAAACCGATAGCGGAATTAGCAAGACGTAAAAAATAATGACAATTAGTTTCAAAGTATAATGTAGATAGCTGCTATAATTTAAACCCAGTAGCACAGTGGGAATTATATTTATATAACCGCTTGTTTAATGGTCATTAATTAACGTTTGTTGATAAAATGGCTTTTGAAACAAGTGGTTACTTAATAATTTACAATAATAACGTATTCACGATAAAGTGGAATCACTTAACAACAATGAGCGCTTATTTAGATACGTTTTATAAATAAAACTTATTATTGTATCTGCCCTTAGCCATTATAATTAAAGCGACACTTAAAATAATTGGCATTAAAAATAATTATACAATATTTAGGAGAGATTTCATGTCAAAAGGACAAACCTTACAAGATCCGTTCTTGAATTCGCTGCGCAAAGATCGCATCCCCGTTTCTATCTTTTTGGTAAATGGTATTAAACTACAAGGTCAAATCGAGTCATTTGACCAATATGTGGTATTGCTAAAAAATACCGTTAGCCAAATGGTTTATAAACATGCCATCTCAACAGTAGTGCCAGCGCGCAATCCTAGAAGTAGCACAGCAACTGGCACCAGTACAGCCACGCCAAGTGCCGCACCCGTTGGTTATCAAGGTGGTGGTATGAGTAGTGGCTTTGAGCGCGGTAGTAACCTTGCGAGCACAGGTGGTTTTGAAGAGCGCGGTTTTGCCAATCGTAGTGGCTTTAATCGTGGCGGTTTTAGCCAAGGTCAAGAGCGCGGTTTTGAGCGTGGCAGCTTTGGTCAAAGTCAAGAACGCGGTTTTGAGCGCGGTGGTTTTGGTCAAGACCGTGGTTTTGAGGCGCCGTCAGATAATGCGGGCTTCGAAAATAAACCAAATGACGATACTGACGACAGTAATAACTAAAATCTACGTTGAAAGTACTGTGTTTAAGTTTTATGCCTAAAATATCGTACTCAAGAGGTTGTGCTTGCAATAATGGGCTAGAAACATATTGCTCAAATCTAAAGTAACGCTTAATTAAAAAGTATGTTATTAAGATGTTCTATATCTGATTAAGACCTACTATATTATAGTGGGTTTTTTTTGTATAAATAGACGTATAATTGCATCTATCAATGCCAATGTTAGTGCTAAAATGATGGCATATCATCATGCGCGATACTATTAAGCTAGAGCGTTATTAATCGAGAGCATAGTATAGTAAAATATTCTATTGATTCATCGCATATTCCAATTTGAAGAATTTAAAGTCATTAAATTTTAAGTTATATAATTAAAAATTACTAAATTGAAAGTCGCTGAATGTAAAGTCACTAAATATCGAGCTGCTGTATGAGTAATCCCCAACGCAATTTAACCCATCAACAATTTATTAGTACTGCTATCGAAGCGATTCATACTGAGATGGCGGCACTAGAATTGTTAACTGAGCAAATCGATGATAGATTTGCCCAAGCCTGCGATATTATCTTAGCTTGTCAAGGGCGAGTGGTGGTGACGGGAATGGGTAAGTCGGGACTCATTGGGCGCAAAATAGCAGCGACCTTTGCTTCTACGGGTACGCCAGCATTTTTTATGCACCCAGGTGAAGCAGGGCATGGTGATTTAGGGATGTTAGTACAGGGCGACGTCTTACTTGCCATCTCAAACTCGGGTGAATCGGACGAGATTAGAATGCTGCTACCCGTAGTTAAGCGCTTGAATATTCCGCTGATTAGTATCAGCCGAGACAAACGCGGCATGCTACCACGTGCAGCGGACATCGTTCTGACGCTTGGTAAATCACAGGAAGCTTGCCCGCTTAATCTTGCCCCGACTTCTAGTACCACGGCGACTTTGGCATTAGGCGATGCGTTGGCAGTAGCTTTGGTTCATGCCCGTAACTTTACTTCAGAAGATTTTGCATTATCGCATCCCGCTGGCGCGCTAGGACGACAGCTACTGACGCGCGTTGAAGATTTGATGCATACCAATTCAGAAAACTTACCGCTGATTAATCAACAAGCGCCACTACAAGACGCTTTATTTACTATGTCGGCTGGGCGTTTGGGTATGACAGTGGTCACTGATGACGAACAAAAAGTGGTCGGTGTATTTACCGATGGTGATTTGCGCCGCGGCTTAGAGAAAGGCATTGATTTGCAAACTCCGATGCGTGATTTGATGGTAAGCAATCCACGTCGCGTCAGTAAAAGCATGCGCGCATCAGATGCGCTAAGTGTGATGAATGAAAATGGGATTAGCCAGCTGCTGATTATTGATGAGGCAGAGCGCTTGGAAGCCGTCATTACGGTGCATGATTTATTACAAGCCGGTGTGAAGTAAGTACCGCATTAACAATGATGGCATTCATGACTATTGTATTAATAAGTACTATATTAATAACAACCATATTAAAAAAGCCTTTAACAAGAGAGCACTGATGCAAGACTTAATAAAAAAAGCCGGACAGGTAAAGTTATTGGTCATGGATGTTGACGGTATTTTGTCAAACGGTCAAATTATTTATGATGCCAATGGTATTGAAACCAAGGCCTTTTCAGTACAAGATGGCGTGGGCGTTAAGTCGTTGGCACGTTATGGTATTTTAACCGCTATTATTACCGGTCGTAGCAGCCCTATGGTAGACAAGCGCGCTGCTGAGATAGGTGTCAATCACATTGTCCAAGGTCGTGATGATAAGCTGATAGCTCTAAACGAGCTATTAGCCACGCTTGATCCTGCGCTCAATATCACCGCTGCCGATTGTGCCTATATGGGTGATGATTTACCCGATATTAAAGCCATGCAAACCGTTGGTTTTGCTGCAACTGTTCCAAATGCGCATGCAGAAGTCATAAAACGCAGCCATATGGTGACCACGCGCGCAGGCGGCACCGGCGCTGTACGTGAAATATGTGATCTGATTTTAAAGGGTCATGGCCACTATCAAGACTTTATTGCGTCTTATACGCTTGATGAAGCCAAAACTCAGGATAACTTGTCGTGAATACTCGTGTTTTAATCGTTCTTGCGTTGATTCTCGCTGTGATTGCTGGCTGGTTTTTTAAGCAGCAAGGAGAGATTACGCCACCGGTCAGTATCGAAGCGACGGATGTTGATTATGAAGCCACCGATATCAAGGCGGTGCAGACCAATGAGAAAGGTGAAACTGAGTACGAGCTGAGTGCTGAATCATTGACCCACAATCCTGTGACCAATAAGGATGAGATGAAAGGCATTACGATGAATTGGGAGCCTTCAGATGAGCAGCGCTATCGTATTGAAGCGGGCAGTGCCGCTATCAGTCAGCAGACGGGTGAAATGAGCTTATCAGGCGGTTTCTCCTTGGTCAGCGAAGGTAAAGCCGGTGCGTCCGATGTTGAACCTATTAAAGTGACGGGTACTACATTAAAAGGCAATACCAAGTCAGGTCAAGTTTATAGTGATGAGCCAGTCAAAGTCGAGCAAGGTATGAATCGCTTTGAGGCCTCTAGCATGACTGCCAATCTTGAAACTGGTGATTATGAATTTGGCAAGGTTGCGGTTGCCTTTACGCCAGCGAAACGCCAAGACAAAGCCTTGTTTTAATAGCGACTTAAGCTTCAAATTAATATCAGCTGCCGCTTTAATATTGTCCTAATCACCCAATTATTTTAGCCTCTATACTGATATTAGATGCATATTAACAGCAGCACCTAGCAGGAAGTTTGCAAACTCTACTACCCATAATGACACGAGTAACTTTTATGAAATCCACTTTTTTGCCTACTTTACGCTTGCTATCGACGCACTCTATTCAAGTATCAAACGGATTACGTGCGCTGCCGATGGTGATGCTGTTAGCCTTGCCGTTATATAGCCATGCCTTGCCATCAGATGCCAATCAAGAAATCAAATTATTGGCCGATAAAGCCACTTATAGCGAACGCACAGGAATTACCAGCTATTCGGGTACGGTAGTGATTACGCAAGGGACGTTCAAGATGACCGCTGATAATATTACGGTCAATTTATCACAGGGTCGCAGTATCAATTCGGCCGTCGCAACCGGTCGTCCAGCCACCATGCAGCAGGTGGTTACACAAGAAAAAGGCTTGGCAAAAGGTCAGGCCAATAAAATCGACTATAACGCGGTCACAGGTATCGTTACGCTTACGGGTAATGCAAAACTGGTACAAAATGGCGCAAGCTTTGCCGGTAATGTCATTCGTTATAGCTTAAAAGCGGGCGATGTAGAAGCAACCGCTGGTGGCAATCAACGCGTAGAGTTGGTTTTCCCGCCTAATAACAGCACCAATCAAAGCAGCATACGCTAAGTAATTAAACCGATTAACATGTTAAATGACAATTGATTAGATGGCTAATATTGCTCAATGAATTAAAATCTTTAAACCTATAAGCCGTCCATATTTAAGCTATCCATATTAGTGCTTGAGTGTTGCAACTTTACAAGTAAGTGATGAGTAAGTTATGAGTGATATTAAAAATAATGTTGTTAATAGCAATGAGCTTAATAGTGACTCTGTAGCGTCAGCTAATAGCTCTGAACCTGTCGCTCGTTTAACGATGCAAAATTTAGGTAAGCGCTATGGTAAACGCTGGGTGGTGAAAGATGTGTCATTCTCTGTTGAACAAGGGCAAGTCGTTGGACTACTAGGTCCAAACGGCGCGGGCAAAACCACCAGCTTTTATATGGTGGTAGGACTGGTCAACATGGACAAGGGCCGTGTGACCTTAGGAAAAATGGATTTATCCAAATATGCCATGCATGAGCGTGCGCGCGCCGGTATCGGCTATTTGCCGCAAGAAGCGTCTATTTTCCGTAAATTATCTATTGAAGACAATATCTTAGCTATTCTGCAAACTCGTAAAGAGTTGAGCGCCTCTGAGCAGCGCCAAGAGCTTGAAAAATTGATCGGTGAGTTCCATTTAGAACATGTACGCAAATCACTGGGCATGAGTGTCTCAGGTGGTGAGCGCCGTCGCTGTGAGATTGCGCGCGCTTTGGCTGCTGACCCCAAATTTATCTTATTAGATGAGCCTTTTGCAGGTGTTGACCCTATCTCTGTAGGGGATATTAAAGACGTTATTTTAACCCTAAAAAATCGTGGTATTGGAGTTTTAATTACTGACCATAATGTACGTGATACTTTAGCAATTTGTGAAAAAGCCTATATCGTTTCAGAAGGCGCTATTATTGCTGAAGGGACGTCGAGCGAAGTATTAGAAAATGAATTAGTAAAATCTGTTTACCTTGGTAAGGATTTTCAGGTATAAAAAATCTCATGTCTTAATTAATATAATTTTCTAAAACCTCATCTGTATTTTTAGCCAAATATTTCGTTATTAGGCAGACCTTCAACGGATATTTGGTGATTGCTTTTTTATAAGAGCAGTTTTTGTCAGTACATTCTTTGCAAGCACAGTCCTCTATAAATTACCGCCTGACTCTACAGGCTGATATATCATCTCCACTGCTCTTATATTAAAGCTCCTATAGAGCTTCATAAATTCTATTTATTATTCTTTATTTATTACTTTCGATTGACCAGCTGAATAAGGTTCATACGTTATGGCAAAAAATAAAAGTAGCTATGTCTGCCAAGGCTGCGGTGCACATTTTGGTAAATGGTCGGGACAGTGCTCTGATTGCGGCGAATGGAACAGCTTAGTTGAAGCCCCAAATGTCAGCATGCCTCATCATAACAAAAGCACTGCTAAACCAGCAGCAAATCGTGCAACACCTCGCTCGTCGGGTGGAGCACCAACCGGGAACTATTCCGGCACACATAGTGCAGTCATGCCACTCAATGCCGTAAGCGTAGGTTTAGATACGCGTTTACCAACCGGTATCAGTGAGTTTGATCGGGTATTAGGTGGCGGATTGGTGGCCGGTTCTGTCGTTTTGATAGGTGGTGACCCAGGTATCGGTAAATCGACGATTTTGCTGCAAACAGCGACCAATATGGCAAAGGCTGATTCATTGGCGGGTAGTGCTCTGTATGTGACGGGTGAGGAATCATTGGCGCAGGTGGCTATGCGTGCTAAACGTTTAGATTTGCCTGCTGATAGGTTGCGCGTGCTCGCTGAAACCAATGTAGAGACTATTTGTGCCGCATTAACCCAAGAGCAGCCTGCGATTGCTATTATTGACTCGATTCAGACCATTTATACCGATGCCATCAATTCGGCACCGGGCGGTGTCAGTCAGATTCGCGAGTCGGCGGCTATTTTGACCCGTTATGCCAAGCAAACCGGTACGGCATTATTTTTAGTGGGGCATGTGACCAAAGAAGGAACGCTGGCAGGGCCGCGTGTGCTTGAGCATATGGTTGATACGGTTTTATATTTTGAAGGTCAGTCTGACTCGCGTTTTCGTATGATACGCGCGGTGAAAAACCGTTTTGGCGCGGTCAATGAGTTAGGAATTTTTGGCATGACTGATATGGGGCTTAAAGAGGTCGCCAATCCGTCAGCGATATTTTTAAGCCGTTATGACAAACCCGTGGCAGGCTCTGTGGTCATGGTGAGCCGTGAAGGTACCAGACCGCTACTGGTGGAAGTACAAGCCTTGGTTGATGATTCACAAGGCTCACCGAGGCGCATGGCATTGGGACTAGATTTTCAGCGGTTATCAATGTTACTTGCGGTCATGCATCGCCATGGCGGTATCCATACCAGTGGACAAGACGTCTATGTCAACGTCGTCGGCGGCGTGAAAGTAATAGAAACAGGGTCTGATTTGGCAGTGCTCTTAGCTTGTGCCTCTAGTATCAAAGAAAAACCTTTACCGTCATCACTGGCTGTCTTTGGTGAAGTCGGTTTGTCCGGTGAAATTCGCCCTGTACCTAATGGTCAAGAACGCTTAAAAGAAGCAATGAAGCACGGCTTTAAAAATGCGATTATTCCTAAAGCCAATGCGCCTGCTAAAGACGCGCCGCAGTTCAAAGGTATCAATGTGATTGCAGTAGAACGCTTAGATGATGCGATTGAAAGGGCGTTTGAGCTATAAGGTTTTAATAGCAAACCCTTTTATATTCATAATTAAAATTTACACAACAAAAAAGCGCCTAACTTTGAATGAGTTAGGCGCTTTTTTATTTGAAGCTAAAAGTATGGTTTTTCTATAACACGAAACCGTTAAGGGCTTAAAACGCTATTGTTCTAAGACGTTAATGGTTTAAGAGGATGGGCCTGAAACACGTTCAATAGCCACGTTACCCACACCTTTACCAGTAATACCAAGTTGTTTGGCCGCACCATAAGACAAATCTAACACACGGTTACCATGGAACGGACCACGATCATTTACTTTTACCACAACGCTTTTACCATTGTTTTTATTGGTCACTTTAACGTAGCAGTTCAGTGGTAGTGAACGGTGCGCAGCGGTTAGGCCATTCATATCAAAAGTCTCACCGCTAGCGGTTTTGCGACCATGAAACTGACGACCATACCAAGAGGCTAAGCCGGTTTGTTTAAATTTGCTCACAGAGTTAGAGGCGACTGCTGTTAGACGTTCTAGCACGTCTTCGTCTTTAGATACTTGTGCGGTGTCACTGGCCAACAGTGAGCTGCTCAGTGCCAATGAAGTAGGTTGGCGGGCAGACTTAACTAAGCTTGATGCGCCGTCGTGCTGACGACTAAGTTCACCGAGTACACGGTCAATATGGGAGGCGTTATCTTGCGAGATCATTGCAAGGGAGGTTTTTGATTCTACCGCATTTGCATTAGAAGCGACTGCAGAGCCAGCAAATAAAACGGCTGACATTGTAAGTAAACCAGATAAACGCTTATTCATAAATACCTCTATAACTTATACATCAAAACTTAACACTAAAAACCTCTTAGATGGAGCGAGGCAGCGTTAGACCAATCTAACCCAGCCGCAAACCCTAAAACCGAGATCAATCACCTTTCTCATAATGACTGACGTTACTGCCCGGCTTCAATAAATTTTAATATATGGTAATTTTTATTTCATCATCATAAGTGAGTAGGCGTTTATGATTTAGGGACAAATCACCAAACTTAACTTATGACACGCTCAAATGATAGTTAACAATATGAATTAAATAACGCATCAACCACTAAAATGGGATACTGCTATTCGATAACCAAACTTTCACACAATGCTAAATTAATAAAGAGTTTAAAGTGTATTACGTATTACTTTGTTATTAAACCGTTAATTAAGTAGTAACTTTGAAAGTCTGAAATCTACAAGTTGCTAACTATACGGAGGAGCTACAACGACAATATAATTGAATGATAAGTTTGTTAGTAGCTATGTACGGGTTATGTATCATATCTACCATAAAACGAGGTTAACGCAATTATTTGTAAAAAACAAGGAATAAAACCTCTCAGTATGAGTGGACTAATAGTGGGTTTTTATAGGGTTGTAGTTGGTAGGTTATTGGTATAAATTGTAATAATAACAATGACTTATGATTATTAATAAGTGCGTGATGTTAGGGTTTTTATGACAATCTATGTAGAATTGATTACAAATAAAATTAGGTTAAACCAGCAAATATCCGCCTAATTTTGCAAATTCTGTGTTGATATGGAATAAAGGCTGAATGAATGCTGATGGCAAATTCTTCCTAAATTTGCCCACCGGTTTGCTGCCTAATGACTTTTTAAATGACTAAATTGGATGCTTAATAGCGTGTTTGTGTCGTTATTTTAACCAATGCTAAAACGGCCATTAAGCATAAAAATTGCTATACATAATTCACTTTGCAAGTTGCTTCATTTGCAAGTTGCTTAAAAAAGCATTAATCAGATTTATGAGTATGGATTGACATCAATAAGCCGAAACCTGCCATTAAGGTAACGATAGCTGTACCACCATAACTAATAAAAGGCAAAGGCACACCGACAACCGGCAAAATGCCGCCGACCATACCGACATTGACGAAAACATAGACAAAAAAGGACATAGCAATCGCGCCTGCCAATAATCGACTATAGGTATCAGGATGGGTGAACGCAATATATAAGGCACGAGTCAGCACACAGGCATAAATAGACATGAGTAATATCACGCCAAGCAGGCCAAATTCTTCAGAAAAGGCGGCAATGATAAAGTCAGTATGACCTTCTGGTAAAAAATGTAGATGAGACTGCGTGCCTTCTAGATAGCCTTTGCCAGTGAGGCCGCCTGCACCAATAGCGGTCTTGGATTGAATGATGTTCCAGCCAGCTCCTTGGACGTCAGCCTCAGGATTAAATAGGGTTAAGACGCGCGTACGTTGGTAATCATGTAATAAGAAATTCCAAGCGAAGGCGACCAAAGGCACTGCCAAAGCCGCTGCACTCGCAATCAATCGCCACGAAAGCCCTGCCAAAAACAACACAAAAATGCCACTGGCCGCGACCAGTAATGAAGTACCAAGGTCAGGTTCTTTAGCGATTAACAATACCGGCACTACGATTAACGCCAAAGTGATGGCAATGCTGGATAGTGAGGGCGGCAAGTCACGTTTGGATAAAAACCACGCACACATCATCGGCATGCCAAGTTTCATAAACTCTGAAGGCTGCACACTGCCAAATCCCGGTAAGTTAATCCAGCGCTGCGCACCCATGCGCACCTCGCCAATGATATCAACCAGTACCAATAATATCAGCCCTAACACATAAAATATGGGGGTAAAGGTGCGATAGAGGCTAGGCGGTATCTGCGCCATGATAAACATCACCGTAAAGGCAACGCCATAGCTGACCATTTGGCGTATGACCATGTCGCTATCTTGGCCGGATGCGCTGTATAAAATTGTCAAACCAATACAGCAAACCGTTAATAGCAGTAGGGTTAGCCACGGGTCAATATGAGTACGTTGCCATAGTGTCGGCGCATGACCTTGACCTAGATGATGGCTCTGACGTGAAAAACGGTATTGCGGGTTAGAAGACATAGGCAAAATGTGACTGGCAGTTGGTGTGAAAGAAAAGTCAGGTTTGACGGATAAAGATAATAGATCAGCAATTAAGCAACTAATCACTAAGCAAGCGGCGATTATAAGGCGTTCATTTAACCAGATAATAGCGAATAAAGTAACTTGCTGGTAATAAAGTAACGTCAATATGAACATTATAAGGATAAGTGTTAATAACGAATAGGTGACCGCTGATTCGCTGCGATAGTTTAGCCTGCTTGCTTAAAATTTGATAGTATCGATAAAACGTTTTTAGCGGTAGTTTCTAATAATGATAAAGACAAAAAAATCTGTTTATAGGCAAATATATAAGCCTGTTATTGCCCTATGTATTTGTGCCAGCAGTGTCTCGGCTTCTGCCGCTATTATAAGTGATAATAGTGAGCGCCGTATCCAAATCCGCCATGGCAGTAGCGCTACTGATAGCACTTCTAACGCCTATATCACGCCTGCTAGAAATTATGACAGTCAAAGCAATAGTTATAGTGGCGGCGCGACAATATTAAGCGAGGGCAGAAGTGGGTCAAATAGCTTAGGCGGCGATAGTATGCAAGGGCTCATTCAACAAAAACAGCGTGAATTTAATTTTGATAGTGGTTTGTCGATAGAAGAGAGCAAACGCGTCATTACCAATAAAGTTACGCCACGTTATAACACCACTTATAACACTGGTAATAATAACTTCGGAAATAGTAATTATAACGATTTTACCAGTATGGATTTTAATACGTGGTTAAATAGTAATAGCTACCGCGCCGGACAAGTGGCCAATTATCAGCGCTATTTAAGCTCAAGAGTGGGGGCACAAAACGTCCCGCCCTTATCACAGCTGCTAACGACTGCCCGTAGTTGGGATAAATGCGGCTATGAGCCTTATCAGCTACCGCCGCAGGAGCTATGGGCGAATATTGTGCCGACCTTGCAGCTTTATAGTCAGCTCAAAAACCAAGGTATCTTGCCTGCCAATACCGAGATACGTTCAGTCTATCGCAGTCCTGGGTTAAATGGCTGTGCAGGCGGGGCAAACGCCAGTAAGCACATGACCGCCGGCGCGATGGATATTTGGGTGCCAGAATATGAAAGTAGTCCATGGCAATTGAGTCGCATGCAAGACAGCTTATGTGAGTTTTGGCAATATCAGGGTCAATCGCACAACTTTGGCCTAGGATTATACTCTACCGGTGCGATTCATTTAGATACTGATGGTTATCGTAAATGGGGCTTTAATCATGCCAGTAGCAGCTCTGCTTGCCGCTATTAAATAGTATATTTTTAAAAACTATATCGTGAATTAAAGAAGCTCAGCCAGTAAATATTACTGGCTGAGCTTTTTTATCGAGTTTAATTTTTATAGATAATTGATTATCAATAAAGGTATATCAACGCTCAATCGATATTCTTAAATGCCTATAAAGAACACGCTATCAGGCTTATTATTTTTTCTTAGACGTCTTCTCATCCCAAGGGTTAACCTCACCAACGGTAACGATTAAAAAGTCGTCAGGTTTTAAGGTGTCGCGCAGGGTTTGGTTGACCTCTGACAGTTTAACCTGTTCGATACGACTGACATAATTGGTCAGATAACTGTTAGGTAGCTGATAAAAATTCATCATGCCAAGTAGACTATTGATTCCTGCGTTACTGGCGAAACCCATCGGGAAGCTGTTTTTTAAATTATCCGTGGTCAATCTCATCTCATCGCTGGTGATACCTTTATCTAACGTCTCATTAATCACCGCCAAGCTGGCATCAATCGCCGCGCGCGCTTTATCATTACGAGTCGAAAAACCAATCTGATAAGGTCCGCGCGCCAGCATCGGGTTCATAGAGCCTGAAATGCCATAGGTATAACCAAGGTTTTGCCTGACTTCGGTCATCAAGCGCGCGTTAAAATCGCCTCCTGCTAATACTTCATTACCGACGGCAAAGTTGGTTTGCTTTTGCTGCGCTTGGGGGTCAGTGGCGCGCTTATCGCCCAATTGCCCCATTAATACCGTGGTTTGACTACTAGGAAACGGAATATGAATGTGCTGAGATTGGGTTAATGGTTTTGGTTCGGGTAGGGTAGTCGCCGCTTGGCCCGCTGGCAAGTCAGCCGTTATTTCTTCAGCCAAATTTTTTGCTTGTGCCAAAGTCAAATTACCAGTCATGGCAAGCGACGCATTGGCGGCGACTAGATAGCGGTTTTTAAAGTCGATTAACTGTTGTCTTTTAATATTAGGAACCGTTTCAAGCGTGCCAACCGATGGATGGGCGTAAGGATGGTCGCCATAGAGTGCCTTGCTAAAGGCAATGCTAGCAAGACTGCCTGGGTCTTGTTTTTGCTGTTGTAAACCGACCAGTAAGCGTGCTTTATTACGGGCTAATATTTGCTCGTCAAAGCTGGGTTCAGTAAGCATTTGCGTCATTAAGTCAACGGCAGGCAGTAAATGCTTATCATCAGATAAGCTACGCAACGAGACAATAAACATGTCTTTATAAGCGCCACTGCTTAGATTGATACCCAAGGTTTCGACCGCCCGCGTGAACTCATTTTCATCTAAGCGTTTAGAGCCTTGTTCAAGCATCGTCGCGGTCATATTGGCGATACCAAAGCCTGATTTACTGATACTACCATCACGTGCGCTACCGGCGTTAAAGCGCAAATCAATATCGACAATGGGTAAGGTAGTCGTCGGTACAAAAAGCACAGGAATACCGGCTTTGGTCTTAAAGGTTTGAATCTTTGGAACAGTGACTTCTAAAGGTTTGGCATTATCAAGGCTACTAAGCTTAGCTAAAGCGGCAATAGGCGCGCTAGTATCGACTGCGGCAGCCGGCGTGCGAGCATCTTCGCCGCCCGCCATATCTGCCTGAGCGATAGTAGTCAAGGTCATCATCCCAAAGAATGCACAAGCACTCAAATAAGGAAGCTGCTTAACATTAGATGAGAATTTGGTTTTCTTAAGAAAAGGTATTTGAGTCATGTCTTTCTTCTTATTCATAAGGTCATAAGTATCGGGTTTTTGCCAAGGTAACTAGAGAGCATGTTGATGTTATTTAGCTTTACTTACCGCTTCTTTAGTAGCATCATTTTTATTAACGGTGTCTTCGCTCATCTTATCTTGGCTAGCTTTATCTTTATCGGCAGTCTCTTTAGGCGGGATGATATGCATCACCGTTAAATTGTCTTTGACCAAATACTTTTTACTTGCCGCTTGGATATCCGCAATCGTTACGCTATCAAGCTTGGTTGGCAATTTGGCCAGTAACCTATCATCAAGACCGATAGATTGCAGTGAGCCAATCATACGCGCCTGACCTTCCATGCTGTCCTGTGCATACACCAAACCGGTGACAGTATTGGTTTTGGCGCGCTCGATTTCATCGGCAGCAATCGGGTCGGTCGATAGTTTATTAATCTCATTAATGATGGCTTGTTGTGCTTGCGCTAAGCTGACGCCTTCGCGCGGGGTTGCTTGTATCAAAAACAGTCCATCGCCGCGATCAAGCAAATCGTAAGACGTACCAACTGTGGTGAGTAGACCTTGCTCGCGTACCAGTCTGCTCTCTAAACGTGCTGATAAACCGCCGTCTAGCACATCTTGCGCAAGTGATAGCGCATAGGCTTGTTTTTCATTATTAGCACCAGCGCTCACCAGACTGGGCACGTTATAACCCATTAATAAAACTGGCACTTGCACCGCTTGCTCAGATTCTACTTGCTGATAACCGCGAAAGCCCTTTTGAGTGACCGCAGGACGCTTGGGTAGCGCGCTTGGTTTTAGCGCCCCAAAGTAGCGTTTAACCTGCGCCAATACTTCGGTTGGTTCCACATCACCGACGATAACCAACGTCGCATTATTGGGCGCGTACCATATTTTATACCAGTCTTTTAAATCGTTAAGAGTAATCGATTCAAGCTCGCTCATGGGTCCAATGACCGATTCACCTTTCGGGCTGTTCGGCAATGCCAGCAAGCGAAAGGACTCATAAGCTTTGGCAAGGGGGTTGTCATCCGTACGCTGACGACGCTCTTCCATCACCACTTGATGCTCTTTGGCAAACGCTTTGTCATCAAATATTAAGTTTTTCATGCGATCCGCTTCTAGCTCTAAAGCTAACGGCAAACGATTGGCAGGGAATAGCTCGTAATAGCCAGTATAGTCGTAACTGGTAAAGGCATTATTAACGCCGCCAAATTTAGCAATCAAACGCTCATAATCGTCGCTTGACACATCAGTGGTGCCTTTAAACATCATATGCTCTAGCACATGGGAGATGCCACCTTTATCAAGTGGCTCATCTGCTGACCCGACGCGATACCAAATTTGAGTCATAACCACAGGCGCGCGGTGGTCTTCTTTGACCACTATCTTTAGACCGTTTGCGAGCTTGTATTCATGGCGACCAGACATATCCATGGTCAACGCTGAAGATTGCTCAGCATCTTTAAGCGTTTGGTTTTTATTTACCACATCTGTAGTCGTAGTATTTTGATTTGTAGTAACTTCACTTGCCGAAGAAATCGCGCTGGTTTGGCAAGCCGCAAGGGTAGTGGCCATAGCCAAAGCGCAGGCAAGGCGTAGAGAGTGAGCAGATGATGGTAAAGACAGTAATGAAGGCAGTGACAATGACATGATAGGTTCTACTTATATAAAAAGGCAGCTGATAAGTAACTGATTTATAGAATGAGAAGAGCGTATGTTAATGCGTCTAGTAATATACGTATTTATAATGAGCATAAAGCCGTTATAACGACTTATGCGCCCCAACCATGACGCTAGCGGTCGGCTTAAATTCTTGAGTGGTGCTACAGCCTGTTGACGATAATGCAATGGTAGCGAGAAGCACGGCGGCGCCCATTTGGGTCATTTTTTTATAGTTATTCGATAGTGATAACATAGGTCATTTCCAATATAAGTGGTTGAGTAAATTAAAAAATACAACGGTTTAGCGCTCGCTAAGAGTAGGCGAAGTTTGGCCTATCAAAGGTCAGATTTTTGTGTCCAAACCTTAAGCGAAACTTGCTTAGACCAGCGTATGGTTTACAGTATGATTGCTAGCATAATTTTTAGTCTTGTTTAAAGCAGTCTGTTTGGCACGGTTTTTGGCATGGCTGTTTGTTATGGATTGCCACGTTTTTACAATTTGACAGCGCTCTACAATGCTAAAGGCTAAGCACCACTTGAATTATGCTAAACTAGACTAAAAATAATCGCCCGTTAAGTAATAAAAAGCGGGCGGCATAGTCATTTTAAAACAGCCATTTTAAAAACAATCACTTTAAAGACAGTTACTTTAAAAAAATCACTTTAAAACAAATTACTGATAATGATAACTTTTAGGGCAAGCTTATGAATAATCCCAATAATAGCAATCGTGTGGTCATCAACCTTGACGGCGGTCTTGATGATTTGGATGACGATGATATTACCTTACCCAGTCTGCCAGCGCAAACGGTGCCCATCGTCGATGCGTCTGACAGCGTTGCAAGCAGTAATACAGAAAAGAGTGATGCAGAAAAGAGTGATGCAGAAAAGAGTGATGCAGCGGATATGGCATTAGGTACGCCCATCGTTGAGATAGAAAAACAAAGTCCATCTGAAAACACTTTAGAAGCTACTGCGAATACCAATACAAATGCTGTTCCATCGCAGTCTACAACTACCATTCCTACCATGCCTTTGCAGGATCATCTGGGCGATAGACCAAGCGCTACATCTGCCACTAGTGATACTAGTGCTATAAATAAAGCACAAACCGAAATACAGCAGCTATCAGCCGCGCCAGAAGAGTCACAAGAGTCAAAACAGACTGAGGAAAATAAGAAAAAAGGCAGCTGGTTTAATCGTATGAAAACGGGGCTGAGTAAGTCGCGTAAAAACCTTGCCGAAGGTATGGTCAGTATCCTTATCGGTGGTAAAGAGATTGATGATGAGCTATTAGAAGAGGTTGAAGACCAGCTGTTGGTGGCTGATATCGGTGTCAATGCAACCAATCGTATTATCAAAAGTCTCACTGAGCAAACCGCTCGTGGTGATTTGATTTATGCCCATTCATTATATAAAGCCTTGCAAACTGAGCTGGTCGATATCTTAACGCCAAAAGTTGCGCCACTCGTTATCGATACCAGTAAAAAGCCTTTTGTTATCTTGGTAGTGGGCGTGAATGGTGTTGGTAAAACGACGACTATTGGTAAACTTGCTAAGCGTCTACAAGGTGAAGGTAAATCAGTGATGTTGGCAGCGGGCGATACGTTCCGTGCTGCGGCAACTGAACAGCTGCAAATTTGGGGTGAACGCAATAACATTCCAGTCGTCGCCCAAGGTCATGGCTCTGACAGCGCCTCTGTTATCTTTGATGCTATGCAGTCTGCCAAAGCAAAAAATATCGACGTATTAATTGCTGATACGGCAGGGCGCTTGCAAAATAAAACCCACCTGATGGCGGAGCTTGAAAAAGTCGTGCGCGTCATGCGTAAAGCCGATCTAAGTGCACCGCACGAAGGTATGATTGTCCTCGACGCTGGCACGGGTCAAAATGCGATTAACCAAGTGGAATTGTTTAATAAAGTCGTACCATTAACCGGCATTACTATTACTAAATTAGACGGTACTGCAAAAGGGGGTGTGGTCTTTAATATCGCTGAAACCTCCGATGTGCCGATTCGTTATATTGGGGTCGGTGAGTCGATTGATGATTTGCGTGCCTTTAGTCCAAAACAGTTTGTCGCCGCGCTATTTGAGACTGACGATAAAGAGTAGTACTTGGTAGTTTTTTCAATGAATAACTAAGCGTTAAAAATATGAGTGTTTAGAGGGAAAAATCATGATAGTCACCATCGCAGCTGTTGAGTCGCACCAGTTAGCACTGATTGCTAGTGCGCATAGCAGCAGCCCTAAGCTGGTCGAAGTCAATTGGCTGCAGGTGGGCGATTCTTGGCACAGCTCAAAATCCATTCCTAAACTTAAAAAGCATTATGGGCTTGTCGATCAAGATTTTACCTTTATCGCTCAAAATAGCCTAAGCAAAGACGTGCCTGCTCAAGCGCTACTTATAGAAGCGATAGCGCAATTAATCACGTATTTTGAGGGTAAGCGTCAAGTATTTGATTTGCCATTAGATATAAGCTTAGGAACTGAGTTTCAACAACAGGTATGGCGGGCGTTACAAGGCATCAAGCATGGTGAAACGATTAGCTATGCCACACTGGCGCAGCGCGTAGGTAATCCTAAAGGCTTTCGTGCGGTTGCTAATGCCAATGGTAAAAACCCCTTTAGTATCATCATTCCTTGTCACCGAGTAATTGCCAGCGATGGTAAGCTGGGTGGTTATACAGGCGGCTTAGACAAGAAAGCGTATTTGTTAGCGCTGGAAGGAGTGAGCTACAAAACTTAGCATGGAAAAAGTGCTCATCACCCGCGCTTAAACACTAAAAAAGGCGAAACATTAAATATGTTTCGCCTTTTTATTAATAATCAATAAGGTGTTGATAAATGGTTATATTGCTTAGAAACTATTGCTCGAACTACTGCTCAAGCTGCGCCATAACCTCATCTGAAAAAGTCACATTACTATAGACTTCTTGCACATCGTCGATATCTTCTAACATATCAATCATCTTGATGACTTTTTCGGCATCTTCAACGTTGTCTATCTCAGCGCTGGTAGATGGCGACATAGTCACTTCAGCATTGTCAGAGACCAGACCTGCCGCATTGAGCGCATCTTTGACTTGACCGAAACTTTCCCATTCAGTGATGACCAGTAGTGACTCGCCGTCGTTTTCGATATCAAGTGCCCCAGCGTCTAAGGCCGTCAGCATAACTTCTTCTTCTAAGCTGATATCGTTAAAGGTGATTTCGCCGCGCTTGGTAAATAGATAAGCCACTGAGCCTGAGGTGCCAAGGTTGCCTTCGTTTTTGGTAAAAGCATGACGCACTTCACTGACCGTACGGTTCAGGTTATCAGTCAAGGTTTCGACCAATACTGCGACGCCGCCGACACCATAGCCTTCGTAGCTGACCTCATCCATATTATCATTGTCATCGCCGCCTGTACCACGAGCAACCGCGCGATTAATGGTATCTCGTGTCATATTGACTGACAGTGCTTTTTCGATAACGGCACGCAAGCGCGGGTTTTTATCAGGGTCGGGGTCACCTTGCTTGGCAGCAGAAACAATTTCACGAATAATTTTGGTAAAGACTTTACCTTTTACCGCATCCTGACGGGCTTTACGGTGTTTGATATTTGCCCATTTTGAATGGCCTGCCATATGACATCCTTAAGTTTTACGTGTTATTTATAGTGCGGATAAAAAAGTTGTTAGGACTATACATCAGTAACAACTTTTTATACCTGATGAGGTATTCTTATTATATGATTGTGCTGTTAATGCAGTGTAATAGACCTATCAGCCAGTTAACGATTTGTATGTCGTTTGGTGCGCTTTTTTGCTACACTGCTATTTTCTATATTTTGACCCATCATCAATTCTGACGATGACGGTCGAGAGCAACAATATTTGCAATATTATAAACCACTTTAGCGCATTTTGACCAACCTTAGCTTGTCCATGCCAGCCTAAAACGTTCGGTTCTATATAACCATTGATCTTGTGACTTTATTGACTCTATGAAGCAACCAACTGCCGAAGCCATTACTCATTTGCGTAACCGCATTCATATTATTATCGAAGGCACGGATACCCGTTTGGGTAAGCTGTTTGATATCGTATTGCTGATTGCGATTTTGGCCAGTGTCGGCGTAGTGATGCTAGATAGTGTGCTGTACATGCGTTTGCAATATGGCACCATATTTCGCTATGCAGAATGGTTTTTTACCATTTTGTTTACCATTGAATATATCTTAAGGCTATTTTCAGCGCCCAATCGCTTTCGTTATACCTTTAGCTTCTTTGGGATAGTGGATTTATTGTCGGTATTGCCAAGCTATTTAAGCTTAATATTTGGTGGTGTACAGTATTTACTCGTGATTCGCATACTACGCATCTTGCGTATATTTCGCGTGCTCAAGCTCAACACTTATATGCAGCAAGCGGGTTTTCTTGCCTCAGCACTTAAAACCAGCCAGCAGAAAATCACGGTATTTTTCTTATCCTTGGTATTGCTGGTGACTATTTTTGGCTCGGTCGTCTATGTGGTAGAAGGGCCAGAAAATGGTTTTACCAGTATCCCAATCTCTATTTATTGGGCGGTGGTAACGGTTACTACCACTGGCTATGGTGATATGTCACCAAAAACGCCCATCGGGCAAGCAATTGCATCTATGGTCATGATTACCGGTTATGCGATTATTGCCGTACCGACGGGTATCTTTACCGCTGAGCTGGCACGTAATATGCGTCCACAGCTCAATCCTATTGCCTGTCCAAACTGTGGAAAATTCGGCCACGCCGTAGGAGCGGATTTCTGCGATCGCTGCGGTCATGCTCTGCATGTTTAGTGTTTATTAACGCGAATTATATGGTTTTTTAAAATTATCGGGCTTCTAAGTTTTAATAGTCTATATATTCAGCAACCAGTGGTGACAAATCTATCACCACACCCAGATTGACCAAATTCCAATACTGACCCGAAATCGTACGGTCAAGCATCATCGTCGTCGCTGATGGCTGAAACTGACCAAAATACTTTAAAGAAGTACGCATTTGGGCGATGGCTTCGTGATGGGTCTGGCTGCTACCGAAATCAAATGCACCTTCTTGATAAGGCTTTACGGATAAAGGCTTAAGGCCAATCTCTAGCCATTTCTGATAAAACTCACCCGGCACAACTTTCTCGTCATCACGGCGAATGTCTAGGGCGATTAAATCTTGCTCAAGCGCGGTCACGTCACCCTTTAAAGCATGCTTGGCAAAACGGCGAAATAATTGTACTTCGCTATGGCTATAACTGCGAATTCCGCCAAAATCATAAGCGACCACACTGCCATCGGTGCGAAAAGCAAAGTTGCCAGGATGTGGGTCACAGTGCATGCGGTATAAACCAAATAGTTGCCCTGCGCTAAAATGGAACAGGCGCTCAGCAATTTTTTGCTTAATAGCATTATCCCACGTCGCGGCGACCGTGAGCGTTTCACCCATCTCTTCGGTTAAGGTCAAAATCCGTCTAGATGAATGACTACCAATCACTTTAGGAATAATAAGACCGTCGTCTTCTGCATGAAACGCACCAAATACTTGGAGGTTGTGCGCCTCTTTAATATAGTCGAGCTCATCATGCAAGCTTTGGCGAATCTCGTTAAATAACTGCTCTTGTAATTGTTTACTCATATTGAGCACGCCGGCGATTTTTAGCGCCATGCGTACTTGCTTCAGGTCGCTATCACAGTTCTCATCGACATCAGGGTATTGAACCTTTACCACCACCCTTTGTCCAGATGGCAAAACGGCTCTATGCACTTGCCCGATTGAGGCGGCGGCAAAGGGTGCTTCTTCAAATTCAGTAAATAACTCAGCAACTGGTGCGTTAAGCTCACGTTCAACTTGGGCACGTATCTGCGCATACGGCATCGGCGGTGCATCTTTTTGCAGCTTCTCTAAAGCGGTGGCAACTTCCGGCGGAAACACGTCTTTATATTGCGAGGCGATTTGACCCACTTTCATGACTGCGCCTTTCATTTCGCCAAGCGTTTCAGCTATCTGAACACCGACATCTTGCATCAGCTCTGAGCGCGCTTGTAGACGTTTTTCTTCGTCACTTGAGAGATGCTTTAATGAGTTTTTTGCAGCTTTTCCGGCAATACTGGCGGTCATGCCAGCGAGTTTCATAAAGCGTTTTCCGGACGATTTTGCCATTCATGTCACCATATAGTGGGTTTATTTACTAAGCCCCAATGTTATTATTTTAAGCAAAGGATTGCTGTTTAACTAGTGTGCCAAAAAATGTGCCAAAAGCAACAGTATGCGTATCTTAATGCTGCTTATAAGTTATAGATTGTCGCTTATAACTTAACAGTATGACGGTTTTTTATTGGCTGATAAATAGGGTTTCAATAACAAGCATCAAGTGATAAATCATTAGCTGTCTAACTTCAAATCATAAGTATGAGTCAGCCAATAATCTAATGCCATCTGATAGCCTAAATGCCCTAAGCCGCAGATAACGCCGACCGCTATATCACTAAAATAAGAATGCTGCCGGAACGATTCACGGGCGTGAACATTGGACAAATGCACTTCTATAAAGGGTTTTTGTGTCGCCGATAATGCATCCCGTATCGCAACCGAAGTATGAGTAAAGGCAGCAGGATTGATAATAATCGCATCTACTTGCGCTGCTGACTCTGCTAACAGACCATAATGTTGAATCTCATCGACAAGCTTGCCTTCATGGTTTGATTGAATGCAAATCAGCTCAATGCCATATTTGGCTGCACGTGCGACCAAATTTTTTTCAATATCAGCAAGGGTTGTATGACCGTAAATTTCAGGTTCACGTTTACCCAATAAATTTAAATTAACGCCATTGATAAGTAACAGCTTATGCGTTTTAGCGTTTGCACTTATATTGTTTGAACTTATGTCATTTGAACTTATAAGAGTTTCTTGATTAGAGGTTTTGTCGGTTACTGTTGACTGAGAAGGTGTGGTCATAATAGTCTCTATCTTTATAAAGTGGTATTTTATTTATAAGTATTGTTATCGTTATCGCTATGGGTCAATAGTAGGGCCGTATAAGATAACTTTGCTGTAAGGTTTTAAGAGTAAAGTTATCCGAAGAGTAAAACTAGCCGAATAGTAAGACTAGTCGAATAGATAAGCGCTTATCCTTTTATCATAACAGCTTGGCAGCCATGTAATAAAAAATAACATGAAAAATTATCCTAGGGGCTAAAAATCGTGTTAAAAGTCTTTATGTTGCTAAAAACCCGTGCTATGATATTTTTTACGCAACAAATATTACCTATTTGTTGCTAATGTCAGTTAGGTTAATTATTAAAGTGCATAAAGCAATTTTGATATGAACCTATACCGACCATAGTAATTTTACTAT
Organism: Psychrobacter maritimus; assembly: GCF_904846345.1. GTDB lineage: Bacteria > Pseudomonadota > Gammaproteobacteria > Pseudomonadales > Moraxellaceae > Psychrobacter > Psychrobacter maritimus. The sequence continues at coordinate 257,717 of NZ_CAJHAJ010000004.1, forward strand.
AGGCTGCATCATAAAGAGGGTAATAACACGCTTTATGTGCAGATGATGGTATGTAGAGTAGTACTCTTACATTTTGATTTCATAATCTTAAACCCCGTTTATATGCAATCTCGCAAAGGAATTTGGGGTTAAGTGACTTTTTAGGAAGTAATATTATGTCAGCTCGTGAGCAAGGTATCGTTAAGTGGTTTAATGACTCAAAAGGCTTTGGTTTCATTCAACGTGATAGCGGCGAAGATATTTTTGTCCATTTCCGCGCAATCCAAGGTGATGGTTATCGCTCTCTAAAAGATGGCGAAAAGGTTGAGTTCAGTGTGGTAGAAGGCGATAAAGGCCTGCAAGCTGAAGAAGTCAGAAAAGTAGAAGAGTAATCGCTACAGTCATTAGCGCCGTTCAGCTATAATGTCTGACCAAACTACTGATATACTACTGAGTCAAGCCCGTCTTGTCTTACCTATGTTGAGTTGAACGCAGCATATTTGGTAAGTTTAGGCGTTGGGCTTGGCTTTTTTATGCTTATGAGTTTTATAGATTGCCTGATTAGAGATTACGGACTGGGCTTTTTTAAGTAGTAGCTTCTAATCACAATGTTTCCTATTCACAACAGACAGTCGTATTATAAAACCAACGCTTATCATGAGCTTTTCTTCATTTAAGCTTTTATTTATTAATAATAGACAAGCGATTCACACACAAGGATATTTTTTTGAGTACTTTTAAGACGTTTACGGATTTGCCGTTATCAAACCCTACCTTACGTGCCGTAAGTGATTTAGGTTTTACTGAATTGACGCCCATTCAAGCACAGATATTACCGCATACATTGGCAAATCAAGACGCCATCGGACAGGCGCAAACGGGTACTGGCAAGACGGCAACGTTTTTACTGACCATTATGGAGGCGTTACTGAAACGTCCTTTTGCTGCCGATGAAGAACGTTATTTAGGTGAGCCACGTGCCGTTGTTATGGCGCCAACCCGTGAGCTTGCCCAGCAGATATTTGACGACTGTATTGCTTTGACCAAATATACCTCGCTACACAGCGTGTGTATCATGGGTGGCACCAATTATGAAACCCAGCAGCATGAGCTTGAGCGCCAATATGTGGATATCTTAATTGCCACTCCAGGTCGTTTGATTGACCTAATGCACAAAGGCATGGTCTATCTAGATCGCGTCGAAGTGTTGGTGTTAGATGAAGCCGATCGTATGCTCGATATGGGTTTTATCCCAGATATCAAGCGCTTGGTTGGTCGTATGCCGCCAAATACTGATCGTCAAAGCTTGTTATTTTCTGCCACCTTTAACCAAGATGTGATGAATCTCGCTTACCGCTGGTTGCATGAGCCAGAGTTTGTAGAGATTGAGCCTGAGCATAAGACCAGTGAATTGGTCGATCAGCATTTTTACTTATTAACCGAAGATCAAAAACTAGCAGCGGTCGAACGTATCATCACTGATAGCACAGTCGAGAAGGTGATTATTTTTGCCAACCGTAAAGATCAGGTTAAGCGCTTGTATCATAAGCTGCGTCAGGGACATAGAATCGTCATGTTATCAGGCGATGTGATTCAGCAAAAGCGCGAAAAATATCTGCAACGCTTTAAAGATGGTCATGCTTCTGTGTTGGTCGCAACCGATGTGGCAGGACGCGGTATTCATGTTGATGATGTCAGCCATGTGATTAATTATACCTTGCCAGATCAGCCGGATGATTACGTACACCGTATCGGACGTACTGGACGCGCGGGACAAACCGGTATCAGTATTAGCTTCGTCAGTGAAGATGATGCCTTTAATATCCCAGCATTAGAGAAGCATTTAGATACCAAGTTTAGCCTTGAGCAGTGGCAGGAATAATAGTACAACCAATCTTGCTTTGATAATTATTATTGAGCAAACAGTTTTACTAACCTTGCTGCATAAAAAAGCCCTTAACGTCATGGTGATGTTAAGGGCTTTTCTTATAAGTCAATAATGACTTTTATGCTGTTATTGAGAAGATTCTATTATAGCTTCACGATGATGGCTATTCATGTCTTGCTCATCTGGCATATTGTCCATGTTGTGATTCATGCTGTTATCTGCACTATGTTCCATATTTTGCATACTATGATCCATCGTGCTATCCGTAGCGGGTGCCATCTCGTGCTGCATGTTGCTCATATCATGATGGACAGTTGTAGTTGCCGTTACCGTAGAATCATTGCTATCAGTCATCATAGCAGAGTGGTTGCCATGACTCATTTGTGCATTTCCATGCCCCGCGCCGCCGTGTCCACCATGCATGCTAGCCATTATCATAGGGATAAATACCACCGCTAACCCCGATAAAACCATGATAGCGCCATTAATTTGCCTTAAACGTAGGCGTCCAATTTTCTCACGTAGCCAACCAACCGTTTCATGGGTGGCAACCAACATCGGCACTGTCCCCAAACCGAAGACAAACATCAATGCCGCACCGCCCAATGGGTTATGAGCAACGACGGCAATCAGTAGCGCACCGTAAACCAAACCACAAGGTAAGAACCCCCATAATAACCCTGCCGCTAAAGCACGCGGGAAGGTATTAAGTGGAAATACTTTTTGGCGTAGCGGACTCAGATACTGCCAAAAACGCATGCCGACACGTTCAAGCTTGGTTAAAAATGGCGCGCCAAGCATCGTGACACCAACAAATACCAATACCAAGCCCAATAAGATACGAGGCGTACTATTGCCTTTCATTAATGGCTCTAAAACAGTGGTACCCACAAGTCCGGCGACCAAGCCTAAAAATGCGTAACTGCTTAAACGCCCGAAGTGGTAGGTGGCTATCAAAGCGCGGCGCTTAGCAGGGCTCACGTCTTTCATCGATAGACTAAATGCTGCTACTAGCCCGCCACACATGCCTAAGCAATGCGGTGAACCAAAAAATCCCATTAGTAATGCCGCAACAAGTAAAGCTGTGGTCATGGGGAGTCTCTCCTAAAAATAGTAAAGCGTGAGCCTATTTTTATCATTTATCTAAAAAAATGATAAAAGCAGTCACGTATAAATGAGATATGGAAGGCTATATGTTTGAATTTTATTGATAGCTATTTGCTTTATTAAGACGATATCGGTAAAAGGTGAATCGGTAGCACTCAATCGTCGGCTTTGTTGGAGTCTGCCGTGTCATCAGCTTGCGGTATATCGTCACTAGGCGTATGAGCTTGAATCGTTTGCCGACGTTCTTGACGGTCATCCAAGATAATACGCTGTGACGCATTATCTAAGTCCTCAAACTGGTTTGATTTGACCGCATAGCGTATTGCCCAGATGGCGACCACGAACAGCATTAAACTTAAAGGAATTAATAAAAATATACTGAGCATGGCAAACCTCTTCAATAGCAGTTTCTTATATTATACACTTATTGCAAGTGTTATAAATGTTCTATAAATACTAAAAGTGAGACAGTGGATAATGGGGCAATAATAGTCGTCTGATGATACTAATCTAATGATGCTAATTTAATAATACTAGGTCAGAAAATGCCAGCTAAGCGTTATTCAGTAGGCGTTTTTACGGCATTGCCTCTAGGGGTTAAGAGTTGCTGCGAGGTCACATCCTTAGCATGCCGACAGTTTGCTTGCGGGCGTATCACATCACGTAAGTAGGCGGCGACTTCATAAACTGCCCGCCGCGAATGACTCAAGTTCTGTGCTGGTTCCATCCAATCGCGTTTGACCGGTAAAGGCGCATTGATTGGGGTACTATTGATGCCGTTTAGGGCAAACTGTCTCCTTGCCCGCGCCATATGATAGCTATCGGTAATCAGGTACACATGATATAGAGGAATACGCTTAGCAGTAAAACGCGCATTTTCACAGGTATTCATACTGGCATTTTCGCTGATGAGCCCATCAATACCGTGTTCAATAAGCCACTGACCAAGCCAAGGCGCCTCAGCGCCACTCAGTACAATAGGTAGTGGCAAATCATGATAGGCGGTTGCCGCCGTACGGGCGCGGTTGAGGCTATAACTGTTTAGGATGGTTTGATTGTTATTATCATTGGTCAGACCGCCGCCCAATACCACATAGGCGGTCGGTGGAGAGCTCATGGCGGCAGGCGGCATCTTTGGTAAAGGTAAATGGGCTAAGAGATAAATCACTGCTTGTGAAAATAGCGGGGTAAATAAACTGATGATAACGAGAATAACCGCCGTTGAACCCAGTAAAAAGGTGGCATTAATAATACGAAACAGCTTTATCATACGCTCAGCTGAACGTAAGTAAGAGCGCCATAAGCGCTTAGACCATGATCGTTTAGACCACATGCTCATCAAATCCAATAGAGCCGTCAGCATTTACCCAAACTGGCTCGCGTGATAATTCAATCGCAAATATCTCAGAGACAATATTGGCAATATGATTTTGAGCCTTTGCCACATCTGCTTGCGTCGCTTGATAAGGGCTGTGATTGGTCAACACCAAGGCTTGCTGCTGATGGGTCATAATCGGCGCTAAACCGCCACCTTTTAAACCAGATTGTTCAATCAACCAGCCAGCCGCAACCTTAACCATGGCATCCGGCATTGGATAGCCAACGATGGTAGGGTGAGCGGATTGTAGCGCTATAAATTGCGCTTGAGGAATAATAGGATTCTGAAAAAAACTGCCGCAATTAGGGAGCTGTTTAGGATCGGGCAGTTTTTGTTGGCGAATATCTATAATCGCCTGCATGACATCAGCAGGTACGGGCTGCACGCGCCCTTGCTGCTCTGCATAGCGCTGCGCGACCGTCTGCACATCGCCATAGCTAGCAAGGATTGTATTGGCATCGGTATGTAAGCGAAAACCCACGCGAGTGATAAGCCAAGTATTAGGCGCACGCTTAAAGAGGCTGTCACGGTAGCCAAACTGGCAGTCTGCTGCTGTGAGATGATGCCAAGTTTGGGTTGGCAGATGATAAGCACGCACGTACTCTAAGCAATCTTCTAATTGCACACCGTAAGCACCGATGTTTTGTACAGGCGCCGCTCCCGTCAGACCCGGTATCAATGCCAAGTTTTCAAGTCCATACCAACCTTGAGCCACGGTATACATCACCAAGTCATGCCAGTTTTCACCGGCCATCACTTCGATATCGACATGACTGTCTGTTTGCGCCGTCATAGTGATACCGTGCATTTGGGGACGTAAGACAATCGCATCTAGATGCGCTGGCAATAAAACATTGCTACCGCCAGAAAGTACGAATAAGGGCTTAGTAAGCTCTGCATCTTTTCCGTAATTTGCCATAAAGGCATCAAGTTGCGCCTCATCGGTGAGCGTCACGACCACATCCGCCACACATGCCAATGCCATGGTATTGCTATGGGACAAATCGACCGACTTAGCCTGTGGTACATTTACCGCAAGATTAGTCGATGTCGTAGGTTGAGCATTCGAATCATGGCGTAAAGCTGAGGTCATAACATAGCCTATCTGGCAAATAAACAAGAAATCATGCGGAGTTTATTATAAAGGATGCACGGCATAAAAGTAGCAGAAATATGGCGCTTTATTGCTAAGCAGTTTTCCAACTTTCAATCCACGCTTGGGCACTTGATTCGATACGTTCGATGACTTCTTCAAAAGCGTCGCCATCACCTTGATAAGGGTCTGGTACATCGTCGCCGCCGTAGGTTGGATCTTCTTCACTAAATAGCGCCAGTTTGGCAAGTTTGCCATCTGTGTCGCTGATGCTATCTTTAATGGCTTGCAGGTCGGCTAAGTTTTGCGCATCCATTGCCAAAATCAAATCAAATTTGCGAAAGTCGTCAGCGCTTACTTGACGCGCGACCAGCTTATTAATGTTATAACCATGAGCTTTAGCATGGCGCTGTGCCCGTACATCAGGCGCATGACCAATATGCCAGTCGCCAGTCCCTGCCGAATCCACTTTCATCGCCAGCCCTGCAATGGCTGCTTGCTGACGAAAAATCTCTTCGGCGGTCGGTGAACGGCAAATGTTTCCCAAACAAACCAATAGAACAGAGGAGGGAGTAGACGCTTTAATTGGCATATAATGACCTTTTATCACAACAAAAAAACATGCTATCAAGACCAGCATGGTTAATGCGGTTTATTAGCATGTTATCGAGTAAATTAATTGGCTATCAGCGTAACGGTTAATACGTTGAATGGCAAGGGTAGAGGTAAAACAATAGGGTCACATTAGGCTATGAATAATAGCAAGCTGCCGACCCCAATAGCCTATATAAATGTTAAGAATCGATTTAGTCTTGATTGTGTTTGAAGCGTTGTAAATCACGCCGCTCTTTTTTATTGGGTTTATTATCTGGACGGGCAAGATTGGCAAGTTTGCGCTGCTCGGCATAAAAAGCGCGGCGCTCCTCGCTTTCCTCAGTTTCAGAATATAACGCTTGGGCAGCAATCGCATTACCACGTTGTGCGCTTAGTGCTTCAACCAACACAGTTTTCTCAGTCATGGCGGTTGCTGAGCCTTGGCGAATACTGAGCTCATCCCCGACGGCAATCTCTTTGCTGGTTTTGACGCGGCTCCCTGCATAGTGGACGCGTCCGCTTTCGATGGCTTCTTTGGCAAGGGTGCGGGTGCGATAGAATCTAGCGGCCCATAACCATTTATCAAGACGCATGCGCACGGCATCTGGTTGGCTATGTGCGGGCTGATTATGGTTCTTATTGTGTTTACTCATCAAAACCTCATAGATATCAATAACGTAAGATAATAATGGTGCTGTTTTTACTGATTAAAAGAGCGTTAAGCGATTAAAGTATTTCAAAATAGGTTTTTATGGTGAATAAGGACAACTGAAATTAGCCATTGTTCTGATTGGTAGCTTTAGCAGCCATTGCTACAGCACTGTTAGTATTTAACTGCTCTAAACCGTTTATCACACCATTCATGTTTTTGACGTTTTTATTTTGGCTCAATTTAAACTGAGCTTGTATCGAATCGATAGACAGTCTAAAGCTAATAATACCGCGACACATGATGTTCTCAATTTATGCTTGATATAAAACTATTTACACCACTGCTGCTCACAAGGGATGCCGTCATAGTTACCATCCATTTTTGTATTAGGACAGTGTTGTAGGAAGTAGGTTGCTTCTGCGCATGAGGTCATCTGAGAGCAATGTTGCCTGCCATCACAAGAAAAGCTTGGTGCTGTTGGTTTAGGCGTTAATACTGGTTGTGACGTTAATACGGGGTTTACTGCCTGAATTGATGTTGCATCTGAAGCTGTGCCTAAATCGACGTACGTTGGCGGTATGTCATCCAAGTCAGTCGAGGTGAAAGCAGCGGCAGCTGAAGTATCAGCTGCAACATCAGTGGTAGGATTGCTAGTCATGGTTTTAGGTTGCAACATCTTATAACCTACTAGTGCTAAAACCAGTAATAATACAAATATCACTATCTTTTGAATCACGGCTTACCACCTAGTAATAATCACTACAAATGAATCAATGCTATAAGTGAATAGTCATTATTGATGCACCAGAGGCGGTTTTCTAATTGCTAAAAAACCGCATTGATAAATGAAAGTTTACTTCTGCTTTGATTATTTTAAAAACAACTGATAGCCAATATTGTCATTGAGCATAGTGCAGTCGTAGCCGATATCAAGAAGCGCATCTTGTAGTTGGCGAGAGTTGCCCTCAGAGGCTTGCACACCGACCAGCACGCGACCTTCAGCAGCGCCATGATTGCGATAATGAAATAAGGTGATATTAAAGTCGTCGCCAAGTTTCTCTAAGAAAGTCAGCAATGCGCCCGGACGTTCAGGGAAAACTACGTTGAATAATTGCTCGTTTTCGACATGCGCATGACCACCGATCAGATAACGGATATGTGATTTGGCGATATCATCATCGGTTAAGTCGTGTGCTTCATAGCCATCGGCTGCCAATTGACTGCTAATCGTTTGACGCTCTTTGTCGCCTTCTTTTAGGGCGATACCGACAAAGATTGCTGCAGGTTCCATCGAATCTGGTGATTTTTTGCTATCGGCACGGTAGTTAAACTCGGTGATATTACGGCCATGTAAGCTACGGCAGAAGTTTAAGAAAGCGCCGGTTTGCTCAGGAATCGTCACGCCAAAGATGGCTTCTTTTTTCTCACCAATCTCAGTACGCTCGGCGATATAACGCAAGCGGTCAAAGTTCATATTGGCACCGCAAATGATACCGACGCAGTTTTTACCTTGTAAGTTATGGGCTTCGATATATTTTTTCATGCCTGCAACGGACAAAGCGCCAGCAGGTTCAACGATACTGCGGTTTTCTTCAAAAACATCTTTCACCGCCGCGCAGACTTCGTCGTTGGTACAAGTGACCACTTCAGGCTCGACGACAGGACCTGATTTATCACTTTTTTGCATACGCACAATATCAAAAGGTAGCTCGCCAATTTGAGCGACTGCAACACCATCGACAAACAGACCGACTTGCTTAAGCGTGACTCGCTCATTTGCTTCAAGTGCCGCTTTTAATGAAGCTGATTGGTCTGCTTCTACAGCGATGACTTTGACGTGCGGCGCGACCTCACCCAAGAATGCTGCGACGCCAGAAATCAAACCGCCACCACCCACAGCAACGAATACATAATCCATGTTGCGCCATTGCTGGGTTAATTCCAGACCAATGGTGCCTTGTCCTGCAATGACCAATTCATCATCATAAGGCGGAATAAAGGTTAAACCCTCAGTCTCAGCGCGATTGATTGCATAACGGTTGGCTTCATCAAAGCTATCGCCATACAAATCAACATTACCGCCGAGTGCTCTAACGGCATCTACTTTAATATCAGGGGTGGTGGTTGGCATGACGATGATGTTATTTAGGGCAAGCTTACGCGCTGAATAAGCAACGCCTTGGGCGTGGTTGCCCGCTGAGGCGCAAATGACGCCGCGCGCTTTTTGCTCATCGCTCAATTGGCTAATACGGTTATAAGCACCGCGTAATTTAAAAGATTTTACTGGTTGCAGGTCTTCGCGCTTAAATCGAATATCATTAGCAAAACGTTGGGTCAGCTTGGGTGCAGCTTCAAGTGGTGTTTGAATGGCAACGTCATAGACGGTGGCTTGCAAGATGGCTCGTACCCAATGTGACAGCATAATAATTCCTAAACAGAGTGAAGATGAATAAAAGAAGTGCAAATGGCTATAAAGTCAGTGTTTATAAATTAGCCGCTATAAATAACTATAAACCAGTATAGATCAGCACAAAAACGAAATAGATTAGCCTATGCTGATTTTCACTATCTTGCAAGACACAATTGCAAATTTTATAGGGAGTTTTTTTGAAGGTTAAAGGTCAAGCCATCAATACATTAAAGTAAGTATGGGCTCTGAGAAGGGGCAATGAGTATTTAGAATGGGTTTTACGCTAACATCGCCTAAAGCCATCGGTTATAATAAGCGCGCATTTTACCTCTTTTATCATTTTAGCTCTTTTAGAGTGAGACGTTTATTTTTCCAAGGATTTATGATGAGTGATCAGCAAGCACAAAAGCAAGCTGCAGCCAAAGCTGCCCTAAGCTATATTGAAGATGACATGATACTTGGAGTGGGGACGGGCAGTACGGTTAACTGTTTGATTGAGTTGTTGCCGACATTAAGGCTTGCTGGCGCGGTTGCAAGCTCACAGGTCACCGAAGATAAACTTCGTGCCCTTGGTATCGAAATTGTCGATTTAAACTTTGCCGGTCAGCTTGATGTCTATATCGATGGTGCTGATGAGGTAAATGAGCATTTGCAATTGATTAAAGGTGGCGGCGGCGCGCTCACACGTGAAAAAATTGTCGCTGCAGCATCCAATAAGTTTATCTGTATGGTTGATGAAAGCAAAAGCGTTGAATGGTTGGGACGCGAATTTCCAGTACCGATAGAGGTGCTGCCACAAGCGCGCTCGTATGTGGCAAGGCAATTAGCCCGTTTGGGCGCTGAGCCAGTATATCGTGAAGATTTCGTTACCGATTATGGCAATGTGATTTTAGATACTTATGACTTAGATGTCAGTAACCCACTAGAGCTTGAGCAGCAATTAAACAATATCGTTGGGGTAGTCTGTAATGGTATCTTTGCTGCCAATCAAGCCGATGTCTTATTAAAAGCGGGCAGTAATGGAGTGATGACTTTAACGCGCTAATGTATTATTGACAGAATTTAATGCTATAACTTATCGCTAAATAAAGCCGTAAACAATAAAAAGGCAGAGCACTATAAATATGCTCTGCCTTTTTTTGTACGTGTTATTTTTAGACGTGCTGGTTTATCAATATTTCACGTTATGCTCTTTACCAGCCTGTTTTTAGGCAGGCAGCTTAATTTTGTCTTTTAATAAAAATTCCATCAAAGCTTTTTGCGCATGTAAGCGGTTTTCGGCTTCATGCCATACCACAGAGCGCGGATCATCTAGCATATCATGAGATATTTCCTCGCCGCGATGGGCTGGCAAGCAATGCATAAACACCACTTCAGGGTCGGCTTTATCGAGTAGTGATGGCGTCACTTGATAAGAAGCAAAGCGGCGCGCACGGGTATTTTGTTCAGACTCTTGCCCCATACTGGCCCAGACGTCGGTGACAATTAAGTTTGAATCTTTCGCCGCTTCTTGGACGTTTTCAACGATACTGACACAATGCGAGAAGCGTTTCATCAGCTCAGGGTCAGGCTCAAAACCATAAGGGGCTGCTACACGTAGCTCAAAGCCAAACTGATTGGCCGCTTGCATGTAGGAGGCACACATATTGTTGCCATCACCAACCCAAGTGACGATTTTATTTTCGATACTACCGCGATGCTCATAATACGTCTGCATATCAGCAAGCAGCTGGCAGGGATGGAATTCGTCAGTGAGCGCGTTGATAATCGGTACACTGGAATATTTCGCAAAGGTCTCAACTTTTTCGTGCCCAAAGGTGCGAATCATGATGATATCGACCATGCTCGAGATGACGCGAGCGGAATCTTCTAGAGGCTCACCACGGCCAAGTTGGGTGTCATTTGGCGATAAAAAGATAGCATTACCGCCAAACTGACCCATGCCAGTCTCGAAGGAGATACGCGTACGGGTGGATGATTTCTCAAATATCATACCAAGCGTCCGACCAACAAAGGGCTGATATATCTCGCCGGCGTGTTGCATCTTACGCAGTTCGCTCGCGCGTTTGATTAAGTTTTCTAGTTCTTGTTTGGTTAAATCAGATAGGGTCAAAAAATGGCGCAAACTCATAGTAATCCTAGCAGTCGATCGCAGTCGATGAAAAATGATACGTTGTCATTTTTTAATAGCATCGCGTCAGTGCGTATACTGGTGTGACAACAAACTTTTAGTATAGCGCAATTGGGCTTAATGTAAATGTCCAATTTGCCGTGATTCAGCAGTGCTGCAGTGTTGCATTGCTTCATTCTTCTCTCAAACCATCATTACATTAAACTCTATTAATTATGATTTTGCTATGGTCCGATTTGGACGAGCGCTTAGGCGGCATAGCAACTCATAGCTAATGGTCTCAGCATGGGCGGCGACTTCATCGACGTGCGGCGCATCACCCCAAAGTATCACTTTACTATCTAAAGCCACGCTTTCTGGAACAGTGCTGACATCAATGACGATCATATCCATCGCCACTCGTCCGACTACCGCGCATGGATAGCTTTGACGATTTATAGCATCAATAACAGAAACATAAGCGTTGTCACTCACCACCCGTGGATAGCCATCACCATAACCGATACTAACCAAAGCCGTTTTGGTATCTTGCATCGCAGTCCAGCGGCTGCCATAACCAATACTATCACCGGCGTTGACCGTTTGTAGAGCGATAATCTGCGCGCTAAATTCCATCGCTGGCTGTAAGTCCAAATCACGCGCACTTTTATCAATAACAGGCGTACTCCCGTAGAGCATGATGCCCGGACGTACCCAATCGTGATGATGCTCGGGGAAATTGACGATACCCGCTGAGTTGCACAATGAGCCTTTTACATCGCTACTCACCGTTTCTTTTAGGGTCTGCAGCATGTCGTTAAAGCGCTGGATTTGAATGGCGTTTAGAGGATGAGCGCGGTCATCGGCATTGGCAAAGTGAGTGGTCAAAACCAACTGATAACCGGCTTCATGCAGACGTTTGGCTGCTGGAATAAGGGTTTGGTCATTAAACCCTAAGCGGTTCATGCCAGTATTGTATTTAAGCCAAACCACACGGGTGGCACTGGTAGCAGGTGGGGTGTTTTCTAATGCCCATATTAATTGCGGCTCATGATGAATCACGCAGCTAATATCATGCTCTATCGCCAGCTGCCATTCATCTTTAGTAAATGCGCCTTCGATTAGACCAATGGTTTTATCCCAACCCAATTGACGAGCTTCCAAGGCTTCTATCAAGGTGGCGACGCCGATACCATCTGCCTGTGGTTTAGCTTGCTGTAATGCTGGCAGGATAGCGGCTACGCCATGACCATAGGCATTGGCTTTAACCATAGCAAGGACTTTAGCCGTCGGTGCCAGTTTTTTAACTTGAGCCAAATTATGGGTAATGGCAGCTGGTTTGATTGTGATGGTGCGCATAATTGCCTTCTTTATTAGCAAAGTTATTTTTATTAGTAAAACGGTTTCATTAAACAAATGGTGTTATTAGTCATGTGGTAAAGCAATAAAGCCAGTACGTCATCAACTGAGCTGATGACGCACTGGCTATTTTTTATTGATAATCGCTTATTAAGCGTATCGTTCGTTTTGTTTATTACTTATCAAGCTCATTACTCATCATTTTCAAAGCTGACGTTTTGATAATATTCTGGCGTCAGGTTGATAAAGCGGGTAAATTGCCCTTCAAAACCCAAGCGTATGGTGCCGATAGGGCCATTACGCTGTTTACCAATAATGATTTCAGCCACGCCTTTGTGGTCTGAGTTTTCATTATAAACCTCATCGCGATAAATAAACATAATCAAATCGGCATCCTGCTCAATCGCACCCGATTCACGCAAATCCGACATGATAGGGCGCTTATTAGGACGGTTCTCTAGACTACGGTTAAGCTGCGATAAGGCAATAACCGGACATTCAAGCTCACGAGCCAAAGCTTTTAAGCTACGAGAAATCTCGGAGATTTCTCCAACACGGTTGCCATCAAGATTAGGCACTTTCATCAGCTGTAGATAATCGACAATGATAGCGCCAAGTTTGCCATCATGATTTTTAGCGATACGGCGGCAGCGCGAACGTAGCTCAGAGGGCGGCAGGGCAGTACTGTCATCAATGTATAAATGCTTAGACTGCAAATGCTGAATGGCGTTCATCATTTTTGCCCATTCATCTTCATTCATTTGCCCAGAACGCAGGTGCGTCTGATTAATCGCGCCCCATGAAGATAGCAAACGCATGACGATAGATTCTGCTGGCATCTCCATCGAAAACACTACCACGGGTAAATCTTCGTTAAATAAAATCCCTTCTGCTAAGTTCATCGCAAAAGTGGTTTTACCCATAGAAGGACGTGCGGCGACGATAATTAAATCGCCTGCCTGCAAGCCCTGGGTTTTGTTGTTTAGCTCGACGAATGGGGTTTGCAAACCTATCATGCCGTCAGGATTGGATTTTAATTCTTGGATTTTATCAATAACATTGGTCAATACCGAGGTAATGCCAACAGGGCCACGCTGTTCTGCGCGTTTGTTATGTTGCTCATTAATACTAAATATTTTTGCCTCAACATTGTCCAAGATATCGCTTACCGTTTGGTCTTTGGGATTATAGGCAAGGGTCAGCATGTCATTGCCAGTAGTAATCAGCTGGCGTAAGGTCGATAGCTCGCGCACGCGCTGCGCATAAGCGGTGAGGTTAAACAAGGTGGCGGGACTTTGACTTAAAATATCGGCTAAGTAGCTGTCACCACCGGCACCTTTGAGTAGTTTTTGTGCTTCTAACCAGTCATGTACCATGACCGTATCATAAGGCTCGTTGACCGCCGCCAAATGCGCAATAGCATCAAAAATATACTGATGTCGCCCTGCATAAAAGTCGTCTTTGGTGACGATATCTGCAATCTTATCGTATGCCTCTTCGATACTCATCAAAGACGCTAGCAAGGCCTTTTCAATATCGATATTGTGCGGCGGTGTTTGATTGAGTAAGTCGTCGGTTTTTTCGTTGTCTGCCATGGATGCCTAATGTGTCAAAAGTCGGTATAAAATTAAGTATATAAGAGATTATAAATAGCGGTGTGCTATCAGTATTTATTTTAATAGTGATACAGCCAAGCAAGCGCGACATACCTCTACGAGAGAAGTACCAAAAGGTGGTCTCAGCGCTTGCTGGTAAATGCTACAATGAAAGGCGAAAGTTTAACACATTCTACCGTTTTTTCGGCTGCTATAAGTAACTATCTATAAAAATGCCATCTGCTATGACATAAAGTTTGCGATGTCTTAGACCATCTTAAACGCTCGTTTTTATAATAATAAATACAATAAAATCATATTCTTAATATCAAACTAGGATATTTTACTATGCAAAAAAGACTACCATTATTAATCACAACCGGTGAGCCTACTGGTATTGGGATGGATGTTGTGCTGCTATTAGCAGCTGAGGGTAAATTGCAAGATTTTAAACGCCCAATCTGGGTTACTGCCGATAGCACAGCGATGCAAAAGCGCGCTGATATGCTGGTAACAGCAGGCGTGCTCGAGAGCTGTCCATTTTGGCAAGCTGTCGATTTAGACATCGCAGCCGATGACTTTTTAGAGCAGATGTCACAGCAAACTATTGATGACAATAATAATGACAATCATGTTTTTATCCTGCTGAATACCCCTTGTGCTGAACCAGTTGTCTGCGGAAAAATTAATACTCGTAATTCGGCCATGGTTGCCAAGCAATTGGACATCGCCCATCAGTTAGCAACCAACAAAACAGTTGCTGCTATCGTCACAGGGCCATTGCAAAAATCTGCACTGATAGATGCTGATATTAAACTGCTCGATGGCACCATGTTTAGTGGTCATACTGAGTTTTTTATGCAGCAAAGTGGCTGTGAGAAAGTCGTGATGATGCTCGCCAATCAAGCCATGAAAGTGGCGCTTGTTACCACACATTTAGCATTGAAAGACATACCTACTGCTATCACCGCTGATAATGTACGCCAAACGGTGCAAATTGTCATTGACGATATGCGCGAGAAATTTGGTTTAACGCAGCCGCGTATACTAGTCTGCGGTCTTAATCCACATGCAGGCGAGGGCGGACATTTAGGCGTCGAGGAGATTGAAATTATCAATCCCGTATTGCGTGAGTTTGTTGATGCGGGCGTCGATATATCAGAGGCGATGCCAGCAGATACGTTATTTACACCCAGACATTTGGCGAATTGCGATGCGGTGATTGCTATGTATCATGATCAGGGTTTGCCAGTGCTTAAATCGCATGGTTTTGGTGATACGGTGAATCTTACCTTGGGGTTGCCGTATATTCGAACATCCGTCGATCACGGTACGGCGCTTGATTTAGCAGGGCGCGACGGCGCAAGTGCGACCAGCTTATACCAAGCACTATTGATGGCCAATGAGATGGCGGATAAATCGCTTATTAATAGATCTCTTATATAAAACTGCTACACTCGAAGTGTGTCACGCAGTATTGGGTAACTTTGTTGTGAATGATGGCTATTTATGAATCATCAAACACGGTCTAATATAAGTGGTTCCACTATAGCAGTCTGTTTTAAGTGGTCTATTAATAGGTTTGAAGGGTGAAATAGCTGGTTCCGCTAGGGTATACGCTATATAAATAGGAGAATAAATTGTTAAAGTTCAAAAGTATTAGCAATGATAATAAAATAGTTTCCATCGAATTTGATGACTATATTCCCTTTGATATAAATATCGGCAAGCCAAACTTTCAAAAATCATATTTTAGATACGGTGATGGAAAAAGGTCATTGCTCGAAATTGGAGTTAATGCGGAAGAGGGTGTAATGAGCAGTTGTACCTTGACAGTGATTAAAAGAGAAAATATTAAGAGACTTAATAGTTCTTTTAAAATTCCTGACTATTCACTGACTAAAGGTATTGTAATTTTTGATATTACAAAATCAAATAAGTGCTTAGATAGCTCTTTTATAGATACTCTTGATTCAGATCTTTATCTCGATTTAGGAAATAACTATATATCTGTAAGGTTTTCAATTAGTTATTGCAAAGTGGAGTCGTATATTATAAATGATAGATTAGTAGTAGGTTTTAATAATAGTAAAGAGTTATGTATCATAGCTATGACTCAATTATCTTTATCTGAAATAGAGAAAATTAAAGCCAGCACTGGATTAATATGACATTTAGGGCAAAGCTATGATTTACACCAATCTACTGATGAAAGAGTTTTTAGATATTAATGAAAGTGAAATACGAGAAGGCACATTAGATAAGGAGTTAGACCTTATCTTAAAAGAAGGGTTTTTACCGATAGGTGACTGCGTTTTTCTAGAAAAAACATTCCCTTCAAGCTATGCTCGCTGTTCAATTAAAAAACATGAGATTGAAAGAGAGTTTACTGATTTTTCGGGTTATGAAGTTTCGACCAATAGGTTTCATATTGAAGATTTTACAGACCAAGATCCGTTTATCCAGTCCATCATATTTTCTAATAAATTCAAGAAAAAGTGGCTTATGTATTTCCCTTTAGAGAGCGTTAATATAACAATAGGTTTTCAAAATGATGAGATTGGGAGTTTTGCAACTTTCACTTTTCACAAGAATAGGAACGGTGAGGTAGTGCATGATCTCAATAGCCTTGAATTATATGATCAGCCTATATACGTTGAAGTTCTATCTTGAAGTTCGACTCCTGTATAGCGCATCGATCTATAGGCTAACTCTTTATCAGCCCATTATTATCATCAGTTTTTAATGCTGGCACACGTTCTTGTATTGCATGATAGAACCTAATTTTGTCTTTTGGTGATATCACTATGCTACCACCTTCATATTTTATCTCAATCCTATCTAAGGACAGTGCTGGAGCAGATAAAGTACTACTGGTAGGAGTGATACGGGTGATGTCTTTCAATGAAATGCTCTGAGTAGAAAAACCATTTTTCACTAACAATGTGTCAGCTGTCAAAGTGTACTTTATGTTAAAAAACAGTACCAATAGCAGTAACGCAGTTGGTATGGTAAAAAGGCTAATAAATATTATTCTTTTGATAGAACTATTGTTGTACATCCATTCCCATACAGGCACCAAAACGAGTAGTAAGCTAGAACCTAATATTAAAAACGCCAACCAAAAATCAATCTTTGATGTAAATATAGTATTTATCATAATTTGTTAGCAGAAAGCCTTTAGTTAATATTTATATTCGAATAGCTCAGTTCATGTACACCACGAAGTACACTGTCATTATTTTAATAGATGTATTTACTAGCACATATAGTCTACAGGCAAAGGTTCAAGTCCTCACTAGGGTACCATATTCATTCTCATAATCGTTGTTATAATAAATGATTTTAGAACAAAAATAAGGCACTGTGTCGGTTGTACTAAGGTATGGGTAGTTTGCTAATAAAATATCTCAAAAAGACAGTGCATTTATGAGCTGTGTTATAATTCATTGATATATAATCAGCATATTGCTGCCATAGCGCTATAGCCCATTTATCTTTTATCGATTAAGACCTTTTTATGTCCAAAACTACGTTTGATGCTCAATCTATTTCTAACAGCCTACGCGCTGCCAAACACCAACCGCGTAAGCGTTTTGGTCAAAACTTCTTGCACGATGACAGTGTCATCCGCCAAATCGTTGACAGCATTCGCCTAGAGCGTGATGATAATTTAATCGAAATTGGACCGGGCATGGGCGCACTGACTGAGCCGCTATTGGCAGAAGTCGATGCGATGACCGTGGTAGAGCTGGATCGCGATTTGGCAGATAGTTTACGTATTCGTATCGGTGCCAATAGCCATCCGAACTTTACGATTATCAAAGACAATGCCATGCATGTCGATTATCGTGAACTGTATAGCCCTGAGCGCGGTAAGCTCCGCGTAGTCGGCAATCTACCTTATAATATTTCTACGCCGATACTCTTTCATTTGCTCAGTTATGCCGATGTGATTCAAGACATGCATTTTATGCTGCAAAAAGAAGTGGTCGAGCGTATCACTGCCGATGTCGGCAGCAAAACCTATGGTCGTCTATCGGTCATCATGCAATATCATTGTGATACCGATTATCTACTGACCGTACCGCGCGGCGCCTTTAATCCGCCGCCAAAAGTCACCAGTGCCGTTTTTCGCCTGACGCCACATATCAACAAACCAATCGTGGCAGAAGACGAAGCGTACTTTGCGATTGTGGTGCGCGAAACCTTTAACCATCGCCGTAAGACGCTACGGGCTATTTTTAAAAAATCAACTTTGCTACCGACATTGAGCGAAGAAGACTTTGCGGCTTGCGCCATCGACCCGCAAGCGCGCCCTGAAGTCTTAAGTGTGAAGGATTTTGTCAATCTGAGCAATCAGGCACGCAAAATAGAGGTTTAAATGAATCTACTGCCGCTTTATCGTCAAAAATTTTCGCATGATAAACATCACATAAAAGTATAGAGGGTTTATGATTTTTCGCCATCAGTATGTTATCGGTGACTTGCAAGGTTGCTATGCGGCATACCTGCAATTACTGGAAACCTTGGATTTTGACCCTGCGCAAGACAAGCTATGGTTTGCAGGTGACTTGGTGGCACGCGGTGAAGACTCGTTAAGTACCTTACGTCATGTGAAAGCGCTATGTGAACAAGGGGCTGCGGCAACGGTATTGGGCAATCACGATATCAATTTAATTGCGGTTTGGCGCGGGGCGACGTCCATTAAGAAAAAAGACAAGACGGCAGCTATTCTTGCGGCCGATGATTGTGATGAATTGCTTGAATGGCTACGTCATCAGCCAATATTGGTTTTTCCTGATGAACAGACGGTATTGGTACATGCTGGCATTCCACCGCATTGGACGATTGAAACGGCAGCAAACTATGCGCAGCAGTTAGAGGCGCAGCTACAAGGCAGTTTAAAACAGCTGGATCGTTTATTGCCAAATCTATATAGCAAAACAGCCGATGAGTGGCATGCGGGTATTAATGGTTTTACCAAAATGCGCGCAATTACCAATTATTTCACGCGTATGCGTCTATGCAAACAAGATGGCACGCTTGAATTTAGTTTTGCAGCAGGGTTAGAAGAGCCGATGCCAAAAGGATTTTTACCTTGGTTTGAATGGCAAGTACCGCGCACGCGCAAGATTTTGTTTGGTCATTGGGCAGCGCTTAAAGCTGAGGTTGATTTGCCGTATGCGCGTGCACTTGATGGTGGCTGTGTTTGGGGCAATCATCTATTGGCTTATCGTCTCAGTGACGGTCATGTAATAACCTCAAGCGAGCAGTGCTCGAGTTTATAACTAAGGCTATGAATACCTTGATATACCAGGCTAGATAAGCAGTCTGTTTTGAGTGGTCTATTAACTGGATTAATAGGAGGTATTAGGTGGTTCCACTGGGGTATATCCTAGAATTATTCCTCTCGAAATTTATTATATTTTGAAGAAAATTTACGCAAATCATTCTTCAATTCTTCGTTTAAAGTATCATATAAGTCATTTTTTAAGACGTCATAAGCGTTTATAAAAGCACTTTTGTTTTTTTGAGTATAGTCTTGCATCATATCTATACAAGAAAATGAACTAAGTATGTTGAATAGGATATAGATATTGTGAGGATCGTATCTTAAAGCCTTTTGGAAATAAATTAATGCAGAGTAGTTTTGTTGATCTTCTGAAAGATATGGAGCAAGATCTACCGTTATTCCTTTTAAATTTAAAGCCTCCGCTATTTCAATATCTGTTGAATTAATATCAGAAATTACTTCATTTAAGATACTTATAGCAAGTTCTGGCTCATAATTTTGGCAAAAAATCTCTGCTTGGGTCAGTTTTTTTTCTATACTAGGCATTAGTTTTTCTCCATTCATCTTTGGTTATACGGTCAGCAGTTCGATGCCTGTATAGCGCACCGAACCATATTTGAAAAAACTATAATGTTAACGCATGAAATTTCTACTTCCCTTAAGGACAATATAATGAAGACCATATTTTTATTATTGGGAAGTTTATTGATATTAGTAAGTTGTGCTAAGCCAAATGTACATGACCCTAATGCTCAAATTAAAGTAGATATAGATGGCGACAACTACACTATTCCATTAAACCATATTGTTAGGCCTGACACAGGGAGTTACGCAAGTTTCGAGACGGATATGGGTCATAGTTATTTCTTTTGGCCAAGTGGTCGAGGCCTTAATAATAATGATAAAGACCCAAATGTCTTTGACTATGATAATAATATTATAGGGTTCTATTGGGCAGCTAAAAATTCAAAAATCGAAGGTGCTGATATATCTACTAGGATAGATACTATCAAGCAAGAGGAAAATAGAGATTTTGATAAAGATGCTTATGGATTAGAAGCATACATCGGGTCAGGCGATACCTATGATATATACTACATAGGAAATATCGATCTAAAATCACCTGTTATGATTCGCTGTATGCCTACAGTTAATGAAGACCAAGATAGAATATGCCAAATGGAGTATATGAATCCTGAGTATAATAACTATGTAAGAGTTCAGTTTTCAAAAAAACATTTAGCTGACTGGCAGGCTATAAATACGGTGGCTATTAATTATATGAAAGATTGGTATCAAGATTGAATAGGGCATAGTGGCTATGTTATATATTTATAAGTCTTATTAAGCAAGACAATCAGCCGATATTTTAAAGCTTGTATAGCGCACTCAGCATATTCCCATAACGGGCGTTATGGTAAATGAAAATTGCCATACTCAGTTAACCAAGTATAAAACCACCAAAACCCTCCCATTAACTGGGCAGGTTTGGTGGTTTTTTTGGTTTAGGCAGTGGCGTTTTGGCATCGCCCGCAGCTTTACTTTCAGGATTGCTATCATCGTTGGTATGCTGAGTGCTTGCCTGATGCTCTTCATTCAAGGCATTGTGCGCTTTATCGTATTGAATATCATTGCTATAAGGAACGCTATTAAGCTCCGCATCTAGCAGTCCATCATCGAGGTCAATGGTTTTTTTAGTGCTGATATGATTGGTGGTGCTGTGAGCTTCACGACTTGTGATCGCTGCGTCAAGGTCACCATTTGATATATTATTATCATAATCTATGTCGGTGACAGCCTGCTCATTTTGCATGCTTTTTTGCTTAGATTTAGGCAGGATTTTAACATCAGACAAACGGCGCACAACATAATTGTTATGGATGGGCTGCCCGCCTTTATGGGCGCTGGTATCATCAAAAATCATATGTCCTTGACTGTCAATTCGAGCGTACTTCATAGGCTTATCACGCGGCCAGATAAAGTCAGAAGGATGGGTGAGCAGGTGACTAAAGAGTTGCTTGGTTAAACGGCTCCACTCCATAAATTTGACTTCTTTAGAGCGTAGTGCCACAAATAAGGCCAGTGAAAAGCTTACCATTAAGTTGACCATACCGATAAGGGCAACGCCCAAGATGGAAATAAATACAATCTGCCAATCCCATTGGTTGGCAGAAATATTAAACAGTCCATGCGCCAGATTTGCTGAGGCAAAGGCAATATGGCGAATATCAATCGGTAAGCCAAATAAGAAGCCGATGGTTGCCGTACTGCCTAAGAATACCCCAAATAAGAAGTTCCCCATAATAGCGCCGAGGTTGGCTTCGATAAAGCCGCCCAAACGCTGTAACCAAGCTTTCGGTAATAAGTATTGCAGTAGCCGATGGCGCTGAATACGGGCGCCGATTTGATTGTAGACCGCCAGATTATCATAGTAGCCAGCTATTAGACCGGATAAGAATAAATACACACCAGCGATAGCAGCATGGGGTAGTGCCAGTGAATGAAACGGGTCAAGATCATGCAATAAGTGCGCAGCCTTATCGGTATTGATCATTGGTGCGCCGGTATAATGTAACCACGCAAAAGAGATAATCAGGGCAACGGGTATTGCTACCATGACGTTACCCATAATCGCGACAAACTGGGTACGTAAAATATCGACCACCAATTCTGATAACTTATTTAACTGGTGCGATTTTTTGCCAGAACCATCCGATATGGTAGAGGCGATTGCTGCTGCCGTCATAGCGGGCTGCTTGGTCGCGACCGTACCATGGACGATATGAATAAAAACAAAACCCAAACCATAAATCATGCTATTGATAAAGGCGCGTCCCATCGGTGCAAGCGCCAGATGGTACGCCAATATCTTAGTGGTCGCCATAAAAGCAATGATAAAGCCACCGATAGAGGCCTTTTTAAACATCTTCTGATAACCGGATTTATCGGTACTAATATAATGCTCACCAACGCGACTCGCGTTTTCGGTGACTTTACGCGACAGCAGCTTGGTATTATTATCAATCAGATAGCCAATACTATAGCGGCGGCTAGCGGTGGTAATCAGCGCTTGAATCAGCTCAATGATGGCCTGATCGCGCTTATCATAATTGTCTGCTACCAGCTCAGTTAAGATGCGCATGCGCTGCAAGCTTTGATCCAAACGGAGCATCATATTGGTCAAGCGGATAGAGATACCGGTTTTATAAATGCGCTTACGTATGGTGGCAACGATATCTTCGCATTGCTCAATCATGACCAATAATGGCGCTGGATCCACGGCTTTTTCAGGAATGATATCGGTTAGGGTGTCAAGCTCATGCGCTTCGCGGTACTGATTGACATACAAGACCGCTTCTTGATTTTGTGCCACAAATGACGCTGAATAATTCAGCATTTGCGGATAAAATTCCATCAAATCTGGATGCAAACCAATGCCGCTGATACGATACGATAAAATGATAATCGCGTTTAAGATGCTGTTTTTTGCCGTCGCGACTAAGTTTAAATGCTGCTCATTGACTTTGAGTAGCCCGACCAGCTCATCCCATTTGTCCTTGTCGATATGGGCAAGCCAGCGCTCATCAGAGCGTCTATCGAATAAATAACCAACCAATTCTACGACGGAGTCTTCTTGTGGCAACAGTGGTAAGAAACGATGACCGACAAGGCGGCGCAGACTATTAAAAAATCCCTGATCTGACATGATGCCAGTATCGGTATATAAAGCAATTTGACGATATTCAATAATAAGCTTTAAGACAAAACTTGATAGCCCGTCGCCATATTCTGGATGTTGACGTATGACCTCAATCAACTCTTGAATATTCTGATTGGCCAAAGCCGGCTCTTTATCACTCACTCGTAGCTCATCGATTAAGCGCTTGAGTACCGCAGGATCTGGCACATCACTTAAGGCAGTAATCTGTTGTAAAATGTGTTTTATCTCTGACACATCGCATCCCTTATGGTGGTTATTTCAATCATTGTTATTATTCAGTCTGTGCAACGATATATTTTATTTGAAACCTTTTCTTCTCATGCTTGTCGGAATTATCACTGTTGCGATATAGGCCTCTATGAATTGACTGCTTGTTAATTTGCAGGGTATAAAATTAGAGTGTATCGATTTTCAGATGTTGCTTTATAGGCATTGCTTTATAGGTATCAGGAATATTCTTATTAAGCGCAATACGTTTGGCGTTGCGTTATTTTAATCGTAACGACACGTGGGCGGTTAATTATTTTGTTAGCAGTTATTGTGCTGCAGATTGTGCCGCTCATGCTGTCGATTGTTGTGTAAGTGGCAGCTTCGATTATTACTTTGATTATTGCTTCGATGCTTTTGCTTACTGCGACGATATTTTTGGCAAAAAAAGGGACAGTAGCGTGACTGTCCCTTTTATCATAGTGCGGTAGGCTTACTTTATTATAAAAGTAAAAAATTAGCTAGCAGGTACATCAAAGTAATTTAGATCAAAGTTCATCATTGGATCACTACCGGCTTTAACCATCTGTGCATGAGCATCGATACGTGGCAAGATACGACCAACGAAATAATCGGCAAGCTTGGCTTTATTGGTGTAGAAATCACCTTCTTTACCGTTAGCGGCTTCGACCATCAAGGCAAACATATACGAGTAGGCAAGATAACCAAAGGCATGCATATAGTCAACCGCACAGCCGTTGATTTCGCTCTTGCGCTCACCGATGTTGTTTAACACAGTGGTGGTCAGCTCTTCGATGGTATCAGCAGCATTTAGCGTCGCTTGCTTAATACCATGATCCGCTTGCATATTATTGACAAAATCACGAATCTCACCTAAGAAATGAGTGACGTATTTGCCATTATTTTTCGCCACTTTACGACCTAATAGGTCAAGCGCTTGAATACCATTGGTGCCTTCATAAATCTGGGCGATACGCGTATCACGAACGATTTGCTCCATACCCCATTCGCGGATATAGCCGTGACCGCCAAATACTTGCTGGCAATCAATGGTCGCTTCTAGTGCTTTGTCGGTCAAGAACGCTTTAGCAACTGGCGTCAGTAGGGCAACGCGTGCTGCTGCTGCTTGAGCGGCTTCAGGATCGGTACTAAATTTCTCTTGATCAAGGTTTTTGGCCACGTACATTGCAAAACAACGTGACGCTTCAGTATTGGCTTTAGCATTTAACAGCATGCGACGTACATCGGCATGATGGATGATGGCATCGGCTGGTTTTTCTGGGCTTTGAATTTGCGTGTCGCTACGACCTTGACCACGGTCATTAGCATATAAAGCAGCATTTTGATAAGCAAGCTCAGAACCACCTAGACCCTGTAGACCCATGGTGACACGCTCATAGTTCATCATAATGAACATTGAAGACAGACCGGTGTTTTCTGCACCAACCATCCAACCTTTGGCGTTGTCAAAGTTCATCACACAAGTGGCTGAGGCTTTGATGCCCATTTTGTGCTCAATAGAGCCAACTGCTAAAGTGTTGCGCTCACCTAAGCTACCATCTTCATTAACCAAGAATTTTGGCACAACAAATAACGAGATGCCTTTTGAGCCTTCTGGCGCATTCGGGGTTTTTGCCAATACCAAATGAATGATATTGTCAGTAAGGTCATGCTCGCCGCCGGTGATAAAGATTTTGGTACCAGAGATATCATAGCTACCATCGTCGTTAGGAACGGCTTTGGTTTTGATAATACCCAAGTCAGTACCAGCATGCGGCTCGGTCAAGCACATAGTGCCAGCCCATTCACCATTGTACATTTTCTCTAAGTAAGTTTGCTTTTGCTCTTCAGACGCTGCCGCATTTAGGCAAAGTGTCGCGCCAACAGTTAGGTTTGGATAGAGGGCAAATGACTGGTTGGCCGTGAAGACCATCTCTTCAGTCAGCATGGTGACCATTTTTGGAAAACCTTGACCACCGTATTCAGAGTTACCGCTTAAGCCAACCCAGCCTGATTCTGCATACTGCTTATACGCCTCTTTAAAACCAGTCGGGGTGGTTACCACGCCATTACCTTCAAAGGTTGCGCCTTCTTCATCACCGCTACGGTTGATAGGCAATAACACGTTTTTTGACAGTTTTGCCATTTCTTCCAAAATCATATCGACGGTTTCCATGTCAACATGAGCAAGGTTTTCGTTATTTTGCCAAAATTCATGGGCTTTAAAAACGTCAGTTAAAATAAAGCGCATGTCGTTAAGAGGGGCATTATAAACAGCCATAAACATTCCTTTGGTTCAAATGAATAAAAGTAAGTGGGTCGAAAATATCGCGTTGTTCTTTTGGGTGGCACATAAGCATAGATAGCTAAAGTTTAGCAAATTAGCGTATCGAGAGGGGGTTTTCTTCGTGAATTGTGCGTACACCAAAAATAGTTTAATGGGCAGAGTCGCTGTTTTGTCTACGTCAATTTTTAGTCAAAAAATCAGTTTGGTAGATTAGCTAAGAAAATCGGCAACACACCTAAGTATGTTGCCGATAGGACCTACATATTAACATCTACATCAACGACGCTTTATTGTATAACACCTAAGCAATAAAAATAGCTTTAATCTATTTATTACTCATACAAGCATTATTAATTACAGCGTCGTCAATTTCCGCAAAAACTAGCCGTGTTGATTACTAGCCGTTTTTATTAAAAGGCAAATTGATCAACGTCCATCGTCATGTACGGCTCAACACCAGTGCTGATGCGCTGTACGTGTGTGGTGGTACGTGGCAATAACTTCGCAAAGTAGAATTGTGCGGTTTTTACTTTGGCATCGTAGAATGCTTGCTCGCTGCTACCATTAGCGATTTCAGTTTGTGCAACTAATGCCATACGAGCCCATAAGTAAGCTAGGGTCACATAACCGCTGAAGTATAAGTAATCAACAGCCGCGCCGCCAACCGCATCAGGGTTTTCAGTCGCTTGCATGCCGATACGGGCAGTCAAATCGCTCCATTCTTTAAGATGCTTGGCAAGTGGGCGGATGAACTGACCCATCGCGTCATTTTCTTTATTTTCTTCGCAGAATGTTTGGATGATTTTGATAAAGTTGGCAAGCAGTTTACCTTGTGAACCCAATACTTTACGACCTAATAGATCGAGCGCTTGGATTTCAGTGGTACCTTCGTATAAACATGCGATACGCGTATCACGGACGTTTTGCTCCATGCCCCATTCGCTGATAAAGCCATGACCACCATAAACTTGCACGCCATGGTTGGCGGCTTCTAGACCAGTTTCAGTCAAGAACGCTTTAGCAATCGGCGTCAATAGTGACAGCATTTGGTCAGCAAACTTCAGGTTATCGCCTTCGCCTTTTGCCACGGTATCGGCAAAATGTGAGAGGTAATAAACCAAGGCGCGACCGCCTTCTGCAAAGGCTTTTTCGGTCAATAGCATGTTACGAACGGCTGGATGCACGATGATAGGGTCAGCGACTTTTTCTGGCGCTTTAGCACCTGATAGTGAGCGCATCGCTAAACGGTCTTTAGCATAAGTTAATGAGCCTTGGAACGCGTACTCTGCAGCCGTTAAGCCTTGAACTGCTGTACCAATACGGGCCACGTTCATAAAGGTAAACATGCACTGTAGACCACGGTTTTCTGGGCCAATTAGGTAACCTTTGGCGCCATCGAAGTTCATTACACAAGTCGCTGAGGCTTTGATACCCATTTTGTGCTCGATAGAACCACAAACGACGCTATTCTTTTCGCCTAGGCTGTTGTCTTCGTTGACCAATATCTTAGGAACGATAAACAACGAGATGCCTTTGGTGCCAGCTGGTGCGCCTGGTAAGCGAGCCAAACAGATATGAATAATGTTGTCAGTTAAATCATGCTCACCGGCTGAGATAAAGATTTTCTGACCGGTAATGCTATAACTGCCATCATCGTTAGGTACAGCTTTGGTGCGGATAATACCCAAATCAGAACCTGCATGTGCTTCAGTCAAGCACATGGTACCTGACCATTCACCGGTGACCATTTTTTCTAGGTAGGTTTGTTTTTGCTCATCCGTACCATGGTGTTCGATAGTTTGGATAGCGCCATGCGATAGGCCGGGGTACATAGAGAATGACCAGTTCGCGGTACCAACCATCTCATTGATGACCGTTGATAATGAGAACGGCATGTTTTGACCACCGAATTCTTCTTCAGCAGATAAAGCTGGGAAGCCAAGCTCACAATAGGCTTTATACGCTTCTTTAAAACCTTTTGGCGTGGTGACAGTGCCGTTGTCAAATTTACAGCCTTCAGCATCGCCGCTTTGGTTCAATGGTGACAGCTCATTTTCAGCAAAGCTTGCCGCCATCTCAAACAGGCTGTCCATCAACTCACGATCCGCTTCTTGGAACGCAGGCAAGGTTTTATAGTGACTTTCGCTGTCAAGTAACTCATGCATCACGAATTGGATATCACGTAGGGGCGCTTTGTATTGCATAACTTCCTGTCCTTTTTTAAGGTGCGACCGGCAGTAAGGCGACGACTATCATTGACTGTGATTAGTTAAGTCTGAGTCACTCGCATATTACTGGTATGAAATCTGTCTGCATAAATAACAAACAATGACACCGATCATATGAAATAGATTGAGAAGAGTAAAAAGAATTATGACTGTATTCGTAAATTCTTGGTAAAAGATAGGCGTTCAGTGGCAAATATACAAGTTTGGTGACAATACTGATAAGTCATCAACCTGTCTTGCATCCTATATATCATCGACCTTACAGAATAAAACGACTCGCAATAACTCTATGAAAATGCTATCAATCTACTTTTATTAGACAGTATTAAGAAGGATTGTTTTTGGACAAATGTTGCTGCGTTAATAGCACGGTTGCTTGCTCAGCCGTCATAGGTTTACCAAACCAATAGCCTTGCCCGTACTGGCAACCCATGTCTAAGAGTAAATCACGCTGCTGCTCGGTTTCGATGCCTTCGGCGATAACCTGCATATCAAGCGCCTCCGCTAAATCCAAAATCGCTTTGACAATCGCGCGCTGTGTACGGTCATCTGTGATTTTGGAGATAAAGCTTTTATCAATTTTAATAAAGTCAAAAGGGTACTCTTGCAAGTAACTCAATGAGGCATAACCGGTGCCAAAGTCATCAAGCGCCAGACAGATGCCGAGCTCCTTGAGTAAGTTAAGCTGCTTTTTGACATTGGCATGGCGCTGTATTAAAGAAGATTCTGTCACTTCAATATGCAGTTGGTGGGCGGCAATATCATGCTCTACTAGTAAGTTACTGACCATATCAAAAAAATCAGGATGGCTAAATTCAGCGGCATCAGCATTGATACAGATGTGTTGATCAAAGCCCAAACCTTGCCAAATTGTTAGCTGCTCGGCGATTTGAACCGCCATTTGCGAAAATAACTCAAGCGACAGTTTATGAGAAATGATGGCATCGATAAAATCAATGGGTTTTAGCAAACCGCGGCTAGGGTGTTGCCAGCGTACTAACGCCTCAAAACCGGTAATCATGCCTGTGTCTAGGGCAAATTTAGGTTGATAATAGGGCACAAATTGCCCTGCATTGGTGGCAGCTCTCAGCTCAGATTCTAACTGTATATTGTGCGCATTGACCTCATTAATGGCTTTATGATACCAACAGACATCATCGCCACCCTGCTGTTTGACGTAATTCAAGGCTTTTTCGGCTTTGGTCAACAGGCCTATAAATTCATTGCCGTTTTCAGGGAAATAGCTTACCCCGACAGAAATATGGCAATAGACCTCGGTACCTTTTGCCGTGTTACCATTTAAAAAGAAAGGGCGCTCGCACATTTGCATTAAGCTGTCTAACTGATGGCGCACCATATTGGCATCATTACATTCAAATAGTAAGGCAAAATCATCACCGCCGAAATGGGAAAAACAGCGTAGATTATCAAGCTCCAGCTCGGTAATACGTAGGACGAAATTTTCTACCAAAATATTAATAGCATCCGGACCCAATAGACTGGCAAGGTTGCGATAACGGTCAATGTTAAAACGCACGACCACCACTTCTTGATAGCTGTCTAACAACAATTCACTGGTTTGACTTAAAAACACTTTACGATTCGGTAGTCCGGTCAGCTGGTCATAATTCAGCAGGTGTACCACCTTTTTTCTGTTTTTAGCCAGCGTCGCCATATCACGAATGGTGCCGACGTAATAAGGGGTTTCTTCTAGATAAATTTTGCGGTAGGTGATATGGCAGTCGATGACTTGCCCGTAGCGGTTTGCCATTGAAAAGTCAATTTCACAAAATCCTGTACTGTCCAAGCTGTTAATCAGGTTTTTGAGCACTGCCTGTTCATCTTCTGACAAAAATTCAGCAGCATATATCCCAAGTGGACGCCCAAGCAAAAATTTTTCTGTATAGCCAAGCATCAGCTCATAGTTAGCATTGACGGATAAATAGCGTAATTTTTCGTCCAATATGAATATGGCGTCTTCAAATTGCTCGCACAATTTGACCAATAGTTGCTGTTTATCTGATATTGGCATAGGGGTGAATGCGCTCATAATGGACTCATAACATCGAAATTAAATAATAAATGGGCTTGGTAATGGTGAACAGTTTGGCCACTATTGATTTAAAGCATGCATAGTTGCCAATATAGACAATGTCGCCAGTGCAACCACGGGCGCGGTTTCGGTACGCAGAACCCTTGGGCCAATTTGCCAAGGTGCAAAACCCACATCCGCAGCTTTGGCGCATTCATCAGCGCTAAGCCCGCCTTCAGGTCCGATTAATAATTCGATATAAGGCGCATGTTGCTTTAAGACGACAGGCAGCGCCTCAGGCATTAGAGGTTGTCCTGCTGCTGGGACACTCAGTTGCAGGCGCAAATCTGCTGGCTGCTGTAATACTTTATAATAAGTATCTTTACTCAGCTCAGCCACCATAGGGCTGACCACCATTTCTTTTTCGTTTGCTTTTTCGCTAGCTGCTACATTTAATAGCCAGTCATCAATCGATAATGGCGCGATAATAAGGGGCGGGCGATTCAGGCCGCATTGCTCACAGGCGGCGATGGCGACTTGCTGCCACTGTGCCAGTTTTTTCTCTACTTGGGCAGGTTTTAGATTGACCTCGCCATGATGGCTGCTCAGCAATTGAATGGCAGTCACACCAAGCTCAGTGGATTTTTGAATGGCATAATCCATTCGCTCACCGCGACTCATGACCAGACCGATTTGACTGATAATCGGGGCGGTGCGTTCATCGCTGACATGGGCAAGTAGGATGACGGCTGCGTGTTTTTTTCCAACAGTCTGTAACTGTACTTGATACTCACCGCCAAAACCGTCGAATAAGACTCCCTTGTCACCGATAGTAGCGCGTAATACACGGCACCAGTGATGAACAATACTTTCAGTTAACTCGATGTTGGCACCAATAGGAAAGGTGCTGAGTTTAGGGTAGGCGGTGTCCGTACTATTGTTACTGGCATAAAAAAAACGTCTCACAGTCGTTTAATCCTTTGTTTGAATAGTAATCTTTCTCAATATCTTAGCAGAATATTAGTTAAGTAGGGAGAGGGATTAACAGTGGTGTATTAGATAGTTGGTTTAGAAATGCTAAATCAAACCGTTTTTTTAAGTAGTGGTATTAATTGATACGATAATATCGATGTTATGGTGTTGGTTGAGTGTATAGGCTCATAGTGCCACACAATAAATAATAGCAACAATAAAAAACTGGCGCTCCTAAGAACGCCAGTCATTAAGCAATACATTCGATAAATATTTAAGCAATCAGGCCTAAGGCTTCGACTAAGCGCTTGTTTGGCTCAACCTTATTCATGCTATAAAAATGCATGGCAGGGACGCCCTCGGCAATCAATCGCTCACACATGCGATAGACGACATCAAAGCCAAACTCGCGAATAGCAGTACGGTCATCACCGAAGTCAGCCAAGCGCTTACGTACATAACGTGGAATATCAGCGCCACAGCTATCGGCAAAGCGCACTAGATTACTAGAGTTGGTAATTGGCATAATACCGGCTACCAATGGCTGTGCAACCGTATCAATACCGCGTTTTTCTAAGGTATCACGCAGATACAAGTAGCTATCAGCATTATAGAAAAACTGGGTAATTGACGCATTGGCGCCCGCTTGGTATTTATTCACCAAGTTGTCAACATCAAACTCAAAGCTGCGCGCTTGTGGATGCATCTCAGGATAGGCGGCTACTTCGATACGGAAGTGATCGCCTGAGTATTCGCGGATAAACTTAACCAAGTCTAATGCAAATGGCAGCTCGCCCATACCAACCTGACCGGATGGCAAATCACCACGCAGGGCGACCAAGCGTGTGATGCCCAAACTCTTATAAAGGTCGAGCAACTCAGCGATTTCCGCTTTGTCATCACCAATACAAGACATATGCGGCGCAATATCAGTCTCACCGCGCGCGCACAAAGCTTGAACGATATCTAAAGTGCGGCTACGGGTTGAACCGCCCGCACCGTAGGTCACTGAAAAGTAAGCAGGTGATAGCTTATTTAACTCATCATAAGTGCTGAGGAGCTTTTCGTGTCCTTGCTCGGTTTTAGCTGGAAAGAACTCAAAGGAGAAAGCAGGCTTAGTCACAGTCTGGCTCCTATTAGTATTTATAAGCGTCAGGCTTAAATGGACCTTCGACAGGTACGCCTAAATACTCCGCTTGTTTTTCAGTCAGCTTAGTTAGCGTACCGTTAAAACCAGCTACCATCGCCGCAGCCACTTCTTCGTCTAGCTTTTTCGGTAAGACTTTAACGTATAAGTTGTCAGTACGTGTGTCAGCTGGCAAGTCGGCGAATTTTTCTTCAAACAGATACATTTGCGCCAATACTTGGTTGGCAAATGAGCCGTCCATTACGCGCGATGGGTGACCGGTTGCGTTACCCAAATTCACTAAACGACCTTCAGCAAGCAGAATCAAGTAATCATTTTCGTCGTCTGAGCGGAAGATTTGATGCACTTGTGGCTTAATTTCAACCCAGCGCCAGTTATCACGCATAAACTGCGTGTCGATTTCGGTGTCAAAGTGACCGATATTACAAACGACTGCACCTGGTTTAAGAGCCGCTAGCATATGTCTGTCACAAACATGGTAGTTACCGGTAGTGGTGACAATCATATCTGTATCTTCAAGCAGACGGGTGTTGATGTTTTCTGCGCCGCCAGTGTTATCGCCGTTGATATAAGGTGACAATACTTCAAAGCCGTCCATACAAGCCTGCATAGCACAGATAGGATCGACTTCTGAGACACGGACAATCATGCCTTCTTGACGTAAGCTTTGCGTAGAACCTTTACCAACATCACCATAACCGATGACTAAGGCGCGGCGACCTGCAAGGAACATGTCAGTAGCACGCTTGATGGCGTCGTTTAAGCTATGGCGGCAGCCGTATTTGTTGTCATTTTTAGACTTGGTAACCGCATCGTTAACGTTGATAGCCGGTACTTTTAGCGTACCTTTATTGAGCATCTCAACCAAACGATGGACGCCTGTAGTCGTCTCTTCAGAGATACCATGAATGTTATCAAGCAGCTCTGCATAATCATTATGAATCAACGCAGTTAAATCACCGCCATCATCTAAAATTAAGTTGGCATCCCAAAGCTGACCTGATTCTTCACCGCCAACGTGGATTTGTTGACGTAAGCACCACTCGTACTCTTCTTCAGTTTCGCCTTTCCAAGCATAAACAGAGATACCAGCAGCAGCAATAGCCGCAGCAGCATGGTCTTGGGTTGAGAAAATGTTACATGAAGTCCAGCGTACTTCAGCACCTAGCGCGACGAGTGTCTCGATAAGGACCGCAGTTTGGATGGTCATGTGGATACAGCCAGCGATTTTCGCGCCTTTAAGCGGTTGATCGGCTTCGTAGCGACGACGTAACCCCATTAGGGCAGGCATTTCGGCTTCAGCAAGTGAGATTTCACGGCGACCGTAATCAGCAAGGCTGATGTCGGCGACTTTATAGTCGGTGAAAGAGGGATCGATCGTATGGGCAGATGGGGTGTTAGACACTGCGTCCATAATATGCTCCTATCAGTTAATAGATAAAAAGAATAAAAACGCAGGTGCCGTTATTTGCGCTGTCAATAACCAAAAATTGGCAATGGACAGTTAACCGAGCCTAACATAACAAATAATTTGCAAAGCGATTTAGCTTCAATGCAATAAGACTTATTATGGCGCAACACCTCTCGGAGGTCGTTATTGTAATAGATGAATCTGCGATTGTCACCTATTGGATAACATAAATATTAGGCAGCATCGGCATAAGTGATTTTGCCTTTTTGGTGGGCACAAAAAAAGGCCATCGTTGGATGACCTTATTTGCTTTGTTAACTACTAGCTTTTTATACTGCTAAATTGGTTTAGAACCAGTTATAAGTTAAAGAGCCGAAATAACTGGTGCCTTCTGTGGCGTACTCATTACCGAATTGGCTGGCAAGGGTATATTCCTCGTCAGTAATATTATCTATACGCAAGTTAGCGCGAAGTTTGGGCGTAATATAGGCGCTACCACTTAAATTAAGCAAGGTGTAGCTATCCAGTTTATTATTTTCGGCAGTACTTCTATCATCCGTATGTTTGGCTTCAAGACGAACATCGAAAGTAGGTTGTTGATAACCCACATAAACCATACCGCTATTTTTAGGACGGTAGGCAAGCTGTTGATTATAGCTGGTGCTATTGGCAGTTTTGTCCTTCGCATCTAAGTAGTCGTAACCGAGACCAAATATAAAGGCATCCATATTCCAGTCTGAGGTTAAGCTTAAGCCTTTGATTTTCGCTTCACTGATGTTTGTAGCATTAGCAATGAGGTCCTCTGCATCTGTATGATAGCCTGTCAATCGAGACGTCTGCATGTCATTAGCATATTCAACGAATACTTCTGTGTTCTCTGTTCTTTCAGGCTTTAGATTTGGATTACTGAAACCAGGCCAGTATAAGTCGTTAAACGTAGGGGCACGAAAACCTGTGGCATAATTTGCGCCAATGCGCATACCTGCCATTGGATGTATGGCAGCCCCTAGATTGTAAGTGCTCTCATTACCGTATTGAGAGTTGTCATCTACACGATAGTTGGCTTGTAGGTCGTAATAAGACTCTGACAATTGATAGCCAACAAAAGCACTTTTAACGGTTCTGTCTTCAGGGTCATAAGGGGTTTGCACGGCAGGATCAGGGTAACCTGAAAAGTCTAAAACATCTGAGGCGTCTAGTTTTTGTGATAACCATTCTGCGCCAACGATAATAGTACCAGGTTGCGCGTTAATACTGGTCTCTAAACGTGCTTGCTCTTGCGTGGTATCGTAATGACTGCCTTCTTGATAATTAATAGAATTGGCATCATGAGAAGTGGATTTGTCGATACTTTGACCATAGCTAAGTTTGCTGACCGTCAAAGGCGTTCTGTATTGAAGATAAGTATTTGCACTGCCGTTCTTTTGATCTGAATAGGCATTTGGAAACGCGTTTCCTGCCGAATCAATATCAGTGGTAGAGTCGGTATATAAGGCACTGAGCCCAGCGCTTAACGAGTCCGATAGCTTATGTTGTAATGCCAAACTGGCATTGGTAGATTTAAAGCCATCATCGTCTGCGTTGAAATCATAAGAGCCAGAGTTGGCAATCGCGTTAAACCCATCTGTTTCGTTGCGACTGACACCCAAGCTCAATGATGAGGTGTCATTTTTAAGCTGACCTGTTATACCGACTTGGTAGTGATTGTTACTACCATAACCAACAGTCGTAGAAACATTGGATTGTTCTACATTATTGCCCTTGGTGAAAATTTGAATAACACCGCCCATGGCATCAGAACCGTAAATACTAGAACCAGAGGCACCGTATAAAATTTCGATGCGATCAATTTGGTCTGCGGACAACAAGTTCAGAGATGGACTGCCTAAAGAAATAGAACCATATCGTATACCATCAATAATCACTAATACTTGCTTACTATCAAAGCCGCGCATATAAAAATTACTGGCTGTACCCATGCCGCCACTTTGGGTAATATTGATACCAGGCTGATTTTTTAGTACATCAGTGACATTTTGACCTCGATAGCGCTGTAATTCTTCTTTATCAATCACCCGAGTTTGAGCAATCACATTGCTGGTCTTAGTCGGTGTACGTGTGGCCGTGACGACGATTTTATCAAGCTCAACTTGTGGCAGCTTGCTATCGTCAATAGCGCTACTGTCAGAAGTCGCGGCTGTAGCACTCATGGCAAAGACGCCTAAAGCACTTAAGATACAAAAGCGAAGATAGGTGGTCGAAGATGAACGAGATAAAGCCATAGTTAATTCCAAATTGATCAAATAAAAAAGTTACAGAATCGAAAGCTAAGACGCTAATATTTACAAAAAGTAATACCTATATTACACGCGCTTATTATCTATAAAGTTCTCTTACTTATAAACCACTTTAACCTAATGTTTATTCATTATAAGCTGAGCAGCTTTCATGATAGATGGTTATTTATGCACTTAAATGACTTAATTTAATAAAATTAACTATAGTGGGTGTATTCCTAAATTATATAGGTAGAGCGGCGATAAGAAGTGAATGCCTAAATATGAGAAGTTAAAATAAATTGCCTAATAGAGACTGCGATAAAAACACGCAATCAAAAGCATTACCGTCATAAATAATTGCTATCATAGGGCAGATTTTATCTATTTTTCTGTTGTGCCATTCATCAAGCTAAGAGGTTTGTTTTGTCTATTCAGCGTTATCTGAGTGCTCGTACCGCGCCATCTCCATCCGTTTCATTTCCCAAAACGCTGCTTATGATGATGGCGTTTATGTTTGCGATGATATTAAGTTTACTCTTGCCGCATAGTGCGACTGCCGCCGAAGCCAACATACTGGGTGTGGGTGGGCAAAGTGAGGAGGCGACCAAAACCTCGATACCAGACTCATTTGGACGCGATACGCCACGCCATACTGTTCAAGGGTTTATCGGGGCGTTAGGTGAAAACGACTATCTGCTGGCAAGTAATTATTTAAATTTGTCCAAATCTGATAATCCAACCACCATTGTGCGCCAGTTTAAGCAAGCGCTCGACGCCGGTGGGCGTTTTCAGCCTGACTTACAGATTAATAATACCCCTGAGGGCAATTTAACCGATCAGCTACCACCTAGCCAAGAAAGCGTGGGTGTCATTAATGTTGGCGATAAAAGCGTGCCGCTGCTGCTCGAAAGGGTTGTGTCTAAGGAAGGGGAGCAGTATTGGCAGTTTTCGAGTGACACGCTTGATGCCGTACCAGAGGTGATAGAGAACTATGAGCCGACGTTGGTTTCTCGCTATACCATTGATTCATTAGAAGGCAAAAAGCTGTTTGGTTACCAAATGGCGGATTTATTTGCTGCCCTCACCATGATTGTCAGTAGCTTTATACTGACTTATATCTTGGTTTGGCTGCTCTATCACTTATTAAAACTGTCTTATCCGCGTATTCGTGGCGAGGCATTACCCTTACCTGATAATGTGATATTGCCACTGGCAGTAGTGGTTATGGCGCTGATATTGTCTGAGGTGATGGTTTATGCGGGTGTCTCAGTGACCCTGCGCGAGCCGGTCAATCGCTTTACTGATATTGCTTCTTGGGTAGCGACCACTTGGTTGTTATTACGCGTCATTGATTCGATATTTACCCGCGCGGTCAATTTAAGCTATAAGAAAAACTATACCGAACGTGTTTCTATCTTGGGGCTGCTGCGTAAAGTGGTCAAAGCCCTATTATTGATATTTGCCGTTATCGTCATCTTTGGTAATTTGGGCTTTGACTTGACCACAGGTATTGCGGCATTGGGGGTCGGTGGTTTGGCCTTAGCCCTTGGTGCGCAAAAGACGATTGAAAACTTGGTTGGTAGTGTCGTAGTGGTAGCGGATTCGCCCGTGCGTATCGGTGATTATTGTAAATTTGGTACCTATGAAGGCACGGTTGTCGATATTGGTATTCGTTCATCACGGGTACGTACCTTGTCGCGCACCATCGTCACTGTGCCAAACGGTGATTTTTCATCGATGCAAATTGAAAACTTTACCTCGCGTGATATGTTCCGTTTTTTGCACCAGTTATATCTTAAGCGTACCGCTGATATTGAGGTGGTATTTAAAATGGTCAAAGACTTGGATGCGTTTTTAGATGAGCACTATCTAACCAACCAAGAATGGAATCAGGTCAATATCTTAGAGCTGCGCCAAGATTGCTACGTCATCCAATTACAGGCTTACGTCAATGCCAATGGGATTACCGAGTTTTATGACAAACAAAACGTGTTATTTGTCGATATCTTAAACCAAGTAGCAAAATACAAGGTCGAGCATGCCTTGCCAACCCAGCAGCTGATTGTCAATCAAGCTGAGCTTGAGCATCAAATGTTAAATGATATCGAGGATAATGGTAGTGAAGCGGTAGAAGATAATTTAAGCAATGATGAGAATAAGACTGAGGTTAATCATGACGTCAATCATGACGTTAATGACATCAGCAACAGTGATGATATAGACGGTGAGCAGAATGGGGTTGATTTAAGCAAAGAGGCGGACAAAACCAAGGATAATAAAGCAGCTGAAATCGAAGCAAACAAAGAAGCCAAGCATAAAAAAATTAACTTAGATAAAGAGCGTCAACAAAAAAGAAAGGCATTGGTAAAAAATAAATTTAAGCGTGCCAAAAGAAAATTTGGTTTTTCTATTTGGAATCAGCCTTAGGGTGTCATGTGATAGTTTTGCTTAATAACTTACGCCACGTTTTGTTCGTTAGAGAGCTATTTAGTTAGATGGCTATTCAGTTAGATAGTTATAAAGGCATAGCTTATAAAAGTGCCGCTTATAAAGGGATGGCATTTTTTTGACGTAAAAAACCATAGTACTCCCACAATAATAAGCTGGCAGCGCTACGATGCGGTGACCAATCGTGAGTGAGGTTTTTTAATTGTTTCGGCGTTGGGCGTTCTGCTAACCCTAACAAGTCCATCGCCGCCACTTTAATCGCTAAATCATCGACTGCCAGCACATCGGCTCGTTTTAATGAAAACAGCAGGTACATCTCAGCCGTCCAGCGCCCAATACCGATAACGGCGGTCAAGGTTTTGATAACTTCGTCATCGGGCAGGGCTTCTAAGGCAGCAAAATCTATGTTGTGCTCGACTAAAGAGCGCGTATAACGAATTTTTTGCTTGGATAGCCCCTGTGCTCGTAAGTCCTCATCTGTCGCTGCACGAATCGCTGTCGGTGTCGTCAATCCTGTATCTACCAAGCGTTGCCAAATACTAGCCGCCGCTGCTACAGACAGCTGTTGCCCAACCATCGCTCTCATTATCTGTGTAAAGCCGCCAGCATTATGGCGTAAATCAGGCACGCCAACTTGCTTATAAATAGGCGCAAATCTTGGTTCGATAGCAATCAAAGCGCTGATATGCGCTTTTAATTCTTTAATATTTTCAATGGTTTGTATGGTCATAGTAATTCTGATTTCACTGTTTTTTAAACGGAAAAATACAGATATAAAAATAATGGCGTATATAGTTAAAGCTTATGATTAAAAAATTTTACGATTTTCTTTATAAAAAAGGACTGCCAATTGCAGTCCTTTTTATTTTGATACTAAGCTAAAACTAAAAACTACTCGCCATCATTTTTAGGCTTTTTAAGTAAGACTAATACTGCGCCATTACCGCCATCTTTAGGCGGGGCAGAGCAAAATGCCAATACTTCTGGTAATTGACGCAACCAACCATTAACGCACGTTTTCAAAATCGCTTCAGAACCTTTACCATGGACAATTTTTACCATGGTTTCATTGTTTTGCTTGGCTTGGCTTAGTAGTTGGGTCATTGCCACGCGTGCTTCTTCGATGGTGCAGCCATGAATATCTACCGCATCATACCAACGTAGCTTACCTTTTTTGAGTTGATCAAAGATTTTGTTTTGCAAGGTTGGCTGCTTATAAGATAAGTACGCTTCAGCAGCGACCGGATTGAGTAATGCTTGCATATCTGACAAGCCTGCACCCAAATCACTTGCTTCACTACCTTGAGCTGCGGCACGTTTGGATAACGTTGCGGCGTCAAGTTTGCCAGCTTTTGAGGCATTGGCAGGCGAGCGCACATTTTTATCTTCTAATTGATTGACGCCATGCATCGCTTGCATAAATAGCACTTTATCGTCGTCGATATGTTCGCTATCTAATTGCTTGACCGTTTTTTTAACTTGCTTTTGGGTCAACAGTGACACAGGTTCGGTTGGCTTTTCACTGTCGCCATCCGCTGAGTTGGTATCGCGACCTTTACTCAGTTGCCCTTTGAGCTCTTTTAGTTGGTCTTGCATTTCTTTTGAAAACAGAGAGTTTGACATAATAGTTAACGTATCGTTGGTGAGTGAATGAGTGGCTTAATGGTTTATATAGTACATAAAAAATCGATTTAGCTTACTTTACGCCTGTGCTGCAACGCTCGCAAGTAAGGATTGTAACGCTTGTCCTGGATGCTCGGTTTTCATAAATTGTTCACCGATTAAAAAGTGCTGAATATCGTTATTGAGCATCAAACGAATATCGTCGCTGCTATGGATACCGCTTTCGGTGACAATCAGTGGCGACGTCTTTGGTAACAGCATGCCGCTATCAATGTCAGCTGCTAAGGCTTCGATTAATATATTTTTTAGCTCAAGCGTCGTTTGTAAGTCTACATCAAAGGTATTTAAGTCACGATTATTAATGCCATAGATGTTATGCGCTGAGCGTGGCAGCTGTAATGCGCGCTCAAGCTCAGCCTTGGTATGTACTTCAATCAATACATCCATACCAAGCTCGATGCTTAGCGCGTGCAGTTCTTGCACTTGGGTATCGTCAAGACAGGCCATAATTAACAAGATGCAATCGGCACCCATCAAGTAAGATTGGTAAATCTGATATACATCCACCATAAAATCTTTGCGCAATATCGGTAAGCTGCAAGATTCGTGTGCTTGGATTAAGTAGCTATCGTCACCTTGGAAATAATCACGGTCGGTTAATACCGACAGGCAGCTGGCACCGGCTTGCTCATATTGCTTAGCAAACAGCGCGGGCTCAAAGCTATGATTGATAATACCTTTAGATGGCGAGGCTTTTTTAATCTCAGCAATGATACCAATATCAGCGCTGCGTAAAGCATTGGCAAAACCGCGACGGGGCTGTGTATCAGCAGCAACTTGTGCTTTTAATGCCTCAAGCGATACTGCTGCACGAGCAGCGACAACTTCCTCATGTTTGGTGGCGACGATACGCTGCAACACTGAAGGAATAGCGGTGTCTGATTTTGGATTGGCGGTCATGGCTATATTCCGTTATTTGGTAAAAAAATTAGGGAAACAATTAGGCTAATAAATTAAGGCTGCATAAATAGTTGCGATTAACAGGGTTATGAGTAACGTACTTTTTTATTAATTCTAAGCATTTAGCTTATTAAACTTGGTCAGCTAATTGCTGTGTATATTTGGCTAGGTCATCAAGCTTAATCAAAGCGTCACCATTTTGAATGATTTTTTGTGCGCGGCTCACGCCATTCGGATAGTTGCTGGCAAGTCCTGCGGTATATATCGCGGCACCGGCATTTAAGGCAATCATATCACGAGCCTTTAGGACAGCGCGGTCGGTAGTATCTGCACCTGATAAAGCGGCACGAATCAGCTCAAGACTTTGTGCTGGAGAATCTACATCAAGGCCAATTAAGGTTTGTGATTCGACGCCGGCATCTTCTGGCATCATCTCATAAACAGATATTTCACCATCTTTTAACTCAGCCACCGTGGTCGAGGTCGCGAGACTGATTTCATCCAGACCATCTTTTGCACCGACCACCATCACATGGCGCGCGCCCAAGTTTTTCATCACTTTTGCTAAAGGCTCACATAACTGCGCGGTAAAGACGCCGATGACGAGATTTGGCGTGCCAGCAGGGTTGGTCAGTGGACCTAAGATATTAAAAATCGTCCGCGCTTTTAGCTCACGGCGTACCGGATTGGCGTAGCGCATCGCACTATGATGATTGGGCGCAAATAAGAAACCAATGCCTTGATTTTCAATACATTGCTGCGCTTGTTCGGGGGTCAGCGTAAGGCTAATACCCGCTTGTTCAAGTAAGTCTGAGCTACCAGATTTGGTCGAAACGCCGCGGTTACCATGCTTAGCGACTTGCGCCCCCGCTGCGGCTGCTACCAAGGCTGCGGCTGTTGACACGTTAAATAAGTTAGCCCCATCGCCACCTGTACCGACGATATCGACCATATAACGACAGTCTTTTGGGCTGATATTGGCGGCTAAAGCACGCATGGCGCTTGCTGACGCTGTAATCTCGTCAATTGACTCACCTTTCATACGTAAACCAGTCAAAATCGCGCCCATCATAGCATCGCTACATCTGCCTTGCATGATGATGAGCATGACTTGATACATCTCATCAAAGGTCAGATCAATATGCTGAAAAATTCTGCCTAAAGCGGTGGTCAGGAGTTTATGAATATTCTCATCTGAGAGCTGATTGATGTCTTCAACCCCTTGCTGGGTTTGGTTAATTTGATTGCTCTTATTAATTTGTTCCATCATTGATTTTTCATCCTGCATAGCGGCAGAGGTCATAATATTCTCACTTATTATTATCTTTTATAGTTGTCGTTTAAATACATTCATTGGGTTAAATAGAGTTTTTCTCTTAAAACAGCTAGCCTACTTGCGGTAGCTCATCTGACGACATTACGGCTAGATTGTGCGTTTGTAAAAAGTTATTCAGCAGCTGATAACCGGCTTCACTCAAAATCGACTCAGGATGAAACTGAACGCCCTCAATTGCAAACTCGCGGTGGCGAATGCCCATGATTTCCTCAATATCGCCATTAGCATTTTGAGTCCAAGCGCTAACCTCAAAGCATTCTGGTAAGCTTGCTTGCTCAATCACCAGCGAGTGATAACGGGTAAACTTTGCTGGATTGGGCAAGTTGACAAACGCCCCTTGTGCATTATGATAAATAGCCGATAAACGCCCGTGCATGACCTCGCTTGCTTTGACGATTTTGCCGCCAAACGCTTGGCCAATGGCCTGATGACCCAAGCAAATACCTAATATCGGGATAATGCCTTTAAACGTCTCAATGACCTCTAACGAGATACCGGCGCGGTCAGGGTCACAGGGGCCAGGACCAATAACAATGGCATCTGGCGCAAGTGCTTTAATCTCATCAATACTGATGTCATCGTTATGCCAAACCCTGATGTCCTGCTGCAATTCACCGAAGTACTGTACAATATTGTAGGTAAAGCTGTCGTAATTATCGATCATCAAAATCATTATGTTTTCAACTTAGAATCTTTAACTTAGTATTTCTAACTTTAGAATCTTAGACGTATTGCTATGCAGGTACTTTACGGTTTTATGCTTGGTCATGATAGTGTTTATGCTCATTTATAAAGCGCAGCCATTTTTATAATGCGAAAGGCTTGTTAAGCTTGCCATATTAAACGTCGTTATCTTAACACTATTTTGCCATCTATCAAATGTAGCCCAGCCGCCCTCTAATAGATCACGGATGCACTATAAAAGTGCGACAATATTAATAAAGTGCTGTTTATGCGCTTCTATAGTGCGTTTATCGTTATGTTATACTTTCATGGTTAAGGATTACAAACCACAGTTGCCATGCAAATCATTTTTTAGTATTCCAATATTTCTTACATAACTATCTGTATTTACTATTAATAATTATGATTTACGGCCTTGTATTATATTAAAATTTTTATAGTGGTACTCAGAATTGGCATAGCAGTTGCAGCCCTAATCAGTATTAGTAACTAACGTTACGAAACAATGCGCTACGAAGTAATGCAGAGTTATTTATTAATATGCATTTGAACAGTTCAGCATTATGGGTCAGATGTTGCTAAAATAGCTGCTGCTTGTAGTCGGTTAAGAAAATTACCGTTAAGAGTAAAGAGACATACTGAGTAAATAACGCTGATAACACCGATTTTCTAGAATCTAATATTTTTAATCCTAAGTTTTAATTTCAGTACCATGATAACCATAAGGGAAACTATCCATGTCGAACAAACTACTTGATCTTATCAAATCATCCAATGCCAAATGGGTCGATTTTCGTTTCACCGATACGCGCGGCAAAGAGCATCACATGAGCTTCCCAGCGCACAGCGTTGACGAAGAAGTGATGGAAGATGGCAAAATGTTTGATGGCTCATCGATTGCTGGTTGGAAGGGTATTGAAGCCTCAGATATGATTTTACGTCCTGATCCAGAGACCGCCTTTATCGACCCGTTCTTTGATGCGGTTACGGTGGTTGTGACTTGTGATATCATCGAGCCATCAACGCTACAAGGCTATGACCGTGACCCACGCTCTATCGCCCGCCGCGCTGAAGAATACTTAAAGTCTACCGGTATTGGTGATACGGCTTTTTTTGGTCCTGAGCCTGAGTTCTTTGTATTTGACGAAGTAAAATGGTCGATTAACATGTCTGGCGTCAGCCATGAAATCGTTGCTGAAGAAGCGGCTTGGTCAACCAATAAAGACTATGAGTGGGGCAATATGGGGCATCGCCCGCGCGTCAAAGGTGGCTATGTACCAGTACCACCCGTTGATAGCTCACAAGATATACGTGCAGTG
This sequence comes from Psychrobacter maritimus, assembly GCF_904846345.1. Lineage (GTDB taxonomy): Bacteria > Pseudomonadota > Gammaproteobacteria > Pseudomonadales > Moraxellaceae > Psychrobacter > Psychrobacter maritimus. The sequence goes on from NZ_CAJHAJ010000004.1 coordinate 301,853, forward strand.
ATGTGCGAACGTATCGAAGATATGATTGGTGAAGGTTGTATCGAAGTCCATCATCATGAAGTTGCCCCTTGTCAGTTAGAGATTGGCGTTGCTTTCAATACGCTCGTTCGTAAAGCGGATGAAGTACAAAAGCTAAAATATGCCGTCCATAACGTTGCCCATCAGTTTGGCAAAACCGCAACCTTTATGCCAAAACCAGTGGTCGGTGATAATGGTTCAGGCATGCACGTGCATATTTCTATCTCAAAAGACGGTGTCAATACCTTCTCAGGTGATGAATATGCGGGCTTGTCAGAAACCGCGCTATACTTTATTGGCGGTGTTATCAAGCATGCGCGTGCCTTGAATGCGATTACCAACCCATCGACCAACAGCTATAAGCGCCTTGTGCCTCATTATGAAGCGCCTATCAAGCTTGCGTACTCAGCGTCTAACCGTTCAGCGTCTATCCGTATTCCACACGTTAGTAGCCCAAAAGCGGTGCGTGTTGAAGCACGTTTCCCTGACCCAGCAGCCAACCCATACCTAGCGTTTGCGGCGTTGCTCATGGCAGGTCTTGATGGTATTCAAAACAAGATGCATCCAGGCGAAGCCGCTGATAAAAACTTATATGACTTACCACCAGAAGAAGAAGCACTCATTCCAACGGTTGCTGAAAACTTAGAAGTGGCACTACAAGCGTTGAAAGAAGATCACGAGTTCTTATTAAAAGGTGATGTATTCACTAAAGAGATGCTAGAAGCCTATATTGCGCTTAAACAAGAAGAAGTACAGCGCGTCAACATTACTGTTCATCCAGTTGAGTTTGACTTGTACTATAGCTGCTAAATAGTTATTTAAGCTTTTAAGCGAAAAAAACCAGCTAACGACGGGTTAGCTGGTTTTTTTAATGTCTATGAAATATGGATCGAATCATGTAGATTATGCTTCAATTTTATATACATCATGACAACTATAGTCAGTTCAAAATAAAAGCGATACGTTATAGCTATGTGCGACTGGTATAAGTTTTCCTTGCTTGCCGTTATCACAGAGGCTACGAAAAATTTATCCCAGTCGCACTGTATCGACTTTAAAGTAATTCTACTATATATACATCATGACTACGATTAACGAGATGAAAAATAAGGTGAAGAATCTGTGATGAATTATTCTTTATTAACAACCTATTTATTGGCTATTTTATTGTTTTTAGCAACGCCAGGACCGGTGACTATATTGGTGATTAGCGCCAGCGTCAAAAGTGGTTTTCGCGCAGGACTGGCCACGATTGCTGGAACCAATATTGCGTCACTTATTTTGATAGTGCTGTCTTTTGTGATTATACAAGGGGTGTTTGCCGTCAGTGAAACCGCAATGTTATGGCTTACATTCTTTGGGACGCTATACCTCTTTTACTTTTCTATCAATATTATTAGAGATAAGATAGACCTTCAAAAAACGCTACAAGACAGCAGCACACGTGTGAGCAAGAATCATTTTAAAGATGGCTTTTTAATCGGTATCTCTAACCCGAAAGATATTTTATTTTTTATCGCTTTTTTCCCTATGTTTTTAGCCATTACCTCTGATCTTTATGTATCTATGATGGCGCTTACGCTAATATGGATAATTTTAGACTATAGTATTTTATCGATTTATGCTTTTACCTTCTCGAAAGTCAGTAGTAACCGAACGGCAAATATCATTAGTAAATTATCTGGTATTATCTTATTAATGATTACGATGTATGTTTTTTATGAAACCAGCAGAAGGTTGTTCTTATAAAACAATATATAGGGTAGAGTAGACATAACATCGATATTTTTACTAAAGTTTAGCGAATAATATACCCTTACGTACGCTACTATATGACATATAAAGATACCATGTGATTATAGGTATAACACTTATCAAGACTCAATCATTAGGCCAATTAACTATGTACTCAGTATTTGGATATAAAAAAATTAACTATAGCTTATTGGCTTCTGTATTGATTAGCACCGCCAGTCTTTACGCGCCGATGGCAAATGCCGCTGCTATTTATAAAGTCGTCGATGAAAAAACGGGTCAAGTCACCTTTACCGATCGTCCGCAGAATTATGAACAGCAAGCAGGCAAGCAAATTAGCCAAACCAGCGTCATGACTAGCAGCGGCAGTGTGGGTGTGGGTGCAAATAGTTCTAGTCAAACAAGTAATGCCAACAATCAGCCTGTCAATACCGCCCAAGCGCCTGCTGCCGCTAATACCACTGGCACCACTGCCAACAGTGACTCAACCGCTAATAAAGCGCCCATTAACTATCAGCTGACCATGACAGAGCCTAGCGAAGAACGGGCGTATCGTCGTCCGGTACAAAGCATCGATGTAAAGGTGCAAGTAAAACCTGCCCTACAAGCAGGTGATAGTGTCAGTATTATGCTTGATGGAAACGAAGTGGCGCAGGGTTTAAGCGCCTCGATTGCAACTGTTGATGTTTTGCCGGGTGCGCATAACATCAAAGCCGTGATAAAAAATAAAAAAGGTCAGGTAGCAAAACAGGTCGAGCGTACCGTTTATGTCATCCAAAATACGCAAACCTTGCAAAAAAATAAAAAATTAGCAGAGCAGCTTTTGGCGTATCAGCGTCTACCTTGGTATCAAAAAGTGTTACTAAAAATGCGTCAAGATGGCAAACAGCCTAATATGTTGTCATTTACTAAGCCAATAGTTGATAAACCCATAGTTGATACACCCATGACGCTTGAAGAACCGGTAAAAAAATAACTCTGAGTCACTGTGTTAAAGGCTAGTAGTGAAAGGTTAACAGTGAAAAGATAGCGGCAATCCATTAACAATAATTGCTGGACATAAAATAAGGGCAATCACTGAAAGCAGTGATTGCCCTTATTGGTAGAAGTTAGTAATAATATCTATTGCTTAACTCATTACCTCTGCGTTTATTTCGTTAACTCAATCGTGCCATTCGCAGTCACTGAAATGGTACTGTTGCCCGATTCAAAGCTTTGGCTTGGTACTGAGGCATCCGCCGCTTCAGCTTTCATATTCATCGCGCTATACATAGGGCGAGGGTAGTTGCTGCCGGTATTTAAATTGACAGTGACGACACGATAACCGCGCGCATCCCATGCACGAGTCAGGTTTTTAGCCTGCTGCTGAAAGGCGCGTGAAGCCTCGGTCATAAGCTTTTGCTCTAGCGCATCTTTTTTAGAGTCTGAAACCCCAAAGTTTAGATTTTCCATGACTAAGGTTTGCTGTAAGTCTGCAATCAGCTGACTGGTCGCGGCAAAGTCAGTGCTCTTTAAGTCGATGCTGGCTTGTCCTGTCCAACCAATGATTTTGTCATTTTTATCATAGCGCGGATAAGTGCGCTGCTGACCGGTACTGACCGTCACACTAGGGTAGCGTTTAGCGATTTTCATGGCGTTATTGATAGAAGTATTAAGCGTTGTCGCTAGCGTCTTAGCATCTGTTGCCTGTGCTTTTTTATACATACTGGCGCGAACTTCATCGTTCTGGACTTCTTCTTTGACTTCTGTCTGAAAAGTCAGCTGATCATAGCCTGTGGGTTCTGCATGGGCGCTACCCATCATCGCGGTCAGTAGGGCGGCTGTACCCGTAGCAAGTGCGGCTTTGTTCATCCAAGTGTTTTTCATAATTATCTCCTAATGAGTGCTAGTAATGGTAATCTCAATTATCTGAGTCACATTGATTTACGTTGTTATAATGCGCATTGTTATATCCGCTGTTGTTTGTATTCATTTTTTATTCAACAGACCTTAGGTAAAATAGCAAAAAATACACGGGTTGCTGTGAGAATTTTGTCACTTAAGTTACAGGCTCATTGAGCCTCTAAAGCAAACAGTTTGACGATAGGGGTTGTAATAATAAAAAATTCTTGTATAATCTGCAACTGGTGGCTCCATTGGTAGCCTCGCAACATTGTTCTATGAATCCCGCCAGGACCGGAAGGTAGCAACGGTAATAGTTATAATGTGTGCCGAGGATGTGCTGATGGGGTCGCTTTTTTTTGCCTAAAATTTAGTGATACTCCTGCTATATCGTTTTAAAGAGTCAAACCTAATAATAAGTCCTTCATTGTAAAGGGCTTTTTTTTCGCCTGCATTTCGTCTGATTTTGGACTTTGAGCAATATATATGGGGTAAAATACATTGTAGTAACCTTTATTAACAATAGTATAAATTCAAAACTTTTTGGAGTCTGATAATGAAAATGTTTGTTTGGCTATTCATTGCAGTGGTCATATTGATTGTGGTTTTTGGGGTGTCAGTATTTAATAAGCTGGTACGTGCCCGCAACCAAGCAAAAAATGGCTTTGCACAAATCGATGTACAGCTAAAGCGCCGTCATGATTTGATTCCAAATTTGGTCGAAACCGCCAAACGTTATCTGACCCATGAAGAAGAGACGCTGACCCGCGTGATTAGCGCGCGTAATCATGCTCAGAGTCTGCAAGATTCTACTAAGCATCAGCCAGACTCCCTTGAACACATGGCGTTGTTTGCCAAAGCAGAGGGTATGTTGTCGAAAGCCTTGGGGCAATTCTCAGCGGTCGTAGAAGCCTATCCTGAATTAAAAGCGGATAGCATGATTAAAGAGCTGATGGATGAGCTGACCAATACCGAAAACCGGATTGGCTTTGCCCGTCAGCATTATAATGACAGCGTGATGTTTTATAACAATGACCGTGAAATGTTCCCAAACAATCTTGTCAGTAGCACCTTTGGCTTTCGTCCACTTAGCCCGTTGGTGTTTGAAGACAGAAAGGCAATTGCTCAAGCACCTGTTGTCGATATGGGCTGATATTTACATAATGTCAAATGCACTTAGTTATGGTTAGGTAAGAGTAATAGATGGATTTTTTTGGTGCACAGCGTACCCGTACTCAGCGCAGCTTGTTGCTTTATGGGCTATTTTTTCTGATTGTCTTTGCCCATATTGCGGTGGCACTTGGTGTTATGGCGCTGCTGCTCACGCTATTTACCGGTGGCATTTATCATTGGGTATTAATACTGGTGGTCGTATGGACAATCGGTAGCTTTGTTGCGGGCAGTTTTTTAGAGTATAGACGCTTAAAAGCAGGTGGTCGTGCGATTGCTCAGCGCGTGGGCGCGGTGCGATTGTTTATCGACCACAGCCAAGACGCTTGGGAACATAGCCAAGGGGTTGCTCATCAGCATGAGCCTGCAGCAAAGGTTCGCTTTAGTGCCCGCCATATTGCGGTGCGTGATGAGCGTGATTTCCCGCCTGTCTATCGGCGTTATTATGAGATTGCCCAGCAGCTAGCCATTGCTTCGGGTTTGCGTATGCCGATTCTCTATGTGCTGCCTGATGAGCAAGGTATCAATGGCTTTGTGGCGGGTCGCCATAGCCAAGATATGGTGCTCGTCGTCACCCAGGGCGCACTTGATAAGCTATCTGATGAGGCGCTATACGGGCTGATAGGGCATGAGTATGGTCATATCTTACATGGCGATGCGACGTTTAATTTACAGCTAATGGTGGTGTTAGCAGGCTTGCAATTACTCTATGACTGGAGTGATTCTATTAGTAATTTTGGTTCTGGTTATAAAGTCAGTCATAAAAACAGTCAGCAAAACTATTTTGATGGCTCTTTTATTAATAGTGCGGTCAATCAAAGCAACCCTTTACCGCAAAGAGCGATTGATAGCCATGCACGTAGCACTGAAGCGCAGACAGCAAACTTTACCACTCATAGTGAATGGGTCGCCTACTGGCAAAGCCAATCACAAAGCCAATCACAAAGCCAAGGGTCTTCAGCTAAGAGTCAGTCACGATGGCTACAACATAATAATAAGTTTGATAGTCAAGCACCGCGCAATATTTGGACATTATTAATACATGGATTGAGTTTTTCTAGTATGGCCAGTGCGCAACTGATTAAGCATAGTTTTAACCGTGAGCGCGAGTTGCTTGCCGATGCGACCAGTGTGCAGCTGACACGTTCGCCGGCGATTATGGAAACCTTAAAGGCCATTCATCAAGATGCGCTTGGTTCGCGCCTAACTGGTATCTCCGATATCAATGGATTAAGTCATTTCTTTTTTGCCAGTAGTGGTGCCGATTTGGGTGACGTATCGTGGTTTGCCACCCATCCAAGCTTGGCTGAGCGTATGAGTGCTATTAACGAGAATGCTTATCATGATTTCGCGGTGCAGGTTGCTAAAGAAAAACGTCTCAATCAGCAAAAAATTAAAGAGATATATGAGCAGCGCCGCTTAGGTGATTGGGGCGTGATAGTAGCAAATAGCCTAAGCAATAATAAGCAAGAGAAAAATGCACATCAATCGCGAGTATCTGCAGTTCAATCAGCGTCAGATATTTATAAAAGCGCGACCGATAAAAACCGATATTCGGCTGATAAAAGACTTAATAGTAACTTCAATGATGTTATTGAAAAAGATGCTATCGAAAAAGAAATCGCTGCCTTTTCTACTAGTGAGATAAATAATGAATTGCAGGACGATAACGGGCTTGAATTTGTTATAGAGCAAGATGTTGTTATTGATGGGCGTTTGCAGGTGCAAGCAGAAGATGTCGGTACTCAGCAGTTGCTTAAGCCGTGGCAAGCCAAACCTGATAGTGATTTGCCCTCTGATACATTAGTTGGTATCGAAGATATACAAAAGGTATCGCTACCGCAGTATGTGCTCAATCACAGTTATCACCCGCTAGGGGCGCAAGCTTTGATTGAGTCTGTGCTACTTTGTCATCAGGGTTATGTGCTGTCAACAACAGCGACTTATGATTTAACTGATATCTGGCTTGGGCTTGCTAACGATGGAACCTCTGCTGCTGAAACTGATACAAGCGGCAACACACAAATTTTACCGCATACACTCGATCATAAATTATTAGCGGCAGTGGCAAATCTTGACAGACGATTAGACAGCGCTTTGATTGTGTTAGCGCTAAAGCAACTACGCCAACATAATCTATCAGAAAACGCTATCGATGAATTGCGCTTAAAATATGAAGCCAGTCATAGCAATCAAGATCATCAACATTATATGCAGCAAAAAAAGTTTCGGACGATGCTATTGCGTTATCAGCAAGGTATCATTCAGCTGTTTGAAAACTCCCTAACGGCTGATTTAAGCCAAAAATTTGCTGATACTATAGATAATGATGATTCTATTGATAAATCTACATCCGTATTAAATCCTTTAGAGAATACGCGCTCTCGGTTGTCTCGGTCGCCAGCGATTTTAGCGTTATGGCAGGCGCTACAGCTGCAGCAATTGTTACCCGTATTGTCTGCCGTATTAAACGATACACAGGTTCAGTCGCATCTTCACCCTCAATATCCATACTATCAATGGCAGCAAGTATTGCACGCTGGCACGGATGATATTTATGCTCAGCTTGACCCGTCAGGACAGGTGTTTGATGGTCTCGATATTGCCGTGAAAACAATGCTTACTTTATTGGCTTATCGCTTATCAAAGGATGCTAAAGGGCAGATAGTATCTGCACTAGATAGCTCAGTACCTATCTCAGTACCTATCTCAACACCTAATTCAGTGCTCAGCTATAATAGTGCTAGCGTTGCTTATTATCTTGTAGATTTACGCCGTCATGCACGTTTGATTGATATTGATTTAGCAGCCGTTAGTGAGGCAAATTTGCAATGGTTGTTATTGACTGCGCAAAGTTTAAATAGTGTCCAATTATTAGCATTAATAGAAGCGGTGCCTATTTTTATAGCGTCTGCCAGTCAATCATCTAGTCCTAAAGCCAAAGGTGATGATAATTATCGACAGAGGCAACAGGGCGGCGCTCAAATAGATTATAATGCTCATATACAGGACGGCAATGCAGATAGGGCAGATAAGGCGGGCAATGATAGTACGCGCCATTTTTATACTTATCATACGTACCGGCAATGGCTGAGTACGTTGCATACAGTGATGTTACACGATACGATAGTCAGTCAAGATGAGTATGATTGCTTGACCGAGCTTGCCAATCATTGGCTAGGCGTTCGGCAGCTTTTTTGAGCAATGTCATTGATGGTATTTAAGTATTTTGTTGCGGGCAAGAGGCGCTATGTTTCCGGGTCTTCTTTAATATTGTTTTTGACATTAAAAGCCTGTAAATCCATTTTAGATAAGTAGGATAGTAAATAAGCATGAGTGATATTCAAGACCCGCTAATTGTATTGCAGCATCGTATGCAGCAGCGCCAGATTTTAGCGATGATGGGTATCAATCAGTGGGTGCAGCCAAGCTCTGAAACCATGAATATCGCGGATATTTCTGCGCCTGCCTTGCCTGAGCAGACTACCGCTAACTCAACTTTATCTAATGCCGGCACTCTATCTAATGCTACAGCTTCTTCTGCGACGAGCACTGAACAGCCAAGCATTGAATCTTCTAATATTGAATCCCTAAACATTAATGCCATATCAGATATGGTAGATGATGAGTCTATCAACCATTATTATGATGACGCTAATGAGACAGGTTTAAGCCAATCTGACCAACAAAGCCCCGTTACCTATAGTTTTGACTCGACTGCCCCTGATATCTCTAAGCCCGCCGTTACCTCACTTGTAAATACTGTAGTTCAGCAAGCTGCGATTGATAATGTAAATAATGCTCCAAGCTTTGAAGATAGCAGTTTCAAAGAGAATAACTTTAAAGACGATAGCTTTAAAAAGGTAGTACCATTTGATTTACAAGGTGGTCGCTATGGCGATTGGGTAATTTTGGTTGATATACAAGCCCTTAATAATGACAGTCAAAAGCTATGGCAAAATATCACGCAAGCACTATCAATCACCTGTGAGACGACCTCATTTCCTATTTGTGAAGGTATGGATACGGCTGAGCTTGCCAATGCCAGTCTTGCTGGATATGTTTTTAAGATCGGTCGTAGCGAAGAGATACAAGTGGCGGCATTAACGCCGTTGCCTGAAGAGCTTGAACATCCCAATCTTACCATTGTCCCCATATTGGATGAGATGCTTGCTGATAATCGCTTAAAACGTCGGTTTTGGGAGCAGTTGTCAAGTCAAGGTTAAGGACTGGCATATTGCTGCTATAGATGTTAAAAATAGTAATGAAAAAATAGCGATAAGATTTATATTAATGGGGTTTTAAAGCTACAGGTTTTAAAATTGGGTTTTTAAAACTTATATAATAACACTGATGTAACCACGATGATTTCATCATATTTAGGATAATGATTATGACGACTAAAGCTGCTCCTAACCGTGTACCTAACTTTTCAGCGGGTCCTGCCACCATACCAACTGCCGTACTATCACGTGCTCAAGAAGAATTACTTGATTGGCAAGGTCGCGGTATGTCGGTGATGGAAGTGAGTCACCGTAGTAAAGAGTATATCGCCATTACCGAAAAAGCCGAAGCCAAATTACGCTCGTTGATGGACATTCCAGATAACTATAAAGTGCTGTTTTTACAAGGCGGTGCGAGCTTACAGTTTTCAGCGATTCCATTAAACTTGTTAAATGGTGGACGCGCAGATTATCTAACGACGGGTACTTGGTCAGGTAAAGCGGTTAAAGAAGCACAGCGCTATGCCAAGCTTGGTCTCGGTGAGGTTAATGTGGTCGCAACGGGTAAAGACAGTAATTTCACTGATGTGCCTGCTCAAAGCGATTGGACGATTAGCGACGATGCGGCATATTTTCATTACTGCGCCAACGAAACCATTCATGGTTTACAGATATTTGAGCCGCCACAAGTGGATGCGCCCATTATCGTTGATATGTCTTCTTGCATTTTGTCACAGCCTATTGACGTGTCTAAATTTGGTATGATTTACGCTGGTGCGCAAAAGAACATTGGGCCGGCCGGCTTGGTTATTGTCATTGTTCGCGAGGATTTATTAGGGCAGGCGAGTGAATGGTGTCCTATGCTGCTGAACTATGAGCATCAAGCTGAAAAAGAATCTATGTCAAATACGCCAGCGACCTATTCTTGGTATTTAGCAGGCTTGGTTTTTGACTGGTTAGAAGAGCAGGGCGGCGTTGCGGCTATCGGCAAAATCAACCAGCAAAAAGCGGATTTACTCTATAAGACGATTGATGACAGCAGCTTTTATAGCAATCCAGTAGCCAAAAAATATCGCTCTATCATGAACGTACCGTTTACGCTAGCAGATGCTAGCCTTGATAAGGTATTCTTAGAAGAGTCAGAAGCGGCAGGCTTGATGAATTTAAAAGGTCATCGCGATGTGGGTGGTATGCGTGCCAGTATTTATAATGCCGTATCACTAGAATGGGTACAGCAAGTGGTCGACTTTATGATTGCGTTTGAGAAAAAACACGCTTAGACGCTTACTGCTAAGGTTTTAGTTACTGCTAAGCTTTAAAAAAGACGCAACTTTATGAGCTGCGTCTTTTTTTATGAGGAATCCATAGGATTTTTGGAGGCATAATACGTCAGGAAGCCTACTTAATCCTGTAAAGCATTAGGTTAAAAAACCTAAGTTTGTTATGATGAAATTTTGCGGTATTTATCGCTTTTCATGATTTTTATTGAATCTGTCATTAGCTTGCCGATATTAGGCAAATTCTCAATATAGTCATTGGTTGTATACAGGATTGGTAATAACTTTATTATGATAAAAAATGCCACGCTAAAAACCATCTTGTTAGTTGCAGTTGTAAGCTGGGTGCCCGCTAGTCTCGCTGTACCAATCACCACTACTGCGCTTGGTCATAATAGCCCTACTGAATATATTGATGCACCTTTTATGCCGTATGCCAATCCAAATGCACCTAAAGGTGGCACATTATCGCTTGATGCGCGTGGCACCTTTAATGCGGCCAACAAATGGATGACTACAGGTGTAGCGATGGTTGGCACCGATTATCTATATGATACCTTAATGACTGGCTCATTGAATGAAGCGTTTACCATGTATCCGCAATTGGCAAGTAAAGTCACGTATGACCCTGATGACACCAGTTGGATTATTTACCATGTTAATCCTGCTGCGCGCTTTTGGGACGGGTCGCCAGTGACCAGTAGTGACGTCAAAGCCACTTATGATGCGATACTGACTAAAGGCCCAATGTATATCCGCAGTTATTTAGGCGATATTAAAGACATTGAGATTATCGATAAGCAGCGGGTAAAGTTTGTTTTTAAGTCTGATGAAAATAAAGAGATTTTATTAACGGTCGGGCAATTCCCTATTTTTGCTAAGTCATCGATCGATACAGATTTTGAGAAAATCACGCTTACGCCATTGATGGGTAGTGGTCCTTATAAACTCGGCCGCGTCGATGCGGGGCGTGCGGTCAGCTATGTGCGTGATCCTAATTATTGGGGCCGTGATTTGATGGTCAATCGCGGTCGTTATAACTTTGATATGATTAAGTTTGTCTATTATCAAAGTGATGAGATTGCTTTTGAGGGTTTTAAATCTGGGCAATATCGCTTCCGCCCGGAAAACAAAGCCTCTAATTGGGCAACAGGTTATAATTTCCCAGCTGTCAAAGCTGGTCTGATTAATAAAGAAACCATCAGCAGCGAAAATCCAGTACCGATGCAGGGTCTGGTGATGAATATGCGCAGGCCAATTTTTCAAGATATTCGCGTCCGCCAAGCATTGACGGCGGCTTATGATTTTGAGTGGATGAACAAAACTTTATTCCATGGGCAATATGAGCGTCTGCAAAGCTTCTTTCATGGCTCAGAGCTTGCTGCTACTGGTACGCCATCTGCGGCTGAGATGCAGGTGCTCAGTCCATTGCTAGCCAAGCTTGAACCGATTCAGCGGCAAGCGGTATTAACGGAATGGCGATTGCCAACCAGTGATGGTAGCGGCTTTAATCGTAAAGCCTTATTAGAGGCGCGCCAGCTGTTGCTAGATGCTGGCTTTTATTATGATGATATGAAGTTATATCAGCCAAATGGCAAGCTTGCTCAGATTGAAATTTTGATGACAGGCGAGACCATGGGGCGCGTGCTGTTGCCTTATATCCGTAATTTAAAGCGTTTGGGGTTTGATGCGACCTTACGCCAAGTCGATGGGCCGCAATATTACGAGCGTATGCGCCGTTTTGACTATGATATGGTGGTCGACGTCTTTGCACAGAGCTTATCACCTGGTGCTGAGCAAGCGGCGTTTTGGGGTAGTGCAGCCGCTGATGAAGCGGGTAACGCCAATACCATCGGTATTAAAAATATAGTGATAGATGAGGTCACAACCGCACTTGCAAATGCTGAGAGCCGTGATGAGATTGTTTTATATACCAAGGTGCTCGATCGCTTGCTACGGGCAGGTCATTATTTAGTGCCTTTATACGGCAAGTCTGCCACCAATGTTGCCTACTGGAATCAATATCGTCATACTGAAAAACTGCCGACCAACGCCGTCGCTATCGATTATTGGTGGACAGATAAAGAAGCCGAAGCACGTGTTAATCAATATTTAAAGCAGTAGTTTAAAACAATGGCTCTAAAAGATAGTTTAAAACAATAATTTAAGTTAATAAATGCAATGACGCTGCATAACGTTTTATTTGGTTTAAAAATTTAATAAAAGACATTCGTAATAAAGATAATCACTGCTAAGGACTTCATATGAGTATTCGTATTCACCCGATTAAAGCATTTAATGACAATTATATCTGGACATTAATTAATGAGAATAATAAGCAGGCGATTGTCATTGATCCGGGTCAAGCTGAGCCAGTGATTGCTTATTTAGAGGAGCATGAGCTGGAGCTGACGTCTATCTGGACCACGCATCATCACCATGACCATATCGGCGGCGTCGTAGAGCTACAAGAGTCTTATCCGATGACCCATCTGGTCGCGCATACAGAACACAACGTTGATGAAGACCAGACCATTAAAGATGGCAGTACGGTCAGTGCTTGGGGCTGCGCTGCGCAAGTATGGGATGTCTCAGGTCATACAGCAAGCCACGTGGCGTATATTTTGGATATCGATGGGCAGAAGCATTGTTTCTGCGGTGATACCTTATTTAGTGCCGGTTGCGGACGCGTCTTTACCGGTACGATTGAGCAATTGCATGAGAGCTTTAAGCGCTTAAATGGCTTGCCAGCCGAGACATTGCTGTATCCAGCACATGAATATACTGCCAGCAACTTACGCTTTGGCTTATCTATTGAACCGGCTAATGAAGAGATGCAGCAAGCGCTTGCGCAAGCGGAAGAAAAAACCACTCAAGGTATCCCGACGTTGCCCGTTACTTTAGAACATGAGCGCGCAATCAATGTATTTTTGCGCACGCAAGAGCCGAGTGTGATAGCAGGGGTGAAGCCTAAAGTTACTATCGATGATGATAAGTCTTTAACTATATTTGCTGCGTTACGTGAGCTAAAAAATAACTTCTAAATGCTAAGTTGTCATATTTCTTTATTTTAGGAAGCCGCCATTATGGGTCGTTATATCTTAAAAAGGTTACTACTGATATTACCGACGCTATTTTTAATATTGCTGGCGAACTTTGTCATTGTCCAAGCGGCGCCGGGCGGTCCTGTTGAGCAGCAACTGGCACTTATTGAGCAAAGCGCAAAAGACAATGCGCTCGGCGGTAATCTTGGTGCGGGCAGTGCCGGTAATACTAGTACTTACCAAGGTACACGCGGTCTATCGGAGGAGATGGTAGCGGCAATCAATGCGCAATACGGCTTTGATAAATCAGCACCTGAGCGTTTTTGGCTAATGCTCAAGAATTACGCCAAGCTTAATTTTGGTGAGTCGTTTTTTAAAGGTCAGACTGTGACTGACCTCATTATAGAAAAGCTGCCCGTCTCCATCTCACTCGGGCTTTGGAGCACGTTGCTGATTTATATGATAGCCATTCCACTGGGTGTTTATAAAGCCATGCATCATGGTTCAGGGATTGATAAAGCCACGGCGATGCTGCTTGCTATCGGCCATGCGATTCCCGTTTTTGTATTTGCCGTCATACTATTGGTGTTTTTCGCTGGTGGCAGCTACTGGAACATCTTTCCGCTGCAAGGATTAACTTCTGAAAATTTCGATCAATTAAGCACGCTTGGTAAAGTGAAAGATTACTTTTGGCATCTGGCGCTACCGCTCCTAGCAAGTACCGTTGGCGGTTTTGCCGGCTTAACCTATTTGACCAAGTTTAGCTTTTTAGAAGAGCTTGGTAAGCAATACGTGCTCACTGCTCGAGCAAAAGGCTTGGGTGAACGTCAAGTTCTATATGGTCATGTGTTTCGTAATGCCATGCTGATTATTATTGCTGGTATTCCAGCGGCAATCGTTGGTATTTTCTTTGCTGGTAATTTTTTGATTGAGATTATCTTTAAACTTGATGGTTTGGGGCTGTTAGGTTTTGAAGCCATCCAACAGCGCGATTATCCAGTGATATTTGGTACGTTGTTTATTTTTACCTTGGTCGGACTGTTATTACAGTTAATCAGTGATTTGAGTTATCACTTAATTGATCCTCGTATTGATTTTGAGGGGCGCTAATGTCAAGTCATCCATTATCTTCAACGCCCTCAACTGTCTCTTCTATTCCTATAGAAAAAAAACGCCGCCTAAATCCTATCTGGCAGGCGCGTCTAAACCGTTTTCGTCATAATCGCCTTGGTGTCATATCGCTGTTTATTTTTGCGCTGATATTCGTCATTTGTATGGCAGCCAATGTCATTGCCAATGACAAACCGCTACTGGTGCAGTATCAAGGTGATTATTATTTCCCCGTCCTAAAAGCCTATCCTGAAACAACTTTTGGCGGAGTGTTTGAGACTGAAACCAACTATAAAGACCCTGCGGTGCAAACACTGATTGATGAGCAGGGCTTTTATATTATGCCGCCCATTCCATTTGCCGATCAGACGCCAAACGTTGAGTTAGGTATTCCATACCCAGCCGCGCCGAATAGCCAGAACTGGCTTGGTACTGATGACTTAGGTCGCGATGTGCTGGCACGGATACTTTATGGGTTGCGGGTATCGTTATTGTTTGGTCTGGCACTGACGCTCGCGGGCGCTTTGATTGGTATTATCGTCGGTGCGATACAAGGTTATTACGGTGGTTGGGTAGATTTGGCAGGGCAGCGCTTTATGGAAGTATGGGGCGGTATGCCGCAGCTGTTTATGATTATTATTTTGGTCAGCTTATTTAGCCCCAGTATCTTTATGCTGTTTGCCATGATGTTGTTATTCGGCTGGATGGGGTTAGTCGGTTTGGTACGGGCGGAGTTTTTACGTGCGCGTAACTTTGATTATGTCCGTGCTGCTCGTAACCTTGGGGTGTCAGACAGTCAAATCATGCTCAGGCATATCTTGCCTAATGCCTTAGCTTCAAGCTTGTCACAACTGCCGTTTATTTTAACGGCTAATATTATTGCTTTAACAGCTCTAGACTTTTTAGGGTATGGCTTGCCACCTGGTTCACCGTCGCTTGGTGAGCTGATGGTACAAGGGAAAAACAACCTTGATGCCCCATGGCTTGCGCTATCTGGATTCTTTAGCTTAACCTTTATCTTATCATTGCTAATCTTCGTTGGCGAAGCGCTACGTGATGCCTTTGATCCGAGGCGCTCGTGATATGACAACTGAGAATATGATAACCGCTAATATAACAACTGCTACTAAGCAAAAAAAGCGTTTAAATGACAATCATAGCAATGCACAAAACAAGCTTATGCTGGTAGTGGATAAGCTTAGTATTGCCAACACTCTTGGCGTGCCTTTAGTCGATAAGCTAACGTATGAGCTGCGGCAAGGACAAACACTTGCTATAGTTGGTGAGTCGGGCTCTGGTAAGTCGATTGCCAGTCTTGCACTATTGGGTTTGCTACCGGACAGTTTGACCGTTACTGGCGATGTACAATTAGCAGATGTAACAGGAATGGTGACATTACCGGTAGCTAATAATAAGGCACGTAATGCGGCGCTGCGCTCTATTCGTGGTCAGCGTATCGGTATGGTGTTTCAAGAGCCGATGACGGCGCTTAATCCACTACATACGGTCGGCAAACAAATTGCTGAATCATTGCATCTCAGCGGCGTAGCCAAAAAGCAATGGCGCGAAAAAAGTATCGCCTTGTTAAATGATGTCAATATCAACGACCCTGCTGATAAACTGAATCGCTATCCGCATGAGCTATCAGGTGGCCAACGTCAGCGGGTGATGATTGCCATGGCATTGGCGCAGCAACCTGATATTTTAATCGCTGATGAACCGACTACTGCGCTTGATGTGACCTTGCAACATGAGATTCTTGAGCTGTTAGATAACCTTAAGCGTCAGCATAATATGGCGATGATATTAATCAGCCATGATCTCAATCTGGTCAGGCGCTATAGCGATGACGTCATCGTCATGCGCCAAGGACACACGATTGAGCAAGGGCAAACGGCAGCAGTATTTAGCCAGCCTAAAGCGGACTATACCCGCTCGCTTATCAAGCAAGATTTCGGGCAAGCACTAAGTTTATTGGATGATGAAAGTCAGTTACCAACCGTATTGCAAGTCAGTAACTTACAAGTACAGTTTCCTATTGAAAAAAGTTTGTTTGGCGGTACCAAACGCTGGTTTGATGCAGTAAAAAATGTCGATATGATGCTACAAAAAGGGCAGGCATTAGGTATCGTTGGTGAGTCAGGTTCTGGGAAAACTACGATTGCCCTTGCGCTAAGCCAATTACTTAGCAATCAAGCGCGTGTCAGTGGTCATATAATGGTCAATGGACAAGATATTACAGCATTGTCCAAACGTGATTTGCGCACCTTCCGCTCGCAAATTCAAATGGTATTTCAAGACCCCTTTGCCAGTATTAACCCTCGCATGACGGTCATGCAAATCGTCGAAGAAGGGCTGTTAGTACAAGGTGTCAATAAAGCAGAACGTCAGCAGGCGGTCATGGACAGTCTCGCTACTGTACATTTACCATTAGCGTTTGCGCAGCGTTATCCGCATGAGCTATCAGGTGGACAGCGTCAGCGCGTGGCGCTTGCCCGTGCACTCATTATGCGACCAAGTCTGTTGATATTGGATGAGCCAACGTCCGCGCTTGATAGCACCACGCAAGTCACTGTGGTCAGCTTGCTACGAGAGATTCAAGAAAAATTGCAAGTCAGCTATGTGTTTATCAGTCATGATTTAAAAGTAGTCCGTGCCTTATGTCAGCATATGATGGTGATAAAAGACGGCGTGTGTATTGAGTCGGGTCGTAGTGAAGATGTGTTTAATAACCCAAAGCACCCATATGCGCAGCAATTATTGCAGGCGAGTGTGATATAGGCTAAGTAGGTTAGACTGAATAACTATACGAATTTAGAGAAATCGGAACTCACTACATGATAAGTAGGCTTAAAATAAAACCCATCTATGCTCGAGATACCAGCGAGCCAAACAGGCCATCAACCACGCTTGAGCTGTTGTTTGATCTAGTCTATGTAATTGCTGTCGCAGCCGCGGCACATGGGTTTTATAGTCGTTTAAGTGAGCATGACCTGTCAGGGTTTTTGACTTTTATTGTGGCGTTTTTTATTCTGTGGAATGCATGGACCAGCTTTACTTGGTTTGCGTCAGGATATGACCCTGATGATTGGTTCTATCGTATCTCAGTGATGTTTCAGATGTTTGGTTCCCTGATGATAGCGGCCAATATCCATCAGTTTTATGAACAAGGGCTGACATGGATTGGGGTGACGGGCTATGCCATTATGCGGCTGGCGAGTTGTAGTCAGTGGTGGCGCGTCTATCGACAAGTACCGGGTCACCAAAAAGTCGCTGGGCGCAGCATGGTCGGCTTGTTAACCTTGCAAGCCCTTTGGATAAGTTGGTTGTTTTTACCCGCATCATTACAAACGCCCGCTTTGTTTCTGTTTATCGCAGCAGAGCTACTCATGCCAGTATGGGCAAGATCAGAGCAGTTTAATAATTGGCATCCGGCACATATTGCCGAGCGTTACGGGCTATTGACCATCATTGTATTGGGCGAGGGCGTGGTAGGGGTTAGCAATACGATTCAATATTTTTTGACCAACTCATCCTCTGCTGCTAGCTCTATTATGTTTTTAGGCTCAAGCTTAGTCGCCTTAGTGTTCTCTTTATGGTGGCTATATTTCATCGTCCCTTTCGATACCATTTTAAATAAAGAACGCCGACGCCATGATTTATTCTTATTTGGCTATGGTCATTTTTTTATCTTTGCCTCAATCGCAGGGTTAGGCAGTATGCTGAACTTGGTCACTGAGTCTGTCGCCGCGGATACTAGTGCTCCTGGCTATCAAGTTATATCCCAGCCTTACGCAATGGGCATGTTGATGGCTATGTTAAGTGTATTTTTATTAACACTCACCATATTGCGCGAATTAATGTGCCGTAAATCGAGTCATAACGTCATTGCCATGCTTATTGCATTGATCATTATTGGGCTGAGCTATATGGCGGTTGTACAAGGACTGCCAATTACTTATGGTATTTGGCTCAGCATCTTGGCGCCTGTGGTGATGATTTGGTATTTTAATCAAGATAATAAGCAGTGGCTGGTCAAAGAAGCGAATTGATAGGGCATAGCTAAACCTATAATGACCATAAATTGGCTGCTTAATAAGTAACAGTATAAGCAACAACATAAGCAACGACGTGGCGCTAAATAATCAGAACATCGCAGTTCACAATAATCGTAACATCCTTAAAATGGCGGTGGTACAATAAGTTTAAACAGTAGTTTGCTTTATGTAGACACTGATGCAGTATCTTTATTTTTTTATTTTGACAGCGGTGATGATTCGCTGATTCAAGTTGTCGTTATTGCTAGTATTAGCATCATTAAAAAGGATTTTTATACCCATGAAAAAACAAAATACTATTTCTAAATTGGTAAACAGTACTGGCTTACAACACGCCGGTTATTTGGCGGTTGCCAAGACGCGTGCCAAAGTGCTAAAAGCCTTTGCGTACGTTGTCCCTATCAGAAGACCGATGTTGTTTGTCGGCGAGACCTCTTGTGAGGATTTGTGCGACATGCTCATCAATGAAGGTAATACCAATGTTTTTATCGTTACTGACGCGGTATTAAACAAGCTTGGTATCCCTGCGAAAGTCACTGACTACCTAGATAGCAAAAATATCAGCTATAAAGTCTATGACGGCATTACCCCAGATCCTACTTTTAAAGTCGTCGAAGAAGGCCTACGCAAGTCTGTCGACGCTAAGTGCGATTCAATTATTGCCATCGGTGGTGGTTCGGTCATTGATGCTGCTAAAATGATTGCCATGTCACAAGGCAATAACTGCAAGCCAAAACAGCTTATCGGTATCCTAAAAGCCAGAAAGCCTTCGGTTCCACTTTATTGTATTCCTACTACGGCTGGCACGGGCTCAGAAGCCACTTTGGGTGCGGTAGTATCAGACGACAAAACCCATCAAAAAGCTCTGTCTATCGACCCAAGAATGGTGCCATTAGCCGCGGCTATTGACCCAGTTATTATGAAAGGTATGCCGGCGCATATCACAGCCGATACGGGTATTGATGTCTTAACGCATGCCTTAGAAGCTTGGATGAGTGCCAATGCCAGCGTCGAGACCGACTACTATGCGGCGTCTGCAGTTAAATCTGTGATGCAAAACTTACCCCTAGTTTATAAAGATGGCGGCAATCTTAAAGCCCGTGAAGAGATGGGTATCGCCGCTCATTATGGCGGTATCGCCTTTAATAAAGCCGGTCTTGGCTACGTCCATGCCATCGCTCACCAGTTAGGAGCGCATTATAGTATTCCTCATGGTCGCGCCAATGCCATCGTGCTGCCGTATGTGCTTGACGTCAATCGTAAAGGCAGCAAGAAAAGACTGGCAGAGTTGGCTCGTAAAACCGGTATGGTAAAATCGGGTCAAGCTAACAAGAGCGATAGCGACATTGCCGACCATCTCATCGCGCAAGTACGCGAATTGATTGCCACTTTACATATCGATCCAACCGTTAAAGGCATGCAAAGCAGTGATTTTGATAACATTGCCAAAGCCGCGGCTAAAGAAGTCAGTGATACTTATGCGGTACCGACTTATCTGTCTGCAGCTGAAATCAAGGCTATTTTAACTAAGATTCAGCAAGCCAGTGATGAGCACGCAAGTCGTGACTCAAAAAATGATAAGGTGGCTTAATAGCTCTCATTAACAATCTCTAATTAACAACCTTTATAAATAAAAAAGAGCATATTGCTAATATGGCAATATGCTCTTTTTTTTGACTTTTATTTCTGTCGCTGGTTTTTATCTTGATTGATATTTAAAAAGCAGGTTTACGCTTTGGCACCGCATCTAAAAATTCATTACGTGCTTGATTGTCGTGTACATATTCGCCCAGCATCGCTGTACTGCGCGTGGTTGAATGCTGTTTATTCACGCCGCGCATCATCATGCACATGTGCGCTGCATCCATGACCACCGCCACACCGCGGCAACCCGTCACATCCATAATCGTTTGCGCCACTTGTTCGCTTAAATTCTCTTGAATTTGCAAACGACGGGCAAACATATCGACGATACGAGCGAATTTTGACAGCCCTAATACGTGACCATTCGGCAAGTAGCCGATGTGCGCGACGCCATGAAACGGCAACATATGATGCTCACATAATGAATAAAATTCAATGTTTTGCACCAAGACCAATTCACGATTGGTCGATGGGAATACCGCGCCATTGACAACTTCATCCAAGCTTTGATGATAACCCTTAGTCAAATGCGCAAACGCTTTTGCTGCACGCGTTGGGGTGTCTTGCAAGCCGGGACGCTCTAAGTCTTCGCCAGTCGAGGTGATTAGCTGACGATAAGATTCGACACTTTCTTGAAAATCTGATGCTAGTGTTGGGGTATTGCTCATAAGTTTGGCAGCCATCCAAAATGTGGGTGTAGCTTAACGCTAAATCCTTGGTTACAAACAACGGTTGTAACGGATTTTTATAAAAATTGTGCAAGCTGGGAGGGCTGTGATTATACTTGAAATCCGCTCAACTTCATACTGCTGTGGTCAGTAGATAATCGTTTTATCCATATTAGATGGTACTATTAAAAGAGAATAGGTGTTCATACAGTGTAAGTAAATACAGTATACGAGTGTTTACTTAAATTAATTCGTGTATAATGAGTCATCTTTTAACTTGTGCTTTTACTCGCTATTTGTGCGCGAGCTATTAAAAATAATCTATCATTTAAATCGATTTACAGGGAAATATTATGCTACTACAAGGACAACGCTTTGTCGTCACTGGCATCGCAAGCAAGCTTTCTATCGCTTGGGCAATTGCTGAAGCCCTACATCGTGAAGGCGCGTCGTTAATTCTCACTTATCCAAACGATAAAATTAAAAAACGGGTCGATATGGCCGCAGAAGCCTTTGAAGCTGATTTGGTACTTGAGTGTGATGTGGCATCCGATGAGTCGATTGCGGCATGTTTTGAGCAAGTGACCGCGCATTGGGGCGATGGTATTGATGGCGTGGTACACGCGATTGGCTTTGCACCGATGGATCAATTGGATGGTGATTTTGTCAATGCCACCACTCGTGAAGGCAGCCAAATTGCCCATGATATCTCAAGCTATAGCTTTGTGGCATTGGCCAAAGAAGCGCGCGCTTTATTGGCCATGCGCCATGGTTCTATGCTGACCTTGACTTATGAAGGTAGTATTTCAGTATTGCCAAATTACAACGTCATGGGCATGGCAAAGGCCAGTTTAGAGGCCAGCGTTCGCTACCTTGCCACTTCGATGGGCGGTGAAGGTATCCGTGTCAATGCCATTTCTGCTGGCCCTATCCGTACCCTTGCGGCAAGCGGCATCAAATCGTTCCGTAAAATGCTTGATATCAGTGAAAAAATCGCTCCGCTACAGCGTAATATTACTCAGACTGAAGTCGGTAATGCGGCGCTTTTCTTGTTATCACCGTGGGCATCTGGTATCACCGGTGAGATTATGTTTGTGGACGCAGGTTTTAATACCGTTGCCATCAGTGAGCAATTAATGATGCTTGATGAGACAAAATAATTGTTTTAATCAAGGTTAATATGATTTAAGACGTAAGGAAGGCAGCCAATTGGCTGTCTTTTTTGGTTATAATAGGGGCTTTTTGGTAACAAGCCATAAAGCGACGAATATGATAACCAAATTACCAGGATGGATATTGTGGGGCGGCGCTGTGCTGGCATTCAGTGCAGGCTGCGTCAATACAGCAGCATTAATGGGCTTTACTAATTTATCTGTCTCGCATGTGACGGGTAACGTTAGCTTATTTTCAGCCGCGATTGCCCATTTAGACGGCCGCAGTATTTTATATATCGGTGCGCTACTGCTGTCTTTTTTGGCAGGGGCGGTATTGAGCGGCTATGTGATTGGTCAACGGTCATTAAAATTAGGTCGGCGTTACGGCACGGCGCTGTATATCGAAGCGGCGTTGTTATTGATGAGCTACTGGTTATATCAGCAGCATGATTATTTAGGGCAGTTGGCGGCGGCAATGGCGTGCGGGTTGCAGAATGCGATGGTCGCCACTTATAGCGGGGCTGTTATTCGTACCACGCATTTGACCGGTCTAACCTCTGATATGGGCGCTGCAATCGGCAATTGGTTGGCTGGTCGTCGTATCAGTAAGCCGACACTGGGCTTTCAGGCAATTATTTGGTACAGCTTTAGCGGTGGCGGAGCGGTCGGGGCATTTTTATATGCCAAAGTCGGCTATGGGGCGTTATTTGTCCCTATCACCATTGTTTTGTGCGCGGCATTTATATATAACTATGTGTCAGATCGTCTGCCAGAAAAAAGACAGCCAAGACGCAAAAAGCACCCATCTACTTGATGGGCGCTTTTATTTTAATGTTATTACTTAAATAAGCTTAATTCTTAGATAAATTATTTCTCGTCTTCTTCATGATTTTCATGTTCATGCAAACCTTGCATCATATCCAGTGCAGAGTCATCAGTGCGCTGTTGGTCTTTTTTGGCCAAGCCATCTTGGTTGATGTCTTTTGGTGCCATTTTAGTGGTCGAGTCGGTTTTATTTGAATCTGTCATAAAGTACTCCTAATTATTTTTATCAACTTCCAATAAAAAACGTTATAAGAATTTAATAAGTAACGTTTATTGGTGTTTGGTTTTATAGCGACTCATTTAGTATGGGATAGCAGCATGTGCTTGTACATATACAGTGTACGCTGGTTTAGTGACGATGTGTAACGGCAACTAACAAGGATTACTACTTGATAAGGCTAATTAGCTATAGGGGTTTAAAAACCCCCCTATCCCTTATCTATTGCAAATTTAATAACCGCTTTGTTACATCAGTTTTTTGTTATATATCTGTTATGATGTCGGCGTCTTTTTAGTGGTTGCCGATGAATGCATGGCAAATCGCTAAAATACATCTTTATTTTAGCGTCTTTTTACACCGTCTTTGGGGAAATAAGGACATTTTATGTCAGAGCAAAAACTAGATAGCCATCTTCCGGATGATGGCAACGAGTACTTATTTACCGATACCTTTCCAAAGGGTACCGGTAAAGGACTGATAGTAGTCGCTATTGCGGCGGTTATCAGTATGATTATTTATAATGTATTGCCGTTCGATATCAATGCCAATAAAGGCCTAGCGGTGTTGTTTTTCATCGGTGTGCTGTGGCTGACAGAGGCGGTACACGTCACGATTACCGCGCTTTTAGTGGTCGTCGTCGGTGCGCTGATTGGCATTCCAGAATTCGATGCGGAAATTGGTTTACAAAGCTTTGCCAATCCGACCATTTATTTATTCTTTGGTGGTTTTGCTTTGGCTGCGGCACTACACGTGCAGCAACTCGATAAAAAAATCGCGCTAAAGATTTTATCGATGTCAGGCGGCAAACTCAGTACGGCGGTATTTTTGATATTTGGCGTGACCGCATTTTTGTCAATGTGGATATCAAATACCGCGACCGCTGCGATGATGTTGCCACTGGCACTCGGTATTTTGACCCAAGTTGACCGTGAAAAAGACCGTGGTACTTTTGTATTTGTACTGCTAGGTATTGCTTACTCAGCGAGCCTTGGTGGTTTGGGTACCATCGTTGGTTCACCGCCAAACGCCATCGCGGCAAAGGCGCTCAACATTGCCTTTGTGGACTGGATGAAGTTTGGTGTACCGATGATGCTGGTGCTATTGCCACTATTATTGGGTGCGATGTATCTGTTTCTCAAACCCAATCTCAATCGTAAAATTGTACTGGTTGAAGACGAGCCTATCGCATGGAATAAACCGCGTGTGGTTACGATTATCGTCTTTATCGTCACTGCATTAAGCTGGATATTCTCTAAGAAAATCGGTGCTGCATTGGATATTACTGATACCGATGCTGTGATTGCCTTATCAGCTGCTGCCGCTGTGGTCAGCTTGGGCTTGGTATCTTGGAAGCAAGTGTCCGATAATACCGATTGGGGCGTGCTCATGCTATTCGGTGGTGGTATTGCGCTATCGACGATTTTGAAGGTGTCAGGTGCATCTTTAGTATTGGGTGAAACGGTCGCCAATGCGCTGTCGTCAGCACCGCTTATCGTGGTGATGATTGCGGTATCAGCCTTTATTATCTTCTTGACAGAATTTGCTTCTAATACGGCTTCTGCAGCCTTGTTGGTGCCAGTATTTGCTGCTATTGCCGAGCAGATGGGTCTGCCACACGAAGTGTTGGTATTGGTCATCGGTATTGGGGCATCGTGTGCCTTTATGCTACCGGTTGCGACTCCGCCAAACGCGATTGTCTTTGGTACAGGGCTGATTAAGCAGAACGAGATGATTCGTACGGGTGTTATCCTCAATATCATTGCTACCTTTGTGGTCGGACTGTGGGCTTATTTCTTCTTAATATAGCCTAGCAATCAAGTTCATCATAACTCCTAAAACCCGATGTTTAAGCGCTTAAACATTGGGTTTTTTTATTTCTTTTTATTTGCAATGACTATATAACTAGAGCGTGTTATCGTTTTAAAGTGAGGACATGCTCTAACCATAAGTTTTATATACCTAATAAGGACTGCTTAAAATGCTAACACTGTTTATGGTGCAACTTGGTGGTCGCCCTAAAGGTCGTTTGATTGAGCAGCACGATATATTTTTTGGCGTGGCTAATGAAGTCAGCGAGTTGATAGACGATATCAATCAGCATTGGCCGGAAGTCAGAAATAAATGGCATATTGATTCGTACAGAGCGATTAGCAAAGTCGATAATTATGCGATTAAATTGGTCGAATCAAGTAGCCAAGCAGAGAGTGCTAACGGTTTAAAATTGTTTTTTATCAATTTAGGTGGCTATCAGCAAGGCAGTTTTGAGGAGTTTCATCACAAGCTACTTATCGTTGCTACTACTCAAGCGGATGCCATTAAGCAAGCAAAGCAGAGCAAGTTTTATAAGCAGTTTACCTTTAAAGATAAAGCTTCACCTTTCAACGCAGCCTCGCATATCGATGATAAGTTTGAAGTAGATATCGATGATATATACAACGTCAATGACCTTATCTCAAACGTTCAGCTGTTAATTGAGCCTATGGCTAATGATAGTCATGAGCTTGTGAATGCTGATGATAAAGAGTACGTTGGTTATCTGAGTATCAAGAATTTAAGGAAGTTAGCATAATATGGCTTTAAATATGTATTTTAAAAACGGCATCATTCGCAAAACGCGTTGCCAGATACCTGATGAGTTATTGACCACGCTTTATCAGGTTCATAATAATGCCAATTTTCCACAATTGACGTGGTTAATTGATAAGCTTTATGAAAATCCGCAGATTCAGCCTGACGTCGCTAAGTTATTAGCCGATGAGGTGGTCGCGTTTGAGAGATTAATACTTTCGTTGCACCTGCCTTTTCCTATGGTGCCACTGCAAAAGCTCCATACCTTCTTTACGGGAGCTGTGAATAGTCGACAGGTTATTCATACCAGTAACGCTTAATTTTACTCTTTAGGCCGTTTTTATTAGTTTTAGGGCGTGCTTGATGGCTTAACCATGGGCATGAAAAGAGCTATTACATTATCAATGCCATCAAAGCTAGGGCTCTCAAAACTGATAAAAGATTTCGATGTGTCAACCAAGCACCATAACCATCTTGAATCATGCCCAAATTACCCCCATAATCTAACCACTTCCAAACAATAAATAGCCTAAGTAAATATGCCCAATACTTCTAAGAATGTCTCAGAAATGCCTACTGAAAACACCGCCAATGAACTAAGCTCCAATGAACTAAGCTCCAATGAACGAAACACCAGTGCCTTTAGCTCCAATCAGTCAAGTAATGAATCAAGTAAAGTTGCAAACTTAGATAATGATGACTCAAATATCACGGCAAACACTGATAATGCATCTTTGCAAGCTAAAGTTGCCGCTGATGATTTACCTGTTTTAGCTAAAGATAGCTATTTTCTTAGCCGCTTAGAGCGTGAGCTGGCGCGTGCTGCTGTGGCTAACAATAAGAGAGATAAAAAAGATGCTGATAATAAAGCAGAAGATGGGCTAGCCAAAAAACGTGCCCAATATGACAAAATAAAAACCCGCTCACAGCAAGCGGTGCAGGCACGTATGGATAGCATTCCAGACAAACTGGCTGAAAAGCTGAATCTTGATTTGCCCGTGAGTCAACGTGCTGATGATTTAATCCAAGCTATTATTGATAACCAAGTGATTATTGTCGCAGGCGAGACGGGCTCTGGTAAGACGACGCAATTGCCGAAATTGGCGATGTTGGCAGGTCGCGGTATTACGGGGCAAATAGGGCATACCCAACCTCGACGACTGGCTGCTAGAAGTGTGGCGAACCGTATCGCTGAAGAATTGGGCGAGCAGCTCGGTAATACGGTCAGCTTTAAGATTCGTTTTAATGAGCAAGGCACAGCGCAATCAGTCGTGAAGCTCATGACTGATGGTATTTTGCTGGCGGAATTGGGCCATGATCGGTTTTTAAGTAAATACGACACCATTATTATTGATGAAGCCCATGAGCGTAGCTTAAACATTGACTTTATTATGGGTTACCTAAAAAAGCTATTACCCAAGCGCCCTGATTTAAAAGTCATCATTACCTCTGCAACCCTCGATACCAAGCGCTTTAGTGAATACTTTAGTCGTTATGATAATAAGCTCAAGCGTAACGTGCCTGCGCCGATTTTTAATGTCGAAGGTCGTAGTTTTCCTGTTGAAGTTCGTTATCGTCCGTTGACCGATGAGCCAGTAAACAGCTCGGATGATGACAGCTATGATGATTTTGAAGAAAATCTGCCACGTGCGGTCGTTGCCGCAGTCGAGGAATGTTTTAGCGATGCACAAAACAAAGGTCATGCTGATCAAGCAGATATTTTAATATTTGCGGCGACAGAAGCTGAAATTCGTGAGCTCCAAGAGGTGCTTGAGCGTCATGGGCCAAAACATACCGAAGTGCTGCCACTATTTGCACGGCAGACTTACGAAGAGCAGCAGCGTATCTTTCAGCCCTCAGGTCGCGGTCGGCGTATCGTTATCGCGACCAACGTTGCCGAGACTGCGCTGACCGTACCCGGCATTCGCTATGTGATTGACTTAGGTTTTGCGCGGATATCACGCTATTCGTATCGCTCACGCGTACAGCGTTTACCGATCGAAGCCATCTCACAAGCAGCAGCCAATCAGCGTAAAGGTCGCTGCGGTCGTGTTGCGCCGGGTGTTTGTATCCGTCTATATAGCGAAGAGGACTTTACTGGTCGTCCAGAGTTTACTGAACCTGAAATTTTACGGACCAATCTTGCATCCGTTATTTTACAGATGGCCAATCTGCGCTTAGGTAGTGTTGATGATTTTGCCTTTATTGAGCCACCTGATAGCCGCTTAGTTACTGATGGGCATAAGCTGCTCGATGAATTGGGCGCGATTACCTCTAAAAATGAAGCCTCTTCTGCTAAGCAAACCAACAAGCCCAGAAAAGGTCTTGATCATCTGGTTCTGACACCGACTGGGCAAAAGATGGCACGTATGCCAATCGACCCAAGGCTGGCACGTATGTTGGTTGCTGGTTCTGACTTTGATTGTATCCGTGAAATGCTCATTGTCGTTGCGGCGCTTGCTGTCCAAGATCCACGCGAGCGCCCAGTAAATAAGCGCCAGCAAGCCGATCAAAAGCACGCAGAATTTCGCCAAGATGACTCCGACTTTTTATTCTATTTAAGTCTCTGGAAAGCACTGTTTGAAAAAGACGAAGACGGCAACAAACTGTCTGGTAATCAGCGTAAGAATTTTACCAAGAAAAACTATCTGAGCTTCCCGCGTGTCCGTGAATGGAGTCAAACCCATCGCCAGCTGGTACAAATGGTTACCGAGCTGAAGCTGACTGATGTGAAAGATGCTGATAAAGGTAGTGCTAAAAATGCTTCGTTAGAGAATGTTACGAGCGACCCTACTGCAATTGAAGATGAAGAACTCAAAGCCGTTAAATATGCCAATTTACATCGTGCATTATTAACAGGATTATTGTCTACGATTGCGCATAAGACCGAAAATCGCGGTGAGTATCTTGCTGCGCGCCAGCAAAAAGCCAAAATCTTCCCAGCCAGTACGGTGTTTAAACAAGTACCGCCTTGGGTCATGGCTTTTGAAGTGGTTGAAACCTCGCAAGTCTTTATGCGTACCGTTGCCAAAATTGAGCCGGAATGGATTATCTCAGCGGCAGGTGACTTATTAAAATATCACTACTTTGAGCCGCATTGGTCGAAGAAGACGGGGCGCGTTAAAGCCTATGCGCAGATTAGTTTATTTGGTCTGATTATTATCAGTAAGCAGCTGACCAACTATGAGCAAGTCAACTTAGCTGAGTCGCGGGAAATCTTTATCCGTGATGGTTTGGTGACTGGTAATTTAGGTCGGCAAGCGCCGTTTTTACAGCATAATATGGACAAAATTGCTGATATTGAACGCATTGAAGACAAATTGCGTCGCCGTGATTTATTGGTTGATGAAGAAGCGCTGTATCAGTTTTATGATAAAAAAATCCCCGAACATATTGCCAGCCGCAAAGCGTTTGAGGATTGGCGTGCCGAGGTAGAGAAAAATGATGCGAAGCATTTATTTTTTACCGATGATGACGTGCTTAATAGCCAAGCGCCAACCACAGGCGATTTCCCAGAAGTGTGGAAATTGGGTGATTTAAAATTACCGCTACGCTATGTCTTTGATCCGTCAAGCGATGATGATGGCGTGACCATTCGTGTGCCACTGGTGGCGCTACCACAGCTCGATGCGATTGAGCTATTGTGGGGCGTGCCCGGTTGGCGCTATGAGCTGGTATTACAATTGCTCAAGTCATTGCCCAAAGACATTCGCCGTCAAATTGTACCGATTCCTGACACCGCCGATAGCTTGTTCGATGAATTGCAGCCCGCTGGTGGTCAAGGACTGCTTAAGCAGCTTTGCCAAGCCCTAAATCGTCGCGGCATTATGTCGGTGACACCAGATAGCTTTAACCCTGCTAGTATTGATCGCTATTTGCAGCCGCAAATCTGCGTGGTTGATGACAAAAATCGCATTATTGAAAAAGGTCGCGACCTACAAACGCTACAAATTCGCCATGCTAGTGAAACCCGCCAAGCGGTGAATGAGCAGCAAGGCACGCACACCGAATTCCCTGAGCATTTTGCCTTTAGCAAAAACCATCATAGTGCAGGCGTGGTGATGAAGCAGTTTGCTGCCTTGGTCGCAGACGCGTCAGGTGAAGCGGTATCGATTCATCAATATACCGATGTCAATGCGGCGTTGCAGGCGCACCGTATCGGGGTTTTAACTTTAATTAAAGGTAAGCTTGGCGCCAAGAAAAAACAGCTGACCAGTCAAATTGATAAGATATTCAAATTAGCCTTTGCGCCACTTGGGGATATGGAGAAGCTAAAAACCATCGTTATCGATGCGGCATTGGATGCGGCGCTTGAAGAGCATTATGTGTTATTTGATCATAGTGCTGATTTACCTGAAAGTGCTGATGATACTGCCATAGCCCTTGCTGAAGAATTGCCTTTCACGCCAGAAGAGTATGAAAAAACCTTGGAAGTAGTGGCAGGCAACTTCCTATTAACCGGTCAAAACGTGATAAAAACGCTTAAAAATGTCTATACCCGTTGGCAGCGTATCCGTCAGAGTTTACTCATGCTTGATAGAGAAATATTTGGCGAGTCTATCGAAGATATCGAAGATCAGCTAGAAGATTTGCAATTGGCTGATTTTGTTTATCGGATGGATTATAGCCATTGGCAGCAGTATCCACGCTATCTGGAGGCGCTGGAGATTCGTATCGAACGCCTTGAGCATAATATTGAATCCGACCTCGAAGGTGTCTATGCCCTTGATGTGCACATGGAGCGGCTAGCAAATCGTGCCAACGATAAAGCCATCAGCGAGTATCGCTGGATGGTTGAGGAATATCGCATTCAGCTCTTCGCGCAACCGATGAAAACCCGCATGGCAGTATCACCGAAGCGTCTAAGCAAGATATGGGATAAGATGAGTTAAGGCTCGATTTGAGCTTTAAAAGTTGTTAATTGACAACCTATGACAATTATCTTGTATAGCTCTTCATTCTAATCGATAATATTTAATTAAAATGAAGAGCTATTATTGTTTTACACCAAATTTTTCTGGGCTTTACACAATAGATTGATGTAATTTTTTTAGCAGGATAAAAAATAATGATTAAATTTAGACTGATAATATTAGGATTTGCATCAACTATATTTATTATTACGGGCTGTGATGAAACACAAGCCAGTAATAATAAAAACGTGAAGGAATTGACGCCAACAAGCGTGCAAAAAGAAGTGCAGTTACGGGGCGACTTCAAAAGAAGCTTTGAGGTTTATGAGTTGGCCTCTAATGACATCACTTACTACGTGTCAGATCCAAAGCAATTATTAATGAAAGATTCGAAGAGTTTCAATCAAAAAGGCTATTACAAATATTTCGAAACTTGCGTCGTTGGCAAAATCAGTTCTATTGGTAAATATGGCCCTCTAGGCAAATATCAAAATCAAATAACTGTCCGTGAAATTTGCGTGTAGTTTTGATAGTGCAAGTTATTGAATGGATGCACCTTCCAATTCTAAGTAACTAACCCTCATTATCAATAAAAAAAGGCCAGATTAGCAATCGCTAACCCAGCCTTTTTATTTAACTATATATAAACTATAGCAATGCTCTAACCTTTGGATAAACCATATTGGCAGGAGACAAGATATCATCTAGCGTCTCTTTATCCATCAGTTTTTCTTCTAATACGATGTCATAAACACTGCCACCAGTCTCTTGTGCTCTTCTTGCGACAAAAGAAGACGCATCATAACCAAGATGCGGGTTCAGCGCAGTGACCAGTCCGATATTATTGAATACCTCGACGCTACACGCCTCATTATTCATCATCAGACCATCGATACAGCGAGTAGCAAACATCTCACAGATATTGGCAAGCATGCTCATACCGGTAAACAAGTTAAAGGCAATCACTGGCTCAAAAACGTTTAGCTGTAGCTGACCATTTTCTGACGCCATAGCGATAGTATGATCGATACCCATCACATGGAAGCAAGCTTGATTGACCACTTCTGGGATAACCGGGTTTACTTTACCCGGCATAATTGAGCTACCCGGCTGCATTTCAGGCAAGCGATATTGCGCCAAACCTGCACGCGGACCTGAAGACTGCAAACGTAAGTCATGGGCAATCTTAGATAAACGGGCGGCAAACAGACGCAAGTTGCCAGACAGTGCAACATAAGCACTGGTGTCTTGCGTTGCTTCAATCAAGTCTTCAGCGATATAATAAGGTCTGCCAGTCAGCTCTGATAAGCTCTTGGCAACTTCTTCAGAATAACCCGCTGGGGCATTCAAACCGGTACCAATCGCTGTACCACCCATATTGATTTCATGAAATAGCGCGCGAGTAGCTTCGATGCGCTCCATCTCTTTTTTGATCATGGTTGCAAAGGCATTAAACTCTTGACCTGCCGTCATAGGTACGGCGTCTTGCAAATGGGTACGACCCATTTTTAATTGATCGGCAAGCTCAACGCTTTTTTTCTTCAGGCTTGTGTGCAATATAGCCATCTTATCTAACAGGCGCACGCAATAATCGTCCAAAGCAACATTCATCGCCGTAGGGTAGGCGTCGTTGGTCGATTGTGACAGGTTGACATCGTTATTTGGATGCACATGTTGATAGTCGCCTTTTTCATAACCGAGGATTTCTAGTGCTCGGTTGGCAATCACCTCATTGGCGTTCATATTGGTTGACGTACCTGCGCCGCCTTGGAACATATCTACGATAAACTGGTCGTGATATTTATTATCGATTAAGTCATCGCACGCCGCTGCAATAGCGTCTTTAACCGTGTCATTTAGTACGCCTACTTTGTTATTGGCGATAGCCGCCGCTTTTTTAACGGTGGCAAAAGCACGAATAAAGGTAGAAAACTGATTTAAGCGCACACCACTGACGGTGAAGTTTTCAAAAGCACGTAAAGTTTGGATGCCATAGTAAGCATCAGCAGGGACGTCACGATAGCCGAGTAGATCATGTTCTTGGCGAGTAGCAGTAGTCATTCAATAAAATTCCTTTCAATAAAAAGCCCTGATTAAGACGCAGTGAGACCGTCATTTATTAAAATGACAGTGGTTGCATCACATTGGTAAATCAATTCAATCAACATTCAAGCATAAGCCTTTTACAAGGCGATTAATAATGAATATTTATTGTATTATGCATAATAAAACAAAAAAGTTTATATCATAAACGGTTGATGATAAATGCTTGTGATTAGGCAAATGGGCTGAGCCATATGCTTAACTGCCGTGCAATGCTAACCCAAGCCCTCACCCTTAATTCAGATTACACTCAATCAAGTAGGGGAAGTAAGCTATGTAAGTATGGTAGGGTAAGTGATTAGCAACGATAATTACTGATATAAGCACGAGTAAAAACATAGGCAGGTATCTACTGTACTATGTTTAGACGATTAAAGCGATAAAGCGTTGCACCTTATGCCTTATAAATTATCAAGCAAAGACGAGGCGTTCTGTCTTTGCTCTAATGATTACGCTAAATATTCAGGTTTAAGGTTTCAGGTTTAAGGTTTCAGGTTTAGGGTTTAGGGTTTAGGGTTTTGCTCTTATATTTTCCGTAAGCACGCCCATACCATAAAACAAGAAGGCGATAAGCGTCAAGGCGACGATAAATGGCGTCAACAGCCAAATCACAATATTGATTAATAATGACGATAATAAGCCATTAAAGATAATCGTATGAGGGGCGATAAAGTCCGAAACGACATCGACGGCACGCTTAGCAATCGGGAAGAGTAGGGTGCTGATGGCCAAAATATAGATATATTTTGCAAAGTTAGGATTGCTTGATAAGACAATGAAGTGAAATCCCAAGTAATACATGATACCTAATGCCCAACATTTGAGGGTGTAGCTTAAACGAATCATGTGACTTCCTCCCCAATATACTTGTGATTTTCTACTCCATTAGAAGCACGTCAATTAGAAGCACGTCAATTAGAAGCACGTCAATTAGAAGCACGTCAATTAGAAGCACGTCAATTAGAAGCACTTCAATAAATGCGAAATAATGAATATATTATATATGTTATATTATGAATACATGGGTAAAGTCAATGGTTTTCTACACTCACTGTTTATTTGCTCGCTATTTATATACATATTTTATAAATAGCCTAAGCAATAATATACTAAAGGAATGAGATATGTGGAACGAGCGCTATAACGAAGCAGAGTATATCTTTGGTACCGAACCTAATGATTTTTTAAGAGATACATTTAAGAAAATAACAGCAGGTGGTAAGGTTTTATGTTTGGCTGAAGGCGAAGGTAGAAATGCGGTATTTTTGGCGGAGCAAGGCTACGAAGTGACCGCCATGGATATGTCTGAAGTAGGTTTGAATAAGGCATTAAAGCTGGCGCAAGATAGAGGTGTGGAGATTAAGACGCAGGTTGCCGATTTAGCCGACTATGAGTTTGGCGAAGCACAGTGGGATGGTATCGTTGCTATCTGGGCACATTTGCCTACAGCCATACGCCAGCACGTTCACGCTCAGATTGTAACAGCGTTAAAGCCGAATGGGATATTTCTCCTTGAGGCTTATACCGAACAGCAGCTAACCATGAATGCTGTCGGCGGACCTCCTGCAACGCAAAAAGAGCGCTTTGGTTCATTAGCAGTCTTGCGTGCCGAGCTGGCAGAGCTAGAAGAAATAACGGGTATCGAAAAGCAGCGCATGATTTTAGAAGGTACGCGCCATCAAGGTTTGAGTGCGGTGGTACAGTTTATTGCCAAAAAAACAGATAAACATAAATTTAAACGCTAATTCATAAACGTTATTGTCAGTTGTGATAATACAGATAATGACTATATTTATGGATATAAATAGTGGGCTGGCGATTCATTCTAATTGTTTAGTTACAAGTATTTAATCATAAGTACTTAATTCTAGGCATGCAATTCACCGCTCGGACTGATGCCAAATAGCCGTTTATATTCTCGGCTAAATTGGCTCGGGCTTTCATAACCAACTTGCATGGCGATTTGCGATATCTGAGAGTCATTTGCCTGAATCAGACGCCGGGCTTCCATGAGTCGCAAACTCTTTTGATATTGTAACGGGCTTAACTGAGTAATTTCTTTGAAGTGATGATGAAACCCCGAAACACTCATACCGCAGCGACTGGCCAATTCCTCTACAACAACTGCCTCATTTAGATGCGTCTTTATCCAATCGGTAGCTTGGGTGATACGGTGCGTATGGCTGCCATTGACTACCAGTTGGCGTAGTTTATTGCCTTGCTCTGCTATAAGCAGGCGATAGTAAATCTCTTGCTGAATTAATGAGGCAAGAAAGTCGATATCGTCTGGATAATCAAGCAAGTGTATAAGGCGCTCAAATGCCCCCAGTATGGTGCTGTCCAATTGCCACTTTATTCCTAAGTGATTAGCAGGTTTAAGTGCTTCGGGCTGTTTGGGCGGTATTTTTGCTAAAACCTCACCAATCATGGCAAGGTTTAATTTCATAGACAGCACAATGACCGGATGCTCTACCGATGCGTGCTTTATATGCATGCTTAAAGGAATATTGACCGGACAAAACATCAGATTGCTCTTATCAAACTTTTGGCAATCTGTACCCAAATAAATCTCACGTGCGCCTTGCAAGACGATACAAATACTGGGTTCTTGGATATAACTGATGGCTTTACTGGGTTTATCTGCACAGTAAAAAAATAAGCCTGAAATAGCAGATTCAATGGTTTGGTTTCTAGGCAAGAGGGAGAGTAGTTGCTCAATAGTTGATTGGTTCATTAGGTTTTCTTATTTTATTTAATTGCTCGATACTATAGATGTTTGTAGAATTAGGCAAGACGTTTGGAGCTATGTTCTAACAGATTGTCCTACATACTCCTATAATAGCTTTATTGAAAATGACCAAGCGCTACTGCTGATGCTAGCGCTAATAGTAGCGTTAAGCACAATAAACTATCTAAGATATAGCTGAGGAATCAATCATGAAAATATTTTATAAAACTCGCGCCACTGCAACCGGTGGTCGTTCTGGACATACGGGTCTTGACGATGGCTCATTAGGTTTTGATTTGGTCTCGTTTCAAGAAAAGGACAAAAAGGGCGTCAATCCAGAACAGCTTTTTGCCATGGGTTACGCCGCTTGTTTCGATAGCGCCTTAAACCTGACAGCTCAACAAATGAAACTGCCAATCACTGCATCAAAAACCTCTACCCAAGTTGGTATTGGCATGAAAGCTGATGGCAGCTATAACTTAGATATCGATCTGTATATCGAAGTAACTGGTATCGATGAAGCCCAAGCGCAAACGCTTATCGAAGCCGCTCATCAAGTTTGCCCATACTCCAATGCTACACGCGGCAATGTAGACGTACGCTTGCATGTGACTGTGGTTTAATGGCTTTAATTTAATCGTTGCTCTAATAACTATAAATAAATATAAAAATGACATGGCTTTTAATTGCTTGAATATATAGCGTATTTAAGCAATTTTTTTATTTCACATAAAAGATGGTATGCATAAAAAGAGCCAGTAGTTTGACTACTGGCTCTTTTGTTTCAAATAGATTTTTTTAAATAGATTTGAATGAAAATACGGATTTTATTCAAATAACTATAATGCATTTAACTACCATGCATTATTTATAATTATAGTTTGCAGTTAACTTGGTACTCTTGGCCGTTGTCTGATTTGATGGTCATGATGCCAAAATCAGCTTTGGTGTGCCAATCATAAGTGGTTTTAGGGTTCACATCGTTTACATAACGAGCGCCAGAACCTGATACCGCTTGCTTCATGGTGATTTTTGCATTGGTCAAACCAACTTTAGGCAAGGTAACGTTTAGGTTAGCAGCTTGACCGTTTGCAGTGTATGCAGCAGTTACTTGACCGTTGTCTTCACAAGTAAATGATTGAACCACTTGCTGAGGATTGGTCGTTGGTGTAGTAGTGGTCGGTGCGCTGGTTGCACAAGCAGCTAGTAATACAGCAAAAGGCGCTACGGCTAATAATTTTTTCATAATATCTCTCAATATCTATCAAAATTGGTGTGAATTTTATTTGTTACGCTAGGCGGTATAATACAACAAAAAATGTAATTTCGTGTTGTGGTTCGAGCTTAGGAAAGTAACATCGGCTAGCGGATTTATGACTAAAACACATGGCTGGTCAAGCTTTGCTTGCTATCAGCCCGTCATGGTTCTGTTATCAAACTTTTGTTTTTCCTTACTTTTTATTTAAGACAAATACCAATACTGCGCCCAAGATAACCGAGCTTGCGATAATAAACTCTAAGGTGAGCTGCTCGGACAAAAACACCACGCCCATAATTGCTGCCAGTACAGGGACACAAAGCTGTACCACCGCAGATTGGGTGGTTTTTAGCAGCGGCATGGCCACATACCACATACTGTAGCCGATGCCAGAGGCGATAGCACCTGACGCGACCGCCAGCATGACGCCTGTCATGCTTATGGTTGAGAGGTAACTCACACCGATCAGTGCCAATATCGGCACAGCAACTAGGCTTCTTAGAAAGTTAAAGCCCGTCGTTCTTAATGGCGATACGCAGGTTTTGCCGCGTATGCTATAGATACCCCAAGCGGCACCACTTATTGCCATCATCAGCGCGCCAGATAAGGAAGGCGTTGCCGCGGACGGCAGCATCAAGTAGATAAAGCCTATCAATGCTATCAAAAGCGCTAGCCACTGTATGCGGTTGAGTGGCTCTTTATTATAAATTCCCCAACCAATCATCGTGAGCTGCACGACTGCAAACAAAATAAGCGCGCCCGTGCCAGTATCAAGCGCTTGGTAAGCCACTGAAAAACACAGCGCATAAACCACTAAGCTGATAGCACTGAGCCAATCGCCTTTATCTGTTAAGACAGTAGGGTCAAAGTTGCCCGTCTGTTTTAAACTGGTTCGTCTTAAATAGTGAGCTTGTGCCATCATGATTAGCCCAAGGCAAGCGGCGCCGCTTAGCAAGCGGATAGCGGTAAAATTCCAAGCATCAATCGCACCGTCTGCCAATGCCATTCTACAAAGCAATGAGTTGGCGGCAAAGGCTATTAAGGCGGTTATCGTATATAAGGCAGCTTTCAAAATAATTCCTACAATCATTAACAGAGTTTTTGCATAAAATAGAGCGGCGTTAAGCAAAGCAGTATGTGTTAAGCACAGAAGTACGTTGAGCAATTTTGCTGCGCTAATCCTGCCAAAAAATAATAACAAGGAAAAACACATGGATTGGGCAAGTATCTTTATTTATGACACCACATGGGCATTTGCCGCCGAAATACTCATACGCGTCATTGTGATGTTTACGCTTATTATTTTGTTTTTACGTTTTACCGGTAAGCGCGGCGTGCGGCAGCTGTCTATCTTTGAGCTGACAATTATCTTATCGCTTGGCTCTATCGCTGGTGACCCGATGTTCACCGAGGACTTGCCCATTATCCAAGCGGTACTGATTATGAGTACGGTGATTGTGCTTTATCGCTTGTGTACGTGGGCGATGATGAAATTCCAAGCTTTTGAAGACTTGCTAGAAGGGAGAGCGATTTATATTGTCGAGGACAGTATGTTGGTTCTTGATAAGATAAAAAAGGGCGAAATGTCGCACGATGAGTTTTTTGCTGAAATGCGCCAGCAAGGGGTTGAGCATCTAGGGCAAGTGCGTACCGGCTTACTTGAGACAGATGGTGAATTTAGTTTATTGTTATGTTCGCCTGAGGACACCTGCTATGGCTTGCCGCTTTTCCCTAAGCAGTATCAGCCTGTCGAACAGATAGAGCCAGATGTGCATTATGCTTGTATGTATTGCGGCTATGTGGACTTTATCTCAAATCCCAATC
Source organism: Psychrobacter maritimus (assembly GCF_904846345.1). Lineage (GTDB taxonomy): Bacteria > Pseudomonadota > Gammaproteobacteria > Pseudomonadales > Moraxellaceae > Psychrobacter > Psychrobacter maritimus. The sequence continues at coordinate 340,294 of NZ_CAJHAJ010000004.1, forward strand.
AAGTATGCCAACGCTGTCAGAATGACTGTAAAAACTGGGCGAAAGCGTTAAACAACGAAATTATTAGATAGTTTTAGATGGTTAGCGACACAGCATTTAACCATCTTTGTTAAACAACCTGACTGCGTTAAATAGCCTAAGCATTCTTATTTGCTAAAACCATACTAATGACGTTAATAGTTTTACCACTTGCTGAACCCGTTCCTCTCTATCACCACCGATACGTTGAAAAGCCTTGTTATGCAAGGTTAATTGACTGGTAAAATAAGCGCTGATATCTTCACGTTGATGCGGGCTATCACGCAAATCATCGGCAACCCATGGGATATCAACGTCGGTTAAGAGTATTAAATCATAATGGTGTGCCAATGCCGCTTGGGTAAGCGCCTCAGGGCAATCGTCATAATACCAGTTGGAATACACCATCAGCTCAAACAAGCTGGTATCGCAGAATAAGTAGCTACTATCAGACGTTTGCGCGGCTTGCTGAGCGAGTTTGTTTTCTAATTCAATCTGACCTTGCGCGATAGGCAATAAATCATCCCAAGTACAGGTCAGCTGCTCATTATCCCATTTTGCTTGCAGATAAGTGCGCATATATTCTGGCACCCATGGACAGCCAAAATGCGCGGCCAAATCGCGGCATAACGTGGTTTTGCCGGTACTTTCTGCCCCTAGTATGGCGACATTAATAACGGATTTAGGCGTATGCTGCGTGAGATTGCAGGCGGTAGCGTCGTTGCCATTCATAATATGCCCAGATTGCAATAAGAGTGAACACTACATATTGTAGCGCCGTAAAAGTCAGACCTTTATAAAAGTACAGCGGTACGGAAATAGCATCGGCGATAATCCAAAGTAGCCAGTGCTCAATTTTGCGCCGTGCCATCAGCCACATTGCCATTAAAAACAGCGCCGTGGTCAGCATATCGGTGTAATCAACCCACGTAAATAAATGCAAGCCCAATACCGCGCCATCAAAGCTAAAGTTATTATTGATGACGGGTCTGAAATAATAGACCAAAGCGACAAAAGCAATGGTTGCCGCCGCCAGTGCGCTCAATATGGGCACATCTTTTTTGCTTAAATGTTCAACTTCAATAGCATATTGAGCATCCGTATTTTGCCCGCGCTCATCTTGCGGCTGGCTGGTTGGATTTATATGATCCTGATGCTTTTTAATTTCTATATTGTTTTTATTTTGCGTCCAGTTTATCCAACCATAGATACTCATGACGCTGTAATAGGCATTGATAAACATATCACCGAATAATTGCCATTTCCACAGCAGATAGACAAAGATGGCGGTGCTGACCAGCCCAATAGGAAAAACCAAAATATTGGTCTTGCTGGCAAGTAAAACGCTACTTACCCCAAAGATTACCGCAATCAATTCTAAGGTAATAAATAGGGTCGGGTAGTCGGCATATTGCCCGAATAGCCAGTTTAGGAGTTCCGCCATTGCTATTCCAAAGTCAAAAAGTAAAAAGAAAGAGTGGATAATATCAGTTAAGTTGATAAAAATTTAACAAATCCATGCCAGTTATTGGTAATTAGCCGCAAACAAGCGAATCTATATTGAATAAAATAACGCGATCAAGCCATGCTAATGAACGCTGATTATAGCGCAGCTGTTGGGAAATGAAGCCAATCTTTACTTATTCTCGTCAAGAAGCTGATTATTTGTAACAAAGTATTAGAAAAATTATATTATTCAGGCATAATAAAGGCACTTATTTTAAGTTTACAGTTATTCACCGAAAATTAGACGACTGTTGTTTTCTCCACTTTTATGCTTATTGCAAGCACCATCGTAGTAGACAAGGAAGCGCATCATGACGACTTGTATCACGGGCACTGGCCTGTATATTCCCCCTTATAGCATCAGTAATGAAGAGCTGGTTGATTCATTTAACCAATATGTTGAAAATTATAATGCTAAGCATGCTGATGAGATTGAAGCAGGAACGGTTACTGCGCTTCAGCCTTCATCAGCGGCTTTTATCGAAAAAGTCTCAGGCATCAAATCACGTTATGTGATGGAAAAAGACGGTATCTTAGATCCTGAAATTATGGCACCGGTCATCCCTTACCGCAATTTGGGTGAAGAGCTGTCTATCATGGCAGAAATGGGCACGGCAGCGCTAAAAGATGCGCTAGCTGACGCGGGTCTGGAGGCCAATGATTTAGATGGTATTATTCTTGCCTGCTCAAATTTTCAGCGTACTTATCCTGCGGTTTCTATCGAGATTCAGGATGCCATCGGTATGGTTGGTGGTTTTGCTTATGATATGAACGTGGCTTGTAGTGCGGCGACTTTTGGTCTATCGCAAGCACATGGCTCAATCGTGTCGGGTCTTGCTAAACGCGTTGCTGTGGTCAACGTTGAGATTACCTCAGCGCATCTAAACTGGCGCAACCGTGATAGCCACTTTATCTTTGGTGATGTGGCAACCGCTTCTATCGTTGAAGAGCTTGATACGCCAAAAGGTTATGAGATTTTAAACGCCAAGCTGTTTACGCAATTTTCGACAAACATTAAAAACGAATATGGCTTTATGGACCGCTCTGAGTTCTTAGCGGCGCAGACTGAGATGTATCCGGATATCAAAGAGCCTGTCACCGATAAGCTGTTTTTGCAAAATGGTCGTAAAGTATTCCGTGAAGTCTGTCCAAAGGTTTCTGAGATTATCACTGAGCATTTACATGACAATGAGCTGCAAGCTAGTGACATCAAGATGATGTGGCTACACCAAGCCAATGCCAATATGCTTGATTTAATTTTGCGCACAGTCGTTGGACGTGATGCCGATAAAGCCATTGTGCCAAGTGTTATTGATGAATTTGCCAATACCAGCTCTGCCAGTCCGATGATTGTTTTCCATCGTTATAAAGATGCGCTAGAATCTGGCGACTTGGGCGTGATTTGCTCATTTGGTGCGGGTTACTCAATCGGTTCAGTGTTGGTTCGTAAAGTTTAATATTTCGTTAAGGTTTTCTGATAACCATAATAGCCGCAAAAATAGCTAAGAGTTTTCTTAGCTATTTTTTTATGTCCGCTATTTATAGCTTTTTCTGGACTGTTTTTGTGCGCTATGTTTACTGATTTCTTATTGGCCGCGGAGCTATGGGCTAATATGAAGCTAGGGGCTAATATTTAGGCATAATCTGCGATAAAACAGCCAGTTTGCGAATATTATGGCAAGATTGCTTAGAGGTTTTAAATTAAGCGCAAAAATTTGCTATAATCACTCTCTTATTTTACTCATTTTAAAAAAGTCCTTTTATGAAAGAATCCTTACGCCTGCGTTTAGACCAGATGGTAGACCGTTATGAAGAGGTCACCGCCTTATTATCAGACCCGAGTGTCATCAGCGATAATAATAAGTTCCGTGAATTGTCCGTTGAGCATAGTGACTTGATGGATATCACTACTTTATGGCAGAACTATGTGCGTGCAGAAACGGATCAAGCGGATGCAGAGGCGATGCTAGCAGAAGCTTCAGACCCTGAAATGAAAGAGATGATGCAGGACGAGATTGACAGTGCCCGTGACACCATTGTCGAGATGGAAGAAGCGCTTAACGTCATGATGTTGCCAAAAGACCCTAATGATAAAGTGCCTGCTTTCTTGGAAATTCGTGCGGGAACGGGCGGTGATGAAGCGGCGATTTTCTCGGGTGACTTGTTCCGTATGTATCAAAAGTATGCCCAAACGCAAGGCTGGACGGTAGATATTCTGTCGGCTAATGAGGGTGAACATGGCGGCTATAAAGAGATTATTACCCGTGTGTCGGGCAATAGCGTTTATGGTCGTTTAAAGTTTGAGTCGGGCGCTCACCGCGTACAGCGTGTCCCTGAAACCGAAAGCCAAGGTCGTGTCCATACCTCGGCTTGTACGGTTGCGGTTATGCCAGAGGTTGAGATTGATGATACGGTTGATATCAATCCTGCAGACATTAAAATGGATACCTTCCGCTCAAGTGGCGCCGGTGGTCAGCACGTTAATACCACGGACTCTGCGGTACGTTTGACGCACATTCCGACCGGTACCGTGGTAGAGTGTCAACAAGAACGCAGTCAGCATAAAAACCGGGCGCATGCGATGAAAATGCTGGTGTCCAAAATCCAACAAGCAAAAGTACAAGCGCAGGTCGATGTGGCGGATTCAATACGTCGTGACTTGGTCGGTAGCGGCGATCGCTCAGAGCGCATTCGTACTTATAACTTCCCGCAAGGTCGTATGACTGACCATCGAATCAACCTGACCTTATATAAGCTTGATTCGATTATGGAAGGTGACTTGGATGAAATCCTCGATGCGCTGTTACGCGAACACCAAGCAGACTTGATGGCCAGTATCGGCGGCGGTGATTAAGACAGTTAACGGTTAAAAGCTGATTAAGCTAAAAGCCGTAAACCATGCCGATAAGCCAGTTATTTATAATAGTAAAACTAAGGTAGCGATTATGATAAATAACTGGTTAGCTTCAAAGCAATCCTTTAATGGCATGGTGTTAATTATATTGGCTATGCTTATGGCGTTTTGGTTATCTGCTTGTAGCGTAACGCCCGCAACTTCGACAGCGCCACCAACACCATCGTCTTCTGAGAGCACCGCATCCGCTGCAACAGCTGATCCGCTTGCTTATCAAGCATGCGTATACCCGCCTAATGAGCTGGTACAAGCATGTGACGTAAAAGGTGGAACGTTTTTGCAGCAAGGTAGGCTTGGCTGTTATCAGTGTGTGCTGTCTTATAGCGATGCCGGCAAGGTTTGCCAAGATGGTTCTGACTGCCAAGGACAATGCAAAAACACGGGTGAATTTATAGATTCACATACCAACAATCAAACAGGGCAATGCGCCAGTGATAGCAGCACGTTTGGCTGTTATCAAACGATTGAAAAGGGCGTGGCACAGCCTGCTATTTGTGTCGATTAGTTCTAGCGCTTTTTAGTATGAAAAATCAATAAGTATTATTGAGCTTCCTTATTTATATGTTTTATTTGAACGTCTTATTTTAATTTACTTCGTTTATTCCTTTAATTATCTAATAATTTTGAGAGTATTATGTCAAAGCACAACAATCAAGACCAGAATCAAGAGCAAACTCCAGAAGATGCGAACGAGCTGATTGCTCAACTACAAGCTAAGCTAGATGAAATCACGGCGTCAGGTAAGCAGCCTTATCCTAATACCTTTAAGCGCACAGATTACGCTCAGGATTTGCAAACGGCTTTTGATGGTATCTCAAAGCAAGAAATCGAAGATAAAATTGCTAACGGTGAAAAAACTCAGGTAAACGTTGCCGGTCGCGTGATGCTAAACCGTGGGGCATTTATTGTTATTCAAGATATGACTGGTCGTATTCAGTTATATGTGGCACGCAAACAGCTAGATCCAGAGACATTGGCGACGATTAAATCGCTAGATTTGGGTGATATCGTTGGTGTATCTGGTTATATCGGTCGTTCTGGAAAAGGCGACTTATATGTCCATATCGAAGAGTTTCATTTATTGACGAAAGCGCTACGTCCGATGCCAAATAAGTTTCATGGCTTAGCCGATGTTGAAGCGCGCTATCGTAATCGCCATCTTGATTTGATGACCAATGAGACAACTCGCGACACCTTTGTGATACGCAGCCAAGTTATCAGCGGTATTCGCAAGTTTATGTTGAATGAGCGTTTTATGGAAGTTGAAACACCGATGATGCATCCGATTCCAGGTGGTGCGGTTGCTCGTCCGTTTGTGACCCATCATAATGCCCTAGATATGCCATTATATCTGCGTATCGCGCCTGAGCTATATCTGAAACGCCTTGTGGTTGGTGGTTTTGAAAAAGTATTTGAGATTAACCGTAGCTTCCGTAATGAAGGCGTGTCAACCCGTCATAATCCTGAATTTACCATGATTGAGTTTTATCAGGCGTATGCTGACTATCATGACTTGATGGATTTGACCGAGCGCTTATTTAACGAATTGGCGATGGACATTTTGGGCACCACTGAGCTGACTTATCAAGAGGAAGCAATTAGCCTAAAAGCGCCTTTTGAGCGTCTGTCGATGTCTGATGCGATTGCTAAGTATGCAGAAAACTTCGATATGGCACGCATTAATGACCGTGACTATCTTGCAGAATATGCTTCAACGACCCTTAAACAACAAGTAAAAGACGTCTTTGGTGTTGGCAAATTGCAGACTATTATTTTTGAAGAAACTGCTGAGCATCAGCTACGTCAGCCGACTTTTATTACAGAATACCCTGCTGAAACGTCGCCACTGGCACGCCGTAACGATGACAATCCTGAGATTACCGATCGCTTTGAGCTATTTATCGGTGGTCGTGAGTTGGCGAATGGCTTTAGTGAACTTAATGATCCTGCCGATCAAGCTGAGCGCTTCCATGGTCAAGTCGCTGAAAAAGACGCTGGCGATGATGAAGCGATGCATTTTGATGAAGAGTATATCGAAGCCTTATCTTATGGCTTACCGCCAACAGCAGGCGAGGGTATTGGTATCGATCGCTTGGTGATGCTATTTACGGACTCGGCCAGTATTCGTGATGTGATTTTATTCCCGCATATGCGCCGCAAGCATGAAAGCTAGACTGCTTTACTTGCCATAAATCCACGCTGGGACTAAACTGAACATAAGAAGGCTCTTTCTACTTTTAACGGAATGGTCTCAAGTTCTTTATGAGACCTTATGTATAGGGATATTATGGACACTCAGCAAGTACCAGCGTCGATTTGGCAGCAGATGATTCAGCAGAATTTTTTATCTTTGTACGACTTAACCCCAGACAAAATCACTGACCCTGAGTATCTTCAGGGTTATGATTTTGTTTTTGAGTTTTCTAATGCCGTGGTCTACCTTATCGTCAATGATGTGACGATACAGGCTGATAGGCAGGATATCGATAGTACTCAGGTGCGTACGTGGAGAAAAGACGTTGTCAATCAGCTGATTAAGCAACATGCTCAGCTGTATCTTAAAAATGATAAGGCGCTTGCCTATAAAGATGAATCTAAAAACAAATCTAAAAATGAATCGGCATCTGACACAACGGCAGACAAGGCGATTTATTTTATTGGTTTGACCGCACTTTCGGTTCAGCATCAAGACATTGCTGAAAAAAACAGCGCTCAGAGTACTTATCACAATAGCTATCAGAATAGTTATCGTAATAACCACCAGAGTAAGCCTGCAGAGGCGGTCTCTTATGCGGTTGGCTATGAATATGGCAGTCAGTTTTTTGCGGAAGACTGTGTGCTAGATTTGGACGATGAAGAAAGTGTCCTACAAGTATTCAGCTATCAGAACTTCACTGAGATACTCAAGCAATTGGTGACGCCCAGTGATTTGACGGCATTTCTAGACTTTCACCGCGGTAAGCTGACAGGGTTTGAATCGTTTAAAGATGAGTCAACCTTGCTTGTACAGTTTTTGCAGTCGCCAGATTTTCATCAAAGGGCGATTAAGGTTCAAGAACAATTGGTCGGCCATGACTTGATAGCGCAGATTGAACCACGATTGTTAAAAGCGGCAGAGCCTGAGCAAGCGGAATTTGCTAAAGCATTGATGGCAGAGATTCAAAAGAACACGCGCATGTGGTATCAGCTTTTTAATAGCTTAGTCAGAGAGCGTTATGACGCCGGTACGCCACTGCCAAAAGAGCAGGTTGATATTTTGGTCGACGAGTCGATGTATACCTACGCTTGTTTGGTAGAAAAAATCTTGGCTCACAGAACGATTGACCAAGATTCACGCTGGAATGGTTATGTGCGCCATGAGCACTCTTATAATGTTTTTGGGCGTCATTATCTGATGGTGTTTTATGCGCAAGATGATAACAGCTCGTTAAGTGCCGATAAGGTACGTGCTGGTCATCAAGATTTGTTATTTGAGCTTAATGCCCAAATGCAGCAGCCGGTCATGCAAGATCTGTTTTTAATCGGTGTCGACGTCAGACCTTGTGAAGATAGCGTGAATACTGAGGTTCATCTTGACGCATTTCATCAGCACGGCTCGCTTATCGATGCCAATACCCAGCGTTTGTATGAGCAATTGGCTGAGTTACGGGCGCAATCATAAGCTATGCTAGAACCCAGTTTCGATGTCTGGTTTCAATACCGAATTTTAAGCTAAATCGCTGATTTGAAGCTTTATTTATATTACTACTCACATTGGCATTCATTATGACGCAGCAATATCAAGTTTTAGCGCGCAAATATCGCCCCAAAAACTTTCACGAGTTGATTGGACAATCACACGTCTCACAAGCACTGATTAATGCGATTGATTATAATCGTCTGCATCATGCTTATCTATTTACCGGTACGCGCGGTGTCGGTAAGACCACTATCGCGCGTATTTTGTCTAAATGCTTAAACTGCGATACCGGTATTACCAGCACCCCATGTGGCGTCTGTGATAATTGCGTGGCGATTGATCAAGGGCGTTTTATTGATTTGATCGAGATTGATGCCGCCTCTCGTACCAAAGTTGAAGACACGCGCGAGCTACTTGATAATGTCCCTTATGCGCCAAGCCAAGGTCGTTATAAAGTGTACCTGATTGATGAGGTGCATATGCTGTCGACACACAGCTTTAATGCGCTGCTTAAAACCTTGGAAGAGCCACCTGAGCATGTAAAGTTCCTGTTGGCCACTACTGATCCGCAAAAGCTGCCCATCACGATTATCTCGCGTTGTTTACAGTTTGTGCTGCGTCCTTTATCGCAAAGTTTACTCAGTGAACATCTAGCCAATATTTTAACCCAAGAGCAGGTAGGTTATACACAGCCTGCGCTTTGGCAATTGGCCAGTGCCGCAAAAGGTTCAGTTCGTGATGCGTTATCATTGACCGACCAAGCGATTGCTTTTGGGCAAGGTGCATTAGATGATGTGACGGTTAATGCCATGCTTGGCTTAATTGATGCGGCTGATTTGGTGCGTTTAATCACAGATATTTATAATCATGATAAATCAGCGGTTGCCACTCATATCGAGCAGATGCGTGCACAAATGGTCGATGCGACCAGTATGTTTGATGGCTTGGCTGAGCTGTTACATCAATTGGCATTAACGCAACTGTTACCTGAAGTTGCTCTTAACGTCAATGAAGCACAAGCGCAGCAGATTAATCAGCTTGCGCAGCATATGAGTCCTGACGTCTTACAGCTATATTATGAAATCGTAGTGCAAGCACGTGAAGGCGTTAAACTTGCTAGCACACCGATGCAAGCGCTTGAGATGTGTATTTTACGTTTGTTGGCTTTTCGCCCTTTGCCCGTTGATGAGATTTTAGCGAACCTACCTGATAGCACTATACCACCTAGCCCTATACCATCTAATACTGTATTACCTAATCCTACCGCTTCGATAGAAACAGTTATTTCTACTATCTCTAAAGATGAACCCAATACAGCATCAATAAATGCCAATACTATTGAGGCTTCAAATACCAATGCGCTTTTAAATACTAATGAGCATTCAGCATCAGCGTCTTCATTAGTGTCAACATCAGCAGTAATGTCAGAGCCGCTATCAGAAACGCAGCCAGAACAGCAGTTAGAACCGCAGTTAGAGCCAGTAGCGGAATCAATACCACCGCTACAAGATTATGATGCTGATTATCCGACCCCAAATAAAAATGAGGTCGAGTCATTTAACGTAAGCTATGATAATGCGGAATTGAGTCAATATGATGGTTATAGTCATAGCCATGATGAAAGGTTAGATTCAATAGATAGCAACGTTAGCTCTGAACCTGTTGTTGAGCCTGAACCTGTTGTTGAGCCTGAACCTGTTGTTGAGCCTGAACCTGTTGTTGAGCCTGAACCTGTTGTTGAGCCTGAACCTGTTGTTGAGCCTGAACCTGTTGTTGAGCCTGA
>NZ_CAJHAJ010000005.1 GCF_904846345.1 Psychrobacter maritimus
ATACAATTTTTATTATATTTTTTACTATTGATCAGCTCAAAGGCAGTATTAGATTTTTCATCATCAGGATTAGAAAACAGCTTAAGCTACTTTTTAATAGCTGCGTTTTTTTATGCCATACTGAAATTAAAGACACATAGGTACTTCTACCTCACAACCAGTATTATTCTTAGTAGTATGTTTTTAACTAGAATGGATCTGATTGTTATATTTTTACCTTTGGCAGTTTTTCTGTACTTCTATCAAGCCCATAAAGATAAAGCGTTAAAGAAATCTCTGCTCCAAGGGTTCTTAGGGTTTTTACCCGTTATACTATGGAGTCTGTTCGCAGTTTATTACTATGGCTCTTTTTTTGCAAATTCTGTTATTGCTAAAACAAACACTGGACTACCACTTACCGTATTGCAAAGTAATGGATTCAATTTTTTATATGCAAACTTGTTATATGAACCCTTTACACTAATATTCATTCTATGCATATTCAGTACTTTTATTTTATCGAAAAACACCCTTAATAAAATTTTAGCAATAGGTATCGGACTGTATTTATTATATCTTATCAATGTTGGCGGAGATTATATGTATGGTCGATTCTTAACCGCACCCTTTGTAACCGGGTTATTTTTACTTGCTAAAAATACTTCTCAATTAAATCAAGTAATGTTAAAAGCATTATTTGCTATTGCTATACCTCTAAGTCTATTTAATCTCTATCAATATACATTTAAGAATCCAAACGAATTTATGGTTAACAATATAGGATTTACTGATGAGCGTGCTTTTTATTATCAAACTACTGGTTTCTGGCCTACTATTTTAGATAAAAATATCTCTATAGCAGATCACTTTTCAGAAACTATCATGCTGTTTGATAAAGAAAAAGCAGATAACGAACCTGTTATATTATATACCATGGGATTTAACGGCTATATAACTAGTCAATTATTTCCCGACACATACATCATTGATCGATTAGGACTAACAAACTCGTACTTAGCCGCACACCCTATTAATTACGGTTATTGGCGTATAGGCCATTTTCGTAGAGAACCTAATATAGAATATATAAATAGCATTAAAAATCAGCGTAACCTTATCACATCCCCTAATGATAGCTACGTTTTTGATCAAGCCGTACTACTCTCTCAAGCACCACTAAATGATAGACGACGTCTAAAAGCTATTATTAACTGGCACAATGGCAAAACCTTTGAAGTAGCTAGACAAGCATTTACGAAGTATCCGCACCATCTGTTGCTAAACGATTCACAAGCTTACTATAAAAACTATTGGTATCCTTATCAGTTAAATCAGTAGGTCAAATAAACATCTAGCTCTATACCACTATCACTGTCTTCCCCTTTTATTTAAAGGGGTTGCTTAACGCATAATCTTGACAGATAGATTTCTCAGTATATTGCTCACAGTAGCTTGCAATAATAGAGTTTACATCCTCATTATATCGTCCTTTATTATTAGGAATAGCATTATTAAGATTATCATATAAGCTGATAGCGACATCCTTATCGTCTAACAAATATCTAATAGCAACTCTTTGATATTGGTTCTTAAACCGTTCTGTAGGCAGCAAATAACTATCGGCAATCTTATTATATTTCATTGCCAACTCAAGATTATCTTTAAAAACTATGTATGTGAGCGATAAGCTATTGTATATCCCCGCTACTTGCAGAGGAGTTAAATTAATATCTGAGTGTGATAGAGCATTTCGTGGGTTGTTTGCAGTTTGGTAAAACTTTGGCATAATCTCTACTATACCTTGTAAATAATCAAAGCTTTCAGGATTTTTGACTGCTAATAGTGCATTTGCGTAAATAATTTGCACACCTGCCTCTAAGCCCTCTTCTTGATTTTCTATCAGTCGTGCTTCGTCAATTATTTTTTGATATTGCCCTGCTGAATATAGTCCTTGGTAGTAGCTATAACGAACCATATTATGATCAGGATAAGTCTGATACATCCAATGCCATAATGTAAGATCGGACTTCCAAAAAGGCAAGATGTTATGTACAGATATAGAGGCGAGACCAAGCCAAAAAGCTATAAATACAGATAGTATTCCTGTTTTTATTTGAGGACGCAATACGGTTATTCTTGCCATAAATTTCTCGTATGGCAGCGCCACAACGGCTAAAGCTACAAAGGCAAGTCCTAATGTCATGAAGCGATCATGAAATAAATTATCATTTACCGTAAGGGGTATGATATGTAGCACCGGAAAAATAGCCAGCAGAGCACAAACACCTAACCAGGCGACGGCACTATTTTTAATAAACGCTTGATATATGCAAAAGACAAACATTAATAATGACACTATAATCTTAAAGGTGACAAATACAGAGGGCGCAACAAAACTATCCATAGGATGTAATGGCGCAACGGCATAAAAAGGCAATATAGCCTCAAATACGTAGGCACTTAGAGCATGAAGCGGTACTTTATGATCTATGATTACATTCTGAACATAACTTGCACTCATGGTACTATGATAAATCTGCTGTACTGAATAGACCCTAAGTAGAATATAAATCAAAAAACTACCTGTAAAACTGAGTATTAAGTCCCACTCCCCGCGTATAAACGCTACTATATTTTCAATAAAATTACTATTGATACTACGCATTAGGCTTAAACACACTAATATTAATGGTAACACCACCCCTAGCTCTTTACTCGCCAACGCCATCAAAAAGCATATATTTAGCAGAGTTATTTTTAATACTCGGCTGCTTATAGGCTGCAAATAAACCAAACAAGCTAGGAGTGTAGAACAAGTAACGAGTAAATCAAAACGTCCAGACACCCATGCGGTAGTTTCAATTAACGCTGGATGTACTGCATATAAAAGCGCCGCAATACTTGCACATAAAGTCACATTTTTCTTGTTCAGTTGAGTAAATAACTTAAGTCCTATAGCATATAATAGAATGATATTTAACAAATAAATAAATATATTAATACCGTGGGAAACAACTGTGTTTTGACCAAAATAATGGAACTCAGTAAACCAGGTCAAGAAAACTAGAGGTCTGAAATAGCTAGTACCAGGAAGTACTGGCTGCGACAGCATGTGCCAATTAAGCGCTGGCTTTAATAACTCAATATTGTGAATAAAAAGTAGGCTATCATCCCATACATAGCCAAAAGACAATGCTGGATAATACAGTATAATAGCAAAAGCTAAGATCAGTATTAAAGGTAGTACCTTCCTTGTCATTGGCGTCCGAATCATAATATTCTCATAAAAAATAAGACCATAAAAATGGTCTTATTTAAGTTTAACTGGTTAGCAAATATATTATTTAGTTTTTACAAGCATTAGGACGATATTTAGTCACAAGAGTGCCATTAGATTTACAATCCCATGTTGAACCACCATCAGTAGTTGCAAAAAACAGAGTTTGGCCTGATGCATTACCAGTGGTCATAGTAGTAATTACGGTACCAGTCGGATACGTACCACCAATCGCAGAGGTGACAGTAGAGTAATTGCCACTGATAGTCGCATTAAGCTGACCAGCAGTTGCTGCAGTACCATTAGCAACTAGAGCAGGCCATGCTGCTTTTTCTGCGCCATACTCAGCCAATGGTGCTTTTAGTCCGCCGCCTAAAGTCACAGCTTCAGAAACTTGTGAGCGTGTGATGTAGTCTTGGTATGCAGGAATAGCGATCGCAGCTAGAATACCAATAATAGCAACAACGATCATTAGTTCGATTAAGGTAAAACCTTTTTGAGCAGTGTTCATATGAACTCCTTTGGGGTATATAAAGATAAGTAGCTGTTGTTGATACTGTGGCGTTTTATCTTTAGGAAAGTAATGTATTTTTTCTCTTACTATAAACGTTGCATTTATTATGCCAATCCATTAATCAGCATAATTTTTCTTATTTATTAGATATCTGAGTCACGAATTTTACTAATAGACAGCTTTTGTCTTTGGAATCAGAAATTTTGGTAACTAATGTTACGCCATTAATGCTGAAAATTGTCAGTATATCCATTCTTGGTAGGGAAAGGTAATGGAATTTGACAATTTTCGTCAAATTATTAACATATTCATCCAATTAATAGTATTTAGTCCATTCATCGCCAGTACCACAGACGTTACGTCGACATTTAATACCTTGATAATTTAGAGTTAAAATACCATCATTAATAATTTGGCTATTCGCCTTAGGGGTAGCAGTAATGATCCATTTACTCGTCAGAGTATTGTCTGGTGGCGTTAAAGGAATAGGGTTGATAGTGACATCATATAACTGGGTGCCCTGCCTTGGATAGGCGATCGCAAAATCTGTTTTGACACCTGCACTAATGACACTATAACTACCTTGCGCCAACTTGCGACTCTCAATCTCGGAAGCTATATTTTGCATGTCACTCATCATATCGGTACGTTTGGTTTTGATGACATATTGTTGGTAGCTTGGATAAGCAATCGCTGCTAATACACCGATAATTGCGACGACGATCATCACCTCGATCAAGGTGAAACCACGCTGATGAGAGGAGAATTGTCTAGCCGTGAAAGCCAGTTTTGGTTGCTTTGGTTGCATCGTATAACTACTCATATAAGCGCTCATTACCACATCTCCTTACCAGTACCACAGTCATTAGATGCCGTAGTAATCGTCCTATCCTTACTCTTACATTTTACCGCGGTACTCGAGGTCATCATGATATTGGCGCTCGAGCTTTCGAGTGAAGCGCTTGGCTCAGCAAGCATACGCCACGCGTTGCCAGCGGTAGAATAAGCGCTACTCGTCGGTACGAGACTGTTATCAGTGCTAATATCGACCAGACTAATCTTGTAGCGATAGTTTGCACTAGTCGATCCATTGGGTACATAGATGGTTTTGTTATCCGCCGCATCATAGGCGTAACTGATGTCACCGTTGCTTGCTACCTTCCTAGGCGTAAAACCTTTATAAGTCAAGGCAGTGGCGCGCCAGCGGTTGAGCTCCAGCTCCAACTGCTGCATACGTGCTTGTGCCTGTGACTCGGCATTGCGTACCACATACTGTCGATACGAGGGTATGGCAATTGCCGCTAGGATAGCGACAATCACCACCACCACCATCAGCTCGATGAGCGTGAAGCCTGACGCTTGCTTAGATATTTTAATATGCATGCTATGCCTCATCAGTCTACTTCATACCATGTTTTTGGCTGTAAGGAAAAACGCTCATTAAATATCAACTCAGGGGCGCTACCGCTGCCGATAATCTCATCTGCTGAGCCTAAGCCCTGTGCTTCATTTATCGGGCTATAGGCGTCTTTGCTAATATCCGATCCGAAGTCCACCCGATCTGTCGCACGCTCTGCCAGTGTACGAGTTCCGATGAGCAAACGCTGGTTCGACAGTGTCGAGCTACGTGGTCCTAGGGTAAGCTCTTGTAGCCCTTTACCTGCTCTGACAAAGCCGCCGGTACCATTTTTGGACTTGGGATCGGTACAGATACCGTATGGTAGGCAGTATAGCTGACGCTCTGAACCGCCGACGATCTTGGCTGAGCAAGAGTTCGTTGAGCCATAGCTCATATCTGGGTTGTATGTTGTAGTATATAAGAAGCTATCGATGACTTGTGATTTACCAATACCTTTGGTATAGCGTACATTGCCATAGCCATCGAATCGAGTCAGCGGATAATACCAACCTTGCTTTGTACCCTGACGCATCAGCTCACTTACTACGTTTTTCTGCGCTAGTGTATATCCTGTTGTATTAAGAGTGCCTATGGTACCCGGCAGCTCGACCAGATTACTGGCAGCGGTATTATTAGCGGATAAGTCTAATATCCTCTGACCGCCCGCAGCAGCCGATGTCGTAGTAAAGTTGCTTGCATAGAGGAAGTTATCCGCTTTGGTCACATCAGTATCCATAATACCGTATAGTCTATCGGACTTACTCAGATCACGTATCTTAGAGAGTGGTGAGCTTCGATCGCCTGAAATGACATTAACGAGCGCAAATAAACTACTACTCTGAGAGTTACGATGGAAGCTCACCACTGGACGCTCATAAAAGCGATGATTGAATTTGGTATCGGTACCCGTATAAGCGCCACTGAGTATACGCGTCACTCGCGTATTAGCAAATGCGGTCGTCGTCGTTGGTGTCCCCACTGGTGAACCAATGGCGCTTGGCGTCTTGAACCCTGCGTTGGTAAAGTCAGCACGGAACAGCTGACCGCCTAAATCGGCAAAGTATATATGATCCATAAATCCATCATTATCGCGATCAAGCGTGGTAACACCTGCGACGACACTGTTTGTCATCGTACTGATTGTCGTTGATGGAGAGCCATTACTAGATGCTGACCATATCAGGTCACCTGTGATAGCGTTGACGATGTATACGTCATTACCTTTTACATTAGTCTTACCTGAGCAAGTACCTAAACTGGTATCGGTCACGCCAACTTGGAATTTCTCATATTCATAACACGTGTCATAACCACCGCCGAACACTAGGACATCAGTGCCAGTGTCAGTACTGGTTCTTTTGATCTTTGCCTTGGTAGGCTTAGACCATATCTGACCCATACGGCTAAATCCTGCCTTAGCTGGCGTGATCGTGAACATCATGCTTGGGCTGGTTCTAGTCGTCAGGTCAAGACCATATAAAGCCTCGCCACCCATACGCAGACCACCATAAGCATAGAGACCTTTATTACCATCCGTCGCAATATTCACAGTGTTATTGGTTAAATCGTATTTATAGTCGGCACTGACTAACCAAGGTGCATCGATACCGAAGTTGGGCGAGCCTATCTGCGCTTTGGTTGAATCATCAACTAACGCGAGAGATTTGTTCTTATCTATGAGCATCTCTCTAGGGATGACGACGAAATCTTCTTTTCCGCCATCTCCGCCAGCACTATAATTATCAGCATCTACGAGATGCAGACCACCTTCGCTCGAGCCAAATAAGACATAATCATCACGCGTCGCCGTGACCTTACCATCATCATCTAACGTGGCGGAATACGATACCGCAGCTGGCGTTGAGTGAATGGTTGCCCCAACCACCCTAATTTCTTCAGTTGCATTAGCAGTTGTGAGAGTCATATCTTTGACCGCTGTATTCGGCAGATTATTGAATCCTAATAAGTTCAACAGTCGTTTTAAAGTGATTTCGTCAAAGGTAGCCGTATCGCTAAATGAGGTAGTGGTCAATGCTGCATTATCTACTACGACTTTGCCCGAGGCATTCACCCCAAACCTTCGTAGTACTGGCGTCGTACCGTTCAAATCTTCGACATATAGGGTTCGGATCGATGTTACACCAGTGTTTGGGGTGTTCAGTAGCGCATAGAAGCCACCCGACTTCACTTCATTATTGGCACCGCCATAGTCCTTGTCTGACCATAAATCCTGAGTGCTTGGATTTAGATCTCCGGCTACATTACTAAATAGCTTTGAGTTGCTCTTGCCATAGAGCGTGCCTTCATTTAGGAGGTATTTTTTCATATTACCATCCCAAATGACTGAGTTACCTGCCACATCGGCTTGCAAGGTTGGATAGTAGGCAACCGCGAGTTGGCTGTCCGCACGATACGGATCGTCAGGGATAATGATAGTGCCTGAGGGCGTAGAAGGAAGATTCTGATTTAAGCCACTGATAAAGCTAGTAATACTCTTAACGATATCATCTGTGGACTGCGCTGAGTAGAAGCCGCCCTCTCCAAAGCCGCCAACCCCTGGCAGATCAGGATGTGCTTTTTCACCCCAGTTACAGGCATTTTTCGCATCAATGTCCGAGATCCTTGCACAATTATAAAAGTCACGGTTGGCAGTGATACCAGTCTTGGGGTTGGTATAAGGTAAGTTGACGATATCTGATGCATTGACATTAAACACTGAGCCAAAGCCCACGACTGCGGTATATATCTCACGATTCGTACCTAGCGGATTGAGCGCTGGATCACGTAAGGCTTTGGCAAATGCACCTACTTGTGGCATACCATGATTATTTTCACTACCATTAGGAAGCGTTACAGAGGGTATGCTAAATGAGCTGGCCCCTAAAGCTAATTGCATTACATAGTTAGGATTTGGAGAACTGTTAGGATTGCCATCGGTTAAGAAGTAGATACCACGTCCATCACAAGATGAGGGTGATGACAGGGGACTATTATAACGGCCACCGCTTTTTGAGGTGTAAACCGAATCGTTATAACCACTATAAGTAGAACCAGAGGTATTAGTACCTAACATATAAGCGCCTACTTCTGCATAGGCATTGGCGGTTGGCGTACCCTTATCACCAGTTAATTTAGCGATCTCTGTCTTGATTAAGTTACGCTGTGCATTGTTAACTAAAGCTGCCGGTACCAGTATCTTACCGGTACTTCCATCAGCTACTTTATCAGTATTACTACTATTGCTTTGAGTAGAGTACTGACCAATACCTATCGCTACTTTATTAGGATCTAATAGACTACTATCCAGCAGTGTAAAAATAGCATCTTTTAAACGTGTTAAACGATCATAGTACTTAGTAGAGGTATAATAGTACTTGTTGTTAGAACCAGAGGTGACAAAGCTATACTCACTACCTAAGGAAGGATTAGCCACTGCTGTTGGACATATATTATTAATATCATAACTACTGCTACCAGAGCCATCGCTAGGCCCGCAGCGATACCATTTACCCTCAGGAGATAAACGATAATAGTATCTCTTGCTGTTGTTTAGCTCACAGTATCTTTTAGTATAGCTAGTCGTGGTAGTAGAAGGTTGAGTGTCGACACTGACTTGGTTATTTGAAACACCTGAAGGCAAGTCACAGGCATCTTTAGTGACATTCGCTGCCATACTACCCGAAGTATCGAGCATCATGGTGATCGTAGTCTTACCGCCTTCAGCCGCTTTATAGATCTCTAAGTCGCCGATCTTTTTGCCCGCGACATCGGCTTGCGCGACAGGCAAGATCATCATCGATGCCATGACCACGACCAGATACTTGAGCGGTAATACCTTGCTATCGCGAGCTGGCGATACATTATTGAGTCGTTTCATGACATCTATCCTTTTCTGTAAGTAATAAAATGAGTAGCGAGACTAAGGGATTGCTAATACGCATCCTGTTTGTTCACCTCTACCGAATGGGATACATTCTTTAGCAGAAGATAGGTTTGCTACGTCTGCTTGCTCATATAACATTTTACTTGGTGTTTTGGCTGCTAACATACATTCATTCAATGAGTTTTTGGTCGCTTCTGTGTTTGCTTTGATACTGGTTTTAGCGAAACAAGATCCTACACTATCTTTTGGCTCGCTATAAGCCGGTAATGCCGAGCTTGCTCTAATATCAAACTTGAACTTTTTGCTGGTTCTATCTTCGATTTCCTTGCCGAGTACCACATGACCGAATCTTTCGGCGTTGGGATCTGGAGGGGTGATTGAGACGCTCATCTGCGTCATTACAGTCTGTCTGGCACTGGTATAATCGCCTGCTTCAGTATAATCACATACGCCTTTATTTAGACTGTTCCAATAGCCACCTGGTGACGCATCCACTCCAGCTGATGCTGGAGTTGGCGGTGTTTTGACAGTAGCGTTTTTGGTCAAATACTTAACGGTGCGCGGATTAAAGCAGTAGATGAACTCGTGATTTTTATTATTATCGTCTAGTATGAAATGACCAAACACCCCTGCCGAGCTCACGACATCTTTATAAGCGACAGACGTCGGGCTGCTGTTGACCATCATCTCGAGCTTTTGATTAGCACTATCAGATGACTGTAACAGCACGGTATTGATTTGATCGCTCGTCGCAAGCTTCAGATCGGTGTTGCTTTGTCTGACTGCGATAGCCCCTGCTAGCGTGATAAGCACTAAGAATAATAGCACCACTATCAGTGTCGCACCCTGCTCAGTGCTGCGGTATGCCGTATTTATACTGCTACCGTACTTGTTTGAACTTGATGGATCATAGCGGCCTATCATGATTAGTCTCCCTACCGAATATTATGAGCTAGTACTTAGGTTGACGACACGAGCATTACGCAGTAACGTCGTGGTTTCATAAGTATTTCGCACTTTCTTTTTGCTAGTCGTATCCGCTTTTAGCGTATTGTCAGCGGGCGCTTGACCCAACAAGGCAAATGCTGATTGCTCAGCATTACCTGATATAGGTGTACTGCCATGAACAATCAGACCGATTTTTACCGCTGTTATAGCAGGTTTATCGGTCGTTATAGCAAGATAAGCACTGCTAGGCAAAAACAGCATTTGACCTACATTAGCGCCCGTCGTCTGCTGGGTACCCAATAACACCTTGAACTGATCGACATTGGTGACGAACTCCTGCCCCGCTTGACCAAAGTTACGTGCATCAGTTGCTGGCGTCACCGTCGTTATACCTGCTGCACTTACACGTCCTGCATCACAAGCGAGTACCAATTTCTTAATATCACCAGTACTGGTATCACCGGTTACCTGACGCAAAAAATAACGCTCGATAACGTTGTCATTGACGGCGACCACCGATCCTTCGCAATCCGTAATAGGATTGCCAGTAATATTGATGTATTGAATAGTCAATTGGTCGCTTGCGGTATTGGTATTAGAGATACCCGACCAACCATTGGTGCCACTGGTGCTATCTCCAGCACGTCGTGTCAGATAGCCTGTATTAGTATAAGCGGGAATACCGATATTAGCGCCTGTCAGCACGATTCCGCCTTTATTGGTAGTACTCGTGATACTGGTCTGAGGGTTGCCCAAATTTGTTAGACGCAGGTTTTTTTCTAACTGTTGCAATCCGAATACGCTAGCATCTTGTAACTCACTACCACTTGCCTGAATACTACTGGTCTTCACGTTGGTGATATATACCTGTATGACCGCTGCAGATATAATAAGTCCCAATACTAAAGAGATCATGAGCTCTATAAGGGTAAACCCTGCCTGAGGATAGTGGTGCTGCTTTTGGTTATACGATAACATCAGTATGCCTCCATAATAAAGCACTCTGCGCCGTTCTTATAAGTCCCATTCGCATTGGCACAAGCCTTGGCTTCAGAGTCGCTTATAGTGGTTGTGGTATCTCCCCAACTGGCGACGAAGCACTGACGCTCTTGCTTGCCTGTCGTATCAGGGCAACCGTTCGACAATAGACCTATAGAGATATCATTGTCAGCAGCAAAAGACTTAAGGAGTAAGCCGTCTCGTGTTGCGAGCTGGTTGAGCGAACAGCCATCCGCGGCTACCGGTTCAGTGACGGCATTTACGGTACAGCTAGCTTTGGTAATAGCTTTGCCACCGACGGTTACTGTGTCCGTAGAACCATTTATCGCCGTTTTAAAATCGGCAATACCATTCGGATTGTTACGCATATTCTCCGCGCCACCTCTCATGATAGTCAGAGCTCGGGTGCGCATCATACTCTCATCAGTGGCTTTTATCGCTGACATTTGCATAGCGGTAAAGCCTAATACTGCCACTGCTAAAAGCAGTAAAGCCACTAACACTTCTACTAGACCGACACCGCGCTGTGAGCTAAATGTATTCATGGACAGGTCCCTTGTAACGTATTCGTAATACCACCAATGGCGCTAACTGCAATTTGTCTAGGGCTGACAGCCGTATTGCTATCGCATATGGTATAAGTAACTGCGGCAGCGGTTTTGCTAGGTTTAAAAACAATCGAATTTGTGGCAGGTTTGATGGTGCTCTTGGCGTCATATTGATAGCTAGCGATGACCTTTGGGGTAGTATCTGTCACCGTAATAGTGCCCTCAGCAGTGCCATTATTATTATAGACCACGGTCATGTTTTGACGACGAAGCACGCTTTCTACTTTGGCCTCTTTTAATGCATTAACCAACGTAGAAGTTGTCGACTTTACGCGCTGATTGGCAAGCTGGGTACTGATATTAGGGGCTGCGATACCGACAATAATAGCAAGCACGGCAATCGTTACCATCAGCTCAATCAGCGTAAATCCTGAGCTGGTCATTCGTAATTTTTGTGCTACTTTATTTGTAGATGCGTTCACATCAAACCCCTATCTATAGCTGTCACTATCTTTGATAAATGCTAGGTCTGTCATAGTAATAATTACCGTACCTAGCCCTTCTAAAATCTATTCTCAGCTTATTATTTTTTTAACTATATCCATTAAAACACATGCAATTTTTGTTCCAATAGAAACAATCGTCATACAGTAACGATACTTTTGTCCAATGTATTTTTTGATTTAAGCGTTTAAAACGTGAATCGGAGTTATGGCATTTTATTTAAACGATAAAAATCGAAATATGTAGGTAAAATGTGTCAATAATATAACGTTAAGGCAACATATTAGCAACATAATAGTTATTATAAATGAATAGAAGTAATTTTTGATAGGAACAGATTTTACAATTGACTGCCGTGCGCTAACGCATAGGCTGATAGATGATATTGATGAGAGTTCTTAGAATGAATGACCGATAAGCCGGTAGATTGACCGCTTAAAGCATGACCTAATGCTTGTAGGCTCGCACCGGTAGTCGCGACATCATCAAATAATAATAAGCGTTTAACCGGAGGACTTTCGCTTAAAGCAAAGGCATTTTCTAAGTTGGTTAAGCGCTCGGCACGTGTCAGCCCTTGTTGACTGATAGTATTATCTATACGTTCTACGCCTTGCCAAAGTGGAATGTGCCAATGCTTAGACAATTGCGCGGCTAAAATACTGACAGGGTCAAAACCTCGTTTAACTAAACGTTGCTCTGTCGTTGGCATCGCAACAATGACACTATTATCCTGATGACAGCCGTGCGGCCTAGGCAATTGACGCAATACATGTAGCAATAACGGTAACTTGGTCATATCTTCATGATGCTTAAAAGCACGAATAGCTTGGCGTATTGGATGATCGTAATAGGTCGCTGCTTGAATAGAGAGAACAGTGCCCGCAGCGATATCAACCTCGAAAGGTTTGGGTAGCCATGCGATACTTTGATGGCAATGTGAGCAAAGCAAGCCGCTATTAAAACGGTTATTAACTTGCTGGCGCAGTTTGGCAAAAAATGAATGCTTATTTGGCGGACTTGGTGAGGAATGATTTTGTATGTGTTGTGATTGCGGTGTACTACGATAAATACGGCATAACTGGCAGCGTATGTCTCCATACTCTGCCAGCCATAGTCCGCTTTGATAAGGCGCTAAATGGCGCATCGGACGATGCCTATAGACGCGCTTATATTAGAAACCTTTCCAATCGTTAAGCATGATACCAAAACCAATAGAGGTGTTTTCATGATTATAATCAATAATAGACTCGCCATAACCTTGGAATAGCTGTACATAGGCATTGACGTTTTTGCTTAATGGGTAGACATAGTCGACTTGCGCTGCGCCTTTATTGGTGCTTGGGTTATAGCGCAAGGTACCGCTGATACTCTGTTGCGCAGGCAAGTCATATAAGAATTTGATATCACCATAACCCATGTAATCCTCGATATCTGGATTGTCTTCACTGCTAGAGCTCTCGTTATTAACGCGGGCCCATAGACGCGGTATAACCGACAGCTTACCCCACTCTGCCCCTGCCATGAGATACGCACGATTCCACGAGCGTGATAAGGGGTCATCTTGCCCATTAGAGTGGTGAATTGCCCCTGCGCCCAACATGCGTAAACGACCACCAAAAGGCAAGTCGGCTGATACTGGCTGAGTCAAAAATATCTCAGGCTGATAGTCGGTCGCGCGAAATGGTCGCGAGTTGTCTTCATTATAAACTTGCCAATGCGACTCTTGGGTATAACCGAACCATAAATCCGCACTGGTATCGAACAAATCTTCCATTACTTTGGTCTTTAAAGACAGCTGGAACTTTAGCTCAGTGTTGCGCGTGTCGTTAGACGTTAAAGGCTCTGCAGGTTGCGACGGTGTATTTGGGCCTAAATTGGGATCAAAGGTATAAAATATCGGTAGTATATAGGTCGGTCGGTACGGTCTAGCCGTCCACTTCCCGCGCTCACTGTTTTTATCCAAATCATAAGATAAACTTAGTGGGGTGAATTTTTCGATGTCCGTTTGGGTGACCCCCACGCTTTCTAATACCTCCGCTTCCCTTTGCGTCAGTCCAACGGTGTCTAAGGTTTCTGTGTCCGCAGGCTGACTGTCTGCCGCCCCATTGGCTGCCGCATTGGCATTCGTCATGACGGTGCTATTTTCTTCTACAAGGACAACTTGTGGATTACCGGCAAGCGTGCTTTGAAAGGTTTTTGCCAAATCTACTGGCTGCTTAGTGGTGGTATAGCTTGGCTTTTTGCCTTCTTCCGCCACTTTATCAAAGCAGGCCAAACGGGCAGCACTGGTCTGAACTTGGGTACATTCATAAAACAATCGTGCTTGCTGCGCGACGAAATCTTTGCTTATGACTTTATCGCTTTGCGCGGCTGCATTCAAATTTACGACGCGCTTATTGACACTTTTTGAGGACTTATCCAATTCAGCCTCAAATGCGATATCCTCTACAGGCAAATCCTCATAAATTTCACCGCCATTTGCCGCATGGCCTTGCAGCGTAAAACAAGTAAGCGCCATACCGACCGCTATCGTTAAATAGCGTTTAGGCATCTGAGAACTGGTGTTTTTTCGCGCTTTAATAAAGGGCAAAGAGGTGCGCTGCGGAGTAATATGGGAAAGCATAAGTGTCCTTTATCTAACTGACATCATCGTCAGCAGAGTATATGAGATAATTAATATAACCATTAGCGTTAACGCTAAAATAGAATAAGAACTAAAAGAAAATCAATAAATTGGGACATAAAAGGCAGCCATTACGTAAGGTAATGCTCTTTCGGCAATGTTGCTTTATTGTAATGAAAATATGTGTACTATACTAGCGTTATCGCTGCATAATACCAGTATAAATAATAAGCTAAATAAGAATAAGTGCCGCGAAACCAAGACTTTAGCGCATAAACTAAACAGGCTGTTTAATAAAAGTAAAAAAGCCAACGCCCTATTATTAAAGGACGTTGGCTTTTTTCTATTAAGAATAAAGAAAGACTTATCTAAATGGCGTTATTGGTTTAGTGCCGCTAAGGTTTGTTCAAACTCTGAGCGACCAATCTCACCAACTTGCTGATTGGTCAATTGACCATCTTGATAATAGAGCAAGGCTGGCGGACCAAATAATTTATAACGCGCTAAGATAGCTTTGGAATCATCTGTGGTTTCTGTGATATCAAGTCGTACCAACTGCCAATCTTGCATCTGCGCGGGACGATTATGAAATAAATTCTTGTCCATAATCCGGCATTCAACACACCAGTCGGCGGTCAAATCGACAATAACTTTGGGGTTGGCGGCGATAATCGTATCGAGCTCGGCAAGGGTGGTGATATGTTCGTCTGTCGCATTATTATTGGCCAGTGGCTGACCTGACGTCGTTTGCATCATCGGCGCGGCGCTCAATGACGCCAGCGGATGTAAGCTATCGTCATTGCCTAATGCGGCGCCAATAATTAAACAAGCTGCCCAAATACCAGCAATCAATCCTAGTGCTTGGGTCAGCATACGACCTTTACCCAACCAGCTCCACGCCCACATTGCCACGACCATAAACCATAGTGCCCATACCATTAGCATCACAGGTGAGATAAAGACACGCTCAATCAATAACAGTGCAACGGCAAAGAGTAATAAGGCAAAACCTTGCTTAACCCAGTTCATCCACTCGCCAGCTTTAGGCATGATTTTACCTTGGGTGGCACCGATTAAGATAAGCGGCGCTGATAAACCAAAACCCAGCATGAATAAGGCGGCAAACCCAAGTAGCGGACTACCAATCGTCGATACTGCCAGTAGCGCACCAAATAATGGCGCAGAAACACACGGCGATACTACTAAAGCAGATAAGAAACCGGCGATTAAACTACCGCCCGTACTACCAAGTTTACTATCCCCCGCTTGGCTTAAGCCTTGCATTTTACGGCTAATAAAACTTGGCAGACGAATGCTAAATACACCTAGCATATATAACGCCAGTAGGACAAAAACAATGGCAAAGCTAATCAAGATAATAGGGTTTTGCAGCCAACCGATAATACCTAAGGATTCGCCAAACACAGCGATGACCGCACCCAAAATACCATAAGCCGTTGCGACACCAATAGCATAACTGCTGGTCAAAATAACACCGCGTTTCACCGTTGGGTTATCTTCGCGAGCAACGATATTGGCAACAATCGGTAGCATCGGCAACACGCATGGTGTCAATGCCAAACCTAACCCTGCCAAAAATAATAATACTAATGCTAACCACGGATGAGAAGCCAAACCAAAAGGATCGCTATCGACCGCATTATTGCCAGTCACTGTATTTTTGTCTGTTGCAGCAGCATTATTTATTGCAGCGCCATTGTCTGCAGCCTCACTTGTGACATTGCCACCTACCACCTGTTCATCGGCACCTGAAATGGTATTGCTAGCACCAAGCTCTGCATCCAAAGCCTCATCATCTAGCAAGGCATAATCAACCACTTCATCATCTGACGGGTTTTGCTCTACAGCAGCGTTATTAGCCTCAGTTGCACTTGTAGATAACTGAGCACTGTCTGCAACGCTATCATTCGTTGTAGAATTTGTAGCGGAAGTGCTGGCGCTATTTGCGGCAGGCTGTGGCGTTGCTGCAGCAATATTAACCGTGGTGTTGATTTTTTCAGGTGGATAGCATAGTCCAGCTTTGGCGCAGCCTTGCCAACCAATCGTCACAGCGGCATTATCCAAGCTCTTGCCATTACTATTGGTCAAAATGGTGCTGGCAACCATATTGGTTTGATCAAATACCGGTACGCGCCCGAAAGTTGGATCATCGATTGAAATTGGCTTTTGGCTAAAGGTAAAAGGCGCAGCAGTAACGCCCGCTGGCAGGGTCAGTTTAATTTTGTCTTTATAAACATAATGCTCAGGCGTAATGTCAAAATTAATCGCTAAGCGCGTGCCATTAGCGGCAGGTTTGCTACTAGTGCTGACCTGAAAAGCTTGATCAACTGACAAAAACTTCGGTTGGGCAGCGCTTTTATTACCGAATAAATCACCCAGTCCTGCCGCTTGCGTGGACATGGAGGTCGCGCTCACTCCAGTAGCAACTAGCGCAGTCAGCCCCGTCGGTAAAAGACCGGTAAATAACGAGCCACTGGCGATAGTAAATGCTAAGAGATACGACTTTTTGGAAGCACGAATCGTGGTTTGCGATGAAGTTTTTTCTGCTGTCTTAATGGACATGAAACGCTACCTATTGATGACTAATATGCTATGTATTACCTATGCTTGCTTGAATTGAAGCGCTATCTATTTACGTGATTATTTGCTTACGGGATTATTTATTTACGTACCGTAGCAATATTTACCGTGGTTTTGATTTTCTCTGGCGGATAGCACAAACCAGCTTTAGAGCAGCCTTGCCAGCCAATGATAACCGGTACATTTTTGGCGCCTTTGCCATTATTGGTGGTCAGCGTGGTGGTTGCGACCATATTTTTTTGCGTAAAGACAGGCACTTTACCAAAGGTTGGATCATCAATAGACACTGGCGACTGATTGAAGCTAAACGGCGTGGCACTGATGCCCTTAGGAAAACTGACAGTAAGCTTGTCTTTATAAACGTAATGCCCGGGCGTGATATCAAAAGTAATCGATAACTGCGTACCTTTAGAGGTCGCTTTGGTTACACTGCCCACTTGAAAGGCTTTATCAACCGGCAAAAACTTCGATTGCGCCGCATTATTATTGCCAAACAGCTCACCTAGACCTGCTGCTTGCGCGCTCATCGACGTCATTGATAATCCTGTCAGCAATGCGCTGCTCATAAGAGCAAATGCCAGTAAGTGAGGTTTTCGAGAAACGCGTGTATTAATAACAGTTGCTGTTTTTATAGACATAAATAATTACCTTTGATGACGGATTTTAATGATCGCTTGTTATAACCGCTTGCAATAAGCGCTGATTAAACCCTGACTGTTTTGGCGATAGTATAAATATCAGAGCATACAGTAACGATATTGCTGCTTATAATCTGTACTGATACTTATTTTAGTTTTAATAAAAAATATCAACCAATAAAGCCTTATTGGTTGATATTTAGAGAGTATTGATACGGTCTTAACCTATAAAAACTCAATTATTAGCGAATAACTGACGGCTTATTTCTAATAATGCTTCCGGTTAGCCTTATAACTGAGCATAAATATCCGCATCCTGCCCTTCACCGCCCTGCTGCCCATCTGCACCCAACGAAAATAGATCATAAGGTCGACCTTCACTACCCGGCGCTACATACTGCATCTCATTTTCCCAACCATCGGTCGGATAACCACCTTTGATATAACCACCATCAGGATAGTTTTTCGCATCGGCGGGCGGCGTGGTCAATGCTTCTAGACCTTGGGCAGTGGTTGGATAACGTGAATTATCAACCTTGTACATATCAAGGGCATTGGATACCGTAGCAAGCGCCGTTTCAGTGGTTTTGACGCGAGCCTTATCACTTTGCCCGACCACTTTTGGCACCACCAAGCCTGCAAGGATAGCCAAAATCACAATCACCACCATAATCTCAATGAGAGTAAACCCAGACTGGCTACTGCGCATTGGCTGATGGCCGCGCACCGTGGTTTTGCTATCATCATTCATAATAGCGACAGGTGTTTGAGCATTATCAATAACAGTCTGCGGCATCATATTTACTTGGTTTTTTTTAGTCATAATCATCGCTTTTATCGTCACAGTTATATAAGTGGTCAGGAGCGCTCAGGTAATATTAGCGTGGTCTTAATGAATATTGAATCGATTATCACTATAGACCATGATTTTATTTTTATCCAGCGCTGCGATTAGATTATCCTTACGGTTAATGGTTTTGCCAATCCAAACCTGACAAAAGTAGCAAATCTCATATGAGCAGATAATAAATAATATAAAACCTTTAGAATACAAAGTGAAAGTCAAAGCGGATTGACGCTAGCTACTATAACCCAATGCCTAAGCGGACTGAAGTATATAGCCCGCCTCTTCAACAATGTACAACAGTGAGCAAAGCTTAAGAAAGCTAGCGCAGGATTTGGTAAGGTGGATAAAAAGGAAGTTTGAATAGGTTGGAAGTAGAATAATTGAATTGAAGCGACTTAAACCATATAAAAAATGGTGTTTACTAGCCTGCCAAATCATTCATATTAACAATCGGTAGCATTACTGCCATCACAATAATCATCACCACCACGCCCATGAGCACTAGCATCAACGGCTCAAGTAACGACAGTAAGGTGCTGATAAAATTGGTCGCTTCCGCTTCTTGCATATTAGCCGCGCGGCTGAGCATGTTTTCAAGCTCGCCTGAGTTTTCCCCACTTTTAATCATTTGCACCATCATCGGCGGAAAGTAGCTGGACTTGTCTAATTGACTCGATAAGCTCGAGCCTTCTGTCACCCTATCAGCAGCGGTAATGATGGTTTTTTGAATATGTAAATTGGTGGTGACAGCCGCGCCAATATGTAACGCTTCAATTAGCGGCACACCTGAGCGTACCAGTATCGCAAGCGTACTGGCAAAACGTGCGGCATTAAGCCCTTTTGATAAACGCGCCAATATCGGTAGTCTTAGCACAATGCTGTCTATCGCCAGTTTACCCGCTTGCGTTTGGGCAAAGCGATAAAACAAAAACGCTACCCCTGCCAATACCAGTAGCATTAGCCACCACCACTGGGTAATGATATTTGATAAGCTTAGGACAATTTGGGTAATGAGCGGTAGCGCTTGCTCAGATTGCTCAAAAACTTTGACAATCTTGGGCACCACAAAGCTCATCAGCCCCATAATCACCCCGACTGCCATCACCATCAGCACAATCGGATAGACCATCGCCCCTTGGATTTTCTTTTGTAGGGCAAAACGGTTTTCGGTGTAATCTGCCAATTGATTAAGAATTAAATCTAAATGACCTGACTTTTCCCCTGCCGCAATGGTGGCAATATAAAGCGGCGGAAAACTGGCCGCTTGTTGCAACGCCCGCGCTAAGCTTAAACCTTCTAGCACATGCGAGCGCACCGCAAGCATAAGTGATTTTATGTGAGTTTTTGGCGATTGCTTAGCAACTGCTGCTAAGGTTTCTTCGAGTGGAATACCGGCGGCCAGTAATACTGATAATTGACGGGTCAGCAATGCCAATTCATAAGCAGACGGTTTTTTATAGCGGTTTTTATTTTGGCTTTGTCGGTCATTGACAGCTGTGACTTCAACGGGCGTCCATTGTTTATCACGCAGCTGCTGGCGCACTTGCCGCGCAGAATCGCCTTCAAGTAAGCCTTTTTGGACACTGCCATGGTCGTCTAACGCTTTATAATGATAAGCGGGCATAGCAGCGAATATCCTAAGGTGGTCAGTTAAAAAGGGTGATAAATCGACGTTTTAACGTAAATGATAGAGAATTAATATCTTAGAAAAGCGGCGTAGAATCACTGCTATCGGGCATTAAACCTTGTAATAATAAAACATCTAAATGCTGTTGCTGCAGCTTTTTATCGAAATCATTGACCTCAGCTATCAGCATTCGCTCGATACGCT
Source organism: Psychrobacter maritimus (assembly GCF_904846345.1). Classification (GTDB taxonomy): domain Bacteria; phylum Pseudomonadota; class Gammaproteobacteria; order Pseudomonadales; family Moraxellaceae; genus Psychrobacter; species Psychrobacter maritimus. The sequence goes on from NZ_CAJHAJ010000005.1 coordinate 20,592, forward strand.
TGTCACTGGCAAATACGCTCAACCTTGCACAAATAACTGCGAGCTGATAAATACGTTTTTTGCAATAACCATCCAAGCCTTGTAGCAGTCGCACCATATGTGGCGTCTCTAGACTGGCGTATTCATAGTCGCTCACGACCTGCGGACCTAGCGCTGTAACCCCATAACTGATAGACAAATGGGCGCAGAAGTAACAGCTAAATAAGTAACCAACCACATGACCAATATAATAGCCACGGTCATAAGTAAAGCTGCTAACCCCAAAGTGCCCAAGAACATAACTGTTTAAACTGCCTTGATCTAGAATAGGCTTGCCATGTTTGAGCTTACCGATGGTAGCAAAGCGTAGTGGATTGTGCCCGTCTTGCGTCGTTAACTGCCAACCGGCGGGCTGCTGCGCGGGCATATGACGCACAATATCTTCGATAATATCATCAACCACATGCAGCTGCTGCCATAGCCGCTCTAGCCCATCGGTATCCATAAGACCACGTTTATCCAGCTGCTGCGCCAGTAAATATTGCTGATATTCTGCAAACTGTGTTTTTAGCGTTTGCACCAAATAAGTAGGACGGGTCGCAGCAGATGCCATATAGAGCTGGCGCGTACGCTCATACTGAGCACGATAAAGCGCCACGCGCTGAGCGGCGACATTGGTCTCTGTGTTGGCAGTACTTAGCGTTTGATGGGCAGGTAGTTGGTTAGTAGATATTTGATTAGCAGGTATTTCGTTGTCACTATTCACGCCAGCTTGTTCAAGCGGTAATTGTTTAGTTGCCAATTTTTCAGCTGCTAGATTGTCGACTGATAATTCGTCAGAGTTATGCTCAGCATTTGGCAAAGTAAATAATGCTAATAATGCCGCTTTATCAAGCGCAGCCGTCACTTGACCTTTTTGCTTATTTTTTACCGTTCGCTGATTGTTTTTTACCTTACTTTTAACGTCTTTTTGATTAACGCTTTTTTTATTAACGTCGTCTGTATGATTAGTAGGCATAGTAGCGCCTTGAGAATCATTTAAGGTTACGGTTGGTTTAGCGGTCGGTTCAGTCATAAAATACCATCAGCTGCAAAAAATCAACATTACCCAAGTCCTATTAGCTATCACCATCGCATGGCTGTCATACCATGAGATTGAGATATAACCTGCTAAAAAATCAACGCATCAACGCGCATCAGTACATCTAGTCTTGGGCAACTCATGATTCTATAGTACCTGAACCTCAGTACATTGTCAGCTGTCCATCACCAAAATACTAGGCATCAAACTCAGTGATAAAGGGTCTGTTAAGCAGTAAAAACATCCAATCAATAATGAGTATTGAATAAAAAAAGCGCTCAGGCACATAAATAGCCGGAGCGCTTTTTAAAGATGTACGACAGTTAAGATCTGACTAAGCAAGCGTTTGCTGCTGATACTGCTGGCGATAGGCTTTTGGCGAGACACCATAAACACGCTTAAAGGCTTGGCTAAAGGTCGAATCTGAGGCGTAACCGACCAATTCGCTGATACGGCTAATACTATTTTGCTGCAACCGCAAATAACGGGCGGCTAAGCGCAGGCGATAATCCATCAAATAGGTCAATGGTGGTATGCCGACCACTTCCTTGAAACGCTGCGCAAAGCTTGAGCGTGACATTCCTGCCACCTCAGCGAGCTTATGAATCGTCCAATTTTTGCTTGGCGACTCATGCATCGCTACCAGCGCTTTGGTCAAAAACGGATCTTTCATGGCGATGAGCCAATTATCAGTCGCTTCAGGTAGACTTTCAATATATACCCGCAGGCATTCAATCATCATAATACTTGCCCAATGATTGATGACCGCAGCTTTGCCCATACGCTCGTGTTCAGTCTCTAACGTCAGCAGCCGAATCTCGACATCAATGACTTCAAACCGACCATCAGCTTCTTCGCTGATTTCAGGCAATATCGCTGGCAAGACGGACAATAAAGGCCGAATCATCGCCTTATCGTACTTACATTCAATCAATATCAGCGACGAATTGGGTTCACCGTCAACCTCACCCTGAAGATCCAATGTATGTTTTTGACAATTTGCCAATGACTCATCTAACGATGCAGCATTATCACCATGATGATTTAGCGCGTAACTGACATGCTTATGGGCACTTGGAACCATAATCATGTCACCGGCATGCACTTCTCGCGGACCATTGCCGACATCGATAGCAAAACCACCCGACATCACCAAATAAAATAAAATCGTATCTTGTCTTGTGATTGAATAAGACCAATGACCAGCGCCATTTAAACGATAATATTTCGTTTCGAATAAATGCACATTTTGTAGCAACACGCTCAGTGCGTCCATCCATCACTTCCTCAGTAATATGTGCGTAATAGCCATCAGATTTAAAAAGAGACAAAGCGCTTATCACTGCAAAATCTCTTAAAGCACTCAAGGTGCAATTTTTATTTGCTATAAAGGATTCACTTTAAAACCGATACAGTGCGATTGGGGTGAATGTTGCGTGGCCGCTGTGATAGCCGCAAGCAAGGAGGATTTATACCCTTCGCATCGCCCATCACTATTAACGTATCAATTTTATTTTGAACTAACGATAAAAGTTTTATTTTTAATAAAGTCGAAGCAAAAAAACGTCTAAAAACACCTAGAAACATCAAGCAAATAATTTGATTTAGCAGCTGGATTTAAGAACGGCTATCAAACATTTATTTGACAACCCTAGCAAGTCAGCAAAAACATCTATCATAAGAAAAAAAGCGAAAAAAGGCTAGCAGGCGCTTAGATAATTAAATGCCTAGGAAGTTTATAACTTATAAGAATTAAAACAGCAGATTGACATACTCCCACCACTTTCGCCAAGCTCAAGCGGGGGATTCTAAAAGCATAAGCTCTTAGGCGACATTCTCACGAATGTCACAAGTTTTCTGGTTCAACGGGCGACCTTTACCGCATCCTCCCTCCGCAGACAAAACGGCATGTCCTGCCGATAATATATTACGAGCCGCATTAATATCAGCGTTCGCAATATAACCGCATTGGACGCACTCAAACTTAGCTTGGGTTTGTCGATTTTCTTTGGCGATATGCTTGCACTCAAAGCAGGTTTGGCTGGTATATTGCGGATTGACTTTGACAAGTAATCCGCCTGTCCAGTGCTGCTTGTACTCAAGCATATCAATCATCATGCCCCAGCCTTGATCCAAAATGGATTTATTCAATCCTGACTTGGCTTTGACGTTACGCACTTTGTTTTCTAGCGTACCGCTTGCAGATTTCGACATATTGGCTACTTTTAAGTCCTCACAAGCAATCATGGCGTGGTTTTTGCTGATCGCGGTCGTGATTTTATGCAAGTAATCATGGCGAATATTGGCGATGTGATGGTGTAATTTTTGAATCTTACGGTTCTGCTTTTTCCAGTTTTGACTGAATAAGACTTTTCTACTTAATTGGCGCTGTAATGCGGCCAGTTTAATTTGATTGGCTTTAAAGCTGTTTTTGGGTTTGATGTGCTGACCTTCTGAGGTGGTAATGAGTTTAGTGACACCTAAATCAATACCTATGGCGCTTTTAGAGGGGTGAATTGGGTTTTGATCCAGTTCTCGCTCCGTACCAAAAGACACGTACCAGTGCCCTGATTTCTTGCTAATAGTGATGTTTTTAATGGTGCCGATAATGTCTTGTGATTTTCTAAACTTCACCAAACCAATGCCATTAGGTATTTTGACGCGGTTGCCTTCAATACGGCAATACTTATCAAACTGAACAAGCCTGATTGAGTCACAGCCATCGGATTTGCGCTTAAATCTTGGCATAAGGGGACGAAGTAGAATCTCTGTGCCATCGCTTAGCTTAAAGAACTTGGGTTGACGAGGCTTCTTTTTATTTTCTTTGAGCCTGGCATGAGCTTTAGGGTCGAAAAATCTTGACCAAGCCGATGCCAAGTCACGAATCTTTTGCTGCAAGGACACCGCATTTGATTGAGATTTCAAAAAAGAAAAATCAGGATTGTTCTTTAGATCCATGATTTTATTAACCAAGTTGGTGGCATTAATAAATTCATTTTTGGCAAACATCTCAAATGAGATCGCTAGTATTTGATTCCAAACAAAGCGGGCAGAGCCGACAAGATTATTTAGAATAATCTCCTGCTCTGCATTAGGCTCAAGCCTAAACTTATACGCTTTGTTGATTTTCATTACCGCAACTAATTTTGTTTGATAGAATATAAATTCTAAAGATTATTTAGATTTCATACAGTAGCTAATTTGTATAAAAATATAATAAACACTAGGCGAAATTCACCTCCACCCTAATGTCGGGTGGAGTCCTCTTTCGCTTCTAGATAGTTTGCATGGCATCATAATTTAGAGAGCATGCATAAATATTAAACAGACAGGCACGAAAAAATGCCAGTAATGGCAAATAGAGTTATTTTAATATTTTTTGAATGTAGTGAGGAAGGTAATGCAGAATAAAATATGGGGCGACTGATGGGACTCGAACCCACGACAACCGAGATCACAACCCGGGGCTCTACCAACTGAGCTACAACCGCCATAACTGTTGCCAAAAAGGCAAGATTGACAGGCTAAATGGTGCGCCTGGCAGGATTCGAACCTGCGGCCACCTCCTTAGAAGGGAGATGCTCTATCCAACTGAGCTACAGGCGCTCTTAGAGGACTTTTATATATCTTGGTAAGTTTAGCATAGCAGAAACTAAACCATTATACATAAAAAAAAGCCTGTAAGGCTCTTTAAATAGATGGTCGGAGTGATAGGATTCGAACCTACGACCCTCTGGTCCCAAACCAGATGCGCTACCAAACTGCGCCACACTCCGAAATTTTCTATTATCACGATAGTTTTTTGTTTAACTCGTTATCGATAATACCGCTAACTTGTTAGTGTTACTTGCTATCGAGGTGCACATATTAAGGGTTAAAGCCGGTTGTGTCAACACTTATTTTTGATTATTTTCAAAGAATCGTTAAACTCTTTTAAAAACCTTAAATCTTCATGCAAATAGCGTTAACGCAACGTTGATTTTATCAACCATAATACATACTGTCGTTTTCGACAGCGCTCATTATACTACATTTACGTCTGGAAGCAAGCCACCATTTATCTTTCCCGTAATAACATTAAAAGGTATCAGCCATAATCGGGCGAGATTTGACTGCTGGTCAGGTGTTTTACGACAGTCTGCACTATCAGCTTTATCATACGCTTGTTGTCTAAGCTCGACGGGTTGCCTGATATCATCTTGCACCGGATAAACCAACCATACTTGCTCTGCACGATAAGCCTGCGCATAACTGGTCAACTGATAGGCGTCATTGGCGCTAATCGCACCGGCGTGCGCTAGATGCTTCCATTTCATATCAATCACGTGGCTATAGCTACCTAAGCTACAGTTACCTGCGCTCTCACTCTCACTGACTGCTATATCATCCTGATTTTGCTTCTGACCTAAACCGAGATAATCACCATTGTCAGCAGCTGCTTTATATATCAATAAATCGGGACGAATAGACAAACACGCCTGCCCTTCTGCATCGTTTAGCCAGACGCTTTGTGTTTGGAATAAGGGCTTATAAGCCGAATTGGTTTGCTGAAACATTGTCGCTATACGCAAGCTTGCCCATTGCTCAAACGCTTGATTCATATCAACCAATAAGCATAAGCGTGGTTGAGAGGGATTGAGAGCGGCTGATGGATTCGGATCAATTCCATTACCGGTATGGGCGTCAGATTGTTGCAAGAGCCAATAAGCCAAATCTAATAACTGCTGTACTGCTTGTAATTGCTGCCGAGATAAAGGCTGCAGCGCTAACTGGCGTTTTGCTTGCTGATATAGCAGCTCAAGCCGCTTCAGCTCATAGCGACTTAATACTGCTACTTGTTGCCACTGCTGTAATGATGGCGGTGATGCTGAAAATAGCGGTGCAAGTAAAACCAGCGCACTTTTAATCAAGCGATTACTGAGCATCTCTTGGCTTAGCACACTGCTCTCACAGACAAATTTATGCGGGTGCATACTATTGTGGCGCAGCTGTTCTTTGATAAGCAAGCGACCTTGTAGCGCTGCTTGGTTATGAATTTGTGCCTGATAATGCTTGGTCGGTCGATATTGAGATAGACGCTGTAAAAACTGCGCAATCAGCCAGTCTGATAATGGCAGTGCTTTGAGTGGTAGCGCGGCTAACTGATTGCTAAATTGACCTAAGTTTTTTGTATTGGGTAGCTTGTTTTTATCATGACTGCTACTGGTTAAGTCAGCTAGCATATCCTGTACCCATTGCCGCGTCTGGTTGATAGAGTTGAATTTGGATAACTCGTATGGTTGCTGCGGATTGTGCTTGCTAGACGTTTTTGCCATCAACTTGGGCAATATCTCAAGTGTCATACCACTTGGCAATAAAATAATACCAATATAATGGCCAACCTTTAGCTGCCATTGTCCTTGCTGGCGTTTAATACTAAAAACGGCATATTCTTGCGCCATTAACCAGTGAAAATCCGCTACGTGTACAAAATCACGCGCTGTTAAACGTTGGTGTTCAAACACCGTGATGATATGAGTATCAGTCATAGTTGTATTGACGCTATTAGTACTATTAGCGCTATTAGCACCATTAGCGCTGCTACCTATTGCTTTGCCCTCAGACTGTAACATTCTACTCATCACTAGCTAGCAACCTTATTAATATAAACGCTGATAGACAAACGGCTTTGTAAACTCAGCGCTGTTATCTAGTAAATCAGTATTAATTTTATAACTGCCCGTACTCATAGACTGACCGAGAAAGGACTGCTGTCCTGCAAACAGCTGATTCGAACTATTTGGATTAACCAAATTATTTGCATCATTATTGATGAGCGCTTGGCTATCTTGTATAAACTGCGCACTTATCGGCTGCTGCTCATCTTGGAAGATATATTGCAAAATAGTCACTTGTCCAGCCGCGACTTGCGCCAATTGCGGAATGATTTGTTCAATAAGTGCCGTTTGCAATTGCTCAATACTGTCTACTGACCATAAAAATGCATGACCTAATTGCGCCTCTGCCCCAAGCGTTTGGGTGATGCGATTATTTAAACCGGTTAGGAGTCTCGCTAAATCAATGGTTTCTGTTGAATAAAAGTTTTCTGTTGAATAAAGGGGTTCTGCTGGATTAGCTGTTTTAGAATTAAACGTTTCTGAATTAACTGCTTCTGAGTCTTGATTGAGATAAAGAATAGGCAATAATTCAGGCTGCGGCGGACAGTCAATAAAGCGAAAACGTCGACGTAATGCCATATCAAGCGGCGCTAATGAATGGTCTTGGGTGTTCATGGTGGCATAAATATCAACGTTGGCAGGAACGCTAAAGGTTCGCCCTGAATAAGCCAAATTAACCGTCATCGCGTTTGTCATGCCAGCACGTTTGTCTGGTTCAATCAAACTCAATAGCTCGCCAAAGACGCGTGAAACGTTAGCCCGATTGATCTCATCAATCAGCATCGCATAACGTTGATCAGGGTCATTAGCAGCGCGTTGGCACAATTTTAAGAATGCGCCGTCTTGAATGGCGTAACTCATTTGGGACGGGCTGTTATTCAACTGATTAGAAGCTGCCATCACTGGGCGGATACCTTCGACAAATTCCTCATAACCATAAGCCTGATGGAAGCTGACCATACTAAAACGCTGTTGGCGAAACTCTTGATTTTGGCTATTATTCTCGCGCTGCGCCTGCTGAAACTCGGCTAATTGCTGCGCTAAGTTACTTAACAAATCCATGCTTTCTGGGAGCAGATACCATGCGCCGCTATTATCTTTATCAAAATAGGCTTGGCTGGCTCGATTTTTATAACTCACCGTTTGTGAGCTAGCAGGTGTATGCATTTGCAGCACAGACCAAGCGGTATTGCTTAAGTTTTTCTCGCGCGCATTTTGCGCCGCTTTGCTAACAAAAAACTCATGACTGACAACTTCCGGCACCTTAACCAAGTCCTGTTTTTTAGACTTAAAGTCCAAAAATATTAAACAAACAACATCACGCCAGCTTAATTCTTGCAGCAATTGCCCCAATAAATCCTTGTCATTTATCCTTGGTAAATAGTCGTTATATTGCTGCGCGATTTGTAGCAAGCGATAGGTTTTACCCGTACCAGCGACGCCGGTATAAATGATATTGGTCGGTTTTTGAGGAGACATATCCGGCATAGCCTTATCCAGTATTAAAAAATCACGGCAACGATACTTCAGCATTTTAGCCACGTAAGAGTTTAGCTATTATAACGTAGCTCTTTTGCATTAAATGACCTAACATTTAATGATGCTGTTTTTCAGTCGTACCATTTTTAGCACCCTTACTGTTAGCGATGTTATTGCTAATATTTATTGCGAACATTTATTGCGAACATTTAAGGTATCGTTACGTTAGTCATATTTTATAAGCTCAGCAGTTCATGTTAATAATAGTAGCGATACGGCACTTAATGTACCATAGTTAGAAATTTACTAAGTTAGAAATGCGCCAGCGTTAAAATAGCTGCTAGGATAAAGCTGGTTACTTTTCTCATTTAGCGCTTATTTTCTAACCATCCGTTAATTAACCCAGTTGGCTAGCTTAATGAACCAGCTTGGTTAATTAATATGATTCAACCACTCCAAATTGAGGAATGTTGTATGTCAGGATTATTAAAAAAACTCCCTACCAAGCTGACCAATAAACGAGCAGCCAAAGTAGCTGACAACACAAGATTGCCAGTCGAAAAACCAAATAGCACCTTAAAACCCATCAGCAACCAATTTACCAAGCTGCTATCAGTCACTAAATATTTACCGGCGGGCGCGCGCGCCAGCATTTTGTCGAAAGCCTTTGGTAAGGTGGTGCCGTATGTGGGCACAACGGGTATCTATTATGAGACCGTCGATCCCAATCAAGTGGTGGTCAGCTTAAATAATACCAAAGCGGTGCAAAACCATATTGGCTCCGTCCATGCCGTTGCCATCACTTTACTTGCTGAAACCGCAACAGGGTTTATTTTGGGTTTAAACCTACCGTCTGACCGCGTATTATTGATTAAGTCTTATTCGGTGAATTTTTATCGTCCGATTAAAAAAGGTCAGATTGCTGCCGTGGCGTCATTATCAGACGAGCAGCGCTTGGATATTTTGAACACGCCAAAGGGTGAAATGGTAATTCCTTGCGTGATTCATGACCGTGAGTCAGATAGCGACCGTGACCCTATCGTCGTTGAGATGACGTGGGCTTGGATACCCAAATCTGAATTAGAAGCACGTCGTCAAGGTAAAGCCGCTAAAGCGCTAGAGAATAATCAAGTTGACAATAAAAAAACTGAAGATGAGCCGTCTGAAGACCAACCATCTGAAGACAAGCAACCTAAAACAGAGCAACCTGAAAGTGAAGAAAGCAGCAAGCACTCGACGCCAGAACTCGAGAGCAATTAATTTAAATTTGTTAAAGAAGCAAATAGCTACCAAAAAATGGATTTAAGAAATACCACTATAATAAGGAGACAAGCATGTCTATATATATTAATAAACTGACTACTCAATTATCTAAAGCGGTGCTGATTAGCGCCTGTTCATTAGGCTTGGGCTTTGCGGTTACTGCCAATGCCGCGCCAACGACTAATAATGCAACCGTCACCAAATCTAGCCCAGTCTTTCTCGGTGATGGTGGCAATTACCCATTTTCAGAAGCGGTACGTGTCGGCGATACGCTCTATATGTCAGGACAGATTGGTTTTAAAGACGGTAAATTGGTCAAAGGCGGCGTAAAAGCGGAAGCCAAACAAGCGCTCGATAATATCCATGAAACCTTGTTAAAGTACGGCTATCAAAAATCAGACATCGTCAAATGTATGGCGATGCTGACCGATATGGATGATTTTGATAACTTTAACAAAGTCTATAAAGCAGAGTTGGCTAAGCCATACCCTGTACGCTCAGCCTTTGGCGTTTCAGAGCTGGCAGCGGGCGCAAGCGTTGAAGTTGAATGTATCGCCGCAAAATAGCAGCGCTATTTAAAATAAGCCAAACTAACTTTTTGATTACGCGGTTATTGAGCCAATTGCACTGATTTTTGACTCAATAACCGTTTTGCTTTATACAATCGTTTTTTTATACAATAATAGCATCATCAGTCAGGGCGCTTTCTTTGGTTACCCGCAGTACCTCTTCTAACGTCGTCCGTCCCTCTATGACTTTGCGTAATCCATCAGCACGTATCGATGGTGTTTGCTTGCGGGCGTATTCTTCTAGCTCGTACTCGGCAGTATTACTATGAATCATCCGGCGCAAGGTATCGTCAATCGGCACCACTTCATATATCGCCGTCCGCCCTTTAAAGCCTGAATTATTACATTTATCACAGCCAATGGGTTTCGGCAAATTAATCATATTCTCTGTTAATTTTTCAGTAGCCGTATTTTTAGCATTCAACGCTATACCAATTTCAGTAAATAATTTGGCCTGCTCGTTATCAGCAGCTTGCCAGCCATGACAATGCGTACATAACGTCCGTACCAAGCGCTGGGCGACGACACCAATCAGCGATGACGATAACAAAAATGGCTCTACGCCCATATCCTGCAAACGTGTGACCGCACCGATGGCGGTATTGGTATGCAGTGTCGATAATACCAAATGCCCTGTCAAAGACGCTTGCACGGCAATTTCCGCGGTTTCTAAATCGCGAATCTCACCAACCATGACCACGTCTGGATCTTGCCGTAACATGGCGCGTAAACTCTTAGCAAAGGTCATATCGACTTTATTATTAACCTGCGTTTGCCCAATGCCATCGAGCTGAAACTCAATTGGATCTTCAGCGGTCAAAATATTACGGGTTTGGTCATTCAAATCAGTTAATGCCGAATATAGCGTGGTGGTTTTCCCCGAACCCGTCGGTCCAGTGACCAAGATAATGCCATGCGGACGATGGATTAAGCGCTTAAGCTCGCTATAGTCATTATCAGATAGACCGAGATAAGTCATATTGAGACGACCCGCTTGTTTATCGAGCAGGCGCATTACTACCCGCTCACCAAAGCTTGATGGCAGCGTCGATACACGCACATCGACCTCACGCCCTGCCAATCTTAAACTGATACGACCGTCTTGTGGCACACGCTTTTCGGCGATATCCAATTTGGCCATTACCTTGATACGCGAGACCAGTAACGGCGCCAATTGGCGTTTTGGCGTAATAATTTCTTTTAGCTCACCATCGACACGGAAGCGTACCACTAGCCGCTTCTCAAAGGTTTCAATATGAATATCTGAGGCATTTAAACGTATTGCTTCAGACAACAGCGCATTAATCAGACGAATAATCGGCGCATCGTCTTGTTGGTCCATCAAGTCTTCCGTTTCGGGGACGCTATCTGCCAAGCTATCAAGGTCAGGATGGTCTTCAAGTCCAGCAGCAATATGCTGCGACTCACCCGTATTACCGGCATAAGCGGCATTCATGCGTTTTTCGAAATCATCGGCGCTGATACTTTCGTAATTTGGTACACCGCGCACACCTTGCTGCTGTAAAAACCGCACCGCTTCATTAATGGCGGACAGTGGCGTGGTTTTGGTCAACACCAGTGTCGGCGGCAACTCGGGATCAATAGCAAGAATGGCCAAAATTTGATGGCGTTTTGAAAAACTGTACGGCAGCTGCAGCATAAAGACGACCTAGTGAGTGGCTAATTTAAAAAAGGACTTATAAAACAGCTTATAAAATAACTTTGAAAATAACTTTGAAAATGGCTTTGAAAACAGCCTTGAAAACACAATCTAATACATGCTAAAAAATACTACTGACTTGACTATTTAAAGCCACCTGCCTAAATCGTTAAACTGGGTAAAGATTGTCAGTAAGCGCGCATGAGTTTGTTATAATAACATTTTGTTTTATACAAGTAGCAAGGCTTTCATGTGATTTATCGCTTTGTCGCTTAAGCATCAGTATGATGAGGCTCAAGACAGCACAAGCCTCTATTTATCCTATGATGACTAGCTATATTTAATAATTCTGCGTTAATCATTGCTAGTATTGATGCCAGTCTTTGTTCATCACTTTTTGTCACCTTGTTCACTACGTCATTAGTCACCTTTGTTCGCCCGCTATTAGGATTATCCTTATGTCACACGCCGCAAACTCTCCTGCCAACGCTCAGTCATCTTCACAAGAGTCCTTATCAAAAGATACTTTTACTGTCGGCAGTCGTACATTCTCTTCTCGATTGTTGGTCGGTACCGGTAAATATAAAGACATGGCTGAAACGGGTGCTGCTATTGGTGCCTCAGAAGCTGAGATTGTCACCGTTGCTATTCGCCGTACCAATATTGGTCAAAATAGTAATGAGCCAAATTTATTAGATATCATTTCACCGGATAAATATACCATCTTGCCCAATACCGCAGGCTGTTTTGATGCCGAAACCGCGATTCGGACGTGTAAGCTTGCTCGTGAGCTATTAGGCGGGCATAATCTGATTAAGCTAGAAGTTTTGGGCGATGAAAAGACCCTTTATCCAAATGTGATGGAAACTTTAAAAGCGGCAAAAGTGTTAATCGATGATGGCTTTGAGGTCATGGTGTATACCTCTGACGACCCTATTGTCGCTCAAGAATTAGAGAGCATGGGTTGCGTAGCAATTATGCCGCTTGGTAGCTTGATTGGTTCTGGCCTTGGCTTGCTCAATCGCCATACCCTAAGTCTCATTATCGAAAATGCCAATGTACCGGTATTGGTTGATGCTGGCGTCGGTACTGCTTCTGATGCGGCGATTGCCATGGAGCTTGGCTGTGATGGCGTGCTGATGAACTCAGCCATTGCCAATGCGCAAAATCCAGTGATGATGGCAAATGCTATGAAACATGCTATTTGGGCAGGACGTCAGGCATTTTTGGCGGGTCGTATGCCGATGCGCAAAATGGCCGCTGCCAGTTCGCCGCAGACCGGATACTTTTTTCAGTAGTTTTTTAGCTTAAACTGCTAAAAATATGGGTTATGGCATAATTAAATAATAAAAGTCCCGTGACCCATGATTTTTATATTAAGATATTTTTGTGACTACTTTTAGGTTTTTAATCGTTTTTGCTAAATGCTTTATCCTAGTTACGCTTTACCTTTGTTTAACTGAATACCTATTTATTTTATTGCCATTTTTCATTCATCGTCATAAAAGGATTTATTATGCGACTTCTCACAGCAGTCGACCAGTTGTTCTTACTTCTTGAGTCGCGTAAACAACCCATGCATGTTGGGGGTCTATTCCTATTCGAATTGCCAGAAAATGCCGATAACAGTTTTGTCTGTCAATTGGTCAAACAAATGCAACACTCTGAGGTGCCGCCAACTTTTCCTTTTAACCAAGTGCTCGAGCATTTAATATTCTGGAAAAAAGACAAGCACTTTGATGTTGAGCATCACTTGCATCATGTGGCACTACCAAAGCCCGCCCGTGTACGCGAGCTTTTGATGTACGTTTCAAGAGAGCATGGCCGTCTCTTAGACCGTGCGATGCCGCTATGGGAATGTCACGTCATTGAAGGTATTGAGCCAGAAAACGAAGGCGCTCCTAAGCGTTTTGCTTTATATTTTAAAATCCACCATTCGTTGGTTGATGGCATCGCGGCGATGCGACTGGTCAAAAAATCCTTATCTCAATCGCCGACCGAACCGGTTACATTACCAATCTGGTCGTTAATGGCACGCCATCGCAACCAAGTCGATGCGATTTTGCCTAAAGAGCGTTCTGCTTTGGGTATCATTAAAGAGCAAGTTTCTACCATTAAGCCAGTATTTACAGAATTACTCGATAATTTAAAAAATTATGGCGACGACAGTTATGTCAGCACCTTTGCCGCGCCGATGAGTGTGCTTAATAAACGCATTTCAGCCTCACGGCGCATTGCTGCCCAGTCGTATGAGATACAGCGCTTTAATGATATAGCTGAGCGCTTAAACATCAGTAAAAATGATGTGGTACTTGCTGTTTGTGCTGGTGCTATTCGTCGCTATTTACTATCGATAGACGCGCTACCGAGTAAACCCTTGATTGCTTTTGTACCGATGTCATTACGTACCGATAATAGCGTTGCCGGCAATCAATTATCCTTTGTACTGGCCAATTTAGGCACGCATTTAGACGATCCATTAAGCAGAATCGAGCTGATTCATCGCAGTATGAATAATGGTAAACGCCGCTTCCGCCGTATGAATCAAGCGCAGGTTATCAATTACAGTGTCGTCTCTTATGCATGGGAAGGCATCAATTTGGCAAGCGGTCTGTTTCCTAAAAAGCAGGCATTTAACCTGATTATCTCAAATGTGCCTGGTTCGGAAAAACCGCTATATTGGAATGGCGCGCGCCTGCAGTCTTTATACCCAGCCTCTATTGTATTCGACGGTCAAGCGATGAATATCACCCTTGCCAGCTACTTGGATAAGATTGAATTTGGGATTACCGCTTGTAGTAAGGCCTTGCCGCACGTGCAGGATATGCTGATATTAATAGAAGAAGAGTTACAGCTGTTGGAGCGCACCAGTAAAGAGCTTGAGTTCCAAGGGATTACAGTTGAAGATAAAAGTAGCCATAAAGGTAATGGCAAAACAAAAAAGCTGGCTCCATAACGGAACCAGCTTTTTAATATTAAGTTTGCTCAATGATTATATTTAGGTGAGGCTTAGAGGTGACGCTTAGGCGGTGCTTAAAACGCATCACCCCAAGTTGGGACAACTACTTGCATCAATGGTTTTAATAGTTTGATGTTACAAGCGAAAATAGAGCCTGAGGTCATCGAGTTGTGCGCGCCTGTATGGTCAACCACCACGCCACGTGCTTCGGTCACGATTAGCTCACCGGCAGCAATATCCCAAGGCTTGATAGACATCTCAAAATAACCGTCAAAACGACCCGCTGCTACATAACATAAATCAAGCGCAGCTGAACCTAAACGGCGAACTTGACCACCTTCTTCAGAGATTTTCTGTAAGCTCTCAAAATGCTGCTTGGCATAAGAGATGACTTCACCATTGCGTTTACGCTCAAGCGGATGACCGGTAGTAAATAAACCACCATCAATCGTTTTACGTTCACTAACATTGATACGGCGTTGGTTTAAACGCGCGCCTTTACCACGGCTGGCAGAAAACATCTCATCACGGACAGGATCATAGATGACGCCGTGTTGGGTAACGCCTTTATGTTGCACAGCGATAGATACACAAAACTGCGGCACACCATGGACAAAGTTTTTGGTGCCATCTAACGGATCAATAATCCAGCACCAGTCAGCATCTTCGCCGCGACCTTCTTGCATACCAAACTCTTCACCCAAGAATGAATGATTTGGATAGCTGGCTTTTAGGGTCTCAATCGTCAGCTCTTCACTGAAACGATCAATACGGGTGACCAAACCATCAAGTCCTTTTGACTCGATATCAAGCTCGATTTTGTGGCGGTTTTGATGCGCATATAAAATCTCTTTACCGACTTTTTCAGCAGCACGCGCTGCGATGACGACCATGGGTTCCATAAATAACCTATTTGCTTGATGAATGAATACTACTTAAGAGATGTGACTTATAAAATGTACGAAAAATAAAATCTGCTTCAAAGCTGAAGCATAGTAATAATTAATAAAAACCCATAGCCGCCTAGCAAACCAAATATATGGTTGCCCGCAGTTGTACCGCCCAAGTTGTCAAATAATTCACACCTACGGCAAGTAGGCGAGGTTTAAGCAAGGAAACAGACATGCTTTATTTTTCAATCCGCTATTTTAGCAATTTTTTATCAATGATAGTGTTTTATTTTAGCAATTGCTGGAGCTGACTGACGACCCCTGCAACATCTAGACCACAATCAGCCATTTGTTCTGCTGGCGAACCATGGGCGATAAAGCGATCAGAGATACCGATATTACAGATAACTGGGTGGCTATTTTTGAAGGCTGGCGATTCGTTAAGTAAATACTCATTTACCGCACTGCCCGCGCCGCCCATAATCATATGCTCTTCTAGCGTCGCAATATGGGTGATGCCTTGCTCGATTAAGGTTTCAAGCAAATGGGTATCTAAAGGTTTTACCCAGCGCATATTCACCACATGTACCTGACAGTGTGATTTTATATTATCGTTAATTAGGCTTTCTGCCGCTTGCTGAGCCGTCGCAACCATCGTACCAAAGGCTAATAACGCCAATTTATTAGGCGCGTCGTCTTGACCTAATACCGACTCTACCACTGCTTTGCCAATGGGATAAACTTGCGTTGGCTGAGTAATGACTGCGCCTGTACCAACGCCGCGCGGATAGCGTACAGCCGTGCAACCTTGATATTCATAGCAAGTATTAAGCAGATGGTAGCATTCGTTTTCGTCTTTTGGCGCGGCAATCAGCATATTAGGCACGCAGCGTAAAAAAGCAAAATCGAATACCCCTGCATGGGTTGCGCCGTCTTCACCGACCAAACCGGCGCGATCAATGGCAAACATCACGTCAAGATTTTGTAAAGCCACATCATGGATAAGTTGATCGTAGCCACGCTGCAAAAAGGTTGAATAAATCGCGACGATAGGTTTGACGCCTTGGGTTGCCATTCCACCGGCTAAAGTTACCGCATGTTGCTCAGCAATCGCCACATCAAAAAAGCGCTTAGGGAATTGACGGGCAAACTCAATCATTCCCGAGCCTTCTTCCATCGCTGGGGTAATGGCAAGCAATTTCTCGTCAGTAGCAGCTTTATCGCATAAAAACCGGCCAAATACTTGCGAGTATTTTAAGAGCGGTGTGCTGGTTGTTAAACTGTCTTTTACTGCTTCCTTCTCGCTATCTTCAGCAGGTAATTTACTGATAGCGTGATAGCCGACTGGATCTAATTCAGCAGGCGCAAAACCTTTACCTTTGGTGGTATAAATATGGACTAAAACAGGACCTTTTAACTGCTTGGCAAGCGATAGTACGCGCAGCAGCTCAGGAATATTATGCCCATCAAATGGACCAAAATAGGTAAAACCAATTGCTTTAAATAAATTGTCTTCTAATTGCGGAACATCGCGTAGCTCTTTATGACGTTTACGGCGGTCAAAGGCTTGCATATCAGGGCGCTTGCACAGTACTGGCTCGCCTACATCGGAGATATCAACCTGATAACCTGATTCCCATAGCGTCGCTAAATGCCGCGAGAAGCCACCGATAGAGCAAGATATTGACATATCATTGTCATTTAAAATTACCAGCAAATCAGCATCTTGTTGTACGGCGTCATTCATCGCTTCAAAAGCCATGCCACCGGTCATCGCCCCATCACCAATAATACAGGCAACCGTTTGTTTAAGGCCTTGATAACGAAGTGCTAAGCTCATACCCAAAGCTGCTGAGATAGACGTCGATGAATGCCCAACCCCAAAAGTATCGTAAACTGACTCGGCGCGTTCAGGAAAAGCGGTCAAACCGTCTTTTGAGCGTATGGTGCCAAGCTTATCACGGCGACCGGTCAATACTTTATGGGCATAAGCTTGATGACCTACGTCCCAGACAATCTGGTCTTGCGGCGCATCTAGCAAATAATGCAGCGCGATGGTCAACTCAATCACGCCTAAGTTGGCACCAAAATGACCGCCACTTTGACCGGCTGAATAAAGCAAAAAAAGCCGTAGCTCATCCGCTAAGGTGATTAGCTGACTCTCGCTAAACGCTTTTAAATCAATCGGTGCGTCTACCGTATCAAGCAGCGGCGTATGCGGACGCTCACGTGGAATAGCGGCATACGTTTGCTGCAGGTTTGATAGCGGTGCAGCAGAATCAATGGCTGACGCAGATAATGACTTAGACTGTGGGGAATGAGTTGACTGCTGCATAGAACGTACGATACCTACCAATCTGCTGACAAAATGCTACCTTAGACAGTGGCTATTACTAGCAACTGTTACTAGCAACTGTCTAAGTGGCGTTAATAATAGCGCGGCATCATAAAATACTTGATACCACAGGCTATATAATTATTAATACAGCTTTTAATATAGCTGTGAATAACGAAAAATACGCTATTTAATATAAGGCGTTACTTTTAATCTTATGTTGCTTTTAATCTTATAATGCTAAAGGCAGTGATAAAGATGGTTATCAATGCTGTTATAAATCATGGCAATGTTTAATGATGATGCTTAATGACAATGTTTACCATGCTCAATGATTTTGCATGCATATCTGACCTTGGTGACGACATAGTAATGTAAGGGCAAAGACTTGTCACTGTATCCGTCAAAATAGTATGGCATAATAGCATTTATTTTTAATTGTCGCTTTAATCATCGTGCGCCGTCTGTGAACTTTGTGTGTTTTTCCAATAAATATCAGCCATCTGCTATTTGAATCAGCAGCGCCTAGGCAATACCTTAGCTATTATTATAAAGCTTTAACAGATACCACAAAGCTTAAATAGACCTCTAGCGCCACGATGATCGGCTTATGCAGGACATTAATGTCATATCAATTTATTACTACTGCCAAACTACCTACTCGTCACGGCGAGTTTGATATTCATATCTTTGAAAATGAAGACGGTCAAGAGCATGTCATGCTTACCGTAGGTTTACCTGTGGTCAATCAAGCTGATGCTTTAAATCAGGCTGATACGGCGCTAAACCAACAAGGCGCGGCGCCAGCAGAGCCCCTCATCCCGCTGATACGTATTCATTCGGAATGTCTAACGGGTGATGCCTTTAGCTCACTAAAATGCGACTGTGGTCCACAGCTAAACACTGCCATGCATGCGATACAAGAGACTGGCTGCGGGGCGATATTATACCTGCGTCAAGAAGGTCGCGGGATTGGTCTGACCAATAAAATCCGCGCTTATGCCTTGCAAGATCAAGGTCATGATACCTTAGATGCCAATCTCATGTTAGGCTTACCGGCTGATGCGCGCGTTTATGATATGTGCGGACCGATGCTTGCCCATGTCGGTGTTGATAGCGTACGCTTGATTACCAATAACCCTGATAAAGTCGCTTATTTAACGCAGCACGGTATCGATGTCGTTGAACGAGTGCCATTATTGGTTGGGGTTAACGACATGAATGCTGAATATCTAGCAACCAAACGCGATCGTATGGGTCATCTGCTAGATAAAGACTTTAATACTGCATTACACCTTAATAAATAGTAAATAATTAGATATTTTATGAGTATGCCAAATATAGAGAGTAATACCAATCCTATCACAACAGATTCTATGTCAAATGCAACAACGACACCGACCCATAACGACATCATGCGTGTGCGTGAGTTTTTGGTCGATTTGCAAGCACGTATCTGTCAAGCATTAGAAGCGCAAGAGCGTGATGGCAGTAGCAATGATAAACCAGCTACTTTCGTGCCTGACGACTGGGAACGTCCTGAAGGCGGCGGCGGTCGCTCGTGTGTTTTAGCCGATGGCGACGTCATTGAAAAAGCGGGTGTGATGTTTAGTCATATTCATGTGCAGAACTTGCCCGCCTCGGCAACTGCTCGCCATCCTGATATCGCTGGTCGTAAAGCACAAGCAATGGGCGTCTCTTTGGTTGTGCATCCTAAAAACCCCAACGTCCCAACCAGCCATGCCAACGTGCGTTTATTCGTGGCAGAAAAAGAGGGCGAAGACCCCATTTGGTGGTTTGGCGGCGGTTTTGACTTGACGCCATTTTATCCAGTGTTGGCTGACTGCGTGCATTGGCATCAGGTCTGTCATGACCTTTGCGCACCTTTTGGCGATAGCGTCTATCCTGACTTTAAACAATGGTGTGATGAATATTTCCATCTGCGTCATCGTGATGAGCAGCGCGGTATTGGCGGCCTGTTTTATGATGACGTCAATTTTGAGAGTCGTGGTTGGGATTTTGAGACCTGCTTTAACTTTATGCAAGCGGTCGGTAATGGCTACCTTGAAGGGATATTGCCCATCTTTGAGCAGCGTAAAAACACTCCCTACACCGAAGCCCAACGCGAATTCCAGCTCTATCGCCGTGGACGCTATGTCGAATATAACCTCGTTTATGACCGCGGCACCCTGTTTGGGCTACAGAGTAATGGACGCATCGAATCCATTCTAGTCAGCATGCCACCGCTTGCCAGCTGGCATTATCGCTTTGAGCCTACTGAAGGGTCGCCTGAGTTTGAATTGACCGATTTTTATCTAAAACCTCGTGATTGGTTGACTTTGTAATCATCATTGGCATAATAAACCACAGACGGCGTCAATGTTTACATCAGTAATAGGTTATTTTTAATCTATATAAGCTATAAAATAATAAGGGTCAGCGATAGGTGCTGACCCTTGTTATTTAAGCAACAGCGATATGGGTTAAAAACAAGCTATTAAGTACAGAGCAGATATCGTCGTCTTTAATACTTAAAACAACAACATAACATTTATTTTAATAGTCGCAATTTAATCAGGTGGCGAGCATGAAGATGCTACGGCGCCTTTTTATTAGCCACGTATAAAGGAGCAATACAGATGGCACAGGTTTCTAATAACAAATCATTTAAGTCTATCGTTGGCATCACCTTAATGGCAGCTGCTTTAGGTCTGACGGCTTGTAGCACGCCCGTTGACCCTGACGTTAAAGCGCGTCAAGACAGCATGAAAAGCTGGGGTGATGCAATGGGTATCATGGGTGATATGGCGGAAGCACCTGATACATTTGATGCCGAAGTATTTAAAGAACAAGCGGCATTTTTGGCGAAGGACTCTGCCAGCCCTTGGAGCCATTTTGAAAACCAAGAAGCGACTGGTAACGCCACTGAAGCGGTTTGGAACAACGTTGATGGTTTCCGTACTAAAGCAGATAACTTTCAAAAAGCCACTGCTGAGTTAAATACCGTGGCACAAACAGCGACCAGTATGGATCAGGTCCTACCAGCATTCGGTCAAGTGGGTGAAAGCTGCAAATCATGCCATACCGACTTTAAAGTAAAAAAAGACTAATGAGCCTTTGCTATCAAATATAAAAAGCCGCTATTTTAACGATAGCGGCTTTTTTATTGGTGATTTCTCAAACCTACAAACTTGTTTAGATAATCCATCTTATTAATAGGTTTATCAAACTTTTAAAAATTAGCCCATTAAATCTGCTTGCACGATTTCAATCCAGTAGCCGTCAACATCTTTAATAAAGACGATATTTTTCATACTACCCTCATCTGGGCGTTTTTTAAACTCAACGTTATTTTCATCGAACCAAGCAACCGCTTCATCCAAATTGGGCACACTAAAGCAGATATGACCAAAACCTTGCGGTTCAGCATTGCCATCATGATAACTAAAATCCGCTTGTGTCTCGGTGCCATAGTTATGAGTCAATTCTAAAATACCGCGTTGACGGAAAGCAAAAATCTCTAAGTCAGCACCAGCTGGCAAGTTTTCACGCTCGCTTTCAGTCAGCTTGGCTAAAAAGTACAAATCAAAACCCATCGCTGGGAATTTTTTCACCGCCAATAAGGTCATTCCTAAGACGCCGGTATAAAACGCCAATGACTTAGCAGGATCTTTTACCCGCAGCATCGTATGGTTAAACGTGTATCCTGTGGTTTGAGCTGAAATCGGCTGAACGCCGTCAGTTTTTACGCTGCTTGCAGGTTGGGCTATGGCGTTTTGATGATTAGTTGCTTGGTTATTAACTGCTTGATTACCTGTTTCTTGATTGCTATTTAAGCTTTCTGAATCAGTCATAATTTCCCCAATATTTCAGTATTTTTAATCGTTAATAGTGGATACGCTGTCGATGTTATCGCGTATCAGCCAGCCGTATCCTAACTATGATAGACATTTCATGCTAAATGTCTATTAAACATCTAAAAACCGTACCTTGCCTGTCTCTAAATTATACTCGGCACCCACAACAAGCAGCTGACCGCTATTGGTTAGGTCTTCTAGCGCGCGCGAACCGTGTTTTAATTGGCTAACCGACATGCGTACATTGGCCCGGATAGAGCGATCGACCAGCTCATCTGCATCGACATCTTGACCATTGGCAGTGGCAAGCTCATGCAAGTTATAGACGCTAGGACGGATACGATCAACGATTGACTGCAAGTTTGGTGAGTAGTTTTGCTCAGGATTAATCAGCGCCTCAACACATGCGGTCACCGCGCCGCAATGCGAATGCCCAAGGACCACCACCAACTTGGTGCCAAATTTTTCAGCGGCAAACTCAACCGAACCAATTTGCGATGGCGCAACCACATTGCCCGCCACGCGTATGACAAACAAATCGCCCAAGCCCTGATCAAATACAATCTCAACCGGCACACGTGCGTCCGAGCAGCCCAAAATAATCGCTAACGGGTCTTGATCACTGATTAATTCTGGACGTTTTTGGGTACAAGGGTCGGTGCTGGTCAAACTATCGACATAGCGTGCATTACCTTCTTTAAGCAGCGCTAATGCTTCTTGACCAGTTTTTGGGCGGGTATCGTTAGGCATAAAAAGGGATCCTTGATTATTAATGTGGGTAATATCCTACATTGCGCTAGCATTCTGCTTTTGACGTTGACTTATCTTCAAGCTCAGCCGGTTGCTATGGCAAATATCACTATATTTAGCATACATAAAATGATTGTATAGGAAGCAAGCCAAAAAAATGGTAAAAATTCTTTATTTTAATATCACTCGTTACCTTGCCGATTTATTAACAACCATAAGATGACTTTGGCAAATAGATACAGCCCCTATGCTAAAAACGAACAAGCGCCACCAACCAACGGATAACGAACTTGCACTAATTTACCGCAAGGGTTTGTTATAATACGCAGCAAGCAGACCCCATATAGCCATCGCTTATCGCCATGCTAAATACCGTGCGATACCAAATGACTCAATAAGCCATTAGCTACCTTAACAAATAATTCGTTAAACCAAAAAGCCATTATGCTACTGACATTGCTGACAGTATCTAATATTCATAACGCTACTGAGCGTTTGGTATTTTAGGAATCAACCTTATGACCGAATCAAATTTACAGACGCAGTCCACGCCTGCCTCAACCCATACTGACAAGGTGCTGCTGCAACTGACTGGTCTAAAAAAAATCTATGACCAAACCGAAGTCTTAAAGGACATCAACCTTGATATTCAGCATGGTGAATTTATCACCTTGCTTGGTCCATCAGGCTGCGGTAAAACGACGTTATTACGACTGATTGCTGGTTTTGAGCAGCCTAATGCTGGGGCGATTTATCTCGATGGCGTCCAGATGGCAGGCTTGCCCGCGGATAAGCGTCCGGTCAATACCGTGTTTCAGCAATATGCGTTATTCCCGCATATGACGGTGGCGCAAAACGTCGCTTACGGACTTAAATTAAAGAAAGTGCCAAAAGATGAGATTCAAACGCGGGTGCGTGAGATGCTAGCGATGGTACAACTTGAGCATTTGGCCAATCGCAAACCACAAGATTTATCCGGTGGTCAGCAGCAGCGGGTGGCGATTGCGCGCGCGGTCATTAATCGTCCTAAACTATTATTGCTCGATGAGCCCTTATCGGCGCTCGATCATAAGCTGCGTCTGCAAATGCAATCTGAGCTTAAACGTCTGCAACGTGAGCTTGGCATTACTTTTGTCTTTGTCACCCACGATCAAGAAGAAGCGCTGTCGATGTCAGACCGCATTGCCGTGATGAAAGACGGCAGATTTCAGCAAATTGGCACGCCGATTGAGATTTATGAAACCCCTGCCAATCTCTTTACTGCCAAGTTTATCGGTGAGACCAATTTATTTAAAGCAGAAGTCAAAGGCGTCTACCCTGAGCAGCCCGATCGTGATGGGCGCGTGACCAATGGGCGGATTGAGGTCGAGGTCTGCGAAGCCCAAGCGCAAGAGGGTCCGACGACCTTACGTAATCTGCGCCGTCCTGACTTTGCCAATGACGTGCAAGTTGGTGATATCGTCAATTTATTGCTACGTCCGGAAGATTTGCGCATTTATGATCCCAATGATAAAGAGCATGGCGGCTTACTTGGGCGGGTAATTGAAAGTAATTATAAAGGCAGTACCTTAGACTCGATTATTGAGCTAACGAACGGTCATATTATTAAAGCATCAGAATTCTTTGATGAAGATGACCCAAGTTTTGATTATAAGCTGAATGAAGGCGTCAAAGTATCGTGGGTAGATGGCTGGGAATGGGTGTTGCCAGAAGAACAAGACGGTACGCTTGCTAGCGGCATTGATAATGGGATGAATAATAGCACTAGCAAATTAGCTGTCCAAAAGGATATCAGCTAATGGCGCGTCCTAACTTAAGTAATAAAAAATCAAGTAATAAAAACTTGAGCAATAGAAGCCCTTTCCGTACCGCAACGCTATGGCTGATTTGGGGTTGGCTGCTCATCTTTGCCTTATTGCCAAATATACTGGTGATTGCGGTCAGCTTTTTGACCCGTGATAGCACAGCTTTTATTAGTTTGCCGGTCACTATCGACAGCTATGTGCGCATGATTGACCCGCTTTATTTCGATGTCTTTGTGCATTCATTATGGATGGCGGGCATCACAACGGTCATCTGCTTATTACTTGGCTACCCGTTTGCTTGGTTTGTATCCCGAGTCAGTAAACGCTGGCAGCCACTGTTGATGCTCATGCTAATACTGCCATTTTGGACCAATTCTTTGGTACGAACTTATGCGCTAAAACTATTATTTGCCAGTAATGGCTTGATTAATAAATCCTTATTAACAATCGGCATCATCGATGCGCCCATTGATATTTTATATACCCAAGGGGCGGTCATTGCGGGTTTAACCTATTTATTATTTCCTTTTATGGTGCTGCCGCTGTATGCGGTATTTAGCGACTTACGCAATGATATGCTGCTTGCCTCGCAAGATTTAGGCGCTTCAAAACGACAAACCTTTTGGCATGTGGTATTACCCTTGACCACACCGGGGATTATCTCAGGGGTGCTGTTGGTACTACTGCCAGCGATGGGCATGTTTTACGTCGCCGATATTTTGGGCGGCTCGCGTAATTTACTCGTTGGTAATATTATCAAAAACCAGTTTTTAGATGCCCGTGATTGGCCATTTGGCGCGGCCGCCAGTGTGCTATTAACGCTTGCGATGGCGGTATTATTACTCGCTTATCGCGCCAGTAGCCGCCGTATTGGCAAGACTGATTTTAGCGAGGTGGCTTAATGTCTGGTAATTCATCCAATAACTCGTCAATCAATAGCTCACCCATAAAAGCCAAACGCTCTATCAAGCCATCTAGCATTGGCAGTATCGCCGCCAAAGGCTATCTTGGTCTGATTTACACTTTATTATATCTGCCCATCATCGTATTGGTGGTGATGTCATTTAATAAGTCAAAAATTGGCTATAACTGGGGTGGCTTTAGTTTAAAGTGGTACGAGTCGCTATTTAACAATCAGGCGATGCTCGATGCCTTTTGGCATTCTATTGTCTTGGGCTTGGTTGCCGCTACAGTTTCTACAGTCATCGGTACATTAACTGCGCTTGCGCTGCATCGCTATGACTTCCGCGGTAAAGGGCTGCTAAACGGGCTGCTATTTGTGCTGATGATGTCGCCTGAGATTGTCTTGGCGATATCGCTATTGGCACTGTTTTTATTAATCGGACTGCAGCTCGGTTTTGTCTCGCTATTATTAGCGCATATTACTTTTTGCCTGCCATTTGTGGTCATTACCGTTTTTGCGCGTTTAAGTAGTTTGGATGAACGTTTGATGGAAGCGGCGCGAGATTTGGGTGCTAGCGAATCTATGATGGTGCGTACGGTCTTGATTCCAGTGATTTTTCCAGCGGTGATGGCAGGATGGTTACTAGCCTTTACCTTATCGCTCGATGATGTAGTGGTATCGACCTTTGTCACCGGCCCTAGCTATGAGATTTTGCCGTTGCGTATTTATTCTATGGTACGCGTGGGACTTAAGCCTGAAGTCAATGCCATTGGGACCATTTTACTCGTCGCTTCGTTAATTTTGGTGGTTATCTCGCAATTACTCCTACGTCGGCGCTGATGTTAAATTTTACTTTCATAACAGCTTTAACATTATTAGATAAAAAGCTTTAACCGTTTTTTCAGCCTTTATTTTTAAGCCTTTATAAGTCGCAATTTCTCATTTTTTTAACGTCAGTGGTTAGGTCATTTTATGCTAGAGCTTCGTCATCTTAATACACTAACTGCGCTGCGAGCCCATGGCTCATTGGCCGCTGCTGCCGATGAGCTGCATGTCACCGCCTCTGCGGTCTCCCATCAGTTAAAAGAGCTGGAAAATTACTACGATATCAGTTTGGTCAATCGCCGCACGCGTCCGCTGACTTTTACGCCAGCGGGCAAAACGGTATTGGCACTGGCAGACAGTATCATGCCGCAGGTCACGCGCACCAAAGCAAACTTAAAACGCTTAGCCCATGGTCAAGCAGGCAGATTGCGCTTAGCGTCTGAATGTCATAGCTGCTTTGATTGGTTGATGCCGATTCTCAATCACTATCGCCGTGAATGGTCGGATGTCGAATTGGATTTCGCTACCGGTTTTGAGCCTGAGCCGCATCATTTATTGATGGAAGGTGATATCGATTTATTGATTACCACCAGTAATTTACCAATAGAAGGTATCAGCTATCAGCCATTATTTGAGTATGAAAGTCGTTTGGTACTGTCGCCAACCCACGACTTGGCTGAGCAACAATTCATTCATGCCCAAGACTTGGTTGATCAGACCTTGATTGCTTATCCAGTGGAAGCTAAGCGCCTCGATATCATTGCCAATTTTATGACGCCAGCACAGGTCAGCTTTAAAAGCATGCGTACCACCGAGCTGACTGCGATGCTTATTCAGTTGGTTGCTAGTGAACGGGGGGTGGCGGCATTACCTGATTGGGTGGTCGCTGAATATGAGAAAAAAGGTTGGGTAGTTTCGCGGCCATTAGGCAGTGGCGTCTACTGTCAGCTCTATGCGGCAACGCGCACCTCGAGCCAAGAGATTGCCTATATGCAAGGGTTTGCGAGTTTATTAGAAGGAATTGTAAAACCTATCTAGAAGTAATTATCACTAAAAAAAGAGCCGTATTAAAAATCAATATGGCTCTTTTTTATTGCGACATTTTTATTATTACAAAACCAACTTAAAGAAATAAAAGCCAATTGCGGTTGCTAATAACGTCAGCCCCACATGTAGCCCAATCAGCCCCAAGCCCGCAAGCAGTTTGCCATTATGGATAAAGGTAAATACTTCAACGCTAAAGGTGCTAAAAGTTGTCAGCCCGCCCAAAAACCCAGTTATCACAAACAGTCTAATATTGGGAGACAAGCCGCTGCCCACTCGCTCAAACCACACCAGAGCTAGCCCTATCAATAGTCCACCTAAGACATTGGCGCCAAGCGTCCCAAGGGGTATCCAGTGATGCAGCGGATTAAAACGCGCCAGCCACCCTCGCAGGCAAGCGCCAATGGCAGCACCTAGTCCAATTGCAAGCCACTGCATAAGTTATCCTTGAGTGAGATAAAGTTTAATAAACTGGATATAAGCGACCTTATAGGGCTTTTATACCGCTGGCAACTCGGTCATCGGCCAACGTGGTACGCAGCTGACAGCCAAATCATCTGCTTGACCCGCTTGCAAACGCTCGTAACCTGCATAGGCAATCATCGCCCCATTATCGGTACATAAAGCTGGCGGTGCGTAATGAACCGTAGCATTTATTTTAGCAAGCTCGCTCTCTAATGTTTCACGCAAATGACTATTGGCACTGACGCCGCCAGCGATTACCAATCGGCTCATATCGACTTGTTTAAGGGCTTTGACGCATTTTTTCACCAAGGTATCAACCACGGCATGCTGAAAACTGGCGGCAATATCGGCGCGAACTTGCGGATCACTAGCAGAGCCATTGCCCGAGCCACCTGAGCATGGGGTGTCTTTGATAAGATTATGTACCGCAGTTTTCATACCGCTAAAAGAAAAATCCAAACCACGATGGAGCATTGGACGCGGTAAATCATAAGCATTTTGATTGCCTGTTTCCGCTAATTTAGCGATGTTTGGGCCACCCGGATACGGCAAACCGAGCATTTTCGCCGCTTTATCGAAACACTCACCCGCCGCATCATCGATGGACTCGCCAAGGATTTCATATTGTCCGATACCGTGTGCGGCAATCAGCAAAGTATGACCACCAGAAACCAGTAACGAGACAAATGGAAAAGCTGGCGGATTCGCACCCATGAGCGGCGCTAATAAATGCCCTTCCATATGGTGAATACCAATCGCTGGTACGTCCAAACCATAAGCCAAGCTGCGACCAAATAATGCGCCCGTCATCAGCGCACCGATAAGCCCAGGACCTTTGGTATAAGCAATGGCATCAATCTCATCTTTAGTGATATTGCATTGCTCTAGCAATTCGTTAAATAAAGGCACCAGCTTACGAATATGGTCGCGGCTGGCAAGCTCGGGCACCACACCGCCATAAAGGGCGTGCAGCTCTATTTGTGAATACAGTACCTGCCCTAGCAGACCTTTATTATCGCTCGTTATCTGCTCGCTATCAAAAATCGCCAGACCAGTCTCATCGCAAGAGGTCTCTAAACCCAATACTTTCATTTATGTGCCTTTATATTTTGCCTTGTAGCATTAATAAAAAACCGCCACTGTGAGCTTACAATGGCGGTCAGTCGAGCAAATTTCAACAAGCAGAATTAACTGGCTGCAGCGACCATATAATCAACTGCGGCATGCACTTGCGCTTCACTTACTTCCGCATTTGCCTGCGCCGGCATTTTGTTAAAGCCTTTTGCAGAATGCATACGTAGCGTATCTATGTCTTTAGCAAGGTGCGGTGCCCAATCTTCTTTATTACCAAATTTCGGCGCTTCTAACAAACCGCTTTCATGGCAAACTTTACACTGTTTTTCATACAGCTTTGCACCAGCATCAGCGGCTAACACTTCTGTCTCAGCAGCAGCTGTGGGCTCGGCCTCGGCTACTTCAGTTGCTTCTGCTTCAACGGCAGGTTCAGTGGCTACTTCAGTTTCTGCAACTGGCGCTTCAGGCTCTACAACCACTGTCTCTGTTTCATTGACAGCAGCTGGTTCTTCAGCCGCCGTATTGTCGCCGCCACTACAAGCACTGAGTGTTAATAACGCACTAAGACTCAGGCCAGACAGCACCAATTTCACAACTGATTTTTTCTTCATGGTATTTTGTTTCATGGTTATTCCCTCGTCTATAGCTTGTTAGTAAAACAGCTTGTTAGTAAAACAGCTTGTTAATAAAATAGCTGGCTAGTGGCTGTCGCTACCTTCATCACAACGTACTTTTATCGTAAAAGCTACTAATTCGCTACTGCTGTCGCATCCGTAGTGGCTGCATCCGTAGCTGGCGCCTCTGTACTTTCAGTTTCAGTGCTAGCCACTTCGGTATCCGCGCTTGCAGTTGCAGTATCTTCTGATGTAGCAGCAGCGCCTGCTTCTGTGGTAGCTGTGGTGGCTTCAGTACTTGCCGCGGCGTCTGCTTCAGCCGCTGGCATTGGCGCTGTTTCTGGGAAATTCATCTCTTCTGCTTCAGGTGCGTTTTTACGCGCAAGCTCTGCTGCTTCATCGACGCGGTCTTTTGCTAAGACTTCGTGCGACTCGCCTTCTTTATCCCCACTGCAAGCACTGATACCAAAGCCAAGGGCGACGATAAATGCTGTGCTTAGCGCCGTGTTTAGTACTGATTTCTTCATTGCAACATCCTTAATAAAGTGCACATAAAACGATTGATATTATGCAAATTATCATAGCATAAACTCTGCCTAAACCGTTATAGACAGTAGGGTTTTTTATTTCCGCTTGTACTATGCAGCAAATTTATCCATTCATACACTTTTAAAGACCACTATGTTAAAGGCAAGCAAATCATGAGTCTAAATGAGTTACGACCGTTATTGCTGATAATAGCGTGCAACTTAATGATAATTATGGATTAATGCGCAAAAGCCTTTGACTTTACTGCCATTTTTGATTAAAATAAGCGCCCTTGTGCTATTGCGCAAGACTATCCTAGTTTGAGCTGATGCCGATAATCTTGAGATATTACGGCTAAATACTAATACACAGCCAAACTAATGCCCTTACATCTCATCCTAATAAAGGAGCTTTCATGCCTGCAGTTAAGGTTAAAGAAAACGAACCAGTTGACATCGCTATCCGTCGTTTTAAGCGTGCTTGTGAAAAAGCCGGCGTTCTATCAGACGTACGTAAGCGTGAATTTTATGAAAAACCAACGCAAGTACGCAAGCGCAAAAAAGCCGCTGCTGTAAAGCGTTATAAAAAGAAATTACAACGCGAAACTATTCGTACCACTCGTATGTACTAATCACTAATACGATTAGCTAAATACCAGCGCTACACTAACGCCACTGTTATCGATGAATAACAGTGGCGTTTTTTATGCTACAATTTTTGTTATTCATGCTGATAAATGCTCAGCAGATTTTTATTTAACACTTACTAAAAACTATTTTATCCATACTCATAAGGAATAATAACAATGAGCCAACTTAAACAGAGCTTGTCTGACAGCATCAAAACTTCGATGAAAGCGCGTGAGCTTGAGCGCGTTAAAGTATTGCGCAACGTCCAATCGGTGGTCAAGCAAATTGAGATTGACCGCCAGACCGAACTTGATGATGCGCAAGTATTGGAAGTCCTACAAAAGCAGCTAAAACAACGCCATGAATCACTGACGATTTTTACCGAAAATGGTCGTGATGATTTGGCAAATAAAGAGCAGTTTGAAATCGATATCATCACCGAGTTTATGCCAAAACAAATGGATGATGCCGAGCTTGCCGCTTTGGTCAATGCCGAAATCGCTGAGCAAGGTGCCACATCGATGCGTGATATGGGCAGCGTGATGGGTGTGTTAAAAAATAAAACCGCGGGCCGTGCTGACCCTGCACTCATCTCTAAATTGGTGAAAGATGCGCTGCAGGGTTAATCAAAGTTAAGAAAAGTTATATATTCTTAATCTGCTTATCGACCCAAGCGATAAAAACAACCGCCTAAGGCTTAAAGTCTTTGGCGGTTTTTACTGCTTTGATTTCAGCATTAATATTGGCAAGCAGAGGAGCGGCACTGCTCGCTTGCGCGGTTTTTTGCATTTGCTCAGTCAATTGCTTAGCTTGCGTCAACGAGGTCAGCGCGCGGTCATAGCGGCCACTCCATAGCTGGTCATGACTGCGATAACGCAGCGCATTAATAGTGGCGATTTTTGCCAGCGGCGCTGAATCGGTGGTTTTAGCAATTTTTTCATTGGCCAATTGCAAACTTTGCCATGCATAACGGTCGCTTGGCTGCTGCTCAGTCAATGGCTTTAGTAATGCTTGTGCTTTGGTTGGCTGATTGCTATTGGTTAGTGCTTCAGCCAAATAAAGACGCAGGTCACGGCGCTCAGGATAAAGGCGCTGCTGACTCTCTAACAGTTCAGCCGCTTGTTGCCATTGATTTTGCTCAGTAAGGATTTGGCTTTGGGTAATAGACAGTAAAGGCTCTAATACTTGGCGCTGCAGCGCGGGCAGCGCTGATAGCTCAGTATATAGCTCATTGGCCTCTTTAAAACGCTGCTGCTCGCCATACCAATACATCAGCGCCAATTTTGCGCCAACGCTATTTTTAGCGGCGGTCGTTAATGCAGTTTCGGAGACGTGTTTGCCGGTACTTTGTACACGCCAATACAGCAAATCAAACGACGCTTGATGGCGCTGCTGCTGGTTTAATGACAACGAGGTATAACGCTGAGCGCGGCTTTGCGACTCACTTAAGCGCTCATTACTTAAAGGATGCGAGCGCACAAAACTGGGTAAGAATTGATTGGCGGTTTGGTTTAATTGGCTTTGTTGATTCATCGTCGCAAAAAAGCGTGGCATCGCGCGTGGATCATAACCAGCTTGGTTCATGATTTGCATCCCAACGCGGTCAGCTTCACGCTCATTATTACGGCTAAAAGCCATACTGCTATTCATCGTCGCCGTTTGGCTGCCCATCATGACGGCAGCGGCTGCGTCACCATCGACCGCTGACGCGGCAATCGCCGCGAGCATACCGCCTATTTGCATCAGCAAGGCTTTTTTGCGCTCATCCGCCCCGCTCTCATAATGGTTTTGGCTAATATGTGCTACTTCATGCGCGATGACGCTGGCAAGCTCATCCATACTGCTTGCCGCGAGTATCGTCCCGGTATTCAGCCCGATAACCCCACCTGGCGCGGCAAAAGCATTGATACTGGGATTATCAATAATGACCAAGCCGAGAGGCGCTTGCTGGCGCGCTTGAGCATTTAGCCGCCAAGTGATGTCTTTGACCGTTTCGTGTATCCAAGGGTCATGCTCCATCTTAGTGCGACCATTGATGTTTCTTAACGACCATTCGCCAAGCAGTTTATTTTGATACTGCTCAGCAAAGCTTAATCCTTGTCCACGCAAATTGGGCAAATCTAACTCGTCTGCATTACTAGACTGCCATGAATCATAAGCAAATGGCGCAGCTTGTGTGCTGATAGCGTTGGCCGTGGTTGCCAGCATCAGTAAGGTAGCAGACATACCTAACTTTAGCGCAAACGCGCCTTCTGCTAATGTCTTTACTGTTTTTTTAAGCAGCAATTTTTTAAGCAGCGATGGTCTATGAGAATAATACAAGTGCGTATCCTATACGAGTAATCATAACGTCTTTTTGACTATACGAGCTTGTTTATCCAAGGTCAATTGCCGTCTGCTTCTGGCTACCAATCACGCTGCCGTGCGTCACGATTGTGCAACATGGTTATGTAAATCTAGACGGTGTAAATTTATAGTCCGAACTTAAGGTTTAAAACATAAATCTATTGCTTAATGCTAATAAGGTGTTCTGATTGACCAAACGTTATGATGACTATATTCAACTGCAATTACATAGTGGCAATTTGCTATAATGGTAGGCCATGATAAAGGCTTCTGGGCAATACTATACCAAGCTAAGCTCTCTTAAACAGCCGTACTGTCTTAAATACTGCTACCTTAAACATTGATATCTTAAAGGTTAATTTTATGTCTGCTGATAACCAATCCATCATTGTACAAGGCTCGCATGCTGTGCATCTGTCAGAAGCTTTATCAGATACCTTACCTGAAGCAAAGCAGCACGCGATAAGACAGCTGTTAGAGTTATTGTCAGCAGACACCTTTAGTGCAACCGATAACGGTAAACTAAATGATAGCGCAGGTCTGGCGCAAGCGACGATTATTATTAAAGATATGGTAGACGGGCGCGGACTTGCCTGCCCGATGCCACTGCTCAAAACCAAAGTGGCGCTGCGTCATGTAACTGCTGGTGAGTCGTTATATGTGGTTGCAACTGACCCAAACTCGCAAGCCGATATCACTGCGTTTTGTGAGCAGAGCCAGAAAACAGATACCGTAAATCCATTATTATTGGTCATCAATCAGGCAACAGCAGCAAATAGCGAAGAGACTACAGCAACAAAATCTAAATATTCTGTTGATACAATATATCACTTCATCATTACCAAAACTGATAGCAACTAAGCGGCGCTATCCTTTACAATTACAACTATAAAGATTTTTATCTGACTCATTGCTTATCTATTTAACCAAGGTCAAGAATATGGCTAATACTTCTACTAACGCTGCAAATTCCCGTAAAAAAGACAGCGCAGCGCCCGAAAAAAACGAAGCACGCGATGCGGCGCTAAAAGCTGCAGCGGCGCGTCCGCCTTATGACGCCAGCGCGCTTGGTGATACCAGTACTCGCGATTTGGTCCCTGCGATGCCAACGCATTTATCTGCGCCTGGGGTAAATTTGGGTGCTTATATCAATACTGTGCATCAAATACCAATTTTGACACCGACCCAAGAGCAAGAGCTTGCCCATCGCTATTACGATGAAGGCGACGTCGAGGCGGCGCGTTTACTTGTTATGTCGCACCTGCGTTTTGTTATTCATATTGCGCGTAGCTACTCAGGCTATGGTCTGCCGCAAGCCGATTTAATCCAAGAAGGCAATTTAGGGCTAATGAAAGCGGTAAAACGCTTTGACCCTAATAAAGGCGTACGTTTGGTATCCTTTGCCGTGCATTGGATTAAGGCTGAAATTCACGAATTTGTCATTCGTAACTGGCGCATTGTCAAAGTTGCCACCACCAAAGCGCATCGTAAATTATTCTTTAACTTACGTAGCCTTAAAAAGACCAACAACCAGCTAACCCTTGAAGAAGCGGATGCCATTGCCAACGACTTAAATGTGACGCGCAAGCAAGTGCTTGAAATGGAGTCACGTCTGACGTCGTATGATGCGTCATTTGAAGCGCAGTCAAGCGATGATGACGATGGACGCTATGCGCCGCAGCTGTTCTTAGAGGACGGTATTGACCCTGCCGAGATGGTTGAAGAATCTGATTGGGAAGAAAATAACTCTTCTGCACTACTGGCGGCGATGGATACCTTAGATGATCGTTCGCGCGATATCGTTGAGCAGCGCTGGCTTTCTGAGCAAAAATCAACTTTGCATGAATTGGCCGCGGTCTACTCTATCTCAGCAGAGCGTGTGCGCCAAATCGAGAAAAATGCCATGGATAAAATCCGTGAAGCCATGACCATCGATAGTGTGATATTACCTGATGATATTCAGTAAGCAGCTTGTCAGTTAAAGCTTCTTATTAGATGAGAAGAGTCATTATTAAAGTTCCTTTTATAATACGAGTTTGACCATGCTAAATTGGATAAGTATTGCGGCGCTTAATATGGCTATCGCCGTGGCTTTGGGTGCCTTTGGGGCTCATGGTCTTAAAGCTATCGTCAGTACTCAGCAGCTTGAATGGTGGCAAACAGCAACCTTATACTGGTTTATACATGGGCTTGGGTTATTGCTGGTGGGCATTCTTATTCGGCTGAACTATGCGACTCAAACCACGGCGTGGTTATTGCAGGTCGGCGTGATTATCTTTGCGGGTAGTTTATATGCGATGACGCTTGGTGCGCCGCGCTGGTTTGGGGCGATTACTCCTATTGGCGGTGTATTGATGATTGCAGGTTGGTTATGGCTTGCAGTAACGACGTCTCGTTTAAATCACGCCGGTATTTAATAGCTACTTTGGTTTCAATAATTAAAACGCTCAATCAGTCATTTAAAGTGAATAACACAGCTAACCGTCATCGATAAAATTTCAGTTACAGATAAATATAGATTAAAGATAAGTTGATAAAAAGGAATCTCAAGTCATTAGGGAGCACATACTATGAGTAATATTAATGTAAACGGTAAGACACTGCAGACCACCCATCAAACGGTACAATTGGTCGTCAATGAACTTGGGCTTAGTACTGGACGCTACGCCGTTGAAGTCGATGGTGAGCTGATACCAAAAAGCGAGCTTGATAAACTGCGTATCGTTGAAGGTATGAATATTGAAGTTGTACAAGCGGTTGGCGGCGGCTAAGATTTATAAGCCACACCGTTTAAAAAAGACAATAAAAAAGACCTCAACGATAATACGTTAGAGGTCCTTTTTTTGCTTAGCTTATCGTTTGTTTCATTTCAATCATTAACACTATTAATCGTCTATCATTAACAATCCTGCTATTTATACTATTTATTTATGAGCTAAGACTTATCAATGGTTACGACAATAAAGCTTATATGATAGAAAATCCACCTAACATGACAGCTAAACATTGCTATTAAACCGTGTGGCATTTAAACCTAAACCGCAGGCGCTGCCTCTACATCGGTTAAATCTTCATAGCGTTCATCGCGCCCTGGACCCTGAGTTTTCTTACGGTCTTGACGGGTTTTATACTTACGCACTTGTCTATCAAGTTTGTCTGCCATGTCGTTAATAGCTTTATACATATCGTCTTCAAGGGCTTGGACAAACATCTCTTGACCTGCGACTCGCATAATTGCTTCGGCTTTATGAGTCTTTTTACCGCCATCACTTGCGCCGCTGTTGTCTAGCGATAATATCACTTTAATACTTTGAATCTGATCGAAGTGACGCTCTACTTTTTCAAGTTTTTCGCGAACCGCTTTGTCCATGGCATCGGTAATACTGATATGGTGACCACTGATAGAAACATTCATATTATTGTCCTTTTATTATTGCTTATATTGCTACTTATAATCAACAGATGAGCCAGCACTTATGCTTTTATCACCCTGCCTTACCAATAACTGACCTAGTATCTTTTTATATTTAATAAGCATATTTAATAAGCATATTTAATAAGATTTAGCGCTTAGCCTTTTAATCATTAACGTCTTTATCCCTCTACTCCTTTAGTAAAATATAAACGCATTTTTATCATATTTTAGATTGATGATTTATACAAATAAGCCAAATCGATACTTGGTTTTCGTTGTTGGTATGACTCTAATTTGTCATGAAAAGCGAATAGTAGCAAGACACTAAACTGTAACTAAATGTAATAAAAACTGATGTTTCCTGCATGTTTCTATATAATCAAAAAATTTTATTTTTTATATTTACGAAAAAACATATTGATAAGAGCAGTACTGCATTGATAAGCCTTTGAATCACAACATTTAATACTTTTGTTTGCGCTGGGTAGAGGAGCCGATATTCATCGCTTCACGATATTTGGCCACCGTTCGTCTGGCGATATCGATACCTTCTGCCAATAAAAAATCTTTTATGCGACTGTCAGATAAGGGCTTTTTAGGGTCTTCATCAGCGATAAGCTGCTTAATCATGGCGCTGATGGCGGTTGAAGAGATATCACCGTCGCTACTGCTAACGTGAGATGAGAAGAAGTGCTTGAGGGAAAATAACCCTTGTGGCGTCAAGATGGTCTTACTGGTAGTCAGGCGCGAGACGGTCGATTCATGCAAATCAACTTCTTCGGCAATGGCTTTTAAAATAAGCGGCTGCATGGCGGTTGCACCATGTTGCAAAAACTCTTGCTGGTAGCGCACGATACTGGTCGCTACTTTTAACAAGTTTTGATTACGCTCCTCGATACTACGAATAAACAAGCGCGCATCGGTGAGATTTTCACGCAGATACTGATTGTCAGGGCTATCATCACCGCGTTTGACTAAACTGGCATATTCTTGATTGACCCGCAGCTTGGGCAAGGTTTCAGGATTAAGACGCACCTGCCAGCCATCTACTTGGGCTGTAATATCACCTCTGTTGCTATTATTGCTGTTATTGCTATTGTGGCGACGAATAGGCGTAACCAACACATCAGGAATATCATAGCTTGCTGATGGCTGCATATAATCAGGCTGACTGCTTTGGAATAACAAGCCAGGTGATGGATTCAAAGTACGTAATAGAGTAAGAGCGGGTGTGATATATTCAGGTGCGAGTCCCGTCAGCTCAGTCAAGGCTTTGATATTATTACTAACTAAATGCTCACTGGCTGAGAGAAGTGCTTGGGCTTCTTTAAGATACTTTGTATTCGTATCAAGCTTGGACAATTGCAGCGCTAAGCATTCGTTGAGATTGCGCGCCCCAACACCAAGCGGGTCACACGATTGAATAATGCGCAGTACCGCCATGACTTCATCATGCTCAACGCGTTCATCCCATTGGTAAAAGCTTGCCATGGTATCAAAGCTCTGTAACAACTCATCGATATCAAGGCGCACAAAGCCCATGTCATCCATAGAATCCATCAAGTATTCGGCGATGAGCGTATCTGTCTCGGAGAGATGTTTGAAATTTAGCTGCCAGCGCACATGGTCTTGAATGGTCGCGCTGGTGCTGCCCTGATAGCTATCAAAGTCTTCATCGCCTCCGCGACCTGAATGATTGGACAGACTGCCAGCGCTTGGCGCAGCAGAGGCATAATTACTGCTTTCAAAACCACTATAGTCCTCGCCATCTAGCGCATAGTTGTCTATCGCTTCATCATCAAAACTGGCCTGCTGTAACTTATCTAAGCTGTCGCTGCTATTTTCATCACTGCTATTGTCAGCATAGTCAAAACCATCCTCTGAGGTGCTAGGAGCAGAGGTGGAAAACGTATCAACGCTAGCGTGTTGATTCCAACTATCTAGCGTTAATGATTCGCCAAACTCATTGAGCGCCTCATCATCACTCTTGTCGTACTCATCATTATCATCATCATCTTCGATACGTTCAAGCAATGGATTGCTATCGAGCTTCGCCTGTACCTCCTGCGCAAGCTCAAGACTAGAGAGCTGCAACAATTTAATAGCTTGCTGCATTTGCGGGGTCAGTTTTTGTGAGGTGCTCAGCGTGGTCGCCAATCCAAACGACATACTCATGGGTGACTTATTACACTCCGATCGTGGTGAGATTCTATATGTTATGCTGGTTAAAGCCTGCGATTATTGACGCTTATACCGATTAAAAAAGGGCTTTAAGCGGTCAGGTCATGACGATAGCATTTTTTGCTACAATGTTGCTATGATAATTTATACCCTGTCCAGATAAGCTATTTTTTAGCACTTACTCAAATGATAAAAACATCAATAGCTTTGTAGGGCTGCTAAACGCTTAATCATGTAAGACCAACACAAACCTATGCATAAAAGTTGTTAATAACAATAGGATAAAAGATCAGATAAAAGGGAAAACCAATACAGCCTAAAAAATTGAGAATAATACTATGAATGAGATAAGAAATAACGGACAACTCACCGTTGCCGCTGTGCAAATGAACAGCCAGCAAAATATCGAAGACAATTTAGCAGATATAAAAGCCGCCATTATCGATGCACGCGTACAAGGCGCTCAGTTGGTAGTGCTACCAGAAAACTGCTGTAGCATGGGTCGACAGTTTGCCACTGCTGAGCGTTTTGATGAGCTATCCGACACGATAGCTGACTATGCGCGTACTTATGGTATCTATGTACTTGCAGGCTCGCTGCCCTGCCCTTACCGCCCTGATGGCGTCATTGTACCCGATGGTAGATTGCGCCAAGTTAGTCAGCTATTTGCACCCGATGGTACACGAGTAGCGCGCTACGATAAGATTCACCTGTTTACTGCGACTGTCGCCGATAAGCAAGGCAGCTATAATGAAGCGGCGACCTTTGAGCCCGGTACCCAAACAGTCGTTACGACACTCGAAGCAAATGATGATATTTATAAGCTCGGTATGATGGTTTGCTTTGATTTACGCTTTCCAGTATTGGCGCAGCGGCTACGGCAAGCGGGCGCGGATTTGCTAAGCGCGCCATCAGCCTTTACTTATTTGACGGGGCAGGCGCACTGGTCGCTGTTACTACGCGCGCGGGCGTTAGACAGTCAGTGTATGGTGATTGGCGCAGCACAAGGCGGCGAGCATGCTTATAAGGATGGCAGTAGCCGTCAGACATGGGGACATAGCACGATTACCGCTTATGATGGCACGATTATCAACAGCTATGAGGATAGTGACTTAAAAGACCCTGCTAATAAATCTCATAAAAATTACGCTGTGGTCTTAGCATCCTTAGATAAAGCCACCCAAGTGCAAGGACGACAAAAGATGCCTATCTTTGACTGCCATCGTTTAGCATAGATGTACGGTTAAATGATTAAAAATGAAACTGGCACTAGATCTGTAACTTCAACTTAAGTAACTGTAACTTAAGTAATATCACTGTCACTGTTATTTTGCGCATGAGTCGCGCGCGGATGGGCTCGGTCATAAACTTGGGTCAATTTAGCAAAATCAACATGGGTATAGATCTGCGTGGTGCTGATATCACTATGGCCAAGCATTTCTTGTACAGCGCGTAAATCGCCACTACCAGATAACATATGCGACGCAAAGCAGTGGCGTAATAAATGCGGATACATATTTTGCGCAATGCCCGCACGTGTAGCCGCAACTTTGAGACGTTGCTGTACCGCCCGTGTTGATAATCGTGTGCCTAATTTCTCACTGATAAACAAGGCGCTATCCATCTGCTCTACCCACAGATTTCGGTGCGGCAGATAACGTTTAATCGCCTCGGCAGCTTTGATACCTAAGGGCACCAAGCGCGTTTTATTGCCTTTGCCCGTCACGCGCACGCGCAGGTCAACCAAATCGATATCTGCCATATCGAGCGCCACCAACTCGCCAACACGCAGACCGCTGCTATAAAGCAGTTCAAACATTGCTTTATCGCGCAACCACAAGCGTGCTTGTTCGGGCGTATCAGGTATCTCTTGGTCAAGCAATTGCGTTAATAAATCCACATCGGCGATAGATGGCAGCGGTCTAGGGCTGCGCTTAAGCTGATAGCCGGTGGTTGGGTTAATACGTGCTAAATCCTCTTCTATCAGCCAGCCATAAAAATGACGGATAGCCGATAACTCTTGCTGGACGCTGGCAAGCGCCAGCTTTTCTTCATCGAGGCGCTGGCTGATATGCTGGGCTAATTGGCGCTTATCACAGCGCGTCCACGTCAAACGTTTGCCGCGTAAAAATAGCGCCAACTGGTTCAGGCCCGCAAAATAAGCCACCAGCGTATGTTCGGAATGGTTACGCACTGACAGCGTATTGAGCCAACGATGTACCGGCGCTAACAGTTCACGTAGCGCGGCATCCGACTCTATAGCAGCAGCGTGCTCAACGGATAGCCAAGCTTTTGACTCAGAATCTGAGGTAGGCTCGGTCATCTGACGGTTTTTACTGAACATAGCCTTCTTAGAGATGACCATAGCATTTACCTAGCAGCAAACCTACACCGCTTGTCATTGTTCATTAACCTATTGTCCATTAACCTTCTGGAATGGGCTTAATACCCGCTTGCGCCATCAGACCATCTGGGCTAAAGACGCCTTCATAGACGAACGCCGTTGGGCCGGTCATCATCACTGAATAACCCGGCTGCCATTTGATAATCATGCTGCCGCCATAAAGCTGCGCGCGTACGTCTTCGCCTTCATCAAGCCAGCCTTCACGGATACCGACCGCTACTGCGGCACAAGCACCGGTACCACAAGCTTGGGTCTCACCAACACCGCGCTCATAGACACGCAAACGAATATGACGCTGATTCATCACTTGCATAAAGCCGACATTGACGCGCTCTGGAAAGGCAGGATGCGATTCGATAGCTTTGCCCAATGTTGCAACGTCGGCATCGAGTACGTCATCAACTTTAATAACCGCATGTGGGTTGCCCATATTGGCAACATACAGCTGCACTGGCGTGCCATTGACGTCTAAATGATAGGCGTTTTGGATTTTGGTCGTCGCTTTTGGGGTAAAGGGAATCTCACTTGGCTCAAATTTTGGTTTACCCATATCGACTTCGACCCAACCATAACGGTCGGTCGTCAGCGAAATAATACCGCTCGCGGTCTCAACACGTAGGCGCTGTTTAAATGACAGCTTACGCGCTTGCACAAAACGGGCAAAACAGCGCGCGCCATTACCACACTGCTCAACCTCTGTCCCATCGGTATTAAAAATGCGATAACTAAAATCAACATCCGGACGCATCGGTGGTTCAACAACGAGCAATTGGTCAAAGCCAATGCCCAAATGACGATCGCCCAACAGTTGCACCAAATCCTTGGTTAACTCTAAGCGCTGGGTCACCAAATCGATGACCATAAAGTCATTACCCAGCCCATGCATCTTTGTAAATTCTATTAGCATATCCTTGTTATCCTATCCTATTTTTATGTATGCCTTATATTAGCACGCTGTCAGATACAATCATAATTATCACCGCTATCAAACGCTAAGTTAGTGCTCTACGACCGAACAAATATTCTTAATTAGACTTTGAATTAAAGCAGGCCATAAAAAACCCATTGTCGTTATAACAATGGGTCATTTTTAATTATTAAGCTTTCATCATTAAGCTTTAATCATTAAGCTTTAATCATTAAGCTTTAATCATTAAGCTTTCATCATAAAACTTTAATTATTAAACATCGCGGCGTTTTTAATAGGCTACTTATCTTGCCACAACATTTCATCAGCATATAACGCTTCAAGCGCTTCACGCTTACGAATCAATTGATGATGATTATCGGCTACCATCACCTCGCTGGCACGACCGCGCGAGTTGTAATTGCTACTCATAGTAAAGCCGTACGCGCCAGCACCCGTTATCGCTAAGATATCGCCTGTTGCTAATGACAACAAACGGTCTTTTGCTAAAAAGTCACCGGTTTCACAAATCGCACCAACAATATCCCACGGTTGTGTGCCATCGGTATCGATACCATTCTCAGGTAAAACGCTTGGAATCACCGCCATTTCAGCTTGATATAAAGCCGGACGAATCAAATCATTCATTGCGGCATCGACAATAGCAAAGTTTTTATGCTCAGTTGGTTTTAACACATCAACCTTAGTTAAGAGCACGCCCGCATTGGCCACGATACTGCGACCGGGCTCAAAGAATACCGTTAAACCAAGCTCACTAAGTTTTGGTAGTAACGCTTGGGCAAATTCATCGATAGATACGGGCGTCTCATCGATATAACGCACACCTAGACCACCGCCCAAATCGATATGACGCAGCGTAATCCCTTTATCACGCAGGCTATGTATCAGCTCAATAACTTTATCTAAAGCTGCTACAAATGGCGCAACTTCCGTCAATTGCGAGCCAATATGACAATCGATACCGACGATATCGATATGTGATAATTGCGCCGCTTGCTCATAGACAGCGACGGCATTTTCATGGTCAATACCAAACTTATTGTCTTTTAGACCTGTTGAAATATACGGATGGGTCTTGGCATCGACATTGGGATTGACCCGTAGAGATATTGGAGCCGATTTATCCAACTGCTTTGCGACGTCATTGATTAAAGTCAGCTCACTGATTGACTCAACGTTAAAGCAGCCAATGCCTTGGGTAAGCGCATATTCGATATCGCTATAGGTTTTGCCAACGCCTGAGAATACCACGCGAGCAGCCTCGCCGCCTGCCGCCAATACGCGCATCAACTCACCACGTGAAACGATATCAAACCCGGCCCCTGCTTGCGCTAAGATACCAAGTACCGCCAAATTAGAGTTGGCCTTTACCGCATAGCAAATCTGATGCGGTAGACTGGCAAAGCTTGTGGTATAAGCTTGATAGACATCTAGAATGGCTTGTTTTGAGTACACATAACACGGCGTACCGTAGTTTTTAACTACTTCATCAATACTGACCTGCTCCATATGCAAGGCACCGCCTCGATAATCGAGCGCGGGCAAATGGGCGGTTAAGGCTTCAGGATGCACATACAATCCCTGCTCGGTTTGGGTAGTGACTGACTGACTCATATAAATATCTCTAATATAATCAATGTATTAAGGTTTTAAGGCATAAAGGTGAATAGCTTGCCGAATACGCTAAAAATCGTTTGAGCGTTTGTCTTTTAATAAACAATAATCAACGATTAATAATCGTTGGGATCGGTGCTCGGTTTAGGCAACTGAAAATTATCTGCGTTTTGCTCGCTATTTTGATTGTCGTCAATTTTAGCAAAGGCGGCATCTTGCGGATGACTGCTGCTATCAAGCACCGGACTATTAGTCTCAACTGTTTGGCTGCTAGGTTCTACTAGATACAAATCGCCTTTTTGCCCGCAGCCTGTCAATACTGTAGAACCTATCACCAGAGTAGCTGCGATAAGCTTATAAATAGCAGGGCGACTGGCGCTTACACTTGAAACATTTCTTGAAAAAGCGCTTGCATCAGCGCTTTTAATCTTAGAGGTGCGATGTATAGTAAACATAGAATGGCTAACCTGTAATCTTGCAACCGTTTGGTTTAAATAAGAGAGGATAGAAATAAAATAACTATCCATAAAAAACAACCAAGGCTGCAATAGGGAAATAGGACAATTTTTTAATCATAGCATTATTCGATAAAGCTGTGCGCCTACCACTTCTGTTTGAGCCACAAATTTCTTCAAATAAATGACTGAATGTATGAATATATGGCTTTGATAGATAG
Source organism: Psychrobacter maritimus (assembly GCF_904846345.1). Taxonomy (GTDB): domain Bacteria; phylum Pseudomonadota; class Gammaproteobacteria; order Pseudomonadales; family Moraxellaceae; genus Psychrobacter; species Psychrobacter maritimus. Next base: position 64,523 of record NZ_CAJHAJ010000005.1, read on the forward strand.
GTCTTACAGCATTAATAAAGCATCAATCTATTAACCCAGAAAAATTTACTTACAATTTTTATAGAGTGTATTTTTGTCTCATTATAGCTGATAAACACTCGCGGCCTTCGGTGTACACTTGTATTAAGCACTTATGAGATTGCTGATTAAAGCCTTATAGTTATCGTGGTATACGCGCAAAAATATGGTACATTATACTTAACCCTTGTGGCTGTGACGAGGCGCTAGCATGCGTCCTATTAACCTTTAAAAGTACGAAAGCCTAAGTTCTGCAAGACCAGATTTCTAAAAACTGGCTTCTAAAAACAGATAGATGCAAACCTTTAACGTCCTTTAAAGCAGTCCCAGCCCAAGAACAATAAAAATCAGCGATGTCATTGTTTACGTATGTCAGCTGTTCGGCGTACGCCAGCAAGGATATGGCTGGTTTTTGTTTATACAACCGGTGATAATCGATGACGATTCACCACTTACAAAATATAATCTAAGGATAGAGTATGAGTGCCAGCCTAACCACGACTTTTGATGACAAAAATACCGAAACATCAAACTTGACCAACCCCACCTTAGTCCTCAACTGCGGTTCCTCTTCTATCAAATACGCGCTCATCAGCGAAGACAATTCTACTCGTATCACAGGTTTGGCCGAAAACTTAGGCCTCGACACCGCCCGTATCAAACACACGACGTTAAATGGTGAAAAACTAGAAATCGCCATTGCTGGTGGTCGCCACGAACTTGCCTTAAAAAGAATCCTTGAGCTCTTAGAGCAGTATCACTTTATCGCGGTCGGTCATCGCGTGGTACATGGCGGCCGTGAATATTCAGAAGCGGTGCGGGTTAATCAGCATGTGCTAGAAGAAGTGAAGCGTCTAAAAGTGTTGGCACCCTTACATAACCCTGCCAATGCTTTGGGTATCGAAGCGGTACAGGCCATTTATCCTAAAATTCCACAAGTGGTGGTCTTTGATACCGCTTTCCACCAAACCATGCCGCCTGTTGCCTTCCGTTATCCACTACCAAAAGCCTTTTATGACGAACATAAAATCCGCCGTTATGGCTTCCATGGTACCTCGCACGCCTATGTATCAGAGCGCGCCAGCGAAATTACCAGCGCACAAGGCCCGCACGGTTGGTTAACGGCGCATTTAGGCAATGGCTGCTCGGCAACGGCTGTCTACGATGGCAAAAGTCTTGATACCAGTATGGGTCTGACCCCGCTTGAAGGGTTAATGATGGGCACGCGCAGCGGTGATGTGGATCCAAGCTTACACATCCATCTTAAACGCCAACTCGGTATGAGCTTAGAAGAAATTGATAAAGTACTTAATAACGAAAGTGGTCTGCTCGGTATCTCAGGCTTATCAAATGACTTGCGTACTATTGAGCAGGCGGCAAATGAAGGTCATCAAGACGCTAAGCTTGCTATTGAGATGTTCTGCTATCGTGTCGCTAAATACCTTGCTAGCTTAAGCTGTGCCCTACCTAACTTTACGGGTATTGTCTTTACCGGTGGTATTGGCGAAAACTCGGTCACCACGCGGACGCGTATCTTAGAGATGATGCCGCATTTTGGTATCAAAGTAGATGCCGATAAAAACGCCAGCTTGGTCGGTGGTCGCGAAGGCAGTTTCCAAGCCGACGATAGCAGCATTGAGCTGTGGGTAGTACCGACCGATGAAGAATGCCGTATCGCTCAAGAAACGCGTCAAGCCTTGGGTTTACAGTAGGATTGGTAGCAACGTATAAAGAGTAGTACCACCTCGTTAAAAATATAATAAACAGTAGGATATATTATGCAAACTATTTTACTTGTGCCCATCAGCCGCGGTATCGGCGTGACGTCAGCGGCGTTAGGCTTGATTCGTGCTTTTGATTATAACGGCATTAAAGCGGGCTTTATGAAGCCGTTTTTGCAAGATGACACCCTCGATAAGCAAAACAGCTTGGACAGCTCAAGCGCCTTGGCCATGCACGCTTTTGGTCTTAAGCCGCCAGCATCTATCAGCCGTCAACGGGTTGAGCGCATGATAGGTGACGACAATCTTGATGACTTGATGGAAGAAGTGGTCGTCAACTACCATACCCTTGGCGATGACTATGATGTGGTCATTTGTGAAGGCTTGGTATCAACGACTGAAACCTCTTATGCCGCCCAAATAAACCGTGCGATTGCCCATGCGCTCGATGCCAAGATTATTTTTGTCAGCACCGCTGATACCAGTAAGCCCGCCTATTTGGCCGATAAGCTCGATGTCCATGCCCGCGAATTTGGCGGTATGGCAAGCGACCGTACGCTTGGCTGTATCTTGATGCGCATGCATGATTTACCAAACGTACAAAGCACCATGGAAAATCAAATAGTTGCACCGGGTGAAGCAGTTGTAAGCTTGGATGAAGGCTTTATGCAAGAAGTTCAGCGCCTATCACCACACTTTAATACCGAAGAATTCCGTTTAATAGGAGTCGTACCATTTAGCGATTCATTATCTGTGCCGCGTACATGGGATATCGCCGCTGAGCTCGACGCCACTTGGCTCAATGTTGGTGAAGCAAAATCCCGCCGTATCAACCGTATCAGCTTGACCGCGCGCTCGGTTGCGCGTGTCGATGAAGTATTTAAACGTGGCACGCTTATTGTCGTGCCCGGTGACCGTGATGATGTGTTATTGGCAGCGGGACTTGCCTGTATCAACGGTATCCCATTGGCAGGCTTGGTATTAACCGGTGGCGTGGTACCAAGCCCTACGGTAGCTGAGCTTTGGCAATCAGCGCTCAAAACTGGTATCCCTGTGATGAGTGTCGAAGATGACAGCTTTGAGACGGTACAGAGCCTGTTACACATGAGCGCTGAGATTCCAAGCGATGATACGGAGCGCGCTGAAGAAGTGGCGCGTTATGTTGCCGCGCATTTGGATTTGAGCTGGATTAAAGCCTACTTTAGCCAAAACCATGAGCCGCGCCTTTCACCATCAGCATTCCGCCATCAAGTGGTTAAAAAAGCGCAAAATGCTAAAAAACGCATCGTGCTACCAGAAGGCTCGGAACCACGTACGGTCGAAGCTGCTTGTATTTGCCAAAGCCGCGGTATTGCCAATTGTGTATTGCTTGCGAAGCGTAGCGACGTCGAACAGGTCGCTAAAAACCGTGACTTAGTTTTGCCAGAAGGGCTTGAGATTATCGATCCTGACAGCCTTGATATGGATAAATATATCGCTGCCGTGGTCGAGCGCCGTAAAGGCAAAACCAATGCCGAAGTCGCTGCTGAATACCTAAAAGATACGGTTTATTTGGGTACGACCATGCTACAGATGGATGAAGTTGATGGCTTGGTTTCTGGGGCGATACATACCACGGCAAATACCGTGCGCCCAGCGTTTCAGTTGATTAAAACGGCACCGGAATACTCACTCGTGTCGTCAGTATTCTTTATGCTGTTACCTGAGCAAGTGGTTGTTTATGGTGACTGTGCCATCAATCCTGACCCGAACGCCGAAGAGTTGGCCGAAATTGCTATTCAATCGGCGCAGTCTGCCGCTGCCTTTGGTATCAATCCAAAAGTTGCCATGATTAGTTACTCAACCGGTTCATCTGGTACTGGTGCGGATGTCGAAAAAGTCATCCGTGCGACTGAAATCGTCCGCCAGCGTGCGCCGCACCTCGCTGTCGATGGACCTTTGCAGTATGATGCTGCTTCTGTCATGAGCGTTGGTAAGCAAAAAGCGCCTGACTCACCCGTCGCTGGACAAGCAAACGTCTTTATCTTCCCTGACCTAAATACGGGTAACACCACGTATAAAGCAGTACAACGTAGCGCCAATGTGGTCAGTGTCGGACCGATGTTGCAAGGCTTAAATAAGCCCGTTAATGACTTATCGCGTGGTGCATTAGTCGATGATATTATTTATACCATCGCCCTGACTGCGATCCAAGCACATAGCGATGCGATTTAATTGTCTTAAAACTTATCAGTAATCAGTAATCACTCTATATTTAACCGACTATCATTATGATGGTCGGTTTTTTTATGGCTGTTCAACGCTATAGTTAGGCATAATAAAATCGATAAGTGCAATAAGTGAATAACCACATGCTATAGTCCATCTAAAATAAATTAACCTTAACTACCTTCTTATTTACTTTTTCACTCACTCATTTATGCCAAATACTGTTAAGCACCTTCCTATAACCAATACTGCCCCAGCCATTCGCGCTTATTTGGGCGGCTCATTTGATCCTGTGCATAATGGTCATCTACAACTGGCGATGTACGTTTATCAAAGTTTACTGCCGCTAGCTGAGCAGCAACAGCGCGAGCTACAGGTGTCATTACTGCCCAATGCGCGCTCACCTTTTAAAGAGGACAGCACCAATCCTGAGCACCGATTGGCGATGTTAAAGCTGGCAACGCAAGACACGGCGCTACAAATTAACGAGCTTGAGCTCTGGCAAGCGCCGCCCGTTTATACCATCGATAGCGTACAGACCTTACGCGCCCGCTACCCTAATGACAGTTTGATATTTATCATGGGCATGGACAGCGCGCGCAGTTTGGATAAATGGAAAGACGGTTTAGCATTGACTGATTATGTCAATCTATGGGTGTTTAATCGTGAGGAAAACCCTGAGTTGAATAAAAACCTCCTTAAGACTGATTGGCAAACTCCCTTAAAGTCGCAACTTCCTATGCCGCTGCAACCTTTAACCGTCGATTCAATCACTGAGTTATTAATACATAATATTCAACCTTTAACGGGTAGCAGTGTGTTGAAAAATACTTACCAAGGTCGCATTTATATAGACCCGCGCCCTGTGGCAGCGGTATCGAGCACGCAAGTAAGGCGGCAATTGCAGCAACAACTTTACCAACCACTGCCGCAAGCATCTCAATCGCTAAATATAAAGCACGCTGCCGAAACGCAAATCGCATCTTTACAGCCAATAAATGCTATCATTAGCGATACTGCACCCAATTCATTCGCTAAATGGCTAAATCCTGCTGTTTATCAATATATTATTACCCATCAGCTATATTCTGCTGCCCAATTCCGTTAAAATCGCCTTATACTTTTAATTTTGCCCACTTTGTCCATTTTGTCTCAAAAAACGTCTGCCTATCTACCTATATGTTAAGGGGCACGTTAGAGAAGGCATTGTGACGATTTACCATTTTATTTTTAATATTGACGATTCAAGAGATTACAATTTATGACTAACACCATGACTGACGAACGCTTACAAGAGTGCTTAACCCTTGTCCAAAGCGCTCTAGAAGATATGAAAGCGAAAAACATCACCGTAATGAATGTAGAAAGTTTGACTGACGTGATGGAGCGTATCGTCATCGCTGACGGTACCTCTAAGCGCCATGTACGCGCCATGGCTGACAGTGTCGGCGCTGAAGCCAAGCAAGCGGGTTTTATGCCACTTGGCCGTGAAGGCGGTATTGATTCTGACTGGACCCTAATCGATTTGGGTGCCGTTGTCGTACATATGATGACGCCACAAGCCCGTGATTTCTATGACTTAGAAGGCCTATGGTCATCGCCTGAGCAATTGGCTGAGCTGGTTGCTGTGCCACGTGAAAAGAAAACCGTTGGTCGCCGCAATAAAAACAAATAAGATTATCCATTGCGATAATTGTTCAACACTTAAAAAGCACAAGCAAAAAGACCAGATAGCTATTCTGGTCTTTTTTTGTTTAAAAATTAGCACTCATAAATCTTAAGCTGCTGATAAACTTTAAACTGCTTAAGCCATATAATCGAATGCCTGATTAGGCTAAGATAATACGCATCATTCATACCCCTAATGAGTTAACCACTCGCCTAATAAATCCCTATCGATTAGGATAATCCATGAGCATAGAGCAAATAGCATCTTCTAGCCAAAAAAATAGCGCTGATTTCAATCAACCCTTACCGCTACATATCGCCAATCTAATCTGCGTCCGTGCTGGCAAAGCCATGCCATTCGCCCGTGAACAGATGAGCGCGATTGATAAAGCACCCATCAAAGCTCCTGTTGCGGTCAATTTTATGGGTCTCACCACCGATGAACAAGCCGACCGACGCCATCATGGCGGCCCGCTAAAAGCCGTGCATCAACTAGCGGTGGCGACTTACGATAAGATTAACGCTGAGTTTGGTCTAAAGGTACGCGTTGGCACATTAGGTGAAAACCTAACGACCGAAGCGGTCACTGGTCTGCTAGAAATGACGGAAGCCACGGTTTGTATCGGTGACGTCTTTCAGTATGGTCAAGATGAAATCATTGATGGGAATGGTGGCGATAGTGTGCAATTACGCATCGTGCAACCGCGCCGTCCGTGCTACAAAATCAATGACCAAATCGGACAGTTTAGTAAAGTGCCCAATATCGCCTCTTGGGTGACTAAGCAAGGTATCGCTGGCTGGTATTTTGAGGTCGTACGTGACGGTATGTTTAGCGCTGATTTGCCGGTTTATTTAATTGAGCGTCCCTATCCTTTTGCCACTCTTGAAAAGCTATGGCAATTATCAAACTCAAAAGAAAAGTTTGATGCAAAGGTTATCGAGCCGTGGCTTGCGATTGAGTGTTTGGAGGACAGTTGGAAAACGGTTTTGGCGAAGAAGATGCGCAAGGATTAAAAAGCTTTAAAAATATCTCAATCTTATCTACCTACTATCAATATCAAATAAAGGTAAGCATCATCGCCTACCCGTATTCATACAGAGCATTTCATGGCAAAAAATATCTTTTTAGCATTAGCATGTGCCTTAACGCTACCCCTAATTGGCTGCGCTACGACTAATAACACCCAAATAGCAAATACTGAACCCTTCGTTATTGATAGCGAGACTTACCAAGCCACTGGTAAAAGTGAGCGTATTAAAACCATTATTTTGCATTATACGGTGAGCAATAATGCCCGCGCTATTAAGCTTTTGACCACCGGTAACGTCAGCGCCCACTATCTAATTTTGGATAATAACGATAATAAAATTTATAACTTAGTGCCTGAAAGCGAACGCGCGTGGCATGCTGGCGCGGGCGGTTTTGCCGGTAGAACGATACTCAACGATACCTCTATCGGCATCGAGATTGTCAATGCAGGCATTAAGCCTGAATATCGAGATGCCTTAAAAAACGGCGCGCTCGACTATCATCCTTATAAGCACTATGTAGAATTTAATGAGTTGCAGATTAAGAAAGTGGCGCAGCTGGTGCAAGAGTTGGCAAAAAGATATAATATCTCAGCAAAGAATATCATCGGTCATGCCGATATGGCACCGTCGCGTAAAATCGACCCCGGGGCGAAATTCCCTTGGCAGCGATTGCATTTCGATTACGGCATCGGCGCTTGGTATGATGAGTTTGACAAGCAATTCTTTATGAATCAAGACGCGTTTGCCGCGGCAACGATACCCGAGATTAAGCAAGCGTTTCGCGATTACGGCTATCAAATCAATGACACAGACGCGTGGGATAAAGCCAGTCGCAATGTCGTGTATGCCTTTCAATTGCATTTTCGTCCGCAGCAGCCAACGGGCGAGCTGGATTTAGAAACTTATGCTATTTTAAAGGCACTCAATAAGAAGTATGCTGGTCATGATGACTTTTATTAATGGATAAAAAATATTAGGAGACATAAGCCATGAGTAACTCACAATACAACGAGCAAAATGAGCAAGACGAGCTGCAGAAATATCTAGAAGAAAAAGCCAAACAGGAGCAAGAAAAAGAGCAGGAAGCCGAGCCGCTCTCTGCGTATGATGCTTGTGTGCTAAAAGAAAGCGCTAGAATTCATGAGTTGATTGCTGAGGCTAAGAAGGGTTTAGAGGATGAGTAAGTTTGTAAAATAGAAATAGTAGCGTACTTAATAATATCAATATCTTAATAAAGGATTGGTGTTAACATTAGTTAACCTTTTATTTTGTGTATAAACATGTTCAAGATAACAATGTACAACGCTGGAAACGGTGATTGTATTTCAATTCAAACAAAAACAGATTTTATCTTAATTGATGGTGGCACAGCTCAATCCTTTGAGAGCTGGAAATACAAAATTGTTGGTCAACTTGAAAAGATCGACTTGCTAATCATCACACATATCGATAATGATCATACTAATGGGATTATTAAGTTACTTGACGCAGAAGGACGCCCTGAAATCAAACAAGTATATTTTAATGGGGTTGAACAACTATTTAGTAACTTAGATGATGCGAATAAATCTGATAGGCGTATTGATACAAAGCTCAATGCTCTAGCTAGTGAATGTATTCCTTCAAGTGATAAAGAAGATATAGGTTATTCCGAGGGTACTTCATTATCATACATTCTTAATAAGCAATTACTAAGATGCAACGAACTTGTTTCAGGCCAAGCTATATTTATAGAAAACACTAAGAAATTTGATATTGGTGCTCTAAAGTTTGAGGTTATCGGCCCAGACTCGGCAACATTGTCTGAACTCAAGAATAAATGGCAGTATAAGCTTGACGAGAGAGGTATAAAACCTAAAATTATAAATAAATCCTTCGCTAATAGCTTTGAAGCATATATTCAAAGTTTTGAAAACTTAACAGCAGATACAACCCTCATATCTTCAAACAGTACTAAGAGTATTGAATCGTTGGCTAATGAAAATTTTATACCTGATAGTTCTTTAACTAATAAAAGTAGTTTCTCTCTTTTAATTGAACATAATCATAAGAAAATACTTTATCTTGGGGACTGCCATGCCGAAACAGTTATATCTTGGCTTGATGGGAACGGAGTACAGAAGATAAAAGTTGATGCCGTTAAAGTATCCCATCATGGTAGTAAAAATAATACTAGTCTAGAGTTATTAGAAAGAATTGACTGCCAGAAATATCTTATTAGTACAAACGGCAAATCTCATGGTCATCCCCATCTAGAAACACTTGCAAGAATTGCTTTAATTAATCAAGATGCTAAAACTAATATATATTTTAATTACGATTTGAGAAACATACCAACTTGGTTTACAGATGAACTGTGCAAAAATTATAAAAACATTAATCTATGTATGAATGTCGATGAGGTTGAACTGTGATTGAACTGCAGCTGGATAAAGAATACAAACTCGACTCTATACATATCATAGAATCCTTTTTTGAAGATAAAAGCAAGGCAAGTAAAAGAGGTACTTGCTTTTCGATTTCTAAGAAATTATTGCTTACGGCATACCATGTGATAAAAGGTTCAAATGACTTAAGGATATACCTATCAAGTGACTCCTATATAAATGAGGAACACATTATTGCTAACTGTATATATTTTAATGAAGAATATGATATAGCTATTTTAGAGATATTAGATGAACGCTTAGATAATTTCATAACACTTTATTCTACGAGTGTAGGTTTAGATAGTGATGTTCAGGTATGTGGTTATCCTGTCGAAAAACAACATTATCATGCACCAATGAATGCAAAAGTAACTAATAATTTTGAAAGAATTAATAGTCGAGAGTATAGTTTTGAAATATCACAATCAAACACTATCAGTAAGTATGCTGGGATGTCTGGATCTCCAATAATCTATAATGACAACTGTATCGGAGTACTAAGAATACAACAGGGCAAAAATACTTTGTACGCAATATCTATAAAAGATTTATTAAGTGATCCTGCACTGATCAATATTTTGCAAAAAAACCAAATTGTTGTAAACATTCAAGAAGGTATCGATTATCAACCTCCAAAACATCCAAAATCACCATTCAAATACTGTTTAAGTTGTAACGCTGAGCAACCAAGTATCAAAGGTATTGATATTGGATTTGTATTCCAACAATGGAATATTAGTTCTTTCACAGAGACAGTGCATGATTGGATTATTGATTACTGTCTAACACAAAAAGAACAAGCAAACTTTGAAGGAGGTCAAAGAAGTCTTTTTAAGTATGCTAGAACAAACTATCCTGATAATAATTTAGATGCACTGGGTGATCTATGTCTACATATAGCTATTCGAGAATCTTATAAAACTATACCTATAATTAACAAAGTATTTGATATGAACAATAAGACATTCTCATGCACACATGCAGTATTAAATTTTGATAGTTTGGAATTATGGATTGGTGCATCTTCAGTTAGTGCAAGCATAGAAGAAGGAATTCAGTCAGCTATTACAAGTATTAACTACATTAATGAAATACAGTCACTGAAGAATAGACTTTTTATGCTCAATTCAGAAATTGATAAATCATGGCCTCACAAGGATAAGTTAGAAAGATTATCTAATTCAACTTTAGATCTAGACAAAAGATTTGATAAAATCATAATTCCAATTTTTATTATGCACAATAGCGAATTAATATCGAGTTATGATGAACAAAATTTTATGAAATTATTTAACGAACATGCTCAATCATGCAGGGAACTTTTAAAAAGAGACCTTGAAGATGGTTCAGTTGACTTTATTAACCTACGTGTATTTTATTTTCCAGTCTCTGATATCGAAGAGCTGAATAGTGCTCTGCTAGAGGAGCTGCACTCATGAACTATGTAAGTGAGATAGATAGTGCAGTTGATAGCACTTGGTATGTAAGTGCTCATAAGCAAGTCAGTGACCAAAATTTTAGAGATTGGGATACTTTCTTAGTATCATTAATAAATAAGTTTAATAGTCATACTAACAATCACTTAGTTCAAGACATTTTAATCCGTGCATTGGAAAGAAGAAATGAAATAAGCAAAGATTTTATATTAGATCATTTGCTTGGTGAGCTAGGGCTATTTCCTTATATTGAAACTGACTTGAGCTCTAAAGATAAATTAAGACGTAGTATCTTCACTACTCCTCAAGATGAGGATATGGTTTTTCATATTCGTCAAGCAGAAGTTTTTCATAGGATAATGAATGGTGAAAACATTATTCTAAGTGCTCCTACTAGTTTTGGTAAAAGTCTTATAATAGAGGCTTTGGTTGCCAGTAATGAGTTCGACAATATAGTCATTGTTGTACCCACAATAGCTTTGATTGATGAACTAAAAAAGAAGTTGTTTAAATATAAAGCTTTTTATAAAATAATAACGCAGGCCAGTCAAGAATCTAGTGAAAGAAATATTTATATTTTCACTCAAGAAAGAGTTTTAGAGTATTCAGAAAGTATATTGGTCGACTTTTTTATTATTGATGAATTTTACAAACTCGCTCCAACTAGTAGAAATGATGAGCGTTGTGATCGTTTGAACTTAGCTTTAAAAATGTTGTATTTGAAGTGTAAACGCTTCTATATGCTTGGTCCAAATATTGATGGTTTAGTATCAGGTATACAAGAAGAGTTAAGATCTAATTTTTTAAAATTCGATTCATATATAACTGTCGCAACTAACGAAAAATACTATCCCTTAACTACAACTGGTAGAGATGCCGATATAGATATTGAAAGAGATGCAATATTATATCCTTTAGTAGAGTCTATAAAACCTAATGAACAGACGGTTATTTACTGTAAATCACCCCAAAGAACAAGTATATTAATGCGGAAGTTAATAGACTCTGGCTTATTAAAGTCAAATAACAATAATAATGATTTATCTGTATGGCTCTCTGAAAACTTTCATCCTGAATGGTATTTAATAAAAGGGCTAAAGCATGGAGTCGCATATCATCATGCTCAATTACCGCGAGCTATAGGAGCAAAGATTGTTGAACTATTCAACGACTCTAAAATCAATTTCTTAATTTGCACTTCAACACTTATTGAAGGTGTAAATACGAATGCAAAAAACATTATCATATATGATGATTGTATTACTCGTAAAACAAAGCTCGACATGTTTACATTCAATAATATATCAGGTCGTTCAGGTAGGATGTTTGAACACTTCGTAGGAAACGTATTTATTTTAGGCGATAGTCCCCAAGATGAACTACCATTTATAGATATACCTATAATTACTCAAAGTGATAATGCTTCCGAAGCATTACTATTACAAATTGGAGGTGACATAAACGAAAAGAATATGAGTAAAGTCCAAAAATTCCATGATCAAGAAATATTGCCAATATCTCTACTGATGAAGCATCAAGGTATTGATCCTAATAAGCTGATTGATTTTGCTGAAGACTTAACTAGTAATAGAGACTCATGGAATAGTCTTATGATTTGGAATGGTGCATTTTTAGAAAATGTACAGTTAAAGCACCTTTGTATGATTTTATTTAACTACTTCAATGTCTCTAGGATGGCTGGAGGAACTGTACGTTCGAAAGAACAACTGAACCGAAAACTCATTGATATTATTCAGCAAGCAGAGGATAAAAATCTTATTCTTTCAGACTTCACCTATTGGAATAGAATAGACCCTGAACACAGCGTTGACGATTCCGTAAACAATATTTTTAAATTTAAGAAAAATTTAGTTAATTATAATTTACCGAAAATTATATATGCTATTAGTGATATTCAGAAGGAAGTATTTAATAGATATGGTCTTAATTTTGGCGATTACCAAGTGTTTGCATCAAAGTTAGAAAACTTTTATTATCCATCAGCTATAAACTCATTAGAAGAATTTGGTATTCCTAGCCAAATATCCAAGAAGTTATTAAGTAATATTGAGTTTGAGAATGTTGAAAGCATCGACTCAGTTATAGAAAAACTAACTAAGCTTGACGATAGCTCATTTAGTTTTTTAACAGATATTGAGGCAAGTTTTGTTAAGAAAGCAGTATCGTACATGTGAAAATACTCTAAAGATCTTAAATCTGCCTTCTTATACTAGATTTATTCTCATAAAAAAATTGATTACTTATAAATTTTAGTAAACTTAAAACAAAATATGGCGGTGCTTTTTAGCCCTAATTGAAGCGGATATACTTGGTTGATCACTGGGCTGCGGGGGCTTGGCTAGAGGTGGTCGCTCGAATGTTGGAACGCCTCTCGCCTTAGCCACCGCCCTTGTGCTAGCCAAGATAGTAGCGAAAAGCAGGATTAGCTCCGCCTACTTCTTAAAACTCAAATCCCAAATACAAAAAAGGTGAGCCGAAGCCCACCTTTTTTTATGTCAAAGATAATGTTCTAAACTAACTTAGCCTATATCTTAACGCAACCAAGCACGGGCGTTACGGAACATACGCATCCACGCGCCGTCCTCATCCCACTCTTGTGGCTTCCAGCTATGATTGTAGGCACGTAGCGTACGCTCAGGGTGCGGCATCATGATGGTGACGCGACCGTCGGTGCTACACAGACCCGTGACACCGCCGAGCGAACCGTTTGGATTGAGCGGATAAGTCTCGGTTGGATGACCTTGGCTATCGACGAAGCGCATGGCGAGCTGACCGTGTTTTGCCATACCGTCGATCTCGGTATTGTCCAGCGTGGCATAGCCTTCACCGTGCGCGACAGCGATTGGTAAGATACTGTCTTGCATACCTTTGAACAAGATAGACTTGGTACGCTCAACTTTGACGTTGACGGTACGCGCTTCAAAGCGGGCTGATTTATTGGCGATAAAGCGTGGGAAGTTTTCCGCGCCTGGGATGAGGTCTTTTAACTGGGCCATCATCTGACAACCGTTACAGACGCCTAAGCTAAAGGTATCCGGACGGGCAAAGAAACGCACGAACTGCATGCGCAATTCATCATGGAACAAGATAGAGTTTGCCCAGCCCGAGCCTGCGCCCAGTACGTCACCGTAGCTAAAGCCACCACAAGCGACCAGACCATCGAAGTCACGTAGATTGATGCGCCCTTCAAGTAAATCACTCATGTGCACATCGACCGCTTCAAAGCCAGCTTGGGTAAAGCCTGCTGCCATTTCGGTCTGACCGTTGACGCCTTGCTCGCGCAGGATTGCAACTCTTGGCTTAGTGTCACGGCTGTTTAAGTATGGTTCTTCAACCTTTTGATTGAGATCAAAGTTTGGCGCAGCGATAAGACCTTGATGGCTAGTATCAGCAATCAAGTCATATTCTTGCTGGACGCAAGCTGGGTTATCACGGCGGCGGGCAATTTGATAGCTGACCTGACTCCATTCTTGTTGCAGCTCAGAGCGCTTAAAACGTAGAGTGTCATCACCCATCAGTGTTGGCGTTTGGATTAGTAGGCTATCTTCTTCTGAGCTTTGACCGACTAGGCTCAGCATATCGCTGACGTTAAATTCTTCTGCTAATTGCATTAAAGCCGCAACGTTTTCTGGTAATACTTGAATCACTGCGCCCAGCTCTTCACTGAACAGCTGACCGAGCAAGTTATCATCAGTTAATGATAGCTTGATACCTTGGCGACTGGTGAATTGCATCTCTGCGATGGTCGCAAGCAAACCACCATCACCGATATCGTGATAAGCACTAATGACGCCTTGCGCGTTACCCGCTTGGATAAAGTTAAAGAAGTCGACCAAGTCACTTGGCTGCGCTAAATCTGGGCAGTCATTACCTAATTTGCTTAGAGTCTGTGCGAGGATTGAACCGCCTAGACGCAATTTACCTTTCGACAAGTCAATACGGTAAAAGGCGCTATCACCATTGATTAGCTCAGGCGTTAAGGTTTTTGCCACATCAATAACAGGTGCAAAAGCAGTAATAACCAAGCTCATTGGTGAAACGACTGATTTATCTGTGCTGCCGTCTTCGTTGCTATCCGTCCAGTTGGCACGCATCGATAGTGAGTCTTTACCAACTGGAATGGCGATACCCAATGCTGGACATAGTTCTTCACCAACGGTATAGACGGCGTCAAACAATGCCGCGTCTTCTACGTCTTCGCCACATGCTGCCATCCAGTTTGCTGACATAGTGATATCAGATAGCTGAGTAATACGCGCGCCTGCGATGTTGGTAATCGCCTCACCAACAGCCAAGCGTGCAGACGCTTTTGGATTAATCAAAGCAACAGGCGTACGTTCACCGACACTCATCGCCTCACCGCTCATTGGCTGACCATCTAACGCAATCAAGCCTGAAGCGGTCACTGCGCAATCTGATACTGGCACTTGATAGCGACCTACATACTGATCGCGAACGACCATACCTGTGATAGAGCGGTCGCCAATGCTAATCAAGAATGATTTGCTAGCGACAGTAGGATGACGTAATACATCTTTGATTGATTCGGCTAGATTGACGTCGCCAAGCTCTAATGCTGGCAAAGTAGTTTCTTGACGCTCAAAACTGCGCTGCATTTGCGGCGTACCACCAAGCAATACTTGCATCGGCATATCGACTGGCTGCTCAGGGAGCAATTCGTCATTAACGACAAGCTGACGGATTTCCGTGGCTTCACCCAAGATGGCATACGGGCAGCGTTCACGCGCACAGATGGCATCAAATTGATCTTTGCTCTCTGGGCGAATCGCCAATACATAACGCTCTTGCGCTTCGTTCGACCAAATCGCCATTGGCGACATGCCCGCTTCTAACGATGGAATTTTCCGTAGATTGAGCACCGCGCCCATTTCATGGTCATTGACCAATTCTGGCATGGCATTGGATAGACCACCGGCACCGACATCATGTAGCGAAACGATTGGGTTACCATCTTTGCTGTTATTGCTTGCGTCGATATCGTTACCAGCTAGTGCCCAGCAGCGATCGATAACTTCCTGACAGCGACGTTCCATCTCAGCGTTATCACGCTGTACAGAAGCAAAGTCCAAGCCTTCATCGAGTGAGCCACTATCGACAGAAGACGCTGCACCGCCACCTAAACCAATTTGCATGGCTGGACCACCAAGGACGATTAATAGATCACCTTGCTGAATGGCATTTTTTTCAATCAGATTGCGTTTGATATTACCGTAACCACCGGCAAGCATGATTGGCTTATGATAGCCGCGCATTTGGCTACCGTCTTTTGCCGCTGAAGTGTCCAATTGGAAACTACGGAAATAACCGCATAAGTTTGGACGACCAAACTCATTTGAGAAATTGGCTGAGCCTAATGGCGCTTCAGTCATAATTTCAAGACTGGTTGCCATACGATCTGGCGTACCATAATCCTGCGTACTTAATTGGCCTGACTGCTCCCATTTTTCCGCAAGCTCTGGAATATGCAGATGTGACACATGAAAGCCCGTTAAACCGGCTTTGGGCTTACCGCCACGACCGGTTGCGCCTTCATCACGAATCTCACCGCCCGCGCCCGTCGCTGCACCGGCATAAGGAGCAATCGCCGTTGGATGGTTATGGGTTTCAACCTTCATTAAGATATCGATTTTTTCTTGATGGAAATCGTAAGGATGCGCTGAATTGGCATCCATTGCATCAGTAGGGACTGGGTAGAAGCGCATACCCTCAGAACCTGCCATTACCGCAGCATTGTCTTTATAAGCCGATAAGATACCTTGAGGATTGGCTTTATAAGTATTCTTAATCATTTGGAACAATGATTTTGGCTGAACTGCGCCATCTACCGTCCATTCAGCGTTAAAGATTTTATGACGGCAATGCTCTGAGTTTGCTTGGGCAAACATCATCAGCTCAACGTCGGTTGGATTGCGCTTTAGCTCATTGACATACGCATTCATCAAATAGTCAATATCTTCGCTCGATAGCGCAAAGCCAAATTCTGTATTGGCTGCTTCAAGCGCCGACTGACCTTGGCCAATGACATCGATATGATTGAGCGATGCCGGCTTTTCATCGTCAAACAATTTATTCACATCGTTTAAATCATAGACCAAGCTTTGGGTCATGCGGTCAAACAGTAATTGCTCAGCGGCTTTAGGTAGCGTTGCACCCATTTCGCCGTCTGCTTTTCCATCAATGGTTAGCGTATAAACAATGACGCGCTCAACACGGTTAATCTCAATATCACAATTATTAAAAATATCGGTCGCTTTACTCGCCCACGGCGAAATCGTACCAAAACGCGGGCCTACGATGACTTGTAATTGGTTGTTTTGTGGAGCGGCAAGTTGGGTGTCTGCCTTAACCCCAAATAGGTCCAGCGCTTTTTTCTGCTCATCACCTTCAAGCTTGCGTGATAGCACATAAACTTGCTGAGTATTGATGTGGCTGACATTTAGCTCGGTTTTTTGCTGAAACTGACTGATGAGTTGCTGCGTCTGAAAATCGGTAAGAAACGGTTGTCCGGCGATGGTCATCATAAAGGCATAATCCGTAAGATCAAGGCATCTCTGCCATGCAAAGTAAATGGTCTGCGTATTATAACAAGAAGCCCCGTAATAAGCAGGTCAAAACCGAGATAAATTGCTGAAAAGCTCAGTGAGTAAGTCAGTTACTAAGCTATAAACCGTTATAAAATAGCGCTTAGCAGATAACTGTTCTGAGTTAGGTTTTAGCAGCTTTTTCAATTGCTTTATTAACTGCCATTTTAAACTTCCCTATTAACCTACAACTTTTACAAATAATTTTTCTCAACAGAAAGCCTTAATGAATGAAGTCCAGCGTCACAATTTTTACCCAATGCTTATAGTCCTTACAAACACTCACATCGCATTACTGGCAGCCTATATAAATCTCCTACGGGTAATCGTTATCCTAGATGGCAGTTGCTGGCGAGTTAAGCGCTTATCTATTTGCTTATTTAGCTAAAGCTTGACCGTTTAAACTAAAGATTCAATGAAACAAAAACGTAATCAATAACAATAATCCATTAACGAAAAATCAATCACTACAATGAAAAAGGATAATCACCATGAGTAACCAAGAGCATATCGCTAAAATTCAAGACGTTATTAAAGATGTAAAGTTCGCCATGATGAGTACCACCAATAAAAAAGGCGATATCCATGCTTGGCCGATGACCACTAATGAGGTCAATCTCGATAAGAAAGAAATTTGGTTTATCGGCGATAAATCCTCAGACGTCGTCAAAGATATTCAGGATGATGCAAGAATCGGTCTGACTTATGCCACTCAAGATGAAAAGAACTTTGTTTCTATTAGTGCTAACGCTGAATTGCCGACAGACAAAGCTAAATTGGATGAGCTTTGGTCGCCGGTTTATAACGCTTTCTTTGAGCATGGTAAAGAAGATGAAAACGTACAATTGATTAAAGTCGTGCCTCATGGTGCAGAATGCTGGCTTAGCGGCAGTACCGTCGTGAATATGTTTAAGATGGCAGCCGCAGCGGTACAAGATGGCAAAACTGCTGAAGATATGGGTGAAACCTTTTCAGTCTCTCTATAGACCCTATGACTATGCTTTTAGAAACTAAAGTATGGTTTAAGAAACTAAAATATTAGAATTTTATAGACGCCTCCATAAAAAAAACGCCAGTCGTATAATGCGACTGGCGTTTTTTAGCAAGCTTATTTTTAATCTATATTAACCGCTTTGTTTTAAATAAGGCCACGCGGCTTTTAGATAAATGAGCATCGACCATAAGGTTAAAATCACCGCGGCAACCATTAATACATAACCTATCATCTCAAGCGATTGCCAGTTTAATAATAAAACGGTGATGGCTATCATCTGAAAAGTGGTTTTGAGTTTACCGACATAAGAGACCGCCACACTGGTGCTTTTACCGAGCTCAGCCATCCATTCACGTAGCGCCGATACGGCGATTTCACGCGAGATAATCACAATCGCGGCTATCGCCATAATGATATTCGGATGCCACTGCACTAAAATAATCAAGGCAGCTGCGACCATTAATTTATCGGCAACGGGGTCCAAAAAGCGCCCAAAGGCCGATACTACATTGAGCTTACGAGCAAAATACCCATCAAGCCAATCGGTAATTGCCGCGATAATAAAGACGCCGGTCAGCAGTAAATGGCGCAGTAAGCTGTCGCTAAATTCACTCATGCCGACCCGAGCGATGACGTTATCCGAAATCGCGGGCATCCCAATACCTAGGGCGGGTGGCCAATAGGCAATTGCTACAAATAGCGGAATCATTAAAATACGCGCAATCGTTAGATTATTGGGCAGATTAAAAATACTTTTATCATTTTGCGCCGGTAGCGGTTTTTGTTCTGGCGTGTGCAGCTGTGTACTCTCGGTCATGGCAAACCCAGTTGATAGTGAACGATAAGAATGTGGTTAGCTTAGCATTTTTACGGCATGGCGTCATGCCATCTCTATAGGTTGGTTTTGGCTTTGATTCGTTACCCTTTATTTTGACCAATAAACGCTTATAAATAGAGATTTATAATAGCCTTATTATTTTACTACTTCTTGACAATATAGGCAGGTATAACGCCCTCAAAACGTAATGACATGTAAGCAAACTAGGTAAATCAGCCATTTTCGGTTATCATGGTCAAATAAATACAGTTGTACACTGATAGTTGTAAGCAGATGTAAGAAATTCTTGAAATAGCGGATTCTGACATCATCTTTATATTAACAATAATAAATCTTGATCAATTTATTTGTGACTCGTTTACATCAAAATCGTTAATAGCAAAAGTAACTCGGTCGCATGATAAGTTTTCCTCAGCCCACGACACCTCCTTCGTGGGCTCTTTTTTTGCCTGCGCTTTAGCATTATCAATGCTTAAACATTTCTATAGCTAAATATAGTCTGGTACTGCTATCTTGCAGAACTAAATACCGCTAAATACTATCAAGCATTAAAGCTTATGTTTTGATTTAAATGGCTCTGAGAACTGCAAAATTAAAAAGCCCACAAAAGATAAAATAATGGCAATCTCATAGCGACCGTAGGCGACCGAGATACCTATAGCGCCCGTATTCCAAAGACTGGCTGCCGTTGCCGTGCCTTTTGAGCCTTCTTCGTTTTTAAAAATCGCCCCACCGCCGATAAAGCCCATACCGGTGATAATGGCGTACATGATTCTCGCCTCCCCAGCTGAATCATAAATATCCATGCCTACAAGCATAAAAGCACAGGAAGCAATCGTTACGAGCGGAAAGGTTCTAAGCCCTGCGCCGTTGTCTTTCATTTCACGGTTTAGGGCAATCGGTAGGGAGAGAATAAAGGCAATACCCAATTGAAAAAAATGATATTGCATCAGCTCTATATCGATATCAAATCCAAACATGGCGTCCTACCTCCTTTTATTTAGTTCGCACAGATGACTTAACCCGCACTAATTAATGAGTGCGCGTAAATCCTTGCCACTGTTTGTGTTGCCATCTGATAACAGCTCTCGATATTGCCCTGCCCGCACCAGTCGCCGCTGACAATCCATTGCTGCTCGTTATCGACCAATATGCCTACTGCTTCTTTATTAGCATCTGTATTATTAGAATCTGTATTAGAAGCCTTGACGGTCGCAGCATAACGCCAGCGATGACAGTCAATTTGGCTTGGTGTACTGTCTGCATTCCAACCTAAAGCTTGCTTGGCGGCTGCTAATAACTGCGCTTTTATCGTATCCATATCGGCATCAACGTGCTGCTCTGACCAATCATTGCGCGCATGAATAGTAATACTGGGTAATAGCTCATCATGGGCAGGCTTTTGCTGCTCGATAAAGATTCTATCAAGTATAGAATCCTGCACATACGCTACATCCCATACCATTTCCTGATACTTTAATGATTCAGGCAATGGCTGCTTATCATCCCAGCCAAGCATCAAGCTATAGCAGGCTTGCATTTGTGGCTCAGTGATTTTTGCTAATTCAGAAAAACCACTATTTGCCATCAGCTCTACAGCTTGAGCATTTGGTGCGGTACAAATGACCCAATCAAAACTGCCAAGACTGTTGCCGTCTTCATTAAATAACTCGGTTTTCTGACTGGTTTTTTTGCTGACTTTATTAGCGAGAGTTTGGTTATATTCTGCCAAAGCCACGACGCGGGTTTTAAATGTTATGGTCGTATACTGTAACTCATCGGCTAATGCTCGCCCCCAACTGGTCATTTTTGGCGTGCTGATATAGCGCGCCTGAACCCTACTCCATTGCTCTCTAGCTTGAATATCAGCTGTCTGATTATTCGCATCTATTGGCGTTAAGCTCACTACTTGCGCGCACCAAGGCTGTAGCAAACCTGTCTGTATCCAAGGCTCAATAAACTGCTGAAAGCTTGTACTCTTGGCGGTAAAAAACTGCGCACCAAATGCCCATTGCCAGTTTTTATTAGTGTGGCTATCGGTGCGATAACGAGTCGCTAAACGACCGACGCTGCGCGACTTTTCAAAAATAGTAATTTCTGGTATCAAGGCTTTGACATTAATTTGCTGGTGATTAATTTGCTGGTTATTCATTTGGCTAAAAGCACGCTCTAATAAGGTTGCGGTAAATAAGCCCGTTAAGCCGCCACCAATAATGGCAATTTTCGGCGATGATGTCTGAGCAAGCGGCAAAGAAGAGTCAGGCATAATGACAGTAAACCTTATAAAATAGGGAGCAAAATATAGTAGATTCAATGTAAAAAAACACCGTGCTGCTGGGATGAATTTTTCGAAGCTTCTGGAGTGCGAAGTGCACAGTAAGCGAGGAAAATTTATACCAGCAGAAGATTGTTTTGAACGTGCCTCTTTTATCTTGAACTGACTATAGAAACCATAGAAGCTGGAGCCATAAAACAGCGCAGCTATGTTAAATATATTGAACCTTTAAAGCCGGTCAATATCAATAACGTCTACGTAAAAGAGCCATGCTATTTTTGCTAACATGGCTCTTTATTGTTTCACTTACACTTATAAAAGCTTATTTATAAGCCTAAGTATTTGCTATTGGCGCTAAAAAATTACTTTTGACTATTTTATCTATCGATAATTATTCGATACCTATTAGATAGCTATCTAATAGCTACTATCAGTCTCCGCGTTCAGCTTTCACCACATCAACTAGCTCATTGATAACGGTGCTATCGGCAAGGGTTGATAAATCACCCAGTCCAACATATTGCCCTGCTGCAAGATTGCGCAAGATACGGCGCATGATTTTCCCAGAGCGCGTCTTGGGTAACACATTGACCATATAGATAGCATCTAAATTGGCAATCGGACCAATCTCCATACGCACATGGCGGTTCAGCTCTGATTTTAGTGATTCGGTGGCAGTTTCACCCGATTTTAGAATAATAAAGGCGCAAATACCCATACCGCGAATGTCGTGCGGCATACCAACGATAGCCGCCTCAGCGGTCGCCGGATGCGCGACTACCGCGCTTTCAATCTCTGCGGTGCCCAATCGATGTCCTGAGACATTGAGCACGTCATCTACCCGTCCGGTAATCCAATAGTGCCCGTCTTCGTCTCGCTGCGCGCCATCACCCGTAAAGTAGTAGCCCGGATATTCTGTAAAATAGGTTTTTAAAAAGCGCTCATGATCATTATAAATGGTACGCATCTGCCCCGGCCAACCACCACTAATTGCAAGGTTGCCTTCGGCCGAGCCTTCGAGTATCTCGCCATCACCGTCAACGACGACGGGTACAATACCATACAAGGGATTCATCGCCGCACCCGGTTTCATATCTACCGTGCCCGGTATCGGCGCCAGTAAAATACCGCCGGTTTCCGTCTGCCACCAGGTATCGACAATCGGACATTTACCGCCGCCGACAACATGATAGTACCAATCCCACGCTTCCGGATTAATCGGCTCACCAACGGTGCCGAGCAAGCGCAAACTTGAACGATTTGACTCACGGACAAAGGTATCACCCTCTTTCATCATGGCGCGAATCGCCGTCGGTGCTGTGTACAAGACCGTGACTTGGTGTTTATCAATAATATGACCGATACGCGCCCACGTTGGATATTCTGGTACCCCTTCAAACATAACGGTCGTCGTGCCATTGGCAAGCGGCGCGTAAGTAGCATAGGTATGACCCGTCACCCAACCGACATCCGCGGTACACCAGTAGACATCGTCTTCTTTAATATCAAACACATCACGGAAGGTAGAAAGCGCATAAGTGATATAACCGCCAGTGGTATGCAACACGCCTTTGGGCTTGCCGGTTGAGCCTGAGGTATATAACAAAAACAGCGGGTCTTCGGCATTCATCACTTCAGGTTCGCAATGCTTTGATTCACCATCGACCAAACTGTGATACCAAACATCGCGGCGACCACTCATTGGTACAGAATTGCCCGTACGATGGACGACAATGACGTTGGTCACACTATCGGTGCCATCCATGTCTAAAGCGCGGTCGACACTGGCTTTGAGCGGCGTGCGCTTATTACCACGGATACCTTCGTCAGCGGTAATGACCAGTTTAGACTGACTGTCAATAATACGGTTACCCAAACTCTCAGCAGAAAAGCCGCCAAACACCACCGAATGCACCGCCCCAATGCGGGTACACGCCAGCATTGCCACCATTGCTTCTGGTATCATAGGCATATATAAAGTGACGCGATCGCCCTTTTTGACCCCAAGTTTGCGCATGGCATTGCCTAGGCGACAAACCGCTTCATGCAGCTCTTTAAATGAGATAATTTTATGCAGTGACGGATGGTCACCTTCCCAAATAATCGCCGGTTTATAGGGGTTATTTTTAACATGGCGGTCAAGGCAGTTGACTGAAATGTTCAGCTCACCATCTTCATACCATTTGATATGAAAATCTTCTAAATCATAATTAACATTGCTAATTTTGGTGGGCTTTTTTATCCAATCAATCAGCTCGGCACGCTTCGCCCAAAAGGCATCGTTTGCCTCAGGTGACGCAATGGATTGTTGGTATTCTTTAGTGTATTGTTCAGCGGTGGTATTGGCAGCGGCGACAAATTCAGCCGTGATAGGAAATGATTTCTGAGTCATCGTAGTCATCCTTTTCTAATTATTATGACCGGTAGCGGCTTTCATGAAGCGACTGACGTCAAACACCAGTCGTCAAACAACAATCGCTGCTACAGGTGATAAGCGTCATCTTCCATAATGTGACACCTAAGGATAGTTTGACAAATAAGCGCGAGGGTTGCAAGACATCAACCGTGAATCACAACAATTCCGCTGCACAGCTGTATACTTGATAAAGCATTACATATCTTGATGAATCGATTGATTATTCAATAATATTCTCTATACCTGCATTTTTAGAATCTTTGGCAGTTTTCAGTGCATAGAGAATCTCTCATCGCCTTATTTAATCCTTGTAAGCTGAAAGAAAACATGGACAATGGCTAGCCTAAAGATCGGCTTAAAAATAGCGGTAAGCTATACTCAGTAGCCTGCTATTTTTTTGCCTCAAAATCTACTATTTGTTTTACTGCTAATTTTATTGTTAATGTTATAGCTACTTTTATTACTGCCTTTATAGCTACCTTTTATTTTAACCTTTATAACCTCTCGCTTTTTGGAACATATCGTCATGGAAAATACCCGCAATGCACCATCACACAATCACTATGATGTCATCGTCATCGGCGCTGGTGCGTCAGGGTTATATTGTGCGCTCACCGCTGGTCGCCGTGGTCGCCGCGTCTTGGTGCTCGACCATGCCAATAAAGCCGGTAAAAAAATCCTCATGTCAGGTGGCGGACGCTGCAACTTTACCAATTACTTTGTCGAGCCTGAGCATTTTATCGGTAGCAATGCGCATTTTTGTAAATCAGCGCTCAGTCGTTATCCGAGTTGGGAATTCATCGGCATGGTTGAGCAGCATAAAATCCCTTACCATGAGCGCGAGCACGGGCAGCTATTTTGTGATGATTCGGCGCAAGATATTTTAACCATGCTCCTTGATGAATGCGCCGCCGTGGGTGTGCAAGTCAGACTCAATACCCACATCGAACAAGTAAAAACTCACGAAAATAATCAAAAATCTCGCTTTGAATTAATTACCAGTAAAAGCCTCAGTAAAAAAGAAAAACAAGAGAGAAAAGACAGCGGCAATCAAAGCAAGCTGCCGCAAACCAGCTATCGCTGCGAGTCGCTCGTGGTAGCGACGGGCGGCTTATCGATTCCGACACTCGGCGCGAGCGGATTTGGTTACGAGCTTGCGCAGCAGTTTGGACATACGCTGGTAGCAACCGATGCCAGCCTTGTACCTTTTACCTTTACCGATAAAACCGGTGAGCTGATTCGCACGCTTGCCGGTATCAGTCTGCCGATGATTGCCAGTAATGAGCGCATCTCCTTTAAGCTACCGCTGCTCTTTACCCATCGCGGACTTTCTGGTCCGGCTATGCTGCAACTGTCCAACTATTGGCATGTCGGCGAAACCATCAGCATCAATTTGCTGCCTGATGTAGATATGACGGTGCTTTTTCTTGCCCATAAAAAATCACACCCACGCCAGCTTATCCGGACGATTTTGGCGGACAATACCGACAATGCTTTGCCGAAAAAACTGCTGGCAGCGCTACAAACGCATTTGTGGGACGATATCAAAGATACCGAGCTTGCCAATATTAAAGATGAGCGCTTGATAGAGCTTGGCGCAACACTCAATGGCTGGCAGCTGAAACCGTCTGGCACCGAAGGCTATCGAACGGCTGAAGTCACACGCGGCGGTATCACAACCGATGAAGTTTCGTCAAAGACCATGCAAAGCAAACATCAAGACGGGCTATATTTTATCGGCGAAGTGCTCGATGTCACCGGTTGGCTTGGCGGCTATAACTTTCAATGGGCGTGGGCCAGCGGTTTTGTTTGCGGTGAAGTGGTTTGATATTAATGCATACCTTTAATTCAAACGACAGCTATTCAAACACCAGTTATCTAAACGCAGGTTATCCAAATGAGATAGAAACCACTAAACGCTTGATAATTGTGAATATAATCATTATATAGACTCATATAAATTTAGAATTACTTAATAGTTAGCAGAACATTATTATTGAAGCATTATTATTTAATCATGAGCATTTAAATAACTCGTGTTAGATAATTGTGGCTAAAGAATAACCGTTAACTAGATGGGTATTTATTAATACGCTTAGGCTTACGAGGTGTTCAATGCGTTCCATCAAACATATTCATGGCGATAAAGAGCCGCATTGGGTCGGCGACGGTTTTTATGTCAAAACCTTGTTCAATCACCTAGATGATAGTCCTGATTTTAATCATCGTCATACTGACCCATTTTTATTATTAGACTATGGTCAGCCGACCAATTTTGCCCCAAATCCAAACTATAAGACGCAGCCGCACGGCGTCGGGCAGCATCCGCATAAAGGTTTTGAGACGGTAACGATTGCCTATGCCGGCGAGATTAGCCATGCTGATTCGGCCGGTGGTTATGGGGTTATCCAAGAAGGCGGTGTGCAATGGATGACCGCAGGGCGCGGTATTATGCACGAAGAATTCCACTCGCCAGCCTTTGGCCAACGTGGCGGTCCTTTTAGCATGGTGCAATTATGGGTCAATTTGCCAAGCGCCCATAAGCTGACTGAGCCCAAATATCAGACGCTGAAACGCGATGACTTACCTATCGTTAATTTAACCGATAATGAAAACGGAAATGAGATAGGTAAAGCAGCGATTATTGCAGGTGAGTGGCAAGATACGACAGGCGCGGCAAGTACCTTTACGCCTATCAATATGTGGGATATCGAACTACATAGCGCTGGCTCAACGACGCTGCAAGTGCCAAACAGCCATAATGTCATGATATTGGTACAAGAAGGTACGCTACTGATTAACGATACGCCAGTGAGCGCAGGCAGTCTGATTCAGTTTGCCACGCCAACTGATACTGATCTTGATTCTGATATCAATGCTGCCAATGAACCATCAGCAACGCAGGTAAGCGATAGCATTAAGCTAACATACCCTAAGCTCTCCGATGATGAACAAGCGCCAAGTACGGTTAAGTTATTACTATTAAGTGGTGAACCTATCGGTGAGCCAGTAGCAGGCTACGGTCCGTTTGTCATGAATACCCAAGCGGAGTTAAAGCAAACGTTTCGTGATTACCAAATGGGTAACTTTGGTAAATAGTCAAATATTACCCATTAAAAAAGCCACCTTGCTGATTATCGCAGGGTGGCTTTTTTATGCACTGTCACTTTATCCTAATCAATAAAGCCAATTTAAAGACAGCTATCCGATCAACATTTATGCTTGGTTTAAAAACGGATAATCGGTATAGCCTTCCGTACCACCACCATAAAACGTTTGCGGATGTTGCTCATTAAGCGGCGCACCTTCACGGATACGTTCCGCTAAGTCAGGATTAGCAATATAGTCACGACCAAAAGCCACCGCATCGATATAGCCATCTTTAATGTTCTGCTCTGCTTTTTCAGCGGTATAGCCACCAGCAGCAATAATCATCTGCCCAAAAGCATTACGAACACGCTGACGGAATTCAGGACTATAAGGCGTACCACCTGCCCAGTCAGGCTCAGAGAGATGCAGATACATCAAACCGCGCTTATTAATCTGCTCAATGAGCCAGATATTCTCGTCTTCATTGTAGCCCGCTTCGACATTATTAAACGTACCAAGCGGTGATACGCGAATACCAACATGGTCAGCATCCCACGCAGCGACACAAGCATCGATGACATCAAGGGTCAAACGCGCACGATTCTCGCGGCTACCGCCATATTCATCATCACGTTGGTTGGTTTGCTCAACCCAAAACTGATGCAACAAATAACCATGCGCGCCATGAATCTCTACGCCATCAAAACCTGCTTCTTTGGCATTTTTGGTCGCAAGCCCAAAGTCAGCGATAACTTGCTGCACTTCCTCAAGTGTGGCTGGGCGTGGCGGTGTGGCAGCAACGCGAATCGCTTGATTATTACTGTCACGCAATGAGGTACGTACACCAACATCAATATCAGACGCTGAGATAGGCGCTTTGCCATCTGGTTGGACGCTTTCGTGGGCGACCAAACCCGTGTGCCATAACTGGACGACAATCTTGCCGCCTTTAGCATGGACATTATCAACGATGGTTTTCCATGCCGTCGTTTGGTCTTCGGTATGGATACCGGGCGCGCCCGCATAGCCTTTTGCTTGAAAAGATACCTGCGTCGCTTCGGTAATGACCAATCCTGCACCACTACGCTGCGCATAATATTCACTTGCTAACGCCGTAGGAACATCGCCCGGTTCAACCGCACGTAAGCGGGTCAACGGTGCCATGATGATGCGATTTTTTAGAGTTTGAGTGCCCATTTTTACGGGTTCGAATAAGTTATCGTGTGCCATGAGATGCCTTGTTTGTTGTTATAAAAATACGGATTTAACAGTGGTTAAATATTGATAAATAGCGCTTGTCATTATCACTTATCATATTGTCACTTATCATTATGAAGCCGTCTATTTATCAGCCGTGTTCTTTATAGGGGGTAGAGAGGAAGATTCCAAGTAAAACTTACAAACAAAAACACCGACACAAGTATATTTTCAGTCTTTTAAACGCTATTATTTATGTGACCTTATAAAGGTATTAAGATAATAAAATCAGTGGAAATTTTATTAAACGTTATATGCGCCACTCACTCTTCTTTTGCCAATTTTTTAAATAACTATCACCATTATTAGTCTTCACTTTTTTGGCATTTACTTAAGGGATAGAGTCCATGCAAAAAACCATATTATCACTTACGATAGGGCTAATTTTCCTCTTGGGTGTGAGCGTGGGTGTGAGCGCTTGCCAACCCAAATCAGATGCGTTATCTGAAGCAAATGAGGCGAAAAATACAGAACAAGTCAATAAGCAGGCATCCTTAGAAAAATCAGCAACCAAAACGACTACCGCAACAGACTCAGCGCTAGATGCAAAAACCTGCTTAGCATTGAGTAAATCCATGGGAAAAGTGGATAACAGCAGCAAGATTGACGCTATTTATGCCATCCAAAAACAATTAACAGCCTGTTTGCCAACAGCCAGTAATGCCGAAGTCTTAAATCTGCTAAAAGATTATCAAGCGATGTATAAGCGTTTTTTATGGCAGGAAACTGATATTAGTGATTCAGAATTTGACCAAGATTTTTTTGACGTGATGAATGCCTTAGAGGAAGGCGAAAAAGTAGCGGAAGAAAAACTAAACAATCTGAGCCCACGCGTACGCTACTTGATTGGCCTCATCCAAAATGATGCTGATGTTAGAGTTTACAATTTAGGCGAAGGTTACTATGCCTTTAATCATGATTTGAAAGCAATGGCAGATATTTTTACCCCTTATTTGCGCCAAGACCAAAAAGCATTTATCCAGCGGATGGCAAAGGATAATCAAGACATTTTTTTGAGTGATGCCGCCATTACTACCTCTTTTGAAGAGTTGGTTGAGCGTGCGGTATTTTGGGAAGATTATATAACGCGTTATCCAAATGGCTACGCTGTACAAGATGCAAAGATGCTACTAGATTCGTATCGCTATTACTTATTTTTTGGCTCAGACAATACCGGATGGACGGATGATGACATTCGTGAGTTTCTAGAACCAGAGTATAAGCAGACGATGGTCGCGCTCACAAAACGACCTAATAGTATCTTGGCAAAAGATGCAAAAAACTATCTTAATTTTATGGCGCTATCCGATAGCGAACGTCAACAGCTTTATCCAGCGCCTAGTACCGATGAAGATGGTGACGGGATGCACTATAGGTCAATGACCTATTATCGATTAAATCAAGCGATGCAGATTCCATCCATTTGGCATACTGAGGGTGATAATCGAGAATGCTTGGAAGGGTTGTTTTGCCAAGATATAGTAGAATTACTTTAAAATCGATACAGTGCGACTGGGATGAATTTTTCGTAGCCTCTGTGATAACAGCAAGCAAGGAAAAAGCACCTGCTTTTTAAAGTAAGTGCTTTTTCTAATCGTTATTTTTAACAAACAATCTCAGTTATTTTTTAAAAATGATAACCAAGCTTCATGCCAAGTGCGTAGCCCGTTCCATCATCGATATTGGCCACGCGACCATCAACCTTGGTATCGACTGGACCGCCTTCAAACCACATATATTGACCGCCCGCAGAAACATTAAGCTGCTCGGTCAATTTGTATTGCGCGCTTAATCCTAAGCTTTTGATAGAGTCATAAGGTCCCAATAAACTGAGCGGCGCACCGGTGCCATGGTCATAACCCAAGCGTACTTCGCCTGAAACTTTTGGATTGAACTGCTTACCCAATGCCACCTCAACCGCATAACCGTCTTTTTTATAGGCCGCTAGTGGCTCTTGTGTTGATAACGATGCCAAAGGCGGGGCAACACTAAAGTTACTCCAATCTACCCAGCGCGCGTTGACCATACCTAAAAGCTGATACTTTTCACTGAGGCCGGTTTGGAAATCTAAATTGACTGACTGCGGCATCTTAACTTCGGTCTTACCCGCTAACGGTAAGGCAACTTCGTCAGTAGCTGGTCCCGGTGTTACATCATCACCGCCAGCGATAGGCGGCAAAATAACTTGCAGGTTTTCTACCCCAGATACCTGATATTTGGCGGGCGCGCGATACGTTAATGCTGCACGCAAGGCAATCTCTGGCTTTTCATACGCCATACCAATCACTGGCGCGAGCGTGCTTTCGTTTTCAAAGTCTAACGTATAATAGGTCGGTGCTTCAGCTACCGTGCTCGCCAAGCCATTAACCATATCTAAAGTAGCAGACTCATCTGGCGTAATCGTACCGTTATTTTGCTTATCTACCAAATTATAATAATCAGCCGTAGACAAACCCAAGACCTCTCCGACTTGTGACACTGCAGTAGTCAGACCGACTGGCTGCGCGCCAGTAATTTTGCCTTTTAGCGTTTGGTATTCAAGACCACCATATAACCAGACATTATTGCTAATCTTACCGCCGCCTAAAAGCGTGATACCAGTTGTCTCTACTCGCGCCTCGGTCGTGCCCATGCTATTGTTAAATATATTCCCTGCTGGATATTGGGTATCAACACCAAAGGGTTGCTCGTAAATTACTGCCAATGCCGTATTGGCTGTCGGGGCGATTTTAATAGCGGCTCCGGGTAAATCAAAGTCATCCATCATGTCGCCGATTTTATTACCAGCGGCATCGGTGCCTTCAATTTTTGGGTCAACATACGCATAAGATAGCTCGGCATAATTACCCGGCTCAAAAAAAGGCGCGACCGATTGTTTGCTGTATTCGATGCCAGCGGCATGCGCTGAGCTGATGGCGAGACTTAACGCCGTCAAAGAGCCGGCAGTGAGCAAATAGCGCGGAGAACGAGAAAGGGTAGCAGAATTCATAAATCCTAAAAACAGCTGGGCGCTCATGACAATATCCTTTTGTCAGTTAAAAACACAACCAAACCATAAAATTATTTACACTTTTTATAGTTGGCATTGGTTTCTAGATTAAATAGCGAATGTCGACCTTTGTCAATATATCAGCAGCAACTTTATGGGATTCTCTATTTAATTGAACAGCGACAAAGGTTAAGCTCTTAACGCTTCTCTAATTTTTTTCGCTAAAACTTTAATGCGTTACTTGTATCCATTTAGCAAATTAGTCAACTTATTTATGAAAAATTGGCTTAATATCATACTTAGCAAGTCTCTAGATTGCCTTTTATTGTATTAAGCAGAGAAAAATATAATGTCAAAATCACTTTCCAAACTATGTTTAGCTGGCTCATTAGTTTTAGGCTTAAGCGGTTGTATCGTCAGCGAAAAGCTCGATTATCAATTGATGGTACAAGAAGATGCCAAATGGGTGGCCGATGAGCAATTTACCGACACGATTATTGCTGTCGGTAAGCCCGCCGCGCCTATTCAAGGCGTTGAGCATGCGATTGTATTTGCCGGAGAAAAGCGCAGCTATTTGGTGCAGAGCGCCAAGAGAGATCGTGAGTTTATTGATATTTTAGAGCAAGTAGATTTGGCTTATTTTTCCTTTAAGCCCATGCCGGCATTCAATGCGCCATATTTTAGAATAAGAATAGGCGAGCAAGGATGCACCTCAGCGCAAGGATGTATTGCCACCATATTATGGTTTGAAAAACCGACCCATCTACTAGCCGCCGGTGAAACGGCTAAACTTGAAGGGTTTGATTTTACTTGTCATGATGGTTTTGCAGGTGGTATGACACGCTGTACAAAAAATCTCTGGCGCCTTCCTGTGACGGTGGCTCCGGCGGTGAAAAATATCGAAACGCTCGCCTATCGCTTGCCGCAACCGACCACGCTAAAGTTTTATCATTATCAACCAGACAAAGCATTAGCAGAAGAAAAAAGGCTGAAAGCGCTGATGCCATTTGCCAAGGCGTTTGACATCATTACCTTTCCCATTCAATTTATTATGGTAGAAGGTGTTAATTAAGCGCCATTGATTAAAAGGCTATTTATCAATTAGAAAAAATCAATATCTTAGGATTTCAGCATATTTTTGATAGACAATTCCAAAGACAGATAGGTACCAAACAATATCACCACCGAGCCGATAATCGCTGGCGTGTCTAAAGCCTCACCAAGCAGCAGATAGCCTAAAATAATGGCAAAAATCGGAATCACTAAGGTAATACTGGTCGCTCGCATCGGACCGATACTTTTAATCAATTGATTCATAAAAATCAGCGCGATGGCGGTTGAAAAGACGCCAATACAAATCACTGACGTCCAAGCAGTGAGGCTAATGGTTTTGCCATAGGGAAACTCATAAACCGCTATCGGCAGCATGATAATACTGGCGATGATAAGCGAGCCTGCGGTAATCGCCACCGGCGAGACATCGTATAAATAGTTTCTGGTGATATTGGCGCCGACGGCATAACCGACACAGGCCAATAATGCGTAGCCCATCGGCAGTAACCCTGAGCCTGACTCAGCGCCCTGCCCGCTGCCGCCAAATAAGTTCTCACTCATCAAAATAATCACGCCGATAACGCCAATGATTAAGCCGATAATTTGTTTTTTTGACAGTCGATCTTTAAAAAAGGTGCTGGCGATAAAACCGCTCATCATCGGTACGGACGCATTAAGCACCGCCAACACCCCAGCATTGACCGAGCGCGCTGAAAAGGCAAACAGGATAAAAGGGATAGCGGCAGAAAACAGTCCGACTAGGGTCAAAACTTTCCAGTTATCACGTATGCCTGCTCTGTTTTTTGAGCTGATTAAGACAAAAACCAGCATCACCAAACCGGCAAATACCACCCGCAAACTGGCAAACGCTAGCGAGCCAAATTCTGGCACGCCGATACGGTAAAAAATAAAAGACAGCGACCACATAAAGGACAGTGTCATAAAAATAATGAGGTCGCGGTTGGACATGGGTGAATCCTATCAAGCGTTAGACGTTAAAAAAACCACGATGATAACTGGTTAAACGCTTGAGAGCTGTTGTCTTTTTATACTGTTTGCAGATTTTTTATAGCTTTACCTTATCCAAAATAAAATCAATATCTTTATCGCCGCGCCCTGATAGATTAACCAAAATCGTCTCATCCGCTGACATATCTTTGGCGATTTTCATCGCATAAGCAATAGCATGTGCCGACTCTAAAGCAGGGATAATACCCTCAAGGCGTGATAGCGCCATAAAGGCTTCTAAACATTCTGCATCAGTCGCTGATTCATACGTAGCCAGTTGTAAATCTCGTAAATGCGAATGCTGTGGTCCAACTCCCGGGTAATCTAGACCAGAGGCAATCGAATGTACCGGTGCTGGCTCGCCTTTTTCATCGAGCAATACATAACACTTAAACCCATGAATCTCGCCTTTGACGCCAAGCGACATTGTAGCCGCATGATTGGGCGTATCCAAGCCTTCACCTGCAGGTTCCACGCCGATTTTTTGTACCTCTGCATCATCAAAAAAGCCGCTAAACATGCCAATAGCATTGGAGCCGCCGCCAACACAAGCGACCACCTTATTAGGCAGCTTACCCGTCGTCGCTAAGAACTGCGCCCGTGCTTCATGTCCGACCACCGATTGAAAGTAGCTGACCATTTCAGGATATGGCGCTGGTCCCAATGCCGATCCAATCGCAAACATACTGGTATCAAGCTCATTCAAATAAGTCTCAAAAGCGCTATCGACTGCTTCTTTTAGCGTACCAGCACCGCGTGAGACTGGTACGATATTGGCACCCAAAATCTTCATCCGGCTGACGTTTGGATGTTCTTTTTTAATATCGACCACACCCATGTGAATCTCACACTCCAACCCCATCAAGGCCGCTGCCGTTGCCAACGCTACGCCATGTTGCCCCGCACCCGTTTCCGCAATCACCTTTTTTTTGCCTAATTTCTTAGCTAATAACACTTCACCCAAACAGTGATTAATTTTGTGTGCGCCCGTATGGTTTAAATCTTCACGTTTAAAATAAATCTGCGCGCCGCCGCAATGCTGGGTCAAACGCTGCGCATGATAAATGGGACTTGGACGACCAACATAAGTCTCACGCAAGCGCTTCATCTCTTTGATAAAGTCGTCGTCTTTGATAATTTCACGAAAACCTACTTCGATCTCGCTCATGGCTTTGGCAAGCTCGGGATGAGCAATTTTGCCACCGAACTCACCATATAGACCCTCGCTATTCGGCAAGATGGATTGATGTAAACCGTAGCCAGTGGCGGTATTTTGCGTTGTCATAGTTAAGCCTTATTGTTTTAAATTAATTACTACTATTGTTGTCTTTGCCGAATTATTTAGCGTTTTTAATGATAAGAATATTTTAATGTATTTGTGTTCTAGTACATTGAAACAAGATAATAAGCGAAATTCCCTATTTGGTCAAGTTTACGCCTTACTATAAAAATAATTGACTAAGTAACTGGCTAAGTGATTGACTAAAAACTGGTAAGAGTAATCGATGAACGAAAGCCCGATTTGTCTATAAGTATTACAGCAATCGTGTGCCTGAAATAATAACGCAACCTATGTTTGCTAATATGATGCTCGCTTGGCTAAGCGCACCTTTACAGTCAAAAGCTAATATTATTCAACTCGGGCTTTTTTTAGCTTAAATATCAAATTAGGATACACCATGCAACGACGCCAACTGATTAAAGCCATGGGTTTAAGCTTAAGGGCTATCAGCACCTCCGCTGCGGTGAGTGGTTGCCAAACGCTTGCCAAGCAGCCAAAGCTACCAAGCAAAATTACTCAAGCTGGACACTTTTCCAATATCATCGTCGGTAGTGGTTACGGCGGCGCGGTATCAGCGCTACGATTAAGCGAAAAAGGTCATAAAGTATTAATACTTGAGATGGGTATGCGCTGGGATAGAACGCCCGAGCACGATACCTTTTGCAAAATGATTAGCGCCGATAAACGCTCAAGCTGGTTTAGCAATATGCCAAACGCCCCTATCCCGATTCCAATTCCTATCAGAAAATACCCGGGAGTTTTGGATTTAATCGAATACGACGATATGAAAGTATTCGCAGGGCGTGCTTATGGCGGCGGCTCCATCGTCAATGGCGCGATTGCCATTCAGCCAAGACGCGCGCATTTTGAAGCAGTGTTTCCTTGGATTGATTCTAATGAGATGTACGATACTTATTTTCCCCGTGCCATGAAAAATCTGAAAGTCAGTAAAATCCCTGAATCGTTTTTTAATGAGTCCGAGCATTATGAATACACTCGCGCAGCTGAACGCCAAGCAGCAAAAGCGGGACTAAAAACAGAGTTCTTTGGTAATAGCTATGACTTTGATTATATGCAAAAGGAAGCGCGCGGCGAAGTCTATGCCTCAGCACTCGGCGGCGAAGTGATTTATGGCAACAATGCGGGCAAGTATTCACTCGATTTAACCTACCTAAAAGACGCTGAAGCCACAGGCAATGTCACGGTGAAAACCCTGCGCAAAGTAAATACTATTCAAGCGCTCGATAACGAGCAACTCAGATTAGAAGTTCATGTGTTAAATACTACAGGCGGCATCGATAAAATTGAGCATTATACTTGCGATAAACTGTTTCTAAATGCGGGCAGTACTGGCACTTCAGAGCTCCTACTTAAAAGCCAAGCGGAAGGCAAATTAAACAACCTAAACGAACATATCGGACAACATTGGGGACCAAACGGTAACATCATGACCGGTCGCAATTTCGTCCACGCTGCTGGCACTACCCAATCTACCATTCCGGTCAAAGGCATCAATATGTGGGACGGCGATAGAGACGGCTCAAAATACAAAATCTTTGCCGAACTCGCGCCATTGCCATTGGGACTTGAGACTTGGACAACGCTATATCTCGCCATCACTGACAATCCAGAACGCGGCAATTATTATTATGATAAAACCACTAAAACCGTCAAACTCAACTGGAAACGCGAGCAAAATGAGTACTCGGTAAACGCTGCCAAAGAGCTGATCGAAAAACTCGCCAAAGTAAATGGTGGCTCTACTTCAAGCTTATTATTTACCAAAGGCTTCGGCGATAACTTCTGCTATCACCCGCTCGGCGGCTGCGTATTAGGCAAAGCGACTGATGAAGTTGGACGCGTCAAAGGGCATAAAAATATCTACGTGCAAGATGGCGCATTAATCCCCGGTAGCGCTGGCGTCAATCCATATGTCTTTATCACCGGACTTGCTGAGCGTAATATGGCGAGTATTTTGAGGGAAGATTTTGGATAGGGTGTTGAGGTTATTAGATCTGATTATATTTAGAACGCTCTTGAATGGCGTTCTTTTTGAGTGGAAATAATGCTATTTTTTTTAGACAAGTATTAGATGCTGGGTTACGCTATCGCTGACCTAATATACACGCTTCTATTAATAGGAGTAAGGCTAATGGGAACTTGTATATGGGATCTAATACTTGTGAGTAAATTCTAGCTTTTTCCTGAACCTAATTTTTTAATTGCTTTATCAATATTTTGTAATTGATCATTAGTTTTTATTAAGCTTTCTGAAATTTTCTTATCCCAGTTTGCGTCAGAAATATCTGTTCCATAAAATGCTTCAACAAAAAGCTGAGATGAGCTAGATGATCTACTAAACCAAAACTTAGAGTTAGCTTTTCTATATTGAGTCTTGACTATAATATTATCCCCTCCCATATATTTTTTCAGTCCTCCATATTGTCCCCAAGAAATAATAATTTTTTGGCCAGGGGCTAAGAACGGAATACCATCTATAATAGGCCCAGATGCCATAGTCTTTGGCATGATCTGAGGTTCTTCTATACTGAATGCTTTTTCAGGTAGACCTCTTGATGTTTCAAAAGTTATATTTTCTGCTGGACCTTTACCTATATTTTCAATAATTAAAACAATAAGTGAGGGTCGCTTCTTATCTGTATCAGCATAAACAATAACTTCTGGATCAGTTGAGGAACGATAGACTGCGTAAGTTATTGCAGCTGACGCCGTTGCTATTAAAGCTAGAAACACAGATATCCAATTTGCTAAATCTATTTGCATGCGTAACTCTCCAACTAATTTAGAACTGTGTTTACTCTTAATATTTTAAACGTTTTCTTTCCACTCGCTCATTCGTCGTTGAGATATTTCTACAGCACTTTCGGAAAACAGTTCAGGATAGCGAAGTATTACTGCTTCGAAAGCATAGGCTTCCAAGCCCATTTCTAATAATGCGGTATAACCTTTTGTCTCAGCTTTACGATCAACGGCGCGCTCGATAGCATTAATTATTCCGTATTTTTGAATCATTGGCCAAGTTCTAGATGCGCGTGTTTTCTTACCATTTCTGGCACTTAGCACCTCCTCATAAGCATAGACTGCCTTTATAGCTTCTCTCTCAGCTAATGTTTCAGCACCGTAATCTTCAGCTTTTAGTTCAATAGCACGCTCTTTTGCTTGTTTTGCCAAATCTTCTCTATCCTTAAGCAAAGCATTTTTAGCAAAAACCTCACATTTCTTGGGAGTGTCCAAATTTTTCACTCTATCATCCATAATCAAATCTCTTCTTATGTATTAGGTAGCCGGTTTGAACTAATGTCGTTTTTTACTTAATATCAATCGTAATCATATCAGAAAGACTCAAAATAAGTTAGCTTGTCAAAATTTAAAAATTAAGTACACTCGCTCTTACCACCCCCATTGAAATCCAACCTCGCATCGGCAACAATGACAGTACTTATTTATAAAAGCCAAACTAAAAATTTCTGCCCAAAAGGACAAACAATGAAACTGCGCATCTTAAAGTCTGCCGTGACTAACCCTTGGTTTAATCTTGCGACCGAAGACTGGATATTTAACACCCTCAATCCTGACTCGCACACGCTATTCTTATGGCGCAATAGCGAGACCGTGGTCATTGGGCGCTCGCAAAACCCATGGGTAGAATGCAAAATCGATAAGATGGAAGCTGACGAAGTGTTTTTGGCGCGGCGTCAGAGTGGTGGTGGCGCGGTGTTTCATGATTTGGGCAATACCAACTTTACCTTTTTATCGCCTAAAGACGACTACGACCAAGAAGCGAACTTTACCATTATCATCAATGCGCTAAAAAAATTAGGTATAGACGCTGAGTTATCTGGTCGTAACGATATGCAAGTCGGTGATAAGAAAATATCAGGCAGCGCCTTTAAACACGCGGCTGATCGCAGCTTTCATCATGGCACATTACTAGTCAATGCCAATATGCAAAAGCTGGGCGATTATCTTAATCCGCATCCACTTAAGCTTAAAGCCAAAGGCATCAAGTCTGTACGCGCGCGAGTCGCTAATCTGGTTGAGTTTAATGAAGACATCAATCACGAGACGTTATCTGATGCAATTATCGAAGCGTTTTGCGAATACTATCGCGACAAAGATTATGGTTACACTGCGCCAATAGAAGAATTGGATGAAGCCAGTCTCGCTAAGCAGCCTGCGCTTAATAAATACTATCAGCAAATGGCAGATTGGGATTGGCGCTTTGGCAAGACGCCTGAATTTACCCATCATATCGAGACGCGATTTGATTGGGGTATTATTGATTTGCATCTTGATGTGAAGCAAGCAGTGATACGCGAAGTGGTCATCTTCTCTGACGCGCTAAACGTTGAGTTGATTGAGCTATTAAAAGAGGCGTTGACAGATATCAAATATGATAGACATGAAGTAAAAGACAAGCTTGCTGAGCTGGGGCAAGCGCATCCTGATTTGGTAGCGCAGATTGATGACGTATCTGCATGGTTGCTTGGAGAGATGGAAGGGTAGATTTTTGCTCGTTATTAATAATAAATAAAGACACTAAACCTCCTCTTGCAGTCAAGTTATCAAAAGCTTTCATATTTTACGCCGACTAAGGTTGTCATATCATTTATAGCTTTAAATAAACTTAATTTTGATATTTTGCGCTTTTGCCATCTATAATGTGATGCAAATAATAGATCTGCTATGAAAATCCAAACTTTAAATATTTAACCAAGGTAGCACTATGGCAGCCTATATAACCGTCGGCGCAAAGACCTCTCATGGTGGGACGGTCATCTCCGGCTCACCGCATACCACTCATAACGGCATTCCTGTCGCGCGTAAAGGCGATAAAGTCATCTGTAAAAAATGCAAAAAGGTCACCATTATTGTGAGTGGTGATGACTCTTTTATCATTGATGGCGCGCCCATTGCGCGCGGCGGTGATGTCACCAGCTGCGGTGCTAAGCTGATTGCTAATCAACAGTCGTTTGCTGAATCGGATTTTAAGGTGTTTGGAGTTGAGCAGGCGGCGCCTTTGCAGTTTCCTAAGGCAACTTTATAAAATAGTTTATTCCCTAAAGGTAATTTCTCCTAAGAATAACAAGTCTTTAAGATAGAATTCAATAGCTGAATTAGCGAAAAAGCTCATCATTACCTAACAAAAAAACGGCAGGAAATTTCTCCCCTGCCGTCTTCTCAATTTAAACTTTTAATTCAAATTAGAATTTTAAATACTCGCCGCAACCTCAGCACCATCACGAATCGCACGTTTTGCATCCAGCTCAGCAGCAAGCTTAGCACCACCAATTAAGTGATATTGCGCGTCTGGTGCATCACCAACATTTGGCATCAGCTCAACGACTGACTCTTGACCCGCACAGACAACGACGCTATCGACACGGAGCAGCTGACTTTGACCTTGGTTATTGGTGATCCAAATGCCTTCATTGGTAATTTTATCGTACTGGGCGCCTGATACTTGGATGACGCCGTGCGATTTAACGTGAGCGCGATGTACCCAGCCCGAGGTTTTATTAAGACCACTGCCCAAGCGACCTTTGGTACGCTGCATCAAGTATACTTGGCGCACCGGCTTGATGGCTTCCGGCTTAATCAGACCGCCCTCGGTTTGATAATTGGTATCATTAGTCACGCCCCACTCTTCACGCCACTCTTCGATAGACTGCGCTTTTGGACGATAGTTTGGATCTTTTAGTAATTCAGGACCTAGCTCATCAAGCGGCTGACCATGCTTAGCTGTGAGATATTCACTGACGTCAAAACCGATACCACCAGCACCGATGACGGCGACCGTATCACCAACGGACTTCTCACCTGAAAGCAATTCAGCATAGCTCATCACTTGTGGTAAATCAGCACCTTCTAGCTTACCTTCAAGACTTCTCGGTACTACACCAGTAGCGACGATGACATGGTGGAATTTGGCTTTCTCTAGCATCGCTTTATCGACTTTGGTATTAAGTTTAATCTCAACGCCTAAGTGCTCAAGCTCATTGATATAGTAGCGAATGGTTTCAAAGAATTCTTCTTTACCCGGGATGACCTTAGCGTAGTTAAACTGACCGCCTAAAATATCTTTCGCTTCAAATAACGTGACGTCATGACCACGTAGCGCGGCAACATGAGCGGCTGACATGCCAGCGACGCCGCCACCGATAACCGCAACCTTTTTAGGTTTTTTGGTTTTCTTATAAACCAATTCTGTCTCATAGCAAGCTTGTGGATTGACCAAACAGGTCGAGCGTTTATTCTCAAAAGTATGGTCAAGGCAAGCTTGGTTACAGGCGATACAGGTATTGATGCGATCTGCTTCGCCATTTTTGGCTTTATTCACCCAATGCGCATCAGCTAGGAACGGACGCGCCATCTGAATCATATCAGCCTGACCACTAGCGACGATGTCTTCTGCGGTTTCAGGCATATTGATACGGTTGGCTGCCATCATTGGGATGCTGATATGCTTTTTAATCTCAGCGGTGAAGTCAACAAAGGCGGCACGCGGGACGCTGGTGACAATCGTCGGTACACGCGCTTCATGCCAGCCAATACCGGTATTCATAATGGTGACGCCCGCTTCTTCTAAGGCTTTAGCGACAGTAATGACTTCATCCATGACGTTACCGTCTTTGACCAAATCAATCACTGACAAGCGGAATAGGATAATAAAATCCTCACCCGTCGCTTCGCGTACGGCTTTAACGACATCAACCGCAAACTTCATACGATTTTGAATGTCACCGCCGTATTCATCCGTACGTTTATTGACATGACGCGATAAAAATTGATTGAGCAAATAGCCTTCAGAACCCATGATTTCGACACCATCATAACCGGCTTGCTTAGCCAGTTTTGCACAGCGGGCGTAATCTTTAACCGTTTGCTCGATGTTTTTGATGCTCATCTTACGGGGTTTAAACGGTGAGATTGGCGATTTAATCGGGCTTGCTGACACTGCAAATGGATGATAACCATAGCGACCGCTGTGCAAGATTTGCATGATGATTTTGCTGTCATATTTATGCGCCGCACGAGTGACGCGTTGATGATTAAGGACATCTGCGCGCGTGTTCATGGTACCGCCAGCCGGTAGCAACCAACCTTCACGATTGGGTGAAATACCGCCCGTAATCATCATTGCCACGCCGCCTTTCGCACGTTCGGCAAAATACGCCGCCAGTTTACCGTAATTATAAAAACGGTCTTCAAGCCCCGTATGCATCGAGCCCATCACCATGCGATTTTTAAGCGTGGTAAAGCCCAAATCGAGCGGCTCAAACAAATGCGGATAGTGCTCATTGGTGCTGGCGGTCTCAATGGTGTTGGCAGTGCGGCTGGCGGTCATATCATTTTCCTTATGAATGGTTGGTGGGAATACTTCTAAAGAGAGTTAGGCTTTATAAATACAGTTAAGCGATTTAAAAGCAATCGGGATTCTCAAAATTATTCAACTGCGGGATTTAGCATTACCGTTATCCTAACACACCGCCATTCTTATCAGCTACGCGGACAAGCGACTGATGAGTGAGCAATATATTGATGCGAATGTTCAGCAACTTGGTTTATGAGTCGATTTTACGGCATTTAGCAAAGTAAACCCCACAAAACCTGCCCAATTTTTAGTTCGATTGGCTATAATAGCTAGGGCATTGTTATATAAATACGCTATGAGCATGAGCTATGACATGCTAGATATATAAAGCATATACTCAGCGAAATACGAGTTTTACTGAGTATCAGCAACCGCTTCGCTAAATCCCTGCACCATCGAATACTAGCAAGACGATAAAGGACTATCCTAATGACAGACTTCCACACCGGTCTTGGCAAAAACGCTGCCAACTATCAACCGCTTACCCCTATTGACTTCATCATCCGTAGCGCACAGGTCTATCCTGATAAAACCGCTATCATCTATGACGATTTAGAACACAATAACCTCACGCAAACGTGGCAACAGACCTACGATCGTTGCCGTCAATTGGCGGATGGTCTGCGCAAATTGGGGATTGATAAAAATGACACCGTGGCGGTCATGATGCCAAATACCCCAGCGATGGTCGAGTGTGCCTTTGGCGTACCCATGTCAGGTGGCGTACTTTGCACTTTAAATACCCGTCTAGATATCAATGCGTTAAGTTTTTGTTTGCAACACTCAGAAGCCAAAGTATTAATCTTAGACAGCGAGTTTGCTGAGCATGCTGAGATGATTGATGAAGCTTTTCCTAATCTCATCGTTATTCATGCAACCGATGCGGCGCTCGATATTGAACGTTTTGGTCGTATGAGCTATGAAGAATTAATCGCCAGCTCAGACAGCTTGGATAATTGGGAAAAACCTCTCGATGAATGGGATGCCATTGCGCTCAACTATACCTCTGGCACCACTGGCAAGCCCAAAGGTGTGGTCTATCACCATCGCGGTGCGACACTCAATGCCGTGTCCAACATTTTAGATTGGGATATGCCCAAGCACCCGATGTACCTATGGACGCTGCCATTATTTCATTGTAATGGTTGGTGCTTTCCATGGACCATCGCTGAGCGCGCGGGCGTCAATATCTGCTTGCGTAAGATTGACGCTGATTTAATTTTGCAGCTGATTGCCAAGCATAAAGTCACGCATTATTGCTCAGCGCCGGTAGTACACAATATGATTGCTGGCGGCAAACCTGAATATAAAGAAGCCATTAACCATGAAGTCAAAGGCTGGGTCGCTGGTGCGCCGCCGTCTGAGACCATGCTCGCTGCTATGGAAGCAATGGGTTTTCATATCTCGCACGTTTATGGTCTCACCGAAGTCTATGGGCCGGTCACTGTCTGCGCTGAGCAACAAGAATGGGATGCGCTTGATGTCGCTGCTCGCGCGCAGAAAAAATCACGCCAAGGTGTGACGTCGCATTTGATGACAGGCTTTGAGCTTTTTAAACAAGGCACCACTGAGCCGGTTGCTGCTGATGGCGAAGAGATGGGCGAGCTGGCACTGCGCGGTAATATGGTAATGAAAGGCTATCTAAAAAGCCGTAAAGCGACCGAAGAAGCCTTTGCTGATGGTTGGTTCCGCACCGGTGATTTGGGCGTCAAATACCCTGATGGCTATATCAAAATCATGGATAGGCTTAAAGACATCATCATCTCAGGTGGCGAAAATATCTCTAGTATCGAAGTCGAAAACGTCTTATATAAAATGCCTGAAGTACAAAGCTGTGCTGTCGTCGCCGCGCCGCATGATAAATGGGGCGAAGTGCCTGTTGCCTTTATCGAGATTCATGCTGGTAGCACCTTACAACGCGATAATGTGATGGAGCACTGCAAGCAGCATTTAGCTGGCTTTAAAGTACCGAAATATATTATCTTTGCTGAAATCCCAAAAACCAGCACCGGTAAAGTTCAGAAATTTGAGCTGCGTCAGGCGGCAAAATCATTGGCACATGAGACCCCAAAAGTCAGCCCAAGTACCACGTAGGACAATGCAGTATAAGCTTTTTGTGTAATAATTAATTGAGCATAAAAAAGGTCAGCCTAATGAATGTAGGCTGACCTTTTTGCTTAGCTATTATTAACCAAACGACTAATTCAGTTTTGGCTCAAGCCATTGATAGACCAGCATGCCGATTATCATCGCTGGGATAAAGACGTAAGCTTGCCATTGTCCTGTACCTAGCAGCACGATACCCGGTCCTGGGCAAATACCCACCAAGCCCCAACCGATACCGAATAGCATCGCGCCGATTAGCAGTTTTTTATTGATGGTGGTTTTGGTTGGCATCTCAATCAAGGTGCCAATCCAGCTATTCTTTTGTCGCTTAGCCAGTTGCACGCCGACTATCGCCACCGCCAGACCGCCGCCCATTACCAGTGCTAGAGAAATATCCCACGCACCAAAGACGTCCAAAAAACCCTGTACTTTAGCAGGATCGGTCATCCCTGATATCAGCAGTCCAAAACCGAATAATAACCCTGCCAGTAATCCAATTATATTTTTTAGCATGTTTGTTTCTCGCACCTAATGTATTAATCCAAGCTGTTATAACAATCTATTATGACTAGCTGTTATAAACGATATTCATCGCTGTCTTCGCAACGTACTGCCTATATGACTTTTAAATCAAGCCCAAGACATGGCGACCAACATAAACCGTCACAATACCAAACAACATAAAGGTCACCGTCGCCGCCATCGAGCGTGGTGACAGTCGCGCATTACCGCAGATACCATGTCCGCTGGTGCAGCCTGAACCTAAACGCGTGCCAAAACCGACCAGCAAACCTGCGCTAATTAATAACGGTATAGAAGTACTTACTTCTATCACTGGTAACGGATTGACCAAACGATATAATAACGGCGAGATAACAAGACCGGCGATAAATAACACCTGCCACATCTCGACACGCTTGGGTTTTAAAAGACTTGAGAAAATACCACTAATACCCGCAATACGACCAATACCCAATAGCAGAATAACGGTCGCCACCCCTAGCATCAGACCACCTACCAAGGAGATTGGCGTAAATGCCTGCCAGTCTATTTGTATACTCATAATGTTTACCTAAGCCAATTTTTATCAAATACAGATTTAAATTCGTTTTATATAAATACATTATATAATAAAATATAATAAAT
Source organism: Psychrobacter maritimus (assembly GCF_904846345.1). GTDB lineage: Bacteria > Pseudomonadota > Gammaproteobacteria > Pseudomonadales > Moraxellaceae > Psychrobacter > Psychrobacter maritimus. Next base: position 109,508 of record NZ_CAJHAJ010000005.1, read on the forward strand.
AGGTAAAAAAATACTGAACCCTCGTTACACAGGCTCAGTATCCTTTTTACTATAAAAACAGCTTAATAAATACAGTCATTATTATAAATATAGTAATTATTTAAACTATTTCGCCAATACTTCATCAAGCGCTTTTTCAAAACGCTGTACCGCACCGTCGACATCGGTCAATTTATCAAGACCAAATAAACCTAAGCGGAAGGTTTTAAAGTTATCAGGCTCGCCTACTTTTAACGGTACACCAGCAGCGATTTGCATGCCAGCTTCAGCAAAGGCGCTCCCTTTATGCATATCATCACGCTCGGTATAAGCAACCACGACGCCCGGCGCTTCAAAACCTTCTGCCGCAACGCTCTCAATACCTTTAGTAGCTAATACTTCACGGACGCGCTTACCAAGCTCCCACTGTGCCGCACATAGTTTATCAAAGCCCACTTCTTTGGCCTCATTAACGGTATCGCGGAACTGACGTAAGCTATCGGTTGGCATCGTTGCATGGTACGCATGACCGCCATTTTCATAGGCGCGCATGATGTTTAACCACTGTTTTAAATCTAGGCTAAAGCTATCAGACTCGGTGCTGTCTACTTTTTGCACCGCAGCGTCGCTTAGCATGACCAAACCTGCGCCCGGTGTGCTGCTCCAGCCTTTTTGCGGCGCGCTAATAAGCACGTCAATGCCCAAGTCTTTCATATCGAGCCAGACGCAACCTGAAGCGATACAGTCAATGACTAATAAGCCGCCAACGCTATGAACGGCCTCGGCCAATGCTTTGATATAATCTTCTGATAAAATAATACCAGATGAGGTTTCAACGTGCGGAGCAAAAACCATGGCTGGTTTTTCAGCTTTGATTTTAGCAACCGCTTCATCGATAGCAACTGGAAAAAACGGCTTTGGGGTATCACCCTCTTCACGATTGGCAGTCAATACTGTAGACGACTTGGCAATTTTGCCTTTTTCTAAAATTTGCGTCCAACGATAGCTAAACCAACCGTTACGGATAATCAGGCAATCTTCATCATTGGCCAATTGACGCGCCACGGCTTCCATCCCATAAGTACCAGAACCAGGAACGATGGCAACGGCATCAGCGTTATAGACTGATTTTAAGTCGCTAGATAAGTCGTTCATGACTTGCTGAAAGACTTTTGACATGTGGTTTAGGGCGCGGTCAGTATAGACCACTGAGTATTCTAATAAGCCGTTTGGATCAATATCTTGACGTAATGCAGTCATAGGACGCTCCTAGTATAATAAGAGAAAATTTGATTACTGGGTTTTGAGTTTTGGGCATGGTTGAGATTTTGCCACATCACTGATGTTTTTTGCTCTATCGATTATAGGGGGTAATTTAGCAAAAAACCAACCCGTGTTTAGCAAATCATTTAGCGGCTAGTTAGATGAGTGGTTTGATAAATGGCTTAGCGACCGCGATGCGCCTCTTGTAATCCCGACACCACAAAATCTAGCAACTCATTATCGCCTTCACGGGCCGCTTTACGCATCAGCTTCGATGGCGCATGGGTCAGCGTCTGGGTCAAACGTCGCGACAGTTCAATAAGAATGTCCTCAGGGCTGGCATTATCCTGTTGCAGCTTAGCAATAGATTCATGCAGCAGCTTATCGACTTGGTCATGGGTGCGCGCGCGATACCGCTGAATATCTTTGCCGACTTGGCGCACTTGAAAGCGCCGATCCATCTCAACGACCAATTGACTGACGAGCAGCTCAGCATCGACCGCCGCTTGCCTGCGCTGCTCAATATTACCAGCAATCACGTGTTGCAAATCATCGACAGAATACAGATAAACATCATCGATACGGCTAATGGTCGAATCAATATCGCGCGGCACCGCCAAGTCAATCATCAGCATCGGCTGATAGCGACGGCTTTTAAGCGCGCGCAAGGTCATGGTTTTATCAATCAGCACATCCATGCTGCCACTACAGCTACTGACAATATCGGCTTCTGCCAATACTTGCGGCAACTCTTGCAGCGCTCTCACCTCTATAATGCGATCAGGTCGACGCAATTCAGCGGCCAATGCTTCAGCACGCTCAGGATTACGGTTACAAATAATAACCCGACCGACCCCAAGCCCTGCAATATGGGTCGCTACCAAGCGATTCATCTCGCCTGCTGCGACGACTAATAAGGTACGACTGGGCAAATCGTCAAATATTTGCGTGACCAATTTGGCGGCAGCATAGCTAAGCGATACCGCTTGAGCGCCCACTTGGGTTTCGTTACGCACGCGTTTGGCGGCGGCAAATACCTGATCGACAATCCAGCCAAGCTGATTGCTTAGGGCTTTTTGATCCTGCGCCAAATGCACAGAGCGCTTGATTTGACCAAGTATCTGCGGCTCACCCAATATCATCGAGTCAAGACCAGCGGCGACTCTGAGCCAATGGGTCAATGCATGAGTATCACGGTGCACATAAAGATAAGGGTCAATCTCATCCAACGACAACTGTTTAAAATCCGCCAGCCATGTTTTTATTTTTAGAATATGGGCGCTGATGGCCGCTGAAGCAGTCTGCACAGCGACTGCATTATTGCTGGCAATAGTAGCAACTTGCGGCTCTACTAAATGTGCGCCTGATTCTGGTGCTAATGAAAGCTGCGGGACGAGCGCATAAATCTCAGTACGGTTACAAGTAGAGACAATGACGCTACCATCGGTAAAGCGCTCTAGCTGTTTAAGGGCGATATTCACATCGTCACCAACAAGCGCCAAGCGCTCTCGTAGAGCGACTGGTGCGGTTTTGTGATTGACCCCAATGACCACTAATCTCATTATTGATAGACCATAAATATAACGTTTACCTGCCAGCCAAATGCTCTTAGAATGTTAAGAAATCCTATTCAATCAGCAGTGCTAAAAAACAGCTTTTCACAGACAGCGCTTGATAAACTGCCTTTGAAAAAATGTCTTTAATAAACAATGCGCACAATACGCCACGAGAGACACAGTGTGAACGCCTAAAAAGCGCTTATTATATCATTATTGCCAGCTTTATTTAACAGGCAACGCTTGGCGATGGTATTTGTCTGTATCTGGGCATGGCCGCGATAAATCAACTGCTATGACGGCTTTTCAAGTAAATGCTGCTAAATAGATAAGTTTAAAAAACGCTAGTAGCGTTCATCTTGTTTATTAGCAATGACCGGCAGCAATGGCTAGCAATGACCGGCGGTGATGATTAGCAATGGCAGGTTCTTCAATAATTGAGTGATTACCGCCAACTTAGGATAATTTAGCAGTTACTTAATCCTCTAAATATTGCTAATATCTGAGTAACACGGACGCTATTGTTTATCCCCTCAATCTACTCTTATAATGCTAGTGACGGGTTTTCTTCGCAGCTATCTCTAGAATAATAACAATAAAATCACCTTGTTATGCTGCAAACGATTTGACGGGTAAATAATGGGTAAACACTGCTAGCTATGATTTTTTTTGGCTCATCCTTTAGATTGCAACCTATGCATCATGATCAGTCTCGCCTGCGCGCTTTATTGCACGCTATTATTGAGCGGCTATGCCAGCGCCATCAGCTAACTTTATCGTTGGCCGTTTGCTTATGCCTAGGATTACCTGCCCACGCCAAATACATCAGCCCCTCATTATATATCAGCTCCTATGACATCTCTGCCGTCGTCGCCAGTGATGCCATTACTAATAATGTAAATATTAGTGATGTAAACATTAATGAGGCTAGTAGTGAAAATTCTATTAATACTCCTGCTCATAAAACGCTTACCAAGCAATCATTTAATCAACAGCCACAAACCACTAAAAACGTAGCTAATATCAACAGCCTAGCACCGACAAGCGGCGGACAAGTGACGCTTAGCGAGCCAAGTCTGTACGCGCTTTTAGATGCAGAGTTTGCCGCAGATCGCGATGATACCGAGCGCGCGCTGACCATCTATAAGCAGCAGTCTTTTAAGCAAGATGCGACCGCAGTATTTGAGCGCGCGCTAAGCCTATCTTTACGTAATGAGAGCGTTGAGGATTCGCTGCGCTTTGCCAAAACTTGGCAAGACCAAAACCCCGACCATGTGCCCGCGTGGTTCTATGTGGCGCATTTAGCCTTGCGCGCTCATGATTATGAATTGGCAGGCGAAAGCCTAAATCGTATTTTAAGCTATGATCCGCGTGCCGATCTTAGCGAAATTCTGATTGGCATTTATCCCAGTACTGATGAAGACAAACGCGAATTACTTGCTGCCCTGCAACCTATCGATAGTGAGCAGAATGCTTCTTTGTCAGTGTTAAAAGCCGGTTTGCTGTATCAGTTTAATGAACCTGAGGTTGCCATTGTCCATATCGATCGCGCTTTAGCCCGTCAACCTGATTATGTGCCTTTCATCACCTTAAGAGCCGATATATTGCGCAAGACTGAGCCATCAGAGGCAGTCATTCATTATATTAGCCAAGCCCGCCTACGTAATCCTGATAGCAAGAGCTTATATTTATATGAGATTCGCTACTTACTGGATTTAAAACAAAGCGAGCAGGCTTGGCAGCTGTTACTTGACGCCCATGAGCGCTTTGTCGATGATGAAGAAATTACCTTGCTAGCCGCACTGGTTAGCTTAGACGTTGAAGAATACGCCAGCGCTGACCAACTACTCAATATGTTGGCCAAAAGTCCGGCTTATCTTGACCAAGCCTACTACTATCTTGGTATCAGTGCCGAGCGCCAGCAGCGCTTTGAGCAAGCAAAGCACTATCTCAATGGCGTCATGCAAGAGGACTTGGTATTAGAAGCGCGTCGAAAAGTGGTTTCGTTTGAGCTGCTCAATGATGATGTCGAGGCAGCCATCGCAACTTTAGAGAAGCTGCGTAAAGACTTTAGCGTCTTCGCCCCTGATAGCTTTGTGATGCAAGCGGATATCTTGTGGCAGCAAAACGAAGCCGATGAAGCGCTACGGTTATTAACGCGCGCCGCTCGCAAATACCCTAATAATGAGATGCTGCTATTTGCCCGCGTCCAACTCCTTGATGACAAAAACGATTATATCGTTAAGCGTACTTTGCTCAATCACTTGCAAGCGCTTGACCCGACCAATCTCTCCTATCAGCTCAGTTACGCGCAGCTATTGCTAGCCAATGAGCGCAGCTCTGAGCAAGGTTTAGCGTTGGCAACGTCTATTATCCAAATCCGTTATGATGACCCGCGCTATGACAATGAGCTGCACCTGCAAGCACTCAACATACTGGCAGCGGATGCCTTAGCGACCGAGGACTACCAGCAGGTCATCGACTATCTACAAACGCCGTATGACGTCTTCCCGACCCTACGTTCAGGCACGCTGTTACTACGCGCTTATCAAGGTTTGGGCAATAATGAGAAAGTCGAAGCATTACTGGCAGACTTACAACAGCGTTTCTCATTTGGGCAGCGCAATATCAACGACCGGATACAGCTTTATTAATACGTTTTTTGCTTAAAACTTATTTAATATTCGTCATAGAATGCGCATAAAAATAAAAAAACGCTTGCCATAAAAACTACAAGCCAGTTATAAGAAATGAACAGCCACGCATCAGCGAGTAACAAATAACGCTTAAGCTAAGCTCTTTTTAAGCTTTTAAATATATGAGCTTCTAAATATCAAAACATTAATTTTGTAGATTTGTCACTTTTGAGGAATAACCATGACCGTATTAAAAAAAAGCCAGCCAACTAAACTGGCGCTATTCACCGCTTTAACCACCGCTCTTATGATTACCTCTGGCTGCCAGTCATTAAAAACCGCTAATGCTACCAATCAGCCTATTGGCACGGTACAAGGTCAACCAAAAAAACTTGAGAGCTTTAATATCACGGGCAAAATCGGGGTCACAACCCCTAGTAAGGACAATTCAGGAAACCAAGGCGGTAGTGCGTTTTATGCATGGGGTCAACAAAATGACCGCTTTGCCATCGAATTGATTGGCGCGCTCGGCATTGGCAAAACCAATATCGAATACAATGGTCAGTCGGCGACTTTAGTCAGTGAAAAAACCGGTACTTTAACCGCCGATGACCCTGAAACTTTGCTAAAAAAAGCGACTGGCTGGCAAGCGCCGATTTCACAAATGCTGTACTGGATATCGGGTCGCCCAGCGCCTTCAGACAGCGCGCCACAGCTTGATGCCCAGAACCGTTTGATTAGCTCAGTGAATGGTGAATGGCAAGCCAGTTTCACTTATAAGGGCAATGATAAACTGCCAAATAAAATCAGTGCGATGCAGTCACAAGGCAATAAAGTGGTGATGACCATCGATCATCAAAAATAATAGCAATACGCAGAAAGCAGAATATATTGTTATCTTTACGAACAATTCATAAAGACATTTATTTATGACTGAACGCACCACAACAACATCGGTTATCACGCGCTTATCACCGGCAAAGATTAATTTATTTTTGCATATCACCGGTAAGCGCGTTGATGGCTATCATAATCTGCAAACCGTCTTTCGCCGGCTTGACTGGGGCGATTATCTGCATTTCACGCTTGTAGACGACGCAGCATTTTCTATTATAGATAAGACCTTAGACGCTGATAAGCTATGTGACCAACTTCTCACGCTGTCTGGTGCCGACACCATAACCAGCAGTATCAACGACAATCTTATCTTTAAAGCCGCCCGTGCATTATTAGCATTTGCCATTCAAGCAAACAGACTAACTCAGCAGCTGGCGCCAGTACAAATCACCTTAGATAAACACCTACCGATGGGTGCAGGTTTGGGCGGTGGTTCATCCAACGCTGCGACGACATTATTAGTCTTAAATGAGATTTGGCAGCTTGATGTTAATCAAAATGAGCTAATAAAAATTGGCGCAAGCATTGGCGCCGATGTGCCGATATTTATCTTTGGGAAAGACGCCATTGCCATGGGGATTGGCGAAGAGCTGACAGCCATTAATTTGCCCGAGCAACAGTATTTAGTGTTAACGCCTAATGCGCATGTGAACACTGCTAAGCTTTTTTCGCATCCACAACTACAACGAGATATCGCCCATCTATCGATTGAAACCATTCAGAGCCAGTCCAATGAATATGTGCAACATTTAAACTCGCCTTATCAAAATGTCTTTACGCCAGTAGTCACAAGCCTTGCTCCTGCTGTCGATGAAGCAATATGTTATTTGCAAGGGTTAGAGTCACAAGCATTGGGCACAGCACGCATGACCGGCTCTGGTAGCGCGGTGTTTTTGCCATTGGATACGAGTGTTATTGATGATAAGACGCTGTTGGCAAAGTGGGTTGAAGGTGCGCCTTGTTCAGGATATGTAGTGGGGAGTTTATAACTGCGCAATTTTTTATAGATAGGTGAAAAGGTAAAAGCCGCAAATACTATCAAGCCTAAAGCATTTAAGAGCAAAATATGATCACTCTCGGAAATACAGAAACTATTGCTTTTAAAATACACGAAATGGAAAAGCCATTCATAGTGATGGATATCATTGTGAACTCAGTAAACATCAGTTATCAAGATAATAATTATTATGCGTTTCCACTTGTTAACAATATTAAGAAAGAAATAGAACTTATTACTGATGGCGAATTTCACCTAAACAAAAGCTTGATCAATAAACCACTAAGCAAGCTACACCATATTTTTTATGAAACTGAAACTGGAGTGTACGATAGCAATAGTGAAAGAACTAACTTTTTGTTCTATGACTTATCTACTAACAAATCTCTATTTTACGTTTACCAAGAAGATGAATGTCTGATATTTTTTGGGAAATTTTTTGATAGTAATAATACTATCACTTCAAGAATAAAGAAAAGTGAGTTCTTAGCTACATTGCTAAAGCTGTTGCATACAGTTGAGTCTTACGCTACTCCTCGGAACATATAAAACTATTTTGGAAATCCTATACCAGACACACTAGTCTCAAGCTCACTAATATAGCCCCACGAGAGAATATAAGTAAGGCATAAATCCTTATTACCGACTTTCACCATATACCTATCGAAATCATACCGTCCTTGATGAATTAAGAATAAATACTAGAAAAAGGCACAAATCACTTGCAAATTCTGAAAATTTAATTATAATAGGTCGCCTCAATAGGGGTATAGCCAAGTTGGTAAGGCATCAGGTTTTGATCCTGACATCCGTTGGTTCGAGTCCAGCTACCCCTGCCATTTTTTAGTACGAAGCGTTTGATATGCAGTGATCATAGGTGGTTTATAAATAGCCGCTTATCTTATTGACATTGACAACGTTATCCCAGTTTCGGTATAGTTCGCAATGGACACCGCTAGGGAAAAGTTATGTTGTAGACGGTTTATCCGTTTATAAAATAACGAACAGGTCGTGACGCTATTCTAAGCGTAATTTTATTAAAAGTTGCTATTAGATATCGACGTACACAGCCTAGACATTACAGGGGTATAGCCAAGTTGGTAAGGCATCAGGTTTTGATCCTGACATCCGTTGGTTCGAGTCCAGCTACCCCTGCCATTTTTTACTGTAATAGTAGTCATCAATACTTTTCAATACTCTTTTCTTAATTTGAGCAGTTTGACACTGCTTAGCGGTCGCTGCTTGAGTCAATCAATAGGACTTCTGTCATGCCTTATTTGGCGATTTTTACGGGTAATGCTCACCCTGAATTAGCAAAAACCGTAGCCGATCATCTTCATATACCTCTTGGTAAAGCTGACATCACGCGTTTTTCTGATGGCGAAATTGCCGTGGAAATCAAAGAACACGTACGCGGTAAAGACGTGTTTATCATGCAGCCTACTTGTGCACCGACCAACGACAATTTGATGGAAATCATGATGATGGCCGACGCCTTGCGTCGTTCTAGTGCTGGCCGTATCACCGCTGTCATGCCTTACTTCGGTTATGCCCGTCAAGACCGTCGTCCGCGTTCAGCTCGTGTACCTATCTCTGCTAAAGTCGTCGCTGACATGCTAAACATCGTTAGCATCGATCGCGTCATGACCGTTGATTTGCACTCAGATCAGATTCAGGGCTTCTTTGATATCCCAGTCGATAACATCTACGGTACCCCTGTATTATTGAACGATCTTAAAAAACAAGATTATGACAACATCATGGTGGTTTCACCTGACGTTGGCGGTGTGGTGCGTGCGCGTGCCATGGCTAAGCAATTGGGCGATACAGATATGGCGATTATTGATAAACGCCGTGCCCGTGCCAATGAGTCACAAGTGATGCATATCATCGGTGATGTTCGTGACCGTGATTGCGTCATCGTTGATGATATGGTCGATACCGCAGGTACGTTATGCAAAGCCGCTGAAGCACTAAAAGCAAACGGCGCGCGCCGCGTATTGGCTTATATTACTCACCCTGTCCTATCGGGTAATGCGCTGAAAAATATCAGCGAATCGGCATTGGATGAGATTGTCGTTACCGATACCATCCCATTGTCTGACGCTGCTAAAGCCTGTAGCAAAATTCGTCAAGTGAGCATCGCACCGATGCTGGCTGAAAGCTTACGCCGTATCAATAACGAAGAATCAATCAGCGCCATGTTTGATACCTAAGATTTTCTGCTGCTAGAACAAGCGCTAAGTTTTATTACTTGGCGCTTTTTTTTATATCCTAATTTTGAGCGGCTTTGATATGTAGGCTTTGTATATATCAACACCGCAAGTAAGAAAAACCTATTTCCGTAGCGCTTTATAACTTTTATCTTTCTTTTATTTAGGATTGACTATAGTTTTCTGCCGAGGCGTTTTATATAGCCATTTCACGTAGGTCTTTATTATTACTACAAAAGCACGTATAATGCGCGCCTGTACTGACCGTTTTTTATGATTTAAGACAGTCAGTATACTTAAAAGTGCTGATCACGCTAAAAACCCATAACTTTCCTCATTACGATGAGGCTGAAAATTGGTTATTAGCGAATGGCTTAAGAGAATAGTGGTTTATTTTTATTAACGCTTATTTCTTTTAGCTATCATCACCCATTAGTGGATTGGTCGCAAATCCACTTTTTTATGACCAGACACTTCCTCATTCTTTTTATAGGATTATATCCATGAGCATTAATCATTTTGAATTAAACGCAGTTGACCGTTCTGCTGAGCTACAAGGTAAAGGTGCGAGCCGCCGCCTACGTAAGCAGAACCTAGTTCCTGCTATCATCTATGGTGGTAACGAAGAGCCAGCCGCTATCTCTATCAAAATCAACGAGCTAGTAAAATCTCTTGAATTTGAAGCGTTCTTCTCACACATTTTGACTCTAAATGTAGATGGCGAAGCACATCAAGTGGTTATCAAAGACCTACAACGCCATCCAGCTAAAGGCTTCCCAATGCATGCTGATTTCCAGCGCGTTGTGAAAGGTCAGAAAATCAACATGAACGTTCCATTACATTTTGCTGGTCGTGAAGAAGCACCTGGTACTAAAGCTGGCGGTGTTCTATCTACGCTAGTGACTGATATCGAAATCGTTTGCCTACCATCACAACTACCTGAATACTTAGAAGTTGACGTATCAGGCATGGAAATCGGTGATCTATTCCGTCTATCAGACATCAAACTACCTGAAGGCGTTATCATCTTTGATCTTGACATGGAAGATGCACACGACCGTACTATCGTTAACATGCAGCCACCAACTGTTGAAGAAGTTGACGAAGACGCTGCAGAAGTTGATGCCGCTGACGTACCTGCGACTGAGCAAGCTACTGAAAACAAAGACGGCGAATAATAAACCACCGTTACATAGAGACTGCAATCTAGCGTTTACTATGTAATACAAAGTTCGTTTAGTCAAAAAAATAGCAGGTGATGAATATCTCCTGCTGTTTTTGTAAGTAAGGTTTGAAAAATAACAGTTGTGCTATCAATAAATAGCATCATCGCAAACCTTACCACTCATTTATTAAATTTAAGCAGGGTGTTTTTATGGCCATAAAGCTTATTGTCGGTCTTGGTAATCCTGGTCAGCAGTATATGTTTACGCGTCATAATGCAGGATTTTGGTTCGTGCATCATTTGGCTCAGCAGTTTAATATCGCCCTCGCCCCTGACAAAAAATTCCACGGGGTGACAGGACGCGGGCAAATTCATGGGCATGACGTGCGTCTGCTGATGCCACTGACCTTTATGAATAAATCCGGTCAGTCGGTGGTGCCGATGGTTAATTTTTATGGCATTAAAAATGATGAATTGCTGATTGCCCATGATGAGCTCGATATTCCAGCCGGCAGCATCAAGCTCAAAACTGATGGCGGTCATGGCGGTCATAATGGTCTACGTGATATCACGCCGCATATAGGCAATGACTTTCATCGTCTGCGTGTCGGCATTGGTCATCCTGGTCATAAGTCTAAAGTCAGCGGTCACGTGTTATCGAAAGCATCTCCCGATGAGCAAATCGCCATTGATAGTGCCTTAAGTGCTGCTTTTGATGCCTTGCCATTGCTATTAGACGGCGATATTGAAAAAGCACGCTCACAGATTAATGGCTTTAAAGTACCGGAATAAGCTGCCGTTATTTGCATTACTTTAAGTCATTTAAATTACTAATGCGTAAATTTAGCAGTGACTTTTAGGCAAATAACTTTTATTCTAGCAACCTTGTCCCCATTAAGCTTTTGATTTGACTCATTTATATCAGTTACCCTAAGGAAGCAACCTATGCTACTTAACATGCTCAAGTGCAAATTACATCGCGCCCGTGTTACTCATGCTGAGCTGCACTACGAAGGCTCATGCGGTATCGACGGTGACTTACTCGACCTTGCTGGTCTACGCGAAAACGAATCTATCGACATCTACAATGTCACCAACGGCAAACGCTTTCGCACCTATGCGATTCGCGCTGAAGCGGGCTCTGGTATTATCTCGTTAAATGGTGCCGCCGCACATATGGCAGATTTAGGCGATATCGTCATCATCTGTGCTTATGCCCATTTTGATGAAGTAGAAGCAGCAACCTATCAGCCAAAACTGGTTTATTGCAACGAAGACAATACCGTCAAAGACACTGCCAATATCATTCCGGTACAAGTGGCTTAATAACTATTAACGTTAAGGTGTTTATTTTCACAAAAACACGCTTAATGCTAATAAATAGTGGATGGTTAGCTACGTAAATACGGTATTTTAATAAGAAAGCCGAATCTAAATAGGATTCGGCTTTTTTTACATTTATTTATCCATTTATCCATCTATAAGAAAGGAAATTACTGATGTGGTTGGCGGTTGTTGCAGTATTGCTTGGTTTGGCAATTTTGGTTTGGAGCGCGGATGTTTTTATTGATGGCGCGACCGCACTGGCAAAAAAGCTAAATGTGCCAAGTTTTTTGATTGGGGTGATTATTTTAGGGCTTGGCACGTCAGCGCCTGAAATGGTGGTATCAGTATTAGCCGCATTAGAAGGCAGCCCTGAATTGGCATTGGGTAACGCTTACGGCTCAAATATCATCAATATCGCTTTGGTATTGGGTGCAACGGTACTGATAAGCCCCATTATCATCCATAAAGGCATCGTTAAGCGTGATCTGCCGATACTGTTAGTAATTACCGCTTTGGCGGCGTGGCAGCTGCGTGACGGGCTACTAAGCTTTACTGATGGATTGGTGCTGTTGGCGTTGCTTGTGGTGGTTTTGACTATTCAAATCGTGATGAGTTTACGTGAAGGCAGCTCAAAACACGTAGATGAAATCAGTAACGGCAATATCGTAGATAGTGAGTTATTAGAAAGCCAAGCAGAAAAATTAGATAATACTGAACCCAGTTTAATACGGGGTTTGGGTGGGCTATTTCTTGGATTATTGATGTTGGTTGCCAGCTCACGCGCGATTGTTTGGGGTGCGGTTGAATTGGCGACTTTTTGGGGGTTGAGCGAGCTGATTATTGGTTTGACCATCGTCGCTATTGGGACGTCTTTGCCTGAACTGGTCGCAAGCTTATCCGCCGCTCGTAAAGGCGAGCATGATATGGCATTGGGCAATATTATTGGCTCTAATATCTTTAATACCTTGGGCGTTGTTGGGCTTGCAACGCTTATCGCACCAATTACAGCCAATCCAATCATCTTATCGCGTGATGTGATGACGATGGGCGTCATCACCTTATTGCTTGTCGTTTTATCTCTCTTTGCCTTTATCATCAAACGCCCATTTGGTCGCACGTCTGGCGCGACGCTGATGCTGTTCTTTGTCGGCTATACGCTATGGCTGATGCAAACCGCCAATATGTAAAGCCGTTTAGCCGTTTAACATTAGAACCTCTTAACACTAAAGACTCTTAACATTAAAGATTTTAAATACTAAACATATTATTTATTGGCTTTGCGATTTCTAATCACCCGCCATAACCCTTCATTTTCTGTTTTTGGCATCTTTAAGGTGATGGTATTCGAGAGCATATCTTGTACCGCGAGACCGCGACGGTTAAACAGACAAAAGGCATAGTTAAAGACAAAACCTAAAAAGGCACTGGTCAATAAGATAGCCCGTGAGCCACCGATGACACTACCAATAAGGCCAAATATGAGCGGCATCAGACTTGCGGCCAAGATACGCTTAAACGACTGTCCCCATGTTAGCAGATGACCACTATTATTGACCGTCTTTAAGCGCCACGTTTGCATACCTAATGTTTGCCCGCCGCGGCGCCAAAACAGTCCATAGAAGCCCACGAGTGTCAGTATAAATGACGGTGTCATTATGGCATTCTGATACCACGTCGGTAGCGATCTGGCTTGTTGCGATTGCGTGCCCGTCTCCATCGTCAATAGCGTACCAATCACGGTCAGTATGGTCCCGACCAAAAACAATAAAGCCAAAATCAACATACCATCATAAAGAATAGCTGCCAAGCGCGTGCCAGGTTTGGCAACCATCGCTTCTTCAACAGCAGGGGTTTGATGCGCTGATTGTTTGCGTGGCGATTTTGCTTTAGGAGCAGCTTTTGGTGACGATTTTGACATGATACAAGCCCATAACAAGCGGAGAATAGAGCGCTCATTGTACCGTAATTCAGGCACTTAGCGTACATTATGATAAGACAAGACTTCTGATGCAAAAGGCTGTTGACTGAAACTTAGAAGGAAGGCAACAAATTGAGATAGAAGCTCATTAAAATAGCAACTCTACAAAAACGACAGACATAAAAAAATCGCCAAATTGTCATAAGACAGGCGATTGATTTAGTTTTAGCTTAATAGTTACATGAACAAATAAGCTAGTATGCAAATGGTGCGCTTGGAGAGATTCGAACTCCCGACCCCTTAGTTCGTAGCCAAGTGCTCTATCCAACTGAGCTACAAGCGCGTACTTTGCACATTATCTACTGAATTATTCAAGAACAATTGCAGTAAATTAGGTTGGTCATTATATAGATAATCTCGCTTGTGTCAACATCTTTTTTAGTTAAATTCAAATTATTTTTAATAATTGATACTAAAAAAATCATTAACGCCAATTTCTGCGTTATTACTCTTTATAACAACTGAATAAATGGCGGTGAAGGAGGGATTCGAACCCTCGATACGCTTACACGTATGGTTCCTTAGCAGGGAACTGGTTTCAGCCACTCACCCACTTCACCGAACGATTTAAGACACTTATCGGAATATTCTTATTAAAAAATGCTTTTTAAGCCAAATATCCTTTTAAACACAGTATCGATGCTAATGATACGTCTTATGCCGTGGGCGAGTATTATAGCAAAGCCGAAACGAATTGCAAGCGTTGTCTACAGATTTAACCCTACATTTGCCATAATTATCGATTTAAATGCCTTTATTATTTTTTAAGGGTGAAAATCGCCTGATTTAGCCATAAAAAGTCAATTTTATTTTAGGTTTTACTATTGATTGACGAGAATCTAATGGCTATGGCTTTTTGGGCAATGGATGGCTATAGTATTTATGATTCATTGTAGAATAAATAAAAGGAAGGGTTATGCGACCAGTGGTACTGTGTTTTTCAGGGTTGGATCCGTCAGGCGGTGCTGGATTACAAGCGGATATCGAGGCGATTGGCCAAGCAGGCGCTCATGCTGCCATCGCTTGTACAGCAATCACCATACAAAACTCGCAGCAAGTATTTGGTTTTGAGGCTTGTGCTGCCGCCTTGCTAGAAGCGCAGGCAACCACAGTGCTCGATGATTTACCTGTGCGCGTGATTAAGTCAGGTATGCTTGGCACCACTGACAATATCGCGATGCTGACGCGTTTATTTGCTGAACAGGTTATCGCAGCTGAGACGCCATTTGTACTTGACCCGGTATTGGTTGCCAATAGCGGCGGTAGCTTAGGTGATGAGCAAACCTTGGTAACGGCGTTTCGAGAGCTGCTTCCCTATGCGACATTAATCACCCCAAATACCCATGAGCTGCGGGCTTTAAGCGGTGAGCAAGATTTACATATCGGTGCGCAAAAACTATGCGCCAAAGGGTGTCATGCCGTATTGGTTAAGACCTCACACGACTTTGATAGTGGTGATATCGAGCAGTATCTGTATATCAAAGGCGAGATGGTACATAAAAGTGTCTTACCACGCCTAAAAGGCGAATTTCATGGCTCTGGCTGCTCATTAGCAAGCTTTATCGCCGGACGCTTAGCGATGGGTGATGCGCTTGTCGAGGCGGTAAAAGCAGCGGATAGTTGGATTACCCAAACGCTGCGTACCGCTGATGCGCCGCATCCTGATAATGCTAACGCCCAATTGATACCCAATCGTTTTGTAGAATTTTAGAATAATCTATAGATGGTAAATAAAAAAAGGCGCTCTATATTTTATAGAGCGCCTTTTTATTCAGTGTTCGATTTTATACTAACTTTAACTTAATGAATTTAACTTAGCCCACCATTGGCATTTAGCCCACCATTGGCATTTAGCCCAACATTGGCATAAAGCTTGATGCCAATCCACCGATAAATATCTCAAGTAAATAAAAGGCGAAAAAGGCAACCATCGGTGATAAATCAATCATACCTAGGTTTGGCGTAATGCGGCGAAACGGCGCTAAAATTGGCTCCGCTAAATTAACAATAATGCCAATAATCGGATGCTGAGATTGGGTAAACACCACAATCCAGCTGACAATGATAGAACCAATAACAAGATAGCGGCACATACGCAAAAAGTCTAATACCAAGCTGATAGTACCAGTAAAAAATAGCGGCACAGGCGCAATGCCTTTATGTGTCAAAGCCGCCTTACCAGAGATATCAATCAGACGAATTAAAAACATCAATACAATGGCAGCAATACTAATACGACCTTGGGCGACGGTTGGGAAAATACGCCCGAACACATCGACGATATGGGTGGCTTTATAAGCAGGGGCAACCATAGGATTGCTAGCATCCATTCCAGCAAACTGCAGCATAAAACGGATAAACACCAACATCATGGCGAAGGTAGTGACCAAATCAAAAATTTGCAATAACAGGTTGTTCATGAAGTGCTACTCAATGTGACATTATTAACGGGATTTAGGATGACGAATGTCATTATCAGGCATTTTTATGACTTTAAGTTTTTTATAACTTTAAATTTTTATAATTTTAAATAAGGTATCTCATAAATCATGATATACCCTATTTATAAAGGGTTAATGACAAGTAGCGACTGGCTATTTACTCATCTCTTCACTCAGCGCTTGGCTACGGTCATAACAGGCTTGCATAGCTTCAACGATTTGACGACTGATGTCATTGGCCTGCATGGACTCAATGGCTGCTTGGGTCGTACCGTTTGGTGATGTGACTTTACGACGTAGCTCGCTTGGTGCATCTTCACTACCCAGCGCCATTTTTGCCGCGCCCAGCATGGTTTGCATCGCCAGTGCTGACGCTTGCTCTTTATCCAATCCTAACGCCACTGCGCCATCGACCATCGCTTCGATAAAGTAAAACATA
The DNA here is from genome assembly GCF_904846345.1 of Psychrobacter maritimus. GTDB lineage: Bacteria > Pseudomonadota > Gammaproteobacteria > Pseudomonadales > Moraxellaceae > Psychrobacter > Psychrobacter maritimus. Next base: position 126,398 of record NZ_CAJHAJ010000005.1, read on the forward strand.
TAAGCTGGCGCTGAGCCTGATACGGCGGTGACCGCATGCATGTGTTCTTCATTATCGACCCACATGACCAAACCTGAGGCTTCCATTACTGCGGTTGCCAATTGCTTTTGTTCGGCAGAAATATCATCCGTACCGTACAGACCAGTCGCGCCCATTTGAATCATCGCCGGCGTATTTGGCATCGCACGAACGATATCGCCATAGCCACCTAGCATATTTGATAACAGCTCAGTCGATAATCCTGCTGCCACTGAAATCACCAGCTGCGTGTCTAAAACATCAGCAAAACCACTGACCACTGCTTTCATGACTTGCGGCTTTACCGCCAATACCACGATGTCAGCACCGATAACCGCCGCTTTTGCATCGGTAGTCGGATCAACCGTATTCAATCCTTTCGCAGCCAATTGCTCGCGCGCTTCACTACTCGGATCAGCAACGGTAATCAGACTCGGTTTGACGCCGCAGCTGACTAGCCCGCTAATCAAAGCCTGCGCCATATTTCCGCCACCGATAAAGCTGATTTTCTTATTATCTAATACTGACATACGTGTCTCCTATTCAAAAAATGCAAAGGCATTCAAACTAACATAATGATAGGTAAAATGACACTCAGTTTACCATACTGCTACTGGCGTCGTTTGATAAATTCAAAGGCTAAGAACACTACTAAGTTTAATTGAGATACTAAATTAACATCGAATATCACATAGCTTAACTGTTAGATTAAAAAGAAATTTATATAAAGTAATTTAGAGGGGAAGATATGTTTTTCATTCGTAAAGCCCAGTCAGAAGATTTTGCAGATATTGCCAATATTCATTTTAAAAGTTGGCATGATGCTTACTTGAGTCTACTACCTGAGCTTTATATCAATAATAAAAACAACCTCAGTGAAAAAATAAAAATGTGGCAGGAATTGATTAATCATCCTGATGTCATTATTTAGATAGCCTATGATGCTAATCATGAGAGTGTAGGATTTATTGGGTATTTTGCTAAAAATAATAGCTATGAAATCACAACTCTATATGTCTTATCAGAATATCATGGGCGAGGTATAGGCACTAAATTGATGAAAACGTCACTACAAGCCATATTGGGTTTTAATATCAATGCAAATTTTTGTTTATGGGTATTAGAAGATAACGCGCCTGCCATTCCTTTTTATAAAAAATTCGGCTTTGTCTGTAATGGTGAAAAAAGTGAAGAATATTATAAAGATATGCAAATAGTAGATATCAAAATGATCAGAAAAATTAGCGACCTACCTTCTTAAGTAGTTTGAGTAGAAAGCATCAAAACGAGCTATGTAGGATTAAATGGCTTTTAATAGCTCTGTCTATACTATAAGAATTATTTATAGTATTAGTTAACCGCTCAGCATTCAACACCCAGCTTCCAAAAGGTGATAATAATAAAATAGGCAGTTCTATCGGGCAATCGTTCTCTAAAAGCGCGTTTTCACTACTTTCCTTATTCATAAAAGCCACGCTAACTACCATCAAGCTCTCACGCAGCCATGATGGAATACCCAAAGTTTGATAGAGCTTTTTGCCCGCTTGTGGACGTGATGCTAATGCAGTTTGCACACGCTGATTGCGACCTAATGGCGCAAAGGTAATCTTAAGCTTATCTTTATCGCTTTCTACGTTATAGCTTTCTAATAGCGGCGCTACTTCATTTGGCAGAATCTGTAATTGCCAAGCAAATTTATCATCATTACGTAAATTAATTGGAACGGATTGTCTTTCATCTGCATGAACATCAGCCCCAATAGGATTAGGCTCAGTATGAATCAACAAGCTCTGCGTCTGCTCGGTAAGCGGTAACTCTAACCATTTGAGCCAGTCACTGCTGAGACGATAAAGCTGCTGGCGATAACGGCGAATGGTATAAGACGCTTTGCGACCTTGCCAAAACAGCGCCGTTTGATGGTCATTATCATCACGTTGGCTTAGGCTTAAGACGTCATCGACGAGCTGTTTGGCGGGTGGTAATGGCTCATCTTGAGCGAGCCAATAATGCAATAATTGGCGCTGACGATAAATCGGTAGTTTTTGCAATTTATCTATATTTAGCGCGCGCTGGGCAGGTGGTAATTGTAATGATGCAATCTCTATCTGTTGCAAATCCTCGCCTGCTTGGGCATTGATTATTAATTGTGCATCACTTAGTAACTGCGCGCTACGAGCAATATTATCAATAACATTGGAGTTATAGCTCGCCAATATCGGCATAATATCTCGACGTAGGCCGCTACGCACATTATCACCAGCATCGTTGGTTGGGTCATCGATATAAGGCAGCTTTAAACGCTGAGCATAGGCGCTGATATTGGTGCGTTTGATAGTCAGCCAAGGTCGCCATAATGCTATACGATGCGTGCCCTGCGTTTGAATGCGCCACGGCTGCATAGCCGATAAACCATTTACCCCAGCGCCTTGAATCAGGCGCATTAAAACCGTTTCCGCTTGGTCATCGGCATGATGGGCTAATAATAAAACATCATCTTGATTAAGTTGCGCGCGCATCACATCATAGCGTGCTTGGCGTGCGGCTTGTTCATCATGACCGTCCACTTGTGCACGTAAAATCCGACAAGGTATATTTTGCACCTTTGCCCACTGAGCCACATGCTGCGCCCACGCGCCACTATCTGCTTGTAGACCATGATTCACATGCAGTAATTGTGGTAAAAATGGCAATTTACTTTGCTGATAGAGCTGTACGCAAAGTGCTGCCAGCGCCAACGAATCACGCCCACCACTACAGGCCAGCCAAAGTCGGCGACCATGTAGTTGCTCACCATATTCAGCCAGACTGCTTAATAACGCTTCTGCTAAAGCATTATCAATAGGCAGAGTGGCTATCGGCTCAATAGGATGGGAAAGGATTGCACTACTTGTCATAATTGTTCTTATTTATTAGGTGGCTATATTTATTACGTACAAATCAATTGACATATAAATGAATCGGCACAAAAAAACGCGCCATAAAATGACACGTTTTTATTTTAACATTAAGCGTAAATCGATATCGTTAAAAGCTAAGTTTAAGTAACCTAGCAATATAAATTATTAGCAAGGCAACATCACTTCTGAGTTAAAGGATTTTAACTTCTCATAACGTAGCTCGCAACGCTCATGCGCATCCATATCTTTAATCTCATCCAATTGCTCAACGATTAATGCTTTTAGCGCCGTCATGACTGGCTGCGGCTGAATATGGGCGCCCTCGCCTTCATCGATAACCGCGTCAATTAAACCCATTTGATAGAGATTAATCGCATTTAATTTTAATGCTTCACTGGCATCCTGTGCTTTTTCGGCCGTTTTCCACAGGATAGACGCACAGCCTTCTGGAGAAATGACAGAGTAAATACTGTTTTGCAGCATATTTACCTTATCGCCAACGCCTATTGCCAATGCACCGCCTGAGCCACCTTCACCGATAATGGTGACGATGATAGGCACTTTCAGGCTAGAAAACACGGCGATACTTTCGGCGATGGCTTGCGCTTGCCCGCGCTCTTCAGCACCGATACCGGGGTAAGCGCCTTGGGTATCGACAAAGGTCATCACCGGAATGTTAAAACGCTCAGCCATTTTTACCAAACGAATAACTTTACGATAGCCTTCAGGATTGGCCATACCAAAATTATGGGCAATACGCTCGCGCGTACTACGACCACGATGCTGACCAATCACCATCACAGGCTGGCCGTCTAGGCGCGCAAGACCGCCAAGGATAGCTTTATCATCTGCATAAGCACGGTCGCCATGCAACTCATCAAATTCGGTAAACAGCTGATTCACATAGTCCATAAACAATGGACGTTTGGCATGCCGTGCAAGCTGAACGCTATCCCAGACGGTACTCATAGACGCTTCCCTTTCGTAATTCTATATAATATGGTGATGTTTAATAATGACGCTGTTAAACGACAATGTTAGATGACAAAGCTAAATAACAGGATTGTCGGCGCTATCGGTTTTTGGACAATCGATTATCAAAGTACAGTTGTAAACTCAATAGAAGCTATAGTAGCACATCTTAAATAGCATGACATTACCAACAACGCCGCTTTTGTTACGTTAATCTGTAGCGCAATTATTACAATAGTAACGGCTTAGCGTTAAACATCAATGTTAAAAATCAGTGTTAAAAATCAGTGTTAAAAGCCAGTATCAAGAATTAGCACTGATGCCTCAATCACACTTGGCCTCAACCACGCTCAGTTTCACGCCCCATTTAGCAAACTGCTCAACCTCAGTATGCAAATCTGATAGTAAGAAAGCATAGTGCTCACTACTCTCACCAACCGTGATTTGCCAACGATTATCATCAATCACTTTCAGCTCTAGTTCTGGTAACTCATGATCGCTGCGACTATGGTGCGCCAGTACCGCTAAGCGTAACAGCAAACACAGATAAACGAGCGAATCGCCGCCGATGGTACACGCCTGCTCTAGCATATCCGCTTTAAGCTTACGGCGATGATTAAGCATCAATTGTGCCATCCGCTTTTGATCCACTTGCGAAAATCCTGGAATATCAGAGTATTCAATCAAATAAGCACTGTGCTTATGGTAGCTGCTATGAGCAATCGCCAAACCTATTTCGTGTAAGGACGCCGCCCGTCTGAGCAAATCGCCATCTTCGCTATTGAGTGCAAGCTTGGCTTTGACTTGTTCAAATAAATTAAGGCTGGTTTTAACCACTTGTTTGGCTTGTTTTTTATCGCCTGAATAACGCTTTATCAGTGCCAAAACACTGCGGTCACGCACGTCTTCACTTGCAAAGCGACCAAGCATATCGTACATGACACCTTCACGTAGCGCGCCATCTGAGTACACCATGGTCTCGATGCCGAGCACCTTCATGATGGCTCGCAATACCGCAACGCCCGCTGGGAATACCGCTTTACGGTGTTCTTTCACGCCTTCTAAATCAATGTCATCGACGTTGCCAATTTTAAGCAATAATTTCTCTAACTTTTTAACACCTTTATAAGTGATGCGTTCTTGCTCGTCTGCCCAACCTTTTGAAACAAGGACGTTGCGCACCGCTTTAATCGTGCCACTCGAGCCAACGACACTACTCCAGCCAACTTTTTGATAGCGCCCATTAATCGCTAGCACCTCTTTACGCGCCGCTGAGATGGCATTATTAAAAGCGTCTTTGGTAATCAAGCCGTCCGCAAAATACTTCTGGGTAAAGGCGACACAGCCCATCTGTAAGCTTTCGGTCAATAACGGATCGAACTCTTGCCCAATGATAAATTCTGTCGAACCACCACCAATATCAATAACCAAGCGTTTGTCACTACTGGCATTGGTATGCGAGACGCCCAAATAAATCAAACGCGCCTCTTCACGTCCAGCGATAATCTCAATCGGTTTGGGCAAAATTTTATTGGCACGAGTGATAAAGTCATTGGCGTTTTTGGCTTGGCGTAAGGCGTTGGTCGCGACGACGCGGATACGCTCAGGTGGCACCGAATCTAAACGGGCGACAAAGCGGCTTAAACATTCAAGACCGCGCTTTTCAGCGGCAGCGCCCAATATATTATTCTCATCGAGTCCGGCAGCAAGCTGCACCTTTTCAGACATAGACACCACTTTTCGCACCTCACCATGGTCGAGGCGTGCAATGGCTAGATGAAAACTGTTAGAGCCAATATCAATGGCTGCCATCATTTCATCATCAGCAAGTGGTGGGTTTTTCAGGTAGTCTTTGGGCATAAGCGAGATCGTTACCGTGTCAGATAAAAAGATATTTAAGAGCACCAAGGCTTTTAAAATAGAGAATACATGGAATGGAACTTAAGTTTTTTATATAAGGCTTTTTATATAAGGGTTTTCTTATATAAACCAGAGCTTTTATAATAAGGCTTTTGTATATTGAAACTATTATTATGCGGATTATAGCAAGTTTTGCCATTAAAACATTTATGCAAAACGCTGGCAAGTAAGACGCTAGCACTACTACCTACGGATTAAACCTAAAATAAACACTCTTTAACCTTAAAAAACAGCGACCACTTCTCATACTTTTTTAACATAGCCTATTTAACAATATGGGCTTGCTACCGCCGTAATTCTCTATATTATAATAGAGAACAAGCACTTACTTATGGCGATAAGTGTTCGATAGATATAATTCGATATATATAATAAGCACCCATTTTTACCATTAAAGCCCATCATGGAATGATGACGCGCAATCAATAACAACCTGCAAGGAAGCAGAAATCATGAATCAGACAACCGCCCAAGCCGCAAAAACCAACGCTCCTGCTGGCACGGAAAAAACCAGTCATAGCAGCCTTATCCATATAAAACGTCCAGCCAAGCTGAAATTTTACGATTTTTATTTAAACGAACATCAAAATATCGCTTGCCGCCGTTTGCATTTCGCCGGTAGTAGCTTTGGACTGTTGGGATTGGCAAAATCTGTTAAGAATCGCTCGGCAAAGCCACTACTGAAAGGTATTGCGGCAGGATATGCCTGCGCGTGGGTCGGACATTTTTTCTTTGAAAAGAACAAACCGGCCTCTTTTAAATTCCCTCTACAGAGCTTTGTCAGTGACTTTCGCATGTATAGCGATGTATTACGTGGCAGACTCAGCTTAAAAGACCGTAAGTTTGATAAAATTTAATAGGCATAATTCAATAGGCTCAATTTAATTGGTTTAATTTAACAAACACGAAAAAGCCAGCATAATAAATCATGCTGGCTTTTTATTTTAATCTCTACCATTAAGAGCCAAATACTCTTAATGTAGTCTAATAGTTTTCAAACTAAGCGTTTGCCATTTCTGCAAAAATCTCGTCAGCCGCTTTAATAGACGCTTCAATGTCGGCATCACTATGCTTGATTGACATAAAACCCGCTTCATAAGCCGATGGCGCAAGGTAGATACCGCGATCTAACATGCCATGGAAGAAAGTATTAAATACGTTCATATTGCATTCGGTGACTTCATCGAAGTTTTGCGGTACGTTTGTCGCCTTGTCTTTAACAAAGAACATACCAAACATGCCGCCCAATTTATTGGTGCGCAGATTGATACCATGCTTATCTGCCGCAGCTTGGAAGCCATCAACAAGCTTATCTACTTTCGCTGATAATTCAGCATAAAAGCCATCGACGGTTAGGTCTTCAAACATCGCAATACCCGCGCGCATTGCCAGTGGGTTACCTGATAACGTACCCGCTTGATAGACGCCGCCAAGTGGCGCGATACAAGACATCACTTCTTTTTTACCACCGAAAGCACCAACCGGTAAGCCGGCACCGATGATTTTACCAAAGCAAGTCAAATCAGGGTCAATACCAAAATGCGCTTGCGCGCCGCCAAGTCCGACACGAAAACCAGTCATCACTTCATCAAAAATCAATACCGCGCCGTTGGCGGTACATTCTGCACGCAAAGTATCATGGAATTCTTGGGTTGGAATGACCATATTCATGTTGCCGGCGATTGGTTCCACAATCACGCAAGCAATCTCACTACCCCATTTCGCAAAGCAGTCTTTAATCGCTTGTGGGTCATTATAAGGAATGGTAATCGTATGCTTAGCAAAATCGGCTGGCACGCCTTTTGATGTTGGTTCGCCAATATCTAGCATCCCTGAGCCCGCTTTTACCAATAAGCTGTCTGAATGCCCATGGTAGCAGCCTTCGAATTTAACGATTTTGTCACGCTCAGTAAAGCCGCGCGCCAAACGAATCGCGCTCATGGTCGCTTCTGTACCTGAGCTGGTCATTCGAATCATCTCAACGCTTGGGACGATTTCGCAAATCTTATCAGCAACCGTGGTTTCAAACGGCGTTGGTGTACCAAAGCTCAAACCGTCATCAGCGGCTTTTTTAACCGCATCAATGACTTTTGGATGCGCATGACCCAAAATCATCGGGCCCCAAGAGCCGACATAATCGATATAAGCATTGTCTTCGGTGTCATAGATTTTGCTGCCGTTAGCACGGTGCATAAAGATAGGCGTACCACCGACACCGGCAAAGGCGCGAACCGGTGAGTTTACGCCGCCAGGAATATGCTTACGTGCTTGCGCAAAGAGTTGTTCATTTTTAGTGCTCATAATTATTCTCTACTTATTCATTCGGTCTTATTTTATTAACAATCACTTAATTAACAACAACTTAGGCTTTTTTAACCACTGATGATTTCAGCTTCATTGGTCCATAACCATCCAGTTTACAGTCGATATCATGACCATCAGACGCATCTGGCAATAGGCGGATACCTTTTGCTCTCGTACCGACTTTGATAATGGTTGATGAACCTTTGACCTTTAAGTCTTTAATCACGGTGACGGTATCGCCATCTTGCAGCTCATTACCGACCGCATCACGAATGACCGCATCTTGCGCTTCAGCTTGCGCCGCATCGGTTTCAGCCGCGGTCCACTCATGCGCACACATAGGACATACCAGTAACGCACCATCTTCGTACGTATATTCAGCATCGCATTTTGGGCAATTGGGTAAGCTCATAATTTCCTCGTCAGCCGTGATAAATTGGGTGTATTCTAGAGCTAACATTGTACCGTAACTCGCCAGCTTTAACCAATCGCTTCGGCTGTGAATACTGTGCTGTGCTCAATTGTCATATTTGCTTATGCGGTAAAGCGGACATTTTTTATCACGTGGTTTTTTATGGTACTCTGCTTTAACCAAATTTGGTTTGATAGCCATTTGTTTTTAGATGGTGAAAACCTCAAACACTACTTTAAGTATTATTTTACCAACTACGTGAACAACCACTTTAATAACTCAGTATTAACCCTAATATCTGAGGCTATAGCGACTGATAAATAGGACAACAATAATGACTCAATCAACATTGCCACAATTTGCCCAGCTAACCATTCAAGGTGAGGATGCGGAAAAATTCTTACAAGGGCAGCTGACCTCTGATGTCACCAAGCTCGGACTTAGCTATCAAGCAACGGCGCTTAGCAATTTAAAAGGTCGTATCGACTTTGGGCTATGGATTAAAAAACAAGAAGAAAAGCATTTTGACGTGGTTATCAGCGCCGATTGTGCGGAGGCTTTTCAAGCGCATTTAAAGAAATTCGGTGCCTTTTCAAAGTTTGATACCAGCGCGCCAACGCCCATTTATCCTTGCGTGGTTGCCGATGAGCCGACCTTTAGCCATAAAGAGGAACATAATACGCCAGCAGACACCCAAGCGTGGATGCAAGCAAGTCTAGCCATTGGTAACTATTGGATAGTTGCTGCAACACAAGGACTGTTTCAACCGCAAGAGCTACGTCTGCATCAGCGCGGCGGTATGGACTACGATAAAGGCTGTTACTTGGGTCAAGAAGTCATCGCCCGTATTTACTTTAAAGCGGCACCAAAAACTTTTTTACATTATGTCAGCGGCACAGGTGATGTACCAGCAGCAGGTGATAAGTTAGAAAAAATTCAGGTAGTTAATGCGCTTGCAGATGACAATATTAACGGCAATGGTTTTAAGGCATTGGTTGTTGCCCGCCCTGAGCATCTAGCAGACAGCGAGCTTACGATATTAGACTTACCACCAGCACTGCAAGCGGATGTCGCCCGTCAAAAATAACGCGGAATAATCGATAACACAAAACAGTAAGTACTTTTTAAAATCCTTTAGTAAAAACGCAGCAGAGCAATCTATGACCCATATTGCGGTACTCGGAGCAGGCGTGGTGGGCGTGACCACCGCATGGTATCTTCGCCAAGCAGGCTACGATGTGACCGTGATTGAGCGTGAGCCAGCCGCCGGTATGCAGACCTCATTTGCCAATGGTGGGCAGATATCCGTCTCGCACGCGACGCCTTGGGCCAATCCTGCGGCTCCTATGAAAGCGCTTAAATGGCTGTTTAAGGAAGATGCGCCGCTGCTCTACCGCTTGCGTGCTGATAAAGCGCAATTGAAATGGGCGATGCAGTTTTTACAAGAATGCCGTGCAGATAAAGCCGATGCCAATTTGGTACAAATGGTACATCTAGGCTTGTATTCGCGTGACACACTACAACAGCTGCGTACTGATATCGGTATTGATTACGAGCAGCAAACGCGCGGTATCATGCATTTTTATACCAACCAAGCTGAATTTGATGCCGCCATCGCGCCAACCGAGCGCATGCAAGAGCTCGGCTGTGAGCGTCATATCATTGATATTAATAACGCGGTTAGCCTCGAGCCTGCGCTTTATCCTATTGCTCATAAGCTCAAAGGCGCGACTTATACCAGCCGTGATGAATCGGGTAATGCCCATTTATTTACCCAACGTTTGGCTCAGCGCTGCGTCGATGCTGGCGTGCAGTTCTTATACGATACCGAAATTTTGGCGTTAAACACCGACGCCCATTCTGCTCGCCCGCATGTGCATAGTATGACCATTCGTCCCAAGAGAGAGAACGCGCAGACCTTTAGCGCCGATAATTATGTACTGGCACTTGGCAGCTATAGCGTATCACTCATGAAACCGCTCAATATTCACCTGCCAATTTTCCCTGCTAAAGGTTACTCGGCTACTTATGAAATCAATCCGCGTGCGCCGCATTTAGCTCCCTTTGTTAGTCTCATTGATGATGAGTTTAAGCTGGTCACCTCACGCCTTGGTGACAAATTGCGGGTTGCCGGCACGGCAGAGTTTAACGGCTACAATTTGGATTTGAATGCCACCCGCTGTGAAGCTATCACGCGCCGTGTACAGCAGCTATTTCCCAAAGGCATCATTGCCGATTCTGTGCAATACTGGACAGGGCTGCGCCCAATGACACCCTCTAATGTGCCGTTAATAGGGCGCGCGCATAAGGGTCAAGTCCGTCATGGTAGTCATAATATAGACGCTAGCTTCGATAATTTATGGCTCAATACCGGTCATGGCACGCTTGGCTGGACCCATGCTTGTGGTTCGGCAAAGGCTCTCAGCTTATTGATACAGGGTGAGACGCCGCCAGTCGACTTTGATTTTGTTGGCTTAAGAACGTAAAAATAAAAAACGTAAAAATTAGGAACGTAAAAAAAGGCACTTTTATAAGTGCCTTTTTATTTACATTAAAAATTTTCTAGAGCTATTTTATGCAGCGCTTCCTGATTTAATATCGGCATTAACGTCAGAATAAACGCTTGAATCGGTAATCTCCAAATTAGCCACTTCTAGCGGAATTGCTTCTAATTGCACAGGTACGCCATTGACCGCTGCATTACCACTTAACTGATCGATTAAGGTGTCGTCCGTCAAATCATTGACACTGACGCCGGCATGCGCTTGCGCAATTTTTTGCTTCACGCCTTTACGCCCGTGACCCCAACCATGAGGGATACTTACCACTTTTGGCATCAGCTCATTGGTTACTTCTGCGGTAATAATCACGCTACCAACGCGCGAGCTAACTTTTACGTTTTGACCATCTTCAATACCGTATTCTTTGGCCGTTTCAGGATGCAACATAAGCGTACAGCGCGGCTTACCTTTTACCAAGCGATAGCTATTGTGCAGCCACGAATTATTACTACGGACATGGCGACGACCGATTAATAACACCTGCTTATCGTCATAGTTCTGCATCATCTCCTGTACGCGCTCTAAATCTGCTTGATAAAAATTAACGTTAAGATGAATCTGCTTGTCTTTATGCTTTAATGCTTGCGGTAGCATCCTTTTGAGGGGCCCTAAATCAAACCCATGCGGCTTTTTCTTAAGCTTATTTAGGCTCATGCCAGCATAAGGTCCACGTCTTAACCCTTGATCAAGCATAAATTTTGGTCCTAAAATATTGACCAATCGGCGCTCAATTTTGGTTGCAAGCGCTGCTTTTTTATCTAGACGTTTTGCTAATTCTAAATAGATTTGCCAGTCATGTTTGGCACTTTTTTTCTTAGAAAACAATGCTTTTGAATACTTAGCGACGTTATGCACAGCGAAATTATTAAAGGTGACGTCATAATGGTCACGCTCTAGTGGCGATACGGGTGGCAAAATGATATGGGCATGGCGGCTGGTTTCTGTCACAAAGTAATCAATCGCAACCATAAAATCTAAGTTGGCAAACGCCGTATCTAACTTTTCACCATTTGGCGTACTCAAGACAGGGTTGCCAGCGACAGTCATAAAGCCCTTTAATTGCCCCGCGCCTTCTACTAGCATCTCATCTGCCATTGCCACGACAGGATAATCACCATTAAAATCAGGCAAGTTACTCACGCGACTATGGCGTTTACCTAAATAACCTGGGCCTGAGTTATTGACCACATCGACCGCAGGATTGGGGAACATTAGACCACCCACTTCATCCAAGCGACCCGTGACAATATTGATGACCATGATGAGATACTGGCTTAATAAGCCAAACTCTTGCACCGATACGCCCATGCGCCCGTAACAGACCGAGCTTTCAGCTTCACAAAACTCTTTGACCAGTCGTTTAATCTCGCTTGCCGCAATGCCAGTAATATCAGCAACGGATTCGGCGCTATAGTCTTTGGCAAAGTCTGCAACGCGCTCAATCTCTGGCGCGAGCGCCGCCGCTCTATTATTTTTAGCGCGTGCCTTGTCCGCATAACCTTGGAGATAGATTTCATTGAGCATGGCAAGCAAGAGTAAGACATCTGTCGCTGGGCGGATAAAATGATGCTCGCTAGCAATATCTGCCGTTTCGGTGCGCCTTGGATCAATCACTACTACCTTGCCATCGCGGGCTTTGATATCTTTTAGCTTTTGGCGCATATTTGGCGCGGTCATAATACTGCCGTTAGACGCCAGCGGATTACCGCCAATGATAAGCATATATTGGGTACGATTGACGTCAGGCACAGGGATACGCAGCATATGCCCAAACAGATGCATACTGACAATATGGTGCGGCAATTGGTCGATGGAAGTCGCAGAAAAACGACTGCGCGTCTTTATACTGCTTAATAAATGCTTAATCGTTAACATGCCGCCCAAATTATGGACGTTGGGATTACCTAGATAAATACCGAAAGCATTTTGACCATGTTTCTTTTGTACCGACTGAATACCCGCGGCCACTTTATCGAGAGCTTCAGGCCAGCTAATCTCTTTCCAACCGTTAGCCGTTCTCTCAACGGGATGACGCAGGCGATCACTGTCTTCATGCAAATCTTGCAAGGCGGTCGCTTTTGGACAAATATAACCTTTGGAGAATGGGTCGTTTTTATCACCTTTAATCGATAGCACTTTTTCACCATCGTGCTGGATGACAATACCGCACATCGCTTCGCATAAATTGCAGGTTCTAAAATGGGTTTGCTCATTCGTCTTGCTTTGTTCACTAGCCATGGTCGCGCTCCCTGTTATTTTTTACTATCGCTTTCACTATATAAATTCCGTTTTATAGGTTTAATAAAGGTAGTAAATTTACTCATCTTAAAAATATTGAGCGTTAGCCAAAGTTAAGCATTGATAAGCTCAATAACTAACCTTCCACTCTGTGCCTATCTTTGGTGAAAAAACTGCTAAAAAGTCCATCAAAGTTTTTGCACAACATGGCAATGGCTTGCTGCTGTGAATAGCGCTGTTGATGACAACCTAATATCAACTCATGTACTTGGGCGGCAGCGATATCAACGCAGAGATGAACGTCAAACGCCTCAAAAGAACACTCAGCTGACTGCAAGCCCTGCATAAATATCTTGGTCCACTCCTCGCGTATCTCTGTGATTAGACTTCCCAAGCCTTTATCCTCTACTTTTGAATCAAAGCGCAGACTGTCTTCCATTAAACGTTGAAATAAAGCAATATTCTGAAAGGCGGCAGCAAAAATCATCGTCAAGCAGTGTTGGCAACGCTGATTAAACGCCTCTTTAGACAGCATTGCATGGTCTTTAAGCATATCGACCCACGCCATACGCATCGGTGATAAATAGTTGTCTTTCAGCTGTGCGCCTAACTCCTGCTGCAACGCCTCTAAGCTATCAAAGTGATTATAAAAACTTGGCTGGGCAATACCGGCACCTTTGGCGATTTTGTTCATGCTCATGCCACAAGCGCCTTCCAAGCTATACAGCTGCAAGGCACTTTTTAACAGCGCATGGCGCGTCTTTGCTTTGGCCAAATCACGCTTCGATTCTGCTTTTATAGAACTTACTACCTTAAGTGCATTCACTGTCAATCTACCGTAGATGAATCAATCGTATAACGTATTTATTATTTCAACTATAAGGCTATAGCCATTTAAACGATAAGTCTATATTTAAATACTCAGATAGGTTTAAATACTGAAGCAAAGGATTATTAACAGTCAATCTTTACCTATCATGCTGAGAAAACGCCCTATCTCTTACACAACTATGCGGCCCATAACATAGTGGTGGCTTTTATCATAATTGAGTAACACTGCAAACATTGGCCATACAGACAAGGCGCGCTGAAATTCATATATTGGTAGCACAAGTTAGCCACTGGCTAGTTGTAGAGTACTGAAACGCAGTACTGAAAGTGTCATAAGAATCATAAATAATAATCTACATACTAAAGCGTCATATAAACTGTTGATTTAACTTTTATAACAGCTTTATCAAGACGCAATAACGAGAATAAGGAATATCACAATGAATGAACATACCCTAAAAGGTGATTGGAATCAGATGAAAGGTACAGTGAAGCAGAAGTGGGCTGACCTGACTGATGATGACTTACTACATATCGAAGGTAGCCGTGATAAGCTTGTGGGTAAAGTCCAAGAGCGTTATGGTCATAGCAAAGATGACGCTGAGCGTGAAGTTGATACATGGCGCAATGAAAACAAATATTAATTAATAATTGCTCTTATAAAACCTTGTCGTAAATACAGATCTTTATAAGTAAGTAAGTAATTAAAAAAACCGCATTGATTATAATGCGGTTTTTTATTGCTCATTGCTCATTGATAGCTGTGTCAATATATAGAATGCTGGATCGCAGGTTTGAATGAAAAACAAACAATGTAAAATAGTTAACACCCAGACACGATAAAACCGCATAGCAATTAATTGTTATGCGGTTTTATTGTTAACGATCCTTGTTACCCATCACCACTCTAATCACTGCATCCTTGCAGGATATTAAGTATATTGTGATAGCCGGGCATCCTGCCCATTTCTTCACACTACTATTGGCATTATCTGCCTGCAACACGGGTCATGTGTCCTTATTCCACTTGCTATTATCATCCTGATGCCAGCAAATCGAACTATTATCCTTAATACGGTCAACTCAATCCTTGAGTCACATTCCCTTATGCCGTGTGTGTATAGTGTCAAATTATAAGGCTGCTGTTAAGTCGCGTAAGCGTCATTGCGTGTAAGCATATGCTTACGTCAATTATAAAAATGACCGGTAATATGATTCAAGTTATTGATAATAATATTATTATCGTTAAATGACATATTTAATGATTTTCTATAAATTATTTAAATACTAAAATTATTATCGATGTTTGCTAACGTTAGCAACACCTTGGTCACCTAAAGTGTCGAATGCTTACGCAAATATTTGCAAAATTTACAACTTATTAACACCAATGACATGTATTAATGAGTTTTAAGTCTTACTATGTGTATGTAAGAAAATATTTCAAGACTAAGAGACAAATATCGATTCTATAAGAATGTTGCTCCGTAATCTTTTGCTTCATAACCTTTATAGAGTCTTTAGCTCTTTATATATAACAGATATATAACCAGTCACTATTAAAAATTTAAGCCTGATAAATACCAGTATGACAAGTATAAGTTGGATTAAGATAAGGCTTATTAATAACATTGCCTTACTCAGATATGCTATACCAAAGGAGATTTTATCGTGAAAATTCTACCCGCTTTCTCATTTAAGACAGCAATATCTGCCGGTCTGGCGCTGACAATGTTAGGGACAGTTGCCGGTTGTGCCGTTGTCGGTCCAGGTTACGAAGATTACCCAATATATGGCGGTAACAGCGATTATGGCAATGTTGACTATAAGCGTGTTAACCAAACCCTGCGCAATGACCTACGCCGCAAAGGCTATCAGGTTATGGATATCCGTGCTGATAACTATCGTGGCAATCGAGCCATCACTGCCATTGCTAGAAAGAACAATCAAACTTATGAGCTGAAATATACCTATCCTGATTTAAGACTCATTAGCTCAAATAAAAGAGCCTCTACTAGCATCTGGCAAGATGATAGATATGATAAAAACGACTATAAGAAAGACAAATATAAAAATAATGGCAAATATAAAAATAACAAGCATTATAAAAACGATGATATTGAAAACAGCATCAAAAGAGATTCGCGCTATCCAGCCATTAAACAACGTGCTATTAACAAGGTAAGATCGATGGGCTACCGCGTCGAAGATATTGAGCTGGAAGAAAAGAACGGTCGCGGCGTGTTTGAGATTGAAGCCAAGCGTGGTTCGCAAGAATATGAGATTTTACTTGGCTATCCAAACTTAAATGTCATCAAGGTTGAGAAAGATTAGTATTCAAGCTGTATAAACTTTTGCAAGAAATGTTTTAAGCAGTAAATGCATTAACTAGAGATTTTGGCATCGTTGACTACTTGGTGCCTTTGGTCACATAAGCCAGCCCTTGGTTTATGTGACCATTTTTTATAGCTTGATTTTTGATAACATGGCTTTCGATAGCACGACTTTTGATGACATAGCTTTTGATAACATGATTTGTATGGCAAGATTTTATATAGCATCACTGCTAACGCCTTTAACATCATAAGAGGATATTATGAAAAAATTTACTTTATTAAAAACCACCGCTGCGAGTAGTACGATTGCCGCGTTATTAGCCATCACGACAGGCTGTGTTACCGCACCCGATTACAACGCTTATGGCGACCTTTACGAGGACATTTATAAAGACACCAAGGTCTACAAGAAACACAAAAAAAACATCAAATCCATTGATAAAGAGCTTTATCAGCCTGCTATCGAGCAACGTGCGGCTAATAAAGTCAGTAGCATGGGTTACCGAGTCAAAGACGTCAAATATAAAAAAGGCGACAGTAAAATAAAAGTAAAAGCCCGACGCGGCAGTGAAGACTATAAAATCGAGCTTGGCTATCCGAGCTATAACGTGATTAAAATCAAAGAAGATTGATAACAGGTGTTAAAAATCTAACACCTCAATCACATCATAAGCAGGCGTCTCATAAGGATGCGCCTGCTTTAATGCCTCGATAACTGCCTCAATACGAGCAGTAGCAACGACCATCTCTACCCGCCATTCATCAACGGTTTCAAGTTTATCTTGCGCCCCAATATTTGGCTGACTGCCTGCCAACGGCATAAACTGCCCGCTCCCCTGCACTTGCCAGCAGCATTGTTCATAATTGCCAATCTTGCCAGCACCCGCTGCAAACAAGGCAGACTTTACTGGTTCTAACGCCGAATCTGGAATAAAAACGGTTAATTTATACATAGATTATCTCCTTTGAGCCTATTTAGAAAAATTACTATCAGCTATAAACTTACTATTTTTTAGATAATGAAGGATGGTCGGTCCAGATATAGCGCAATAACCAATCTTTCGCCTCGCCTGCATAATCAATCCCAATCCGTGGACGCAGTGATATTGGCGGCTGACAGCCATCATCTTCAATCCAAACTCCTGATACAAGCGTAATGGGTTTGCCATATAAATTACGGTCGATTTGCAAATGTTTGGTCAACTTGCCGGGCCCGGCCAATTGTTTTATTTCTTTTAGAGGACTTAATGGCTTATCTGCGCTCAGTAATTGCTCGTCAAGCAAGCGCTCACTATCCTCTGTAAAAAAGCCTGCCCGTATCAACACCGCTTCTGGTGACTCTGCGGGCCCACTTACTAAATTAAGCATATGATGGATACCGTAAGTCAGATAAACGTAAAACACGCCGCCTTGGTTATACATGATCTCAGTACGTGCAGTACGCGTACCGGCGTGAGCATGACAGGCGGCATCACCTTCTCCAATGTAGGCTTCGGTTTCTGAGATACGCATACGCAGGATTTTTTGCTTGCCGTCACTATCGGTTAGCTGTCGACATAAAACCTTACCAATCAAGTCAGCCGCGACCACGCAAGTTGGACGATTAAACCATGCAGGTTCTAAAATTATGGATTGAATATCGGATTGCTTAGGTGCTAGCATCTATGATGACCTTTTGATTTATAACGGTATTTTTATATTGACGGTATAAATTTAGCATAAAAACTCACCGAAAGACGTTAGGTGATAGACGCTATTACCTATTGCAACTGATGCTATACAGACAGTTAACTCATTCTAATAGTAATCTTGACTCTCGCTATTTAAGATTAAAACATCCAATACTAAAATACATAATCAAAAGGATATAACAATGAGTAACTCTAATGCGAGTGATAATAAGCACAATAACAATAAGCAGCAGAATAACAATGAAAAGGACACGGATCAGAACACAGCGGTGAAAAATAACGACGCTGCTAATGACTCTAAAGACAACAACGCTAATAAAGATGCTAATAGCAAAAACGATAAACAGAACAATCAATCAGACAGCAAAGACAGCAAAGACAGCAAAGACAGCAAAGACAGCAAAGACAGCAAAGACAGCAAAGACAGCAAAGACAGCAAAGATGATAAAACGTCAGATAAGAATGGTAATAAAGACGATAAATCATCAGACAAAGACAATAGTAAAGATAAAGACGCTTCTGATAAGGAAGATAAAGACAGTAAAAACAATGACTCTAAATCTAAAGACGATAAAGAATCCTCTTTAAAAGACACTGCGACAACTAAAGCTAAAGAGGTAGTCGGCTCATTAGCTGATAAAGCCGCAGATGCGATGGAGCTGGCAGCGAAAAAAATCAAAGAAGTGCGTAAAGACAAATAATATAGCTGTCTTTAATATAACCGTTTTTAAAATGATTATCCCCATAAAAAAACTGAGCACATGGCTCAGTTTTTTATTACTTAAATATTGAAGAGTTGGATATATTTAGCTTAATGGCACGCCAATACGTTTTGCCACTTCTTCATAGCCTTCAATCACGTCACCCAATGACTGGCGGAAACGGTCTTTATCGAGTTTTTTCTTGGTAGCTTTGTCCCAGATACGGCAACCATCAGGCGAGAACTCATCGCCTAAAACGATACGGTCATGGAATACGCCAAATTCAAGTTTAAAATCTACCAGTATTAAATCACCAGCATCAAACAAAGTTTTTAATACTTCATTTACTTGATGGCTCAGCTCTTTCATCTTCGCCAATTGTGCCTCATTAGCCCAATCAAGAGAGATAGAGATTGACTCATTAACCATCGGATCACCAAGCGCATCATCTTTATAGAACAGCTCATAAGTAGGCGGCGTCAAAGCTTGCCCTTCTTCTAGACCTAGACGACGCACTAGACTGCCAGCGGCAAAATTACGTACCACACATTCAACTGGAATCATCTCTAAGCGCTTAACCAGCACTTCATCATCTGATAATTGCTTTTCGAAATGGGTTTCAATACCAGCGTCAGCCAATTTTTGCATAATAAAAGCGTTAAAGCGGTTGTTCACCACGCCTTTACGGGCGAGCTGCTCGATACGCTTACCATCAAGCGCTGAGGTATCGTCACGGAAATGTAAAATCAGCAGATCGTTGTCTTCTGTTTCATAAACAGATTTGGCTTTGCCTTTATACAGCAGTTCTTGCTTTTGCATGAGGGGAGTTCCTGTTCGTTCAAGCTTATGTGGTAAAAACGCGCAGCGACCGCTAAGCGCTTTATATTAAGGTGTTAAGAAAAAATACTTAACCATAATAAAAAACCAGCGGTACAGATAGGGATAAAAAAGGGTTTATTCTGAAACTTGGGTAACGGCAACCGCACGCTGAGGTTTCGGCAATTGATACTGCTTACCTGACTCGTTTTGCAACTTTAGCGTATTTGTGCCCGCACTAGGGGTTGGGTATAACGGCACAAATGGCGCGGTTTCTTGCTCAGCAGGTAGCTGTAGCGGCGCCAGTTTTTTGCTTTGCTGATACTCAAGACTACCGTTATCACGCTTGCCAAACACTTCTTTTGTCGCTTGGCAACCGCTCAATACCAACGTACTACCCAAAACTACCGTTAGCAGCGCCGGGAATATCTTTGCAGGGGTTGATGATACTGTCATCATATTATCTCTCTGAGTTAGCCGTTATTGCTTATTTGGTGCGTATTTGGATAATGCGCTTATAGTTAAAATACTTAATAGACTCTTGCTAAGCTATAAGCGACATTTTATTGAATTGATAAAAATCTAGAGTAAGTTGGCACGAATCAAGGCTTCATCAATCGTTGCATGGTGCTGTTCAGCCAGCCATACCAATGGCAGACGAATACCTGTGTCTATCATGCCCATTTTATGTAGGGCGTATTTGGCAGGGATAGGACTTGACTCGATAAATAGGTCACGGTGTAAGTGTTTTACCACGTCATGGACTTTATGAGCGGCATCAAAATCACCGCGTAAACCCGCACTAAAGGTTTCGCTCATGGCTTTTGGGGCAACGTTGGCGGTCACTGAAATATTGCCTTTACCACCCAGTTTCATCAATTCAAGGGCAGTACCATCATCACCAGATAGCACCACCATTCTGTCACCGACCGCTTTGATTAATTGCTCGCCGCGAATCGTAGAACCTGTGGCGTCTTTAATAGCGACGATGTTATCAATATCAGCAAGGCGTTCAACCGTTTCTTGAGCAATATCAACAACGGTACGACCCGGTACGTTATAAAGCATCTGCGGTATTTTTACCGCTTCTGCGATGGCTTTATAATGCTGAAACAAGCCTTCTTGTGGCGGCTTATTATAATAAGGAGCAACCAATAGCGCACAGTCTGCGCCCGCATCCGCTGCATCTTGAGTCAGCTTAATGGCTTCAGTGGTGTTATTGGCACCAGTACCTGCAATTACGGGCACGCGACCTTTGACATGCTGCACAAAATAGCGAATCACATCGCTGTGCTCTTGCATCGACAAAGTCGCTGATTCACCAGTGGTACCGACAGCAACAAGGCAATGCGTGCCCTGCTCAATCTGCCAATCTATGAGGTCTGCCAGACGTTTATAATCGACCGTGCCGTCAGGATGCATGGGCGTTACCAAGGCTACCATTGAGCCTTGTAGTCGGGTTTTGATATCGTCGTATGCTGTGCTCATAACCGTGCCTTACTGTATTATCCTAGCTTTTATTAAAGCTATCACATGATAAGTCGTGTGCAAGTGCCCTGATAAAGATAATCGTCATAAACACAAATGCATAATGATTTATGTTATTGAAAATAACGTTAAAGGTCATACCTTGCTTGATGGTGATATTCATGATTTATAATAACGTCATGAACGCTATTTTTATCTGCGGCCAATCTGATTGATGCTTAGCCATAAAAACGCCTGTTAGTGTAGCATATTTTGGCTCTATCGCTATCAATCAATTAACCCCTAAGCTCTTTATAAAGCAAAAAATCGTCTGTCCATTGAGAGGCTAAGCGCTACTTTATTATGCCAATTTTGCAGCAAACATCGAGAGGATTTCAATGTAAGCTTGGCATTATTTGACCTTCAAGCCTAGCCTGAAAACTAAACAGTTAGTGTAGCGTAATTACGGATTACCGCTAAAACCTTTTCCGGTATTTTAACGAATCGTCAACACATCGATGGTCGGGCGATACAAGCAAGCCAATTATCGCCTTATTATTTATCTTAATCATCATCTATGATTCTAATAGCTCAGATTCTCTACTCTCTATTCTCTACTCTATATTTTCTACTCAATCCGCAAACCGATAATACCCGGAATACCTTGACGCATCATCTCAAGCGTCACCACCCCTTTTTTGGGTAACAATGAAACGGCGCTAGAAAAATCGTTGACCGTTTTAATAGGTTTTTGATGCAAGTTAGTGATAACGTCGCCGGCCAATATGCCAGAGCGTGCTGCCAATCCTGTCGGCTCAATGGCGGTGACCAATACACCCGTCTTATTATCAGACGCCAGCTCTCTTTGCTCCTCCGGCGTTAAGTTGCGCAGCGCCAATCCTAAGCTTATGCCGTTAGTTTGCTGAGCAGAACTTTGTGACTGGATATCGTTTGAGGCGTTACTGAGCTTGCCTGTTACGATAGATTGCTTACCATCGCGCTGAATCTGGACGCGAAATGTATCATTAGGTCGGGCTCGATTAATCAAGTTTAATAAGTCTGATGCTTCCACAATTTGAATATCATTATACTTTAAAATAATGTCGCCTGATTTTAGCCCAGCCTTTTGCGCTGGCGAATCTGGTGACACACGCGTCAATAACGCCCCTTGTGGACGCGCTAAGTTATAAGCCTCGGCTAAATTGCGGTCAATATCTTGGGGATAAATGCCCAAATAAGCGCGTGCGACCTCACCATTATTTTTTAGCTGCTCATAAATATCCATCGCCGCATCAATCGGGATGGAAAATGACAGCCCCATATAACCGCCTGTACCGCTAAAAATACGCGAGTTAATGCCAATCACTTCGCCGCGCTGATTAAATAATGGGCCACCTGAGTTACCAGGGTTCAAGGCAACGTCAGTTTGGATAAAGGGTACGCTGGTCTCACGCGAAAAATTACGGGACTTGGCACTAACAATACCCGCCGATGCCGAATAATCAAAACCAAAGGGTGACCCAATTGCCAATACCGGCTCGCCTACTTTTAAAGCATTGGAATCACCGATTGGCAACGAAGGGAACTGACGACCCGTGACCTTTAATACTGCCACATCAGAGCGCTCATCGCTGCCTACTAAAGTCGCATCAAGCTCGGTTCGGTCATTAAGCGTGACGCTGATTTTGTCCGCGCCTGCCACCACATGATGGTTGGTCAGCATATAGCCATCAGCGGTGACAAAAAATGCTGTGCCATAAGCATGCTCAATCGCTGGCGTCGCTGCTTGATCAGGAATACGCAAACGATCGCCAAAGAATTTACGCAATAGCTCAGCGGTCTGGGCTTTGGCAAGCTCAGCCTCGCTGACGGTTTTGGTCACATTTACACGCGCCACAGCTGGGGTAACTTGCTGAACCAAACCCGAAAAATCTGCGGTGGTAACGGCAGCTTCAGCGTTCGGTACGGTAGCTATATTGATACCCGCAACCATGGTAGTGGCTACGGCAAGTGCCAAGGTGCTCTGTTGTAACCAACGCGTCAAATTGCGCGTATTTGGTACTTTAGACATATTGATAGGCATATTTTTAGGCATGTTACCCTCCATATAATGGGTCTTATAGTCGTTATAAACTAATTATTATAAACGGTTTAAATAGGACCGTTATTAAGCATAGTTTTGGCGTATCTTATCAAGGTATCGTACTAACCTATTTATTCTAATAACTATGGCTTAGCTTGCTTATTCACTAAAATCTAAAGAAATGGTCTTTATATTTTTAGATTAAAAATTTACTGAATGCTTTTATCGCAGGTTTTTATCATAGCTTCGAGCGATGCAAGCTTGCAAAGTAGACTGTTTGTTAGTTTACAGTCCATTTTAGACTTATGGTATAAAACTTTCTCTTTTCTCTCATAAGGATGGCCAATGTCATTACCTACTTCTGTTTTAAAGTGAATCCACTATATGCTAGCAATGCTAAAAAATAACGCAAGCCTGCCTTATGTATAACATGCGCTTAGTAGCTGCTTTGATAAAGCTTTATGGGCAGATAGTAAAGCCGCTCAGAGCGCTCAGAAAAAAGAGCCTCGAAATACATAAAATAAAACCATGTTATGATAACAAGCCAAATAATTTATATGGCAAACAAAAGTTAATTTTTGTAGGTCATTAGGTTATCAGATTGGCTATCATCACCTTATTTTTCATCTTTTTCTTTTTTAGATTATGCTTACTAATCTGGGAAAGCTTTTGTCTTTACTGCGATATCGTATATATATCATATCTCGCTTTGTTTTGAGCAATGCTATGGCTCATGCTGCCATTGATGTTACTGATTGATGCTTTGATTTATATGCGACAGCTCATGAAGGCGAATTTTGCCACAGCTAGTGACAGCAGCGTCTATAGCCTGTGGCACGCCTCTTAATAGATATAAAATATGACAAGATTATAAAAGGATTAATTTATGGATACCGCCCTATTGTTATCCGGCGTGGTTGGGCTTGGCATCGCCGCCCAATGGTTGGCTTGGTATTTAAAGCAACCGTCCATTTTGTTTTTATTACTGATTGGTATTATTGTTGGCCCGATATTGGGCGCTTTTGACCCTGACTTGGTGCTCGGCGAGCTGATGTTCCCTTTTATCTCGTTGGGCGTGGCGATTATTTTATTTGAAGGCTCGCTGACTTTAGAGTTTGATGAAATTAAACAGCACGGCTCTGTGGTACAGATGCTGGTGTCGGTCGGCGTACTTATTACCATTGCGATTGTGGCGCTATCGACTTACCTGTTGTTTGATGTCGACCCCTTGATTGCTTTGCTATTCGGTGCGCTGGTCTGTGTGACTGGCCCAACGGTTATTATGCCGTTGCTGCGCAGCGTGCGTCCCAATAAAACCATTTCTAACATTTTGAAATGGGAAGGAATTATCATCGACCCTATCGGCGCGATTGCGGTGGTATTGGTCTATGAATATATCATCTCAGGCGGTGAAGCCAGTAGTATCTTGCTGTTTGCCAAAATCGTGGTATTGGCGGTAGCGATGGGCTTAGCTGGCGCGTGGGCATTGGCATTTTTAATGCGCCGCCATATGATTCCTGAGTTTTTACGCAATGTCTTTACCCTTGCCTTTGTGCTGCTACTATTTTCTATCTCCAACCATTTAGAACACGAGTCTGGCTTATTAACGGTCACCGTACTTGGAGTGGCGCTGGCTAACTGGCCAAAATTCCCACGTGAGACAATTTTAGAGTTTAATGAATCATTAACCATTTTATTGGTATCGGTATTATTTATCATTCTTGCTGCCCGCGTTGAGCTTGAAAGTTTGCTGAGCGTTGGCTTTGCTGGACTGGTGCTACTGGCTATTGTGATGTTTGTCGCACGTCCCTTATCAGTATGGGCCTCGTCTATTGGCTCCAATCTAAAAACCAATGAAAAGCTGATGATTAGCTGGATTGGCCCACGCGGTATCGTTGCCGCAGCTATCTCCTCACTGTTTGCTATTCGCTTGCAAGAGTATGATATTCAAGGTGTTGAGCTGCTAGTACCCTTGGTCTTCCTCGTCATTATTGGTACGGTAATGATTCAGGGCTTAGGCGCAAAAATGGTTGGGAATTTCTTGGGCGTACGTGAGCCTGAAACCAATGGTATCTTAGTCGTTGGCTCCAACCCTATCGCTTTATTGGTGGCAACGTCTTTAAAAGACCAAGGTTTTGATGTCGTCGTCGCGCACAATAACTACACCAATATTGCCCGCGCGCGCATGAGCGGTCTGCGTACCTACTTTGGCAATCCCATCTCTGACCATGCCGACCATCACTTAGACCTTATCGGTATCGGGCGCCTATTTGCCATGAGTATGGATAAAGAGATGAATACCTTGTCCGAGATTCACTATCGTCATGAGTTCGGCGAGCGCAAACTGTATCGCCTTAAATTCAGTGATGAAAAAGTCAAAAGCGAGCGCGATGACAAGCAAGGCAATTTTCATTCGCAGTGGTTATTTGGCAAAGATGTCACTTATACCAAGCTTGCCAGTATGCTGTCGAAAAAAGCGCGTATTAAAATCACCAATATCACGGACAGCTATAGCTTTGAGCAATATAAAGCCGATAATAAGCAATTTGTACCGCTTTATACCGTCGATAAAGAAGGTAAGCTACACGTGATTACCGATAATTTCGATGGCACGGTACCACGTGATCGTAAGCTAATTTCATTGGTCGTCGACGATGAAGTACAGCCAAAACCGGTCGATGTAACACCGAAACAAGAGCAAGCACGGGCGGCGGCAGATGCCAGCTTTGAGTCCAGCTCAAAAGCGCCTGAAAAGCGTCAAGAAACAGAGCTCACGGGCGCTAGTAATGACACCACGCTGCCGGAATCTACCTCAACAACGGCGAAAGAAGTCCATGAGGATATGGCAAAGGATACTGATATAAAAACTGCGCAAGAAAATCCGTCCGATACTGTTACGCATACGCCTAATAAAACTCCAGCATCAGAGGTTAATGCTAAAGAAGTAGAGACTCAAACGGCAGATTCTAATTCTACTGGCGCTGCTAATTCTACTAACGTTACCAATGCTCATAAAACTAAAGGAGTAATGTCGGATAATGCGACGGCAACTTCGAAAACCAAAACCTCTAGCAATACCAATGGTAATGGCAGCGCGCCGAAAACCAAAAAAGGTGCGCTTGACCCCAATCGTTTACCCGACTCCAGTGGCGACAACATTGATAGCATTGATAGCATTGATATAAATAAAGACTAGCGCAGTTTTGAAAAATTTCCCATAAACTATAAAAGCCCCAACTCAGCAGTTAGGGCTTTTTGCTTAATTACTGTAGGCTAACAATAATAATGCTAAATAGTATTAATCTGTTCGCTTTAAAACAACATTACACCAATGCAAATTTTTCCTGAACGGTTTGCCAGATACGTTGACTGACTTGTTCGGCACTACCTGACGCATCAATACGCTGGATACGCTCAGGCTGCTCGCTGGCAAGGACACTAAAACCTTGATGCACTCTAGTAAAAAACTCCGTCGCCTGCTGCTCAAAACGGTCAGCGGCGCTACGTTTATTGGCGCGCGCCATCCCTTCTAATACTGGCAAATCTAGCCATAAGGTTAGCTCGGGTAACTGTACGACAAACTGACGGATAAGCATATCAATTTTAGCGCGTACAGCACTATCACCATGAGCACGCCCAAAACCTTGATAGGCAACGGTCGAATCGGTAAAGCGGTCACATATCACCCACGTACCGCGTTGCAGCGCTGGTAAAATCACTTGCTGCAAATGGTCACAGCGCGCGGCAAACATGAGTAGCAGCTCAGTATCATCATTAATCGTGGTATCAGGGTCTAATAAAATAGCACGTAATTGCTCGGCAAACGGACTGCCGCCCGGCTCGCGGGTACGCAGATAGTCGACACCTTTTGCTTGTAGCTGGTTACAAAGTTGCTCGATAGCGGTAGTCTTGCCAACGCCTTCAGTACCTTCAAAGCTAATAAAGCGCCCTTGAATGGACGCTGTATTAGTAGACGCTGTATTAATAGGATAGCTAGACGCGTTTATTTGCGATGATTCTTCTGGTAATGCTGACATGATATGACCTTATGTCATTGATGAGCGTTATGCCGTTATATAAATAGCTATATAACGACATAACGCTCAGTACACGATAGGTTTTTGGAAATATAGAGGATTAAATTACGGCGGCGGCGTTTGTGCTTTCTTTTGACGCATGACGCTTAGATAGTCTCTGACCGCTTGGTTATGCTCATTTAAGCTATTGGTAAATTTGTGCCCGCCGTTACCGGTTGCCACAAAATATAACGCTTCGCTATCGGCAGGATGCAAGGTTGCTTCAATAGAGGCAGCAGATGGCAGCGCAATTGGCGTAGGCGGTAAACCATCGATTTGATAGGTGTTATAAGCCGTCTTTTCATCGATGTCTTTGCGGCGAATATTGCCTTCATAACGGCTACCCATACCATAAATAATGGTCGGATCGGTCTGCAAGCGCATGCTTTTATTCAAACGATTATTAAATACCGCCGATACCAAAGGACGCTCTTCTGCCACACTGGTTTCTTTTTCGATAATCGATGCCATCACTAGCGCTTCGTATGGACTGTTATAAGGTAAGTTAGGGGCACGATTCTCCCACGCCTTGGTCAATGCTTGCTGCTGACGCTTATACAAGTCGGTCAGTACCTGCTTATCCGTGCTCCCTTCGCCATAATAATAGGTATCAGGGGCAAACCAACCTTCAAGATTGTGATTGACGATAGGGTCATTACTATTGACCACCGAATCTGGCAAGATGCCGACCAAATCCAAGGCCTGCGCAATACCGACATTGTCTCTATCATTACCACTCTCATCAATCAGCACTTCTTTTTTGATGCCTTTATTATCACGTAGCGCCTGATATAAATCTTTTGAGGTTTTGCCTTCGATGATTTGCACTTTTACCATCGCCGCCTTTACCCCTTGCCCAAGCACGTGCAGCGTTTCAGCAAAGGTCGGGTTTTCTGGTAATTGGTAAATACCAGCATGCAGCGGACCATCGACTTGTGATTTGATATACAGCTTAGCCACGCTGGCAGAAAACAGCGGTATCTGCTGTTGCCACTGCGGCAGTAGCCCATAATACGTCTGACCCGCCTCAATCGTCACCATCTGCTGCGGCTGCTCAATACGTCCAAACAGCGTCTGATAAACCATCACCAAAAAAAACGCTGCAATCAGCCCAAGCACCAGTAATACCTGATAGCCGCGCTGCATAAAAAACGACGGATTATCGGCTTTATAGTGGCGCGGTTTATTATCACCGCTAATGAGCGAGATATCCGTCGCCGGTACTTCCTCTGCGGCAACGTCGTCAATGACGGGTTTTTTGTCCAACGCTGTGGTATCGATAGGCTGATCAGCTGTGCCGTCATGGTCGTTTATTGGTGGCTCATCAGGACGTTCAGGCGGTATTTCAGGGGTTGGCTTGCTCATGGCAACTCGCGAGGCAGAAGTTTGCTAGAATTTAGCACTGAACTGGGTGATTTTCAATGGTATTTGCTTAGCTTATCGATTAACTTACTATTTGGCTTGAGAGTGATGGCTTAATATTCATCCTCTTTTATTGTTATTTCCCCGCTTGCCCATTGGTCACGAAAACTTATTATGAACCTAAATTTCAATCAAAGTCTTGCCAAAAACTATCAGTCAGCAAGCCAAATCATTAGAGTGCTCAGTGAAGATTGGGTCGCTAAGCAAAGTTATTGCCCTAATTGTAATGCCGAACCATTGGCTGAATTTACGAACGGCAAGCCTGTTGCTGATTTTTATTGCGGACATTGCAGTGAGGAATATGAGCTAAAAAGTAAAAAGGCAAAATTAAGTCAGATTATTAATGATGGCGCTTATGACACCATGATTGAACGTATCAACAGCGACAACAATCCAAACTTTTTCTTTTTAACGTATTCTCAAGCATTGAGCGTGAATAACTTTTTAATCATTCCCAAACAGTTCTTTAAGCCGGACATGATTATAAAACGCAAGCCTTTATCCATCACTGCCAAACGCGCTGGTTGGGTCGGCTGCAATATTGATTTGCGTAAAGTGCCTGAATCGGGAAAAGTATTTTTGGTCAAAGACCAGCAAGTCATACCACGCGATGATGTCACCGAGCAATTTCAAAAAACCTTATTTCTGCGTCAGCAATCACAGCAGACACGTGGTTGGACGTTGGATGTTTGGCAATGTATCGATAAACTCGATGCTAATTTTTCTCTCAATCAGGTTTATGCGTTTGCTGACTTATTAAAACTCAAACATCCTGAAAACAACCATATTAGAGATAAAATCCGTCAGCAATTACAAGTATTACGCGATAAAGGCATTATTGAATTTGCCGGTCGTGGGCACTATCGCAAATTATATTAAACGCTTTTCGTTATAACGCTCAGCTCTCGGTTGCCCTTTCTTATCGCGATAGACATCAGCTATCAACTCATCCCTATCGTCCCATAATGGTAAACGTGCCGATGCAACTAAACGGTCATGAAACTTATGCGGTGGATACTCCCAATCAATTTCATCATTGATTTTAAAAAAGTGCTCTTCTCGATAATCTACATAAGCGTGCATTCTATTTTTAACATAGTTATTCCAATGCCATACTAGCTGCAATGATGTGCGAGCAGGCTTAGTAAACTGCTTTAAACTGACTGTTAACGCACGCCTTACTGGTTCATCGTTAGGAAAGACTTTAATACGTTGCTCGATAACTTCTTCTTGTGTTTCTGCATACTCAAACACACCGCCAAAGGCAATAAATCTCTTAAAGTCTTTTAAATACATAACGCCGAGCGATAATTGGGTAAATCGTGATAAATGAATAATTTCGTCAGGTTGTTCTTTTGCTAATTTGCAAATTTCATCAAAAACCATCAAGCGACGAATTTGTATTGGAATCCTGCTTTCTTCATAAATTGGATGCATCGATATTCCTCCTTTTAAAAGGCGCTATTGAACCTTTATGATTGAGAAAATATCATTGATCGATTTGCCTGAGCGCACAAGTCTTTGTCACAAAAGACGATCACTTCTTTTTAAGCGCCTTTGCTAAGCTAGCGGATATAAATCCTAAAGAAATTTTGATAAGCGTGTATTGAGAATAATGATGATGAAAAACGATAAGAAAGCAGAGAAAACCTTTCAGATAGAGATTGTCGAGACGCTAAGTAACCTCGTGGAAATTAGCGCAGAAAACGAGCAAGAAGCACTATTAAAAGCGCAAGAACTGTATCGCAATGAAGAGGTTGTTTTATATCCTGATAACTTAATTGACACCAAATTTAATATTTTTAAATACGGTTAAATCGCTTCAAAACTTACCACTTCACCCGAAAATAACCTCAGACTGGTCATTGGCATAATACCGCGTAGCGCATTGCAAAAGAACAGCTGGCTTAAATGGGGTAAATCCTCATCTTGTAACGACCTGATGATAATAGGGTTTTTGCTAGTCGATAACCCATTGATAATGACTTGCCGCATCACGCCAGCGACGCCCGATTGCGCCATTGATGGCGTATACCATTGACCTTGGGTTAAATAGTTTGCTTTATCTTTATCAGACTTATTTTTTTCAACGTTGTCTTTATTAGCATTAACGGTATCGTTTATCTCTGATGATGGCGATTCTAGCAAGCGTGAATCGGAGAGCTGATAGAACACATTGCTCATCGTTCCCTCAACCCAGTGTCCGCTCATATCGCGTAACAGACCTTCACCGATGCTTGGTTTGATATTGTCTTCCAATGCTTTGGCTTTGATAGCGTGCAGCTCGCCACTTGCCAGCACATTATCCAGACGATTTAAGCTTTTTAATCCAGCTAGCGGTGGCGGTAGGCAAGCAATTTGAGAGGACAAGCAAATGCCGGCAGCGGTAGGTTGTAGCGGAATTAGTTTCCCATCAGGCAAAGACAGCGATTGCACAGTAGCAATACTCATTGGCGAGGATTTCAGCCAAACCTCGCAAGCACTGCCGGCAGTATTTGTTATATAACCATAACCACGAACTTCTTGGGCAGCACGCGTCACGATCAGTTTTAGCATACCTTGCTGTAATTGCTTGGCATGCATCTTTAATATTATTAACAATGCGTCGCTGTCCAGCTGCAGTTGTAAGGCTATCGCATGAGAATTAAGGCGCTGCTGATGATAGTCCAACCACAATATCTGTCCATCAATGACGCCCATAGTGGTAAAAAAACCATCGCCGTATGCCAATCCGCGATTGTCTAAGGACATAGCGAGCTTTGCAGCATCTGTCGTAGCGTTTGATGGATGTAAGCATATCCAGCTATTGGGCGACATCAAGGCTAGCCCCGCTTATTTATCAGCGGTTTGAGCAGCGGATTTATTAATCACTAGCATACAGCTATAAAACTCGCATTTTGCCAACTCTACTTTTTGACCGCCAATGACTTTATTTTTGACGATTTGACCATTGAGCATATCAGCGACCAGCTTACCGCCTTCATCACCCATCAATTGGCGCGCCAGCTGATAAGACTTTTTGGCATGGTTTTTACTAAGCTTTTTTTCATTATCAGAGTCTGTCGGATTGGCAAAATACCAGCCAAGCTCGAGATATTTTTCAGAATCAATCAGGTCTAGATACGGCGCATCGGCCTTCATAAAGCGATATTTGGATGCCGGATTACTGGCGTAGTCTAAGCTGTTTTCATCGGTGCTGACCACCTTACCAAACGCTGATTTTATCTCGCTCAGCTCGTCAACGTTGAGGGTTTTTACTTTGCCCGTGCCCCATGAGGCGACATCATATTTTACTGGCGTACCTTGTTGAGCGGTTGCGCCATCTAAGTCAGCGTGCGCGGTGGTGTTTTCTTCTTTAGTCGGCTCAGCGACGGTCTGCTCGCTCTTCTCAGCGCTGGCGTCTTCAATTGTGACGCTCTCTTTGTTGCTATCACAGGCGCTCAAAGACACGCCAACTGCCATTATCGTACTGACCATAAGGGTCTGTAGGCTATTATTCCACATGGGCAATTTACTCACACTTTTATAAAGGTCTGAAAATGGTATTAACGAGCGGACAGCGATGCCGCTGATAATGAACAATGTCTGTTAAGATTGTATCGTGATACGTTTTATTATTAACCTGTTGACGCGCGCTTTTTTAGCAACTGGTTTTTTATCATATTCTTATATTTTCTTATCTTGCTTTTACACTTCTACAATTCATTGGCTTGTTCACAATGGTTTTTTTATCATGACTTGTCCACAATAACTAGGGCAGCCTGAAATCTTAATGCTCCCTAGTTTACCCAACTGCTTAACACTTGACCACCCTTTACGTTACGGATAGCACTCCCACAGAGTACAGATTTGTTAAAGACCTCACGAGGTAAAAACAGCCTTTATTTAACGATTTGTTGGCGCAGCACACGTTTGTCAAAGATAGCGTTATCCCTTATGATAAATGGGTTATCTATTTTTATAAATTATCGCCTGTTAATTTTGCCACTGTTTTGCCTCTTTCACTATTTTGCCTCTTCTAGCCAGCGGACCTTTTATGACCCAGCATTTTATCGTTATCGGCAATCCAATTGCCCACAGCAAATCCCCTGAAATCCATACGCAATTTGCAGCGCAGGCAGGTATCGAGATTAGCTATCAACGTCAGTATTGTCCTGATGATGCGGCGAGTTTTACGGCGGTGATTGAGGCTTTTTTTCAAGGTGGCGGTGTCGGTGCCAATGTGACGGTACCATTTAAACAAGTTGCTTATGATTGCTGCGTGGCGCGTGGCGGCTTGTCTGAGCACGCCAAGGTCGCTGGCGCAGTCAATACCTTGCTGCTAAATAAAGCGCTGTTAAAAAGTGGCACGCCGATAGCTGAGGCCATATATGGTGATAATACTGATGGCCAAGGTTTGGTTAACCACATCACAAGCTTGGGCTGGCCACTAAAGGGCGCGCGCGTGGCGCTTATCGGCGCAGGCGGCGCGGCGCGCGGCGTTATACTGCCATTGATTGAAGCCGGTATCACCGAGCTAACCCTTGCCAATCGCACATTGAGCAAGGCGACGAACTTGGTCAACGAGCTGAGCGCAGCAAGTGAGACGATTGCTCAGCAGCAGCTTAGAACCTGTAGCACTGATGAATTAAGCGGTGACTTTAATATCATCATCAATGCCACCTCGATTGGTTTATCTGGCGATACGCTGCCGCTTAACGATAAGCTCAGCGGCCATTATGCTTACGATATGATGTATGGCCGCGCGTTGCCGTTTTTGCAGCATTTTGCCGAGCGCGGCGCACAAACATCTGATGGTTATGGCATGCTTATCGGGCAAGCGGCGTTAAGCTTTGAGCGTTGGACGGGACATACGATTAATGTGGTAAAAGTCACTGAAATTTTACAAACGCATTAGTTGGAATTATTTAGAGTAACAATTAAAAAAGCCGTATGAATCTTGCGCATACGGCTTCTTAATTGTCTATGTTGTCATTTAAAAAGCGTTCCTTTATCCAAAACGCGCCAGTAACCAATTTTCCATCCGGCGCATTGGCACCCGTAAATTGGTAGAATGTATCACTACCCCGCCGCTTAGGCCGACCAAGCAACCAATAATAGTATCAAACAAACGCGCCAAAATGACTTCTTGATAGGCTTGCTCCGTAAAGGGTAAACCACTACCGTATTCAGCGATAAATATCGTCAGCGGCGTAATAAATATCACGGCTAAGCCATAATGACGGTCGACCAAGGTTTCGATACAGAGCATCAAGCCCAATATCGCCAGCGCCACGCCCCATATCGACAAGCCCCATGAAAGCATCCAACCTGCCAGCCCCACGCCTAATAAAGTGCCAAGCAAGCGATGGATTTGTTTAATCCACATGGTACGCAAATGGATACCTTGGACAATCAAAAAGCAGCTAACCGCCGCCCAATACGGATTAGATAATTGTAGCGTGATGGCGATAAGTAACGCTAAGCTGACAAAACCGGCGACAATGATACTTTCAGTAATGGTATCGGGCTCATAACGATAAGTGGGCGTTGGGGTCGCCGGACGCGTTGCCAATAAAAACAGCGAATATAGCAGCGACATCACTAAGGCAAAACCACTACCAAGCATTACCAGCCCCGTGGCGGGCATAATGTCTTCTAAAGGTAGCGGTATAAATAGCGCAATCGCACCCGCCATCAGCACAAACAATCCTGCCGGCGGCGGCTGGCGATAATAACGCCCAAAAATCACGATACCAAAAGCCATCAAGGTAAATATCGGCAATTTTAATATTGGAATCTGCTGTGCTATCAAACCGAGGGCAAAACACAACGACATTGCAAAGCCCCATGCCATCACCGTCACCAAGCGATACGGCAGCTTACCGACTAAGGGCGTATTTAAAATAACCATCGCCCCCAAAGACGCCTTGATACCGGACGGTAAGGCGTCAAAGTAAGCACCCGCAAACACCGGGAAGCTAATAGCAATCGCCGCGATAATTGGCATATGCCAAGGCCGCTTGCTGCGGTTGACGGTGAGTAAGTGATTGAGCTCACCGTCGATGAGGCTTTTGAGGCGAGCAAATAGTGCTGTTAGCCAAAATGATGGCGTTACCTTGCGCTTTGATGCGCTCATAATTGGCTTTCCTTTATTCATTCATCATTCATCTTATTCATTCATGTAAATCATATTCTTAAATATTTTTGCTACTATCATCTATCTTTAAACCCCATTATGCGAGTTATAGACAGTTCAAAATAAAAAGGGTCATTCAAAACAATATTCTACATCTATAACCAAATGTTTTGTTTTTATTATATAATAATGAATATTAGTTATTAGTTGTATATTTGTCGCTATAGAAGATTTATACTGACATCAATGCCACAACAGCTAATTTTTATCAAGGACGCCTTAACGGTTCTCTAAATGGATAAGCTGTTCTTAATAAAACTGCATGACAATCTATAATCTTGTCAACCTTTACCCCAAATAATTGAACAACCGTTTACATAAGCCGTGGCTCACATATTGAGCTGACCGTCTATGATAGCGAATAACCAAAGAGAGCGACTATGTTAACTTACAAAGCACCTTTGCGTGATATCAAGTTTTTGATAAATGATGTTTTCGACTTCCAAACGCATTATAAAGATTTGGACAATGGCGAAAACGCTGACCCTGAAACGGTCGATATGATTTTGCAGGGCATGGCTGATTTTGCCGAAAACGTCCTTGCACCACTTTATCAGCCAGCAGATGCAGAAGGCTGTCATTTTGAAAATGGTGTAGTGACCACACCAAAAGGCTTTAAAGAAGCTTATGATCAGTTCGTTGAAGGCGGCTGGCAAGGTATCTCGTACCCTGAAGAGTACGGCGGTATGAACTTACCGATGTCAATCAACCTTATTAAAGCTGAGATGATTGGTACGGCTAACTGGCCATGGGCGATGTACCCTGGTCTATCAACGGGTTGTATCAATACTTTACTACAGTATGGTACGGACGAGCAAAAAGCGACTTACTTACCTAAATTGGTCGAAGGCACTTGGGCCGGTACCATGTGTTTGACTGAGCCACAGTGTGGTACCGATTTGGGACAAGTTAAATCAAAAGCCATCCCGCAAGATGACGGTACTTATAAAATTAGCGGTACAAAGATTTTCATCTCAAGCGGTGAGCATGACTTAACCGATAACATCGTTCATATCGTTTTAGCCCGTCTACCAAATGCGCCAGAAGGCACGCGAGGTATCTCATTATTTATCGTACCAAAATTCTTGCCAACTGCTGAAGGCGAATCAGGCGAGCGTAATGGCGTGGCTTGTGGTTCTATTGAACACAAAATGGGTATCAACTCATCATCAACCTGTGTCTTAAACTTTGATGACGCGGTTGGTTACTTAATCGGTGAGCCAAACAAAGGCCTAAAAGCCATGTTCACCTTTATGAATACCGCCCGTATCGGTACTGGTATCCAAGGTCTAGCGCACACTGAGCTGTCTTTCCAAAACGCCCTACCATACGCGAAAGACCGTCGTTCTATGCGTACCTTATCAGGTACCAAAGACCCTGAAAAAGTTGCTGATGCGATCATTCATCATGCCGACGTACGTCGTATGCTATTGACCCAAAAAGCCTTTGCTGAAGGTGGTCGCTCGATGATTTATCACTCAGCGCGCTATGCCGATAAAATGTCGCAAGGCGTTGCCAACGGTGATGATGCTGAGTTTGAAAAATGGGATGATAAACTAGGCTTCTACACGCCTATCCTAAAAGGCTTCTTAACTGAGCTTGGTATTGAAGCGGCGAAACACGGTCAGCAAATCTACGGTGGTCACGGCTATATCAAAGAATGGGGCATGGAGCTTATCGCTCGTGATGCTCGTATCGCCACTATGTACGAAGGTACCACTGGCGTTCAAGCGCTTGATTTATTAGGTCGTAAGGTTATCTTGCAGTCTAAAGGTAAAATCATCCGTGATTACACCTCAAGCATCATGAAATGGTGTGGCGAGTACGCGCTTGATAAAGACATGCGTAAATTCGTTTGGGCATTGACCAAACTATGTGCTGAGTGGAACACTTTGACGGTACGCTTGATGCTGATGGCACGTAAAGACCGTGAAATCATCTCAGCGGCTTCAGACGATTTCTTGATGTACTCAGGCTATGTAATGATGGGTTATCACTGGGCGCGTATGGCGGCTGTCGCTTATGACAAGCTTAAAAATGGCGGCACTGAGTCTCCAGAATTCTATAAAGCCAAAATCCAAACCGCTGAATTCTATTTCGATAAATTGTTGCCACGTACTTCAGGTCACGCTGAAGCCATGGTCGCACCAAGCGATAGCATGACAGCGATGAAGATTGAGAACTTTGCTTTCTTAGATTAAAATTATGACTAAGATTGTAAACGCATTAATTAGTTAATAATTAATAAGAAAAGCGCCTATTATTTAGGCGCTTTTTTATGCTTAACTAAAAGTTAGAAAATCCTAGAACTGGAAATACTAAAGCTAGAAATACAGTCAATACGTTAATACCCTCGTGCTGTTGGGATAAATTTTTCTTGCTTGCTGTTCGCAAGCGTGACAGAGGCTACAAAAAACTTATCCCATCAGCAGTTTGCTTCGGTTTTACATCGAATAGACTACAGAAAATAGATAACAGACTTAATTAGGAGACGATGATGTTTGCCATTAACAACAAAACTACTTTATTAAGCGCACGAGTGGTAAAAACGCTGTTGCTTAGTGTCACATTGATAGGCGTTAGCGCAAATAGTGCGTTGGCTAAAAGTAGCGACAGCCCTATTCATTTCGCAAAAGGGGCTATCAGTAGTACGGTGACTGGTAAATTAAAACCCAATGAAAACGAACGCTGGCATCGCTTTGATGCCAGCAGTTGGCAATATGCCATTATTAATATTGCGCCACTTGCGGGCACGCCTGAGACGGCCAATGTCGGGGTATTGCATATGCCAAACGGTACGCAAGATGGCACCAAAGGCGGTATCATTTATCAAGGTTGCTTACGCGAAACCGGAGAATATCGCTTACGTATCGCCCGTAATCTAATGGCCACTCAAGGTAAAACGGCGGGTTATAAGGTTGAGGTAATGATATTACCTAAATATGCCAGTGAATCCTTATGTGAGTCTTTATAAGTTTATCAAAATAATAGCGACATACTAGCGACGGAAAAGCGCGTAGTAAATACTCGTAAGCACTCATAAGCAGCCATTAGTCATCAAGCATTTTCTTATGATAAATCGCGCTGATTTCTTCCACCTCAACACAGATTTGTATGCCTACGCGCCCTGATTGCTCCGTATCTAATGCCTCTTCTATAGCAGCCGTTAATAACTCAGCGAGCTGATGGCGTATGACCTCGTCACGACCGCTCATTATTTTTAGATACGCATAAACAAAACCATTAACTTGCTCATCGTCTGCGACACCAACCAAAAACGTCTCAATCGGTACGATACGCGCTTTGATATCAGCGGGCTTAGCAAAATGCCCACTGTCCCATAATGCTTGATTTAATGCTCTAAGAAATGATGCTTCATGAGCAATCGTGACATTGGGCGTTACTTGAATGGTTAAATGCGGCATCGGTAAAATCCTTAAAAAAGTAGCAAAACTTGTTAAACACTAATCATCGACAATATCTGCAAAGCGCGCCGCAAGGGTGGTTGCCAATTGCTCAGGCGGCAATTCAATCTCCAAACCTCGGCGGCCGCCACTGACATAGATAGTGCTTTGCTCTTGCGCCGAGGCATGTATGAGAGTCGCTAAGCGCTTTTTTTGCCCTAAGGGACTGACACCGCCGAGCACATAGCCGGTAGTTCGTTCGACTTGTTTAGGGTCGGCCATTTGCACTTTTTTGCAGGGCAGCATTTTATGAGCAGATAGCGCCTTGGCCATTTTTTTGAAATTTAAAGTTTTATCCACGGGTAAAATAGCCACCGCCAGCACGCCAGTATCGGTTGTGACCACCAAGGTTTTAAACACACGCTCGGCAGCAATGGCCAGTTTTTCAGCGGCTTCCAAACCAAAAGACGCAGCATTACTGTCGTGAGTATATTCGTGTAATTTATAATCAAGGTTACGTTGTTTGGCAAGTTTGATAGCAGGCGTCATAATATTTTAGCTTCGATAAAGAAAGGGTAGAGAATAAATTTTAAAAAGATTTGAACAACAATATACGATTTCATTTTAATTCTGGCTTAATCTTACCTCTAGTTTAGCAGATATAGTATTGCGCGAAATGGCTGATATTTCTACCTATGACTTCAAGTAATTGCACCTCTTAATAGCTATCTTAGCTGATAAATTCTCTGGTGATATTGTTAATATTAACAGTATATACAGACACCATATATCGCTTTGATGGCTTTTATGGCATCATAAGCGCAACACATTTGACTAATTTTGATACTCATTATGATACCGAAGTTCTTAAAAAAACGGATTTTTAAAGCGCCCGTAACGACTGGCGACACGGCAACTACTAAAGACTTAGACAGCGATATCAGCCCAGTCGTGCCAAAGCCTTATTCTAATGCCCCGATTAATCAGCTATATCGTAAGCTCTCGGGGCAGATGCTTGATGTTGCCGTCAAGCCAAAGCTATTGGGCGAATTACCTGAGTTTGATGACGACGACAACATTCTCAGATTTTATGTGCTGCAAGACTATTCGCGCTCCAACAGTATTTTGATTGACCTGCAAACACAAGAGCATAATCTGCCACCCGCATTGGTCGGGGTACAAGATATTGCCCACGATATTAAAGAAAACGCGGCGATTATATTTTTACATCATCCGCATGCCAAAGACAGCCAACTGTCACCTCGCCTATCCCGCTTGGTCTCTGCCGTTTTACAGCATCCAGAATTAAAAGTGCGTTTGGTGCCAGTCTCCATCCTGTGGGGACGCGCGCCAGAAAAAGAAGACTCGTTATTTAAGCTTTTGACTGCCGATAACTGGCAAGACCCTAGTATCACCAAACAGTTATTTAATATCGGTGTGATGGGACGCGATACCTTTGTTCAATTCCATCCACCGCAAGATTTGCGTACCCTTATTAATGATAGCCTTAAAGGCGATGGCGAAGGATTTTCTGTCTTTGATTCAGTAGCCAGGGATTTAAAAGACAGTCTTGCACAAGATACTTTATTAGAAGACCGTTTATTAAAAGAAGGTGCTTTAGAAGATAGCGAATTAACAGCTAATACTCTAAATGACAGTGCTGCAAAGAATAGCAACAATATCACAAATGAAGTCGACGAAGCGCCGAGCTATGCCATGGTTGCCGCAGCCGATGGCAACCGTGAACTGGTGCGCTCATTGCAACAACAGCTTAATATTTATTTAGACAAACAGCGTGCCAGTATGCTTGGCCCTGATTTGTCAGACAGACGTAACTTGGTTGACAAATTGGTATATTCGCCAGCTATTAAAAACGCCATAGAAGCCGAGGCTGAAGCTTCTGGTATCAGCGTCCGTGAAGCCCGTGCCTTGGCAAAAGGCTATGCCAATGAGATGGTCAACGACTATTCGCACTCTATTGTGCGCGGTTTTTATAAGTTCCTTACTTGGCTATGGACGCAACTTTATGATGGCGTCGAAGTACATCACTTTGAGCGTGTACGCGAGCTGGCAGCAGATTACGAGCTGGTTTATGTACCTTGTCACCGTAGCCATGTCGACTACCTGCTGCTGTCTTATGTCATCTATAAGCGTGGCCTCAGTATTCCTTATGTTGCCGCTGGTGACAATTTAGATGTGCCAGTATTAGGGCCGTTATTGCGCGGCGCAGTTGCCTTTTATATCCGTCGTAGCTTCCGTGGCAATGCGCTTTATACCGCGGTACTCCGTGAATATATGCACACGCTGATTACCCGTAACACACCGATTGAATACTTTATCGAGGGTGGACGCTCGCGTTCAGGACGCCTATTACCGCCAAAAATGGGTATGCTGGCGATGACGGTCCATAGTCAATTACGTCACTCTGAGAAGCCGGTGGTATTTATACCGACTTATATTGGTTACGAGCGCATCATGGAAGGCGGTACCTATGTCGGTGAGCTAAAAGGCAAACCAAAAGAGTCTGAATCATTAATAGGCTTACTCAAAGTTGGGCGTAAGATTGAGCGTATCTTTGGCAATGTGCATCTAAGTTTTGGCACACCGCTGCATCTTAGCGACTTTATGCAAAAATTTGACGTACCAGCCAATAGCCTGCCTGCCGATCGCACCGATACCGCGCTCGATGATAAAGCCAGCGCCATGGTTGATAATATCGGCGTCAAAGTCATGCAGCATATCAATAAGGCAGCGGTTATCACCCCTGTATCACTATTGTCGTTGGTACTATTATCCGCACCGAAATCGGCGCTTGA
The DNA here is from genome assembly GCF_904846345.1 of Psychrobacter maritimus. GTDB lineage: Bacteria > Pseudomonadota > Gammaproteobacteria > Pseudomonadales > Moraxellaceae > Psychrobacter > Psychrobacter maritimus. The sequence goes on from NZ_CAJHAJ010000005.1 coordinate 167,541, forward strand.
TGAAGATATTTGCCGCGAGCAAATTGCTTTGTATCAAGGCTTAGCTCAGCAGCTACCTTACTCAGCTGATACCGTCATCACCGATATGTCGCCGCAGCAAATCATCGATTATGGTATTAAGCTAAAGCTTATCGAGCGTAGACCGCATATCTTGGGTGATATTATTCAGATTGCAGGCAAGCAAGCTGCTCTGCTTAGTTATTTCCGTAACAATATCCTGCATGTCTTTATTTTATTATCATTCCTATCGGCCTTAGTAGCACGTAATGGTCGCATCGAACGCAGTCGTCTAAATAGCATCGCCGAACAATTATATCCGTTCCTTCAAAGTGAGCTGTTCTTATACTATCCAGCCCATGGTTTGACAGAAACGCTCAACAAAAAAGTCGATAGCCTGCTGGCAAATGGCCTGATTGTAGAATTGAGCGATGACATGCTGAGCGTCCCTGAGACAAATAGTAAATGCTATCAGCAGCTACAAGTGCTGGCGACGCCTGTTGAACAAAGCCTTGAGCGTTACTTTATGACCCTTGCTTTACTTGCCCAGCAAGGCTCAGGCAATCTGACCGAAAATGAAGTCGTTGACCTCTGTCATCTGCTTGGACAGCGTTTGTCGGTATTGTATGCCGATGATATTCCTGATTTCTTTGACCGTGCTTTATTTACCAGCTTTATCAGTGCCTTGACTCGTCTTGACTACTTGCAGAAAGACGAAGAAACGGGCATCTTAACCTTTGATCAACGTATCGACCTTATTGCCCATCATGCAAAATACGTATTAAGTCCTGATATGATGCAAATTTTACAGCAAGTTGCCAGCCTCAATGAAGAAGAGATTGCCCACGCTATTACCGAAATTAGTAATAAGAAGCAGCGTAAATTTGGTCGTAAGCGTTAAGTTATATCTCGCAACACTCAATCATTTAGCAAAAAAAAGACCTCTAATCAATTAGAGGTCTTTTTTATATCAATTTTAAATTTCTAAACAGCCAATTTTTTATCAGCTGTTAAATAGCTACCTTAGGTAGATGTCCTAGGTAGAAATTTTCTTATACTTCATACGCTTAGGACTGGCGTCATCACCCATGGTCTTTTTGCGATAGGTTTCAAACTCAGAATAGTTACCATCGAACCAAACTGGGCCTTCATCTTCAAATGCCAAGATATGAGTAGCAATACGGTCAAGGAACCAGCGATCATGCGACACGACCATCACGGTACCAGGGAATACTTGAATCGCATCCTCTAACGCACGTAAGGTTTCGATATCCAAATCGTTTGATGGTTCATCAAGGAGCAAGACGTTGGCACCCTGCTTTAGCGTCTTAGCAAGTTGTAAGCGGTTACGCTCACCACCTGATAGTTGACCGACGTGCTTTTGCTGGTCTGAGCCTTTAAAGTTAAAGCGACCGATATAAGCGCGGCTTGGCGTTGTATAGTCACCAACCGTGATGATATCTAGGCCGTCAGATACTTCTTCCCAAACGGTTTTACTGTCATCTAAGTTGTCACGTACCTGACCAACATAAGCGACTTTGACACTTTCACCCAATTCGACTGAACCAGTATCTGGCGTATCACGTTCGGTAATCATGTTAAATAGCGTGGTTTTACCCGCACCATTTGGACCAATAATACCGACGATAGCGCCCGCTGGGACGTTAAAGCTGAGGTTTTCATAAAGCAAACGATCGCCAAACGATTTAGAAATATCGTTGACTTCGATGACTTTATTACCCAAACGAGGACCTGGTGGAATATAAATCTCAGAGGTCTCGTTACGCTTTTGGAACTCTTGTGAGTTCAATTCTTCAAAACGCTGGACACGAGATTTAGACTTGGCTTGTTGGCCTTTTTGGTTTTTACGAATCCAATCAAGCTCTTTTTTCAGTGCTTTAGCAAACGATTCTTCTTGCTTATTCTGCTGCTCTAAACGAGTGTTCTTCTGCTCTAGCCACTCAGTATAGTTGCCTTCGTACGGATAGCCATGACCGCGGTCAAGCTCCAAAATCCACTGAGCAACGTTATCCAAGAAATAACGGTCATGGGTAATGGCAACGATGGTACCGCTGTAGTTCTGCAGGAACTGCTCTAACCATGCTACGGACTCAGCGTCCAAATGGTTAGTCGGTTCGTCTAGTAACAGCATATCTGGGCGTGATAATAGCAGACGGCATAGTGCCACACGGCGTTTTTCACCACCTGATAGTTTGCTAACATCGGCATCCCATGGTGGCAGACGCAAGGCATCGGCCGCTTTTTCTAGCTGGGTATTTAAGTTATGCGCATCCCATGCTTGAATGATGTCTTCCATCTTGCCCTGTTCTTCAGCAAGCTTATCAAAGTCTGCATCAGGCTCCGCGTATTCGGCATAAATGGCATCTAAACGAGCAAGCGCATCTAACGCTTCACGCATACCGTCTTCGACGTTACCACGGACGTCTTTGCTGTCGTCAAGCTGTGGTTCCTGCGGCAAATAACCAATTTTGGTGCCAGTTTGCGCGCGTGCTTCACCACTAAATTCCGTATCCACGCCCGCCATAATGCGTAGCAAGGTTGATTTACCTGAACCGTTGATACCTAGGACACCGATTTTGGCACCAGGGAAAAACGATAGGTTGATGTTCTTTAAGATTTCACGCTTAGGTGGAACAAGTTTTGACACGTTGTTCATCGTGTAAATATATTGAGCCATTAACACTCCGATAGACTGCATAGACGAGGCTGGCAAACCCTATTCAGCAATAATGCCAAATGGACTGCGCCTCAAAAATCAGGGTTATAAATTGTCTGTCATTATCGCATTGTGGCGCAACCCCTGCAAGCTAACAGGCTGTTTTACCTGTCGTTTTGCGCCTTTTAACTTTTTTTGCGGTCTTTTCGCTGATAGCAGCCCGTTTTATTAACTATCTACGCCAAAACTTTTCTTAAAAAATCATTCATTACAAACCCTTGTAGCAATGTTTAAGATAAAGTAAATCTATTAACATTTACCCTATCTAGCCTTACGGTTGATGACTAGAAACTTTGCTTAAAAAAGCCCACAATAAACAGAGTAAGCTACTAATGATAAGAGCTGACTTGATAAAAAATAGCTTAGTCATACAAATTAGCAAGTACAAGTTTAATAAGCGTAAAAGCAATAGTTACGAACAATTATAAATATTAATAACGGAGATTTTTTATGAGTAATGATAATAGCAAACCAGTAGATATCACCCATGACGAGCAAACAAAGCGTTTTGAGACCTCAATTGATGGTCATACCGGATATATCAGCTATCAAGAGCGTGATGATAAATTGGTCTACGACCATACTATCGTTCCGCAAGAATTGGGCGGTCGCGGTGTCGGTTCAGCCTTGGTCAAACACGCCTTGAATTATGCACGTGATAATAATAAAAAAGTCGTGCCACAATGCTCTTTTGTGGCTTCATATATTGATAAGCACCCTGAATATCAGGACTTGCTTTAATCTAAGATGAGTCAGTAAGTGAAGTCCATCATTAAGGCTTTATGATTAGAGCGATGCTATAAAATAAAAATCGCGCGTTAAAAGCGATTGTTATTTACCGCTACAACCTTACGATATTATAAGCATTAATAACCTATTACTACCCTCCTATTTATCTGATGTTCTTTATTATATTTTTGCCTACAAATATATAATAAGAGATTAGAAATAGGTGGGTTTTTTGCCCTATACTGCTTATATTATTGATAGCTAATCTTGTTTACTACTTATATCAGTTATCCGTCGTTAACATAAGACGGCTATCATAAAGTAACTGGCATAAAGTAATTAGGATAAAGTAATTAGGATAAAACAGTTCCTAGACAGCAAACTTGTCATCAAACCCTCTACTATAATAATAAAGGATATCACCATGAGTAGTTTATCTAATCAACAAGTTGATTTGCAGTTGGAAGAACTGCCAGGCTGGCAGCGCGATGGTAATGCTATCGTAAAAACCTACCACTTTGGCGATTTTGTTGAAGCCATGAGCTTTATGAATCAAGCAGCTTTTCATGCTGAAGCATTAGAGCATCATCCTGAATGGAGTAATACCTATAATGTGGTCGAAGTTCGCCTGACTACTGGTGATACCGGCGGCATTACTAGCCATGATGTTCGTTTGGCAAAACGAATGGAGCATATCATTCAGCCCAAAACCTTTTAGCATTTAGCATTTAGCATTTAGCATTTAACAATATAGTCCAGAGCGCATACAGCATTTGAAAATATCTAACTTTTGAAAGTACTTAAATTTTGACCATAAAAAAAGTCCTCTATTGAGGACTTTTTCTTGTTATGAGCATGAATACTTAAAATCTAAGCAGTCACTGTTCTCTATTACATACGGCGACTAACAAATGCGACAATGAATAGAATCACAGCAATAGCTAGTAGAATGTAGGCAAAGTTTGCAGATAGGCCAGCAACACCGCCGAATCCTAGGAAACTTGCAATTAACGCGATTACGGCAAAAATAATAGCCCAACGAAACATAATAATTCTCCTCAAATAATAGTTTAAAAACGAAATACTAAGACCGCTTTGGTAAACACCAACAATCCCTTTATCAGTTAAATCGTCTTACCTTAATAGTCTTAATCATCCAATATTTTACTTTTTGTTTTAATACTGAACGGCTTACGAATATAGATTAGCAATGATTGGCTGTAGAAAACGTTCATTTTGGTAATAATGTCGATAGGTTATGTAAACTTTGTAGCAAATCTTACCATTTTGCAGTTTTTACTTGGCTTTTGAAGACTTATGTGTAGAGATAGTGAACGTTTGCTTACACTCAGCTATTTTTATGAGAAAATTGACAGTAATTTTCAACTCCATACTTTAGTATTTTTACAGGTTTTCACTTAAAACCCTTAATCAGTAAAACCGCTTCTTAGTAAAAGTTGCTTATTGAAAATAAATTAGCAAAACCACTTAGCGATATTTTTTAGAACAAGCATTTAATAATAAGCGTTTAACAGACAACATCTAACAACAACGACCTAATAAGGAAGATAAATATGAATACGGATACTTCAAACCCTAGCAATGCAGCAAATGATAAGCAAGCAATCTCTAGCGACAAACGTCCTTATGCAGTGGTTCTTTACGGAGCAACCAGCTTTGTTGGACAGATTACAGCGCACTATCTAACAGAATTTTTATCGAATGCTAAAGATAAAAATGGCGCAAACGTTACTTGGGCGATAGCCGGTCGTGATGAAGAAAAACTCAATGAGCTGCAATCTAAACTTGCTAGCAAAGTCGATATTATTATTGCTAATAGCGACGATGCGGCGAGCCTCGATAAAATGACCAAGCAAACCCAAGTTATTATCTCAACCGTTGGCCCTTATCTAAAATATGGCGAGCCTTTGATTAAATCTTGCGCGGAAAACGGTACCGATTATGTGGATCTGACGGGTGAAGCTATTTTTATCAAAGACATGATGGATAAGTACCAAGACGCGGCAAAGCAAAGCGGCGCGCGTATCGTCAACTCATGTGGTTTTGATTCTATCCCATCAGATTTGGGCGTTTACTTTACCCAGCAGCAAGCAGAAGAAAAATTTGGCAGCACCTGTGATGTGATTCATATGCGCGTCAAAGCAGCAAAAGGTGGTTTATCGGGCGGCACGATTGCCTCGATGGCGACTATCTTTGAAGAAGTCGGCCAAGATAAATCCCGCCGTAAGCAAGTAGCAAATCCTTATTTACTCAATGATGATAAAGATGCGCCAAACGTGCGCCAAGCCAATGTCAGCAAACCTGAATACGATGACGAGCATAAACGCTGGTTAGCCCCCTTTGTGATGGCAAGCATCAATACTCGCATCGTGCATCGCAGTAACCAACTGCTAGGCTATGAATATGGTCGCGACTTTAAGTATGACGAAGCAATGTGGATGAAAGATGGCCTTAAAGGTAAGCTATCAAGCTATGCGATGAGTGCAGGCTTATTAGGTTTTGCCACTGCCATGATGATTACGCCAAGCCGCGAGCTTTTATCTAAGCACGTATTGCCTAAATCAGGCTCGGGGCCTTCTAAAGAAGAGCAAGAAAATGGCTATTTTGATATTCGTCTATTTGGCCAGACCGCCGATAAAGATAACATCAGTACCAAAGTCACCGGTGACAAAGATCCTGGTTATGGCAGCACCTCGCGTATGTTGGCCCAAGCAGCATTATGCTTAGCACAGGATATAAGTAAAGAAGAGGTTGGTGGCGGTTTTTGGACGCCCGCCTCCGCCATGGGCGATAGCTTATTAACGCGTTTAGAAGCGCACGCTGGTCTTAGCTTTGAAGTCGTCGATGCTTAATAACATTCATGCTTAAAACCAAAGTAATGTGATTTTAACTAATATAGTACTGACCGCCTCTTAGTAATAAGAGGCGGTTTTTTATTGTCTATACTTTTTCGGCTTATTTTTTATCTGACAATAACCATACAGTAGTTGCACAAAATCACCTATAAACATCCATCTGTTAGACTTTTAATTTATGTACTACTGAATCAACGCTTGTTTAGTTGGTATTCTCCCCTCTAGATTTTTATAACGGCTTTAATTTGGCTTATAAAACTCTTTATCCAAATCGATCATGATAATCGCTTACTGGTTATCATGATTTTATTTTTCCTATAGATTAGATGTTAGTTATATTAAATATATAGATTCAAAATATTAAATAAATCTCGATATTTGGCTGTTATATACCTCTGTTATATACAGCACACAAAATAAGCGTCAAGTTTGAAATGCTTTAAACTGACATGATAAGACTATAAATTAAGGAATTAATTCATGAAAAAAAGTACTTTATCTTTATCGCTACTCATTGGCGCTGCACTCACTATCCCAAGTTTGGCTATGGCAGCACCTGCTGATAAAGCAGCAGCAGAAAAGCAAACGGCGGTTGCTGCAACCACACTTGAGCCTGCAAGCGAAAACACCAATAGTAAGTCAGTAGCCAATCAAGCTAATCCAATTCAAATTAGCGAAACTCAAACTATCTCAAGATCAAAGGTCAGTGTTAACAATAGCGCTAGCCAACAGCCGATGACCACTGAGCTACAAGCTGAGCAAGCGTCTATGCAAGATGCCATGCCATTACAACAAGCGGCTATGAAAAAAGCGGCTATGCAAAATCCAGAAGATGCGCTGCAGCCACAAGCACAAGATGAAATGCTAGAAGAAGAAGCTGTATTAGAAGAAGAGTCATTAGAGACAGAAGAAGACGTAGAAGTAACGGAAGATTTATAAATTATAGGTCAGACGCTTGTATGAGTAGATAAAACCTTAAAGTTCTTTATTGCTAACTGAGCTACTACCAACAAAGCTATTACCAACAAGCCAAACACTCTTAAAGGGATTCCTCCAATATATTCCCAATAAAAAAGGCAGCCATCGATGGCTGCCTTTTTTAGTTGTTTATCGTTAAATAAAACCCTTATAACCATAAACAGTCATTACTTTTTAGCTTTGGTCACGCCAGCTTCTTGTAATAATGCCCCAAGCGTACCCATTTTACTAGGTGCTTCTGCTTTCTCAGCTCTAGGCGCTTTACTGCGGTTATTGGCGCTGTCTTTATCTTGACGATTGCCACGCGGTTTTGTTGCACGCTTATCAGCAGCTGGACGGTTACTAGCTGGACGATTGCTGCGTGGACGGCTAGCCTTATCCTCATTACCTGTACCTTCTGCAGTCGACTTCGCAGCTGGGCGTACTGGTTTTTCAGACTCAGGCTTCATACTAAAGCCGATACGGCCGCGTTTTTCATCGATAGAAATCACACGTACCGAGACGATATCGCCTGGCTTAACGCGGTTCATCGGGTCAGCAACGAAGTCATTGGCCATCTGTGAGATATGAACCAGACCATCTTGATGGACACCGACATCAACGAAGCAACCAAAGGCTGTGACGTTGGTCACCACGCCTTCAAGCTGCATACCTTCGCTCAAGTCTTTAATACTATTAACGTCTTCACGGAAGTTAGCCGTTTTAAACTCAGGACGTGGGTCGCGTGCAGGCTTGGCAAGCTCTTCAATGATGGCTTTAACACTGATATTGTCATCGTTAGCAGCAAGCGCAGTGGTATCGATACTGTTTAACACACCATCGTTACCAATAACTTCTGGCAACGTTTTACCGGTTTGCTCAAGTAAGCTGTCAACCAGCGCATAGCTTTCCGGATGCACGCCTGTCGCATCAAGGGGATTGCTACCGCCATGGACGCGTAAGAAGCCCGCCGCTTGCTCAAAGGTTTTAACCCCTAAGCGTGGGACGTTCTTTAATGCTTCACGGCTATCAAAGGCACCATGCTCTTTACGATAGGTGACGATTTGCTGGGCGACATTTTTATTCAAACCAGCAATATGCGCCAAGATAGCAGGACTTGCCGTATTTACATCAACACCAACGGCGTTTACGCTATCTTGCGTGACTTTATCAAGGCTATCCGCTAATTGAGTTTGATTGACATCATGCTGATATTGACCAACGCCAATCGCTTTTGGATCAACTTTAACCAATTCTGATAGCGGATCTTGCAAGCGACGAGCGATAGAAACCGCACCGCGTACAGAGACATCTAAATTAGCAAGCTCATCACTGGCAAGCTCACTCGCCGAATAAACTGACGCGCCTGATTCATTAACGATAACGGCTTTGGCTTTTAACTCAGCGTTGGCGGCCAAAATCTCTTTAATCATCGCATCTGTTTCGCGGCTCGCCGTACCGTTGCCGATAGCGACCAAATCAACATTATAAGTACTTAATAATTCATCGATGACTTTTTTGGCTTCATCCATCTTATTATCAGGAGCGAATGGATAAACGGTTGCAACAACAGGCTTGTCTTCGCTGTCTAGCATGACATGGCCTTGGGCATCGACAATCGCCATTTTAACGCCATGACGGATACCTGGGTCGACACCTAAAATCACTTTACGGCCAGCAGGCGCTGACATGAGTAAATGCTGTAAGTTATTGGCAAATACATCAATCGCATCGGCTTCAGCAGTCAGACGTTTTTCAGTCAATAAACGATGCTCGATATGTGGACGCCATTTTTCTTTCCATAAGCTGGTCGCTGCTTCTGTCAAAAATTCTTGACGTTCTGCAGGCGCTTTGGCATCAATCTCAAAGTGCTTGACGATTTTTTCGATAAATGGAGCATCTTCGCCTTCGATTTTTAAACCCAAGACGTTTTCTTGGCGACCGCGCAGCATCGCTAATAAACGATGATTTGGCAGACGCGCCAAGCTTTCACTATGCTCAAAGTAATCTTTGAATTTTTCGCCAACTTCACGTTTTTCTTCACTAGCAACAGCAGAGACGATACTGGCCGTTTTAGCAAAGCCACTACGCAGATTATCAAGTAAATCCAACGCTTGCGTCCATTCATCAACGATGATGGCTTGTACGCCTGCCAATTGCTTGTCGATATCGCTGAAGTCGACTTCAATCTCATTACCGCTATCATCGGTAATGGTAGATTGTGCTTGATAGTCGGCCAATGACTCTGTCGGCGTAATCTCTTGCGTTAAGACCGCTTGTGCTGCCACATCAAGACCGACGGCACGTGCTTTAGCAGCCGGCGAACGGCGACGTGGACGGTATGGCAAGTAGATGTCTTCAAGCTCAAGTTTCGATGTCGCATTATCAATGCGCGTCTGCAGCTCGTCAGTTAAATTACCCTGCGTGCTTAGCAGCTCGGTAATTTTGAGGCGACGGGTTGCCATGTCACGCTCATAATTGAGCGACTTCTCTAAAGCTCGCAGCTGCGCATCGTCAAGATTCTGCGTCTTTTCTTTACGGTAACGGGCAATAAACGGAACGGTCGCGCCTTCATCGTAAAGTTTGACAAACGCATTGACTTGAGCAGTCTTAATGCCAAGCGCGCGAGCAAGCTTGTCGTGAATATTCGCGTGTGTGGTTGCATCCAAAACCTGTGCATTTGTCGAGGTTTGAGATGGCGTTAAGGTATCAGTGCTACTCATAGACGTATCAATCGTTGAGAAATGTAGTTTTGCATTATAGCAAAAGCTGCATGAATAAAAATCCTTTTTATCTTTTCGTTATTTATCGCCTGTTTTATGGCAAAAATCGTCTGATATCGTTCTTTCTAACGCCTTGTTAAACAAACGCATACAGCATTTATCCGTATCAGTGATGCAATTGCGCCTGCAATCTTATACACTAAAGTATCAAGGGCACAAATATGGCTAAGCCCTGCCATATTGAACAAAAGTCTTTATTTTTATAGGTTTTTTCGACGACTATATTTTTTATGACAACTAATGGTTTGCTAATCATGATTTACTTATCAACGGATTGATCATTAAATAACAATAAGATTTTTATCCGCGTTTTTAATGGTATTTTTATAAACGTTTTTTACTAAAAACTGCTACTAATAATAATTTTTATAAGAGGATGACTGTATGACAGATAACAACAGCCCTGACACCTTAAACCAGCGCATTTTGGTCGTTGATGACGATGCACGCTTGCGCTCTTTATTACAACGCTTTCTAGAAGACGATGGTTTTGTCGTCCGTACGGCCCATGATGGCAATCAGATGGACAAATTGATGCAACGTGAGCTGTTCTCATTGGTGGTTTTAGATTTGATGCTGCCAGGCGAAGACGGTATTAGTATCTGTAAGCGCTTGCGTGAAGACAATGGTGATATCCCGATTATCATGCTTACTGCTAAAGGTGGCGATGCCGATCGTATCGCTGGCCTTGAAGCCGGCGCTGATGACTATCTGCCAAAGCCATTTAACCCAAAAGAGCTGTTGGCCCGTATCAAGGCGGTGCTGCGTCGTCAAAATCGTGAGCTACCGGGTGCGCCAAGCCATCAGCTTGAAGTGGTTGAGTTTGGACCATGGACGCTTGATTTATCGACCCGTACCCTTAAACGCGATGGCAATGTGGTCACTTTGACGACCGGTGAATTTTCAGTATTAAAAGCTTTGGTACAGCATCCACGTGAGCCATTAACGCGTGATAAACTGATGAACCTTGCTCGTGGTCGTGAATGGGGCGCGATGGAGCGTTCTATCGACGTGCAAGTGTCACGTCTACGCCGCCTGATTGAAGACAATCCTTCACAAGCGCGTTATATTCAAACCGTTTGGGGCGTAGGTTATGTATTCGTGCCAGACGAAGCAGAAGTAGAAGCGGCCAAAAATGAGTCGTTATAAACTCATAAATGCTGCTTGCGGCTATTGATATAGTAGATTGTATTTAAAGAAAAGTTATTGCTGGGATGAATTTTTCAAAGCTTCTAGAGTACAAAGCGCACAGCAAGCGAGGAAAATTTATACCAGCACAATGCTATCTTTACAGTACTTGTTATTTTGAGCTGACTATACCTCAGATGGTTAATATTTCATCCTATTAATATCACGGGTGCAACATTGAAATCACCTATTATGCTTCAAAACATACCCTGCACCTTGGTGACAGGGTTTTTGGGTTCTGGCAAAACCACACTCATCAATCAATTAATTGCGACCAAACCAATAGGTGAACGCTGGACGTTATTAATCAATGAGTTTGGTCGTATCGGGATCGATGGCGCACTACTAGCCAGCTCACAAGATAGCCATACGACACATGACATCGCCATTCGTGAAGTGAGCGGCGGCTGCATTTGTTGTACCAGTCAGTTGCCACTACAAATCGCTCTGAGTCGCCTGCTCAGTGACCATCATCCAAAGCGGCTGCTTATTGAACCAACAGGGCTTGCCCATCCGCGTGAGCTTATCCAACAGCTGAGTGCGCCGCATTGGCAAACGGCTTTAAAGATGCAAGCGGTCATCACGGTGCTTAGTGCGCTGCAATGGCAACAAGAAAAGTATCGTGCTCATGAGGGTTTTCAGGCGCATATTCGCGATGCCGATGTTTTGGTCATTAATCGCTATACGCAATTAAGCACTGACGAAAAACAAGCGTTACAAGCATGGGTAGCCAAGCTCAATGCACAGATTTCTATTATTTGGGCAGAATCTGACAAGCAGATAACCACTCATAAGATAAATACATCAACAGGCTATTCAGCAGCATTAAGTGCACAGCTCTCCAAACCCAGTTTTGTCATCTCAAAGCAGCAAAGAGTCAATATCAATGAGCCATACAGAGCTGTTGTGGGCTTAAAGCCGCTGAGTCATTCTTTAACAGCGAATACCTTCCACAATCCTGAAAGCAATGACGATAATAAGCTTGATACAAGTGTAGAGCTGCCCTATCGTTATCATGAGCAACAGCAAGATATTCTACTGGCAGGGTGGCGACTACCAGCAGAATATGTATTAGATGCCGATAAGTTACAGGATTGGCTGTTAAAGCTGCCAAATTGGCAACGTATCAAAGGCGTTGTGCATACCTCTCATGGCTGGCTACAAATCAATTTTACTCCTGATAGCTTGTCCACAAAGACAGTGAGCGCACAAACAGATAGCCGACTAGAGATTATTTTGCAAGCAAATACTGGGCAAGAAAATGCGACAGTGGTTAAGGTAGATTGGGAAGTGTATGACCTTGAGCTGATGGCACTGATGTTATAGTTATTGATTGCATAGCCAGCTATCGGCAGTAATAGACAGATTATTGATAATTATTGACAGTAATGATAACGCTGATAAAGATAAAACCGATAAAAAAATCCCCCACTATCAAAATAATGGGGGATTTTTTATTAACGCAATTGGCTGTCTTTACTACCGCGACGATTAAATAGCTCAGTCGCCTTTGCTTCTTGTTCAAGCTCCGTTTGACAGCCAACGCAGTGCTGCACACCCGGCACGGCAATACGCCGCGCTTCTGGAATCGGGTTGCCGCATTCATCACAGAACTCAGCACTTTTACCCGTTGGCAGCGCACGCCGTGCCCGCTCTAACGCATCGTTGACAGTCGCATCCATTTGCTCATGCTCTGCCCCATCTCTTGACCAGCCACCTGCCATAATCCCATCCTATTTTTATTAACGATATTTAAATCATAATTTATAAAAGTCTTTAATAACAAATAGATGGGGTTATAAGTCGCTTATTTCAATAAATACGCAATTTTATAAATACTATTAATAGTTATAAAAATTCTAAGCAATAGGATTACAGCTGCTTATTAATCTTTTGGTTGGAGCTCAACCACTTGACCGCGCACACCGATGCTCTCATCACTCATCAAAAACACATAACCGCCCATAATATCTTCCGGGGTTTTAAGGCTCATCGGATTTTCCCCGGGAAAGGCATGGGCGCGCATATTGGTACGGGTACCACCAGGATTGATACAGTTAAAGCGCAAGTTAGTGGTATTCTGCGTTTCTTGGGTAAAGATATCGCTCATGCCTTCTACCGCTTGCTTAGAGAGTGCATACGCGCCCCAAAACGCGCGAGGGTGAGTACCGACGCTACTAGAAGTAAAGACAATCGAACCATGTGCTGCGTCCTTAAGTAAAGGAAGCAGCGCTTGTGTGAGCATAAAGGTGGAGGTAAAGTTGACCTTCATCACTTGGGCAAACATATCAACATCGTACATCTCAAGGGGCGTCAAAGCCCCAAGCATGCCCGCATTATGCAAGATGCCATCAAGCTGACCGACTTCTTTAGCAATCAGATTTTCTAGCTTTTGCATCTCAGCATAGGTTGCGCCCTCTAGATTCATCGGTAGCATGGCTGGCTGCTTACCGCCAAAGCTCTCAATTTCATCATAAACGTATTCAAGCTTACTGCTAGTACGCCCCAACAATAATACCGTCGCGCCATAGCGCGCATAGGTTAAGGCGGCGATACGCCCGATACCATCACCGGCACCCGTTACCAAGATAGTTTTACCATCTAAACAGTCATCAGGCGGTATAAAATTACGAATATCGTCGTGCGATACAGCTGGCACAGAAGCTTGCGCCGCTGATGGCATCTGTTGTTGGCTAGTAGGCTGATTAGTATTGTCACTCATGGCATTACTCACTGCTTATTATTTAATAGGTAGGGTGCTTAATAGCTATTTCGTTAAATGGTTTATTTGCTTTATAAATAGTCAAACTTGCCAGAAGAAAGCAATAACTTATTCAAGTCTGCAGGGGTTTCGGTAATATAATCTGCGCCCCATTTCTTCAGGTTTTTTTGATCTTCAGGCGGAATATAACCGTAAGCGGCTAAGATAGTCGGCATACCTGCAGCCTTGCCAGCTTCGATGTCGCGTATATGATCGCCGACATAAAGCACGCTTTCAGCGGCACCGCGCGGTATAGAGAGTCTTTCTAATGCTGCATACATAGGCTCTGGATCGGGTTTAGAGCGCGATACATCATCTGGACACACCAGTACCGAACAGCGCTCGTCTAACTGCATTTTTTCTAATAACTGCTCAGCGAGATAGCGCGGCTTATTGGTCACAATACCCCATGGCACGCTTTTCTCTTCTAATGCGCGCAGCACTTCTTCAAGCTCATCAAAAACACAACTATCGACACATATTTCCGCTTCATAATCGTCTAAGAACTGCTGACGAAACTCCAGTAACTCAGATTCGCTGACCTCAAGTTGATCGTTGTGGCGCAGCATCAGCTGTACCATCGCCGAGGCACCGGCAGAGACTTGCTCACGAATTTCGGCTTCAGGTGGCGCTTGCCAATCATTTTCGCCGCTCATTTTACCAATAATGCGGACGAAGTCAGCGGCAGTATCGATTAATGTGCCATCAAGGTCAAACAAGACAGCTTTTACAAATTGGCTCATAACAGGCGCTCTTAATATTAATTTAAAACATTGATTTAAAAAGTGGTCAAAAAGGAATACTTATAAAAGACGATTTACGCCAGTGGCTTTTGTACCGCCATCATATAATTAACATCGACGTTTTGTGCCAACCAATAACGCTTGGTCAACGGATTATAATGCAGTCCAATGATGTCTTGGCGGGTAAAGCCTGCCGTTATCGCCATTTTATCCAACTCAGCTGGGGTGATAAATTTGGCGTAATCATGGGTGCCGCGATCAAGCAGGCGCAACACATACTCTGCCCCAACGATGGCAAATAGGTACGATTTAGGATTGCGGTTAATCGTCGATAGCACGCAAATGCCGCCCGGTACTAATAGTGTAAAGCACGCCTCGACGATGGCAGCTGGGTCTGGCACATGCTCAAGCATCTCCATACACGTCACGACATCAAATTGACCAGCATGGGTAGCGGCTAACTGTTCAATAGGAATATGCTGATAACGCAAGGTATCATCTAAGTTGCTTTGCTCAGCATGTAAGGCCGCCGCTTTTAGATTTTCGGTACCGAGGTCAATACCGGTCACATCAGCGCCGCGACGTGCCATTGATTCTGCCAAGATACCGCCGCCGCAACCGACATCAAGGACTTTTTTAGCCGCCAAGCCCATCTCTGCCGTTTTACTGCTATCAGCACTCATAAAGCCACGCTTCACGTTTTCTTCTATCCAGTTAAGGCGTAGCGGATTGATTTCGTGCAAAGTAGCAAAAGCGCCAGTTTTATTCCACCACTCGCTTGCCAAGTTATTGAATTTTTCCACTTCGCTGGCATCGACATTGATAGCAGTATTTTGGTTAAAGTCACTAGCAGCAGTATTGGTATCTGGCTCGTTATTTGCGTAATCGTTTGAATCGTTGTTTGACTGATTATTCACAGGCTGGGCAGAAGATGAAGCTTGGCTCATAGGGTTTTTCCTTTATGGGTATTATAGTTATTATCGTTTATAGGCATGCTGACATGCTCAATAGCAGTATGCCCAATATTAGCATGAGAGCGGCGACTTTGTCGTGAGTACATCGTCACCGATTGTGAATCGCGGCAGTAAATACTTAAATTTTAATAAACACTTACGCGCTATGATTATTATTAAGCAGCAGACTTTTATACAAGCTGAAAATATGAAACTGTTTTATAACTTTAAATGTTTTTAATAAGTCTTTCTTAATAAGCCTTAGTAAATAAGCACCTTTCTCTATGATAAAACTTAATGGCTGTCAGCTTAAAACTAGCAGCTTAAAAATGATAAGTAAGATACCTTAAATAATAGCTCACAGCTTTACAACCGTTAGTTAAGAATCGGGTTCACAAGTGCGGGCATTTTACGCTATTATAGTCCGTACTCTATTATAGGTCGATTTAGCGAAGACAATTTAGATAATGCATTGTCGTTTATCTACTTTAAACCCTATATAAATGCGCTAAGCAACTTTTGATCTGAAAATTTGCACCAAACATTTTAAATTTTGACACCTCAAGGAACAAGTATGAAACGTATCATCGCATTGACTGGTCTGGCTTGTGCTATTGGGCTGGCCAATATGGGCGCACAAGCCGCCAATTATGTCGCAGGAAAAGATTACCGTGTGCTAGACAACCCAGAAAAAATCAGCGGTGATGCTATCATTGTGCGTGAATTTTTCTGGTATGGCTGCCCGCATTGTAACGTCCTAAATCCGCACATGGAAAAATGGGCAAAAACCAAAGATAAAGATGTGGCATTCTTTAAAACCCCAGCAGCGCTTAACCCAGTTTGGGAAGCCAGTGCCCGTGGTTTTTATGCCGCGCAATTACTAGGCTATGAAAACAAGACCCATGATGCGCTATTTGATGCGGTACATAAAGACGGCAAGCAATTATTTGACCAAGCGTCATTGAGCAAATGGTATGCATCACAAGGCGTCAACGAAAAGAAATTTAACAGCCTATATAACTCATTTGCGGTTGGAACAAAAATTGGTCGCTCACAAGCAGGTGCCAAGCGTTACCAGCTTTCAGGCGTACCAGCGGTTGTTGTCCATGGTAAATATGTGGTGACCGGCGAAAGCGCTACCGTCCCTAAAGTAGTTGATTATCTGGTCGATAAAGTACGTGCAGAGAAAAAATAAGTCAGTCTGCACAATTGATTAACCAGTATTAGTTTATAGAAAAATATAAAAAGCCAATCATCACTGATTGGCTTTTTTATGGGTCGTTATTATGAACGGCAACGCCGCTTTATAGCCAGTATAATTGGCTACATTTTTAGCTGTGACAATATCGCCACTTCCCGAATATAACTGGCCAAATCCTCTTTAGACTCTGCCATCAGCTCATCGTCTTGCATATGCTTGGCGTACTCAATCCAAAGCAGCAGCTGATACATACTATTGCGCTCAGAGGCTTTATATTGTTTAACAAACTGCTTAAGCGTGCCTTCATCATTGATATTTAAGCGCTCAAACCAACTCTCGATTTTAGAAACTTGCTCTTTTGGGAAAAAGGCATCAAACAAGGCTTTGACCAATTCATGGCGGTTTTCTTCACTGATAAGTTTACCGACACGCTTGGTTTGGCGATTACGCGCATTGGCACTGGTGATATCAGCAAGCGCCATCAGCTCCGCCATAAAGTAATCACTTGCTGGCAGGTTTTTGAGCTGTTTTTTCGATAAGCTGGCAAGCGGTATCGACAATGCTTGCAAGCGCTCATGAGCTTTTTTAAGCTCTGTGCGCGAGACGCGCATATCATGTTCTGACCAGTCAATCATAAAAGCTTTCCATTTTTCGAGATAATAAATAATAGATAGTAAATAATAAAGTTAATGCATTTTTGCCATTTATACTTTGCAGCTTATAAATTTTAGCTACAAAGAAAGCATTACCAACGATTCTTTTCGCGGTGTTTAGCAACAACGGTCAAGCCTTCAGGCAGGCCAGCGGTCAGCTTATCTTGCAAATGCTTGGTGATAAATACCGAGCGATGTTTGCCGCCGGTGCAGCCGATAGCAACCGTGACCGTATGCCGGTTGTTATGTAAAAAATCAGGTAACCAACGATTAAGAAATTTTGCGATATCTTCAGTCATCTCAGCAACTTCTGGATAATCGGCAAAAAATTCAGCCACCTCAATATCAAGACCGGTCGCAGCTCGTAGCGTTGGGTTCCAATGCGGATTGGGCAAAATGCGCACATCAAAAACAAAATCTGCATCAATTGGGCTGCCGTATTTAAAGCCAAACGATAGCAGGTTAATCACTATTTGATTATCAACCCCAACATAATCACGCAAGCGCTCTTTTAACTGATGGATATTCAGCATAGTGGTATCGATTTTGACATCCGCATGCTTAAATATCGGCTGCAAAAGCTGAATCTCTCTTTCAATCGCTGCTGGCAGATTATAAGTGGTATTTTCTATGCCTTTAGTATCTTGCACCATCAGCGGATGAATGCGGCGGGTAGCATTAAAGCGCGCCACCAAGGTTTCTTCTTGCGCCGTCACATATACCACGGTGACTGCCTCTTCGCCATATCTCTGCTTTAACGCATCATGTGTTTCAGCAAAATTGGACAAATCCGCACGTGGCGTACGAATATCGACACCCAGCGCGATGCGTTTAATCCCACTATCACAGACCAGTTTTTGCGCCGCTTCAGGAACCAATGACAAAGGTAAATTATCAATAGAATAATAGCCCAAATCTTCTAAGATATTAAGTACTGAAGTTTTACCTGAACCTGAGCGCCCTGATACTACCAAGATACTTAGTCTATCTTTATTTTCTACTTTCGCGTTTATAGGCTTTGCTAAATTGTCATTTGCCTGTGCTTGCTTGTCGTCCTTACTTGCACTCATGATCCGTCATCCTAATAATTGCGTCTGGCGAATTACTCTGTCATCACGGCAGCTTGACCGTCACTAACTGATTGTCTAATAAACGTGCACGGCCCAACCAAGCCGCAACCAAAATCACCAAATCCTGCTGATTCCCATTGAAAGTTGCAGATTCAGCATCTGTCTCTAAAGAATCGAGCTGAGCCGTTTTAACTTCTAAATAATCAATCTTAAAACCCGCCTCAGCGATGCGTGCCCGTGTCTCTGTTAATAAAGGCGCAAGCCCTTGTTTGAGATGCTGACCCTGCATTAACTGCTCAGCTAAGCGTAGCAATTCTTTATGCAGCACAGGAGCAACATTACGCTCAGCTTCAGTTAGATACTGATTGCGCGAAGATAATGCTAAACCATCAGCAGCACGTACGATAGGCGCGCCGATTATTTCAATCGGATAACTTAAATCACGCACAATTTGCTGGATAATTGCCAATTGCTGATAGTCTTTTTGGCCAAATACGGCCACCTCAGGCTGGACAATATTAAAGAGCTTAGAGACAACGATACCGACACCATCAAAGTGATTGGGGCGCGATTGACCACATAGCTGGGTGGTAATTTCTCCCGCTCGGACTGACGTTGGTGGCGGTAATACTGGATACATCTCATCAATGCTTGGGGCAAATACATAATCAGCACCAACAGTAGCAAGCTTGGCGACATCTGCATCTAAGGTGCGTGGATAGCTGTCAAAATCTTCACCGACGCCAAATTGGGTAGGATTGACAAAGATACTCACCACGACAATATCAGCATGCTGCTTGGCAAGCTTTACCAGCTCAAGATGACCGTCATGTAGATTGCCCATGGTTGGTACTAACGCAATACGCTGCTGGCTATCTTGCTGACCACGATAAGGGTTTAAGGCGGCGCGCAGGGTTGAGATATGATGATGAATAATTGGCATGGTAAATACTCTTATCCTGATAGCTTGTTCTACTGATAATCGTCAAAACACTAAACTTAAAGTACTAAATTCAAAATACTAAGCACCAAATTCAAAGTTTTAAATTAAAGACCACTAGCTAAATTGGTGCTGCTCAGTCGGAAAACTGCCATCGCGTACCGCTTGTTGATACAAGGCAAATGCGCCTTCAATACTACGCTCGCTATTACGCTCATCGGTTAAAAAGTCATGAACAAAGCGCGGCACACGACCGTGCACCATACCAAGCATGTCATGCATGACTAAGACTTGACCATCAGTATCGGCACCAGCGCCAATACCAATTACCGGCACGGCAACCGCTTGAGTCACAGCTTTTGCAAGTTCAGCAGGTACGCATTCTAGTACCAAAAGTGCCGCACCGGCAGCAACCACCGCTTTGGCATCAGCAAGCAGCTTATCCGCCGCTGCATCACCGCGCCCTTGGATTTTATAACCGCCAAAGACATTAACCGATTGTGGGGTTAAGCCAAGATGTACGCAAGTGGGCGTACCTGCTTGTGCTAATGTCGTGACTAAATCACAAAGCTCACTACCGCCTTCAATCTTAATCACATGCGCACCCGCCTGCATCAGTTTTCGGCTATTGGCAACCGCTTCTGGGAGCGTCACATAACTCATAAACGGCAAGTCGGCTAAAATCAGCGCATGCTTATTACTACGAGCAATATTGGCCGTATGATAAGCCATATCATCGACGCTGACCGGTAAGGTTGAATCATGACCTTGCACCACCATGCCCAGACTATCACCAATCAATATCGTATCGATTTGTGCTTTATCCATCATGCGCGCAAACATCGCGTCATAGCAGGTCAGACAGGTAAATTTGGTGCCGTCTTTTTTAAATTTATTTAAAGTCGATAACGTCGTCATATCATCCTCAATGCTTTCAATCATCAATACGTTTAACAATCAATGACTGGAAATGCTGCTAAATGCCAATTTTCTGCTACTTTTTAGTAGTTAATAAGTCTATTTAACGATTAATGCATCCATCATCTGATAGCAACTTTAACCCTGTCCAATCGTTACTCAGCGGATAATCCGTGATTGGCTTGCCTGCAATAATCAACTCTGCTGCTAACTCTCGTAGCGGTATCAAAACAAAATTACGTTCAGGCAAGCCAGCATGCGGTATGGTTAATTGCGGCTCTGCTATTTGCGCGTCACCATATAATAAAATATCGACATCAAGGCTACGCTCGCCCCAACGGCGCAGACGGGCGCGTTTGGCTTGTTGCTCTAGCGTTTGGCAAAAAGCAAGCAGCTCAAACGCAGTCAAAGTGGTCTCAAAACCTGCGACCGCATTGATGAAATCAGGTTGGTCTTGCGGTCCCATCGGTGCTGAAGCATAGATTGAAGACACCCGTACCGCGCGTATCTGCTCGTGCTTTTGCATAGTGGCAACGGCTTGCTGCAGATGCTCGACAGGTGAACCTAACTCATTTGTCAGATTACTACCTAAGCCCACATAGCAGGTAACCCAAGTTACATCGCCATGGCTCTCATTGTCATCGTTAGCATCAAAGTGCGTGTTCATAGTTATCACTTTACTCTATTGTCCGCTCATAAGCTTAAACGTTATTAACGCTTGGCTGACGGCGGCGACGCTTCGATGGTACAGGGCCTTTTTGCTCATTCATTTTACTAGCAGCTGTTTGATGCTTAGCTGACTGACTTTGACTGGTCTGGCGCTTAGTATCTTGACTGGTTTTAGTAGGTTTTGCTGCTGAAGCTTTGGTTGCCTTCTTAGCCTTACTTTCAACGTCACTAGTTTCAGTTTTACTAACAGCTTCAGTCGCTAGCTTCGGCGCTTTTTTTGCGTATCTCGCCGATTTCTGCGCTTTGTTATCGACTGCTTTAGCCTCTACTACACTATTGCTATCAGCTGAGCTATTTCCATTGTCATTTTCTACAACAGTAGGCTGACGACGGCGACGCTTATGCGGTATCGGCTCGTTATTCATACTGACAAGCGCCGGTGTTCTGGCTACCGTGCGCGTAGCATACTCTGTCGTATGCGCTTTAGTAGAAGCTGAGTCAGTACTAACATTGACATCAGCTTGCTTTAGTTTTGCATGATGCTTTGCTTCTTGATTGCCAGACTGCTCTTTAGGCGCTGCGTTGTCAGTAACGGTGTTTTTTTCTACAAACGCTTGGCTAGCCGGTTTAGATTTAGAAGGCGACTTAGATGACGATTGCGACTGTGCATCACTTGGCAATTGCTTGCGTAATGGCGGTACAACCTTCTCGTGCTCTATGACAAACAACGGTGCAGGCTTGGCATTGTGGCGTTTAGTTGCCGCTTGATGACCTATGTTAGCAAGTGATAACTGCTGCAATTGGGCAAGCTCATTATTATCTTGTGTCGCTTGCTGCTTATCATAGCTATTATTACGACCATTCTCATTACGACCGACATTGCTGCTACTATTACTGACACTGTTATTAGCATGCTGAGCCGACTGACTGGCAGCGCGGCGGCGGCGTGATGGCACGTTTGAGGCATCATTAACCACTTGCTTGCTATGACCATTGCCGCTTACTTTATCTTGCTGATCGTTTTCTATGTGATTCACCTTGCCATTATCGTTCGAGGTTTGCTGTTTTTGACGATTACGTCCGCGACCGCGCTGCGCTTGCTTATAAGCACCGCGACGAATATTTTCATCAAAGTCATCAATCGCTTGTTGCTGCTGCTGTTCGGTCAAGGTTTGATAGTTGTGCCACCACTCGCCCATACCATTGGTCGATTCTGATAGCGGATGTTCGGCATCGCCGCACTGCTCACGCAATAACAAGAAATCAAAACCGGCGCGGAAACGTGGGTGCTCAGACAGCTGGACAATTTGTTTACTACGTGGGGCGGCCAATTTTGGCTGCAATATCCAGATATCACGAATAAACTGTTCAGCGAATTTTGGAATGGCGGTTTTGATACGCTGACGGTCGATGACTTTGCCCGCTGCATGCATTTGTGCATCGGCAAAAGGCATATTGCGCTTTTTGGCTTTTTCTAATTGATGTAGATAGTTTTCCCACAGCAACGCGGCATAAAAGAAGGCAGGGTTAATGCTTTTGCCAGCGCCGATACGTTTGTCGGTATTAATAGCGACTTGCTTAACTAAAGCACTTGGCTCAGCAGGTGGGTAAATGATTAAACTATCAATCGCGCCAGACTCAAACAATAACGGCAATAATGGCACTAAATAGCCACCAGTAAACATCTTTTGCGTTTCATCATATAGACGATGCGGAGAGATTTGCTCAAGTAGCGCCCAATTACCATCATGGAACTGTGCGGCCAATTCGCTATCAAAATCAAAGCCCAACTTGGCTTTAAAACGTAAGGCGCGCAGCAATCTGACCGGATCTTCTTCGATACGAGTCGGCGCATTACCTAACAGGCGAATAATTTTATTATCAATATCTTCAAGTGCACCGCAAAAATCATGCACCACGCCTTTAAGCGGTTGATAATAAAGGGCATTGATAGAAAAGTCGCGACGGGCAAAGTCTTGTTTGATATCGCCCCAGACATTGTCGCGCAGAATCATACCATCTTGATTGGTATTTGAATCATTAAGCGGTGGTCCACGGAAAGTAGCCACTTCGATAAGCTCGCGCCCAGAGTAGACATGCGCCAATTGAAAACGGCGACCGATAATACGGCAGCGCTTGCCAAAGACGTCTTTAATCTCATGGGGCTTAGCATCAGTGACCGCATCGAAGTCTTTTGGACGCAGGCCTAGCAAGGTGTCGCGCACGCCGCCACCGACGATATAGGCATCAAACCCAGCTCGGGTTAGGGTTGCAATCACTTCGGTAATGGAATTTGGTAATTCAGATTTATTCAGTTCTAACTGCTTGGCGGCACGCTCGGCCATGCATCTACTCCTCGCCTTTATTCTTAACCACCCCTGACGAACACAGCGTCTATCAGGCGGATGTACCTGCTAGTTTAACAAATTTTGGCCATGGTGGGTGTGTTATGACATTTACTTACATGCTATTTTGTCAATATTGGGGTTAATTAATACAAAATATCCTGATTAATACCGTGATTAATCCTGCACGCTTAAACGTCTGCGATTCTTCTCAACGGTTTTTGCACCGATGCCTTTTACCTTGGTTAATTCATCAACGCTCTTAAAGCCGCCAAACATCTCACGATATAAAATAATCGCCTGCGCTTTACTGCTGCCAACACCGTCTAATGCCACCAGCTCGGCTTCGGTCGCTCGATTGATATTAATACTGGTCTGCGTACGCGCTTGGCTTTGCGCTGCTTCTTGCGTTAAGAGATAATTATAAGCACTTTGGGGGTTATCAAAACAAGGCGCGGCAAAGACAGGATGAGATAGCATAGCCATGATAGAAACTATGCCTACTAAAAAAATGGCTGCATTTTTAAATAGATTAGCATGCTGCCATTTGATAAACGAGTATTTAGTAAACAAGCTTTTATTAGTCGCGTTCATGCTGTTTCGCCGCTTCCCATAACGCATCCATCTCATTAATATCGCTATCTTCTAAACGCTTGCCAGCGGCAGCTAACTGGTCTTCAATATAGCCAAAACGCGATTTAAATTTATGCACACAGGTTAAAGTTGCAGTTTCAGCGTCGAGGTTTAGTTTACGCGCCACATTGACCAGCGCAAACATGCAATCGCCAAGCTCCTTTTCAATCTCTCTGATATTGGTTTTGATTTCAACTTGGAGCTTATCTAAAATCTCGGCCTTTAGCTCGGCAATTTCTTCATCGAGTTTATCAAATGCGCCGCTGACGCCTTCCCAATCAAAACCCAGTTTTGACGCCTGTTTTTGTACATCCTGCGCCTGCATCAGCGCACTACCTGCTTTGGTATTGTCCAAACGACGCTGTGGTTTACCACGTGCAGCGCGCACTTGTTGCTCCTCCGCCTTAATCTCATCCCAACGTTCTTTTACCGCGGCTTCATCTTGTAGCGTTTCTGCTTCAAACACATGCGGATGCCGGCGAATCAGCTTTTCTTGCAAAGTGGTAATCACATCACTCATATCAAAGCGCCCTTGTTCAGCGTACATCTGACAATGAAACACCACTTGCAATAATACATCACCAAGCTCACCTTTGATGTCTTCATCATCATCACTTTGTACCGCCTCGCCAAGCTCATAGGCTTCTTCAATCGCATAAGGAATGAGACTATGGTTGCTTTGTTTTTTATCCCACGGACAATCTGCTCGCAGCCGTGCCATTAAGGACAACAAATCCGCCAACTCGCCACTTGCTTCTGGCGTTCCTTGTACCGGTGTAGGCGCTGTTATTTTATTTTCTAAGCTATTCATAAAAAACACTCTTATATTTTTATTGGTTATTCAATAGAACCCTATTAAGTTTATAACGATTTTGTCGTTAGTGTAGCATTGAACACTGATTAGCTTATAATTGGGTAACCTACTTAATTATCATCTCACTGCTTAAACGCAAGGATTTTATCGTTATGCCCACATCCGATACGAATAATGCCAGCTATGCGACTCAAACCCAGTTCGCACCGATTAAAATTGATTCATTTAAAGCTTACGATATCCGCGGCGAGCTTGGTGTCAATCTCGATGAAGCTATCGCCTACCGTATCGGCCGTGCCTTTGCGCAAATTTTATTCGAGCGTTATAACAGTGCCGATAATGATGCTACCGCTGAACTGAAAAACTTAAAACCAGCTATCGTTATCGGTAGCGATATCCGCCATTCAAGTGAGCAGTTAAAACAATCAACAATCAAAGGTATGCTAGATGCTGGCGTCGATGTAATTGATTTGGGAATGACAGGTACAGAAGAGGTCTACTTTGCCACCAGCTACTATCAAGCGTTGGGCGGTATCGAAGTCACTGCCAGTCATAATCCGATTAACTATAATGGCTTAAAATTGGTCAAAGAGCACTCAAAACCGATTAGCGCCGATGATGGTTTGGCAGAGATTCAAGCATTGGCAGAATCGGGGCAATTTACCACTGCTAACACCTTAGGCAACCTACAATTATTGACGGATAAAAGCGCCTATATCAATCATGTCATGACTTTCATCGATACTGATAAATTAAAACCACTTAAGCTGGTTATAAATTCAGGCAATGGCAGCGCCGGTCCCGTGGTTGATTTATTAATCGAAAAGTTAGCACAAGCTGGCGCACCGATTGAAGTGATTAAATTGCATCATGCCCCTGACGGCAGTTTTCCTAATGGCATCCCCAATCCGATGATTTTGGCTAATAGAGCCGCCACCCAGCAAGCGGTGTTAGAAAATAAAGCCGACCTTGGGATTGCCTTTGATGGCGATTTTGACCGCTGCTTTTTATTCGATGAATACGGCGAATTTATCGATGGTAGCTATGTCGTTGGGATGCTGGCGCAAGCATTTTTAAATAAGTATGCAGGCGAGTCGATTGTTTATGATCCACGGGTAATTTATAACACCGAAGCCGTCATCCATGAGCATAATGGTAAGGCGGTTATTAGTAAATCTGGGCACTCATTTATCAAGCAGGTGATGCGTGATTCTGGCGCGGTTTATGGTGGCGAGATGTCCGCGCATCATTATTTCCGCGATTTTTTCTACTGCGATAGCGGTATGATTCCTTGGCTGCTGACCATTGAGCTATTATCGATTACCGGTAAAACCTTGTCAGAATTGGTCAGCGGTTATATTGCAGCCTATCCAAGCTCAGGTGAGCTGAACTTTCATCTGACCACGTATGATGCGCAGACGATTATTAAGGCAATTGAAGATAAGTTTAGTACCGAAAAGCCAACTAAATCGATGCTCGATGGTTTGAGTTTAAACTTTGGCGAATGGCGTTTTAACTTACGCGCCTCAAATACTGAACCATTAATTCGGTTAAATATTGAAAGTCGCGGTGATGAAGATTTACTACGGACCAAAACCCAAGCCATTCAACAATGGCTTGCCAGTAAAGGTGCGGTACCTGCTTAAATAGCTGCTGTGCTGAATAAAGACATTCTAAACTTATAAAAATAAAAAAAGCGCCGATTAATATAAAAATTAACCGGCGCTTTTATTTAGCTTTAGTCTAATAGCTATTTGTCTACTGAGCTTATTTTATACCTGATAGAAACCCTTACTTGGCGCGACCAATTCCCATATAGTCGCCGACTAGACCATCTATCTGCGTTCGCGACAAGGCATTTTGCGCATCAAATATGGGCATCGCTTGCTCATTAAGCTTGGCAATATCTAGTCGATTTTCTGGCAACCAGCTGATAATAAAGATTGCCTGCGCCTCATTAAGCTGTTGATACGGATTGTTTATCAATTCAAGCAATGGCTGCTGCTTATAAAGGGCGGCAAGCTCCGTTTGCGCTTTATCACTATAAACCAACGTGCGAATATTATAAGACCATAATAATGCTAATAATGGGTGAATCGCTGATTCTGCCGTCCGTCCCGAGCCCGCTTTATAACTACCGCCCCAAATCATGACCGTTTTATTATCGATAAAACCGTCAAAATATTGCCAAAACTTACGGAAGATCAGCTCTTTTTGGTCTTCATTAATATGGATAACCGATTGCAATAGCGGCATGGCTAGGCTCTGCGCTTGACTCGATTGCTGCAGCTGAAGCAATTCCGTCGGTAGTGTATTACCACCAAAGCCCCAGCCCGCTTGCAAGTAGCTACTGCCCACACGCTCATCGAGTCCCATAATGTGACTGACCTGCTGGATATCAACCTGATGACTATCAGCCAAGCGCGACATCTCATTCATAAAGCTAACTCGCGTTGCCAGCATCGCCATGATGCTACTACGGGCAAATTCTATCGTCGCAATATCGGCATGATGCGTTGCACGCGCATGCTGCATTAATGGTTGGAGCATATGTAGATGATAGCTGCTGTTTGGCGTTTTTTCACCGAGTAACCATAACGACGGATTCAACATCGAGCTATAGGCATCACCGTCTTTTAAAAATACGAAGGGTAGATAATATACCCAAGCGCGCTGCAAACGTTTAGATAATGCGGCAACCGCACCTAACTGCTTAATACCACTCATGATGAGCGGTAATGCTTGCTGATGACTATGATTAAAGGCGGTAATCCAACTGTCTTCTAGCCATACCGCGCTAATACTATCTAAAAACAGCCAATATAGCGCAACTGATTTTTTCTCATCATTATCATTCGCCACTTCATAACGCTGTATTAACTCATCAGCACTCTTTGGTAGCGCATAGCTTATAATCTGTTGCTGCTGATCATACATCTGCCAAAGCGCTTGCAGATGATGCTCAAAACCATATTGTTGTAACTGCTGCGCCAATATATCTTTATCGGCATAGAGATGAACCGCATGACCGAGACTTGCCAGCACCACAGCACTGGTAATCGCTTCAATACTATGACCGACAAGGACACAAACGTTAGTATTTATCGCCGTATTATTAAACGAATTGGGGGCAGGTTTATGCTTATGTGTATCTATGGCATCAGCGCTCATGAGTTTACCTTTGATTATTGATAAATTAGCAGCATGAATAAATTAACAGCAGGCACTCTTAAGAGAACCGCTTAATATGCTGTAGTAGCTGATTGGTAGAGCTATCAAATTGCTCACCACCCTCTTGCTGCATGGCGGTATGCACTGACTCCGCCATCTGCTTACCCATCTCGACGCCCCATTGGTCAAACGGATTGATATCCCAAATACTGGCCATCACATAAACCTTATGCTCATAAAGCGCGATTAATGCCCCCAAACTATGCGGGGTCAGCTCGTCAATCAGTAAAGTCGTTGACGGCTGATTACCGCGGTAGTATTTATACTTATCAGCATCAGAAGCGATTTGTATATCAGCATCAGCAATAGCCGCATTACCAAAAGCCAGTACCCGACTTTGCGCTAGACAGTTAGCTAAAGACAATTCATGCTGCTGTTGTAGCGAGGCATTGGTCGCTTTATCACTATAACGACGCACGCAGGCGATAAAATCACAAGAGACTTGCTGCGTCCCTTGATGCAAGAGCTGATAAAAAGCATGCTGCGCGTTTGAACCAATCTCACCCCACAAAATCGGACAAGTATCGTAGTCTAATCGCTCACCATGCAGCGTCACCGATTTACCATTACTTTCCATTTCAAGCTGGGTCAAGTAGCTTGGCAAATACTCTAAACGCCCATCATAAGGCAATACCGTATGAGCATTAACGTGTAAAAAGGTACTGTTCCAAACGGCAAGCAAACCTAATAATACTGGTAAGTTTTCTGCAAAATCCGCTTGCGCGAAATGCTCATCCATACTATGAGCGCCTGCTAATAATGCTTTAAAGCCATCGATACCAATACGAATGGCAATAGCCAATCCAATCGCTGACCATAAAGAAAAACGGCCACCAACCCATTCCCAAAGCTGCAATTGGTGCTCAGGATGAATACCCCACGCGCTCATTTTCTCGCTGTTGGCTGAAATACCGATAAAATGGCGACGTAATACACTGTCCTCCGTACCCGCACGCAGTTTTGCAGTTGCAAGCAGCCATGAAAGCGCGGTTTTGGCATTGGATAGCGTATCAACGGTACCAAAAGATTTAGAGGAGATAATAAATAAGGTAGTTTCAGGATTTAAGTGCTTCAGCAAATTATCAAGCTGCGTGCCGTCCATATTGGAGACAAAATGCACTTCAATAGCAGTATCTGCCCACTCATCAAGCGCAGTGGTCGCCATCAGCGGACCCAAATCAGAACCACCAACGCCGATATTAACTACATCGGTAATTGCCTTGCCGGAAAATCCACGCCACGTACCACTGCGTACACGCTCGGACAATCTGGCAACTTGTGCCAAGCTCTGATGCACATCAGCCACAACATCTTGCGTACCAACTTGCAGTTTCGCGGTAACTGGTAAGCGCAGCGCCGTATGCAAAGCAGCGCGTTCTTCACTGGTGTTTACCATCGCGCCTTGTAACAAAGATTGGATACGGCCTGATAATTCACAACTATCCGCCAAATTTAATAAATTTTCTAGCACAGCATCATTAATACACTGCTTGCTATAATCCATATATAGCGCGCCAGCTTGCGTGCTAAAACGGCTCGTACGTTCAGCATCTTGGGTAAATAGTTTGTCGAGCGACCACGGCTGTGCCGCTAACGCTTGTAACTGCTGCCAGTACTTAGAGCTGCGCGCGCTGCTATAGCGATTATTGCCTTTTATATCGTTCATGCACTACTCTTCATCCGCTAATTGCTGCTGAGCGAAATAAATAAACGCCTGCATATAAGAGCGCATATCACCGGCATCATAACTGGTACCGCGCATCGTCGTGACATTGACGCCATATTGACTAATCAAGGCATCGATAGCATCGGTCAGTTGAATCTCACCGCCAACCGACGCTTTGGTATTGGCCAGATAGTCAAAAATATGGTTGCTAAAAACATAGCGCCCAACGACGGCCAGTTTTGAGGGTGCATCTTCTAAATTCGGTTTTTCTACAAAACCGGCAACCTTAAAGCTCGTATTTGCATCTGCTTTATTATCTATATCGTGCGCACCGTTATCAGATTCACTTAACTGAGCGATACCGTATTTATGCACATCTTCATCGGCGACAGTATCAACCAATATCTGTGAGTGCTTATCTTTAGCAAAGGACTCAATCATAAAGGCTAAATTGTCAGCAGTCATATCGGTGGTAAAGGGATCAAGCACCACATCGGGCAGCAGTACCGCAAAGTCATTCATACCTATAATTGGTCGCGCGGCAAGTACCGCATGCCCTAAACCTAACGGTTTACCTTGGCGTATCATTGATACCGTTACATCATCTGGTAGCCAATTTAAGCTATCGGCTAGCTCATCTTTACCTTTCGCTCTAAGCTGATTATCCAGCTCAGCATTGATATCAAAGTAATTTTCAATAGCACTTTTTTGCGCATGACCAACCAATACAATATGCTTGATGCCAGCTGCGATTGCTTCTTCAACGACATAATGAATGGCAGGACGATTGCCTAATGGCAATAGCTCTTTTGGTACGGATTTAGATAATGGCAACATACGGGTGCCAAAGCCTGCAACTGGAATAACGGCATGGGTAATTTTTTTCATAATTTTAAACTGTGTTAAAAGGTGTGAGAGAAAGGCTAGGTTTAAAGATATTTTTTATGCAATCTAAGCGATGTTATATCCATTCGGATTCATACTCTGCCAACGCCAGGTATCTTGACACATCTCATTGATAGACAGTTTCGCCTCCCAGCCTAATAATTCTTTCGCTTTATCAGCACTTGCATAGCAGCTGGCAATATCTCCTGCACGGCGAGCATCGAATTGATAGAGAATATCTTGGCCGGATACTTTAGAAAATGCAGTTACCAACTCTAACACTGAAGTGCCTTTGCCCGTTCCTAGATTAATAGGTAAGAAACCTATTGAGCTGTATTTATCTTGACCTACTTGTTTCTGTAAATAATTAAGCGCAGCAACATGCCCTTGGGCAAGGTCAGTGACATGGATAAAGTCGCGTACCCCCGTACCATCGACGGTAGGATAATCATTACCAAAGATACTAAGCTTTTCAAGCTTACCTACTGCAACTTGGGAGATATAAGGCATCAAATTATTAGGAATATCATTTGGATCTTCGCCAATCTGTCCTGATGGATGCGCACCTACGGGATTAAAGTATCTAAGCGGAATAAGATTCCAGCCATCATTAGTTGCCGCTAATTCTTCTAAAATATGCTCGACCGTAAGCTTGCTTTGCCCATAAGGATTGGTGCAAGAACGTGGCGATGTCTCATCAATAGGCAGTACTTCAGGATCACCATAAACAGTCGCAGACGATGAAAAAACGAGGTTTTTAACGTTTGCTTCTGCCATGGCTTCCAATAAAGTAATGGTGCCGCTGACATTATTATTATAATACAGTAATGGTTTGGCCACGGATTCACCAACGGCTTTTAACCCCGCAAAATGAATCACACCAAAAAACTCATGTTTTGTAAATACTTGTCTGAGTAACTCAGTATCGCGAATATCGCCTTCGATAAACTCAATAGGCTGACCAATGAGAGTAGAGACGCGATTGATCGCTTCACGGCTACTATTGGATAGATTATCATATACCACGATATCATAGCCTGCTTGATGCAACGCTATACAAGTGTGTGAGCCGATATATCCAGCGCCGCCCGTAACCAATATCTTGTTTTTCATAATTTCTACATTTTAGTCAATGAAAAGGTATTGTTAGAATAAAAAAAGACACCCCATTGTAGGGGTGCCTTGTATTTTTTTCAACGATGTTTCGGTATTAGATTATCGATTAATACCTAAATTACCAACCAGTAACTTCTTTGAGCTTGTCACCGATTTTTGATGGATCGCGAGTATAAGCAATACCGGCGTCTTCAAAGGCTTTAAATTTCTCTTCAGCAGTACCTTGACCACCAGAGATAATCGCACCAGCATGACCCATACGCTTACCGGCAGGCGCGGTAACACCAGCGATATAACCAACAACTGGCTTAGTCACGTGCTCTTTGATATAAGCAGCTGCTTCTTCTTCAGCCGTACCACCAATTTCACCGATTAAGATGATAGCTTCAGTTTGTGGATCGTCTTGGAACAGTTTTAATGCGTCAATCTGATTCATACCAGGGATAGGATCGCCACCGATACCGATACAAGTTGACTGACCAAAGCCAAGCTTAGTAGTCTGTGCAACTGCTTCATAAGTCAAGGTACCAGAGCGTGAGATGATACCCACTTTACCTGGTAGATGGATATGACCTGGCATGATACCGATTTTGCACTGACCTGGAGTGATAACGCCTGGGCAGTTTGGACCAACCATACGTACGCCGTCTGCTTCTTCGATGTAACGCTTAGCTTTTAGCATATCGATAGTCGGTACGCCTTCAGTGATCACAACGATCAATTTTACGCCGGCATCGACCGCTTCAACGATAGAATCTAGTACAAATGGTGCAGGTACGTAGATAACTGATGCGTCAGCTTGGGTCGCTTCCATCGCTTCCGCCATGGTGTTAAATACTGGCAGACCTAGGTGCGTTTGACCGCCTTTACCTGGAGTTACGCCGCCAACAACTTTAGTGCCGTATTCAATCGCTTGTTCAGAGTGGAATGTACCGTTCTTACCGGTAAAACCTTGTACCAATACTTTGGTATCTTTATCAATTAATACACTCATTATTTTTTCCTTATTCGGTTGTCTTGCAATGGCAGTTTGCTAGCTCATCTGTCGTTAAATGTTAACGATTGATATTCATACTAAAAACTGCCATCACGCTTTGACTATAATGCTTAATCGTTTTTTAGGCGCCTATTAATAAAATAGCACTTATTTTAACGACTTATATTAAAGACTTACGCTTTAACCGCATCGACAATTTTTTGCGCCGCGTCTGCTAGGCCTTGGGCTGAAGTCAATTTCAGACCAGATTCTTCTAGAATCTGTAAGCCCAATTCAGCGTTATTACCTTCTAGACGTACGACCACAGGTACTTTTACGTCGACTTCTTTAACCGCAGCGATAATGGCTTCTGCAATCATGTCACAACGTACGATACCGCCAAAGATGTTGATTAGAACACCCTCAACACTGCTGTCTTCTAAAATGATTTTGAACGCTTCAACAACGCGATCTTTGGTTGCACCGCCGCCAACGTCCAAGAAGTTAGCAGGTTTGCCGCCATACAGTTTGATGATGTCCATGGTCGCCATTGCAAGACCAGCACCGTTGACCATACAACCGATGTTACCTTCTAGGGCAACATAGTTTAGGTCAAATTCAGCCGCTTTAAGCTCACGCTCGTTTTCTTGCGTTTTGTCTTGTAGCGCAGCGATTTTAGGCAAACGATATAGGGCGTTTGAGTCGATACCAATTTTGCCATCGACACAAACGATTTCGCCATTTTCGCGAACCGCTAATGGGTTAATCTCTAGTAACGCAAAATCATTGTCAATGAATGCTTGATAAGCACCGCTCATCAGTTTTACAAACTGGTTGATTTGCTTGCCTTCAAGACCCAGTTTAAATGCCACTTCACGTGCTTGGTAAGGCATTAAACCGACTAATGGATCAACGCTTACTTTAAATATTTTTTCTGGGGTTTCGCTTGCTACTTCTTCGATATCAACGCCGCCTTCGGTTGATGCCATAAAAGTCACGCGACGCGTAGAACGATCAACGACAGCGCCAAGATATAGCTCAGTTTGTACTGGGTACATATCTTCTGCAACCAATACAAAGTTTACTGGTTGGCCGTCAGCGTCAGTCTGGAATGTAACCAGATTGGTACCGATAAGCGCTTCAGCAACTTGCTTAGCTTCTTCACGAGTCTTAACCAATTTAACACCGCCCGCTTTACCACGGCCGCCAGCATGTACTTGCGCTTTGATAACCGCAATGTCTGTAGGCGTTTTATCAAAAGCAGCGGCAGCTTCGTCGCCGTTATAGGCGATGATGCCTTCTTGAATGGGCAAACCGTAGCTTTTTAATAGCTCTTTTGCTTGATACTCATGTAAATTCATTGATTGTATCCTTTATTTTTTACAATTAATAAAAAGTGAAATCAAGTGCGTAGAAGAATATATCTGAGCACTTATGATGGTAGCGATCACTATCTCAATAATGATAGCGGTCGCCCCATCCGGTTAAACTTGATATTTACTTAAATTGTCTTAGCTTTAACTTTTTTAGCTTTAACTTTCTTAGCTTTAATCATCTTAACTTTAAAAGCTACTTACGCTTTTTACGCTGGATGGCGTGAATCGCGCGACCATCTGCAGAAAGAGCCGCTTCGTGAACCGCTTCAGAAATGGTTGGATGCGCAAAGGTCATTAACTGCAAGTCTTCGATACTAGAAACAAATTCCATCGCAATCATACCTTGATGGACGATATCACCAGCACCAGCAGAGATAGCATGCATACCTAGTAGACGGTCTGTTTTAGCATCAGCAACGACTTTGATAGAGCCTTGTGCTTCACTTTGCGCAAGCGCACGGCCGTTAGCTGCTAGGTTAAATGAACCGGTTTTCACTTCATAACCCGCTTCAGTCGCTGCTTGTTCAGTTAAACCAACCCATGCGATTTCTGGATGGGTATAAATGACGTTAATGATAGTGTCATAGTTAACTTGTGCTTTTTCGCCATGAATGCGCTCAACCGCCATCATGCCTTCTTCCATTGCTTTATGCGCAAGCATAGGGCCACGGACCAAGTCACCGATAGCGTAAACGCCATCAAGGTTGGTTTTACATTGGTCATCGACATCGATTAGACCGCGTTCAGTCAAGGTGATACCGCTATCTGCGCCCAATAGTTTTTCAGAGTAGGCACGGCGGCCAACACAAACGATTAGCTTATCAAAGCTTTCCTCGCTCGACTCGCCTTTAGCTTCGCTAGTAACGACAACTTGGTCGCCTTTCACTTCAGCATTGGTCACTTTGGTATCGACACGGATATCAAGGCCTTGCTTCTTCAGCATTTTGCCCGCTTCTTTAGCAATGTCTTTGTCAGCGGCGGCTAAGAAACTTGGTAGCGCTTCATAAACAACCACTTCTGAGCCCAAACGACGCCATACTGAACCTAGCTCTAGACCGATAACACCGGCACCAATCACGCCTAAACGCTTAGGTACTTCAGTGAAATCAAGCGCGCCCGTAGAATCAACGATGCGATCGCCATCAGTTTTTGCCACAGGAATATCGATAGGAACCGAACCTGCTGCAAGAATCACGTTTTTAGCCGTGATAATGGTTTCGCTATCGTCAGCAAGGGCGGTAAATTTAACTTTTTTGTCCGCGCCTTTACCATCTTCCAACGTGCCCCAGCCTTGTAGCCAGTCAACGCCATTACCTTTTAACAATGCCGCAACGCCGCCGGTCAATTGCTTAACGATGCCTTCTTTACGGGCAATCATTTGCTCGATATCGATAGCAACGTCGCCGGTGCTGATACCATGTTCAGCAAGGTCATGCTTTGTCGCTTCATAACGGTGTGATGAGTCAAGCAAGGCTTTTGATGGGATACAACCGACGTTTAAGCAAGTACCGCCAAGCGCTGGCTCGCCTTTATAAACGCGTTTTTCGATACAAGCAACGCTCATACCCAGTTGGCCTGCACGAATAGCGGCTTCATAACCACCAGGACCGCCGCCGATGACGACTAGATCATAATTGTCTTTCATAGTACGTTCCTATTTCTCATTCTAATTTCATTTAGGATTTGAATGATTAATTAAGCTCATGATAAATAAATGCACATTTTATTCTGTCGTTAATACACGCTAAGAACAAAGGTTTATCCAGCATTTATCAATAAACCACAATCACCTATTCCAAAGTTAAAAAGCTTGTATCAGTGGTTACCGATACAAGCTCATAGGCTTAAAGGTCTAATAGCAACATGGTTGGATCTTCGACCAACTCTTTGATAGTTACTAAGAACTGCACTGCCTCTTTACCATCAATCATACGGTGGTCATAAGAAAGTGCTAAGTACATCATTGGTAAAATTTCAACTTTACCATCGACTGCCATCGGACGATCATTGATAGCATGCATACCTAAGATAGCGGTTTGTGGTGGATTCAAGATTGGCGTTGACATGAGTGAACCAAATACGCCGCCGTTTGAGATAGTGAACGTACCACCAGTCATCTCATCTAGACCAAGCTTACCTTTTTGTGCTTTACCACCCAATTCACGAATCTTAGCTTCAACATCAGCCATGCTCATGCGGTCAGCATCACGTAGTACAGGAACAACCAAACCACGATCTGAAGATACGGCAACACCGATATCATAGTAGCCATGATAAACGATATCATCACCATCTAGTGAGGCGTTAACCGCTGGGAAGCGTTTCAATGCTTCAGTCGCCGCTTTTACGAACAATGACATAAAGCCTAAACGTACGCCGTGACGCTTTTCAAACTGCTCTTTATATTTAGCACGCATGTCCATCAACGGTTTCATGTTGACTTCGTTAAACGTGGTTAGCATCGCTGTTTCTTGCGAAGCAGCTAACAGACGATTGGCAACTGTTTTACGTAGGCGTGTCATTGGTACGCGTTTTTCAGTACGCTCACCTGTTGACTCCGCGACTGGACGACCGCTATCAGATTTGATAGAGCTGTCAGCTTTTAGCGTTGGGTTCGCCATATCGGTTTTGGTCACACGACCGCCGCGGCCACTGCCTTCGACGTCTTTAGGATCAACGCCAGACTCTTTCGCTGCTTTACGTACCGCAGGGCTTTGATCTTTATGATCGGCTTCGTCTTTTTTATCTGTCGCTTGCACTGGCTCGCCGCCATCAGTACCTTGCTTCGCTTGTACTGGCGCTGCTGGCTGGTCTGGATCAACTGCAGGAGCATCACCTTTATCAGCGCTACCACTATCTGTACTACCGCTGGCACCTGCTTCAAATTCTGCGATTAACTCGTCAGACAAAACAGTATCGTCAACTTGCTTAACGATTTTAGTTACAACACCATTATCAGGTGCAACAACTTCTAATACCACTTTATCAGTTTCGATTTCAGCCAATAAATCATCACGGCTAACTTCTTGACCTTCAGTGACATGCCATTCCACGATGGTGCCGTCGGCAACCGATTCTGGAAACACGGGGGCTTTAATTTCAGCCATCGATATACTCCTTAGATGTTGATATTACTATTTATTATTAAGTCGTGATAAGCAGTCAGTACCGTTTTAAATTGTCTTGCTGAAATGGTCATACCGAGTACGGACTGTTATCGCCTGATTCATGTATCTTGAATAATCTGTTACGTAAACGAGTCGCTATTTAGACAGCTCATCCACACTGATGCCAAGGCTACCAGCAATCAAATCTTGTTGCTGCTTGACATGCAGTTTTGCCGAACCTGTCGCTGGTGCTGCACTAGCAGGACGCGCCACTGGCTCCATGACTTTCGCCTTGGTTGGGTGCGGCACGACAATGCGGAACATGTGCGGCGCTAAATAATACCAAGCACCTTGGTTCAATGGCTCTTCTTGCGTCCAAACGATTTCAGCCAAATTGCTATATTTTTCAATTTCAGCAATTAAACGTTTCTCTGGCAATGGATAAAGCTGCTCAATACGCACAATCGCAACATGGTCAAGACCTAACGCACGGCGCTGCTCTAGCAAGTCATAATAAACTTTACCGCCACATAGCACCATACGAGTCACGTTGTCCGGATTTTGCTGATCCATCTCTGGCAATACCGTTTCAAACTTACCGTTTGCCAACTCTTCAAGGTTTGATGTCGCAAGCTTATGACGTAGCAAACTCTTCGGTGACATAACGATCAACGGCTTACGAATCGGACGTACCGCTTGACGGCGTAGCGCATGATAAATTTGCGCTGGCGTCGTTGGCGTAATGACTTGCATGTTGTCTTCAGCACATAGCTGCAAGAAGCGCTCAAGACGAGCAGATGAATGCTCAGGACCTTGACCTTCATAGCCGTGTGGTAACAACATGGTTAGACCACAAACACGCTGCCATTTGGTCTCGCCACTTGAGATAAATTGGTCAATAACCACTTGTGCGCCGTTGACGAAATCACCGAACTGCGCTTCCCAAACGATTAGGGCGTTTGGCACAGTCGTTGCGTAGCCATATTCAAAGGCCAATACCGCTTCTTCTGACAATAATGAGTTGTATGTTGCAAAACGCGCTTGTTTTTCACTGATATGTGACAGTGGGACATACATGCTGCCGTCATTAACGTTATAGATTTCACTATGGCGATGCGAGAACGTACCACGGCCAACGTCTTCACCAGTAATACGAACCAATACCCCATCATGATCAACCAATGATGCATAAGCCAAAGTTTCAGCTGCGCCCCAGTTAAGAGGCTCTTCACCGGTTTGCATGGCTAAGCGCTGCTCGACCATTTTTTGTACTTGGCGTTGCAGCTTGTAGCCTTCTGGCATCTCGGCCATACGGCGACCATAACCTTTTAGTATTTCGATATCGACACTGGTATCCCAGTCATCAACCAAGTCATGACCCAAATAAGGTTTCCAATCGACAAACAGCTCTTCGTTAGGCTGGCTAACTAAAGAGTTGGCAACATAATCACCACGGTCTAAGGATTCACGATATTCATCTTCGTAGCGTTTTTCATCTTCTTGGTTAAGCAGACCTTCTTCAATCAGCTTTTGCGCATAGATAGTACGTGTCGTTGGTAGCTTCTTAATAACGGCATACATCAATGGCTGAGTTGCTGATGGCTCATCGGCTTCGTTATGACCGTTACGACGGTAGCAGAACAAGTCAATGATAATGTCTTTATCAAACTCATGACGGTAATCTAATGCCAATTGAGCGGCAAATACGACTGACTCAGGATCATCACCGTTTACGTGCAAGATAGGTGCATGCACCATTTTTGCCACGTCAGTACAATATTCCGTTGAACGCGCATCTTCTTGACGGCTGGTGGTGAAACCAACTTGGTTATTGATAACAATATGAACCGTACCGCCCGTGGTATAAGCACGAGTCTGTGACATCTGGAAGGTTTCTTGTACCACACCTTGACCAGCAAAAGCAGCGTCACCATGGATAACGATTGGCAGTACTGAATTACCAGTTTTATTGTCTTGTAATGGCTGATCGTTACGACGAACTTGACGGGCGCGTACCGACCCTTGCAGTACAGGGGCAACAATCTCAAGATGCGATGGGTTAAACGCCAATGCTAAATGCACCTCACCACCTGGCGTCATCACGTTCGATGAAAAACCGTTATGGTATTTAACATCGCCTGAGCCTTTTTCTGGCTGTACTTTACCATCGAATTCATCGAACAAATCGGCAGGGTTTTTACCCAAGATATTAACCAGTAAGTTCAAGCGTCCACGGTGAGCCATACCAATGACCATCTCTTTGGTGCCATAACCGCCAGCACGTTGGATGATTTCATTGATAGCAGGGATAAAGCTCTC
This sequence comes from Psychrobacter maritimus, assembly GCF_904846345.1. Classification (GTDB taxonomy): domain Bacteria; phylum Pseudomonadota; class Gammaproteobacteria; order Pseudomonadales; family Moraxellaceae; genus Psychrobacter; species Psychrobacter maritimus. The sequence goes on from NZ_CAJHAJ010000005.1 coordinate 207,184, forward strand.
GCCGCCTTCTAGACCAAAACGCTTAACGCCCGTATATTTACGAGCCAAGTATTTCTCTAAGCCTTCAGCAGCAGTCAGACGCTCAAGAATTGATAAACGTTTTTCTTTATCAAACTCGATGTAACCTAAATTGGTCTCTAGATATTTTTCCATCCAGCGTTTTTCTGTGCTGGTGGTCACGTGCATATACTCGACACCCATGTAACGACAGTAAACGCGCTCCATGATTTCGATAATTTCACGTAACGTCGCTTCATCCTTACCAATATTTAAATCATTGGTTGGGAATACCGTATCAAGGTCAGCTTCTGACAGGTTGTGATAAGCAAGGGTTAAATCTTCCACTTCTGCACGTGGATGTAGTTCTAAGGGATCAAGCTTAGCGCGGCGATGACCACGGCGACGGTACGCTGAAATCAGCTGCTGCACGCCCATTTGTTTCGGGTCAGCACAGTTACCTGGATCGTTAGCGGTGGCGCCAGACGTATCAGCACTCACTTTATTAGCAGTCTGATTACGTGCTAACAATAAGAACTGGTCTTTAATCGCATTATGCGCGGCATCGTTTGGTGATTTGTATTGTTCAAAATACGCTTGCCAATCGCCATCAACGCTACTAGGATCTTCTAGATATTGCTCATAGAGCGCTTCGATGTAACTGGCATTATCAGCGGCCAGTTCAGTATGATCTACGCTCACTGCTTCTTTAGTTATACTATTCATAATAATCGTCTATTTGATAGATAAATGAATGGAATCGTGCTTATTATTGTGTCATGCGTTGTAGATTGGCGATATTTACCATCAGTTTTTAATACTTACTATTAGTTTTTAAAACTAAAGCGTTGACACCAAAAGCTATCTAACGATAAAAAAGCCTGATTGCAATACCAATCTTACAATTACAATTATTTGTGAACGGCCGGTTTTCTTAATCGTCTCGTTTCACAACATTAATTTATATATAATGCTGTCAGCTATAACCAAATTGTTAATGATAAGGTTTTTAGCCCCGCATTTTTCTTTCAGTTAGCCTATCAATTGGCTATTTTTACTGAAATGTCTTCCTATGGTAGAAAATTGGCGTATATTCCGCCAAACATACATTGCCGTATAGAGTAACATGCCTACCCTATGGGCCATAGTTTGTTTGTTCAATACTAGGTATTTACGTAATGAATATCTATTATCATTTTTCGCAACTTTGTATCTGTAATACTAAACAATATTACCATATTCAATTATATAGGGAGACGCGCGATATAGCATGTCTTCTTACATACAAGCAACGTATTGTTAATACAGCCTTACTTACCCTCACGGATTTGCCACTGGCCCTCAACAATACCGCTCACGATATCAATATGGTCGTGTTAATAAGAAAAACAATGGCTTATCACTTAAAAAATAGCTAAATGCTAATATTTTTTAATAAAAAACACCACCTAATGATAGGTGGTGTTTTTGATGGCGCTATTATAAAGCTAATTGACCATAAAAGGTAGACTAACCTGCATGATCAAGCAGTAAATTACGTAGATGACCAATGGCTTTGGTTGGATTCAAACCTTTTGGACAGACTGAAACACAGTTCATAATACCGCGGCAACGGAACAAGCTGAACGGATCGTCTAAACGTGCTAAACGCGCACGCGTATCAGTATCACGGCTGTCAGAAACGAAACGGTTGGCATTCAATAGCGCTGCTGGACCCAAGAACTTATCAGGGTTCCACCAGAACGATGGGCAGCTGGTTGAACAGCAGGCACATAAGATACACTCATACAAACCGTTCAATTTTTCGCGTTGCTCAGGTGACTGCAAACGCTCTGTTGCTGGCGCTGGCTGGTCATTGATTAAGAACGGATGAACTTTTTCGTACTGCTCGTAAAATTGGTTCATGTCGACGACCAAATCACGAACAACCGGTAAACCTGGTAACGGACGAACCGTTACTTTTTCAGGCAAGGTATTCATGTTGATTAGACATGCAAGACCATTTTTACCATTGATGTTCATGCCGTCAGAACCGCAAATACCTTCACGGCATGAGCGACGGAAGGTGAGCGTCTCATCTTCCTTTTTTAGGCGTAATAACACGTCAAGCAACATACGATCTGAGTCTAACAACTCAACCGTATAAGTTTGCATGCGCGGCGCTGCGTCCACATCAGGATCGTAGCGATAGATTTCGATGGTGCGAGTACCTCGGCTCATAATGCTAAACTCCACACGTAGATGATGGCGGGCTGACAAACATTACAATCTAAAGACTGCAAACTATCAGCGCTGGTATGTCTAAATCTCAGCGCTGATAGCGGTCTGTCGCTAGCGGTCACCTTTTTAATAAATTAATAAGGGATAAAACGTTTTTTACAGTGCGTAAAAATCATGCGCACCCAGTCTAGAATTAATAGACGCGGACTTTTGGCTCGATATAATCGACCGTCAATGGCACTTTACGAACCGGCTTATAGATAATCTTATTGCCTTCAGAATACCATAAGGTATGCTTCATCCATTCTCTATCGTTACGGCCGTTTGGTGCGTATTCATCATCTTCTGGGCGATCATAGTCAGACACACTGTGTGCGCCGCGACTTTCGTGACGCTTAGCCGCTGATATCATCGTTGCTTTTGCCACTTCATACAAGTTAGCAACTTCGAACGCTTCAATACGCGCAGTGTTAAAGACTTGTGATTTATCCGCCAAATGGATTTGGTCGATTTTTTCACCTAGCGCTAGGATTTTCTCAACGCCTTCGTCCATCATCGCTTGCGTACGGAATACGCTGGCATGCGTTTGCATGGTTGCACGAATCTCGTCAGCGACGTCTTGCGCATTATAGCCCGAGGTTGATTGTTGCAGTTTGTCTAAACGACGCACGGTAAAATCAAGGACGCGAGGATCTAATGGCTTATAGTTATGATCTGCATGATGGAATTCATCAACGATATGCTTACCAGCAGCGCGACCAAAGACTAATAAATCAAGTAGTGAGTTGGTACCTAAACGGTTAGCACCATGAACACTCACACAAGCACACTCACCGATAGCATAAAGACCTTTAACAACGTTGCCTTTAGCATATAAACCGTCTTCATCCGTACCCGCTTCTAGATCCGGAACAATTACTTGACCATGAATCGTGGTTGGAATACCACCCATCATATAGTGAATGGTTGGGATAACTGGAATTGGCTCTTTAGTGATGTCAACGTTGGCGAAGTTCTTACCAATCTCAAATACTGATGGCAGACGCTTCATGATGGTTTCAACGCCTAAATGCGTCATATCCATTACGATATGGTCAGCATTTGGACCACAACCACGGCCTTCTTTGATTTCTTGGTCCATAGAGCGTGATACTAAATCACGTGGTGCCAAGTCTTTTACGGTTGGGGCATAACGCTCCATAAAGGCTTCGCCATCTTTATTACGTAAGATAGCGCCTTCACCGCGGCAACCTTCGGTCAATAGTACGCCGGCACCATGAACGCCGGTTGGGTGGAACTGCCAGAATTCCATATCTTGTAATGGAATGCCTGCGCGAACCGCCATGCCAATACCGTCACCAGTATTGATATAAGCGTTGGTTGATGCGGCAAAGATACGACCTGCGCCGCCCGTCGCTAATACAGTGATTGGCGACTGGAATACCGCAACAGTACCCGTTTCTTGCTCAATAGCGATGACGCCATTGATGTTACCGGCGTCGTCTTTGATCAAATCAAGGGCAATCCACTCGATAAAGAACTCAGTACCTTGCTGTAGGTTTTTTTGATATAGCGTATGTAGTAGCGCGTGACCGGTACGGTCAGCAGCAGCACAAGCACGCTGTACGGCTTTTTCGCCATAGTTTGAAGTATGACCACCGAATGGGCGCTGATAAATCGTGCCGTCTTCGTTACGGTCAAACGGCATACCCATGTGCTCAAGCTCATACACCACTTTTGGCGCTTCACGGCACATGTATTCAATGGCGTCTTGGTCACCTAACCAATCTGACCCTTTAACGGTGTCATAAAAGTGAAAGTGCCAGTTATCATTGCTCATATTACCCAAACTTGCACCGATACCGCCTTGAGCAGCAACGGTGTGCGAACGGGTTGGGAATACTTTGGTCAAGACTGCAACCTTCATGCCCGCTTCTGCTAAATGCAATGAAGCACGCATACCTGAGCCGCCGCCACCAACGATGACCGCGTCGTAGTTCAGGGTTTTAATATTACTAATGGTATTATCTTGTCTAGTTGCCATTACGGTTTTCCTAATGCCTGTTAATGCTTAGAAGTAAATAAAAAGGGTGGTTTGCATCTTATTGTGCGCTAACGCTAGCAAGCTTTTGCTGCAACGCTACTGACAATAATCAAAATACAATACAAACAGCCTTCAACCACTTAATTTGCATATCTATCGTTATATTGGGCTTACTCACTTGTTCACAGCTTTTATCTATTAAATAAGCGTCATTTACCGTATCAGTAATCGTGAATTTAGTGTGCGCCCAACGCTATGATTAGCTATGACTATTTTGGCTACTAACGGATGTCTATCACCTAAGCACTTTAAAGTACGTTATTTAAAATAAACGCTTTCAAATAAGCGAATCATCGCCAATGCTGTCAGCTTTATCCGTTGTTATGGTTAGATATTCAATTTATAAAAATCAGATAAATCAATATCTAAACCTATGATTAATGGTTAAACCGCAACAACACCGAAGCCGTTACCCCAAAAAATCATAATGCCCCAAAATAGGAAAACTAAAATAGCGATAATCATTAATGACTGTAGCACTAAACGTAGACCTGCTGCGCTTGAGCCCAGTTTGCCAGTGGTAATATAGTCAGTAAATACCGTCCACATACCAACCCAAGCATGACCAGCCAACGCCAAAACGGCCAATAAGCTGAACAGACGCATCGGTAAACTGGTCATAAATTCTGACCATTCAACGAAGCTTACATTGCCATGAGTTAAGAAGAAGCCCAGTAATACCACACTGTATACGGCTAAAACCACACCACTGATACGCTGGATAATCCAATCACGTGAACCTGAGCCGGTTAGACCAGTAGCGCTTTTGATTCCTGAATCATTTTTCATTAGAACATCACCCATACAAATGACGCGACAATTAAGATTGCTGCAATTACAAAGCTAATCATAGAAGCGGCACGGCCAGATTTTAGCTCCTCATTCATGCCCATATCAGCAAATAAATGCTTGATACCCATCACAAAGTGATAAGCGATGGCGGCGACAAAAATCCACGCCAAAAAGCGAACAAGGACATTGTCAAATATGGCTTCAAAACTCTCAGGCGACGCCAAAGAATTCTGTAATATCCATAACATGACAGGAATAAGTAGAAATAAAATAATGCCAGAGATACGATGCAAGATTGAAGCTATCGCAATCGGTGAGCGATTAACGCTAATCACTTGGCTTAAGGGCAGATCAATAGGTCGGTTGCTTTTCACAGCGGGCATCCTTTTTGCGGTTATACTCCTGTATCTGCTATCAACGCTTGGTACAAATACACTTCTATAAGCGGCGAGCAACACATGAGATGAATAAGGTAAGGAAGGGCTAGCTGACGTTATTTCATTTGCGCTAAATTTGATAGATAGATTTTATATAGGAAACACGCTCTCTATATATCGTTTCTATGAGACCTTTTTCTATAAGGCTTCTATAGATTTCTATAAGGACTCTATAGACGGCTCAACCTCGCTTGTGGAACAGACAATCCCTACCAATAACAAGCTATCTGCGTGTTTTATAATAGTAAGCACGCAGCATGGGATAAATCGATTAACTAGTCTATTTTTACTGCTTGCCATCAACAAAAAAAGATAACGCCAGGGTGTCATCTCTATATTATCATTTTTTATTAAGGTAAACTTCACTGTTGGATATCTAAAAATAGAACAGTTAACAAGAATATTTAAGCGATAAGCTGGGTTCTGGTCTATAAAGCGAACGTCCAATCATAAAAAAGCAGCAGTAAAGCTAGGCTTTATCAGCGACTTAATTACGTTGACCTATCAATTTGCGCAAAGCTAGTGCCAGTTAAATCCCTCTAATTATAAAATGACTGGCCGCTAATTACAAATTTATCCCCTAAATAGTGGTTATTAGAGATTAAATAACAAAAAGCTGGCTATTAGTAAGATGAATTCATTAGTATTACTGAATCAAAATAATTCGTCGCATTAAGCCAATTTGTCGGTTACGCATACTCTGTCTGTTTTATAGTATAGCGCCTTACAGATTAAAATGGCTTATCTTAGCAAAAACACTGTAATATTATAATGTTAATGATAATCATTATTTTCATATTAGCATGATGCTTTACAGCCAAATTACTAAGCAGACATATTTTGATACAAAGTTTACAGTCGCTAATGACGACTACAGCACCCCTATTACAGACATTACTGCTAAAAGTCTTTTCAAAACTTAGCTAATAACTGCTAATATAGCCTGCATCTTAAATGGGTTAAATTTATTTGACCATTTGGCTGTTTTACCGTTTGATTAGTGATGACGCGAGGGTGTGCGTCGATATATTTTTATTCTAACAAGTTAAAAAATGGAGAGCAATTTATGGCTGACAACAATGCCAAACTAACCGTAAATGGTGAAGAATACGAACTTCCTATTATTGAAGGTACTTTAGGGCCGTCAGTTATCGAAGTTGCTGCTTTTCAACAAGCGGGCTACTGGACCTACGATCCAGGTTTTATGGCAACTGCGCCTGTTGAGTCAAAAATCACCTTCATTGATGGCGGTAAAGGCGAGCTGTTGCATCGCGGCTATCCTATCGATGAACTTGCAAATAATGCTGAATACTTAGAAGTGGCGTATGCGCTGATTCATGGTGATTTACCAAACGCTGAGCAAAAAGCGGATTTCTATGAAAAAATCCGTAAGCATACTGGCGTTCATGACCAATTACGCAAATTCTTTGAAGGCTTCCGCCGTGATGCCCATCCTATGGCTATTATGGTTGGTGTCGTTGGTGCTTTATCAGCTTTCTATCATGAAAATCTAGATGTGAGCAATGAAGAGCATCGTGAAATCACCGCTATTCGCCTAATCGCTAAAATGCCAACGCTTGCGGCCATGAGTTATAAATACTCACAGGGCGAACCGTTCATGTATCCACGTAATGATTTCAATTATGCGGAAAACTTCTTATACATGATGTTTGCAACGCCTGCTGATGTTGACTACAAAACCAATGACGTTATCACCCGTGCAATGGACAAAATCTTTACCTTGCATGCTGATCACGAACAAAATGCTTCAACGTCTACCGTACGTCTAGCGGGTTCTACTGGCGCCAATCCTTACGCTTGTATCGCGGCGGGTATTGCCGCGCTTTGGGGACCATCGCATGGCGGCGCCAATGAAGCCGTACTCACTATGTTAGATGAAATTGGTACAGTTGAAAACGTACCAGCATTCATGGAAAAAGTGAAAAGCCGTGAAGTGAAATTGATGGGCTTTGGTCACCGTGTTTACAAAAACTTTGACCCACGCGCACAAGTGATGAAAGAGACTTGTGACGAAGTACTAGGCGCATTGGGTATCAATGATCCTAAGCTTGAGCTTGCCATGGCACTTGAGAAAATTGCTTTAGAAGACCCGTTCTTCGTTGAGCGTAACTTGTATCCAAACGTTGATTTTTACTCTGGCATTATCCTTAAAGCCATCGGTATCCCAACGTCAATGTTTACTGTTATCTTCTCATTGGCACGTACCTCTGGTTGGATTAGCCATTGGCTTGAGATGCACAGCGCACCGTTCAAAATCGGTCGTCCACGTCAGTTATATACTGGTGAGACAAAACGCGAATTCGTTAAAGTCGAAGACCGCAAGTAGTCAGTCTTTTGTTTTAAAAGTATAAAAGTTAGACAGATAAAAATCCCGCTATCATAGCGGGATTTTTTTGGCCTGCCTTTAATAAGAGGCATTAAGCAAAACAGCTTTAATACTCTAAACTTATAAAGCTTTACTGAAATTCTTTTAGCGTTTGCTCGTATTTGGCAATTTGTTCATCATAGCCTTTAATGGTTTCGTTAAATTTTGCCATCAGCGTTTCAAACTCTTGCTGCTGAGTGATTTTCATCTGCTGCATATCAAGGACTTGCTGAGCTTCTATTTGCTCCCAAACTTGATGCTGAATAATCAAACGCGCCAGCGCTGGGCTTTTTGCACTCAGTCTACCGGCGATTTCTGCATGTTCAAAGACCTGCGGCACCAAAGTCGCAATATTAATCAAGGTATCAACATCTTCCGCACTAAGCGGCGTGGTCACAGGCTGATAAAGGGTTTCCATCGCTTGCTGATAACTGTCTATAATCTGCTCATCCGTCAACATCACTGGTTTACGCGGCTCAAGGCTGATACGCTTAAGCACGGTTAAATCGCGCTCGCCAACCTCGGTACTGGTATTGATATCAGTCTCTGCAGTAGCATCGGTATCAGCGTTACTACTAGCACCAGAATCACCATTACTATTAGCCGTAGCGACTGCTGCTGAATCCGTGGTGGCTGGTTTGGCTATTTGCTCAGCATCTGTATTATTTGCAACTGGATTAGCGGTATTAGACGGCTTAACATTGTCTACTGACACAGCAGTTGTACTATCAGCTAACAAATCATTGCCACTGTCTGACGCATCTGCCGCTTGTAGCGATTCATACTCTGCTTGCAAACGCTGTTGCAGTCCTTTCGCTTGCGCAAGATACAAAGGCTGGAACTGCTCTATACGGGCAGCAGCCGAATCGCTTTTGCGCATAGGCTGACTGTCTTCAGCGCTGGTTTTCTCTTGGGTTTGACTGCTATCAGGTATTGGCTCTTCTGCTTGCTGCTGACAGCCGCTCACTAACAATACGCCAGTCAATGCTGCCGCAAGCAATGTTGGTGCTTTATAAGGGCGAATCATCGCTTTATTGATAGAGCGACGACGGGTATCAGTGTCAATGTCAGGTTTTACTGGTAAAAGTTTAAACATCCGAATTCATATCCTTATTAAAAGCAGAAAGAGTAAAAGCCAACGTGATAACACTATCCATGAATGATGATATTTCTAGAAGCACTATTAAGTCAATTGAGTGATAAAGTCTTGAGCTTTTTATTACCATGTTTTTTATTATAATTCCTGTTGCTATTGTCTAGCCTTTCTACTTATTTTTTTTATATATTAACTGTCTATAATAAGAGAAAGCTAAAGCCATCATATAAATATTCCAGCATAATAGAAAGATTAAACTTTAAACGAGCGGTGACTGTCATGCTCGCTATCAAGCGTTTGCTCCTTTAAAAATGGTATACAGACTTCAAAATCACGGCAGTCGTGACCACAATGACGACGGACAAAATAGTCTTGCACCATACGTGCCTGTTGTTCGATTCCATAGTTAAAAAAGGACTTACCTGCTTCAAGTACATAATCATAACGGCGATTGATGATAGCGCCGCGTACAACTTTAAGACCTTGCTGCAATTGCCAAACGTGGGTCAATTCATGGATAAGCCAGCTTTGCTTACCCAAGGAACACTGGCTAAAATCCGTGACCCAGTCTGCCGGATGGAAATAAATATTGCCATTAGGACTGACAGCATAATGCTTTAGTACCCACCACGCCGTCTTAAGCTGCACACCATCAAGCTTAAGGCTGTCACCGAACACTGAGCGTGCCAACGCTAGCTCTCCCTCAGTCAGCTGGCGTGACTGTTGCTTTGAGCCTTTAGCAGCTATAGAGTGCTTAAATAAGCGCTTGAAAGTCGACTGCAACCTCATTACTGTCTTACCTTATATTCAAAAACTAAGCATTTATAGATGCTATTTTATAAGTACTATTTTTTATAGAACTGTTAAACCTTTAATAAGGGTAAAAACTTAAAAAATAAAGCCGTTAAGACATAAGCTGTACACTTAGCTGACTTTTATTAACGTAAATCTGCGTTAGCCTAGCTAGAAGGACATGAGTCATTGTTTTTAGCGTTAAGCTTAAAATGAAGACACACCCTAATAAGAATTAAAAATATTTAATTGATAATAGAGACCTTTATGCCACCTAATTTTCATGCTGATACGCCCCTTGCTCAGCGTATGCGCCCTGCAACCCTTGATGCCATTATCGGTCAAGAGCACTTATTAGCAGCGGGTGCACCGTTACGGCGCTTGGTCGAACAAGGACATTTGCCGTCGATTATTTTGCATGGCGAAGCGGGCATCGGTAAAACTACTATTGCGATGCTGTTAGCTGATGCCGTTGGCCGACCTTTTCATGCGTTATCAGCATTAAATACTGGCGTTAAGCAATTACGTGAAGTATTAGATACCAAGGATTCACTAAGCTTCGAGTCACCGGTTGTGTTTATCGATGAGATTCACCGTTTTAATAAAGCCCAGCAAGATGCCTTACTTGGCGCAGTAGAGTCAGGTGACATTACTTTGATTGGGGCGACAACCGAAAATCCGTCATTCAGCGTTAATAATGCGCTGCTATCACGCTGCCAAGTTTATCGTCTAGAGCCGCTGACGCCTGAGCAAATCAGTACCGTATTACAGCGCGCACTTTTAGAAGATAATATTCTCAAAAATTTAACCGTCGATCTGCAGGCGCAACAGATGATTAGCCAATTGGCACATGGTGATGCTAGAAAAGCGCTGAACTTATTAGAGCTTGCTATTCAAACGGCGGATGCTAAGCATTCACCGCTTGTCATTGATGATGAATTGGTCGCCCGTGTCGCCCAGACCGCGCTCGTACGCTACGATAAAGATGGCGAGCAGCATTACGATATTATATCTGCCATGATAAAATCCGTACGCGGCTCAGACCCTGATGCGGCGCTATATTGGATGGCGCGGATGTTGGTTGGCGGCGAGCCTGCCGATTTTATCGCGCGGCGCTTGGTCATCTTGGCCAGCGAAGATATCGGTAATGCCAATCCTAATGCCCTACTCCTTGCTGACGCCGCTTTGCGTAGCGTGCAATCCATCGGTATGCCAGAAGCGCGTATTATCTTGGGGCAAGTGGTGGTGTATCTTGCGACCAGCGCCAAAAGTAATAGTACTTATAAAGCCATTAATGCGGCGATGGCACTCGCTGAAAAAGACGCCTCGCCTGTGCCGCTACATTTGCGTAATGGCGTGACCAAATTGATGCGACATCAAGGTTATGGTCAAGGCTACGCTTATCCGCACGATTATCCCAACCACTATTATCCGCAAAGCTATTTACCTGATAATTTAGTCGGGACAAGTTTTTATAAATTTGCTGACAATCAGCGCGAGCAACACAGTAAGCAGTTTATGGACTGGCTAAAGGGTCAAGCGGCCAGTAACGATTAAGGCTATGCGTTTGCATCATTGATAATACTTATGATTATTTTTAACCTATTAACTGACATATTGGCAAGATGACACAGCACGTTGGGGTGAAAAGCGTTAAAATGTCCTCATAATGATATATACAAACCAGTTGATCGGAAACTTTTATAGCACATTGCTTCTACTTATGTGGCTCTTATCAAGACATGCTTTGCTTTACCGCAACAGTGTTTTTGTCAATCTACTGCTACAATAGGCAGATAATGATGTATATCCCTAATTAAACCTATCTATACATAATAAAATATTGAGACTTCCTATGAGTTTAAATACGATTCCTGAAATTATCGAAGATATTCGTGCTGGAAAAATGGTCATCTTAATGGATGACGAAGATCGTGAAAACGAAGGCGATATCATTATGGCAGCGACCCATGTGCGCCCTGATGATATCAACTTTATGATTACTCATGCGCGCGGTTTGGTTTGTTTGACCTTGTCAGAAGCACGCTGTAAACAGTTGGCACTGCCACTGATGTCAGACCGCAATGAGGCAAAATTTAGCACCAACTTTACCGTGTCTATTGAAGCCGCTGAAGGCGTGACGACAGGTATTTCTGCCGCTGACCGTGCGCGTACCATTCAAGCAGCGGTTTCTTCTTCAGCAAAACCAGAAGATATCGTGCAGCCTGGGCATATTTTCCCAATTATGGCTCAAAATGGCGGTGTCCTTCATCGTGCCGGTCATACTGAAGCCGGTTGTGATTTAGCGCGCCTAGCAGGTCTGGAGCCAGCAGCGGTTATCGTTGAAATCATCAATGATGATGGGACGATGGCGCGCCGTGATGACCTTGAGATATTTGCCAAAGAGCATGGTATTAAAATCGGTACGATTGCAGACTTAATTAACTATCGCATTGCCAATGAGCAAACGGTCGAAGAAATTGAATCACATCCGTTTGAAACGGAATACGGTACTTTTACCTTGCATCGTTTCCGCGAGTTTGGCGCTGACGAAACTCATTTAGCCTTGGTAAAAGGCGATGTCAGCGAAGGCGTCAGTACCGTTCGTGTCCATGGTTTCCATCCATTACGCGACTTATTTGCCGCTAAAAATGACACCACTGGCCGTAGCGGTTGGAGCGTACGCTCAGCATTAGAAGAAATACAAGAGTCAGAACGCGGCGTGCTGGTTTGGATTGGCAACCATCAGCCGATTGATTTAGGAGAGGCGCTTGATAAAGCCGCTGAAAATCAATCAATCTCAACCATTGCTCAGCAGCCGTATCGTAGCATTGGAGTTGGCGCACAGATTTTACGCCATTTAGGGGTTCGTGATATGCGCTTACTGTCATCACCGATGAAGTTTTATGCCTTGTCAGGGTTTGAGTTGAACGTCGTTGACTTTGTTCACGCACCTAAGCAAAAATAAAGATTAAAAGCAAAAGCTAGCAGTAGAAATAGAACAAAAAAGGCACGCTAATCATTTAGCGTGCCTTTTTTATGAATTTTTTATTGATAATTACTGTTTTACCGTTATCATTTTAGTAGCATTTATAACCTACTAAATAAGCCGACTTTTTAAAGTTTTTAAAGCTCGGGCGTATGGCCAACGCTTGCTTCTAATGCCACTAAGCGCTCACGCTCCTCATTGGTCCACGGCAATTTATCTTTGCCATCACTGTCTAAACGGACAATGACCGCATCAGCGGTTGCGACAATCACCTTTTGAGCGCAGCTATAATAGCTATACTCGATTACTATGCTGGTATTACCCAAACGCTGACAACGCACGCCTAATAATAAGGTATCGGGATAAGTGACAGGGCGTAGATATTGGCAACTTGATTGCGCTAAGACCGTGACCATGCTGCCATCAAACATGCCAAGCGCCTGCAAATAGCCTATCCGTGCAGACTCCGCATAGCGATAAAACACTACGTTATTTAGATGGTTAAAGGCATCCATCTCACCCCAATGGATCGGCTGATGATGAATAATTGGATAGTGCGCCAACTCGTCAGGACGGGCATTACTTAAACTTTCATTACTTAAAGCTGTATTTTTCTCAAAACTATTCATCACTTGCTTTCTCTTGTTTTTATCTTATAGAGTTTTAAAAACCACCATTAACGTTTAGGCTTATCCAAAATTTGCTTGGTTAATAATGGCGTAGATTTTGGCGCATTAGCAATCAATCGATCTAGCCAGTCTATAACCTCGGTAATGTCATTAGGAGACGATTTGGTTTGTACCTTATCTTTATTAGCGGTCGTACTATTCGCTGTTGGAGAGGTTTTATTATTAGTAGATGTTGTTTGTGGCGTTGACGTTTGTGGTACTAGGGTTTGTAGCTGTTTGCGCGCTTGACGCAGATAGCCGACCAGCTGCTCTTTTTCACGCATATTGCTGGCTTGGGTAGCGAGATTCAAGGTCATAATGACTTCGTGAATCATAAGCTGGCGGCGCGTTAAGCTCATATTATTATCAAGGTTTTGAGTCAAATCGCTGGCATTAGCAGGATGTTCACGCTCGTAGCTGTGCAAAAACTCTTGGATATTTTGAATGGCTATATTTTGTAGCTGCCACGGACTCGGCTGCGAGCTTCTTGCCTGCAGGCGCTCAATATCCTTTGCCAAGCTTTGTTTAATCACCACAGTCAGCGCTGGGGCAATCTCATTACTGCTTTGGGACAGCTGCCAATGCAGACCACGTAATAATTCAATCGCTGCACTCTCGTTATTGTCTGCCAACAATCTATCAGCCGCTTGTATTTGAATACGCAATAAATCGAGCTGGTTTTGGGCTTGGCTACTGGCGGCAGTACGCGGTGCTGGCAAGGTTTGCTGACTCATAGCAAAGATGCGATCATCCATCTCATTGAGGCGACTGACCACTTGCTCATTGCTTTGCAAACGCTCATTGACATTATGCTCAAAACGCTGCTGACTGATATAAAGCCAGAGTAAAGCGGCGATAAGCAATAAAATCATTAACCATTGCAGGCGCACCAAAAACATATTTGCCTGCCGGCGCTGCTGAATAGCAGAAGGTTCCTGAGATAACGATTCAGAATTCATGGACATAAGGCAGCACCGTTAGTGATTGATAATTTTTAAGCAAATATAAAATAAGTAGATTAATAAAAGTCTGTGTTCTTGCTTACTCTGTTTTCTTACTTACATTGGATCCACTATTGGCGAATGGATTGCCGCAAGGATAGTAGCCGGCGCCAAATCTTCCACCCGCCAATAGCTTAACTGCTGACGCGCGACCATATTGGCTAAGCGCTCACCTAATACCACGTAAGCAAAATCATTAAGCTTTAATGGTGAACTGGTTATTTTGTCTTTATCTGATTCTACAACCTTTTCGGCAACTGCCTTAACAATCGCTTCCCAATGCTCAAACGCCGTGCCACTACTGACAATCACGATGGGCTTTGGCTCTGCTGTTGATGTTGCTTGCTGCTTAGACTGCTGCGCAAGAAACTGCATTTGCCATTGCTCATACTGCGTCATAGCATCGGCAGGCATTTTGCGCTCATACCAAGCGATGCTATCGATATGGACGCCGCGCGCCTGTAAGGTATCGACCAATAAGCGCCGCCCACCAAGCCCGCGCCATACCAAGAGCTTATCTCCAGCTTGGAGACTGTCAATTTCAGGCATGGCTAACATACCTTCGTTATTGGCAATTAAAGGCTGCAATACTTGGTAGCTTGATGTAGCCAACTTTGCGTCATTTAACACTGCCGCAGTCGCTTCTCCAACCGCTATCAGATGGCTTGGTGCTTCTAAACCTGTAAACCCTGTCTCTTTTTGCTGACTAGCATTTTCGCTAGATTTTTGAGCTTGGCATTCTTGCTCAAGTGCTTGCCAAACAGCCAGCCCTGAAGCTGCTGCTGTCGGGCTCACGATGACGAGTGCTTGATAGTCACCTGCAAACCATTGGCGCATCAATCCCATATCTTGCTCGGTAGTTGGACGCGCCTCTAAGGTCAACATCGGCATATCAATCACTGACATCCCTGCCGCTTGTAAATGCTCGGTCAGCGGCGCTGCACGCTCAACTGGGCGCGTATTGATGACGATTTGCGGCAGCAATACTGGCTTATCAATAGGTTGATTTGAATCAGTGGACTTCGGTGATGACCAAGACATAAACATACCGTGACAAAAGGCTTAGGAAGAAAGGACGCTTAATCATAGAACCATCTAAATAAAGATAGCGCTATGATTGAGATGACAATAATAGTTCAACATTATTAAATATAGATGCTATTTAGGATTATAAATGGCGGATAAAATATCGCCAGCACCTATTTCTAGTAGCATTTCAGCAACTTCAATACCTAGCTGGTTGGCTTGCGCTTCTTGTTCAGCTTGGCTGCCCGTTAAGGTCAGACGTTTATCAGCTTTGAGCAGCTCGCTACCGTCTTCTTGACCGACGCGACCGCGTAGCCATAAGCTATCACCGGCATCATTATTACCGTTTTGGCCATTGTGTTGGCTATCGTTTTTTCTACTGTTTTGGCTATCGCTATCATCGTCTGCATCAGCCATTTGTAAGACTGCATAAGCCGCAATCGGTACTTGGCAGCCACCTTGTAAATGACGGTTTAGCGCGCGCTCAGCGATGAGGCGGATACGAGCTTTGTCATCATTTAACGGTGCTAGTAATTTTAGAACCTCGTCATCGCCTTCGCGGCATTCAATCGCTAGAGCACCTTGTCCAACCGCGGGCAAACAAATATCAATATCCAACTCACTGCGAATACGCTCATCAAGTTCAATACGCTGCAAACCACTGGTGGCCAAAATAATGGCGTCATACTCACCCGCATCAAGCTTCCCTAAGCGCGTACCGACGTTGCCGCGCAGGGTTTTAATTTGCAAATCGGGACGATAGGCTTTGATTTGGCATTGGCGACGTAAACTTGCGGTACCGACTACCGCGCCTTGTGGCAACTCATCAATACTATGATAGGTGTTAGAGACAAAGGCATCGGTTGGCGAGGCACGTTTACAATAGACACCCAGCGTCAAGCCTTCTGGCAATTCCATCGGTACGTCTTTTAAAGAATGCACCGCAATATCGGCCTGCTTGTCATACAATGCTTGCTCAAGCTCTTTAACGAACAAACCCTTGCCGCCAATTTTCGCCAGTGGCGTATCTAAAATCTTATCCCCTTTAGTGACAATCTTTAGCAGGTTAATCGTCAGCTCAGGATATAGCGCCAGTAGGCGGTCACGGATATGCTCAGCTTGCCATAATGCCAATGGGCTTTGGCGGGTGGCGATATTTAAGGTAGTCAAAGCAGGTGGCTGCATGGTGCTCATAAAAGGCCTCAATAAGTTCGATACTAGAATGTCAGTGCGCAACAATAATGCAAATTTGGCACCCAAAACGGGCGCTACAAACGATATTTAAAGCAGAATGATGCAAAAAAATACCCCTATTTAAGCATAAATAAGGGTTTGATGATATGGCATGATTATGTCAACAGCATGAAGCCCTTATCACTACATGCTTTGAATCTTTTCACGGAGTGCCGGTAGATGGCGACGACTGACTGCTAGCGTCTCATCAATCCCTTTAAAGTGCAGTTGAAACTGTCCTGCATCTAAGGCTTCTAAAAAATCTAGATATTTGATATTGATAATCGCGTTACGATGCACGCGAAAAAGCCTGTCTTCAAATTCTTGCTCAAGCTCTTTTAGGGTGTCATCAATAAGGACAACGCCTTCTTTATGGCGTACTTTGACGTATTTTTGATCGGCGGTAAAGTAGTAGATATCTTTGAGCTAAATCAGCTCAACCCCGCGATGGGTACGCGCTGCGATATGTTCACGCACTGGACGGGCGGTTGGGTTTTCGAGTTTGCGAATCTCATTTAATTGCGCGGCATTGAGATTGGTGGCTTTATGCAGTGCTTCTAGTAGCTCATCTTTATTGGCTGGCTTTAATAAATAACCGATGGCATTGGCCTTTAACGCCGCAATCGCATAATGGTCGTAAGCCGTTACAAAGATGATGGCGGGTGGATGGTTCAGCTTCGCAAGCTCTTGGGCACACTCAACCCCATCCATCTCAGGCATGCGAATATCGAGCAGTATGATGTCCGGCTGCTGAGATTTTACGGCAATAATGGCCTCGATGCCCGTCTTTGCTTGGGCAACCACCTCATGACCTGATTCTTGGACAATCCTAACCAAACGTTCACGGGCTAATGGCTCATCATCACAAACAACAATCCGCATGCAAACTCCTTTATAAGTGCAGACTTAACAATCTTTAATAGTATTTATCATATATCAGCATTTATTAGGATTTATCATTATTTAAAGCTCACCACTTAGCAAAAAATACCATACGCCTTTTAGCAAAGGCAATGCACCTTACTTCAGTTATAAACCAACCACCCCATTTCTGCAAGCCACCAATAGCGCTTGAGCGTTTCAACGCCATTTTTAGCATTTAAGCACTGCTAATATTTAAACAGTAGTCATATTTAAGCATTGGTAAGCGTTAAGCATTGGTAAGCGTTAAGTACTGCTAATTTTAAAAGCTGCTAATTTTAAAAACTGATAATCATCAACAATATGATAAACAGTGCAATAAATATGCCACGCTACCCGCCTACGATGGCTGGTTTATTATGACTAGCCAAAGAAAGCGCTTTCGAAAGCAAAGATTATAAACTGACATCTTGTAGCGGGTAATGAATAATAGTAATAATTTGTTTACTCGTCACGCGGCTTTGGATATCAGCGCTGTCACCAAAATAAGCTCGCAGACGTTCTGCCTGAATATAAAAATCCATATGCTGGCGTAAGTCATGGTTAATCATCAAGGTTTTTTTAGGCAACTGCACGCTAATGGTAATCTCAACGCGATGCTGCAGCCAACTGACTTTAATATCGATATAAATGGTGTCGGTGGTCATCTCAACCACATTGAGCAGCATTTTTTCAATCACGCTTTGTAAAGTCAAAGCAGTGATGACCATGTCATACATCACATCTTCGTCGGGTAGCCGCCAGTTTACTGCCAGTTTATCCTCCAAGCGGATAGACTCAATGGCCAAATAATGCTCACAAAGGGCAATCTCTTCTTCAAAGCTAATCTCACGCGCACCATTAAAACTGGCACGAAATAACGCTGAAACGTGCTGCAATAAGTAAGCGGCGCGGGTTGGGTTGGTTTCAATCAGCGACATCAAGGTATTGATGGTGTTAAAAAAGAAATGCGGCGCTAAGCGAGCTTTTAATATATCGTTTTGGGCGCTCAATTTTTGCTCAAATGATTGCTTCAGCGCATTCAGCTCACGGTAGCGCCGTAAAAAAATTAGCAAAGTGGCAACGGTGAATCCTGCGGTAATAACGGTATTAAACACCACCGTTGAGACAAAGACGCGAATACTATAATCAAACCAACCAAAATTTATCATAATCAGCAGGACCAACATCATGGTCACTGCTGTGGCGCTCGTTAAGATAAGCAAGACATACATGCCGGCTGTTGATACGCTTAAACGCTTTAATATAGGGCGCAGATAATCAATTAAATAAAAAGAAGGTATCAAGGTTAAGCTGGTTTGGATAAACCTTGCGATAAATTTGATGATAAATTGCGCTTGGTTGGCCACACTATGGCGATCGACTATCGCTACAAACAGCGACCAAAAAAAGATTGCCAGCAGCCACTGCCAAGCCTTCATGATTTCCATGAGCTTGGGCATAAAAAACTCTAAGCGCTCCGCTAGTAAGGCAACCTCATCATTTGCTATACTTGAGTTCTTATTCTCTTGACTTGTCTTGTACCGATATGAACGCCAATTCTTCAAATAGTAATAATCCCGATTCAAATAAAAATGTAGCTGTTTCTGATTCTAGCACAGAAGCTTCTCCAACAAATACTGCCGCAGCGCAAAGCCCTACCAGTAGTCAGGGTCAGCAGATGTGGGGCGGTCGCTTTAGTGAAGCGACGGACAGCTTTGTCGCCGCCTTTACCGCTTCTGTCGGCTTTGATCAACGCTTCGCCCGCCACGATATTCAAGGCTCAATTGCGCATGCCACCATGCTTAAAGAGTGTGGCATCTTAAGCGCTGACGACGTTGCAACCATTATCGATGGTCTACAGCAAGTGTTACGCGAGATTGAAGCGGGCGAGTTTAACTGGTCTATCGCGCTTGAAGACGTACACATGAACGTCGAATCACGCTTGACTGATATTGTCGGCGCGGTAGGTAAGAAGCTGCATACTGGCCGTAGCCGTAACGATCAGGTTGCGACCGATATTCGTCTGTGGTTGCGTGAAGAAACCGACAATATCATTGCGCTATTGGTACGTTTGCAAAGCGGCTTGTTAGATTTGGCGGAGCAGCATACCGATACCATCATGCCAGGTTTTACCCATCTGCAAACCGCGCAGCCCGTCAGCTTCGGTCATCACGTGATGGCATGGTTTGAGATGTTATATCGCGATACTGAACGTCTAGTTGATGCGCGCCGCCGTATCAATCAGATGCCACTTGGTAGCGCCGCCCTTGCTGGTACGACTTTCCCTATCGATCGCACCATCACTGCCAAATTACTAGGTTTCGAAGGTATTTGCCAAAACTCACTCGATGCGGTATCAGACCGTGATTTTGCTATTGAGTTTACCTCAGCGGCATCTATCTTGATGATGCATATGTCACGTATGAGCGAAGAGATTATCCTATGGATGTCAGCGCAATTTAACTTTGTGCAAATACCAGATCGCTTCTGTACTGGCTCATCTATTATGCCGCAAAAGAAAAACCCTGATGTACCAGAACTGGTACGCGGTAAAGCAGCGCGCGTCTTTGGCCAATTGATGACATTATTAAGCCTGATGAAAAGTCAGCCGCTTGCTTATAATAAAGACAACCAAGAAGACAAAGAGCCGCTCTTTGATTGCGTTGACACCTTAACGGGTTCGCTATTAGCATTTGCTGATATGCTACCGAACATCACGCCGAATAAAGAAAATATGCGCGCCGCTACGATGAAAGGCTATGCGACAGCCACCGATTTGGCTGACTACCTTGTACGCCGCGGTGTGGCTTTCCGTGATGCCCATGAAGTGGTCGGCAATGCCGTTGCTTTAGGCATCAAAGAAGGCGTTGATTTAAGTGACTTATCACTGGCGCAGCTACAGCAATTTAGCGATGCGATTGGCGATGATGTTTTTGAGTATCTAACGCTAGAAGGTTCATTGGCCGCCCGTGACCACTTAGGTGGTACTGCGCCAAATCAAGTGAAGCAAGCTGTCGTTAATGGTCGGGCGCGCTTAAAAGTATTTGCGTAAAGCTAGCAGCGCCATACAAGGTTTAATTACAGTACTAATCCCTGCATAAAAATACCCGCATCATCGCGGGTATTTTTATGCAGATAGTTTTATAAATATGGTTTTATAAATATCGTTATGAACATCAGTAACTATATGGGCTGTTACCTTCTCTACACCTGATATCCTTGGCTAAATCTTCGAAGACCGTTATCATAGGTCAATACCAATATTGCACTTAATAATTTAATACCATTAACTAATAAGGATTGCTTTATGACTGAGACTTTTAATCCGCAAGCCAATACCGTCTTTTGCCGCAAATATAAGCAAGAATTACCAAAAATGCCGCATCCACCTTTTCCTAATAAAAAAGGTCAAGAGCTGCAAGAAACCGTCTCGGATAAAGCATGGAAAGAGTGGCTTGAGCAGCAAACCATGCTGATTAACGAAAACCATCTCAGCATGCTAGACCCTGCAGCCAAAAAGTTCTTAACCGAGCAACGTGAGAAGTTCTTAGATAACGAAGACTACGAGCGTGCGCAGGGCTGGACACCAGAAAAATAATGCGCATGATGGTTGTTATTAATCAAAAAAAACTGTCATTAATCAAAAAGATTGTCATTGATTAAAAGACAGTTATTAAATTAAAAATATCAAAACTGCCTCTCAACTAACAAACGGCAAATGACTAGGCAGCACCCTTATAGTTTGTTAGTATGAGACTGATTTACAACACTGACAGACTCGGGGTGCGGTGTATGACAAGCTTACTTTATAAGCTTTTTAATACATTCGCTGAGAGATCACCCGCCGAACCTGATGCGGTTAGTACCGACGCAGGGAAGTCTTAAGCCTATGTTATATATGAACAAAGGGCGCGCAGAAATGCCTTTTTATTATTGCCGATATCTTATGTCTGAGAGCGTTTTTACGCTGCTGTATGGCAATCAATAAAAAGCTGCGCCTACCAATCATTTAAAAACGGCATTAGATTGAGTTTCAATGAAAGTTGAATTTAATCATAGTGCACGCGTTTGATGATTGAATTTGTCTGTCTTGCATAGTCTTGCCCCGCAGCTACTGGCGGTGTTGCTTTTATTCAAAAACCAACACGCTAGGACAGCATATGACTACTTCAGATTTACAAACAGCCCAAACCCCTTCGACCCCTGTTACTAAAACTGTCGATAAAAAAGCCGACGCTCTAAAAACGCCTGCCCATCGCAACCAAAAAGATGCGCGTTTCGAAGAAGACGCTCGCGACTTACACCGTGTATTACCCGCTTCTAGAAAAGTCTATATCGAAGGTTCAAGACCCGATATCCAAGTGCCGATGCGTGAGATTAGCTTAGCAGATACCCCTGTTGGCGGCGCTGGCGCTAATGAAGGCGAGCACAATCCTCCATTTTATGTCTATGATACCTCAGGCGTTTATACCGATCCCAATGTCGATATCGACTTGACCAAAGGTTTGCCTAAATTGCGCGAAGGTTGGATAGCTGAGCGCGGTGATACCGAACAGTTAGATGGTTTATCAAGCTCATACGGACAAGCGCGCGCCCGCGATATCAGTACCGCTAACTTAAGATTTGCTCATATTGATAAACCGCGCCGTGCTAAAGATATCAATGGCAAAGCTGGTAACGTCACGCAAATGTACTATGCGCGCCGCGGCATCATCACTCCTGAGATGGAATATATCGCCATTCGCGAAACGCAAAAGCAGCATGAACTGACCGATATGCGCCAACATGAAGGCGAAAGCTTCGGTGCCAATACGCCTAAAATCATTACCCCTGAATTTGTCCGTGATGAAGTGGCTGCTGGTCGCGCAATTATCCCAAATAACATCAATCACCCTGAATCCGAGCCGATGATTATCGGGCGTAATTTCTTAGTCAAAATTAATGCCAATATCGGTAACTCAGCGCTGGGTTCTTCTATCGATGAAGAAGTGTCAAAAATGACGTGGGCAACGCGTTGGGGCGCAGATACCATCATGGATTTATCGACGGGTAATCATATTCACGAGACCCGTGAATGGTTAATTCGTAACTCGCCAGTACCAATCGGTACCGTACCGATTTATCAAGCACTAGAAAAAGTCGATGGCGTTGCAGAAGACCTGACATGGGAGATATTCCGCGACACGCTTATCGAACAAGCGGAACAAGGTGTTGATTACTTCACTATTCACGCCGGCGTACTGCTACGCTACGTACCGCTAACGGCTGGACGCTTAACAGGTATCGTTTCGCGTGGCGGCTCTATCATGGCGCAGTGGTGCCTTGCCCACCATAAAGAAAGCTTTTTATACACCCACTTTGAAGATATCTGCGAAATCATGAAGCAGTATGATGTGGCGTTTAGCTTAGGTGATGGTCTGCGCCCGGGCTGTTTACAAGATGCCAATGACGAAGCGCAATTTGGCGAGCTGCGTACCCTTGGCGAGCTAACCAAAGTCGCTTGGAAGCACGATGTGCAGGTGATGATTGAAGGTCCTGGACATGTGGCGATGAACCGTATTAAAGAAAATATGGACTTGCAGCTTGAGCTATGTGCCGATGCCCCTTTTTATACCTTAGGGCCTTTGACGACGGATATCGCTCCCGGTTATGACCATATCACCAGCGCCATTGGCGCGGCGATGATTGGTTGGTTTGGTACGGCAATGCTTTGCTATGTCACCCCAAAAGAGCATTTAGGTCTGCCAAATAAAAAGGACGTCAAAGACGGCATTATCACTTATAAAATTGCTGCTCATGCTGCTGACCTTGCTAAAGGTCATCCGGGCGCACAGGCGCGTGATAATGCCTTGTCCAAAGCCCGTTTTGAGTTCCGCTGGGATGATCAGTTTAATCTGGCCCTTGATCCTGATACGGCGCGTGAATATCATGACGAAACCTTGCCAAAAGACGCCCATAAATCGGCGCACTTTTGCTCGATGTGTGGACCAAAGTTTTGCTCAATGAAAATCACCCAAAACGTGCGTGAATATGCAGCAGGATTAGATAAAGATGCTGCTAATAAACAAGTCACCCCGCAAACGGGCGATTTAACTAATGCAGGTCATGTCATCAAAGAAGTGGATACTGAGCTGGTTGGACAAGTAGGCGAAGCCAGCCTCGATGAGATTCATAAAGGCATGGCAGAAATGAGCGAAAAATATCATAAAGAAGGTCGTCAGCTATATAAAGAAGTGTAACCACTTAGCATTAACCTTTAGCTTATAAAAAAAGCGCTACTCATTGGTAGCGCTTTTTTATTTTAAACATACCCTGTTTTGTAGAAGATTAAGCTAAATCTTTGACGCCTCGTAAATCTCTTCAATAGAAGCATTGATAGTATTAGCAAACTCTTCGTCACTTTGTTGCTTGCTTAAACCTTCGGTAAAGGCACGCGAGAAACTGGCAATCATACCAGGGTTTTGTTTCAATTTTTCGCAGGCATCATGACGACTATAACCGCCAGACAATGCCACCACTTTTAGCACTTTTGGATGGTCAATCAGCTCTTGATAAAAGCCCTCTTCTTCTGGCAAGGTCAGTTTCAGCATCACTTGATGACCATCGTTTAAGCGTTCAAGATTATGCAAAATACTGGTTTTAAGGATGATTTCGCAGTCATGCTTTTTGCTACTGTTGATATCTACTTCGGGTTCAACGATAGGCATCAAACCTTTGGAGATAATCTGCTTTGCCACATCAAACTGCTGCTGCACGACTAGCTCAATCCCATCGACACTTGGCTCATAAATGACTGAACGCATCTTAGTGCCAAATACCGGATAGTTTTTTGCTTTATCTAATAACGAGTTCAGATTGGGCATCGGGCGCATCACTTGCACGCCATCCATTTGCTCAGCCAAACCCTTATCTACCTTCAAAAAAGGTACGATATTTTTATCTTCCCATAGATAATTAGCCGTCGGCTTGCCATTAACCTCGCGCTCCATGGTATCTTCAAATAAAATCGCGCCAAGGACACGCTCATTATCAAAAGCATCACAAGTCATGATACGGGCGCGCATCTCATGTACCAAGTCAAACATGGCTTCATCGTTGTCATAAGCATCGCCGCTAACGCCGTAATTTTCTAGCGCTTTTGGCGTACTGCCACCGCTTTGATCAAGGGCGGCGATAAAACCTGAACCATTTTTGATACGCTGTAGTTGTTTTTCGTATTCCATTGAGTAGATATCCTATCCTAATTAATAAGGGTCAAACATTATTATAATAAATCAATCAGCCCGCAGCTAACGTGAGCTTGACTATAAATAACCTTAACATAGGACATCGCGCGTGCCTATCGTTGATAAGTTAAAATTTTGCTCATTTAAACGCTCGAAGTTAAGCCAAAAACAATACCGCCACACAGCAAACTGCCAATAATAAACCGACGATATTGATACGATTGAGCTGCTCTTTAAATACGCCGACGCCTATCAACGTTGCCACCGCAATCACACCGACGTTCATGCCTGTAAAGACGATGCTTGGCGACTCAGACAATACTTGATGGGCACGGACATAAGCATAGATATTGCCCATATTTAGCGCCCCAAGTAATAATCCTGCGCTAAGGGCATTACCCTGCCAGCGGACGCGCGTAATGAGTAAATAAACGAGCAGCAGCAAACCTGCCAGCCCAAACGTCACAAATAAGGTTAAAGGAAAAGCGGCCCCTTGCTTGGCAACTTGTTTAAATAAGATATCAATAACGCCATAACCTAGCCAAACGCCAAACAGCCACAGCGGCGTCTGCTTTGCTTGGGTATTTATAAGCCCATGCTGCGGGCGATAAACCAAAGCACCAAGCGCCAAAAACCCTAATGCTAGTCCAAGGACTCTCGTACCTGTCAGCACTTCGCCAAATAATAAAAAAGCGGCAACAATAGGAATGATAAGCGATAAACGCTGGGCGGCATCGGTTGCGACCATACCGACCGATTCAATCGCGCGCCCAAGGATGATAAATACCGCCGGCAATAACACCCCAAGGGCAATAATGATGCCCCATGCATTACCAAGTGCGCCGATGCTACTGACATCTGGTTTTAATAACACCCAAGTTAGTAAAAATGCCACGGGATATCCCGCCACGATGGTTTGGCGAATATCGATATTTTTTTGGCGTAGTATTTTTAAAAGTACGGAAACAGCGACGCTACAGAGCACCGCTATTATGAGATACATCATTAAGGTCATCCTTGTTAAATTATAATCTGGCGTGTTTATTACTGGCATTTAAGACAGCTATCAGTATCGCCTTTATTCTTTAATATTTTACTTTTAAGCTTCCACTGACCTTTGACTATTAGATAGTTCTTAGAAAAAAACTGCTAAATCAAATAAAACCATAGAATGTAACAAAATATTTCTTACAGAGCAATCTATTTATCTTGCTGGTTTTTAGTATTGTTTATTTAATATGGATGACTCATGCTCGATACAGTCATAAAGAATCGGCAAAACCGTCAAGACAAATCACCAAGTCAATAATTAAGATAGAGTTGAGTATGAGCGATACCCTGCAGCTTACAATTAGCATGCAGCCATTAGAGTGAAGTTTGTTAAAATAACAAACAATCCTAATCACAAAAGTAAAGATTCAAGATAACACCTTATCGTGCTTATTTTGGCGTACTGCTATTGATGCTTTATCACTGCCTATGAATGCTCTATTTCGTTTCTTTGAAACTCGTCTGCCCGCCTTTCCCGATACGCCTATGCCGCTGCCATCCCCAAGTGATGGCATGCTAAAGTTTTTGTGGGCCTGTACCAAAGGTCTGCGCGGTTGGCTATTACTGTTTATGATTTTGTCTGCCGGTATCGGTATCTACGAGGCCATGCTATTTGCTTGGATTGGGAATATCGTCGATTGGCTTGGCGTTTATACCCCGCAAAATCTGTGGACAGAAAAAGGCGATGTGCTGCTCATGATGCTGGCCGTGATGATTGTCAGTCCACTCTGGATTGCCTTGTCATCGTTTATTCATTTTCAAACCTTGCAAGGCGTTTTTCCGATGCAAATGCGCTGGCGTTTTCATCAGCGCATGCTTGGGCAGTCGATGCAGTTTTATCAAGACGAATTCTCTGGTCGCGTATCGGCTAAAGTGATGCAAACGGCGTTGGCGGTGCGTGATACCGTGATGACGGTCACCGATATGTTTATGTATGTCGCCGTCTACTTTATTACCACCGGTGTGATTTTATTTAATTTAGACAGCTTGTTATTAATCCCATTTATTGCTTGGTTCGTCTTAGTGTGGCTGGCGATGTGGTACTTTATTCCCAAACTGAAACAAACGGCGATTGTACAAGCCGATGCCCGCGCTTTAATGACAGGGCGCATAACCGATGCTTATGCCAATATCATGACGGTGAAGCTATTTAGTCATTCGCGCCGCGAGCTTGGTTATGCCAAAAATGCCATGGGACAATTTTTAGGTACGGTCCATGCACAAATGCGCTGGGTCAGTTATTTAGAAGTATCGACCCACTTAATTAGTGTGGTTCTAGTCAGCTCGACTGCTGGTATCAGCTTATATTTATGGCAACAAGGCGCGGTCGGCGTTGGGGCGATTGCTGCAGCGACGGCGATGGCACTGCGTTTAAACGGTCTGACGCGCTGGATTATGTGGCAAACTGCCAGTTTGTTTGAAAGTATTGGTACGGTACAAGACGGCATGCGAACTTTATCAGCGCCGCAAACCATCGTTGATAAACCAAACGCGCCCGCACTTAAAGTCACTGAGGGTCGTATCGTCTTTGACCACGTTGATTTTAGTTATGAAGGCGAAGACGATGATACAGGTTTAAATACGCATAAATTAGCCAAGCGTCTTGATAACGTTAATGGCGATGGTGTTGATTATGCTGCGGGAACTTCATACGCCAAGCTACTAGATAATTTTTACTTAGATATCAAACCGGGTGAGAAAATCGGTTTGGTCGGGCGTTCTGGTGCGGGTAAATCAACCTTGGTTAACCTTCTCTTACGCTTTTTTGATGTTGATAAAGGTAAAGTCTATATCGATGGGCAAGCGATTGATGAAGTTACGCAAGAATCTTTACGTCAGCAAATCGGTATGGTCACCCAAGATACCTCTTTATTACATCGTACCGTCCGTGAAAATATCGCTTATGGTCGTCCTGACGCAACCGATGAGGAAATCATTACGGCTGCTAAGCAAGCCCAAGCATGGGACTTTATCGAAGGCTTGTATGATGATAAGGGCAATACTGGTCTTGATACCCAAGTCGGCGAGCGCGGTGTTAAGCTGTCTGGCGGTCAACGTCAGCGCATTGCTATCTCGCGCGTGATGCTCAAAAACGCCCCGATTTTATTGTTAGATGAGGCGACCAGTGCGCTTGATTCTGAGATTGAATTTGCCATCACCGAAAGCCTAAATGACATCATGACGGGCAAAACTGTTATTGCAATTGCCCATAGACTTTCCACCATTGCCGCCCTTGATAGACTGGTGGTCATGGATAAAGGGCATATCATTGAGCAAGGCAGTCATGATGAGCTATTGGCGTTAAATGGCGTTTATGCACGCTTATGGCAGCGTCAAAGTGGTGGCTTCTTAGGCGAAGACAGCTAATAAGAATTCTATGACAAAAGCTAATGATAGAAGTTAATAAAGGTCAAAAAAACCGTCACAAGGAAGTTTTATTCTTATGGAAGCATTTACCAAGCGTATTAATATCGATGGCAAACAAGCACGCTATTATGACTTGCAGCCGCTGAATTTGTTAGAAGAATCGGATTCTCCTAAACGCCAGCCTGCCCATTTTTATGGCGGCAATAGTTTCACCGTTGGTACTTATGCGCCCTTATTAAATGAATTGGCAACGGACTTCGATTTATCGGCGCTGGCGCTACGGGGTTATTGGTATGACAAACCGCAAGCGCCGCGTCTGACCCGTGAGCAAGATGCCGATATACTGATTGAGTTTTTAGAGAAAACCCAAGACGCGCCTATCGTTGGTATTGGGCATTCTCAAGGGGCGACTGCCACCGCCATAGCAGCGGCCAAACGCCCTGACCTATTCTCACAGCTATACCTTATTGAGCCTGTCACCTTTACGAAAAAGCAAGCGACACTTTATAACTTGCTGCCACGTCAATTTTTGCTAAGCCGTGAACCCTTTAAAAGCACGCTAACCAAGCAATCTACTTGGGCAAGTATCGATGATTACTACGAGAGTTTACGCGCGCAACGTGCTTATAAACGTATCAGTGATGAGCATTTAAAAGTGTTTGCTGAGCAAAGCTTGTCTGCTAACGATGATGGCAGCTATAGCTTGATGTTCGCCCCCGAGCAAGAGCTTGCCAATTATTTTGGTGCGCCCCATATCGATGCCGCATTAAAAAAACTTAGCTGTCCTTATACCTTAATCACGGGCAAACCGACCTTATTTATCAATAATAAAGTACGCAAACAATGGCAAAAATTTGTCCCTGATGGCAGCGTTATCTCCTTGCCAGACTACGGCCATCTATTACCGATGGAAGCGCCTGAATTGTGTGCGCAGATTATCAATGAACATTATAAGAGCGCTAAATAAGCTGAGCGATGTGAGATGTGAGTTATGACTGACCTTTTTGCGCCTGCGCCGACTGATAATTTATTACCTTATGATGGCAAGGTAAATGACTTAGGCGTCGTGATTGATTACCCAAGTGCCTTATATTATGCCTTATTAACGACGCTACCTTGGCAGCCTGATATCGTAACCTTGTTTGGCAAGACGCATGTCACCACTCGTCAAATAGTATGGATGGGCGATAGTGATGCCAGTTATCAATACTCGGGGCACACGCGTCAAGCCATTGCATGGACAGACTCGGTGTTTCATGTGAAACATCATATCGAACAGCAACTATTAAAAATCGGTATTAACGCTGAGTTTAATTCTTGTTTGCTCAACTACTATCCATCTGGCGATGACGGTATGGGCTATCATGCAGACGATGAAAAAGAGCTTGGTCATCAGCCAGTTATTGCCTCTTTGTCACTGGGTGCCACGCGCAAGTTTGTCTTTAAGCATAAAAAAACTCAAGATAAAGTCGAGCTTTATCTTGAGTCCGGTCAGCTTATCGTCATGCATGGTGCTACGCAACAATATTGGAAGCATAGCATTACTAAAACCAAAACAGTCGATGAAGGGCGTATCAGCTTAACCTTCCGGCAAATGGCATTAAATTAAGCAAGTTTGGCTTAGCTTGCTTTTAGCACAATCTTACCAAAGGTATTACCTTTTTCTAGCTCGCCATGGGCGGCCACTACTTCAGATAATGGATAAGTTTGCTGAATCTGTAGGGTTAACTTGCCATCGGCAACAAGCTGTAAAACTCGCGCCATATCTTCACCACTACGCTGCGCTTTATAACCTGCCACCTTTAAGCTCTTTTGACTACCCGCTGCTTTTAGTTTATCAACCCAAATCGTTGGCAAGACATTGACGCGGCCGCCAGACTTTATAACGCTCAGCGCGCGCACGCCCGCATCATCGCCGACCAAGTCTAGAAGCACATCGGCTTGTAAGTCAGGAAAAGCGTCATCTTTGGTATAATCAATCCAACCTGCCAGCTTATTTTTATCTATTAAGCCACCAAGTTTGTCATACTTCTCAGGTGAGCAAATCACGGTTACTTTTACATTGTCTTGCGTCACTTTATCCATCAATAGCTGAATAGCCAAATGTCCAACACCGCCGGCTGGCGCATTGATAACGACATGCTCACCGTTTTTGATATCAGAAAATTCGACAAATTGTAGCGCCGTTTGTCCAATACAAGGCAGCGCGCCTGCTTGCTGCAAAGTGACTGACTCAGGTACTTTTGCCAATAAGTTGGCATCGACCGCGACATACTCTGCATAACCGCCACCGTCAAAGGTCAATGCAGCGACTTGCTCACCGACAGCAAACTTATCACTAGTACTTTTAACCACGATACCGGCGACATCACAGCCTAAAATAGCCGGCTCGTTCTTATCGAACTTGTCTTTTTGAATCGCCTCAGCGCCCCAACCTTTACCTTGACGGGTTTTGTAATCGACGGGATTGATACCGGCATAAGCGATTTTTATCAATACTTGATTGTCCGTTAATTCAGGAATAGCCACGCCATCTTGATATATCATGACTTCAGGCTCGCCAAATTCACGTATAAGAGCGGCATGTTGCGTCGTTGGTATTTTTTTATCAGACATGATTGATCTTCCTTGTATTATTTTCAGCTTTCTTTTTTAATTGGTTTACAGCTTTTTTTAGCGAACAGTTTTCTTAGATAACAGCTTTTTAGATAATAGCTGCTTTGGTTAATGATTTCTTTACTTACCGATTCATGATGCTAAGGCAATGCCAACTCGGCACTAAGCGGCAAATGATCCGATAACGTAGACCACGGTTTGCCGGTATGTACCCAAGCATCCTTCACCCTCAGGTTACGCACGTAAATACGGTCCAAGCTTAGCACCGGCAGTTTGGCAGGAAAGGTCGGTAATAACTTACCATGACAATGCTTAAATGCTTCGGTCATACCTAAGCTCGATGCGAGTCGGTCGCAAGACATTTTCTTCCAGTCATTAAAATCACCCGCCAATATCAAAGGTTGGTCAGGCGCAATCTCATTACGTACATAATTGGAAATGGCTTCATATTGTTTAATACGATCGCGCTCAAAAAGGTTTAGATGAGCGCATAACACCACAACTGGCATCTCCCACCCTATCGGCTGCACCTCGCAGTGCAGAACACCGCGCTGCTCAAGCTTATTAACCGTGATATTGACATTATGTTTGGGATCAAGCGGAAAACGACTCAGGACGGCATTACCATGATGACCATTTTCATATTCTGAATTTTTACCATAACTGTTTTGCAGCTGCAGGTATTCACCAAACCATTCATGCTGGGATTGGTCAGGGTATTCGTTATATTGCATATTGCGCTTCAGATTTTGACCTTGTACTTCTTGAAGGCAGAGTATGTCGGAGCCAATGATATCAAGCGCTTGGGCGATACCTTGTATTTTGACCTCCCGATTCATCGGCGACATGCCTTTGTGAATGTTATAGCTGGTCAAAACAAAAGAGGCGGTGTTATTCATAAATTTATCAGTCATAGACTCATGGTTCATAGAGTAAAGGTTAAAAACGATGCTAAGTAAGCACATCATTAAGTCAAAAAGAACAGCTCTTATAAAGCAGCTCTTATTTAATGGTCAATTATAATAATTAAGAAATAAAAGCTTATTAAAAATAGTTATGGTAATAATAATTATAGCGATTCATGCAAAAAGAGCATTGATTCATATCGAACCAATGCTCCCATATTATACCTATGTTGTAACGATGGCTAATTCATTAACGAATATCAGCAATCGATTAATAGCGCGTTACCAGAGCAATTGGCTGATCTGCACTCATAATATCTTGTGGCATAAAGACCGCTTTACCACCATTATGAATGACATGTTCGATGATTTCACCAATCGCATCATCGGTAACACCTTCTGCCGTCGCATCATCTGCCATACTCAAGGTTTGTGCTTTTTCATCAATTTTCGCAGGTTGCATATAACCGCGACGGATATATAACGTCTCGCCTACACCCTGAAATGCACTGCGATAGACTTCTTGTAAATCCGTTTGCAGCATATTTGCACCGCGCGCTTTATCAATCTCACCCAAGGCTGCTTGATGTAATGAGGTGCGATAGCCCTCTACCGCTTCTTGTACGCTATCAACGATATGCTGGGCACTGCCTTCTTCTAACTTGGTCGCGTTTGAAACCGTAGCAATGATATTTTCTGGACGGTCACAGATATCTTTATAGTAACCAATATTTTTGGCATCACCAACGATGACAAGTGGCATTTTATTCTCGCCCCATATCTCTTGCACGCTTTTATCTACTTGGTTAAAGAAGGCTTTTAGATAGCTGCTTTCGTTGTTCGCTGAGCGATCTGAACCGCCGTCACTGGTATTATAAAGACCGTTATTTTCGATAGGGAATGGGATATTTTCCATATTATTTTGTGCATCGTCGTCTTTATCACATTCTTTGATAACACGGTCGTTAGACGCTTCAATCAAACGGGCATTATCACGGGTCAATACCACCGTATAATAATGAACCGCACTTGCCATATCTCGCACCAAGTCGCGCGTGGCAAAACGGTCTGAAATAATGACACGCTCTTTGGTATCAATCGGCATACGGATAACTTGGACATCGTCAGTACTGGCAAATATCGCCAACGTATCTAAATTATAATTGTGGTTGAAATCGCTGGTTTTATTTTTGATATTTTCTAATATAGTGGTCGCGGTACGCTTATCATACTCATTGGTTAAGCGCTCTTCGACGACTTTTAATTGGTTTTTTAGGGCGATAGGGTCTTTTTCATTATCAGGATGCTCACGGTGCGTTTTGACAAAAATACTCACGGCTGGATTGGCTTTTGTCTCACGTAAACTTTTCAGAGTTGCTTTCATAAATACTGCTCCTTGTTTTATTATCATTGGTTTGCACGTTAAAATAGATTTTTTATATTTATTGGTTATCTTTGAAACTGCTTTTATTAAAAATTGTTTTTAAAAGTCATCAATCTATAGTTATTTTTAAAATCCGTTTGAGCGGTTTAAACAATACCTATTAATACCCTTTTTAATCAATTTACTCAAGTATTTCAGGTAGTAGAAAAATCCATTTTTGCTATTCCCTTACTAAGATGCTAACAATTTAACCCCACTGCCTATAGGGTTAATTTGCAAGCAAATGATGGCGCTTTGTAAGTGAAGCTTAATTAACTTTAAGTACAGGCGATAATTGAAGTAATGAAATAATGATAGTTATCAATAATGACAGTGACAGTGACAGTGACAGTGATAGTGATAGTGATAGTCAATGTATCGCTATCTACCATAATCTCATAAGCGCACGACTTTAAAACGATATCTGCCGAATTGGGTTGTATTCCAGGCGATTGATACCCATCTTTTAGATACCCTATATAACAACCCTTGTATAACAATACTCGCTATTAATAATAATTCTCTCATTACTATTGGATACTTTTATGACCTCTATTTCTGCAAATTTACGCCTTGTCGATTTTGACAATGTCGCACCAGACACCTTACAAAACCAAGTTATCAGTGCTATCGATACTGCCAATGCCTTTTTAGATAATATGAGCGCAGACAACGATAGTAATAACGGCTTGACTGATATCAATGCTGAGCAAGCGTTAGCCGATATCATGACCTTTGACCATATTAATCTTGCTTTAGATCGCAGTTGGGGAATTTTGTCGCACCTTAATAGCGTGATGAGTAATGATGAAATCCGTCATGTCCATCACGAGCTGCTACCCAAACTGTCCGCTTATGGCACACGGGTAGGACAGCATCAACCGTTATTTAATCGTTATCAAACTATCGTTAATGATACAGCGTTTTTTGCCGCGCTTGAGCCAGCACGAGCGCGTGCTATTGAGCTTGCGCTACGTAGCTTTGAGCTATCAGGTGTCGCACTGCCAAAAGCTGAACAGGAAAAATTTGCTGCTATCCAAAGTGCGCTCTCAACCTTATCGGCAACATTCTCAGACCATATATTGGACGCCACCCAAGCGTATGCCCTAGCGCTTAAACCAGAGCAATTAGCCGGTCTAACCGAAAGTGGACTGGCGCTCTTGGCTGATGCTGGCGAACAATTTAAAGCTCGCGAGCTTGCCAGTGGTGCGCTCACCCAAGCAGAAATCGATGCTTTGCCGACGCCTTATTATGTTGCCAGCTTAAATATTCCCGTTTATCTTGCTGTCATGACCCATGCCGATGACCGCAATCTGCGCGAAACACTTTACCGCGCTTATGTTACCCGCGCTTCTGAGTTTGATAAGCACAGCAATGCCAAAGGTGAGTCGCTCAATAATGCCGACATCATGAGTCAAATCCTACAATTACGGGTGCAAAAAGCCAAGCTATTAGGTTTTGATAATTATGCAGAAGTCTCACTATCAACCAAAATGGCAGATAGCGTGACGGAAGTTGAAACCTTTTTACGGGATTTGGCTGAGCAAGCGATCCCAGCGGCTAAGCAAGATTTAGCACAGCTGCAAAAGTATGCGCAGGATTATGGCATTACTGAGCTACAGCCGTGGGACAGCGCTTATGTCGCTGAAAAAGTAAAACAAAGCGAGTTCAGCTTATCGCAAGAAGAGATTCGCCCGTATTTCCCACTGCCAAAAGTGATTAGCGGATTATTTGCTATCGTCGAGCGTTTATACGGTATCAAAGTACAAGAGCACAGTGAATCTGTATCACGCTGGCACGATGAGGTAAGTTTTTATCAGTTATTTGATGCTGATGACAACTTGCTTGGTGGTTTTTACTTTGACTTATTTGCCCGTAGTGGTAAGCGCGGCGGTGCCTGGATGAGTGGTTTTCAATCGCGTTATACCTATGCTGAACAAAACCATGAGCAGCTGCCTATATGCTTTATGGTCGGTAACTTCACCCCTGCCCTCGATGGCAAACCAAGCTTATTGACCCACGATGAAGTATTGACCTTGTTCCACGAGTTTGGTCATGGTCTACATCACTTATTAACCCAAGTAACCGTTAGTGATGTCGCTGGGGTAAATGGCGTTGAATGGGATGCAGTTGAGCTACCTAGTCAGTTTATGGAAAACTGGGCATGGGATGCCGAAGGTATTGCGCTGATTAGTAGTCATGTCGAAACTGGCGAGCCATTACCGAAAGACAAACTTGAGGCGTTATTGGCGGTGAAAAACTTCCAAAGCGGGATGCAAACCTTACGTCAAATAGAATTTGCCCTCTTTGACTTATTGATTCATGCGCAGACGCCAGCGCTTAATTATGATGGTATCCTTACGACGCTAAATACCGTGCGCGATGATATTGCTATCATGCAGACACCTGACTATAACCGCTTTGCCAATGGCTTTAGTCATATTTTTGCCGGTGGTTATGCGGCAGGTTATTACTCGTATAAATGGGCAGAGCTGTTATCAGCAGATGCCTTTAGTAAGTTTGAAGAAGAAGGTATTTTTAACCCAATAACCGGTAAAGCTTTCCGTGAGACCATCTTATCAGTGGGTGGTAGTTTCCCTGCCAAGGCCAACTTTGAGAACTTCCGTGGTCGCAGCGCCAGTATCGATGCGTTATTACGTCATAGCGGTTTTGATAACGCTAAAAATGACGATGCTGCCAATATTGAAAGCAATGCCCAAACGACGCGCGAGGTTATCTAAATGCGCTATCAATCATCAACCCCAAAACGTCGGTTTTTAGCCGGCGTTCGTTGCCCTAAATGTCAGGCGATGGATGCGGTGGTGCAAGTCAATATCGTCGAGCCTGCGCCAGATGAGTATATCGAATGTACTCAGTGCGGACATGCGGAGCATCGCCCCGACCCTGATGTAATCAGTGCCAAAAATCATGCAGAAGACCAAATCGCTCGTGATGCAATGGTGACCGGCACCAGCGGTACGGTCAAGTTCAAACCATAAGTAACAAAATCCGTATCGTCAAGCCTTAATAGCTACTAGCCTATCTAATGATATATATCCAGTTAGATAGGCTTTTTATTTTGAGTTTGTTATAGTATGCCTACTTATACTTTTAACATAAATCGACCCTTTTATGAATAAAAAACAAATACGTCCTTTACCCGTTAAGACACTAAAAAAACAACCTAATAAATCACGGCAAAAATGGTTGCCAATCATTATCTTGGCAGCACTATTAATTGGTTATTTGGTTTGGAAAAATAGTTCGCCTGACGCTAATACTTCGCCTATCGAAAGTACGCCAACGCCTACCGAGCAAAATAGCGCTGCGCAATCAGATACTACATCCTTAGATAATAATGCGTTAGATACGAGTGTGTCGATTTTAGATACCGATGCTGCTAGCACAGATAGTCAGACCCCTGATCCCGACGCTATCTTAAACGCGCCTTTACCAGAAACAGATAGCTTGGCGAAAGAAGAAATTGATCGCTTAGCGGACGAGCGTAAACGCTTAGCAGAACAAGAAAAGTTAGCGGCTGAGCAATTGACAATGAATAAGCAGCTGACAGAGATGAAGGCTGAGCAAATCGCCTTGCTTGAGGAACAAATCGCTCAGTTAGAAGCCGCTGAAGGGGCTAAAACCAGCGCAAAATAATAACATTTTTATAAAGGGGCTAATAAATGGCACATCTACAACCCACCCATGCCCCTATTTTAAATAGCAGCGCTCAGTTGCTGATACTGCCTGTTAATAATGCAGGTATTCTTTTAGACCCTATCCTTACGCGAAGCAAAAACCTATATCTAGACAACTACCAACGCTACTATCGTGCTTGCCGTGATGGTAGCCTAATGGTCGGTAGTTGTTTAATGCATAAACGCTCACGCGAGCAAGCGGGACTTGGCGTCAGCAGTAATGGCAATCAGCCAAGTTATATCGCCAATCCTGTGATATCAAACCACCCCTATCATCCAACCAGAGCTCGTTGGCTTACTGCAGCTTTAGTCGATTTACAACAGCAGCTGATACCTTTGATACGTTATCAAGGTATTCGTAGGGTTGCCCTATTAGCGCGTCCGCTTATTACTAGTCATGCGCAAAACGGTTCTGCTCAAAATAATGCTATTAACAACGCCGAATTAGCAGAATCAATTGCTCTAGATTGGTATAGCGATATCTTGCCTCTTGCCACCCATCATCTACAAGATTTACCCAATTTGCGCATTGATATCCACCTTCCTAAAGATATCAACATATAGATTATTTTCTCATTGTCATTATTTTTTGAGCGCATAAAAAAACCGCCTTGATTGCTAATTATCAGCAACCAAAGCGGTTTTTTAGGTTTTGACTATATTAAATTACGTCAAATATCGAGGATTAGCTTTGCTCGATACCTTTCATAGTCAATTTGATACGACCACGGTTATCAACGTCTTGTACCAATACTTTAACGATTTGACCTTCTTTTAGATAGTCAGATACGTTTTCTACGCGCTCGTCTGCAATTTGCGAGATATGCACGAGGCCGTCAGTGTTTGGCAGTACGTTAACGAATGCGCCGAAGTCGACGATACGAGCAACCGTGCCTTCATAAGTTTTACCAACTTCCACTTCTGCGGTGATTGCTTCGATTTTACCG
Organism: Psychrobacter maritimus; assembly: GCF_904846345.1. GTDB lineage: Bacteria > Pseudomonadota > Gammaproteobacteria > Pseudomonadales > Moraxellaceae > Psychrobacter > Psychrobacter maritimus. Next base: position 245,060 of record NZ_CAJHAJ010000005.1, read on the forward strand.
ATAGCCGCTTTGGTTGCTGCTTTATTTTCACCAAAGATACGAATCGTACCAGCGTCATCGATATCGATAACCGCGCCAGTCTCTTCGGTTAGCTGACGAATTGTTGCGCCGCCTTTACCGATGACATCACGGATTTTGTCTGGGTTGATTTCGATAACCGCATAGTTAGGTGCATGGGCGTTGATTTCAGTACGGCTTGCAGGCAATACTTTGTTCATCGCATCTAAGATATGGATACGGCCAGCATGGGCTTGCTTAAGCGCTTGCTCCATGATATCGGCGGTAATACCTTCGATTTTGATATCCATCTGTAGTGCTGTGATACCGTCTTTTGAACCCGCTACTTTAAAGTCCATATCGCCAAGATGATCTTCATCACCTAGGATGTCAGACAATACCGCAAAGCGCTCGCCTTCTTTAACCAGACCCATCGCGATACCAGCAACCGGTGCTTTTAATGGTACGCCAGCGTCCATCAATGCCAAGCTTGCGCCGCAAACCGAAGCCATTGAAGATGAACCGTTTGATTCAGTGATTTCTGATACCACACGAATCACATACGGGAAGCGTTCGCTATCTGGAAGCATCGCTTCAACACCGCGGCGCGCTAGGCGACCATGACCGATTTCACGACGTTTTGGAATACCTTCACGACCGGTTTCACCGACTGAGAAATGCGGGAAGTTATAATGCAACATGAAATGGTCACGAATCGTGCCAGCCAATGAATCAATCATGTTTACGTCGCGCGTGTTACCAAGCGTGGTGGTCACTAATGCTTGTGTTTCACCGCGGGTAAATAGTGCTGAACCATGGGTAAATGGCAAGACGCCAACTTGGACATCAAGGGCACGAACGGTTTCAAGATCACGACCATCAATACGTGGCTTACCTGACAAGATATTGTCACGAACAGTGCGGTACTTTAGGTCATTGTAAATTTCTTTTAGCTCAGAAACAGTATCATTGTAAGTTTCTGCTTCCGTATCGCCCGCCAATGCATCGATAATGGCTTGTTTGATTTCATCAAGCTTAGTGTAGCGTTCTTGCTTATCGGTGATGGTATAAGCGTCAGCAACTTGCTCACCAAACTGCGCTTTCATGCTGGTCTCTAACGCTTGATCGCGAACAGGTGCAGTATACTCTTGCTTAGCAGTACCAATTTCTGCGGCCATTGACGCAATGTTATCGATAACGATTTGTTGTTGCTGATGACCGTATAAAACCGCACCTAGCATTTGGTCTTCAGACAATTCTTTCGCTTCTGATTCAACCATCAAAACGGCAGATTTAGTACCAGCAACTACTAAGTCAAGGTCGCTCTCTTTAAGCTGTTCAAGCGTTGGGTTAAGAACGTATTCGCCATTGATAAAGCCAACACGGGCAGCAGCTACAGGGCCATTAAATGGCGCATCAGAGATAGCGAGTGCTGCTGAAGCACCGATTAGCGCAGCAATATCTGCAGACTGGCTCTTGTCTGATGAAACAACCGTTGCCGTGATTTGAATCTCGTTCACATAGCCTTCAGGGAACAATGGGCGAATCGGACGGTCAATCAGGCGCGAGGTTAGCGTTTCAGCTTCGCTGGCACGGCCTTCACGTTTGCCATAAGCACCAGGGATTTTACCGGCTGCATACATTTTTTCTTGATAGTTTACGGTCAATGGAAAGAAGTTTTGACCTTCTTTAGCATCAGACTTTACCACGGCTGCTACTAGTACAGATACGCCGCCCATGTGGACTAAAATAGAGTTTGCTTGACGAGCGATACGGCCCGTTTCGATAACGACCTGCTGGTCGCCGTATTGGAATTCACGCTTAATGGTATTAAACATTGTCATATAATTTTCCTAATATTGACTGACGAAAGTGATATCAGCGCTATAACAAGCTGATATCTGTCATTTAAAATTCTTTGGATGTAGCCGCTAATTTAGCTACTAACTGGCAGTGATTCAGTTAAAAACTGCGTCAATTAGCGCGGGTTTCATCATCTATATATCTGATGCATCTGCAATTTATTTAAAATAGAGCACGTACTTCTGATATGTTGCTTGTTTACATTCGGTCTTGTGCCAATCTGGTCTTGTTTAATTCTGGTTTTTTATACTTACTATTAAAGGGGTTACCAAATCAAAATACCTTAGCATCCGATACGGCACTGTTTACTGCGTATTTTTAGTAAAATATTTACAGTGTCTTCCATGCCGTCTAAACAGTCATCAGCTAATAGTAAGCTATACAAATATTTGCGCGCCAGTATGTCTCTAAAACGCACAAGGCATTATTTTACAGTGATTTATAACCATTGACCAATGAAATACAAAACCGTCTGTTTGCTCATAATGAGCACTCAATAGCTGCTCATAAATCATTTTTACGCTGCAGTCATTGTATGGCATACGCTTTTAGTATTTAAGCCCAGCGCACAAGCCAATGCGCCATCCTAATAAGCATAAAAAAACGGCGTGAAACTATTCCACACCGTCTTTAGAAAAAATCTATTTTATCGAGTTCAACAAGCAAGTTCCAAATGGTTTGGCAAAAAATCTAAAATCTTGCCACATTCTGGCATATTCTATATTAGCGACCACTCGTACTATTGTCGCCAAATTAACGACGTAGACCTAATTGGCTAATAAGGGTGGTATAGCGACCAAGATCTTTACCTTTTAGGTAGTCAAGTAGTTTACGACGCGTGTTAACCATACGGATAAGACCGCGACGGCTATGATGGTCAGCTTTGTGTGCTTTAAAATGGTTTTGTAAGTCATTAATACGCGCACTTAACAAAGCTACTTGAACTTCTGGTGAGCCTGTGTCGTTTTCGCCACGTTGGTACTGAGCAATGATTTGTTCGCGATCGGTATTAGTTAGCATAAATCTCTCCGGCAATGCTATAAGCGCCAAGATGTACTTAACATTTAAGCATCAAGGTGCAATAGAATAATAAATAAAATAGTTTGACCGTCATTCAGGACAACCCTGCATTACTAGAGTTGACCTAGTGTACGACAAACTTATCAATGATAACGTTTATTTAAATACGGCTTAGAATAAGATAAAACATCCGTTAACTTAGACTTGCGTCCAAGCAAAGATAAGCTCTATCTAAAACGATGTTTAAATATGACAGCGATTATAACAAAAAACTGCTGAACTAGCAGCAGTTTTTTATAGGAGATTTACAGTTTAACTTTTAAAGATGCAGAGGCTAGCAGTGATAGCTATGAACTTATAATAGCTTACTTTTTAACGTCATCTTGCGTGGCAGTACCGCCAAGGGCATCGTCATCAAGCGGCGCTGTCGTTGCTTCTGCTAGGCTATCAGGACTAGTACTCTCACTAGGATTGATATCTTCCGCCTGCTGTTTAATTTTCTGCTCTTGTGCATCTAAATGTTTTTCTGAATCAGTCATAGTAACTCCTAATTATAATCATTCTTTGTATTTACTAAGCATTTACGGTTACTAATATTTACGGTTACTAATATAGCGACTAAAGTAATAGCCCTTTGCTAACGCTAAAGCATTAGCAAATTAACTATTTTTCTTCTTTAGCATTTTTTAAATTATCAGCAATACGCTCGGCAGCGGCTTCTGAATCTTCGGTATGATTATCTTCAGTTTGACCTTTTAATGCCGCTTTTGCTGATTCAGAACGTTGTTGCTCAAATTTGGTATCGTTTGGGTTAGAGTTTGACATAATAGCTTCCTTTTTATGATTGTCATTGATGATAGAAATTAATTTATATTTGCAGCATTTACTGTGACGCAATGACTTGCTAATTCACTGACTGCTAGCTACTAAATCTCGTGACTAAGACAATGCCTTATCAATAGCGGCAACAAAGTCTGTAATATCGTCTGGGTTACGTGAAGTAATCAGATTACCGTCTACTTGCACGCTTTTATCTACGAAAGTTGCGCCAGCGTTTTCTAAATCTAGCTGTAATGTATGATAGGCGGTCAGCGTTTTACCTTTAGCTATACCAGTATTAATCAGCGCCCAAGGTGCATGACAGATTACCGCTAAGGGCTTACCAGCCTCGTTGATGGCATTGATAATGGTATGTGCTTCTTTATTACCACGTATGGTATCGGCATTGACCGTCCCACCTGGCAACACTAACGCATCATAATCAGCAACTTCGGCGTCTTTAGCAAATATATCAGCGCTAAAGGTAGCGCCTTTATTAACATCCTGCTGCATCGCTTGGACTTGTTTGTCTTTATTGGTGGTAATTAAAAGGGTTTTATAGCCTTTTTCTTTTAGCTGGTTATTTACCTCTTCGTATTCTGCTTGTTCGAAGTTATTGTGTAATAAAAAGGCAATGGTTTTCATAATAATCCTTATACTTTAATTCATACGTTATGCTTTAATTAATACGTTAATTTTATTATTTTTTATATGCATCTTTAATTATTG
>NZ_CAJHAJ010000006.1 GCF_904846345.1 Psychrobacter maritimus
TCATATCATAATGATTTGGTTTGTCAAGCTTTTTTATAATTTGTTTCAATAAGTTATCTGGGTTTGTTATATGTAATTTACATATAAGTCATTCCAGTTCGTCTTAATGAGGTGCGTATTATAGACGTTTAATTTGTTAAGTCAAGAGGTAAATTATTTTATTTTAAACTAGGTTAATCTAAAATGAATTTGCTCAGTTGGATGATTAAGTAGTAGCTTGGTTAAAACCCGCTATTTTTAATCAGTGGTAATCCACGCCAATCCGCCTTCCCTTCCGACTGGGTGGCATTATACGCGCTTTGGGGTGCGGGTCAAGGGGGTTTGTGGGCTATTTTAGCGATTATCTGACCTCACCATCAATACCCTCTATTTATCAGTCAGTTAGGATTAAAAATAGTTTTACCTTTAATGATAGTCAGCCTTTTTTATTTAAGACCACTTATTGCTTATATATAGTTGTCTCCTATATATGACACTTTTATAGCTTACCTATCTTTTTGAAGAAGTCTTTATAGGCAGCCACTTTCTTATCTAAGGCTAGTGGATAAGCACGCGAGGTAGAAGGCAGTCTATATAAGGTAAGATTATTCACATCGGCTTTTTTATTATTGTCACTCTGCCACTCATAAGGATAATCCATACTTTGATTGGTCTTCGGGTACTTGGACTTGGCAGGTGGCTCGGCTAATAAATTGAGTAGCACCTCGGTGGCTTTACCGCCCGTGGTAAATAAGGTTTCAACCTTTGGCACTTGTGGCAAGATACTATCTAGGTCAACGGCGGTGACAACGGTTAAGTTTTTATCTGAGGCATTACCGGTTTCGCGGATAGCTTGAGTAACGGTAGGACAAGAGGCAATGCCGCGCTCGAACATAAAGGCACGAATACGCTCAGGGTCAAAACGCTTTTCATCGCCTACTCTAAAATAATCAACGTCATCAAAGAATACGCTGCCATAGATACGCCACATATCATTATAGAAGTTTGGATAGTGAAAGCGCATTGCCCATTTATCAGCGGTCGGTGGAAAAGTGCCCATCATCATCACGGTGGCATCAGGCGGTAGCACTGGACCGAACGGATGGGTTTCTACTTCTGCGGCGCGAGCTTCGGACAATATCGAGTTAGTATCCATTTTATGAGTATTATCATGCGTATGGGATGGTTGTGTAGTCATAAGATTCTTCATCAGAAAAGCGGTTTTTTTGCTATCATAGCAAGCCTAAACACTACTTCATTTATTAGGGCGCGATTATAGTCAAACATAGTCGGCTTAAATAAAATTAATCCTGTTATAAATGCCTTTGGCTTATTTTTGTATTAAAGCATTAAGCTTACTATTGATGGGCTAAATATAGGGTTGAAGTGCAGTAAGTGTTTGTATCTTTTATACTAATGGCAACCGCAGTAACTGCGCAAGCATCAGACCAAAAACCAAGAGAGACCTTATGAGCGACTTAAAAATCACCGTCATCGATCACCCGTTAGTCCGTCATAAACTCAGCCTCATGCGCGAAAAAGACTGTAGCACCTATAAGTTTCGTACATTGACCAAAGAGCTTGCACGCTTGATGGCGTATGAAGCGAGCCGTGATTTTGAAATTGAAACCTTCCCGATGGAAGGCTGGTGTGGTGAAATCACGGGTGAGCAAATCATCGGTAAGACCGCAACGATTGTACCGATTTTACGTGCCGGTATTGGTATGCTCGACGGCGTGCTCGATTTGATTCCTACTGCGAAAATATCTGTCGTCGGTTTGCAGCGCGATGAAGAAACTTTGCAACCTGTACCCTTCTTTGAAAAGTTTGTCAGCCACATGGACAAACGCCCCGCCCTTATCATTGACCCAATGTTAGCCACCGGCGGCTCAATGGTTGCGACCATCGAGATGCTAAAGAAAAATGGCTGTACCAATATTAAAGCCTTGGTATTGGTTGCCGCACCTGAAGGCGTTCGTGTGGTCAATGAAGCGCATCCTGATGTGATTATTTATACCGCTGCACTAGACAGCCATTTAGATGAGCACGGTTATATCATTCCAGGTCTTGGCGATGCGGGCGATAAAATATTTGGTAAGCAGTTATTTAACAAGTAAGACAACGCCAATAAACCAAGACAAGCTGTCGTTATAAACCATGACACATGTACAAAACATCAATGATAAGGATATAAGATGAACGTATTGATTACAGGCGCAAGCGCGGGTTTCGGTAAAGCGCTGGCTGAGCGTTTGGTTGCCAATGGTCATCGCGTGATTGGCTGTGCCAGACGCCTTGATAAGCTTAGTGCTTTGGCAGAAACTTTGGGCGAGTCATTTTTACCTGTGGTCATGGATGTCAGTGACACGGCGTCTATTCCACAAATCATTGCGGATTTGCCGGCTGATTTCAAGCAAATCGACGTTTTGGTGAATAACGCTGGACTGGCGCTTGGTACAGAGCCTGCGCACAAGGCCAGTCTCGATGATTGGATGCGTATGACCGACACCAATATTAAAGGTTTAATGGCGCTGACCCATGCAGTCTTGCCAGCTATGGTGGCGCGCGATAGCGGTTATATCATTAATGTGGGCTCAATTGCAGGTAGCTGGCCTTACTTTGGCGGTAACGTTTATGGCGCGACCAAAGCCTTTGTAAAACAATTTAGCTTAAACCTGCGTGCGGATCTCATCGGTACGCAAGTGCGCGTGACCAACCTTGAACCGGGTAATGTGGCGGGCACTGAGTTTTCAAACGTGCGCTATCATGGTGATGACGATAAAGCTGCTCAAGTTTATGATGGCTTTAAAACCATGACCGGCGATGATATTGGCGATATTTTATTATGGCTGATTGAATCGCCTGCCCATATTAACGTCAATCGTTTAGAAGTCATGCCGGTTGCGCAAACCTATAATGGTCTAACGATTGCTAAGCAAGATTCTTAAACGCTTAACCGACCGTTTGGCTCATTAACGTAATTCATAAGACCGAAGCAATATAGATTCCTCTATATTGCTTCTTTTTTTGGTACTGATACTCTCTTCATTGACCAAGCGCAAATCCTGAAAATCTAAAATCAATACCTCATTACGCAAGCGCTCACTAGTACGTTTATTGTGGCGTATCGGAAATCCTAAGACTTGCTTACCCTTAACCACTATCTGATTGATAATCATGGTCGGATTATTGATGGTAGCTTTTGCACTTAGCTTCTGAGCATTGATGATGGCGGTAGCAGGATTAACCGTTGTGCTTAAAAATTTTATCTGGCGCACGCTTTTTGGCATATCACCTGCAAAAAACAATACTTGCTCTAATGGCAAATACTGCGCGTGCCGCATTAATTCCTGACGAAATAGCAAAGGCATATCTACGTTAAAACTGTCTTCTGCTTGCCGAGAGAACGCCGTAAAATTACTTTGTAAGTAACGTCCAAATACGCTGCTATTAATCCAGTCTTGATAAGTATCATTTTTTAACAGCTGCTTTGTGAAAGCGTCGGCATCTGCTGTGATATCTATTGTAAGCATCGCTAGTAACAGCGCCTGCGGATTGGTAAATTTTTGCTGCTGCCAGACTTGCGGATATAGGCTGCTATCGAGCAATGGTAAAGTTAACTTGTTCATAGACTGATATCCTTATATTTTACTTGCTGACGTTTGATTCGATTGGTCAAAGTCTATGACAAGTCGCTACTTTTACCGCTCAACTGCTTTCAACACTTAACAAATTTTATGCTATGGTCAGTTACCTATTTTAATATAGTAGTCCTTCATTAGTGGCATAAATAATTCCACAATAAAGCATTTCGGCTAAATCGGCTTGATAAAATTGCTTAATGAAAACAAGGTATACTGCCTTATGAAGAAAAATTTAATTAACTTGCCTGCTAACTATCAGTTGAAAACGATTGACATCGCTTTGACTGACGGTACATTACTACCCGTATCTGTCATAGGCAATGGCAAACCTGTGCTGCTGCTACACGCTTATGGCATGGATGCACGTGAATTTTTGCCATTTATTTTACCTTTGGTTGGCAAATATGCATTTTACCTGCCGCACCTGCGAGGATTTGGCGCGGCAAAAGACATCAAGCTGACCCAGTTCGATTTTGTGCGCCAGTATGCCGATGATATCAGTATCGTCATTGAGCAAATTTGTTTGGCGCGTAATATAGAATCCTTACCTGTTGCCGCTATTTCGATGGGTGCCCAAGTGATGTGGGCGTATTTTGAGCGTTATGGCAGCGAAAGAGTCAGCCGCTATTTAAATATCGACCAAAGTCCTGCTATCCATAACCAGTCCGACTGGCAAGGTGGCTTGTTTGGCACGCGCCAGCAAGAAGTGTTTGATATTTTTCATGAGGTGATTGATAGGACGTTACCTTATGCTGACATCGAAAGCTTTACCCATCTGCCTTTTGCCCTGAAACGCCGTGCAACGGATGTCGAACGGCTGTTTTCTCTATTATCCGTTAATCGCACGCGCTCAAAAGCCTTTATACAAGTGATGACCTATAAAAACGACCCCAAACTTGCGCTTTATGATCATAGTATTTGGCATCATAAGATGCGCTGCTTACAAGCTTATTTAACATTACCCTATGACTTTCGCGGCGCTTTAGAGCGGGTCACCATTCCAGTGGTCAATCTGATTGGCGGGCGCTCAAAGCTATATGATGCTAAATGGCAGCAAAAAATCACCCAGATGCTACCCAATGCAACTGAGGTCGTGTTGCCGCGCTCAGGTCATGCAGTACCAATGGATGAACCTGTTGGGTTTTATAAAGTATTAAAAGGGTTTTTGCAGAATTAGTTGTTCATTTATATAAAAAAGCGACCTTAACGGGTCGCTTTTTATTTGTGCAATAAATTTTAAACATTTTGAAGTATTAATCAGCTAATACTTTAACTAACTCAAATCTAGCTACTTGCTTACCATCAACTTCAACAGTTTCAGTAAACATCGCTAATGGTCGTACCCACACGCCATACTCACCGTATAGGCAGCGGTAAACGACTAGTGATTCTTCCGTTTCTGAATGCTGCGCGGTATGCAATACTTGGTAAAGGCTGCCTTTATAATGGCGGTAGATGCCTTGGGGGTGTGAACAAGATTTTTGGTTCATATATTGTTGCTTGCTGTAAAAATAATTATCAATAAAAAAGCATCTAATAACTAGATGCTTTTGACAAAAATAAGTTGTTAGGAAGTTTAGCCATCGCCGTTAGGTAACATTGGAACTCTCCTGTTAAGTCGAATAAACAAAAACTATAGTATTCGTATTTAGTATCGCTATAGTAATACTATACTAATTGAGCTGTCAACCTATGCTTCGTTAAACAAACTTACAAATTCAGAAATAATTTCCATTATATTCAAAGCTGTTTCATGATCAAAATCATAGTCACGACTACGAATTTTTCCTCTTAAAATTTGTGCACAACTCAAGAAATTAGTTTTATCTTCAAGAGCTATGTAAGCTCTAAGGAGAGTATCAAGAGTTTTTGCATCAGCACCGTTCAAATCGTTGAAACTAGCTTCTAAAGCTCTGAGTTCTTTCGATAATAACTCCTTATACTTGTTACTACGTGTTATATCGTAAAGTCTCGTAAGATAAAAAAGCAAATTATTTGTATAGTCTACAAAATCACTACTACTCTTATCAAAATACTCTAGACCTTTCATAGTATATTCATAGGCTTCCAAGTACATGGTAACAATTGCATCACTATCAACTTCCTCTCGTAAGCTTTCAATTTTCAGCCAAATATAATAACCTATAATTTTAGGAGACTTAGAGAGTACGTAATCAATATCAACCTTCTTTACTGGAAACTTCGAGTTATTGTTTTGAGCAAGACTAAAAGACTTTTTTAGAAACCTAATTCCTTTTTCAATATCCCCAATTCTACCTAACGCTTGACCTAGTCTCATTGCAACCAAGCAATTTTCTTTATCTAACTCATGAAGTTCTAAATATAAATTTCTAGCCAATAGCAAACTTGCTTCTTTGTTAATAGACAATTGGCATAGAGCTTCATTTATACAGCAGTAGAAAGAAAAATTATCAAAGGTTTCTAGAGATTTATTAAGCATATGTGATTTTCTTAAATCTAGAAAACTTTGAGCACAAGTTACAAGCTCATTATGTTTACCACTTAATATAGCTTTTTCTCTACATCCTGTTAATAGTATATATTTTTCAACCTCATCTATCTCAACATCTTCTTCGAAAAAGTTACTAGAGTCAACTATGTCTTTTGGATTATCTAAAATTTTAGCTGAGTTTTTAGGGTTTAGCTCTATACGAGACTCTTCAACTATTATGTCAGCATAATCTACACAAGCATCTACAAACTTCTTTAAAGTACTTAAATGTTGACTTAATGTAGGATGACTTGTCGAATCATTGATATCTCTTAATCCGTACCTGTGCCTATGGTCTATTTCTCCCCAAGCATCTTCAAAAACTGTGCGAACTTGAATTTCAACCGGAATTCTAAGGCCTGAAGGTATCAACTTAGAAGATATAGCTTTGAGGTGACAAACAATATGAACACTGGAATATCCCTCTTTTATATCTTTAATTTCACAATTGATATCTATATTTTGAAAACACTCTTCAACATCAGATGTTATGTTTGAACTTGAAACATCTCCAATATAATAAATGGCTTCGGCAATATCGCATTCCATGAAAGGGTTTTTTGAATTTCCTGAATCTTTGAGAATTTTAATAATTTGACGAATTGTTGTAACAATATCTTTTTTATATAGGACTACAAATCTCACACCAATTACATCAGTAATATCTTCGAGACAATATTCTTCCTTTTCTTTCTTTTTCCTAATAACTTTTTCTAAAAGACCATCTTCGCTTTTTACTCTTGATTTATGAGCATAGCAAACTTTAGAAATATCATGTCCATTGAGATAGTTTACTATTTTCTGATGTGTATCTACTGCTTTACCATGTATGAACTCAACTTTTATACTTTCATCAATAGCTATTTTTTCAGACATTATAATTTCCAGTAGATTTAATCGTAATTTTATTATACTGTAAATCTCAATTACGCTTAAAGAATTATTTATAGAGACAGGATTTTATAAATATCTAACCCACCGTCACCTTCGCATAAGCCTTTTTGCCTGCTTGGATAACGACTGTCTGACCAGAGGTTAAGCTAAAGCCTGCATCGACGACTTCGCCATCTACTTTTACCGCGCCGCGTTTAATCATATCTTTAGCAGATGAGCTGTTTTTGGCAAGCTCTGCTTGGTTTAATATCTGCGTGATAAATAATGCGTCCTGCCCTTCTAACTCTAACGTCACTTCTGGTAAATCGACTGGCAATTCGCCATCAGCTAATACGTTACCCGCTGATTTATGCGCATTAGCAGCCGCATCGGCATCATGGAAGCGCTCAATTAATTCTTCAGCAAGAATGCGTTTGATTTCTTGTGGGTTGCGACCGTTTTCCATCTCTGCCATTAACCTTTCGACTTCTTCCATCGGCTTAAAGCTTAAAAATTCAAAGTAGCGACGGATTAAAGTATCTGGCATCGACAGCAGTTTTTGGTACATGGTGCCCGGCGCATCGTAAATGCCAACATAGTTACCGAGCGACTTAGACATTTTATTGACGCCGTCTAGCCCTTCTAAGATTGGCACCGTGATACAAACTTGTGGCTCTTGACCGTAACGACCTTGCAGGGTGCGTCCCATTAGGATGTTAAAGGTTTGGTCAGTACCGCCCAGCTCGACGTCGGCTTTTAGCGCGATAGAGTCATAACCTTGCACCAATGGGTATAAAAACTCATGGATAGCAATTGGTGTTTGCGCCGCGTAGCGTTTAGAGAAATCATCGCGCTCAAGCATGCGTGAGACGGTCAACTGGCTGGAAAGCTGAATCATATCGCCCGCTGACATATCCTTGAACCATTCAGAGTTAAAGACAATCTTGGTTTTTTCTTTATCCAAAATCTTAAAGACTTGCTCAGCATAAGTCTGCGCGTTGACTTTGATTTGCTCATCGGTTAAAGGTGGACGCGTGCTGTTTTTGCCAGAAGGGTCACCTATCTTGGCGGTATAATCACCGATTAAAAAGTAAATCTCATGACCCAAATCTTGAAAATGCTTCAGCTTATTAATCAGCACGGTATGACCCAAATGCAGATCAGGTGCGGTAGGATCAAAACCTGCTTTGATACGTAGCGGGCGATTCAGTTTTAACTTCTTAACCAAATCCTCTTCAGATAGGATTTCTTGTGTACCGCGTTGGATTAAGGCAAGTTGTTCTTCTAGGGTATAAGTTTGAGTGGTCATGATGCTCTCTTTATTGTCTTTATTTAAAGGGTAAAGCGTTTAGGCTATTTATACCAAGCACAAAAATAGGGTTAGCAGCGTCAAACTTGTTAAGTCTACTATCTATTAAATGTAGTACTTGCACTCGTTTATCACTACTCTGGTTTTTGGGAATGGGATTAAAGTTTCGTAGCCGGTAAAAGATGTTAGAATTTGACAGATATACTAGCGTTTTTTAAGGTAAATTGCCATGACCAACCCTACATCGATTGCTGATACCAATGATAATACTCATTCGACTATAAATTATGATAATAATTTAGATAACACTTTGGCTAATGGTCTAGAGAATAGCTTAGCGCATATTGACGACTTAAATTATGCCACCTTGACTGATGCGCTTGAACAAACCGTATTTGAAAACTTTGATGATGGCTTATATATTGGCATGATGTCTGGCACCAGCTTAGACGGTATGGACGTCGTGCTTTGTCAATTCGGTGGTGAAGAAAACACTCAACAACCCATGCGACTATTAGCAACTCGTAGTCAGGATTTCCCACCGCGCCTGCGAGAAGTGTTATTGGCTTTATGTCAGCCTAATGGTGTGCAAGAATTAGTACCAACAGTGGGTGAACCAAACAGCGAATTAGACTGGTTCGGCTGGGCTAGTAAAGAATATGCTGAATTTGCCAGCGACGTGGTCAATAATTTGTTACAGCAATCCAATACTGATGTAGAGTCAGTGCTGGCAATTGGCTGTCATGGACAAACGGTGCGTCATCGTCCACAAATGGGCTTTAGCCTGCAATTGCTCGATGCCAATATCATCGCTGAGCGTACTGGTATTAGCGTGGTCAGTGATTTCCGCCGTCGCGATATGGCCGTTGGTGGTCAAGGTGCGCCTTTGGTACCTGCCTTTCACCAAGCTTTATTTGCCGCCCCTGATAGCACACGGGTGTTATTAAACTTGGGCGGTATTGCTAATATTACGGTCTTGCCAGCCAATGACAGTTCTGTTAATGATGCTGTTGTTAATAATAGTCCTGTCATTGGTTATGATACGGGTCCTGCCAATTTATTATTAGATGCGTGGACAGCATTGCATACGGATAAAGGTTACGATGCTGGCGGCGCATGGGCGCAGTCAGGCCAAGTCGTTGAGCCGCTACTTAATCAGCTGATAGAACATCCGTTTTTTGCACGAACCTATCCGAAAAGCACGGGGCGTGAAGACTTTAACTTAGCATGGCTACAAAGCGAGCTGCAAAAATTTGACCAAGCCTCTGCTCATATTCGCTATTCATCAGCCGATGTACAGGCAACGCTTACTGAGCTGACCGCCATGAGTGCCAGTATGCAAATCAATATGTTTATTAATGCACAAGAAAATAGCTCGGTTTACGTCTGCGGTGGCGGTGCGTTAAATGACTACTTGATGACCCGCTTACAGGCACATTTGCCCCATTGCACGGTAGAAACCACTGCCAGCTTAGGACTGAATCCCGCTTGGGTCGAAGCCGTCGCCTTTGCGTGGCTGGCACGCCAAACTCTAATGGGCGAAACTGGTAACTTACCAGCTGTGACTGGCGCAAGTAAAGGCGTTGTACTGGGTCAGGTTTGTTTTGCCTGATTGGTCAAATTTTAGTTTACATACGTACACTTATGTGTTTTATAATGGCTTTTGAAATAACATCCTCTTAGGACCGTAAGTACAGGATATAGCGCATGAGCCAGCATAGCAGTTTACCGACCGACTCACTTACCGAGCAAACGATGAATAATACTCCCGTGGATATTGCTGCCAAACAAGCATATAAGCCAAGACAGAAACCACCGCACTACGAGCGTTCTGACGATATGCGCGTGGTGGTCACCGGTATGGGCGCGGTGACGCCTTTGGGATTAGATGTCGAAAGCTCATGGGCAAGCCTGCTTAATGGCGAGAGCGGTATCGCGCCAATTACCCATTTTGATGCAACAGACTATCGTGCGCGAATTGCCGGTGTGGTCAAGGATTTTGACGCCAAGCAATATATGAATGCCAAAGACGCGCGCCGCTATGATGAGTTTATGCATTATGCCGTTGCGGCGTCTGCTATGGCATTAAAAAATGCCGGCTTTATCGATGAAGTCAGCGCTGCTGATGCGCCTGTGCAGAATGTCGACCAAGAGCGCTTTGGGGTGATTTTGGGTTCAGGTATTGGTGGTATTCAAACCATTGAAAACAGTCGCGATACCCTACGTGAAAAAGGCGCGCTGAAAGTGTCGCCTTTTATCATCCCTGGTTCTATCGTCAATATGGCAGCAGGTTTGGTTGCGATTAAACATACTTTAAAAGGTCCAAACCTTGCGACCTCGACTGCTTGTACCACCGCGACCCATGCGATAGGAATTGCCGCACGCTTGATTGCGTATGGTGATGTCGATGTGATGCTAGCAGGTGGTAGTGAAAAAGGCTCAAGCCCACTTGGTATATCAGGTTTTGGGGCGATGCATGCCCTCTCAACTCGTAATGACGAGCCAACCAAAGCCTCACGTCCTTTTGATAAAGACCGTGATGGTTTTGTGCTTGGTGATGGCGCTGGTGTCGTCGTCCTTGAAAGCCTTGCCCATGCTAAAGCGCGCGGAGCAACGATATTGGCTGAACTGGTTGGCTTTGGTATGAGTGATGATGCAAGCCATATTACCGCACCACCAGAAGATGGTAGCGGTGCGGCACGAGCCATGCGCAATGCCTTAAACGATGCCGGTATCGAGCCTGCCGCAGTTGGCTACGTCAACGCCCATGGGACCAGTACTCCTGCTGGTGATGTCGCCGAATCTATTGCGATTGAAACCGTCTTTGCGCCAGTGAAAGACAGCATTTTGGTCAGCTCAACCAAATCTATGACTGGTCATCTATTGGGTGCTGCTGGTGGTGTTGAAGCGATATTTACCGTCCTTGCCCTACAGCATCAGCATGTACCGCCAACCATTAATTTGGACAATGTCGAAGACAACTGTAATCTTGATTATGTTGCCAATCAATCACGCAAAGTTGAGAACTTACAATATGCAGTGTCTAACAGCTTTGGCTTTGGCGGCACTAACGGCTCATTGATATTTGCCCGTTGGCCGGTGCAACCCTAAAGCTAAAAGAAATACCAGAAACAGCGCCAAAAAGCTTTTGATAGTCGCCGTTGTAACCTTGGTGTCAGATTTACTACGTTTGTCCACTTGCAGCCCCTTATCGTACTTGCGTATGATAAGGGGTAATTTTTGGAACATTTATGGAAGATACCATGTCAAGCTACTCATTTTCCCATCAGTTTTATCAACGCTGGACGTGTGCACCTGAGCCTATACACGCGGCAATCACCCAAGAGCTAAAAGACATCACCACCTTACTGCAAACAGAGACGCCATTTGAGAGCTTTGTTTTTAGCACCCACGACTTAGACGCGCATCTTGACAATCTTTATGAGAATCATGACGCCGAGCAAGCCATTGCCAAAGCCATCGCGGACAAACAAGCCCAAGCGCGTGCTACTGCTGAAAAAGAACGGCTAGAAGAACAACAAAAAATACAAGCGGCAGAAGAAGCCAAGCGTAAAGCAGAGGCTAAGATAGAAGAAGAAACCCGATTGCGTGAAGAAGCAGAAGCGGCGCAACAAGCACCACAGAAAAATGAGCTATTAGCAGCGGATAAAAACAGTTCAGATAAAAGCGGTTCTGATGCTAAAACTGCTATCACTCATGCTAATGACACTAGCAAGGTCACAGCGCCAAGCGTAGATAATATTGATAAGGTTAATAATAGTGCTGATAGCAATGCTGCTAAAGCTCAGCCTACTGAACCATCAAATGCCGTAAAAACTGATGTTAATAACGACTCTAGTGCTAGCTCTGAAAATAAAACTGTCAGTGAGCATGCCAATACAATTAGCGGCAATGCAATTAGCGATAGCCATATTGCTAATGATAAGCGCATTAAAGAAGATAGCAGCATTAAAACAATCAATGATAAAGCCAGCGCCGCCATCAAGCTGGCATTAAAAGATGCAAAGCTAAATACCACCCATCAAGAGCTAATCCGTGAGCTTGAAATGCAAATTGATGATTATCTTAGTGAACAAATGATGCTGATGTCTGAAAACTTAAAATCTTGGTTACGGGCGGAGATGACTCAAAATTTAAGTGAAGATAAAGTAGAAACGAATAAAGAATCGTAAAAAAGCTAAATATTGCTATCCGTTCATAAATCGATAGCAATAAATCTCTAGAATAGAAAAAGCCCCGTAAATTTACGGGGCTTTTTTTGTTTTAAATTCAGGAATATAAGCTTTTATTTTAGATAGCTTTTGTACGCTCGGTTAACCATTCAAGTGCCGCACCTTTAACTCGGTCTTTTAGCTCGGCATAAACTTGGCTATGATAGTCATTTAGCCAATCAATCTCTACTTGGGTTAATAATGCAGGCTCAATCAAACGCGTATCGATTGGGCAATAAGTGATGGTCTCAAAGTTTAAGAATTTGCCAAACTCAGTCTCAGTCGGACTCGCCACTGGCATATTGACCACTAAGTTTTCAATACGAATACCCCACTTGCCTTCACGGTATAAACCTGGCTCATTACTGGATATCATGCCTACTTTCATGGCGCGCTCTTTTGGCGTACTGGCACTATAAGCAATGACTTGTGGGCCTTCATGCACATTTAAGAAGTAACCAACACCATGTCCGGTACCATGACCATAATCCATTTGTGCCTGCCATAATGGTGCACGGCAAATCGCATCGATGAGTGGTGAAGCAATGCCATCAGGGAAATGCGCTTTTGCTAACGCAATATGTGCTTTAAGCACGGTGGTAAAGTCACGTTTATGCTCGCTGCTTACTTTGCCAATACCGACCACACGGGTGATATCGGTAGTACCGTTTTGATACTGGGCGCCTGAGTCAATCAGCAATAATCCACCTTCGCCCTCAGCGACGTCAAGGTAGCTGAATTTTTCTGGCGTCGCGCGGTAATGCGGCAGTGCACCATTTTCATTAAAGCCTGCAATCGTTGGAAAGCTTGGCGATACGTAATGCGGCTGCTGACTACGTGCTTCGATGAGCATACTATCGACATCAAGCTCACTTAAACGTTCACCGGCTGCTAGACGCTGCTCAAATGTAGCGAAAAACTCACTTAATGCCGCGCCATCTTGACGCATGGCTTCACGTACATGATCAATATCTGAGTCAGATTTAACTGATTTAAGCAAAGTACTTGGTGCCATTTGCTCGATAAAGCCAACATCGTCCGCCATCTTTGATAGCGTACCGACTGCCACTTTACTTGGGTCTAGCAATAATAAATCTTCTGGCGTTAATGTAGACAATGCTTCTTGCACCGCTTCATAATCAGCAAGCGTGATACCACTGTCTTTTAGGGCTTTTTCAATGTCAGCGCTGACTTTATTATTATCAATAAACAAGGTCGCTTTATCCGCATCAATCAACATATGCGCCAAAAATACAGGGTTATAATCGACATCAGCGCCGCGTAAGTTGGTCAACCAAGCGATATCATCTAAGCTTGAAAGCAAATGATGGGTTGCGCCTGCATCCGCCATACCTGCGCGCACGGCGGCAAGTTTTGAGGTCGCAGACTGCGCAACAAATTGCTCATCGTGTTGGTATAGTTGTGCCGATGGTAGCGCTGGACGATCGCTCCATATATCTGTCAATACATCGCGTTCAGTGATTAAGGTAATATCATTGGCGTCAAAAGCATCAAGCAATCTGTCTTGCTCAGCGATAGACAGCACATTACCATCGACGGCCACGCTATCGCCCTCGGCCAAGTGCGTAGCGAGCCAATCGATATGGTTTGGCTGACCGGGTGCCAGTTTCTCTAAAGTGATACCGGTGCCTGCTAATTGATGAGCGGCGTGTACCCAATAGCGGCTATCTGTCCACAGTCCCGCAAAATCAGCGGTAACGACCAACGTACCGACTGAACCGGTAAACCCTGATAACCATAAACGCGCTTGCCAATACTCAGGCAAGTACTCAGATAAATGTGGATCTGCTGACGGCACGATAATCGCGGTCAGGTCTTGCGCCGCAATAGCAGCACGCAGGCTGGTAATACGTTGTTGAATTTCAGTTTTTGGAATGGCTTCTTGAGTAGACATAACGTCCCTTATTGTATATAAAAAATTAGTATAAAAGCACGAGCACCATGCTATTTAAAACGCTGCATAAGTAGAAAAAACCCTCTCAATACAGCGCCGCAGAATCGATAGGTTCTCGATATATTGTTATTATAAACTGACATCATCAGCTGATTATTAGCGGTTGATTAAGTGGGCGTTTATTAAGTTTGCTACAGATACAACCTAGCGCATATAACGATATGGGGATGATAACTGACTTATAAATGCCTTTAACAGCAATACCTATTTAATCGTGAAAGAATCGTAAAGGAATCATGAACGAATCGTAAAAATGATCGATAACTCAAAATAAAAGAAGCCACTGTTTAGTAGCTTCTTTATTTTTATCACCTATCAAATGACGGCTATAAAGAGTGCTATAAATAGCGCTAATACTCTTGTGCTTATATTGGCCGCTTGTTTACGTTCATTGCCTATATTCTGATATTACTGCTGTTTTTAATCATATTGCTCATCGGTTTTGACAATGCTAATAAAATCAGCGCGGTCACTACCAAGAACATGGTCATAATAGAGAATAAATCCGGTAAACCTTCGATTTTATCAGCGGTGACATGGCTACCAAAGAAGGCAGCGACCAAGTTACCCATCGCAATAGAAGCAAAAAACAGCCCCATGATTTGACCTTGCATCCCTTCAGGTGCCAAGCGCGTCATTGACGACATACCAACAGGACTTAGCGCCAGCTCACCTAGCGTCAGTAAAAACAAACTGCCAACCAACCACAGTGGTGATGCCAAAGCACCGGGAGCGACCAAGATACTTTTTGATGCCATAATCATCAGCCCAAAACCTGCAGCGGCTAACAACATACCAAGCGCAAATTTTACCATGCTATTAGGCTCAAGACCTTTAGCACCGAGCTTCACCCACAAAATACTGATAATGGGCGCTAATAATAAAATAAATAACGGATTGAGCGACTGAAACCAAATACTTGGGATATGAAAACCCATGACTTCTAAATCCGTATAACGGTCAGCAAATAAGTTAAACGAGGTTGGCTGCTGATCAAAACTTGACCAAAACAAGGTTGAACCAATAATCAATAACAGACAGACCAGTAAGCGTTTTTTATCTGAGGAGCTCAACCGTGATGACATAAACATCACCGCAAAATATAGTAGCACCACAGCTGCGATGGTATAGGTCATATACTCTGCGACCAATATCGGATTAAATGGCATCAAACCGGTGCTAATGAGCACAATCAATACCACAAAAATAGCCGCAACGCCTAATACCCAGCGCCCTATATTTTGGAATCGGTCATTTGCATGTTCCCAATCAGCGGTGATGTTTTTGGCACGCGCATAACGATTTAATGTCTTTCTGGCTGAAAAACGGTAAATCAGTAACGAAGCCAGCATACCAATACCACCGACGCCAAAGCCTGCATGCCACATGCCTTTTTCTCTAAACACCCCAACAATCAGCGCTGCCAATAGCGCACCGATATTGATACCCATATAAAACAGCGTAAATCCTGCGTCACGGCGATTGTCCGTTTCGGGATATAACGCCCCAACCATGACCGTAATACAGGTCTTAAACAATCCTGACCCAATGACAATAAACATCAAGCCGACAAAGAATAGCACCATGCCAAACATGGCTGACAACGCAATACATAAATGCCCAAGCGCAATAATGATACTGCCCCACCACAGCGCCCGCTCCTGACCAAGCCAGTTATCCGCCAACCAGCCGCCCGGTACTGCCGCCAAATATAATGAACCGGCGAAAATACCATAGATGGCAGAAGCCGTTGCTTCATCAAAACCGAAACCACCACTGCCAACCGTCGCCACCATAAAGAGTACTAATAATGGACGAATACTATAATAAGAAAAACGCTCCCACATCTCGGTGAAAAATAACGAGCTTAAGGGTTTAGGATGCCCCATAAAGCCATTATCTAATGCTTCTAATTCAGCAGCACTAGCGTTCGATTGTGAGTCTGTGCTCATAAATCTATTCCTTTAAAAACCACTGTAATGATGACCAAACTTCTAATTATTCTGCTAGGCGGTCACATAGGCGCATTATTGTTTCACTTGCCTAGAACCAAGTAAAGAAAAAAAGGTTTAATAATTACACAAGTACCCACAAAAAAACCCGCCCTCAATTCGCTAAGGGCGGGTTTTTATGAGCTGTACAAATAAAACAATCGCCATGACCGTTTTAATTAATCAATATTATTAATCAATACCATAGACATTAGAAGCAATATTATAAGAGATATAGCTATGACAAACTCTATTGCTAGGTCTAGAAATTGAAGCAACAGCTATCTAAATAAAAATTACTCTGCTGTCGCAGCTTTTTCAGTCGTGCCAGCATCCAAATCAGCATCGGCTTGCTCGGCTGTCACGTCAGCATCAGCAACCGCTGCTTGATTAACAGTGCCTTCAGCCGTGGCTGTACCAGCTTCAGCGCTAACCACAGCACTGTCCGCATCGGTAGCTGGCGTTGCGTTAGCATCCGCTGCAGTATCGCTCGTTGCTGCTGCATCAGTCTCTGCAGCAGGCGCAGCCGCTGTTTCAGCAGTCGCAGCTTCTTCCGGAGCAGCAGTTGCTTCTGCTTCCTCGGCGGCTGACGCTTCAATGGTCTCAGGAGTGATATGCTCACCCGCTGGACGCAAGAAACCAGAAATGCCAATCAATAAGACGATACCTAAAAATAAGGCAACACCGCCTAAAGCATATAGGAACTCTTTCTTGGGGTTGTTATTAACGATATCTTCTGACATACCTTATCCACCTTGCACAGAATATTTAAAATATTGGGCTATTATATCGCAATTTATACTGATTTGTGAAAACCCTTAACTATTTAAAGGTTTTATTCATAAAAAAAGTGAAATCCGCTCTATATTGCCATGCTTAACGTATCAAATTACTAAATGGCAACCTAGGCAACCAAACGCGTCCGCGGGGTCGCACGCTTGCCAAGATAGCTTAATAATAATAGAAGCGCAATAATGATTAAGATAGGATAATTACCAAAGTTCATAAACGGCGTATTACCAACACGGGCTTGAATATCACCGCGTAATACCGTGCGCTCAAACTGCGGGGCGCGCTCAACGATACGACCTTTGTGGTCGATAATAGCGGTAACACCCGTATTGGTCGCGCGCATAAACCAGCGACCATTTTCTAACGCGCGCATTTGTACCATTTGCAGATGCTGCAGTGGACCTGCTGAAGTGCCAAACCACGCATCGTTTGAGATGGTCAATAAAAAGTCAGTATTGATGGCATTTTTACGGGTGGTATCAGGATAAGCAACCTCGTAGCATACCGCCGCGCCCAAGTTATGTCCACGAACCCGCAGCGGCGATTGATTGTCACTACCGCGACTGTAGCTTAAAATCTCTTGGCTACCCGCCAGATTAGGCAGAATATCTAACATGCCTTCAAACGGAATATATTCGCCAAACGGTACTAAGCGCTGTTTTTTATACAGCCCTTCTGCTTCCGCGCCTAACGCAATCACACTATTATAAAATGGTGGATATTTGTCAGTTTTGGCATCAAAAGCCGCTTCATCTTTATAAGGAATGCCGGTCACCCAAGTGGTATTGGTTTCTTTGGCCATTTTTACCATTTCGGTGATAAAACCAACCGCATCAGTTTGGAACATCGGAATCGACGATTCAGGCCATAAAACAATGTCACGCCCCCACTCGGTACGCGTTAGGTTTGCATAGATTTTTAGCGTTTCTATCTGATATTCGGTCAGCCATTTTAAATCTTGCGGGATATTGCCTTGGATTAATGACACCGATAAATCAGGCGTGCCTTTTGGCTTCGTCCATTGTGGATTTATTAACCATAATGCGCAGCTTACCACCAGTAAAGCGCTGGCAGGAATCATATAACCGCCGCGACGACGCAGCAGCTCGACCAAACTTGCCGCCAATAATACCGCAACGAAAGAGACAGCAAACACGCCGGCAACGGGCGCTAATGACGATAGCCAATATTGCTCAGTAAAGGCATAACCGACAAATAACCACGGGAAACCCGTAAATAGCCAGGTTTTCATCCACTCTTGTAGTACCCAAAGCGCTGCAAATGATAACGGCTGCTTGCCGACCACCCGATTAAAAATTAACGCCAAAAAGCCATGGAATAATCCCATGCCCAAACCCATTAGCGCAATCATAATCAGCGCCAACCAGACGGGCGTATCGCCATAAACATGGATAGAGGTATAGAGCCAAAATGCTCCCACACACCAAAGTCCCGTGCCATAAGCCTGACCAATGACAAACGCTCGCTTGCCGCTCATTTGCGGCATCAGTAACGCGTATAAAATAGCAGGCGATACCAAGGCGACTGGCCAAAAGTCATATGGCGCGAGCGCAAAGATAAACACTGCCCCTGCCAGCAACGCAATCAATATAGTCAGCACCATAGGTAAGCCCTTTGGCTTATCGGGGTTCAGGCGTTTTTGCAAATCAACAGTAGACAGACGCATAGCAGTTATCCAAAACCTTATTATTCAGTAATTTAAAACTTATCAAACTTAAATGTTAACTTTGAGGGATTCAATCAGTGGCGCATTCAACACTTACTTGATAGCCCTCTATATAACGATAAAGACATTACTCAAAAATCAAACCTGCCCATGATACCAGTCTGTACCACTCAATGGGTAAATTTGCGTTGCAAAATATCGGTTTTAAAAGCAAAAAAAACACGACCGCAATCGTGTTTTTTATAGCTATAAAGACATCAAGTTATAACGTTACTGATAAACTTGCTAGGCAGTTATGAAAAGCTCAGTCATAAAAGCTCAGTCATAAAAAACTCAATAATAAATTAATGGCTACCTATCAGTATTTGCTGGTCAGCATTGATTTTAGTCAGCTCTAAATTCTGAATAAAGCGCCCTTCGACATCGGTAATGGTGATTTGCCAATCATCGATAACCACGCTTTCACCTTCCAAATCACCAACGTAACCAAGCGCCTGCATGACCAAACCGCCCATGGTATCGACATCGGTATCATCAAAGTGGCTACCTAGCTCATCATTACAGTCTTCTATCACGGTCGACGCTTGCACGCGCCATGTGTTTGGCTTTTCGGGGTCGGCGACAATATTATTGATATCACTGTCTTCGTCAAAGTCATCATGCTCATCAACGATGTCGCCAACGATTTCCTCGAGTAAGTCTTCCATGGTTACCACACCGCCAAAGTTACCAAACTCATCGACCACAATCGCCATATGCACTTGGGTACGCTGCAATGAGCGTAACAAAGTATCAGAACGCGCGGTTTCACTGATATAGAGTGGCTGACGGACAAGGTCTCTGAGACGTTTGCTGTCGATTTTGTCTTCTTGGTCGCGCACCATATGCACGAGGATAGGAATCAAATCTTTTGCCAATAAAATACCGATAACAGCGTCGTCGTCTTGGCTATCAAATACCGGATAGCGCGAGTGCGTGGTCTCAAGAATGATGTCCATTACTTCAGCAAGACTGGTACTTTCATGCAACCCAACCACTTGCGGGCGCGGGGTCATAATTTCGCGAACTTGGGTCGCAGGCAGGTCGAGCACGCCTTCTAGCATATCGACGGTATCAGGCTCTAAGAATTGACGCGAGTCCTGTACCAAACGAATCAGTTCATCACGGGTTTCGGGGGCGGTCGATAGCCAGCGTTTTAAGCCGCGCATCGACCAACTACTCGGGCTGGGAGTGTCGTCAGACATGGTGATGTGATTTAACCTCTTTAGTTAATAGCAATTAGTTAATAGCAATTGTGAATGTCATGTAAAATCATAAAAAATGTAGATGGGGATTAAAGTAATAAATAAAACCGGCCATTTATCATTAGATGATTAAATAATAAATATAAATAGACCAGCTTAATGTGTTTCACTTTATCGCAAGGCTTGCTGACATTCAACGACAAATTCACTCAAATTGTATTGTCAGTGTGTTATAAACTTTGCTATGGTCAAAGCCTTTATTTATCAATAACAAACACTATGTCCCTACGCGCGTTTTTCTCTCGCCTGCTCACGCCGCTTTCAAATAGCCATCGCTCAGAGAATGGCGCCGCTCATGGTCGCCAACAAAAGCGGACATGGCGATATTACCTTGTGCAGTTTTTGATCGTTACTACCCTGCTGCTATCCGCTATTTGGCTATTGATGGCGCTTTGGTATCAGTTTGGGATGCGCGCGCTTATCACGTGGTTGGCAACTATCGTGATTGTCGGCGTACTGATAGCCTTGCTTAGTAGCCGTTATTGGCCAAAAACCGCTAAACAGTTAAATAACCAACAAGCGACTAGTCAATCAATTACTAAGGCAAAAACAAGCACAAACACAAATAAAAAATCAGCAAGCAAATGGCTAATGGGTTTATATGCCGCTATTTGGTTCGTCGGTCTTGGCTGGTTTTTCTCTATTGAGCCTGAGCAAGATCGCGATTGGATGCCTGAAGTCAGTGAGCGAGTCACGTATGAGCGTGATGGCAATAATCCTAATTTGGTTACTTTCAGCAATGTACGTAACTTTGATTGGCATACGGATCAGGAAGCGACCGAACACTGGGACACGCGCACCATTGATATGTCTAAATTATCTGGCGTCGATGTCACCAACTCCTATTGGATGGGACCGCTGATTGCTCATACTTTGGTCAGTTTCCGCTTCGAAGATGATAGACCGCTTGCCTTCTCATTTGAGATTCGTAAAGAAAATGGCGAATCGTTTTCGGCATTGGCAGGGTTTTTTAGACGTTTTGAATTAAGCCTGATTGCCGCAGAGGAGCGCGATATTATTTACACGCGTACCAATGCGCGTGGCGAGCAAGTTTATCTGTTTCCGGTCAGCAATCTACAGCAGCATGAGGTCAAGTCATTATTTGAATCTTACCTAACCGCCGCCGATGAATTGAATGCCAAGCCAGCTTGGTATAACACCTTGATTAGCAACTGTACCAATATCATTTTTTATATGGCGCGTATTGTCAGTGGTGACCGTCTGCCATGGGATTACCGGATTTGGGTATCTGGTTGGCTGCCAAACTATTTATACGACGTCGGCATGCTCGACGCCAATCCTGAAAAAGACGATCAGCCTTGGTCAATGGATACTTGGTACGAGCGTACCCATATCAACGCCAAGGTTCGCGGCTTTGATAATCAAGCTAACTTAGAATCTGACATTAACAGTCACGAAAACAGCCGCCAGTTCTCTGAGCAGATTCGGCAAGGTATCCCTATGCCGCTATTAGCTGATTCGCAAACGAATGCCGAAGCAAGTGCTAAATTGGCGGCTGATGCTAAGGATTAACCCAATTTACCACCCGCGTTTCCATCTCTTCATCAGACATACCAATCTCGGAAACACAGCGCCCTGCTACGCCAACATTGGCAGCCCGCATTTGCTGCTGGGTTGCCACCGCATCTTGGGTTAATAACAAATGCCAACTTGGCAAACCTTGTCCTTTATACAAACACTTATAAGCGCAGTGCGATGGTAGCCACATCATCTGCGGCAAATTCTCCATAGTCAGTTGAATACAATCGGGCACATGCTCTTGGCGCGTGTCATAGTGCTGACAATAGCCCGTCGCACAATCCATCAGCTGGCAAGTCACGTCGGTATATTCGACCATTTCTGCTTCATGACTATTGTCATCGTCGCTAACGTGCTCATCGTCGATATATTTGATGAGACAGCAACTGCCGCAGCCATCACATAAGGCCTCCCATTCGCTATGGTTTAATTCTGACAGCGCAAAACGTGACCAAAACTGCGGACGCAATGTTTCAGTCGGTTTATTGTCGCTGTCCTCGTCATTGGCATTGTCGCTGCTAGTATTGCTAGCAGGAAATAGACTCACGATTGGCTTTAGCCCTGAGTTTATTTCTGTATTTGAAGCAGCTTTGTTCTGCGAGGCTGAATCAGAATCTAAGTTGGCAGAAGATTGATTTAACAAGTTGATAGTCATAGCGTTGTAGTCGATTTTTTATAAAGAGACATTTTGATAAAGAGCGTTACAGTATTATAGCTGTTTTTGCTCAACTTGGGCGTTAAGGTAGTACGAGTAAGCAAAAGGATTGCGCTAGCATACGCATTATTCATATTTATAGAACAACACTCATAACATAAAAAAGGACAATAATATGTCAATTAAGACCTTTGAATTAATCAGTACCACTGAAAATAACGTCCAACTGATCAGCTATGTGGCGCTGCCAGAATCGGCCTCAGATGACAATCCAGTAGCAGGGATTTTGGTCGCGCCAGAATGGTGGGGCGTGGTCGATCACCCAAAATCGGTGGTTGAGCGTTTGGCAGAAGCAGGCTATGCTGCCGTGGCGATGGACGTTTACGGTGAAGGCAAACTGACCACTGATGCGGCCATGGCAAATATGTGGATGACACAAGTACTTGAAGACCAAGACATGCTGATGGCGCGCTGCCGTTTAATCCTCAATGATTTTGGTGACCAATTGGCCGTTAATCGCGATAACTTAGCAGCGATTGGGTTTTGCTTTGGCGGTAAAGTCGTCCTCGATATGGCGCGTGAAGGCATGCCATTAAAAGCAGTCGCCACCTTCCATGGCAACCCATCAGCAAAACAGCCAGCAGACAAAAACTTTAAAGCTAAAGTGTTGGTCGCTCATGGTCGTGATGATTCGATGGTATCCATGGATGCCATAGAAGGTCTGAAATCTGAGCTAGATGCCGCTGATGTCGACTACACTATCGATGTCTATGACAACGCTAAGCACGGATTTACCAATCCGCATGCTGATGAGCGCGCTGCTAAAAATGGTGTCGACCTTGGCTATAATGAAGCCGCGGCTAAGCAAAGCTGGGAGAATATGCTTGAGTTTATGAAAACCAATCTCGGTCAATAATTTTAAAGTTATTGTAAATTAAGATTATTATAAATAAAGACAAGACAAGAAATAAGGGTCGCTTACTAAGTAGGTGACCCTTTAATTTGTCGCCATATACAATAACTACAACGACTAATCTTGTGCTTATTAGCAAATAGCGTCATTATCACTTTATTACCAAGTGGATTGAGTGACGAGGATGCTATATCTATTAATGAGCCCGTTGGGTTGGCTGGCTTTTATTGTTTTATTAATCGTGGTTATGGTGCTATATACCAAGATTAATCGGCAAATTGAGCAACTGCGCCATGATATGACGGCGCTACAAGCTGAGCTTGAGCAGCTTGCAGATAGCGTGAATACAGCAAAGCCCTCGCACGCTGCGTATATACATCCTACTCAAGATAGTAGTTCTGAATCAGTAGATTCATTAACACAATCAGTAGAAGAATTGGCTACCTCCGCTGTTCTCATTCCCGATGCTACTTTTATTCCTAATGTCGAATCTACAAAAAACCAGCATTTAGAAACAACACCTCCAGAGCTGCCGATATTATCAAAGTCACCACAATCGCCCTCACCGCCACAATCGAAAATCCCACAAAAAACTATCGCAACCATAGAGCCAGACGAACGCTCCTTGCCTATCGTCACCTCCGTTATTCACTCTATGCAAAATTGGTTTTTTGGCGGTAATTTAGTGGTGCGCGTTGGGGTATTGGTGTTGCTCGTCGGCGTGGTGTTATTGCTGCGCTTATTAAGCGATTATATCGAAATCCCCATTACCATAAAACTCATTGGCATTGGTATCATTGGTTTAGGACTCGCAGCGCTGGGATTAAAATTAGCAAAAAACCGTTTTGCTTATGGTATTACCCTGCAAGGAGCAGGTTTAGCGATTGCTTATTTAACCACCTTTTTTGCCTATAGCGTCTATCAAGTGCTCTCAAGTGTGCCGAGCTTTATGGGACTTGGTATCTTGTCAGCCATCACCATTGGCTTAGCCGTGCGTCAAAATGCCTTACCGTTGGCATTGTTAGCGCTTTCTGGCGGCTTCTTTGCGCCGATATTGACCAGTAGTGATATTGGTAATTTAGTGACATTATTCAGCTACTATCTATTATTAAACGTCACCATTGCCATTATCGCTCACTACCGCACTTGGAAAATGCTCAACCTGCTCGGCGTAATGATCACCTTTGGACTGGCCTATTATTGGGGTGTGACGGAAAATTTAAGCGCTGTTATTGAGGCGCAGCGCTGGTCATTGGTATTACTAGTCGCGCTGCATGTACTACTATATTTATTTGTCGTCATTCGCTACGCGCAACAAATTATCGCTTATAACACGCTTAATGAAGCAGGTTTCGCTGATACAGATGCTGTAGATACTTTTAATAGTGTAAACAACGTCAACCACATGGATAAGGTTCATCCAAGAAACAACAGCTATGTATTTCCTATTGATACCGGTTTACTGTTTTCAGTACCGATACTAGCCTTTGGTTTATTTTCAGCATTATTGGATGGTATTCCTAACGCGTTAACCATTACCAGTGCTGTTTTAGCGGCGATTTATTTGGGCATTGGCTGGCTGTTTGTCCAGCGTAGCCAGCATTATGCCTTAATCACCGAGGGTATGCTGGCGTTAGGGTTTGGCTTTTTAGCGGTGGTCATCCCACTGGCAATCGATGCTGAATGGATTGCCTTTGGCTGGTCGGTACAAGGGCTGGCGCTGGTATGGTTTGGACGGCGCTCGCTACGTGCATGGTCAGTATTGTTTGGGTTGTTATTACAGCTGCTCAGTATCGCCATGCTGATGATAAACGTGGTCTTTACGATCAAAGATTATCCAACGCTGGCATTAACGATTTCAGCTCTTAGCTATCTAGCAACGATGTTTATTTTACGCGCCAGTAACTCGCCTGCCGTTTTAGATAACAGTCTAAGCCGCGCTTCACAGCAGCATATGACGTCTGATTTACCATCTTCAATCACCGACATAACAGCAAATGTAGCCCAGTCACTAGGTATTAGTAGCCAAGCTGCTCAGCAATGGCTTACCAGTATCGATAGCCAAAGTATGGCGTTTAACCTGATGTGGCGCAGGCCAATTTTGAGTCGTTTTTTAACCTTTACCGCAATGGTTTGGCTGCTGTCTGTATTGGTCATCGATTTTGACCAATGGTTTGCCAGCTGGCAATTAGCAACGACGGCACTGCTAGGGTTGGCAATGTTAACGAGCTTAGTTATTTATCAAGCAATTAATCACTATCATTCGTGGCGTGAGATTAGACAGTTTAGCCATGGTTTATTGCTGCTATTTTATGCCATGTTACTGTTTCAACTGCCGCAAAAATATGAATTTGATTATCAATGGACAACCTTTCATTGGCCTATATTTATTGCCTTATTCATAGGTTGGTTGGTCGTTGGGCAACTATGGTTAAAGTCATGGCATAAAGAAGCGGAATTAAAAAGTTTTGATAGTGCGAGCTGGCTTGGTGCTGGAATTATCCTGTTGGCAGAAGCCATGCATTATGGCTTGCCCGATTCAAAAGGCGTCATGGCTATTTTAGTGCCGATTGCGCTGATGTTGGCAGGCTTATGGTGGACACAGCGTCATGCTATGGTTCAGTACAATGACAACCCATCAAAAGCAGCTAATTCAGCGCTTGTACCTTATTGGTTTGATTGGCATCAGGCACTGTTAGACAGTGCCAAAATATTTGTGCCTATTGCTTTAGGCTGGGCTATTTTTACCAACTTTACTTACGATGGTATTATTTGGGGATTGCCCTATTTTCCTCTATTTAACTTATATGATGTGACGTTATGGCTGGTGGTTTTTTACAGCTTGGGCGTTTATTTGCTCCGTCAGCCATATGGCATGAAATCGAGAAACCTATTAAGCGCCATTCCTAAAAACGATATGCTATTAATTATCTTAGCGCTGATTGGCCTTTGGATAGGCTCTAGTATGTTGGTTAGAACGCTGCATGCATTTATCGGTACGCCTTTATGGACTGGCGGTTTATACGACGTTACAGGGGGCGCTTGGAATAGCGAGCAGGTACAAACGGGGCTAACCATTTTATGGACGCTCATTGCTTTGGTCGCCACTATTATCGCCAGCCGCTATGGACAGCGAACACTATGGTTTATGGGCATTGGACTATTGGGCGTTGTGGTGCTAAAACTGGTAATTGTCGATTTATCACAGACCGAGGCAATTTGGCGGGTGATTTCCTTCCTTGGCGCGGGTAGCTTAATATTAGTCATTGGTTATTTAGCACCATTACCACCAGCGCGCGAGGATTTAACAGACGAGTCTGCATGATAGTCTGCTCTGAGCGTTAAATGAAATTATAACCTGATAACTTGATAACGTTGGGTGATAGCGCTGGTTGTGTAGTAAACTGGACGCCATTAAAGAGTAAGCAAAGAGTGTCTTACTTTTAGCATTTTTTATAAAAGGTTATAAAAGCAGATGGATAAGAGAGCAAGTATTCAGTGGTTCCCTGGGCATATGAACAAGGCCCGTAACGAAATCAAAGAAATCATGCCGCAGATGGACGTCGTCATTGAAGTGATTGACGCGCGTATTCCTTATAGTAGCGAAAACCCAATGGTCGCGGCATTACGCGGCGAAAAACCGGTCATCAAAATTTTAAATAAAGCCGACCTCGCCGATCCTGAATTAACCAAAGCGTGGATGGAATATCTTGAGCAACAAGACGGCGTCAAAGCCATCGCTTGCGACAATAATAAAGCTGATGACGTCAAACGTATTATCGCGATATGCAAATCCCTCGTGCCCAATAAAGTCGGCACCGGTCGCCAAATCAAAGCCATGATAATGGGTATTCCAAACGTTGGTAAATCGACCTTGATTAATACCTTAGCTGGACGCGCCGTGGCAAGAACCGGCGACGAGCCAGCGGTAACCAAGTCGCAGCAGCTGATTAAGCTTGACGATGACATTATGCTCTATGATACCCCCGGTATGCTATGGCCAAAGGTTGAAAACGAAAACTCTGGCTATCGCTTGGCTGCGACCGGCGGTATTCGTGATACCGCTTTTGACTTCGCTGATGTGGCCAGTTATACCGCTGAGTACCTAATGCAAGCCTATCCTGAGCTGCTAAAAACTCGCTATAAAATTGAAGAATTACCCAAGACTGATTGGGAGTTTTTTGAAGTGGCGGGACGCAATCGCGGCTGTGTGCGCGCGGGCAATCAAGTCGATACTTATCGCATGTCTGAGATTCTGATTAACGAGTTACGTAGTGGCAAGCTTGGCGATATTACGCTCGAGACGCCTGCAATGACAGAAGCTGAAGAGCTGGTCGTCGCCGAACAACGCATCGCTGCCGAAGAGAAAAGAATCGCTAAAGAAGAAGAGAAACGTTTGCGTCGTTTAAAAACGCGGAAGAATCGGAAGTAGGTAGAATATTCTCTATAAGTATATTTGAAGTTCGTAGGGTGCGCCTAGCGCACCTGCTATATTTTATTATTTACCTTTAACTTATCTGCAGATTTACTCAAACTTTACTTGGCAAACAAGACGGTCAATTATAATTTCATCTTCTGATATTGAAAACGAAGCTCACCCGCTGTTGTCTTGTATCAATCGTATTACACCCCATAAACGTTCTTAATCTCAAATTCATATATCCCTGTTCAATTTACAAGGAATACTCTTGCCTACTCAATTTTCTCAATCATCAACCAACCTCAACTCCCTCGCCCCACGCCTTCTCGACTGGTTTGCAATTAATGGTCGCCACGACTTACCTTGGCAACAGCACCAAACCCATACGCCTAACCCTTATATCGTTTGGTTATCCGAAGTCATGCTACAGCAAACGCAAGTAACGACAGTGCTGCCCTACTTTGCGCGTTTTATGGAATCCTTTCCAACGGTACAGGATTTAGCCGCAGCAGAATGGGATATGGTGGCGGAGCATTGGGCGGGGCTTGGCTACTATGCGCGCGCGCGTAATTTACATAAAGGCGCGAAGCAATTGGTCGAAGTCATTAATGAGACGGGCGACTTTCCGCAAACCTTAGCCGGTTGGGAGGCGATATCTGGCGTTGGCCCGTCGACCGCTGGGGCGATTATGGCGATGGGGCTACATCGCTATGGCGTTATCTGTGATGGTAATGTCAAACGCGTCCTGACACGCTGGGCAGCAATTGATGGCGATATAACTAAATCTGCCACTACTAAAGAGCTGTGGGCATTGGCAGAACGTCTAACGCCTAGAGAGAACTCAGGATTATTTGCGCAGGCGATGATGGATATGGGCGCAACTTTATGCACGCGTAGCAAACCTGCTTGCCTATTATGTCCGCTACAAGATGATTGCTTAGCGCACGCGCAGGGTCGCGAAACCGATTATCCGGTCAAAGCAAAAAAACAGCCCAAACCCAGTAAGTTTAGCAATGCCTTACTGATTAAAGATGCAGATGGCAATATCTTATGGCTACAGCGTCCCGATAACGGCATTTGGGGCGGATTGTGGAGTTTGCCGCTAGAATTTGTAGAAAAGATTAGCGGCAAAGCTGCTGTTAAAAATACTGGCAAGAATATAGATAAAAAACTGCCGGAAGCGACTGCTGAGCAGCCTTTAGAAGTTGCTATTAATGAAAAAGTCTATGAAACAGAATTTACCACCGCTGAGCAAATTATCAATGAATGGCTGATAAAGAATAATTTAGCAGCAGCACCAATGAATAAAACCTTACTTGATGACGCGCCTATTAAACATTCATTAACCCATTTCCATTGGTATTTAACGCCGCAATCAGTGACTTTAAATAATGAGCAAACTGCAGAAATAACCCAAGCACTACAAGCAGCAGAGATTAATATTAATTGGTTAAATGCTGATGATGCACAAGCAACGCTTGGATTACCACAAGCGATGGTTAAGATTTTAGAATAATGAGTGAATGCAACTAAATAACATTCATAAAAAAAGCGACTCACAATAAATCATGAGTCGCTTTTTTAATTTATAAAATACTAAAAACTTAAGACAGAACTTAAGACTTCGGCACTCGTAAGCGCATCAAGCCTTCTTGTTGTACCGTTGCTACCAATCGGCCATCTTGCCAAAACTGCCCATGGTTCAGACCCATGGCATTGGATGTGGTATCACTCCACATGTCGTATAGCAGCCAATTATTTAAGTCAAACTCACGATGAAAATGCATCGAGTGGTCGATACTCGCCGCTTGCAAACCACTGGTCATAAAGCTTACACCGTGCGACATCAGCCCCGTACCTACTAGGTAGAAGTCGGATGAAAATGCCAATAGTGCTTGCTGAATTGCTATGGGTTGATTGCCCAATTCACGAATACGCAGCCAGTTTGCTTGCTTGGGTTTCATCGGTTCTGGATGAATAGGGTCACGCGGTTTGACCGGTTTAATCTCGACGTGACGACGACGCATAAAGCGCGCCTTAAGCGCATCGGGGACTTTACCGACATACTCTTCTTTTAAATCCTGCTCGGCAAGCAAATCCTCTGGCGGCGGATAAACGGGCATATCCTCTTGATATTCTAAGCCCTCTTCCATCGGTGAAAACGACGCAATCATCGAAAATATCACTTGCTCAACAGGCGCTTTACCGCGTACTTCTTTATATTGAATCGCCGTTACTTCACGCGCAGACAGGCTGCGGCCATCACGCAGGCGGCGTACTTTATAAATGACCGGCTGATTGATATCACCACCGCGCAAAAAATAGCCGTGCAGTGAATGACAGGGTTTGTCTTTATCCAGTGTATGCGCCGCTGCCATAATCGCTTGCGCCAGCACTTGCCCACCAAAAATACGACTGCCAACATAGTCGTGGCTTTTACCTTCAAAAACATCAGGGCTGACTTCAATAAGCGCGACAGTAGCCAGCAGCTCATCTATCAGTTGCGGATAATCAGACATGACGATACGTTTCCTTATTCTTATCAATAACGCCAAGCATCTGGGTATAAGCACCTAACGATATTGATCTCGATACCATATGCTTAAGCCAATACGGCGTTTTAATTTAAAATAATATGAAATGGCTTGCAGTAAACTACAAGATAACGCTTAGAGCGCGCAATAAATGACCAGTAAAACGATTGCTAAGAACTCATTATAAAGCGAAAAGCCAATCATCTTAACGAATATTAACGGCTTTGACTAGGCAGTTACCGCGCAATGTTAAGTCTAAAACAACTATCTAAGATAGTGTTAATAAATAAAAAACGAGATGCTTATTGCCATCTCGTTTTTATATTTGCCAAATTTATGGTTTCACGGCCACGAGCACACGGATAGAGTCTGGTACTAAAGACAGATTACCCAATGCTTGCTCGCCTTGGGCTTTTAGCTGCTCTAGACGCTCAATCTCTTCTGGGCGGACGTTAGGATTGATGGTTTGCAAATGCTTTAGGCGTTTGATTTCACGTGACCACTGCTGGCTAAAACGCGCACTGGCTTGTTCACCAATCTCTGCTAACTGCTGACGGGCAATGTCTTCGGCTTCATAATAGCGCTGCTCAATCACATCGCCGCGTACTTTTATCACTTGGCGGGCGCGGTTTTTATCCAAACGTTCAATATGCGGCATAATCATATCGGCGCTGATACGGGCGGATAAATCACTGCCCTGCTCACTGATAAAGACACGGATATTTTGTGTGGTCAAAGTCGCAGGTAAATTGAGCAATCTTGGCGCAATCGCTTCGACGCGGAAATTTACTTCAAGCAACACCATACCTTGCGGGACGGCAGCACTTTTTAGCATCGCAACGGTGGTATTACCAAAGGTGCTGGTACTTGCCAGCTCATAAATCGCGCGCATCAACGGATGCTCGTGAGTGATAAATTCGATATCTTCACGCTGCAGCGCTTGCTCACGCTCAAAGGTCAAGGTCATACCATCTTCATCGCCAAGTGGCAGACCGTCGATATAATCGCTAATCTCAGTGCTATCAATTGGTGCAATCACCCATGAACCATCACGTTGGATATTGTGGTCGATATTGGCGGAAGCAAAAAAGCGCTCGATAAATTGCGGCAATAAATTATGCCCATCAAAATCACGCATGGCATCAGCAATACGCCCAGCGACACGCGGACGGCATGAGTTGTACTCTAAAAGACGATCGCGACCGGCTTGCAACTGCGCCTCAAGATCCAAACGCGTTTGTAGCGCGGCATCGATAATGTCTTGCAAAGTGGTGCGGTTAGCGTCGTTATCCGCGCCTTCAAGCATTGGCTTTAGGTCTTGGATATACTGCTCTTGCACGCTTTGGGCGGTCGGTGAAATCTGATTGAACATATTTAGCGCGTCGTTATACCACCGATATAGACGCTCTTGCGCCGTACCTTGTACATAAGGGACGTGCAGCATAATTTGCTGCGTTTGTCCGATACGGTCTAGGCGACCGATACGTTGCTCTAAGGTATCTGGGTTGGCAGGCAGGTCCCACAATATCAGCTGGCTTGCAAACTGGAAGTTACGACCTTCCGAGCCAATCTCCGAGCACAATAATATCTGTGCGCCTTCACTATCAGCAAAAAACGCCGCCGCTTGGTCACGCTCAAGCAAGGTCATCTGCTCAGTAAAAATGGCGGTTTTAATACCGGCATGCAGACGTAAGACGGCTTCTAAGCTTTCAACCGTCGCCCCACTACGGGCAATCAGCAATACTTTTTTATGCTTAAGCTCACCCTTTAAGATATCAATCAACCACGGCACACGTGGGTCATCTTCTAACCAGCTACCGTCAGGTTGGTTTTCTTCACTCCATAGCTGCTCGCGCAATTTACCATTGGTTTGATAGCTATCGACCCATGCTTCAGGTAGCGGCAATGGATACGGCTGGCTGCTACGACCATAGAAGCCTTTGACACTTTCACGGGTATTACGGAATAAAATACGTCCCGTACCATGACGGTCAAGCAACTCATTAAGCGCATAAGTACGCAGTTTTTCGTCGTCATTAATGTTTGCTAATTCATCGATACTAATAGTAAGCAGTTGACTTAACGCCGCAATTTGACCATCACTTAACGGCTTATCTTCGATTAAAACGCTCGCAACCGCTGCGGTTTCGGCAAAGGCTTCTTGACCGTCGATAAATTCATCCAAGTCATCAAAACGATCGGGGTCTAATAAACGCAGACGGGCAAAGTGACTTTGCGCGCCAAGCTGTTCAGGCGTCGCGGTTAATAGCATCACCCCCGGTGTTTCTTCAGCGAAGTCAGCAATCAAGTCATATTTATCATTGCCACCTTGCGCTTCATCCCAATGCAGGTGATGCGCCTCATCGACGACCAATAAATCAAAACCGGCTTCCATCGCTTGGTCATACAAGTCAGGATGGTCGAGCAATAAATCCATACCCGCAATAATACATTGCTCAGTAGCAAAGACGTTTTGCTCAGGGTCGTGCTCTTTAATCGCTGCCGTACGTACTAAATCAAATAAGGCAAAATTTAGATTAAAACGGCGGCGCAGCTCAATCATCCACTGATATTGCAAACTGTCTGGTACGAGGATTAATACGCGCTCAGCTTTGCCAGTCAATAGCTGCTGATGAATAATCAGACCCGCTTCAATGGTTTTACCCAAACCGACTTCGTCAGCAAGCAAGACACGCGGCGCGATACGTTTCCCAACTTCATGGGCGATATACAGCTGATGCTCAATAATATCGACGCGCGCGCCCATTAGACCTTTAAGCGGATGACCCGCTAGCGCCGATTGCATACGCAAAATGTCTTGGCGCAGCTCGTACCAATCGCCACGCTCAATACGACCAGCAAGTAGACGCTCAAGCGGCTTTGCAAGCGTGATATTGGCCGCCAAACGGGTTTCCATAATGCCTTTTTCATGCTCATCGACACTGTATTTGAGCACGCCCATCACTTCTTCGACCGCGGTTACGGTATAGGTTTTACCGGCTTGGTCAGAAATGCTATCGCCTTCTTTGAACACCACGCGCGATAACGGCGCAGAGTTTTTTGCATAGACGCGGGTCTCTTCACTTTGTGGAAATAAGATATGTACACAGCGGTCATCAACATCGATGACCACCCCCAAGCCAAGCTCAGACTCCGTATCAGATAAATAACGTTGACCAACGGCAAATTCGGTGCTGTGCAATGAAGCGATAGAGATAGTCATAAGGCGATGTCTTTTGTACTCAGATGATAAGAAAATAGATAGTTAATGAGGCAAGCTACGTTGACTGGCCAAGCTAGCATTACTGGCTCGATAGCTCGATGTCATTAATAAGCTGCTGGTCATTGGAGATATCAGCAACGCCCAACTTAAAAGCTAGGTCGATTGATAAAACAGACCATTATATAACGTTAGCGCCTAGATGAGTGCGTTAAGTTGACTTTTCAAGAGCAGATTTTGCCAAGATTGCCGCAAAGCCAAGCATAAGTTGATCTTATAAAACAACAAGATAACGACTCGCAAGTAAACAAAAAATATTGCCATCATATAATTGTTGCTGTATTGTTAAAAAATGCAATAGGTTATTTCTTTATGCGGCTAATTTGGCTAAGTGTTTCTGATTAATCATCTCTGGGTAAGTGTCTCTGGCTAAATACCTCTGACTGAATCTCTACAATATTTAGCTGAGCCATATTGAAATGACTGTCTGCGTTGTCTAAGTTTACCAAGTACCTATTATCTATCATCTATATTTAAGCATTAACGGTATCTAATCCCACTTTTATAGATTCATGGTCATTATAGATTCATAGTCGTTATAGATGCAGTCTAAACGCTATAGAGATAGTAGTGCTTACTATAGTCCATTTAGTTATCACTTATAACATTATACATAATTATATTTTATGAGAGTGATGATAACTTTGAGTGTCATATCGCATTAATCCCTTTAATCCCATTAACAATCTTCTTTGTGCTTCTTATCATCCAAGGACAAACCCCATCATGAGTGCCTCCAAAAAAGTTGGCTTTTTTAACCAAGTCAGTACCCAAGTGACGACCATTCTATTTATCGCTTTTGCGGTCGTACTGGCGGTCGTCGTCTATGTTGTTGATAAAGAAGGCTATGAGAAAATTCGCCTTGAGTCAGCAAAACTGGTCGCCGAGCGTGGTAATACAGCGGTCAATAGTATCTCAGCCGATATCAATCGCGTGATGCGTAGTGCCCTACTACTGCAACAAAGCGCGCAAACGCTGCCACCGCAAGAAGCGATTTTGCAAGCTAGTACCGCCAATGCCTTTGATAAGCGCGATTATAACTTGTTAGGTAGTGGCGGCATTTGGCCTGAAAAAGGCGCACTTGGTGTCAATGCTGCAACCCATCCGTTTTTAATGGTGCGTCAAAACGGCGATTATCAAGCGGTACTCAGCGACCCAAACCCTACCAATCCTTATTATCAAGAAGATTGGTTTAGCGTTTTAAAATTGCTCAAACCTGAAAGCTGTATTTGGAACCATGTCCGCGCGAGCCAAACCAAAGGCGAGCTGGCAATGAGCTGCGGTGTTGCAATCGAGCGTGACAATCAGTTCTGGGGTGCCAGTACGGTTAACTTTACCCTAAACCAGCTACAAGAAAACATCGTGAAGCTAAGCGAAAGCTCGGGCTCAGGTTATATTTTATTGCTGGATAACAGTGATAAAGTTATCGCCTCGTCTAACCCTGAACGCTTAAGCTATATTGATGAAGAAACCGGTACGCCGCTTGATATCAAACAAGTTATCAACGCTGACCCTGCTTGGAATCCGGTATTAAACTTCTTGGAAGCTCAGCGTAACGAGACTATCGAGCGCGTTGCAGCTAGCGTATCGCCGCAAGTTCAGCAAGTATTGAATACGATTGATAAAGCAGAAACAGGTGATTCCAAAGGTTATTATTTGGTCAACTATGCCGCTTATCTAAATAATAGCGAAAACAAGCAAAACGCCATGGATAGTCGCTTATTGCAGAGCTTTGAGCTGACTAAAGACAACTTTTACAACGGCAGTCAAGCGTATGTGTTTGAGATTCCTGAGACTTATTGGAAACTGATTGTTGTCCAGCCTGATGCTGAAATTAACGCTATCGCCGATAATCTCAGTGAAAACTTGATTAACTGGATTGCCTTGGCGCTATTAATCACAGCGGGTGTGATTTACTTTATGTTGACTTTCTTAGCCTTTAAACCGCTAAAAGAAACCACTGATAAAATCTCGCAAGCGGAAAAGCTGATTAACGACAAGCAATATAATAAGCTGAGCGAGGTTAAATTCGCTGAAGGTCGCAACGAGATTGGACTGGTAAATGGCTCTATTAATGACCTATTAGACCGTATCCAATCTAACGAAGGTAAGCTTGCCAATATCAATCAGCAGCTAGAGATTAAAGTCGAAGAACGTACCGCTGAGCTGCAAGATACGCTAAAAGAGCTGAAAAACTCACAGCTGCAATTGATTCGTTCAGAAAAAATGGCGACGTTAGGTCAAATGGTTGCTGGTGTTGCTCATGAAGTAAATACGCCATTATCTTATGTGCAAAACAACCTTGAAATTATCGGACAGCTAACTGAGCAATACGAAGAGCTGATTGACCTGGTACAAGGGTTAAAAGCCGTTAAAACGGATGCCGCTGCTGATGGCAAAATTGACAAGCTATTGGCAGATATCGTCCGTGCTTCCGATGAAATCCAAGAAGATGATTTGTCCGCTGAGCTCAAAGAGCTGATTAAAGATTCGTTATTTGGCGTTGAGCAAATCACCGAGATGGTGCTTAATCTGCGTAACTTTGCCCGTCTTGACGAATCAAAAGTGAAAACCATCGATGTGCGCGAATGTATCGAAGCGTCATTGAAAATCGCTGGCAACTCTATCAGACATCAAGAGATTGTTACTGATTTTGCTCCGACCCCTGAGATTAAATGCTCGCCGTCACAGATTAACCAAGTCTTGGTGAACTTGCTCAATAACGCCGCGCAAGCCATGGGAGAAAAACCGGATGGCAAAATCGAAGTGCGGACGCGCTCTGATGACAGCAATGTCTATATCGATGTCAGCGACAACGGCAAAGGTATGAGCACAGAGATTCTCAATCAAATCTTTGAGCCTTTCTTTACCACTAAGGGCGCAGGCGAAGGTACTGGACTTGGCATGGCCATCAGTCAGCAGATTATGGAGCAGCATAATGGCGACATTCAAGCGGTCTCGACCGAAGGCGTTGGCACCACCTTTACCTTAACGCTACCGATTGATAATGATTTAACGGAACAAAGCCTAGCAGCGTAATCGCTAGGTTCTGTCTTATTTTAATTGCTATTTTAATGATTATATAAAGCTATAGCACTATTATTCATCATAAGGATACCATCATGAATGAATTGGAAATGGAAACCCCTAGCGCCGCGTTAGGGTCTGAAGCAAAACCGAAGTTGGCGTTCATTGACGATGAACAACGTATTTTACGTTCGATGAAACTGCTGTTTCGTAAAACACATGACGTTTTTATCACCACTGACCCGACTGAATATATCGACTATATCAAAAACAACCACGTACACGTGGCGGTCAGTGACCAGCGTATGCCTGAGCGCGTTGGTGTCGATATCTTGCGCGAAGTTAAAGAAGTATCGCCGTCTACCATGCGTATCTTATTGACCGGTTATGCTGATTTGAACGCCATTATCGGCTCTATTAACGATGGGGAGATTTATC
This sequence comes from Psychrobacter maritimus, assembly GCF_904846345.1. Classification (GTDB taxonomy): domain Bacteria; phylum Pseudomonadota; class Gammaproteobacteria; order Pseudomonadales; family Moraxellaceae; genus Psychrobacter; species Psychrobacter maritimus. Next base: position 37,105 of record NZ_CAJHAJ010000006.1, read on the forward strand.
GTTATTTGACCAAACCTTGTAAATCTGAAGAGCTGCTTGCCGTCGTCGGTCGCGCCACCGAAATCGCTTTGACCTATAACCCAGACGAAGACGCTGAGCAATTTGACAGCTCAGGCAACAAGCAAACGCTATTGGTCATCGATGAAACCAACGATCTGATTGAGCAAATACGTAAGCAGTTTTCTAACAGCTATAGAGTCCTGCATGCTAAAGGCTTAGAAGAGGCTTATGATTATTTGGCGAATGAAGATATTGGTGTTTGTATTACCGACATCAATGTCAGTGGCGAGAACATTGCGCCAATTATCTTTACCTTAAAACAAGATGCGCCGCACTTGGTGGTTTTAGTACAAACTGAATTCCAAGATGCAGGCTTGTTGATTGACTTGATTAATAAAGGTCAGGTCTATCGCTGCTTACCAAAACCAATGCGCGCCAGCTTACTTGAGATTAGCGTCAACCGTGCCTTTCAGCATCATACAAAACTGAAGGCCAGCCCTGAATTGGTGAAGCGCTATGAAGTCGAGCATGACCCTGAAAACGACGTGCGTATCGATTTAAGCAGTCGCGTACGTAGTCTGATTGGCAAATTGCGTAAGCGCTTTTCTTTATAAGCGTAAAAACGATATAAGCACAAAAATTCCTGTCGCAAAAAATAAAACCTCTATTTCAACTTGAAGTAGAGGTTTTTTACTGTGCGCTTTTTGATGGGGTTTTTGACATGCTTTTTGACTAAACCCTGCAACGTGCTACATTAAGCCGATAACTATGTCAGTCTATTTAAAATGCAAGCCCATTTAAAACGTACTCTATTTAAAACGTAACCTATTTAAAATAACAATGAGATAAGGAATCATCATGCAAGCGGTTTTTTTAGACAAAGGTACTTTCTCTGATAATGTCGACTTGCCAGCACCCGTTGGCGTTACTGACTATATTACTTACGACGATACGCCTCAAGAGCTGATTATTGAACGCTGTCAAAATGCCGACATTATTTTTACCAATAAAGTCCAAATTAGCGCTGACATCATCGCCAATCTGCCCAAGTTGAAGCTTATCCAGCTAACTGCCACTGGTATGAATAATGTCGATCAAGATGCCTGTGCTAAGCACGATATCGCGCTATATAACGTCGCTGGTTACGCGGTCAAAAGCGTGCCCGAGCATACCTTTATGCTCATGCTAACTGCCATGCGTGCTGGTATTCATTATCATGCAAAAGTTGCTGACGGCACGTGGCAAGATAACGGCAATTTCTGCTTGCTCGATATCCCACTGATAGATTTGGAAGATAAAACGCTGGGGATTATTGGTGTTGGCACTATTGGTAAACGCGTCACCGACATCGCCCGCGCTTTTGGGATGACGGTATTGTGGGCGGAGCATCAAGGGCGTGCGCCGCGTAATGAGGATTATACGACCTTTGAAGACGTACTGGCGCAGTCTGATGTACTGAGCTTGCATTGCCCATTAAACGAGCAAACCCAACACTTGATTAATGCAGATACTTTAGCAGAAATGGCTAAACAGCCGCTGATTGTGAATGTCGCCCGTGGTGGTATTGTCGATAGCCAAGCGCTAACTAATGCGATTAACAACAAGCAAATTATCGGTTATGCCACCGATGTATTTGAGCAAGAGCCGATTGTCAAAGACGACCCTTTATTGACCCTTGCTGACCATCCGCGGGTGATATTTAGTCCACATAATGCGTGGGGCAGTAAAAGTGCGCAAGAAACCTTGTGGCAAATTTTAAGTAAGCAAGTGTCAGAATTTATCGATAAGCATTAAAAGACAATCACTAGGGCGCGTCCTCATTTTAAATATGGTGATAAAAATGAGATAAATTGTAGCCAAACAAGGAAAATAGTGCAGTTAATATCGGGATATTACCCAGCTATTTGACGAAGTTTGGCAAAATTTAGCCATTTTTAGACCATTTAGATGTCCATCGATTGAATTGAGGACACGCCCTAATAAAGCTTAACGGCTAAAGCGTAACCAATCGTCTTTTATGTTACGGTATTTGAGCATCACGCGGTCACTAAGATAATTGTTAGTGACCCGCCAAGGATAAATATCGCCTTGTTTTGGTAGCTCGTGTTGCGCGCGCTGGACATAGCCTGCCGATAGCGCGCCCATGACCGTATCGGGCTGAGCATGTGCCTCGCTATGCGCAGTTTTTGCTTGCGGCACTGCCACTTGATAACGGTGCTTATGCATATGGTTGAGCAGCCGCAGCACATATTGACAAGCCAAGTCGATTTTTAGCGTCCACGACGCATTGGTATAGCCAAATAGCGCCACCATATTTGGCACACCTTCAATCATGACCGCCTTATAAGTCATGCGCGAGCCGATATCGATTGCTTGCCCATCGACATAGACTTTAGCACCGCCAAGCATTTGTAGCTTTAGCCCCGTTGCGGTAACGATGATATCAGCCTCAAGGTGTTTGCCAGAGTCAAGCATGATGCCAGTCTTGGTAAAATGGCTGATTTGATCGGTCACTACGGCAGCTCTATTGCCATGTAACGCCATAAATAAATCACTGTCTGGCACCGCACAAAGCCGCTCATCCCAAGGGTTATAAGCGGGCATAAAATGCGCAATATCAACCCCGCTGCCTTTTAATTCGGTTTTAACGCCACGTTTTAATAATGCTTTCATCACCTTAGGCGCAAACACAGCCGCTCGATAAGTCCCTTGTTGCATCAACACATTGCGCGTGCGCAGTAGCTTATAAGCTTGCGTTTTCGAGAGTGGCGAAAACTTGCCTGCCAGCCAATCAAGCGTATAATCATCGCCCGGTACACTTGCCACATAGGTCGGCGACCGTTGTAGCATGGTAACGTGCTGCGCGCACTGCTCGCTTTCTTCATCGACCATAGCGGGCAGTAGCGTCATCGCTGTAGCACCGCTGCCAATAATGACCACTTTTTTACCGTCATAATTCACATTTTGCCAATGCTGCGGATGGACAATAGCACCCTGAAAGTCCTCTTCTTTATCAAAATGAGGCCTGTAACCTTGCTCATAATCATAATAGCCTGTAGCACCGACGACAAACTTTGCCGTTAAGGCAAATACCTCACCGCTTGCAAGATTTTTTACCGTTGCCGTCCACTGCTGACTATGGCTTGACCAAGACAGCTGCTGCACCTCATGCTGATAGCGGATATGTTCAGTGATACCAAACTCGCGCGCCGTATCAGCAATATAGTTTTTAATATCACCGCCTTTTGCCAATACTCGATGGTCCAACCACGGACGAAAGCTATAACCAAAAGTCAAGGCGTCAGAGTCTGAACGAATACCAGGATAAGTAAACAAATCCCACGTACCGCCCAAATCTGCGCGTTTTTCTAATACCACAAAGCGCTGGGTAGTTTTTTGCGGCTTCCTTTTTGTTAGCTGTTTTAAGCGACTTGGGCTTTTATGCCCAAACAGCCCTTTGTGCTTTTGCTGCTGCAATCGACTGGCCATGCCGATACCGGCAATCCCAGCGCCGATGATAAGCACCTCACAATCGACGGACGTATTTGAGGCTGCGGGCGATGATTTAGATCTAAAGCGCTTTTTAAGTGCCTGTTTGGCGGCAGTTATATCAAGCATAATACAATCCTTGTTTTTGCATGATGGGTTTTAATTTACATGGTGTATTTAAAAGAAATCTATTTAAAATCAATCTATTTAAAAGAGAACGACTTAAAAAGGGCTTGGGCTTTCCCAATCCATCCAAGCACCAAGTGTCGGATGTTTTAGGCGTAACTGCTGGGCATGTAAATTGAGCCGTGGCGCAATCGTTAATGCCGTACCTTCTGCATAAATTGGGTCGCCAATCATCACATGCCCGACGTGCACCATATGCACACGTAGCTGATGACTGCGACCGGTAACGGGCTTTAATAGCACGCGCGTGACGGTTTGACCGTTGCACTCTTCATGCGCCAGCACCTCATACAACGTTAATGCATGCTTAGACCAATTGGGATCGACGATATGACGCGGTTTGGTTGCAGGCTCATAACGTACTGGCACTGATATCTCACCTTTGGCACCGACGCTTTGCCACTGACCAAAGACACGCGCTTGATAACTTTTTTGTGGCAGCCGCTCAATAAACTGCTTACTAATATGGGTTTGCGCGGCGGCATTTTTGGCAAAAATCAGCAGCCCTGAGGTATCCATATCTAAGCGATGAATCAACTTAACCGCTGGATTGGCACGCTCAAGTCGTGCTAATAAACTCACCTTGAGCGTTTTACCATCTACGCTTAACAATCCTGCAGGCTTATCGACGACCCAAATATCATCATCTTCATAAACGGTAACGGCTTGCGCAAATTCTCGAAAAAACTCCGGTGGATACGCATTTTCTTCAGCATTCAGGGCGTCTATCTTTTCATCAGTGAAAGGCATAAAATTTAGCTACTTATAGTAATGGGTTCTATATTGATAAGGTTTCGATATTCATAAGCTTCGATGTCAAAGCCATTGTTAATAAAGCTATCCTTAAAGCTATCCTTAATTTTGGATAAAGTTAACTTTGAGCAAAATGGGTGGTAAGTGCGCAGTTAAAAATAATAATAAATCAGTATTCGACCAGTATTCAAAGCGACGACTGGATTTGCGTTAAAAATGACGATAGCGATGGCAAGTGACAGATAAAACATAACCTGTGTCGTTATGTTTCGATTTATTGTGCTAATAGTAATTGTTAAACAATTTAACCGGCCTGCATCTGTCAACTTTGAGCAAACATGTTAATATAATGGCAGAATTTCACCCCTTCTTAACCATTCTTTAGCCATTCATCTGTTTAATATGACCCTCATATTTATATAGACGGCTGGTAATAGAAATAATAAAACAAGAGAGAAAAATTATGTCAGACCTTATTGTTAACACCACCGATGCAAACTTTGACCAAGATGTTCTACAATCAGACGTGCCAGTTTTAGTAGATTTTTGGGCAACTTGGTGTGGTCCTTGTAAAGCCATTGCGCCTATTTTAGAAGATTTAGCGACTGAGTACCAAGGTAAAGTTAAAATCGTTAAAGTCGACGTCGATAGTAACCCACAAGCGGCGAGCCGTTTTGGTATTCGTAACATTCCTACCCTGTTTGTCTTTAAAGACGGCGAAAAAGTCGATTCAGTGATGGGTCTACAGCCAAAAGCCGCATTAGCAGCCGTACTAGATAAGCATCTATAATCGTTTTTAGTAATTGTTTACTAAAAGGTTTTTATATAAAAATCGACACCGAAAAAGCTATTGTCTACAGCAGATAATGGCTTTTTTGCTGCTTTTCTGAGCAAAAAACGAGATTATACGAATTTTTTGGCAAAAATTATTGACAATGCCAGCTTGAAGCCCGTATAGTCTGCTGACAAGAGAAAACTAACCATTTTCCTAAGTGTCTTGTCGCTATTCTCCTCGTGTTTATCAACAAAAACACAATCGTCATTATAAAACACCACTACTGAACGCAATGACTAAACACAATTACTGATATTGAGTTTTTGACGCAGACTCTTATGTAGACTTCTTTATCTTTACCTCTTATGAGCGTGCCTGACTTTCTGGCAACGCGTCCATAAGCTGGCACGTAAAATCCAACCTACATAAACCCCAATGCTGTGCATATACCCGCTATCGCCCTATATCCGTTGTTTTAATCAATGTCTTGATTTGTGCTGATAATGGCATCTCTCATCTGATCAACTGCTAATGACCTATCTATGAATCTTACTGAATTAAAGAAAAAAACAATCGCTGAGCTATTGGCCATCGCCAAAGAAATGGGTCTTGATAATATGGCGCGTAGCCGTAAACAAGACATTATCTTTGCGATTTTAAAAACCCATGCCCGTAACGGTGAAGCCATTTATGGTGACGGCGTGCTTGAGGTTCTTCCTGATGGTTTTGGCTTTTTGCGCTCATCTGAAGGCTCTTATTTAGCAGGTCCTGACGATATTTATGTCAGCCCCAGTCAAATCCGTCGCTTTAGCCTCAAAACAGGCGACAGTATCGCGGGCACCATTCGTCCGCCAAAAGACTCTGAGCGTTATTTTGCGCTATTAAAAGTCGGTGAGATTAACTTTGATACGCCAGATCGCTCGCGTCATAAGCTGATTTTTGAGAACTTAACGCCACTATTCCCAACTGAGCAATTAAAGCTCGAACTTGGTAATGGCACAACCGAAGATTTGACCGGTCGTATCATTGACCTGATTGCCCCAATTGGTAAAGGTCAGCGCTCAATTATCGTTGCACCGCCAAAAGCCGGTAAAACCATGCTGCTACAGACCATCGCGCAGTCAATTACCCGTAATAACCCCGAATGTTATTTAATCGTACTCTTGATTGATGAGCGTCCAGAAGAAGTCACCGAGATGGTGCGTACGGTACGCGGTGAAGTGGTTGCTTCTACCTTTGATGAGCCGCCACAACGTCACGTCCAAGTGGCTGAAATGGTTATCGAAAAAGCCAAGCGTTTGGTTGAGCATAAACAAGACGTGGTCATTTTACTGGACTCTATTACCCGTCTTGCCCGCGCCTATAACACCGTGATTCCATCATCGGGTAAAGTATTGACCGGTGGTTTGGATGCCAATGCCCTTGAGCGTCCAAAACGCTTCTTTGGTGCGGCGCGTAACGTTGAAGAAGGCGGCAGCTTGACCATTATTGCCAGTGCACTTATTGATACGGGTAGTAAAATGGACAGCGTTATCTTTGAAGAGTTCAAAGGAACCGGTAACCAAGAGATTACCCTTGAGCGTGATTTGGCGGAAAAACGCGTCTTCCCAGCCATTAATATCAAAAAATCAGGCACACGTCGCGAAGAGCGCCTGCTTGATGAAGATAAATTGCGTAAGGTTTGGATTTTACGTAAGCTGCTTCAACCAATGGATGGCGTGCAAGCCACTGAGTTCTTGCTAGACCGTCTAAAAGAAGCCAAGACCAACGACGAGTTCTTTGAGCAAATGAAACGTAAATCACAAAACTAATTGATAGTCATTGTTTATTAAATTGATTAGATAGTGAATATGCAAACATAAAGACTGCCTTAGGGTGGTCTTTTTTTGCTTTTTAAATACTCGTTTAAAAACTTTCTCGCTATATAGTCGATTCCACTTAAAAAGAATATAGAGCTGTGGAGATAATCCTTAGAAACAGTTAGCGGACTTTCATTATAAATACAATAACTCCAAGCAAAAGCCCTACCAACGATACAGTGAAGCAACATACTTTACAGGTTATTTGCAAAGCTTAGCGTTTCTACTACGCCGCGATAGACATAAACGGGCTACTATGCAAAGTAGTACTAACATCACTAGATACATATTGTATTTTAAACTGTATATTGTATTTTAAATTTGACGACTTAATAGGTGATAATATGAAATTTGCTAAAACTTTTGCAATGACAGCCATTACTAGCTCAGCATTAATCATGACTGGTTGTAATACAGGCCCATACGGCAACGCAAACAACACCGTAAGAGGTGCTACTGCAGGCGCTGCTGCTGGTGCTCTAATCAGAAGTAAAGGCGATAGTAAAGACATCGCACGTGGTGCATTAGCGGGTGCTGCTCTTGGTGGCGCTGGTGGTTATATCTACGACCAAACCAAATAATATATTTTAGATAGCTATCAACAGACAGTTATCAAAATAAAAAGCCTGCAATTAAATTGCAGGCTTTTTTATGTTTATTTATTAAGCAATGAAGCAATACTTTTATAATCCTCACTATTTATCATGCTCTACTACTTATAGTGCCCCACTAAAAGTATCGCAAGATTGAATATTGCCACTCTCTAAACCACGGGTAAACCACTGAACGCGCTGTTGACTGGTACCATGAGTGAAATTATCAGGTACGACTGCCCCACCACTGGCACGCGCCAAGCGATCATCACCGATTTGACTGGCGGCATTGATGGCTTCATCGATATCACCGGCTTCTAAAAACTGCACGCGCTCTTGATTACGCTGTGCCCAAACGCCCGCAAAACAATCCGCCTGTAGTTCTTGTAATACCGACAGCTTATTGGCCTGTGCGCGCGTAACTTGACGACCGGCTTCATTTACTTGTTGGGTAATACCGAGCAAGGTCTGTACATGATGACCAACCTCATGAGATATCACATACGCTTGGGCAAAATCTCCGGCCTTCCCTTGGTTTTCGCTATCACCTGAGCCTTGCTCATCGCCTGTAATGCCTAAGTTTTGGCGCATCTCTACAAAAAACGACGTATCCAAATAAACCGTTTGATCACCCGGGCAATAAAAAGGTCCTGTTGCTGCACTGGCGCTGCCACAAGCGGAGCGGACTTGCCCATTAAATAAAATCAGGGACGGCTCTTTATAGGTACTGCCGGCCTCATTGAATATCTGATGCCAAACTTCTTCCGTATCCGCCAAGACTACTTTGACAAACCGTGTATCACGGTCGTCACTGGTCGCAGGCTCAGTAGAGGTACTACTGCCACCGCCTGCCACCACTTGACCGGTCTGTAGTGCAGTCATTGGGTTGACCCCAAACACTAACCATAAGATGCCAGCGATGATAATCCCGCCGATACCGCCACCGATCATCTTGCCGCCACCACTGCTTGTGCGTACATTAGAACTGCCGCGTCTGCCTTGCCATTTCATAAAATCTCTCCTAAAAAATACCATAGTCATCGCTATGCGTATCGTCGTTAGTCCTGTTATATAGTTATGGATATTTAATAATTTTAAGCTCAGTCCCTTGATTGCCTATTTTAATTAGCTATTTTTCATTTTTCATTTAGCCATTAACCGTAAAAAACGAGGTCGAACAACGCTTCTGATGTCGCTATTGTTTTGTTGCTAAGACTTCGTTTCTTACTACTTTTATAGACGGTTTTTATTGATAGCTTTTACGAATACTACCGCTATTTATACCCTGCTAATATTCATCATTCAATGGCTATATTTGATGATAATTGTACTGACAATAGGCCATAAATGGGTATAAACTAGCACCCTAGTCATGAGAGAAAACCTTTTATAGAAAAACCCTTAAATCGTACTGATGTCATTGATTATACGTCGATTAATTTGGCTTGTTGTATTAAAAGTTATATTAAGTAGACCATGTAAACCCCTATTTACAATTTTATTGTTACTTAATTGTACAAGCTCTTTCCATGCAGAAAGAAATCATATAGAATGCGTGGAAGCTGAGTAGCTGCGATTAATACTAGTTGAATTCTGAGACATCTCGGATATTCAACCTTTTTTGCTGCTACTGATCATTTCATTTTCCCGGAGAAAACCTTATGAACTTAAAATTACTTGCTCTAGCTGGTATCATGACTGCAACTATGGGCCTTACCGCCTGTGACAGCAACAAAGAAAACGCTGCTGAAGATTTATCTGACGCACAAGAAGAAGTGCAAGATGCTTCTGAACAGTTAGACGAAGCTGCTGCTGAAGGCGAAGCTGTTCCTGCTGATGCAGAAGCTGCTGTTGCTGACGCTGAAGCTGACATCGCTGATGCACAAGCTGCTACTGCTACTGACGAAATCGATGCTGAAGTACCTGTAGACGGTACTACTACTAGCGTTGACGTAGCTAGCGAAACTCCTGCAGTAGACGCAGCTGACGAAGTTGTAGTTGAAGAACCAGCTCAGTAATTTTTATTTTTCATAATAAAAATACTGTAGTAAAAAAAAGAGAGCTTACGCTCTCTTTTTTTATGTCTGTTATTTAGGATTTTATCAGCGCTTCAAAGGTTAGGTAAAAAATGCGTTAGGCTATGGTGCTAAATAACATTGACTACCCTATCTTGTAAATCATTTGCTTTATAAATCTAAAAAGCCAATAGAATGACTTTCATCATCGCTATTGGCTCAACAGAGTAACTTATTAACAAAGTTTACTCATCAAATAAACGTTCATCGACCTGCTGACGAAATTTTTGACCGGTTTTAAAGGTAACCACACGGCGCGCAGACACCGCAACAGGCTCACCTGTCTTTGGGTTACGACCGGGACGGCTGTTTTTATCTTTCAGCTCGAAGTTGCCAAAGCCTGAAAGCTTGACCTCTTTGCCATCAATCAAACTCTCTGACAATTCATCGAAAAAGTTCTCCACCAAACAGCGGCCTTCTTGGCGTGTCAGGTTAAGATGACTCATCAAATGCTCAATCATGTCAGATTTGGTTAAGGTGCTCACAGTACGACTCCTATGCTATGTCGTGATGTCGAATATCATGGTTTAGCGGTATGAGGATTAATGTTAGCTATTATAAAGGTTTTTTGCCGTCATTTTAATAAAGTCTGCAATAAAATCCTTTATTAATAACCACTTAACTTACTTTATGCCTAAAACTTTCTATCAGGTAATCTTTTTCATCAATAGCAAAGCGCCATAGCCTCGCTTATGAGGAGGCTATGGAGGATTTTATATTTTTAGGATTAGATATTAGCTGTCACGCAACTGCGCAGCGTGCTGTTCGGTTAGGGCTTGCACTACCTTATCGGTCGCTGTCTTTACCGCTTCATCAGAGAGTGTCTGTGTTCTGTCTTGCCATATCAGCGCAAAAGCTAATGAACGTTGACCCGCTGGCACTTTATCACCTTGATACACATCAAATAGCCACATATCTGTCAATAACTCACCAGCTGCCGCGCGTATCGTCGCGTCTAACGTCTGTAAGCTAATATCGCTATCGACTAAGATGGCAATATCACGGCGTACTTGCGGGAATTTGCTTGGCGTGGTGATGGTATGCTGTTCACGTACAAGGGTTAATAATGGCGCAAGTGATAATTGAGCCACCCATGTAGCTGGCAAATCCAATTGTTTAGCGGTATTAGGATGCAATTGACCCAACCAACCGACATACTGATCATCGATATAGAGCTTGGCACTTTGACCCGGATGTAAGAAAGCTAGCTCACTACGCTCATAGCGGATACGCGCACTATCTACTTGCGCAGGTAATAACTGCTCAATATCATGCTTCAAATCATAAAAGTCTAATGCCCGGTTTTGATACGCTTGCTCGTCCCAAACATCGCCGACTGCTACTAACGCAATACTTGGCGTTTGTACCAATTCGCTAATGCTTTGACCGACAAAACTGAGACCGGTTTCAAAGAAGCGCACGCGCGGCTGCTGACGATTGAGGTTATATTGCACACAAGGCAACAAGCTTGACAGCAAAGTACGGCGCATTACCGCTAAGTCGCTAGAGATAGGATTGGCCAGTGCCAACACTTCTCCTAACGCTTTATCATCAAGCAAGGCTTCTATTTTTGCATCACTAAAGCTAAAGCTAATCGCTTCCATATAGCCATTATCGACCAGTGCCAGCTTCATTTGATGCGTTAAGTCTGCGGTATCGTCATAATCCATGCTGACTTGCAAATGCGGCAAGACGCTTGGAATATTATCATAGCCATAGATACGCGCAATCTCTTCGATTAAATCCTCGCGGATACTCATATCAAAGCGATACGATGGCGGCGTGCAAATCAGGCTATCTGCTTGCTGCTCTACCTCAAAGCCTAATTGATTCAATATACGTACCATCACTGCTGGTTCAATCTCAATACCAATGACATCACGTACTTTAGTGAGTGGCAAGGTAATGGGCGCGCGTGCTGGCAGGTTTTCAGTACTTTCTGCTCTTACTATTTGCCCTGCTTGACCGCCAGTAACGCTAGTAATCAAATCACAAGCGCGTGCCAGTGCTAGCTCTGGCAATTCAAAATCGACACCACGCTCAAAGCGTTGTGAGGCATCAGTATGCAGACCAAAACGGCGTGCACGTGCAGCAATAGCAAGCTGGTTAAAGAAGGCGCTTTCTAAGACGATATTGGTGGTGCTATCAGTAACGCTACTGCGTTGACCGCCCATGATACCCGCGAGCGCAAGTGCGCCTTTATCATCAGCAATGACCAATTCATCACCCGTTAGAGTAATGGTTTGCTCATTTAATAAGGTAATGGTCTCGCTAGGCTCTGCCAAACGTACAACGATATCACCAACAATGGTATCGGCATCAAACGCATGTAGCGGCTGACCCAATTCCATCAACACATAGTTTGTCACATCGACCAAAAAGTTATGCGAGCGTAATCCCGATTGGACTAGTGCATCTTGCATCCACTTTGGGGTGTCGATGCTACGATCAATATTACTGATTGATTGTAAAAGATAGCGTGGGCACGCCTCAACCGTACTGACTGTCACCGCTGGCGTTGCGCTGTTATCAGTAGCTGCTACATTGGCAGGAATTTCAGGCTGCTGCATCGGCAAATCGTTAATCACTGATATCTCGCGCGCAATACCACGTACGCTAAAGCAATCACCACGGTTTGGGGTGATAGAGATATCTAGTATCTGATTGTCTAAACCTAAATACTCACGGATATCCATACCAATCGGTGCATCAGCTGGCAATTCAAGCAAACCATCGATGCTATCGGTTAAATCAATTTCAGACGCACCGCAAAGCATACCGTTAGAGTCGACACCGCGTAGGTTACCGTTTTTAATTTCAAAACCTGCACCATTATCAGAGGGCAAAATGGCACCAACGGTCGCAACAGGCGCTTTCATACCGACCGTTACATTGGGCGCACCGCAAACGATTTGTAACGGTTCAGATGCACCAATATTCACCTGCGTAACGCGCAGTTTATCAGCATCTGGATGCTGTTCAACGCTGATGACTTCACCAACAACCACACCACTAAAGGCACGGGCAACCGCAAAGCGATCATCAATCTCTAGCCCTGCCATGGTGAGTTGTTCGGCCAATTGCTCACTGCTATTGTTGGGATTTACCCATTGACGTAGCCACTGTTCGCTAATTTTCATAAATATCTCGGATCAGAATTTTATAATAAAGATTTTGAATTAAAGGTTGGACTATTAACCTGTCATATTAACAAGGAGCACTTTTTATATAAACAAAGAGCACTCTAGCCAAACTGTTTTAAGAAGCGTACGTCGTTTTGGAAAAACAAGCGCAAATCGTCGATACCGTAATATAACATCGCAAAGCGCTCAATACCCATGCCAAAAGCAAAGCCGGTGTATTTATCGCTATCAATACCGCAGTTAGTCAGCACCTGTGGATGCACCATACCGCAGCCCATGACCTCAAGCCATTTACCATTATCATCGAGGATATCGACTTCAGCAGAAGGCTCAGTAAACGGGAAAAATGACGGACGGAAACGCACGGTCAATTCTTTGGCAAAAAACGCTTCTAAAAACTCACTAATCAAGCCTTTTAGCTCAGCAAAGGTACTTGACTCAGTAACCATTAAGCCTTCTAGCTGATGGAACATCGGCGAATGGGTTTGGTCCGAGTCATTACGATAGACGCGACCTGGGCAAATAATACGAATCGGCGGCTCGTTTTTTTCCATCGTGCGAATTTGCACCGGACTGGTATGCGTACGCAGTAAATAATGCGCATCAAAATAGAAGGTATCGTGCATCGCACGTGCTGGATGATGCGAGGGAATATTAAGTGCTTCAAAGTTATAGTAATCACTCTCAACTTCAGGGCCGGTAGCGACATTAAAACCCGCTTGAATGAAATACTGCTGCATACGCTGGGTAATCATCGTCACTGGATGCAAATGACCTTTTTGACCACCGCGAGCAGGCAAGGTGATATCAATGCTTTCGCTTGCAAGCTTAGCATTTAATGCCGCCACTTCTAGCTGCTGCTGCTGCGCCGTCAATGCATCTTGAATACGGCTACGGACTTGATGTAACCAGCCACCGTAAGTTTTTTTATCATCGCTGCTAAGTTTGCCCATCTGCTTTGACCAGCCAGTTAAGGGGCTCTTTTTACCCGTCAATTGCACCCGCAAATCTTGTAATAAGCGGACATCATTGACTTGTAGGATTAAGGCTTCAGCGGCACTGGCAAACTCAATCAGCTGGGCTTCAGTTAGCTCGCTCAGTTCTGAGGATAAGGTCGGTAGCGCCGACAAATCGGTGGTAGCAGCAGGGGTAGTCATAAGACGCATTCTTCCTGATTTAAACGGACTATTAATTATAGTGATAGGTAATTGTAGGGATTTGACCAAATATTGCAAACCATTTACCCATTCATTTTAATATAAGGGCGTGTGATATGAATGGCTTGAATATTTAGACAATAAGAAGTGCAAGTTCAGATAAAGCAGGTTACCGCTTAGCGGTGATAAACTGACCATAAAATAATTTAATATAAAAAAAGCCACCGACCAGCGGTAGCTTTTATTAATATCGTACTATTAATCAATATTAGTCCTATCCATTCAAGTAATCAAAAAAGCTGAATACCTAAAGGACGGTTAATATTTAGGCCAATTCCGCTTTTGCTTTTTCAACCAAGGTGGTGAAAGTCGCTGCATCATGCATAGCGATGTCAGCAAGTACGCGACGATCGATTGCAATGTTAGCTTTTTTCATGCCATTGATAAAGCGGCTATAGCTTAAGCCGTTTAAGCGTGCACCAGCATTGATACGTGCAATCCAAAGACGACGGAAAGTACGTTTTTTGTTGCGACGGTCACGATAAGCATATTGACCAGCTTTGGTCACTGCCTGTACCGCTACGCGGTAAACACGTGAACGGGCACCGTAGTAGCCTTTTGCGCGCTTTAAGATTTTTTTGTGACGGCGATTTGCCTGTACACCACGTTTTACACGGGCCATAAATTACTCCAAGATATTTTTAATCATTATTAAACGAATCACGATGTCATTAATTAATAGACACCGTTATCAGATTGCAAAGTCAGATATTTTTAACTCAGTCGCTATTTATTAATTAAACAGCGCTTAATTAAAGATAAATGACGATAGCCTTATTAGATGTATGGGCACATACGACGAACTGCTGCTTCGTCAGACTTGTCCACCATCTTAAGACCGCGCAACTGGCGAATACGCTTAGCTGATTTCTTGGTCAAGATATGGCTTTTGAATGCTTGCTTACGCTTAAAGCCGTTCGCTGTTTTTTTGAAGCGTTTAGCTGCACCGCTTCTGGTTTTCATCTTAACTTTCATGATGATTTGCCTCTTTGTCTTTGATAGAACCTGGTCGTCAAATAGTCAATAACGAATAGTGGCTGTAAAAACAGGCACTAAACCTCTATTTGCCTCGAGGTGGGAGGCGTCATTTTAACAGATCATGCGCAGTTTTGCCAAGGAAAGTTTCAGCTCGGTTTATCGTATGTTGTTCTTTCTAATCACAAATACCATGGCGCTTATTTTAAGTAGTTAAACCTTGGTCTTTAGCCACTTAAAACACAAGCTTCGAAATAGAAACTAAGCTATACAAACTTAATAAAACTAAGGTTAGCTGAGTCTAATTTACAATTATTATTTTATCAAAATCCCGCTCAGGTATAATTGTGCTTTATTTACTGCTTTAACATATTGAATGTCAGCCTAAGCTGTGTTTAAGTAGAGAGTGAACACTGATAAAGCGCTCTCATAAACGATAGATAGGCTAAATGACTTCATAAGCTTCTTTTTATTGATGAGTGCTTTTTATTAAAACCTATTTTTTATTATTAATTAGTTTGTATGACTAATTACTTTCTACTTATAAGACGATAGACGATGACTTTACCTGCTTGGCTTGCTGCCGTAAATTTTAATGCTGATGGTTTGATTCCTGCAATTGCACAAGATTATGTGTCAGGGCGTATTTTGATGATGGCGTGGATGAACGCCGAATCCCTACAATTAACCGCGCAAACGCAGACGGCGGTGTACTTTTCGCGTTCGCGTGGCAAGTTATGGCATAAGGGCGAATCTTCTGGGCATACCCAGCGCGTGCATGATATTCGTCTAGATTGCGACGCCGATGTGATTGTCCTTAGCGTCACTCAAGCCGGTGGTATCGCTTGCCATACCGGCCGCGAGTCTTGTTTTTATCAGCGTTTGGATTTGTCAGGGCAAACACCTGAATGGCAAACAGTCGATAAAGTATTGAAAGATCCTGCAGAGATTTATCAGACAAACGCCGCAGCAAAAGCCACGCCTGAAATTAATGAAGCGCCGTCTCAAGATGTAATGCATTCAGACACCCATCAAAATAACAGCCTTGCTACCACTCATTCTATTTTGCAGCAGCTTGATAAAGTATTGGCCGAGCGCAAACAAGCGGATGCTGATAGCTCATATGTAGCAAGCTTATACGCCAAGGGTTTAAATAAAATATTAGAAAAAGTCGGTGAAGAAAGTACAGAGAGCATCATCGCTGCTAAAGACTTTGCCAATTGCGATGAAAGCACTGATAAAACCCAATATGACGAAGCGCGTCATGAGCTTATCTATGAAGTCGCTGATGTCTGGTTCCATACTTTAGTAGGTTTGGCTTGGTTCGATATCGAGTCAGAGGCGGTATTAAATGAATTAGGTCGACGCTTTGGTCTCTCAGGTATTGATGAAAAAGCGGCGCGCTAGCGTTTTTTAAGCTTAGCCATTACCCTGTTTGATTATTGTTGCTTTCACCTTTTTGTCATAACGGCAGGTTATAATAGTGTGACGTGTTACTTCGCATAAGCTGTCGATAGATTTTGTGTACGACAGCAATATTCTATACACTCAACGTATTCCTATAAAGACTGAAAACCAAGACATAAGGATAGCATTATGGGCAGTTTTTCCATTACGCATTGGCTGATTTTATTGGTGGTGGTGGTTGTCGTATTTGGCACCTCCAAACTAAGAAATGCCGGTAAAGATTTGGGCGGCGCGGTCAAAGGTTTTAAAGAAGCCGTCAAAGACGAAAATACTGAACATGCCAAAAAACAAGTGGTGCTCGACCATGATGGCAAAGCACACCCTGAAGAGCGCCCAACAACCACTAAGGTTGATGACAAGCATAATGTATAGCATCTAGACAGTGACATCGGAACATTATGTTTGATATCGGGTTTTCTGAATTATTGCTTTTTGGCGTCATTGCCTTAATCGTTTTGGGGCCAGAAAAACTGCCCCAAGCGGCTCGTACCGCTGGACAATGGTATGCCAAAATTCGCCGCACGGTTTCTACCTTGCAGTCTGAAATCGAAGCGGAACTTGACTTAGCTGAGACGCGCCAGCAAATGCAAAAAGAGCTGGCCAAAATTCGCCAAACGGAAGCAGAAATGCGCCGTGAAATGGCAGAGATGCGCGGCAGTATGCAAGAGTTTGAATCCTCGCAGAATCAGCATCTAAAAGCAGCACATCAGCCTACAACCGATAAAGTGGATAACATAAACAATAAAAACGATGGTGAAAGAGGCGATAATTCGCCCGCGGCGCCAAAAGAGTTTGACTATGCCTATGACAGTGATGGGTCAGATAAAAAGTCAAAAGAGCCTGAACTTTCAGAGACTCAAGGTAATGATGATAGCGACACTCAACACATCACTACACAAACAACGCAAAGCAACATTCAAAATATCAGCACCAAACCATGGGAAAATATGTGGTTCCGTCTGGGCGCTTATGATAAAGCAAGGCGTCTGCCGCAAGCGCCCTATTTACCCAATTATAAAGCCGACATTTTATTAAACAGCCCTGTCAACCATTTGAACAGTCCTTTACCCAAACAGGCTTCTGTTAATAAGCAGGAGAATGATTAGTGGGCTTATTTAAACGTAAAAAAAGCCGCCAAGAAAAAATAATGGATGCAGATATTAAGGCTGCAACAGAAACCCT
The DNA here is from genome assembly GCF_904846345.1 of Psychrobacter maritimus. Lineage (GTDB taxonomy): Bacteria > Pseudomonadota > Gammaproteobacteria > Pseudomonadales > Moraxellaceae > Psychrobacter > Psychrobacter maritimus. The sequence continues at coordinate 54,819 of NZ_CAJHAJ010000006.1, forward strand.
TGATAGTAATACCGATAGTGAGAACGTCGATAACAGTAAGGTCGATAGTAGTACTGTCGATAACATTAATGTCGATAGTAATAATGAGGACTCTGGCGATATCTTAAGCTCACTGGGCGATATGCCGATTACCGAGCATTTGATTGAGCTACGTCGGCATCTGATTAAGATATGCGTCGCGGTATTGGTGATATTTTTAGCCTTGGTCGGATTTTCACGCGAGCTGTATGATTTTTTATCTGACCCATTGGTTGCTCAGTTGCCCGCCAACTCGACGATGATTGCGACCGATATCACCTCTAACTTTATGGCACCGATACGCTTGACCATATTTGTCGCGGCCTTTTTTGCCATGCCGTATATTTTGTATCAAATCTGGTCGTTTGTCGCACCCGGTTTATATAAAAAAGAGAAAAAAGTCGCCATTCCTGTACTGATGTCCTCGATATTTTTATTTTATGCGGGCGTGGCTTTCTCTTATTTTATTGTACTCAAAGGCGTACTTAAGTTTTTTATCATGTTTGCGCCGCAGAACGTCTTGCCGATGACAGATATCGACAGTTATTTAAGTTTTGCGCTCAAATTATTCATGGTATTTGGGCTGACGTTTGAGATTCCGGTGGTCACCTTACTATTGATATTGGCGGGTGTCGTCTCCATTCAGAGCTTAGAAGATAAACGCCGTTATATTATCGTCGGCTGTTTTGCCGTTGCAGCGGTCGTTACACCGCCTGATGGCGTGTCAATGTTGATGCTCGCGATTCCGATGTGGTTATTGTTTGAGCTGGGATTATTTTTAGCAAAAATTTTAATCAAAGAAGAGCGCAGCCTTGATGCAGCAGACGATATAGAATTGAAGAAAGAATAGCTCTACTTATCAGACACTTATTGCAAAACAGCCAACGCGCTAATCTGTTAATATAACCTGCTTATTTCCACCTTTATTTTCTATTAACTTTTTTATTTTGTCCTGTGCGCTTGCAAATATTTTGCAATCAATATCCTCATCATGACCAGTCGGCCATTGTCTATGCAGTGGCTTTTTTTACCCCCGTTATTTTTGCCCCCATTCTAGTTTTTAGGTAGCTTTACTATGTCCGCATCTATGCCAGCTTATATGAGCGATCCCACCGATGAGCAGCTGAACGCGCTAAATATGGCGATGGATCACAAGTCATTTAAAGTGGTCGCTTATGCGGGCGCAGGGAAAACGACGACGCTCAAATTAATCGGTGAGCGTTTGCGTGGTCGCGGCTTATATTTAGCCTTTAACAAAGCAATTGCCAACGATGCGCGGCAAAAATTCCCCGGTCACGTCGATTGTCGGACCTTTCACTCACTAGCCTACCGTCATGTACCACGTGATATCACCGCCAAATTGTCCTTGCCAAGATTTTCACCCAAACGTTTAGGTGATGATTTGGGTCTGCAACCGGTACAAGTCCGTCGGCAAATGGATGGGATGAATAAATATATTACCCTCACGCCAGCGCGCTTGTCGCGGTTTGTCAGTGATGCGGTGAGCAATTTTTGTAGTACGCACGCCAGCTATCCTGCGCCAAGGCATATTGAGTTTCCAAGCTGGCTCGATGATTCTGATGCTGAGCAGCTGCGTGAAATGCTCTACCCTGCCGTTGAGCAGCGTTGGTTACAGTCAATTGATGCGCGCCATCCTGCTGGTATCGGGCATGATATTTATCTTAAATTGTGGGCATTATCGAAGCCCAGTATTCCCGCAGATTTTATCTTATTTGACGAAGCGCAAGATGCCGATCCCTTGATGATGGGGATTTTGACCCAGCAGCCACGGCAAGTGATTTATGTAGGTGACGCCCATCAACAGATTTATGAATGGCGCGGGGCGGTCAATGCGATGAAAAAACTGCCATTGCCGCAAACCTTGTTGACCCAATCGTTTCGTTTTGGCGAACCGATTGCTGAGATTGCCAATACCTTGCTCAAAGCTTTACAGGAAGATGTGCCATTAAAAGGCAATCCAAATAAGCAGTCTTCTACCGACAAAGGCATGGTTCATAGTAAAAAAGACGCCATTCTTTGCCGCACCAATGCTGCTGCTATGTCGCAATTGCTAACAGGCTTAAAGCTTGGTCACCGCGTGGCGTTGCAAGCAGATACCGATCGTATGCTTAAATTCTGTCAGGCAGCCGAAAACTTAAAAAATGGTAAATCGGCGTATGGCGTCCCTGAGCTGGCGTATTTTTATAATTGGGGTGACGTCCAAGAATATTCTGAAACCAATGAAGGCAGCGACCTTAAAACCTTGGTCAAATTGGTCGATGATCATGGGACTAATGTGCTCAGCCAAGCGGTGAACAGTTTATCCAGCATCGAGAATGCCGATTATGTCATCTCAACCGCGCATAAAGCCAAAGGGCTTGAGTGGGGTAAAGTACAACTTGATGATGACTTTTATTATGATGTGACGACCAATGCAGTCAAAATTAGCCCAGAAGAATTGCGTCTGCTCTACGTTGCTTGCACGCGGGCACAGAGCAATTTAGATATTCATAATATTAAAGACTTGATATCAGGATTACAGACGGGTAAAAAGGTGGTTTTTGGTAATACTTAGTTTTCTCTTTTATCTCACAACTCATAGTCTTTGCCGCCCTCAATTTACAATAAATAACAGCTTACCAACCATGAATAACACCCCATCTTTATCTCAAGCACTACAAGAGCGTCAACACACTATTCAGCGCTTGTTTGCCAACCCCGTTCGTCTCCTTGCGCCTATGGAAGGCTTAACCGATCCTTTAATGCGCCAAATCCTAACCCAAATTGCGTCAGACTTGGGTCGCCCTTATGATTGGTCGGTCAGTGAATTTATTCGCGTCACTCAGCATGTATTGCCAGCGCACGTTTTTTATAAATACGTGCCAGAACTACATCATGATGCCAAAACCGCATCCGGTACGCCGATTCATATTCAGCTACTCGGTAGCGAAGCGCAATTGATGGCAGAAAACGCCGCCTATGCGTGTGAGCTTGGTGCGCCGGCGATTGATATCAACTTTGGTTGTCCGGCTAAAACGGTCAACAGCCATCGCGGTGGTTCAGTGCTACTTGATGAGCCCGAAGTGATGTATGAGATTATCAGCGCCGTACGCCAAGCGGTTCCTGCTCATCTTCCCGTATCCGCAAAGATTCGCTTGGGCTATACCGATACCAGTCGCATGGATGATATCAAAGCTGCCATTGCTGCGAGCGGCGCCGATTGGCTAACCATTCACGCACGTACCAAAACCCAAGGTTATAAGCCGCCGGCTTATTGGGATAAAATTCAGAATTTTAATACCTTAGATATTCCAGTGATTGCCAATGGCGAGATTTGGAAGAGTGAGCATGCGCAAAACTGTATGGCGCAGTCTGGTACGACGCATCTGATGCTTGGTCGCGGAGCCGTTACCCGTCCCGACTTGGTTGCCCAGCTCAATACTGACAGTTCTAAAAACCTAGAAAATACGGCGACATTATTGTGGCAAGATTTAATTACCCATCAGATTAAGTTTTTAGAAGGTGCGGCGAAAAGCGATGTGGTTTTAGTCGGTCGTTATAAGCAGTGGTTAGCGATGCTGACCAAAGGCTATAGCGAGGCGAAAACAGTATGGGACGATATCAAACGAGAAAAAAATAAAGCAGTGATTATCAAGGCGCTACAAGCAAGCGTTGCTTAAGGAATCACTACCTTATTGATAACATACTCTATTGCTAAAACAGCGCATTTTAAAATAGCCCGTTTTACAACAGCGCGCTCAGGCTAATCGGCTTACATACTGACCCGAATCGCTAAATAAAATAACATCAATGAGCAGGCCATCGATAGTGTCCAAAGAATAGAGCGAAAGGTGGCCAAATTGGTAATATAGGCCACGCAAAAACCAATACGAATCAGCACATAAAGCCAAGCGATGGTATTAATAATTAATTGCGGTACAAAAAACAGCATCGCAATCAACACTGCCGCCAAAAATATAGGCAAGGTCTCATAGCTGTTTTGCTGGGCGGCATTAGCCCGCGCGGCAGCTCCCGTCGTCCCTTGTAAAAAATCACGCGGATGGGCATTATCAGCCAAATTAAAGCCACCAATTGCTTTTGCCGTCAGCGCCATCACTAGGGGCAGCAAACTTGCCACTACCATTGCCCAAATACCTGACGCTGCGCTATCGGGAATCAACCCAAAGAATAGACTCATTAGTATAATCTTCCCTATCCTGCAATGACTTCAAAATCATGAGTCACATTGACGCCGCCCTGTACTAGCATCCGACTGGCTGAGCAGTATTTTTCTGCAGACAGTTTGATTGCCTTTTCTACCTGGCTTTCTTTGACATCTTGTCCGGTCACCACAAAATGCATATGAATGTCAGTATAAACGGCTGGCACGGTTTCGGCACGCTGCGCAGTCAGCTCACAGCGTACGTCTGTCACTTCTTGGCGCGACTTTTGTAAAATTGCAACCACGTCATAGCTTGCACAGCCACCAAGCCCTAATAAAATCAGCTCCATTGGGCTGGCGCCTTTTTCTTTATCGGCATCGATTTGGACGTTATGCCCTGATGGTGACACACCCATAAAGGCTTTATTTTCTTGCCACGTAACGCTTGCTTTTGACTCTGACATTTTCAATATTCCTTGTTTTAATTGCTACGATTTTGAATGCGCATGCTTCTTAATTCACATGGTTTTTAATTTGAATAGTAACGGTTTCTTATTTTTTGAAGAACAATGTCTTTTGGAAAAATAATGTCTTTTAGAAAAATAATGTCTTTTGCTAGTGTAGCATAAGCCAAAACGAGATTTATAAAGCCATATCCTTGTTTACCTTTTATAAACCGTTTCAGCGCATGTCTTTTAGAAATCACCATTTCACCCTGAATCTGATTGTTAAGTATTTATCACGATAATATTATTCAAACTTATTACTCGTATAAGATCCATCATAAAAAACTTACAAAAGTCTAATTATAACCCACTGATTTTAAAGTATTAATCTTGTGAAACATTTTATAGCAAAATACTGTTACACATTTGGGTTGTTTCTTGGTTTAATAACGGTAATGAATCTTATTTTGCCATGGTATCGATAACAGTCACCCTATAATAATTATGATTGCTGTCACTGTACCTTGTTGAAATAAGCTATTTTTAAACAATTTAAAAGGGTTTAGTCATGATAGATGCAGACGGCTTTCGTGCCAATGTCGGCATCATCTTGGCAAATACACAAGGGCAAGTTCTGTGGGCAAAACGTATTGGTCACAACGCTTGGCAGTTCCCTCAAGGCGGCATCGACCGCGGGGAGACGCCGATGGATGCGATGTATCGCGAGCTCTGGGAGGAGGTCGGCTTACATCCGCGTCACGTGGATTTACTGGCGGTCACGCAAGATTGGTTGCGCTACCGCCTGCCGAAACGTTATGTGCGTCATGGGCAGTATCCTTTGTGTATTGGGCAAAAACAAAAATGGTTTTTGCTGCGCTTAGATGAGCCGAATACTCAACATATCCGCTTTGATGAGGGTAAACCAGAATTTGACCATTGGCAATGGGTCAGCTACTGGTATCCACTCGGACAAGTGATTCATTTTAAACGTGGGGTATATCGTCGCGCCTTGCAAGAATTGGTGCGCGAACTACCGCTTAAACAAGAACTGATTATTCCAGAACAAAACAACCATTTGTTGGTGGAATAAATAGTTAAATTTATTGTTTTAGTAGTAAATACGAAAAAGCCTGTATCACTCGATACAGGCTTTTTCGTATTTATAATTGCTAAAATTATGGTTTGATAGCAACTTTTAAGACCCCATCACGCTGATGCATAAATAAATCATATGCTTCTACAATATCGTCTAGCGCATAAGTATGTGTCACCATCTCTGATAAATCCACACGACCTGACTCAATGACATTCAGCAAACGACGCATGCGTTCCTTACCACCTGGACAAAGTGCCGTACGAATCGTGTGATCGCCAAGACCAGCAGCGAAATTCGCTATTGGAATGACTAAATCCTCAGAATAAACGCCAAGACTTGAAAAAGTTCCACCCGGTTTTAATATCTTGATGCATTGATTAAAGGTAGCTTGCAAACCTAATGCTTCGATACTACTATCGACACCACGCCCACCAGTGATTTTCATAATTTCATCAACCACATCAACTTCTGTGAAATTAAGCGTAATGTCCGCTCCTAATTTCTTCGCCATCGCTAGACGCTGATTGTTACCATCAACAGCGATAATCAGTGACGCACCTTTGAGCCTTGCCCCAGCAGTAGCACATAAGCCAATAGGCCCCTGTGCAAAGATAGCGACAACATCACCGATCTGAATATTAGCGTTTTCTGCCCCCTTGAAGCCTGTTGACATAATGTCAGGACACATCAGCACTTGCTCATCCGTCAATCCATCTGGCACTGGACATAGATTGGCCTGTGCATCAGGCACTAGCACATACTCTGCTTGCGTACCATCAATGTGATTACCAAAGCGCCAACCGCCGGTCGCTTTATAACCATGACAAGAGCATTTGCCATCGGCATCAAGATAGCCACCATCTTGTGAGGGGAAGCCATCTTGGCTAGCATAAGAGGTAAATGTTGGACAAATCGCGCCAGCGATGACTCGTTGCCCTTCTTTATAACCCATCACTGCACTACCTAGCTTTTCAATAATCCCTACCGGTTCATGCCCAATTGTCAATCCTTTTGCAACAGCATACTCACCTTTAAAAATATGAATATCGGTACCACAAATCGTCGTAGTGGTAATTTTTAATAAAGCATCGTTCGGGCCGACATCAGGAATTTTCTTATCAACAATTTCAATTTTACCTGGCTCAACGAATATTAATGATTTCATCATAGTCATATCGTACTCCTTGTTAAACTAACCTCTGATTAGAGGATAGTAGGCATTATTAATGGCGCTTAAATGACCTATATATCCAGTTTATGTCATCAGAGTCACTATTAACAGGTAAATCCCTAAATATATTGGGGATTTATAATTACCTCTGCAATAAGGCTTAAATAATAACTAGAAAAGCCTAGCCATCAGTCATAGTAAAATGACAATATATAAATTACTCATATTCTCGACTCTGTAGTTGAGCACGTAAGATAGGTTCGGCATCGATAGGACTTGGAGATTGATTTAAAGTCAGAATACTTTGGGTGCGAGTACCGTATGTCGGGACGGTAGCATCCATGCTAAACAAAGCAATGGGCTCAATATAAATAGAAGATAGTGCTTGCTCAATCTGCTTAGCAACACCCGTTTCGGGTAATTTATTTTCTGGCGCTGGCGTTTTATCGGACATCACTGCAAACGCCGCTTCTTGCCAATACTCAGGAGCGCTATTTTCAGCAATCAACGGTATGACTTCTTGGCGTAAGCGACCGCGGAGGCGTTCGGTTTTAAACCAAGCTTCTTCTGGTTGACCATTGGATAGCACATGCAATCCAGCGTATAGCGGCGTCGGTGCATGACCACGATTATTGACAATCACCGCTTGCGCCGCATCACCAATAATAAGGTTAAAGCCTGCGTAATCCTGCAGACTAATTTGCCGAGCAAAATCCATCGGGCTTAGCGTACTGGTCAAGAAATCGGTGACCAACTCACCGCGCGAGCGTTCGTCATTACTTGCTTGCACACCATCTCGAAAGTTTAATACCGCCGCCCAGCGACCATTTTGCTCGTAAAAATTGCCATATGGCTCTTGATGTATACCAAGCCATGTGCCGCCACTTTGCTTATCACGCCCTGCATAAACAGGCTTATCCGCCCACTGATGGAGCGGCTCTGTCGGACGCTGCAAAAACTCATCACGATTGGACAGTAAGACCAAAGGTAGCTCATCAAATAACTGCCAAGCAATGGCGACAATACACATAGTTTTCCTTTTATAAGATTATTAGGTGGTGTTTCAACATAAAAGAGGGTCGTTCAAAATAGCGTTCTGCTGGGATAAAATTTTCTCGCTTGCTGTGCGCTTCGCACTCCAGAGGCTTCACAAAATTTATCCCAGCAGCACTCCCATCAGCACTGTATTCTTTTTAAATTGAGTCAATTATATGGTTCTGGTTTAACATTAATTCGTGCTTAATTTTTTATCGGCAGGGTAGCTGATTTGATACGTCGATTGCACGACTTGCGCTTGTTTACTTGGTAAATCAAACTCCCAAGCGACCATGCCTTTATTATCATTCCAGTCTTTTTGGCTAATAGCTGGCGTGTGCGCCGCAGTGACTTTAATGCTGTCATCACTACTAACCGGCTCAGCGCTTAACACTTGCAAGCGCACGCTACGATTGTGCTGATTGGTAAACTGATAAGCTTGGGTGATGGTTTTGGTTTGCTGACGGTTAAACACGCCTTTATCGCCTTGTTTATTCTCATCGGTCAGCTGCTTCACCAGTAAACTTGGGTCAATACCAAAACCGATACCCTGCTCTTTTAGGTTTTGATAATTATAGCGCGACTGTCCAACATAGTTATCGTCGCGGTATAACTGCAATGAGCCATCAGCCCAAGCGGGCGTCAAAAACGGCGCGGATGCATACCAATAAGCGGCGGTCTCAGCACTTGGCGTGCTACGTAGCCAAAGCTTACTGGTGCCAGATTGCTCATCAATGACCGTGCGTACGCGTCTGCCGTCACTTGGAATACTCACACGCTGCGGCAGTCTATATTCGGTGATGCCATTTTTATTTTGACTGCTGACGCTAAAGCTCGGTAGCGGTGGCATCTCTGCAGCCCCTGCTCCACCATAATTGTCTCTTGCAGACACGACCACTGGCGCTGCTTCCATCATTGGTTGTGCATAACGGCTTAACTTAGCCTGCTCTTCCTCATATAACGACAAGCGCTCAACTCTTGGCAACTGGCTAGTGGTCGTTTGATTGGGATTAACGGTGCTTAAGATAACCGGCACGTTGTTCCAGTTCTCTCCCGTTTGTTGGGTGATGATGGCAGAAGCGGTGATATTCAGCTGCTTACTATCGGTATTTAAGCGCGCTTGATAAGTCGGCTCCCAACTGGCACCGCGCACTTGATAGTGCAGTTTAACGGTGCTTGGCGTGCGACTGGCAGTACGTACACTGACTTGGGTCACACTATTCTGTTTCGAGGTAGTATTGCCGGCTAGCAGCTGATTGAGCGCATCTTTCGCTTGCGCTTCTCGCTGTTGTAGCTCGACTATCCTTTTATTAATACTTGCCGCTTGCGTTTCTAAATCACGGGCATTATTCGCAAGAGTACCAGCCGTATTAATTTGCGTCACTTTAGTAAGGTTTTGCAAATAGGCTTTGGTTAAACGTGCCGCTTCTAATTCAGCGCTGATATCGGTGAGATTGTTTTTTTGGCTCTGTATTTTAGTATCGCCTTGATATTGGCCATATTGACATTGTGCCGCTTGCTCAGCGCTCAACGTTTCGATACTGAATTCGCCAACATTGACATTGCCCAATGCTTGAACGCTGATACTTTCCGGGTCAATAGTCGGCGATAAGCAAGAAAAAACCAGCGTTTGCTCGCCGCTACCATTAATGGGCAAGGAACGCGTTACGCTGGCTAAGCCTTGATAAATGGTAATGTTATCAATATTGCTCATCGCTGCTTGTGCATTTATAGGAACCCACAGCGCTAGGCCTGATGCTACTACGCCTAGCAAGGATAGTTTCGATAAATATGGCTGCATAAGGGTTCCTTAAAAATTGAGGCGCTTTTTTTCATCTTATCGGTTTTTGCAACGCTTTGCTATCCATTCAATTAACCATTCACTTATCACAGTATTCGCAACGGATGAATTTTGCTATTATGAGCTACATTCCATTATCAATAATATGATGCTCTTATGATGATTCACCCTCAGTATGATCCCGTAGCGCTATCTTTGGGACCAGTAGAAGTGCACTGGTATGGCTTAATGTATCTGTTGGCCTTTGCTGCCGCTTATGGTCTTGCTTGGTATCGCAGCACCAAACGCGACAATTGGACCACCGATATGGTCTCTGATTTGGTCTTTTATGGGGCGCTTGGCGTCATTTTAGGCGGTCGTATCGGCTATGTGCTGTTTTATCAATTCGGCGAGCTTTTACAAAACCCTGCGTATCTGTTACGAGTTTGGGAAGGCGGTATGTCTTTCCACGGTGGTTTTATCGGCGTCATGCTAGGCATGTGGTTCTTTGCTCGTAAGTATAAAAAGACTGCCTTTCAAGTGTTTGATTTTATCGTGCCTTGCGTGCCGACGGGCTTATTATTCGGTCGCATCGGTAACTATATCAATGGTGAGCTATGGGGGCGCGTCTCAGACGGTGGCTACAACTGGCTGACTTATTTCCCGCAAGCCGCTGCCTTTGATATGGAGCAATTACAGAGCAATCCTGAGCTACAAGAATTAATGCTTGAGGTAAATGGACAGTATTTACTACCGCGTCATCCATCGCAGCTATACGAAGCCTTTGCTGAGGGTCTGCTACTATTTATCTTTTTATGGTGGTATTCATCAAAACCGCGCCCACGGATGGCAGCATCCGCGGTCTTCTTATTGGGCTACGGTATCAGCCGCTTTATCATCGAGTTCTTCCGTCAGCCAGACGCTGACCAAGGCTTTATCTTATTAGGCTGGATGACCAAAGGGCAGCTCTTAAGCGCACCGATGATTATCGCAGGCTTAATCATGCTGATTTACGCTTATAAACGCGGTATTTATGATTGGGGTAAACAGTCAGCTTATTAAGCCCTATTTAGCAACAACTACCCTATTAAAGCTATATTAAGCATTATTTTAAAAACTATGTTTTTAAGAACTATATTCTTGAGAACTGAATTAAAGAGACGTTTTCACAGCGTAAAAGAGCAATTTTATGAGCAGTCATTACCATAACAGTAAAAATGAGCAAGCCTATTTAGACTTGCTACAACACGTCCTTACTCATGGCACTGAAAAAGGCGATCGTACTGGCACCGGTACGCTGAGTCACTTTGGTGCGCAGCTACGTTTTGACTTAGCCGATGGATTTCCCTTATTAACCACCAAAAAAGTCCATTTTAAATCCATCGTTTATGAGCTATTTTGGTTTTTAAGTGGCAGCACCCACGTCGATTATTTACAAGAAAATAACGTGCGCATCTGGAACGAATGGGCGACCGCTGAACAAACCGCGCGCTTTAACCGTCCAGCGGGCGACCTCGGCCCTATTTATGGTCATCAATGGCGCAATTATGGCGCGACCAAGCGTGAAGATGGCAGCTATGAGAACGATGGCGTCGATCAAATCACCCAAGTTATTGAGCAAATAAAGAACAACCCCAACTCGCGCCGCTTAATCGTTTCTGGTTGGAACCCCGCTGAAGCGGAGCAAGTTGCGTTGCCACCTTGTCATACTTTATTTCAGTTTTTTGTCGCGGACAATAAACTGTCATGCCAGCTTTATCAACGCTCAGCGGATTTATTCCTAGGTGTGCCATTTAATATCGCTAGCTACGCCTTGCTTACCCATATGGTGGCGCAAGTGTGTGGTTTAGAAGTTGGTGAATTTGTTTGGACGGGTGGCGATTGTCATATTTACCAAAACCATCGCGAGCAAGTTGAGCTGCAACTGACACGTGAGCTTTATAGCTTGCCAACTTTGACCCTGAATCCTGATGTGACCGATATTTTTGCCTTTAACTATGACGATATCAGCGTCGATGGATATGAGTCGCATCCTGCCATTAAAGCCAAAGTTGCCGTCTAAGTTTTTATCGCTTGAATGTTAAAAAACAATAAAAAGGATATGTTATGAGTTATGCCAATACCGAAGTTGCCCAGATTGCGGCTATCAGTAGCAATCGCTGTATCGGCAAAGGGAATGAGCTACCGTGGCATATCTCTGCAGACTTGCAGCATTTTAAAAGCATGACGACCAAGCAAAGCGATGGCGCGATACAAGGTATCGTCATCATGGGTCGTAAGACTTTTGAGTCAATGGGCAGCAGACCATTGCCAAAACGTATCAGCTTTATCATCACCAGCCAATTAGATTATGCCGAGAAAAGTGGCTTGGTCGGTAGTGAAAAAGCTTATGTGATGCATAATTTAGACGATGCACTCACCCAAGCAGCAAGTTTGGCTCATGGTGCGCACCTTGATACCATTTGGGTTATCGGCGGCGAGCGCGTGTTTAAAGAAGCGATGATGTATACCGACCGTGTCGAGCTAACGCATGTCGATACTGACATTACGGATGGCGATGCCTTTTATCCTGAGCTGCCAAATGAGTTTGTAGTCGCAGCAGAATCTGAGCAAATGAACGATGAGAAAAGTGGGCTAGATTTTAAGTTTGTGACTTATAAAAGAGAAGCTACTAAATAATAGCAGTTCATGTATTTGAAAGATTAAGAAAAAGAGGCTGTCCTAGATAATTCTAAGACAGCCTCTTTTTGTTATTGGATTTTATTAGCAGAAACTTAAATTTAGCCCATATCGCCTAAACTATTCATGCAGCACTTTATAAACAGTTTTCGCCAATATCGGACCAATTCCCTGCACGCCAGCCAGCTCTTGCTGTGACGCACCAAGTAATTGCTGCATACCACCAAAGTAATTAAGCAAGTCACGACGACGCTTTTCACCCAGCCCCGGTATGACCTCTAGCACTGATGACGAACGGCGCTTATCACGCTTCTTACGGTGCGCAGTAATGGCAAAACGATGCGCTTCATCGCGAATATGCATTAATAAATGCAGCGCCTTACTATCCATCGGCAAATCAAGCGGCTCGTGGTCAAGGAAATGCAATACCTCAAGCCCAGCCTTACGCCCCTCGCCCTTTGCCACACCGATAAGCAAGGTATCGCCTAAAATGCCCAACTCTACCAGCACCTCTTTTGCCATACTGAGCTGACCTTTACCACCATCAATCAGCAATAAATCAGGCAATGGCTGCTTTTTATAACGACGCGTTAGCACTTGCTTCATCGCCGCATAGTCATCACCGCCGACAATATCATGAATCGCATATTGGCGATAATCACGGCGGCGCGAGCCACCTTGGTCAAAGACCACACAGCTACCGATGGTCGCCTCACCCATGGTATGCGAGATATCAAAACACTCGATACGGTCGATGGTTCGATCAGTAACCTCTGCTAGCACCTCTTTAAGCGCGCCAAAGCGGGCATGCAATTCTAAATAGTCACCAAGTTTAGTTTTTAGCGCATTATTGGTATTAAGTTTTGCCAAATCTAACCACTCAGCGCGGTGCTCACGGACATTGGTTTTAATAACGACCTTGCTACCAAAATGCGTTGCCAGCGCTTCACTCACCGCTATCTGATCGGGTAGCTCATCACTTAAGATAATCTCTGCTGGCAAGTCATCGGTCACCTGAAAATAGAATGAAGTAATAAACGCAGATAAATTATCAGCAAGCGGCTCACTGCTATCAACATCAGGGAAATAGTTCTTACCGCCTAGCACGCGCCCGCCACGCACCGTCAATACATTGACACAGGTCATGCCTGCTTGACTGGCAATAGCTATTACGTCTGCCTCGCCTTGTACGGTATAAACGGCTTGCTTTGCTTGGACTTCGCGCAGCATAGACAGCTGATCGCGATAAAAGACCGCCTTTTCAAAATCTAACACTTCAGCCGCGCCTTCCATTTTTTCAATCAGCGTACTATGGATATCGCTAGAATCGCCTTTTAGGAAACGAATGGTATTATTGACGTCCTCGCTATACTCTTCTGGTGACACCAAACCAACACAGGGCGCACGGCAACGCTTAATCTGATACTCAAGGCATGGGCGCTTACGCTGTTTAAAAAAGGTATTGGTACATTGGCGCATCTGAAACATTTTTTGCATGAGCACCAACGTCTCTTTTGCCGCATGCGCAGAAGGGAAAGGACCAAAAAACCGGCCTTTTTGGTGATTACCTTTGCCGCGCCCATAAGCCAATCTGGGATAAGGTTTATCGGCTGAGATAAACACATAAAGGTAAGATTTATCATCACGCAATAGCACGTTATAAGGCGGACGGTGTTCTTTAATCAGATTTTGCTCGAGCAGCAGCGCTTCGGTTTCACTACGGGTAATAATGGTTTCGATATTATGAATCCGCGCGACTAACGCTCGCGTCTTTGGATGGTCAATAGTCTTAGCAAAGTAGCTGTTGACGCGACTTTTAAGCGACTTGGCTTTACCGACATATAAAATATCGCCATTTTTACCGAGCATTTTATATACCCCTGGCAAATTTGGCAGGCGCTGAATCAAATGCTTAAGACGGGCTTTTTTATCGTCGACGAGACTCGATGCTGAGACATTAACCATAGAATTTACTGCTCTCAAGATACTGATATATAGCTATTTATGGGGCGATAGTGAGTGTTTTACAAGAACCTTTATCAGCTTAGCAACAACCATAAAAAAAGCCAGCACCAAGGCTGACTTTTTGCAGAAAAATAACCCTACAGTGCGACTAGTGACGGAAATTTGGTAATAGTGCTGGGATACCTGGCAACATACCGACGATTGCCATAACCCCTGTTAATATCACAAACGTGACTACAGGAATAATCCAGCGGCTCATTTTAGTCAGATTAGCACTGCGCTCTTTCGAGCCAATTAAGCCTAAATTATCCAGTACTAGGGTAATGGACCAACCAAAGGCTGGATTTACCAAGGCTGAGGCAAAGACAACAATAGCAGCAGACTGAGTGGTTTTACCCTCGCGTGTCATCTCCATCCCTGCTTCAAGCAATGGGATAAAGACACCAACAATCAGCGCCACGCACATTACTGGTTCCCAAATCGCCAAATCCATTGGATAACCCCAAATACCGGCAATAAGACAAAATACGCCCGTTAATACCGCACCGGCTGGAATAGGACGCTTGGCAATTGCCGCAGGTACAATATACGTGCCCCATGACGACGCAAAGTTTGCACCGCCTAATAAAGAGCCTGCGACCTGACGAATAGAAGCACTGGTCATCGTATCATCGATATCCATAAGCACGCGCTCAGTGCGTTTTGGATAGCTGATTTTTTGAAAAACTTGATGACCTAAAAAGTCTGGCGACCACATGGCGACGGCCAACACCGCAAAGGGTAACACCACAACGAAGCTTTCAATGGTTGGCAATCCGAGCATCCAACCGGTATCTTCACCCCACCAATACATAGGGTTCATGTGCGGTAAACCCGGTGCCGTTTCAAAAACAAAGGGTGCGCCCATCGCAAAGGCAACCCCGCCACCTAACAGACAGCTTAACGGCACTGCAAGCCAGCGCTTTTGGAAGTTCTCTAAGACCGCATACAATATAATCGTCAGCAAAATCACTACAAAAGCAATATGCGCCATGCCAATGCCCTCTGCCCATGCAAACAAGTTTTTGACTTGCGAGATGGTACCAATAAAGCCCAGATACAGGAGCAAGCCACCGCACACGCCTTTACTGGTCAAGTTTGCCAGCAGACTGCCCCCTTTACTGATGGCAAGTAACAAGCCAAAAGCACCGATAAGCAGACCAAAGGCCATTGGGTGACCGCCAGCAGCAACGACGATAGGAATGAGCGGAATCAGTGGACCGTGCGTACCGGCAAGGTTAGCAGTTGGTAGTAGGAAACCTGAGAATAAAATGACAAAAAACGCCACGATGAGCAGCTCATAACGCACGTTTTCTAGGACAAAAGCATCGCTCAAACCGAGAGGACCGGCAAAGGTTGCCGCAATAGCACCTACCATCACCACTTTACCAATGGTCGCGGCCATCGCCGGAATCGTATCTTCATACTCAAAACGATAATCACGGAACGGCAGATTGGGCCGCCAGCGTTTCGGCTGCATGATTTGCAGTTCATGATTGAGATAGGCGTTACGATTTTTAAAACTAGAATTGGGCTTATGTAAGTCTACATAGCTGTCTTGCAAATCACTATCAGAAGGGGTTGGTTGCTGCGGGTTGGACCCTGAGGCGGGAAGCTGTGTACCACTCATCACATTTCCTTATGTCGACTGAGGTTTGAGCGGCGCTACTACCCTAAGAGCGGGTAAATATCACGCTGCCCAAAACAAAATTGCGGCTATTGTAAGGCATCGGCAAGGATAATGCGAGGCCTTATAGATGAAAAGATACCATACGTATCGTTATGAAAATTATTTATTATGGCTTAGCAGGTAACACCCATAAAAATGTAATGAATCCACGGAAACGATAAGCGGTATCATGGTCATTTTGCGCTTGTTACGCTTTAAAGCTGGTGAGCTTAGGTGTTTTTCACTATGATAAATATCTTTTTATCGCTCATTGCTTGGTAGCTCGTATTTAAAAGCAGCAAGCATGGCGGTCAAGGTTGACTGCATACAATAAAAATACTCCATACGATAAAAAAATTCATACGATAAGATTAGCAAAACCGGAAAAGCCAATAGGAAATATTGATGAGTTTACTGCCTAAAAATCTTGAAACGCTGAAACGTAATGCCAAAAAAAACATCATGCCATTACTCACCCCTTATTTGCTTAAATTGCGTATCAACACTTATGCGCCCTACATCGGTGCCGGTATCAAGATTGAGCATATCAACCTAGACCAAGGCCTATGCGTGGTCAACATGGGGCTAAATAGCTTAAATAAGAATATCGTTGGCACCCAGTTTGGTGGCAGTCTATATTCGATGGTTGATCCATTTTATATGCTGATGCTGATGCACCAACTCGGTAGCAGCTACGTGGTTTGGGATAAAAGCTCACACATTGAATTTATCGCCCCTGGCAATAGCAAAGTCACCGCGCGCATGAAAATCCCTAGCGCTGAGATTATTACTATTCAGGAATTGGCAAAAGAAGGTGAGCCGGTATTTCGTGAATATAAGGTCGATATCGTTGATGAACAACAGAAAGTCATCGCGACTGTGACTAAGACCCTTTATATTCGACTGCGTAAGTACAGCAAATCTAAAGACCAAACCAACCGTATAGACAACCTCGAAAGCTAACGTTAAGTTTAAAGCGTTCAATTAAAATAAAGCCCCACATACAAAAACCCCAATCTGGCATGCGCACAGATTGGGGTTTTGTCTTTTTTGGTATGGCCCGCTTATTTATAAATAAACCTATGAATAAGGGCTTGTATCTACTTTTACTTCATAATGCAGCCGCACAATAAACGGCCAAATCATATAAGTAATTTTAAGCGCGATGCTTAAAATCAGATACTCGGTACAGTCTAAGCGTCAGTTTTTTTCTGAGCCGCTTTAGGAGCACGAGCAACCAACTTTTCGCGGATACGTGCTGATTTACCAGAGCGCTCACGTAAGTAGTATAGTTTCGCACGGCGAACTGCGCCACGGCGTTTCACTTCAATGCTATCAATGATTGGTGAATGCAATTGGAATGCACGCTCAACACCAACACCGCTTGAAATTTTACGAACGGTAAATGCTGAGTTTAGACCGCGGTTACGCTTAGCAATTACAACGCCTTCAAAAGCCTGTAAACGCTCACGCTCACCTTCACGTACTTTTACTTGAACCACAACGGTATCGCCGGGTGCAAAGCTTGGGCGCTCAATCAATTGAGCATTTTCGATGACCTGAACCAATGGATGCTTGTTGCTCATGAGAGTTATCTCCTCACATTAGATAATAGAGGCTTGACGCATATCACCTGTTTGTAATAATTAATCATAGCTGTTATTAATATCTTGGACTAATAATAGCTACAACGTAAATGGGTTATGACAAACGGCCATTATGCTATGACTCGTTTTATTACTGCTCAAAATTTTATTGCTTAACTGTTTATGTTTTTAACCGCTATTAACGTGGCTTTTTATCTGCTTTAGCCAATGCTTTAAGCCACTTTGCTTGCTCTACCGTTGGGGTAAACGCTTGCCATAAATCGGGACGCCGCGCTTGCGTGCGGCTGACCTGTTGGCTAAAGCGCCACTTAGCGATATTGGCATGATGTCCTGAAAGCAATACTTCAGGAACCGCCATACCAGCAAACTCATGCGGCTTAGTATAATGTGGACAATCAAGCAAGCCATCGACGAACGAGTCTTGCTCAGCTGACTTATCATCACCCATAATATCAGGCAGACGACGTATCACACTATCCATCAGTACCATGGCTGGTAGCTCACCACCCGTTAAGACATAATCACCGAGCGATATCTCCATGTCGACATACTGCGACAGTAAGCGCTCATCAATACCTTCGTAACGACCGCATAATAAAATCATGCCATCGTACTCAGTCATACTGACCACACTACTCTCGCTGAGCGTTTTGCCTTGTGGTGACATATATATCACCGGACAATGCTCACTATCGACACGGCAGCCGTGCTGACTGGCTCGTAGGCGGGCATCCTCAATGGCTTGGGATAATGGCTCAGCCATCATCACCATGCCAGGACCGCCGCCATACGGGCGCTCATCAATACGGCGATAATTATCAGTGGTATAATCACGCGGGTTGATGCATTCAATCGTGACTTGCTCCTGAGTGACTGCCCGTCCCGTGATTCCAAACTCACGAATCGTGGCAAACATTTCAGGGAAAATACTAATCACGGCAAAATACATCTGATGTCTACTTGCACAATGGATAACAGTGGCTAAATAAATCGGTGTGACTATTAACAATTTTTAATGATAAAGCCGAAACTTATCTCACTACAGCTTGTCTTAATAAGACCTTATTAACCATTACTGATTAATAATTGCTTATTATTAATAATCACTTGGCCATGCCACAAGCACGGTTTTTTCAGTCATATTGACTTCAATCACTGTTTGCTTATGCCACGGTATCAGGCGCTCTTCTTTATCCAAACTGTCTGAATTTGCCGTTACGCGCATGATGTCATGGGCTCCGGTTTCAAACATTTCAGTGATATTGCCTAGATACTCATCTTGCTCATTTATCACGCGCAAGCTGACCAAATCCGACCAATAATATTCGTCTTCCGCTGTTTCTGGCAAAACGTTTTGTTCGACCCAAAGGGTTACCCCATTCATGGTCTCAGCAAGGTTACGGTCAGGGATTTGCTCAAATTGAGCGACAATGCCTGTCCCTTGCTCACGCCAAGCCTTTACGGTCAAAGGCTTCATGCCAGTAGCAGTTTTCATCCACCAAGGCTGCATGTCAAATATTGCCGTACGATCATCCGTATCGCTAAATACCCACAGCCAGCCTTTAATGCCATAAGGCTTTTTTAGCTGACCGATTTTCATAAGTGCACTAGCGTTTGGAACAGATGACATAACGGCTAACCTAACAATAATTAAAACAGCAATGCTGAATACAGTTCAATCAAAAGCGATAAACGCAATCAAAAGTAATAAACAGTTAATGGCGCACCCTGGTCAGACCAGTTACGCTATGTTTTCTAAAGTCGACTAATAAACGCAAACATCACGCTATCAGTACTTAGTAGCCAAAACTTAAGCAGTTGCTTCAGTTTGAGCTACAGACTTGTTATAAGCTTTTGCTAATGAAGCAACGCGATCTGAAGGTTGTGCACCTTTAGCGATCCACGCATTGTACGCTTCCATGTTTAGGCGTACTGCTTCTTCAGACTCTTTAGCGAGTGGGTTAAAAAAGCCGATGTTTTCAATGTAGCGACCGTCACGCGCGCGGCGTTGATCAGCAACAACTACTTGATAAAATGGGCGTTTCTTGGCACCGCCCCGTGCTAAACGAATAACAACCATGTGAATTCTCTCTTTCGCAGGTATACCAAAAAGGGCATAATTATATCACAGTCTTGTTTTATTGAAAACATAAACTGTGCTTATTTAATTATTTATTAACAATAGCTTAAATAGCAATGCATGTAAAACATAATTCATAGTTCGTGGTCTATTTATTGGGCTTGACCCTATTAAATTGGCTACTAATTCTATCGGTAAAGCCAACAACCGCATTATTTGATTATGCTATCCTACAAGCAAACGCTAAGACCAAACCCTACTATCAAACCGCACAACTTGGACTCTTATGACCACACCAAAATCGCAACCTCGGCGCAAAGGTCGGCTTGCCCGCTCCTACTCCAACACTTGGCTGACCACCTTAATGGTGGCGTTTATTGTCATCATCAGTGTCGGGGTATCGATTTCGTTTTTTTGGCGTAGTCTGTATTTACCCGAGCTTAAAAACCATGCGCGCTATCTGACCAGCGAATTACGCTTAATGAACAGCGTCAACCAAGACTGGAAACATAACCCTGCCGTGCGGCAATGGATTTATCAGCACTCGCACGTGGTGGTGGTCAATAATCCTAGCGACTTTCCAACGAT
Source organism: Psychrobacter maritimus (assembly GCF_904846345.1). Classification (GTDB taxonomy): domain Bacteria; phylum Pseudomonadota; class Gammaproteobacteria; order Pseudomonadales; family Moraxellaceae; genus Psychrobacter; species Psychrobacter maritimus. Next base: position 75,154 of record NZ_CAJHAJ010000006.1, read on the forward strand.
AGAAGATAAAGCCTTTGTTGGCGTGTTTACCGATGTGCTACAACGCGAAATTGGCGCGCAGTTGGGGCGGCCAGTAGAAGTGTATTTTAAGTTTAAACCAACGCCGCAGCTGTGGGTACAAGACAGCCGTGATACCAGCTTTTGGATTCGCGAACCAGTGGTATATTACTCGCAATATAGCCCTGCGCTACTATGGTTATTCTTAGTAGGCCTGCCTATTTTGACCTTGCTGACTATTATTTTATTGGCACGGCAATTAAATCGTCCGTTACGGTATTTGCAACGCGCAGCAACCAATTATATTCGCTTGGGTCATGCCACTACGTTACCGACCCATAACGGACCGACTGAAATACGCCAAGTTAATATGGCATTTAACCGTTTATTTACCACTCTGAATCAAGCGCAAAAAGAGCGGACGATTATGCTAGCCGGTATCTCGCACGATTTGCGCACACCGCTAACCCGTATGCGCTTGACCGCTGAGATGCTGCCTGATGATTTTTTCCGTGAAGGTTTGATTTACGATATCGAGGATATGGATGCGATTTTAGAGCAGTTTATCTCCTTTATGAAAGATGGTTCCGATGAGCCGGTACGTTTGACCAATTTAGATACCATCTTTAATGAAATCATGGTGCAATTTGCGCCGCTGGAATTTATTTACCAGTCTGAATGTCACAAAGTGGTTCCTATACGGCCGATGTCAATTAAACGCTTGGTTATCAATCTGGTCAATAATGCCAAGCGTTACGGCAAAGCACCGATTTATTTATCAGCGACCGTCGTACCGACCTTTATAGAGACGGCTGAGATAGAAGACAGCGATGTGGTGACTGAAAACGAGGTCAATAAAGAAGCAAAAGAGCAATTGGTGATATGTGTGCGCGACTGTGGCGATGGGGTCGCAGAAGACCAGTTAGAGCGTGTCATGCAACCGTTTGAGCGTGGCGAATCAGCGCGTACCACGCAAGGTAGCGGGCTTGGTCTGGCGATTGTCGACCGTATTGCGCGCTTACATCATGGGACGGTTGAGGCGATTAATCATCCAGATGGCGGGCTACAAGTCTGTGTGCGCATCCCACTCATCTCTAAAGTGGCAGGTGAGCCGCCATTAGATGTTGAAAACGACAAATCATCTATCCCTGATGATAATATAAATAATCTGTAGATAAATGATCTGTAGATAAATGATCTGTAGATAAATGATCTGTAGATAAACAATAATGACATCACAGCCAAAGTTTGGTTAATAGTTATTCATTGTGAATTATTAGTTGTCAGCCAAACGAGCCGTACTACTCTCTAGTACCAATGATAGGCGGAATATACTCCGCACTATTGGTAAAGGCTAAAGGCTGGGTTATTTCATTCTGCGCAGCCTTTAGCGTCTCAGTGCTGGTTGGCTGTTGCAGGAATAAATAATAACCGAGCGCTGCTGCGTTCAATACCACTAAACCACCAAATAAATACGGCATCCTTTGCCCTCCTCTATTTTTAATCTGCTTTAAAAGCTGTCATAAACCATCAGTTGTTAATTAATCATTAAACACGGCTTTTTTAACCAATGATGTATCAGCTTCTACCAGTCACACTACCAAAACAAGTTTAAGCACTTTTAATGCCTAGTAATCATTGCCATTCAAATAGACTTAATTAAGCATCAAAATCGCGGTTGCTTTTTTCTTGGGTAAGCTCATCAGCAGCAAGCACTTGGGTCAATGGTTTGATAGGCCAGGTCATGACAAAGCGGGCGCCGCCAAGCTCACGGCTCTCGCCGACTTTCATATTGCCATTAAACCAAAAGGCGATACGCGACACAATAGACAGACCTAAACCATAGCCACCAGACGCTCGGGTACGGCTATCGTCCAGGCGTGAAAACGGAATAAAGACTTTTTCACGGTCTTCTTCTGGAATACCGTGACCGTCATCTTCCACACTGACAAAAGCATTGCCTTTTTTGACCCCAGCACTAATGATAATGGTCGTCTCTGCATAACGTAGCGCGTTACCGGCTAGATTCTGAATTACCCGATGTAGATAACGTCTATCGGCAACCGCCGTTACTTTAGCATTGGGCAGGTTGGTCACTATTTTGATAGGCTTACCTAAAGCATTGGTTTCACGCTCAATTTGCTCGAGCAACTCTCGCAAATTGACCGGCTCTAAATCTAGTTTCGGTGAGCCCTCTTCAAGCTTGGCGTAAGTTAAAATCTCATCAATCAAGCCGTTAAGCGCTTCGATATCCTCATCAATAAAATCACGCTGCATAAAGCGTGAATCTTCATCATCAGTATCTGCCAGCATATCGACGGCAAAACGAATACGAGCAACGGGTGTACGCAGTTCATGCGATACCGCACGCGTCAGCTCACGCTGCGATTCAATCAGACGCTTAATATGTGCTGTCATCGCATTAAAGGTCGCAGATAAGCGCGCAATCTCATCTTGGCCGATGACCTGCACTTTAATATCAAGATTGCCTTTACTAACCTCGTTGACACCGACTTGAATCAATTGCAATTTGCGTTCGAGCGGGAAAATAAGCGCATATACGCCCAAGCTGATTAAAAACATACTAATCAAAATCATACTAACAATCAGATTGAGCGGGAACCAGTTAAATAACGGCACCGGACCAATTAAAATCGCCATATCATTGATTTCAGACGGTACAACGACTTTGATTGAGGAGTTACTTTTACTGGTATTGGTATCTTGTAATAAAATGACCACCTCATCGCGGCGCAAACGTGCCATCTGATCCGGATCTAAATTGAGCGTAGTGACCGCTTTAAATTCTAAGGGAAAAGCAAACTTTTTCTCTAGCTCAGCCAAGCGCGCCCGCTTATCAGACAAGGTAGCATGGTACGATAAGTCATCGAGCAAAAATACAGCGATGGCACGTACTTGTTGTTCAGTCACTTGCGATATGCGCGCCGTTAAAACATTTAGATTGTCTGGCAAACGATAATAGACATCGGCATAAACAGGCTGGCTGACATAGCGAACGACAGTATTGCCTTTCTCAAAGCGCCGCAGCTCACTGGCATTAAAATCGACCTCATTAATCGGCACAATACTAAATTCTGCGCCAAATAAGCTACTCGCATCAGACAACCAATATTCGCGCTGAGAGTCACTCTCTTGATGCGCAATGCCTTCACTGACAATATGAAAGGCACCCGTCGCCATGTTTTCACGGTAAGACTGCACGCGCTCTTTATTGATGGTGTCCATCAATAATTGGGCGAACAATGCCACACACAAGCAGACTATCAATAGTCCGGCATAGATACGAACAAAAATACTATGTTTAAGAGAAGAAACTAATGACATACGTGCCGTGACCAACCTAATTTAGAAAAAATATTAATCGATAATAAATGATTATGGCATTTTTTACCTGATACTAGATATCTAGCATCGATAATTATCGCTCAATTAAAGCACATAACACAGCATTTAAGTTTAAAAATTAAAATTTAGGCCATAAAAAACCAGCATGACGCTGGTTTTTTATTAAAAGGTGATGCAGACTAAATACTTGTATCAAAGATAAAGTATTAATTGCCTTCTTTAACGAACAAATACCCTTTACTACGGACGGTTTTGATACGTTTAGGATTTTCTGGATCATCGCCGATTTTTGGACGGATACGCGAGATGCGTACGTCAATTGAGCGATCCTGACCGTCATATTCGATACCACGTAGGCGCTCAAAGATATCTTCACGTGACAAGATACGACCGGCATTAGAAGCCAATAACCATAATAGGTCATATTCTGCACTGGTGAAATCAACCAGCTCATCACCTAGATTCACTGAACGACCACCGTTATCGATGACCAATTCACCAAACTCTAAACGCTGTGGCACATCTTCTGATGGCGCGTTTTCTGAGCGACGTAATAATGCACGAATACGCGCGAGCAATACACGTGGCTGCGCAGGTTTGGCAACATAGTCGTCAGCGCCCATCTCAAGACCCAATACCTGATCCATATCTTCTGTGCGCGCGGTCAGCATCAAAATTGGATTCTGATAGTGTGGACGTACCTCACGGCATACGGTTAAACCATCACTACCAGGAAGCATGACATCAAGCACGACCAAATCTGGTTGTTCGTTGACAATACGACGAATGGCGCGATTACCATCAGTTTCAATTGCCACTTCTAAACCGTTTTTGACCAAATAATCTTGGGTCAACATGGCCAGACGCTCGTCATCCTCAACAATCAAGATTCGGGGGGTGTTGTCTTCTTCATTCGTTGTCATTGTTATATCCTCTAATACATCTAATTTAAAAGCAGTAAAAGTAAGAGCGGTAAATTAATAGCACCGTAACTTAATCGATCCGTAACCTGTTGCAATCGATGCCGTTATAACGGTTACAAACTTGGTAGCACAGTATACTATTAAACACACAGCTTCCTATACTATAGCTTATAGTTGTTAACAAAACCTATAAACTACACCCATTAAAACTTTAGTTTGCGTCCAAAAATTATACCCTTTATCCTGATAAAAAGGCATAGAGCATTATTTATATGAAATAAGCGTTTGCTGCTAATCAGCCAAACGTCCTGCCCTACTGAACCTCTCACTCATATAGATATAATTAGGACACTCTTTTAAGAATGCATTTTATAAGAATGCATTTTATAAGAATGCATGTAACGAAAATCTGTGTAAGAAACTTTTATCGTGACCAAATTTTTATCTAACCCCTAATATAACCATATATTGTCATTGTCGCTAGTGACTTCTCATTCATTTACTAAAAATTGGTTGGTTATTAAGAATTCTTGCGTGATATAGCAACCTTCTATGTATAGCCTTTGCACATTAAAATTGATATATAAATAAGCAAAAATACTAGCTATCAGAACAACAGGTATAAAAAAACAGCCCATGATGGACTGTTTTTTTATTATTGTAGAAAAGTTAAAGAAATACTCTAACCTTTGCTACAAAGTATAAAACTAAGCGCGGTTTTTGTATTTACGGATAGTCTGTAGCTGGGCGACTGACTCAGCCAATGAAGCCAAGGCAGCATTGGTCTGTACAGTATCAGTTTGGTTGACCAGCATTTGCTCAGCTTTCTTACGTGCTTCAACGATTTTACTTTCGTCAAGGTTATGTGCACGCATGGCAGTATCAGCAAGTACGGTGACCATTTTTGGCTGTACTTCTAACACGCCGCCTGAGACGTAAATCACTTCTTCTTCACCGTTAGGCGTTTGGACGCGCATTGCACCTGGCTTTAGCAAAGTAATAAGCGGAGTGTGACCTGGCAATATACCAATCTCGCCTTCGGTACCACTAGCTATTAACATGCTAATTTCGCCTGAATACAACTCTTCACGAGCACTTACGACGCGACATTGTAACGTTGCCATACTTAATTCCTTACCATCAAAGCGCGATCAAAAAACAGTAAAAACTGCGATGCGTTACTGAAGAGTAGATACAAGGTTTATATTATACCTAATCGTTAGTCAATACGAGTACAACTTACGCTGCAGAAGACTTCATTTTTTCAGCTTTAGCTACTACTTCGTCGATGCCGCCAGCCATATAGAAAGCTTGCTCTGGTAGGCTATCATACTCACCTGCGATGATTGCTTTAAAGCTTGCAATGGTATCGCGTAGTGGGACATATTTACCAGGTGCACCGGTAAATACTTCAGCGACGTGGAATGGTTGTGATAAGAAGCGCTGAATCTTACGAGCACGATAAACGACTAGTTTATCTTCTTCTGATAACTCATCCATACCCAAGATGGCGATGATGTCTTTAAGCTCTTTATAGCGCTGTAGAACTTCTTGAACACCACGAGCAACGTTGTAATGCTCTTCACCGATAACCAATGGATCAAGCTGACGTGACGTTGAATCTAGTGGATCAACCGCAGGATAGATACCTTGTGAAGCGATATCACGGCTTAGTACCACTGTCGCATCCAAGTGAGCAAACGTCGTTGCTGGTGATGGATCCGTCAAGTCATCCGCAGGTACATATACCGCTTGTACAGAAGTAATAGAACCTGATTGCGTTGAGGTAATACGCTCTTGTAGCATACCCATCTCTTCAGCTAGTGTTGGCTGATAACCAACCGCTGATGGCATACGACCTAGTAGTGCTGATACTTCAGTACCGGCTAGTGTATAACGATAGATGTTATCAACGAATAGCAATACGTCACGACCTTTGCCAGTGGCAGGATCTTTGGTATCACGGAAGTATTCAGCCATTGTCAAACCAGACAGTGCAACACGTAAACGGTTACCCGGTGGCTCATTCATCTGACCGTATACCATCGCAACTTTAGATTTGCTAAAGTCTTCGGTGTTTACAACGCCAGCTTCTTGCATTTCGTGATAGAAGTCATTACCTTCACGCGTACGTTCACCGACGCCTGCAAATACTGACAAACCTTCATGTTTTAGAGCGATGTTGTTGATCAGTTCCATCATGTTGACGGTTTTACCAACACCAGCACCACCAAACAAACCAACTTTACCACCTTTAGCAAACGGGCAAAGTAGATCGATAACTTTAATACCAGTCTCTAGTAGTTCAGTACTGTTTGACTGATCCGCATAGCTTGGCGCTTCACGGTGAATAGACCAACGCTCATCTGCTGCGACCGGACCTTCTTCATCGATAGGACGACCAAGAACATCCATGATGCGACCTAGGGTACCCATACCTACTGGTACAGAAATAGGTGCGCCAGTGTTGGTCACTGGTAGGTTACGCTTTAGGCCTTCGGTTGAACCCATCGCAATAGTACGTACGATACCATCACCTAGCTGTTGCTGTACTTCTAGGGTGGTTTCAGTGCCGTCTACTTGCAAGGCATCAAAAATCTGAGGAACTTCGTTACGGTTAAACTCAACGTCAAGAACCGCGCCAATAATCTGTACAATACGACCGCTACTCATTGCGTTCTCCTTGAACTTCTGTATATAGTTGGTTTTATAAAGGGTTTCAATTATGAAACAGCAGCAGCACCGCCAACGATTTCCGAGATTTCTCGGGTAATCGCCGCTTGACGCAGCTTGTTATAAACCAACTGTAAATCGTTAATTAGGTCACCAGCATTATCTGTCGCCGCTTTCATCGCAACCATACGTGAAGACTGCTCAGAGGCAATATTTTCCATTACCGCTTGATAGACAATCGACTCGATATAGCGACCAAGTAATTGGTCAATCAAGGTTTTGATGTCAGGCTCGTAGATATAATCCCAGCTCAATTCTGTTTGAATACCGCTTTCTTCGTCACCAAATGAGCCCTCTGGTAGAGGCACCAATTGATTGACAATCGGCTTTTGGGTCATGGCGTTTACAAACTGGTTATAGACCACGTAGATACGGTCGATTTTACCGTTACTATAGTCTTCTAACATTGCTTGGACCGGCGCGTTTAATTGCTCAAACGTGGGTTTATCACCATAATCAGTCACGGCTGAGGTGACTTTACCACCAAAGTTTTTGAAGAAGCTGACGCCTTTAGCGCCAATCACTGCAAACTCGGCTTGTACAGACTGGTCTTGATATTGCTGAATACTTTTAGATAGAGCTTTGAATAGGTTAATATTCAAACCACCCGCCAAACCACGGTCAGATGTGATGACAATATAGCCAACTTTATCAACTGGACGCGTTACCATGTACGGATGTTTGTAATCTGATGAGGCATGCACCAAATGCGAAATAACCCGGCGCATACTATCAGCATACGGGCGACCCACTTCCATGCGCTCTTGGGCACGGCGCATTTTACTGGCGGCTACCATTTGCATAGCGCGAGTAATTTTCTGGGTACTTTTAATACTGGTGACTTTGGCACGTATCTCTTTTAAGCTTGCCATAATGATTCCAATATAAGAGGGTTAAAAAGCATGGGCGTATGCAACAATCATTTAATATAAAACACTGAACTTATTGGATAATGTCTTTACATTTTGTGGCATGACGCAATCTTAGACCATTGCTGGTTAAAACAGTGGCGCTGCTATCTTAAAAGAGAACTCCTTAAAAGAAACCTTATCAGATAATGCGCCACTTTTTGCACCCTAAACTAGAGTGCTAACCAACTCAGGCTTAACCCGTTAAATTAATAACTGTGATTTTGTTTAAAGGTCTCTAAAGATGACTTTAAACGACCTGCGATATCATCATTATAATTCGCAGTGTCATCAATCTCACGCATCAATTCACTCTGCTCATCATGCATATAGCGTAAGTAAGCTTCTTCAAAAGAACCGATTTTTTCAACAGGAACGTCCGCTAAGAACCCTTCGTTCGACGCATAAATAACTGCGGCTTGCTCAGAGATAGACATTGGCTGATACTGTTTCTGTTTCATGAGTTCAGTCACGCGCTCACCATGATCAAGCTGTTCACGCGTTGCGTCATCAAGGTCTGATGCAAACTGAGCAAATGCAGCCAATTCACGATACTGAGCTAGAGCGGTACGGATACCACCAGACAGTTTCTTAATAATCTTAGTCTGAGCAGCACCACCAACACGTGATACCGAGATACCAGCGTTAACTGCTGGACGGATACCTGAGTTGAATAGGCTAGATTCTAAGAAGATCTGACCATCAGTGATTGAAATCACGTTGGTTGGTACGAATGCAGAGACGTCACCAGCTTGGGTTTCAATGATAGGTAGCGCGGTTAAAGAACCGGTTTTACCAACCACTTCACCGTTGGTGAATTTTTCTACGTACGCCGCGTTTACGCGTGATGCACGCTCAAGTAAACGTGAGTGTAAATAGAATACGTCACCAGGATAGGCTTCACGGCCTGGCGGACGACGTAGCAATAGTGAAATCTGACGATAAGCAACGGCTTGTTTTGATAAATCATCAAAAACAATCAGTGCATCTTCGCCGCGGTCACGGAAGTATTCGCCCATCGTACAACCTGAGTACGGTGCGATATACTGTAGTGCTGCTGGCTCTGACGCTGAAGCTACAACTACAGTCGTATATTCAAGGGCACCAGTTTGCTCAAGCTTACGTACCACGTTAGCGATGGTAGAACGTTTCTGACCGATTGCTACGTATACACACTTAATGCCAGATGATTTCTGAGCAATGATCGCATCGATAGCCATCGCGGTTTTACCCGTCTGACGGTCACCAATGATAAGCTCACGCTGACCACGACCGATTGGAATCATGGTATCAACAGCTTTATAACCAGTCATTACTGGTTGATCTACTGATTGACGGTCGATAACGCCTGGGGCGATTTTTTCGACTTTATCAGTCATCTTGGCATCGATAGGACCTTTGCCATCAATAGGGTTACCTAAAGCATCAACAACACGGCCTAGCAACTCAGGACCTACGGGTACTTCCAAAATGCGACCAGTACAATAGGCTTTTTGACCTTCTTGTAGTTTTAGGAAGTCGCCTAATACTACCGCACCAACAGAATCACGCTCTAAGTTAAGCGCCATTCCGTAGATTTCACCTTCAAACTCAATCATTTCGCCGTACATGGCATCTTCAAGACCATGAATCTGCACGATACCGTCAGATACTTTGACAATCGTGCCTTCATTCTTTGCAGTTGCACCCGCATCAAGGTCTTGAATACGCTGCTTAATCAGATTACTGATTTCCGCTGGATTCAATTGTTGCATTGCCTTGTTTCCTTTAATTTATGATAACCCGCCACTGACTTAAATGCTCTTATATCACGCAAGCTTTATTAAGCTGCACTGATGATTGGCATTAGGCAGTTAGCTGTGTTTTTAACTGTTGTAACTTGCCACGCATCGAATCATCGATGATTTTGTCACCGACTTTAATCGTAGCGCCCGCCAAAAGACTAGGATCAACCGACTCATGAATCACCACGCTCGCATTGAGCGAAGCAGCAAGACGCGTTTGCAGCGTATCACGCTGGGCATCGGTTAATGGATAAGCAGAGGTCACATAAGCGTCAAGCTGCTTTAAGCTTATTGCCTTGTGACGGCGATAATGCTCATAAACTTCAGGAAGCAGCGCCAGACGCTCTTGTTCTGATAACTGTTTAACGAAGTTACTAAGTGCTACTGATACTTTTGGATAGCTGGCGTTGCTGTCATGACGAGCCCCTTGGGTCTCGACTAATAACTGCTTAAAAGCAGAATCATTCGCGCTAGCTACTTCTGTATCATAAAGATCGACCAAAGCAGCTGACTTATGCTCAGCAGAAACAGCTGGATTGTCTAGCCAAGTACTGAACGACTTGTCATTGACAACGGTGCTGGCAATAAATAAGAAGTTTTCCCACTCATTTACTACCCCGTTTTCATTGGCATAGTCAAACGCGGCTTTAGCGTACGGTCGTGCTAAGGTTGATAAGTCAGCCATGATATCCTCACAATTACAGCTTCGCCGCCAGTTGGTCTAACATACTGGCATGTTTTTGCACATCGACTTTGTCTTGCAAAATCTTCTCTGCACCAAGTACAGCCAGTTCAGCAACTTGGGCACGCAATGATTCGCGCGCTTGATTGATTTCTTGGTCGATAGAGGCTTGCGCTTGTTGACGAATGCGCTCGCCTTCCGCTTGGGCTTGCGATTTTGCATCTTCAACAAGCTGATTGGCGCTCTTGTTCGCTTGCTCAATTAGAGCAGCAGCTTTGGTCTTTGCAAGATTAAGCTCCTGCTGTACATCTTGCTCCGCGGTCGCTAAATCTGCTTTTGCTTTTTCTGCGGCGTTTAAGCCTTCAGCAATTTTACGCTGACGCTCATTAATGGCACCGATAAGTGGTGGCCACACGAATTTCATGCAAAAAATCACAAATATTGCAAAAGCAATGGCTTGACCGATGAGGGTAGAATTGATATTCACGTGATCACCTCTTTGTTAATGAAAAATCAGTTTCATTGATCATATTTGATAGCCAAACTTTGGCTATGTTTAATATACAAACTTTGACCACCAAACATTTACAACTGAGCTTTCTGATTAACCTGCTAGAGGGTTAGCGAACAACAATAGCATAGCAATACCAACACCAATCATCGGTACGGCATCAAGTAGACCTGCCACGATGAACATACGAGTTTGCAGCTGTGAACCAAGTTCTGGTTGACGTGCAACACCTTCTAAGAACTTGCCGCCTAGAATAGCAAAACCAATGCCTGTGCCAAGTGCGCCAAGACCGATAAGCAGTGCTACTGCGATAACTGTGTAACCACCTAATACTGGATCCATTGATGTATCCTCATTTACCTATTGAATGTATAATTAATGTTCAGTTGATGATGCAAGCGACATATAAACTATCGTCAACATCATGAATACGAACGCTTGAAGGGTAATAATTAAGATGTGGAAAATTGCCCACGGTACAGATAACGCCCATTGAATCCAAAACGGCATCAGGGCAATCAATACGAAGATCAGCTCCCCAGCATACATGTTACCGAATAGACGCAAACCTAATGAGATTGGTTTGGCAATCAGAGTAACAAACTCTAAGATAAAGTTGATGGGGATTAAAATAATTTGCATGATTGGGTTTTTGGCGCTAAACGGATGCAGTGTTAACTCACCAACAAAGCCGCCCAACCCTTTTTCTTTAATACTATAGTAGATAATCAACGCAAAGACAGAGAACGACATGCCAAGGGTGATATTAGGATCAGTCGTTGGAACAATCTTGAAGAACACATGATGTGGATCATGACCCATCGCAGCGCCAACTAGGCCTGCAAGACTTGGAATAAAGTCAATAGGTAATAGATCCATCAAGTTCATCAAGAAAATCCACACAAAAATGGTTAACGCCAAAGGCGCAATCAATTTTGAGGTACCACTGTAAGAATCACGAACGTTGTTATCAACAAACTCAACGATCATCTCAACCGCTGCTTGAGTCTTACTTGGTACGCCTGAAGTAACTTTTTTGGCAACCATCCAAAAGATGGCACAAAATAAAATACCCAGACCGATTGACCATAACATAGAGTCAAGGTGGATAGCTTTAAAACCCATTAAACCTGCTTCTTCAGCAGTATAGGCAACTTTCCAACCTTCGCCCGGCAGATAGCCGTACGTCCAATTCGTTAAGTGGTGAGAGATATATTCTGATGATGTTTGCTCGGATGCCATAATGTAAGCTTCTTATTAATCAACGATTTAATCAACTACCAAAAAATATGGTTGTCATCTGATGAGGTGTTAGCGGTTTTAGTGAATCTACTACTCAGTAAATCAATAAATCCTGCGACAGCACTCATGTAACCAATAACATCCAACCCATAACTATCTAATTAATCTGCTATTACTCATTAACCAAACTGAATAACCAATGTACGACTACTGCTCAATTCGATAGCGCCCGATAAATTTTAGCTATCAAAAAAGGGCTTATGATGATTCAGTAATAGCCCTTGCATGTGTACGAAAAAATGTCATATATGTGTCTGCTTATATCGTTTTATCACGATAAACGCTCAATACAGCGCTTGTCAGCAAGATATTTAGCTGCCTATATTAATGCAGCGTGGTATTCGTGTAAAGTCAATTATGACTTTTTTATTTACTGTATGAATACGTTAATCGCTGTTAACGTTAGCTTACATACCTTTGCGTCTATAATAAAATATTGATATTTTAATTATATCTGATAACCCTGTTTAGATAAGGGGTTAGTAATCGCAATTATTTGACGCTTTATGCTGAGATAAGCGCTATATTCATATTCTTATTGTAAAAACGGTTCTGAGTCATTTTCTGATATATCAATGACGTTATAACAGTAATCGTAGAGAAGTTGGACCGCAGGATGACAAACTAACGTTATTTATAATATTGACCATTAAAATGATAATCGTCTATAAATACTAGCGTATATGCCACAACATCCAACTGTGACTAATCTGCATTACCATAAAACCGATGAATAGCGCAGGCGCTGATAGAGGTTGTATGGTAATAAAAATTAGTGCGAAACCGAACACGGTCAGTAGCCATTTGACCATCTGACCACGATATAGCTGGCTGACAATGTGTCTGCGCGCGCGATATCCGGTATACCAAAAGATAAATCCAGCAAACACGGCTTGGGTGGCAAAACTAAGTAGCGCACCAATGGCGTTACTCTTTGCAATAACCAGCGTGTGGTTATCACTACCTAGCCAGGCGACATCTACTATCCAGCCAAGCACAATAAGGATAAATAAAATCCATGCTTGGCGTTTTAGGTAAATACCAATCTTATCTTTTTGGGTGCGTTTGGCAGGCTTGGTCATCGATATTTCTATAGCTCTATAACGTGGGGATAATGTAGCACAGTTGCGACAAAGTTATCCGTGAATGGCTCACTCTACAGACGTTATCTTTTAACCAAATTAAAACGCCACTTATTATAGGGAGCAAGGCAATTTTAAGCAAGTAAAATATGCCTTTTATCAAGCATTTACTTATCCGGCAATAAAGAACGCTCTACAGAGTGAATAAAGTCTCGCGAATACATTAATAACAAGGTGTTTATATCGGCGCATTTGCTAATGATGATTAAGCAAATGCGCCTTATGCCATTTTTACTTACTTGTTTAACGAGTTTCTTAAATCGTTTTTAAATAGCTTATTCACGCTTTAGCTTGCAAGCCATTTATAGAAAAGTATTTATGCGATACATTGGCGAATTTGCTGCGCCATCGTCTGCCAACCGCTGACAAAGTCTTTACTGTTGCTCATATCTTCTGCTTGTACCGTATTTTTAACCGGTTGGAGCTTGGCAAGCAAGCCTTTGGCAGGGCTGCTTGGACTGACCAAACACATTTGCTTGGCTGGGCGCTGCTCATGTAGCCAGCGTAGTTGACTGGCCTTTGGTGCTAAATGATGATCGGTACTTAAGCTGCCAATCAGCTGTAATTTGGCGCTGTCTTCCATATATTGATAAGCATCGTGATAGGCCCAATACGGCAAAGGTTTTTGCGCGTGGTTTGCATTGGCTGCGGCCACTGCCCTATTCATACGCTGGGCAAATTTTTGCGCATTGGCATGATAAAGCGCTTTATATTGCGGATTGGCATGACTGTGAATGACGGCAAGCGCACGGGTAATGGCTTTTGCATTTTCAGGATCGAGCCAAATATGCGGGTCAAGCGTGCCAGCGAGTGGTTTACCTTTAATATCACGGAGCGGATGACGTTTAAAAGCATCAAACTTAAATAAAGCAATCGAGTTGGGCGCGCTATTTAGAGTGCTGGCCAAGTTATTCTCTAAGGGTTCACCAAACCAGACCACAAACTTACTGTCCTGAATCGCTTTGATATCGCCCGGGCTGATACTACCATGATGTCCCACCTCTCCTGCTTGCAATAATTGCTTGGCAGATGGCGCACCTTCTGTGACCGCTTGGCTTAATAAAAACAGAGGATAATTACTCACACTGACCGTTGCTGCTTGCGCGCTCATCATTAACGAGCCAAATATAATGACGCCTGTCGCTAATAAGCGATGTAAGCCCATCGGTAAACGTATAAAACTTTTAAAAAATGAAATCATAATGGCTGCTTTTAAAGGTCAATAAATAATAATAGTGCGAATAATCGTTTTGAGACATTATTTTGATTAAAATAGGCGTATGTACCGATAGGTTCAAACGCGATATCCGCCTTTGCATATTATTATGTTATACTATAACAATATAAAAAACCATCATAAATTGTGCCTTATACTAAAGTGCCTTGTAGATATAAAGGTGATGATTATAAAAGCGCTGGGTCATTTTTAGGAGCTTGCTTCATGTCTAGTCACTCACCCGTTTGCGATCATGTACACGATGTGCAAGATTTTACGCCGTCCGATGTGAATGAGCGCCTTATGGCCGCAAAAGAGCAATGTCGCGCAAGCGGTGCGCGCTTTACGCCGTTGCGCCAACAAATCTATCAGTTGGTGTTAGAAGCCAATAAGCCTGTGGGTGCGTATGATTTGATCACGCAGCTGCAGCAAATGCGCCTGACCGAACCTGAAGCCAAAACTCCTGCTTCAACTAAGCAGAAAAACAGTCAGACGCCAAAAAACGTCGCACCGCCAACTGTTTATCGCAGCTTGGAGTTCTTATTAAGCGAAGGTTTGATTCATCAGCTAACCTCTATCAATGCTTATGTGCCTTGCTGTCATCCACGCGCCCAGCATACGGCAGCATTTTTAATCTGTGCGCAGTGCCAGCGTGTGCAAGAATGCAGCAGTTTACCGGTGCAAGAAATCATGAGCTTTGCGCAACAAGATGTCGGTTTTATGGTGGAGCGCAGTGTCATTGAGCTCAGTGGTCGTTGCCAAGCGTGTCAATAAAATAGTTGATTGCCAATATTTTAGGTTGACGCTTTTGCCCTTAGCGATGCTTTTATCCTAATTATTGTGGTTCCATTACTCACTTATCACCAACATATCAGTACTGCCCTATGAGCCTAGCGACTTCCCCAACCAAGCCATCCTCTGCCATTAATATGAGTGATAAGACGATGAATAATGCCACCAAACTGCTGAGCTTAAGCGATATTAGCTACCATATCGGGCAGCAACGCATCCTCTCGCATATCGACATTGATATTGCCGTCAATGAAACGGTCAGCCTTATCGGTCCTAATGGCGCGGGTAAATCAACCTTGGTTAAGCTGGTTTTGGGCTTAATAGAGCCAACGAGTGGACAGATAACACCGCACCAAAAGTTACAGCTCGGTTATGTGCCGCAGCGCTTTACGGTCGCGCCCATTTTACCGTTACGCGTTTGCGATTTATTGGCTCAAGCAGACAAAAAGCGCCTAACACCTGAGCAGCGTCAATTTATATTTGAAAAATTATCTTTAACGCATCTGCTATCACGGCAAATGCTGCACCTGTCAGGCGGTGAAACCCAGCGCGTATTGCTGGCGCGTGCTTTGTTGGATAAACCCAATTTATTAATTTTAGATGAGCCAATGCAAGGGCTTGACCCTGATACGGAAGTTTGGCTGTATCAGTTTATTGATGAGCTGCCGGAGTTTTTACGCTGCGCCATGTTAGTCGTTTCGCATGATTTGCATTGGGTGATGAAAGGTAGCAGGCGTGTCATTTGTCTTAATAAGCATATCTGCTGTGAGGGGCAACCAAGCGAGCTTGCTATTAGTTCAGAATTTCAAAAGCTCTTTGGACATCATTATGAGCAGCCGTATGTCCATCAGCCACACGCTTGCGAGCATCATGCCCCAAGCGAGATATAATTAACAACCAAGCTTATTTAGGCAACAACCGCCTTATTCCTTTTTATAAAAACGTTACGGATATCTATTATGACCGCTTGGTTAGCCATCATTGCCCCTGCCTGGATTGCTGGCAGCATTTTAGCCTTACTTTCTGCGCCCTTAGGTTGCTTGGTATTATGGCGGCGCATGGCGTTTTTTGCCGATGCACTGGCGCATGGGACATTATTAGGGGTAGCGTTGGCAGTATTATGGCAATTACCCATGGGCATTGGTATTGGCATTGTCAGTGTGATGGTGGTGCTGGGACTGGTGTTAATTGATGACGAGCGTTTGCCTGTCGATGCGGTGTTGGCTGTGGTTGCCGTGTCGCTGCTGTGTTTAGGGTTATTGACGTTAACCCAGCTGACCGATCAGCAAGCCAATGTCTTAGGCTTTTTGTTTGGCAATTTACTTGAGCTTGATTGGGCGGATTTACCCTTAATTGCAACCAGTGTCTTAGTTGGTTTAGGCTTACTTATTTATATATGGCCGGCACAAATCAAACTAGCTACTCATGAGGCTTTGGCACGGATTCAAGGTATTAACCCGACTCGTCAGCGGCTGTTTTTTATGGGCGTATTGGCGGGGTTTTGTGCCATTGCCTTGCAAGCGGTTGGTAGCTTATTAATCAGTGGTTTATTGGTATTGCCCGCGCTGACCGCCCGTCTCTGGTCAGCCTCGCCAAAACAAATGGTCATTATCGCTTTAATCATTGCCCAGCTCGGCGTCACGCTTGGCGTCTGGGGCAGTATCTGGTTTGATATCCAGACCGGACTTGCTATTGTTTTAGTCCTCGCTATTTTATTTTTTATTGCGCTGATTATCTCAAAGCTAATAGGCATAAAATCAGGCACAAAATCCCTGATGGCAAAATTCTGGTCGCCACGCCACTAGTCGCCACGCCCCTAAATATCCAAATATTTGGCAGCGCTTATGGCGGTCGCAGCAATTATTATTACCGTCATAGGACAGCTATTTACTTCGCCTTTATCGAACTTTATTTCATCAATATTGCTAGAGCTTTACTCGTCATGATGTTATAAACTTTCTCTAATATTATCAAGAATATAGTTAACGACTTTTATAATAAAATAAATGCTTTCTACGGTGTTTTGATTTAACGCGATTTTGATTGATAAGGGACTAAATCCAATGCTTAGCTATCCTGCCAGCGCCATCAGCACGCCAGACGGACAGGTAAATATTCTGCAAATCACTGATTTGCACTTATCATCCCATGTGCCTGCGGCGGTTGACGAAACCAGTAGTGAAGTGGCGATTTGCCAGTACAGCTTTGAGGCAATTATCAAACAAGCGTTAAGCGAAGATCGGCGCTGTGACTTAATCATTGTCACAGGCGATTTGGTCAATAAAGTAAAAACTGAGATTTATGACCATATTTTTAAGGTGTTACAGGCGACGGGCATTCCTTTTGCTTGTATTGCGGGCAACCATGATGTCACCGATGAAAATGACAGTGAGCTGCCATTTTTTCAGCGTGAACTGATTGCTAGACCTACCGATGAGCGCCTGCTAAGCCGACATATGATTGAGACGGAGCATTGGCAGCTGCTGTTATTAGACTCATCTATCACTGGCAAGGTAGCAGGAGAGGTGACAGCGACCGACATTGATTGGTTATGTCAGCAGCTAGAGACTTGCACGAAGCCTGCGCTCATCGCCTTACACCATCACGTGATACCGGTCGACTCTGATTGGATTGATCAGCATATGGTAAAAAATGCCGATACTTTTTGGCAACGGATGGCGGCATTTGAGCATCTAAAAGTGATTATCAGCGGGCATACCCATCAGGAGCAAGTCCGTCAGCGCCAAGGAGTGACGGTGTATAGCACGCCGTCTACTTGCTATCAATTTAAGCCTTTTGAAGACGATTTTGCTTATGATAAAAACGCCCTACCCGGATATCGTTGGTTGCAATTAGCCAACAATGGAGAGGTTGCAAGCTGGGTCGAAAGACTAGATACTTGACGACCAGTTTTATTGGCTAAAATTTGGCTAGAATAATATCGCCAGAGCCTGTATCTTATACTGTTAGACAATGTAAGAAAAATAAGCATGGTCTAAGCTTTATTTAGACAAAATTATAATAGC
The DNA here is from genome assembly GCF_904846345.1 of Psychrobacter maritimus. Taxonomy (GTDB): domain Bacteria; phylum Pseudomonadota; class Gammaproteobacteria; order Pseudomonadales; family Moraxellaceae; genus Psychrobacter; species Psychrobacter maritimus. Next base: position 93,536 of record NZ_CAJHAJ010000006.1, read on the forward strand.
TAGGATGGCTAACTTGACCACAAGCTAAGTTTTCACAGTCAGGGATTTGTCTATTTATTTAGCCGTAAGCATTTAAATAAATAAATTCATGACAATATACCTGACCATTGGTAGGTCGCCCGCGTCCTATCGAGATAACCGTATTATTAGATCAGCTGTGTTACTTGTGTTACTAAGTGGTAAAACGTTTTATAAAGGGACAATTTATAGCGTTTGATAAATTTATAACGTCTTGTCTTTTGATATGTCGTTTTATTGAATTAATTTGAAAAAGTAGGATACCCATATGAGCACCCTGACCACGAATCCGAGTGATGTAAAGTTCACCCCTTATGAACCTGCCAAAGACGAAGAGTATATGTCTGATGAGCAATTGGCGCATTTTAAGGCAATGTTATTAGATTGGAAGCACCAACTGATTGGCGAAGCAGATCGTACCAAGACTTATATTCAAGATGAGTCTAGCGCCATGCCAGATATCAATGACCGCGCCACGCAAGAAGAAGAGTTTGCTTTGACCTTGCGTACGCGTGACCGTGAACGTAAGCTGATTCGCAAAATCGATAAATCTCTCGCCGAAATTGAAAACGATGATTACGGTTTTTGTGAAACTTGTGGCGTAGAGATTGGTCTGCGTCGCCTCGAAGCCCGTCCAACAGCAACTCAGTGCATTGACTGCAAGACTTTATCTGAGATTAAAGAGCGTCAAAACCAAGGTGCTTAAATAAGCTGCTTAAATCCAGATAGTTTAACAGTCATTAATACTCTAATATAAAAACGAGCGACCATTTATTGGTCGCTCGTTGCGTTTTAGGTTCTTGTTTTTTATTTTCCTGCGTTTTATACATTGCCATTTATAGATGGACTTGATGCTTATTGACACGCCACCAACAAAATAGGCATATTTGATAAATATCTTTTTGGCGCTATATTTATTATTCTATGTTTTTATTCTACTGATACTCCCTACTTTGAAAACCATCCATACTCCTATGCCAATTCAAATTTCAACTCCAGCCGCAGCCGCATCGTCATCACAGCCTATCGGGCGTTTTGCCCCATCACCCACTGGTGAGCTGCATCTTGGTTCATTAACGACGGCACTTGCCAGCTTTTGTCATATCAAATCTATCGGTGGCAAGTGGCTCTTACGTATCGAAGACACTGATACTGAACGCTGCGATAGCCAATTTACTGAGCAGATTTTGATTGATTTGGAGGTGCTCGGGCTACACTGGGATGGCGATGTCATCTACCAATCTGAGCGCATTGATATTTATAATGAGTACTTATCTTCAAGTCTCTATGCGCTGACTTACGGCTGTCAGTGCTCACGCAAAAGTCTTGAGCGTTACTGGGAGCGAAAAGCGATAGGAGAAAGTATTGACCCGCAGCAGGCAAACCAGAAACTTCTAAACAGACAACGTTATCCGCGCTGCTGTCTAGATGCAGGTTTTGATAAAGCGCAAAATAAGCTACGGATACAGTTGCCAAATTATCGCATGGGCTTTAAAGATGGCATTCAAGGCATGCAATGGGATAACCCGCAGTACACCTTAGGAGATATGGTGGTACGTCGCCAAGATGGCATGATTAACTATATTTTAGCCGCCAGTCTTGACGATGGCTTGCAAGGTGTCACGCATATCATGCGCGGCTTAGATATTTTACCGATGACCACCGCCCAAATCAGCATTATGCATGCCGCACGCTTGCCGGCTATCGATCATTGGTATCATTTACCGTTGATATGCAGTCTTGACGGTCAAAAGCTGTCGAAACAAAACCTTGCCCAGCCGATTGATACTCGCGACCCAAGCAAGCTCATCGCTGAGGCTTTACAACTATTGCAGCAGCCTGCCGTTGATAGCGATACCCCAACAAATATGCTGAAGCAAGCGATTGCACAATGGGATAATTTGCCGCTACAAAATATGCAGTCTTTAAATATGCCTAGCATTTAATAACATAGTCCTAAGCCCTAATAGAAAAAGCGCCGCTATTAGCGACGCTTTTTTATAGTTAATGATTAGAATGAAAATGTCTTAAACAATCTAAAGATATTTATCACTTTATCATTAAATGACTTAATAATAACGACACTGGCTTTTCTCAATCTCAGGGCTTTCTTTATAAATCTTTAGCAGCACTGCCACCATTACCAAGCTAATCAGCATCGATGAACCGCCATAACTAAAGAATGGCATGGTCAAACCTTTGGTCGGAATCGCCCCCATATTCATCGCCGCATTAATAATCGTCTGGGCAATAAACACCACGGCGATACCAAAGGCGGTATAACTCATGCGCATTTGGCGACGTTTAAGGGCATTATAACTGATGCGCATGGCACTACCGATAATCAGCGCTTCAAGTATCAAGATCATCGTGACGCCAACAAAGCCCAATTCTTCACCGGTAATCGCTAACAGAAAATCCGTATGCGCCTCTGGTAAATGCGACAGTTTTTGTACACTTTCGCCATAACCGACACCGGTAAACTGACCACGACCAAAGGCGATTAAGCTGCGTGCCAACTGATAATCGGTATCTTGCACATCATCAAAAGGATCCAAAAACGACATCACGCGTACGAGTCGATATTGTACAGTCGCCACCATTAATACGGCGCCACCAACGGCGACAGCACCGAGCGCGATAAACTGTTTATAAGGCGCGCCAGCAATATAAAATATCGCAAAGACAGTACCGATAATAACCACAAACGAGCCAAAATCTGGCTGCGCTAGTAACAGAACGGTAATTAGCCCGACCACTATCGCAATGCGCAAAAAGCCATCCCAGCCATTACGTACCTCAAATGAGCGCCGTACCACAAAGTCTGAGACAAATATAATCATCACCAGCTTTGCAAGCTCTGCGACCTGAAAGTTAAAGCCGCCGAGGGTTAGCCAACGCTTCGAGCCGTTAATAGGCGTACTAAATAAGGTGGCAAATAACAAGAGCCCGGTAATCGCTAATAGCATAAACTGGGTTTCAGTTCTATAGAGCCTTTTTAGCGATACCAGTTTATAAGAAAAACCGGCGATAAACAGACCAATACCCATGTAGAGAAGCTGATTATAGAAAAAGTTCAGCTCGCTCATGCCGCGACTGAGCGCAAAAGGAATAGAAGCAGAAGCCACCATCAATAAGCTAAGCACCAACATACAGCCGACGCTCGATAATAAAATTGCGCGCGCTGATGGCATAGACAGAATACCATCTGAGCCGGTAGCTTGTGGCGACTGAGAGTTCGAACGAAAAAGAGAAGAGAGCGCCATAATTTTATATACACTAGCAAACGAAAAAACACGGCGTTTATAAAACGCCACCGTTTAAAAAATATGAAATAGATTTTATTTAAAAAGATAATAGCAGACAGCTAGTTAGTGACAAACCACACTTTTTGGCAGTTTACCATGTCAATACTAAGTACTGACATGGCAAGGTGGCTGGGTTACTGCTTGGTTCGTCACCTGATTCATCACTGAGTTTTCGCAAGCCTTACTGCTTATATTTGACAGTAGCAGCAATTTATAAGCAAAACAATCATTTATCAAAAAACGCCTGCCATTTTTACAACGATAAACGAAACAGTATAAAAGCTGATGGTCATGCTATCTAGCGACAAGCTCTTTTATGGCAACTTATCTGACGACCAACTATCGACACACTATCTTATGAAACATTATCTTAATAAACCCTGCCTTAAGAAATACTGCCTTGTGAGACAGTGTCTAACTGCTTAACAAGCTGACTAAAGTGCTCGCCACGGGCAGCAAAACCACTAAACTGATCAAAGCTGGCGCAAGCTGGTGACAAGAGCACCGCTTGTACTTGCGATAGGCTGCTTTCTGTGACCTGTTTAATCATCGCAAAAGCGCCTTCTAACGTCTGGCACTGATGTAATGAGACATCGTCAGCACGGATGCCTGCTGCTCGTAAATGCTGCTCAATCTGTTGGCTGTCTTCGCCAATAAACAGCACTTGGCTGACATACTGATTGATAAACGGCGTTAATTCACCAAATTGCTGCCCTTTGCCCTGCCCGCCTAAGATTAATAACAGCTTACCGTCTTTAGGTGCGTATACCGCCCCCAAGCCCTCGACAGCTGCCATGGTTGAACCAATATTGGTGCCTTTAGAATCATTAAAATAATCAATCCCATCGACTGTAGCGACATATTCACAGCGATGCTCAAGCCCTGTAAATGCCTGCAAGGTGTTAAGCATACTATCAAGTGGTAAACCTGCAAGCTCGCCCAATGCCAAAGCTGCTTGGGCGTTGAGTAAATTATGACGGCCTTTAATGCGCAGTTTATCCGCCGAGAGCAAACGCTCTGTCCCGCGGGCTAGATACGTCTGCCCTTCTGAGTCGGTAATAAGCCCATACTGACCTTTATCAGGGGCGTGAATGCCCGTGCTCAAACGTGGCAAATTATCTGCCACCAGCGGGCGCGTCAAGGCATCTTCACGGTTGATAACCACCGATTTGGCACCTTGAAAGATACGATGCTTAGCTTGATGATAACCGAGCATATCGCCATGACGGTCTAAGTGGTCAGGTGACATATTAAGTACCGTTGCCACTTGTGCGCCTAAATTGGTTACGGTCTCTAACTGGAAACTCGATAGCTCAAGAACTGCCAGCTCCATCTCGCTATTAGACAGCAGAGTCAGCGCTGGCACGCCAATATTGCCGCCCACGCCAACATTCACCCCTGCATCCGCCGCCATTTGGCCAACCAATGTCGTTACGGTACTTTTAGCGTTAGAGCCAGTAATGGCAATAATCGGTACGCGGCACGCTTCACAAAATAACTGAATGTCGCTGACGACCGGAATATTCGCCTCTTTCGCCGCGGCAACTGCTGCTGTTTTTAATGAGATGCCAGGGCTGATGATAATTCGAGCGGCTTGTTGCAATAACTCTGCATCTATCGCCCCAAATTGGCGAATCTCAACAGCAGCAGGTAATTGGTCTGCTAAAGTGGGGCTCACTTGATTATCAGTCACAGCGACTTGGTAGCCTTGCGCGGTCAAATAATGCGCCACCGACAGTCCCGACTGCCCCAAACCGACCACGACTTGTAAACCACTGCCTTTATGAAGTAAGGCGTCTTTTGCGGTGCTGGCGGTCATATCTATTCCTTCTATCTATTGGACGAACAAAATTGTGTCAAGCATACGGGTTTCATAAGCAGCTTTATAAACAGCTTTTATAAGTAGATTCTATAAACAAACTGCCTATAAGCTTAGCCCTATAAATAGGCGCTATATATAGCCTGCGTAAGGCGCTTTAGATGAACAGCATCATAAAGGTATCACTCGGATTTCGGTACTGGTTTTTTGAGACTTTGTGTTATTATGCGCCTGTTTTTATATTGAGTCGCTAATGCTATAATAGCTGCCCTAATAGGAAGCGCTAGGTTAAATAGCTATTTTGACCAAGTATGCAATCTAGCATTTTAGTTTAGCATGTTGTCACACGTATCGCGCTATTGTCACATCTCTTCAGCAACGATTCATATGGTGATAATGGTATGACAGGCAAGCACTGCCCTATATTGTGGCGTTTTCGTCTGACAGATTATTTATCTTCTTCTACCGCAACAGACCATCGCGGACACTTATTCATCATTTTAAAGACTGTCATCATATTGATTATGGGTGATGGCATTTGCGATACCGTTATAAAGGTCGATAGCTAAGTAGTTAGCTAATACTCAAGCAGATAATTACTCAAGCAGGCAATTACTCAAGCAGGCAATTACTCAAACAAATAATAGTGCCACAGCCATATGGCTGCATGAGTACCTGTTTACAGAACGATTATCAGCATCTATCACGATGACTGATTTTTATAACGTAATTATGGTCGATATCATCTCGACATAGTTAATCACGATGCAATCATTTTATCGCTAAGCGTTAACGCTCAATGATGAACGATTGCTTTTTTTGCCTCTAACCCTATGCAGTTTACTTATGACATCTTTTTTTGGCAGTTTACGTGAAGAATGGTTTTCCAATATTCGCGGTGATACGTTATCAGGTTTGGTCGTCGCACTGGCCTTGATTCCAGAAGCGATTGCCTTTTCCATTATCGCCGGTGTCGACCCAAAAGTCGGTCTGTATGCGTCGTTTTGTATCGCCGTGGTGATCAGTTTCGTCGGTGGTCGTCCCGGTATGATTTCAGCGGCGACCGGTGCCATGGCGCTAGTCATGGTTGATTTAGTTGCCGAGCACGGCTTGCAGTATTTGCTAGCGGCAACCTTATTTTGCGGCGTTATCCAGATAATCATGGGTATCTTTAAGCTTGGTAACTTAATGCGCTTTGTATCGCGCTCGGTGGTCATTGGTTTTGTCAATGCGCTAGCGATTTTGATCTTTGCCGCTCAGTTGCCCGAGCTGAACCCGATGACTGAGCGCGTCGGCATGACGGTTTATATCATGACCGCAGCCGGTTTGGCCATTATCTACTTGTTTCCGCTGATTCCTAAAATCGGACGCGTGATTCCATCGCCGCTGATTTGTATCGTTGGCCTGACCGCGGTCGCCATGTATATGAATCTTGATATCCGTAACGTCGGTAGCATGGGCGATTTGCCAGATTCTTTACCGGTATTTTTATTACCTGACATTCCGCTCAATTTGAATACCTTATTGATTATCGCACCTTATTCTATCGCGCTTGCCGTCGTAGGTTTATTAGAATCTATGATGACCGCAACCATTGTCGATGAATTAACTGACACGCCAAGTGATAAAAACAAAGAATGCCGCGGTCAAGGTATCGCCAACGTAGTGTCGGGATTCTTTGGTGGGATGGCAGGTTGTGCAATGATTGGACAGTCGATGATTAACGTCAAATCTGGCGGTCGTACGCGCTTATCAACGCTCATCGCTGGCGTGGTACTGCTTATTATGGTGGTATTCTTAAGTGATTGGGTCAGCCTGATACCGATGGCCGCACTGGTGGCGGTGATGATTATGGTCTCTATCGGCACCTTTAACTGGCAATCTATCCGTGAATTTAAAACCCATCCGATGTCTTTTAATATCGTTATGCTAGCGACGGTTTTGACCACCGTCTTTACTCATAATCTAGCGTATGGTGTCGGCGTCGGAGTGCTGTTATCTGCCTTAGCATTTGCCAATAAAATCGGGCAATTCCTAACCGTCTTTAGTGAATATGACGACAGCAGCAATACCCGCTATTACTACGTGCAAGGGCAGGTTTTCTTTGCTTCAACGACGCAGTTTTTGCAGAGTTTTGATACCAAAGAAGCCTTAGATAGCGTACATATTGACGTCAGCCAAGCTCACTTTTGGGATGTCAGTGCCGTTGATACCTTGGACAAGCTGGTCATGCGCTTGCAACGTGAAGGCATTGATGTCAAAGTGGTTGGACTCAATAGCGCCAGCCGCACCCTTATCGATCGTTTTTCGATTCATGATCGCCGAGATATTGGGCTCTTGGATTAAGCAAAACTGCATGGGTGTTATCAAGCTGAGATAGACATTTGGTTTATTCATCAGCAATTATATTGGTATATAAAATCAGGCTCGTTGGTTAAAGGATGACTTTAACCAACGGGCCTGTGTTTTCATTATTGAGATATGTGGTGCCTTTATGAGTAATTTGAAGCCAGATAGCGTGATTGCTTGCTTGGATTGTCCTGATCATGTGCAGGCTGTGTTGGATGCCAGTATGTGGGCGTCTATTCGTCTGCAAGCGCCTATTGGCCTGCTGCATTCCGTACCAAGTTTACAACAAAAAGCCGCCGTTGATTATTCCGGCTGCCTAAATATTGATGATGAAAATGTCTTGCTCGACCAATTTACGGCAAAAGAACACTTCAGTAATAGTGAGCTAAAAGCCCAAGGTAAGCTGCTGCTACACCAAGCGACCACTTACTGCGAGCAGCAACCTCATAAGTTTAAAACCTATACCTTGCATCGGCATGAAAACCTGAGTGATAGCATTGATTATGTCGATGACAAGGCACAATTAATCGTCATCGGTCATCATGTCACCTGCAAATCAACCTTAAGCCAGCTTATCCGCTTAAGCCACTGCCCCATTTTGGTGACTCATGCACCATTTTTGCCCCCAACCACGGCATTATTTGCTTTTGACAATAGCCCTACTTCGCATAAATTGCTCAATTGGCTGTGTAAAACGGCTCTTGTACGGGCGCTGACCGTGCATATCGTTATGGTTGCCAAAGAAAACTCAGAAAACTGCGATGCACTGCGGGAAGCGTATGCGCGCCTCAAACAAGCGGGCATCAAATGTAAAAAGGCCTTGCTTGACTGCCGCGATGTGACTGCTGCCTTAAACTATTATCAAAGTAAAAATGATATTGGTCTGCTAATGACCGGTGCTTTTGGGCAACCACGTTTGCTTGAATTGCTAAAAGGTAGCGAGACCAAAAAACTGCTTGGTAGCACCAAGACCCCGTATTTACTATTCCCCAAGGCTTAAGGCCGCTCGTTTATTTGAATACAGAGGCTGAATGTTAAGCGTGATTCATCGCGCTTTACTATCGTATTTAGCTTAAGCCTCTGTAATTTATTCCTATGGCGCCTCCTCGTTTCTTTGCCCTTACCTTTTATCAAATCATCACATGAAATAAAGTGATAGCCTCCCCAAGTGCTTAAAAAGTTGGTTATAATAAAGTTTTCGTTCATGCAACGTTAAAGGTTGATTTCTCTAACTTATACCAATAACTGTGCTATTTATTGTTATGGTATAAGCGCTATTTTTTGTCATACTGATGAGTGTTTTTAAGCCTATGTGTGCAAACCTACCTACCCCCTTGAGTAGGTTTGGCACAGTTCTTGAAGCGCTAACCATAAGCATGACAATAATATGCGGCAGCAAACTGCCTCTATTAACCTGCGACATCACCCATATAAGGATTTTTTTATGAAGCTAATCACTGCGATCTTAAAACCGTTTAAGCTCGATGATGTGCGTGAAGCGCTTTCTGACATCGGTGTGAAAGGTGTCACCGTCACCGAGGTTAAAGGTTTCGGTCGTCAAAAAGGTCATACCGAGCTCTATCGCGGCGCCGAGTACGTGGTGGACTTTTTACCAAAAGTAAAAGTCGAAGTGGCGGTGATGGATGAGATGGTCGAACCTGCTATCGAAGCCATTACGCGTATCGCCAGTACTGGCAAAATCGGTGACGGTAAGATATTCGTGACCAATCTTGAGCAAGTCATTCGTATTCGTACGGGTGAGACAGGTCCTGACGCTATTTAATCATTAAGCGCCAGACCACCTATAAACACTGATTTATAGGTCATCTCGATTTCTATATTGCATATATTCAAGGGGGAATTAACATGCAAAACCAAATCTTTGAGCTCCAGTACGCGCTAGATACGTTTTATTTCTTAATGTGTGGGGCGCTGGTCATGTGGATGGCAGCTGGCTTCACCATGTTAGAAGCAGGATTGATACGCTCAAAAAATACCGTCGAAATCCTCACCAAAAATATCGCCCTCTTTGCCACCGCCTGTACCATGTATATGATATGCGGTTATGCCATTATGTATGATGGCAATCTGTTTTTGAGTGGTATTGCTGGCACTGAAACTTTAGTAGCAGATGCATTAGCGACCTCAGCTGAAAATGGCTTTGCTGGCGATGCCGTATATTCGGCCGCCTCTGATTTTTTCTTCCAAGTGGTTTTTGTCGCCACCTGTATGTCAATCGTTTCAGGTGCTGTAGCTGAACGCATGAAGTTATGGTCTTTTTTGCTGTTTGCCGTTGTCATGACCGGAGTTATTTATCCATTAGAAGGTAGCTGGACTTGGGGCGGTAAAGCCGTGTTTGGCCTATTTAGCCTTGGCGATTTGGGATTTTCTGATTTTGCGGGCTCAGGTATCGTCCATATGGCAGGAGCTGCTGCTGCGCTATCAGGCGTATTACTGTTAGGGGCGCGTAGAGGTAAATACGGTCCCAATGGTGAGATACGTGCTATCCCTGGGGCCAATTTACCCTTGGCTGCACTTGGCACCCTTATTTTATGGATGGGCTGGTTTGGTTTTAACGGCGGCTCAGTGCTCAAGCTTGGCGATATCGCCAGCGCCAATGCGGTTGCGGTGGTGTTTTTAAATACCAATGCCGCTGCTGCGGGTGGAGCCATCGGCGCCCTTATTATCGCGCGCATTATCTTTGGTAAGGCAGATTTAACCATGCTCTTAAATGGTGCATTAGCCGGTCTTGTCGCTATCACTGCCGAACCCTCTACGCCATCGGCGCTTCAGGCCACGCTATTTGGAATGGTGGCAGGCGTCATCGTTGTACTATCCATCTTAGTATTAGATAAAATAAAAATTGATGATCCAGTTGGGGCTATTTCGGTGCATGGCGTGGCAGGCTTATTCGGTCTACTAATTGTCCCTCTGACCAATCCAGCCGCTACTTTGCTCGGTCAAATTGCCGGTGCTGCGACCATCTTTACTTGGGTTTTTATCAGTAGTCTGATGGTATGGAGCATCATTAAATTTGTCATAGGTCTGCGTATCTCTGAAGAAGAAGAATATCAAGGAGCAGATATTGCTGAATGTGGTATGGAAGCCTATCCAGAGTTTATAAGGTAAGCCTACTATCTACGATGGTTTTATTGAGGACTATTTTATCCACAGTAAGACCATCATTAATAAAATTGGCAGTGATAAAATCGGTATTAATAAATTTCACATTAAAAAAAACATCATTGATAAAAGCGCCACCATTAAAAATCCCGCATAACCTTTCGGTCATGCGGGATTGTTTATGCTTTAAAATTTTAACACTTTATCTTTCTATGAAGTCTAGTTTACGTTAACAACCAAACTTCATAAAGCAGAATTATAGCAGTTTATTTCTTTTTCCACGTTTGGCTACGTGAGAATGGACCGATATAACCTTTTAGTTTTAAAGTGCTGCCACTTAGATTAGCAGTCATGCGATAGTCTTTATTTTTTTCAGGGTCAGTAATCGTACCGCCACTGTATTTACCACCACCGTCAGCTTTCAGACCAGAGATAATCGTCATGCCAACATGCTTTTTACCTTTTTCTGAAGTCGTGCTGATAAGCTTACCCGTTAGGACGCCGTTAGACTCAGTGATTTTAACCACGCCTTTTGGCTGGCCTTCATCAAAAGTCTGCCAAGTAGTGTTGTGTAATGGGTCAGCGGCGAATGCCATGCTTGCTAAACTGATACCAGCAACTGCTAAAGTAGTTTTTGCGAATAATTTCATAAATTGACTCCCTTCATTCAATGATTACTAGAAACGTTGTGTTTCTGATGTCCTACGCTTATCCTTTTATCAACAATCTTTTATTGCAAGCTTGCAGCTCTATCCTAAGTTTCAGTTAAAAGCCGATATTAATATCTTATTAATGCTTAGCTTTGCAAAAAAGGTTTGATCGACATAAGCGATGTCTTGACCCATTATAAGCAATTTTTAGATTTTGCCTAGTAATTTTTTTATAGTTTATTATTACTATAAAATCAAAAGCATATCAAACAGTTACAGGAACGGATTGTCTATAATTTTATCCGCTTGGTCATCTTTTTCTTTTGACTTATCATCGTAATTACTATATTGACTGCGGTTTTCAAATGCCAGCATAATTTTACTAGTGAGCTCGTGTAGCTGCTGTGCTTGCTCATATCCCGCCTCATTAAAGACCAGATTAATGTCGCCATAAATAATGATTTTATCTTCTTGATTTTCAATAACCAAATCACCAATCTGCATACTCTGGTGATTATTTGCAAATGGATCAATCATCTCGTCCTCCTTTACCTTAACAGCGCATTACCCAATCTTTCAATGCTGTGGGGATTTAGTTACATTTAAACCACTTATGCCTGTAATTGTGCCATGAGCCAGTCAATGATTGCTAGGACAAATAGCATCCAAACCGGTTCCTCTTGGGGAGTTTCGGGCAAATCGGAGCTGTCACCTGCCTTTAAAGGCAAATCAAACGCTTGGGCTTTGGTTTGGGTATCCAGTACCGGTAACACATCAATGCCAATCTTGGCGGTTAATTCATCGAGACTAATCACCTCTATACGCTCTGATTCATCATTGGGCGCATAATAGACGCCTGCTTGGTTGCTTGCAGGTATGTAAACCGCTTTAAAAAAATGACTGGGTACCAGTACACGATCCGCCAGTTGTTTGGTTTTTTTACTGGTAAAAGCCACTCCCGTAATGGTGTAAACCTCGCCGTATTGCTGGGTTAGATAGCGCGTAGCAGATTCAATATTACGCCAAATATAGCGATTATTACGCGGTGATTGCGGCGCGATGTTAGCAAGGCTAAAACTATCATACTGCTGGCTGCGATTGGCCATATTGCCATTGGGCGCTAAATGCCCGCGATCATAACCGGAGCCTGAATAATCAGACAGTTTGGCGCGCATGGATTTTGGCAGGCGGCTTTCTTCATGAAAGCTGTCTTCACGATCAATCTCTTTGGCTTGCTGCAAGCGCTTGCGGTCAAGATATTCTGCTGACCACAGCGGGGTACGTGATACGCCCGAGTACATAACGGCAAAACCGTCCATACATAGCGCTTGGGTGTTATTACTGAGCTTAGGATTGGTAAATTCAGGATAGACGCCACCATAAAAAGACTGGCTACATTGGCTGAGGTCATCCGCGTGTGCAGACGACATCCCTATTAAGACAGTGAATACTGCCATTATGAGGTTATTTTTAACCCGTGCTTTATCTTTAAAAAAACTTATCATGCCACTTTCAACCATCTATGCCTGCCATTACGTATGCGCTATCCTAGCAGGCAGTTACCAATAAAGAAAGATGCGGCGTAAGTGGTGACATTTTAAATGCTATCCGCTATACTTAGGCAGCCAAAAATCTTGGTCTTGCAAAAAATGGTGAAGTGGGTGAGTGGCTGAAACCGCACGCCTGGAAAGTGTGTATACGTTCATAGCGTATCGAGGGTTCGAATCCCTCCTTCACCGCCAACCTTATAAATTCCTAGTTTTCCCACCTTGCCCCAACTCTACCCATATACCAATCAAACCCTTTATAAATAACGCGCCTAGCGTTTTTTTTATGCCTGCTATTTTCCCAATTCGACCCAATGTGACCCACCTATCCTATGGCTTGTGTTGGTCTATCTGTTGGTCTATGATTTCATTAGACCTCAAAAAGACCAACATTTAAGCTTTATGATTCAGCTTTAGACCAACGTTTTTGTTGTATCGCTTGATTCATATAGCTTGTAGCTATAAGGAATAGACCAACATGTTAAGCGATAGTAAGATCCGCAAGCTCAAACCTAGTGAGAAATGCACGCCTTCCCGTCCTGATAAATACAGTGACCAGCAAGGACTACAGATTTTGGTACGCAGTACAGACACAAAGACATGGATAAGCGCCTATCGCTTTGATGGTAAGCAGACACGCCTCACACTTGGTACTTATCCAATCATGTCGCTCGCGGAAGCCAGACAAGCCAATACTGAGATTAAAACGCTACTAGCAGATGGTATCGATCCAAAAAATAAAAAGCGTCAAGACAAGCTTGCCAATATCCACGCGCAAAAATTCAACGACTACGCATTAGACTGGCTCGCTGAACGTCAGCGTAACGTCAAGCCGCGTACCTATCAGCAAGACTATAATCGTATGCATAAAGACGTGTTGCCACACTTTGATGGCATTGCACTAAAAGATGTGAGCTTTGAGGATTGCCGAGCAATGGCAGATGAGATCGAAAAGCGTGTGAACAAAAACGGTGAGCCGCCGCGTGAGGTTACCAGACGCACTATCGATCTGGTTGCTAATGTTTTAAGGCGTGCCAAACGCGAACGTATCATTGAGCAAAACCCAATCGATGATTTAAAGGCGCTCTATCCTAAAGCCAAAAGCCAGCATATGAAGCATGTAGATATTCATGATCTACCTGCCCTACTCCAAGCTATCGAAGGCTATCATGGTCACGACCAAACCCGATTAGGTATGAAATTCTTAGCCTATTCATTCTGTCGTACCATTGAGCTACGTATGATGAAATGGTCACACATCGATTTTGCTAACCGTTTATGGCGTGTTGATATCGATAATCTTAAAATAGCGCGTAAGCATGTGGTTCCGCTGTCAGATCAAATGCTAGCAATACTAGAAGAAATGAAAGCTATCACGGGTCAATATGAATACGTGTTCTATCATACGGGCATGCATCAGCCGTATAGCGAAGAGTTTATTAATAATGCGCTTGATATCTTAGGATATGCTGGTAAACAGACAGGTCATGGCTTTCGTCACATCGCCTCAACTAACCTAAACGAGCTTGGCTATATGGGCGATGCGATTGAAAAGCAGATGGCACATGACAAAAAAAACGATATCCGAGCGGTCTATAATCATGCTCAGCACTTAGATGAGCGCCGCAAGATCATGCAAGTCTGGGCAGACTTTTTAGACTTGCTCAGAGACACAGGCGAAGTTGTTGACTTTCAGATAGCACGGCAGCAAATTGAGAAGTCGTTAGAAAGCAAACGTCCTGACTCATTACAAAATGCTGATAAGCAAGATCTCATTAAAGCACTGTTAGATCAAGGTATCACAGCAGATGAGCTACAAATATATATTAACGAGCGTTAGTATAAATCCTTACCATTAATATCAACATAATCGAGCTCATAAAATCTATTTATCAATATATCAAGCATGGCTGTCTCTGACAGCCCTTGTACTTGAGACATTTTCGCTAATCTAGCCTTTGTTTTCTTTGTCAGGGGCAAATGGTATGGCTTTTTTGTTTTACCAGCATCTCGGTATTTTTGCTGGCTCCAGGCTCGCTTCATATTCTCTATGAGTTTTTCTTTTCGAGCAGAAGGTATATGATTGTTGTAAATATTGCTTTCTTTATTAGAAACAGGATAATCAATGATATCTAAAGAAGCGAGAACAAAGATTCTCATTTCTTCAATTGATTCTTTATCACTAAATAATAATTTAGCTCTGCTACCTCTCTTTAAATAATCTTGACTCCATTCTATCTGATTTCCATCATCAACCTTTAACCATTTCGAATAGTTGTCTTTTCTATAAACTGCTTGCCACCTCTGATATATATCATTTATCAAAGAAGATTTAAAACCTACACTTTCATCAAAATCCTTTCTGTCAAAAAACAAGTAAATCTCATCCATTAATTTACTACTATTATTTTCTAAGAAATTATAATTATATTCTAATGATAATACGTTCACTATGAATATTTGGCATCTCAAATTATTTACAAGCCATCCAAAATTACTCTCAGGTACTAAACGGTACAGCATCACTTTATAAGACATACTTACAAGTTCTTTAAAATTTTCACGCTTTGCTAGCTGCCTTATAAACTCTTCATGCCTATTGGTTGATCCAGCATGAGTAAATTCCACCCTATTAGAAGATAAATACTCTTGCATCCATCGAACCTGCCTTTGAGACAAAGATCTTATATTTGCATCAAAGTATTTCTTATTATCGTAAATATTTTGACTAATAGGATCTGGAAATACAACACTCATTATAATGCTCTCCATGCGTGGATCACGCGTGATATTTTACTATTCTTTAGATAATAATATTATCATGTTTACGTGGTATTTCGATAGTATTTCCATATTAAAAATATTGACTACACTTATGTATATCAATAACCTATCTATCTGTAAGTAGTATTAACTAGTGAAATTGTAGTATCTCAGGTAACTATCCTATTATGAATTTCTATTTGACTCAGAATATACGGTTTTATTCTTAAGTAAGTCTTACTATTATTTTGAAGATGTAGGGCTCCATCAACAAACTAATAGTTGGTATTACAGTATCAATAGGACAACTACATCAGTATGATAACTACTAAGCTAAGAGCTACCCTCTTAGCGACTGATATTATAAAAATACAGATGAACATAACTCTATGAACCAATAAATTCATAGGAGAATATTATGTCCCATCTAACCTACAACCAATCCAAAATCACCAACGATGTTGATAAGCTCGTTAAAAATGTATTATTCAAAAACCTCAAAGGTAAACGCCTTCAAGATCAGCTGAACGAATTATATCGACCGTTCATGCTGATGTATTATTTACAAGATTCTTTAAATTACTCTCAAGCTATTAACGCATTTATGAACAGCACCATTACTCTAATTGGTGCTGAATATCCTTGCGATATGATTTGGGATTACGAGAGAAGTCAAAAACTTATTACGAAATTATCAGATTATAGAAACAGTATTATAAGAGAGCTTTATGACTGGCGTTATCAGGAATCACAAAATCAAAAAGGCTTAGAATGTTACTTTAAAAAATTGATTGAAAATAAATCAAGGGTACTAGTTGTTTTTATTGAGCTAAAATATTTAAAAGATCAACGTCATCATGTGACTATTTCTGATTTTTATTATCATATCGAAAAGATAAGAAAACTTATTCGTAAGAGAAGATCTTGTTTTAAACACCTCACGGGTTATGCATGGGCACTAGAGCAAGGTTATAAAAACGGAGGTTTTCACTGCCACCTAGTATTAACTTACGATAATTCAAAAAGGTACTCAGACTGGCATATAGCTAAAACGATAGGTGAGAAATGGCAAGAGGCCACAGAAGGTGTCGGTACTTATCATAGCTCTCATGATGCTGAGAATAAACGTCGTCTTGAAAAAGACGGAAAGCTAGGTATCGGTAGAATACATCGCAATAATCCTCAGGAGGTTAAGAACGCTTTTACTGTGGCAACGTATTTAACAAAGTCCGGTAAGTACGATCAAAAACTCAAAGTGTGGTTGCCTAAAATGCAAACATTTGGACATGGTGAATTTAAGGAAAAGTAGAACATAAACACTTGTACTTGCTTAAATATCAAAATAATTACAGATATATAGCATCCCCATGAGATGAGCACCGATGTCATCGTTGCCTCATCAATCTACCCCAAAACGTGTCATCAAGGCCTGCTATAAAGCAGGCCTTTTTATGCGCTACTATCAAGGAGATCCTATGAAACCTATTTGTCCCAACTGTCATTCAGCCCATGTCATCGAAAACATAGACACCAGTACACAAGGGTTAACAGAGCAGGTACTCTCACCAAAGCTGCTAATTGGTCTTGGTATGAGCGTCTGCAAGTACTACAAGATCAATCCCATGATTGGCATGGTCGCAGGCAGCGCCATTGCCACCGTCATTAATCTGGCACAGCAAGGACTGATGCAGCCCCCACTCATTAGAGCGGCTGTCCTGCCGCGCTATTTATGCCGTACCTGTCAGCATACCTTTAACGTCTGACTCTAACATGCTCATTTATTGAAACCTTCAATGATTCATGCATCAAAGCATGCAATCAGTTAAACCACTTATTTTATTCAACAATAAAAGGAAATATTCTTATGGCACATTTAATCGAATCAATCGCATACGTCGGTGACACTCCTTGGCACGGTCTTGGCAACGAGCTATCTCCCAAGCAGCCTATCGAAGTCTGGGCACGTGAGGCGGGAATGGATTGGCGTATTGAATCATCAGACGTCAGTTATATGGCGAACAATGAAAAAGGACAAAGTCTAATCATGCCTTTTGACACCAATAAGGTGCTTTACCGCTCTGATAACTTAGAGCCATTATCAGTGGTCAGTCAGCGCTACCAAGAAGTGCAACCGAGTGAGATCTTAGAGTTTTATCGTGATCTGACTGAACAAGCTGACTTTGAGTTAGAAACAGCAGGGGTTTTAAAAGGCGGTCGTAAGTTCTGGGCACTCGCTCGTACTGGACAATCGGCAACGCTACGAGGCGGTGATGTCAGTCATGGCTACTTGCTGCTAGCAACGGCTTGTGATGGGACGCTAGGGACTACTGCGCAGTTCACCAATATCCGTGTGGTGTGTAATAACACCTTAGCAATCAGTCTGGCTGATGGCAGCGGAGGGGTGGTCAAAGTTCCGCATAGCACCACCTTTGATGCGGATAAGGTCAAACAGCAACTAGGCGTATCTGTTAGTCAGTGGGATGACTTTAATTATGAGATGAAGCAATTAACCAATAGACGAGTGACGCAAGCAGAAGCCGCCAATTATTTAAACCGCGTGTTTAACGATGTCAAAGACGATGGTCTCATTTTATTTAATACCGCTAAGAAGGAGAAAGAGGCGGTTCCTAATGCCCGTGCCATGAATCAGGTGATGACGATGTTTAACGGTCAAGGTCGAGGTGCAGATTTAGACTCTGCTAAAGATACCGCTTATGGCCTGCTGTCAGCCATGACGGAGTTTGTGGATCATGAACGCCGTGCCATGTCGAGGGACCATCGCTTAGACTCAGCTTGGTTTGGTGCCGGGGCGAAGCTTAAAGATAAGAGCTTGGATGAAGCGCTACGCTTAATTGCCTAGTCTCTTAATGACTTTGTTTACTTGATGAATCAACCACGCCTTTGAGCGTGGTTTTTTATGCCGTCAATCAAACAAAGTACCGCATTACTTATTAATAATAAATCTAACGAAGGAATTCATTATGAACATGATCGCATTAAACAATACAACTACTCAGCCAAGAGTTAAGCGTGTAACCGTTAAGAGTAAGGCTTCAATCAAAGCTCGGCACAATAGCGCAGAGTTACCAACAACTAAGATAGAAGGTAAAACCGTTAAATCGTCTGCTATTCAATCAAGTACACCTAAGCGTTTGGTAAATACCAAATCGCTAAGCCGTGAAGAGTGGCTAGCTGTTCGCAAACAAGGTATCGGCAGCTCTGATGCCGCTGCCGCTTGTGGTATTCATCCGTATTTATCGATGCTTGAGCTATGGATGATTAAGACAGGACGCATGGAATCAAGCATTGATGAAAGCTTAGAGGGCTACTCACCGCTGTACTGGGGCAATACGCTAGAGCCGATGGTGGCGAAATACTATCAAGAACACACTGGCAATAAGGTCAGGCGTGTCAATGCCATCTTGCAGCATCCTGATCCTGACAAGCACTTTATGCTGGCTAATTTAGATTACTCGGTGGTGGGGTCAGATAAGATACAGATTTTAGAGTGTAAAACCGCAGGGGAACATGGTGCCAAGCTTTGGAAGCATGGCGTACCGTTATATGTCACTTGCCAAGTACAGCACCAATTAGCGGTCACTGGCAAAACTGCAGCGCATATCTGTGTGCTGCTTTGCGGTCATGAGGCGAAAATTTATAAGGTTGAGCGTGATGAGCGATTGATTGAATCCATCATCGAGCATGAGCGCCTGTTCTGGCAATACGTAGCAACCGACACACCACCAACCCCTGCCCATTCTGAATCGGCAGCTCGGGCATTAAAACAGCTGTATCCAAACCCTAAACCATCAAGCAAGGTTGATCTGCGAGATGACGATGGCGCCAACAAATTATTTGAGCAACTGCTGAGTTATCGTGACTATATGCAAGAGTTAGAGCAGCGTCATGATCAGGTAAAGCACCAGCTGCAAACGCTAATTGCCGACAATGAGGTCGCTGTATTTGAGAAAGGTGCTATTTCATGGAAGCGCTCGAAAGACAGTGTCGGTCTGGATAGTAAAGCTGTCATTAAAGCCTATCCTGAACTATTAGCTAAATTCAGTAAAACCCGTCAAGGTAGCAGACGCTTTGTCATTCTTAATGAATAAGTCACAAACTACTTCATCATCAACCCATTACTCAACTGAACGAAATAAGTTCATAACCGCCCACCTAGCACAGGTGGGCTTTTTTATGGCTTAAACAAATTCATTCAACACAAAAGGAATATCACCATGATTAAGGGTCTAACCATTACTCCACCAGTTTTAGGTCGCATCAGCATTGGACGTATCATTCAAAAGGACGGTAAACGTCTTCCTGCCAAAGACGATCAATTCACCATCACCAGTCAAGTTCAAAATAAAGACGGCTGGGTAAACCACCCACTTGATGAAAAGCTACGCGCAAATAATGAAGGCAAGCTGAGGCAAATACCGGTACGTATGCTGTTCAATGATCCAGAATTAAACCTACGAGCTGAGTACACGCTATTTGATAGACAAACGGGCAGACCGTTATGTGTGGGTGACGGTGAGAGCTGTCAGCGCCGCACAAACAAGGGTGTTGAGCAATTGCCATGTCCATCCCCTGATCGTTGTCCATTAGCGCAAGGCGGAGCCTGTAAGCCATATGGCAGACTCTACGTGAATCTGTCTGAAGAAGATGAGCTGGGCACGTTTATCTTTCGCACTACTGGCTTTAATAGTATTAGAACGCTTGCCGCACGCCTAAGCTACTTTGCCGCCGTGTCAGGCAACAAGCTGTCATGCTTACCACTACAACTCACCTTACGAGGCAAAAGCACCACGCAAAGCTATCGAACGCCGATTTACTTTGTGGATCTGACATTACGTGATGGGGTGACGCTTAAAGATGCGGTACAGCATGCTAGAGCGATTGATCGTGAGCTTAGCGAACATGGCTTTGATCAAGCGGCATTAGAGGCCGCGGCGAAGCTTGGCTATGTGAACTCCTGCTTTGAGGTTGATAGTGATGGCATGCTTGATGTGGCTGAAGAGTTTTATCCAGTAGAGACAGAGGATGTGAGCAGTACTCAGCAAGGGAATTATCAGAATGGGTTAGCCACTCAGAACGTGAGCAGCATTGAGCAAGGCTTACGAAAAAGCGTGACAGCAGTGAGCTAAAACCATCGGGCTAGAGATGCGACATAAGAAGGAGCTGATCATTCAGCTCCTTCTTTTATTGTTTCATACAAGGCCAGTCACTGGACTACATGGGATGCCGTAAAAAAATATGGGACTCCGTAACTGTATGAGAAGAAAGATTCTCATTAATTTACAAAGGAGATAATCATGCAATTATTAAATGCGAACACACAACAAAACGTATCAACAGCTAGCACTTTACAGATACCTCGCATGATACCGCTCAAGCAGGTAATGCATTATACAGCGCTTAGCAGTACTACGATTTATGAGATGGTCAATAAAAAATCTGATCGTTACGACCCAACATTCCCTGTTCAAGTAAAGCTATCAAAGGGACGTGTAGCATGGGTAGAAAGCGAAGTGGCTGATTGGATTGAAAGTAAGATGGCTGCGCGGATTCACTGATCAAGGATAGAAAACAAGGCGCGTAGTGCGGCTTGTTTTTTTGCCTCCTTTTTGATCCAGTAATTTAGTAACATGCTATATGCAATGTAGCTTTAATTAGACATATATAAAGGTTAGATACAGACTATAGCTATGGATTTAAGAAAAGAAATAGCGTTGAATATTTCTGCAGCGCTATCTAGAATCTTGTCAGATAAGATCACTAGACAGACTATCAGATGGATGCAAAACTTTGATACTGCATTAAATATGGGCTATCTCAAAAACTTATGGGATGATGTTTGCTATCAGCGCCAAACAGAAAAGTCTTTTTCATGGAGTTACTACGACGATATGATTTTATCGTTTGTAGCAGCCCAGCTCAAAGAGCTAAGCAACTATGAGGGTAATGGTATTTGGTTGCAAACTGACGCAATCTACGATCAGCTAGATCATATGCAATCCAACGGGATGACTACAGCTAGCGCATACTAAGAAATTAACTTGCTTTGCTATATAAGTGATATAGTAAGATATGTGATAAATGAGTATATTTATAGTCAGGCAGATAGGTGGCAAAACGATAGACTCAAACAGCTACTAGGCTATTTTTGAAACACTTTAGATACCTTAACCTAGCTACATTTAGCTATCCTTAGCTGTTTTTAGCTATCCTTAGCGCTTTGCAAGATACCAAGACCAACCTTCAGAAACGACTAAACTGAACCGCCCCGACTTTATCGGAGGTTGATTTACTTGAGCTAGGCAGCTTCACCTAACAGATTAAGATTATTACTATACCCCTTTTCAAACTCAAAGGGCCACACATAACCAATCGTACTATGCAAACGGGTTTTATTGAACCAATCCACCCATTCAAAGGTTGCCAGTTCAACATCATTTACACCGTCCCAGCTCTGCTTTAAATAATGAAACACCTCAGATTTATAAATCCCATTAATCGTCTTAGCCAATGCATTGTTGCATGAATCACCATTGGTGCCCACAGACGCAATAATGTTCGATTCGGCAATTTTATTGGTGTAGCAGATGGATAAGCACTGAACCCCTCGATCACTGTGATGAATCACCTCTTTAGGCTTATTTCTGTCTGCTATCGCCTGATTTACCGCTGCTATATCAGTGTTCATACGACTAGATACTTTCCAGCCGACAATTACTCGTGTAAATACATTAATGATAAAAGCAGTATATACCTAGCCGCTCAATTTCTTGTAAGCCATAATGTCTCATTAATCGCTCAACAGTACATCGAGCAACCTCTAAACCGTTCGCTTGCATCTGCTGCCAAACCTTACGCACTCATAACGGCATTTACTGTCCAGCCAGATACCGCTGATTTCACTGATGTAGAAATCGACATGCCACTGACGCTGTGAACACTTTTCTGGGTTGTCGCTTAAATCTTTAGCGCGATAGTAAGCTGATGGGGCAATCGGTAGTACTAGGCAGATTGGCTCGATCCCGTAATTGTTTTTATGGTCATCAATAAAGTCGACCATTACTTGGGTGTACGGCCCGTCTCTGCCTGGGCGAAAAAAGTAGCAGCCTTGTGTATAATTTCACTGGCTTGCTTAAGCTCTCTATTTTCGCACTCGAGATCCTTAATACGTTGCTCTTGGCTTTGAGCTTGTACTGAGGCAGGAATGGTTTGTTGTATGTGCTTCTTATGCCATGATCGCAGGGCTTCATATGTACAGCCAATCTTTGACGTTATGGCTTGAATGGCTGACTATGTAGAGGGGTAGTCGCTCGACGCTTCAATCCGCATGCGAACAGCACGTTCTTTAATCTCATGAGTGTAGGTTTGTCTTTTCATTGTCGTATTCTCTCAGAATGTTTAGTCTCCGACAATCCCGAGTCGGTTCAGTCTAGCCAAAGACACAACTTACATCGTGATAACATATTAGCGGACTTAATAATAGCTCAGCAACACTTTAAACATTCATTGTACAGACAGCCTAATTGTGTCTCTCTATATTAGATATGTCAGCTTGAAGCTTAATAACTGCTGATAGCCCATTCATCAATAAAAAAAATAAAAGATGAATGAGCTTGGTATTGGTATAAAGACAATGAATCACAAACTCATAAATGGAAAAGGAAAACCATAATGGACAATCAAGATGTGAACGAACAAAGTATGGATGAACAGTACAAAAACAATCAAAAAATGGATAATGATATGAATAACCAGACACTAAAAGGCGAATGGAACCAGCTTAAAGGTTCAGTAAAGCAAAAGTGGGCAGATTTAACAGATGACGATCTAACCCATATCGAAGGTGACCGTGACAAATTGGTTGGCCGTATCCAAGAGCGTTATGGTCATTCACAAGAAGATGCTGAACGGGATGTAGCTGAGTGGCGTAACCAAAATAAATATTGATTATTCTATCTTCAATAATCATACCCTGAAAATATAAAAAGCCCGTGACTATGATCACGGCCTTTTTTAGTCAGTTTAGTTAGGACTTGATTCTTTGGCTGTGTGTTATTGATACTTCATCGTGGCTTAATACGATGCTTAGGATAACATTGGAAGTTGATAGATTTTTGCGTAAATCAACGTGCTAATAAATACGCCTAACCCGCTCAGCCAGATCATGTATGCATGAGAAGTTGACCACCCGACTTTCCATATGATTTTACTTTCTACGCTTAGCCACTCTGTAATACTGGTGCCAAGTGTCAACCAAAATGCACCTACTAGATAACCGCCCAGTACATCGCTTAGATAATGCTGGTTCAATACAACTCTGCTCAATCCGATCAAGAGGATAAAAATAATCGCTATTGTAAATATACGAATTTTTTGAGCAAAATTTTGGTGGAATCGAATCAGTAGGTAAGCGATAAATCCATATAACGCCATAGCGGTCGTCGCATGACCACTTGGAAACGAATAAGTTTGCACAACTAATAAGCTATTAGCAGGCCTTTCACGCTGAAATAAATATTTCAACAAAGAAGTAAATGCAGTACTGCCTAAAGTAGCAATCAATAACCCTACTATTATATAGCGTTGCTGCTTTACCCAGCAATTCACAGCAACAAACAAAACCACCAAAACGGCAATAGGCGTAGACGCAAAGCTGGTTATCAGGACGAAAAAACCAACAACGTCGGAATCACGTAGTAAGCTCATCTGTGCCGATATAAAATAATCGATGGAAACAATAGAATTCAACGTAGCCACAGCTTCAGCCAATGCAATGAATAACACCAGCATGCAACCTATCACTACCCATAGAAATGTCAGTGACAGCCAATAAAAATCCCGTAAATCAAACCGCCGAGACATTATCACATCCAGCTTGGGATACTTACCTCTGAATAGAATGATACGTTTGTTCTTTGCAAGGTTCCTTTTTATCCTCACCCAACAGCGGATTGCTTGAGTGAAAAGCTGCTGACCATAACGAATAACCGAGTGCTGCAATATCAATAAAACAGTAACAACCAAAAAAACCAGAAAACCTAAGGCGAACAATGGCTGATTTTCTGATATTAAAGATATCATTATTGAACCTTTTCTGAGAGTTTAGGCATAGCTGTCTGACTTAAGTAAATCAACCGCCGATATAATCAGAGCGATTCAAGCTGATGACAACCTTACAGAGACCCTTTAATCTTTAATGGATTGCGCGCTTTCTGATACTTACTGCACTCCATCTGCTGGTGTTTGATCTAAGTTCGAGTTATTTTCATTGACAGTAACCGTATCATCAGCCTTTTGGTCATTTTCTACACTGCCATTACTAGAATAGTACGCTGTACCTCCCGCACCTTCTACATCCTCTGTGGAAGCAGGGCTTTGATCTTCAGCCTCGGTTGCTGTTTGCACAGGTGTCATTTCGCTAGATTTTGTATGAGGAGCTGGCTCTTCTGTTTCACTGCTGCAAGCGCTGAGACCAAAGAAACTCACTAAAAACATTATCCATAATTTATTTTGAAGCGACCTAGTAGGTACTGATGTTTTCATTTTAATATCCTTATTATAATTAAGATCGAAATATTTAAAAAAACTCTAGGAAACCATCATACAGTCATTGAGCTGAGCCAATTTAAGTACTAACGCAGACCATTTACTCTTTTTATTATTTATTGCTGTCATTCTTTTATGAAACCAAAACCAAAATAACGCTCAACTAACAAGTTAAACCTAACAGACAAATTTAATGTTTTCACGTAGTGAAAGGTAAGAGTTTGTTAGCTTGTGTGCCATATATTTTTTTAAAGGACATATGGTTCTTATAAATACCTAGGATTTAAAGTCATAGTACAATCGCCATTAGGAGATATGGGAAAGCCATTTCCAATTCTCCACATGGCACTATAAATTTAGCTATACGGTGTATACCAAGGAAAAACAAAATGGATTGGATAAGTATTTTTATTTATGACACTACATGGGATTTTGCGGCAGAAATAGTCATACGTACCACCATTATGTTTTGCTTGATCATTTTGTTATTACGAAGTACAGGTAAGCGCGGCATCCGCCAACTTTCAATTTTCGAATTAACTATAATTTTGGCACTTGGCTCTATCGCTGGTGACCCAATGTTTACAGAGGATCTGCCACTTATCCAAGCGGTGCTCATCATGAGCCTTGTCCTTTTTCTCTATAGATTTTTTACGTGGTTCAGCACAAAACATAAGCTTTTTGAGCTGTTATTAGAAGGCAAACCTACTTATATCGTAGAAAATGGCATGCTGATAATGGAAGATGTCAAGAAAGGTAAAATGTCGCACGATGAGTTCTTTGCTGAAATGCGCCAACAAGGCGTGCGTCACTTAGGACAAGTGGAAGTAGGATTGCTCGAAACAGATGGTGAGTTTAGTGTATTGTTATTTCCACACGAGGGCACACAGTATGGGCTACCCATTTTTCCTAAAGAGTTTCAGGCTACGAAAGCCATAAAAGATGGTCAGCTCTATGCTTGTATGCATTGCGGTTATGTCGAATGTATTTCAGCGCCAAATGAAGAATGCAATCGCTGCCATCTTTCAAGAGGATGGGCTAAAGCTTTAAACAATAAGATTGTAAATTAGTCAGTATGGCGGTTTACCACCTCAATAATGCTCTTACAAATAAGACTATTGATGCTGCGTAGCTTTTGCTCAGGCGCGCCTTGACAGATGCTGCAAAAATCATGAAGCTCATCTTTATAGCCGATACAATAAAAAAACGTTCCGACAGGCTTCTCTTTTGTTTCAGAGCCTCCAGGCTTTAATAAACCTGTACAAGCGACATGCAAGTCGGCATCAAATATTGTCTTAGACTTATTAACCAGTTCTTTTGTTACCTCTAGTGATTCAGGCGTACACTCAGCAATTAATTGGCTTGATATATTTAACACGTTCTTTTTTATCGCAACGTCGTAACATACCAAGCCGCCCATTAATATATCGCCTGAATAAGGACTCATAGAAAAGCGATGCGCTAGATAGCCCGCGGTCGCACTTTCAATAAAAACTATGGTTAATTGCTTATCTGCCAACAACTTTGCACAGCTATTAGTCACAACGCTCTCCATATCAACATTAGAACAATCAAGGCTATTACAGTCCTTTCCTATTAAAAACTCAATTCATATCGTGATGAATTTGCGTAACAGTATTTTTTAATTAGGTTTGCACTAGCAAAGGTAGAATAGGTAATGATTTAGGTTCTGTAATCTGATTAGATTAGGGCATGCTATTTTTCTCGATAATCACTTTAAAGTATTTGGTTTGGTATTCTATTATGTCAATTATGACTGTGTCTGATGTCAGTATACTTTTTAGAACACCGCCAAATAATTATTAGTAACTATTGTTACAAATTACCTTTAATTTGAATCCGCTTTATTCCACTATAATAAGAAATCAGTCATCAACAAGATAAGGTAAATTAATGCATCAAATGAGTGAGTGGGTGCTGGCTATCATGGCAAAGTTTGGCTATGTCGGCATTTTATTCGCTATGTTTGCTGAAAATGTTTTTCCGCCTATACCATCTGAGCTTATTATGCCAGCAGCAGGTTTTTCGGCCGCTAGAGGTGATTTAAATATACTATTAATCATAGTAGCCGGTACGTTTGGTAGCGTCCTTGGTGCATTACCTCTTTATTATCTGGGAACTTTGTTCAATAAAGAACGCTTAATGGTATTTACTGAAAAGTACGGAAAATACGTGTTTATTAAGTCTGAGGATGTTTTGTCGTCCAATGCGTGGTTCGATAAACATGGTAAGAAAGTGGTTTTTTTTGGCCGCATGGTACCTGGTATTCGTTCATTGATCTCCATCCCTGCGGGGATGAATAAGATGCCAATGGCCTCTTTTTTAGTATTAACGGCTTTGGGATCTAGCATTTGGACGACAATATTGGCCCTAGCAGGATTTTACTTAGGTAAAAACTATGAGGTCATTACGACTATGTTAGCGCCTTACTCCAAAGTTTTCTTATTGCTTGCCATAGTCATTATTATTGTTTGGTTTATTAAACGTCGACTGTCTGATCAGCATAGTAGTAATAATATTTAATACAAAACCGATTTATTTGACTTCCAAATTTTAATGGTTTTTTTAAATAAAACACAGCTACTGTAACCCTCAACCAGCGCTACTCTTCACCTATGTTTTCTTCCCTATACTGAAATTATAAATACAGTAGATGGCACAACCCATCTGTCATAAAAAACACTCAAAGACAAAGGATAACATCATGAAAAACTTATCAACTCTAAGCAAATCTATCATTATGGTACTTAGTATTGCAGGTGTTAGCACCGCTGCTATCGCTGTAGGGCAAAGCACCACTACAAGAACCGAAGTCAGTAAGGCTGTAGCAGCGGCACAAAGCAAGGTCAGTCTTGAGCAAGCCATTGTTATTGCTAAAAAAACCATTAAAGGTGATGTTGTTAGCGCTGACTTTGATCAAAATGACCATTCAGCAGGTGGCAATTACGAGGTTAAGACTATCGCTAATAATACTGAATATAAAGTAAAAATAGATGCCAATAGCGGTAAGGTTTTAAGCAATAAGCAAGAGAAACTTGATAAAGAAGATATAGCAGAATATAACGCGATGAAAAAGTCTAAGACCAGTTTGAACCAAGCAATACAAAAAGCGAACCAAAGTGTGAAAGGAAAAGTCATTGAAGCAGGGTTTGATATGGATTTTGGCAAACCTACTTATAAAATTGAGATTATTAAAGGGACTAAAGTACATAAAGTGGTTGTCGATAGCATGACTGGTAAGATTATTCGTAGCCAAGTAGAAGCAGCTGATAATGATGATTAATATTACAGTAAGTCGAACTGATAAATAAGTTAACACCCATGTCTAATGATTTCTAAAAGGCTCTAAGCGCCATCCCCAGATCGCTTAGAGCCTTTTGGTTTAGCGCGGCCACTATAAAAATGTGTTAGTGCAGATTAGGATGGCTGTGATGATTACAGAAAATTGAATCAATAATATACTGTTGAAATTGCGCCTAAAACAAGTTGATTTAGCTATTTTGAGCCTCTCCTAAAGGGAATGTAACTGCTTATAATACACTAACAGGAGAATAAGCAATGACTACTCAATCTGACATTAAAAAACTGGCCGGGCAAATGGCTGGTAGCATGAATAGCTTTGATGACATCAAAGCTATTCAAAAGCAGCTCATACAATCCTTTATCGACACTATAAATAGTAGTAACGCTGAAGAGGGACTGGTTATCTTTAATAAAGGCGTATTTCACTAACTGTGATTTGCGAAGTACACGGTGGTCTCATTCGAGCATAGCTCTTATCTTGCGTCGGGGCGAAGCAGTGCTTCATTTCCTATTTCTATATTTAAGGTATCTCATTCATCCTGAGCTGCCTAGCTACTTTGCCGTCGCTGAAACATTTTAGTTGTTTTCTGCTATTTTTTTGATGGCTTCAGTCTTAAAAGTTACACTATAGGTTCTACAGTTTCTTCAGCATAGCTCACCCTTACCTGTGCGCCGTGCCATCACATCTGCAAAACGTTCAATACGTTTTAACTCTTTCCCTTCTCCCTCTATGGTAAAGCTGGCCTTACTTTCTCTCAGTGTCATCCATACGGAGGCGCGCATCAGTAAGTCTTGTCCAAACTCATCGTTAAGTTTGTCAACCATCGTGGCAATATCGAGTGCAGCGGCTTGCGTAAAGGCCTCTGTTTTCACCAGTTGAGGACAGAAATGACGGGTTCCTGCAAGATTGTCATTGATACGCCAACGAGCATTCTTTATGACATGCGCAGGGCTTGAAGTAACCTGCTTCTTAGCATCTAAAGCGTCCACATAGTTACCGCCTAAATTACTCGGTACTGCTAACTGCTGACCCATAAGCCATTCATACAAGAAAGCCATTCTACGGGCATAGCTGCCTGTGGGCTCAGCGTTTACCCATGCTTGTACGTCATTAGCCCCTATCTGCTCAAACAAACGAGTCAGTAACTCTAAACTCAGTACTTCATGACGCATGTGGAACTGTAAGTGCGCAACGATAGTGTCCAGTGGCCGCGCAGTTTCCTGATAAGCGTTATGGATGACATCACCGTCTTTATAGGTTTGCCTGCGCCCACCGATACTACTGCTGACATATAAAGGAGAAACCAGATTGATTCTGGCATCGCGGATAAGCCATGCTGCGCCAATAGGGTCTGACGTGTGGTTATTCATCATGAGTGGCTCAAGCGATTATAGATAAGCCATTTTGCAGAAAAGCGATTATGAATGCAACATAATGGTTATTATCAAGCTTTACTGCATTAAATCGATTTTTATATGACGTTGTGATACCTTTAGATAAAAATCAAAAGGCATATTAAGTGGATATAATGGATCGAAATTGAAGGTGGTAAATACCCCTCTTTTAACACAGCTACGTAGTAATAGAGTGCCTATTTCCGTAAATAACGCCTTCTTACGTCGCGTATAAATCCTTATAAATCAGCTATTTATAAAATAAAATATTGGCTATTCCCAATCAAATGGCCACCTATTCTTAAATTGATAAGCTCACTTATTATTATAGATAATGAACAGTTGATTTACCATTTAATGTCCGAATGTACCCAGTCTATTTTGATTAGTTCCATGATAGCAGTCTATTTTAAGTGGTCTATTAATGGGGTTGAAGGATGAAACAGATGGTTCCCTATTTGAACTACCTTACAAAAAATAAAACATGAGAACACGCTACAGCTCTATTAATTTCTAATTCGTATAAGATATATCCAAATAAATATCGTTATAGTTATTTGTTTACCTAGGATCTCTATATGAATAATAAGATGATAATAATCATTGCTGTCAATGCTATTTTTGCATTTTGGCTAGGCATCAAAGCCCATGAATTTTATTACGATGATATTTGCTTGGATCTAGGCGGTGGCAGAAACCCAAGCGGTTATCCTATTTGTGTCATTGAGCGATAACTATGCTGCGACAATCGACTTCATAGTTGTTAGCCTCACATACAATACTGGCAGTTCGATGCCTGTATAGCGCACCGATCTCGAATAGAATATGCATGGTAAGTACATCATGAAGTACACCACAGTTATCACAACAACTCAAAACCGCGATATCATTAGCCTGAAGCTGAAGGTTCGTCCTCACTAGGAAACCGAACCCGTGAAAGCGCGTGATTAGTTATTTTGACAACTTTTTCATGCCTACAACGATGCAATGTAATTACTCTCATGGGTATACATTGGCTACCGCTTGGGCTTATCTGCTATGTGGGCGCAATTTCTATTGCACCGGCAACGGCACAACCCTGATATGCTTTGCCTGCGTAAGTTAATATTGCAGTAAATTCATTTTGATAGCCATTGTCATCGATACAAAGGTTATTTTTTATATTCACAACAATAGGCTGTCCATTGACAGTACTCGCGTATTCGACACCTTCAGTATTGACAGAACCAGAACCCACCACGGTAACTGTTGCTGTCGTTGGCTTTAAGAAATTTGCCTCTATACTTAGCTCATTTCCTTCAATCACTATTCGCCAAATTTTTCCTTTGTTTCCAAAAGCAGTAAATGCCCCTGACGCTACCGGCGCTTCTATTGTAGGCTGCTTACTCAGATCCGTGGTGTCGGCACGATGGTTACTACAAGCCACTAGAGCTAAGCTGCCCGTTAAGCACATTGTCGTTAGAAGCAAAGAACGCATAATTTTTCCTTTAATATAATAAGAGAACACTACTATTTAGCAGTGTTCTCTTTGTTTACGTGATGAAATTCAGGTTTTTACTACCATAGGTAGGTTTGCGGTAGAACTAGAAGCTAGGGCATTAATTAATACTATCCATTACGGGCAGCCTTATTCAGTAACTTACCAACGCACTCTCTATATTAGTAATACTAATATAACATATCTATAAAGGTTGACAGTGTGCAATAAGATAAAATCGTTTTTTTTACTGCTTGAGTGTTTAAAATATGAAAAATTTAACTGCTGCTATTCTAATTGCGCTTCCTGTTCTAATGGTAAGCCCTACAGTAATGGCCGCCTCTTCAGATGCAGTGGCTAAAACTGTTGATGTTCAATTTAAAAAAGGCGCTAGTTCAGCTAACTATTATGGGAAATTAAAGGGTATTAAGTACGATTCCTATACATTTTATGCCAAAAAGAACCAAAAGCTTTCTGTTAAAACAACGGGAGGGAATGTAGATTCTTATTTATTCCATAAGAATTTAGCAGACTCTGTTAACGTAGGAGAGTACGCCCCTGAGCTGGATGACCAAGGTTATTACACGCTTCCATATTCAGGTAAATATGAATTACGTATTCTTCAGCCACGTTCTCAAGCTTCTAAAGGAAAAACACCCCCATATTGGCTAGAAGTATCTATTCTATAGGTATATAAGCTTAATAATGGAGAGCATCCTATATTCTGTGTAACAGCCATGTGGCTTTCATCAATAATTACACAAAATGTAGGATGCTCTCAATATTTTTTAAATTAAGTCTCTTTTTAGTTAAAAAAATCTTTAACCAAACATCGCATTCTTTACAATCTTACACTTTGTAAAAGTCAGTCAACTTGGATGTTTTTCTATTACCTATATTATTAAGCCTAACCTATGGACAAACCATTGAAAAAATTTAGCCTAGTATTCTTACCATCATTTTTGTGGGTCGTATTAACTGGGCTAGGATTTGGCTCTCAAAGTTTATCTAATTTGATTGAACTTATAGGAATTTTTATAGTATCTGTGCTGTGTTTATTTAGCCCAGAACGATTTATAAAATACCAATACCTTCTTGTAATACTCTTAATAATCACTGTCTTAGTGCGTTTTTTAACCCCACATATTCCGGAATAATTTCTTTAGGCTTATTAAATCAGTTGGCTATCTTTTATTTGCACTTCTACTAACTGCCTGCCAATCAAGTCTCAAAGTTACTGAACCAAATTCTTCAAAGCCAACATTTACAGTTATACTGAATCAGGGCTATTTAAGGGCAAGTCTCGCTTAGCAAAGAATGGCTCAAGTGATATCAGAGCAAAACTGTATATGCCGGCGCTAGTCGCCATTAAGCATAATCCTGACATTAAGACGCAGTATAAGCGACTGCTTGCTAACGGTAAGTGTAAAATGCAGGCTTTCTGCGCAGTTATGCGTAAGCTTGTGCATATTTGTTTCGGCGTGGTTAAACATCAGCAGCCTTACCAAGCAAGAGTTGATCTAATTAGCACTTGATTTGGCTTTTTTAGGATAGTATCTCTTATACGCTGTCCAGTTTTATTATGCCATTACAGAACGCCGTCTTTAAGATTTATTTCTCACTACTAATCCAAAAAGTCATACGTAGCTTAAACCAGCTTATTGAATATGAGGGTAAGCCCGTGCAAATAAGATGTGACAATGGCCCTGAATATCTTAGTAGTGCGCTCAGAAACTGGGCTTTCGATCAAGTCATCATCTTAATTTAGATTGAATCTCGCAATCTACAGCAAAATGCTTATGTGGAGCGTTTTAACAGAACGATGCGCTATGATTGATTAAATCAAGAACTGTTTGATAACCTAGAGCAAATACGCGAACAAGCAGTAAATTGGTTATACCATTACAATAATGAACGCCCAAACATGGGCAATGGCGGCTTTACGCCGATACAGAAGCTAAATAAGGAAGCGTTATTCTATTTGGTAAGTGTTTTATTGTGGGGATGATTACCCTGCGTTCTCTAGCAACGCTGATAAAAACGCTTTAGACTGGCTATAAGCTCAGTCCATTCAATTAAAATACTCACGCTCAAACACCAGTCTAGGGGATTTTTAAAGAAAGCTTTTAGCTTTAAGACATACAATTATCCTATCCAATCTTTTGTCTAAACCTCAGAGATTCAAGAGTAGCTAGCCATATCAAAGGTAGGATAATCAACGCAGAACCTATTAACAGAGTCATATTTGGTACTTCATTAAACCATATGATTCCGACCACCACCGCCCCTATTAAACCTGAGTATTCCGCACTAGAGACTTTGTACGCTTCAATGTGTCGATACACCTGTACGCATATACCTGCATAAATCAAAATGAATACATTTGAACTGGCGGCCGTAATCAATGAGCGCCAATCAAATGGCTGTCCTTCCCAAATAGCCAAACCAAGCGCGAATGGGATTCCTAATGAATTGGTCAAAAGTAGCGTTTGATAGACAGAATGATTTTGTGGAAGTTTACGAACTAAGAGATTGTTTATCGCCATGGTTACCGCCACTATAAGGGCAAACACCGCCCCTAAATTGATCTGTTTCGGTTGTACAATAACGAGGATACCAGCAAAACCTAACATAGATACCGCTATAGTTGGAAAGGTTAATCTGTCTTTATAAAATAAAAAACCTAGCGGCAATATAAACAAAGGGGCTGCATAAAAAATAGCATTCGCAGTCGCGAGAGGCAATGCTTGAAGAGACAGTACCATGAATATCACACCTAACAACCACACGTGACTACGAACAAAGTGCCATTTTATATTACTGAATAACTTGTTCTTTTTATTAATTAAGCAAAATGGCAACAGCATTAAAACCGCTGTGCATTGACGAAACAGGATAAATTGATATACCGCCGTCTCAGAGGGCAAGGCCTTTATCAAGGCGTCTGAGAAGACCGCAATGATATTTCCTAGTACCAATAGCGTCATGGCAAATGCAACACTCATCTTTGGCATTCTTAGCCTCCTCGCCCTACTCTAAATTCAGAAACTGTTAAAACCCCAATGGGTTCATGCTGATTTAACGATCTGTCAGGCAGTATATTCAAGTAACGCTATGATGTATAATGATATAAAACATATTTAGTATTAGCTGAGGTAATCATGGATTTACCACCGCTGCGTGCAATACAGTGCTTCGAATCCGTTGCACGGCTTAACAGCTTTTCAAAAGCAGCAGAAAGCCTCAATGTGACACAAAGTGCCGTGAGTCACCAAATACGCATCCTTGAGAAGTATCTTGGGGAAGCAATGTTTTACAGGCAAGGCCGGACCTTTTCGTTGACAGAGGTTGGTGAGCGTTATTTTACAGATGTGAGTCGAGCATTGGGTCTTCTTTCAGATAGTAGTCAGATTATTAAACATGGAAAACCTGGGCATATACGCTTAGCTCTGTACAGTTCAGTCGCAGTGAATTGGTTGATTCCTCGACTAGAAGACTTCTATAGACAGTATCCAGAAATAGAACTTACTTTAGATATGGTCAATCATCCCTCTGATCATAATGAGCAAAGGGCCGATTGTTATATCACCGTCAATCCCCCTCCACATGCTTTCATCAGTAAGTTTTTATTTTCTGAAACTTTATATCCTGTGTGTGGTCAAAAGCTTTGGGAGAAAATAAGAGATAAACCCCTTCCTGATGCATTGTGGCGGCATCCAATATTGTCCGTGAGGTATACAGATATAAGTGAAAATAGAGCGGAGGATTGGCTGCGGTGGTGTAAGGCAGGCGGATTTGAATTACCAAGCGATATAAAGATAAATCATTTTAGTCATGTACTACTAGCGATAGAAGCCGCACGGTATAATCTGGGATTTACCCTCGTTAACAACTATATGATGCTAGATAAATCTTATGAGCAGAAACTCATTAGAATTCCGATGCATGAATTACTAACAGGGGATAAGTTTTACTTCGTTTACAAGGAATTAAAGAACAATCAGGACGATATTATTAAACTATCTAAATGGTTAGAATCTCAGTGTGAGTAAAGAAATCCTCTATCTTATTTGTTGTTACAAGAAAAATAATGATTTGTTAAGGGATTTAAAATGATGATTTAGAAAATCCCGATTCAATAACTCATAAACACTCGTATCCTCAAAAAATAGTCATTCATTTTATCTGATATTCAAATAATATAAGTTAATAGGTTGAAGTTTAAAAGAAATAAAGCTCATTACATTTAGTTAAAGTCGAATTAACTTTAGAATAAAAACGGAAATTTATACGTTTTTTTATTGTTTATCTGTTAGTGATAATGGCTGTTATCATATCTACTCTTAATATGGATTAGGGTCTATATATATATTTATTTAAACTTGCCCAAATAACATTACGCCATGTATTAATGAAGGGCCTAAGAATACCATAAATAATCCCGCTAAAATCATTGTTAAACTGGCTATAACGCCCTCATCCTCATTGCGCTGACTTGCCCGGGCTGTACCAAAACCGTGTGATGCATTACCAAATGCGATTCCATTTGCAAGATGGGAGCGAATACGAAAAAAAGTCAAGATCATATCCCCTAAAATCATTCCCACCATCCCTGTAATCAAAGTAAACAATGAAACTAAAGAGGAAGATCCGTGAATTTTTTCAGATAAGTCTAACGCAAATGGTGTCGATATTGAACGGGCCATCAAGCTATAGGTCAAGGTCTTATCAAAATGGAATAACACAGCAAATATATATATGCTCAAGACCCCCACTATCATCCCAACAGTTATAGAAGCGGTCAAAGACAAAGCATGTTGACGTATTAAACGACGATACTCATAAATAGGTATAGCAAACGCAACCGTTGCGGGGGCAAGTAACTGCACAATCCAAGCTGTATCCTTCCAATAAGTATCATAAGAGATATTAAAGATAATCATTAATGAAAGCGTTATTACTGGAACCGTGATAGCAGGGTTTAGCCAAGATTTTCGATAGCGCACATAGATTACTTTAGCCATATAATAAGCAGCTAATGTCCAAATGAGACAAAGGATTGAGCAGACATTCATCGTAAATCCTCACGCATTATCATTATTTCTTAGGTTTAATTGGGCTTTATGAATCTGATGTCGATACAATCTACGTTGCAAACGGTGCACCATAATAAAAGTTAATGCTGAGCTTAACATCACCATCGCGGTACTTAAGATAATTGTCAGCATTAATTGCCAGCCCTTACTGATAAATAGCGCCTTGTATTGAAGTATTGACATCATAAGTGGGATAAACATTAATACTAACTCACCCAAAACAAATTTTGCACCCAGTCTGACCCAGTTAACCTTAATAGCACCATTCATTAATAATATCAGCATTAAAAACATTCCTAAGACGCCTGAGGATACGGGTAAATGCAATAATTCAACCAATATCTCAGCACAATACCAGACAGCTGCGATAATAGCGCATTGCATAAGGACATGAAGCCATGATTGGCGATAGAACTTTTGAAGTGTAAGTTTTTTTTCATCTAAAAAAGATAGGGATAAGCGAATATTAGGATTACGCATAATAATTGTTGTTTGTTGATTAGAGACTACTTATTATAAAAATACCATAGCCATAAATTATGAATTATATTTTTATTTTTATTCCCAATTTCTATAATAAATTTCATTATCTTTCCTAACCATGGTTTATTATTCATGATAACTTTGAAACAATTACGCTGCTTTGTGACAGTCGTAAAAACAGGTGGGTTTCTTCAAGCCAGTATTCAACTCAATTTAACCCAACCCACCGTTACCAAATCCATCAGTAACCTTGAAGAATATTTAGGCGTAGCTCTGTTTGATAAGCCGTTGACTCATAGAAAAAAGCGGCTAGTTAATTTAACGGAAATTGGCGAACACCTCTATATTCAAGCAGTGGATATCTTACAAAAGGCAGATAATCTTGAACAAACAGTAGTAGATTATCAGCAATTAATAGGTGGTAAGTTGCGTTTGGGGATTTCACCGTTAGGCAGTGAAATACTAAGCAAAGCTATTTTTAACTTTTACCAAATGCATCCTAGTATAGAAACCTCACTTATCGAAGATGGTGCTGAGTCACTTAAGCAGGCCCTTCTAGAGGGGCAACTTGATGTGGCAACATTGATGAAGCCGATTGACGATGATATTGACTACTTGTCGATATGTTGCTATCCAGTGGTGGTCGTAGCAAATAAGAACCGTATGGGTAAGCAAAAAACCAAGGTAACACTTAAGTCACTATCGAATGCACCCCTAATTTTATTTGCCTCCAATTCATCATTTACTCCGATGATTATAGAAAACTGTCAATCACTAGGTTTTGAACCTAATATTATTTGCCAAACCAATCAGTGGCACTTGCTTCTTGACATGGTAAAACAGGATATGGGCGTGACTCTTTTGCCTCAATATTATACTCAAAAGTTGGATTTAACAGGATTAGTCTGCTTGCCACTAACCCAACCTCAGTTAAAATGGGAGCTTGTCATGGCTTGGCGCCGTCATCGCTTGCTTACACCAAGTATGCGAGCTTGGCTTGATAACATAAGAAAAAATATATAACCAGGCCTTGATAATGCTTTGGCTGAAACAGGGAATAGGTTATACAAAACAGAGGTAATTGAATATTTAAAAGCAGATTGGCAAGGTTTAGCGAATGTACAACTTGCGACATTGAATTGGGTAGATCGGTTCAATAAAAAGCGTATACACAGTGCATTGGGCTATGTATCGCCTTTTGAGTTCGAAAGCGGTATTATTATAGTTTGATCCTGTCAGGCATTGCTACCTGACTCAAGTAAATCGGCCTCCGATAAACTCGGGGCGGTTCAGTATTGCTATAAGCTAAATGACAGTTACACAGAATCTGGAATGGTCTCTAGTAAATTACCATCTTTATCGAATAGGCAATCGACCACAACCAGAGGAGTAGTATCCACGCTATCTTTAGCGTAGTAATGCGTTGTAACTTTGAAATTACCGTTATTTAATAGTCTGTAGTCTGTATTTTTGCGGTTAATCTCCATAGACTTAAGGTTTCTAAGCATAGGTTTTGTCTTTTCTTGGCACTTCGTTAGCAGTGCAATCTTTGATGTTTTGCGAGCTTGTTCGAGTTCAGTCTCTTTTTCTTCATAAAATGAGTTACTGTCGCTTTGAATCCAAATATAAAATGCTGCAAATGTAATAATAGACAATCCTGTCAGCGTCTCTTTTTTCATGATATGACCCGTTTATTAGTAACAGATGAAGATATTTACCAATATACAATCATAGTTCATTAACCCATACAGTACACCACAAAAGTGTTTATTCAATCAATTTACAATTATAACTAATATTCTTATTGGTCTCTGTCATCATTAGGAAAGAGCACAGTCTAAACGCTTTCAACTCATGCTATACCGCTGCTAATTAAGACCACTCTTTTAAAGCAGTCTCAACGAAACTTAAGCGATCTTGACCAAAGAACAACTCATCATTCACAAAGAAACTAGGCGCACCAAATACACCTCGTGCTACAGCTTCCTCAGTAGTTGCTTTCAAACGCTCCTTGACCTCAGTCTCACTAATACGTGCCATAAAATTAGTCACGTCAATGCCTGCTTTGGTCAAAACCTCAGCCACTACTTCTGGTGATTCCATGTTTAGCTTTTCAGACCATAAAGCGTTAAAAATGGCTGCTAAATAAGTCTGGAACTCAGGTTCTTCCAAATAAGCGGTCGCACCTCTCATTAAATGCATCGTATTCAACGGGAAAAATGGATTGAAGTTAAACGGCGCCCCATAAATATTTGAAAAACGCTGAAGATCCTTCAACATATAAGCGCCTTTAGCAGGAACCGCAGCTGGCGACGCATTACCAGTAGCTTGAAAAACAGCACCAAGCAGCATAGGCCGCCAAATGATTTTAGCGTTGGTGCGCTGTGCAATACTCTCTAATTGTGTCCATGCCAAATAACTGGCTGGGCTGCCTACATCAAAGAAAAACTCTACTTTTTTACTCATCTCAAAGTACTCCTGACAAAATATATTAAAAAGTTTCTAAAAGGTCTCTAACCATGGGCGTAGATCAAGCTCATGCGTCCAGCTGTCTCTTGGTTGACAATGCAATTGCCAATACTGCTCAGCGATATGCTCAGGATTTAAAATGCCGTCTTGGTCTTTAAGTGCATAACGCTCAGGAAAGTTGTCACGAATAAAGGCGGTATCAATGGCACCATCAATAATAGGGTGCGCCACATGTATACCTTTTGGCCCTAACTCTCGAGCCATGCTTTGCGCCAAAGCCCGTAAAGCAAATTTAGCGCCAGCAAAAGCAGAAAAACCTTTACTACCTCGTAATGAGGCCGTCGCGCCGGTGAAAATAATCGTTCCCTTTCCACGGGGAATCATTACTTTTGCTGCTTCTCTACCTGTGAGAAATCCAGATAGCGCTGCCATTTCCCATACTTTTCGGTAGACTCTTTCCGTGGTGTCTACAATGGAAAAATGGACGTTCGCACCAATGTTAAATACCACCACTTCAATCGGCCCAATGTCTTGTTCAATACGGGTAAACAGCTCAACCATCTCTTGCTCTACACGCGCATCACAACCAAATGGCCTTGCTATTCCACCAGCGGCTTCAATATCACTGACTAGCGAGCTAAGTTTGTCGACACTCCTTCTGGTCACGCATACGGTAAAACCTTCTCTTGCAAAACGTCTCGCAACAGCGCTGCCGGTGGCATCGCCTGCGCCAATTACAACCGCTACGGGTGCTCTAGACATATCTATTTCCTTATAGGTTCCTTTTTAGAACTAACAAAATATAGCTTCCTTTTCAGAGTCTGTCAAGCTAATCTATTACTCACACATGTAGGAGGTAACATATGCGCTGGGATGAACTTGATAAACAGCCTTGCTCAGTAGCTCGCACTTTGGCAGTCATTGGTGATCGTTGGACGCTAATGATTTTACGTGACTGTTTTTTAGGTGTTAGACGTTTTGATATATTTGAGCAACGCTTAGGCATCACACGTCATGTCTTGTCTGACCGGCTTCGTAAGCTGGTTGAGTATGACGTTCTGAAAAAAATACCGTATCAACAGCAACCACTGCGTGAGGAATATCGATTGACAGAGCGTGGTTTAGATTTGCATTCAATCGTTTTAGCATTGGTTAGCTGGGGAGACAAACACATGGCTGATGAACGGGGTGCGCCGCTGCTACATAGACACAATAAGTGCGGCCAAATAATGCATCCCGTAACGGTATGTTCAGAATGCCATGAACCAATTAATGCACGGGATATTGATGTTGAACTGGGATCTGATTGGATAGGTGAGGACGAGTTTGGTATATGAAGAGAGTGTTCTGCCAAGCGGCTTTGCAGTTGCTGAGATATTGCCATTATTGTCTACTATCTGTTTAACTGCTTGAGCTTTAAAGTAGTTTCTGTAGGCCCTGATTTTTTTATGCATGATAAACGCCTGTTATGATGCTTAGTCTACCAAGTTCATCTCTACGGTCTTTTCAGCATAGCTCAATATCAATATCGGGGTGGCTCATTTGAATAGGCAGATTATTCAATAAAAATCTATCAGGCTTAGCTGCCTGACTCAGAATGTTAAGTCTCCGACCATCTCAGGACAGTTCATTCTTAATGGCCTTTTTAAGAGATCTACTCAAAAATAAGTATTCTAGATTTGATTCTAGATGTTATTCTTAAGGAATGCTTTAAAACCATAACTAACTGCTTGAAAGCAAGGGATAAATAATGTTTCCGTTCTAATTAAATCAGCTTAGTATTATAAGCTTTGGTATTAGAACACTATGCGCTGTCCCCAGCAAAACTAAACTACCGCTATCGCAACAACCCAACTCCCAACTCATCATAACTTATAAAATAGGGCTTAATAAAAGATGGATACCTTAAATATCGTGTATCTCGTAGGAGCAGTATTAATTTTTGCCAGTATTATGGCGAGCACTTTATCAGCACGTTTGGGTGTACCTCTTTTGCTATTATTTTTAGTCGTTGGGATGCTGGCTGGTGAAGAGGGTATCTTGGGTATTGAGTTTTCTCAATATGCAATAGCCAATTTTGTCGGGCAGGCGGCATTGGCTTGTATTTTGCTAGACGGTGGACTGCGTACTTCTTTTAAATCGTTTCGAGTTGGACTAAAACCAGCAATTACGCTAGCTACTTGGGGCGTACTTGCGACCGTAATGATACTGGGTGTGTTCGTCACGTGGCTGCTTGATGTCGATTGGCGCTTTGGGCTATTGCTAGCGGCAATCGTTGGTTCTACCGATGCGGCAGCGGTGTTTTCACTGCTGCGTAATGGCGGTGTTAAGCTTAACGACCGCGTTCAAGCAACTTTGGAGCTTGAGTCTGGCGCCAACGACCCGTTAGCGATTTTATTAGTCACAGGATTAATTGCTTTAAATGTCGACCCCGCTGGGCAGACAGCGCTAGGCTTTTTAGGGCTGCTATTACAGCAGCTTAGCTTTGGTCTAGGAATGGGCTTGTTCTTCGGGTACTTCCTCTCTCGGTTATTACCCAAAATACACTTGGCAGAAGGCATGTATGCCATCTTGATATTATCGGCTGGCTTAGCAGTGTTTGCCGCCACGAATCTACTTGGCGGCAGTGGCTTTTTAGCGGTCTTTATCGCTGGTATTTTGATTGGCAACCATAAGGTACGCTCAACTGAGCATGTCATGCGCGTGATGGACAGCTTTGCGTGGTTGTCGCAAGCGGTGTTATTCGTCGTATTGGGTTTATTGGTCACACCATCGAACGTTCTTGAAGTTTGGCCTTATTCAGTGGCCATTGCTGCCTTTATGATTTTAGTGGCTCGTCCTATTGCAGTCTATACCAGTGTTTTACCTTTTAAGTTTAAAAACAAAGAGATCGGTTTCATCTCTTGGGTTGGCTTACGCGGTGCGGTACCCATTACCCTTGCCATGTTGCCAGTGATTGCAGGGGTAGATAATGCCTTTATGCTATTTGATATTGCTTTTGGTGTGGTAGTTTTATCATTAGTATTACAAGGAACAACCATACCGTTTATGTCCAATCTGTTTAAAGTGCGTATTCCAAACAATAAAGACCCAAAAGAAGAGCATGAGGTTTGGGTGTCAGATAGAGCAAGTATTACGCTATATGAATTTGAAGTAAAGTCAGGCGCCTTTGCGATTGGTCGCCATCCAAGGGACATCTCTACGCGCATCAGCCCTGAGGAAATCCGTGTTTTTGCCTTGGTGCGCGGTCAGCAAATTTTAGCGATTAATGAAGACACCAAGCTTAAATTTGGTGACAGCGTTTGGTATGCCATGAGCGGCAATCATGCCGGTCAGATTGCGGATGTTTTTAATGACACGACCTTAGACCGTAGAGCCATCGATGATTTTTATGGCGATTGGTTATTATCGCCGAATGTCAAGCTTGGGGATGTGCCATTCTTCACCGATAAGATGAAATTCGAGTCTCTGGACGATGGCTTGAACACTAAAAATGAAGGCAGCTCAAAAAATATGTGGGAACAAACGGTCGCTCAGTATGTCAAAGAAAGCTTAAAGATGGCACCCGTATCGGGTGATACGGTGGTGATTAATGAGGAATGGTTACTGGTTATCAAGGATGTTGATGATAATGGAAGACTTAGAGCGATTGGCTTAAAACAACAAGAGCCCAAGCAGCAGTAGCATAGTCTATATCGCTGTTAGACATAACATGAGCTAGTGGCTGAACGGCAAATATCTCAACCATAAGATACTTATCCAATAGAATTAAGCTGCATTATTTAACAGTTAATGTCTAATTTTAAGCGTTCTGATTTATTAACGGAATTACCATTAAAGTTTATGCCAATCTTCAATCGCTTTGTACCCAGTTTCTAGTCCTACATCATAGCTATAACGGATTTTAGCTTTATCTTTAGATAATCGACTCGCCATATTTTTCAAGTCGGGTGGGCAAACTTCTAAAAACTTCTGTGGTGATGCAGAATGTAAAAATTGCACCGCATCATTATAACGTTGGGTTCGTGTTAATAAGCTTTGGGCAAAACCATATCGTTGCTTAGAAAAATATTTAGCCAACAGCTGATCGCCTTTGCGACCTGCTTTATAGTAATTTTGAGGGCGAGTACGTATTACCATTAGCTTAGCAACACGATCTTGTTGAGCGGCCCAATGCACAGGCAAAGCATCAGCTACACCACCATCGAAATAAGGTTCGCCAAATATCTCGACCGCTTGTCGAGTTAACACTGGAATAGAACTTGATGCTCTTAATCCATCCAAAATATTGTCTTTACAGGCTTTAATATAGTTAGCTTCACCTGAAATAGCATGTGTTAGCACCATGTAAAACTCAGCATGACTGGCAAATAATTGTGCCTGATTTAGTGGATGCTCTTGTTCCACCACGTCCCACATCCACTTTAGATCCAGTAAGTCCCCACCTTTAAGGAAACGACCATAATGGATAAATTCAGGTCGAAGTGAATGATCTAAGTAAATTTGCAGGGTGCGACCTTGTTGCGCAGCTAAATAGTTAGCAACGTTCGTTGAGCCTGAGGACACCCCCACACAAAGATCAAAAGGATTAAATTGTTGTTGTAAAAATGCGTCTAAGACGCCACTGGTAAATGCGCCACGCATTCCACCACCTTCAACTACTAGTGCTTGTCGATGTTGTTTAAGCATTGAAAACCTCGAATTTTTGTGAATACCACCTTTTTAACTCAACCATTACATAGAGCAATTAAGTGAAGCGCCTCGAGTATATCGGAGGCTGATACTTTTCCAAAAAACCATCTTAAACTATCTAGCTCCAAATTTTACTCATTCAAGTAAAACTCAGCCATCCCGTCGAGCCTAGCCTTCACCTCTTTCCAGTTCGGCATTACTTGCGTTAATAGGCGCCAAAAGTTCTCGCTATGATTATGCTCAGCTATATGACACAGCTCATGCAATATCACGTAATCAATGCACTCCTTTGGGGCTTTTATTAAATGAGGATTTAATATTAAATTGCCTTTAATTGAGCAGCTCCCCCATTGCTTTTTCATAGTCATTAACTTTATTGAAGGACTACTATCAACCCATGAGGCCTTATGCAGCAAGGCTTCAAGCCTCTCTCTAGAGACCGACGTAAATTTATCTTTATACCATTTATCAATCAAGCTTTTCACGAGAACTGCTTGTTTTTCAGAGTCTAATTCAGAATCAATTTGAGACAATTCTACATTCAACTTACCGCGACTAAGCTTCACAGTGCTGTTTATTCTATCGTTAGTTTTTGCATCTGTTATCACTTTTAACACATAACGACGACCCAGATAAAACTGGGTTTCACCGCTGACATATCGTTTGGGTAATACATGGTCTTTTTGCTTGGCAAAGTCTTGTAGGCTTTGCCATATCCAACGAGCACGCTTCATCATCGCATCGTATATCACCTCATCGGTAGCATCGACAGGTGCGGTGGCAACCACACGCTGATCAGGATGTACTTTGATCACAACTTTGCGAGGCTTGGTC
This sequence comes from Psychrobacter maritimus, assembly GCF_904846345.1. GTDB lineage: Bacteria > Pseudomonadota > Gammaproteobacteria > Pseudomonadales > Moraxellaceae > Psychrobacter > Psychrobacter maritimus. The sequence goes on from NZ_CAJHAJ010000006.1 coordinate 138,447, forward strand.
TTCTTAGCAATCAGCTTATCGCTTTCAGGCTTATTTTTTACTTCTTTACGCACAATTTCATAATCAATTTTATCCTGACCATAATAAAAGTCACCGTTCTCAGTCATTGCCTACTACCCTCTTGCTGCTCTTAGGCTACTTATCTCTCGAAAGCCCAAGACGGGTAATCTTTAGTACCTCTTCGATGAGCTGTTGCGCTTTATCGATACCCAAATCCATAAATAACATCGGCAGCAATTTGACACTGATAGCATTCTCGATTTCTGCTGGATTAATAGAATACTCAGCCACTGCTGTCTTAACTATTTTATCAATCTCAAAAGCGTAGGTGACCAGCTTGTCATTATCTAGCTCTTTATCCACTAAAAAGTCCGCGTCAAATAAATGCTTAAACAAACCAAAATAAGCCTGAGCATGCTTATTTAATTTACCATTATCATCGATAAACGCATTCGGCACATCAGCAACAGCACGGTCTTTTACTGCTTGCTCAAAGTCAGCAAACATCATGTACTGCTTTACAGGTGCATCAAACATTGCCTTGGCATCAGCAATCGCTTGCTTAAGTAGTTTAGAGAAGTACTCTTGTGCATAAGGATCATCAGCCAAATCTTGCTCAATCATCTTAGTGACACGACCAGTGATTTTATCGGTTTGGTTGCGTGCTTCATTATCACTGAGTGCTTCGGGCTTAACATTCTTACCTAAGTTGCCGACCAAGTAAGCACCTTTTGCTTCGCGAACTTCAAGGCCTGCGATATGCTTATCAAGCAAGCTGCGAATATCTGCTTCATATTCATCATAGTCGATGGTTTCATCTGCATCTTCACGGACTTGCTTACGTAGGTTAATAAAGGCTTTTAAATCCTGCTTATAGCGATCACGTTTGTTATCAAATGAGGTGTCCTCAAAGAAAGACGCCGATTGCAACGCAATTTTCATAGCGTTAGAAAATGCGGTCAAGGCAGCATAAAAGTCGTCACGCTCTTTAAGCCTGGTATCGACTACTCTGCCGTCGATCTCTTGCATCTTTGGCGCCAGCACCTGCCTTAATGCTTGTCCGTCTTGCTTGTTTTTTACCGATGAGAAGATCGCCCACAACTCGCTATGCAATCTTGGTAGCTGCTTATACTCGGTATCCATAGCGTTATATAGACCTTTAAGGTCTTCGATATCAAAGCCGCCTTGCGTACGTTCTGCTAAGTCTTGATACTTCTCAATAGTGATATCCAGCTCTTTTAAGATGCCACGATAATCAATCAGATAACCAAAGCGTTTTTTCTCATGCAAGCGGTTCACACGCGCAATTGCCTGAATAAGATTGTGCTGCTTTAATGGTTTATCTATATATAGCACAGTGTTCTTGGGCTCATCAAAGCCCGTCAATAGCTTATCGACGACGATCATAATGTCAGGACCATCGTCCTGACTGAAGGCTTCTATAATGGCTTTGGTGTACGCTTTTTCATCACCGCCGTACTCTTTGGCGACATTATCTTGCCACCAGTTTTGTACGATGTCTTTTGATTCGCCATCGACGGTGTCATGCCCCTCACGAGTGTCAGGCGGTGACATGGCAACCACAGAGGTCACTTTGCCAATCTTATCCAAAGCGATCTTATAGCGGATAGCTGAGGCTTTAGAATCACAAGCCAATTGACCTTTTAGGTGCTGCTGTTTAAAGTTTTGAAAGTGATCAGAGATGTCATGAGCGATCAGCTCAATACGTCCTTCAACCTGATAGATTTGACCTTTTTGGGAGAACTTACGTTTTAGGTCGGTTTTTTGATCATTGGTGAGCTTTTGGGTAATACGATCAAACCATGCATCGATGGCTTGATCGTTGGTATTCAGCTCAGGGATACGCTCTTCGTAGAGCAATGGGGTGACGGTTTTATCTTTTACCGCTTGCTGCATGGTATAAGAGTGAATGATGCTACCAAATTTGTTTTCGGTCTTGTCATCCTTGAGCAATGGCGTACCCGTAAAGGCAATAAAAGCAGCGTTTGGCAAGGCTTGTGCCATGCGAATATTATTCTCACCGTTTTGGCTACGATGACCTTCATCGACCATGACGATGATGTTTGGACTGTCGTTATAACATTCATCATACTTAACGGCTGAACCAAACTTATTAATAATGGAGAAAATAACGCGTTCGTTACCGTGCCCAATTTGCTGCGCTAGACGGCGACCAGAAGTTGCCATCGCATCCGTTTTGTCGCGATCACTAAGCACACCACCAGAAGCAAAGGTTTTACTAAGCTGAGTTTCTAGATCGACACGGTCAGTGACGATGATGACACGGCACTTGGCGAGATCCTCTAACCAAATAAGTGCTTTGGAGAAAAACACCATCGTAAAAGACTTACCACTACCTGTGGTATGCCAAATTACCCCACCTTGCCGACTACCCGACTTACCATCAGAGCCGTCAAAAGTGCTGATACGCTCAATCAGGGCCTTAATGCCAAAGACTTGCTGATAACGAGCAACAATTTTGCCAGCCTTTTTATCAAACAAGGTAAACATGCGCGTCATCTCAAGCAAACGCTCAGGCTGCAAAAGACTGATGATTAAGCGGTCTTGGTCGGTGACGACTAAATCACCACCATCAACTAGTGACTGATACTCCTCTTTAATAGAGGTAGGACGATCACCAAACAAATTCTCAATTTGCTTAGGACTGAGCGCTTGGTTCTTTAAACGATGAAACTCAGGCTCAGAGATCTCTTCTTCCACCCATTTTGCCCAAAACTTCTCAGGCGTACCGCAAGTGGCATACAGACCGTCATTGCCATTAACTGCTAGCAATAACTGGCTATAGGCAAATAGATGCGGTATTTGTTTTTGACCTTGATTACGGATATGCTGGGACACTGCTTGGGCATTGGTAGATTGCCACTCTCTACTGGAGTCAGGGCGTTTGGCTTCGATGACTGCCAGCGGTAGACCATTCACAAAGCAAACAACATCAGGTCTACGGCTACTCGTGCCCTCGCTATTGAGTACGACCAGCTCTTCGGTAACGTGAAAGCTATTATTGTCGATGTTATTCCAATCTATCAGAGCGATGGTTTGCGAGGTTTTTTTACCATCGATGAATTCAGTCACGGTCACGCCATACAGCATGGCGTTATATAGCGCCTCATTTGCTGCCTGTAAGCCTAAGTTCATAGCAGGGTTTAGCTCGTGCATGACCTTATCAATGGCGCTGTTTGATAAAGGATGTGCCTGACCTTCAAATGTAAAGGTTTGCTTGGCTAAAAACGCACGCATAATAGGCAATAGCATCACCTGATTGGTGGCTTTACTTGCAGCCATCTTTGAGCGCATGGCGTTGCATTGATTGGGCGAAATAAACTCGTAGCCCAGCGTTGTGAGTAAGGTTAAGGCAGGGATTTTTGAGCTGAATTCTTCTTGGAAGTTGACTGCATTAATACTCACTAAAAGCCCCTCACACTTTACTTAGATTTTTATTTCTTTTGATCTCGAAACAACAAATACGCTGTCTAAATATAGAATTCAGTTGCTCATTTATTAAAATAGGGCGAAAGTGATTTAAAGATAGGGTATTAATTACCTCTGCTGCTGGGTGTTCGTGAGTATTTTTAGTGCCGTAAGATACAGGACATATTAAAGAATCAAAAGCCTTGAATACGTCTATATTGAAATCGTACTTAGAGCCATGATGAGGTATCTGTATTACACCAATATAATCAATAAACCGTGAATAAACACTACCTAACTGCACTTTGTTTGAATCGCAGTCACCAGTGTAAATACAGCCTGCTTTGTAGGAAGATGAGTAAGTACAATCTAGTTCATCTCCAACAAATTCACTAATTAGTATACAATCTCTACTTCTAATATTAGAGGGGCCTGAGTAAAGCAACATGGAGTTTTCGTTAATTTTGCCACTCAAACTATCATATATGCTTCTGAGCTCTTTACGCGTATTACGATCAGTTGATTTGCATAGTGTATAATTCGAATCATTTTCTAATCTATTAATATTAAAACCTCTAATTTGAAGAGCTTCTAATAACTCCTTCTTACGTTCTGTATCTTTGTGATTATAAGGAACGAAAAACCATTTAGAAGCATTTCCAATTTCCAATGGAGTTCCACTGTTAATCGTAATACTGTTTGAGTTGCTTTGCGAAAAATCTTGTAAATCTATACCTTCATTATCCTCTTCAGTATAGTCCCTGTCACTATCTGACCTTACATAGATGAAATTTGTTGTTGGTCCAAAGAATGACTTAGGGTCATCAATCAACTCTAATATACCCAATGATAAAACTCGATTAAAATTAATAAGTAAGTTCTTTTCTTTTTTTGTAAGCAAAGGAAGTACTACTGTACGAATCGACTTGGTTGAACTTATTAAAGTTGAAATTGTAGATACATGATCCCAATCAAAATGGGAAATAAATAGCACATCTATATCTTCTTCTTTTGAGAATGCTGTGCTAACGACTGACTGAGCATGTTTAGATTGCTTCCATTCTCCACAATCATAGACTATATTGAAACTCATAGTATTCCCAGAATAAAATACTCCTTGCTTAGTATGACGCTCGGAATAAAATGCTCCTTGTCCTACAGGGTGAAAGGTTCGAGTTATATGAGACCAATGAAAATCAATCATCAACCACCACCCGCTTCTTGCCCGTCAACAACACCTGCATCAACGCCTTTTTCTCTTGCTGTAAATCCGCCAATTGCTGCTCAAGCAACTCGATTTCTTTATCAGCATTGGTTAACACGATGGCGATTTTTTGTTGTTCAATATAAGTCGGAACTTTAATCTTTATAGCTTTAATAATTGTTGCACTTAAATTAGGTTGTCCACCTTGAACCAGTAGTAATGCTTTCAACATTTCAACTTCAAGTAAATAAAACAAAAATAAGTTATGGGATTTTTCTTTTGGCTCTAATGCTAAAATTGCTTGATTCACAGTTGCACCATCTAGCGTATTTAAAGCTACTTTCCCCGCTGTTGCGCCATACATAGCAACAAGAATACTTCCATTCTTAACTATTTTTGCGGAAGAATTTTGGAGTCCTAGCTCTGTTATATATTCATTTACAGAATCAACATATCTATCATTTAATTTCCCAGAAGTAATCCACGGTATATTGCCATTGTAATACTCATCCTTTGTTCTAGAAGGTGTTCCACCTGAAAAGCATTTTGAAGTAGATCCTATACTGACTTCCTCCCACTCACCCTCAAACCGCTGACCCTCATCATCAAGCAGACGCTTTTTACCCGTGAGCAATTGCTGCATCAAGGCTTTTTTCTGCTGGGTACTATTGTCAATCAAACGCTCAGTCATGCTAATCGCTTTATCCCAAGTGGATAGGATTTTGGCGATTTTTTGTTGTTCTGGGAGAGGTGGAATTAAAACTGATATTTCTCTAATTTGAGTAGCTGACAGATTAGCCTGCTTAGTTCCACCAGGCAAAGAATATAATTTTGATAGAAAAATCTCACTTTTTAAAACATTTAGAACAAAACCTTTAGCGTCGCTGTTTCTTGGTTCGATTTTTAAAACGCGTTGATTGAGCAAACAGTCCTGAGTATTTTCAGGAATTTCTACAGCAAAACCATAGTCTCTTTTACCCATTGTTCCAGTCATTGACATAACTAAATCACCTGACTGTAGCAAAAACCTTTTATATTCAGTGGCGAAGTCATCAGGTAAATATATTGGGCTCCTATCAAGTTGGAACTGATTTTGATATAAATTACCCATTCGTACTAAAGGTATTCCTTTTTTCACAAAGTCATTACTTTTAAACGCATACCCCATGACTGTATCAGCTAAATCTGAGACTAAGCCTTTTTTCCAACCCTTAGGCACCATAACCCAACTCCTTCAAATATCCTGCCATCTCATCCTCTAACAGGTTTAACTCGGCTTTAAGCGCCAAACGCTCAGAACGCACCGCCTCCAAATCAATCTCCGCTTCTTCCTCAAACGTATCGACATAGCGTGGAATGTTTAGGTTAAAGTCGTTCTCTTTTATCTCATCAAAGCTGGCTAGATACGCATATTTATCGACGCTTTCCCGCACTTTATAGGTTTCAATGACTTTAGCGATATTGCTATCGGTGAGCTGGTTTTGGTTTTTGCCTGATTTAAACTCGCGGCTGGCATCGATAAACAAAACTTTGTCATCGGTTTTATTCTTTTTAAACAGTAAAATTGCCGCAGGAATACCCGTACCAAAGAACAGCTTTTCGGGTAAGCCAATCACTGTATCGAGCAGGTTTTCTTCGATGAGCTGCTGACGGATTTTGCCTTCACTAGATGCACGGAACAGCACACCATGCGGTACGACCACACCCATGCGACCAGTAGCAGGCTTAAGGGTTTCGATCATATGACTGATAAAGGCATAGTCGCCCTTAGTCTTAGGCGGTACACCGCGATGGAAGCGACCATAGGCATCGCTGCTGGCATCTTCATGACCCCATTTATCTAGTGAAAACGGTGGATTGGCGGTCACCACATCGAACTGCAATAAGCGCTTGCCGTCTTTATCGAGTAGCAGCGGATTACGGATGGTATCGCCCCACTCGATACGGTGGTTGTCCTCACCGTGTAGGAACATATTCATCTTGGCCAGTGCCCATGTCGAGCCAATGGCTTCTTGGCCGTATAGCGCATACTTCTTGGAATTTGAGTTTTTGCGTACCATCGCCCCGCACTTAATGAGTAGCGACCCTGAACCACAAGCAGGATCACAGATTTCATCACCTTCGACAGGCTCAAGAATAGTCGCCAGTAAATTCGATACTTCTGGTGGCGTATAGAATTCACCAGCCGTTGCCCCACTACTAGCTGCAAAGTGCTTAATCAAAAACTCGTACGCATTACCAATAACATCGAGGCTACCAACACGCTCAACGCTTAGGTTCAGAATCTCTTTGCCAAAGTCTTCTAATAAATGGCGTAGAAGCTCATTCTTTTGTTTTTCTTGACCCAATTTATCGGTGTTAAAGCTGATGTCTTGAAAGACATTTTTTAGCTTAGTGCCGTTGGCTTCCTCGATCGCATGTAGCGCTTCATCAATACGCTGACCGTTGCCCGGCTGATGGCGCTGCTCGTATAGATCCCAAAAGCTGGCGCCTTCAGGCAATACAAAACGCTGCTTGGACATCATGGCATGGATCAGTTCTGGGTTGTCGCCAAACTGCTCAACCAGTTTGTTGTACTCATCGCGATAGACGTCTGACAAATACTTTAGGAACAACATAGTTAAGATGAAGTCTTTATAGGTATCGGCGCTAATGACCCCACGGAAGGTGTCACAGGCATTCCATACGGCTTTATTAATATCGTCTTGATTGATTTGGCTGGGCATTTATGGTTCCTAGATACTTTGGAAGGTAAGAGTTTTTATAGTGAGGTAATGATAGCAGGGTCTAGGCTGGTTGACGGATATTAGTGGCTAGAAGTTCAACTCTAGTAGATATTTATATAAATTAATTGAATAAACTAAGGGGCCAAAGCACAAAAATACTTGATAACAATGTGACTATTATGGGTACTGAGAAGATATGTTTAACAGTGTATATGTATAAGTCATTTAATCATGCTTAGGCGGTACGGAATAGGTGCCAACAACATGTGCGACCAAGTCACTAGAGCCCTCTGAATATAAAGAAACTTCGCCTACGATAAGCGTGCGACCTACTTTTAGCAAGCTACACTCAGCAATAATACGTGCTTCTGCTGAGGGTTTACGCAAAAAATTAATGGTCAGGCTTGTCGTCACTGTCAACGGTACAATTCCAATCTTGCCAAGTATAGCTACATAGAGTGCGACATCAGCAATACTCATCAATACAGGACCTGAGACAGTGCCACCAGGACGCAGCTCGTCTATACCGATATCATGTGATAAGGTCGAACCACTATTACCTACTGCTTCAACAATACATTTGGTTTGAGGAAACTCTAACGCTAAAAAGGCAGCTATTTCTTCTTTGGTTGCAGACATACATACTCCTAGAGTCTAATTATTCTTATGACCTAACCGACTTTCTCATCAAAGGTTAGTGGTCTGTTACTATCGTCGAACGTAAGGAGTGGACATTTATTTAAATGAGTTAAAAATCTTATCTAACTTGTAGGATAGCATTACTGAAAAGCAAGACAAATAGAAAGCTTCATTACCATCCTAACCATTTATCTCAAAACTTCACGACAATCATCGTCCTCTGATTCTTACCTGCGCTCAGATTTTTCAATCATCTATTTCTATATCTAAAGTCATCTTTGCAAGGCATCGTTCTATCTGATTAACATAAAAGTTGGCAGTATGATTTATACCAGCATCTATCCCAATACTACTCTAATAATTGATCACTCGCTGACAGCTTGCTGCAAAAAAATTATCACTGCACTGGTAACAGAATGCTTCACCATCATAATATTGATAATAAGTGAAAAAATTATCTTACGAGTATACAATGAGAATCATGCAGACATCTTGGTTAAGGAACCATTGGAGCTGTTTGGCGTGACTATGACAATGCTACACGGTTTAAACAATATGAGTGAAAAATGAGCCTAACTTACTAGAAACAGTTTTTTAGTGATAGTATATGTTTGAAATCAAATAATGACTTAGAAATACTTAGTTACATTTTATTATGAGATAAATCCCAATATCCATCTTGCATTCAATACTTAATAAGTGTTGGTCTAATAGCTGGTCTATAAATACAAACGTAAATATTAATACCTTAAGTATCAATTACCTATAATAGTAGTTGGGCTTCCTCCTTCACCGCCAATCTTATATATCTCCTGCTTTCCCTATCTATCTTAAATACCCATTAATTCCTTTGAAATACAAAGCCTAAAGCTTATATTTAACCTTCAAGACCCACCCTTAAACGCTCGGTAATTTAGGCAACCAAAACACCAATGCCAATAGCGTTGCTAATAACACCGGCGGCGTTATCAGCAGACCGACCTTCATATATTGTCCCCAGCTTATCTTATAGTCTTTTTCTGCCAATACGTGTAACCACAATAACGTCGCCAAACTACCAATAGGCGTGAATTTTGGTCCCAAGTCATTGCCAATAACATTGGCATAAATCATCAACTCTCGAGTAGCAGTGGGCACTTGGGCGCTATCAATTGCCAGCGCGCCTATCAGCGTCGACGGCATATTGTTCATCACAGACGCTACGATGGCGGATAAGAATCCTGTGCCAACCGTCGCAACGAGCGCGCCTTGTTGACCTAACCAATTGAGTATTTGCGCGCCATAGGCAGTAAGTCCTGCATTGCCCAAACCATAAACCACCAAATACATACCAATTGAAAACAACACAATTTGCCACGGGGCTTTCTTAAGAATATTAGTCATAGAAAACTTGGCATCACGTCCACCTTGCCACCAGCGTCCAGCAATCGCCATTAGTATAAGCGCCGCGGCACTCGTCACTACGGAGATAACCAGCCCGAGCGATTCAGTCGCGAAATAAGCGATTAATAATAATGCCAGCAGTGGAAAAGCCGCTCGAAACACCAGCGGGTCTTTGATAGCGGATTGTGGTGAGCTAAGACTTGCCGTTGAGTAGTGTGTAGGAATATGCCGCGCATAAGCAATCCACAATACCAATAGCGTTGCTAGGACAGAGACGATATTTACCGGTACCATCACCGCCGCATAGCGACCAAAACCAATATCAAAATAATTAGCGCTGACGATATTGACCAGATTAGAAGTCACTAATGGCAAACTTGCGGTATCAGCAATAAAACCAGTGGCAATAATAAAAGCTAAAGCAGATTTGGGGGCAAAATCAAGGCGCAGCAGAATAGCAATCACAATTGGCGTCAGCAGTAAGGCCGCGCCATCATTGGCAAAGAAGGCGGAGATAAACGCCCCTAACAGCACAATCATCGGAAACAACAAACGCCCGCGCCCATTGCCAAGCCGAGCGACGTGTAATGCCGCCCAGCCAAAAAATCCCGCTTCATCTAAAATAAGGGAGATAATAATCAGGGCGACAAAGGTAAAAGTGGCATCCCAAACGATATCCCAAACGATACCAACGTCAGACCATTGCACCACACCAAATACCAAGGCAACCAAAGCGCCGCCCATCGCACTCCAACCAATGCCAAGCCCTTTAGGCTGCCAGATGACTAAGACCAAAGTTACGATAAAAATAGCGAATGCGAGCATGAAGTAACCTTAATGGGGCAATTGAAGCAATAATAAAACAATGAAAATTTCATCAGTGCAATAATAAAACCAATAATAAAACAAAGAAGTTAGAGCGATTTTTGATTGACGCGTTGCGATACTTCTGCAGCGCTTTCGACCCGCTCTGAATAGCGATCGGTCAGATACGCCGAGCGCCCACGGGTAAGCCAGGTAAATTTGACCAACTCTTCGCAAACATCGACGACTCGCAAATATAATGGTGACATTTTCATGCGATCATTATCATCAAATTCTAAAAACGCTTTTGGGATAGAGGATTGATTGGGGATGGTAATCATGCGCATCCAGCGCCCAAGAATACGCAACTGATTGACGGTATTAAAACTTTGGCTGCCGCCACTGACTTGCATAATAGCCAGCGTTTTACCTTGGGTCGGACGTACGCCGCCTAGCGCCAACGGAATCCAGTCAATTTGCGCTTTCATAATACTGGTAATGCTGCCATGGCGTTCTGGACTGACCCATAGCATGCCTTCTGACCACTGTGCCAGCTCGCGTAACTCTTGTACCTTTGGGTGGTCGGCATCTGCGTCATCTGGCAGTGGCAAGCCTGATGGATTAAACATTCGCACCTCGCAGCCGTACCAACGCAATAGACGGCTTGCTTCTTCTGCCGCCAATCTGGAAAATGAGCGCGCACGTAAAGAGCCATATAACACCAATATTCTTGGTGCATGGCGTGGGTCATCTTTACCTACCAAAGACTCAATATCAATAGCGTGTATTTGACTGAAATCAATATTGGGCAAATCGTTTTTAAGTAAATCAGCAGCGGGTAAATCAGTAGCGCCAATATTGCTATCACTTTTATTATTAAGACCGTCTGCTACTGCTAGGGTTGCGGTGTCTTTAACCTTTGACATGTTTGACGATTTCCCCATCTTCTTTGGTAAAACTACTGACTGGATTTTCCAGTAATTCAAACACTCGCTCTGACGGTCGGCACAGCGCCGCGCCTTTATTGGTAACAACAATAGGACGATTGATTAAAATAGGGTGCGCTATCATGGCATCAATCAATTGCGCATCGGTCAATGTTGGATTGTCTAAGCCAATCTCGCTATAGACGTTTTCTTTACTGCGTATTAGCTCGCGCGGCGTGATGTGCATCAATGCCAATAGCTCAACTAAGTACTCACGAGACGGCGGTGTTTTTAGGTATTCCACCACGTCTGGCGTCTCACCTGAAGCCTGCATAATAGCCAGTGTATTACGAGAGGTGCCGCATTTTGGATTATGAAAAATCATTGGCGTCATAAGGTTTTCCTCTTAACGTTAAAGGGATTGGATTTGATATATATGAATATTACCAAACAGCCAGGTAATTAAAACAACGTTTGATTAAATAAACAAAGCAACATTTGATTCATTAAAAATTAAACTAAAGAGAAGCATCTTTACCTAATAAAAGCAAAACTATGGCAAAAAAATTACTCATTATAGCGCGAGTTGGATTGGTGGCTATCGGTGCCGTTATCATGGTTGATTGTGCCGTGTTAATGACGGTCGGCAAAATTAACTTTGGCACTGTCGTGCCGTTTTTATTGGGCAGCGTCTTTGTCACCCATGGGATATTTTGGCATGCCATCCGCAAATTTACTAGGCAAAACCCTTTCCGCAATCGTCTTTGGTATGCGCTATGGCTGCTGTTTTTTATTTGGCTTATAAGCTTCGGGTTATTTATTTTCTCGTTGCAGCAGCAGATTAAGCGCAGCGCACAGCCTGTGCCTGAGGTCGCGGCGATTATTGTATTAGGTTCAGGTACTATCGCAGGAAAGCCAACACCGACGCTTGCTCAGCGTTTAGATACGGCCGCCCCGCTGATTAAAGCACAGCCAGAGGCGCTAGCGCTGACCAGTGGCGGTATAGGTATGGGGCAGACGCGCAGTGAAGCCAGTATTATGGCGACTTATTTACATGAGACACATGGCATTGCCTTTGAGCACATTTTACAAGAGGGCAAAAGCACCAGTACCGCCGAAAACTTAATCTATAGCCAAGTAATTTTGGCGGCGCAAAGCGTCTCTATTACCGCGCCTATTGCCATTGTGACCAGTGACTTTCATACCATTCGCGCCGCTGCCATTGCCAAGCATCAAGGCTACCAGCAGCCTATTCTACTCGCCAGCCCAACGCCGTTATCCATTCGCTATAATGCGTGGTTTCGCGAGTATTTTGCCTTTGTCAGTGGTTGGCTATTTGGCGAATATTGATAGAATTTAATAAAGCGGTTCATAAATTAGTACGATAAATAAAACCGTTTTTAAATAAAAATAATAACCATAATTAACCAGAATAATAATGGACGGCAGCCCTATGCTCATCGACATCTTATTAACCATTCACTTTATCCTACTGGTACTGATATCCTTGCGCGTCCTATCACGTGATGATTTAACCGCGCCCGCACGCTTGGCTTGGATTGTTATCTTATTCGTCTTACCTTATTTTGGCGTATTGGTTTATTGGATGTTTGGTGAGGTGCATTTAGGGCGCAACTTCGCGCGTGAACGTGAAGACATTATCAATAAATTACGTCAACACCGTCCTGCAGTACTCGGTAGCGATGTGGCGTTAACACTGGCCGTCAAACCTGAATACCAAGCAGCCTTTGCTTATTCAGCAAAAGCCACCGGTTTTCAGACCACGGTGGGCAATCGCGCCGAGCTGATGGCTGATGCCGCTGAGACCCGCAGTCGTATGATTGCCGATTTTGATGCGGCAACCGACCATATCCATGTGCTGTATTATATTTGGCTGGTCGATGGTATGGGCACTGCTACCGCCCAAGCACTGATTCGCGCCGCAAAGCGCGGCGTTACCTGCCGAGCAATGGTCGATGGTATGGGCTCGCGCAAGATGGTCGGCTCAACGCTATGGCAAGAAATGAAGGACGCGGGTGTACAGCTTAGTGTTGCCCTACCGTTGACCAATATATTCAAAGTGCTGCTATTCAGCCGTATTGACTTGCGTAATCACCGTAAAATTACCGTGATTGATGGCAAGATTGGCTACGCTGGCAGCCGAAATTGTGCCGACCCTGAGTTTATGGTAAAACCCAAATACGCCCCTTGGGTCGATATTATGCTGCGCATCGAAGGTCCCATCGTTGCGCAAACTCAGATGCTATTTGCCAGTGATTGGCTGACTGAAAACCCTGATACGCCGCTCGATAGCTTTCCGTATGCGACGGATTTGCAGCCAAATCTGCCGACCAATGATTTTGCTGCGCAAGTTTTCTCTGATGGTCCGACCCAGCGCCATGGCACCACGCCGCAGTTTTTAGGCGCTTTGATTAGCCAAGCTCAGCACACGCTAATGATTTCTACGCCTTATTTCGTGCCTGATTATTCACTGGTGAGCATTCTATGTGCGACGGCCTATCGCGGAGTTGAGGTGACGATGGTTTTCCCGAAGAAAAACGACTCCTTTATCGTCGCTGCAACCAGTCATAGCTACTATTGGCAATTGCTAGAAGCAGGGGTGAAAATCTATGAGTATAAACCCGGATTGCTACATGCCAAAACTCTAACCGTCGATGGTCAAATCAGCTTGATTGGCTCGAGCAATTTGGATTTACGCAGCTTTGATTTGAATTATGAAAACAACATTCTCTTTAGTGATAAAGCGCTCACCGCGGCTATTATCGAGCGTCAATATCAGTATATCGCTGACTCTGATGAAGTGACGCGCGAAGAAGTGAAAAACTGGCCGCTGTCTTATCGGATTTGGAATAATATCGTTGCCACTATGGGACCGGTTTTATAAATGAGTCCTTGTTCATGAGTACTTATTAATGAGTATTTGTTAAAGAAAAAGTATTAACATGAAATAATTTGTCATTAAATGTACTTTATTAATTCTATTGAACCGCTGTTTTTTGCAAAATATAGATGACAAATTTAGCTTCAGTTTCAAAAGGCTTTGCTGTCACTTCTGCTAGTAGCGCCTGTCTCTTGTCGCTACGCGCACGATACGCATAAGGGGTCATGGTCATTAAGTCCGCCAATTCCTCTGCCGATAAATTTAAACTACTGCTGATATGATGGGTTTCTAGCAGCTGGAAATAAGGCGCTAATTCCTGCAAAAACTTCTCAGAATCATGCTCACGAACGTCATCAAATAACGCCTCCCGCATCGTCGCCAAATGCCCCATATCGGGCTTGGCAATGATTAGATAGCCCTCATCGCTTAATACCTCATTAAACGCCTCTGGTAAGATGGGGCTAAAAATACTGCTAATGCCATTGATGCTATGCGCGCGTAGCGGTAAATGCGCCGCGCTAGTGACCAGTGGATAGATGGCTGCCGCTTTAATTACCTCTGTGGCAGAATCGTCTTTAACTGGCTGATACCAAAGACGACCTAAAGCCTTACTGGTTTTTGCAAGCTCCACAACGGCAGGTTTACTGATATCCGCCGCAATCAGTACATCCATGCCCGTTTGCGCCATTGCCTGCGTGTAATAGCCTTCTCCACAGCCAATATCCAGCCAGTTGATAGGCTTATCTTTTTGGTTAATACTGGCTTTTTTTGCCGTCAGTAGCGACGCCATCTTTTGGCAAATTAAGTCATTTAATGGCTGATAATGTCCGACATTTAAAAACCGTTTGCGCGCATCAATTGATTGCTGACTATCGCCCGGTGCTTTAGATTTTTTTTGTTGTACCGGTAATAGATTGACATAACCCTGACGCGCCACATCAAACGGATGAGCCGTTTGCTTTGGATGCAAGCTGCCATCACAGCGCCACGTATCGTCAGCTGGTTGCAGAGGTGATTGGCAAAGGGGACAAATAAATAAGCTCACAAGTATCTCAACGTCATCACAATATGGCTGTCATTTTAACAAAGTTCAGGCTTCGTAAGGGATAAAAGGCATAACAAAAGAAAAGTTAGCATAGGACATAAAAAAGCCATCTTAGATTTTAAGATGGCTTTTTATTCATATTTTGTTGACGACTTATTTTATTGATGACTTAACGCAGTTTTAAGGTCATCAGCCCAAGAATCACAAGGATAATGGCAATAATCCAAAACCTTGCCACCACTTGCGTCTCTTTCCAGCCAATCTCTTCAAAGTGATGATGCAATGGTGCCATGCGAAAGACGCGCTTTTTACGCAGTTTATACGAGCCAACCTGTAGCATGACCGACAATGCTTCAGCGACAAACAGACCGCCCATAATGGCAAAGGCAATCTCTTGACGGGTCATAACCGCAATCGTACCGAGCATCGCGCCCAATGCTAACGCCCCAACATCACCCATAAATACTTGCGCTGGATGGGCATTAAACCATAAGAAACCAAGCCCCGCGCCAATCATCGAACCACAGACAATAATCACTTCCGAGTTATAGGCAATATAAGGTACATGCAAGTAATCCGCAAAGCGCACGTCACCCGAAACATAAGCCATGGCGCCTAAACCTGCTGCGACCAAAACTACGGGCAAAATAGCCAAACCATCCAAGCCATCGGTTAAGTTGACAGAGTTAGAAGCACCATTAATCACAAAGTAGGTAAAGATAATAAAGCCAATACCAAACGGCACGGCTGAGAAGGGAATTATCCAATCTTTAAAAATCGGTAGCAGCAAATCCTGCATCTCACGCGTGGTCGCCATATCCGGCTGCAAGGTAGCAATATAATATAAAGATATACCGACGAATAACGCGCCCATCGAGAGCCAAAAGTATTTTTTGCGGGCGATTAAACCTTTGGGGTCTTTATACTTAATTTTAAGCCAATCATCTGCCCAACCAACCGCGCCAAAGATAATCATCACAATAAGCAAAATCCACACATAGGGATTGTTTAATCGCGCCCACAGCAAGGTTGAGACCCCAATCGCGCTCAAAATCAGTACCCCACCCATGGTCGGCGTACCGGTTTTGGCCAAATGCGACTGCGGACCATCATTACGAATCGCCTGACCATACTTCAGCGCACGCAGACGTCGAATGACGCGTCCCCCAAAAATCATGCTAAAGGCAAGCGCGGTAATGACCGCTAGTAACGCGCGCAGCGTCAACGAAGAAACCGCAGAAAACGGCGTATAATACTGACCAAGCCAGCCAAACAACCAAACTAACACCGCCTACTCCTCGACTAGCGCATTGATAAGGGTTTCCATTTCCATGGAACGTGAGCCTTTAAACAGCACCGTACAAGGCTGCGCTTGCTGTGCTTGTAAATAAGGCTGTAAATAGGCCAATAAACTGTCTTTATCAGCAAAGGCATGGGCGTTGATAGCAGAAATCTCTTGCGCGCCTGCCACCGTATAAGGGGCGTATTCACCAACACACAGCAGCACATTGATGCCGGTGGTCGCAATGGTACGACCCAAACTTTGATGCTCGCTGACCGCCGCTTCTCCAAGCTCGGCAATATCACCGAGTACCATCACTTGCGTACCTGTCTGCGCCGCAAGCACCTTAGCTGCCGCTCGCACCGAATGCGGATTGGCATTATAAGTATCATCGATCAAACGATGCATACCGAGTAGTTGGCTGTTTAAGCGCCCCTTAGCAGGACGGGCATTTTCAAGTCCGACGACGATATCACTGATATCGATATTTAACGCATGGGCACAAGCAGCAGCGGCCAAGGCATTATTGACATTATGCTCGCCCGCTAACGGCAGATTGATATCATGGACTTGGCTGCCAATATGCAGCTTAAACTCGCTGCGTTCAGGCTCAACATCTAAATGGCTGGCACTGACATCGGTATTGCCAAAGCCAATCACGTGAGAGGTATGCTTTTCAGCGATACGGCGCAGCTTATTGGTAAAGTCATCTTTATCAGGGACGATAGCGTACTGCGTGTCATTCAAAGTATGGTAAATCTCAGCCTTGGTTTGGCAAATGCCTTCACGGCTGCCAAATTCCCCTAAATGCGCGGTACCAATATTGAGAACACAAGCGACATCCGGCTTTACAATCTCAGTAGTATAAGCAATCTCACCAATATGGTTAGCGCCTAGCTCCAAAATCGCATAGCGATGATGATCGGATAATTCGAGCAACATCATCGGCACACCCAAGTCATTATTTAGGTTGCCACGGGTAATCAGCGTCGGCGCCAAGCGTCCAAAGATACTACCGAGCATCTCTTTGCAAGTAGTCTTGCCGCTAGAACCAGTAATGGCAATCACAGTCAAATTTTTATGCTGCTGACGACGATAAGCTGCCAATTGTCCTAACGCCAAACGCGTGTCATCAACAACTAATTGTGCAATATCAGCAGAAATGGGACGTGAAACGATAGCTGCAACCGCACCTTGTTCGATGGCGGTAGCGATATAATCGTGACCATCAAAATTATCACCGCTGAGCGCCAAAAAGATATCGCCGGGTTTTATGGTACGGGTATCGGTAGCGATACGAGTGCTGCTAATGGGTTTGCTTGCGCCCGTGCTGTTATTGCTTGATGTCGTTTGACCATCAGCAAATTGCCAATGGCCACCCAGTGTTGCGGTTGCCGCAAGCAGATTGTCTACTTGCCAAACATACAGCCCTTGCGACTGAATGCTGTTATCGTTGTCGGCTGTCATAATGATTACCTTATATATGATGACTACTTATCTTTGATATTTGAGAATGTATGTTTTTTAAAAAGTATAAAAAATGAGGCGCAAGCGCTATTATTTATCTATAAAGGCTATACCCGCCCTGCTTGCTTTAAAGCATTTTGCAAAATAACACTGTCGTCAAAATCATAACGAACATGGTTAATTTCTTGATAGGTTTCATGACCCTTGCCCGCGATAACGACAATATCATCAGGCGATGCTTGATTGACCGCATATTCGATGGCGGTTTGGCGCGCCGGTTCGATATGGGCACGTTGATATTGCTCGTTTGTCATGCCTGCTTGCATATCTTGCAAGATTACATTTGGGTCTTCGGTACGTGGATTATCCGCCGTCAATACAACGTTATCGGCGCCCGCCAATCCCGCTTGCGCCATCAATGGGCGCTTGCCCGCATCACGGTCGCCGCCACAACCAAACACTGCCCATAGCTGACCTTTACAATGGGTTTTTAGGCTGGCAAGTACTTGGCTTAACGCATCAGGCGTATGCGCATAATCAACAATAAAACAACCATCATTGGATGGCACACGCTGCATACGTCCAACCGCACCTTGTAGCTGCGGGATAACGGCCGCAATGCGCTCCAAACTAATTCCTAGGGCTACAGCTGCGGCAATAGCAGCCAGCAAATTGGCAACGTTAAAACGACCCAATAATGGGCTGACGATATTAATACCATTGGTTTCTTTGTTTTTAAAATCAGCATTATCAAAGTCACTGTTACCAAAATCAGTACGCAGCGCAATCTCAACACCGTGCAAACTTGGCTTGATTTCAGCGGCAACAAAGTTCGCAGATTTTGCTGGGTCTAAACTATAGGTCCAAACCGTTAATTGGCTGGCATGCGCGGTATCGAGCATAATCTGTGCATGCTCGTCATCGATATTGATGATGGCGTGGGTTAACTCTGGGAAATGTGCTTTATCAAACAGCTTAGCTTTTGCCGCAGCATACTCTGCCATATCGGCATGATAATCTAGATGATCGCGGCTCAAATTGGTATAAATCGCCACCGATACAGGCATCCCTTGTAAACGCTGCTGATCTAAACCGTGCGAGCTTGCTTCTAATGCCAATAGCTCAGCATTCTCTGTACCCATTTGATATAAGAACTTCTGTACCGCTAAGGCATCACCGGTGGTATGGCTGGCTTGCACCAGAGCGCCTAATCTACCGTTACCTGCTGTTCCCATCACGGCGCTACTCATGTCAGTTAGCTGCGTCAATTGCGCCACCAATTGGCTGATAGTGGTTTTGCCATTGGTGCCCGTTACTGCGACGACCGTCGGCAAGGTTACAGACCGCTGATATTGCAAACGCGCCTGAATCAAGTCACCTAAAAAATCACGGATATTGGGCACATATAATACGGGGCAAGGCAGGCGGTCCAATTGCTGCTGTGCGATAGATTCAGCATTATCATCAGTTAAAGCAAGATTGGTATGTGGCGGTACATTAGCTTTGGTAAGCAAAGCGCGCGGGTCAATTTCTGCTAGGATAAACGCCGCATTTTGCGCGGCTTGATAAAGGTAGTCACGACTTTTTTGACAGTTTGGCGTATGACTTTTTAATAACACAAAGACATCGTTGGCTACCAACTGACGGCTGTCTAAGCAGAACTGCTCAAATGGGATATTGGCAAGCGATGTTTTTAGATTGGGCAACTGACTGTTAGATGCGATTATCATCGCTGTCAATGCTTGCGCTAGGCTTTGTTTGTCTTTATGGTTCTGCCTATGACTGTCGCTACCGCTGGCTTCAATCAGCTGTTGCAAGGTGACTGTGGTGCTGCTTGGCGACGAGATAGACGGAGTCATTGGCAAATCCTAAACGGTTAAAACGCATCAAATGGTTAATAGCGGAATATTTAAAAAGATTACTTTTTTATCTACTGTTCTTCGGTTTTTAACGGCTTATCTAACGGCACATTATACAAACGCAGCGCCTCTTTCATGACGTTATGGAAGACAGGAGCGACGGTTAAGCCGGCATAAATCTGACCACGCGGGTCTTCGATAAGTATGACACCGACCAGTTTAGGATTAGACGCTGGCGCCATACCCGCAAAGACGTTACGATATTGGTCCGTATAGTAGCCACCTTTTGGATTGATACGGCGCGACGTTCCTGTTTTACCAGCAACGCGATAACCATCGATAGCAGCACCCTTAGCCGTACCACCCGGTTCGGTCACACTTTCCATCATTTGTACGATAGACATGGCTTGCTCATGTGCCATGATACGCTTACTGGGCGGCCGCTCGCCATCTTTGGTCAGCGTTAATGGATGCATAACCCCGCCTGCTGCCAGCGCCGAATAGGCCTGTGCTACCTGCGCCAATGTCACTTGCAGACCGTAACCATAACTGACCGTCGCCCGCCTTGAGGTTTCTTTCTCTTTTGGCGTCACGACAAGTCCACTGCCCTCACCGGGGAATTGCAGCGGTGTTTTTGAGCCAAAGCCAAATTGCTTTTGCATATTGGTAATGGCATCAGGCGGCAGTGATAACGCAATCTTGGTCGAGGCCACGTTACTAGACTTCTGTAGCAACGTACCCAGAGTAATACGACCTAGATTATTATGATCGCGAATCGTATAACCACGCACACGGATAGAACCAGGATTGGTATCAATCAATGACGTCGTCGTATACTTGCCTGAATCTAAAGCGGCGGCTACAGTAAACGGTTTCATCACCGAACCGGGCTCAAAGACATCAAGCAGCGCCCGGTTACGTTGGTTTTCACCGGTCATCTCATTAAGATTGTTGGAGTTAAATGACGGCCATGTCGATAGAGCAAGTACTTCACCGGTTTGCACATCGACGATCATACCCGTTGACCAGCGCGCTTTTTGCAAGCGGCCGGCTTTTTCCAGCTCTTTATAAAGCAAATACTGCAAGCGCGAATCAATCGTTAACGCCACGTCTTTACCGGGTATCTCTGGTTCAATCTGCTTAATTTCTTTCAGGCTATTTTGCTTGGCATCTTTGAGTACCAATACTTTACCATCATCGCCCGCCAGCTCAGTTTCGTACTGACGTTCGATACCAGCGCGGCCTTCATAACCGCCTTCAGGATCATCGGCGTTTTGGCCCATAAAGCCTAACAGCTGCGAGTTCGGTTGCGGCTGCGGATAATAGCGCTGGAAGAAGTTTTTCTCATAGACGCCCGGAAAATCAAGCGAGCTAACACTTTGAGCAATCTCAGGGGTGACTTTATTGAGTAGCGGTAGATAATGCGAGCCTGCGCCCGATGGTAGCGCCGCTTTAACGGCTTCCTCATCGGTTACATCGATACTGTCATCGATAGCCGTGACTTTTTTAAGCTCAGTGACTGAGATATTGGCCGCCGCCGCAAGGGTGGTCAAATCCATATTATCCAAGCGCTTTTGCATACGCGCGACCAGCTTTGGACTATCGGGATTGGTCAAAATAATGCGTTTAAGCTCGTAATATTCGCGCGCATAATCATGCGGGCTAAAAGAAACCGTCGCTAGAGGCGCACTGACTGCTAATGGCAAATCATTACGGTCGGTAATCATACCGCGATAGGATTTTTGCGTGCGCACGCTGGTGATAAGCTCGTTACCTTTATCTTGGTAAAATTGAGCATTGGCCACTTGTAAATAATAAGCACGGCCGATAAGCGCTACCAAAATTAGCAGTGCTAGTGCCCAAATCATACGAAAACGGTTTTTATCTTGCTCGACACCGCCACGCGAAGAGGCGCCAGACGCTTTACCCAAAAACGCTCTTTTACTTTTTAGGTTTTTAACACTGGTATAAGCGCCCTGCTCTTCGTTCTTTTTGAGGCGACCAAATAGCTTGGCTTTACGGCCATCACTGGTTTTATTATCAGGCTTGCTACTCGTTTGCCCAGATTTGGCGGCACTGGCACGGCGTAACGGCTTGGTGACTTTGCCGCTGGCTGGTTTTTTGTTGTTATTCTTAGCGGCAGCTTTATCACTATTGGCATTGGATTTTTTATCACTCATCGTCCAGCCTCCGCTGCATCAGCATCGTTTGTAGGAGTCTCAGGAGATAAATCCGTAGAAGCCCGTGGCTCGATGACTTCAGTCTCAGCTTTATTTTCATCTGCGCCATCAGACTCGACGATTGGCGTTGTTGCTGCTTGTGCAACTGCCGCGCCCGGTTGGATAATCAGCTTATCTTTAAGGGTTGGCGAAAACATACCCAGTTCAGCAACGGCACGACTGGCAATTTGCGGGGTCGCACTAAAGGTTTGCTGCTCGATGAGCAAACGCTGATGTTCTACTTGCAGTTTGCGCTCTTGTTTTTTCATGTCTTGCAAGGTTTTATAATCCTGATGATATTGCTGCACGCCTTCGGCAGTTTTGATACCGCTCCAGATAATTGCTGCCGCCAATAGCAATAATATGGCCACGTAAATACTGACCATATTAAATCGGCGCACGAATAATTCGCCAACATCGGTATTAGGAGGCATTGCGGCGCGACGGTTTACAGGTTTGTCAGATATTGCCATGACGATCTCAAAAAAGTGAACTTCAAAATATAAAAAGCGCTAACCATTTGCGAGTGATCACACCCTCATGAGCCATCAGCACCATCAATAAAAATAAATAAGATTAGAAATAAAACAAAACCAAGCAAAAAAGTAACTGCTGAGCCTAGCAGAGAATGTTTACAGCTTTTTAACAGCCGCGTAATCATTAAAACATTCAGTCATATTCTAACCACATAATTTAGTAGGAATATCTATGGCTGAACGTCTGCTACATAATCAGTATCGGTACGGGTTGCCAGTCGTAACCATGCACTACGCGAGCGCGGGTTTTGGCTGATTTCTGCTTTACTAGGGCCGACGCGTTTTGGCTTACTAAAATAACGCGGACGCTTCGGCGGCATCGGTAAGTTTTCATCTTCTGGATACTGCCCTTTACTATGACGCTGCAAAAACTGCTTAATACGGCGATCTTCTAAGGAGTGAAAACTAATCACCGCCAGCTGTCCGCCCGACTTTAAAATCGGAATGCTTTGCTCTAAAAAGTCGTCAACATCGCCAAGCTCATTATTAATGAAGATACGCATCGCTTGAAAACTTTGCGTCGCTGGATGCTTACCGCGTTGCCAGTTTGGGTGCGCGACTTTTATCACTTCTGCCAGCTCAAGCGTGGATTCATAACTGTCCATTTGCTTGATCGCACGGGCAATACGGCGGCTATGGCGCTCTTCGCCAAACTCATACAGTACATTGGCCAAGGTTTCATCATCGACTTTTTCTAGCCATTCGGCAACCGACTGCCCGCGGCTGGTATCCATACGCATATCGACTGCACCATCACGCATAAAACTAAAACCGCGACTGCCATCATCAATTTGTGGCGATGAGATACCCAAATCCGCCATTAATCCATCAACTTGCGTGATACCCATTGCCGCTAGGCTATCAGTCAAGGTCGCAAAGCTGTCATGCACCACTTTTACGCGACTGTCGCTATTTGCCAATTCATGAGCAACGCTAATGGCCGTTGGGTCTTTATCAAAAACAATCAAGGTTGCGTCGTCGGCCAGCTGACTCAATAGCAAGCGACTATGGCCACCACGCCCAAAGGTTGCATCGACGTAGATGCCACTCATTTGTAAGCTATTCTGTCCTGCGTCGTCTGTTTGCTTGGGCAGTGATTTGACACCCAATACCGCGGCGACCGTTTCTTGCAATAGCACCGCATCATGAACGAAACTTAATTCATCAGAAGTGGTTTGCTCTGTTATAGCAGCTACAGACTCTTGAGCGGATGAATTAGCAGAGTCACTCTCTACAACAAAGTCATTTTCCACCGCAGACAAGTCACGCGCTGACTTAGCGTTATCAGTGGCTGACGAAGCGGTTGTTTTAAGATCTTGCTTACTTTTTGGCTTATTATTCGATATGGACACAAACGACTCAGTAGATGACGACCATTTTGGTCAGTAATAGTAAAAAATCAGATGAAAATAAACAAGTTATGACTTGTCTAACATTATTATCGCAAGGATACACTGGTAGTCAAGCGCTAGACGGGCTTTTCGTTAAAAATATCCCATCTCTCTGTTATACTAGCGCTATATTTTACGCTATTTTTCTACCTTGACGGCTATTGTTTGTGCCGTATTTTTTGTTCAAACTTGTCATGCACATTTATTATTAATACTTTTAACCGCCATTTTTCACTGCCATATTCATTAACTACCCTATTCTGAGAATTTTATGATGCAATCATCGACTTCAACTAACAGCACGCGCCCTGTCCGTACTCGTATCGCGCCTTCACCGACTGGCTTTCCACATGTTGGCACCGCTTATATCGCGCTATTTAATTTAGCCTTTGCTAAAGCCCACGGCGGCGAATTTATTTTACGTATTGAAGACACCGACCAAACGCGCTCAACCGAACAATCTGAAAAAATGATTTTAGATGCGCTACGTTGGGTTGGTCTTGACTGGGCGGAAGGTCCAGATATCGGCGGTCCGCATGCGCCTTATCGTCAGAGCGAGCGTAGCGATATTTATAAAAAACACGCCGAGCAGCTGATAGAAAACGACCATGCGTTTCGCTGCTTTTGTACAAGTGAAGAGCTTGATGCCATGCGTGCTGCGCAAATGGCCAATGGCGAAACGCCGCGTTACGACGGTCGCTGTGCCCATTTAGCCCCAGAGAAAACTGCGCAATTGGTTGCTGAGGGCAAACCAAACGTCATTCGTATGCGTGTGCCTACCGAAGGCGTCTGTCAGGTACAAGACATGCTACGTGGGACGGTTGAGATTCCTTGGACGCAAGTCGATATGCAAGTGCTGCTAAAAACCGACGGCATGCCAACGTATCATCTAGCCAACGTCGTCGATGACCATTTAATGGACATCAGCCATGTGTTGCGCGGCGAAGAATGGCTCAACTCTGCACCTAAGCATCAGCTGCTTTATGAGTATTTTGGATGGGAGATGCCGGTTCTTTGCCATATGCCACTGCTACGTAACCCTGATAAATCAAAGCTGTCTAAGCGTAAAAACCCAACTTCTATCACCTACTACCGTGATGCCGGTGTACTACCTGAAGCGCTGCTCAACTACCTCGGTCGTATGGGCTACTCTATGCCTGACGAAGCGGAGAAATTTACCTTAAAGGAAATGATTGCCAGCTTTGATATTCAGCGTGTGTCACTTGGCGGTCCTATTTTCGACATCGAAAAGCTCAATTGGCTTAACGCCGAATGGCTACGTGCGCTAACGCCAGAAGAACTCAAAAACAAAATCCTCGACTGGGCAAGCAACAGTGACAAGCTAACCGCTATCGCAGCGGCGATTCAGCCTCGCATCGAGTTACTGTCTGATGCGGTCAATTGGGGCGGTTTCTATTTCCAAAACTTACCTGCTATCAATGCTGAGAGCTTTACCCATAAATCACTGACGCCCGAGCAAATTACAGAGATGCTGCAACTGGCGCTTTGGCAGCTAGAAACCTTGCCAACGTGGTCAGAAGAAAACATCTACGCCACCCTAAAAGGTCTTGCCGCCCATCTTGATATTAAGATGCGTGACTTTATGGCGCCGTTCTTTATCGCTATCGCTGGTAGCACCTCATCGACGCCTGTCATGAATTCTATGGCAATCATCGGCGCTGATATGACCCTGACGCGCTTGCGCCATGCGGTTGATGTACTGGGTGGCCTTGGTAAAAAGAAACTGAAGAAACTTGAGAAACAAGCAGCAGAATTGCCAGACTTCTTAGCTGATAAATAGTTTGGCAGCTGAATAGTTTTTGCAATTTTTAATTAAAAATAGGATTAATAAATAATAAAAAGGGGTCAGGCTAATACTGACCCTTTTTTACGTTAATCTCAGCATTTAAAATTCAACACCTTCATTGGATATAAATATGGCCGCCAAAACCGTCACCATCGAAAGCAAAGATTATGTCTTTAATACCCTCAAAGAAGCGCAGAATTACTATGATGCGATCGTAAAAGAGCTTTATAACGCAAAACTTACCCTGACAACCGGTCAAGACTTTGAAGATTTAAAATGGATATATAGCACTTACTGTCATTACACCAAGCAGAATTTAGATAAATTAAACAATTCTGACATTATTGGTTTTAAAGGTATAAGTACTGTCCGAGAAAAAGGTGGTCAATATATCCCAACGGAATGCTGTGCCATCATTTTTTCTGACAGCAGCTCTAATTGTACGGAAGAAGAATTCTTTACCGATAAAGCCCTAAAAGAGATTGCCATCAAGCAAAATCCGCGCTAATTTAAGCTTATTAAGCAGCTAAAATGGCTTTAAACGCTTTTTTTTGCATATTTATGCATTATTTTTCAAATAGCAGTTGACAAGACTGCCGGTCTTACATAAAATACGCACACTCTTAGCGAGGGGCTATAGCTCAGTTGGTAGAGCACTTGCATGGCATGCAAGGGGTCAACGGTTCGACTCCGTTTAGCTCCACCATACTATTTATCGCAACGCTCAGTATGACTGAAACTTGATATAAATACTCGCTAGTAGGACGATATCAGCACCTAGGCACAGCTTGCTCTGTTATTAATAGATAAGCTCTCTGATATTGTGAAGTACCGTTGTAACCACTGGTTATAACACTCTATGCGTCCCCATCGTCTAGAGGCCTAGGACACCGCCCTTTCACGGCGGTAACGGGGGTTCGAATCCCCCTGGGGACGCCACTATTCGGCGTCACTTATTAGCACTTTTGCTTAGCACCTTTTAAGCATCAGGTTAGACTAATAAGCGAACAATAAAAAAGCCCAGTCATCATATGGTGACTGGGCTTTTTTATGTCTGTGGTTTTTAAAAATGGCTATCAAGGCTGTATAAGTCCTTGGGAATATTGATAGAATGCAAGGTAATGGCGCTCTATAAACTATAGATATTTGAAGCTATCACAAGGATGTATTGGCTATGTTTGGTATTGAGAATTATCTAGGGTTTGTCATGGCCGCCATTTTGCTAAACCTAACCCCTGGTAGCGATAGCATGTATATCATCACCCGTAGCATTTCACAGGGTAGCCAAGCAGGGTTTTATTCTGTGTTAGGTATCATCTCAGGCATTTTAGTCCATACATTGTTAGCAGCGCTGGGCTTGTCCATCATTTTGGCCAATTCTCCACTGGCATTTATGATCGTCAAATATATCGGTGCTAGCTACTTATGTTATTTGGGCGTAAAAATGCTTATGAGCAAGCAGCAGCCTTTGATAGCCGAGAGGTTACAAGAAAACGAAAAATCTTCGTCCGCTAAGACTCTAGATCATTGGCAAATATATAAACAAGGTGTACTCACCAATACCTTTAATCCAAAAGTCGCATTATTCTTTTTGGCATTCTTCCCTCAATTTATCGATGCCAGTTATGCTTATAGCATGGTGTCGTTTATCATTTTAGGATTGACCTTTGCTGTTACTGGCTTTATATGGTGCTCCTGCTTAGCATTACTAGCGTCGAAGTTTAGTGAAAACCTGAGAAAGAACCCCTCTATCGAAGTGATTTTAAATAAAATAAGCGGTGTGGTGTTTATTGGTTTGGGGATTAAACTGTTGACTGAGAAGGGTTAAATAAACGTTTTTAAATTATTTATGTGGGTTAAGGCATGCTAGTCATCCATATTAGCTAAGGTATAAATCTATGAGCGCTGCTAATCAAGATATTGAAGACTTGAACTTCATTATAACTGAAGCAATAAGACTTAATAAATTATCTAGACTAGATCCTGAGTTATATAAAAGTGATTTTTACAATGATATTGATTGTATAGTTTCTTCTTTAAAACCACCCCAAGACATAGGTGAAATTGATCACACGTTAATCCAATTCAATTTTTCATCAGCTGCTCAGAGAGTATTAGAGAATATAGCCAAAAGGCAATATAGACTTACTGAAGGTGTAACAGTACTTGATTTAGAAACTGAGATTAGAAACTCCATATATATACATTTAAAGAATAATGGTAGTTTTGATTCACCCGGCTGTATGAAATTACTCGCAAGGGCACAGAAAAGAGCGAAGAGAAGTAGGAAGCAGATTACTTACTTCTTTCCGTTTAATGCAGTTGGTTTGAGCCCTGAAAAAGAAATAAATATTGGGAACTTAAAAATAATTCATAAAGATAGCATTTACGCTAAAGTCAAAGAGGATGACCATTATCGTTTCTTTATAAAGAGTAATGAAGATATCTTCAATTGTCTATTACATATACCTATACCAGAGAGCTCTAGCAATCTTAGTAAGCACAGAGCAGAGAATGTCGCGAATTTCATATATGGTGTTATTAGAGTTTTCACCACATCCTATCACTATAAAGCCGATCAAATAATATTGTTGAATCATCCTTTTCATAAAGATACTACTCATTATATAGCTAGTAGCAATGATGATTACTGGATTGAAGGCTCCTATTTGTTCAATGAGGATTTAAAGGGATTTTGGGATTTATTCGAAGAAGACTTAAAGTCTGATATAGGAACTGTTATAAGCAAGCTTGCTAATCATGCAAGCTCTATCAATAGCAAAGAGTGCTTAGCAGACCGCTTAATTGACGCATTCTACTGGTTTGGAGAGGCAGCAAAAGATAATAATGAAAACTCTCAAATTATTAAACTTGTCACTGCGATGGAAAGATTAGTCACTTTATCTGATAAAGATATAACAAATAATTTCTGTAATCGTATAGCTTGTACCATTGCTGTTTATCATGGTGATCTAGATAGATGGAAGAGTGATTTGAGCAAAATATATGACCTCAGATCAAACTTGGTCCACGGTTCTCGAAGTCTATATAAATCATATAGCTTACCACTAGATTTTAATCCGTTTCAATTAGCTTACCGCACTATACTTTCTACTTGTATATTGTTTGATAAAGCAGGTTTAGAGCTTTCAGTTAACGAGAGTAAATTAAGGTATATATATGCTGAACTAATTGAGATTGGTAAAGACCATAAATATAAGCAGAAGAAAAATCCATAAAAAAGCCCAATCATCACGATTGGGCTTTTTGTCATATTAAATCTAATCAATTATTAAGCAGCATTTTTACTCTCAGCTGCCAATTGACGTAGCACATAGTGCAATACACCGCCGTGACGCACGTATTCGCGCTCTTTTGGCGTCTGTAGCATAACATTGACATCAAAGCTCTCAGTTGAGCCATCGGCACGTGTGGCCGTAACCTTGGCGGTTTTGCTTTCGCCATTATTCAGGCCTGTGATGCTAAGCACTTCAGAACCGTCTAAATTATAGGTCGCGGCATTTTCACCGTCTTTAAAGGTTAATGGCAACACACCCATACCGACTAGGTTTGAGCGGTGAATACGCTCAAATGAGCTGGTCAATACCGCTTTTACGCCGAGCAAAATCGTACCCTTCGCGGCCCAGTCACGACTAGAGCCAGAACCATATTCTGCCCCGCCAAGTACCACGAGCGGACGCTTTTCTTCTTTATACTTCATCGCCGCATCATAGATGGCCATTTCTTGACCGTCTTGTAGCGTCGCGCTATCGCCGTTGAAGTAATAAGTGTAGCCGCCCTCTTTACCGCCCATCATGGTGTTTTTGATGCGGATATTGGCAAACGTACCGCGCGTCATGACTGCATCGTTACCACGGCGTGAGCCATAGCTGTTGAAGTCGGCTTCCATTACACCGCGCTCTTGCAGGTACTTACCCGCAGGAGAATTGGCATCGATATTACCGGCTGGTGAGATATGGTCAGTGGTGATTGAATCACCGAATAGACCCAAGATACGCGCGCCTTCGATATCGAGGATACCTTCTGGCTCCATGGTCATTCCATCAAAGAACGGTGGATTCTTAATGTAAGTAGACTCTTCACTCCATGGGTACAGCTGGCTATCAGCTGAGCTAATGGCGTTCCATGCGGCACTACCGTCAAACACTTCGCCATAGTTTTTACGGAACATATCGGCGTCGATATTATTGGCAATCAGCTCATTAATTTCTTCTGACGTTGGCCAGATATCTTTTAGGAAGACATCATTACCGTCGTTATCCTGACCTAGTGGATGGGTGGTTAAGTCAATATCGACAGTACCTGCCAGCGCATACGCAACAACGAGCGGTGGTGACGCCAAATAACTGGCTTTGACGTGTGAGTGAATACGACCTTCAAAGTTACGGTTACCTGAGAGTACAGCTGCGGCAACCAAATCGCCTTCTTCGATAGCCTCTTCAATCGCACCTAATAGCGGACCTGAGTTACCGATACAAGTGGTACAACCATAACCAACTAGGTAGAAGCCAATTTTCTCCAGCTCATCCATTAGCTGAGACTTTTCAAGGTAATCAGTCACCACTTTTGAGCCGGGAGCCAGTGAAGTCTTAACCCATGGCTTAGCCGTTAGACCTTTTGCAGCGGCTTTTTTCGCAACCAGACCTGCACCTATCATCACTGCTGGGTTTGAGGTATTGGTACAAGAAGTAATCGCCGCGATAACGACAGAGCCATCACGCAATCTATACTCTTCGTCTTCGATTTTGACCGTGCAATAAGTACTGCCTTCCGCGCAGAAAGGATTGGGTTTTGCCGCGAGCGTTTTTGCTTGATCTTGCTTGCCGCCTTCTTCGTCAAAGCGTACCTTGGCTTCAACTTCTTTTTTACGGTCTTTGGTCATCGCCGTTAAGGTTTCACCAAATTTTTCATGCATATCAGATAGGTTAATACGCTGCTGTGGCAAGTTCGGACCGGCAAGTGCTGGCTGTACGGATGATAAATCTAGCTCTAACTTACTTGAGTAAGTCGCTGCTGGCGTATCGGCATCGTGCCATAAGCCTTGCGCTTTGGCATATTTTTCAACCAGCTCAATCTGGCTCTCTTCACGACCTGACAGACGTAGATAATCAATCGCCATTTGGTCAATCGGGAAAATACCACAAGTCGCGCCATACTCTGGTGCCATGTTGGCAATGGTTGCACGATCAGCAAGTGGCATACTGTGTAGACCTTCGCCGTAAAATTCGACGAACTTACCAACCACGCCATGCGCACGTAGCATTTCAACCACACGTAATACCAAATCCGTCGCAGTAACGCCTTCGGTTAATTTACCCGTCAGCTCAAAGCCAACGACTTGTGGAATCAGCATCGATGATGGTTGACCAAGCATTGCCGCTTCCGCTTCAATACCGCCGACGCCCCAACCAAGGACGCCAATACCATTAATCATCGTGGTGTGACTGTCCGTACCAAACACGGTATCAGGATACGCAGTCAGCTCACCGTCGACATCAGCAGCCATGACCACACGGGCTAGATATTCAAGGTTAACCTGATGCACAATACCGGTTGCTGGTGGCACGACGACAAAGTTTTTAAAGGCATTTTTGCCCCAATGTAAAAACTCATAACGTTCATTGTTACGTTTAAACTCAATTTTCTCGTTTAAATCCAGTGCATCTTCGCGGCCATAGGCATCGACTTGTACAGAGTGGTCAACGACCAATTCACTTGGGATAAACGGGTTAATTTGCTCAGCGTTACCGCCAAGCTCAACGACTGCATCACGCATCGCTGCCAAATCGACCACCGATGGTACACCGGTAAAATCTTGCAGGACAACACGCGCTGGCATAAAGGCAATTTCTTTTGACGCTTCTGCACCTGCGTCCCAATTGGCAACCGCTTCGATGTGATTTTTACCGACAGACTGGCCATCATCTTCATTACGTAATAGGTTTTCTAAGACGATTTTCATACAAAATGGCAGCTTACTGATGTTCTCGTAAGTGTTGGTCAGCTTTGGCAGGCTGTAATAAGCGTGCTCCTTGCCATCGACCGAAATGGTGTCTTTTACATTAAAAATATCACTCATGGTAGCTTCCTTATCGTTGTTATAGATCCTGAACATAAATGACTCTTGAACTAATATGACTATCAATCAATAAGCATTTATGCTGATAACTGGTGGCTAAATAGATGGTGGTTTAGTTGTTCTTAAATTAAATGGCTTTGTTAAATTGAATGGCTATATTTAATTACTAACAAGCGCTAAATGTTTCACAATAGCTAAGTGCCATAGCCAAATGTGCTTTTACTCTAACAAACCCTGTGTTAATAACGGTTTTATTAATACAGCGACGTTAACAAAAGTTATAAGCATCTGTTTAGCGTTTAACAGTAACGCCCTTTTACCATAACAAATAACCCGCCCTTTGTTAACGTCTAGATGGTGTTGAATCGTGGCACAATCGTAAACGCGACAGTGCGTCCATGCTTTAGCGGTTAAGGTTTAACAGTTAACTGGCAAGGTATGAACTTATCTTTTATTTTTGACGGCGACGACCGCTACGAAAGACTTGGCTGTCCTCATAAAAGCTCGAATTGGCATTTTCTGCCCAATAGTGCGGCACACCCAAAATGGGTAATGGAGACAGTTTGCGCGGTGTCACATCCGGCTGTGATAATAACGCCTCCATATAATCAGCTACTCTTTTATCCAAGTGACTAATGCGCTCAGATAGCGATAAGGCAAAAAAATCTTGCGTGACATTTATCACGATACTATGGGCGCATAATGCCTTGCGCGGCTGAAGTAGCTTCTCTAACAGTGCATGACCAAAGATATAAACTGCCGCCTGAGAGTCGCTATTTAGCGCTTGTGGCTTATCCCACTTGTCACGCGGTGCAACCAAACTTGCCTGCCAATCAAAATCAATCAACGCCTCACCAATACTAGGCTCTGCTGTCACTAAAATCGCGCCATTTTCATCAAATACGGTAATGGTATCGCGAACACGCCCGCGACTGGCACCAATACCTTGCTGCTCAATCTCAAGCATATGATAATAATTCAGTAATGCTTTGGTCTTGGGAAAGGTTAGCCAAATACTACCGTTAAATAAATCATGCAAGTTATCGCGGGTTGGAATATTACCAGTCGTGCCGATAAAACTCTCGTACGCCTCACCTTCCGGCAACGCATTTTGCGAGACAAATTGTAAGGTTTGGGCTTGATTGTTTAGTGCAGGTTTGGTTTGCGGTAATGACTGAAGTAGGTCATCAGCCTGTTGCTGCAACGCTGTATTTAAAACTTTAGCAATAATATCAGGTGTATTTTCAATTCTATCTGTCTGAGCAGAGTCATCTCTTAAAGAGCTAAGCTTTGTGATGGCTTTACTAATATAGCCTAACTGATTTAAGTGACACAGCCATGGCGCTTGCCAGTCAATAGCAGCAAAGCTGTCATCAAGCTGACTATCGCATGCAGACGGGTCATTAATAGAAGCGTCAGAAGAAGCAGTTGGATAAGGCTTAGCAGGTAAATCAGTAGCGGTCATGTTCACTATCTCTATTAGACGACTGGCGTGGCTATGGTATCATGGAGCGCTTTTTTACGGCTAGACAAGCCGCTCGAAATAACGTTTTCGCGCGCTACTTATTGATGAGTTTTTATGGCAAATTTTAACACCCACTTAAATGTTGCATTCATGGTCAGCGGTACGATGAGTCTAACGGTTTATAAAGCCGGATTGATTGATGATGCAGGGTTCTTGATGTGCGTGGCGCTCGGAACCATCGGGGGACTGTTACCTGATTTGGATTCCGATAACTCGACGCCGATTAAACTTGGTTTTAATATTACCTCGTTTATTTTTGCCTTCGGTCTGGTGATGCATTGGCGCAGTGAGCTGAGTTTACTGGCGCTGATAGCGTTATGGCTAGCAGGTTATGGATTTATGCGTTATGTGGTGTTTTCGATTTTTACTAATATGACCGTGCATCGCGGTGTCATTCATTCGGTTCCCTATATGGCGATAATGGGGCTTGGAATGACCTATGTCAGCTACGATATTTTAAACTTACCGTTGACGGTTAGCTGGTTTTACGGCTTGTTTTTATTTGGCGGCGCCATGGTACATTTGGCATTGGATGAGCTATATAGTGTGAATTTGTCCAATATGAAAATGAAGCGCTCATCGGGTACAGCGATGAAGTTTTATCAGCATAAAGACAAATGGTGGTATCTGCTACTGTACGTCATGCTTGCGCTCTTGGTATATTTTGCGCCGCCGTTTGATGAGTTTTGGCAGCAGCTACGGGACCCCGCACCTTGGGCGAAGCTTAAACTCGGCCTATGGCCAGAATTGATAAAAAACTGGCTCAATTGAAATTTATAAAACCATTAAAAAAATGAATAATAACTCGAGTAAATAATGCCAATTTCCCTACCAATCTGCCCTTGCCAAATCAATCCATCATCGGATGACATTAGCGCGCCGCTACTTTATCAAGACTGCTGTCAGCCTTATCATGACGGGCTTTTAAATAACGAAGCTGATAAAATTGACGGTGCAAAGCCAGACTCTGCTGAACGATTGATGCGGTCGCGTTATAGTGCCTTTGTCTTGATTAAACCAGAATACATCGTCAAGACTACGCTACCCGCACAGCAAGCATTACTTGATATCAAGGCTATTGAGTCTTGGGCAAAAGAGACGGACTGGGCAGGATTAGAGATCATTACGCATACGCCAAAACTGGGTAAACGCCATGCCCAAGTTGAGTTTAAAGCTTACTTCAAGACGCCTGAAGGATTACAGGCGCATCATGAATTATCTGCTTTTGTAAAAACAAAAAACAAAGCTGATAATGATGCGCGTTGGTACTTCCTCGACCCAACAGTAGAATTGACTGTCACCCAAAAACAGCCATGTATTTGTGGCTCAGGTGAGAAATTTAAGCGTTGTTGTGGCGCTTATATCTAACTGACATTTAACCAATATTAATTATTGTTCGACCCTAAACACTCGCTCCAACCGCGCGTGCTACCGCAATTCCTTCCTCAACGGTCAAAAACTTACGCTGGCTTGGGCTGTCTTTATAAATGACATCACCATCTTGAAATATCAGGCATTCATTGACTGCCAACTGCTGCCACTTTTCATTTTCAGTCAATGGCACAGTAACTAGAATCGTAACTTTATCGGTGTCTGTGGTCACATCGCTAAAGTTAATGGCTAAATCGTCATCTGCTAATTTTGCTTCACCAAATGGCGCTTGACGCGTGAGATAAAACAGTAAGCTGCCAGCATAAGCCAATTGCCATTGACCATTTGATATCAGGCAATTAAACAAACCGTTGGCAGAAAGGTAGCGACATTGGGTGGTCAAAAAGTTAAACAGCGTTTGATCATCTGGGCGAGTTTTAAAGCTGCTTTTCAGACGATTAACGAGATAACAAAACGCCATTTCAGAATCGGTATTACCGACTGGCTGGCAATGTGAGGCATTGCCATTGTCTTGCAGGCGCTGACAGCGTTTAATAAATTCGCTATTCATCTGCCCGTTATGAGCAAATACCCACTGCTCGCCCCACACTTCACGGACAAAAGGATGGGTATTCGCCAAGCAATTCTGCCCTTGGGTCGCCTTACGGATATGGGCAATCACGTTCATCGCTTTAATCGGATAATTATTAACCAAATCAGCAACAGGCGATAAATGGCTTGGTCGATTGTCATGAAACAGACGCAGACCAGTCGAGGCATTGGCTGTTTTATCATTATTGGCGCATTCACTGCGCTCGAAAAACGCAATGCCAAAGCCATCTTCATGACTGTCAGTCATGCCGCCGCGACGACGAAAGCCTGCAAAGCTAAAGCCAATATCGGTTGGGGTATTACAGTTCATTCCTAAGAGTTGACACATTTATACTTCACCGCCGTTATTGTCGTCTTTTGCAGGATTTAAAGTAGGGTTTAGAGTAGCTTCTGATGCTTCATCAAACATCTCATAAGGCGTGGCCCCATCGGTGTCAATATTCGCCAAGATACGCTGCGCATGCGCCAAATCAGTATCCTGTATCCACAGCACAATCCCAGAATTCATACCGGGCATGGCGCTCAGCGGTTGCAGAGACACCGTAATACCGTTATTACGCAGCAGATTGGCATGCAGCTCGCCTTGCATATTGGTATCGTAGCGTGCCAGTTTGTGCCAGTTATCAACTTGATCGGTCATGGGATCCGCCTTTATGGTTTTGATACAGGAATGGTCGAACAATAACAATCTATGCTAATTGGTCGAGCGTATATTCTTTGATTGCAAAATCACTGCTATTACTTAATTTATCACGTGCTTGCTCAGCTTGGGTGATATTGCTAAAAATACCGATTATCTGAGTGTTTTTTTGCGCCCCTGATTGATTATCTAACAATACAAAGACCGTATTTTGCGCTTTTTCAACATGCGACCAATGATAAGCAGCTAAGCGTTTCATCAGGTCAGGGTTTTTGACCATAATATTATCGCCAGTACGCCCTTCGGTACGGTTATAGTGGATAACGTTCAAACGCAATAGCCAAAAAATCACCGCCGCTTTGGCGAGCATCACTGGTAAAGCACGTTTTTCATCTTCGCCAAGCTGACGTTTGGACTCATAGCCTTGCAAAAATGCCGCCATTTTACTGCGATCAAAATTGACGGTTTCGCCCTGCTCGGCATCGCCCCAGGTGGTACAAAAATCATTAATGGTAATGGCAATATCCATCACATAATGCTCAACGCTGACTTCGGTAAAGTCTAGCAATCCCGTTAAGCGCTCTGCGCCTTTTTGGCTATTATTTAACGATAAGTCCCATAAGGTATTATCAGCGAACATGTCTAAATGACATAAGCCTTTTGGCAAAGTCGCAAGCGGCAAATCTGAGTAAGCGCGCCAAATATCGCTCATGAGCTTGGCTTCGTCACCGGGCATAAACTGCATTTCACGGTCGCGCACATCCGCCCATGGATATAAAGGTACGCCATATTCTTCCGCAGGCTGTAATGCTTGTAAGGTCTCATGCAGCATGGCTAAAGCGGCACCAATCTCATGGCACATCGCTTGTGTGGTTTGCTGTGGATGCGCGCCTGCCAAACAAGGCACTAGCGTAATCGCTTTATTGTCATAATGAATGACATAGCATTTTTCTGCGCTATCAGCGCCTAAATCAAGCAATGCTAACGGCGCGGCGACCGGTAATTTACCATCCAATTGATTGAGGATAACCGCCATTTTTTCGATGTCTTCTGGTGGACGCTCTTCAAATAAGGTAAATACATAAGAGTGCGCGCCATCTACATCGTCAGTCGTCTGAATAAACCAGTTAGAGTTTTTGATACCTTGGGTAATCGGAATGGCACGCGCGAAAGACACGCCAAAACGCTGGCAAAAAGCGGCAAACTGATCATCGGTTAACTGGGTATAGACGGACATGACATCTCACTTATGGCAATGGAATAAGAAGGTAAATGGCTACGGTAATGACAGTGATTGTACCGCGCATGAGCAAACTTTGGTTAAAAGCATAATAATCTTACGAAAAGCTGCCTGATATGGCGGCGATTTTGCTAGACTAGCGCTTACGGATAAATTGATTATAAGGTGAAAGACCCTATGTTAGCAAAGCGTATCATTCCTTGTTTGGATGTTGATAATGGCCGTGTGGTCAAAGGCGTGCAGTTTGTCGATATCAAAGACGCCGGCGACCCCGTTGAAGTCGCCAAACGCTATAACGAACAAGGCGCTGATGAGATTACTTTTTTAGACATTACGGCGACCAATGATGAGCGCGATACCACCTATCATACCGTTGAGCGTATGGCAGAAACCGTGTTTGTCCCACTAACGGTCGGCGGCGGTGTGCGTAAAATCGCTGATATTCGTAACTTGCTCAATGCGGGCGCGGATAAAGTAGCGATTAATTCTGCTGCGGTATTTACCCCTGAATTTGTTGGGGAAGCGGCGCAGAAATTTGGCAATCAATGTATCGTTGTGGCTATCGATGCCAAACGCGTTGCAGATATCACGGTTGATGGTGTTATTGTGCCGCGTTGGGAAATCTTTACCCACGGTGGTCGTAAGCCAACCGGTATCGATGCCGTCGCTTGGGCCATCAAAATGGCGGAGCTTGGCGCTGGTGAATTATTGGTCACCTCAATGGATGGTGACGGCACCAAAAAAGGCTATGATTTGGCACTTATGAAGCAGATTACCAGCCGCGTTAATGTACCGGTTATTGCTTCAGGTGGCGTTGGCAATTTAGAACATTTAGCAGAAGGCGTATTAGAAGGCGGCGTTGATGCGGTACTTGCGGCCAGTATTTTCCACTTTGGTGAATATACGGTGCAAGAAGCCAAAGAATATATGGCAGCACAAGGCATAGCAATGCGCTTATAACGCCTTTGTAAAATACAAATGCAACGGTAAAAAATGTTATCATAGCGCTAACTACTTCTTATCATTTGATTTTCGTTCATTTAATGGCTTATTTAACGGATAATTAACCGGTTAGATAAACGATTTGAACCCAGCGTTATATTTAGACTCCTATATTTTATTAAAAGCCCATTCAGCAAAGGATATTTTTATGTCGAATTTACAACAGCAGCGCAATGATGTGACCCATATCGATGGTAATTTACATCAAAATCAAGATGCGCGTATCGGTATCGTCGTTGGTCGTTTTAACGGTTTTGTCGTTGAATCATTGGTAGATGGTGCAATCGATGCGCTACTACGTCATGGCGTTTTGGGTAGCAATATTACCGTGATTCGCGTACCGGGCGCCTTTGAGTTGCCATTGGTTGCCCAGCGCGCGGCTGAATCTGACCGCTTTGACGCTATCATTGCGTTAGGCGCGATTATCCGTGGTAGCACGCCGCATTTTGACTTTGTCGCCAGCGAATCTGCCAAAGGTTTAAGCAGTGTCGCTATCGACTATAATATCCCTGTTGCCAATGGCGTATTGACCACTGACAGCATCGAGCAAGCGATTGAGCGCTCTGGCACCAAAGCCGGTAATAAAGGCTCAGAAGCTGCGATGGTGGTGTTAGAGATGATTGCGGTATTATCACAATTAGATATTGATGATGACTATGATAGTAGCGACAATGCTTAGATAGACAATGCTTAGATAATAGTGACGATGCTTAAGGGTGACGCTTAATTAAACCGTCATTTTATAGAGTGTTTTTGCTTATTTAAGCAGCTTAATGGGCACTGTGGTTTTTATAAGCTATTGTTTGTTATAAATAGCCACAGTGTCACTGCTACAAAGAACAATGCTACACAAAATAATACTACAAAGAACAGTGCTTTAAAAAACATTGTAAACGGCGCTAACAAGCGCCGCTGCAACACTCGACTGTCATAGCTGTCAGCCGATTACTATTTAACATATCTTATGCTATTGCTTATCCCATAGTTGCTTATCACATATTTGTTTAAAACCTAGGTACAAACCCCTTATGACTGACCAACTCAAGCGCGCTATTAGCGCTGCGCAAACCGCACAACTCACTGATGGACAAGCTGAAGCGACGCGTATCGCAAGCAGTAGTGCGGGCGATCAAACCTTCGATATGAGTGAAACCACTTATAAGACCAGCCACACCGCGGTGCGCAAGGCTCGTCGCTTTGCCATGCAAGGTCTATACGAATGGCTCGTTACTGACCGCCGTTTTGATATCGATGGCAAGCTTGGCTGGAAAGCCAATGCCCCGCATGATATCGCTGCCCGTACCCGTGCGACCAATGCCATGCATACCGTACATATCGGCTATTACCATGAAATGATGCGCGATATTCCAGAGCAAATTGACGCCCTTGATGCGCTAATCAGTCAGCATCTTGATCGTGAAATCGATAAGCTTGATACCGTCGAGCACGCCATTTTATTAATTGGTGCTTATGAGCTACAAAACCGCTTAGAGATTCCGTATAAAGTCGTGCTGGATGAGGCGATGAAGCTGAATAATCACTTTGGCGCTACGGACGCGCATAAATTGATTAATGCTGTCCTTGATAAAATGGCGGTTGAATTGCGTGTGCTTGAAGTAGACGCAGATAGCAAAGTCAATCTACGCACGTCACAAAAAGCGGCGACTCAATCTAAGACTAAGCAGTCTGAAGCTCAATCTGCGAATGTTGAAGAAGCTAGTGAAAGCACTGCTGAATCTGATCTCGACAGCACGTTAACTGGCTCAAACAAACCACGTATCAGCGCCAATAATGCCAGTGTTAAACGCAATAGCGCCAGTAAAGCATTAGCAAATATCATTGATTATAAGATAAGTAAGCAAAACGAAGCGGCAAAAGATGTCGTTGTTGCCGATCCTATCGTTAATGAAAATCCTGTCGCAGAAAGCACGTCGGCTGATAATGTCAGTGTCGAGGGCAGCAATGCAGATAGTAGCGCAGATGGCAATGACGCCAGCAATGAGAACAATAGCGCCGCCGATATTGCCCTACACGACTCTAATATCGTTAGTGCTGACTCAGAAGAAGCCTCAGATAGCAGCTCGTTAGATAATGCTGAGTTAGACGATACTGAGCTAGATAATACTACGTCAGACAACTTAGATAACATTGCGTCAGATGATACTGATGCAAAAAGTAAAGACTAGTCATGAATGAGTTTGAGCTGATTGAGCGTATATTTTCCCAAATGCAAGCTGCACCGCCATCGTCCAGCAATGTCGATAAAGGCAATGTTGATAAAGGCATTGGTGATGATGCCGCGGTCATGAGCTTGCCTGCAGGCGCGCGCTTGGTCAGCTGTATTGATACGCTCGTTCAAGGTCGTCACTTTAGCGCTGATTGGGAGCAAGTGAATAAGCTCGCCTTTGCCATCGGTTATAAAGCTATCGCAGTCAACGTCTCCGATATTGCCGCGATGGGCGCAACCCCGCATAGTATTTTATTGGCATTAGCCTTACCTGAGCGTTTGGTGAATGAGCCATGGCTGACTGAGTTTGCCAAAGGTTTATTTCACGCTTGCCAGCTATTTGGTGTGACGCTTATTGGCGGTGATACCACGCGCAGTGATAGCTTGATACTGAGTGTCAGCGCGCAAGGATTACTTGATGTAAACACACCAGCTGTGTACCGCTCAGGCGCGCAAGTCGGCGATAAAATCTATGTCTCAGGCACGCTTGGCGATGCCGCTTATGCTTTACAGCACCCTGACAATGCTCAGGGCGTAGAGCTTGCCCATCGATTGCATATGCCAACGCCGCGTGTTCAACTAGGTTCAACACTAGCCAAGCTTGGTGCAACTTCAATGATAGATATCTCTGACGGTCTGTATCAAGACCTTGGTCATATCTGCCAGCAAAGTAACGTTGGTATGCGCATTCATCTTGAGCAGCTACCTACCAGTCAAGCGTTGGCAAGCAGCGAGTTAACTGAACGCTTATTATGTCAGCTGGCGGGCGGTGATGATTATGAGCTGGCTTTTACCTTGCCTGCCCATATCGAGCCACCGATTGATAATAGTAGCAACACGCCTGTTACCTGTATCGGTGAAGTAATAGCTGTAAACGACACAGATGCTGCTAAGAATGTACGACCAGAGATTTTTTATCAAGGACAGCCAGTCACACCGGCTCATCCTGCCCCCTTTTCTACTTGGCCCAATCTGACGGGTTATCAACATTTTGCAGGTTAGCCCATGATTGATCACAACCTATCTAAGCCTGATATCCGTAAAGCCAATGATTGCCCGCCGCTACCCGCCAATGCGAGTCTGCC
Organism: Psychrobacter maritimus; assembly: GCF_904846345.1. Taxonomy (GTDB): domain Bacteria; phylum Pseudomonadota; class Gammaproteobacteria; order Pseudomonadales; family Moraxellaceae; genus Psychrobacter; species Psychrobacter maritimus. The sequence continues at coordinate 179,889 of NZ_CAJHAJ010000006.1, forward strand.
TGACCGTTTGGTTTATTGGCTTGGTATTGGCTTAGGAAGTGGTCTGCCGCGCCGTGCACCCGGCACTTGGGGCACGGTTGGCGGTTTAATCGTTGCGATACCGCTTATGAGCTTAGGGTTCGTGCCGTTTTTGATTATTACCATTTTAGCTTGCTTGCTTGGTAATTCTATATGCGGTCGTACCTCAGAGCTGATGGGCGGTCATGATAACCCTCACATTGTTTGGGATGAATGGGCCGGTATGTGGCTCACCCTGCTGCCGCTGTCTTATATGGGTATCGCTGACGGTAATTTTTGGCAAAATATCGCTCAACCCTCTTCTATTGTTGCCATTATTATTGCCTTTATATTATTCCGCTTTTTTGACATTATTAAGCCACCACCGATTGGCTGGGCAGATAAAAAAGTCGCAGGCGGTCTAGGTATTATGCTCGATGATATTATCGCTGGCATCATGGCGGCAGCCGTTTGGGTGATTATTTATACCACTATTCTTCAATTAGCCAATTAGCCACGCTGTTAAATCTTATTTTCTTTGATAATCCATCGTTGTTTATGGCTCATGGTCTTTTTTGACTTGCCCGCTTTTTTAATGCTGCATTTTTGACGCTAGCCAATTGCTAAGGACTTTATAAGCCAATCACAAGCAATCGAGGTTACAAAGATGTCACGACATAGCATTTTGGTTAAATGACGATTTACGCTATAATCCACTCTTATATTTTGTTACATTTGTAGGCTATTATGACATCTCCTCTTTCGGTAATTATCCTCGCGGCGGGCAAAGGCACGCGTATGCAGTCGGCCAAGCCAAAAGTGCTGCAGACACTGGCTGGCAAGTCGTTACTGGGTCATGTCCTTGATACTTGTCATCAATTAACCGTTGATGACACCATCATCGTTCATGGTTTTGGTGGCGAGCAAGTCCAAGCAGATATTAATGAGCAATATGCGCATCTGCCTATTACTTGGGTTGCCCAAACTGAGCAGTTAGGAACAGGACATGCGGTAAAAGTGACGCTGTCTGATTTGCCAAAAGAAGGGCAAAGTCTAATTCTTTATGGTGATGTGCCATTGGTCAGCTGCCAGACGTTAACGGCATTAAAATCTGCCAATACTGACGGTATGTCGATGTTGACGCTGACAGTAGACAATCCTTTTGGCCTCGGTCGTATCAAACGTGATAAAGACGGCAATATCGCAGCCATCGTCGAGCAAAAAGATGCCAGCGCCGATGAGCAAAAAATTCAAGAGATTAATAGCGGTATTTACTGCGTTGATAACGCGTTATTGCATAAATATCTGCCAAAGCTGTCTAATGACAATGCGCAGCAAGAATACTATCTGACGGATATCGTTAAAATGGCGGTCGCTGAAGGCATTAATATCGTTGCGATTGAGCCTGAGCATACCTTTGAGATTGAAGGCGTCAATAACCGCCAACAGCTTGCCAGCTTAGAACGCACATGGCAGGGCAAACTGGTTGCAGACCTGCAAGAAGCCGGTGTGCAATTTGCTGACCCGAGTCGCGTTGATATTCGTGGCACCTTAACTGCCGGTCAAGATGTGTTTGTTGATGTTGGGGTGGTGTTTGAGGGCGACTGCGTCTTAGGCGATAACGTTTATATCGAAGCAGGCTGCGTGATTAAAAACGCCCGTATTGGTAACGCCTGTCATATCAAACCTTACTGCGTGATTGATCGCGCTGAGATTGGTGCTGGCGTTGATATTGGTCCTTTTGCCCATCTGCGTCCTGAAACGGTATTGGCTGACAATAGTAAAGTTGGTAATTTCGTCGAAATTAAGAAATCTACGATTGGTCATGGCAGCAAGGTTAATCACTTAAGCTACGTTGGTGATGCAACGGTCGGCACCGACGTCAATATCGGCGCGGGTGTCATTACCTGTAATTACGACGGCGTAAATAAATCACAAACCATTATCGAAGATAATGCGTTTATCGGCTCTAATGCCAGTTTGGTTGCGCCCGTAACCATTGGTGATACAGCTACGGTTGCCGCAGGCTCCGTGATTACTAAAAATGTCGATAGTAAAGCATTAGCCTTTGGTCGCGCACGCCAAACCCAGAAAGATGACTTTCAGCGTCCGACTAAAAAATCAAAATAGTAATGGTCAGTCAAAAGCACGTTGAAAACTGTTCATTTAAACACTATTTAATTTAGACACCATTTAATTTAAATAATAATAAGCAGCATGACAATCTTTGTGATGCTGCTTCCTTATATTTATAGCGTCAGGATTGTTAGCGCAAAAGCCGCGCACTGACCTAATATAAAGTTCTATTATTTGATAACTGAATATAATCGTAAAACATCTAAGCATTGAACAATCAAAACATGAAACATCGAATTTAAGGAATAGTTATGTGTGGAATCGTTGGAGCAGTAGCTGAGCGTAATATCGCCAATATCTTACTTGAGGGTCTTAAGCGCCTAGAATACCGTGGTTATGATTCCGCTGGTTTGGTTGTCATTCGTAATGGTGAGCTCCATCGCGAGCGTCAAGTGGGTAAAGTGCAAGAGCTGGTCGATGCTGTCGCAGTCAATCCTGAATTTTTCGATGGTCATATTGGTATTGCGCATACACGTTGGGCAACGCATGGCGAACCTGCTCAGCGTAACGCCCACCCGCACGTATCAGGTAAAATCGCTGTCGTCCACAACGGTATCGTTGAAAACTATGCCGAGCTAAAAGAAGAGCTGATTGCTAAAGGCTACGAGTTTACCTCGCAAACGGATACCGAAGTTGTCGCCCATTTAATCAATGACATCTACAAAACAACGCCTGATTTATTAGAAGCGGTGCGCGCCGTTATTCCTTTATTACATGGCGCTTTTGCCCTTGGTATTGTACATATCGACTGCCCAGAAGAGCTGATTACCGTCCGTCTAGGCTCGCCTTTGGTCATCGGTGTGGGTATCGGCGAGAACTTTATCGCCTCTGACCAATTAGCCCTATTACCGGTCACCAATCGCTTTATGTATCTAGAAGAAGGCGATATCGCCAAATTGACGCGTAGTAGCATTCAGGTTTACGCCGATGGTGTCGAAGTAAAGCGTGAGATACATGAAATTGATGCCGCGCAGCATAATGCCGATAAAGGTGAGTTTAAGCATTATATGCTCAAAGAAATCTACGAGCAGCCAGATGCTGTCAGAAGAACCGTGGAGATGGCAGTTGATAACGGTACAACCTCTAAATTACGCGATGATTTTTTACAGCGTCATGAAGCGCAATTAAAAGGTATTAAACACGTCCAAGTCATCGCTTGTGGTACCAGTTATCACTCAGGTTTGGTGGCAAAATATTGGTTTGAGAGCCTGATTCGTGTGCCGTGTTCGGTTGAGGTTGCTAGTGAATTCCGCTACCGCAATCCGGTTGTCGTCGATAACACACTAGTTATTTGTATTTCGCAATCTGGTGAAACGGCGGATACCTTATCGGCGCTACGTGATATTCAAAAGCATACACCAACAGGGCTAGTTAGCTTAGCCTTATGTAATGTACCGACATCGTCTTTGGTACGTGAGACGGATATCTTTTTACCAACGCTTGCAGGCCCCGAGATTGGCGTTGCTTCTACCAAAGCCTTTACCACTCAGCTTGCCGCTTTGATGTTACTCGTCTTAAAAGTGGGTGTCGTACAAGAGCGTATGACTGGCGAAAACCTAACGACCTTACTTGGTCAATTGCAACAATTACCCGGTCAACTACATGCCAGCTTGAACCTTGATGCACCTATCAAAGTCATGAGTGAGCATTTTGAATATAAGAAAAGCTGCTTGTTCTTAGGTCGTGGTTTACAGTTCCCTATTGCCTTAGAAGGGGCGCTAAAGCTAAAAGAAATCTCGTATATTCACGCCGAAGGCTATGCAGCAGGCGAGCTGAAACATGGCCCATTGGCATTGGTTGATAAAGACATGCCTATCGTGGTGTTGGCACCCAAAGACAGTATGTTTGATAAGCTAAAAGCCAACATGCAAGAGGTACACGCGCGCCACGGTGAGCTGTTTGTATTTGCCAGTGAAGAAAGCAAGATGGTTGCAGAAGATAGAATGCACGTGGTTTATGTGCCTGATGTGTGCGAGACGCTTGCCCCTATCGTCTATAGCGTGCCGGTGCAGCTGTTGTCTTATCATGTGGCGGTGATGCGCGGTACAGATGTCGATCAACCTCGCAACCTTGCAAAATCAGTAACAGTCGAATAATGTTTGCTAATTAACTAATATCTGTTGTGAGCGAGTAATAAAGTATCATACTGAGTAATAAAGATTCATACTGAGTAATAAAGTATCCTCCTATTGACTCAACTATTAGCCCTTGCTGCTGTTTAACACCGCAGTGAGGGCTTTTTTTATGCTCAAACTAATCCTTTATAAAGGAAATAACATCCCACCACGGTCAACAATACCGCAAAGCATTTCTTTAAAAGCTCTGGTGATAGTATATGAGCAACTTTCGCGCCTAGCTTCGCAGTGAAAAAGCTCATGATGCTAATGCCTAAAAAGGCATAAATGTGGACAAAGCCAACGGTATTGGGCACATCAACTTGTTGCTGCATGCCAAAAATCATAAAGCCTAATGCACCAGCAACGGCAATGGGCAAGCCACACGCTGCTGACGTGCCAACGGCTTTTTGCATGACCACACCGTAACGCGTTAAATAAGGTACGGTTAAGCTACCGCCGCCAATACCAAAAATGGCAGAAGCGATACCGATCACCCCGCCTGCTGCTAGCTGCTTAGGTTTTGAAGGCAGTTCTGTATTAGAGCCAGCGACATCATTAGCATGACTAACGACTTGTTTTTTGCCACCGAAAAACATCTTATAAGCGACCCACAGCAAAAACACCCCGACGATAAGCTGAAGATACAGCCCAGATATCTGTCCTGCAATGCCTGCCCCTAAAAAACAGCCAATCGCTAAGCCGGGTGCTAGGTTTTTAAAGACCGGCCACATGACGGCGCCCTTTTTATTATGCGCCATGAGCGAGCTGATAGAGGTGACAATGATGGTCGCCAGCGACGTACCTAACGCCAAATGCATGATACTGTCAGGACTGTAATCCATTTGGGTAAAGACGATAAATAACAGTGGTACGATAATCGTGCCACCGCCCACACCAAAAAGCCCCGCAGCAAATCCTGCTAGAGCGCCTATTATTAAGAAAATGATTAATTCCACAGGATAGCTACTTCTCGGTTAAATGATAGTTTTATAGTCGATGCTAAATAACATGGATACATTATCTGACAAGGTGAAACTGGTACAAATTTTTCTAGCTTGCTGTGCCTACGCCGACAGAGGCTACAAAAAATTCATTCCAGTTTCACTGTATCGGCTTGATATTGAGCTGACTATAGTTAAATGACCATTAGATAATCAATGTCAGGAAGTCAGCTTAAATGATTTCTACCTGACCTACTTGATGGTAAGCGCGGTTGAAATACACCAAACTTTCATCAGCACTTTTTTGTTGATAGCCTTGTTTGATGGCGACAACTCGGCACATAAAGACACTATGCGTGCCAACTTGCTGAATGTCCTCAATCTCACAGTCAAAACTGACCAATGCATCTGCTAAAATAGGCGCACCTGTAGCTAATGTCGTCCAAGCACCGTGCCCAAAGCGCTCTTCTGAGCATAATTTAGAAGCAAAAGCATTGGATATAGGTTCATGCTGTGCGCCCAACACATTAACACTCAAGGTTTTATTTTCAAGAAAATGAGCATGTGAGCGAGCCGTTTGATTCATACAGACCAGCAAGGTTGGCGGTGTATCGGTAACGCTACATACCGCCGAGGCAGTAAACCCATGAGCACCTGAACTGCCTTTGGTGGTGACTACATTGACGGCAGTCGTCAACAAAGACATGGCATCTCTAAAGTCGGTTGCTTCAATCACATCTTTACTCATTGCTGCAATCCTAAATGTTAAATCGGTATGTACATTGATAACTGAGGTCACTCATGAGTTTAAACAAGCTTTTATAGGCGGAGTTAAAAACCTAACCTACAAAAGCTAAATCTTGCATAAGCTGAGTTAATAAACTCTAAGCCGTCAGTTCTTGACGCACGATTGCAGCGCCTGCACTTAACGCCTTTAGTTTGCCTTGTGCCACTTGGCGCGACAACGGTGCCATGCCGCAGTTGGTCGAAGGATAAAGCTTATCCGCATCAACAAATTGCAGCGCTTTGCGTAGTGTATCCGCAACCTCTTCAGGGGTTTCAATGTTATTAGTTGCAACGTCAATGGCACCAATCATCACTTTTTTACCGCGAATGAGTTCTATCAAATCCATCGGTACATGTGAGTTTTGACACTCTAACGAGACAATATCGATATTCGACTGCTGCAATTTAGGAAAAGCTTGCTCATATTGACGCCACTCTGAACCCAGTGTCTTTTTCCAATCGGTATTGGCTTTGATGCCGTAGCCGTAGCAAATATGCACCGCCGTCTCACACTTTAAACCTTCAATGGCACGCTCTAAAGTAGCGATGCCCCAGTTGTTGACGTCGTCGAAGAACACGTTAAACGCAGGTTCATCGAATTGGATGATATCTACACCCGCCGCTTCTAATTCTCTCGCTTCTTGATTTAAGATTTTAGCAAATTCCCAAGCCAATTTTTCACGGCTTTTATAATGACCATCATATAAGGTATCAATCATGGTCATCGGACCGGGCAGCGCCCATTTAATTGGCTGATCGGTTTGCTGACGTAAAAACTTCGCATCTTCAACAAATACAGGCTTTTGACGACTTACTGCGCCAACCACTGACGGCACACTGGCCTCATAACGATTACGAATTTTAACGGTTTTACGATTCTCAAAATCGACGCCATCAAGATGTTCAATAAAGGTGGTGACGAAATGCTGACGCGTCTGCTCGCCATCACTGACAATATCAATCCCTGCATGTCGCTGTTCTTGCAATGTTAAACGTAGCGCATCTTGTTTGGCTTCAAGCAGTTGCTCGCCTTCTAATGCCCAAGGTGACCAAATTTTTTCAGGTTCGGCAAGCCAAGAAGGTTTTGGTAAGCTGCCCGCAGTTGATGTTGGTAACAATTTTTGTGTCGGTAATAATATTGTCATGGGATTCATCTTCTTATTCATTCGTATTTTATAGGTCAGTTAATTAGATGTCGCTCAGTTAAGCAGCCTGTTTTTTGACAGCTTTTTCTTTAACCGATTCTTTTTGAGCAGTATGAGTTGCAACATCATAGTTTGCTGCCCATTCCTCAAGAATGTCTTGGTAGGGCTTAATAAATTGCGCTTCTGTGAACTTACCTTGTGTCACCGCCATTTGACTGCGTTCTGCGCGGTCATAGACAATTTGCGTCAGTGAATAATCTTGGTAGTTTAAACTCGGCTGATAGACTTGACCTGCGCTCGAGTTGGCATTGTAAATTTCAGGGCGATAGATTTTCTGGAAAGTCTCCATGGTACTGATCGCACTGATTAGCTCAAAATCGCTGTAATCCGTCAGCAAGTCACCGGCAAAATAAAATGCCAAAGGCGCGGCGCTATCTGTCGGCATAAAGTAACGTACGGTTAAGCCCATTTTGGAAAAATACTCATCGGTCAATGACCCTTTGTTCAAAGAGCAGCCGTCTTGTTTGTACTCAACCCCTAATACTGGATGCTGATTGGTCGTACGCTGATAGGTCTTACTAGTAGACACACTGAGGCAAATGACCGGTTTTTTAGTAAAGTTGGCTTGGTAAGCCTCTGAATTCAATAAATATTGAAACAATTTGCCATGTAAATCGCCAAAATCTTCTGGCGGTTGCGATGCAGGATGTTTATCGAAATGCTCTGGCAGGACGACACTAAAGTCATAATCGCGCACGTAAGAGGAGAAACTGTTGCCAATCATACCGTCAATACGGCTGTTGTCTTTATGGTCAACAATCGTTGTTTTGAGCGTTTCGATGACAGGAAATGCATCACCATTACCTGCGACATCCATATCGACAGAAATGATATCAACCTCGACAGAATAACGGTCTGCGGTCGGGTTATCCCAATGCGCCAAGGCGTTAAAACGATTGTTAATCATGGTTAGTGTTTTGCGTAAATTCTCTTGGCGATGCTCACCGCGCGCCAAATTTGCAAAGTTAGTCGTCAGACGCGTGCTGTCGGCAGGATGATAGTTTTCATCAAAACGAATGCGCTTAATTGAACAGGTGAATTCTGTACTCATGATAATCCGCTACCCTAATCTATTCTCATTGTCGAGATAAAACCAAATTTGTGTATGAGATGAATCATACCCGAACCAAATCATGAATAAAAATGATACTATTTAAATTAAGGATGAGTAAAATTCATGTTGGTAAGATTAGGTTAGGAGAAAAGGATTAGAAAGTGGGGGTTTTGAAGGGTTATTTGATGGGAATGTCATGTTGATAAAAAACTTTAAATTAATGTCTAACATCCACCACAAGCCTTGTTTGGGCAAGATGATCAAGATATTGATCTATGATTTGGGTATTTTCTCTATCCAAATGTGCATCCCATTCATCAAGCATGACAATCGTACTTTGGTCGTCTTCTCTAATTTCTTGAATTTGTTTGATGAGTTGCTGTCCTGTTGAACCCTTATGGGCTTTATCTGTTTTGTAATTGAAATACAAATTATGCTTGGCAGGTAAATAGTAAGCCTGCTCTTGGTAGTGCTCTTTAAGCTTAAGCAACATACAAGATTTGCCAACGCCATTATTACCAACCAACGTTACTCTACCTTGCTTGGGTAATTGTGTTAAATCAAAAATATCCCCTGTTTGCTGCACACGTATTTGGTCTGCTTGAATGTAGTTATCTAAATTGACAGCGGTAGGTTGTAAGACCTCTAAAATACCATCTAGCATCGTTTTGATAACACCAATACTGGTATGGTAACCAATCAAGGCATAGCACATTTGCAATAGCTGAATTTGTCTTGGCAGCGTGGCAATTAGTACCGCCATCGTCGCAGCATCGTGCCAATTTTTATTAAAAATAAAGGCCGTGACTACAAAGACAGGCAGCATAAGTATGATCATGCCTAAGCTTGAATTGATGTGCTGGATTGAGGTGGATTTAACGCTATTATTCTTTGCTATAGCAAAGCTTTTTTGAACAATATTATTATAGAGCGTGTAATTATGCTTATTAAAAATAACGACGTTATCCCAACTGTCAAAAAGTTTGGTGGTTAAACTCAGCCGTGATTGCTGGTCTGTTTTGGCAGCCATTTTTAGGGTGTGCCGTCTGAAATGCACAAATATGGAGGCAGAAATAATACCTACTGCATAACCAAGCAGTAACGTACCATCTAAAAACCAAGCAATGACCAACACGTTAAATAAGACATTGAGTACCAAAGCTGAAATATCAAAAATACTATCAATGACTGTCTCAAGAGTATAGTTGCTCTCTTGGGCGAGTGTTGTCGTTGCCGTACTCTGTAACTCGTCGCTGGATAACAAATGTGTCTTGCCTAAAAAGACAGTATGAAAATTATCATTGTACAGTTTATGAGCGTCGTACTTAGCGCGCTCCCTATTGATGACACAAAAATATGCAGGCAAATAAACTGCTACTAAAGAGACGGCAAATAGCACCATATACAAAATTGAAATAGTGTCCTCAGTTAAGCTTTGTGCAAGGCGAGCAATAAAGTACGTTGATGAAGCAACAATAATTTGCTGAATCAGCAAAAACAGTAATGCTATACGCAAGTGCTTGTTTGAGATAATTTTATAGATCAAGATTTTCTGATATCCCTTAAAATCCAAACGTATGAATCTAGTAAATAACGGCTGCTTTCTAACTTAAAATCTTCTTACTACCTTTCAGAGTTTTTAGCTATAACCCACAGGACTCAGTTTGTTATATTTCCAAACACCTTTACAGACCATTTCAAATAGACACCATTAATGAAACCCTTTAAATTTAGAATTATTATTTAAAGGGTTCCATTAAAAATACGTCAACTCTACCAATAGCAAACAGCTGATTCGCCTCCAAATACCCTAGATCAACCACTTCCTATGTGATTGACCCAGAAGCTTTACCAGCACTGACTACTTTTCGATAACTGTGCTTTCCTTATCCTTGCCATGCGGTATCAACCATTTACCAAACCATCCAGATAAATCATCCATCAGGGTATAAACCACGGGAATGACTACGAGACTTAATAAGGTTGAGGTCACCAATCCGCCTAATACCGCAGCAGCCATCGGACGACGGAAGGTAGGGTCGGCATCGCCCCAACCAAAAACTAAAGGCAACATGCCCGCGCCCATCGCAATGGTGGTCATAATAATTGGCCGCGCACGCTTACGACAAGAATCAATAATGGCATCAAAACGCGCCAAACCTCGGCGCTGTGCAATCAGGGCATAGTCGACCAACAAGATAGAGTTTTTGGTCGCGATACCCATTAGCATAATAAAACCAATCATCGATGGCATCGACAGACTGCTATTGGTAATCACCAAGCCGACAAAAGCGCCACCGATAGACAACGGTAACGCCATCAAAATAGTAAAGGGCTGCAATATCCGCCCAAATAATAAAATCAGCACGCCTAAAATACAGACCACACCAACCGACATCGCAATCACAAAACCGCTAAATAGCTCAGCCATGTTTTCTGCTTGCCCTTGGTCAATAATGGTAATAGAAGCTGGCATCTGTTGCATACTGGGTATGCTTTTAACCGCTTGCACCAAGTCGCCAAGCTCGCCATTGGCAGGCTGGACGGTGATACTAATCGCCCGTTCACGATCGAGGCGGCTGATTTGCGCAGGTCCAGTACCAAAATCTAACGACGCCACTTCACCCACTCGTACGCCTTGTCCAGCTGGTAAGGCACTCGGCACATATAAACCTTCTAATTGACTGACATTTTGCTTGGCGATATCTGGCAAACGTACCACTATCGGTATCTGCCGCGTATCGAGATTGAGCTTAGATAAACGCTGCTCATAATCGCCCACGGTCGCCACACGTAAGGTCGTAGCAATATCTTGCGTGGTCACGCCTTTATCAGCCATCGCCAGTCTATTTGGTGTCACCGTCAGCTCTTGGCGCGGCAGGCTGCGATCACTGGTGACAGCGCCGGCGCTTGGTAACGCCCGAATCTCTGCCATCATTTGCTGCGCTGTTTGCTCAAGCAGGCGCGGATCGGTACTGGTTAAAGAAAAATTATAACCAGTTTCACCGCCACTCGATAAACCAACGGAAAAGCGCGCGCCCGGCACTTCTGCCAACATGCTGCTTATCTGACGCTCAATCTCTTGCTTAGAGCCGCGCTCTGCTCTTGGAGCAAGCACAATATCTAAGCCTGCGATATTTTCAGCTTTGCCGCCTGAGCTGGCTTCCATTGCCGCTTGCGCTTCTCCTACTGAGGTAAAAATATTGGTCACTTCAGGCATGGCCAATATACGTTCACTGGCCATCGCAGCAACACGCTCGGTATCTTCAAGCGCCACATCAGGGGTCAGCTCAATCTCGACCCGCGTCTGGTCAATATCATTATCAGGGATAAAGGACGTCGGTAGTAATTTCACCAAAGCCAACGACGCCACAAACAATATTAACGTCGCCCCCATCGTAATCCAGCGATGATGCAGCGTCCATGAGACCACTTTTAAATACCAATCCATCAGCGCGCTTTGTTTTTCAACGTGCTTTTTTTCTGGGCGCAATATATAAGCGGCCATCATCGGGGTGATTAGGCGCGCGACCATTAACGATGCAAATATGGATAAGGCCGCTGTCCAACCAAATTGCCGGAAAAACTGCCCGACAATACCGCCCATAAAGGCCGTCGGTAAAAATACCGCAATTAGAGTAAAGGTGGTCGCGACGACTGCCAAGCCAATCTCGTCAGCCGCTTCCATCGCAGCTTCATAAGGCGTTTTGCCCATACGCAAATGGCGGATGATGTTTTCGACTTCTACAATCGCATCATCGACCAGTACACCGATGACCAATGACAGTGCTAATAACGAGATAATATTAAGGCTAAAGCCAAATAAGTACATACCTAAAAAAGTAGGAATGACTGACAGTGGCAATGCCACAGCCGCTACAAAGGTCGCGCGGATATTGCGTAAGAATAAAAACACCACTACCACGGCAAGCAAACCGCCTTCTATCAACATACGTAAAGATGCTTGATAATCCTCGGCAATTGGCGTGGCTCTATCGTAGACTTTTTCAATATCGATATTGCCGATATCGGCTGACAGCTTGGCAAGCTCAGCATCAACCAGCTCCATGACCTCAACCTCACTGGCACCGCGTGAACGGGTGATATTAAATGCCACTACGGTTTCGCCATCTAGCTTGGCAATCGAGCTTGGGTCAGCGGCGCCATCAGTGATTTGCGCCATACGTCCAAGTGCTTGCGTACCACCTGTCGGCACAGCAACTTGTAAATTGTTTAAATCACTGGCGCGCTCAACCGCCCCAAGCACACGAATAGTCTGGGTGGTTTTGCCTACTTCTGCTTCACCGCCTGAGCTGTCTTGCTGAATACCAGTGATTTGATTGGATAACTGAGTGATAGAAAGCTTAAGACCACTTAGAGTAGTAGGGTCAGCGGCAACCGTAATCTCACGCTGCAAACCGCCGATACGGCTCACGGTACTGACACCCGGTATATCAGAGAGACGCTTGGTAATGGTGTCATCGACGAACCAAGATAAATCCTCCACATTCATATTTTCAGAGGCAACAGAGTAGGTAACGACGGGGAAACCTGACGTTGAAACCTTGGTAATGATGGGATCATTGGCAGCGGCTGGTAAATCGCCCCGTACCTCACCGACTGCCGAACGCACATCGTCGACCGCTTCTTGAATGTCTTTTTCTAAGACAAACTCGGTGGCTATGGTCGCTACGCCCGTCTGTAATGTGGTGCGAATATGCTTGACACCCTCAATACTGGTAAGCTTATTTTCCACCTTTTTTGCAATATCGTTTTCGAGCTGCGATGGCGCAGCACCCGGCAAGGTTACCGTAACCACTACCGCTGGCAGGTCAATATCGGGAAACTGCTGCACCTTCATTTGCATAAAGCCGTAGATGCCGCCCAAGGTCAGCAGCACAAATAGCAAGATAGCAACTAAAGGATTTCTAATCGAGTAAGCGGAAACATTTAAACTCATGAGCGCGCCTGCGTGGCTGTGCCAGTGCTTACGGCGGTTGCCGTTTTACCAGCTTGGCTGCCTGTTTTATCATTGGCTGTATTTAAACCATCAACGACACGTACTAAGTCGCCATCGTTTAAGAAGCTACCGCCTTGCTTTACCAGTCGGCTTTCTGCAGGTAATGGCTCTGTCAGCGCCACACTATCACCAAAGCGCTCACCTAAGGTCACGCGTTGTTGTTTGATACGGCCAATGTTTTGACCGTTTTGACTATTAACATTAGTCACTAACATCACATAATCATAACCATCATTACTGACAATGGCGCTATTAGGCACGGTTTGGGCGCTGGTACTACCCAATAAAAACTCGCCCGTTTGATACATGCCTGCCCGTACTTTTGAGTTAGCAGCAAGGCTGGCATAAATAGTAATTTGGCGGTTATCATCGGCAGTTGGTGCAATACGACTGACTTGCCCCATGACTGAATCGCCGCCCGGTAAGCTGACGCGTACTGGCGTGCCGACATTGACTTCACCAAGGAGTTTAGGATCGATATCCGCGCGCCATTCCAAAACTCCGCCTTTAATAATGGTAAATAGCGGCTCACCGCCAGCGACCATACCGACCTCAGCCATTTTTTCACTGATGACACCGCTGACCGGTGCGACCACATTGGCATTATTGACACTTAAACGCTGGGTACTTAGGCGCGCTTTGGATGCTTGCAAGGCCGCCTGTGCTTGCAGTTTAGAGGTGCGATAGCGATCCGCTTCTTGTCTACTGATGGCATCAATCTCAATCAGCGGCAGGACACGAGCGGCATCGGCAGTCGCATTGGCAAGCGTTGCTTCTGCTTCAGCAACATCGGCCTCAGCTTGCAAGACTTGCTGCTCCATGGCATCGGTATCAAATATCGCCAGTACTTGCCCTGCTTTGACGCGATCGCCCTCCTCGACCAATATACGCTCGATAGCAACGCCGTTTACTTTGGCACTGACATTAGCGACATCTTTAGCGTTGATGGTGCCATCGGCACTGAGTGTGTTACCAATACTGTCTTGGCTTGGCGACACCGTTTCGACCGACAACACCGCTTGCGCGCTGCTGGCATCGTCTGGGTTTGCGCTAGCGTTTTGCACACTGTTAGCAGCTGGCGACTCATTACTCACCGCTTTATCACCGCCCCAGTACTTGCCGACCAATACCCCGATTACAAGCACGATAGCCAATACCGGCAACAACCATAAGGGAAATTTCGACCTTGGTTTAGGCGCTCGTCCATCCGCTTGGCGGTAAGGTGGTAGCTCAGATTCAACTGGCAGCTTGTGGTCTTCAACATCGCTCATGATAACTCTCTGTCAATACAGGCAATTAGAAATGGTATAAGGAATAGAATGTTAGAAACATAATAGGAAAAAAAACAGACCAGCGTCAATCAAAGCAACCTCAGACAGCAAGCAATAAACAATATGGTTATGCATTTTAAGCTTAAAAAATAGCAGCTTATAAATACTCTACCCATGCTCACCGTCAACCTTTGACCCGCGCAGCACTATTTATGATTACATTAGTCTGTAAATTTATTGAGGATAGCATATATCAAGTCATCATCTTATTTTTATATATAGTGTCTTAGGTTCGTAAGTTTAGCGTCTACTAATAATAGGCTAATGTAAAAACTCTCAAAGCGAATACGATAAAAGTAATAAACTAGTAGAACGGCTCGTTAATGGATTTGAATAGATAGAGATACATTTTATAATTTATAACCAAAAAAACACAACGCACACCCCTAAGAATATGCGCTATGTTTATTAAGTCCTGAATTTTTTATAAAGTGTTTATTAGAAACGATAGCCAACACCAAGGAAGGTAATATAAGGATCAATATCGAGGTTAGACTTTGCTCGAATCAATTCTTCATTCTTATCGTTTTTGACTGTAATCGTCGTATCACTGTCCAGCTTTGCATAGGACACAGAGCCTACCCCAAACCATTTGTCATTAAAGTCATAGGTAGCACCAAGCGTAACGATAGGCGCAAAGGCACTGTCAGCCTCAACATCCACGCTCATCCCTTGACTGGATTTCACATCTTCTAACGCAGCGCCCGCTTTGCCATCTTTAATATTTTGAATTTGGTGTCCAGCCCTTTCTAAATCTTTACGAATACCATCATTTAGCTCAATGTCATCAAAATAGGCATACATCACCCCAGCACCGACATAAGGGCGAAATTTATTGACTCCAGATTTGCCAAATTGATATTGCACTCCTGCGGCCGGTAGCCATGCACGAGCACTAGAGGCCACGCCATTACCTTGCTCTAAATCGGTAATCGGCATATCCTTTGAAATTTCAAAATCACCTAATAGGGTGCCTGCGATACCGTCCGGACTGACCGTGCCCTTTAATGGTGCATATACCTGCCCTTGACCTAGGATATCGACTTTGGGCGGTATGCCAGCTTTGACCTCAACTGACCAATGATCATTAATATAATAATTAAACAACAAGCCAAACGTATCGACGTCATCGGACTCAAGCCCTGTACCAGCACTGGTCCAGCTTTCTAAGCCGTTAATTTTGGTCGTACCAGAGACGTCGCCTAATACAGGAACTTTGGATAAATCCGTTTTAGCACCTAGACCCTTTAATGTGCCATCTATAAATCCAAAACGATCTTGATCTTTAACCAAAACCTCTCTGACCGTTTCGACCTTTACGCTGCCATTATTAGCAACTGTGCCGTCTTTGATGGCAGTGGTATTTTCTAAGGGGTTGGCTTTGCCTTGCGGAGAGGCGTGCAACCAGCCAGCAGAGACAGAAAAGCGTTTGAAGCTACCATCGGTTTTAAAGTAATCAAACTCAGCAACAGCAGATTGGCTAAATAATAATGGCGTTGCAATGGCGCAAGCGAGAGTTAACATCTTTTTCATGAAACATCCTTGTTAATAAATTCAGGCCGTGAATTAGAAGCATGAATGGCACAGCAATCACTAAACAGATTAGATAATGTTGGCAGTATTAAGCCGTCACGCTCTCATTCTAACGTCCTGTTAGAATCGGTAAAACAACTAGAAATGCGCGAATTTCAAAGACTTATCGTGATAAAAATCGCTACATTCTAGTAAACGCATGGAAGACGCTTTGGCAATCCACTGCCGTAAACTGCCACACTCTAATTGTCATATCAAGGATGATTCCAGAACAACCAAGTCAATATTCGTTGACAAAAATTAAACACAGCATTCGTTTTTTCAAAAGACTGCTTATAAAAACCATAAAGAAAAGCCATTATTCCTAGAAGAATAATGGCTTTTCTTATGTCAATCAGTATCAGGAAAATTCTTGCGTCAATCAGCATTAAGCATTGGTATAGCGACTGGCCTCTGGCATCCAGCGGTGTATCAATTGGCTTACGTCGGCTTTACGTGTTGGGTCAGCAATAAGATGTTTTGCTAAGCGCTGTGCAATAGCAAATAATTGCTCATCACGAATAAGGTCGGCCAAATAATAACCAACGTTGCCGGTTTGGCGTTTGCCTAACAGCTCACCAGGGCCGCGCAGCTCTAAGTCTTTTTGCGCAATAACAAAACCGTCGGTACTTTCTCGCAGGACGTTTAAGCGCTCCGTGCCCGTCTCTGATAACGGCTTTTGGTATAATAGTACGCAGAAGCTTTTGGTCGAACCACGACCAACGCGCCCACGTAATTGATGTAATTGCGATAACCCTAGCCGTTCGGCATTTTCGATGACCATTAACGACGCATTAGGAACATCAACACCCACTTCGATAACGGTAGTGGCAATCAATAAATCAAGATTGCCAGTCTTGAATTCTTGCATGATGGCTTGTTTGTCAGCGGACTTCATTTTGCCATGTACCAAGCCAATGCGAATATCCAAGCGCTCATTTAAGTCTTCATAAGTCGCTTCTGCTGCTTGCGCATCGAGCACGCTGGATTCTTCTACCAATGAGCAGACCCAATACGCCTGCCTGCCTGCTTCACAATTGACCGCAATACGCTCAATGACTTCATCGCGGCGGTTACGGTCAATGGTCACCGTGGTAATTGGCGTACGCCCCGGTGGCAACTCATCGATGATGGAAGTATCCATATCACCATAAACGCTCATCGCGAGCGTACGCGGAATCGGCGTTGCCGTCATAATCAGCTGATGCGGCGTGCTATTGGCCACGCCTTTATTGGTCAAGGCCATACGCTGCTCAACACCAAAGCGGTGCTGCTCATCAATAATAACCAAGCCCAATTTGGCAAACTGTACTTGCTCCTGAAATAATGCATGGGTGCCAACGACCACTTGTACCGTATTTTCCGCCACTGCCGCTAAGGCTTCGCGGCGCTGCTTTGCCGTTTGTTTACCAGCGAGCCAGCCAACGCCGACCCCTAACGGCTCAAACCAGTTTTTAAAATTCACCAAATGCTGCTCTGCTAAGATTTCCGTTGGCGCCATGACCGCCACCTGCCAGCCACTATCCAATGCATAACCCGCCGCTCCTGCCGCAACCAAGGTTTTACCAGCGCCGACATCGCCTTGTACCAGTCTTAGCATCGGAATAGAGGTCGCCATATCAGCCGTGATATCTTTCATGACTCTTTTTTGTGCGCCGGTTAAATCAAACGGCAATGCTGCAAATAATTTATCAGCCAATGGGCTTTGGCTAGTACATTTAGGCGCTTTATACTGATGTAATTGCTGACGGCGATATAATAGGCTAAGTTGATGCGCGGTCAGTTCTTCAATGATTAAACGCTGACAAGCCGCATGGGTACGGGCACTTAATTGCGTCAGCAGCTGATATTGTCGCCCTGCATCGGTATAAGTCGGCGGCGTATGCAGCAATACTAAGGCTTCAAATATGGTTAAGTTATAGACATTATTATTGGCAATATCATTAGCAGTGACTGTATTAGAGTCATTATTTACGCCATAAATAGAGGACGCAGCTCTATTTACACTATTGTTAATAGAATTGTCAGGCACACTACGCGCGAGGGTTGAAAATATATCGTCTGGAAAATCATGTTCCGCAATTGCTAATTTAGCAGGCTCAAAAGGTACTAACGGTAAATCAGCGACCACAGCAAAGTCAGCCGGCGTAAACAAAGTCATCGGTAAACCTTGAGTACGAACCGTTTGCAGCGCAAGCTTAATTAGCGTGCGCAGCTTATTTTGATGCAAGCCTTTCACGCTAGGATAAATCGGCTGTAAGCCTGTATTAACGACGGCTTCGTTACTGCTAATGATTTGATATTCAGGATGATGTATCTGCTTACCGTAACGACTGACCTTTACTTCGCCAAATAATTGCAACTGCGTACCAAGACTCATCGTTTGCGCAAGACCTTGATACACCTTGAAAAAACGCAGCGATATGGTGCCAGTCTCATCATCGACCACCACCGTCATGCCACTACGCTTGGTATCGACATGTACCACCCGCCCTGTAATCAAGGCAGCTTGCCCATGTGCCACATCGGCTATCGATACCAGTCGGCTACGATCTTCATAGTCACGCGGCAGATGCAGCAGTAAATCGAAAATGCGCTCAATACCTAATTGGGCTAATTGCTCGGCCACTTTTGGTCCCACACCCGCCAGCGCCGTCACCGGCATATCAAGCGCCGAAACGGGCATATCAGACCTAATATGGTCTGATGGATTCACTGTCGCGTGCTTAACCGATATGGGCATCAATAATCCTAATGATGTTAAGGTAAATATTATTTAATCAACTGTCTTTTTTGTCGTCTATTTTTTAAAGTCTGAGCCGTCTTATAAAAGCTATAATCATCAACCTGCTATAAAACACTCAGTCATTATGATTATAACTGACAAGCGACTTGCTTATGCTAAGCTATTTAGCGATACGGCGTCTAGCTGATTTCTGAGTAAGCTATTGATGAATGGCTTATCGTATAACCATTTATTCCTCTATGACGATTTTTGCTAAGGTTTTTTATGTTTTCATTTGCTAACTATTATCCATATCGTCATTTATCACGATTACTGCGATTCAGTATGCTTGGCATATTGGGATTGTCTATGAGTGCTTGTCAGAGCCTGTCGCCAGTTGCTGAGACAGTCACGCCTATAAACAATCAACCAAAAGTCGCCCTAGTCTTAGGCGGCGGCGGTGCAAAAGGCTTTGCCCATATCGGCGTGATTAAAGCGTTAGAAGAAAACGGTATCACGCCAACGCTAGTGGTCGGTACCAGTGTCGGTAGTCTAGTTGGCAGCTTATATGCCAGTGGTTATAACGCCAAACAGCTTGAACAATTAGCCTTAAATACTTCTGATAGTGAATTGACAGATTTCACCTTATCCAACCAAGGCTTTATCGAAGGTATTAAGCTTAAAAACTTTATCAATACAAAAGTAAGCGGACGCGCTATAGAGGACTTTCCAATATCTTTTGCGGCAGTTGCTGCCGAAAAACACACGCTAAAAAAGGCAGTTTTTAGCAGTGGCAATGCCGGACTTGCGGTACAAGCATCCTGTAGTGTCCCCAATATTTTCATTGCGCCGCGCATTCCTGAACAAGTCGGTAAAAAATATATCGATGGCGGTGTGGTCAGCTTAGTACCGGTTGATACAGCGCGTGACTTGGGTGCAGATATTATCATCGCCGTTGATGTGACTGCTGCTAATGTTAATACTTCCGCCAGCAATAGAAAACCGACCATCAACTCATTAACCAGTTTTTGGGGCTTTCTTGAGAGCAGCATTATCGCAAATGCCGCCGCAAATGGCACTGATTCCAGTCAAGCAAGTAGCAGTCGTACTACATCGATGCGCCGTGAGCGCGATCGCGCTGATATTATCATCATGCCAAATGTTGCTCATATCAGCTCAATCGATACCAGCCAGCGCAGTACTTTGATGACGGCTGGCACACAAGCCACTACTCCGCAAATCAATGCAATTAAACAACTTATTAAAGACAAAGCACTGAAAGACAAAGCACAGAGTAAATACGCAACGCTTTAGCAGCTCCTTAATTGATAAATGAACGGCAAATATGATCAAAACAACTTCAAGGCTACAGTACTGCTGAAGCTCAAAAAACGACAATAAAAAAGCACCGCAGTATTCACTGTGGTGCTTTTTGATGCAGCAAGTATTAAATAAATATTAAAAAAGGAATTTATTTAACACGCGCACGATATTTAACCACGACCGTGTCATTAAGACCAACGCCTTCTAAGTCCCAACGTACCGCTTTATAAAACTTTAATGGGATTTCTTGCAGTTGATTATCAACCTTGCCACGTAACGGCATACGAGCAAAATTACTGCCGTCAGCACTGCCATATGGGAAATCAGGAGATACGGCACGTAGCAATTCTACTTGCTCAGGAATACTCATGGTAACCGTCATTTTACGGACGCGATCGGCATTGGTATTGGTAAAATAGCCTTGATACTCCAAGACGTTACCTGACTGCAAACGCGTATTGGCATTGACCGGTACGAGCAGTTCCTGACCATTGGTATCGACACTAATGAGTGACGCAGTGATTTTGCTATTAACCGCTTGCGCATTTGAGCTACTGCCTTGGTTGGCATTTGCTTGCATTGCCACTGAATTATCAACGGCTTGTTCTGGCGTTGGCAACATTGCTGATGCCTGCGTCACTGCCATCACGCCAACGAGCGTACCGGCGACAACATGAAATAAGCGGTGTCCGCTCCACGCACTGAACGGGTTTGCAAAATGGTTACTTTTCTTCATGACATTCATTATCCCTAGTTAATGTATCGATAAAACAATCTTGTAATAAAAATTCGCTAATACAACAATGTGTAGATAAAACCATATAGTTATAAAACGCGTCAATACAACACGTCAACAAAATAATACTGCTAAGCAACCATCCGATTGCACACACTACTATTTTATTGCTTAATTTTTTAGCTTAGCCATCATCATATATCGTCATCGTGATGAATGTTAACTTTTTACCATGACTATTTTTAGCGATGGTTATTTTTATCAATTATCTGTGTAAGCTATGACTAAAGCAATAGCGCTTAGCATAACAAAAAGCGTTTGGCGGTACACTAATCCCGTGTTGAGGTTGTGTATATCATCTATTTACTACCAAGACTTCTTAATACCACTGAAATAAAAGATAGCTCATAACGGCGTTTTTTGCTATGGTAATTCATTAGCGACAGGCTTTTGCTGTCACGCTCCTTTTCTTATTCTAACGACTATTGCTCCCATTATGACTACTAGCGCCATGCCACAGATTAACCCCGAATACGTTCACTGGTTCCGTAACTCTGCCCCTTACATTAATACCCATCGCGGTAAGACTTTCGTGATTATGTTTGGCGGTGAGGCGGTCAATCATCCCAATTTCAGTACCTTGATTCATGACTTTGCTTTATTGCACAGCTTGGGCATCAAGCTGGTATTGGTACACGGGGCGCGACCGCAAATCGAAAAAAACCTCAAAGACGCAGACATTGCCTCGCCATTGCATCAAGATATTCGCGTGACGCCGCGCGTCGCCATGCCGTCTATTTTACAAGCCGTTGGCGCGATTCGTTTGCAAATCGAAGCCCAACTATCGATGGGCTTGGCAAACTCACCGATGTACGGCTCGCGTATCGATGCGGTTTCGGGTAATTTTGTCACCGCCCGTCCTTATGGTATCCGTGATGGCGTTGATTATCAGATGACCGGTGAAGTGCGCTCTATCGATGTTGAAGCCATTAAAAACAACCTTTTACATGACCATATCGTGATTTTAGGCTCTATGGGTTATTCAGCGACTGGTGAAGTCTTTAACTTACTGGCTGAAGATGTTGCTCTTAGTGCCGCTGTGGCGCTTGGTGCCGATAAGCTGATATTCTTAGGCGAAGAAGCCGGTATCAATCATGATAATCGCTTGCTGCGTGAGATGATTCCAAATGAAGTCGACCGCTTCTTACGTGACCGTGATTTAAACTGTGAGATTAATTACTTCTTAAGCTGCGCCAGTAGTGCGTGCCGCCAAGGGGTTCATCGCACCCATATTATCTCTTATGCCAAAAATGGCGCGCTACTCGAAGAGCTATTTACCCGTGATGGTTCTGGCACCTTGATTAGCCATGACCCTTATGAAGAGATTCGCCGTGCCAATATTGACGATGTGGTCGGACTGATTGAGCTATTATCACCGCTAGAAGAACAAGGTATCTTGGTCAGCCGCTCACGCGAGCGCTTAGAACAAGAGATTGATAACTATAGTGTCATTGAGCGTGACGGCATGATTTTAGGCTGTGCGGCGCTTTATCCGTTGGATGCAGATTCAGCAGAAGTCGCTTGTGTGGCGGTACATCCTGAATACCGTAGTGGCAGCCGCGGTGCTGACTTGCTGGCATTTTTAGAGCAGCAAGCACGCAGCCATGGTCTGCATAAGTTATTTGTGCTGACCACTCGTACCGCGCATTGGTTTGTCGAGCAAGGCTTTGCAGAAGTTGAAGCAAGCGCCCTACCGGAAGCGCGCCGTGAAAAATATAATAACGGTCGTAATTCTAAAGTATTCCAAAAGACTTTATAATTAAAAAATCCCTATAAGTAGTGAGTGAGTTAGCTATTCGTTAACTGATAATTAACCTTTAACTGCCGCGCACGAAAAAGCCCTCATAATGTATGAGGGCTTTTTATTTTTTATAAGCGCTTTCTTATAACCATTTTTTTATAACCACTTTGGGTTAAAACAGTTAAAAGCCTAATAACGCCTTATTTTACTTTTAATAGCTCAACGGTAAAGATAAGCGTGCTGTTTGGCTCGATACCGGCGTTACCCGCTTCGCCATAAGCGATGTCAGATGGGATATAGAACTCGTATTTACCGCCCTCTTTCATCAACTGTAAACCTTCCGTCCAACCAGCAATGACTTGGTTTAATGGGAATTCGATTGGCTCACCGCGCTCATAAGAGCTGTCAAATACCGTACCATCAATCAATTTACCTTCGTAGTTGACTTCAACCACGTCGGTCGCTTTTGGTGATTTGCCAGTACCAGCGGTCAATACTTTATATTGTAAGCCAGAAGCGGTGGTTTTCACGCCAGCTTTCTTGCCGTTCTCTGCTAAGAATGCCGCACCTTTGGTTTTATTTTCACCTGCTTTGGTTTCCATATCTTTAACAAACTTCTCTTCTTGTTCTTTTTGATAGGTCATCAATACTTCTTGCATTTGCTCTTGCGTCAATGCTGACTCTTTACCTTCATAGCCGTCACGAAAGCCTTTTTCAAAAGTATCAAGATTGAGATCGCCGACCGCTTCTTTATTACCTTCTGCCATCATATAACCCAAACTGTAACCCACTTTTTCATTGGCTGGGCTTTTTTCAGTTACTGAAACGCTTTTGCTGGCGGTTTCTTGATTACCATTGCTGGCGTTACAGCCGGTGATTAATAACATCGCACTAGCAAGGGCGCTAATGCTTAAGGTAGTAATTTTTTTCATAGAATACTCTCAAATTATAAGGATAGTGGCGAGATGTCACATTCTTCTATCATAACAAATCTTAGTTTTAGGAGCTATGATTCCCGTGAAATTATCGGTCAAATGTACAGTCTATGTTAATATTTGCCGCAAAAATAACAACTTATCACACAACTATAGTAAGCAGTTAAGCTTTCTGTCTTTAAATCCTTCATTACATCAGCTAAGCTAAATTAGTTAAGGTATGAAGTAACAGAACGTAGTTTTTGTTAACAATTGACATAAAGTGTTGATTGTTCTCTGTTTAGAACCGCTTTTTAAATAATTTAAATCAAAAATACTAATAATTAGGTATGTGTTTCCTGCAAATAATCCTGTTTCTATTTAATAGCGTGGATTATTTAACGGCTGATACATGAACATTCAAGGAGGACAGGATGAATCCAATGTATACATCGTTCAACGGTTATCTGGGTGGCCCTATTGGCTCCATCATCGGCGCTATTCTAATTTTTATCATTGGCTGGCTTGTGGCACTGGGTATCGCCGCCCTTGTGCGCGGTGTGCTATCGAAGATCAATCTCAACCAGCGTATGAATTCTTCTACGGGTAAAAGCTACGATTTAGAAGGGATTATCTCCAAAATCGTTTTCTGGTTTATTTTCATCATCGCCATCGCTGGCGCGTTAAGTCAATTAAATCTGAATTCTATTTCAACCCCATTTGCTAATATGGTCAACCAAGTCTTGACCTTTATACCGAATATCATTGCGGCGGTTGCCGTTGGTGTGGTTGGTTGGGTTATTGCCACCGTTGCTCGTACAGCGATTAACGCAGCGTTAGCAAAAACCTCGATGGATGAGCGTTTAAGTGCCAAGGCTGGCGTAAAGCCAATGAGCAGCACCATTGCTGATATGGTTTACTGGTTTATCCTGTTGATTGTATTGACCATGGTACTTGGTCAGTTAGAGCTTGATGGTTTATTTGCACCATTGACCAATATGGTTGATAAAATCTTCAGCTTTATTCCTAATATCCTTATCGCTGGTGTGGTCTTTGTGGTGGGTTATATCATCGCCAAAGTCGTACGCGGCATTGTAACCAACTTAGTTTCTACTTTTGATGTACAGAAGCTTGCGACCAAAGCAGGCCTAAGCGAACAAAACAGCTTGCCTAATATCGCAGGTTCACTAGCATTTTTAGTGGTTATTATTCCAACGATTATTGCAGCTTTAAATGCGCTAAAAATCGATGTGATTGCTCGCCCTGCGACCAACATGCTTAATAAAATCATGGAAGCACTGCCAAATATATTTATGGCAGCAGCGATTTTAATCGTCACCTTCTATGTCGTACGTATGGTTGCCAACATCATCAAAGGTCTACTTGAAAACACCCAAATTAATCAGTT
Source organism: Psychrobacter maritimus (assembly GCF_904846345.1). Taxonomy (GTDB): domain Bacteria; phylum Pseudomonadota; class Gammaproteobacteria; order Pseudomonadales; family Moraxellaceae; genus Psychrobacter; species Psychrobacter maritimus. Next base: position 204,955 of record NZ_CAJHAJ010000006.1, read on the forward strand.
GCCTGCGAAAGTTGGTTTAGAGCAGACGATGGGCGATAAGAAAATCTCTGACCTAGTGGGTTATGCGATTATCTTCTTTGCGATGTTGTTTGCTGCTATCGCTGCCGCTGATTTACTAGGTTTTGAGCCTATCTCAGCCATCATCACCATGTTTATCGCGTTTGGTGCCAACATCATCCTCGGCGCGGTCATTCTGTTTATTGGCTTTTGGCTTGCCAACATCATCGCTGGTGTCGTTGAGCGCTCTGAGCAAGGTTCACAGTTCTTAGCAAACATCGTACGTGTATTAATCATGGGCTTAGTATTGGCCATGGGTCTAAAAGCGATGGGTATTGCTGACTCTATTGTTAACCTCGCATTTGGTCTAACCTTAGGTGCAGTTGCGGTAGCGTTTGCTCTATCATTTGGTCTTGGCGGTCAAGAAGCAGCAGCTCGCTTCTTACGCAAGATGCAGGATAAGATGGATAGAGAGCGTGATGAAGCAAAAGCGAAATCTGCTTTGACACCGAACTCGTCAACTCAAGATAAGTTTGCCGCGTCAGTTCGTGAGAATACGCCAAATGCAGCGAGCAACACGACGCCTGTTGCCCCTGCTGCTGCCAGTACACCAAATAACTTAAGCTCAAATACTGGTACGCCTAACAACTTAGGCACAAGTAATGACTTAGATTCAAGAAGCGATTTGGGTTCTGAACCGGTTGATATTAACCACATCGAAACCGATGACAGTAATAATGGTTTCCCACCTACTAACGACAATGATAATTTGAAATAACCTATCATTTAGTAATGGATAGTCGTTAACTTAAATAAAAAAGACAGCTTAGGCTGTCTTTTTTTATGCTTGCTAGTTAAGTTTTTTATTCAAGCTTCCTTTATTTAAACTCGTCATCGCATGCTGAAATAATAATCTTTAAGCCTATTTCTACTATAGTAGAATTACTTTGAAATCGATATCAGTCGCACACAGCTATAACGTATCGTTTTTATTTTTGGCTTTGCTGCTGTAAGCGCTGTATCTGCTTGCTCAATTGACGCTCACGCTGACTCACAGCGTCGACCGGCTGTATCCATAAGTCAATATCCATAAAGCTATCTTCCGCCTCTATGATAAAATCTATACCAAGCACAATAACGTGATGCAGCTCAGCTATCGGTAAACGTGTGGCAACGTCTAAAGCAATTTTCGCCAAGTTCGGTTGAATAGCTTTTTTGCTATGCTGTCCTTCTGCATCCTGTCCATAAAATATCAGCACATAGTGCCGACCTAAACGCTCATAGGAATGTTGATGAACGACATAACCTTGTTGTTGCAGGCTTTGCTGCTGCTTTGGATGCCGATATAAAGTACGAATCAGCTCATGGCGCGAAAACAATGATTCATCTAGTATTTGCTGCTGCCAATGAGAAAGCTCTGTTTGTTGCTCCCTGCCTTTTCTAGCAATAAACTTTTCACTAACCGTCGTTATCATTTGGCTGCTAAGCTGTGACCATAAAATAGCCGCTTGCTGCATGTGCTGCTGATACATCTGGCTAGTAGGACTATGATTTTTTTGTGCAAGCGCCATAGCAATCAGGGCGGCATTGGGCGCATCCTGCATACCATATTTAATCAGCGCATTGTCTATGGCGATAGCTTGGGTAAATAACGTTGAACTATTTACGAAGTTATTAATCAACGCCTCTTCAGACTCAAAGCTTGGCACATGACTAATAGCGCTCTGTTGCAACTGCTCTAAACGATATCTTAAAAATCGCCACAATTCGCATGGCGTATGAAGCGCAGTGAGTATCGATTGCCAGTCGTGCCAGCCAAATATTTGTAGCGGCTGCCCACTATCGCTTATGTCTATGATTAAATCTTCCATAAAATAGCGGGCAGGAAAATCATGTTTTAAGCGTTTATATTTGCCATGCTGATTGTCTTTGTCTGCAACATTGCTTGATTCCTCAATATCACTTTTAAATTGAATATCAAAGACTAGCACTTCTATCGTGTGCGCTATATCGGCTTTTTGCCCAGATAAATAACCTTTATGCCATGCTAAGACTGATTTAATAGCGGTCTTACGCACGCTTTCGATATCAGCGGCAAGCACACCCTCAGGCAAATAAACCACCAGTTCTGACAACTGCAATTCACCTAATGGTAAGTGGTAAGCCAGTTTTTGAGCTTGATATTGGATTTTATGTGTCGCTTCAAGTGCTTGTATAGCAGGCAATAGCATCTCTAACTTATCAGTCTGCACATAGCAGGCTAGCTCATTGCCAAGATGAGGCTTATCAGCAATCGCAGTAGTCGAATTTGACACAATCTCAACCTTTTAATATTAAATGTATATGGTGGCGTATGACTTGCAACGAATACAATGCATGTTAGCCTAATAATCTTTGCCATTACTTTTAGCAAAAGATTAAACAACATAAGCGCAATTATACACAGTCGCTTTCGTAGCAGTGAGTTGTTATGATGGCATAAAAGCAATCAAAGTTGCGCGAGCTAATCAAGCATCCTAGCGCAGGCTCAACGACTTTCTCTATATAATCACCATCATATGATAACAAGGACTGAACATCATGAAACGCTTTAAAGAAAAAACCGTTATCGTCACCGGTGCCGGCTCAGGTATTGGTCGTGCGACCGCCATTCGCTTTGCAAACGAAGGCGCAAACGTTGTTTTAGTTGGACGTACCGCTGAAACCTTGCAGGAAACCGCTGAAGCGTTTCCACAGGACCGGACTTGGATTCATACCGACAATTTTTTGGCCGTCATCTGTGACATCAGCGTAGAAGCTCAAGTACAAGAAATGATGAAAAGAGTCATCGACAAGTTTGAGAGAATTGATGTTTTGGTGAATAATGCCGGTAAAGCCATACAAGGCAAAATCACCGAGCTGTCTTCTGAAGACTGGGAGTCGGCCATCGATGTGAATTTAAATGGCACGTTTTATGTTTGTCAGGCGGCGATGCCACATCTGATTGCTACCAAAGGCAATATTATCAATGTCTCGTCACTGTCTGGCATCGGTGGTGACTGGAATATGGCCGCTTATAATGCCGCCAAAGCCGGTATCAGTAATTTAACGCGCACCCTAGCTTTAGATCACGGCGCAGATGGCGTGCGCGTCAATGCCGTCAATCCAAGCGTTACTAAAACCGATATGACCAGCGCCATTCAAGATGATAGCAGCAAAACCGATAAGTTTTTAGACCGCTGCCCACTTGGCCGTCTTGCCGCTCCAGAGGAAGTTGCCGCTGCCATTACTTTTTTGGCGAGCGATGATGCGTCTATGATTACTGGGGTGAACTTGCCCGTTGATGGCGGTGTTAGCGCATCTAATGGTCAGCCGCATTTCTAAGCAGCCATTCAGTTTAGCCTAAATTTTATCACTTTAAGATTAAAAAAAGCCCTGATATTTTGCTATCAGGGGCTTCTTCGCTATAGATAATTAGTAATAAGACCGTTAAATCTTAATCAATCTGCTTATTAATATCCTGTAAAGGCTGCGATAAACGCTCAGGATGTCTGGGTATCACGCCCTGATACTGGGCATAGATTTTTGGTAAATCAGCGTCGATATCACCGCTAGGATAAACCAGCGACATAAAACGTATCTCTTTGGTCTTATAATCCATCGCCACGGGCAAAATAGGCACACCCGCACCTACTGCCAAATAATAAAAGCCCGATTTCCAGCTTTCGGTATATTGCCGCGTACCTTCTGGCGCTAAACCCAAAAATAGCGGCTTACCGGTTTTGAATTTATCGATACTCGCTTGCAATACCGAGCCTTTATTACCGCGATCGATAGGAATAACCCCTATCCAATTTAATAGCTGCGCAAATAATGGCACCTTAAACAGCGTATGCTTGCCCATAATACTGATTTTTAAATCTAGGGCAAATAAGCTCGGTATCGCATAAATACCATCGACGTTAGAGGTATGCGGTAGCGCTAAAACCACGGCCTGCGGAATGTTTGGAATCTTACCAACCGTACGCCAACCAGCGGCTTTTAATAACGCTGATGCGATAATTGGCGCAGCTTTATTACCACGCCTTGGGACCAAATTACCCAAATGTTTTTTGCTTAATGTCGGGAATACTTTTGAGCGCGTAGGCTTAGAAGCAGTTGATTTAGAACGGTTAAATAGCTTTGATGTCATAACGGCACCATGTAATAAAAGATAGCTACATAATAACATTAAGCTTGTGCCGCTTAGCTGAATTTTGCAGGCTTTTATTACCTGATAGCTTACTCAATTATTTATATATATGAACATATATAAATAAAGCCTATAAAATCGACGCCTATTCCTGCTCTCTCATCACTCTTTAGGATATATCAGCTAAATTACCTTTGTTCTCAAGCCAAGACTTACGATCTGCCGCGCGCTTTTTAGCCAATAGCATATCCATCACACTATTGGTCAATACCATATCATCCATATCTAACTGCACTAGACGGCGGGTATCACGGTTCATGGTGGTCTCTCGTAGCTGCTCTGCGCTCATTTCACCCAAGCCTTTGAAACGTGTGATTTGCGCTTTCTTATTGCCCGGTACATTGGCCAAAATATGCACAAGCTCAGGCTCATCAAGCGCATAATGCACCTCTTTACCGACATCGACACGATATAAAGGCGGCATCGCCACAAATAAGTGACCGGCATCTACCAAGGCAGGGAAATGCTTAACAAACAGGGCGCAAATCAATGTAGCAATATGCAGACCATCAGAGTCCGCATCCGCTAAGATACATACTTTGTCATAGCGCAGCTCAGATAAGTCATCTGACGCTGGATCGACGCCGATAGCAATCGCAATATCATGAATCTCTTGACTTGATAAAACCGTATCTGATGATACTTCCCACGTATTTAAAATCTTACCGCGCAGTGGCAATATCGCCTGATAATGACGATCGCGCGCTTGCTTGGCACTACCACCCGCAGAATCACCCTCCACTAGAAACAGCTCTGCGCCATCACGCAAATCCCCACGACAATCCGCCAACTTACCCGGCAATGCTGGACCTTGCGTGATTTTCTTACGCGCGACTTTTTTCGCAGATTTTAAACGACGACCTGCTTTATTAATCGCCAACTCGGCAATTTGGGTACCCATATCAGCATGCTGGTTTAGCCACAAGCTAAAGGCATCCTTTGCTAATGTCTGCACCGCACCAGCCGCTTCACGACTTGATAAGCGCTCTTTGGTTTGACCCGAAAATTGTGGCTCAGAAAACTTAAGCGATAGGATATAGTTCACCCCATCCCATACATCTTCTGCCGTCAGCTTGACACTACGTGGCAGTAGATTATGAATATCACAAAACTCGCGTAAGGCTTCCAAGATACCGGTGCGTAGACCATTAACGTGCGTACCGCCTTGCGCAGTCGGGATAAGGTTTACATAGCTTTCTTGCACAGGCGTACCGCCATCAGGCAGCCAAGACAATGCAAAAGTAATACCCGCTCGTTCGCCTGCTTTGGCATCGTGATTATAATAAAACGGTGCTTCAGGTAAGGTCTCTAAACCATCTAGCTGCTCGTTTAAATACTCAACAACCCCATCAGTAAACTGCCAAACGACTTTTTCATTATTAATATCATCAACGAACTCAATCGTTAGACCAGCTGCTAGCACGGCTTTAGCTTTTAGATTGTGCTTAAGTTGTTTAACGTTAAATTTAGGCGTATCAAAAAAGCTGCCATCAGCCCAAAAGTGTACTTTAGTACCACGCTTACGTTTGTTTGAGCTGATTGTTTCGGTTAAAGATGTGACTGCTGCGCCATTCTCGAACGCCATCTCAAACTGCGTACTATCACGCCATACCGTCACTTCTACTCGCGTTGATAGCGCATTGACGACAGAGATGCCTACACCGTGTAAGCCGCCTGAAACTTCATAGTTAGATGTCGAAAACTTACCACCAGCATGCAGACGGGTTAGAATCAGCTCAATACCCGTTTGATTAAATTCGGGATGAATATCGGTTGGCATGCCGCGGCCATCATCTTCGACTGATAAAGAACCATCGCTATGCAATTGCACTTTGATAACCTTGGCATAACCCGCCAATGCTTCATCGACTGAGTTATCGATAACTTCTTGCGCCAAATGATTGGGGCGCGTGGTGTCGGTATACATACCTGGGCGACGACGTACGGGCTCAAGCCCTTCTAAAACTTCTAACGATTGCGCATTATATTGACTCACAAATGCATCCTTAACTATTCATGTGCGATTAATTCTATTGAACCATTATAACGAAAAATAGCGACGGTAACGGTAATAGTCAGTCGCTCACGTCAGATAATGTCGTCTATTTAAATTGCTTGATATATCAAGTTCTCTATGAGCCTCTATGTCAGCTTTATTTGAACTTAGAGCAAATTCCTTAACATCTCAATTACCATTGGCAATTGTGCTCCAAAGTCACTAAACCTGTGATCACCCCCGGCTTGCATGGTTACTGTTACTCCCTGTTCTTTATAAAACTGTTTAGATAGCTCAGGATTTAACAGCTCATCGCCTTCTTTGATTAATACAGAAATTTTATCAGGATAATTAATCGTCGATAATTGATGCGCTGCAAACCATTGCAAATCTGCATGAGTAATATCCCACCCACCTGCTGTTGAATGAATAATATGACTGTCTAAATCCTCTTCTTCAACATTATTTTTTGCAGCCGAATCCTCAGCAAAGCGCTGTAATGTCACATGCGGCTGCGTGCTAGGATTTAATAACAGTGCTGGGTAGCCGGTATGATTGCTGATTAAAGTGGAAAAATAACCACCTAATGAGCTTCCAACCAATACTGTATTTGACGATTTAAATTTCTCATCTTCAGCATGATTACCATTGCTATTCAAATTTTCGATTAATAACAATATCTGCCTAAAAACTTGATCAGGCGTCTTATTCAAATCAGGTCGCAATATATTGATATCAGAATGATACTGGCGGCAATAATCCTCTAACAACTTGCCTTTAGTAGAGTTCGCATCGCTGTCGAGCCCATGAATATAAATAACGTTCACGTATAATCTCACTTATTAATTTTGTTATGATTGCTATATATGAATAATAAAAACTCAGCATAGCATTACGTTAATAAAAACAGTAACAATAAAACCGCACATTATTATTCACTATTTGCGACATAATAGTGTTTTAGAATGACATTAGGCACATTAAAGGAATAACGAAAATAGCAATGGAGCCGCCATGAATCAGCAGTTTGAGCTGTTCGAGATTGCCAATCCATGCATTGGTGTCTGTCAAAGCAATAAAAAAGGCTATTGCTTTGGCTGCTTACGTAGTCGACCTGAGCGTCAGTTATGGCATGAGATGACGACTGAGCAGCGCCGTGAGGTGCTACGGCTGGTCTCTGGACGTAAGCTGCGTATCGAGCAGATGAGACAGCGCAAAGGCGAGCAGTTAGGGTTTGATTTTGAAGAAGCGGTCGAGACGGGTGAGCTTTTCTAAAAAAAGCTTATGACAACGCACTACTAGGATACTAACTTTACAGTGGATAAATCAGCGTGAACACCCAATAAACCGCAACCTTTGGACAAAGAAAAGCCCCTCAACAATTAAGTTGAGGGGCGATTCAGGAATAGAGAGCTGACGATGACCTACTCTCACATGGCCGGAGCCACACTACCATTGGCGCGATGATGTTTCACTTCTGAGTTCGGGAAGGGATCAGGTGGTGCCATCATGCTATTGTCGTCAGCAAAGGGGGTTAGATATGAGTCTGTTGTTGTTATTTTGACTTTAAGTATTATCTTTTAGTCTCATCAACATAAACCTAACTGAATCAAGGTTTAAGGTGATATCGAAATATTCTTTCTTTATTCTAAAGCTTTCGCTTTACAAGATAGATTAATTAGAGCTTTGATACAAACCACTTGGGTGTTGTATGGTCAAGCCAAACGAGCAATTAGTACAGGTTAGCTACACACATCGCTGTGCTTCCACACCCTTCCA
>NZ_CAJHAJ010000007.1 GCF_904846345.1 Psychrobacter maritimus
ACTTCTCACTTGTGGCAAGTCCGGTATGTCCTTGCCGATAGTATGCGATGACTTGCATCTTAAAGTCTAGATCGTAACGCATAAAAATACCCCCATAAGTTGTGTCCAACTTATGGGGGTCGGTTCATAAGCTCAGCCTATCGGGGTTTTTTGACAAAGAATTAGCACAGCTGCCATAAGATTTCTTAATAACTATACGGTAAAGCGAAACCTATCTCTTGAAACATCAAGTACGACAGTTTGATCATAGATATTATAAGTATGGAGACGATCGATATCAGTTGCCCAATTGGGTTCAATATAACGCACAAAGGTTTCTTTATAGGATATCGGCGTCAAATCTTCTACTAAGTATAAAGCTATCCTACGTCCGTACCTAATTGTACAGTCCTGGGCAGTACGAAACAACTGACCATTTTTCCGAAATAGTGCTCCTGCTAATCGTGATCCACGTACATCAATCTTGATAGGTGCAAGCGGATGGAGTGTCCAATCATCCGACATTAACTTGTCAGAAATATAAATCTGCAACTCTAAACCCGCTGTAATTTCTGATAGTGAACCATGAGTCGTGAAAAGATACCATAGTCCATTGTGTTTAATAACTGCACTATCTAATGCTTTCACCCCAACAACCAACTTATGAACCTTCTCCCACTTGTGAGGAAAGTTTGTCGCTTTCAATAGGTTAATGCAATTGGTCTCTGCAGCTTCTGGAATCATATATATTACATTGTTGTACTTAAATACATTAGGAAAGCTCAAATGAACGCTAATACCTAAATTTGTCGGTCCCGAATCAATAACTTGATTGCTTTCATTCAGTTCTACCCATTCTATACGACCTATATTTTCTTTGTAATTTAAGCTTTCAAAGAATATATAGCGCCTTGAGTCTTGTTCAATATAAAAAGGATCCGCCCAAAAGCATCCTTTTTCAGGTAATAGCTCCGTATATGTTTGTATTGATTGATCAACAGAGCCAATAAAAATACTCCATTGACTTAGATAAGAAATTTTATAAAATATTTCCACAGCGTAATACTTTAAATAACCCGTCAAATGCCTTATAGCAGTTAAATATTTAGTGGTCTTATAGTTTTTGCAGTCGTCAATTGAATCAGCAAATTTTTCACTCTCGACTCCAATATTATTGTTATGGAAATAACAATACAATATTGATGCTAGAACCCCATTTAATTTATGCTCAGTTAAGTTATAGTTCAAATAGAACAAAGTACAATAACCTCTCCCCACAACTTTGTCACCATCAAGGGAATCACTTAATAGGTGTAGACTAACTACGCTATGATCCCATCGTTCGGCAAACTGCCAATACAATGCTGGTTCACCTCGTTTTATGGTTTCGTCACCATAATGAAAAGAAAGAATACCTTTTTTTGTAATACCTAAGACTTTCTCAGTTAAGTTCTGGAAACCAATATTAAGAAGGTAATCTAGATCTGCTGCTCCAAGTTTCTCAATAACTGAGTCTTCAATCTCATCAGTAGACTGATACTGTTTTGGTGTTGATATAATGATAGGTATCTTGCCGTTAGCTACCAAATCATGGATAGAATAACCCTTAACATCACTTTTAGTACGAGAAAGGAAAGAGAATATTCGTTGATTAATAAATGGAATAACCTCTGTTACATTAGATATGATAGATTTTGGTTTTACACTTCGTCGAACAGCGATACAAACCTCAACGATACCCTCATCAACTAGAAGTTTTAATGGTTCAAACATGTGCCATGCTAATGTTTCATCTTCTATTAGAATTCCAAGCCTAGTTTTTTTCATCTTTATCGCCTTAAATGGCACACAAGCTGTTGTAGCTATTAACCTACAGCACATGCCCAACTATTCCCTTGAATAAATTTTAAGTCCATTTAACCTATATTCTAATACTAGCATATAGTTAAAGAAATTTTATATACTTAAAAGCTTATATAATTTTTGAATAGATTTACTCTACTCTATAGTCTTTTAATTTTTAAACGATATAACATACGTTAAAGGTTATGAGGTTAATAGAAGCGACTCAACCTAGATAACAGTTCAATATTTACCATAACTGTAAATCCTTACTCGGCACTATCAACTTGAGATATATCAATCCATTTATAGCCTATTATCCAAATTAACTAGGCTACTACAACCAGACACAAAAAAGCCCTGCTATCTTAACGACAACAGAGCTTTCGGTAGTTCAAACACTTTTACAGAAATACTTACACTTCTAGCGAAAAGTATCTTATAGATTGACTAAAAAAGTACGGTTATTCAATTAAAGCAACCGAGGTCCATAACATCATACAAATTTAGTAGAGGCATAAATTACATCATGCCGCCCATTCCACCCATACCGCCCATTCCACCAGCACCGCCCATGCCAGCCATACCATCATCACCTTGCGGTAAATCAGTAATCATGACTTCAGTCGTTAGCATTAAGCCTGCAACAGAAGCGGCATTTTCTAATGCTGAACGAGCAACTTTAGCTGGATCAAGGATACCCATCTCTAGCATGTCGCCGTATTCGCCAGAAGCTGCGTTGTAACCGTAGTTACCGCTACCGCTCTTCACTTCGTTAACCACAACTGAGGCTTCTTCGCCAGAGTTGGTGACGATTTGACGTAATGGGGCTTCCATTGCGCGACGTAAGATATTGATACCAGCATTTTGGTCGTCGTTATCACCACGTAGCTCAGACAATGCATTCATCGCACGAACTAGGGCAACACCGCCACCAGGGACAACGCCTTCTTCAACCGCTGCACGAGTCGCATGTAGCGCATCATCAACACGGTCTTTCTTCTCTTTCATTTCAGTTTCAGTCGCAGCGCCAACTTTGATAACAGCAACGCCGCCAGCAAGTTTTGCCATACGCTCTTGAAGCTTTTCTTTATCATAGTCAGACGTTGATTCTTCAGCTTGACGTTTGATAGATTCAACACGGTTTTCGATGTCAGCTTTGTTACCAGCGCCATCAACGATAACGGTGTTTTCTTTACCGACCGTGACTTTCTTAGCGGTACCAAGCTGCTCTAAAGTAGCAGTCTCAAGGCTTAGACCAATCTCTTCAGAGATAACCGTACCGCCAGTTAGCGTTGCGATATCTTCTAGCATGGCTTTACGACGATCGCCAAAACCTGGTGCTTTAACGGCACAAGTTTTTAAGCCGCCACGCATGTTGTTGACAACTAAAGTAGCCAACGCTTCGTTTTCAACGTCTTCAGCAATGATTAGCAACGGTTTGCTTTGCTGCATGACTTGCTCAAGTAATGGCACGATTTCGCGGATATTGCTAATTTTTTTATCAACAAGCAAGATATATGGGTTTTCGAATTCTGCGGTTAAGCTGTCTTGCTTATTAGCAAAGTACGGGCTGATATAACCACGGTCAAACTGCATACCTTCAACAACTTCCAAGGTATCTTCAAAGCTTGAACCTTCTTCAACAGTGATAACACCTTGCTTACCAACTCTTTCCATCGCTTGTGCAATCAGTTCGCCAATTTTGGTGTCTGAGTTCGCAGAGATAGAACCAACTTGAGCAATCGCTTTTGAATCATCAGCTGGCGTTGATAGCAAATGGATTTGCTCAACTGCTGCACGTACAGCTTTATCGATACCGCGTTTTAGATCCATTGGGTTCATGCCAGCGGCAACAGATTTCATGCCTTCTTGCAAGATTGACTGAGCCAATACAGTAGCAGTCGTTGTACCATCACCAGCAACATCGTTAGTACGGCTAGCAACTTCACGCACCAATTGCGCGCCCATGTTTTCAAATTTGTTTTCAAGCTCGATTTCTTTGGCAACTGAAACACCATCTTTAGTGATGGTAGGTGCGCCAAATGATTTATCGATAACCACGTTACGACCTTTAGGGCCTAAAGTTACTTTTACCGCATTTGCTAGAACGTTTACGCCGTCCATCATTTGTTTACGGGCATCAATGCCGAATTTTACGTCTTTTGCCATGTTAAATTACTCCACTATTATAAGTATGAGAATGCAATTAAATGTTTTAAAGAATTTTTTTATAAATGCTCTTGAGGTATAAATGGTGTTAGCTAAGAATAATTAGCTAAAATTGCCTCGTGGACAATTAGCCTTCTAGCACACCCAATACATCAGATTCTTTCATAATCAATAGCTCTTCGCCGTCAACTTTTACCGTTTGACCAGCATATTGACCGAACAAGACTTTATCGCCAGCTTTTACATCTAACGCGCGAGTTTCACCGTTGTCACGAATCTGACCGTTACCGGTTGCTAGCACTTCACCTTGTGAAGGTTTTTCTTGAGCAGAACCAGGAAGTAAGATACCACCCGCAGTTTTTGTTTCTTCTTCTATACGGCGGACGACAATACGGTCATGTAAAGGACGAATGTTCATCGATATGACTCCAAAAGTTGGTTATTAAAAGTAAGGGTTTATTTGAATTAATGATCTCAATACCAAGATCTATCAAAATGTCTGCTTAAAAACAGCATTCTTTAGATAAGCTTTGAGCTTGTATCAAAAAGTGGGGGCAAGGTGAGTTCGGTTCAAGTGTAAAGACCAAAAATTTACAAGAATTTTGCACATTGTCGCTTATTCAGTCAGTAATGATGTTTTAAAAAAATCATTTGATTGAATTGCACGCTATTAAAGGTCTCAGCATTATTCTAAAACATCGGATTTACTATCGAATAGTGGCTGTAAATGCAAGCGGTAGGACCTGAATGCACTTTAGTTATTGCTATCTATTCCATTTACGCCGTCTTACTAAGATTACAGCAAGTTACTGCGCCTGCTTTATTTAGCAAAACCAGCAACATTAACTACATTAGCCAAACGCTTGACTCTGTCGCTGCCCTTGAAAATGTAACAGAGTATGACCATATATAAGACTGAGCACATAACAAGACCTATAAATAAAAGCTAACAGTCAAACAAAAGACAATATTTATAAATAAAAGCTGATAACACAGCCTGAAACCAAATTAAGGAATATCCATGAGTTTTTTATTAAACAATAAACAATCCCTAGCAACCGATTCTAATAACCCGAAACGCAGCCCATCTAAATTTTTTACCGTCTTAACCACTGGGGCGAGCATTGCTGCGATTGGAGCTTTAAGTATGACCGCACCTACCCTTGCCAGCGCCAAAAACATTGAACCATCAAGCGCCAATTATAGCTTTACCGTTGAAGACAAATACAAAGGGACGGCTACGCGTACGTTAAATAAAGCCGGCAATACGTGGAAATATAACGTCAATGCGCGGGTAGCCGGTGTCGCAAGTGCCGCGCAAAACAGTACCTTTAGCATTAACGGTAATAATGTCGTTCCAACCCAAGCAAGCACTACTTATAAGCTATTGGGTGTTGGTCGTACCCATAAACTGGACTTTAATCCAAGCAGTAAAAAGGTGGTAAGTAACTATCGCGGCAAGTCGACCACCATGAATATGGCGCAGCAAGCTTTTGATGATTTGAGCCTCGAGGTGCAAATTCGCCAAGACTTGTTAAATGGTAAATTCTCTGGCAACTATTACATGGCGAAAAAAGACAAAGTAGAAAAAACGCCGTTTAAAAAATCAGGTAATACTAAGATTACCGTGCCAGCGGGTACCTTTGACACCGTGCGTGTCGACCGTGTCCATGATGACAACAGCCGCTCGACCAGTTTTTGGTTGGCGCCAAGCTTAGATTATCTACCGGTTAAAGTCAGTCAGATTAACGACGGTAAAAAGATGGATTTAGAATTAACCAAGGTTAATTAAGCCATTATTTCTGCATAAATGACTAACATAAAAAAGCGGCGCTCTAAAGTAGAGCGCCGCTTTTTTGCTATCAATCTTGCTATCAATATAGGTTACAACAATACAAGATGCCAAGACTCATCTAGCGAGAACGTGGTTGCTTAACGACATTATTCATTGACGGTAGGCGTTTTAGTAAGATAAATAACCAAACATTGATTGCCAGCAATAACACAAAATCAAGTAGATATACCACTATCTCAGCCCAACTACTGCCATAGATGCGCGTAAACAGCACCACACCGCTCGCGCCGAGATAAACCAAGGTAAACATACTGCCTATCAATAGCGCATACGGCGAACGCCCACGTAATATCGATGGCGTCAAGACAAACGCCGGCACCAACCATAGCGCTTGCCAAGCAATACCGCCGATAATATCTGGATTACTGGGATTAAAGACACTGATTAAAATCGGCAGCGCCAATAATCTAAAAACCAGCCATACCAACCACGTCACCATTAACCGCTGACGAATAGGCGTTATCGGTTTTTGCGCCTTAACAGCATTAGTAGCCTGAGTTGATTTTTCAGTTGGCGTTTGAATGTTATTGTCCTGATTCGAGCGGTTAGTAGCCATGAGAGATATTTATTTCCTAATTGATAGCAGCAAGCAGCAATAGTTAGAGGTCAATTAACTAGACAGCAATTAACGATTCCAATTGGCTTGGGCTAAGGCAGAAGCCGTAATCGCCAAACGACGCCCTTGAGCAATCGCCAGTTCACGCTCATCTGCTGATACAGGCTGATCATGTAAAGCACCGCTGACATGGCTTGCGCCATAAGGTGAGCCACCACCACGGGTACGATTTAGGGCAGGCTCAGCATAAGGGACGCCCACAATCATCATGCCATGGTGCAATAGCGGCATCATCATGGTCAGCAAGGTCGTCTCTTGCCCGCCATGCATCGAACCGGTGGCGGTAAATACGGCTGCTGGTTTATTTTGTAGATTACCAGCCAGCCAAAGCGTCACGGTATTGTCCCAAAAATACTTCATGGGTGCTGCCATATTACCAAAATGCGTCGGACTACCAAGCGCCAGACCGCTACAATCTTTTAAATCATCCATGGTGCAATAAAGATCGCCTTCATCAGGAATAGCAGGCTTACTTGCCGTGGTTTCAGGCGCGACTATCGGCACCGTACGAATACGCGCCGTCATGCCAGCGTCTTCAATACCTTGGGCGATGGCATATGCTAATGTCTTAGTCGTACCATAATTTGAATAATAAAGTACCAAGACATAAGGGGCGGTCTGACTCATTAGCAAAACTTCCTTCTAAAATCATTGACGTTGTTATTTGATATATGTGTTATTTGCATCATATATAGCGGGCAACTTATAGCAGACAACAGGCATTATAAATAGATGTGCACATTATGCCCGAGTCATTCACTGACATGCAAACAAAGCGCACTTAACACTCTAGTTTAAGTGCTGTTATATATAATCCATACTAATTGAATCGATTATGGTTATGACGCAGAACAGGGATGAGTTTTTCTGGCTTGCTGTGCCTACGCAGACAGAGGCTGCAAAAAATTCATCACTGTTCCGCTACATCGTTTTTATATTTAATCCACTATAGAATGATATGAAAGTCGCTTAAATGCATTTCGACACAATTAAGCGGCAGATTCTCAATGCCCATTTTTGCTACACTATTCGCACTCTTATCCGCGTTAAATGGTCGTCATGGAAAACTTATTAAAAAAAATCCCCTTTTTACACCAAAGCTGGTTTCAATTTCTGCGTTTTTTGACGCGGCATTTTTTTGAAGATAATTGCCAACAAAAAGCCGCGTCACTGACCTATACGACCTTATTATCCATTGTACCTATCCTAACGGTACTCTTAATGATTTTGTCCTCTGTTCCAGCCTTGGCTTCCGTCAGAGCGCAGATTTATGAAGTTATTTATAGCAATTTGCTGCCCCAATCGAGCTTACAGGTCAGTAAATATATCAATACCTTTGCTGAGCAATCGTCAAATCTGACCATTATCGGCGCGATGGTTTTATTCTTTACCACCATCATGACCTTGACGACCATTGAGCGCGCTTTTAACCAAATATGGCGGGTAGAAAACCGCTCTGGTGGTATGAAAAGTATGCTGCGCTATTGGACCATCGTCACGCTAGGACCGTTAGTATTAGGCACAGCATTCCTTGCCTCAAGCGCGGTACAAAGCCTAAGTTTTTTAAATAGACAAATTGCTGGTTATGGTATCGACTGGTCATTTTGGGTACAAGTCGTTTCCTTTACCATCACGGTAGCCGGCTTTATCAGTATGTATTGGTTTATTCCAAAAGCGCGTGTCCCTGCAAAAAATGCCGCCATTGCCGGTGTGTTTGTCGCCATTATCTTTGAGCTAATGAAGAATCTTTTTGGTACGGTGATGGCAAACTTTACCAGCTACGAAGTCATTTATGGTGCGTTTGCGGCGCTGCCAATTTTCTTATTATGGATATATCTGTCGTGGAACTTGATTTTATTGGGCGTTGAGATTAGCTATACCTTGACTATTTTTGAGACCGAAGAGGTCTATCCGCGCCACCCGCTCTTAAGCTTGCTCGATATGCTAAACCTTGTTTATACCCATCATTTAAAAGGCGAAGCGGTGAGCGAACAAGCATTGCGCAATGTCTTGGGGCGTAAAGAGCTGCCAAAATGGTATACCTACCTTAATTATCTACAAGACAGCAACTTGATTACCATGACGGAAGAAGAAGATTATGTGCTGAAAAAAGATTTGAGCAAAATGACTTTATGGGACTTTTATCGCACTCTACCTTATCCCTTACCTATCAAAGATGAGCTGGATGAGATGAGCCCAGAAGACCAAAAACCGTGGCTAAGCTTGTTGGTCAATCGCTTTGAAAATACAGAAGCCTATGCCAAGCAGCAATTAAATATGCCGTTAAATACTATTTTTGCTCATAGTGAACCGCGAAAAAAATCAGCGGAAAACGAAGCCGATTTAGCTAAAAAAGAGCGCTCTAAACTCTTTAGAAAATCTGACGCTGCGACTCCTAATCACTTAATTAAGGAAGATAAAGATAGTGATGACGTCACGCCACGTTTTGAGCCGGTCGCTTATGATAAAGACAGCGACATAGAGTATGACGAGCATAATAATGAAATTATCCTACCTAAAGATGTTGATATTGATAGTGACAAAGTGAATGCTGACAGCAAGCACGCTACCAATAGAAGCGATATCATTACTGAAGCGGATAATCCTACAGCAAATTAGCTCAATATAACTTTACTTATAACCGTAATGAGACATAAATAAGCCCCTACTGCAGGGGCTTATTTTTTTACTAAATTTTTAATCCTTATGGCTTATATGGTAAGGTAATTTACTTTTAAGAGATTTTATCAGCCAAATAGAATCCTTAATTGTTAATAAAAATGGGATTATTTCTTAGGTTAGTTTTTAGGTCATTTGTGGAGCACAAAACATTGGATAAACACCCTGAGAATGGCTGGCTTAAATTTGCATGGCTTACACTCATGCATAGATTAAAGCAATTTACCCAGCTCTGGTCGCTACAGACGCTGACCGATTTGCCTGATCGCCTAAGAAATATATGGCAGCAGCTTATTGGCTCTTATTGGTTTATTCCAACTGCTTGTGTGGTGGTAGGTATTTTACTTGCGCCTGTATTGGTCACGATTGATGAACATTTCGACCGCGAGACAGTTAGAGAAATCACCTTTGCCTTTACAGGTGATGATGATGCCGCCCGCGCTATTATGACCACCATTGCCGGTGCCGTACTCGGTGTCGCTGGGACCACTTTTTCGATTACGATTGCCGTGTTATCGATGGCGTCTTCGCAATTTGGCCCCAGATTGTTACGTAATTTTTTGACCGATACGCCTAATCAGTTTGTCTTAGGTGCGTTTATTGGCACTTTTAGCTATAGTTTATTGGTGTTAAAAGCGATTCATAAATATGATGTTGGTTTTGGGGTGCCGCAATTGGCGGTGACCTTTGCCATTATCATGGCGATTATTTGCGCGTTATTATTGGTGTATTTCGTGCAGCATATGGTACATGCGATTCAGGCATCACATGTGATTCAAGGCGCAAGTAATGAGGCGATTAAAAATATTCACTACTGGTATAAAGACCGCTGCGATATTGAGCATCAACGTGACGTTAAACATCATGACGTTGAACAATTTCATACTTGGCCTGCCACGCCGATTTATCCACCGTGCTCAGGCTATTTGCAGCAAATTTATCTAGAGTCACTGATCACCTTGACCCAAGATTATGGCGGCGTGGTGCACATGAACGCCAATCTTGGTGATTTTGTCACTGATAGAAATATTATTGGCTATTTTTATCAGCGTCCAGCCGACCATTCAGACAATCGCCATCAAACCAATACGCCAAATCTGGCTATCGTCCCGCGTGCGCCTGATGGGCTGTTCTGGCAACGCTTTGCTGGCTGTATACGTATTGAGCAACGCTTAAGCCACCCCAACGATATCGCTTATAGCTTAGGACAAATGACTGAAATCGCGGTACGCGCCCTCTCACCAGGGATTAATGATCCAAAAACAGCGGTCAACTGTGTGCAGTCTTTGACCGCTTGTTTAAGCATTATGATGCGGCGTCAGCCTCCCAGCCCCTATCACTTTTATACATCAAGCCCAGATCAATCAACGTCAGAGCAACCTGCGCCAGATAAAACAAACTCAGACAACAGCAATATTGAAAGCATAAACAATAAACCACGCGTCGCCATATTAGCCGTTGTGACTCATACTCCTAAAATATCCGACTTTATCGATGCATCGCTTGGCGAGATACGCCGTTACGCAACGGCAGATTTAATGGTATTAAAGGCGCTTTGTCAGGCATTGGTGGATCTCAATTATGCTAAAGTTAATAACGCCCAGCAGCAAACGCTACTACATGAGCTGACATTGATTGAACGTGCTGGACAAGACAATCTCAGCTATCAAGAATTGGTCGATGACTTAAGCGCCATGTGCCAACAAGCTAAGCAATTTATTCTAAATGAGGATGCCCAGCATCAATACTTTGCTTATGTCCCTAAGTTTGATGCTCATATTCGTCAAACGCTACAAGCGCAATCAAGGTAATCCCTAAAGCAAGTTGCATTACTAAAAATAAGTTTGCTATTCATAACTAGCATGCAAGCGCGAAAATAACTAAAATAAAAACCCAGGCAATCTTTATAAGTTCTAATCTTAGGACGATTTTTTATCATTATTTGAGACCTTTTTTATGGCTCCTACCAGCAGCTTGACCATACTAGAAATCAGCGCTATTTTTTTATCGATTACCGCCTTACTGACTTACGTAAACCATCGATTTATCGGTCTGCCAACGACTATTGGCGTGATGGTTATCTCCATTTTACTATCTATCGGTGCGATATTTTTGGGCTTTTTAGGTTTTGATGAGCTGATTGATTACGAAGTGAGCTTATTAGAGCAGCTTGATTTTACCGAAGTCTTATTAGACGGCATGCTGTCTATGTTGTTATTTGCCGGGGCGCTACACGTCAATATTGGCGATTTAAAACGTTATAAATTGCCCATTGGTATCCTTGCTTGTATTGGCACGATCGTATCGGCGCTATTAATTGCCGCTGCGCTATACTTTATGCTGCCGCTATTTGGTTTTCGGCTGCCGTTTTTGTGGTGCTTATTGTTTGGTGCTTTGATATCGCCGACCGATCCTATCGCCGTCATGGGTATTTTGGCATCGGCAGGCGCGCCAAAAAGTATTGAAACCGTCATTGCTGGTGAGTCATTATTTAATGATGGTATCGGCGTGGTTATTTTCGTGCTGCTGCTCGGTATTTTATCGAGCGGCGATATCCCAACGGCCAATTATGTCGCCCATACCTTAGCCGTTGAAGCGGGTGGCGGTATTATCTTTGGTTTGATACTCGGCGGCATATTATATTATTTAATAAAAAGCATCGATAGTTATCAAGAGGAAGTATTATTGACGCTGGCAGGCGTAATAGGTGGTTATGCACTCGCCAGCCATTGGCATTTATCAGGTCCACTTGCGATGGTAATGATGGGGTTAATGGTTGGTAATCGCGGACGGGCACTGGCAATGAGCGATAAAACGCGCCATTATATCGACCTATTTTGGGAATTAATTGATGAGATTCTCAATGCTATTTTATTTGTGTTAATTGGTTTAGAAGTGGTGATGATAGCTTATTCGGGCAATTTGTTTATCGCCGCTGGTTTGACCATTGTTATTGCCCTACTTGCGCGCTTTATCGTGGTAGGTATGACCACCAAAACCTTTCACCGTCAGCTTGATTTACCGACAGGCGCGTGGAAAGTGCTGACATGGGGCGGATTACGTGGCGGCATTTCGGTTGCTCTGGTCTTGCAGCTGCCGGCAGGCAGCGAGCGTGATATTTTATTGGCGCTGACTTATGCGGTGGTGATATTCTCTATCTTGGTGCAAGGTTTGAGCGTCGGTAAAGTCGCCAAAAGTATTCGCACTGATGAGCCAGTAGCAGAAATATAGACTTTAAAGAGTATTAATCTAGTCGTTTTAGTAAAATAAAAGCCAGTATAAGTATCATCGCTTATACTGGCTTTTTTAGGTCTATTGAACGCGTTTATTCGTTTTTATAGCAGCCTAGTTATATCAAACCTTTACGCTTCATATTGCGATAAACCACGATCACAATAATAATATTCGATACCAAGATAGCAAGCTTAAACCAATCAAACGGGCTTGCAAACAGATAATAAAGCTCGATAGGGATAAATATCCCATAGCCTAATACCCCAAACCAATATGCCCACGTTCTGTCTTGCCATAGACCATAGGCTTCAAGAAAGCGCAAACTGGCATAAGCAAAAATCAACAATAAAAATACTGGCCAATTTTTGCTTGCCTGCTGAGCAATGCGTACCGCACTATCAACCTGCGGTGCCAGTAGCTGTCCAAAGCTCTGTTGCCAAGAAGCGGTCGCTGTCGTAAGCCAATGCTCAAGGTCACTATGCCATGACCATAAAGCCCCCGCCCCTAATAGCGCACCGACGCCTTTGACCACCTCGTATATTGCGACCGCTTTAATAGATTCGCTAGAGGTACTAGCACTACTGTGCGGTTTATGCTGCTGGCTGGTTAAATTTCGGTCGTTATCCTTCGAGGATGGTTGCAGATTATCATCCTGTCGGGGCAAGTTAGCCAAAGAAAGTCTCCACAACGCGGCCTTGCAACTGCTGATTAAAGAATGGCGTATTTTTACCATTTGACAGCATGGATTCTGTGGTTACTTGCCATTCGATATTTGGATCGACCAATATTGCGCCGCCGATACTTTCATACTGCTCGCTAATACCAGCGATTTTTGCTGGATTAAGACAGATTTTATCGACCAACTGTCCTAAGGTTAATACTTCATCACGTACCAACTGACATGCCAACGCCATAAAGGTATCAAAGTTTGAGATACCGGGCGTACTCTCAGCAAACGGTGCTTTTTTAGCGGTACTATTTAGCGGCTCATGATGGCTACAAATCGCATCAATGGTGCCATCTCTTAGCCCGCGGCGGATAGCTTGCTGATCGGTATTACTACGCAGCGGTGGTAGCACATAAGCTTGGGCATTAAAGCCTTTTAAATTATCATCAGTTAAATACAGCTGATGCATCGCCACATCACAAGTCACCGGCAGCCCTTTATCCTTTGCCCAACGCATCAGCTCAATCGAAGACTTACAAGATAACTGGCTAAAATGTGCTGCAATACCCGTTTCTTCCACCATCAATAACTGTGTTGATAAGGCGACGGTTTCAGCAATCCAAGGAATCCCTTGCAGACCATGATATGAGGCGATATAACCTTCATGTGCCACCCCATCACCAGACAAACTTGGCTCATCAGGATAAAAGAACACTTTCATATTAAAAGTAGCCGCATATTCCAAGGTACGCAGTAATACTAAGTCATTGCGAAAAGGTCGACGCGCATTAGAAACCGCGATACAGCCGCCTTTTTTAAGCCCAGCAATATTTGATGGGCGCTCGCCTTCTAAGCCTGCGGTCAGAGCACCTAAAATATGTAAATAAATACCGCCATCACCAAGCGCACGCTCACGCAAGCCTTTTAACAGCGAGCCGTTTTCTAAAATAGGATTGGTATCAGGCGGAATCACCACATGCAAAAAACCATTGCCACGGGCAGCGCGCCCTTCTGATTCTAACGTACCGTGTTGTTGTTGCCCTGGTTCACGTAGGCGCGCGCACAAATCAACCAAAGGTGGCAGCAGCCACATCTCACCGCCCGTTGCAACTGCAGCTAATTTGTCTGTTGCCCCGCTTGGTAGTGAATCTTTAAATGCTTGAGGAAGATGGTTAATTATCGGTGCATCCGTATTTAACATAGTGGTCATGAGCGTTATTACCGTATCAATAAAATGGGATAAATAAATATAAAACAGCGCAGCAGAGTATTATTTACTCTCAGCTTGATGGGCGCGCTGACCTTCCATTGCCAGTGACAAGACCGCCATACGAATAGCGATACCATTATTTACCTGCTTTAAAATCACAGATTGCGCTCCATCGGCGACGCTTGAGGCAATCTCAACACCGCGGTTCATCGGCCCTGGGTGCATCACCAAGGCGTCAGGTTTAGCCAGCGCCAGCCGTTCAGGCGTAATACCATAGTGTTTATAATATTCACTCGACGACGCCAGTAGCGGCGAGCCGATACGCTCATTTTGTATTCTTAATCCCATAATGACATCACAGTCCGTGACACAGTCATTCATATTTTCATACACTTGTACGCCAAAACGCTCAATACCTTTAGGTAACAAGGTACGCGGCGCGCAGACGCGAATGTCTTTAACGCCTAAAGTTTGCAGGGCACTGATATCAGAGCGTGCGACCCGTGAATGCTTAATATCACCAACGATAGCCACTGATAATTCTTCAAATGGGCGCGGCGCTTCACGGTGAATGGTCAGCATATCGAGCATCCCTTGGGTTGGATGCGCATGCCAGCCATCACCGCCATTGATAATAGCAATATCCGGCGTCACTTCGGTTGCCATAAAATGGGCCGCGCCTGACGCTGAATGCCGTACCACAAAAATATCTGCCGTCATCGCTTGTAGATTCCACAGCGTATCGCGCAAACTTTCGCCTTTTTTGGTACTAGAGCGTTCGATATCGATGTTTAGCACATTGGCACCAAGACGCTTTTCGGCCACTTCAAAGGTTGTACGGGTACGCGTTGACGGTTCAAAAAACAAATTCATCACCGTATAGCCTTCAAGCTCAGGACGGTTAATCAGCTGCCCATTTTCATCAAAGAACGTTTCAGCTTTGGCAATAATTGCCTGCAATTGCGCCTTATTAAGCCCTTCTACCCCTAAGAAGTGGCGAATGCTGCCATCGTTATTAAGCTGCGGAAGACTTAACGAGCTATTGAGCTTTTGATGAATGGTATCAG
Source organism: Psychrobacter maritimus (assembly GCF_904846345.1). Taxonomy (GTDB): domain Bacteria; phylum Pseudomonadota; class Gammaproteobacteria; order Pseudomonadales; family Moraxellaceae; genus Psychrobacter; species Psychrobacter maritimus. Next base: position 15,322 of record NZ_CAJHAJ010000007.1, read on the forward strand.
GGTCGAATTTAGCGTAATCCGTTGGCGAGACGGTCTGGGTTGAGCGACTATCGATAGAATTTGACATAATGGCAGGTCTTTATTGTTGGTTTATATGATTTGCTAAGCATCATTTATGCATTTTTTGGCGATTTATGGTCGATAAGCACAGAGACAAGGACATTTTGGCACTTATTTGCTACAATTTACCCCAGTGGCTGTGATAGACATAACGCCGCAAAAAACAGCATTCGTCATCTTCTTGGGTAATAGCCATAGACCTGTCATAACCATCATTAAAATCCGCTTATCCAAACGATAAATAAATAATAATAGCGCTAGTGTAGCTGATTTTGTGGTCAGGACAAAGATGCCGTGTGGGGTATTTAAAAATTTACCAGATTTAAGGGCATTAAGTACGAGCTAAAATATTTCTCAAACGCTCATTTGTTCTTTAAATTTACCAGCCTTTATTTTAAATCATTTTCATTTCAATAGCCTTTATCAGGAAGCATTATGACAACCTTAGCAAACTATCTAAACGCTCATGCCAGTAACCCTGCCCTCAATGACGTGATTACTACCGTGACTGATGTCGGTAAGACTATCTCACAGTTATTAAGAAAAGGGGCGCTTGCAGATATCTTAGGTGAAGCGGGCAATCAAAACGTCCAAGGTGAAGAGCAGAAAAAACTCGACGTGTTGGCTAATGATTTATTATTAGACGCTTTGGCAAAAAACAGCCATTGTGCGGGCGTCGCTTCAGAAGAGCTCGACGATGCCACCCCTGCCAATGCCGATGGCAGTTTATTGGTATTGTTTGACCCGCTTGATGGTTCATCAAATATCGACATTAATATGGCCGTCGGTACTATCTTCTCTATCCTACCTTATCAACGCCAAGGTCAAACCAGTGAAAATAGCGACTTCTTACAAGCGGGCAACCAGCAGCTAGCCGCCGGTTATTTGCTATATGGTACCTCTACGGTATTAGCACTGACTATTACTGATAATGTTGTGATGTTTAGCTTAGACCCTGATACCAATGACTATGTGCTGATAGAAGAAAATGTCACCATCGATGCTGATACCAGCGAATACGCTATCAATGCTTCAAACTATCGTTATTGGCGCGCGCCGATGCAACAATATATCGACGAGCTCATCGCTGGCAAAACTGGTGTTCGTGGTCGTGACTTTAATACCCGTTGGGTAGCGGCGATGGTCGGTGATGTGCATCGTATTTTATGTCGCGGCGGACTTTTCACTTATCCTTTTGATACTAAAGATGCCAATAAGGCGGGCAAGTTACGCCTCATGTATGAAGCCAATCCGATGAGCTTATTGATTGAGCGTGCTGGCGGCGCTGCCACTGACGCAGTCAATCGTATCTTGGATATAGCGCCAACCGATATTCACCAACGTGTCCCTGTGGTACTTGGCAGCAAAAACGAAGTCGATTACGTTAAAAACCTACATGTAAATTATACGGATAAATAATTCAGCCGCGCCAATCTGCTAACCGTCATTATAAAGTCCTATAATTGATAGGCCTTATAATGACAATTATAACTCTCTATATTTTTGAGCGATCCATTATGGTAGCAAATCCCACCGAGCTTATTACCTCAGATAAAAATACGACCGTCAAGCTTGTCAAAGGGTTATTAACGCAAGCGCGCCAACGCAAAAAGCAAGGTCAAACCGTCATTGAGGGTGTGCATCTAATCGATGCGGCGCTGCGTAGCGATTATCCGTTCGTGCAAATACTCCTGGCAGACTCAGCGCATCAGCATCCTGAGGTTCAGCAGATTTTAACGCGACTGCCAACCTACACACCTATTTTGACTTTGTCCGATGTACTGTATGAGAGTATTCGTAGCTTAGGTACCGGTATCGACATTATGGCGCTGATTACTATACCAACGCCGAGCATAGTGGCAATCAGTGACGATTGTCTTATTCTTAATGATGTACAAGATAACGGTAATGTGGGCACGCTGTTGCGCACTGCTGCCGCAGTTGGCATACGCAATATCCTATGTACCAGTGGTACCGCGCAAGCATGGTCACCAAAGACACTCAGAGCAGGTATGGGCGCACAGTTTGCCCTAACCATTTATGAAGATCTCAGTGTGCAAGATATTTTAGATTATGTGCAAACGCCGCTATTTGCGACCAGCTCACATACTGATACTGTCATTTATCAACACGATTTAAAGCAACCTATTGCTTGGATTATGGGACATGAAGGCCAAGGCGTATGTGATGAGCTGATGCAGTGTGCCATCCCTATCGCTCTACCGCAGCCTAACGGGCAAGAAAGTCTTAATGTCGCCATTGCAGGCTCATTATGCTTATATGAGACGTTGCGCCAGAGAAAATATACTTAGCATTAGTGTTGGATATATCGACAAGTACTTATTAAAAAATGACTGATAGCACTATTTTGCGTTATCAGTCATTTTTAGTTTAAGAGCAAGCTCGGTTTTTTAATCCAGCCTCTCAACTCTGCGCTTTTTTAAAGCTTTCAGCATAGTTATTTGGTGCATTAAAGTTGGTGAAGCTGATGCTAATAGATTTATCCAGCCCTTCTACGCAATGCCACCACCCAATAGGAATAAATAACGCATCGCCTGCATCAATAGTAACTTCAACTGGGGTCACATGCTGCATCAATGGATGTTTTTTCAAATCAAAATTGGGAAAATCTACTTCACTATACACGTGCAAATCATTATAGAGCCAAGGCACTTGCCAAGCTGGAATCAAAGTAACCTTTTTAGAGCCATACACTTGAACCAACATATTGTTAGTCAAGTCATGATGTAGCGGCGTAAAAGTACCTTTGGGTCCCATCCAAAAATACGTACTAAAGGCTGCATCACTGTCTAAAAGCTGGCGGTAGCCTTCACCAAAATCCCCTATATCATCAAGTGCTGATCTGATGGCTTCAACGTTTTGTTGCGTGTTATTGGCAGTCATATAATAGTTATTACTTTCACCGTCATTTTCTATCATATTGACAAATTCAGACATCAGCATCGATTTGCGATACTTATCAGAATGCCGCTCAAAAAGCGCATCATTTTCGCGATCGAACTGCACCTCAATTTCTGCATCCCCTAAAACCTCAGCAAAGTATTGTGGACTCCACTTTTTAAGAGCAGGCCAATGATCAATGCCTTTTTTAAGTACCACAGGCTTGTGCTTACTATAATAATCTCTAATAAAGGTTTCAAACGCTGGCGTATCAATGACATCAAGCTGTTGGTTGTAACCGGCATCCAATCTAGCCAAGTGATCACAGGTTTCAAGTAGCCATTCTCGCTTTTTTAGCGTTTTGGCAGCCTTTATACCCGCTCGCAAATAGGGACTTTTTAAAGCCGTCTGTACCTCTAGGGCAATCTCTACCTCACTAAATCCCTGCTGCACCAATACGTTCGCGATACTGCTTTTACTCGTTCCCTCAAGTAGATTAGTAGCGACCCATTCTTTCCAATTATTCGGCAGCCTACGAATGGGTTGCTTGCTGTCATTCGCCACTGGCTCTAACTCATCATTGAGAGCGGCTTTGATCTGAGCATCTGAAAAGTGATTGCTCTTTAATGTCTCAATGATTGTCTCTGTTTGGACACCGCGTATTATATTCGTTGCTACCCACTCATGCCATTCTTGAGGTAAGCGTACTGCCGCGTTTAATCCTGCACTCATTAGTATCTCCTAATCCCTTATGTACTACTTCATTGGTCTATAGCATCCAGTTATGAGTAGCCTCTCACGAGAATATATTCATAACAATCACCTGACTATCACTTAGCCCGCGGGCGCTATGATAAAGCTATTTATCCAAAATCCTGCTAAATTGATAGACTAAATTTTAGTCTATCATAGTGGATAGGCTAATAAAATCAAAATTAACTTTCGAAGTATAGACCGTTAATAGGATTTGAATTTTTACATAAAAAAAGCCTCCGATTCATTGAACCGGAGGCTTTTAAAACTGTTATAGATTAAGCGATATAAAGCACTAAACCGTTAAGAACTAAATCTTGCTAGTCAGCTCAGGTAACGCTTCAAACAAATCAGCTTCTAAGAAGTAATCAGCAACGCTAGCGATGGGCGCTTCTGGGTCATTATTGATAGCAACGATGACTTTAGAATCTTTCATACCAGCCAAATGCTGAATAGCGCCTGAGATACCAGCCGCGATATAAAGCTGCGGTGCCACGATTTTACCCGTTTGACCGACCTGCATATCGTTTGGTACATAGCCTGCGTCAACAGCAGCGCGTGATGCACCAACAGCAGCACCAAGCTTGTCAGCTAATGGCTCAATGTATTTAGTGAAGTTTTCACCATTTGCTAAGGCACGACCACCAGAAACAACGATGCCTGCTGAAGTTAATTCAGGACGGTCAGATTTGGCCATCTCTTCATTAACAAAGCTTGCTTTACCAGTTTCTTGTACGTTGTCGATAGTTTCAACAGTCGCTGAACCACCTTCACTTGCTACTGGGTCAAACGCTGTCGTACGTACTGTCATAACGACTTTGTCTTCTGTGGTTTTAACCGTTGCCGTAGCGTTACCTGCATAGATAGGACGCTCAAACGTTTGCGCATCTACTACAGCTGAGATTTCTGACAACATGCTCACGTCAAGTAAAGCTGCCACACGTGGCATAAAGTTCTTACCAGTGGTGGTAGCAGGTGCAAGGATATGGCTATAATCACCAGCAATATCAGCAACCAATAGCGCAACGTTACCAGCCAATTGATGCTCATAAGCGGCATTGTCTGCTAATAATACTTTAGTCACGCCATCTGCTTTAGCTGCTTCATCAGCTGCCGCTTGTGCGCCACTACCCGCCACCAATACATGGACATCATCGCCCATTTGTTTAGCAGCAGCGATCGTGTTTAAAGTTGCCTTTTTTAGACTGGCATTGTCATGTTCTGCATATACCAAAATTGCCATTGTTTTTGTCCTTTATTTATTCGTATCATCTATTCATGCGGTTGTTTGTGTACAGCGTTATTTATACATTTAGCTTAAATATTAAATAGCTTAAATATTAAACTGCTCAGACCTCATAACGTTGCACAGGATATGCCGTAGCAAAGTATTAACAATTAAATAACTTTTGCTTCATTTCTTAGCTTATCGACCAACTCGTCAACTGAACCCACTTTGATACCAGCTTTACGCTCAGCAGGTGGCACGACTTTGATAATTTCTTGCTTAGATGCCATATCAACACCAAAATCAGCAGGCGTTTTCTCATCAAGTGGCTTTTTCTTCGCTTTCATGATGTTAGGCAATTTAGCATAACGTGGCTCATTCAAACGTAAGTCAGTGGTAATAACCGCTGGTAGATCAAGCGCTAGGGTCTGTAAACCACCGTCGATTTCACGAGTGACATTTACTTTACCGCCATCAACTTTCACTTCTGACGCAAACGTACCCTGACCAATACCCATCAATGCCGCTAGCATCTGACCGGTTTGGTTATTATCATCATCAATAGCTTGTTTACCCAACAGGATAATATCGGTAGATTCAGCCTCTGCGATACTTTTTAGGATTTTAGCGATTTGTAGTGGATAAGGTTTTGCGTCAGTCACTACCAAGACACCACGGTCAGCACCCAATGCTAAAGCTGCACGGATCTGCTCTTGTGACTCTTTTGGACCAATTGATGCCACAATGATTTCATCAATCACGCCCGCCTCTTTTAGACGAACCGCTTCTTCAACAGCAATTTCATCAAAAGGGTTGATTGACATTTTAGTGTTAGATAAATCTACGCCAGAATTATCAGCTTTTACACGAACTTTTACGTTGTAATCAATGACACGCTTGACCGCTACTAATGCTTTCATACGTTCCTCGTTTATTAATGTTATGAATTAAAAATTGCCAGTTAAGAACCAGAGGTTCATCTTTTTCAAACTGTTGTTCAAATCGTCGTTCAAAATACCACTAAAGGTTATTACTACAGTAACAGAAATTTTAACTAAACACTCATAAGCCAATCGCCAAAAGTGTCTTGGCATAATACTTGCTTTTTACCAATAATCAAAATTTAAAAGTAAAATATTAAAACCTGTTAAAGCTAAGCCAACCGTAATTATCAGACCCATCTATCTTGCGTGAGCACAGTGCTAAGGTCAAGGCAACGCCGTGAATAATGCGTCATAAATTTGTCACCACTGTTGCAAAAAGCGTCTATAAGCGCATAAATGAACCATTTATCTTATTAAAAACCGTTAGCAGTACAATATTTATTATGCTTTCTATGCTTTACGAATCACTTAACTTGATAATTATCTCTTGATTTAGGCTTCTATAGTCAGTCCTAAATAAAATAAGTACAAGTATTATAATGCGCTACTAGTATTCATTTTCCTTGCTTGCTGTGCCTACGCAGACAGAGGCTGCGCAAAATGAATACCAGTAGCTCTGTGTTCATTTTATAGCGGATCGCCTATATTCTATTTAAAATCAATGAGAACAAGCTTAGTGATATTAAATATGTAGTCTATTTTCTTAGAAAATTGCATAAAAAAAGCAACCTGATGAGAGGTTGCTTTTTTTTAAAGTCTAAACAGTATTTTTATTGTTTTAACAAACAAAGGAATCAATGCTTATTAATAATCTTTTGCTATTAAGTAAACTGATAAATCAGTATGACTCAATAATCAGTAAGATTAGATAGCTTCGATTTGCTCAGCTTGTGGGCCTTTTTTGCCATCACCTAAGATGAAAGACACTTTTTGGCCTTCGGCTAGAGTTTTGAAACCGTTACCTTGGATAGCGCTGTAGTGAGCGAATACGTCTTGTCCGCCATTGTCTTGAGCGATAAAACCAAAACCTTTAGCTTCATTAAACCACTTTACAGTGCCTTCAACTTTATCTGACATAAATTTTCCTAACTCTTTAACTGTTGGCGAGACGTGTGTCATCACCGATTAATTGATATATACTCAAGTATTTTCTGCTGAATGCGACGGCTTAAACCCTTGATATATCTAGAAGATATACTATCTGTCCTCGCCTCAAATCCTTTGAGTACAAGCTGATTATAACAGCTTTTCTCAACTGCAACAGGTTAAATTACTTTTTTTTGTAAATAATTCACTTCTTATGTAAAGGGAATGGTTAGGATGACGTAAATCTATCTAAGCTATTGATTTTCATAACTATTTGTCGTTATTTAGCAAACTATAACGAACACTCATCACGTTTTTCTTAATGATAAAATTAATAAATTAACTGTTTAACTCGATATCTACTGCGGTAACGGTAGCCATGGTGACGATAATACCAGTAGACATAGGGCAAAAAATATCAAGGAAAACGATTGGCTATAAGCGATGTACTTAGCTGGAACCACCAAGTCTTTCGGTGAATCTGGTATGCCCTTGCGTTTGAGTAGCCGTGTGCCGTATATCCAACCATAGATGGTATAAATACTATAAGCAACCGGAACTGCGAGCGCTAATGGCGCTAGATCGATAACATATAAGGCGACCGTCGAGACAAAAAACCAAGCGGTATCAATCAAGGAGCTGATTTGGAAAAATTTTGACTTTGGCAACTTACCCTGATTGCTTTTGAGCATCTCCCCCTCTATCCATATCAAAACAGCCACGATAGCGCTCAGAGTAATATATGCGAATTGCGGCGTTAGCCAGTTAGGATTTGGTATTTGCACAACAGACAACCTGTAATCAAGAAAAAATAAGAATAAGAAGCGATATGAAATAACGCTTTAAATAAGACAAAGTCATTGATAAAAATGATGAAGGCTGTCTATATGAGGCAGAGATGCTGCGTTTTCAACCAATATTAAAGCAATTGACATGAAAACCTTACTTAGCTTATTGAAATAATAGCCATTAAAAAACCCGTGCCATCAAGTGATAACACGGGTTTTGATTTCTAGATGAGCGATTAATTACCTAATCGCTCACTAGCCAATTAGTTTTTGTCTTTATCGATGATTTTGTTGCCGCCAATCCAAGGCATCATGCCGCGCAATTTAGCACCAGTCACTTCAATTTGATGCTCAGCGTTGTTACGACGACGTGCCGTCATTGATGGATAGTTGGTTGCGCCTTCACTGATGAACATTTTTGCGTATTCGCCAGATTGGATGCGTTTTAGCGCATTACGCATAGCTTCACGTGATTGCTCATTGATAACTTCAGGACCAGTCACATATTCGCCGTATTCAGCGTTGTTACTGATTGAGTAGTTCATGTCAGCGATACCGCCTTCATACATGAGGTCTACGATAAGCTTTAGCTCATGTAAGCACTCAAAGTAAGCCATTTCTGGTGCGTAGCCTGCTTCTGTTAGGGTTTCAAAGCCCATTTTAACTAGCTCAACAGCGCCGCCACAAAGAACCGCTTGCTCACCAAATAAGTCAGTTTCAGTTTCATCTTTAAACGTGGTTTCGATGATACCTGAACGACCACCACCAACACCAGCAGCATAAGACAAGGCTAACTGCTTAGCTTGACCTGATGCGTCTTGGTAGATAGCGATTAAATCTGGGATACCGCCGCCTTTGGTAAATTCTGAGCGTACAGTATGGCCTGGTGCTTTAGGCGCAACCATAATAACGTCAAGATCGCTACGTGGAACGACTTGGTTGTAATGAATCGCAAAACCATGAGCGAAAGCCAATGTTGCACCTTCTTTGATATTTGGTTCAATCTCATTTTGATAGAGCTCTTTTTGGAACTCATCAGGTGTCAAAATCATGATGACGTCAGCAGCTTTTACCGCTTCTTCTACTTCCGCAACTTTTAGACCAGCGTTTTCCGCTTTTTTCCATGAGCCAGAGTTGGCACGTAGACCAACGGTCACATCGACGTCTGAATCTTGGAGGTTAAGTGCGTGTGCATGGCCTTGTGAACCGTAACCAATAATAGCAACTTTTTTGCCTTGGATAATCGATAGATCACAGTCTTTGTCATAATAAACGTTCATAAGTAGAGTCCTTTTCCTCAATCATGGCGGGCCATGGATAAATAAACGCCTAGATTACAGTCACTGTCGTAAAGTGATTTGCTATATAAGCGCTATGTTAAGTGTTGAATAAATAAGTTTAAAATACCAAGCTTAAAACCGTATATTTTGCAATAAACGCTGATTATAAGCTTAGCGTTTTTTCGCCGCGTGCAATACCAATCACACCCGAACGCACGACTTCCATGATACGTTCGCGGCCAATCACATCGATAAAGCCATCAAGCTTGGCTTTGTCACCGACGATTTGAATGGTATAAAGGTTTGAATTTACATCAACGATTTGTGCGCGGAAAATATCGGCACTGCGTTTAATCTCTTCACGTACACCGCCTGTCGCTCGTACTTTGATTAGCATAAGCTCGCGTTCAACGTGTACATTATCTGATAGATTAAGCACTTTAACCACTTCAATCAATTTATGCAATTGCTTGGTGATTTGTTCAATTTTTTCAGGTGAGGTAATAGTGGTTAACGTTAAGCGAGAAATACTCGGATCGTCTGTTGGGGCAACGTTCAAAGTTTCGATGTTGTAGCCACGTTGAGAAAACAAACCAACCACTCGCGACAACGAACCCGCTTCGTTTTCCATCAATACCGAAATGAGATGTTGTTGTTGCATTAGGTACGCTCCCCTTTTGTTAACCACATATCACGCATCGCTTGCCCAGCGATTTGCATCGGATACACATGCTCGTTACGATCGACATAAACGTCGATAAATACCAATTTATCTGTCATGGCCATGGCTTCTGCCAACTGTGCTTCCATAGTCGCAGGATCAGTAATTTTAATACCGACGTGACCATAGCTTTCGGCCAATTTGACAAAATCCGGTAATGAATTCATATAAGACTGTGCATGACGGCCTTCATACAGCATGTCTTGCCACTGTTTTACCATACCTAACTGGGCGTTATTTAGGTTTAATATTTTAACTGGCAAATTATACTGTAGGCAGGTTGAGAGCTCTTGGATATTCATCTGAATAGAGCCTTCACCGGTAATACAAACCACGTCGCGCTCAGGGTTAGCAAGCTTCGCCGCCATTGCGTATGGCAGGCCAACGCCCATGGTACCAAGACCACCTGAGTTTAGCCATTGACGCGGCTCATTGTAGGTATAGTAAAGCGCCGCAAACATCTGATGCTGACCGACGTCACTGGTGATAATCGCGTTACTATTAGTCACTTTATCTAAAGCTTGCACGACCGCTTGTGGCTTAATGCCATTGTCAGTGCTGGTGTCATAACGCAGGCCATGACGCTTACGCCACTCGTTAATTTGTGACCACCAATCTAACAATGCATGTTGTTCTAGCTCTTTATCATCACCGACAATCTCTAGGATATCGGTAAGGACAGATTTGACATCGCCCACGATCGGAATATGCGCATTAATCGTTTTCGAGATGGACGTAGGATCAATATCAATATGAATAATCGTCGCATTCGGACAGAATTTTTTGACATTATTGGTTACGCGATCATCAAAACGCGCCCCAATTGCCAAAATGACGTCAGCATGATGCATGGTCATGTTGGCTTCATACGTGCCATGCATACCAAGCATTCCTAAGAACTGACTATCAGAGCCAGGAAAGGCACCCAAGCCCATTAGGGTATTGGTTACTGGTAAATTCAAGCGATGCGCAAGATGAGTCAGCTCTTTATGTGCATTACCTAAAACAACACCGCCACCAGAGTAAATGATCGGGCGCTTAGCAGCGAGCAGCGTTTCAACCGCTTTTTTAATCTGACCACTATGACCTTTTAATGACGGCTGATATGAGCGTATAAATACCTCTTTCGGATATTCATAAGCAAATTTCTCGCTAGGCGCGGTCATGTCTTTTGGCACATCGATGACCACAGGACCGGGGCGCCCAGACTGGGCAATATAAAAGGCTTTTTTGACAATCATAGGAATTTCGCTAGCATGGCGCACTTGAAAGCTATGCTTCACGATAGGACGCGATACACCAACCATATCGGTTTCTTGGAAGGCATCTTCACCGATTAGGCTACTAGGTACCTGACCTGCGATGACCACCATCGGCACAGAATCCATAAAGGCGGTGGCAATAGCCGTCACCGTGTTGGTAGCGCCCGGACCTGAAGTCGCTAAGACCACCCCTGTCTGACCTGTGACTCGCGAATAAGCATCTGCCATATGACCGGCTGCTTGCTCATGACGTACTAAAATATGCTCGATATTCTCTTGTTGAAACAAGGCATCATAAATATGCAGAACAGCACCGCCTGGGTAGCCAAAAATATATTTGACCCCTTCATCGGTGAGTGATTGCACCAACATCTCAGCGCCAGATAGCATCACAGGCTGATCGCTACCTTCAGCAAGGCGTTGTTGCTTCTCTTCAAAATTTTTGGCGGCATTACCCGTTTGGGTATGTCCAGTCATATTTGGACTTTGCGTGGTTTGCGTCACTGTCATCACCTTTTTTTGTGGCAAGAATTGGCGTTTATTTATAAGAGAAAACCACGATATTTACATAGGGTTGTCCGGCTTTTAAAATAAATACGAATCCTTGTCCATATCAAGAATGTGTGCCCACCATATCTAAGTAACGCTGTTTTATAAGACAGCAAGCCACTCAAACACAGCAATATATGTAAGGTCAGTATTGTGACAGGAGTTTATCGATAGACAAGTGACAAGATGCGAATGCACCTATAAAAGAAGCTTATTATTTGTGATGAATACGAGCTTACGCCAGTAATAAATAAATCGATAGCGCATGAAAAAACAAATCTCAAAATGGTTACCACATTATAGGATCGCTAAATCTTATAACCTGTTTGATGAGTAAATGTTATAACCACACATTATGCCCTATTTTTACTACAGCCAAATCTTAGCAAACACACTAATAATAAGTTTATCTTAGTCATTGTAGACGGATAAGTCCGGAGACAATAAATATAGCATCTGATAACCATTGCGATAATGACCATCTATTTTATATTCTTGTCACAAAGAAAATACAGCTAAGCGAGCTACTGATAAGCAACCGCTAGTCCTTATTTTCAAGTGCCACGGCAATATCATAAAAGCCGCTCACTGACCAATCAACTGCTATTATATTCGGTGGTTTGGGCACCATTGTCAAGAAAAACTTCTAAACCCTATACCTAACTATTAGTTATTAAATAATGTACATTTATAAGTATTATTTGCTAGAATCAAACGCTAATGTATTTATATTGTTATTAAGACGTTTAAATATTATCCTTAACTGATAAATATATCCGTTTTTTACCTATTAAGAGGATTGTTACCATGGCATATGCGTCTACGATAAATACCGCTGCCAAACTGCTTATGAGTATCAGCACGGCGTGTATGCTCATGCTACCAATCAATGCCAGTTATGCCATTCAGGTTTATAAGTCTATCGGCGCGCATGGTGAGGTGAAATATAGCCAACATGCCCCGCAAGATGGTAGAAATATCGAAGTGATTGAATTTCGCAGTGACGGTAGACAAAGTAATGCTGGGCAATTAGCTGGTAAAACTGAAGCCAACCAAGCGGCACCACAAAGCGCAGAAGAACAGCGGGTGGCGCAGTTAGAAGCGCGTATCAAAGAGCAAGAGGCGCAGGCCAATGCTCAACGTTGCCAGTCATTACGTAACAATTTGACCAACCTCAATGTTGGCGGACGTATTTATGAGATGGATGCCAACGGTAAACGTCAATATTTAGATGGCCGTGAAATTGAGCTAAAGCGTGAGCGTGTACAGCAAGCGATCAATCAATATTGTAATGGTGCTAAAACCTAGTTTTAATTATTTTTTCAAGAATTTTAATGACGCTCTATTTAACGCTTATCAATAATGACTGAGTTATTAATTATTCAGTCAGCAATTGCATAACATGACGAATAGCAGCGGGCATATCTTGCGCTTGTAAGCCTCGTTGACCGACAAGTAATGACCTATCATTATTGGTCATACTGTTTAATTTCCCCGTTTGTTTGACTAAGCAGTCTCCTGCCAACCCATGAAGAAGCACCGCTTGGTGCAAACTACGCGCTGCTTCGTTTAAATCTTCTTGAGCTAGCAGACCTGCAATCACACCTGATAGCACATCGCCCATACCAGCGCTTGCCATGCCAGCGTTACCGACGCCGCAAACATAAACATGATGCTCTGCTTTATCCTGTTCCAAAATCAACGACCCTGCGCCTTTTAATACCCAATCTCCACCATATATCTTGGCACACTGTTTTATCGCTACTAACCTATCAGCTTCTAGCTCACTAATCTTTTTATTTAATAACTTAGCGGCTTCACCACTATGCGGGGTGAAACAAACCTGACGCTTAGCGCTATGCTCTTTTAGCTGTGTGATTAATTGATGTTCATCGAGATGTAATGCTGCCAGATGATAAAGACCGTCCGCATCAATGATTATCGGCTTACCTTCTCTTATCGCAGCTTCAATATAAGTGATAAACACTGCTTTTGCTTTTTGATCACGGCCCAGTCCCATACCGATAGCCATCACACTGGCTTCCTTGATAAGGTCTTTTACCCCATCTGTATCATGTAAATTCATCGTCATTGCATCTGGCAGTGAGGTTAATAGCGCCGCATGAAATGCCTCGTGACAGGCTACGGTGATTTTACCAGCCCCTGTTGCCATCGCACTCGAGGCCGAAAGGATAGCGGCACCGCCCATCCCTTGGGAGCCATCAATACGATTACCACCAATGACCAGTACATGTCCATAACTGCCTTTATAGCTGTTTTGCCGACGAGGATTTAAAGCATGTGCAGTCGTCATTAATTTGGCAACTGGCTTAAATGCCTCACTATCCATTTGATACGGTATCAGCGGTATATCCATCACTTCTCCGCTATAATCCATACCATCTTTAGTATGCAAACCAAATTTACGCGCAATTAAGCATACCGTCGCATCAGCTTGCACCGCTATTTGGTCGAATACTTGACCCGTAGAAGCAACCAATCCGCTGGGAATATCAACCGCAATCGCCAAAGCACTATCATCCTGAATAGCAGCATTAAAAGCGCAAATTGCCTGCTTATAAATACCTGTAGGCGCACGATCTAAACCAATACCGAATAGCGCATCGATATAAACATCCGCTTGCCACTGCTTATTTACTTTCTCATTATCATTATCATTACTGTCTTCAAAGTGCTGATAAGAACAGTTAGTAGACAACGCTATTTGTAGCGCCTTTTCTGCATCAGATAGCGCTTTTTTCTCGTTAAGATGTTGCGTTGTATTAGCTATCTCAAACTCATGACTATCAAAACCAACGGCTATGACCTCTACTTGCCAGCCCATTTGCTGCAAATAATAAGCAATCACCCAACCGTCGCCACCGTTATTCCCCTTGCCCACCCAAATGCTGACTCGATGCGAATAAGCAGGACGACGGTAAAAATCAATATTATCTGATGCATGAATATTTAGGGATTTTTGCTCATAAAGCGCCGCAATATACTGCGCCATTTGCCATGCCGCTTGTTTCATCAGTCCAAAACTATCATGACCGTCTGTAAACCATGCCTGTTCCATAGCATAAAGTTGTTTACTGTTATATAGCGCGATAGGCATAGTGCTATTTGCTAATAAATTGACTGGTACTGGCATGGTTGATTCTCGCTTATTTTATTTAATAGCTTTGTTATTTTAATAATAGGATGACTTATCATCCCTATGAGCTTATTCAAATGTTAGGTTCGATCAGATATAGTATAAATCCAGATTTATTTATTTTGCTACTTGCGCTCTTGGCTCACTGGCTTATCATACAGCTATTCACATTATCATTTATAGCTCACTATGAATAGCAAATCCCAACCTACTCAGTCTCAGTTAATACAGCCAGACACACAGGCGTTAGCAGCGCAGACGACTACGCCCAATCATGTACGACAAACAAAAATTGATGTTAATAATGCGCCAACCTTTGCAACGCCATCTGAGGTAAAGCAATGGATTAAAGCCCAAGCCCAAGCTCTAGGCTTTGCTGACTGTGGTTTTTTATCGGTGCATCATCCTTTATTTGTTCAGCAGACTGAGCGACTACAGCAATGGCTAGCTAAAGGTTATGAGGGGCAATTGCAGTTTATGCATAATAACCATCATTTGCGTACCCATCCCGAACAGCTGGTAGAAGGCGCCAAAACCATCATCAGCGTACGCATGGATTATTTAACCCAAACTCCCACACCGCGAGCGGTCACTGATAATGCTTATCCCAATCAAGGTATCATCGCCCGTTATGCTCGAGGTCGCGATTATCATAAAACAATGCGTAGTCGCCTCAAGCAATTGGCATTAAAAATCGAAGCCATGCTTCCTGAATGGCAGCATCTTAATATCGGCTCAGAGCAAGATTTTATCTTTAGACCCTTTAGTGACTCTGCTCCTATCTTTGAGCGACCTATTGCCGACGCAGCAGGTCTTGGTTGGACGGGCAAACATACCCTACTCATCAACAAACAAGCTGGCTCATTTTTTGTACTGGGTGAGCTGTTTATGAGCCTCGAGCTGCCCGATGATGAGCCGGTTAAAGAGCATTGTGGCAGCTGCAGCGCTTGTATCGACATCTGCCCTACCCAAGCGATTATCGCGCCCTACGAGCTTAATGCCTCTGCCTGTATCTCTTATCTCACCATTGAGCACGATGGCATTATAGACACCAAATACCGCCGCGCCATTGGTAATCGTATCTTTGGCTGCGATGACTGTCAGCTTATTTGCCCATGGAATCGCTACGCCAACCTGACATCGGTAGAGGACTTTGCGCCGAGGCACAATCTTGATAGCAGCAGTTTACTTGAGCTATGGCAATGGCAGGAAGCAGAGTTTATGAAAAAGACCGAAGGTAGCCCATTGAGACGCACGGGTTATGTGAATTTTTTACGTAATATTGCCATTGCTCTTGGCAATGCGGATGGTAGCGCAGAAATAACCTTTCAACTTCAGCAAAAATTGGGCATCCATAATGCCATGCTCGATGAGCATATTACTTGGGCTATCAAGGAGCAGCAGGAAAAATTAGAAAGCTTTAAGCCATAACTTCTATAGCAAATATACCAAAAAAAAATGCCTCTTATTTTAGTAAGAGGCATTTTTATTAGCATGTAACTTTAAATATTTATGTTTAAAAGTCTATATTTTAATATTCAAAATCATCTTATGGCTTAGGAATACGCAATACTTGACCAGGATAAATCTTATCTGGCTCAGAAAGCATTGGCTTATTGGCTTCGAAGATTTTCATATAATCATTCGCTGAACCATAAACGTCTTTTGCAATTTTAGATAAGCTATCACCAGATTTTACCGTATACATAGTAGATTCAGGCGCATCTTCTTCGATATCGATATTATCGATGACTTTAGCAACGTTTTGCACGTTACCGATAGCAATAATGGCTTTTTCACGGTCTGCTTGTGTTTTCGCTTTACCACTGATTTCAGCAGTATCGGTTGAGCCGTTGTATTTGATTTTTAAATCGCTGATATTCAGGTTTTGTTGCTGAATACGACGCAGTAAAATATTGGCAACAGACTGAGCTGATGGCTCACTGCTTTGTACTGGGGTGTTGGCATCCGCTTTGGTTTCTGCTTTAGCGTCATGCTTGGCATCATCACGGTTAAAGATTTTATCACCGATATCTTTTGCAAAACTGAACATACCCATATAACTGCTCCTTAAAATATTATTAATTATTATGCATGGTTATTTTTACGATGATAACGCCTAGCGGTTACCATCCTTTTTTGCTTACCATTATGAGTATAAGCAAAGGTATCAGCGATGAATAGTAATAGTATGTTGAGTAATGTTGATTTGGCGTAGCTTATGTTAACGTAATCGTTAATGGTAACGAGTAATGTATAAAAGCTATTACGCCAAATTAAGAAAGACAATAATAGATAGCCAGACGATATTTATAAAAATAAGCTATAAAAAAATAAGCAAAAAAAACCGCTTATCTATTAAGATAAACGGTCATATCAAATGGTTTAAGCTAATCGCTAATTATAGCTGCGCTTGCACGTAATCAATTGCTTTTTGAACTGTGGTTAGTTCTGCTGAATCTTCATCAGGAATAGTGATGCCAAAATCGCTTTCAAATGACATAACCAATTCAACTAGGTCTAATGAATCAGCGCCTAAGTCTTCCATAAATGATGCATCGTTGTTGATGTCTTCAACATTCATACCCAATTGTTCTGCTACTGCCGCTTTAACTCTTAGCTCGGTATCATTACTCATGTAGATTTCTCCTTTTTGATCTATTATTTTGACAAATTGCTATAGTCCCGTATTGGGCACTATAGCATTATATATAAAATGGGATGTTCAGATTAATATGGCTGTCTGAGTGCACTATAACCAATTATACGTTTTGACTAATGTCTGGTAAAGCCTTGCTATCATACAGGGCTTTGACAAAAAAGTATCCGTCATTATAGCACCCTTTATTATAGTTTACACTCGTTCACAGAGTTTTTTATTATAAGTATGTAACGCTTAATTAGAATAATAAATTCTAATGCTACATATACATGCCACCATTAACTGGAATAATCGCACCGGTGATATAACTGGCTTCATCACTTGCTAAGAATGAGACCGCCGCGGCGATATCTTCTGGCTGACCAAGGCGGCTAATCGGCACCGCATCGAGCATTGAATTGAGTAAGCGCTCATCGAGCTCATCGGTCATGTCTGTTTCAATCAAACCTGGAGCGACACAGTTAATGGTCACCTGTCTTGAGCCAATCTCGCGCGCCAGCGTACGGCTAAAACCTTCTACACCAGCTTTGGTCGCAGCATAGTTAGATTGGCCCGCATTGCCCATTTGGGCGACAACAGAGGTGATATTGATGATACGACCACGGCGCGCTTTCATCATACCGCGTACCGCACGTTTACTCATACGATAGACTGAGGTTAAATTGGTATCAAGCACATTGTCCCAATCTTCATCTTTCATGCGCATCAATAAGCCATCTTGGGTAATACCAGCGTTATTGACCAATACTTGTACCGCGCCATAGACGCTTTCAATCTCTTCAAACAGCTTATCAATCTGCGCGGTATCACGTACGTCTAATACTCGACCAATACCGCCGCTATCGTGTAAATAATCATCAATAAGTGCCGCGCCTTTTTCTGTGGTCGCGGTGCCAATGACAAAATGGCCTTCTTTGGCAAAACGTTTGGCAACGGCTTTGCCAATACCGCGGCTAGCACCGGTCACTAATGTAATCGTACGGCTCATGATAATACCTCCATTAACTTATCTAGACGGGCGGGCTTGTCGGTAGGATAACTGGCAATAGGATGCGCTTGACGCTTGGCCAAATTGCTCAGGACATTACCACTGCCACACTCGATTAAAATATTAATTTGTTTATCCGACAGCTCTTGCATGGTTTTTGACCATAAGACAGGTTCACTTAACTGCTCGGTCAATGCCTGCTTGATGCCCGTGGCGCTGGTTTCGACCCGTGCATGACGGTTTTGAATCACAGGAATAGTCGCTTGATCAAACTGAATAGCCGCTAGCTCTTCGGCCAAGGCACTGCTTGCAGGTTCCATAAGGGCACAATGCGATGGCACACTGACCTTTAATGGAATGGCTTTTTTGCCAGTATTTTGGACTTTATCAATGACGGCGTTGACGCCTGCGGCATTACCTGAAACCACCACTTGTCCGGGACTGTTAAAGTTTGCTGCCCCGACAATGGCATCATCAACATGCTCGGTAGCTTGTTCACACAAGTTCTCAACCCGGTGGTCTTCTAGACCTAGTACGGCTGCCATTGCAGTATCAATACCAACCACCGCCTCTTGCATCAATTGGCCACGCTTATGTACCAGCTTGACGGCATCAGCAAGCGTTATCACACCAGCCGCACACAGGGCGCTATATTCCCCTAAAGAATGACCCGCTAGGTAACAAGGCTTGTCTTTTATTTTTTGTTGTAAAATGCGCCAAACAGCGATACTAGCAGTCAATAAAGCCGGCTGAGTGTATTGGGTTTGATTGAGCTTGTCTTCGTCCTGACAAATTTCCCATAAATCTTCACCAAGCGCCGTACTCGCCTCAGCAAAGGTATCACGAATTTTAGGATAGGTTTCAGCAAGCTCACTCAGCATTCCGACGACTTGCGAGCCTTGTCCTGGGAACATAACTGCGATGCGAGTGGGTTGTTTCTTTATCATATCGGGTACAGAGGCCATAACCAATATTCCTTATTTAATTGGAAATACCCCTAAATTAATGGGGTGCATTATAGAATTAGAAAATAATTAGAAGATTTATGATATAAAGTGATGGCTATCATTATTCCTTTAAGACAGCTAACGGTGGTTAAACTATACACTGACGCAGGCAATTAGCATAGCTGCCAACAAGCCAATGGCGTAAAACGGTTTATTTATAATATTTACTGCTTAAATTTATAATATTTACTACTTAAAATGAATTACTGTTAAAAAACCAATAACAAAAAGCCAAGTTATCTAGCTACATAATATATGATAGCGAAATAACTTGGCTTTCGTTTGCTCAAACTGCTTGCCCAATAATAACTGTGTAAAATCATAGATAGTTATCGGAACTATCATCATTTTGCATCAACCATCAATTAGCAAATAACTTAAGCGTCTTGACTAACTTTAAACAACTGGCGACCACGATAGAAACCATCTTTAGTCATGTGATGACGGCGATGCTTTTCACCAGTGGTGGCGTCGATGCTTAACTCAGCGATTTCCATACGATGATGTGAACGGCGCATGTCACGACGAGAACGACTTTTACGACTTTTTTGAACAGCCATGATATAGCTCCTATACTTAAAAGGGATAAGCTTGAAATTCAGCTTTAATCGATACTGACAGAGGCTATATAATCACAACAACCTAAGTCTTACGCATCATTAGTTAAATAGATTGCCACACGTATTAAAGTGCTGACTACGTCTAAAATCTATAGTTCGTTTGCAAGGTCAGCTTCTCTCTGCCAGCGGCAGGTTGCTAGAATGCAATAAACGGGACATTATACGCATGTTTCGCGAATTAATAAAGCCCTGCTTTCCACTCTTCTGCAGAAAGCTGATAAAAGGTATAAAGCCGCCATTAATTTTGCCCATACTGCAAATTATACGACTACAACTTACCTTTTAACGAAGCTAACGCCGCAAAAGGATTTTCATTTTCTTCTTCTTCTGGTATCTCACCGAACTGCTCAACACTCATCTCGCAATCATCATGCTTTGGTGCCATCGGTGTTTTCAATAAAATCTCATCTTCGACCAGTTTTTTAAGCGGTAATAAACGCTCAGGAGCCGGCTCAGTGATAATTTCATCAAGCAATAAATAATCCTGCTCTTCACCGACCAAGCGCACTTGGCTTTCATTATCGAGCAATGCGATATCATAATCATCGGTCAAATCAATCGCAATCGGTTGCAAACAACGCTGGCAAGTTAACCATATCTCACCGGTTAAGGTAAAAGAGAGATGCAAAACATTATTACGGCGATAAAGATTTGCTTTAATCTCAAGCTCTGACTGTAGATGCTCGGTCGTCAGTAAGGCATTAAGACGCTCAAAAGAGCGCGGTGCCACTTGCCCTACCCATTCAAAACCACTGTCTTCCCATTTACTTAAAGAGATATGTTCTGGCAGATTCGCTGACGTAGGGACTGATGCTTTATCAGCCTGAAGCGCTGAGGGCTTGTTTGTTGGGGTGCTTGACATGCGCGGCCTCATTCATCAAAAACGGTGTATAATATTGCCTGCCATACTAACGGAAAGCACTGATTAGCGCTAGCGCTAGTATGTTAAGATTTTTTGGCACTAACTTTAGTAATAGTTATAGCACTGGTTTTGATGCTAATTGTTGTACACTAATTTTCGCAAAAGGTTTGCCTCTTGCTTTGTTTTATCGGCGTCACTCTATTGTGCCTGTATAAAGCGCCATAAATCTCTTACTTGGTTACTATTTTAATATGATATCGCCTGTGGTTGATCCTGATTTTTCTCACTTACTTTCTGCGCCTGACGCCAAACGTTTACTAAAACGTCTTCAGGCATTGGACAATAAAAAACCCAATGATAGGGTCAAAGTAAAGCCGCAGCTAAAAGCACTGTCAGAACAATGGCAGCAGATTATCCATACTCAACATACAAAACCCTTTCCTGAAAAGCCAATCATAGATGCACAAAGTACAAATACCTCTAATGATGAGAATGAAAAAGCAGCGACTGATTGGCTGATAAGTTTATTCAATACCTTGTTTGCGGAGCAGCAGGTTATCTTAGTACGCGGCGCGGGCGAACCAGAGTATTTTCCTGCCAAAAACAATCAGCCAGCACGTATTGAATTTGCCCATGGTTTCTTTCAAAGTGCATTGCATGAGCTAAGTCACTGGAGCCTCACTGGTAGCGAGCGTAGGAGCTTGAGCGACTTTGGCTACTGGTATGCGCCTGATGGACGCACGGCAGCGCAGCAGCAGGCATTTGAGCGTGTAGAGATTAAACCACAGGCACTGGAGTGTTTGTTTAGCTTGGCTTGCGGGCGTAATTTTCAAGTCTCACAGGACAATCTATTTGCAGACTTTGATACCAGCACTAGCACCTTTGCGCAGGACGTCTATCAACAAGCCAAAGCTTATATTGCTGAGCCTCATACGCTACCACGTGATGCCAAAACGTTATTGCAGGCATTATTGACTATCTGTAGCGCTGCTTAGTTGCACAATACTGCTCACCTCATATTTGCTACTTATCAAAAATAATCCATTTTATAGCGTTAACGTTTCCCTACTCATAGTAACGCCGTGCCAATAAACTTATATTTGCTTTGCGCTATACTGGATAGGTAGTTTTGATTTTTTCTATGCTTAATTGTTTATTAGCATAGTTAGTCAGAAAAAAGTCTGATATTAAAATTGTTCGATTCAATCATGATGGATTAAATTTTTATATTAAAAATCCCATATCAAATAATCTATAATTATAAAATAAGGAACGATTATGCAAGTATTCTACATTCATCCAGAGAATCCACAGCCGCGACTTATCGAACAAGCGGCGGATTTATTACGCAGTGATCAGCTGCTTATCTACCCTACCGATACCAGTTATGCGTTTGGTTGCCGGTTAGGTGCCAAAGATGCGCTAGAAAAGCTCAAGCAAATACGTGCGCTTGATGATAAGCATCAATTTACGCTGCTATGTCGCGACTTAAGTGAAATTGCCAATTATGCAAGCGTAGACAATGTACAATTTAAACAGCTAAAAGCCCATACACCAGCACCGATTACATTTATCTTAAACGCTACCAAAGATGTGCCTAAGAAATTGGCGCATCCTAAGAAAAAAACCATCGGTATTCGAGTACCGAGCAACCCTATTGCGCAGGCGCTGTTAGAAGCCATGGACGAACCTATCCTGACCAGCTCCTTAATACTACCAAACCGTGATGATATATTGGACGATCCCTTTGAGATCGAAGACTTATTGGGTCATCAAATAGATGGTTTGATAAATGCCGGCATTAAAACCACTAAGCTAACTACCATTATTGATATGACCAGTGGCCAGCCCGAGGTTATTAGACAAGGTGCGGCTGATGTCAGCTCGCTATTGTTATAAATAAAAAATGCATAAAAAAAATGCATAAAAAAAAGCTCCAATTAATTGGAGCTTTTTTTATCTTACAATTAGCGTGTAAAATTAGTCACGATCAACCAGTTCTACATAAGCCATTGGCGCATTGTCACCATCACGGTAACCGCATTTTACGATACGCAAATAGCCACCTGGACGAGCTTGGTAACGAGGACCAAGAGTACCAAATAGTTTGCCTACCATAGCTTTGCTACGCATACGGCTGAATGCCAAACGACGGTTAGCAACGTTGTCTTCTTTAGCCATAGTGATTAATGGCTCAGCAACGCGACGTAACTCTTTTGCTTTTGGTAAAGTTGTTTTGATCAGTTCATGCTCAAATAATGAGTTGGTCATGTTCTGAAACATTGCCTTACGATGACTGCCGGTACGACCCAGCTTGACTCCACTCTTACGATGGCGCATAGTCAAAAATCCTTAAAGTTTAACGGCTACGATAAGAAAAGCGATCATCAACACGAAGGTCAGCTGGCGGCCAGTTATCTAGGCGCATACCAAGCTCCAAATCTTTAGACGCTAATACGTCCTTGATTTCCGTTAATGATTTCTTACCAAGATTTGGGGTTTTTAGTAGTTCAGTCTCTGAACGCTGTACCAAATCACCGATATAGTAAATGTTTTCAGCTTTCAAGCAGTTGGCTGAGCGAACCGTTAGTTCAAGATCGTCCACAGGGCGTAATAGCACCGGATCAACCTCTTCTTTTTCTTTCACAGGCTCAGGCGCTTCTTCAGCTTCTAGGTCAACAAAGATAGAAATCTGTTGTTGTAAAATAGTGGCTGCTTTACGAATTGCTTCTTCTGGATCTATAGTGCCATTAGTTTCAAGCTCAATGATGAGACGATCAAGATCGGTACGTTGTTCTACACGTGCGTTCTCAACCTGATAAGCAACACGAAGTACTGGACTAAAACTTGCATCAAGCTTTAAGCGTCCAATCGCTTTAGTGTCACCATCTTCACGGCGCTGGTTTGCTGGCTCATATCCACGACCCATTACTACGCGCAAACGCATCTTAAGATGACCACGATCGCTTAATGTGCCTAATACCAATTCTGGATTGATAATGTCAACATTATGCGGCAAGGTGATGTCTGCAGCAGTAATAGTGCCTGGACCTTGTTTATCCAAGGTCAAAAATACTTCATTTTGGTCATGAAGGGTGATTGCCAAGCCTTTTAGGTTCAAAAGCAAGTCAAGCACGTCTTCTTGTAGCCCTTCAAGCGTTGAGTATTCATGGTCAACACCATCAATCTCAGCTTCAATGACTGCAGCACCAGGTAATGAAGATAACAAGATGCGACGTAAGGCATTACCTAAGGTATGCCCAAAGCCGCGTTCTAACGGTTCGAGCGTGACTTTCGCAATCGTTTCATTAACCGTATCCACGTTAATGGCATTCGGCGTTAGAAACTCAGTTGCACTTAGCATCATGATGTCACCTCGATTTATTAAACTGGTTTAATTAACGTCAATTGCTCAATGCTATTTTCATAACATCGAGCATCACGTTACTTACTTAGAGTATAGCTCAACGATCAAGCTTTCGTTGATTTCAGCAGGTAGATCAATACGATCAGGCGCTTTCTTAAACGTGCCTTGTAGTTTGCTGTGGTCAACATCTAGCCATTCTGGAATACCACGTTGTGTCGCTAGTTCGATAGCGTTTTTAATACGTAGTTGTTCGCGAGACTTCTCTTGGATAGCGATGACATCACCATCTTGCAACTGAATTGATGGAATGTTCACACGAACAAACTCATCACGGCCAGCTTTTTTTACCATCACAGTGCGATGGCTAACTAGCTGACGTGCTTCAGCGCGAGTTGAGCCGAAGCCCATGCGATATACTACGTTATCAAGACGGCTCTCAAGCATTGCTAACAAGTTTTCACCAGTAGCGCCACGCTTACGAGCAGCTTCTTTGTAGTAGTTTGCAAACTGACGCTCTAATACACCATAGATACGCTTAACTTTTTGTTTTTCACGTAACTGTAGAGAGTATTCTGAACTTTTATTACGGCTAACACCATGTTGACCAGGTGGACGAGCCGATTTTTTCGTTTTTACGTCGTATGGTTTAACACCAGACTTAAGGCCTAAGTCTGTACCTTCACGACGTGATAATTTGAGTTTTGGTCCAATATAACGGGCCATTGTTATGTCTCCTATAAGCTCTTATGATAAAAAGCTTCGTCTTTAATATTAGACGCGGCGCTTTTTCGGCGCACGGCAACCATTGTGTGGGATTGGGGTTACATCAGAGATGCTGTTGACTTTATAACCCAATGCACCTAGTGCTCTTACCGCAGACTCACGACCCGGTCCTGGTCCTTTGACCAAAACGTCGATATTCTTAACACCATATTCTTGAGCCGCTTTACCAGCGACTTCAGCTGCAACCTGAGCTGCAAATGGTGTAGATTTACGTGAACCACGGAAGCCTTGTCCACCTGAAGTGGCCCAAGCCAATGCATTACCCTGACGATCGGTAATCGTAACAATGGTGTTATTAAAAGACGCATGGATATGGGCAATGCCCTCCGATACTGAACGACGAGCCACCTTTTTGCGACTGCGAGTGTCTTTTGCCATCTTTTAGCTTCCTAAGTTAATTATCTTTTGAGAGGGCGTGTCGGACCCTTACGAGTACGAGCGTTGTTCTTGGTGTTCTGACCTCTAACTGGTAGGTTACGGCGATGGCGGATGCCACGGTAACAACCAAGATCAACCAAACGCTTGATATTCATTGACACTTCACGACGAAGATCACCTTCAGTCATGTAATTTGCAACTTGTGCACGGATAGCATCTAACTGTGTATCATCTAACTGACTAACTTTAGTAGTAGGGGCAATGCCAACTGCTTCTAAGATTTTCTGAGCAGTGGTACGACCTACACCAAAGATGTAAGTTAGTGAAATAACAGCATGCTTATTATCCGGAATGTTTACGCCGGCAATACGAGCCATTGATTTCTCTCCATTAAAGAAAAATAAGCTTTATCTATAGATAAGGCGTTATTTTTCAGATTTGTTGCTGTCAATACTAAAGCTTTTATAATTATTATCGCTGTTTTGACTTGGTAACCAAGCCCATTCATTGACCATGTTATAAAAGATTTTGCATAAACTACGGCAAGTGGCGGATGATATCCCATCCGCCGTCATTTTTCAAGTATTAATTTAATTAGTAACTAAAGCTTAACACTTTAGAGTACTAAATATTAACCTTGACGTTGCTTGTGGCGAGGTTCTGCGGTACAAATAATATGTACACGGCCTTTACGGCGCACAACTTTACAGCTACCACAAATCTTCTTAACTGATGCTTGAACTTTCATAGCATACTCCTTTGAGATATCGTACCGCTCATTTAAGGTTGAGTGGGCGATTGAATTAACGTCTGATCATGATATTGATGGGTCATCAAGTGCGCTTGGATTTGCGAGATGAAGTCCATCACCACAACCACCATAATCAGTAACGACGTACCACCAAGTTGAAACGGTACACCAAACGATGACTGGACGACCATTGGCATTAAACAAATAACCGTCATATACATCGCGCCAATAAAGGTCAGTCGGTTTAATACATGATCGAGGTAACGCTGAGTTTGTTGTCCGGGGCGAATACCTGGGATATACGCACCACTACGTTTAAGGTTCTCTGCGACTTCACGCGGACTAAATACCAATGCCGTATAGAAGTAACAGAAGAAAATAATCATTGCGCCAAACAGAACCAAATATAGCGGTTGCCCTGGAGACAACACCAATGCCATATTCTGCAATACCTTTTGCGTCAAGGTAGGATCAGCCGATTGACCAACCCACTGCCCTAAACTTGCTGGAAACAACAATAACGAGCTGGCAAAAATGGCCGGGATAACCCCTGCCATGTTCAGCTTCAACGGCAAGTGTGACTGCTGCTGAGCATATATCTTGCGGCCTTGTTGTTGCTTCTGTGCATAGTTCACTGGTACACGGCGCTGAGCACGTTCAATATAAACGATACCAGCAGTCACCGCGATGCCTAGCAATACAAAGATAAAGAGTACAATCAAGTTCATCTGCCCTTGATTGACCTGTTCGATAGACTGCGAAATCATACCTGGCGTACCAGCCACAATACTCGCAAAAATGAGCATTGAGATACCATTACCTACGCCGCGCTCTGTAATCTGCTCACCAAGCCACATTAAGAACATAGCACCAGCTACCAATGAGGTAACCGCTGGAATATAAAAGGTCAGACCAGAAGATAAGGTAAGATTTTGACTGATTAAGCCAGCACACATTCCTAATGACTGTACTAGCGCTAACGCAAGTGTGCCCTGACGGGTGTACTTGTTTAGCTTACGTCGTCCCGCTTCACCTTCTTTTTTGAGGGCTTCAAGCGATGGCAGTACTGCAGACATCATCTGTACAATAATCGATGCTGAAATATATGGCATGATGCCAAGCGCCATGATGGACATACGCTCTAGTGCACCACCTGAGAACATGTTAAACATACTCAGAATGGTATTTTCGTTGCGCGAAAACAGATCAGCCAAGTTAACCGGATTGATACCCGGCACTGGAATATGTGACCCTAAACGATAAACAATCAATGCGCCGATTAAGAATAATAAACGCGTCCATAATTCATCATACTTACGTATAAATGCAAATGGATTGAGC
This sequence comes from Psychrobacter maritimus, assembly GCF_904846345.1. Taxonomy (GTDB): domain Bacteria; phylum Pseudomonadota; class Gammaproteobacteria; order Pseudomonadales; family Moraxellaceae; genus Psychrobacter; species Psychrobacter maritimus. Next base: position 42,750 of record NZ_CAJHAJ010000007.1, read on the forward strand.
GGTATACCAGCCGATGACATTGATTGTTTTGACACGTTACTACTCCTCGATGCTACCACCAGCAGCTTCGATTGCTTGCTTGGCGCCTTTAGTCACTTTGATACCTTTAAAGGTATAAGCTTTAGTAACTTCGCCTGACAACATAATACGAGCGCGCTTCATGTCATGACGGATAAGGTTAGCAGCTTTTAATGTTTCAATGCTAACCACATCGCCTTCGATTTTGTTCAGTTCAGACAGACGAACTTCAGCAGTCGTCATGGCCATTTTACTGGTAAAACCAAATTTTGGTAGACGGCGATATAAAGGCATTTGACCACCTTCAAATCCTGAGCGAATGCTAGAACCTGAACGAGATTTCTGACCTTTTACACCACGACCACCAGTCTTACCAAGACCTGAACCGATACCGCGACCACGACGTTGGGCAGTTTTCTTTGCGCCAACACCTGGTGATAATTCATTTAATCTAAGTCCCATTACGCTTCCTCCACTTTTACCATGTAGTTGACGCGATTGACCATACCACGTGTTGAAGGAGTATCTTCTACTTCAACAGTATGACCAATACGGCGTAAACCCAATCCTTTCAAGCTCGCTTTGTGGCTCTTGAGGCGATGGGCACCCGATTTAAATTGAGTGACTTTCATTTTTTTCATCGTAACTCACCTAGTCTAAGTTAACCCAAGATTTCGTCTACAGATTTACCACGTTTCGCTGCCATCTTTTCTGGAGTTGACATATCACGTAAACCATTGAACGTTGCGCGAACAACGTTAGCGGTATTGGTAGAACCATAACATTTAGTCAAAACATCTTTGACACCAGCAACTTCTAATACAGCACGCATTGCGCCACCAGCGATTACGCCAGTACCTTCAGATGCAGGTTGCATATAAACTTTACTAGCACCATGACGTGCTTTGATTGGATGATACAAAGTTGCATCATTTAGCTCAACAGTAATCATATTACGTTTGGCAGCTTCTAGTGCTTTTTGAATAGCAGCTGGCACTTCACGTGCTTTACCGCGACCAAAACCAACACGACCATTGCCATCACCAACTACAGTTAGCGCGGTGAAAGAGAAAATACGACCACCTTTAACAACTTTTGCAACGCGATCAACGGTAACTAAGCGTTCTACTAGACCGTCAGTCTGTTCATTTTTATCATTTTTATCATTTCTAGCCATGATTAAAACTCCAATCCGTTTTCGCGAGCAGCTTCAGCTAAAGCTTTAACTCGACCATGATATTTAAAACCACTACGGTCAAAGGCAACTTTAGTGATACCAGCTGCTTTTGCGCGTTCTGCGATCAATTGGCCCACAGACGTCGCTGCATCAGCGTTACCAGTTGCGCCTGAACGCAAACTGCTGTCTAAGGTAGATGCCTGCGCAATCACTTCACCACCGTTCGGAGAGATAATCTGGGCATAAATGTGTTTCGGCGTACGGTTAACCGTTAGACGATGAACGCCCAAGAAACGGATATGTGCGCGGGTTTTCTTAGCTCGACGTAGACGAGCTGCTTTTTTATCAAACATTTCAACTCACCTTATTTTTTCTTGGCTTCTTTGCGAATCACATGCTCGTCACTATAACGAATACCTTTACCTTTGTAAGGCTCTGGTGGGCGGAAAGCGCGGATATTAGCCGCTGCTTGACCAAGCTGCTGCTTATTGTTTGATTTCAAAACAATTTCAGTTTGCGTTGGTGTTTCAGCCGATACACCTTCAGGTAACGTATATTCTACTGGATGTGAGTAACCAACGTTTAGCGTTACTTTATTACCAGTAGCTTGAGCACGATAACCAACACCAATTAGTTGAAGACGTCTTTCGAAGCCTTCATTAACGCCTGTAACATAGTTGTTAAGCAGAGCGCGCATGGTGCCAGTGTGCATCATGGCTTCTTTTGAATCGACTGTAGGTGAGAAAATGATTGCATCATCTTCCTGTTTCAGCTCGACCAAATCATGCAGGCGTAAAGACAAATTGCCGTTCTTGCCTTTAACTTCGACCTGCCGATCGTTCAAAGTAACGCTTACGCCGTTTGGCAGCGTCACTGGGGCTTTAGCCACACGAGACATAGGAATATTCCTTAAAAAATTAACTTCTTTATATTAGCGAAAAAACTAACAGGCTAAAAAGCCTGCTAGTTTAGCATAATTGTTCCCAATAAACATCATTCAATTTTATCAATATCAAATGCTTAGCGTTCTTTGAGCTTCGTTAATTCTATGCAGAGTTATCAGCAGCTCAAAGGGGTTCAAGTAGACTTTATCGTCTCATTACCCATAGCAATAATTGCTAATTAGGCAACGAATGCAACGACTTCACCACCGATACCAGCAGCGCGTGCAGCACGATCGCTCATGATACCTTGGCTAGTTGATACGATAGCAACACCCATACCTTGTTTAACAGTAGGGATAGCGTCTTTACCGCGATGCTGGCGTAAACCAGGACGGCTAAAACGTTGAATCGTTTCGATAACAGCTTTACCTTCGAAGTATTTCAATTCGATAGATAAAGTTGCTTTGTTGTTTTCTTCTTCAGTAACAACAGCGCTAGCTACATAACCTTCACTAACCAATAAGTCAGCGATTGATTTACGTAGTTTAGAGCTCGGCATTGCTACCGATACTTTATTGGCCATTTGTGCGTTACGAATACGGGTTAGCATATCCCCAACGGTATCTTGCATACTCATATAGTTACTCCTTACCAGCTTGCTTTACGAACACCAGGCACATCGCCTTGCATGACACGCTCACGCAGCATATTGCGTGATAAGCCAAACTTGCGGAAGTAACCGTGAGGACGACCTGTGATAGCACAACGATTGCGCAGACGTACTGGTGATGCGTTACGTGGTAGAGCTTGTAGCTCTAACATCGCTTCCATACGAGTTTCGTCACTTGCAGTCATATCACTGATAGTTTCTTTTAGCTTGATACGCTTGTCAGCGTACTTAGCAACCATTTTTTCGCGCTTTAATTCGCGGTTAATCATGCTCTTCTTTGCCATAACGTCTTTACCTTATTTAAATGGGAAGCCGAATGCTTTAAGCAACGCACGACCTTCTTCATCAGTACCAGCTGACGTGGTGATTGTCACATCCATACCGCGGATACGATCAATCTTGTCAAAGTCTACTTCTGGGAATACGATTTGTTCTTTGATACCCAATGAGTAGTTACCACGTCCGTCAAAGGCTTTAGGTGAAAAACCGCGGAAATCACGAATACGAGGAATTGCAATGGCAATGAGACGATCTAAAAATTCGTACATTTGCTCACCGCGTAGCGTTACTTTACAGCCAATTGGCCATTCTTCACGAATTTTAAAGCCAGCAACTGATTTACGCGCTTTGGTGACGACAGGTTTTTGACCAGCGATAGCGGTCATATCAGCTACTGCACCTTCAAGCAATTTCTTGTCTTGAGACGCGCCGCCTACACCCATATTTAGTGTGATTTTAGTGATTTTAGGCACTTGCATCACGTTCGCCAAACCAAGTTCTTCTTTGATTTGCTGCTTTAATTCTTCGTTATATAAAGATTTTAATCTTGCCATTACCATTACACCCTTAGTGTCTTACGCAGTCGCCACTACTTCACCGTTCGAACGATAGACGCGTTGTTTCTTGCCGTCTTCGCCGAACTGATAAGTAATACGATCAGCTTTTTGGGTTTGCGCATTTAATATTGCGACATTTGAGATATGCAGAAAAGCTTCTTGCTTAAGAATGCCACCTTCAACGCCAGTTGCCTGATTTGGCTTCTGATGTTTAGTGACAATATTAATGCCTTCAACTTTAATACGATCATTTTTTACAGCTTGTACAGTACCTTGCTTGCCTTTGTCTTTCCCAGCAATCACGATAACTGTATCGCCTTTACGTAATTTTGACATGGATTACCTCACAATACTTCTGGTGCTAGTGATACAATTTTCATAAACTGATCACCACGTAGTTCACGAGTTACCGGTCCAAAAATACGAGTTGCAATCGGTGCTTTGTTTTGGTTCAACAATACCGCAGCATTGTCGTCAAAACGCAGAACAGAACCATCAGGACGACGAACGCCTTTTTTGGTACGTACAACTACAGCATTCATCACGTCGCCTTTTTTAACACGACCACGCGGAATGGCTTCTTTAACCGTTACTTTAATAATGTCGCCAACTGATGCATAACGACGATGAGAGCCACCCAGTACTTTAATGCACTGAACTCGTCTTGCACCGCTATTATCTGCAACTTCCAGCATCGATTCAACCTGAATCATAGCGTTACTCCACACGTATGAGCAATAAAAACCAGTTGCTGCCGCTAGCACAGTATGAGTAGTCGGCATTTTAATAATAATAACCGCTGCTACTCTTAATGTGAGTGATATACGCTCGGCGCAATCAGCATCCTTAAAAAGGCGGCTATTTTAACAGCTTCTGGCTTTTAATGCAATTTACTTAGATTTTTTCTACTTTTTCAACCACTTCAACCAAAGTCCAAGACTTGGTTTTTGAGATTGGACGCGTTTCTTTGATGCGGACAAGGTCGCCTTGTTGGCAAACGTTATTCTCATCATGAGCCTTGATTTTTGTAGAACGACGAAGCTGTTTGCCATACAAAGGATGACGAACCAGACGCTCAATCAAAACTGTGATGGACTTGTCCATCTTGTCGCTGACAACTCGTCCTGTCAATACGCTAGCATTGGTCGCTGTTTGATTGTTATCGCTCATGAGTCGCCTCGTTGTTTCTCGTTAATCAAAGTCTGAAGCTGAGCAATCGCACGACGATTGACACGCACTTCATGGGTATTCCCCAACTGACCAGTTGCTTTAGCCATACGAATACGGAAAGCATCAAGTTGCTTTTCATCAAGTAACTGGGTCAGTTCTTCTAATGATTTATCACGTAATTCACTGATCTTCATTACATTATCGTCCGCTTAACAATGGTAGTTTTAAAGGGCAGTTTTGCTGCAGCAAGCGTTAACGCTTCGCGAGCAAGGTCTTCTGAAACCCCTTCGATTTCATATAGCATTTTACCAGGTTTGACTTCGCATACCCAATATTCTACAGGACCTTTACCTTTACCCATACGTACTTCTAGTGGTTTATTGGTAATTGGTTTGTCTGGGAATACACGAATCCAAATCTTACCGCCACGCTTAATTTTACGAGTGATGGTACGACGTGCTGCTTCAATTTGACGGGCAGTCATACGACCACGAGTCAACGATTTTAGACCAATTTGTCCGAATGCAACGGTGCTTCCACGATGAGCTAGCCCAGTGTTACGACCTTTGTGCATTTTACGAAACTTGGTACGTTTTGGCTGTAACATAGTTTAACCTCTGTCTGTGTTTCGACGGTTTCCGTTTCCACGACCACGGCGTTTTGGCGCACGAGTCTGCTCTTCTTTGACGGGATTGTATACACTGTTCATGCCGTCAAGGATTTCGCCACGGAAAATCCAAACTTTTACACCGATAGTGCCGTAAGTTGTCTCTGCACGTACTGACGCGTAGTCAATATCAGCGCGGAGTGTATGCAATGGCACACGACCTTCACGGTACCATTCAGTACGAGCGATCTCAGCACCGCCAAGACGGCCAGACAACTCAACTTTAATACCTTTAGCACCAGAGCGCATGCTGTTCTGTACCGCGCGCTTCATCGCACGACGGAACATAACGCGACGCTCAAGTTGGCTGCCGATACCATCAGCGACCAAACGTGCATCAAGATCAGGTGAAGTGATTTCTTCAATGTTGACCTGAGCAGGTACGCCCATAATTTTGGTCAATTCTTTTTGAAGTCTTTCGATATCTTCGCCTTTCTTACCGATAACAATACCAGGACGCGCAGTGGCGATGGTAATCTTAGCAGCACCAGTAGGACGCTCAATCATGATATTGCTAATCATAGCATTATCTAGTTTTTTGCGTAGATACTCGCGGACTTGGATGTCGTTGATCAGGTATTCTGAGTATTGTTTAGGGTTAGCATACCAGTTTGCGTTATGCTTTTTGACAACACCAAGACGAATTCCGATTGGATGTACTTTTTGACCCATAACTTATTCTCCTACCTTTATAGTGATGTGACAAGTACGCTTACTGATACGATCAGCGCGACCTTTAGCACGTGGTAGGATACGTTTTAGCGTAATGCCTTCATCAACGTAGATGGTTGATACTTTAAGGGTATCAATATCTAAACCGTTGTTATGTTCGGCATTGGCGATGGCTGAGTCAAGACATTTCTTAACGAAGACAGCGCCTTTTTTATTACTATACGTTAGGATATCCAAAGCACGCTCGATAGATTTGCCACGAACTTCATCAGCAACGAGTCTAACTTTTTGTGCCGAAATGGCGGCACCGCGTAATTTTGCAGTTACTTCCATGGTAAGCACCTTATTTCTTAGCTTTTCTGTCAATGCCATGACCACGATACGTACGAGTCGGGGCAAATTCACCTAGTTTATGACCAACCATCTGTTCGCTCACGATAACCGGTACATGAGTACGGCCGTTGTGAACAGATAAGGTTAGGCCAACCATTTGTGGCAAAATCATCGAGCGGCGCGACCAAGTCTTAATTGGTTTGCGTGAGTTGGTGTCTAATGCATTCTCAACTTTGGCAAACAAGTGCGCGTCTATGAATGGACCTTTTTTCAATGAACGAGGCATGAAATTCTTCCTTTATTTCTTCTTGGCGCGGCGGCGGATGATCATACTGTCAGTACGCTTATTGTGACGCGTTTTAAGTCCTTTAGACTTCTGACCCCAAGGGCTGGTTGGATGGCGACCTTTGTTACGACCTTCACCACCACCATGTGGGTGATCAACCGGGTTCATAGCAACACCACGAACAGAAGGACGAACACCACGCCAACGTGAAGCACCGGCTTTACCAAGTGATTTCAAGTTGTTTTCAGTGTTAGAAACTTCACCGATAACGGCACGGCAGTTCACATGTACGCGGCGTGTTTCGCCAGAACGTAGACGTAGAATAGCATAAATACCGTCACGACCAAGTAATTGAACGCTGGCCCCCGCAGAACGAGCTAGCTGTGCACCTTTACCGATTTTAAGTTCGATATTGTGAATCACAGTACCCAATGGGATGTTTTTCAGCGGTAAACAGTTACCTGGACGGATTGGAGAGTTCTCTCCTGACATTACTGTATCACCAACTGCTTGTTTTTTAGCAGCAATGATATAGCGGCGTTCACCATCAGCGTACTTAAGTAAAGCAATGTGCGCAGTACGGTTAGGATCGTATTCAATACGCTCTACCGTGGCTGGGATATTGTCTTTAGTACGTTTGAAATCGATAATACGATAATGTTGCTTATGACCACCACCGATGTGACGAGTCGTGATGCGACCATTATTGTTACGACCACCTGACTTACTTTTTGATTCGAGAAGCGCTGCAAAAGGACGACCTTTGTAAAGGTGTGGATGCACCACTTTTTCAACAAAACGACGGCCTGGTGATGTTGGCTTTGCTTTTACGATAGGCATGAGTGTAATCCTTATTCGTTGTTCGCTGTTTCACTAGTAGAAGCAGTCGTTTTTGCGACGTCTTCACCAGCATCAGCCATTTGTACATCTTGACCAGCTTTTAAGGTAACGTAGGCTTTTTTATAGTCATTACGACGGCCGATATTCTTACCAAAACGCTTTGTCTTACCTTTAACATTCAAAGTGTTTACTTTTAAAACTTCAACGCCTTCGAACATCATCTCAACTGCTTTTTTGACTTCTAGCTTAGTAGCGTTAGAGTCAATTTTAAATACCTGCACACCAAGTGAATCGCCAAGCATTTGAGATTTCTCTGAGAATACAGGTCCTCTTAGGATCTGATAAAGTCTTGCGTTATTCATGCTAGTGCTTCCTCAAATTGTTTCGCAGCTTCAACTGACATGATTACTTTATCAAAAGCAATCAAGCTCACTGGATCCACTTCGTTTGTACCAAGTACATTGACGTGTGGAATGTTGCGAGCAGCTAAGTATAAGTTTTCGTCAACTTCTTTGGTGACGATTAGTGCACGAGGTGCGCCTAAGTCATTTAACTTTGCAATCAGCTCTTTGGTCTTAGGGCCAGAAACGCTTAGCTCTTCAACCAAAATTAGACGATCTTGACGAATCAATTCGGCTAGGATGCACTGCATCGCACCGCGATACATCTTACGGTTAACTTTTTGTGACCAATCTTGTGGTTTTGCAGCGAATGCACGACCACCAGAACGCCAGATTGGGCTACGAATAGAACCTGCACGAGCGCGACCAGTACCTTTTTGGCGCCATGGCTTAATGCCACCGCCAGAAACTTCGGCACGGGTTTTTTGAGCGCGTGTACCTTGACGAGCACCAGCAAGATATGCGGTGACGACTTGATGCACTAATGCTTCGTTGAATTCACGACCGAAAGCCGTATCAGAAAGCTCAACTGCCGCCCCTGTAACTGTTTTTAAATCCACGTTAATCCCCTTGCTTAGGCTTTGACTGACGGACGTACGATGACATCGCCACCGGTGGCACCTGGGATAGCACCCTTGATGACAAGTAACCCTTTTTCAACATCAACCGATATCACTTCTAGGCCCTGAACGGTAACACGTTTGTTACCCATCTGACCTGGCATTTTTTTGCCTTTGAAGACTTTACCTGGTGACTGGTTTTGACCAGTTGAACCAAGGGCACGGTGAGATACTGAGTTACCATGAGTGGCATCTTGCATGCTGAAGTTGTGACGCTTCACGCCGCCTTGAAAGCCTTTACCTTTACTCTGTCCTGTGACATCAACCATCTGACCTTGTTCGAACAAGTCAGCTAGGATCTCACCACCAATTTCACGACCTTCAAGATCGCTTTCATTGGCACGAAATTCCCAAACACCACGGCCAGCTGCAACACCAGCTTTAGCGAAGTGACCTTTTTGAGCTGCTGTTACGCGGCTGTCACGACGGGTGCCTGTGGTAACTTGGATGGCTTGATAGCCATCTACATCAGTATTTTTTACTTGAGTAATGCGGTTAGCACTGATCTCAACCACTGTTACAGGGATAGATGCGCCTGCTTCAGTGAAGACACGGGTCATGCCGCATTTTTTACCGACTAAACCGATCGCCATTTTAGACCTCTTTATATCTTATATTAATGGGTTGGGTGTTTATGTGCATTAACCCAAAGCAATTTGAACGTCAACACCCGCCGCCAAGTCAAGCTTCATTAGCGCATCCACAGTTTTGTCGGTAGGTTGAACGATGTCAACCATACGCTTATGAGTACGGATTTCGTACTGATCACGAGCGTCTTTGTTTACGTGTGGTGAAGTTAGAACGTTGAAGCGCTCAATGCGAGTCGGCAACGGTACAGGACCACAAACTTGCGCACCGGTGCGCTTTGCAGTATCAACAATCTCTTGTGCAGATTGATCAATCAGACGATGATCAAAAGACTTAAGACGGATACGGATTCTCTGGTTAGCCATGCCAGCAAGCTCCTAATATGTGCCTTTGTCATTCTTGCTTTGCAAGTAAATGAGCAAAAGCCGTTTGGTTAAATATTCACTTAAAGCGGCCTTCTGTTCTAAACCAGAATGAGTTCGTTAACGGAACTTATAGCGTACTAAAAGCAAAATAGTTTAAAGCCCCGCCGACCCTTCCATTATAGGATGTCAGCAAAGGCATAATGAAATAGTGCTAGAAACGATGCTCTAGCTGTCATAGCGCCAGCTGTTTGATTGGCTGCGCATATATAATTCAGTGGTGTGTATTATACATAATTTTTGACCCATTGCAAGGAGGTTATTTGCAATGATGTTAGATAGTAGTTGATATAAAACATTATTTGTAAAACACATTCCTACTATTTATAGCAAAATAACTTATTAAATATGTATTTGAGGCAGTTAACAATCACATTTTAATCTAGAACAATATCATACTGCTCTTGGGTATAAAGATTCTCAACATCAAAGGTAATTACCCGACCCAATAGGTATTCTAAATCTGCCACGGTGTCCGACTCTGAAGTCAGTAATAAATCTATCACGGCAGCATGGGCGACCACGGTAAATTTCTTTGGTGAGTTATAAGTGCGAGCACAGCGCATAATTTCACGGAAAATCTCAAAGCAGACGGTTTCAGCGGTTTTAACAAAGCCGCGACCTTGACAGGTTGAGCACGGCTCACAAAGCTGCTGACCGAGCGATTCGCGCGTACGTTTGCGCGTCATCTCAACCAAGCCAAGCTCACTGACTTGGGTGATTTTGGTTTTGGCATAGTCTTGTGTCAGCTGTGCTTGCAAACTCTCTAAAATATCGTCTTTATGCTGCTGCTCAAGCATATCAATAAAATCTAGAATAATAATACCACCTAGATTGCGCAGACGTAGCTGCCGTGCAATAGCATGGGTGGCTTCGAGATTGGTTTTATAAACGGTATCTTCTAACGAGCGCGCGCCAACGAATGAGCCGGTATTGACATCAATCGTGGTCATGGCTTCAGTCTGATCGATAATCAGATAGCCACCCGACTTTAAGTCAACCCGCCGTTTTAGGGCGTCGCGTAAGTCGTCTTCGACACGGTGCACATCAAACAGTGATTGCTCAGCGGTATAATGCACAATGCGGTCATAGACAAAGGGGACAAATTCTTTGGCAAAGTATCTAACTTGCTCATAAATTTGTTCATTATCAATCACCACTTTTTCGGTATCGGCATGTACCAAGTCACGAATCGAGCGCAGTGGCAGCGATAACTCTTGATAGATAAGCTCGGAGCTTTGATTGGGCTTCATTTCTTGGCGACGGGCACAAATAGTGCGCCACAGCTGCAATAAATAGTAAATATCTTCTTCAAGCTTATCGACAGGGACACGCTCAGCCGCCGTACGGGCAATCAGACCGCCTTTTAGATTGACCGTTTGCATCAGGCTAGCAAGTTCAGTTTTCAGCCGTGTGCGCTCTTCGTCGCCATCGATACGTTGCGAGATACCGATATGCTCACTTGATGGCAGGTACACTAAATAACGTGATGGTAGCGAGATATTGGTGGTTAGACGCGCACCCTTGCTACCGAGCTGGTCTTTGGTGACTTGTACTAAAATACGTTGGCTTTCGTGCAGACGATGCTGAATCAGAGTTTTTGTAACGGGGACGACTTCAGTGCTTTGCGCACTGACAACGGGCGGCGTGATTGCTAATTCATCAGTAGCAGCGTCTATAATAGTGCGTTCGTTATTGGTCGAGTCTTGGGATTTGTTTTTCTTTTCGGCGACTGGACGCGGTTCACGCTGCATATCATTGACATGTAAAAATGCGGTGCGCGATTGTCCAATATCAACAAAGGCTGCCTGCATACCAGGAAGCACACGTACCACCGTCCCTAGATAGATATTGCCGACCAAACCCAGTTTATGATGACGCTCAATATAAATCTCGCCTAAGACACCGTTATCCAACACGGCGACCCGAGATTCCATGGGACTAATATTAATCAGCAGCTCTTCGGACATAATATTTTCTCTTATCACTCAGCTTTCTTGTGAAGCGTTCATAGTTTGGTAGCCTCACAGTGTACCAAATGCACCTTGCGTTTGCCCATCACCCTACCGTGTCATTATGTGCATAAAGGTTAGCCATCTGCTTTTAGCGAATTGACAACCTTAGCTTTATCCTCTGGCATTTCTTTTAGTTGCATGTCATTTACTTGCATGTCATTTATTTGCATCTTGTTTATAAGCGCCAATGTCTGTGCCAGCGGCAAACCAACCACATTGGTATAGCTGCCATTAATACGGCTCACCCATGCTGCACCCAAACCCTGAATGCCGTAACCACCCGCTTTATCAGCAGGCTCGCCGCTGTCCCAGTAATTACTCATCATCTCTATGGTTAAAGGTATAAAGGTCACTTCGGTACGCTCAGTGATTCGTTGCTGATTCACGACTTGCAATACTGGCTTATGATTTGGATTGTTAGCCGCTTTAGAGGAGAATGCTACATGAGTTGCTTGCACCGCTGTCCAGACTTCATGGACATTATCAGACATCTGCTGCCACATGCGATAAGCGTCTTCACGATCAGCCGGTTTAACCAACACTGTCTTGCCGTCTGCTAAGACACCGATGGTATCAGCGGTTAAAATAATAATGGATTCGGGTAAATCAGCTTGTTTGTCGTTTAACTTTTTATTCAATGCTCTATTTAATTGTTCGACTGCTGCCTCTGCCTTAGTAGCGACCATACGTTCAATATACGCTTTGGGTGCTTCGTCAATATGAGGCGTTTCGTCAATATCGATGCTCATGACCGTAAAGTCCAGTTGCGCTCTGGTTAACAGCTCATGACGGCGCGGTGAGCCAGACGCTAAAATGAGTTTCATTGCTATTCTCTTATTTTATAAATTCATGACTTTTTATTGTTGCAGATTAGGGCGTGTCCTCAATTCAATCGATGGACATCTAAATGGGCTAAAAATGGCTAAATTTTGCCAAACCTCGTCAAATAGCTGGGTAATATCCCGATATTAACTGCACTATTTTCCTCGTTTGGCTACAATTTATCTCATTTTTATCACCATTTTTAAAATGAGGACACGCCCTAATAAGCATCTAAAATCAGCGCGCAAATTTGCGTAATATAAATAGCACCAATGGCCAACTTATAATACTCATCAATAAAGATAAGGCAGATTGGGCGACAAAGGTATCTTGGATATACATCTGTAGTATCCATAAAGTGACTTGAAAGATGACCAATCCTAGGCTGGCAATTAACCACGCACTGATGGTATTTAGCTGTCTGATATAGATGCTAGTGACTTTTATCACCAATGCCACCATCACGGCAGCAAAGGCTTGCTGACCTAAGTGTGTGTCCATCAACAAATCAGCGATGATGCCAATGGTAAAGGCGGCAAAAACCCCAACATAACGTGGTTGAAACAGTAACCAAAAAATCAGCACCATCATCATAACCATCGGGCGCAATGTTGCCATGCTCGGGCTTAACGGATAAACACTGAGCGAGGAGGCGACAATAAAGCTCAGGACAATCACGGCAAGCAACAGCCCAGTTGCATTATCAGAATCAGGATATGCCATGAATACTTACCTTTAGCGAGTGTTTAGCGGCTGCTATTTGACTATTAATCTAGCATTGAGGGGAATAACACGGCGGTTAACGGTTAATAATATCTTTGGATATCATTCATCCATCTATCCATACATGCACGCTATGGATTATGACAAGCTATGCATGCTTATGAATAAGCTATTAATTTTCACTGATGCCTGCATTGCGTTCATTGCTCAGCTTATCTTGTAGCACCAGCACGTAAGCATTGTCGATAAAGTTTGCCGCTGGCGTGACTTCAATACTTCTAAAGTTATCGGCTTGCGTATCTTCGACATGAGCAATGCGCCCAACCCGATAGCCTGCCGGTATACGCCCACCCAATCCCGATGACACCAGCTCATCACCGACGCGCACATCTGAGGTTTTAAAGACGTAATTAAGGCGTAAAGAGGTCGGTATGCCCTCACCGGTGACAATGGCGCGCTGTCCCGTACGCTTGACGGTCACGGCAACTGATTGCTGCTCATCGGTAATCAATAACAAGCGGCTGGTATTAGGATAGACATTAATAATCTGCCCTAAGATACCGTCTTCATCGATGACCGTTTGACCCACTTGCACGCCATCTTGCTCGCCTTTATTGAGCACCACGATTTGCCTGAGCAGATTGGTATCAGTACCAATCACTTGGGCCAAATTTAAATCAAACTGTTCGGGACGTGTCGTCGATAGGATACCTTGCAGGCGGGCGTTTTGTGCCAAGATATAATCTTGCTGCTGCAGCTTAGCTTGGGCATGGATAAGTTGCGATTTTAGCTGCATGTTTTCGCGGCGTAGCGCTTCTTTAGATTGCAGACTGCCACTTGACCAGTGTTTTGCATAGCTTGGCAATAACGACAGCTCATAAATGGGCTGCATGGCGGCATGGGTGGTCGTACGTATGGGATTGAACCATTCTGGATTTTTGCTATCAAACCACATCAATATCAGCGCCACTATCAATACAATAGCAGTCTTACGAAGCGCTAGCGGTTGGCGAGCAAAAATACTTGGAATCATAGTTGGTCTAATCTAGAGGTTTTAATGTGAGCAATAACGGCTACTTGACATAACAATAGCAAATATCAAGATATAAAATATGACCCTATCAAAATTTTGTACTTAGCATCTCGATATAGTAGAACTACTTTAAAATCGATACAATTTCAAAATCTATACCGTGCGACTGGGATGGATTTTTCGTAGCCTCTGTGATAACAGCAAACAAGGAAAATTTATACCAGTCGCACATAGCTATAACGTAGTGTTTTTATTTTAAACTAACTATAGCAATGCTAAAAATCAATGACCAAAATGACCAAGCAAGTAATATCTTGCTGCTATTTAATTTCAGCATGAATTTTGGCATGGATTAATGTTATTAAAGGCAACCTGATTGGCTACCTTTAATAGAATAAAACGAATAAGAAAAAACGGTTTTTATGATAAAGCGCCCACGCAATGTCATGCTAGCGTTCATCAAACAGAGCAAATATAGCCATGCCTGATTACTAACTATATAGGCAGTACGAAATAAACAGTACCAACTATATGAACAGCACCACCTATATAAGCATTACCGATTTAGACAAAAATCATATTAAGACTTTTGTTATTGATAAAATCAAGCGAAATACCACCGCCACGGCTGACGCAAGTTAATGGGTCTTCAGCAACAGTAACAGGTAGACCGGTTTCTTTTGAAATCAGCTTATCTAAACCTCTTAATAACGCACCGCCGCCCGTTAAGACAATACCGCGTTCTGCGATATCTGATGACAGCTCAGGTGGTGTTTGCTCAAGTGCGGTTTTTACTGCGCTGACGATACCACTTAATGGATCGCTAAGGGCTTTTTGCACCTCTTCAGAATTGACCGTAAAGGTCTTTGGCACGCCTTCTGCCATACTACGACCGCGAACTTCAACTTCTAGCTGGCTGTCTTCATTTAATGCCGAGCCAACTTCTTGTTTAATACGCTCAGCGGTGGTTTCTCCAATCACGCAACCGTGGGTACGGCGTACATGAGTGATAATCGCTTCATCAAACATATCGCCACCGATACGAATCGACTCCGCATAGACGCAACCTGACAAGGCGATAACAGCAATCTCAGTGGTACCACCACCGATATCAACGACCATCGAACCACTGGCTTCATGAACCGGCATGCCAGCACCAATCGCTGCCGCCATAGGCTCTTCTAGCAACAATACTTTGCTTGCGCCTGCTGATGAGACCGCTTCGCGAATCGCTTTACGTTCAACAAGGGTTGATTTGCAAGGAACACAAACCACCACGTTAGGCTGTGCCATAAAACGCTTGGCTCTTACCTTAGTGATAAAATGCTTGAGCATTTTTTGCGTCACTTCAAAATCCGCAATCACGCCGTCTTTTAACGGGCGAATCGCCGTAATATTGGCAGGCGTACGACCTAGCATTTGCTTGGCATCAATACCAACGGCAGCAACGGTAGGGTTCTGGGTACGATTACTTCGTAGCGCGACCACCGTAGGCTCGTCGAGCACCACGCCTTTACCAGGAATAAAAATAAGGGTGTTCGCAGTACCGAGGTCGATTGCGATATTATTTGATAAAAATCCAAACAGGTTCATGACTAATATATCCAGCGTCTTACAAATGAGGCGAATGAGGCGAACGAAATTGACTGAGGGTTTACTCGTCAGTGTTGAGCAGGTCGTCGTTAGACATGACCTGTGGCGAGAGTTTATCATCGCAACAAGTCAAACCGAAGCCATAATGATGAAATGCAAAAACTGAGCTAAATTATACCGATTTAGCTCAAAAAAAACACAGATATTTGCATCAGTACGCTAGGATTTTGCTCTTAAGCGCTAAAAGTTGTTACAAAGTTTGAAATGGCGGACAATACCACTCCATTATATGAAACATCATTTAATTCAATAACTAACAAGGCGCTACAGCCATGTGACATTTCTGCTGAGTGTTTTGCTTATTAATTTGCTTAGCAGTGGGTGCATACTGTAACGTATTTCATAACCAAATAGTGACTAATTGATAATCAATCCATAACTATCCGGTCAATTTTGCAATTAGGGCTGTTTTCTAAAGTCAGCCTATAGGCGATCCGCTATAAAATGAACACAGAGCTACTGGTATTCATTTTGCGCAGCCTCTGTCTGCGTAGGCACAGCAAGCAAGGAAAATGAATACCAGTAGCGCGTTATAATACTTGTACTTGTTTCATTTAAGATTGACTATATTAATAAAGACAGTTGCGCGCTTAGTAACAGCAAGGCTTAATAACAGCAGCGCCTCATAAAGCCAACGAGCAAAACATAAAAATGAATGCAGCATAAAGACCAATAAAGCATAGATAATAATGCAGCAATCAAAGCCCTGCTCTGTAATCTTGGCTGAGATGCTTTATAATAAGGACACTCTCTATAAAACATACAGATAGAGCTTGTGTTTTAATATTTTTTAACCTGTTTTAGTATGTTTTAACGATTATCTCTCTTAATACTGACCCATTTTAGTCATACCCTACTCTAATAAAAACTGTCCTTAACTGGAGAAATTATGTCACAGCCAACCCCAGCGACTGAAAATACTGTCAGCCGTCAAGAAATCTTAGAAGTTGCCCGCCTTGCGCGCTTAGGTGTTGATGAAGACACCGCCAGCAGCTACGCTGACGATATCACCAAAGTACTAAAGCTGATGCAAACGCTTGGTAATGTAGACACCACCGATATCAAACCCTTGTCAAACATTCATGAAGTTTGCCAAGATTTGCGCGCAGACGTCGCCAAACACGATATCAATCGCGAGCGCAATCAATCAATGGCGCCTGCTGTTGAAGCGGGTCTATACCTTGTGCCACAAGTGATTGAATAATTATTCTAATAATTTTTACCTTTATTTTATCCTATTTACTGCTACTCACATTTTGACGGACGACACCTTATGTCTGAACTTCACCTCTTAAGTACCCAGCAGCTTATTACGGGCTTGCAAGACAAACAATTTAGCAGCGCGGAATTAACTGAACATTATATAAAGCGCATCGACGCGCTCGACAGCAAGATTAACAGTTTTATCACTCATACCTCTGAAACCGCGCGCGCACAAGCACAAGCAGCAGATGAGATGCGTGCCCAAGGCGACAAGCGTCCGCTGCTTGGCGTACCAATGGCACATAAAGACATTTTTTGTACCCAAGGTGTATTGACGACTTGTGGCTCAAAAATGCTACATAACTTCATCTCACCTTATGATGCAACTATCGTCACCAATATCGATAAAGCGGGCATGATTAGCCTTGGTAAGCTCAATATGGATGAGTTTGCGATGGGCTCGGATAATGAGAGCTCGCATTATGGTGCGGTACACAATCCTTGGAATCTAAATCACGTCCCCGGTGGCTCATCAGGTGGTAGTGCTGCCGCCGTCGCCGCAGGCTTTGTGCCCGTTGCTACCGCTAGTGACACGGGTGGTTCTATTCGTCAGCCAGCGTCATTTTGTGGTTTAACCGGTATCAAGCCAACTTATGGTCGTATCTCGCGCTTCGGTATGATTGCCTACGCCTCAAGTCTTGACCAAGCAGGTAGCATGGGTCGTAGTGCCATGGACTGTGCTTATCTGCTACAACCGATGATTGGTCATGATCCACGCGATGCCACTTCTATCAAACATGATATGCCAGATTATGTCCAAGATTTGAATGCTGCGGTCACTGCCGCTGGTGATAACGCGAAGCCATTAGAAGGCTTACGTATTGGCGTGGCAAAAGAGTACTTTACGAGCGGACTAGATACGGAAGTCGAGCAAGCGGTACGTGCAGCGCTAAAGCAATACGAAGCGCTTGGTGCAACGATTGTAGAGGTCAATATTACTGACCCTGAGATTACCCTTGCGACTTATTATATGCTCGCACCAGCGGAAGCCTCATCGAACCTGTCACGTTTTGATGGCGTGCGTTTTGGTTATCGCTGTGAAAACCCAACCGACCTTCTCGACTTATACACGCGCTCACGCTCAGAAGGCTTTGGCCCTGAAGTACAACGTCGTATTTTGACCGGTACTTACGCGCTATCTGCTGGTTACTTTGATGCTTATTACACCAAGGCTCAAAAAGTACGTCGACTCATTGTCAAAGACTTCGAAGACGCTTTTGCTAACTGTGATGTCATCGCCAGTCCAACCGCGCCAACTGCTGCTTATAAGCTTGGTGAAGACCTCGACCCTGCAACGATGTATTTGGGTGACGTATATACCATCGGTGTTAACTTAGCCGGTTTACCTGCACTTAGTCAGCCTGTTGGTTTAACCTCAAACGGTTTGCCAATTGGTTTGCAATTGATTGGTCAGTATTGGCAAGAAAGCAAGTTGCTCTCTACCGCGCACCTATTCCAGCAGCATACCGACCACCATTTACAACACTCTACCATCGCGAAGGAGACGGTATAATGAACACAGCAACTACTACTGATAATGCCGCTCACCAAGAAATCGTCCGCAAAGAGCTGTTCGTCGATGGCTATGAAGTGGTCATCGGGATTGAGATTCACTGCCAACTTAATACTGAAAGTAAGATATTTTCCAGCGCACCGACTGACTTTGGTCATGAGCCAAACACCCAAGCCAGTATCGTCGATTTAGGTCTGCCGGGTGTCTTGCCCGTATTAAACAGTGGCGTCGTCGATCGCGCCTTAAAATTCGGCATTGGCGTCAATGCTGAGCTGGGTTTATTTAATACGTTTGATCGTAAAAACTACTTCTACCCTGATTTACCAAAAGGCTATCAAATTACCCAAATGGCCAATCCTATCGTTGGCAAGGGTTATATCGACGTGGTGGTCAATGAAGGCGAGAAAAACGAATACCCTAAACGTATGGGTATCACCCGCGCCCATTTAGAAGAAGATGCTGGAAAATCGGTGCATGATGCTGTCGATGGCATGACGGGCGTGGATTTGAACCGCGCTGGTACGCCATTAATCGAAATCGTCTCTGAGCCTGATATGCGCTCAGCTCATGAAGCCCTTGCTTATATCAAAGCCATTCACCAGCTGGTCACATGGCTTGGTATCTCTGATGCCATCATGGCAGAAGGCTCATTCCGCTGCGACTGTAACGTTTCTGTGCGCAAGCCAGGAAGCGAGCTTGGCACACGTACTGAGCTGAAAAACCTCAACTCGTTCCGCTTTATCGAGCGCGCTATCAACCGTGAAATCGAGCGCCAAATCGATATCATTGAGGACGGCGGTAAAGTCATCCAAGCGACGATGCTATACGATCCTGAGCGCGATGAAACCCGTACCATGCGTACCAAAGAAGACGCCAACGATTATCGCTACTTCCCTGACCCTGACTTGCTGCCTGTCCGTATCGAGCAGCATACCGTTGATAGCATTCGTGCAGCGATGCCTGAATTGCCTGTTGCCCGCCGTGCACGTTTTGAAGAGGCACTTGGTCTATCAGAATATGACGCTCGTATCCTAACCGGTAGCCGTCCGCTAGCCGATTATTTCGAAGATGTCGTCGCTGAGGTTGGACAACAAGATGCCAAAATGGCGGCTAACTGGGTCATGGGCGATCTGCTCGGTGCACTTAACAAAGATGATAAAGACATCATCGACTCGCCTATCAGTGCCAAGCAATTGGCTGGTATGCTAGCGCGTATTAAAGACGATACCTTATCTGGCAAATTGGCTAAGAAAGTCTTTAGTGCTCTCTATGAGCGTGAAGGCGGCGACGCTGATGACGCCGCTGATAAAATCATCGAAGAAAAAGGTCTTAAGCAGGAAACCGATACCGGCGCTATCAAAGCCATTGTTGAAGAGGTCATCGCGAAAAATCAAGCGATGGTCGACGAGTATCGCGGCGGTAAAGAAAAAGCCTTTAACGGTCTGGTCGGGCAAGTGATGAAAGCCAGCCGTGGTAGTGCCAATCCACAACAAGTAAACCAAATCCTAAAAGAGCTATTGGGTTAAGGTTAACTGCTCATTGGTTATGCTGACTATGATAAGTAAAATGCGACTGTAGATTTTGGCTAAAATAAATAGCCCTTGCAATATGCATAATTTTGCGTAAAATAGTCAGTCATTCGGGGCGTAGCGCAGTCTGGTAGCGCACTACACTGGGGGTGTAGTGGTCGCAGGTTCAAATCCTGCCGTTCCGACCAAACACAATATTAGGGCATACCGTCATTGACCGTATGCCCTTTATTTTGGGCGTTTTTCAGGTATTGAGCGTTATATAGGTGTATGGCGTTCCATATAGAATGTTGGTATTATTGTTGGTATTGAGCAGTACCAACATGGACAATACCAACAAAGGATAACCCCATGCCCCTAACCCATACAGGTATCAACAAGCTACAGCCTAGTAGCACCTCGATTGAAACAAAACGACCTGATAAACACAGTGATGGTAACGGGCTGCAATTATGGGTGCGTTATACGGGCGTTAAGTCATGGATTAGCGCCTACAGGTGGCAAGGCAAACAGCAAACCCTCACTATTGGCACTTATCCAGTAATGAGCCTACAAAATGCACGCCAGCGCAATATTGAGATTAAAAGGCTTATAGCTGATGGCATCAACCCTAAAGACGATAAGAAAAAGACACAAGCAGATAATGATGGTTCAAGGGCGTTCGATACCATAGCCCAGCGGTGGCATGATGACCGTAAGGCGCACATTGCCGCTACCACCTATAGCCGTGATTACTCACAATACCAGCGCGATATTAAGCCCGTCATTGGACACATGAACATAGAGGACATAACCGCGCCTGATGTTTTGGCTATCGGTAAAGCTATCGAAGCAAGGGGCGCTAGTGATATGGCAAGGCGTGCAATGCGTCAAACAGGGCAAATCTTTAAGCAAGCAATCCGTGAGGGCTTAACCAACCTCAACCCAGCCAACGACCTAACCGAAGCCTTAAAGCCCCATAAGGTGAAGCACCATAGCCGTATCACCAGCCAGCAATTACCAAAGCTACTACAAGATATTAACGCCTATGAGGGTGACCTACTGGTGAAGCTAGGCTTGTGGTTTATGTGCTATACGTTTGTGAGAACGCAAGAATTGCGCTTTATGGAATGGAGCGAGATAGACTACAAAGCTAAGTTATGGCGCATACCAGCCGACAAAATGAAAATGGACAGACCACACCTAGTACCGCTTGCCCCTCAAACAATAGCAATCTTAGAGCAAATCAAGGCGCTAGGCTTTTCGGACAAGTATGTTTTCTTTAATACCTCAACCCGTAAGCCATACAGTACAAACGCTTTTATCACTGCCCTATGGCGCATGGGTTATAAGGGCAGAATGACAGGGCACGGCTTTAGAGGACTTGCCAGCACTACCCTACACGAACAGGAATACATGCACGAAGCGATAGAGCTACAGCTGGCACATGAGAAAGAGAACAAAATAAGTAAAGCCTATAACGGGGCGCAGCATTTACCCTATAGAACCAAGATGATGAATGAATGGGCAAACTTCATTGATGATGCTTACGCTGGCAAGATTGATAACTTAATACGTGCAGACTTTAAACAACAAGCACAAAAGCATGGCTAGATAACTATTGTTAGTACCACTATATGATACTATAATGACCGTAGAGCTAAGGAAATAACATGCAGCGTAAGCACCTAAAGACACTTAATATTATTTTTACTAAGCCTATATCAGCAAACATAAAATGGGCAGACATTGAAGCCCTATTTATAGCATTAGGTGCAGATGTTAGCGAACGGGCAGGTTCAAGAATAGCGGTAGTGTTAGATGGTGAAGTACAAGTTTACCACCGACCACACCCCCAGCCCACAACAGATAAGGGCGCAGTCGCTAGCGTTCGTAAATGGCTAGATAGTTTAGGGTATAGCCCTATTGATGAAGCCAAAGACACTGCCCCCGTAACTAATAATAAGGAATAATCATGCAAAACATTATGATGATTAATGACCATAAAGCCATCATTCAATACGACCCTGAATTAGATTTATTTCGTGGGGAGTTTGTAGGGTTAAATGGTGGGGCAGACTTTTATGGTGACAGCATTGCCGCTTTAGAAAATGAGGGTAAGCAGTCACTACAAACCTTTTTGGACGTTTGCCAAGAACAAGGCATTGACCCCTATAAGAGCTTTTCAGGTAAGTTTATGACCCGTTTACCAAGTGAGCTACACGAGCAAGTAACCACGATTGCTACTAGCCACGGTATGAGCCTAAACCAATGGATAACAGACACACTTGCCAATGCTGTCAATGATGAGGGCATGGCTTAGCTGTAACGACTATGCAAGGCTAGGACTAATTACCCGAACGACAGCTATTTACACACCCTTATGCTGTCACTGCCTTGCACCTATTTTGATTAAAGGGTGTAGGGGTGTGAATGTGAGTTTTTTTGAACAGCAAGAACAGCGAATGAATAAGCAGTTTATATCAATTCTTGATAGTGCTTATTTTGTATCGGAACATGGCAAAGGTACTTTACAACAAGCCTTTGACCTTATAGTAGGTTCACTTTTAAGACAGCAGACTTACTTACTACTCATCACCCCTACTTCAGTTAAAGCTGTCTATGTATGCAGTAGTAATGAGCATTCACAGTACGAGCCTTTTATTACTTTTGAGTCTATCGCGTATGAGTTGAAAGCGTGTCTTGACTGTGGAAATATTGGAATAGGCAACCCTATATATAAGTTAGGGTTCGCTAAAAAAAGATTTGTAGAGCAGCTAGTTAATATAGGTATGCAGCTAGACGAACAGATAATATTTAATACCGAATCACCCGATATAACACACGCTGAACATGATAATGACAGTGATGAACTGGCTTTTTATCAAGGACTACCCAAAGAATACGACACCCTAAGAGCTGAAAACGAAAAGATTAAAGCCCAATATCAAGAACTATTTAATAAGAAAGGACAACCTGAAGCTTTTTACAATATCCAAAAAACGCTATATGAAGGTGATAGACAACGGCTGACCGAATGTAAAGATAAGTTAGATAAGTTATCAATAAATAATAAATATCTTGAGTCAGAACGTGACCACTATAAACGCAATTTTGAAAGCACAAAGAAAAGCACAGCTTTAATTCAACAGATAGCAGAAAAAAGAATATCGGAGCTAGAAAGCCAATTAGCAAAAGCCAAAACTGAACTAGCAGCCAAGCCAGCTGATAGCATTACACAGTCAAACACTGACATTTACAATATAAAGAAAGAGGCTATCAAGCAGTTTAATAGAAGCCTTGCTGCTGTATTGATTGAATTAGACTACAAAGGCAAGTTAAGAAAAGGCGATATAGCTAACTATATAGTGCCATACATGAAAGAATTAGCGTTTGTGCTAGCTGATGAACAGCAAGATAAAGCCAATAATTTAACGGTAACATATGACACCTTGTACGATAATCACTTAAAAAACTTAGGTTTTAAACAGGGCAGACAAAGCGATGATGAAAAGCAAAAAGTAAATATTGACCTTTTGTTCAAAAAACAATTACCTATCACGGAATAAACACCCCGTTAAATACCTTTTACAGCCCGTAAGCCCTCTATTTAGAGGGTTTTTTGTTGTCTATTCTATCCATATCGCAGCACACCGCAGCGGTGCAAATCATACGATATGGAGCAGTTAAAATGACACAGCAACAAGCCACCCAAAACGCACCAGTTATTCCCTTTACTGGTGACACCTCGAACGACACTGAACCAACCACCGCAAACAATCAAGCTATGCAACTGCCTACTACT
Organism: Psychrobacter maritimus; assembly: GCF_904846345.1. Lineage (GTDB taxonomy): Bacteria > Pseudomonadota > Gammaproteobacteria > Pseudomonadales > Moraxellaceae > Psychrobacter > Psychrobacter maritimus. The sequence continues at coordinate 66,669 of NZ_CAJHAJ010000007.1, forward strand.
GGCATGGGCAGAGCAAAGGACATTTTGCCGTTCCTACCTTTTAGCAAAACCACCTTGTTTGAATGGTCAAAAGATGGACGTTTCCCAGCTGGCAAGAAGCTAAGCCCTACCATGACAGCATGGAGCTATGCAGACGTTCACGAATGGCTTAATTCTCACACCTCAACCACTAGCGAGGTATAGAGCCATGACTACTACAGCCACCGCTACCGCCCCAGTGACAAACGAGCAAGCACCTAAAACCCAAATAGAGATTGTTAGAGCGCACCTGATGACAGGGGCAACAATCACCACATGGGACGCTTACCGCCTTTACCAAATCACATGCCTAGCCCAGCGCATACATGACTTACGAACGGCTGGATTAACCATTCAAAGTGAAATGGTCAAACATAACAATAAGTGGTTTTCTGTTTATTGGCTTGATGAAGCAACATTACTTGAAAGCGAACTATCTAACAGTGAGGTGAATTAAATGAGCCAATCAAACGACATATTAGAGCCGCGCCCAGTGGCAGTAGATAGCTATTATCTGTCTGTCATTAATGACCGCATACAAGACCTATCAAACGATAGCGAACACCTATCAATGGCGCTTAGTGCTATCAAGACCGATGATGACGCAAGCAAGGGCGTGATAGTGGCAGTTAAAAGCGCCTTACTCGCTAATAGTGAACTAGCAACCATCTTAAGCGAGATGATGGACGGGCTTATATTACTGCCTGAACTGGGGGCAACAGACCATGAGTGATAACGACTTTATAACTCAAGTCATGGACGGGCTAAAAGAACAGGGCGTGCTGATGATGCCTGATGGCTTTATCGACCAGCTAATCATTACCTTGCACGCCAATGTGACCATCATTAACACCATGACCCAATTAGCAGAAATAGAAGTAAAAATGTTAGGCAGCTTGTTACCGACAGGCAGCCGACAAGTGGAGTCATTAAAAGAGCTATCGAAAAATATAGCAGAAATCGCCTTTAACGTGGAGGACGTAAGAAATGACCAACGATAACAAAACCAATCTAAAAGCCGACCACGGGGCACACAATCGCACACAGCCACATAAGCGCGGCTTACTACTTAGCTTTATCATATTCATGGCATGGGTGGCAGGTATTGGCTTACTACTGTCATTGGTAGCTTGCCAGCGCGTCAATGCAAAACAGATTGCAACCAATACCAACAATGGTTACTATATAGACCTCTCAAAAGAACACGCAAGCGGCAAGCCAAGCCGTTACTTATTGGCTTTTTTTATGCCTGATAATAGCGCAGCCTCTCAAGCTGTCACTATCTATTCAAGCATAGCCCCACAAGCGCACTTAAGCGCATCAAGGGGGCAAACCATCATATCTATAGCAAATCATTTGCTAACCGACTATGACGGGTTGACGCTGCAAAATAAAATAGCCGTAAGGCGAATATGCAGGGCGGTTGCTTGCGTGACCGAGAGTAAGACCCGTCACCCTATACTTTTATCGTATAGCGTGGCATTCACTCAAAAAACAACGCAAGGAGTTATCCATCATGGGTAAATCAATCCGTACGACCTCAAACACTCAAACCACTACCAACAGCACACCAGCCACATTCAAGGCAGGTGATAGCGTGCTATGCCCATCTGTGGGCAATGGCGCTTACAAGCTATTCAATGATAAAGAATATGATTGTTTAGGCTTTACCACCAACGGTAAAACATACCATTACTGCAATGACGGCAAGGTAAGCCGCGATGATGCCGCGCCGTTATTATTCCATGACACCAAAGCCAACCGCCAAGCAATAGCAACGCTATACAGTGGTAGCCAATCAAGCCAGCGCAAAGTAATAGACACCACCGAAGCAGACGATAAAGAAGTGATTTTAATATCTGCTTTTGATTTATCGGATATTGCTTGTGACATTGAAAGCGCGTCTATTGTAATAAGTGACATTGGTAGTCTGTTAGGACTTATTCACTACGAAAAAATAGAGCAACACACCGCTATATCAATGGCGCGATTGACGCATGACGCTACGGTAACGTGGTATGACCTATTACAAAATCAGGTAAATTCAATCAAAGAAACCCTAGCAATGACTCGCTACGGCAGGGAGGGTAAATAATGAAAACCTACCCACCAAAGCAAAGCCGTAAGCACGCCAAGCGCAAAAACTACTACAAGAAGTATAGAGAGCAGCGCAAGCCGAACCAGTCACAAGCAAGGGGGACTAGATGACCACTACACAAACAGCCACCCATGAAAAAGCCCGTGCATTTAGCACAGGCTTTACAGTGGTAATGAATAGTTTTGATGCAGTCACACGGCAAGGACTGGCAAACGATAAGCTATTGCTTAAACTATATGACCTACTATCGCCTAATAGCTTGCTCAACGTCACCGACAATCTTACTACAGATGATGCTTCATTAGTACCGACAGCTGGCACGATAGCCCTACGATTGACCGATAAACAAGGCGATATTGTAGGCGCAGTATTTTACACCCCAAACAGCAAAGCTAAGCCCATTGTCATTGACCCTACAGGGTATGGCGCTATCGTCATGGGTGAGCTAAACAAAGCCAATGAGGTGATAGCACTTGATACTATAGATGATGGTATTGAGGTTCATTCATACTTAATGGCTAGCGATAAGACAATCATTGTTAGCCCTCAAAAGACAAACCAGCACCTTAAAAAGATGGTTCAGCATTGGAGCAGCGCCGCGCCCGTTACCGTGCCTATGACACTTGATAATAAGGGTTTAATAAACCTATTGGCAGGTGTGAATGCTAAGGCACTGGTTACCGTGGCTCATATCGTCACAATGCTACAAGATGATAGTTATGAGGCAATACTGGCAGCTGATGACACCCAGCTAATCAGCTTACAAGATACCGCTTATTATCCTGAATGGCGCGATGACCCACAGCTGAATGAACCGATGATTTATGCTGATGGACGTTTTGAGCTATACCATGATGGGCTGTTTTTTGTGAAGTACAACGATGACGACCCAGCAAACATAACCTTTAAGTTTAAGGCGTTTATTTGTTCACCGATTGAGGTTATCGCTAAGACAAGGGACATAAGCAGCGGTACATGGGGGCGGTTACTGCAATGGCGTGATGATGACAGCGAGCTACACACATGGTCAATGCCACTTGCTTTATTACAAGGTGATGCCCGTGAGTATCGTAAAGAGCTTGCCAGTCAAGGATTAAACATTACTACCAACCCAAAACAGCGCAGCTACTTAGACACCTATATTCAAAACTACCCTATTCACAAACGGGCGTTATGCGTAGATAGGTTGGGCTGGCATGAGGCGCAATATATATTGCCTGATGGTGCAATAGGCGGCGATGGTAAGCAGTTAATCGTCTATCAGTCTGCCCATGCAATCAACAGCACCATAGCCCAGCAAGGCACGCTTGCACAATGGCGTGATGAGTTATGCAAACCACTTGCCGAACAGAGCCGTTTTGTTTTCTCTATTGCTTGCGCGTTTGCTGGTCAATTACTCGCACTGCTAGATGATGACGGGGGCGGTTTTCACCTTTTAGGCTCATCAAGTATGGGCAAGTCTTTATCGCTTAAATTGGCTGCTAGTGTATGGGGCAAGCCTGACAGCTACACTAAGACATGGCGCAGCACTGATAACGCCTTAGAGGGCACAGCAAGCGAACATAACGACAGCTTTTTACCGCTTGACGAGATAAGCGAATGCGACCCCAAAGTAGTAGGCAAAGCGGTTTACATGCTGGCTAATGGTCAAGGCAAAGGACGTAGCACCACCACAGGGCATAACCGCATAGCCAAAGAGTGGCGCATTATCTTTTTATCTAATGGTGAGGAGTCGCTGCAAAACTTCATGGCGCAAGCAGGACAGAAAACCAATGCAGGTATTGAGGTTCGAGTAGCGCATATAGATGCTGATGCTGGCAAAGGCTTAAAAACCTTTGATAGTTTGGTACTGGCAGACACAGGCGCAGGACAAGCCGATAAGATAAAAGAGTTATCACAGGCTTACTATGGCGTGGCTGGTATCGCATGGCTAGAACATATCACCAGTGACAAGGCAGCAACCACAGCCACCGCTAGGCAGCTTGTAAATGACTTTATGAGCAACTACAGCGACCTTGCCCCACAAGCGCATAGAGTCGCTAAAAGGTTCGCTATTGTGGCTGCTGCTGGTGAGATGGCAACACTGGCAGGTATTACAGGCTGGCAAGCAGGACAAGCAACCACAGCCGTTATGACATGCTTAGATAATTGGCTTGATAACTATGGGCGTGATGGTGAGCATGAGCAGCGCCAAATCATAGAGCATATCAAGGCGTTTATTGAACAGCATGGCAGTAGTCGCTTTCAACCTTGCCACATTCACATGCACCAAGATTTTGAAACTAAGATAACAAACCGTGCTGGCTATCATAACTACGACACAGGCGAATATTATTTCTCTACCAGTACCTTTGATGAAGTCTGTTCACCATTCAATAAAAGCAAAGTATTACAAGTGTTAGATGAAGCTGGACTATTGAACGTGACAGAAAGCGACCGCAGAACGTGTAGAGTATCTTTACCATTCAAGAAAAACCGTACGCGCGTTTATGCAATCAAAAACGAGATATTAAGTTGTGAACCTACTAAAAGCACTGGGACAGCTGGGACAACTGGGACAACCCATACGCAGAAAGGGCTAGGCACTGTCCCAAGCAATAAAACACCACTGGGACAGCTGGGACAAAGTAGCTCAATTTGTTAATCTGTCCCAAGTGTCCCAAGGGCAAAAAAGGGGCTGGGACAGCTACAAGCCAATAACCACAGGCGTTGTCCCGTTGTCCCAAGTGTCCCAAGCAAAAAACTAAGGTACAGCAAAAATAATCAAAGGTAGGCGTTTATCGTCTGCCTTTTTTATGGACTGCAAAAACCTAAGGGAAACCTTAGGGTAGGCGCTCAATACTCACTTGAAAATCAGGGATAGCATGTTGTCAAAAGTTAACATTCAAACCAGTTTGCCGACTGCCAGCATGTTAATAAATGTTAAGGTTTAAAAGCATAATTCTTTTTACCACGTTTTACCGATTGCCCAACCCCCAATGGGGTAAGTTAAGCCCAAAGTATGACCATCATTAGCCTACAGCGTTATAGCCTCACTAAAACAGCATAGAGCCGTCAAACAAAATAGATAAGTCCACTTTTGGACGCATTGAGCATAATTACCTTTACTTAGCGATACGGATTGCCAAAACTCCAATGGAGGGCAACCGCTGGCTAGTCATGGGCTATAAGGCAGTTTTAACGGCAAATCAGCATGGGGCTGTAAACCTAAATTGATATGAGCAGTTTTGCGCGTATTAAACGTGATTTAAGTTAACTATTTAGTTACGGATTGATAAAAAGTGAATGAGCCGAAAACCTTTACCAGTCATAAGTTACAAGGCGGTTTTAGGGCTGAATTATAGGAGGGCTGTAGCGGATTATAGATAAATCCTATTTTGGTTATATCGCATATCAAAGGGTAGGAATAACGGTAAGATTACGGTTAGTTTTCGGACACGTTAGAACCCAGCAAAACCTTACATTCATTTCATTACTGGCAGCACCTACCACCCCATGATTACCACAAGGTTAGAACCGTATAAAACCGTACATTCAAAACCGATTAATACAGCCGCCGACTTGACAGAACTTAACATTTTGCACAGCCCAAGACCTGATAAAACCTTACATTCAAAGCCAAATCACACGCCGCTAATGCTAACAAATGCTAACATTTTGCATGGCATTCCCTCATCATTGCAAATATCACAAAGCCATGCAGCATAAGGGCTTAGCTAGTTTCTGTACAAGTATCGCGCGCGTACGCGAGGCAAGCACCAATTACAGGGTTTTTGAACAATATAAAAAAGGAGTTTTCGGAGTCCATAAAGGGGTAGTTTTTCGGACTGTTTTAAAAAGGACTTGGGCAGGTTTTTGGACATCGTGGAGGGTAGTTTTTGGAGTCCATAAAAAGGGACTGTTTTCGGACTGTTCTAAATCGACTAAGGGTAATTTTGCGAGTCCATAAAAGGGACTTTATGCACAGGTATCGTAAGGGACTTTTCGGACACCGTAAGAGGGCTAAAAATGAATTGTTGGACACGTTAGGGGGTAGTTTATGGAACAGTACGCGCACGGGGCATATTCTGCCCGTGATGGGTAGTTTCGCGACAAGTATCGCGAGGCAGCATAAGGGACTTTTCGGACAGGTATCGTAAGGCTATGCGAATTGATGCGAGTAAACGCACAGAAAACGCATGATAAACGCACGCATTTAAGCGCCATTATTGAGCGCGTGCAGTGATTAGCAATTTAACCCCATGCAGACAAAATGCAAGCCCTAAACTTTTAATTTCGCTTATGTAAAAATATGCATATGGCAGCGGTCACCGCTTGCCAAGTCCTGAACAATCACACCGCCCTATCATGTTGAGAAATGTTGAAACGGCAAACAGTGAAAATAATTACAAAATAATATTGAGTGAAGCAGCAAACAGCCATAAAAGGGGGTTATTAAAAACGATTGTTGGTATTATTGTTGGTATCGTCATAAAACAAAAGCATAAAACCCATATAAATCAAGGAATACAGGCTATACTTTACTTCCTGCCGTTCCGACCAAACATAGTAGTTAAAGAGAAAAGCCAATCATTGATATCAATGGTTGGCTTTTTTATACTTAACTATTTATTCTCCATTAAGTATTACAAAGATGCTTTAGTAATCGTACTTAGCGCTTCATTGATAACAAACACTTTAGATTTAATGTCTTTAAAACCAAATGAGGTCAGCCTTTGGGTATGCTTTTCTAAATATCTGTTGGCATCGTTCAGATTATCAAATACATAAATGCCACCCGCTTCTTGCGTCTCTTCATTTTCTGTCCATAGCTTATAGACCAGACCGTTCTCGGTTGCAATGTCTTCGGCCAGCTCTTTCATGGCGTCAAAAAACGCACTGCCAAAAGGTCCGCTATAAGGAAAGTCGACTTGCAAAAGATATTTCATTTTTTAACCCTCATTATTATTGAATAATTGGCAAAAGATATGCTGCCAGATGACGACAATCTTAACATATTACGATTGCCTATAGACTTTTAGCAATTGAGCCGCTAGGGTAAATACTTTATATTTATTCTGATTTGACCTATGTCTGAGCTTAGCGTGCCACGCCCTACAACTCTCGCAACTCATGCCAATTATGCGCCTTGGGAAGCGTACCAGCGACCTTATGTGCGCGATTTGGCGTATGTGCTTGCCTGCCCTAACGTCTTGACGAAGTGGCTAGATGTAGCACCGTACCAAAACACCCATGCTATCTTCGTACATAGCGCAAGCTTTTGGCAACAGCAGTTTGAAGCTTATCAGCAGCGTTTAAAGGAGTTGGATACCACCAATGACTATCAGGCGCTGACCCGCTATTTATTAAAACGTCCGAGCCCTAATCGCTTAGGTTTTCACTTTGAAGGCTTATTGTCATTTTGGCTAGAAGATGGCTTTGCGCGCAAATTACATCCGTATGAGACGCTTGCTAATAACGTGCAGTTATACAATGGCAAACAGACGATTGGTGAGCTGGATTTGATTTTATATAATCATGAGGAAAAGCTCACTGAACATTGGGAATTGGCGATTAAGTTTTTTATGGGTGCCGCACCTTTTGCGCCGATTAATTGGGTTGGGATCAACTCCAACGACAATCTACAGCGCAAAATGACCCATATGCAAACCAAGCAGTTTTGTAGCATTTGGGTGGATACTGAGAAGCATGGACAAGTTAAGATTGATAAGCGTTATGGTGTCATAAAAGGGCGATTCTTTTTGCCAATGAACATCGCTAATTTCGTCTATCCTCACTGGCTAACACCCAGCTTCCCCATGCACGAATGGTGCGATAAAACTGATAGCATGAGTCTTGCGAAGTTTGATATCAGCGTATTGCGCGCTGCCCATTATATCGAATGGTTTAGCAAGCGCGACTTCTACGATGGTCGTCAGCTACCACTTATCAATTCTGAAAACGGAATCTTAAAAACAGGGCTCTACTTTGAAGGTGATAAACCGATTGTCATTTATCCTAGGCTGCGAGATGGTGTAGATGATTGATTTTGCCTAGCTTTTATTTGGGTTTAATACCTCTTAATACTTATCTATGCCTTTCAATAACTCTCAATCACCTGCATCAGCTCATATCTCAGCATATCAGCACTCGGCATACGCTCGGCGTGAAAACGCACGATAGCAATACCCGCACTGGCAAGCGCTTTATCCTTTTTATCATCGGCCTTTTGCCGTGCCTTACTGCTATGCGTCCAATCATCAAGCTCAATGGCGAGCAAAGTAGTCTGTGCATCGACATCAACGATGACATAATCAACGCTTTGACGACAAATACGATTAAACCAAAAACTGCGTTCTGAGGTTTCACTGCTATTGGCTTCGATGATACGTGACAGCTGGACTTGGACAAAAATATGATATTCTGGCAAAGCATTTTTTAACTTATTAAAAAATATCACTTCCGTGTCCGTCATAATGGGCATCGGCGCAAAGGGCCAAATAGCCAGCTCATCACCGCGTACAGGCGGCGGTTCAGGTTCAGTAACTTGCTTAGGATAGAACAGTTTTGGCAGGGTGATCAACCCTACAAATCCAACCGCCAATATTAAAAATATAACGCCAAATGACATGGTTTTACCTTATACATAATGAAAGCCGTCAGCTACGTGTGCTGATGTCACTAAAAAAAATGACAACACATGGCCAACCGCGACAGGGCAGCCTTTGTAGGCTGACAGGTTATACAGTACAGAGAGGAACAGAAAGAAATAGGAAAGAGCGGCGCTCATCGTAACCAAGCTTGCGCCAATCGGCAAACGATAAAACAAAAAACACGACAATAGATGTCGTGTTTGAATAAAATTAGCTACAGCGATAAAAATATAAACCAGCCTAATTAAAATTGTGCTATTTATTTAGCAATGATAGTTATCGGATTGCAGCACCATAAACGCTATTTTAGCGCCAGTATAAGACCCAAGCACTTGTCGTATTAACTTTGGGGTCACTGTTAATCTTATCTTTTAATGCCAATGCCGCAACTTTGCCACGCTCAGGACCAACGATAACGCGTACACCGCGACTAGTAGGACTAGTTTTTACTTGATAGCCGGCAGATTGGAATTTCTTTGCCAACTCATCCGCTTTGGCTTGGTCATTTGCCAGTGCCACTTGCACGCCAAAGCTACCTTTAGCATCGGTTTCTTTCACTTCTTTGCGCGCTTCACTAAGTTTCTGTTGCGCCTCACGCTTGGCATCGGCCGATTTCTTGGCTAGCGCTTCTTCTTTTTGACGCTTGTCTTCACGCGCCTGCTCAGCTGCCGCTGCTTCACGCGCTAAGCGCTCCACCTGCTTGCGCGATGGTATGGTAATACTTTGACCCAGTTGTAGTGATGTCGAAGGTGATAGATTATTCGCTTGTGCCAAGACTTCTACCGGCATGTTATATTGCCGCGCCAGTTTAATCAGCCCATCGCCTCTTTTTACTTGGTAATCAGAAGGCGACTTTGGTGGCTCATTTTTAACTGCTTCTACTGCCTCTCGCTTTTTTTCAGCGGCAGCTTGCGCTTGTTTCTTAGCATCAGCCTGCTTTTTTGCTTCGGTTTCCTTTTTACTATCTGCTAATTTCTTAGCAGCCGCTTGTTCTTTAAGGGCGGCTTGGCGCTGAGCTTCTTGTTGCGCTTGGGCTGCTTTTTGCTGCTCGCGAGCTTTTGCATCATTTGCAGCTGAAGCAGTAGCGCTGCTGTTGCTATCAGTACGAGGCTTTACCGTTGGCGTTGCAAGGTTGTTTTTTGCAGCCTCTGACTCTTTACTTTCTTCAACAGCTGGTACGCTACTGGCCATATATTGCTGACTTTCCGCACGGGCTTTTGCCAGTGCTTGTGCTTCAGCCGCTTCTTGTTCGGTTAAGAACTGCTGAGCACGCTTTTCTTGTTCTGCAACACGAGCGGCGCGCTCTTTTTGTTTTTGTGCCAAGATGCGCTTTTCAGTCTCGATATCAGTTGTCAATGGCTGCGGAGACTCTTGTGCAGGGCTTGGCTTATCTATCATCGCTGACGCTGGTTGGGGTTTATTGCTATCACCAATTTGTTGCACCATGGCGTATAGCATCACGCTACCGCCTATAATCATCCCAATGCCCAATAAGGCTTGTCTCGAAAAGTTCATCCGTTTACGTCTCTTAGTTGGTAATAAGGTTGATTGAGCGGCGCAACTGTCGTTTCAAAGCTGTCGTCTTAAAAACTATCATTTCAAAGCTGTCGTCTTAAAAATATACTTAAATAGTTTAAATCGCTTTGATAAACAGCCTTGATAGTTAAATAGTTGCGATTGCCGCCGGTTACGTCCATCCATTTATAAAGGTTATGCTGAGCTTCTATCTCATAGCATTGTATAGCAGGATGCTAAATCAATTTGATTATAAAGCATATTTTTCATACTGTCTGCCATCATGCTACTGCTAAGATTAACATTATATAAATACGATTTTAACTTAAATCATCATCGGCAAGTGCCGCTAGCGCCTCACCAATCGTATGGAACGAGCCACATACCACGATTAAGTCTTGCGCTTGACTGTCATTTATAACGGCATCGGTGGCTTCTGATAAACGTTTAAACTCATGTATTTGCGCATTATCGACATAGCTTGCTAAGATACTTTGCAGCTGCTCAGTGCTCGCCGCCCGTGGATAATCAATCTCAGCGATAAACCAATCGCTAATAGACAAGCCCGCTTCGGTCAAACGTTGCACGACTTTATTGATATCCTTATCGCCCAACATAGAAAACAGCATTTTAATGCTGGCAGGTTTACGGTTGGCTTGATTCTCTTGGCTGCTGTTTTGACTACTGCCTTGATTGAGAGCATCAGCGCTATTTTGCGTTGCTAAATGCTGCTGCCAAAGCGGTAATAATTGCGCCAATAAAAACTCAACGCCTTGCTCGTTATGCGCCACATCAAACAACCAATGACGGTTATGCGTCTCATGATAATCAAAACGACCAGCGAGCTTGACCGTCTGCAATGCCTGTTCGATAGCTTTTTTATCAATATTTAATGGGCTTGCCAGCACCGCTGATAAGGCATTGGCGGTATTGGTCAATGACAGTGCTGGACGTGGTAGTTGCATGGTGACAGCGGCATTACTGTATTGCCAAACGTCGGTATCCACTTCACGATAATCAAAGTCTTGCCCAGCTTGATAACAAGTTGCCTGATGCGTATCAATTGCTTGCTGCACACTAGCAGGCATGGCAGTAGCACCATAAACTAGAGTAATGCCATCACGTAAAATACCTGCTTTTTCACGGCCAATATCTTCGACATTATCCCCTAGCCAATCGACGTGATCGATGGCAATGTTGGTAATCACTGCCATATCAGGGTCAATAATATTGACCACATCAAGGCGACCGCCGAGCCCAACTTCTAATACCCAGACATCGCAGTCTGCTTCGGCAAAGATTAATAATGCAGCAAGCGTTGTCATCTCAAAGAATGACAAGGTTAGAGCGCACCGCAACCGCGCCGCCTCTACCTTGCTAAAGGCATCAATTAAGGTCTCATCACTGACCATCTCGCCATTGATACGCACGCGCTCGTTAAATACGCTCAGATGCGGTGATTGATACAGCGCCGTTTTATACCCTGCCGCTTGGCACATTTGTGCGATGACCGCAGTCGTTGAGCCTTTACCGTTGGTACCCGCCACGGTAAATACATAAGCATCGTCTTTGGCTGACTGTACCACGCCTAACGCCTCAGCAACCGGCAATACTCGCGACAACCCCATATCTATCGCCGAGACATGAATCTGCTGCATATAATCAAGCCATTCGGTCAAACTCGAGTGCTCAGTAGGAGTGGTAGAGGTAGAAAGTGAAGAGTCAGACATGGGCGGAACCTATATTGAAATAGTCGGTTAGGAACTAGTTATTTAAAAGATATTCATTAAGAAAATAGGGACAGTATATAACTACCTGACCAAAAAGCAAAAATAGCATTTACCGTTATTAACGATAAATGCTATTCGTAATTTTTACTTAGTCGATTTAATTTAAAAAGAATACAGTTTAAAAAGAATACAGTGCTGCTGGGATAAGTTTTGCAAAGCCTCTAGGGTGCGAAGCGCATAGCAAGCGAGGAAAATTTATACCAGCAGAACGCTATTTCTAACGTTCTTATTTGCTAAGCAGTTAAGCAGCAACATTCGGTACGCGGCATAGCTTTGCAAGCAAACGATAAATGGTATCAATCAATTGATGACGATGTACCACTTCGTCGACCACGCCATGCTCTAACAAGAACTCAGCACGCTGGAACGGCTCTTCTAGCGTCTCACGAACCGTTTGTTCAATCACGCGCTTGCCTGCAAAGCCAATCATGGCTTTTGGTTCTGCTAAATGGATATCACCTAACATAGCAAGCGATGCCGTCACCCCGCCATAAACAGGATTGGTCAATACCACAATATACGGCACGCCAGCAATTCTTAAGCGTTCAATCGCCGCCGCAGTACGAGCCATTTGCATTAATGATAGCAGCCCCTCTTGCATGCGCGCACCACCAGAAGCAGCAAAGCAGACTAAGGGAGATTTATCGTTGAGGGCTTTTTCAGCAGCCTCTACAAAACGGTCGCCAACCACCGAGCCCATAGAGCCGCCCATAAAGCGGAAGTCAAAGGCACAAGTAACGATATCAAGATTGCGCAATTTACCGTACAGCACAATCAGCGCTTCAGACTCACCGGTCTTGTCCTGTGCTTCGGTCATGCGCTGCGGATACGGCTTACTATCCACAAAGCTCAATGGATCTTTGGCAGTGAACTGCTGTCCTAGCTCACCCTCTACTTGATCGAGCAGCCAGTTTAAGCGCTCACGAGCACTCATCGGTAAATGATGGTCACAATGCGGGCAGACATAGCAATTAAAAATCAGCGCCGTATTGGTAATCATCGAATGACAGCTGCTACATTTGGTTGACGGTTCGGTCTCTACCGCCGTCAAAGGTGCGGTCAGTTGCTGCTTAATACCCGGTATTGGGCGATTAAACCACGATTGCCCTGCGGTATTACCGTTTGGCGCAGCGCCGTTATTCGCAGCATTATTATTTATAGTATCTGGTGTTATGGTATCAGTCATATTATTCGCCATTATCAAAGGCTTATCGACAAGTTGGCTTAGTTACTTGTCCCTAAGAAGTCCGTTTATAAGAATCAGTTTATAAGAATCAATTTAAAAGTCACATATCCTTATAACATCAGCAGTTATAAAGCACGCTTATGCGCAACTGTAACAATTTATATGTGATGTTAGTTTACACACGTAAACTAACTTTAGCAAAGTCATTTAACCGTGTCTTTATAAACATTGTTATAAAAGTTACGATAATCCTTGATATAAAAACAGCTATCGCCCCTCTTATAAATAATAAGACAATGACGTTGCTGAGCCATTCACATGTTGATGCCAATACGTTCGATATAATATTAGACCGTTAAACTATCGAGTGCGCCGCGTAGCTCGTCCATTTTTGCCATGATTTTTTGCTGAGCACTTGCAACCGCAGAGGCATCTTTAGCATCGATATCAGCAAAGTTTTGTACCAACGCACTACCCACAATGATACCGTCGGCATGCTTACCAATTGCTTTGGCCGATGCTGCATCACGAATCCCAAAGCCCACGCATACTGGCAAATCGGTCTCCGCTTTAATTGCTTGCACTTGGGTCGCAACATCATCGGTATCTAGCGTTGCCGAGCCCGTCACGCCCTTAAGCGACACATAATAAATATAACCACCGCAATGGGTCAGTACTTGCTCACGGCGCTCAGGCAAAGTGGTCGGCGATAATAAGAAAATCTCATTCATCGCATGTTCAGTTAAATGCTGAGTAAAGCTGCCCGCCTCGCTTGGTGGCAAATCAACCATCAAAATACCATCTACGCCTGACTGCTCGCATAAAGCGACAAAGTTGTCATAACCAATGATTTCAACGGGATTAAGATAACCCATGAGGATAATTGGCGTCTGCGTGTCTTGCTTGCGGAATTCTGCAACCATTTTTAGTGCATCACGCGTACTGGTACCCGCTGCTAAAGCGCGCTCGCCCGCCAATGCGACCGTTGGGCCATCGGCCATTGGGTCAGAAAACGGTAAGCCCACTTCAATCATATCTGCGCCGTGCTTGACTAAGTCATGTAGTAAGCCAACAAAGTTATCAGGGGTTGGATCGCCCGCCATCACGTAAGGAATCAGGGCTTTTTTATTTTGGGCTTTTAGGGTTTCAAAGGTGCTTTCAATTCGGGTCATAGTGTTCTCTACAATTAATTCAAACTGGCTATATTGACCCTCTACGATTTAATGAGAGAGCCAATCAATTTATTTTATAAAAGCGGATTTATAGCGCGCAATAAAATACGCGACTATAACTCAATCCCTTCCGCCTTCATTACCGAATGCAAATCTTTATCACCGCGACCTGACATATTGACGATAATGGTTTGCTCAGGGGTCATGGTTTTAGCCAGCTTAAGCGCATAGGCAACCGCATGGGCAGATTCGAGCGCAGGGATAATACCTTCTTTACGTGTCGCTTCATGAAAGGCTGCCAACGACTCTTTATCCGTACAGCCAACATATTCAACACGTTTCATATCTTTTAAGAAGCTATGCTCAGGACCGACACCCGGATAATCAAGTCCCGCTGAAATAGAATGCGTTTCTTGAATTTGACCTTCATCGTCTGCCATCAGATAAGTACGATTGCCATGTAGCACGCCGATACGGCCAGCGGCCAATGGCGCGGAATGGCGACCGGTTTCTATGCCGTCACCTGTCGCTTCAACGCCATACATTTTGACTTCAGTATCGTTTAGGAAATCAAAAAATAGACCAATAGCATTTGAGCCACCGCCAACACAAGCAACTAGTGCATCTGGTAATTTGCCCGTTTTTTCTAAATGCTGAATGCGCGCTTCTTTGCCGATAATCGCTTGGAAATCACGCACCAGTAGCGGATAAGGATGCGGGCCTGCAACCGTACCGATAATATAATAAGTGCTATCGACGTTGGTCACCCAATCACGCATCGCTTCATTCATCGCATCTTTAAGGGTACGTGAACCAGAAGTCACTGGCACTACTGTCGCACCAAGCAAACGCATACGATAGACGTTCATCTTTTGGCGCTCAACATCATCGGCACCCATATAAACGATACACTCTAACCCTAAGCGAGCAGCTATCGTCGCCGTCGCAACACCATGTTGACCTGCACCGGTCTCAGCGATAATGCGTTTTTTGCCACACATTTTGGCAAGCAGTGCCTGCCCAATGGTGTTATTCACTTTATGTGCGCCAGTATGGTTCAAATCCTCACGCTTAAAGTAAATTTGCGCGCCACCAATCTCATCGCTCAATCGCTTAGCATGATACAGCGGCGTTGGACGACCGACATAATTGACCAAGTCATTATGATACTCTTCCCAAAATGCCGGGTCAGCTTTTACTTTGGTATATAACGCTTCTAACTCTTCTAATGCCGCCATCAGGGTTTCAGAGACAAAACGACCACCATGAACGCCGAAATGTCCGCGTGCGTCAGGGTATTGGTTAAAGTCTTGTACGTCTGTTGGATTGGTAAAGGTGTTGATAGATTGTGCAGTAGCAGATGGTGCTTTGTTCGTGGCATGACTCATGATAATTCCTACGATAAGTGGTATCTTTTAGTATAAGGATTGGTCGTATAAATATTAGGATAAAGAAAAATTAGATTTAATCAGGAAGTCGGAATAACGCTTAAATAAGAGTAAATAGCACAAATATAGCAGTTATCTTAGAGAGCGTCAGTGACCGTCTCGTTTTGCCATCGGTCACGCTTGACTGCTTTCATAAAGACACGCATTTTAGCAGCGTCTTTTTTACCTTTATCAGCCTCAATTCCGCCGCTAACATCGACGCCATAAATAGGCAAATCAAGAGTCGCAGCGACATTATCGGCATCCAGTCCACCCGCTAAGATAATCGGCAGTGAGCTATTATCTGGAATCAGGCTCCAATCAAAGCGCGCGCCCGTACCGCCATATTTATACTGATGATAAGCATCAAGCAAAATACTGCTCGCTCCTGCGGCGGCAAAACTATCAATCCGTGCGCTTACATTTTCCACAGTATCTTGCTCCGCATTGATGCGTAAGGCTTTTATCCAGCGTTTATTGACGGCATTTGCCAGATACTGGCACTGTTCAGGCGTTTCATCACCGTGGAATTGAATGATATCAAAAGAGACGTTATTTGCCAGTTCAATCAGCTCATCTTCAGGCATATTGACCACTAATGCCACGACACTAACAAAAGCAGGCAAAGCCGCGCTTAATATCTGCGCCTGCGCTAGCGTCACCGCACGCGGACTGGGGGGATAAAATACCAAGCCGACCGCATCAACACCCAACTGTACAGCGGTATTGACGTCACTAAGCTGGGTAAAGCCGCAAAACTTAACGTGCATTTTATGACCTTTTTTATAAGCTTGCTAAAATTTCGGTAAAGGCAGTAAATAATAGGCTAAAAATAAAAGCTTCTATAAATCCCACCAACAGCGATATTACGCCAAATGCTCATCATAAGGAATGATGCTGATTTGTTAAGCGCATAGCAAATCAATTGCATCCAAAAACTTATCCTAGCATACTTTTATTCGTAGTTTTGTTTATGATTGCGATTGATTAAAATAGGGATAATTGAATGTCTAAGACGGCGTCAGCCAATGGCGAAAACCAGGGTAATACGAATGTCAGTATGCCGCATTACTTGATGTGGTTTCGTCGTGATTTGCGGCTGCATGATAATACAGCGTTGGCGGCACTTTGTGAACGGGCGAACGCAGACAAGGCGCAAGTCAGTGCTATGTTTTTCCTTACGCCTGAACAGTGGCAAGCGCATGATACTTCCTTAACACAGCTCGACCACATCGCCCGCACCTTGCCAATCTTAGCAACATCTTTGCATAAACAATTGAATATCACATTGAACGTACAGGTTTGTCCAAGCTTTTCTGATTGTGTTGAGGCGCTAAGCACATTATGTGAGGCTAATAACATCAGCTGTGTGATGGCAAATCATGAGTACGAAGGCAATGAGATTGAGCGTGATGAAAAACTCACCAAACAACTGGCAAAAAACGATATCGAATTTATTCGCTGGCATGACCAATGTATCTTGCCGCCGCAAAGCATTACCACCAATGATGGCGACAGCATGTATAAAGTATTCACTCCATTTTATAAAAAATGGCGGCATACCTTAGATGTTAACACCATGCAAATGCATGAAGCAGCAGCTATAAATAACAATAACAACGCCAAGCTAAAAACCTCGAAATCTAGCGCCACGACTATTAAAGATATCGAAAAATTAAGTAAAGGAACTGTTGATGACTATCAAAAGGTACTGCAAACTACTGGCCTATTAGCACACATTGATACAGACGCACAGCTTGATTACGCTCGTGCAGCTTACCCTGCTGGTGAAGCTGCTGCTTGCCAGCGTTTAGAGGAATTTATCGCCGAAGATATTGATAACTACGATATCAGTCGCGATGTGCCAAGCTTACACGCGACTAGTCAATTATCAGCCTACCTGACTATTGGCTCAATCAGTCCCAGACTTTGCTATTTGCAAGCCACAAAAGTGCTGGAAGAATTGCACAGTGATGATGGCAACGCCCTTAAGAACTCTGACAACAATGACATTAATCGCTGGCTAAGCGAGCTTGCTTGGCGAGATTTTTATCGTCATGTAATCGTTGATAAGCCAACGCTCATCCGCCATAAGGCTTATAAAGAAGAGACAGATAGTAAGATTCATTGGTCATATAGTAAGGATGATTTTAAGGCATGGTATACAGGTAAGACAGGCGTGCCCTTAGTTGATGCCGCAATGCGCTGTCTAAATGCCACTGGCTTTATGCACAATCGCTTACGGATGGTCACCGCGATGTTTTTGACCAAGGACTTACTGATTGATTGGCGCTTAGGTGAGCGCTACTTTATGCAGCAGCTGATAGACGGTGATTTTGCTTCAAATAACGGCGGCTGGCAGTGGAGCGCATCAACAGGTACGGATGCTGCGCCCTACTTCCGTATTATGAACCCTTTTAGCCAAGCCAAAACTCATGATACTGACGGAGAATTTATCAAGACGTGGCTACCTGAGCTAAAAGACGTTCCTAGTAGCATCTTGCACAGCGAGGATAAAATGCGTAAAGAACTGGCTAAGGGTGGTAAGTTTACTAATATTAACTATCCAATACCAATAGTTGAACACAAAGACGCTCGGCAATTAGCGATTGCAGAATTTAAAAGATAAGATGTAAACGGCTCTAAATTTAAAAACAGTTATGAACTAAAACTCAGTTATGAGTTAAAAAAACAGTCATGATTTTAAAAGCCTTAGCTGTCTATTTGCAGCAAACTATTTTGTGGCGCACTCGCTCTACCAGTATCTGACTCTAGTATCCGCGTCTTAATGGTGTAAATGGCATAAGCGAATAAGGTAAAACTGAGGATTAACAGTACCCAAGTCGCAAACGATAGCGACCCTTTTGCTTTAGGATGTTTGGTTAATTTGCGCTTCTCATGGGCAGACGGCTGATTATTAGAAGTTGTCATAGATGCCACCTCTTACATTATATGAGATATAGACCTATTTGAACGACAGCATTTATAAGTCTGTCGTTAATCACAAATAAGTCCTGCTATATAATATAATAACCCTATTACTCATCATTTCAAGCAACAACTGTTAACTGGCGAAGATATTTATCAGAACGCCGAAATCTCTCTCCTCGTACTAACCCCTTACAATGCCAAAATTTAAACCATTTAAGCATTAGTCACTGGCATCTGACATGCCCCTGCGCCCTGCGTGGTTACCGTTACTACTGCGCCAGTTAATGAAAATAACTGCTGCAACTGGGTTTGCGCATTTTCTAATGCCATATTCATCACATCACCGCGGCAAGCGCGTTCAAGCACTTCCTTTTTTGCCATACTTTGCGCTTGTTGCAAAATCTTTGGATCAACCTGCATCATGCCAAAAGCGCCCGTTTGCCAATCATAAATCTCGATATCGTCTAAATAAACCGAAAATACCTCTGATGGCGGTAAAGTAATATGAATCTGCGGCATGATAGAGACGGGATTATTGGCATCCACGCTTTCAGCATTTTTTATAGCAGCCTCAGCAGGCGCTATCACTTGTACCATCTCAGGCGTTAAAGCACTCAAATCAATTCCCGCTTCTACGCGCCCACGAGCGATAAACAAGCCCTTTTGCTCATCTTGCCACAGCTTCATCCAGCTGCCTGTTTTTTGACTGGTAATGATGGTATCGACACTAAACGCCACCGTCTCCAAGCGATTCAATTTCTGAATCTGCATCACCACCCCTTCACGGGTAATGGTTTCTATCGGCTCTTCTTTGCTACTTTTTTGCAGACTATAAATCGCAAAAACGAGCGCGGCAAGACCAATCATCAATACCAACCACGACATCATAGCGATGGGTTTTTTCGTGTGCGGCTGATTGGCATTATTATTACTGATAGTAGAATGGTTCTCAGGATTGGTCATGTAAACTACCTCAAAGTTTTTTTGTTTTTATAAGCGAGTTAAAAAGCTAAATATTTAGTATCAAAATCTAAGATATAAATGCTAGTTGCGCGCGTTAACTTCAAGTAATAACTACCAATACTCTACATAATTCTCAATAATGCTATGGCGAGGAAGTCAGCTCATTATTTGCTATAAACATGCTTAAAACCGCTAAACAATCGAATTAATACCAACATATTTGGCTCTTTAAGTAATGTTCTGGCTGAAAAAACAAAAAGTCATTGCGTCTTAGGCGAACTTTACCTAACATAGTCAGATTGTATAAGCAAAATGTTGGCGTACACCTATTTTTCTGGCTTATCTGTCTAAAATATGACGTTGCCAATATGGACGTTTAATACAAAATGAAAAGTTCCAGCCTTTTTGCAAGGCGTTTTATGAACGCACTTTCTACTGATGTACTGTTTGTCGCAGTACTTTTTAGCTAGGCATGTCCTAGACTATTACCAAGTGATAAAAGGTAAGCTTGCGTCGGCCATCAAAGCACACGCTCAATATCCTACTATTTCTTATTTATTTTATCGTTGATAAGGTTATGCTTTATTTATGAAAGCCAGTCAATTTTTGTTTGCCACGCTAAAAGAAACTCCCAGCGATGCTGATATCGCCTCAAGCCAATTAATGGTAAGAGCAGGTCTTATTCGTAAAATCGCTTCTGGATTATATATCTGGTTGCCGATGGGTTTGCGCGTGTTGCAAAAAGTCGAACGCATCGTTCGCGAAGAGATGCAAAACGTCGGCGCTCAAGAAGTGCTGATGCCAATGACCCAACCTGCTGAGCTTTGGCAGATGACCGGTCGATTTGACGATTATGGTCCTGAGCTATTACGCTTTAAAGACCGTCATGACCGTGATTTTGTCTTGGGCCCGACGCACGAAGAAGTCATCACCAATCTTGCCCAAGGTGAGCTGCGCAGTTATAAGCAGTTGCCGATTACCTTTTTCCAAATCCAAGGTAAGTTCCGTGATGAGATTCGTCCGCGTTTTGGCGTAATGCGTGCGCGTGAATTCACTATGAAAGACGCCTACTCGTTCCATGTTGACCAAGCGTCACTCGCCAAAACTTACCATGATATGTATGACGCTTATACGCGCATCTTTACCCGTTTGGGTTTGGATTTCCGTGCGGTACAAGCGGATACGGGTTCTATCGGCGGTTTTGCTTCGCATGAGTTCCATGTGTTGGCAGACAGCGGCGAAGACGATATCGCCTTCTCAGATTCTTCTGATTATGCGGCCAACGTCGAGCTTGCTGAATCGGTAAGCACCGCTGAGCGTCAGCCGCCGAAGATGGAGCGCGAAGACGTCTTAACGGAAAACATGACCAGCTGTAAAGTGGTTGCTGAACATCTGGGCGTACCGCTAGAGACGACGGTGAAAACCTTAATCGTTCATGGTCATACTGAAGATGGTGAGCCGCAATTAATCGCTATCGTTTTACGTGGCGATCATCAGCTCAATACCATTAAAGCTGAAAAAATCGAAGAAGCCAATGTGCCGCTTACGATGGCCTCTGATGAAGAGCTCATAGCAGCGGGTCTGCATAAAGGCTTTATCGGTGTTGATTTGGACATGCCAGTATTTGTTGATCGCTCAGCCGCGACCTTGTCAGATTTTGTCACGGGCGCGAATGAAGTCAATAAACATACCATTGGTATGAACTGGGTACGTGATGCAAGCATTACTCGTATTGTTGATGTGCGCAATGTACAAGAAGGCGACCCTTCTCCAGATGGTAAAGGCACGCTAAAAATCAAACGTGGTATCGAAGTCGGTCATATCTTCCAGTTGGGTGATAAGTACTCGCAAGCGCTGAATGCTACCGTATCTGGTGAAGATGGCAAGCCTGTTACCCTAATGATGGGTTGTTATGGTATCGGCGTTAGCCGTATCATCGCGGCTGCCATCGAGCAAAACAACGACGAAAACGGCATCATGTGGCCAAAAACGCCAACCGTTGATGACTCGATTGCGCCTTTTGAAGTGGCTATCATTCCGATGAAGTCAAAAGAAGAGACCGTCATGGAGACGGCGACCGCTTTGTATGAAGAGCTAAAAGCGCAAGGCATCAATGTCCTACTTGATGACCGTAACGAGCGTCCAGGCGTTAAGTTTGCCGACCTTGAATTGATTGGTATTCCGCATCGTATCGTGGTTTCAGACCGTAACTTGGCTGAAGGCAAATACGAATACGTCAATCGCCGTGAGGCAGAAAAGCAAATGCTCAGCCGTGAAGAAGTCATGGCAAAAGTAAGCAGAAAATAGTTTTATTAATAAAACTTATGCCATAAAAAGCGCCTGTCTTAGTGAATAAGATAGGCGCTTTTTTTATATCCAAACTAATTGCTCAGTAACTGATGAAAAGCCAACCTTTTACCTACTGACGTATTAAACGGCTTGGTTTAGGTAATAAGCTCATATCACTGACACGGCATGGATTGATATCGATACCGCCGCGGCGTGTATACCATGCGCGAACCATCAATGTACTTGGCTGATAGTATTGACTCAAATCAGCAAATATCTGCTCGACACATTGCTCATGAAAACCATTATGCTGACGAAAGCTTAAGATATAACGCAGCATATTGGCAGTATTAACTGGCTTTTCACTGCTTATCGAAACCGCCAATGTGCCCCAATCTGGCTGATTGGTCACCGGACAATTACTACGCAGCAAGTTAGAATAAAAGCTAAAGGGTTCACTACTGCTTTGAGAGCTTTTTTGAAAGTCTTCTAAACTACGCTCAGCATCATTCTCATTGGCTAATAATGACGCATCAGGATGTTCAGTTAGCGCTACTTTATCGCTGCTATTTGCAAGTGCCTCATCGATGCAAACACCTTCAGGTTGTGCAATCAATAAGCCTGTTGCTTTATCGTTCAGGTCATCATTTAAATCAAATAGCTCAACCTGTACTTCTGCTTGTACGCAGGCTGATAAGTCTTTGGCTATCAGCGCTTGCACCTCGTCCCAGCCAGAAAACTCAGTAAAGTTAATACTGTTTAAATATAACTTAAGCGACTTTGACTCAACGATAAATGGCGAGCTTGCCGGAATACCAAAGCGAGCGATAGCCACTTGTGAAATACCTTGGGAATTTAACCAAGACATCTCAAACGCCTGCCACCAGTCTATACCCACTGCCAGCTTATCATCATGCCAGCCAATCGCATCACGTCCCATACTACGAGCAATCGGATATAGCGTCTCTGGACTATACTCAGTCGGATAGTCGGTAGTTTGCTCACCCAAGATACCGTGAATACTCATTTATCTTCCTAATATTAAAGCGTTAAAATTTTACCAAAATATTTAATTACCAATCAGGTTAAACAGGTCATGCAGGCAGTAAAAGTATGACCTTTTAAACTGCAAATACTACAAGCGTACGCGTGAACCATTACTCAATAATCGATAAGCGATGGTATAAAATATCGCACAGAATACAAAAATCGCCGCCATCGAATACCAAACATTGACATCAGAATATCCCAAGATGCCATAACGGAACGAGTTCACCATATAGACAATCGGGTTCAATAACGAGACGTTTTGCCAAAATGGTGACAAATTTTCCATCGAGTAAAACACCCCGCCAAGATAGGTCAGTGGCGTTAATACAAAGCTTGGAATGATGGAGATATCATCAAATGAGCGGGCAAATACTGCGTTAATAAAGCCACCCAATGAAAACAAGATAGAGGTGCCAAGCACCGTAAATACCGTCACAAATAAATGCTCGATACCAAGGTCAGTAAAGAACAGCGCCACTATCGAGACGATGATACCAATCGCCAGTCCGCGAAAGATACCACCACTGATATAACCCATCAAAATCGCATGCTTAGACACCGGCGAAACCAAAAGCTCTTCGATACTGGCGGTAAATTTGGCGCTAAAGAAGCTCGATACCACGTTAGAGTAACTGTTGGTGATAATCGACATCATAATGAGACCGGGCACGATAAATTGCATGTATGGCACGCCGCCCATTTCACCGACGCGCGAGCCAATCATCTTACCAAAGATGACAAAGTATAAGCTCATGGTAATGACTGGCGGCAGCAACGTTTGCGGCCAAATACGTAAAATCCGGCGCACTTCTTTGACTAGGATAGTACGAAATGCAATCCACTTTTGGGCAATGGTTAAACCGTCATGAGGACGAGATACCTGTGCTGCTTTATTCATATCACCCATGTCCTGACTCATAGTCCCGCCTCCTTCATACTGTCTGCACTATCGATATTTTTGTCTACCAAGCGCATAAATAACTCTTCTAAGCGGTTGGCCTTGTTACGCATACTCGCCACAGTAATGCCTTGCTCTGATAATTGGTTAAAGACACCATTTAACGACTCGCCTTCTGTTAGAGTCACTTCAAGCGTCTGCTCATCTGGCTGCGCCAATCCCGTTATCCCAGTCAAATCTAATTGACGCGTAAGCGGCGTCTCTAAATCAAAAACAAAAGTCTCAACCGACAATTGAGCGAGTAAATCTTTCATCTCTGTATTAATACGAATCTCACCATGATCCAAAATCGCGATACGCTTACACAGCTGCTCTGCTTCTTCTAGATAGTGCGTGGTCAAGATAATGGTGGTGTTTTCTTCGATATTAATCTGCTGCATAAACTCCCACATAGAGCGGCGCAGCTCGATATCAACACCAGCCGTTGGCTCATCAAGAATCAACAGTTTTGGCTTATGAATCAATGCACGAGCAATCATCAAGCGGCGTTTCATACCGCCTGATAATTCGCGTGATTTGCTATCACGTTTGTCCCATAACCCGAGCGCGGTCAGTAAGCGCTTGGCCCGTGGACGTGCTTCTTTGGCAGAAATACCAAAGTAACCCGCCTGAGTAATCAAGATGTCTTCCACTTTTTCGAACTGATTAAAGTTAAACTCTTGCGGTACAACCCCAAGGTATTGCTTGGCCACCGAAGGATTTTCTAACAAATCCGTGCCAAAAATCTTTACGCTACCGGCCGTCGGCTTAAACAGTGAGCTAATAATGCCAATCATCGTTGACTTACCAGCACCATTTGGCCCAAGCAGCGCAAAAAAACCACCCTGCGGGACGGTTAAACTGACATCTTTGAGTGCCGAAAACCCATTGCTATAGGTTTTGGATAAATTCTGAATAGCAAGTGCTGGTACTTCAGACATGAATACCTCTTTATTGGTTATAAATTTGTATGGACAGCGATTTTTAGCATACTGGTATTTTTAGTATACTAATATCTAGAAGAGACGATGTAATGTCATAAAGTGAGGCTACTAGCAATGAATTTCAACTGTGCCCTATGAGAAGTATCATATTGATAATACTCATCATTAAAAAAGCGCCTACCTCATTAAATGAAATAGACGCTTTATCAATACAGGCGTTAAAAGGCTGAATAGATTTATTAGCAATAAATCATGCTTACACAGTTAAATTATCAGCCTAAAAACCATTTGGCTAAATGTAGCTTACTATCTAGCAAATAATAACTAGCAACTAATAAAAACTAGCTTGCTTCACCAATCATATAATCAACCGCGCTTTGTACTTCTTCATCAGGAATATCCGCGCCGCCTTTGGCAGGCATGGCGTTGAAGCCATTGATAGCATGGGTATACAAAGTCTCTGTACCTTTTGCGATACGAGGTCCCCAAGCACCAGCGTCACCTAACATAGGTGAACCAAGTAAGCCTGACGCATGACAAGTTTGGCAGACAGCGTTATACACATCTTTACCATCACGAGGACCATCACCTGCAGCTGGACCAGCAGAACGTGCGGTCACGTCACAGACTTCGTCGTCTTCAAAGCATACTTTAGCAACAGGTTGAATACGAGCAATCAAGTTAGGATACAAAGCAATCAGCTTTTGTACTTGCGGCGTGTCCTCTGGAATTGGCTCTTCAGCAGCAGGTGCTGCAGCGGCAGTTGCTTCAGCTGGCGCAGCGGCATCAGCACCGTCTGTTGCAGTTGCAGCAGCATCAGCAGGTGCAGCCCCATCGGTGGTATCTGCAGCCGCTTGGGTATCATCACCCAGTTTTTGCGGCGCATTTTCGACAACGTCTTGCCCTTCTGCAACATCAGAGATGGTTACAGGAGTGTCTACAACACTTTCAGCTTGGCTCACAGCGATACTAGCGATTCCTAGAATGGCAGCTGCCGATAACATAACTACTTTTCTCATTCGTCACGTTCTCTTATTGCGTATACAAGGGCCGACACGGCTTGGACATTCTGTCTGTCCTCCTTTGATAACCAAACCAGTTATCAATAGCAAACAGCCATCCCGCATGCAGGCGCGCTTGTAATCGGTGATTATAAATATGGATTCTCCCTGACATTATAAGGGAAAAGACAGGTAGATTGCCATGCCTGTTTGCTGACTATGGTGTTTTTTCTTAAAAAACCTCAATAGCGACCTTCATTCGTTGGCTTTATGACTTTTATTTGTTAGACTAAGCGGTCTTAATTTTTAGACGTCTCGCAGTATTAACGACAGCTAATTATCCCCGTTTATACAGGGCGTTAATTAGTACGTTTTTAGTCAATAATTTATGCGCTCGTAGCTCAGTTGGATAGAGTATCGGTCTCCGAAGCCGAGGGTCGTGGGTTCGATTCCCGCCGAGCGCACCAATCACCATAATCAGCAGTATTTTACCTTTTCCTAGTCTCACCCATCATCTCTATAACCCTTTGACAGCAACGCTTGGCGTTCTTAGCTGCTGCTTATAACTGTGCGCTAACATCGATAAAATGTTGTACATAGAGTTGTTAAATCTACTCAATTTATATAAAACTACTCTGTATCTTGTAAATTTGCGGTTAATTGAGCACGGCTGGGTACACGGTGATAATTAATCACGGGTACGTCACCCAAACGGCGCTGACCGGCGGCAATCTTTTTATCAATCGTAATCATGGCAATTTTTTTATCATGCTTACTGATAAGCAAATGATTAGTTTTGCGGTTGACACGATAGTCAGGAAAATGCTGCTTTAGCAACTCTGAGGTTTTTTGCAGCGCATCATTTATCGGTGTTTTCATACCTGTCGACTTTGGACTGTTCTTATCAGCGACTTTAGGGGCGCGCGATTTTGCCAACAACCATAATCCAACGACGACCGCCAGCAATATGACAAGCCACCACATTCCATCTATCATAGAAGTCTATATCCATTGTTAATAAGGGTTAGGTCATGTTAGCAGAATTATCAGCAGCGTTAATAGCAGAAGTCGAGCGTGCGGCCAAACTACTTGGCGCAAAACAGCGCATTTGTATTTTAACTGGCGCAGGGATTTCAGCAGAAAGCGGTATTCCCACTTTTCGAGATAAGCAAACAGGCCTCTGGGAAAACTATGGCGCTGAAGATTTGGCGACGCCAGAGGCTTTTGCACGTGACCCAAAGCTGGTTTGGGGATGGTATCAGTGGCGCAGACAAGTGGTCGCCGATAAAAAACCAAATCCCGCCCATGAGGCCTTAGCGCAGTGGCAGTATCATAGCCAATCCTCTGGCCAGCAAATGACGCTTATTACCCAAAATGTCGATGACTTGCATGAACAGGCTGGCAGTACGGTCACTCATCTGCATGGACATCTATGGCGTAATCGCTGTAGCCAATGTAAGACACCCTATCAGAAGCAGTCTAGAGGCTCATACAGCAGCGCCGACACTATGGATTATAGTGAGGCGCTGATTAACTGTCCGCATTGTGATGGTTATATTAGACCAGATATCGTTTGGTTTGGTGAAGCGTTGCCCGTACAAGCATGGGAGACGGCTGAACAAGCGGCGGCTGCTTGTGAGGCTTTTATCAGTATTGGTACGTCAAGTCTCGTCTACCCTGCCGCTGGGCT
Organism: Psychrobacter maritimus; assembly: GCF_904846345.1. GTDB lineage: Bacteria > Pseudomonadota > Gammaproteobacteria > Pseudomonadales > Moraxellaceae > Psychrobacter > Psychrobacter maritimus. Next base: position 94,312 of record NZ_CAJHAJ010000007.1, read on the forward strand.
GGCACAACTAGCAAAAGATAATGGCGCCAAAATCATTGAGATAAACCCAAATCCGACACCCAATGCCATCGTGGATATCACCTTAGCGGAAAAAGCAGGAATGGTGATGCCGTTATTAATCCAAAAAATCACTGCGTTATAATCGCTTGACCCTAAAATAATAGCAAATGACAAAACAAAAGGCTTAACGATTGATATCAATCGTTAAGCCTTTTTTATTAAAGATATATACAATCAGTATCTTACTGCATCAATACTTATTGCAGCGCAAGATCAACTCTCGCTAGGTATGCTTCTTTTAATTCATCATCTATGAATGATGATCTAAAAGAGTTTTTTACCAAAGTAATAATATCGTTTTCCGTTAGCGGCAGATTTTCACATAAATTGATAAAGTTTTGATTGATATAGCCTTTGAAATAAGCAGGATCGTCGGAGTTGACGCTGACATTAAGACCATAATCTAACAGCGCTTTGATATTATGCGCTTGATAGCTGTCAAAAACTTTAAGTTCGATATTAGAGTTTGGGCAAACCGTCAGCGGCATTTGCTCCTCTTTTAGGCGTTGCATCAATGCGGCACTTTTTATCGATTGCACACCATGGTCAATTCTACTGATACCCAGTAAATTCAACGCTTCATAAATATACGAAAAATCGGCTTCTTCGCCAGCATGGGCGACCAATGTAAAGCCTGCTTCTTTTGCCTTTTTAAAGACCTCTTTAAACTTGGCAGGAGGGTTACCCAGCTCCGAAGAATCAAGACCGACACCGATGATATCGTCCTTAAACGCCATCGCTTCTTCTAAGGTCTCAAAGGCCTCTTCTTGCGATAAATGGCGCAAAAAACACATGATGATACAAGAAGTGATGCCATATTTTTCTTTAGCATCATCGAGTGCCTCTTTGATACCAGTAATAACGGCTGCAAAAGGTACACCCCTTGCGGTATGGGTTTGCGGATCAAAAAATATCTCAGTATGAATGACATTGTCTTCCACACACTTAAGAATGTATTCCCACGTTAAATCGTAGAAATCGTCTTTGGTCATTAGGACGTTGGCGCCCGCATAATAGATATCTAAAAAGGTTTGTAGATTGGTAAAATTATAGGCGCGGCGTACATCTTCGATGTCATTATAAGGGATGTCTATATTATTTTTTTTCGCCAATCTGAACATCAGCTCCGGTTCTAATGAGCCTTCAATATGCAAATGCAGTTCTGCTTTGGGTAATTTCTTTATTAATTCAATCATAGTGTTCCAGTAGTGGCTTTTATTAAGCGCTGCGTTTGTCAGCGGGGTATATCTATAAAGGCTATTATATTTCAATTGGCCATAAAACCCCATAGACAAACAGCAAACCCTTGCATTCAGCTATAAACACGACTTTATAAGGGTGACTTTATAATAAGGGTTACTGCATAAAGGCCATTTCATAGATACAGTATTAAAAACACTATTTTAAAAATACCACGGTATCAGATAACTCATTACCGGCGGGATCATCGCCTAGATGATAATACTGACGCAATAACTGACCTACCTCATCTAGTAGCTCCGCTAAGCTTTCTTCAGTTTTTTGATTGGCAATACCTGAAACTGCTTTTTCACACATGGCGCGCCACACGGTCGGGCTTACATGCGTGCTAATACCGCGATCCGCGACGATTTCAAGCTTATGCTCGCAGATATTGACGTAGATTAAAACACCTGTATTTTCTTCCGTATCCCAAACGCGATATTCACTAAACAAATCAATCGCCCGGTCACGACAGTCAAGACGATAGGCATCTTGGACAGGTAAGTGATTTTCTATAATTAAAAACACCTCACCGCGATGCCCACGCTCAGCCAACGTCACCTGCTCTGTCAGCCGCGCTTTAGCCGCTGGCGTTAGCCATTTGCTATGCAGCATAGGGACAAACAGTACTTGACGCCACCAACGAGCAAAACTTGCCTGCGACGAATTGCTTTTTACCATTATATTATTTCCTCAAGTACGCCATTGCTGGCAATCATCTAATGTCTGAACCTAACATGCCTTTATCAAAACCGCCTTTACCAAGAGCCGCCTGCCCCGCCGCCGCCAAAGCCGCCGCCACCTCCTCCGAAGCCACCTCCTCCGAAGCCACCTCCTCCGAAGCCGCCACCGCCGAAGCCGCCACCACTACTGCCGCCCATACCCGGTAAGAACACCATGCCACCGCCGCCGCGTCCTCCACGACCACCGCGCCCGCCACCTGAGCCGCGCGAAATTAAAAACAGCCATAAAAATATCGCCATAATTAAGGTCATAAAGAAACCGCCGCCCAAGGCAAGCGAGCCTGCAAAGAAACCGCCCGCAGTCAGGATAGAACCAAAGATGCGCCCAAAGATACTGGTAATAAAGCTACCAAATATCATCGCCATCACGAATAAAAACACCGGTGATGGATTTTCACCAATATCACTTTGGCTTTGACTGCGTTCAGCCGCTTGCGCATCGGCACGCGCCAACACTTCAGGATCAGCGGTCAGACGATTTTGCAGGGCATCAACGCCGGCCAATATCCCAGCGCCATAGTTATTTTGCTTAAATAGCGGCGTAATATCTTCACGAATAATACGGTTGACCGCAGAATCGGGCAACACACCCTCTAACCCATAACCGGTCAAAATGTACATATCACGGTCATTGACGGCAACGACCATCAGTAAGCCATCATCAATGTCTTTATTACCAAGCTGCCATTTTTCGGCAACCTGTAACGCATAGTCAAAGATTGGCATACCATTGGTCGTCGGTACAATGACAACCGCAGCTTGCGCCAAACCTTGCTGATAGATACCTCTTAGCTGCGCCTCTAAGCGTTGTTTTTCTTGCGGGTTTAAGATATTGGCTTGATCAATAACGGGTGAATTCAGGATGAGCTTATCAGCATCAACACTTTCGGCACTCGACTGCACAGCTGGTTTAGTGGCTGTCGACGCGCCTGTCCCTTTTTCGCCACTACCATTATTAGCGTTTGCCGCATTGGGATTAATAGCATCATTGCCAATGATGGCCTCATTAATCGCTTCGTTACCTAAGACGGCATCGTTAAGGGCTTCATTAGATTCTGCGGCTTTTGCAATCGCTACCAAATCCTCGACACTACGATTTTGCATATCTGAGGCGCTATCGCTAGCGACAGCAATATTATCATTAACACTGCCGTTGGTATTAGCATCGGTATTGGGCGCAGCATGCAGCACCGAGCCACTAGCGATGCTTAGGGTGAATAATAATGCGGATAAAAGTGCTTTTGAATTATTCATCTAATCTATACCACCTCAAATAACATCTGGACTAAATTAATGGCTGCAAAACCAAGCTAACGGCAAGGCGACGGATATAAAAGCGCTCAATAGAAAAACTCACTATAAACGCTCATCTTCATCCGCCACGATTTTACTTTACTGAGCGGTCTTCGTATCGTCATCACCAAAGTCTACACTGGGTGCAGTCGATATCTCTTTTTCATTGGCGACGCTAAAGTTTGGCTTTGGATCCATACCAAATACTTTGGCAGTAATATTGGTTGGGAACTGGCGCACTGTAGTGTTATAGCCTTGAACTTCTTGGATATAACGATTACGCGCCACAGCGATACGATTTTCCGTACCTTCAAGCTGAGCTTGCAAGTCTTGGAACAGCGCATCTGACTTTAGATCAGGATAACGCTCAGAAACCGCCATTAGACGTGATAGTGCCCCAGTCATCTGGTCTTGGGCAGCGGCATAACGCTCCATCGCTTCAGGGTCATTGAGCAGCTCTGGAGTGATGGTGATACCGCCAGCTTGTGAGCGCGCCGCAGCAACTTGGGTAAATACCTCTTGTTCTTGCTCAGCATATTGCTGCACAACTTTAACTAAGTTTGGCACCAAATCCGAGCGGCGCTGGTATTGGTTGACCACCTCCGACCACGACGCCGTGACTTGCTCATCTTGCGCTTGCAGATTGTTATAACCACAACCTGTTAAACCAACGGTAGATGTGGCCAATACGGCTGCTAGCAACATAGGTTTTACAATAGATTTACGCGTCATTTTTGACTCTCCTAAAAATGGTAAATAACAAACAAGACGTTTTTTTAAGCACTTTTTAATCATACACATTTATATAGGCGTATATCTCCTCCTCTACAAATGTGTCGCCTGCGATACATTGTGCTAATAATGGCGCTATCAGGTTACTTTTACAATTCATCGTTACCAAAACACAACCGCAAAGGCACGGCTCCTAGCAAGAGTTTGAGCGCTTTTTTCGACCTCTCTTAACTCATAAATCCTGACTATATTTTGAGCAACATTGAAGAAGTGGTGACAAAAGCGTGATAAATAAAGGATTTTATCACTCTATGGCATAAATTCAGTGTTAATAAACACTAATATATAAACGCCTTTATAAAGAAAATTCTAGTAATTGGCTAAAAAATATGGCAAATTGCAGTTACGTAGCCGTACGGTTTGAATACATTTGGTAGTGGACTTGTTACATTTTTGGTATTAGAGAATTGATAACAGCCCCTTAAAAAAGGATTGATAAGCAAACAGATGCTTGCTTATCAAGCTTAGCATAGAGATGTAAGCGACCGATATGACTCATAGAAAGTGGATTGCCATCACCTTGAGGATGGAGATTTAATATTATAACCGCCTGCTTTGTCCGCTGATCTATTGATAACTGCTTAAGCATTTATAATGTGATAACAAAACATCGTCGTTATCAAACCGCAAAAAGATAGATAAGAATAGCAACCGTCGCTCATTTATTGCCATTTATAAATAAGCAGTTAATAAGGGGTGAGTTTGATTACTAGCTAGCGCCAATAAGCGCTTGCCTGCGATCAATATTGCTAATAGACCCCGCGGATAAAGACAGAAAACTACAGTCCATTCTTGGTGGCTAAGCGCGTATGAAACTTAATCGATAGGCTTAAGTAGATGCCGATTATTTGAGAAGTTGGTTTTAATAAGGAAATTAAATAGCAAACTTACTCTAAGCATCATCATATATAGCCACTTTGAGACAGTACTAGGAATATATACATATGGAAAGTTTAGTTAATGTAGTAAACGGAATTATCTGGAGCCCGGCATTAATTTATTTATGCTTGGGCGCAGGTTTATTTTATTCCATCATGACGCGCTTCGTACAAGTACGTTTATTCAGTGAAATGATCAGCTTACTATTTAAAGGTAAGTCGAGTGCACAGGGTATTTCATCATTTCAGGCACTTGCCGTATCCTTAGCAGGTCGTGTGGGTATGGGTAACATCGCAGGGGTAGCAGCAGCTATCGGCTTCGGTGGTCCTGGTGCGGTATTTTGGATGTGGGTTGTGGCGTTCTTAGGCGCATCTACCGCTTATGTCGAATCAACCCTCGCACAGATTTATAAAGAAAAAGACGTCGTCACTGGCGAGTATCGTGGTGGTCCCGCTTATTACTTTGAGCGCGCGCTTGGTCAACGCTGGTACGGCATTATTTTTGCCATCGCGTCTATCTTAGCTTGTGGTATGTTCTTACCTGGTGTGCAAGCAAACGGCGTTATCAATGCCTTTGCACAGGTGATGGGTGAAGGCACCGTGATGAATATCGGTAGCTTAGAAGTGGGCTCTATGCGTCTTGTCGCATTGGGTATCATTCTAGTGGTGCTAGCGATTATTATCTTTGGTGGTATTAAACGTATCGCAACCTTTACTGAGTACGCGGTTCCTTTTATGGCACTGGGTTATATTGGCCTAGCGCTAGTCATCATGTTTACAAACTACCAGATGATTCCAGAAGTATTTGGCTTAATCATTGGTGATGCCTTTACCGCTCAAGCCGGTTTTGGTGCGGCCATCGGTTGGGGTGTAAAACGTGGTATTTACTCTAACGAAGCCGGTCAAGGTACAGGTCCTCATGCTGCTGGTGCGGCTGAAGTTGAGCATCCATCACAGCAAGGTTTGGTACAGGCATTTTCAGTCTATGTTGATACCTTATTGGTTTGTTCGGCGACTGCCTTTATGATTTTGACCATGGGTACTTATAACATCCAAGGTACGCTACCTGACGGTCAATACATCGTACAAAACGTTGCAGCGGGCGTTGAGATTAACTCACCTGCCTTTACCCAAATGGCAATGGAATCAGTATACGGTCAATTTGGTAACACCTTTATCGCAATCGCCGTATTCTTCTTTGCCTTTACCACCATTTTGGCTTACTACTATATCGCTGAAGTAAACGTTGCGTACTTAACGCGCTTTATCAGCCGCGGTGCCAATAAAACCGGTCTATTCTTAGTTAAAGTACTAATTATGGTGATGGTTGCCTACGGTGGTCTTAACTCAGCCGGTTATATCTGGGCGATTGGTGATATTGGTGTTGGTCTCATGGCTTGGCTTAATATCGTTGGTATTTTGGTCATCTTCTTTGTCGCGCGTCCAACGCTTACCATGCTGAAAGACTATGAAGCACAGCGTAAAGCTGGCGTGAAGCACTATACGTTTGATCCAGCAAAATTCGGTATCAAAAACGCGCCTTATTGGGAAGAGCGTCATCTTAAGCAACAACAAAGAATGGCAGCCCAAGATCCACTACATAAAGAGCGTCTATAATTCACTCTAGTGTAGTGCTGTCTAAGTCGTATTAATAGTATCGATGACATTGATAGTATTGCATTAATAGCATCGACAGTATTGACAGCATCGATAAAAAAACAAAAGCCCGAGGCCATTGTCTCGGGCTTTTTTATGCGCGTAATATTGTTATAAAGACTGTGATATATTTTGCGATGAGTCATGAAATAAGTCATGAAATAAGTCATGAAACATAAAAAAGCCCAGCTCGGTGGCTGGGCTTCTTAAACACTTAGATACTTTTATTGTTGTTTATAGCGATAAAATCAGCTTATTTAGGTAGCAGTACATTATCAATCACATGGACTACACCATTGGTCGCCATCATATCTGTGCCAACGATATTAGCCGAATTGCCGCTCGCATCAGTAATGACGTTGGCATCGCTGATAGAGAACGTTTGACCGTTTGCGGTTTCAATAGCATTGCCATAAGGGATATCAGCGGCTTTTACTACCATCGGTACGACATGATAAGTCAGGACGCTAGTGAGCATCTCTTTATCTGCCAATAACTGTTCTTTGGTGATGTTAAGCTTGGTTAATAAAGCAGCAAAGGCATCATCGGTTGGGGCAAATACGGTGTACTGACCTTCTGCCATCATCATGTCATCAAGGTCGGCGGCTTGTAGTGCTGCCGTTAAAATGGTTAGATTTTCATTACCGGCCGCCATCTCGCCAATGCTTTGGGTAGCCATATCTGCTGGCATGGCAGTCGCGTCTGCTTCAGCCATTGCTTCAGGGGCAACTTCTGGCTCAACGACGACGTCAGTAGTCGCTTCTGGCTCAACTGGCTCGGTAACAGCTTCTTTATCGTCACAAGCAGCTAGTGACAATGCAGCGGTAACGACAGCGATAGATAATAGGTTCTTCTTTAACATAGGGTATTCCTTTGGGGTAAATGGTTGGTGATTGGATTGTTTATAAATGGATAAGGATTTGAGTGAATGGCTTATAAATAAGTAATTTAGTGAATATGTAATACCGATAACTTTTAATAACTAACATGCTAAGTTAATAAAGAAAGCTTAGAAATAAACCAACGATTTCAATGACTACCATATTAGCTGATTATTTTTTAATTGGTGCTTACTTAGGTAGCGACACTGTATCGATCACGTGTATAAAGCCCTTGTTAGGTTAATAACCCTTTTTAGCTTAAAAACCAATATTGGCTTATAGGCTATCAATATAGTCAGTTCAAAATAAAAGCGATACGTTATAGCTATTTGCGACTGGTATAAATTTTCCTTGCTTGCTGTTATCACAGAGGCTACGAAAAATTCATCCCAGTCGCACTGTATCGATTTTAAAGTAATTCTACTATAGCATTTGTAGTATATGAGCTTGTGTACTACCTAAATAAGCAGCTTATTAAATACTTGTTTGAATTTATACAGCTTATATAAGAGCTTATTTAAGAAATTAATTAATCACTTATTTAGGCATCAGTACTCTATCAATCACATGCACCACCCCATTACTCGCAGCGATATCAGTTTTTAGAATCTTGGTTATGCGACCACTTTCATCCATGAGTCTGCCTTGTGGTGTAATGACCAATGTATCCGTACTTAGCATGGTGTAATTACCGGGTCTGACGTGTTTTTGATAAACGGGCGTGTTACCTTTTAGCACATGGTAAGTCAAAATTTTAGTGAGCAATGGTTTGTTGGCAAACAGCTCAGCTTTGGTCATGCCCGTTTCTTGTAATGCTTGAACAAAGGCGGCATTGGTCGGTGCCAATACCGTATAGCTTGCACTGGTATCAGATAATGCGCCTGCTAAATCAGCAGCGACCACCGCTTCTACCAATAGCGAAAAATCTGGATTGCTTTGAGCGATTTGTACCACGTTCATACTGGTGGTAGCTTGGCTATGCATCGGTGCTTTCATAGTTGGGCTTTTGGTTGGCATCATATTATTACAAGCGCTAAGACCTGCGATAGAGAGTGCCAGGGTGCCAAGGGTGGCGATTTTAACTAGTTTCATAACATTGTCCTTAATGATTGAATAACTATAATTTATTTAGTTTTTATGCCCGTCTTACAGTCAGATTGTCTTTCCTTAGAACTACTGCTTATATCAGAAGCACTGCTTACATCGCTGGTTGATTCCCAATTGTTAATCACTCACAAATAAAAACCATTAACAGTTACTAATAAGCATTGCTTATGAAACGCCAATCCTTCTGAACTTAAATTAACATATAGCTGGTCGTTATAAATTTACGTTTACGCTATTTTTTGTGCTATCGATGTAAGTTTTGTCAGTGTTTTAGGTGAATAATTAGCGTTTCACGCTTGAAAGCAAAGCTTTATGTAATCATTGCTTGAAAGGATATTCATTTGTACCAAATGGCATTATCCAATAGAATCAATAAAAGAGAATCAATACAAGAGAATCAATACAAGAGAATCTAAAGCTATCATGCATGCATCATGGTAGGTTTAATCATAAAGCCATTTGTAAAACGCCAAATATCAAATATGTCTAAATGCGATGGCTGCAATGGTTTTGCCAAAGCGGAATAAGCACAATCCCGTGATTCATAGGCATTTCATGCTAGAATAATCCAGATTTTCTTATCGGTTTTAAGCCGCTATTTTATGAAGTATATTATTTAAACGCCCTATTTTCTTACTCAGCTAACTTAGTAAGCTAACCCTAAAAAATATTGAACGACGTTACCTCCTTCCCTTTATTATCTTGACTCTATAAGCAGCGCTCCTATGACTCAAAACACCACCACATCACCGACCTCTTCTCCCGCTGATAGCTATACAGATGTAGCTAATGCATCAAACACGGCTAATGACTTTATTCTCACGCCGCCGGCTGTGTTTCCTTATAAGGCGCAGCAACAGAACGCGCGCGCTCGTATCACCGAGCAGATGGCGTCGCGGATTTTGATGTTAGATGGGGCGATGGGCACGCATATTCAGAACTATAAGCTCGAGGAAGCAGATTATCGTGGTGAGCGTTTTGCCGATATTGAGCAAGATGTACGCGGTAATAATGATTTGCTGGTACTCACGCAGCCGCAGATGATTAAAGAGATTCATATTGCCCATCTGGAAGCTGGTGCGGATATTATTGAGACCAATAGCTTTAATGGTACGCGCCTATCGATGGCCGACTATAATATGCAACATCTGGTGCCAGAACTGAATAAAACTGCTGCCAAAATTGCACGCGAAGCTGCTGATGAATTTACCGCTAAGACCCCAGAAAAGCTACGCTTTGTCGCTGGGGTTATCGGTCCAACGTCGCGTACCTGTTCATTATCTCCCGATGTTAATGACCCCGCCTTTCGTAATATTACCTTTGATGAATTAGTACTGAACTATCGCGAGGCGACGCTAGCATTGATAGAAGGCGGCGTCGATATCCTGTTAATCGAGACCATTTTTGATACGCTAAATGCCAAGGCAGCCATCTTTGCGGTAACCGGCGTCTTCGATGATATTGGTTTTGAGTTACCGATTATGATTTCGGGCACGATTACCGATGCTTCGGGTCGTACCTTATCAGGTCAAACGGCTGAGGCATTTTATAACTCGATTCGCCATGCTAAACCATTATCAGTTGGCTTCAACTGTGCTTTGGGCGCTGATGCGCTACGTCCACATATCCAAACACTATCAAATATTGCCAATACTTATGTATCTGCGCATCCGAACGCTGGTCTGCCCAATGAGTTTGGTGAGTATGATGAAAGCGCTAGAGAAACCGCGGCACTGCTTGAAGGCTTTGCCAAAGCCGGTATCTTAAATATCGTCGGCGGCTGCTGTGGTACGACGCCTGAGCACATTCGCCAAATCGCTAATATGGTGGCCAATTATCCACCGCGCGTCATTCCTGAAATCGCCCCTGCCTGCCGCTTATCGGGACTTGAACCTTTTACCATTACGCCTGAGAGCTTGTTCGTCAACGTCGGTGAGCGTACCAACGTTACTGGCTCAAAGAAATTCTTACGCTTGATTAAGACCGAAGCTTATACCGAAGCGCTCGATGTCGCCCGTGACCAAGTTGAAGGTGGCGCGCAAATCGTCGATATCAATATGGATGAGGGCATGCTTGACTCCAAGCAAGCGATGATTCACTTCGTTAATTTGGTGTCTGGCGAGCCAGATATCAGCCGTGTGCCATTGATGCTCGACTCGTCAAAATGGGACATTATCGAAGAAGGGCTTAAACGTACCCAAGGTAAATGTGTCGTTAACTCAATCTCATTAAAAGAAGGTCATGCCGAGTTCGTTGAGCGCGCCAAGCTTTGTATGCGCTATGGTGCCGCTGTTATTGTCATGGCATTTGATGAAGACGGTCAGGCCGATACTTACGAGCGTAAAATTCAGATTTGTCAGCGTAGCTACGATGTCTTGGTTAATGAGGTCGGCTTCCCATCGGAAGACATCATCTTTGATCCAAACATCTTTGCGGTTGCGACCGGTATCACTGAGCATAATAACTATGGCGCTGACTTTATTAATGCGACCAAATGGATTACGGAAAACTTACCAAATGCGATGGTATCGGGCGGCGTCTCTAACGTCTCGTTTAGTTTCCGTGGTAATCCGATTCGTGAGGCTATTAACTCGGTATTCCTTTATCATGCGATTCAAAACGGCTTGACCATGGGTATCGTCAATCCAGCGATGCTTGAGCTCTATGATGATATTCCAAAGGAAGCCCGCGACGCCATCGAAGATGTCATGCTCAATCGCAACCAAGGCGAGAGCGGTCAAGATGCTACCGAACGTCTGATGACCATCGCTGAAAGCTATCAAGATGGCGGTAAGAAAAAGGACAGCACCGTCGATATGTCATGGCGCGAAGGCACGGTCGAAGAGCGTATTGCTCATGCGTTAGTAAAAGGTATCACGACCTTTATCGATGCCGATACCAAAGAGGCGTGGGAGAAGTATCCCAAGCCATTAGAAGTTATCGAAGGGCCATTAATGGACGGTATGAATATCGTCGGCGACTTATTTGGCGCTGGTAAAATGTTCTTACCGCAAGTGGTGAAATCTGCCCGCGTCATGAAGCAATCGGTCGCTTGGCTGAACCCATACATCGAAGCCGAAAAAGTCGAGGGCGAAAAGAAAGGTAAAATCCTCATGGCGACGGTCAAAGGTGACGTTCATGATATCGGCAAAAACATCGTCGGCGTGGTACTTGGCTGTAATGGCTACGATATCGTCGATTTGGGCGTGATGGTACCTTGTGAGAAAATCCTTGATACGGCAATCGCAGAGGAAGTCGATATCATCGGGCTATCAGGTCTTATTACCCCAAGCCTCGATGAGATGGTCTATGTCGCTAAGCAAATGCAAGAGCGCGGCATGACCCTACCCTTAATGATTGGCGGGGCAACGACTTCTAAAGCGCATACGGCGGTTAAAGTCGAACCACAATACCAAAACGATGCCGTCATTTATGTATCGGACGCTTCACGCTCAGTTGGCGTAGTGACTAAGCTGCTATCCAAAGAGCACCGTCAAGGCTTAATCGATGAGACGCGCGAAGAGTACATCAAAGTACGTGAGCGCCTTGCTAAGCGTCAGCCGAAAGCAGCAAAAATATCTTATGCTGAGTCGATAGAGCTTGGTTTTAAAGATGATTGGGACAATTACATACCGCCAGTGCCTAATAAGCTCGGACAAGTGATATTTGATGATTACCCCATCACTAACCTACTGCCTTATATCGACTGGACGCCATTCTTTATCTCTTGGGGACTTGCTGGTAAATATCCAAAAATCTTGCAAGATGAGGTGGTTGGTGAAGCGGCGCGTGATTTGTTTGATAATGCCAATGACTTGATGCAAAAAATGATTGATGAGAAGTTAATCGTTGCCAAAGGCGTCTTTAAGCTCATGCCAGCCCGTCGTACCGGTGCCGATACCGTCACCGTCTATGACAAAGCACCGACTGAGGGCGGCACAGCAGAATATCAATTTGAGCATTTGCGTCAGCAGAGTGACAAGGCTAGCGGCAAGCCAAACTTTAGCTTGGCAGACTTTATCTCGCCATCGGAAGCTCATACCGATTATCTTGGCGGCTTTACGGTTTCAATAGTCGGGACAGAAGCATTGGCGGAAAAGTATAAAGCCGCTGGCGATGACTATAATGCCATCATGGTGCAGGCATTATCTGACCGCTTAGCTGAAGCCTTTGCTGAGCATCTACATGAGCTGATTCGTAAAGAGTATTGGGGCTATCAGCCGACTGAGTCGCTCAGCAATGATGAGATGATTAAAGAAAAATACGTCGGTATCCGCCCTGCACCTGGCTACCCTGCCTGTCCTGAACATACCGAAAAAGGTAAACTTTTTGACTGGCTAGGCACCGTTGATGCTATCGGTACGAGACTCACTGAAAGCTATGCGATGTGGCCTGCTTCATCGGTCAGCGGCTTCTACTACTCGCATCCTGAGAGTGAATACTTTAATGTCGGTAAAATCAGCAGCGATCAGTTAGAGAGCTATGCTGAGCGTAAAGGTTGGGATATGAAGACTGCTGAGAAGTGGTTAAATCCGAATTTGTAGTGGATTTTCAAACACTAAGTAAAGTAGATGGTTTCTAAGCAAATCATCTACCTCTATAAATTATTTTACATACCAAGTTCTCTTTGAACCATCCCAACCAAAGTATTTAATATGAAAAGCTTCCATTGAAGCTACATACTGAGAAAGTATTAATGTTACATCACTTGCTTGGGGTATATCATCTTCATCAAGAAGATCCAAAAATTCAATAGTATCTTCATCAGCAAGCACTATACGTACTCTCTCTAGTAAACGATTAGCTATCTTAATTTTGTTTTTACTAACGGCTGATTCTGGTTTCTTCTTTGATATTTCTTTAAATTCTGAGTACATTGACTTTATTAAAGGCGTCATAGCATCATGTATCTGAGCTTTAGACTGAGTTGTATAATATTTAATGTCTTCCATAGCTATTCCTTAAGCTTTTTAGGCTTAGTAGTACGTATTTTTACTTTACCTCTTTCATCTCCTTTCTGGCCTTCATTAGCTTTCACATACCAATACCATTGACCCAAATTCATTACGACATTATCTGCTCTCTGCTTTTCAAAGCATTGAAGATATTGAGATAGTATGAAAACGATATCACTATTTTGTGGCATATCTTCTTCTTCAAATAACTCAAAATCGTCAAAAGGCTTATACTTATCAGTTAAGAAACTATTACTTTGATTTAGCAATTTATTTATGAATTTCAATTTAAATTTGTTTAATGCGTCATTTGGACTTTTCTTTGACAAAAGCGATATTTCTTCGTAAACACCTAATAACTGTACTGAAAGCTTTTCAAATGTATCAACGTCGTTTCTATTCATAATATATCTCCTTATTTGCTAAGAGGGACATGAACGTCTGAACTCTATGTATTTTTTCTTAAGAACCTCAATTGGCGCACGTTGTTTACTTTCATAAACATCAACCATAAGCCTAAGATCTTCGTCCGTAATAGCTATAATGCATTTCCTTTGCGATGACCACAGATCTACGATATTTGATTCCATGGCTTTAGGTAGAGGATTTCTGGTCAAGAATACACCAAAACGTCCAATATTTGGTTGTAGGTATCTGTTCAACTGGTTGACATGATCTCTTTCTATCTTTTTTACGTTTTTAAGTTCAAATACAAGCTGTCTATTCTCGTATTCTGTAAATATCTCATCTAAGAAGTCGACATCCCTATTATTATAAAAAATCAAATCACGAATATGGCGTCCCGAATCAGTTCTACTTTGCGTTTGAGCAAAATCTAAGTGTGGATAGAATAATGAGGCCAAGAGTTGAGTAGCTAGCTCTTCGTACTTCATATCCGCTCCGTTATCCTTACCTGTATTCAACTTAAGGATTTCATTTAACTTTCTTCTAGCAGATAAAACAGGGATTTGGCTGAAGAGCGGGTCACTGTGACAATCACTAGCATTTTTCTCTTTATATTTGACATATTCTTCAATCACTCCGTAATTATCGCGATTGAAATTTAAAACTTTAACTTTTTCAACTGGCTCATTAGGGTTAAATACCTCATCTCTAGGGCAATACTTTTGAAAATAATTTTCATAATTAATCCAAGGGTTAAACTTCAACCATCTTTTTGGGGTAAATATAATTGGTTCTTTAGTAGTAGGATTAACAGGCAGTCTTTGCTTTACGTTCAAATCAACTTTGTTAGTTCGATAATTATATAAAGTATCGAGAATAACACCCTCTATAGGTATGGCATGAGTTTCACACTGCTCCATCGTATAATCAATCAAAAATGATTTGATATAGTTACAAGCAATATCACTGACTCTATCTTTTGATATTCCAGCAATGTAAAGCTGAATAACCTCGAAATGACTAAAACCAAATTGACTGTATTCTGGAATATTAGAGAACAAATCTAATATTTCTTTGGCTTGTTTGTTACCCATCCTCACACCCTTTCTGGTTTTGGAAACGCCAAGACCAACTTCAGAGCACTCAGAAATACTTACAAGAATTTCGATAGCTTCTTCTAATTTATTTTTTTTGACCAAGTAATTTAGTTGATTGAATGAATTGATAATCGTTGTATGAAGAGCTTGGTCTTGCTGTGATGGTGAATTCCAGAGAAGGAATGGGTCTACATAAAGAGGAATATCTTCGTCAAAAAATTGTATCGCAAAATCCAGCTTGGATTGAGATTTATGTATGCCATGATAGTCTGTTAATCTTGGTCGAATTAGTTCCATTTGAGGATTTCTTCTATAAGGTTACATACAAGTAATATTCCAATTTCAGTTCTGATCGAGGAAAAGTATTACTGACTGTATAAAAGTATAAGGCAAGAGAATATAACTTGAATGCTTAACTAGACTGAAACCTAAGTTTCTTACTTGCTCTATGCCAGATTCGTAGTTCATAGTTGCAAGATTCAATACGTTTTGATTAGTTCTCACCTGCTCGAAAATATTTAGAATATCAATAATTTTAACTTCCGCTAATACCCTTATGTCTGACTGTGTTACTTTCAAAACATAGAACAATGAAATTAATGCGAATATGTATATGCTCCAATAACATATTTTGTCCCAGTATTTTAAATACCTTTCTGAGAAGTAATCTGTATCATTGTAATAGCTAAATGATATTCTGAAAAACCATTCTTGTAGTACAGCCATGACAATAGCAAACCAGATAAATAAGAATAGTACAACTTTAGACAAAATCACAAAAAATAAACCTAGACCTAAGAATAGTGCCACTACAAGAGCAATTTTAAAAGCGTCATCTATGTTCTCTCTATTACTGTCTTTTGTAATAAGAAAAACTATAAGACTTACTAAAAATATAATTGATATAGTAAGGCTAGTCGCAATATTCATGAATAATGAGGGCAATATAAGTACTATACTAAAAAGGCTAAAGTATCTTAATATATTTAACTCTTTATTATCAGTTATGATTTGCTCCATATAGCCCTCTTATCATCGTCTTTATATTAAAATTAAATTTAACACATTCTGATTGCGAAATAGTCTATAAGACTCTACTGCACGACTTCCACTGTCGTGAATCAAATTTAGGAATCGCTAATGTTGACTTAGGTGCGGTTTAGCCCTGATTGTAGCGGTTATCCTGCTAGGCTGGACGAATTGCAATGGCTTGATTTAGGGTGGCGCGCGGAGCAGGCGACGCACCAAATCTTAGCCAATGCCTCGTCTAGACCAGCAGATATGAGCGAAAAGCAGGATTAGCTACTTACTATTTTTTAGGTTTCAGATAAGCTCTAACAGCACCGCTACCTCTATCTTCCTTCTCTGGCAACATTGAGTTAGAAAACGTGGCGGTTTTCTATTGTCTTAACTATCACCCTTACCTTTCTCCCTACGACACCGCTCAGAACAATATATTACCTGCTCCCAATCCTTTTCCCACTTTTTACGCCATGTAAAAGGACGCTGGCACACAGGGCAGATTTTTTGCGGTAAGTTTACCTTTTTATGTGCCATCGTCTGCTCCCTTTTATATCTCTATTTCACTATTGACGCCTATTTATCTTCTTTTTGATGATCTAGACCCTCATATTTTTTAATACGCCGACATTGGTCCGAGCAATAGACCATGCTCTCCCAGTTTTTATCCAATTTTTTAGTCCAACTAAACTCGCGCTCGCAGACAGGGCAAAGTTTTTTGCGGACGTTCTTTTTTTTGTGCGCCATAATTTTCTCATTGGTTTATTTCATACAGGAGTAGTTTACATCTATTATCAGTGCCTACTACTCATAATCATCAAAGATTTTGTTTAGCCTGTTGAGACTATTGACGATTAGCTTACCAGATTGATCGGTACTGATATCAACCGCCAGCTTCTCATCCATCCGCATATTGAGTGGTGCAAGCGCCTCTTTGAGCGCATTTGCTATCAGCGCGGTCTGCTGATGAATATCAGGCCTATCACTATCTATCGTTTGACTCTTATCACTGTTGATTAGGCTTTCCGTTAAGCTATTAGACAAGCTATTAGACAAGCTATCAGCCATTTTTTGCGCCACTTGTTCAATCGAATCGACTAGCTGTGCCATCAGCGCTTTTTGCACGTCTTGGTTTTGCTTGAGATACTCGCCTTCCGCTTTATGGTCGTGCTTATATATTTGCACCAATTGGCTCACGCTTTTCTCAAAGCCATTATCGATGCTGTCGCTGACGACCTTGGCATTGCTGATCACGCTATCGGCAAGGATTTTCTGTGCTTCCAACTGGTTATCGAGTTGGGCTTGCTGTCCTGCTTCTCGTAAGCGAGCGATTTGCTCTGGGTCATTTTTTGTTAAGTATGTCTCAAACTGGCTACTAATGGCATTGAAGCCACTAACCAAGTCGACCAGCTGGGCAACGATACGTGCGCCAGTATCACCGTCTTCGCCGCCCATGGCCTTGTTACGTAAGAAGTCGGCTTTGATTTGCGCCCAACGCTCTGTTTCTGCTTCGGTTAAGGTACCGCGCATCTCGCCAAGCTTGAGCAAGTTACTCTCTGCGCCTTGGGTCAATAGGTGTGACTCGCCCAGATAGTGATCGTCTATCAGCTGGTTTAGCTCTTCTTCATTCATGACCGCCGACAGCTTTTCAGTCATCTTATTCATATTGCGATAACTGCCTTGCAGTTTAAATATCGGCTCAACACGATATTTATCATCTTGCGAAGCGGAGGCAATATAGGCTTGGTTGACGTCCAGAATGACTTCTTGCACCCTAAACATATGGCGCAAGATAGCGATAATCTCGTTAATCTCTGAGGTGCTATACGGATAAGTCAGCTCGCTGCTTTGTGTTTGAGCAAAGTTGGCATTGTCTGTTTTTGCCATTTTAATCAAACGATGGACATCGCTTAAATCACGGTTGGCAAGAGGTGCAAGTACGCTGTTAGAAGTCAGCGAGTTCTCGATATAACTGAGCGCAAACACCTCTTCCATGCCGCTCATGATATCGCCTAAGTTATAGATATCGGCACGGTTGGCAAGCATATCTGGCACTTTGAAGGCTTCGCCGCTCTCGGTATACGGATTACCTGCCATGACCACGCAGAACTTTTTGCCACGCATGTCATAGGTTTTTGTTTTACCTTGCCAAACACCATCGATACGCCGTGTGCCATCACCCAACGAGATAAACTTCTGCAAAAATTCCGCATGCGTATGCTGAATATCATCGAGATAGAGCATGACGTTATTACCCATCTCAAAGGCTAAGTTGATTTTATTTAGCTCTTCTCGGGCAGTGGCGTTAGGGGCTTTCTCTGGATCTAATGAGGTGACGTCATGACCAACTGAAGGACAGTTAATCTTCATAAAGATGAGGCCGAGACGATTTGCGACGTATTCCATCAAGGTGGTTTTACCATAACCCGGTGGCGATATCATCATGAGAATACCCATCAAGTCGGTACGCTTATCCTCGCCGACCGTGCCCATCTGTTTGGCGAGGTTGTCACCGATAAGTGGCAGATAGCTCTCGTTAATCAGACGGTTACGTACAAATGAGGACAATGGACGCGGCATAAACTCGTCCAGTCGCAACGTCTCTTTTGAATCATGCAGTATCTCTGAGCGCATGGCCAGATAACGTCTGTAGGCAGGGATAACTTGGGTATCATGATGGTGCAAACGATTTAGGAAGTCATCAACCGCAAAGGTTAAGGTCTGCTGATGAATACGTATATGCTCACCCAGCAGGTTATTGACTTGTATCTCAAGCGATACCTTACCCGTGCTACGCTCAAAGCTTTGCACTTGATTAAGCGGATTATTGATACTGGTCAATGAAGGCGTTGATGAGGTGATTGAAGAAAATGACAAGGCTGATGGCGTAGCATTTGCGCCTTGATTGTCCATTTTTTTACTACCTTGCCCTTTATTAAAAGCCCCTTTATCAAAGCTAGCACCTGAATCAATGAGTCGTTGTACCAAAGCTTCACGCTGAGCATCATTTAATTGAGTAAGTAAAACGGCAATGGCTTCGGGCACATAATGACGGCCACTTTCTAATTGCTGCTTGCGTAGCGCCTCTTTTTCCTTACTCTCAGCAAGCTGCTCTTCACTGAGTGCCTCGCCTGCCTCATCCGTGCCATCAGCTAATACGTTAGCCAACTCAGTACCACCATAATTCTTATCAAGTAATGCATGAAACCAGGTTGCCAATAGCTCATAGGCTGACTTGGGCTGTAAGCCAAGCTTACCGACTGAGGATTGTAGTTGGTCAAAACTGGCTGTCGCTTGCATGCTACCTGAGGCACTATTCAATGTTTGGCTTAGCTGCTCACACAACTGCTGCGCTTGTTGGCTGGTTTGCCAGTTTATTGTGCTATGCGCGCCTGCACTTGATTCCGCTGACTGCCCCATGACGCTCACCAAGTATTCACAAGCAAGCTGAACGTAGCTTCGTTTGAAAATGTTGGCGTTATGAACATCACTGGTATTTGAATCTAGTTCTGAATCAAGCTTTGATGATGACTGCTTGCTAGTGCCTTTATCAACGCTAGCACTGTCATCATTATGAGCGGTAACAAAGTCGCGCATTACTTGGCTCATGTCCTCGACTAACAATGCTTTAGCAGTATCGCTATTCAATGTACGGCGCAGCTGTTCAGCGGTGACAGCCCTATCTGTCCAGTTGCTCGCGCGCGTCAGCACGGACTCATTCAACCAATCGTCATAACCGAACTGGCGTAAGCTGTCTAAGCCCAGTGCTTGTACGATATTTAGCTGCCAATAGAATAATTGCGCCAACGCACGTACTTGCGGGGTATAAATCAGAAGCCCTGCCTCACGCAATGTCGGCAGTATTTGCATCAATAATAGCGTAGCATCATGATCATGAATGCCTTTGTCATAGCCAAGCTGATAGCGAGGGGTAGCGTAAGCTTTGACCAGTCTAGACAATGGACTGTCGTTATCAATGTCACCATTAACATCTAAGGTAATGACAGTCGCATCGTATGCTTGATATAAACATTCTTCGGTTAATCCATCTTGGCTGTTCTTAGCACTTTCGATAATGCTATAGGCCAAATACTCCGCGCGGTACACCTTGTCAGACTCGGAAGCGATATTCATGTCCCAATACGGGCGCAAGGCGTTCAGCTCAGTATTATTAAGCACTTCATAATAGTCGGTACCCGTTAGATGCAAATTCAGCACGCGTGTGCCATCTGACTGTTGACGGCTCAATAAGGTCAAATCTAATGGCTGAGTATTGACCGAAAAACGGTGCTTGCCCAGCTTGATTATCTGACCGCCATCTTCAAACAAATCAGACTTATCTTTTAGACTCTTATAGCTTTCGATTTGGATGGCTTTTAGGCGGGCATCGATATCATCGGCTTTGACGCTAAAGCTCATCGCTTGCAGCTCTTTTGCGATGTTACTTACCTTTTGTACCAGACCATCTGAGGCAAAATAGGTATTTAACGCCTCTTCCTCTGTAAATCCAGTAACGCCAGTGCTTTGCGTGCGCTTCTTGATACTCTCAAGCATCCGCAGCGCACCATCGCCTAAGTTTTGTGCTTTGCGATTTCGAGCATCGAGCAGTTGCTGTTTATGATTTTCAAAGGTCTCGTAAATCTCTTCACGTTTACTGATGATATCGGCTAAAAACCGATCACCGCTATTGGTCTCCGGATCAGCGAACTGGCTTTCCAGCTCTTCTAACTGCACTAATAGCTTTGCCATTTGCTCGTCTGATTTCTCAGGTGTATTGGCAATAGATAAGGCATTGGCAATCGACTGACCAAACAGCTTAAACTGCGCGCCAAATTGCGCAATAGCCTCAGCTGAGCCTAGGTTTTTGCGTTTATGATTGAGCTTGGCTTTGCTTTGGTTCAAGCTCGCATAAATGGTCGATATGTCATCGATGATTTTCGTGCGTACTGTGGCATCGGCTACATTCAACGTACCCAGCAGCTCGGTCAATAGATCTAACCCTTGCGCTGTTTCATCAATTTTTTCTAGTACAGGTTTTAGTTCAGCATTGGTTTCGGCGGTGTTTAAGCGCTCACTGACGTCTGCTAATATGCCTTCGTAACTTGATAGAGCCTCTTCACCACTTAAAAAAAGCACGGTTTTTTCGGCAAGTTCGCTCTCTGCTTCTTCTAATTGCTTTTGCAACGCTTGTAGCTTATCGCTATCTAAATAACGTAAATCTTCCAAGCTGACCAATCGGCCCTTTTGGCGTCTTAGTGCTGAAAGCTGATCCACATAATCACTGGCAGACTCAAAAGTAGTGACGCGTATCTGCCGCAAAATCTCGTTTTGCTGCGTGTCAGCATCACTCAAAGCTGTTTGGGTTTGCTTTTGGATACTTTGTACTTTGGCGAATTCATCTATGACCAATTCAGCCGTTGCCGTTACTTCCTTAATACTACTGGCGACTTCGTTAAGCTCAGGCTCAGACAGCCAATAGTAACTGTCAAAGAGACGATTGCTATTGTCAGCCAATTCTTCATAGAGCTTTTGTGACACGCTTTGATTATCAATGAGGCGAGTAATACTATAGAGATCGGAGATACCGCGCACCAACTCTTTATTACCAATTTTGCCATAAAAGCTGGTACTTTCAGGCAACTCACTGACATACTCAGGCGACGCATAAGGTGTATGCCATATCTGCATCGGGTGAATGCGTGATGGTTCACTTTGATCACTAAACAGCATTAAACGCCCATTATCAGCTAATGCCATACCATTGCAGTAAATAGGATTTGCCAATTGTTTCTTGATAAGATTATAAGGAAATAATCCTGTGATACCTAAAGCGACGTCATAAAATAAAAACAACACATCTTCGCCATTGGGCGATACGATTTTACGTTTAAATTTTAAGTCTTTAGCACCGACATTATTGGCATCGAACAGCTTATACTCACCCGTTTGCAGATAATAACCACCCGGAAATATGATACCGTGATCCTCAGGCAGCTGCACACACGACTGTCCTATCGCATCTAAACGCAGTACCACTTCGGTCAAAGTGTTATAAACAAAATAACGATAACTGTCTTCGCGATACGGCAGTATTTTCAGCAGTATTAAACTGCCAACTTTGGCATAAGCAATTTCAGCGTCAGTCAACGACTGGGTGCGGTCATTCACAGGCTCGCTATAAATACCCTGCCCTGATTGGGTGTTATCCTCAATCTTAATGGTCAAATCGCCACCAATAGTTTCCACAAATATGGTATCTAAGATATTCATATGCGGATGTTTACCATTGATCATCTGATCACGCGTGGTATCTACCCAATCAAAATCGTAAGCAGGAGGCAAATCGATATCACGTTCGCCTCGATTGTCTACGTAAACAATCTGGGCAGATTCTGGTATGCCTTGGCTAAAATCTAGGGCAAAACGAAACACCCGAATATCGGTGATACGCTCGCCAATTTGAAAGGCCAATAGCAACTTACTGTCTTTGACAGTCAGCTGAATTAACCGTGTCTGCTTGTAATAGCGATATAGCTCGTTAAAATCTTGGACAAATGCCTCTTGATCTAAAAAGGTATTTTTTAGATCCACTTCTTCCAGCTGATATTCTTGGTCAGTATGTTCGCTGCTATTGTTATCGGTAGTGCTTTGGGCGTTTGCTGTAGTTGCCCCGTTATCAGTATCAACAACGTTTTCGCTATTATTATCATCGTCATTTTTTTTAGCAGGATCTATCAATCGATATAGTGAGAGCACATCCTTGATATTACTCGCCCGCTTTAGCCCCATAAAGACGTTGTAGCCGAATAGCATATAATCACCGACTTGCACCATGTCTTGCGCCACACAGTTATATTCGGTGCGAATGCGGGTGCGAGCGATGACTTGCATTTGGGTACTGCCAAACTCTTGCAAGCGCGCATTATTCAGCTTGGCAGTTTGTTGCTCTAGACGAGCGCCCTGCTCAGTGAGACGTTTTTTAATAAGCTCATAAGCATTGCCTGAGGCGACCGCTTGATCCGTTTGCTCGGATTGGTTCTGGCTATTGGTATTATTTGGATTGGTTGCGTTTTGCGTATCCGCCATCGTTGCTCGTCCATTTTATTTTCAGGCAATAAGATAAATCTAAGGTTTTTTTGAATCAAAGAAGCACTTCAGGGAAGTAATAAAGGTCTGGAAGAACTTGATCCTACTGCTAGAAAACTTATAAATTCTAGCCGTGTAATCTTAGCTTGTCAGGCTAAAAAATCTGCCGCCTAAGCAACAGATTTTTTATTAAAATTACTAGTTATTATATTGAGCAGTCTTATTAGGCTCGTCATTAGCTTTGTTGGCTTTGTTGGCTTTATTGGCGTTGTTCGCTTTTGTCATCACTTGATTGGCCATCATAGTATTGATAATGCCGCTTAAAGTATCTGACTTGCCAGCGAGACCATCAATAGCTTTACCGATAGATAACGATTTGGCAAAATTATCGAAGAAGTGCGCTTCACCGCCGACGATATCGATTTTGGCTTTTTGTAACGCGACCGCCAAGACTTCAGCATTTTCTTTGGCAATCTCTTTACCGGCTTCAATTGATGCCATGGCTTCTTGTAGCGCAGTTTCAAGTCCCATACGGAACTCTTCGTGTTCGCGTGCTTCCTTGCTCATACTACCCATGGCATTGAATTTCTCGACCAAACCATCTGCTTCGGCTTGGAAATGCGCACGGGTAACTTCCGCTTTTGCCAGCCCAACTTCACGTTCCGCTTTGGCATTAGATTCGCCGCGAGCTGCTATAATCTCAGCATCAGCCATACCTTTTTCACGTTCTGATTGTGCTTCCGCTTGCCCAGTGGCTTTAATAATATTGGCTTTGGCAATGCCTTCTTTTTCTAAAGATACCGACTTGGCTTCTTGAATGGCCGCTTCAGCAAAACCATGCGCAGACTCTTCAGCCTTGATACCTTCAGCCATTTTAATTTTGGCTTCCGATTCCTTGGCAGCTGCATCAAGATTGGCCGTCGCAAGCGTGGTAATCTCAACCGCTTTATGCTTAGCAGACAACTCTTCTGCTTCGGCTTTTTTCACTTGACGCACTTTGATTTCTTCCGCATCCGCTTCTGCTGCTAGTACGCGTGTTTGCTTAGAGCGTTCGGCTGCACTGATTTCACGGACTTCTTTAATACGTTCTTCTTCTTGTGCGACGGTTTTGTCTACCGCAATACGCTCACGAATGACGTTCGCAATTTCTTTTTTCTCAAGCTCAATCGCGCGTTCGGCTTCGATACGTTGCAAATCAACTTCACGCTCACGCGAGACGATTTCTAAATCACGAGCGCGCGTGACTTTTTCTTCTTCAATCACAACCGCACGCAAGCGATTCTGTCCAGCCACTTCAATTTCACGCTGCTGATTTTCACGCTGAATCGCTAAGTCTTGCTCAACCATGATAACGGCTGTCTCTGACTTTTTACGCTCTTCTTCTTCAATCTTGCGCGTTTCAGCTGTTTCACGGGCAATCACTGATGCGATTTCACGGCGCTGTTTGGCTTCGGCATCGGCTTGTTGACGCTCAAGCTCAAGCATCGCCTCTTTAGTCTCGACGTTTTTCTTCTTAACAGCCAGCTCTTCGTCACGCTCAAGCTCGTTGGTAATGATGTTTTGGAAGGCCGTTAGCTGGGTAATCTTTTTGATACCTTCAGCGTCTAAAATATTGCTTGAATCAAGTGACGCTTTTGGCGTTTGCTCTAAGTAATCAATCGCCACGTCTTCTAAGACATAACCATTAAGATCATTACCTATTTCTTGGACGATACTGTCACGGAACTCGCTGCGATTTTCAAAGAGTTTGACGAAATCAATCTGCTTGCCCACTGTTTTTAGCGCTTCTGAGAACTTAGCATTAAACAGCTCATTGACCGCAACTTTGTCTGAAGCTCTCTCAACGCCAACTGATTTAGCGACTTTGAGCACATCTTCTTCGGTCTCATTAACACGCAGATAGAACGCTACTGTGATGTCAGCACGCATATTATCGGCGCAAATCAGCCCTTCCTTACCGCGTCTATCGACTTCTAAGGTAATAAGCGAGATTCTCATCAATTCTTTTTTATTGATAATTGGCCAAACAAAACCACCATCAAAACGTACGGCGATTTTATTCACGCCGTTAATAATCAATGCTTTGCCCTGCTCAACCTTAAAATAAAAGGCTTTGAGCATCAAAAGCGCTGCCATAATAAAAACAAACGCCAGCACCACAACCACGCCGACGATAATGAGTACGTCCATATTCATTCCTTTAATTAAAACATTCCAACCAAATTTAAACAGGTAACACGACACTTAAAAACAGACTATTTACTTTTTATATATCGCAAATATGCTAACTAGTAACACTAATAGACCTCTTGCAAAAGTAGCAGAGGATTTTACAATAACTAATACATTCACAATTGGCTAAGAACCATGCCAAACATAGATAAGCTACTCGAACAAAATAACGCAGGCTTCAAACGCTATACAGGTATTCATAAAGCGACCTTTTATGAAATGCTTGAGGCCATGCAGCAGCATGAAACCCAAAAGACCAAATCAGGTAGACCAAGCGTGCTTAGTCTTGAGGCGCAAATATTACTGGCCCTTACTTATTGGCGTGAATACCGGACGCTGTACCACATCAGTATGGACTTTGGTATTCATGAGTCTTCTGCTAGCCGTATTATTCGTAAAGTAGAATATGTTCTTATCAATTCAGGCAAGTTTGAATTACCTAAAAAGCTGCCTAGTAGAGTCGATGACGACATCAATTGGTCAGTCGTCATTGTCGATGCAACCGAAACCCCTATTGAGCGTCCAAAAAAAACCAAAGAGACTACTATAGCGGCAAGAAGAAACAACACACCTTAAAAGCGCAAGTGATCGTCCACTGGAAAACAGGCTTAATATTAGATGTTCAAACGTCCAAAGGCTCTATTCACGATTTTAAGTTGTATAAAGATACTTGTCCCGACTGGCTTCCTTGTGACACTAAGCTATTAGGGGATAGTGGCTATCAGGGCATTGCAAAGTTACATGAACAGAGCTTCACCCCCTTTAAAAAGCCACGTGGGGGTCAATTGTTAGAGCTTTGCAAACAAGCCAATCAGTATCTCGCTAAGTTTCGCATTATGGTTGAACACAAAATAGGCTTAATCAAACGGTTCAAAATCGTGGCTCATAAATATCGTAACCGTCGTCAGCGCTACGATCTTAGAATGAAGCTATTCGCCAGTATTGTTAATTTCGAGCTTGGCTTATGACTTTTGCAAGAGGTCTAATATATAAAGATTATTAATTTCATTTTTAAAATTATTTGTAGCGGCTTTTTATAGCGATTTCTTTTTTATAGGAGCAACTCGGTAGGTGTTGGCTTGTTCTAAATACTCTACCAACATCACTCTATCCCCCTGTTTTAGTAAACCGTCATTGTTGTCTGAACGAATTTTGAGTATTAATCCTGCACCGCCATCATTCAATTCTGCTTCGCCATGTTTGTCAGTCACACTCAGTGTGCGCACCACGGCGATTTTACCGATATTATTAGACGCATTACTTTTGGGGATTTTGGCGATATTTTTGCGGATGGGGGCAATGATCATACCTGTCAGCCACATAGATACGACCAATACAAAAATGAGCGCCCCTGTGCCGAATAAGTAATACAAAAGACCAGAGTCAAAATACTGATGTAAAAAGCTCGTATATAAGTAGCTTAATAGCCAACCGATTAAGCTGATTAAGCTTAGTATGATGATTAGGGGTACACCATAAAGACCGAATTTGAGCATGAGACCGGTAAAGAAACCCGTTGACGATAAGGTGGAAACATCACCATCTGGTTCACCAAGGTCTACGCTATCCATATCTGCCATGCCGAGTAAAGACACCAGCCAATATAGAGTCACGAACATTACAAGTCCCGTAAAGATAATCGTGGGATATAAACTGATTTTAGTGATAAAAATTAAAAAAGACTCCTGCATGAACCGCGCTCTCCTGTTGATCGCCTAATCCAAAATTTTGATGACTCGGTTATACAATTTGTTATTATAGGACTGACATTTACTCAACTTATACTCGTTATCTCGGCTTATGCCTAGTTGCTTCTTTCGTATTATCTAATTATTAAATTTTGAATAACTAAGAAGCATTGATACTATTTTATTGGCTTTAAAAAATTTAGTATGTCACCAAGCCGCCTCTAAAATTCAGCTACTATAATCAACTTATGTTTCTTAGTTTGTGATTATATATACATTCCATTACATAATACATAAACTTTGCCATTAACGACCCCAAATGGGTGAGCGCACTACCCCGCCCGTTTTA
This sequence comes from Psychrobacter maritimus, assembly GCF_904846345.1. Taxonomy (GTDB): domain Bacteria; phylum Pseudomonadota; class Gammaproteobacteria; order Pseudomonadales; family Moraxellaceae; genus Psychrobacter; species Psychrobacter maritimus. The sequence goes on from NZ_CAJHAJ010000007.1 coordinate 121,796, forward strand.
CTGCTAATCGCATAGCTTGTATTACCGGATAAGGAGTGAATAACTAAGCTGCCGCCATTTTGACCGCTCACTTGTGGAAGCTTGGTGGGATAGACAGCATACTGTGCAGAAGGTGACAGTCGCGCAGGCTCATCAAGTCCCGTTTCTGCTAGATTGATAACTTGCCCAGTAGCTAGCGTCATCACCGCCGCCTTACGACCATTGAGGTATGCCAAACGTTGACCATCTAAACTCAGTTGCGGACTGGCCGCATAGCCGGCTGTCGGTATAATACTCGCATGACCCGTGGCAAAGTTATAACGATAAATACTTGGGCGACCAGCGCGAACTTTATCACTGGTATAAACAAAGCTTTGTCCGTCGCTAGCATAGCTTGGCTGTACCTCAGTACTTGGCAGCGTGGTCAGCTGTTTGGTATTGCCGTCACTTAGGCGCATCTCATAGATATCAGCATTACCGCCGACCGTTGAGCTATAGAGCAGTTTTTGCCCATCAGGCGAAAATGAGGCTGATAAATTACTGCCCTCCGCATCTACGATTAGATGTTGCGCGTTGCTTTTACGCTCATAAATATAAATTTTGGGATGCTGGCGCGGTGCTTGTTTGCTATAGGCCAGCATCTGACCATCTGCTGACCACGCTGGCGCATAGATATAACCATTTAATTGATCTATCAATTGGCGGTCGCTGCCATCAGGACGAATGCTATAAAGTGTCGATATCTTTGCAGCGCCAAACCCTTGTTCTTCGACATAAGCAATGCGCCCTTGCCGATCTATCGCTGGCATGCGCGCCGTCAGTGGATTGCTCGCACGCATATCAGCAGGTGTCTGAGTCATATTACTTGTTGTTAATGTTTGACAACCCGCTAACAAACTAAACACCGTTATCGCCGTGATGCTACTCAGCGTGCGTATATCGAAGAATGACTTTGATACAAAGATTTTAAACATAAGATGACGTCCAATAAAATGTTGATTATTGCGTATTGAGAATCTTAGTAAATAAGGTTAAAAATGAATCGCATAAAAACATCATTGCTGCCTGAATACTTTGCTACCTAAATACTTGGTTTAGCAGCTCATGACAGTGTAGCGTAAACCATGGCAAATTTTAGATAAAAAAATGCCCCACTGCTTAGTGAGGCATTATTTATATTAAATTTTATAGCATTTGTATTAAATAAATCAGTTATTTACAGACTGCTCTATTTAGCAACGGCTTTAAAATAAGCGACTTGATTGTCGTTTTTAATAGTCAAAACAGGCACATTATTAGCATTATTATTGATGCTGTATTTACCTTGTACCGTCGCCAATGTCGCGGTATCAAAGCTGGCTTGTGGCTCAGGGCAGGCCATCATCGTCGACATGACATTACCTAATACAACATTGCCATTTACGACGCTATAACTAGCACCCATGTTATTACAAGTATTGGTAAAGGTCACACGGTTGGTGGTGCCATCTTTAAAGAATTTTAGCGTTAATGGTTTTGCTGGATCAAAGAACAATTGGCTTACTTTCTCGCCATTGGTGCGCTTAGCATCGACAAGCTGCCAGTTATGCGCTTGTAGGGCATCAGCAGTAATTGGTTGAGTCACAGGTGCGGTAACACTAGGGGTCGTGGTTTGGCAACCTGCTGCAGCAAGTGTACCAACAGCAAGGGTTGCAGCCATCATCATTTTAGTCATGTTTTTCATATTAGCTCCTGTAATGGTTAACATTTAAAATAAAAAAACAGTCATTATCTTTTATTTTAAGTATGCATTTTTATTATGATTAATTTATTGTCTTCTTCATTAACCTAAACAATGGCGCTATTATGCACAAACGATAGCTGACTGTCATTATAGATTGGGTATCGATTACCGCGATATTTGTTCCACTATATGGTTTTTTTGCTAACGCACCTTGTATGAATAAGTATTACCTGCTAACGCTTTTGCCAATAGTTCATTTCGAAACCAAGCCTTTACCGAGCTTAATCAAGCATTAAATTAATTAGAATTGGAATTGACACTAGTATTTAAAGCAGCTGCCTTTTGCTTTTGTAAAGCCGCATATCCTGCTAAGCGTTTGCGTTCAGTCTCATTAAATAGCTGCTGCTCTATTTGATTGATTTGAATTTGCGCTTGTACTTTATCTGCATTTTGACTTAACAGCTGCTGTTTTTGTGTTTGATACTGCTTAAAACGTTGATCAAAGTCAGCATCTTGTTGATCGACCTGTGCAAGCCTTGCTGCTGCTGGCGCGCCGACCAAAGCACGACGCATATTATATAATTCTTCAGCCGTTGCGCCCTTGGCTTGCATCTGCTCTGTGCGAGTAATTAGCTCATTAAGATTGGCTTGTTGGGCGATATTGGTTTTAATCGCGTTGTCTGGCATACGGCTAATATAATCCTGTCTGGCCGCTTCTTTTTGCGCGTCAGAGAGCTGCTTGTCTTGGTTGATTTTGACCATCGCAAGACTGTAATCATCATACTCATCTTCTGCCCCAAAGAAGGCTTTAATGGTCGCTTTATCAAAATGTTGCTGGCGCAATTTGGCCACATCTTGTTTTTGCTGTGCTACCACGTTTAAATCCAGCTCGCCAGTTTTTGTCGCTTGTAATTGTAGATTGCCATAACGGTTTTCTATAGCAGGAATCGCTTTAAGATAGGCCACGTATTGGTCAAATATCGTCACCGCTTGGCTTGCCGCTGGCTCTGGCGTGTGACTGCGGATATAGCTTTCCACCCGAGCATAAATGACAGCTTCCTCTTCTTCGCCTAACGCCGATAAGAAATAATCAAATAAGCGCCTTAAACCTTCAGTAACGACCAACTGCTTATTTTCATCAATGATAATCTCACCATCTACATCCGTCCCTTGCAAGGAACGCGGTAGATTCTCAAGACCTGTGGTAAATTGGCTACTGCTTTGCTTGGATAATGTGTCGATGCCATTATTAACATTTGCTTCGTCTGTAAAGCTGGCGCTTGTTTGATTGTCCAGCGCTGTAGACTGTGCTTCAGAATAAGCATTACTATCATTATTCGGCTTAAACCACCAAATAATCGCCACGACTAAAACGACTATGACAGCGATGATAACGGGCAAAAATGGTACACGGCGATTATGTGACATAACGAGAATATCTTATTTAATCAAGCGGTTTATATAGGAAGTTACTATCCATAAAATGGGATAAAATAAAAGGGTCACTATTGAACTGACCCTTTTATTTAAAAGCGGTTAATTTGCTAACTTATATATGAGCTCTAAAACAAGCTTTAAAAAATAGCTTTATAAGTTGGCTTTTTTCAGGCGGTTAACCTGATCGCGATATAAAGTTTTAGGACTAGGCTGTCCCCATGCCGTCAAGCCCAATACTTGATTTGACGAATCTAAATGGTTCATTTTATAGTCATCACGAATCACGTAGCCTAGACGGCTAGAGCAAGCAGAAACCAAACCATCATTGCTCTCACCATCAAAGGTTGTGCCAGTCAATGCTAAGAGATAATCACTGGGATCTAAGCCATTGGTCACTTGACCGATACCGCTAAAAGAGTAGTACTTGATACCGTTGACTTCAGTATTGGTAGGTTGACCACAATAACTGCTAGGCATAGCGGCTGGAAACTTGGCGTTAAACTTCGCCGAAGATGCAGTAGATAACGCCGTTACCGCCTCCCAGCCATCTTGCTCTTGTATCTCTTTAAAGCTGATACCTGAGCCGACGTCCATAAAGCCACCAACGAACTTAAAGAAGCCTAAAGCAATCTGAGAGCCTACGTTAAATTCACCTTCAGCATAGCCACTATTCGCGCTACCTTCCACGACTTGCTTAATAACCCAGTCGGCCATTTTTGAGCCTTGCTCGGGACTTGAAACCGCGGTCACAGAGGCAACGTAATTAGGCGCCACACCAGCGACATAACGAATATCGATACCGCCCATACTGTGACCAAATAAATTTACTTTGGGTTTACCTGAGATCGCTGTAATGGTTTTGATTTGTTGTAGTAATTGCTCACCGCGCACTTCACTGTTATTAACAGCGGAGGTCTTAGTGCTATAAACCTCGCTGCCACCTGCCATCAAGGTTTCAGGAATGCCATAAAAGTAGTCAAGTACGCCAAACAGCTTCGTCCAGCCGCCAAGCCCATGTGCCATTACGACAGGATATTTGGTATCGGTATGGCTTGAGGTAAAATACTTGCTACTGACCAGTTTACAGCCCGTTGGATTGGCGCAGTTATAATACTGCCCAGCTGCTTGAGCGGAGGTAGCTTGCAGGGTCATCAGCAGCACACCAGCGGCAATAGAGCCTGCGGCACCCAGTGAGGGTAAAAGTGCACGTGGCGTGAGCGGCGCGCGAAAACGGTCTTTGAGAGTCATAACAACATCCTTGTTATTGTAAAAACGGGGGTTTAAAGAGGTTTTTATCGTGCTTATTTTTTAACGCTTAGTGCTTATTTTTTAGCGCTTAGTTATTGCATCCTGCACCAAGCGCTAAAAACCGTTGCCAATTCATTTAGCAAACAAAATTACAATACTTCTATAATCTGCAACATTCAACCGCTTTTTTACCTATAAAGCATATTTCAATGACTTTATAGTCACATATATGCATATAAATGCGCTGAGACGATTGGTATCAGTATATTGCACTGATTTGGTAGATGCGTACAAACTCGCTAAGCACTTTGCAAAACAGTGCCTACTACATTTATGGTATAATTGACAACCCAAATTCTATAAATATAAGTACGACCATGATGACTAAAAAATCCCTTATCCAATCTCCTGAAGCCATAGAAAAAATGCGCGTGGCTGGTAAACTTGCCAGTGATGTCCTTGTAATGCTCGACGAACACGTCAGAGTGGGCATCAGCACCGAAGCATTAAACCAAATCGCCCATGATTATATCGTTAATGTACAAGAAGCGATTCCTGCGCCCCTTAACTATAATGGCTTCCCAAAATCTATCTGTACCTCGGTCAACCATGTGGTTTGTCACGGTATTCCAACCGACAATAAACTGCTAAAAGATGGCGATATCATCAATATCGATGTCACAGTCATTAAAGACGGCTATTATGGCGATACCTCAAAAATGTGGATTGTCGGCAATGGCTCAATCATGGCGCAGCGTATTTGCAAAGTGGCGCAAGAAGCCCTTTATGCTGGTATGAGCGTGGTCAAAAACGGCGCGCGCTTGGGCGATGTCGGTGCAGCTATCCAAGAAGTGGTCGAACCGGAACGCTTTAGTATTGTGCGCGAGTTCTGTGGTCACGGTATCAGTAATGAATTCCACCACGAGCCACAAGTCATGCACTATGGTAAAAAAGGCACGGGTTTTGAGCTAAAAACTGGCATGACCTTTACCATTGAGCCAATGATTAACCAAGGTACGTGGCAGACCAAGATTTTACCGGACGAATGGACGGCTATCACCAAAGACCGCAAGCTGTCAGCGCAGTGGGAACATACCATGGTGGTGACGGACAATGGCTGTGAGGTATTTACCACTCGCCCCGAAGAAGACTTAAGTTTTTTGACCCAGTAATATCATAAAAGATCGCCTAGGCGGTCTTTTTTTTGCCTTATAATTCAGGCATATTGACCATGCTGCTTATTGATTTTTATTTTGATAATTTTAATGTAAGTTTAGTGGTAGTTTTAATAATAACTTTAGTGCTAAGTTTGATGACAGCACTGTTAATACTCTCAGTAGCACGTTCGTTTTAGTACCCTCATTTGCAAATTTTTAACTGGATAACACTCATGTTTAATTGTGATGTCGCGGCCATTGATTTAACGCCCATGCCCTTACTTTCAACTAATAGCGCGACACTCTCAGCCGATAGCGTGGCAACTGTTTCACCGCTAGCAGATGACAGCGAGAGAAGCAAAGCCGTTCATGCAACGGATATAGCAATAGCCGCGCTTCCTGAATGGCTAGTGCAAATCAATGACGATATCAGCCGCGCGCTCGAACGTGGCGTCAATATTCGCCAATTGGTCACGGCGCGCGCCTGCGTCATCGACGATTTACTGATTGCTTTGTTTAACTGGTTTGAGCTTGATAAGACCGATTTGGCATTGTTTGCCACCGGCGGCTATGGTCGTGGTGAGCTGTCATTATATTCCGATGTCGATATTTTGCTGCTGACGCCAAATGAGATTACGGCTGATAGCAGTGAGAAAATTGATAATTTAGTCGCGCTCCTATGGGATATTGGGCTTGAGCCTGCCCTATCCGTACGCAGCGTTAGTGAATGCTTGGAAGCAGCACAAGACCATACTATTGCAAGCACCCTATTAGAAGCACGGCTGTTAATCGGCAATGAGGAGCTACAAGAAGTACCCCATAAAATCGTCAATACCCAGTGGTCACCACGTGATTTTTATGAGGTAAAAATCGCTGAAGCAAAAGCGCGTTACTTACAGCACAATGCCACCGAGTACAATCTTGAGCCCAATATCAAAACCGCGCCCGGCGGTCTGCGTGATATTCATATTATCGGTTGGGTGACCAAGCGCTACTTTCGGGTCAGTAAGCTTTATGACTTAGTACAGCAAAACTTTTTAACGGAAAAAGAGTTTGATGAGTTAAACTTCGCCGAAGGCTATTTATGGCAAATACGTCATTATTTACATGAGCTGACCGGTCGCAATGAAAACAAGCTGTTGTTTGATTATCAGCGTGAAATTGCCCAGTTAATGGGTTACGAGACGCAGCCGGATGATCAGCCAAATGCTGCCGTTGAGCGTTTTATGCGTGATTATTATCGCTGCGCCATGCAGATATCGACATTATCTGAGATGCTGACCAATCATTATTATGAGACGATTATAGAGCCGCAATTACCGGATGAAGAGCGGCCAAAAAAACATCCTATCAACGCCCGCTTCAATCAAGTCGGTGAACAAATCGCGATGTCACATCATCGGGTATTTGCCCAGCACCCAGAGTCAATTTTAGAGATGTTTTTACTCATGGGTCAGTACGGCATCAAAAATGTCCGTACCCATACCCTGCGCGCGCTAAAAATAGCGGCTCGCGGTATCGATCAGGTTTATAGAGACAACCCGACGCATCAGGCGCTTTTTTTAGCCAATTTAAAAGAGCAAAACTACTTATTTCATCGTCTGCGTACCATGAATCGTTATGGCGTTTTAGGCAGCTACATTCCTGCTTTTGCCCAAGTAACAGGGCTGATGCAGTACGACTTATTCCACCGCTATACGGTCGATGCCCATACTTTATTTTTGATTCGTATTTTGCACCGCTTTACCGACCCGCGCTTTTCTGAAGAATTTCCACTGGTCAGCTCTATCTTCCAGCGTATCGAGCGCAAAGAGATTTTGGTATTGGCGGCGATGTTCCATGATATCGCCAAAGGTCGTGGCGGCAACCATAGCTTGCTTGGCGAAACGGAATCAATTGAGTTTTGTCTTGCCCATGGTATGAGTACCGCGGACGCGCATTTGGTCGGCTGGCTGACCCGCTATCATCTGCTGATGTCAATGACGGCACAGAAAAAGGACATCTCAGACCCAGAAGTGGTGACGCTGTTTGCAGACTTGGTCGGTAACGTTACCCACCTAAACCATCTGTATGTTCTGACAGTTGCTGATATGAATGCCACCAATCCACAGCTTTGGAACAGCTGGCGCGCGACCTTGATGAAACAGTTGTATTCACAAACTAGGCGCATCTTACGCGCCGATATCGACGCGCCGACCAACCGCCAAGATATGATTAGTGCCACGCGCAAACAAGCACTGGCCATGCTTGATAATGTTGACAATCAGCATATGAATCGCGATGAAGTATTAAGGCTGTGGGATGACTTGGGTGATGAGTATTTCTTGCGCGAGATTGCAGAAGATATCTTATGGCATACCGAAGCTATCTTAAACCATCCACCCCTTGGTCGCGCCTCTGATGCCGATAGCACGCCACTGGTGGTATTGCGCGAGCATCGTGAGCTGGCACTTGATGCGGTGCAGGTGTTTGTTTATACCCAAGATCAGGTCAATTTATTTGCCGTTACTATGGCAGTCTTTGATCAGATGAATCTAGATGTATTGGATGCGCGTATTATTACTGCCACCCGTGATTTTGCCTTGGATTCCTACGTATTGCTCGATCGTAGCGGTACGCTATTGGTCGATATCGACAGCCAACAAGAACTTAAACAGCGCTTAATCGATGCCTTTAAAAATCCGACCGTTCCTAAGCTGACGCATCGTAAGATTCCGCGTCAGCTGCGTCACTTTGATGTAGCAACGACGATTAACTTTGAGTTTAATGAAGCCTCAAATCAGCATATCATGAGTCTAGAAACCCTTGATCAACCAGGCTTACTTGCCCGCGTCGGACAAGTGTTTTTACAACAAAAGATTGAGGTTCATGCCGCCCGTATTACCACGTTAGGCGAGCGCGCCGAAGATATGTTTTATATCAGTGATCAAGACGATTTGGCATTATCGGCTGATAAGCTTGAGACGTTAAAAGCGACATTGATAGAAAGTCTTAGCATTCGCAACGAGGCTTAATTTATATTTAGAAACTTTATTTATGTTTTATTTGAGCTTAAATATTTATCGTTAAAAGAGTAAAAACCTAACCGTTAAACAGTAACAAAAAACGCTTGATAGTTAATAGCTATCAAGCGTTTTTTTATAAGATAAAACCTGATTCATATAAAGAGGATATATATTTTAAAGCAGATTATCCAATCAACTATTTTATAAATCGCCTATTTCTATAACACACTTTTATAGATGATCTCACTGGCATTTTCTTTCAGCTCATCATCAGCAAGCTCTAACGGCAATGTTTGCGCTTTTAGCTGCTGTTGCCCAAGTATCAAGCGCCCAGCCTCCACTTCTTTTTGTAATAAGCGCTGCAAGCTTGCCAAACGAAACTTGCCATCGTAATATTCATAGATTTGCCGTAAAGAAATCGGCGCCTTGGCATGGACATCACGATATAGGCTGTCTGCGGCCAAAATCGTCATCTCATTGAGCAATTCTTCGCGCAATACATCGGCTTGATTGATTTTGCTTTGTAGATGGTTGGCAAATCGACCTTTAAAATAAAGCATCCCGATAAAAATCAGCGTCTGTATGGCAAATAAGCCAATATACTGCCATAAAGGCAGCGAAATATCTAACAGCTTGCTTAGCAGCATCAGTACCATCGCCACAATAACATAGCTGACCAATTGCCAAAGCAGCCACATCATAAAGCTATTATCGCCAAACCAAAACATCTGCCTTTCTTTTAACAACGTCAGCTGCTGCCGCGCTTGCCACCAGACATGCTCACGTTGTTTTAATTGCGCGTACAGCTCCGCACGCTGATTCCCATCAAAACCTTTGTCATTGATATCTTTAGCGCTGCGCTCATCAGTTTGTAAAACACTAGACATATCAAAGTATCCTTAAAATAATCTGTCGTTGCTGCGGACAGTTATTTTTTGCTTGGTTAATAAGTTACACCTGCTCAATCTTATCGATGCTTAACAGCATGATGAAAATTGGCTAGACTCAAAACTCATTGTTAAAACTCATTGTCATTACTCGTTGTTTTTCAAAAAGCGCCTATCTAAATCGCTTGAATAGGTTGCTTTTGATGGACAATGATAAGCATGAGAAGAAAAAGACAAAAAATAAGAGAAGTGCTACACTGCTCAAATGTAATTTTTCTTTATAACTTTATTATTAATTGTCCATTATAGTTAGCCTACTTATGAATCACAACTTAACGACCCTGCATCCTTACCCGTTCGCTAAGATGGCGACTTTACTTGCCAACAGTACGCCAGCCCATAACCACAGTGAAATTAAGCTGGGTATTGGGGAGCCAAAACATGAGCCACCCGCCTTTGTGTTGGACGTACTACGCGAAAACTTGGACAAAATAGGCCAATATCCAACCACTAACGGGCTGTTCGAGCTGCGCCAAACCATCGCTCATTGGCTAGAGAAGCGCTTCTTTTTAAATCATCTCGATCCTCATAGCCAAGTATTGCCAGTCATGGGCACGCGCGAGGCAATTTTTAGCTTGGTGCAAGCGGTGATTAACCATACACCAACCGAGTTATCCGAAGGCATTTCTAATCAGCCAGCCAGTAAAAAAACGCCGGAATCTGCGCAACCACCTACGGTTGTGATGCCCAATCCGTTTTATCAAATCTATGAGGGCGCGGCGATACTAGCGCAAGCGACGCCGTACTTTATGCCTTGCACCATTGATAATGATTTTAAAGGTAACTACCGCGCCGTACCAAAAGACGTCTGGACGCGCACGCAGTTATTGTTTGTCTGTAGCCCGAACAATCCAACTGGCTCAGTGATGACCATGGACGATTGGGAGTACCTATTGCGTTTATCAGACCAATACAGTTTTATCATTGCCAGTGACGAGTGTTATAGCGAGCTGTATTTTGATAGCGCGCCGATTGGTCTATTGCAAGCTTGCGCAGCACTCGGTCGTCATGACTTTAAAAACTGCGTGGTATTTCACTCTTTATCTAAGCGTTCAAACTTGCCCGGTCTGCGTTCAGGCTTTGTGGCGGGTGATGCCAATATTTTGCAGCCTTATTTGCAATATCGCACTTATCAAGGCTGCGCGATGCCGATACCGCATCAGCTTGCTTCCATCGCCGCTTGGGAAGATGAAAAGCACGTGGCGCATAATCGAGCACTCTACCAAGAAAAATTTGCCTTATGGATGTCGGAGCTCGGTGAATTACTTGATTTACGCATGCCAGAAGCAGGTTTTTACTTCTGGATAAAAGTGCCTGAGCAGTTTGATGGCGATGACGAAATCTTTGTCAAAGCCTTGTACGAACAAGCAAATATTCACGCGCTGGCTGGGCGTTACTTGTCACGTGAGGTCAATGGGGAAAATCCAGGACAAGGTTATGTACGCATTGCCTTGGTTGCCAGCGTTGAAGAAAGCCGCGAAGCCATCAGTCGCATTCGTCAATTGCTTGGCGCTTAAAAGCTCATATTAAAAACAAGCTTAAAAGCTTGTCGAAAGACAATTTAAGCGCTAGAACCACTGATAATTATTACTATACTACCAAGAAACCGCCAATAACCACAATATTATCATGGTTATTGGCGGTTTCTTGCTATGCTGTTTACCAAACAATGCTATAGTAAAAATAACGCGTCTCAGTTTCTTTATTTATTTAGTATCAGTAAAACTGTAAAACCTTTCTTATTAAACTGCTTACTAAATATGCCATCAAGGATGATGCCATGCCCCATCTTGATTTTACCCAGCCGCCCTTTGATGTATTAAGCGCGGCTGAACGCCAAAGTATCAAAAAAAACACCCAAATTCGTTATCTTGCTAAAGATGAGTACTTGCCTGCCGACGATTTGCAATACTTTTATGTGGTACTCAAAGGACAAATCGAGCAGCTGCTTAATGGTGAGTTTGTCGCGTCCTATTTAGGCAGCAATCATACCGACCATCTGAATAGCAACGATTGGTTTGACAGTCGGCGGCTACCAAAATCACTTATAGAAGGTGATTTGCCAGAAAGCAGCGAGCCAACTAACGCCCTCCTTAGCCGTGCTGAACCTACAAGTAAAAACCCGATATCACTCTACGATTTTCGAGCTATCGAAGACACGCTGCTGTTACAAGTCAATGGCGCAACTATTGATAAAATAAGTGCGCAAAATCATCTGGTGCGTCAATTACTATCAGAGGATTTACCCGAACGCCTAAAAGCATTGCAGCAGCGGCGTAGCAGCCAGAGCTTAAGTACCGCTAGCTACCATGGCTATAATGAGCAGCAAGAAGTGCAGCAGATTATGATGCAGCCGGTGATTGATGTCCGCTTATTGCCGGTGCATATCATCGACGCCACCAGCAGCCTATACGACGCTGCCCATATTATGACTAAGGAGGGGCTCAAGCATGTGTTGGTGCGACCGCTCAACCAATTAAGCCAAAGTAGAACACAAGCATACACGCAAACATTAGATAATGATTTAGATGGCGATTTAAATAGTAACTTAGACAGTGATAATGACCGTTTGCAAACTCCTGAGGCTTACTCTGGTCGCACGTTAGGCATTTTAACCGATACCGATATCTGCCGCGCAGTGAGCGACCAACAAAACCCTGCAACAACCCCTTGCCAGCGTTATGCGAGCTTCAATTTGCGTACTATCGATGCTCATGATGAGATTGGCGATGCGCTATTGACCATGACGCGCTACCGTATCCATAGGCTGCCGGTGATTGACGCTAATGGTGAAGTCGCAGGTGTACTGGGGCAAAGCGATATGCTCGCCCATATTGGGCATCATTCGCAGCTGATTAGTATTCAGATTGAAAAAGCAAAAGACTTGCCAAGCTTAGATACGGCGGTTGAGCTTATTGGGCGCTATATTCGCGCGCAGCATCAAAATGGGGTAAAAATCGGTAACGTCAGCCGCATGGTACAAACGCTTAACGCCCAGGTTTTTACCAAGCTGTGGCAGCTTATCGTACCTGATGAAGTAATGAAAAATACTTGCGTTATCGTCATGGGTTCAGAGGGTCGCGGCGAGCAAATCATGCGTACCGACCAAGATAATGCGCTGATTATCCGTGATGGTTATACCCATCCTGATTTGGCCCAGTTCGCTGAAACCTTTAACAATCATTTAGCCGCATTGGGTTATCCGCTTTGCGATGGCAATATCATGATGACCAATCCAATGTGGCGGCAGCCGCTTAAGCAGTTTGAAGCGCAGATTGGCTTATGGTTTAGAAATACCGACCCGATACACAGTATTTATCTGTCGGCGATATTAGATGGCGAGTATGTCTGCGGCGATGAGTCGCTGCTGACCCATGTCCGCGAACATTTAAAAATCGCCCACCGCCAGTCAGACCTGATGTTTGTACGTCAGTTCGCCCGTGCCGCTCTACAATTTGGCGATGTCGGTCAATGGTGGCAAAAGTTTGTGCCGCTACTTAGCGGTAAACCTAGCTCTTATGATATTGACCTTAAAAAAGCCGGTATTTTTCCGTTGGTACATGGTATTCGTACTTTGGCATTAGAAAACGATATTTTTGATGCGCCCAGTAGTAAAGGACGGCTAAAAGCCTTGGTGCAAGCGCGCGCCTTGACCCAGCAGCGCGCTGATACCCTGCTTGAGGCGTTAGAGTTTTTTATGGCGCAGCGTTTGTCCGTTGCGCTATTGACAGATGATAAGTATGCTCGGCACGTTGATCCGACAACTTTATCTGCCCTTGAGCGAGATTTATTAAAAGAGTGTTTGGCCGTGGTCAAAAGTTTTAAAGGTCAGCTCAGTCGTCATTATCAACTGGAATTTGGTTAGAAGCATTCCATGATTAATCAGGACCATTCAATTAGCACCATTACAATCAGCACCATTCAGTCAGCCAGTAAACAAAAAAAGGGAGCAAAAATAAAATGAGTTGGCTAAAACAATTATCTTCTCATTGGCAAAAGACACATTTGCAGCGCCCTGAGTTGGCATCGATGTTTGATAAACCTTTGGCTAATGAATGGGTAGCGATTGACTGCGAGATGACGGGTCTTAATCCAAAAAAGCATCACTTGCTGTCTGTCGCCGCGATTCATATTAATGGCAATAGCATCGATACGGGCAATGGTCTGCATCTGGTTTGCCGACCGCCTGTCATGCCTGACCGTGACACCATTGTGATTCATGGCTTACGCACCGCTGATGTCGAGCACGGCATGAGCTATGATGAGATGCTCGCTTTACTGCTGCCCTTTATTGATAATCGACCGATAGTTGGGTTTTGCCCGCAGATAGATACAGGGTTTTTGAACCCTTTGATTAAGCGCTATATGGGTACGACATTGCCTAACAAGATCATTGATGTGCGGTTGTTATACAGTCGGCGCATGGGCAATCTTGCTCAGGGCGACCCCAATCAATCGCAGCATTTGACCAAAATTTTAGCGCATTATGAGATTCCTGAGCTTGGCATTCATGATGCTTATAATGATGCCATTATGACCGCGATGGCGTTTTTGCATATGCGTTAAAATTGATGGCTAATAAACGATAAATACTAAAAAAATACATATTAAGCACTATTATTTATAACTTTGATAATTCTCCACTCAAAAACTTTTAAACCATTACCTTTAAGCCTGTTGACAGATTTTAGCCGTACGCTGCATTTATGCAAAGGCTGTACCTACGCGAAAATAGCAACTCATGTTACCATAGGGTGTTTTTGCCACCTGATGATAGACTGCTCATGCTACCCACTTCTAAAACTAATAATTGCCCTACTACTACTGCCAAATTGACGCCTTTTATTAAGCCGTTATGCTCGCTGAATCAGCCTGCTAAGTACCTAGCCACGTTATCCACGCTAGCATTATTTGCCAGTGCTATGTTGACACCACTATATGCGCAAGCTGCCCTGCCAGAAGCGATTCAAGCGGCGCTCACGCGAGCGAACCTAAGCGCTACCGATATCAGTATCGTCATTACGCCAGTTGGCGATAAAAATGCCAGTCGCTTGCCTGCGCCGATTCAGGTGATTAATAGCCCTAAGCAAGGTATTAGCAACTCTCACATCGATAGCCAGCCAAAATCATTAAGTGTTGATAATGTTTCTGCTGACCCTGATAGCATCAAAAGACAAGCAACTCAAAATAATAAGCCTAAAGAAGTAACGGTGTATCAAAGCCCGTTGGTTACTATCGAGAAGCAGACGATTAAGCAACACGAAAAACAGCTCCATGCTTATACCGATGACCCTTATACTTATCAAAGTTTAGAGAGCAGCCCCTCGCTACTGCCAGATGATGGACAATCAACATCTTCAGTGCCTAATCAGAATAGTGAAAATAATGGCAGTAACGTTACGACTAACAATATTAAAATCTCTTTCTCGCCATTACTAAGCCATCAAGCCAATATCGCGCGCACGCCTGCCAGCACCATGAAGCTGGTTCCAAGCTTTATTGCTTTAGATACTTTGGGCGCTGATTTTGTCTGGCATACCCGCGTTTATCATACGGGCATTATCATCGGCGATAAGCTCTATGGCGACTTGATTATTCAAGGTAGTGGCGACCCAAAAATGACCCACGAGCGCTTACAGCAATTACTTTATAAAGTGCAAACAGCTGGTATTCGCCATATTAACGGCGATATTATCGTCGATAGCGCAATCTTTAAAAATGTGACAAAAAACCCTGCTGCCTTTGATAGCTCACCGCTACGACCTTATAACGCCAGCCCTGATGGTTTTTTGGTTAACTTTAGCAGTATCGGTATCCAAAGCTACCCGCTAGATAATACGCGCGCACAGCTGACCTATACGCCGCAATTGGCAAATTATCAATTGCCTAGTATGATAAATATACGCTCAGCTGCCTGCGGTCAAGCGCGCTATAGCCTAGCGCCGCAGTGGCAACCGACCCAGCTGACGCTCAATGCCAATCTGCCCGATAGCTGCGGTGAGCATGCTTTTTATGTCGCCTATCCTGATGCCAAAGATTTCGCCGCCCGCGTCATTGCTTCTAAATGGCAGACGCTTGGCAACACATTAACTGGTAAGGTCATCAGCCAAGAAAAACCTTACCTTTCTAATAAAAATATTAAAGAAGGTAAGTCGCCACGCGGTCTGGCCGCTATTGCGATATCGCCGTTACCTATTGTCAGTTATCCCTCTTTAAACCTTACCCAGCAGATTTATGATATCAATCACTTCTCTAATAATGTGATGACTGAGCAAGTGGCACTCTCTATTGGCGCTTATGATAAAGCCGGTATTAATAGAAATGGTATTAATAAAGCTGGCAGCGATAAAGTAAACGCTGATAAAGCGGGCGTTAATAAAGTAGACGTTAATCAAGAAAGCACTGATAAAGATAAAGTCATTCATCAGCAAGCAACGAGCTTATATCAATTTGGTCAGCCACCAGCGACCGATTATTCACAAGCGCTACAAGCGATCAATCATTGGTGGCAAACCAAGCTGACTACGCCGCCGCCCCATTTAACCAATGGCTCAGGGCTCTGCCGCGACTGTACCATCAGTGCCGAAAATTTAAGTGAGCTATTAACCTACGCTTATGCGCAACCAAGCTTTGATGCTTACGTGAGCTCATTAGGTATCGCTGGCGTCAGTGGTACGATTAGCGCCCATAGTGAGCGCTTGCCCGAATCGCAAGCCATCGGTCGCGCTTGGATAAAAACCGGCACGTTAAATAACGTTACCTCGATGGCAGGCTATGTTAAAGGCTTATCTGGACAGGATTATGTAGTGGTCGGATTGATTAATAGCGACCAAGCACTCAACGCTTATACTGCTAGACCTGTATTAGATGCGATGCTTGATTGGACGGCGCAGCATTGATAATGGAGTATTAGCTGCTATTTTTCTAGCGCTATTTGTTTTAAAACCTTATGCTCACCCCTTTATAAAGGTCATTTTATGTCACGTAAACCAACGCAGCTTAGCAAGTCTCCCAGTAGGTCAGGAGCTAGTCAGTCGGGAAGCAAGACACCGCTATCAAGCCCAAAAGCCACTCAACCTAAGATGGCGCAATATGTTGGTTTTTTTGCCGTTGGTTATATACTTGCCAGCGCCATATTTATGATAATTCAAACCAAACTTGCCTTAAACTCGCAATTGGTCACAGTCATCTCTATCGTCATCGGCGCTTATATTGCCGTGCATAAATTTATCAAACATCAACAGCGCGCGCTAGATAGAGGCGAGATTAACCGCTTAATGTTTGGCGGCGTTGCAGTGGTTTGGCTACTGACGATTATTTATTTCTTGGGCATCTGGTTTTTCTTATTTGATGCGGTGAGCCGTGAAGTGTTGATGGAGATGAGCATGCAGCAGCCACTACCACTGCTTTCAGCATTGGTCATGATATTGGTGCTGAGCTTGGTCAGTGCGCGTATTAGCATTTGGGCCGTCAATCGCTTACTTGACCCTAAGCGCAAAACCATTTAATTATTATTGAAATACTTAGCGCTTTTAAATAGCCAGTAACCTTACCTATTTATCACTATCCAAGCGCATACAAAGTTTTTGTCCTATGCATGAGTAAATTACGGTACGCTGTTTCTATAAGGTTTCATGTTAAGTAGTATTTAAGTGACATAAACAATCAATAGGAGCTCAAGCAATGGACATGCTTTTTTTCGACAATATAGACAAGCTCGGACGTATCGTGCTGACGGCGGTAACGGTTTACGTTTTGATTGTCATCATCACTAAAGTCTCTGGAAAACGCTCCACCTCGCAGCTTAATAACTTTGATTGGATTGTCACCGTGATGATTGGCTCACTCGGTGCCAGCACTATTTTGCTTAAAGACATTCCACTTATCGAAGGTATATCCTCTATCTTGGTGCTGTATGTCATGCAGTTTTTGGTCACCAAATACGCCTCTATTTCACCGCAATTTAGCAGCTTTATTTTATCCGAGCCGCGTATTGTCTTTTATCAAGGGCAGTTTTTACCCGATGCGATGCGTGCTGAGCGCTTGACCCGTCAAGAGCTTGAATGTGCTATGCGTTCTGAAGGGGTGAACAATTTCGATGATGTCGAGGCCATCGTTTTTGAATCGGATGCTCAGCTGACCATTATTCCAAAACCTACCTCTTCTGATAACAATGACAATCATCAAAGCGAAGAAAACACGGTATCAGAAACCATCGCCCCGCTTATGTAAAATAATTGGCAAAAGTTAAAGATTGATAAAAGCTAAAACATAAAAAAGGATAGCCGCTATAAATCGACTATCCTTTGCTTTTAACTTCAATGATTACTAACCGCTATAATCGTTATTTATCAAAAACAATTCTAGTGCGGAAACTACTTAATACGCTGCCACGTTTGCGAGCGACCAAAGACTGGGGTACCGACAAAGCCGCGGAGCTTTAGACTTTGACCATTATCACTTAGGGTCAATTTGCCAGAATAGGTTTTACCGGATTCAGGGTCGACCAGCTTGCCATCACTCCATTGGTTATTACCATCCGCTTTTAAGCCTGAGAGTATCTGTAAGCCTTCAACCGGTTTGTTTTTTAGGCTACCAGGACATTTGGTACAAAGCGCATCCGCCTTTTCTTTATTCAGCACTTTAATGATTTTCCCTGACACTTTACCGCCGCTTTCCGTTAACTGAATGACGGCCTTTTTTTCGCCGGTTTTATCATCGATGGTTTGCCATTGCGTGCCATTTAACGAAACAGCAAACACAGAAGTAGAGAGCAGCGCGCCTGCGCTAAGGGCAATTAGACTTGATATAGTGCGTTTCATGAACGACTCCTTTCGTTTAAAAAAATGTTTCAAACTGTCTTTTGGTTTATCATAAAGACCTCACAGTGTTGCTCGTTATTTTATGACTGGTTTTATAGCTTGGGTCATTACTTGTTCATTTACTTTATTGCTTTTAACGTTCTGCCACTATTTTTATAGTGCAGAGTTTCATAATGATAAGCAAAAACCGGTAAAATAAAGAACAACTGTTTGTCGAATGCTAGTAAAGCACAAAATTATGCGTTGTAAAAGGTCTGTTTGTTACAATAACTTAAGCGCAGAATTCTTTTGTTACATTTACTCAATGATCAAAGTGGTATGTATTATGAAAGTAAGAATATTGACCGTCGGTAATAAAATGCCCAAGTGGGTACAGACCGGTTTTGATGAATATTTCAAACGTATTCAACCGATGCTTAGCACCGAAATCGTAGAAATTGCGGCGGCAAAACGCGCCAAAAATCCGTCAGATGCCAATTTGGCGCAATATCGTGAGCAAGAGGGTCAGGCAATATTAGCCGCCCATGCGGCAGGAGGGCGTGAGCAACTTTGGGTGCTGGATGTCAAAGGTAAGATGCTCTCTACCGAACAGTTGGCCGATAAATTGGCCGATGGCATGCAGCAAGGCGACGATATTGCCCTAGTCATCGGCGGTGCTGACGGCGTATCGCCAGAAGTATTGGCAAAAGCCGATGTAAAATGGTCGTTATCCGCGCTGACCCTACCGCATCCACTGGTGCGCGTGGTACTGATGGAGCAGCTTTATCGGGCGATGAGTATCAATCATAATCATCCTTATCACCGCGGTAATTAAAAGTAGTAATTAAAATGCCTACAAAGATTGTTTATTTGCTATAGAAGAATAACTGCATTACCTAAAAAACAATGAGTAATCGTAATCGCAAAACAGATTGAAATATAGGCGCGCGCCCTAATACATGCTACATGAAACATCCTAAACCTGCAGTACCTAAAGCATTCAACGCTCATACGCAAGCTGATGACAAGCGCCAACATCTAACGAACTCAAAGCCGACGCCTATCACGGCAGCGGCTGCTTGGGCAGATGCGCCTGCGATATCGAGGGCAGCGACAGTATCGAAGCGACCAAAATTGCCCGCGCTATTTATCTCGCATGGGGCGCCGACGCTTGCAATCGAGCAGTCAGCAACTACTAGCGCGCTAGCACGCATTGGGCAAAATTTACCTAAGCCGCGCGCTATTATCATTATGTCGGCGCATTGGCAGTCGGCAAAGCTTGAAATCAGTAGCAATCCACAACCAAAAACTTGGCATGATTTTTCCGGCTTTACGCCTGAGCTGTATGATTTGCAATACCCTGCCGCCGGACAACCAGCGCTTGCTGAAACCTTGGCACAGCAATTGACGGCGCGCGGTATTACCTGCCGCGTAAATCCTTTGCGCGTTAGTGACCATGGGGTCTGGGCGCCGCTTTTGCATCTGTATCCAGAAGCTGATATCCCTATCGTGCAAATATCGCTACCACGGCATTATGACAGTGTCGCTTGTTATCAATTGGGCGCGCAACTGGCGCAATTACGAGACGAGCAAATCCTCTTGATTGGCTCAGGAAGTATCACCCATAATTTGCAAGCACTACGCTGGCAAGCAGAAAGTATCGATAAAACTGCTAGAGACTTTAAAGTCTGGTTATTGCAACAACTTAAAACAGACATTCCGAGCGCCTTAGACTGGCAGCAGTATCCTAATTATCAAAACGTACACCCAAGCGATGAGCACCTACTACCGCTATTCTTTGCTTTAGGTGCGGGTCAACGCGTCTCTGTGGTGCACCAAAGCATGGCGCACCATAGCTTGGGTATGGATATTTATCGTTTTGATTAAGCTGTCTTAATCAAAACGCTTTTTATAAAATACATTTATTAGAAATCATTTCGAGCATATAAGACTACTTCTCAAAGGCAGGTTTGGTAAATAACCCCGCGCGCTCCATTTCACCAGCAATACTAAATAGCGTCGTTTCATCATTCATACGCCCAATCAGCTGCATACCAATCGGCAAGCCTTTTTTGCTCATCCCAACAGGCAATGACATTGCTGGTAGCCCCGTAACATTACCTAATAAAGTAAAACCCATTTTACCGAGTACGGGTGAGCTAAGCTTTTCAATCACGCCTGAGCTAAAGGCATATTTGCCCATATCAATGCCTTTATTTAGTAAACCTGCGCTACGCATGAGCATCTCATCCATACGGCTTGGCGGTAGCACGCCGTGTTTAACGGCAGGGGTCGGTACGGTTGGGCACAAAATCATATCGTAAGTTTCAAGCAATAGACCGGTTTGATATTGGCTATGATGCCAGCCATGCTTAGCATGCGCCAAATCAACGGCGGATAATGAGCGTCCGAGCATCGCCATATTATAGGTTTGTGGCTCAAGGTTTTGGATATGCTGCGCGCCATAGCAGCGCTCGACATAATCGATGGTAAAGGCGGTATGGGCGCAGACTACCACTAAAAAATCATGCCAGAACTGCTCAATATTGATATTAGGCTCAGCCGGTATCACGCGATGTCCCATGGCTTCTAGCTGCTTAGCGGTCTGCTCTAATACAGCGAGTACCTCTTTATCAACCACGGCATTGGCCACCAATGGCTGTTGATGCAGGGCAATGGTTAATTGCCGTGGTGCGCGCATCGCTGCTTGCAAAAATGTCCCATCGGGCGGGGCAATGATAAAAGGCGCACCGATTTCCGCACCGCTAGTCGCATCTAGCATCGCTGCGCTATCACGTACAGAGCGCGTAATTACGTGATCAGCAACCGCTCCTTCCCAGCCTTCACCAATGGCTGGACCCATCGGATTACGACCACGGCTAGGTTTGAGTCCAAACGCGCCGCACCATGCAGCAGGAAAGCGTATTGAACCGCCGCCATCACCCGCGCCTGCCATCGGTACGATACCACTTGCCACAGCCGCTGCACTACCGCCCGATGAACCACCAGAGCTATAGCCTTTTTTAAACGGATTATGGGTGGCGCCATGCGCTTTTGGTTCAGTGGTAATAATCAAACCAAACTCAGGCGTATTGGTTTTACCAAAAGTATTTACGCCGCTGGCTTTCATGCGTTTAACGATTTCACTGTCATCATCAGGCACGATGTTGACGCTACGGCTACCCATGGTAATTGGCTCATCCGCAAAATAGAAAGATAAGTCTTTGAGTAAATAAGGCACGCCGTTAAATACGCCTGCTGGTAAGCCTTTTTGTGCCGCGGCATAAGCGCGCTCATCAAAACGATGGATAATAGCGTTTAATTTAGGATTAAGCTGATTGGCTTGCTCAACTGCTGCATCGAGCAATTCTTTGGCGCTGACTTCCCCTGCATTGACCAATGCTGCCAGCGCTATCGCATCATATTGGGTATATTCTTTAAACATAACTGACCTTCCTTGGAGAGTAATTGCGTTAAGGTGTATTCTTAGAATTTATGGATATTTATCTGCTAAACCATCACCAGTTTAGTATAAAAAGCCGCTGTTTATAATCGATAAACAAACTCATTAGTCATTCGGGTATTAGGGCGTGTCCTCAATTCAATCGATAGTCATCTAAATGGGCTAAAAATGGCTAAATGAAATAAGTACAAGTATTATAACGCGCTACTGGTATTAATTTCCCTTGCTTGCTGTGCCTACGCAGACAGAGGCTGCGCAAAATGAATACCAGTAGCTCTGCGTTCATTTTATAGCGGATCGCCTATATCATCTTTTCCCAATAAAAAAGACGAGTCACTTTCGTCACTCGTCCTTTTTGCTATCTAATGATATCTAAGCGCTACATCAACAGTTCACGCTTACCACTTTTACCCATAGAACTGACCAAGCCAGCCTCTTCCATTGAGTCAACGATACGCGCGGCGCGGTTATAGCCGATACTAAATTTACGCTGAATACTAGACGCTGATACTTTACGCGTTTCCATAATAAATGCCACGGCATCATTATAAAGGTCATCATCTTCGCCAGAAGCATTGGCTGCACTAGCACCACCGCCAGGACTCATTAATTCAAAATTACCCGCCATATTATCAATATAATCGGGCGCACCGCGTTCACGCCACGCGTCACAGACACGGTTGACCTCTTCATCACTGACATACGCGCCATGCACACGGTCAGGCTCAATTTGCCCTGGTCCTAAAAACAGCATATCACCATTACCAAGCATATCTTCAGCACCGCCGCTGTCTAGAATAGTCCGTGAATCCACTTTTGAGTTCACCCGTAACGCTGCACGCACCGGAATATTGGCTTTAATCAAACCAGTAATGACATCGACCGACGGACGCTGGGTGGCAAGCATTAAATGAATCCCTGCTGCCCGCGATTTTTGTGCAAGACGAGTGATAAGCTCTTCGGCTTGCTTACCGACTTGCATAATCATATCGGCAAACTCATCGGCGACAATGACAATCATCGGCAAGGTTTTTAGCTTTGGCGCTTGGCTAATACTAACGCTATCATTGGGACGCCATAAAGGATCCAGCATCGGATTGCCCGATTTTTCAGCAGCGATGACTTTTTTATTGAACTCGTTAAGTTTACGCACCTTTAATAAGCTCATCAGCTGATAACGGCGCTCCATCTCTGCCACGCACCATGACAAGGCACTGGCCGCTTCCGTCATATCAGTGACCACTGGCGTTAGCAGATGCGGAATATCGTTGTAGTTGGCAAGCTCAAGCTGTTTTGGATCAATCAAAATAAGGCGCAGCTCATTCGGCGTATATTTTAGCAGCATCGACAGTAGCATCGAGTTGACCAAGACCGATTTACCAGAGCCTGTGGTACCAGCGACCAACATATGCGGCGCACGAGCAAGGTCAGTAATAATCGGATTACCGCCGATGTCTTTACCCATCGCCATACTGATTTGGGCTTTAGGATCGTTAAATTTCTCCGTATTTAACAGCTCAATCAAACGTACCATTTCGCGCTGCTTGTTTGGCACCTCAATACCAATATACGGCTTACCCGGAATAACCTCGACCACACGCAAGGACGCCATCGATAACGAACGCGCCAAATCGCGTGAAATGCCCGTCACTTTACTGGCTTTTACCCCAGCAGCAAGCTCTACTTCAAAGCGCGTTACTACCGGCCCTGGGATGGCATTAACCACCGACGCTTTTACATTAAACTCTTGCAGCTTAATCTCTAACAATTCCGATAATTGCTCAAGCTCAGCCAATGTATAGCTCGGCTTACGGTCAGGGTCAGGCTTGTCTAAAATAGAAATCTCAGGGATAGGTGTAAGGCTACTGCGATAGGCAGCCGTTTGCATCGAGCGTGATTTTTGACTGAAGGCGGCATCATCACTAATATGCGGCATCACAGGCAGGTCAGCTCGACTGTCATCTTCTGGCATCATGTCAGCAATATGATTGCTACTATCGCCTTCTGGCACCGCAAAGCTTACCGTAGGTTTAGTGGCGGTGACCGGCGAAGTATTTGTTTGTGCAACGCTAGCTGTCGCTGTAATACCAGTTGCTGTAAGACCAGTTGCTGCTGTCGGCGCGAGTTTAGGATTGGCAGGCGGCGTATTGGTCGGTGTCATATCAGTAACTTTAGCAACGTCACCAACTGCATCGACTGGCGCAGCAAAATCTACTGCCGATGTACTGACTGTTTCAGGCTTAGCTAAAGGCTCAGTATCATAAGAAGAATCGGGTTGTTCGATAGACCAACTTTCAGAAAGTTCATCTATTGAGTCAGCAACCACATTATTTGATGAATTATTATCTAATGAATGATCCGCTTTCTGTTCCTGTATCACTGTGTCAAACGAGGTGTCTAATACCGGCGTTTCAATCAAGGTTTTATCTTCTTCTAACTCAGGCGCGACTGGAGCCGCCGCATGTTCTGCTAGCCAAGCATCAACTAAGCTATCAACTGCTGAGCTATCGACTGCTAAACTATCAACGCTTTCTGTCATTTCATCTTGATCAGCAGCATCATTAACAGTATTATCAGAAGTATTAGGCGCTGCAGTATATTTATCGAAGCCTTGGACGTTCGTGTTTGAAGCAGCAGCTGCATCATAAACAAACGTATCTTGACCAGCAATGGCCTCACTTGCCAACAAATCATCGACCGTATCGGCATCATTCCAAGCAAAACTTGGTTCAACTTTGCGCGCAGGCGCCATCACAGGATTTGCGGCAGGCGCTGACACTTGCTGTTGGTTAACATGACTAAAACTGCTTGCATTAGCTGAAGCCGTTTGTAATTGCTCATCCTGCGCTGTGCTGCTGGTTGCAGTTTGTGCCACTGCTGCCGCGGCCGACATGGATGCTTTGACGCTAGCACCTAGACCCGACGTCGCTAAAAAATCTTTCAACACGTTATTAAAACGACCGCTTTTATCGGCTGTTTGAGCATGATTTGCATGGTCAGCAGTTGGCAAATCTAATGGTAACTGCTCAAATGCTGCCGCCGCTTTTTCATCGCTCACACTTTCATCATTTTGCTGTTGTTCAGACGCTGTCTGCGCGGCTTGTCTATTATCGCGTTTACTATCATTATCTTGGAGCGCAGCATCACGCCATGACCATGTCTTAATTTTTTGATAAATCGCCAGCCAATGAATATTAAAGGCAAAAGTCGCGGTAATTATCACAAATACCGTTAAAAAGGTCACACTGCCCCACTGCGATAAGAGCTGTGCCAAACGTGCTTGCAACTCAAGGCCAATAATACCACCAGCAACGCCTTTGAGCCCGGACACCATCGGATCTGCCACTTGCTGTACTAAGGCTACCAATTGCGCAAACAAGGCACTGGCACTTAAGAGCAAAAACACATAGGCAACTAAGCGCAATAACCAAAACGTTGGTTTGTTATCCCACCAAATCAGCACCGACTCATAAACCAAAAACGCCAGCAACCACCAAGCTCCAAAACCAAAGAAGCTATAGAGCAAATCTGACAGCCACGCGCCCATCTCGCCGCCCATATTATTCACGGCAGTCATATCACTACTGATGTGCGACCAGCTCGGATCATTACCGGTATAAGTCATCAAAATGACGAATAAATAAACCGCCAGTATTAACCCAAGCAGGGTAAATATGCCCTTTTTTAAATACTCAATAAGTGGTGCTGATATCACGTAAGATCTGCCTTGTTGTTAATACTCGTTATTAATATTAAATGGTCGCCAGTTTATGAATAAAGCTAGTTATGCTTACTATACTGAAATGGTTTTATGCTGATAAGTGACAATATACCAATATAAGTAAATCACTTACTCTAGCTACTACTACCCCTTGCATAACTTCTTATAATAACAAATACATAGGCGTAGTGGCGACAGTGTTATCAAGAAAGAGGGTAAGAAAATAAATCTATCAGTGGTTTAGCAAAAAATGCGCTCATTAACCGAACATTCGCCACACCTTTGCGTAATAAATGACTGAGCGCTAAAAGAAATATGATTATTTTTAGGCATTGCTTTTTAATTCAGTATTTTTAGATGCCGTATTTTTAGCTGGCATGTTTTCAGGCATATTTTCAAGCTTATGATGCTTTGATTCTAATGATACCCATATTCGTTTTAGCAAACTTGCACTTTTTGCTATCTGCCCTTATGTTATTATCACATAGCAATGAGAAAAACCATATTCATAGCTACTTTTAGCGACTATCTTTTATAATATTTGTCATTTATACGACGCATTTTTATCATTCTAATTTTTATATCTTTCATTCTAATCGCTCTTATTTTGATAGCTAGCAAGGAAATTTTATGGCAACTGATAATACGGCTCCACGCCACGAAAAATTGATTATTTTAGGTTCAGGTCCTGCCGGTTATGCCGCGGCCGTTTATGCTGCACGTGCCAACCTAAAGCCTGTGATGGTGACTGGTATGGAAGTGGGCGGTCAGCTGACCACCACCACTGAGGTCGATAACTGGCCGGGCGATGCTCATGATTTAACCGGTCCTGCGCTTATGGATCGTATGAAAGCCCATGCCGAGCGCTTTGGTACTGAATTGGTTTATGACCATATCAATGAGGTTAATCTTAATGAGCGTCCTTTTACCTTGATTGGTAATAACGGCAGCTACACTTGTGATGCCCTAATTATCTCAACGGGTGCCTCTGCGCAGTATTTAGGCTTAGAGTCAGAAACCAAATTCCGTGGTTTAGGTGTATCGGCTTGTGCCACCTGTGATGGCTTCTTTTATAAAGACCAAAAAGTCGCCGTTATTGGCGGTGGTAATACCGCCGTTGAAGAAGCTTTATATTTATCAAACATCGCTTCTGAAGTCACTTTAGTCCATCGCCGCGACAGCTTGCGCTCTGAGAAAATCTTGCAAGATAAGCTGTTTGAGAAAGCCCGAAACGGTAACGTCAAAATCGAATGGAACCATAAAGTTAAAGAAGTGGTCGGCGATGATATGGGCGTCAATGGTCTAATCATAGAATCTATGATTGATGGCAGCACCAAGCAATTAGATACCATGGGTATGTTTGTCGCCATTGGCCATAAGCCAAACACAGAGTTGTTTAAAGGCCAGTTGGAGATGAAAGACGGCTATCTTGTTGTTAATAGTGGCCTAAATGGTAATGCCACTCAAACCAGTATCGAAGGCGTATTTGCCGCTGGTGACGTGGCCGACCACGTTTATCGTCAGGCCATTACTTCTGCGGGCACTGGCTGTATGGCAGCGCTTGATGCCGAGAAATACTTGGATGCTATCGGTGAGACGGTTGCAACCGATCATACGTATGCGTCGACATTGACTGCTGATAAAGAAGCATAAATGAGCAACTTTGCTAAAGAAGACAGTCGCATTGATATCGATGTCAATGCGACTGATATAACGCCTGAGACCTTCCGTAAGCACATCAGAAGTCTTGGGCGTTACAACTTCCCTGACCCTACGATGGTTGATCCTGATGACATTGGTATCGTTGCCGTTGGCGGAGATTTAGCGCCTAAAACGCTGATTTCTGCTTACGCGCAGGGATTATTTCCGTGGTTTAATGAAGATGAACCTATCGCTTGGTGGTGTCCAGAGCCGCGCTGTATTATGCTGCCCACTGACTATAAGCCCAGTAAATCGCTGCGCAAGCAAGCGGGTCGCGAGCGTTGGCAATTAACCCTGAATCAAGCGTTCGATGACGTTATTCATGCTTGTAGTCTACCGCGTAGCGACGGTAACAATGACACGCTGCCCGAGGGCGAACATACTTGGATTCATAGCGAGATGATTGACGCCTATACCGAGCTGCATGCTCAAGGCTTTGCGCATAGCATTGAAGTTTGGGATGATCAGCAGCAGTTGATTGGCGGTTTATATGGCTTAAAGATAGGCGGTATTTATTTTGGTGAATCGATGTTTCATATTGCGTCTAATGCGTCAAAGCTCGCCTTTTGGGGCTTGATGCGTTTATGTGCCCAAAGCAAGGTCGAGTTGGTAGACTGTCAGTTGCCAAATGAGCATCTGTTGAGCTTGGGCGCTGAAACCTTGCCGCGTGCTGACTTTTTAGCGCAGTTAGATACCCTTATTGGCAGCCGTTCAGTCAAATGGCAAAAAGGCTCTCATCAACCTCTAGCCGTATCATTACTTGATAAACCACAGCCGTGGCAATTAAAAATATAACGCAAATTAACAAGGCAAAATTGCTCGGTTTAGATAGTGAGCGTATTTATTGCTTTCCAATATAACTTTAAACAAGCTATCTTTAAACAAACATAGCTTTAAACAAACATAGCTTTAAACAACGCTTCCAATCATCATTTATACAATAAGTAAGTTAAATATTTTACTTACGAGGTTAGCATGGCACCTGATACCGCATTTTTATTGATTGGTACACTGGCGACCGAGGCCAATACCACCAAAGATACCATTCGTCATTACGACCAACTGGGGCTACTAAAATCTCGCAAACGCCAAGCAGGGTCACGGCTTTATACCGAGTTTCATCCAGAGTGCGTTGAGCGTATTGAGCTTATTAAAAGCGCCCAAGCCATCGGTTTTACGCTGACTGAAATCAAAGATAGCCTTAATGATTATTATGATGGCCAGCTCGATATTGATTTACAGCTAAGTCTTACCCAGCAGAAACTTGCCCAAGTTAAAAAACAGCAAGCGACCATTGGCTTAATGATAGAGATGTTGGCTGAACGTATTGAGGTTCTTGAGCGCATGAAAGCAGACAGTGATTATAAGCTCAATGTTGAAATCTGTAAAAAGAAAATACCCTCACAACCCTAGTCAAGTTACCGGCAAACATATTAACTTTATCTTCAAGCAGAATCATCAGCGTTAATTATAACTATTAAACATAAACGCGCTGCATAATTAACGCATCAACTGCTGGCTGGTGTGGCACTTGATAATAGTTTTTACGCGTATGAATCACGGCAAACGCTTGCTGCTCATATAAAGCAATCGCAGGCGCATTATCTGCCCGCACCTCTAATAATAAGCTCTCTACCTGATTGCTTATTAACTCTTCATTTAATTGTGCAAAAATTTGCGAGGCGATACCCTGACGCTGATAGTCAGGATGGGTGCCGATACGCAATATTTCTGCTTGCTCAAAAATAACTTGATAGAGGCAGTAGCCGACGGCTTTATTATTATCGGCTTTATCTTCTTGTTCATAAACCATCAGCATATGCATACTGTCTTGCGCAAGCATCTCAACTAGCGTCTGATACGTCCATGCGTCGTGCGGCTGTACTAGTAATTCGATATTTGCCACGGCTTCAATCGTTTGTTGCTGCTTTGCTGTATGGGTTGTTAGCTTTTCGATAATAAACACAGCTTTTCCTTTTATTATTCTTATCTACGTTCACTTAAATTTAATAACACTCGTTCTATCTTAAATGTTTATTATTACTTAATCATCTGACTTCAAGATAAAGCGCCCACAAAAAAAGCCACCCTCTTACAAGGATGGCTTTTTTCTTACTGCTTACCGTTATCAGATTGCTCTAATAGCGTTAGTGTTTTAATGCTTAGCTAAGTACGTTAGCAACAACACCAGCGCCTACCGTACGGCCGCCTTCACGAATAGCGAAGCGTAGACCTTTGTCCATAGCGATTGGGTGGATAAGCTCTACGCCCATCTCAACGTTATCACCAGGCATGACCATTTCAGTACCGTCTTGTAATTGGATTGCGCCAGTTACGTCAGTGGTACGGAAGTAGAACTGTGGACGATAGCCGTTTAGGAATGGTGTGTGACGACCACCCTCTTCTTTTGACAGTACGTATACTTCAGCGTCAAACTTGGTATGCGGGGTGATTGAACCTGGCTTAGCAAGTACTTGGCCACGTTGTACGTCTTCACGTTTGGTACCACGTAGTAGTACGCCACAGTTTTCGCCTGCACGACCTTCGTCAAGCAGTTTACGGAACATCTCTACACCAGTACAGGTGGTTTTTTGCGTGTCACGGATACCAACGATTTCGATCTCGTCAC
>NZ_CAJHAJ010000008.1 GCF_904846345.1 Psychrobacter maritimus
TATATTATTAATCTCATTAATCAATTCTTTATTACTTAAACCTTTTATAGATTGTTTAACAATAAAAACAATATCTTTATTTTCTAAGTTACTAGCTTTTACGCGAAACTGTTCACGTACTTGACGTTTAATTAAATTTCGCGCAACAGCAGTAGGCACTTTACGTTTAGTAATGGCCATACCGACTCGAGGCTGCTCATGGGTATTGGTACGCACAAACGCCATTAGATGGCTCTGATGAAGCTTACGCTCAGGTGCATCAAACACCTCACGAAAGGCTGCAGGCGTGAGTAAGCGCTGCGCTTTGGTGAAGCGAGCATTAGGTGGCGCTGAAACAGTATTAGACATAGTACAACCTAGTATAAGAGCTGATAACAATAGCAGAAATAGTAGCGTAGAAATAATCATAAAGTATAGAGACAAAAAAAGCGCCGATGTGGGCGCTTTTAATATATGGCTAAGTGTCAGTTGTGATGATTGACGATCGCAATCTATAAATAATAGAAACACAACAAGCACTATGAGCCATGCTTATCGCAATCTACTGATTATACAGTAAGGCGATGACGTCCTTTAGCGCGGCGACGAGCTAAGACCTGACGGCCTTTTTTAGTTGCCATACGAGCACGGAAACCGTGAGTACGTTTACGCTTGATCACGCTTGGTTGGAATGTACGTTTCATAACTCACCTATCAAAATAATGGACTAAATTCGTAATAACGGAGGATTATACCACCGCATAGTATCTTGGTCAATAAACTAATTAAGTCTGTGTTTATACAGATAAGTTTTATAACAGAGAAAATAGTCTTTTCAATGATTCATTGTTAAAAAACACTGATTTCTAATACCAATCTACCTACTGAAAATATCTATTTTGATAATTGAATTTTAAAAGTTATCCACAATTTTTATCAGTCTCTATAATAATTAACTATTAATATATATAAGTATTGTTGTTATTGGGAGCCGTATTATCTGTGGCTAACTCATTTTTTTCCTTTAATATCAAAATATTAGACTATGGGTAAGGTTGTGGATAACCTGTGGGTGAAATATGGATAACTCGTGTTGTTTACTTATCCACAAAACTATCCACAGCCTTATCCACAAAAAACAAGGTGTTATCCACAGGCCGTTTGTGTTAGATTAGCCCCTAGCTGATGTATGGTTTTAAGTAATCTCACCATAGAGTCTCTTAGGTAAGAAACGATTCACTCTATAGGTAAAGATTCAGTAATTTTAACAATAAAAGAGTTGTTCTTTTGACCAATTATTTTGGACTATGGGGTTAGTACTTTTCATGATTGATACAGCAACTATTTGGGATAAATGCCTAAATGACTTACGTTATCACGTTAAAGACAACGTCTTTACGATGTGGTTAAGACCATTATCGGCGCATCAAGAAGCCAATAGCTTGATTATTCTTGCTCCTAATGATTACTTTGTAACCTACATTAAAAAGAATCATCTGCAAGATATCCAACAGCTAGTCGCTAAACATAGCCAAGGTAGTATCGAAGAGGTGATTGTTCGTGTTGATAATGCGGGTCGTGACATGGATGACAGCCATCAATCACAGTCAGGCTCATTGTTTGAAGACGATAAGCCCTCCCCTCCCCCGGCAGATCACAGTTTTCAAACCACGCATAATAATATTGCTAGAGCAGATATTGATGCCAATATGCGTCATGCAGAACTGATCGAGTCTGCCGATGCCAAATCATTGAGCTATCTAAATCCTGACTTCACCTTTGAAACCTTTGTCACTGGTAAGTCCAATAACCTGGCTTACAAGGCCTGTTATGAGCTTGGAAAACGCCAATCAAAAAATCGGCACAATCCTTTATTTATATACGGACCTTCTGGTTTGGGAAAAACGCATTTAATGCATTCTGTAGCACATCGCTATTTAAAAAATAATCTAAGTTTTTATTATTTCACTTCTGAAAAATTTATTAATCAATTAGTTTATTCATTAAGAAATAATAAAATAGAAGATTTTAAAAAGAAAATAAAAAAAGTAGATTTATTAATTGTAGATGATATTCACGTATTAGCAGGAAAGACAAAAAGTAGTAATGAGTTTTTAACTTTATTTGCAGATTTTACCAGTGGTGATAAGCAATTGATTTTGGCATCAGATCGCCATCCATCACAGATGACAGAGTTTGATGAACGTTTTAGGTCGCGTTTTTCGTGGGGTTTGACGGTTGCGGTTGATCCTCCTGAGATTGATACACGTGTACAAATCTTACAGAGAAAAGCCGCATCGTACGGAATGAGTCTCCCTAAAGAATGTGCCTTATTTATCGCTCAAAATGTGGTTTCTAACGTCAGGCGTTTAGAAGGTGCGCTCAATCAGGTATTTGCCAATGCAAACCTTACGGGCGCGCCCATTACGCTTGAGATGGTGCAATACGCGCTAAAAGATATCGTTGCGATGCGCGTGCAAGCCGTAAATATGGACAATATTCGTAAAGTGGTTGCTGAATATTATGATATTACAATCAAAGATATGATGGGACGCAAACGTACGCGCAGTATCGCAAGGCCGCGTCAAATTGCGATGGCATTGTCACGTGAGCTAACGAGTGAGAGCTTTCCTGAGATTGGACAGTCATTTGGCGGCCGTGACCATACGACCGTGATGCATGCTTGTGATAAAGTAAATGAGCTACGCGCTGCCGATCCGGCGTTTGATAAGGATTACAAAACCTTGGCTTTGATGCTGCAAGCGGGTTAGCGGCTTGTGGTATCGCAATGTTGTCGTAAGCAGATATGGTTTATAATACTTTGAGTAGCAGTAGACACAAGCTGTATGGATTATCGTTAGTAGACAGGGTATTATTAAGCCATTATTTTAAAATTATATAAATTAAAACCATATAAAAAATCCTTTTAATAAGAGCAACTAATAAACAAGAGTAACTAAGCATGCAATTATCGATTAATCGAGAGTCGTTACTAAAAGCTATTAACTTGATCGCCAAGGCTGCTGATAAGCGCCATAATATGGTTATCCTGGGTAATATTAAGCTACAGTTGTCTGAATCAGCGCTGATTTTGACCGCATCTGATTTAGAAGTAGAGCTGACATCGAAGTTGAAATTGCCTGCCGGTGCTTGTATTGAATCCGGTACAACGACGTTACCTGCGACTAAGCTTAAAGATATTTGCAAATCACTGCCGTCGCAAGCGCAAGTCAATCTTACCACGCAAGAAAACGAGCGTTGCTTGTTGACCAGTGGCAAAAGTCGTTTCACTTTAGGGACATTACCTAGCGAAGACTATCCAAGTCTTGGTAATCCTGAAAATATCACACCTTTAACCATTAGCCGTAGCCGTTTGACGGATTTGATTCATAAAACCCAATTTGCAATGGCGATTCAAGATGTTCGTTACTATCTAACGGGTATGTTGTTTGATGTTTCACAGCAGCAGCTGACTACGGTTGCAACCGACGGCCATAGATTGGCGTTAGCTCGTAGCGTTATTGACGTTAGTGCTGATTTGAATATGCAGGCGATTTTACCGCGTAAAGCTGTGATTGAGCTTGAGCGCTTGGCTTCTGAGCTTGGCAAGATGCTGGGTGATAAAGACAATGCAGTCACACTAAGCTTCGGTCGTGAGTTCTTGCAAGTAAGCTTGCCATTTGGTGATGTCGATAGTACAGGGCAGGTGAGTGATAACTTAATGGTGACCTTTACCGCGCGTCTTATCGATGGCAAATTCCCGGATTATCGCCGCGTTATGCCAAGTAATACCGATAAATTGGCGTTGTTTAATCAAGAAAAAATGACCGATGTGCTGCGCCGTGTAGCGATTTTGAGTAATGAAAAGTCTCGCGGCGTAGTATTCAACTTTGCTAGCGATGGTATGGTAGAAGTACGCGCCAATAACGCTGAACAAGATGAAGCAGTCGAGATGATACAAGCGAAGTATCAAGGCGAGCCGATGGAGCTATCTTTTAATGCTGCGTATCTGCAAGATGTCTTAGGTGTGATTCAAGGTGATTTGCAAATGCATATGAGCCAATCAAATGCCTCGGTACTGGTTAATCAGCTCAACGATGAGTTCCACCAGTACGTCATTATGCCAATGCGTATATAGTGCGATTTTATTATAAAATTATTTTTTAATAAACTTTTGCCTACTAATTAGTAGGTGGTAATATAGGCGGCTGTCACTGTTATGATTGAACGTCTACAAATCTCACACCTGCGTAATCTAACCCAAGTGAGTCTGCAGTCCGCTGCCTGTAACGTCATTATTGGCGCAAATGGTAGTGGTAAAACCTCTTTACTTGAAGCGATATTTTTGCTCTCAAGAGGTAAAAGTTTTCGTCATCATCAGCCTAAACGCTATATCCAACACCATCAAAATGCAGCAACAGTGCATGCTAGGCTCAATGATAGCAGTACCTTAGCTATCCAAAAGCAAGCCGATGCGACAACGGTTCTACGTCTGAATCAAACCACAGTTTATAACCAAAGTATCTTAACCGAACAGCTACCCACGCTACTGATAGATCCCTCGACGATGGATATGTTGGAGCAGGGTAGTGCCAGTCGCCGGCAGCTCTTAGATTGGCTAGTGTTTCACATGAAACAAGGGTTTCATCCCCAATGGGTGGCTTACCAACGCCTGCTAAAACAGCGCAATAGTTTACTAAAAAAGAATCGCCATTTAACCCAAGTACAGCTTGCTGAGCTAAAATCATGGGATAAAGGGCTTAGTAATCATGCTGCGCTTATTCATCATTATCGTGAGCGTATCTTTACAGAATGGCAGCCTTATTTTGCTGAGAGTATCGCGCAATTATTGCCTGCCTACGCTGAGCAATTAAGTCTGAGCTATAATGCCGGCTATGACACCAGTGTGGCGCTTGAGGTGCAGCTTAACGAGCGCTTAGAACAAGATTTACAACTGGGTTATACCCGTATCGGTAACCACCGTGCTGATATTCATGTGCATTGGCGCTCTAGTGATATATCAGAAACGACCAGTGACGATAAAAAGGACGCTAATTCAAATCCCACCGCAAACACAGACCTCAATACCAAACTACCAATTTTAAAAGAACAAGCGGCCAATGTATTGTCTCGCGGTGAGAAAAAGCTGTTAATCACCGCCTTACGTTTATCACAATTGCCGTTATTGCTTAATGATGAAAAGCCCCCGCTTGCTATAGGAAAAGACGGTAATAGTGATACCGTGCTCAACAGCCATACCAAGTCGAGAGCCACGCCAGTGGTGCTGCTAGACGATATCACAGCAGAACTAGATGATAGGGCGATAGATATTTTATTGTCGACGTTAGCGCAGCTGCCATGTCAGGTATTTATGACCAGCTTAACCGAAGATATTTTACCGTTGGTGCATGAGTATTGGTCAGAACCTAAGATGTTTCATGTGAAACAAGGAAGTTTGACAATTTTATAAACAACAATTGATAAAAAGTCGTTTTTAATGACCAATATCAGCTGAATTTGCGCCTAACTCTTAGCGCATGTTACTTATATTCCCCCTCAATTATCATTATATTGCTTATATTTTTAGCAAAGTAATGACCATCCCAAAATACTTGCTCAATATCGATAAAACTGTCAGTAAACAGTGACTTAGCGCCGAAAAAATGCTAAAATAGAGCTTTATTTTTGTCCTATTCTCAGCAAGTTATCTTACAAATTTTTATCAGTATTTTTTAAAGACTTCTCAACACTTATAAGAATCTAAGTGTTTGATAATTATACGCTTAATTTTACTCTACTTTAATGATGGGTAAAAAAAGTAGAAGCGAATATGAAAAACGGTGATTGAAAAACAGGCTATGTTTAGAGCTGCTTTTTTAACACGGTTTTATAAGCCTTTAAAGGATACCTGATAACGTTTTAGCGAATACTATAACTAAATATTTTAACCCTAAACGTTAACTCTAAGATAACGTCATTCAGTATCGCCGTCGTGGTGAGCTGATGACAAATAGCTGATGATGGCTAGATTAAGGAATGCACATGAGTGATTCATTACCTACCGACCACGAGCAAATGATGCCAGACAACGCTCTAGATACTATTGCCCCCGCTGCCGCCCCTGAAGGATTACCCTCTGATTATAGCTCCAAAGATATTCGTGTATTGCGCGGGTTAGAAGCGGTGCGCGTACGTCCTGGTATGTATATCGGTGATACCGACGATGGTACCGGCTTGCACCACATGGTCTTTGAGGTGGTGGATAACTCGATTGATGAGGCGTTGGCCGGTCATTGTGACCAAATTGACATCATTATTCATGAAGATGAGTCTGTTAGTGTCATGGATAACGGTCGCGGTGTCCCTGTGGATATCCATCCAGAAGAAGGGGTGTCGGCAGCACAGGTTATTATGACCGTACTGCACGCCGGTGGTAAATTCGATGACAACAGCTATAAAGTATCAGGCGGCCTACATGGCGTCGGTGTTTCTGTTGTTAACGCCTTATCTAAAACGCTTGAGATGAATATCTGGCGTGAAGGTTATCATTATCATCAAACTTATACCGATGGTGTACCAGACGGCGATATCCAGCAGATGGAAGCGACGGATAAAACCGGTACCCAGATTCGTTTTTACCCAAGTAATGATGTCTTTACCGGCACTATCTTTGAGTACGATATTTTAGCCAAACGCTTACGTGAGCTGTCTTTCTTAAACTCAGGTGTGCGCATTGTCTTAACCGATGAGCGTATCGATAAGCGTCATGAGTTCGAACATAAAGGCGGTTTGTCAGAATTTGTCAGCTACATCAATGCCGGTAAAGATGGCATCAATGATGTCTTTCATTTTGTCAGTGAGCAAGATGATGGCATCAGTGTCGAAGTGGCGCTACAGTGGACGGATACTTATAACGAAAAAGTATTGTGTTTTACCAATAACATCCCGCAGCGCGATGGTGGCACGCATTTATCTGGTTTCCGCTCAGCATTGACGCGTGGTCTAAATAGCTATATGGACCGTGAAAACTTATTTAAAAAAGAAAAAGTCGTTGCCACTGGTGATGATGCGCGTGAAGGTTTGACGGCGATTGTTTCTGTGAAAGTGCCTGATCCTAAGTTTTCAAGTCAGACCAAAGATAAGCTGGTTTCAAGCGAAGTAAAATCCGCTGTTGAATCAGCGATGCACGATAAGTTTAACGATTATTTATTAGAAAATCCAAGTACTGGTAAAGCAATCGCCAGTAAGATTATCGATGCCGCCCGTGCCCGTGATGCGGCGCGTAAAGCCCGTGAAATGACCCGTCGTAAAACCACCTTAGATATCGCAGGTTTACCGGGTAAATTGGCAGATTGCCAAGAAAAAGATCCCGCATTGTCAGAGCTTTATATTGTGGAAGGGGACTCTGCAGGTGGTTCAGCAAAGCAAGGTCGTAGCCGTAAGACCCAAGCAATTTTGCCACTAAAAGGTAAGATTCTTAACGTTGAGCGCGCTCGTTTTGACAAAATGCTGTCTTCTGCGGAAGTTGGTAACTTGATTACCGCGCTTGGTTGCGGCATTGGTCCGGATGAATATAATCCTGACAAAGTACGCTATCATAAAATTATCATCATGACCGATGCGGACGTTGATGGATCACACATTCGTACGTTGCTGTTAACCTTCTTCTTCCGTCAAACGCCTGAGTTGATTGAGCGTGGTTATATTTATATCGCTCAGCCACCACTTTACAAGGTGAAAAAAGGTCGTCAAGAGCTGTATCTAAAAGACGATGAAGCCTTAAAAGCGTATTTATTATCATCAACGATTGATAATACCAGACTGCATATCAGTGCCGATGCGCCTGCTATTACTGGTCATGCGTTAGAGACGTTGTTAAACGACTATAACCAAACCCAGCTTATCAAAGCGCGTTTACAGATTCGTTATCCTGCGGTGTTATTGGATGCGTTGACTCATACGCCAAAGCTTAGCACCGATATGACCTATGATAAGTCGGCGATGGAAGCGTGGAAGGCGTCTTTACAGACGCAGCTTGAGCACTTCGGCAGTGATTTAAATCCTGAGATTGAACTGGTCAATATCCATGCGCCGCAACCAAAAAACATGGATGCCGCTGCTGCTGATTTATTGGGTATGAAACCTGTCATCGAGCCTGAAGCGGGCGCTACGTTAGATAGTGACGGTGAAGCACAGCCTGCTAAAGCCCAATGGTTGCCACGTATCACCGTTTATGTGCATCAATTGGCGCATCATTATCTGCTCGATGCCAGCTTTATCAATTCAGGCGAGTATACCAAGCTGCTACGCTTATCAGCTGAGTGGAATACGTTACTTGCAGAAGATGCCTTTATCCGCCGTGAAGCCACCGCAGGTACCACTAAAGACATCCCAGTACGTGACTTTGATTATCTCTGGCAACAGATGATGCTTGATGCGCGTCGTGGTCTTGCGATTCAGCGCTATAAAGGGCTGGGTGAGATGAATGCTGATCAGCTGTGGGATACCACGATGGATCCTGAAAACCGTCGTATGTTACGCGTTACGATTGAAGATGCGATTGCTGCTGACCATATGTTTACCTGTCTGATGGGTGATCATGTCGAGCCACGTCGTATTTTTATTGAAGAGAATGCGTTGACAGTATCTAATTTAGATATCTAAATAGGCTATAAAAAGTTGCTTAATGACTATTAATTGATTAATAAAAACCACCGCCTTGGCAATCAAGGCGGTGGTTTTTTAATGTTAGAGTTGTTTCACGTGAAACTTATGACAATAAGCAAAAAGAAGCGAATAATAAAATGATTGAAGTTATATTACTTGCCATTGCTCTTGCGATGGATGCGTTTGCTGTTGCGATTGGGCTAGGGGCGAAATCACAAAAACAGCATCGTCATTATGTGCTGCGTTTGGCGATTTATGCGGGTTTGTATTTTGGTATTGCGCAGGGCGTGATGCCACTGATTGGTTATTTATTGGGCGCAGCTTTATTAGGCTGGTTGGCTGCTGCTGCACCTTGGATTGGTGGATTTATTCTTATCGGTCTTGGTAGCAAAATGCTTTATGAAGTGTTTTTAGGAGATGGAGAAGAGGCGGTAGATAAAGCGCTGCATATAAATAGTGAGGCAGTGTCTGTAAATGACAGCCTAAAGAAAAATATCAATCATCGCACCATGTTTACCCTTGCGATTGCCACCAGTATTGATGCCATGGCAGCTGGCTTTACGCTGAATTTGTTGGCGCTTAATGCGTGGTTGGCTTGTTTAATCATCGCTATTATCACTGCTATTTTTAGCGTTTTTGGTGTGTATTTGGGTAAGAAATCAGGGACGTATCTTGAAGATAAGGCGGAAGCGCTAGGTGGATTAGTGCTTATACTTATTGGCTTAAGGGTGATGTTCTTTAGCTAACTTATTAACCTTTACCTTTTACGCTATAAAAAAACACCGCCTTGATAACCAAAGCGGTGTTTTTTTGTTTCACGTGAAACTTTAAATAGATGTTTTTCAGACAGTTATTTTTTATTAATTACGCGTCGTCAGTATTAAAGCGCCACGCTAAAACACGGGTATTCTTTTGCCCTTGGCTCATCTCGATGATACGCATTTGCGCGACATCAAGCTGCTTTAATAATAGTTGTAATGGTTTCACGTTCTCTGACTTTGACACTAAACTGGTAAACCAGCCAACGTGCTCGGCAAAATC
This sequence comes from Psychrobacter maritimus, assembly GCF_904846345.1. Lineage (GTDB taxonomy): Bacteria > Pseudomonadota > Gammaproteobacteria > Pseudomonadales > Moraxellaceae > Psychrobacter > Psychrobacter maritimus. Next base: position 9,688 of record NZ_CAJHAJ010000008.1, read on the forward strand.
TTGGCTTTCTTTCATCATTTTGGTCAAAAAGGCAATCTCGCCGCCCTCACTCCACAGCTCTTTATGCTGACCGCCAAAGTTTAGATTTTGCGCAGCGTTACCAGCCTTGGTTGAATGGCGGCTGATTTGCTCGTTTTCATTCTTACCGCGATGTCGTTGCAAATTATGCTGCTTGCGAGTATTCGCTTGCATCGCTTCTTCTAATGACGCATGAAACGGAGGGTTGCAAATAACCACATCAAAGTAATCTTGACGACCGATGATGTTTTTAAAGATAAATTTAGGCTCAGGTTGCAGTTTTACTTTAACGGCGCTTTTTAGCTTCGGGTTAGACTCGCAAATAAGCGCGGCGGTATTGACCGAAATAGGGTCGATATCACTCGCGGTAAAACGCCAGCCATAGCTCTGGCTACCGATAATTGGATAAATGGCACTGGCACCGGTACCAATATCAAGGGCGTGAATTTCTTTACCAGTCGGCGGTGTATTGTCGTCATTAACGTGCGTGGTTTGCGCGAGTAAATCGGCAATATAATGGATGTAATCTGCGCGACCCGGTATCGGCGGGCAGAGATAGCCTTCTGGAATATCCCAAAATTTAACACCATAATAATGAGCGAGTAACGCCTGATTCAGGACGCGTACCGCTTCACTATCAGAGAAGTTAATGGTCGGCTCGCCATTCGGGTTGGTGATGGTGTGCTTAGCCAATTCGGGCAGGGCACGGGTCAATAGCGCAAAGTCATAGCGACCTTGGTGCGGATTGCGCGGATGTAGCTTGCCGAGTTTTTTGGCGGTCTCAGGTGAGCGGTTGCGATGATTATTAGCACTTGCTCTACGGACGTTTGATGTATTGGTGATGGGCTTACTGGTCATAGTTTCGGACTGCAATGTTTGAATATAATCACCCAGTTTAGCAGATTTCGCGTCCCTCTATCTGTTTATCCATTGCGACCGAATTACCTATAGCGAATAAAAAATAGCAATCTGCCTGTGCGCTTATATCTGTCCTTGCGTTATAGCATAGGGGTGTCTATATTGAAACTAAGCCAAATGAACATAAAGCGGCTATTTTATAAGCGCAGCAGATGACAATAATAATTTAAAAGGATAAAAATATGACAACGGAAAGTAATAATCACAGCATCGATAACCGCATCACCTACGAAACCGACGGCTATATCTGCCTGATCGGGCTCAATCGTGCCGATAAACGCAACGCCTTTGATAGTCATATGATTAAGCAGTTATCCGAAGCGCTGACGCGTTATGAAAATGACGATAACTTACGCTGTGCCTTAATATTTGCCCATGGAGAGCACTTTACCGCAGGGCTTGATTTAATGGAGCTACAAGATAAATGGGATAAAGGCGCGTTTGAGTTTAATGATAATGATAATGAGATTGACCCATGGGGTATCGGTGGTAAATTACGCAGCAAACCAGTCGTCGTTGCGGTACAAGGAACGTGCTTTACCGCTGGCATTGAATTAATGCTGAATAGTGATGTGGTCATCGCAAGTGATAACTGCAACTTTGCACAAATGGAGGTGCAGCGCGGTATCATGCCATTTGGCGGTGCAACGGTACGTTTCATACAGGCAGCAGGTTGGCAAAAAGCCATGCCGTATTTGCTGACTGGTAAAGCCTTTGACGCGCAAATTGCTGATAGACTAAATTTGGTCAGTGAAGTAGTTGAAAATGGCGAGGAATATGAGCGCGCGCTAACTATTGCGCAAGAGATTTGTAAAGCCGCCCCACTTGGCGTGCAAGGATTACTGTCTTCAGCGCAAGATGCCAGTCGTAGTGGAACTGCCGCCGCATTGGCTAATATTCATAGCTATTTGCCGCATTTATTTCATTCAGAAGATGCGAAAGAGGGTGCGATGGCGATGGTAGAGAGAAGGGAGGCTGATTTTAAGGGGCGTTAAAGTGAGGTTTTATAAGATTAAATATTAAGAAGAACAAACAGATTTTGGTAATTAGTTAAAGTTAAAATAGGTCGATGAATATGGGTATGGAAGCTACAGGAAGTGTCAAAGAAATTAGAGATGTCTTTGTAGAGGTTAGTCAATTTGTCACTAGCTTTATTGGTAAGGACTATCAAAAGTTTGCTACCAAATACAACTTTGCTTTGAGTGACTACTTAGAAGCTAAGCGAAGCAGTCTTTCTAAAGTCAAAATGGCTTTCTTTTCCTCACAAGTAGTTGAACTTGACGAAATTTATGTCCCGCAATTCATTTCCTTAGGAAACAAACTGTGCTCACAGGAAAGTTTTTTTAAATTACTCTTACAAAATAAAAAAATGGTAGTTAGTGCTACAGCAGGTTCAGGAAAATCCTGTCTTTTGAAGAGTATGTTTATAAGTGTAATAAGAGATAAGAGTAATCTACTTCCTATATTCCTAGAACTTAGAAAAGTAAATGAGACTAATGATTCTATTTTCGAAACACTCAGGACAGATATAGCGATATATAACGAAAAATTTAATAAAGATAATTTGAACTACTTACTTGATAGAGAAGGGACAATAGTATTTCTAGATGGTTTTGACGAAGTGAACCATGATCTAAAAGATAGGTTCACGAGAGAGATTAATAACTTAGCAGATAAGTATCCAAACCTTATCATCCTAGTTTCATCAAGACCAGAATATAATCTATTCTCTGATTGGTCGCTATATAACGTCGCTCATATTCAACCTCTGATCCTATCTCAAGCAATAGATGTAATAAAGAAATTAGATTACGATAGCGAGGTAAGAGCGAGGTTTATATTAGCTTTAGAGACTACACTTTTTAGTAAGCATGAAGGTTTTTCTAGTAATCCTTTGTTGCTCACAATTATGTTAGTGACATATGAGCAGTTTGGCGATATACCTGACAGAGTCTATATATTTTATGATCTTGCTTATCATGCACTATTTAATAAGCATGACGTATCAAAACAGGGCTTTCTAAGAAAAAGTTCAACCAATCTAGATATGTATGAGTTAAGAGATATATTCGCTCTGTTTAGTTTATTTACATACAGTAAACAGATGTTTGAGATGACAGAAGATGAAATCCACACATTTTTGAAAAAATGCTTAGTACATTCAAAATCTGAGGTTATCGACAAGGATCTAAAGTTAGAGCTATTAAATAATGTGCCTTTATTAATGAGAGACGGCTTAAATTATTGCTTTACCCATCGTTCATTTCAAGAATATTTTACTGCATATTACATAGTAAATCATGCAGTTAAAGAACAAGTTTTTGAACGTGTATGTGGACGATACTATTCAGATAATGTTGTTGATATGGCGTTTTCTATGAATAAAAGCATAATAGAAGACAAGTGGATACTTCCAAAGATTAACAAAATTTTAGAATTAAAGCCGGTGGATATTACAACTATAAAGCGCAAAATAACGTTAATATCAGTGTTCTTTAATCGAATTGAAGAGATCAAAGATAGAGGAAAAAAGGAAATAGGGTTCACACACAATGAAAACTCTAATTTTCTCTACTATTTAATCAAAAAATATGATTGTCACAGTCAAATTATTTATTTGAATAACAAATATCACTCTCATGATTTTACTTATGAAGAAACAGATTTTTTTGAATTAGTCTTAAACGATAAGCAAGCTATAATGCTTGAAGAGTTGAACGATTTTGAGGAAAATTTAGTTTGTCGTATGGGTAGTTCGCGTTATGGAGAGTGGAGTTTTGAGTTAATTGAATATATTAAGAGCTTAATTATGACTAATAGAAACGATTCTCTAGATGATATTGAAAATTTCATTTTTGATTAGATATAACCTTAGTTGTTCTGTAGGGGTTGCTACGAAGACAAGTTTTAGCCCTGACATGAGAGCCGTAAAAAAATTGCACTGCAATTTTAGGCTTGCAAGTGAAACTCTCTTAAATAAGAGTTTCTTAGGGCTATCCTACTTAAATAGCCTCGCCACGCCTAGATAAGCAGATAATAGCGGATGGCAGGATTGGCTACTCATACACTCAACTCTAATCAAACCATTAAACCACCTTTCTAGTATCTTCTAGCGTTAATCTCATAGCACATCTATGCAAACGTCATAAAGCAATTAGCGATGACTACATTCACGTCTACTCTAAGCTAATATTTTTTCTAATTCAGGAGAATGATGGTGCAATACAATTTTGATGAAATAATAGATAGACGTGATACGGGGTCAGTCAAATGGCATTATAGCGATGATACCATCCCGCTGTGGGTGGCGGACATGGACTTTAAGGCCGCCCAGCCTATCTTAGACGCGATTGAGCAAGTCGCGCAGCATGGCATATTGGGCTATACCAAGCCGACTGAGGCTTTGTACGAGGCGATTATTGGCTGGCATGGCAGTCGTTATGATTTACAGCTAAATAAAGAAAATATCTTGTTTTCCCCCGGTGTTGTGCCAAGTTTAGCGCTGATGATGAACGTATTTACTGAAGTAGGCGATGCGGTACTGGTTAATGACCCCATTTATACGCCTTTTATGACTAAGGTTGAGCAAAATGGTCGCACGCTTGTGATGTCAGCGTTAAAAGAATTCGACGGTAAATATCAGTTAGATTTGGCTGATATCGAAGCCAAGATAATCGAGCATAAGGTTAAGCTATATTTATTATGCAATCCGCACAATCCGGGCGGGCGCGTGTGGACGAGGCAGGAGCTTGAAGCGTTACTGGCACTTTGCAAAAAGCATGATGTGGCGATTGTCAGTGATGAGATTCATCAAGATTTAACCTTGAGTGGTTATACTTTTACACCTCTTTTAACCCTAGCAAAAGGTTACGAGCATAAAGTCGTCAGCCTGACCTCAATGACCAAAACCTTTAACGTAGCAGGTATTAAAGGCTCGATGATCTTTGCTAAAGACGATGCGTTAATAAAAAAAATCAGTCAGCAGCAGCAGTTAAATGACGAGTATGAGCTGAATTTATTTGCTTATGAGGTCATTCGTAGCGCTTATGAAGAGGGCGTTGAGTGGTTGGAGCAGGCGCTTAATTATATCGAAGCCAATGTTGACTTAACTATTAGCTTTTTAAAGCAGCATTTGCCCGATATTAAGATTATGCGCCCAGAAGCCTCGTATTTGATATGGTTAGATTGCTCGGCATATGGCGATGACAATCAGGCGCTTTATGATAAGTTAAGAGAAGCAAAAGTCGAGCTCAATGCGGGTATCAAATACGGCACTGAGGGACATCTAAAAATGCGCCTGAATGTGGCGTGTCCTGAGGCACTACTGCGTGAGGGTTTAAATCGAGTTTCTGCGGCGTTTAGTGGTTAATAAGGCTTTATAAAGCGAGACGAGATTTAATGTTCTCAAGGCTCTATTTGACCTAAATTCTCTAAGTCTACAAACTCCTTTTTGCCATGGATAGTATACATTCTGCGTTTGATGTCTGGATAATTACAGATATCAAACGCTGGTCTGTTGCCTCCCATTAAGTAGGTAGCGTCCGTATCACTATTATTACGCATAGAATGCGCTGCACCGTGTGCGGGGAAACCGACAAAATCTCCTGCATGTAGTTGATAAACTTCATCGCCATAATGTAGTGAAAGCTCGCCAGATAGCATATAAATGAACTCGTCTGAATTTTCATGATAGTGGTGTTGCGTGGTTTCATCACCCGACTCAACACGTACGAGATGCAGACCGAATTTGGTAAGACCGACAATATCACTTAATGAAACCGTATGGCGAATGGCATTGTCGTTAAACTGATGGACGTGTTTGGTTGTAGGGGTGTTTTCAATATTGGATTTGGTTAGGACGTAATGCTGAGTGTTTTTGAGTGCAGACTTTGGTGTAGTCATAGCTTAGTCTTCGTTATTATTATCTTAAGCTTGAGTCTATAGAAGTAATAAAGTTAACTTAGAGGCTTTATTCACTTTGCAGGATAACCAGTAATATCTTGTATGCTTTGATATAAAGGTTTTAGGCGCTCATACATTTTTAGATAAACCTCATTATAAAGGCGTTTGTAGAGTTGGACATTGGCCTCAATAGGTAAGAATTCATCGCCTAAATGGGTCATTGCCTCACTTGCAACCGCATGATCGGGATAGACGCCGATTCCGACTGCGCAGTTGATGGCAGCGCCTAAACCTGAAGCCTCGTAAGTGTGCGGGCGATAAGCAGGCATACCAAAAATATCGGCAGTAAGCTGCATCGCTGAGTCACTTTGGGAGCCGCCACCAGAGACACGCAGGTGCTTGATAGTTTTGCCTGTGCGCTTTTCAATGGTATCAAAGCCCAGTTTTAGCTCATAAGCCAGTCCTTCCAAGATAGCGCGATAAACGTGCGCCCTCGTATGCACATCCCCAAAACCAATGAGCGCGCCTTTGCCCTCAAGTCCCGGATGACGAACGCCGGGTGACCAATACGGCTGCATCATCAGCCCCATACAACCCGCCGGAATATCTTTGACTGCCTGATCGAGGAGTTTTTCGGTATCGATGCCTTGGGTCTTTGCTAGCTGCTCTTCATAGTGGGCAAACTGCTCTTTAAACCAGCTAACCATCCAAAAGCCGCGATAAATCATGTACTCATGATTGTAGTAGTTTGGCGCGGCAGCAGTGTAGGCGGGCATATGCTTAAGGATTTCGACGTAATTGCTCGAGGTGGTGTTAATAGTCGCAGTAGTGCCAAAGCTTAAACAAGCAGTGTCGGCTGCCAGACCAGCAGAGCCCAAAGCTTCGCAAGCTTTATCACTAGCAGCAGCAATCATCGGCGTACCTTCTAAAATCCCCGTGGCTTTAGCTGCTTTGGTGCTGATATGACCAAGTGGCTGACCTGGTGGTACAATCTTAGGCATTTGCTCAGGTCGACAGCTAAATAGACGCCATTTTAAATCTTTGGATTTTAGCCATGTTTGCGCTTTATAGTCATAAGGCAAATAGCCTAGGGCGTGACCAGTGGAGTCGGCAAGTTCTCCTGTAAGCTGATATGTCAGGTAAGCAGATAGATTGACGTAATGAGCGGTCTTTGCCCACATCTCTGGTTCATGGTGTGCAAGCCAATTACAGCGGGCTTTTTGCTGTGCCTCTTGTACCAGCTCGCCCATACCGATAATTTTAGTTAATGGGCTCAGAAAACCAATATCGTTGCTTTCGCCGCGACGCAAATCCATCCATACAATAGCAGGGCGCAGTGGCTGCTTGTCTTTATCCAGACATATCATGGTATAACGCTGGGTGGCGAGGCTGACGCCTGCGATTTGCGTGGGCGTGATAGCGCTGGTGTGCCACAACTGCTGACAAGCTTCACTGAGCTTTTGCCAATAATAATCGGCGTGCTGCTCGGCAAAATTGGGCTGAGTAGAAAAATAGGGTTCAATAGGGACGCGGGCTTTGGCAATCTCATTGCCAAACTGATCAAAGATAAGCGCTCTGACACTTTGCGTACCATTATCAATGGCTAAGAAATAAATAGGTGCATCAAAGGTAGTAGTCATAGTCGTCCTTAACTATGTGGGGATAATCATAAAAACCTTAAGTCGAAAACCTCAAGCCGCAGGCAAATGGTAGTAGCGCTGCCACAAGTCCTGATAGCGAGCAACTTCTTGTTGCCATTTTTGCTCATCCCAGCCGAGCTCTTGCTGACATATTTGCTTTAGTCTTGTGCTGATAAGCGGCGTCATTGCGCCATGCGGTAGGATTAAACCCAAGCGTGTACGTCGCAGTAATAAATCATCTAAATGAATGACCTGCTCATGGCGCGCGGCAAAACGAATCTCTGCCCAAATGGTGTTGCTGTCGGTGACATAAGCCAAATCTTCGTCATGCGCTAGTTCAAGTAAGGTATCGAGCTGTAAGCCGTAAAACCCTTGCAAGCGTTGCTGCAAGGGTGGCGTTAGGGTTGAAAACTTGGGATTGGTTGGCGGCTGATTACTAAAGACTTCAGTGTTAAATGAGCCAAGATTTTTGGTGTCAACCTCATTAAATGCCAGTACCTGTTGGCAAATCTTCAGCACATCAAGGGCGATTAGACGAAAGGTCGTTAGCTTGCCGCCGCTGACGGTTACTAGATTATTATCCAACCACACGCTATGGTCGCGCTTTTCTTTACTTGGGCTCACGCGCTTACCGTCACCGCCGTCAGATATCAGCGGTCGCACGCCTGCCCACGTACTGATGACATCTTCTCGATTAAGGTCGGCATCACTAAAAAGATCGTTAGTCGCAGTTAATAGATAATCGACTTCTTCGTTAGTAATACCAACTTCACTATCGTCCAAGGGTGGATGATCCAAATCGGTGGTGCCAAGGACAGTACGATTTTCCCATGGGAAGACAAATACCGCTCTTTTATCGACAGGATGTAAAAAGGTATAGGCTTGTTTAATTGGCAAACGCTCTTTGCTTACGACCAAGTGGCTACCGCGTGACGGACGGATTTGCTTATGAAAGCTTTGCTCAGTTTGCTTACTGGCCTGCATACGTAAGGTATCCGCCCAAGCGCCCGTGGCACTGACCACCACTTTGGCGTAAACATCGTAACTTTGAGCATTACTATGAGCATTGTCTTCAGAAGAAGTATCTTTGAGTGTTGCACCCACTACCAAGCCTTGTTCATTGGTAATCAACGATTCTGCTTTTAGGTAATTAATCGCCTGTGCGCCGTCATTAACTGCCTCATCAAGTACGCGCATCACCAGCCGCGAGTCATCGGTCACCGCATCGCTAAATTGACTGGCTCCCAAAAACTTATCTTGCTTGATATGCGGATTTAGGCTTAAAAAGGCTTCTCTTTTAAAGTAGGTAAAATAACGCTTACCCGCAAGCCTATCGTAAACTCGTAGCAAGGTATTGAATATCCATGGCGGTGGAAACTTGCCTTTATAATGCGGCATAACATAGTGCATCTCATTCACAAGGCCACTTGCTTCACTGAGCATACGTTCACGCTCACGCACGCTAAGCAAGGTAGTTTTATAATCACCCGCGGCAATATAGCGCAATCCGCCATGTACCATTTTACTAGAGCGGCTGGACGTGCCCCAAGCAAAGTCTTTTTGCTCAATTAATAATACTGCTAAGCCGCGCCGTGCCGCTTCGCGAGCAATCCCAGCACCCGTAATGCCGCCACCAATAATCAGCATATCCCACGGTTCTACTTGAGACGAGCGATGAGATAAAGGCGCTAGTGCTTGCTGGCGTTGCTGATGTTGCTTAGTAGGGTTCATAAACGGTCTATCTCACATGACATTTAAATGAATCAATGACTTAAAATGCGTAAGTCAATTAATGGCGCTAAGGCTACCTTTTAATCTTCGATTAAAACGCCCGGGTTCATACGCTGTTCAGGGTCTAGGCTTTTGAGCATATCATGAGTCACCTGAATGCCGAGCTTACCCTTTTCAGCCGCTAGGTAAGGCGCATGATCACGACCGACGCCATGCTGATGCGATATCGTCGCTGTACCATTCGCTAGACTTAAACTGGCTGCCTTTTTGATTTTTTGCCAGCGTTTTAAGGTTGTGGCGTGGTCTTTAGCTGCGCGAAAGAAGTAGGTGGTATAAAGACTAGCGCCTTGCTTATAGACGTGTGAGATATGAGTAAAGGCCATTACGTTTTCGCCTTCATCTGCCAAAGCGTTTTGCACCGCTTCTTGCATCTGCTGCATTTGCTCGTCGATGTTGTTCCAGTTGGTTGCCGTTTCAAAGGTATCGACCATGATGCCTTTGTCCCATAAAGTGCCACGCAAATAAGGAAATTTAAAGCGTCCATGCGCCCACACGCTACCCATGATATCGGTGATTTTGCCAGTGACACTACCGTGCTGCTTCAACAGCTTATTAAACTGCGTTAGCGCCAATTTATTCTGCGCCTTATCGCCTGATACGCCGTAAGTGAGCATAACCTTATCTGAGCTCAGCCCGCGAGCTTTTAGATAAGTGCTAATGGCTAAAAACTGGCTCGGTGACGTGCCTAAATGTAGATGCGCATCAGTTTCGACAGCATTACTTAAACGTAGCATAGACAAGCGAATATTTTTTTGCACAGCTTGTCTAAGCACTTCTTTACCAGCTTCCCAATTGGGTAGGAAAGCCACTTTAAATAGCTCTTCCTCAGGCTGCGGTTGTACACGCATTTTGACTTCGGTAAAAATACCAGCACGACCTTCGGTACCCATCATCATCTCGCGCAAATCTGGCCCTGCTGATGATGCCGGAATATCAGCGATATTAAGTACGCCTTGCGGGGTGACCAACGTACCGCCCGCAAACATCTGCTCGATACGCCCGTAGCCCAATGACTGCTGACCACTAGAGCGCGCGGCAATCCAACCGCCAAGCGTTGATAGCTCCCAAGACTGCGGATAATGCCCTAAGCGGTAACCCTGTGCGTCCAATTGTGCTTCAACCGCTGGCCCTTGTGTACCCGCGCCAAAGGTAGCAATTTGGCTCTCGGTATCTAAGTCGATAAGCTGATCCATCTTGCTCATGGCAATGGTGAGTACCGGGCGTGAGCCCTTTTGCGGATTGATATGTCCAACGACTGAGGTGCCGCCACCAAACGGAATGACAATTAGGTCATGCTCACTGGCGAGCATTAATAAATTTTCGACATCAGCGGTCGATTCGGGAAAAGCAACACCGTCAGGGAACACCTCAAAAGCGCCGCTGTGCATGGCTATCCAATCTGGGAAACTTTGCCCGCGTGCGTGTCTGAGTCTCACTTCTTTATCGATAGATACCGTTGCAAGCTTAGTCATCGCAGCAGGCAGGCGCGATTTTGGCACGGTTTTGAGTACCTGTTGTAAGCTAACAGAGGAGAGCTTTTTTGTTTTGCCAATATGTGATTTGATCAGCTTTGCGCCATGCGGCGAGACTTTTTTATTGATACTGACATTACCCCAACCGTTCCAACGCGTCTGCTCAATAGGGGTATTGCCGGACATGCTATTGGATGCATTGCTAGGGATGTTATCTTTTGCAGGGGTATCTAAAACGAGGCTGTCAGCATCATTGATGGTTTCTGCGGTAGGGGTGGATTTTTTACCAAAAAGGGATTTTATTTTGCTCATAGGGACATACCTGTCAATTTATTATACAGTCAAACTCTATATAAATCGGACACGGGTCAGGCGCGCGCAGTCTACTATCCTGTAGTCATTTCACTCGTATTCCCTGTATCCAAATTATCATGAACCGACTATCACTTTTATTTAGGGTGAGATTTAGGTCTGGTTTTCATAATTAGGGGCAATTTAACGACAGCTTAACAGTAATAATTAGCTTGAGCTAACCATGCTAAATCTATCGTATTAAAGCCAAATTGCTTATCCTTCGAGCATAGCACAATATAAACGAAAAATTTATACAGACTCGTCATTTGTATAATAAAAATTCATACTGTTTGTATAGTTGTTACATTCCAATGGGTTAAAAAACCTCTCGTTAAGTCTGTTATTTATTCTTGAAATTATTACTTATCTCTTTTAACTCTTGCCTTGGTAACATTCAAATAATCCTCAATATTCGGCATTCATTAGCAATAAATATTCATAACTATCAATATCTCGCAAAAAACGTGAATAATTAACCATCTAATAGCCATTAATGGGCGCAAACTTGTTAAAATAGGGCACTAATTTTTTCTTGATGGACATCGATTTATGACCACTGCCGCTGCCACTTCTGCATTACCTACTATGCCTACTATCAAAGAAGACCGCATCCTCATTCTCGATTTTGGCTCGCAGTACAGCCAGCTTATCGCTCGCCGTGTGCGCGATTCTGGCGTTTTCTGTGAGATGTTCCCTTACGACATCGACACTCAGCGTATCCATGATTTTGGTGCCAAAGGTGTCATCCTATCGGGTGGTCCTGAGAGCGTGCATGCTGAAAATAGCCCACGTATCAACGATGCGGTATTTGAGCTTGGTGTGCCGGTATTGGGTATTTGCTACGGTATGCAGGCAATGGCGGATCGTTTTGGCGGGCAGGTTCATGCCAGTGATATCCATGAATTTGGCGCAGCGACGATTGAAGTTAATGGTCAGTCGCAGCTCACTGATGGTATTGAAGATAGCGTGACGGACAGCAACACTGCCAAGCTAGATGTGTGGATGAGTCATGGCGATAAGGTCATTGAAGCGCCACAAGGTTTCGATATTATCGCCAGTACGCCAAGCTGTCCGATTGCGATTATGGCCGATGATGCCAAGCAGTACTATGGTCTACAGTTCCATCCTGAAGTGACGCATACCTTACAAGGTCAAGCGTTATTGGGTCGTTTCGTACATCAGATTTGCGACTGTGCGGGTGATTGGACGCCAGATAATATCGTCGATATGCGTGTGGCACAGTTAAAAGAGCAAATCGGTGACAAGCAAGTATTGCTTGGTCTATCAGGCGGCGTTGATAGCTCAGTGGTTGCCGCGCTATTGCATAAGGCGATTGGTGATCAGCTAACGTGTGTGTTCGTTGATAATGGTCTGCTGCGTCTGCATGAAGGCGATCAAGTGATGCAAATCTTTGCTGAAAACATGGGTGTAAAAGTCATCCGTGTCGATGCCGAAGATTTATTCTTAAACGCCTTAGCAGGCGAGTCTGATCCAGAAGCCAAACGTAAAATCATCGGTAAAACCTTTATCGATGTCTTTGCCAATAGCGCCCGTGAAATCAGCGAGCAAAGCGATGGTAAAGTCATCGAGTTCTTAGCACAAGGTACGATTTATCCTGATGTCATCGAATCAGCCAAGTCGCATCAAGGCAAGGCACACGTGATTAAGAGCCATCATAACGTCGGCGGTCTGCCAGATGATTTGGCGTTTGAGTTGGTCGAGCCATTACGCGATTTGTTCAAAGACGAAGTGCGTAAACTCGGTATCACCTTGGGTTTACCAGCAAAAATGATTTATCGTCATCCGTTCCCAGGTCCAGGTTTGGGCGTGCGTATCTTGGGTGAAGTGAAAAAAGAATATGCCGATATCTTACGTCAAGCCGATGCGATCTTTATGGCAGAATTAGAAAAATCAGGCTGGTATGATAAGACTGCGCAAGCATTTGCGGTATTCCAACCAATCAAATCAGTCGGCGTGGTTGGCGATGGTCGCCGCTATGCGTGGGTGATTGCGCTACGTGCGGTTGAGACTGTAGACTTTATGACCGCGCGCTTTGCCCATTTGCCATATGATTTGATTGAGACGGTATCGAACCGCATAATGAATGAAATCGCTGAAGTTTCACGCGTCACTTATGATGTGTCGAGCAAGCCGCCTGCGACGATTGAGTGGGAATAACCTCTACTTAGTTTTTAGCTGAAATAAAAAAAACACTCAACTTGGTTGAGTGTTTTTTTTGGTTTGAATGTAAAATTTCCATAGTTTTTTAGATAAGCTAGAATGATGAAATATAACCTAATAGAGAGTTAAAAATGGATTTGCGTGATGTAACTAAAAATCAGCATTTTTTACCTCAAGTAGAGCAAAGACTTAATGCAATTAATCCTCAAGCTAAAAGTAAAAATCAAAAGATTTACTCGTTTAGCATACAAGATCGTGATTCATGCACTGTCAGCATAGACTCAGAAATAGGTGTTAGTATTTGCAAAAATCTAAGCTTGAATGATTTATTTAGCTTTGAGGTATTAGGAAAAGAAGCTAGTAAGTACAATTTCGAAAAACTGTTCCATTCCTATGAAGTAATAATAAAGGCTAATACTGAAAGCTTGCTATCTAAAATACATTCACCTAAAACTGATGTCAAATTAGAAATTTTTAATATCTTCAGGTCTAAATTTCTAAACTTCATTAGAAATCCTTATTCTATAAAAAAGATTTTGAATACCTTCTCTGAGCTTAAGGGTGTGATTCCAACTGATCCTATACATCTTGCAAACTTCAATCGTGTGCTAAATGGAAATAAGCCACAGCAGGATCATTTATGCGAACAATTAGGTATAACAAAGAATGATTATGAATATTGGCTTGCGACTATCTTTTTTCTATTGAATTCTATGAGAGCGGATCAACCAAACTTTTTAGATCGACTTATAAAGAGTATTTATGAGAACCCGAATCTCTTAGTTCGAGTGTGTGTGTATACCTACGATGACGAAAAGTGCCTTCTTTCTGACCGCGGATATAATACGTATGTAGGGGAAAATAGTGAGATGGTGTGGGAGTTTAATTTATGTTCTTATGCATTTATAAGATATGTTTTTGAGGATGTAGATGCGTATATACCAGAGTTTATAACAAAGGAAACTATAGATTTTTTCAAATCGATGCCTAAATCTATCAGTGTTGAGAGTATGCATAACGACCTAGCTGTACTAGAAATTTATAATAAACATACAGTGTCTTTCTGTCATGAACACGTATTTGGTGCAAGCAAAGAATACGAAGGTGTGACGGTATCTTTATAAATTATCCAGATCTGAAAAAGCAGCACCCCAAAAGAGCACTGCCGTTATCTACAAAACCTATCTTCTAAACCAAAACCCTAACCCCGCACATTTACCACATAACGCCCAACCGTTTGACTCGCCATAAAGCGATCTAAGTATTCGGGTGTTTGCTCAAGCGTAATCTCTTCGCAGTAATTCTCTAAGTTAGGCAATTTCATATCAGTGGCGACACGCTGCCAAATAGCCTTTTTATCAGCCAGTGGAATATAGACCGAATCTATACCGAGTAGGGACACTGCGCGGGTGATAAACGGCAATACCGTCATCGTAAACTCAGCACCGCCCGCCAAGCCGCAAGAGGTAACCGCGCCGCCTGCTTTGGTTTGTTTTAGCAAGTTGGCTAGATAATCGCCACCGATGGTATCAATAGCGTTTGCCCATAGCTCACGACCGACAGGTTTATCACCGGCCTCGTTAATGGTATCGCGATGACGGACTTCGTTTGCACCAAGCTCCTTTAGATAGCCACTTTGCTCCGGCTTGCCAGAAAAGGCGATGACCTCATAGCCAAGCTGACTTAATATGGCGATACTGATACTACCGACGCCACCCGTTGCACCCGTGACCGCGACTGGACCGTCTTCAGGTTTTGCGCCCATTTTCTCTAACTTTTGCACGCTTAAGGCTGCGGTTAAGCCGCCAGTTCCATAAATCATCGCTTCTTTTAGCGTTAAAGAAGACGGACATTCGACCGCCCAATCGGCAGGGATAGATATCATCTGACTGAGACCGCCATCGGTATCCATGCCCAAATCATAGCCAAAGACCACGACTTTTTGGCCTTCAGAAAACGTGCCAGACTTGTCGCTTACCACCACGCCTGCGGCATCAATACCAGGAGTGTGCGGATAATTTTTGGTGATTCTTTTATTACCTGATGCTGACATGGCATCTTTGAAGTTTAATGATGAGTAATGCACTTCGATTAATAAATCATTTTTAGGTAAATCGCTAACATTACGCGTTTGAATGCTTTTATCGAACGTACCGTCGCTGGTTTCTTCGACTATTAAGGCTTTAAAGGTTTTGTTATTCGACATTGTCTGAATCCTTTTGTATTGCTCTTTTATTTGAGTGGATTTATAACGAACTATATTAAGGTTTTAACAATACTTTGCCTTTTTTGCCAGATTGCACCTTACCAGATACCGCTTCTTTAATATTATCCAGCGTATAGATGCCGCCTGTTGATAGCTTTAATTTACCACTGGCAGCGCGCTCGATAAGCTCTTTTATTAAACGGCTTTTATTATCCGCATCCATCTTTTGCATCATCGCACCGCCCCAAAATCCTTTGAGTGTCGCTTGCTTAAAGATGAGATGAGTCGGATTCAGCGCGAGCGGCTGACCAGACATCGCACCCACCGCTGCCATGATACCGCCATGACCGAGCAAGCTTAGTAAGTCGCCGCCAGATTGACCGCCGACAGAGTCGACTGCGCCGCTGATTTTCGCATCACCGATAATTTGACGGACTTGATCTTTCCAGTCGTCATCATCGCTCACCACGTTGTTTTCGGTGATACCAATTTCGGTCAGCTCGTTTGCTGACTCTTTACTACGCACGACGTTGATGGTATGGATGCCGCGCTCAGAAGCCAACATCGCAAGCGATTCGCCAACTGCGCCATTGGCGGCGTTTTGGATGACCCATTGACCTTTTTCTAATTCTAAAAACTCAATGAGCATCAAGGCGCTCATCGGCATGGCGATAAGTTGCGCGGCCATTTCATCGTCGATGGCATCCGGTATCGGGATGACGCTGCTAGCAGGGGCGGTGAAGTACTCGGCCCACGTACCTTCGACACCGGTGACCACCACACGCTGACTCGCTTGCATACCTTTGACGCCAGCGCCGATAGCCTCAATAGTACCCACGGCTTCGCTACCAGCGAGTGCGGGCAGTTTTGGCTTGGTGCCATATTGGCCTTGGATAGTGATGAGGTCGTGGTTATGGATAGAAGATAAAATGGTTTTGATACGGACTTCGTTGTCCTTTGGCTCTGGCATCGGGCTGTCAGTGATGGTGAGTACGTCTGAAGGTTTGCCAAATTCGTTATAGGTTACGCTGCGCATATTTATATCCTTTTTTATTGTTAGATAAATATCGTTGATTGTTCATTTTGAAACGATGATGATTAATCACCCATCAACCTTAACAAGTAGGGCTTGATACTCGCAACCTGACTTTGGTAAATGAACGTTGCCCGCTGTTTAGAACGGTAAAGTGTTATAAAAAGGTGCAAGCTGAATAAGGTGCAGAGTTATAACCGCAAAATAAGCCATAAAAAATGGCAGCGCTCTTATTAGAAAGAACGCTACCATTATCAATAAAACGAAGGCTAGCTAGATGATAAATTAATGATAGTTTAAGGCTTTAGCAATACCTTACCTTTTTTGCCTGACTGCAATTTGCCATCGACAGCTTTATTAATATCAGCTAAATCAAATACGGCTTCGACAGGCAAATGCAATTTATCACTGGTTGCCCGTTCGATAAGCTCATCGATTAAGCGCTGTTTATTCTCGACACTCATCTCTTGGCTAATTTTACTGCCCCAAAATCCTTTCACGATGGCTTGTTTAAAGATTAGATGCGTCGGATTAAGCACCATTGGCTGACCTGACATGATGCCAAAAGATGCCAAAGTGCCACCATGACCGAGTAGCGATAATAAGTCACCGCTTGCTTCCCCGCCGACAGAGTCGACCGCTGCGCTGATGCTATCATCGCCGATGATTTGTCGGACTTGTTCTTTCCAATCGTCATCTTCGGTATTGATGTTGTTTTTGATACCAAGGGCGTCTAACTCTTTAATCGCATCGCTACTGCGTACCAGATTAATGGTATTAACGCCGCGCGCGGCAGCCAGCATCGCAAGTGATTTACCAACGGCACCATTGGCGGCATTATGGATAACCCATTGACCGCTTTCTACTTCTAAGAATTCCAGCAGCATTAAAGCACTGAGCGGCATGGCAATTAACTGCGCGGCCATTTCATCTTTTAAACTATCAGGGACAGCAAACACCATATCGGCGGATGCGACAAAATACTCTGCCCACGTTGCTTGTACACTGGCAGCAGCCACGCGCTGTCCGACTTTTAAGTCCTTAACATCACTACCAACGGCATCGATGATACCCAACGCTTCGCTACCGCCGATAGCCGGCATCTCTGGCTTAAAGCCATATTTACCGCGAATGGTAAGCAGATCATGGTTATGAATGGAGGCGAGAATGGTTTTGACACGGACTTCATTAGCCTTGGGCTCTGGGATAGGGCGGTCGCCGAGGCTTAATACTTCAGTTGGTTTGCCAAATTCGTTATAAGTTGCACTACGCATGATAAATCCTTTTTTAATTTTTAAGTTTTTTAAAATGTTTTTTAACGAGCTAGTGAATTTGCAGCCATCAACAGTAACAAACCCTGCTGACTTATCGCAATATCACTTTGGTAAAGCAGGGTTGTCATCGATTGACAGTTATAAAGGTTTTAGCGCGACAATCGGTAGCATTTACAGCAGCATTGATTTTGAGTTATTAGCAGTTTGCGCTGTATAGTTAGTTCAATATAAAAAAGGCACGTTAAAAATAGCCTGCTGCTGGGATAAATTTTTCTTGCTTGCTGTGCGCTTCGCATTCCAGAGGCTTCGCAAAATTTATCCCAACAGCCCTGTATTCTTTTTGACTTGAATCAACTATATTAGGTTACTTTGGACCAATCCCTTTTTGGGTTAATCATTTTTTGGACTAATCACTGCAAAATCGTCGTCGACCAGATTGGTCAGTAGCGGCTCCCCTTTATCATTGACCCGAAATAGCCCATATTCTGCCGCCTCAAATGCTTCGCCATGACCTTCTTGGAAGAAAAAAGCATTGGTCGCAAGCTGCATTGCGCCATTACGGATACGATAGTGAATCGCCATCTCATTAGTCGCTAGATTTTTAGGCTGATTAGCCGCTAAGCGCAAAAACTGTGCGACTTTATTATTATCTAAGGCAACAATGACATAGCCATCTTCATTAGTAGGATAGCTACCGGGGTCTCTATTTAAGGCGGCAAATACGTCACGCTCTAGCGCATAGCTAAGCGTCATATAGTCGCCCTGCATAAAGCCGCGTGGATCAACGGGTGCAAGCGCTAATAAGACAGTATCGCCAGTCGTAAGATGGGCTTCATATTTAATAATATTCCTCGTCATCACCACCAATACGAGCGCCAATCCAAGAAGGGCAATAATAATCGTAACTGCCGGTTTTTGTAGCCAATGCGTCTTTGATGCTTCCTTAATTAAGCGCTTGGTCAAAATTTTATTGTTCATGACAGCCGCTCCTGATTGTCGTTAGCATTCGGTTTTATATTCGCAAAATAGCCTTTGATAAGCACCCAGTGCAGCAGTAATAGCGCGATACCGATGACCAGCATGGAAGCGGATTTGACCAATAAAGAAGTATCGAGCTGATAGTAATACCAAAATATATAACCGACCAAGGCAATAATGCCCAGTCCTAATAGCACGCGTTGGCTATTGGCAGTGGCGATAATGATAATCAAACTGGTGGCCAATAAGCCTGAGACATAAATAGACATTATCCCAAGTAGTACAATCGCAGCGCTAATGAGTAGTCCTGCTGCTGATAGTAGTTTGATGTGATAGCGCTTTAGAATGAAATAAGCGGCATAAAGGCTGGCAAGCGTTAGTAGCCCTTGGGCCAGATAATAGTTATAGCTAAAGGCTTCACCGTAACTATCAAGGCTATCAAAGCTATTGCCATATTCAGCAGCGATAAAATAGACGGAAACACTGAGCAAAACATAGGCGCTCGCATAGCCAATAGCATTGGTAATTTCTAGAGCGTCCATTCGCCATTTGGTCGGGATAAATGCAGCTAGCCTATAGCGTTGTAAATGAGTCACGCTAGTAATTAATGCCAATAATCCTAAACTGACTTCGGATAAGTGATAATAATTTAATAAGTAAAACAGGCAGCTTAAGGCTAAGGTTGCGCTCAATAAACGATAGATAAAATTGGCTATTACAACAGTCATCAACAGTTGCACAAGGAGCAATAGCCCTATATTGAGTGGCTCTGCAATCTCACTCGCCAGTAAAGCATAGGCAATATAACCTTGACCTGCTAGCGTAATTGCAAAGGCTAAGCTATTCCAAAAAGGGCTATGGCGACTGCGCGCGTTATAAAATAGAAACCCGCCAATGCCGCTTAATATGCCGCCAATAATAAATACCGCTAGCGTACTATCCAGCAAACCGGTGTTATCTAATAATAAGGTCAAAAACCCGATAAAAAATAGACTGGCTAAAATACCACTCATACCAAAAAGTAAGCTTGTAAACCAAGGGCTAGGCGCTTCAGATGCTGCACTATTTAAAAGCTTATCACTGACATTTTGCGCGTCGATCAATCCCTGCTGTTGCAATAGCAAAAGGTCACGATTTTGCTCGTTATGGTTGATATTATTGTTCATCTCATTGTTCATCGCTGTCCTCCTTGATTACAGTATGAGGAGCAGTGTCATCGTTCTTGATACGGGCAACTTTGCGTAGCCATATAACTGCCGACGAGCTCATGCCAATAAGTAGCAAGGCTAATATCAAAAACCCACCTGCGTCAAAACCATCCAACAGCCATTTACCGACCCAAAACATCACCACAGTAATGATAGAAAATGACAAATAAGTCAGCATCAGTAAATCAATACGGCGCTGATAAAATTGCCAAAACATAAAGCCGCACCAACCTAACCATACTATGATAGCGATAAGTGTTGCCCAGATATTGCCATTATCAAAGACCGTGACAATCGCCAGATACGTCATAAAAAACGTACTTAATAAACCGACGACATAAGTGCTCCAGTGCAAACTGGATTTGGTTTGTGAGCTGTTTATTTTAGAGTTATTTAGAGGGTGTTTAAGGTCATTATCGGTTATATCAGCAGTGGACTTTTTAGGATTAATACGATTGAAGAACTTGCTAGCAGAGAAAGGTTTTTTATTATCATAGCTAATAAGCCAACTATAAAAGGCAATAAAATTAAATAGCGCAAGGATGGCTACTTGAGAGACGTTTTGCAGGCGATGGTTGATAAATTGCAGATTTTCGACATCCAAATAGAGTAGCAAGCAGGCATTGATTAAGCCTAACCACAGCAGCCAAAGCGCAGAGAAACGTGCAATCATAACCCAAGGCGTAATCAATAGCGCCCAGCCAAAAAACAGCTGCCAGGTATCAGCGCCCGTTTGATAAACTTGCCCAAATAGCGCCAATAAGCTACCGGTGATAATGCTAGCAATGAGCAATAATAACTGCCGAATCAGCTGAAACCGTTGTCTAAGTTGCCTAAAAGACAGTGCTACGTAAAGCGCGATGGTAATCACCAGCGCCCCTTCAACCAACGCAAATTTACCCATCTTGCCAATGTTTTGCCAGTTATAGGCGATAAAAAACACAAGGGATAGTACCAGCGCTACCGTCCCAATAATCAGCAGCGCTTTATCAAAAAACATCAGCCAAGTGCGTTTGCTAGGATAGATTTCTAGGTGCGTTGCTGCCGCCTCGGTATTTTTAAGAGGAAGAAGACCTTGATATAGTAACTGCTCGATAGTACGCCGTGCTTGGCTCATAGTCGCCTCTGAATAAAAACAGTTTGTCGCTTATCTTAGCTGTTTTTACGCCGGCATAGTGTACTAAAGTTTATAACTTAGCATCTTTTATAACTTACTAACCTTTATAAAGGCGTTAATAAAACTCAATGCGGCTTAGCAGGTGCTCTTGGATTAAGTAGGCACAAATATAAGCGCTCGGCCAAGCAACCATAAAGGCATACTTCCATGAATGAAACAACGTAGTAAAGAAACCTTCGACAAACCCTACGTTAATCACCAGCAACGCCGTCGAGATAATCGTCGACATCATCAGCGCCATTAAAAAGGTGAAAATCAGCCGATAGTATTTGCGCCGTGTGCGTATTCTGACGGTCGGGAATTTTGCCATAACGTTCTGTTGTCCTGCATGATGAGAGCCACGCTTAAATGGTATTGTAAACGTGATGTGTTGCGATGAGAAAGGATGAAATGCAGCATTGCTAGTGCTTGTCAGCGACTATAATATCGCGTGATGGGGGCGAGGTAAAATGGTTATTATGAATAATAAGATTCGTTATATCTTAACGACGACTCTGCTGTTTTTAAAAAGAATAATATCCGAAAAATAGCAGACTAAAGAGGTTTGGTTTTGCTACGCTAAATAAGATTAAAAAATAAAGGGGACAATGAAATGGCAGCTAAAAAACAGCGAACCTTAGGTATCATCGGCGGGATGAGTTGGGAGAGCACTGAAAGCTATTATCGACTGATTAATGAGGGCATTAAGGCTGAGCTGGGTAACCTGCATTCAGCGGATTTGCTGATTCATAGCGTCGACTTTGCGCCGATTGGCGAGCTGCAAGCACAAGGCGCGTGGGATGAGATGGGCGAGATATTAGCCCATAGTGGCAAACGTCTGCAAGCAGCTGGCGCGCAAGGCTTATTAATTGCCACTAACACCATGCATAAAGTCATCGATGACGTCCAAGCCGCGACCAATCTGCCGATTATTCATATTGCAGATGCCACAGCTAAAGCTATTCAAGCACAAGGTTTGACTAAGATTGCGCTCTTGGGTACGCAGTTTACGATGACGCAAGACTTTTATAAGCAGCGCCTTATTGACGCTGGTTTACAAGTTTTGATACCGGAAAATGATGCTCGGGCAGAGGTGCATCGGATTATCTATGATGAGCTGTGCCAAGGGCAATTTCTTGATAGCTCACGCCAGTATTATAGCCAAGTCATTAAAGACTTAGCCAATAAAGGTGCAGAAGGCGTCATTTTAGGCTGTACCGAAATTGGACTACTTATTCAGCAAGCAGACAGCCCAATAGCCGTATTTGATACCACCGCTATTCATGCAGCGGCAGCGGTGGATTTTTTACTCAGTCATTGATTTTAAAACACTTGAGCTTAAACCAATTGAATTTACTATCTATAAACCACGCGATGAGCGTTTATGCTTTCTTCTCATACGGTGTTTTTTCAGGCGTTTTTGTAGCCGACGATGCAACCTTGTGATACGGCGTATAGGTGCCAGTTTCCACACAGTCGTCGGTAAAATATCACGAAACGATGCACTGGTGCCGGTATGTGCGCGAAACTCCTCAGACCTTTGCGCGGCTTCCTCTGCGGCCAAGTGTTTGCCTTTGCGCCAGCCGCCGTACAGATATAGTCCTGCTCCCATCACAGCGGTCGCTACCATGCCTGCTGGAAATGATAGCCAAAGCGCATCGGTGCCGAGTAGGGGATAAAGCCCGAACGCAAAGCCAAGACGCACCGGATACATCGAAATCACCATAACGATCAGCGGCCAAATCACATAGCCATTGGCACGCATGGTACCGAACAGCACTTGCGCTATGCCAAAAAAGACAAAGCCCCATGTCGCCATTAATTGGATATGTCGCCCAATCGGCACCGCTTCGCTGTCACTACCGAGGAAAAGCCCCAATATAGTTTCATCAAAAATGCTCAGCACCCCAATCATAGCGCCCGTCAATATCACGTTAAAAATAAGCCCCCAACGCGTGATACCTGCAACCCTATGCCATTGATTGGCACCGATGTTCTGTGCGACCATCGCACTGGCCGCGGCACTTAGCGCCATTGCTGGCATCTGCACGTAGGTCCAAAGCTGCTGGGTCGCGCTATAAGCCGCCGTCGTTTGCACGCCTTCGCGGTTGATCAGTGATAGCATCGTCAACGCTGCTGATGAGATGACAATCATCTGCAAACCCATCGGCAAACCCTTTGAAAACATCGACTTTAAGATATCTCGGTCTACACGCAAAAAGCGCAGCTCTGGCAACTTAAGTGTCAGCACAGAGCCCCGCAGGTACATAGTAACGACCATGCCAATCAGCGCTAGCGTGTTGGCGACAGCGGTTGCAAAGGCCGAGCCGAATATACCCCATTCGGGAAAGGGTCCTATACCCAAAATCAGTACCGGCGTCAAAATCAGGTCAATAATCACCGATATAATGATAAACCAAAGCGGCGTCGTAGAATCGCCCGTCCCGCGCAGTGCCATCATGATCAGCGTAAAGGTCAGGGTGACGGGCATCGCGATGAAAATCATCCGCAGATAGGTCAGGGCAAGGTCTAGCGCACTTGGCGGCGTACCAAGCAGATCAAGTAGCAGCGGGGCAAATATCCACCCTCCTGCCGACACCAATATACTTATCGGAATAATGCTACCCAGCGCCGTTCCCATGGTTTTCTTGACGATGGCATCGTCACGACTGCCCATGGCCTGCCCAATCAAAATAGTAGAGGCCATACCAAAACCAAAAACGAAGGAGATCAGGATAAACATCAAGATATTGCCGTTCGCCGTCGCAGCCAACGCCTCTTCACCTAAAAACCGGCCCACCCAGACGGCATTAATCGAGCCGTTTAACGACTGGAGGGCTGATGATCCAAGTGTTGGCAAGGCAAACAGCAGCATCGTTTTGGCAATTGACCCTTCGGTGAGGTCGCGCTGTTTACCAGTGGAGGTATTTGTTTTACTCAATGTTGATCCTTTTGCGTTATTTAGGGCTGACTGAACGAAAATGCTTATCATAAACCAGAAAGCTTGTGCCTTCTTTACTAGAGCTGTATGAGAGCTGTAAACTCTCGGCAAACTCTATGATTATTTAACTGTCATTTTTTATATGATTGTCATACAGTTTAGAGATGAGGATAATTGCTATGATTGCTTAAACTTAAAATAAGCTTGTGCTAGGATTATGCTTTTTAATTCATTTTGGCAGCTATTAACAAGGATGTTTCGATGCTATTAAAACGCCTAGCCCTTGCCGCGCTTTTTAGTCTTTCAGTCGTCGGTTGTACCACCGCGCCCAATAC
The DNA here is from genome assembly GCF_904846345.1 of Psychrobacter maritimus. Lineage (GTDB taxonomy): Bacteria > Pseudomonadota > Gammaproteobacteria > Pseudomonadales > Moraxellaceae > Psychrobacter > Psychrobacter maritimus. The sequence goes on from NZ_CAJHAJ010000008.1 coordinate 34,095, forward strand.
GTTAGCGGTCAATACCACCCAAAAGATTATTCAATATGAGCGCTCAAAGTCTGATTTAGAAATCAAATCGCTAACGCTAGCCTCTGGCGATAAGATGGTCTATGCAGAAAACGGCAATGTCGCTGGCGAGCCTTTATTACTGATTCATGGCTTCGGCGGTAATAAAGACAACTTTACCCGTATCGCGCGTCAGTTAGAAGGCTATCATCTGATCATTCCTGATCTGCTTGGTTTTGGTGCGTCGAGCAAACCGATGAGCACCGATTATCGCTCGGAGGCGCAAGCAACGCGCTTGCATGAGCTGCTACAAGCTAAAGGCTTAGCAGCCAACATTCACGTCGGTGGCAACTCGATGGGCGGCGCTATCAGTGTGGCTTACGCCGCGAAATATCCAAAAGAGGTCAAAAGCTTATGGTTGGTCGATAGCGCAGGGTTTTGGTCAGCAGGTATTCACGAAGCACTTGCAGGCGCAACGTTAGAGAACAATCCGCTATTGATTAATAGTAATGAAGACTTCTACAAAATGTACGATTTTGTCATGTATAAGCCGCCATATTTGCCAAAATCGATCAAAGCGGTATTTGCCCAAGAACGTATCGCTAATAAAGAGCTGCACGCCAAAATCCTCGAGCAAATCGTCACCGATAATGTCGAAGAACGCGCCAAAATCATCGCACAATATAAGATTCCGACGCTAGTGGTGTGGGGCGAGAAAGATCAGATCATCAAGCCTGAAACGGTCAATCTGATAAAAGAAATTATCCCGCAATCAGAAGTCATTATGATGCCAGAAGTCGGTCATGTACCGATGGTCGAAGCACTTGAGAAGACTGCGGATGACTATAAAGCATTTCGTGAAAAGCTTAATAAGTAATAATCTCGATTGAATAAGTTGGTTTAATTAAGGTAGGCTGGGTTAAAAACTTAACCTACCTTAATTAAACTATAAATCTTTTACTAAGCGCTCTAGCAATTCAATCGTGCTCTCTTGTCTGACCAAAGCTACCCCTTGTCCTGCCCATAAAGATTGATGTTCTGCATCAAAGTTGTTTTTCGCATGAGCACGCAAGTCTTTGGTCATGGCATTTAATTGTGGGTAGGGCGGTAGCTCATGCGCGCTTTCGTATTGACCAAAATCGCCCAAATAGTCATTTAACAATCCGCGTGCCTGCTTACCTGAAAACAGTCTTGTTAAACGTGTCTCGCTACTGCGCTTATTTTGACTGGCATCGAGTAGCGCCTGTTTATACGTATCATTAATACCGCATGTATCAGTAGTCAAAAATGCTGTGCCTATTTGCGCAAGTTCAGCGCCGGCTGTTTGAATCGCCTTGATAGCTTGCCCCGTCATAATCCCGCCTGCTGCAATCAAAGGAATATCAGTACAAGCCCGCGTTTGACTAATCAGCGTCAATAATCCCATTGGATCGTTTGCGCTTTGTGGCAACCAGCCACCGCGATGGCCGCCAGCTTCTATGCCTTGTACACATACCGCATCGACGCCAATCTCCGCCCATGCTTTTGCTTCCAATGGATGATTGGCAGTACCGATGACGCGCGTACCCAAATCTTTTAAACGCTGAACTTGCTCGGCGCTGATAATACCAAAGGTGAAGCTAGCGACAGGAACTGGATTGTCATACAGCACTTGTAGCTGCTCTGCAAAACTTAGCGCAGGACGTTTAGGTAACGCCATTTCGATATTGTTTTCTTGATAATACTTAGTTAGCCAAGCAGGAATTTCACTATCCAAGGTATTAGAGTCATGCTCGGATAACACCATCAGATTAATCATAAAAGGGCGGTTGGTGAGCGATTTGAGAGTATTAATATGGTCATTTAAAATATCGGGCGCCGTCGTGCCACTTCCTAATGACCCTAGTCCACCAAAGTTACTGACTGTTGCTGCCAGCTCAGGCGTGGTGGCACCTGCCATCGGTGCTTGCACGATAGGATAGGTTAAATCAAAGGTATTTAGTAAGGTCATGACCGGCGTCCTTGTTGTTTTATGAGAAAGTTGGCATGACTTACTTTAGCAAAGCTGAATGGCGTGCGTGTTAGATAATGTGTATTTAGTTATTCGATAAAAGCAGTAAGGTTTTGGCTACGATTTTGTAGTTAAGTAAATAATAACAATCCGATTTGACTTAAAGTTATAATATATTCATTGAACAATGATTGGGTCAGAAAAATGAGTAAGCTACAGAAATATAGTTTTCATGGCATTTACGATCTAATTAATCTTGTTGAAGAACATATAAACCTAGAGACGGGGTTCTGGAACTATAACGAAGATTATTTTATAGAGCATTCAGCTAAATTTAGTAAAGACACTTTGTTGCACCAGTACATTGTAATTACAGCTTTAAATTTTTATAGCCATGATTTCAGAAAAAATGGATACTACTATGACGATGAAAATCTATTGGATTGGTATGAGAAGTTTGATACTTATAATATTAATATTCCAAAAATAGTGGAAGATAATGATAAAGAAAATTCAGGTGCATATGAATGGTTCTTAGAAAATGAGGATAAGTTTTGTGATTTGTTCTCTGAGATGTCTGAAGAGGCTTTTTATGTCTTATTTAATAATAGAAAGCTTCTTCTGAAATTCAATGAGATAGTTTCTACTCATATTTCTGAAGAGAATTTAATTTATCCTAGTGAGTATATTACTGAAAAAGGAACAATAAAGAGGTGTCATATACCAGTCTGGGTGAAAAAGGCAGTTTTTCACAGAGATAAAGGCAGATGTGTATTTTGCAATACAGATCTAACAAACTTAATTAACAACTATAAGAAAAGTAATTTTGATCATATTGTCCCTCTAGATATGTATGGGGTTAATGATCCTTGTAATATTCAACTGACTTGTGAAACCTGTAATAAGTCTAAAAGTAATATAGAGGTCACCACTTCAGAAAGGTACTTTTCATGGTGGTAATACTATTGTGACAAGAAGTACTGATATTAAAGTAAGGATCATCTGTTAGCTTATTTTCAAAAAATTAAACTTTAAAAGGAAGTCTCAGATAAAGACTTCCTTTTAAGAATAAAAATTATTTCACATAAATTTTATTACTAATTCAACTGCAAAGAGCCTTTCGCGTTCATCAGCAGCTCAACCACATCATCACCACTGATGACGGTGAAGCGCTTATCAATGGCTGATTCTTCTACGCCATTGTGTTTCATACAGGCGCCGCAGACCAATACTTGACCACCTTTTTCAATAAAAGCTTCTAGCAACTCGCCCGCAGGTTCAAATGGCGCGCCAATATTGACGTTATCTAAAGCGTTCGGTAATGCCAAATGTACCGCATCTACCATCAATATCACTGAGGCAGAGTGACCTTTTTTAAGCGCGACACCTGCCATGGTAAAGGCTAAGGTGATTTTACTTGGGTTTGAGTCACTATTATCAAATAATGTTCCGACATAATCCGTATTATTAACCATGTTATTTTCCTTATTAGACTGTTTTTAATTAGCTTGTTGTTAATTAAAGAGTATTCAGTTGAGTAGGGAACTCACTACTATCCTAACATTTACTATATGTATTTATATAATGTCTTGTTAGAAAATAGTAGCTATACAGTAGTTATAAGGTTACGTAGTTGTGAATGTCTGCTTGTGACTTACCAATACCGTTGAATAATTGGCTTTAAGCTTGCGGCGGCCACGGGCGGTCGGCATCACTGACTATCCATTCTGCCACATAGCCGCTCGGCGGTAGCTGCCAATCCGCTTGATCTAACGCTGCTAAGATACGCGAGGTCTCGATGACTTTGCCGCCTTCAGTGACGCCGGTACGCAGTAGGGCAGATGAGCAAGGCTTGCCCTTTACCCACATCGACTGCTCGATATATATCCAGCGCTCATCGAAACCGACGATATGAGTTTTCATCGTTACTTTATCAAAGGCGCGAATGCGTTTGCGATATTGGATGGTGCTACCAGCGACGACCAAACCCCAACGCTGCTTAAGCAGTTGGCTACCAAGCCCGCTCCGTACTGCAAAGTCGGTACGCCCTAAATCATAAAGGGTCAGCACGCGTCCATTATTCATCTCTAAAAAATTATCAATGTCCGTCAAACGACAGCGAAAGGTAATCTCGCTGGTATCTTTAAACGTTAAGGTATTGCCTTTTTTTACTTGCAGCGCGGCATGGGCGATGGTGCTGGCATAACGGATAAATGGATACATAGCACAGTCTCAAAGGGTTAAAGTTTAAATAATAGAATTGCGGTTTGCCAGATTATCAATCGTTATTATAAGTCTTAGAGGCTACACCAATATGCTTAAAATAAGCACTGACGGTTTCGGGTATCCAATTGATATCGAATTTTGAGGTTTTTGCTTTTTTACCATTGTTGCCCGCTTGCTTGGTTTTAGCATTATCATTAGTTGATTGGGCGTTAGTCGATTGGGCGTTTTTTGCCTGACTGTCTGAACGATAACGCAAATAACCGATATGACCACCGTGTTCGGTATCTAAAATAGTGACACTGTCCGAGACATCGTTTGGCGTGGCGGTAAAACCAATAAAGGGGTCATCTTTGGCGCTAATGAGTAGTAGCGGGCGCGTGACATCCCTTAGGTATGGCAAGGCAGAGGATGAGTGATAATAGTCGTTTTTAGAGCGATAGCCATGACGCGGAGCGGTGAAAATATCATCGAAGTCACTGATACGATTGGCCGCTTTGATAGAGTTAATCTCATCTTGGCTTAAATCATTAGCCAGTGCTTTTTTAATAATTGGATTGAGCAAATACGGTGTATAAATTCGGTGGCTTAAAAAGCTATGCATGGTAATCGCAGCGGACGACATATCGACCGGCGCAGAAATCACGACTGCGCCATCGCATAGCGCTTTATCGCCATATTCGCCCATATATTTTGCCAACGCATTGCCACCAAGTGACACGCCTACCGCATAAATATGCGCGTAATTTTCGCGCAAGTTTTCTAACATATGATGCACCTCGCCCGTGTCACCAGCGTTATAAAACACGCGCCCGTTAGCAGGAATGCCGCCACAACTACGAAAGTGCGCCACGACAAAATGCCAGCCTTGCGCGTGCATCTGATACGCCAAGGCGCGGGCATAATGGCTGTCGCTGCTGCCTTCCATGCCATGAAATAACACGATTAATGGTGTTTGCTCAAGTTTGCCGTTTTCTGAAGCTTCTGAATAATGGACAGGATGGGCATCGTAAAAGTCATAAGCGATATCAGTTTCACACAATGAATCTTGCTTAATCACACGGCGGTAGCTTGGCGTCTTAGGCGCAAAAAACTTCGGCAAGATGCTTTGCAAATGCGGGTTGCTCAGCCAAAAGGGCGGTTTAAACGGCGCGGGCGAGAAAGGTTTGGTTGGTTTTGAAGTTGGCATAGGTCAGTCTTATATGAGTTGTTATAAAAAACAGTGACTTATCATACCGACTGCCAAGGTTAAAACCAATGATTTTCAGTGAACGCATGGTTACTCAAAACAATGTTAATCAAAACAATGCTACTCAAAATAGTTCGTTAAAAACAGCTAATCAAAAATACGCATATCTTATGGCTTATCCAAGACACGCCCATCCATCGCCAGCCGCTCTTTTAAGCTGTCGATATCTGCCTCAGCGAGCGTTACGGTCAATGTCACTTGCTTACTATAAGTCACATCATCGATACTGCCATTTAAACTTTCTACTACATAGCGGCATTGGGCTTCGGTGGCAAATTCAGCCAATATTTGTACTTGTGTCATCGGCACATAAGGCAGCAAAACCATCTCATCGACGGCCGCTTGCGCTGAGCCAGCATAAGCACGGGTGAGACCGCCGGCACCGAGTTTGATACCACCAAAATAACGCACTACGATGATAATGACGTTGCCGATAGATTTATGCTGCAAGACATTTAATATTGGCCGTCCTGCGGTGCCGTTTGGTTCGCCATCGTCGTCAAAGCCAGCGCTGGTGGTATTATTAGGGTCACCGATGATATACGCCCAGCAGTGATGGCGGGCATCGGCATATTTTTGACGTAGTTGTTCCACGTGAAACATCGCCTGCTCACGCGAGGTCACAGGATAAGCATAAGTAATAAAGTCGGATTTTTTAATTTCCAAACGAGTAGTGACGGCATGTTTTAGCGTTTGATAGCTCATATTTCATCAGGCTTAGGTTGGATATGGTAAACTGGTCTGACTTTCACTGTTGTCCGTATTTGGCACAGTGTTCATTAATTTTTTATTATAGTACCATTTCTAACCAGTGAAGATAACGAGCAGGTCACGCTTGAATGCTAATGACGTTGGCTTCTGATTTAGGGTGGGTCACATAAAACGGATGGTAGTAAATAGTATGCGTCTAGATAAATTTCTTAGTAAAGCCACTGAGCTGTCGCGTAAAGAATCAAAAAAGATTCTGCACGCCGGTGAAGTGACGGTAAATGATACTGTGGTCAAAGACCCTGGGTTACACGTCGATATCGTCAGCGACGAAGTGATGTGGGCAGGCGAGCCATTGTCAGTTGCGGCTGGCAATCGTTATATCCTCCTGCATAAGCCTGAAGGCTTTGAATGTACCTTAAAGGTTAAAGAACATCCTATCGTCACTGAGCTGATTGCCGTACCAGAGCTTGGTAGCTTACGTATTGCGGGTCGCCTCGATGTCGATACCACGGGTGCGTTGCTTATCAGTGATGATGGCAAATGGTTGCACCGTGTCACCAGCCCCAAACATGAGCATGCCAAAATTTATGAGCTGACCTTAGCTGAAGCAATGGATAGCGACGCTCAAGCCAATGCTGTTAAAGAAGTGGCTGAAGGTATCTTGTTAGAAGGCGAGCACGAAGAAACCAAGCCTGCGATTCTTGAATTCATCGATGAAACCCATGCGTGTTTAACCTTAGAGCAGGGTAAATATCACCAAGTAAAACGTATGATGGGTTACTTTGGCAACAGAGTCACCGAGCTGCATCGTGCCAGTATTGGTCATATCACTTTAGACGGTTTGGATAAAGGCGACAGTCGTTTCCTAACACCAGAAGAAGTGGCTAAATTCTAAATTTAAGCTTTGCTAAACCTTAGGGCGTGTCCTCATTTTAAAAATGGTGATAAAAATGAGATAAATTGTAGCCAAACAAGGAAAATAGTGCAGTTAATATCGGGATATTACCAAGCTATTTGACGAAGTTTGGCAAAATTTAGCCATTTTTAGACCATTTAGATGTCTATCGATTGAATTGAAGACACGCCCTAGAATAAGCTATTAACATATTTTTCCAAAATCAGCAGCCACTGAAAAGTGTGCTGCTTTTTGCTGCTTATCGTTTGCCGTGGTTATTTCTGTCAGCTGTCTGTGTTGCCTATCTCTTAAAGCTCAGTAGCAGTTTTGCAAAATTGACAGCTTAAGGCTTTGCAAAATCATCCCATGTGCTACAGTCTGTTTATTATTTTTAATCTATGTTTTTACATAATATGGTTGTCTTTATTAATAAGGTGAATTTGAAAATCCTTATTATTAAATATAGCGGTTCTTCTTTTTAGATTACTACGCAACTATTATTAAAAACCAATAGGACTGTCTCTGTGAAATTACCTGTATTAAAATCTGCCAGCTTAATCAGTGCCATATTGCTGACGACCACCGCTTGTGCGCAGCCAAGCGCCACTGACGCTATCAAGAAAAATACCAGCCAAGCGCCTCAGACCGCCCAAGCGGCTGGCAGCATAACCAAAGCTGTCGATAGTCAATTACGCCAACTGCTGACTAAAGCTGGTATCAAAACGGAAGTTACCTCTATCGTAGTATCTAAACTGCCCAATATGTATCAGGTGAATTTGGCAGGACAGCCGCCGCTACATATTACCGGAGATGGCAAATATGTCATTCAAGGCGAGCTGCAAAAGAACCCAAGCAAACGCGTAGTGACTAAGACTCCAGCACGTAGCAGCAGTGCACAAGTTGGTAAACCGGTTAGTGCCAGCGTCAAATCTGCCATCCTCGCCAATATGGATGCGCTAAAAAACATGAGTGCCAAGACGCCGTTCTTTTATACCGCCGTACCGGGTGTCATTTGGGGCGCAACGCTGGAGGGCGTGCCTTTTTTATTATCAGATGATGCGCAGTATATTACCGATGGCGAGATATCCGTGATTGAAAACGGTCAGTTTATTGGGCTCGATCAAGAGTTTGAAAAGCGTAAAAATCAATCGGTATTTGCGACATTAGATGAAAACCAGCTGATTAATTATCCAGCGACCGGCCCTGAAAAAGCGGTCATTTATGTGGCCAATGACGTCAATTGTCCTTACTGCCGCCGCTTGCATCAACAGCTGCCCATGCTTAATGCCAAAGGTGTGACGGTGAAAACCATCGGTTATCCAATATATGAGCAGTCACCTAAGCAAATGCGCGCTATCTGGTGTCAGAGCAATGAAGACAGTCGTCGCAGCGCTTTTGATAAGGCAATGTTAAAGGGAGAGATGACCCCTGCACCAGCAAGTTGTAACGTCGATTATGTGACTCCTAACCGTGAAAAAGCGGCAGGGCTTGCGGTAATGGCAACGCCTGCTATTTATCGTGAAGATGGTGTGCTGTATCAAGCAAGCTTTGAGAGCCCTGAGTTTTTAGAGTTTTTGGGTGTAGAGTAGTTAGTGTTAACTATTTTAAGTCTATGAGATAAAGTCTTTAATAAAAATAACTCATAAAAAAACTGCCTTATGAGCTTAGCTCATAGGGCAGTTTTTTTATTGCGCTTAACAGTTGATTCTATAAGTCTATTGCAGCAACAGCTATCGCGGCAAGACGATATCGACGATTTTCCAATTTATCAAACCATCTCGCTGCATCTCGATAGTAAGCGGATAACCTTTAACCTGACCGCTGATAGTAAAGCAATTAATACCGCAATAGCTCAGTGCTGGCTTATCGCTATCCGTACCTTGCGCTGCTTGTTGTTCCAGTTCCGCCGCTTGCTTTTGCATGATTTGCTGCATCTGGTTTTTGACGACTGCATTGACGTCGCCGCGATTGATGATTAAGTTTTGAATCAGGTTCTTTAAATCGACTTGATTACTGGCGATTGCCCATGCGGCGGCAAGCTCCTTGGTCGCGGTATTGGCCTGACCTTGGGTATTAATCAGTTTTTCGATATTTTGCGGCGTAATAGCACCATCGACTGCTTGGATAATAAAACCATTGGCCGCTTCCGTTAATGGCGCGCCGCCCAGTTCTGCAACCAATGGATATTTGGTCATGGTTAGCGCAAACTGGCCGGTCAGCTGATTTTGGATACTTGGACGTACCTGTTCATAGTCAATCGCCGCCGCGATAGTCGCGCCATCTTTTGCATCATAGGCATTTTTCAGCTGATAGGCGCTATAGTAAGGCGAGCCGCCATAGACAGCGACTGCAATGACAATCAATAAAACAATCAGCTTTTTCATAAAAATTGCTACCTTAGCGCAAACGCAATGGCGGTAAATCTCAAAAATGGGATTTGAAACCCCATCAATATGGCGCTAAATATTAGCATGGCCAGCCTTTATAAAGGTATAAAAACCTTTGCTCAATTCTTAATAAAACCTTTTTTAGCAGGCTTAAAACCTCATAAGTCAGAATTTCATCATCCAAGCGCTTGATAAATCATGTTGGCATCTCCATAAATAGCGCAAACTTTTAATAAATTGATTTGGCTAAGCAGCATCCCGCCGTATTCGCTTGCAAGATTCATAAATCATCCTTTTTACCGCCACGTATTTCGCTGTGTTTCATGTGAAACCTTTTAGTGCGAGTGTAGGTAGAATGATAAGTAGGGTGATTGACTCGGGTTGATGAATCGACCGACCGGTGGACTGTGAAGACGATAGGAGAGCCCATGAGTAAGCGCGATTTTTATGAAGTATTAGGTGTCAGTAAGACTGCTGATAGCAAGGAAATTAAGCGAGCCTACCGCAAGCTGGCCATGAAATACCATCCAGACCGTAACTCTGAAGATCCTGATGCTGAAGATAAATTCAAAGAAGCATCGATGGCTTATGAAGTACTGAGCAACGAAGAAAAACGCTCAGCTTATGACCGTATGGGTCATGCTGCGTTTGAAAACGGCATGGGCGGCGGCGGTTTCGGCGGCGGCGGTGGCAATTTCCAAGATATCTTTGGCGATATCTTTGGCAACTTTGGCGATATCTTTGGTCAGTCGCGTGGCGGCGGTGGACGTTCACGTCGCGGCTCAGACCTGCGTTATGTCATTGAGCTGACGCTAGAAGAAGCGGTACGTGGCTGCAAAAAAGAAATCAGCTTTACGGCTCCTGCGCCTTGCGATACTTGTGATGGTAAAGGCGCCAAAGATGCCTCTGACATTGTCACTTGTCAGACCTGTCATGGTCAAGGCCAAGTACGTATGCAGCAAGGCTTCTTTGCCGTACAGCAAGCGTGCCCACAGTGTGGCGGCTCTGGTAAACAGATTAAAAATCCTTGCTCTGACTGTCATGGTAATGGCGTTAAAGACAAATCACGTACGCTTGAAGTGTCTATTCCAGCGGGCGTCGATGATGGTGACCGCGTCCGTCTAGCAGGTGAAGGCGAGGCAGGTGGCGCTGGTGTACAGAACGGCGATTTATACGTCGAAGTACGCGTAAAACCGCACGATGTCTTTACCCGTCAAGGCGCCGACCTCTATATGGACGTGCCAGTGAGTATCACTGATGCGGCACTCGGTAAAGAAGTTGAAATTCCAACCCTAGATGGCAAAGTCAAAATCAAGGTTGCAGAAGGCACGCAAAGTGGTAAATTGTTGCGTGTACGCGGTAAAGGGGTGACGCCAGTACGTACGACGATGAAAGGTGATTTGATTTGCCGTGTGGTCATCGAAACCCCAGTGAACCTAACGCGCGAGCAAAAAGACCTGTTGCGTCAATTCCAAGATACACTTGATGGCGACAGCAAGCATCAGCAGTCACCACATAAAAAATCATTCTTTAAAAAGATTGGCGATTTATTTGATTGATAGCTAAGCTTGACTGTTTACGTAATTTTAAGGCCTATTGTTTCACGTGAAACAATAGGCCTTTTTGTTGATGCTATAAAAAACCATTTATACATTATATTTGTTAAACTTAACCTCATAAATTTCAAAACCAACCTATCAAAAATAAAATATCTAGGGTAGTTATATGAGTCAGCAAGAAAATAAACAAAGTATTAACGTCGGTGTTATTGGTGCTGGTGGTCGTATGGGGCGTATGCTTATCGAAGCGGTACAGGAAAACCCGCAAACAACACTAAATGCGGCGATTGAACGTCAAGGTTCAAGCCTTGTCGGTGCCGATGCGGGCGAAGTCGCAGCGATTGGTCGTCTAGATGTGCAGATTGTCGATGATTTAAAAGCCGTTATTAATGACATTGATGTGCTGATTGATTTTAGCTTGCCTGATGCGACCGAACAAAATATGCAAATTTGCGCGGCGAATAAGGTTGCGATGGTGATTGGCACCACAGGCTTTAATGAGCAGCAAGAGCAGGTGCTGGCAGAAGCAAGTAAGCAAATCGCTTTCGTCTACGCCGGTAACTATTCAACAGGCGTCAATCTGTCCTTAAAATTGCTCGGTATGGCAGCGAAAGCCTTTGGTAATGATGCTGATGTAGAAGTCATCGAAGCCCATCATAAGCATAAAATCGATGCGCCATCGGGTACCGCTTATATGATGGCAGAAGCGGTCGCAGAGGCGCGTGGGCAAAACCTAAAGGACGTTGCCGTTTATGGCCGCGAGGGACAAACGGGCGAGCGTAAAGCCGGCAGCATTGGTATTCATGCGATACGTGGCGGTGAAATCATCGGCGATCATACTGTGATGTTTATCGCTGATGGTGAAGTCGTTGAAATTACCCATCGTGCGCGTGCACGTATGACCTTTGCCGCTGGTGCGGTACGTGCGGCAACTTGGGTTATTAAGCAGGAAGTTGGTCAATATAATATGCAAGATGTTTTAGGATTAAATGACTAGTTTCTAAATGTAGGTTTCAAACAAGAAAGATTTGAATTACTAAGTTTTTTTGCTTGTTGCTTAATGGCTACTTGATATGGCTTTTAATAGCGTTTAACTATTGCTAGAGGTCAGTTATGAATAAGTTTAGTGAAAATCTAATAGCGCGTTTTGGTCGCACGGTGGCTATACTTAATACTATTAAAAATATAAAAACTGCCAAAACCACAAGTTATGCGCGCCCGATAGCATTTACCTTAAGTTTGACCGTAGTGCCAATAGTCGTGCAAGCTGCTGTTTATCAAACCTATGTCATTCATACCTATGGCGGTGAGGCGTTATTACCAGCCGTTCGTCAGCAGTTAAATGCCAGTCGCGACGGCGGCACGGTATCGACTTATCAAGATAAATTAGTATTGCATACCACTGCGGCTAACTATCAAACCATACAACAGTTACTAAGCCAGATTGATGGTCAACCACAAGCGTTGACCGTTGCAGTACGTGTCGGTAATAATAGTCAATCCCAAGGTAATATCCAGCAAGGTCAGGTAGTTATTAGCAATCGCGGTATTCAGGGCACAGGAATGATTAACCAACGTAGCAGTCAGCAACAAGGCAATAATTTATATCAAGTACAAACGTTGTCTGGCAGTGCAGCAAGCATTAGCACAGGCACGCTGTACTCACTAAACCAAACCTATATTGCTAATAGTTATCCAAATTATCCGATTTATCATGGCCCGTCAGGACAAATTGTTATTCAGCAGCAAGTGTTGTTGCCAACGACCCAAGGGATTGCCGTTACGCCAAGGCTATTGCCAAATGGGCAAGTAGAAGTAACATTAACCCAAGTTGAAGAACAGCTCGTGCGCGCTAATCCTTCTTATAATCGCTATGGTTATAATAATAGCGTGCAAGGGCAAAGATTGCATAGCACCATTATCGTGCCACGCGGACAGTGGGTTAATATTGGACAAATCTCACAAAATCATCAAAGCCAAAGCTCGGGTTATGGCAGTAATCGAGTTATTAGCAGCAATAGTGTGCCTATCTCGCTCTTAGTGCAGTAGCTAGTATTTACTAACGCCACCTCACTGAACATATTAAAATAGACATAAAAAAGCGCAGCACTGTTTATCACAGTACCGCGCTTTTTTATTGACATTGATTGTTTAAAAACTAATCAATATAAATCACTTCTAACGGCGGGAAACCATTGAACTCGACCGACGAATACGAGTTGGTATACGCACCCGTGGTTAACCAAAAAATTTTATCGCCAATCTCAAGCTCTTCTGGCAACTGATAACCGGCTTCTTCATACATGATATCGGTTGAGTCGCAAGTTGGACCGGCTAATACAACCGTGCCTTCGCTGGTTGATGTTTCCATTTTAGGCGTATAAACAGGGTATTTAATGGCTTCACCCAAAGTCTCGATTAAGCCTTGGAATAAGCCCACATCGGTATAGACCCAGCGCGTCAAATCCGTATCTGATTTACGTGAGATAAGTACCACATCACTGACCAATACACCCGAACCACCAACCAATGAGCGACCGGGTTCTAAAATAATATCAGGCATTTCATCTTCATTATAATCATCGGTCAGATAACGGGTAATCTCTTCCGCGTAGACTTTTACCGGATTGACTTCGCTGATATAGTTCGCTGGAAAGCCGCCACCCAAATTAATCATTTGCAGCTTAATGCCTTCTTCATTTTTCATCCAGTCAAACATATATTTGACCTTGGCAAGCGCATCATCCCAAGCAGCAACGTCTTTTTGCTGGCTGCCGACGTGGAACGAGATGCCATACGGCACCAAGCCTAAATCGCGCGCTTGAATCAATAGGTCAATGGCCATATTTGGATGGCAACCAAATTTACGTGATAGCGGCCATTCAGCGGTTTCAGACCCTTGTACTAAGATGCGTACAAAGATTCTTGAACCAGGCGCGTGCTTAGCGATATTTTTTAAATCCGCTTCTGAGTCAGTCGCATATAAATCAATACCTTTCTCAAAAGCATACTTCACATGCTGCGCTTTTTTAATGGTATTGCCATAAGAGATACGTGACGGCTCAACGCCGCAATCGAGCACACGGTCAAGCTCGTAGATTGACGCACAGTCAAAGTTTGAACCAAGCTCAGCAAGCAAGTTAATGACTTCAACCGCAGGGCTTGCCTTCATTGCATAATGAATTTTCGCCTTTGGGAAAAAACCGACCATTTCCGCATATTTGGTTTTAATACGGCTAAGGTCGACGACCAAAAACGGGGTTTCGCGACCTTCGGCAGCTTTGGTGAATTTCTGCCAGCCGGCAGGGTCAAAATATTGGTCAATTTTGATCATGGTCATGGTTGGAAACCTTTAATGAAGACAGTAGATGTCAGAGGATAAAAACGTCAGAGAGTAAAAGCCAATATCAACGTCATAAGCTTATCATCATAAGTCTTGTTATTAATAAAGCTTAATAACAATCGTACTTTATTAACGATATTTCTTAATGATAATAAAATAACAGCAAACACGGCTTAAAAAATGAATAAATTAAGAGCTGGTCGTTTGCGGCTGTTTATCCGCGATTTGTTCACCCTGTTTTTCGCGTATTTTAAGCACTTTACGGACTTTATCACGCGCACGAGTTTGCTTAAGACGCGATAAATAATCGACGAAGATGACCCCATTTAAGTGGTCCATCTCATGCTGAATGCAAACGGCAAGTAAGCCTTCGACTTCTTCATCAATCTTATTGCCATTCTCATCTAAGGCTTCGATACGCACTTTATTCGGACGCTCAACCTTATCATAGACTTCAGGTACCGACAAACAACCCTCTTCGTATGGCTGCTTTTCTTCTACCAATGGCGTGACTTTAGGATTAATAAATACCCTTGGGCTGTCTTTATCTTCAGATAAATCCATCACGATTAGCTGAATATGGCGATCGACTTGGCTTGCTGCCAAACCAATACCTTGGGCATCATACATCGTCTCAATCATATCGGCGATTAAGGTTTTGATTTCAGCCGTGACTTCCTTGACAGGCTTGGCAATCGTGCGCAAGCGCGGGTCGGGATAACTTAAAATAGGGAGTAACGCCATAGGGCTTACCTCAATGATAAAGATAAAATAGGTCTGATATTATAAGATAAATGGGGACAAAAGTAATGCTTATCAATACACGACGCTTTATATCCTTATTTGATAACATAAGCAAAACTTATAATTAATCGTTAAGACAGAATGTAAAAAATAAAAACCGCGCCATAAAAAAGGTCCTGCATCGAGCAAGACCTTTTGTTTATTATTTCTTTACGATGTAGCTTGTTAAATGCTCAATTAAATTGGTAGCTAAGTCAGCTGACATCTAAATTAAAATCCATTTAAATTGAAATACATCAAAACTAAAATAATATTATACGTTACGCTTACTCATAATCATCTCATAGATAAACAGTAAGATAATCGCACCGATTACTGAGAAGATAAGACCGATAAAGCCGCCATCAGCATTGATACCGATTAAGCCTGCAACAAAACCACCCAGCATCGCACCAACGATACCCAAAACGATGGTCATAATCCAACCCATAGGGTCGCTACCTGGCTTGATAGCACGTGCCAATAAACCTGCGACCAGACCTACAATAATCATCCAAATAAAGCTCATTTTATTCTCCTAATATGTTGCCATTTATAATGTGTTACTTATTTATATTGCTTTCTTTTAATGGATTCATTGTAGTCATTCCTGAAACCAAAAAGTAAGGACAAAATGTTATCTGTGTACGGGCTATGTGAGGAAAAAGCCATATTTGCTATTAAGCAGATGAGATAGGTAAACAGTAGGTTACAAAGGTAGTAAAGTCGCTAACAGAATTAATAGTTAGTAGTGCTAATGTACAGCGTTCTAAGAGGGAGGTTTTATTTAATGGAACGCAGTAACATAGGCCAGTTAGGGGGATAAGTTAGGGGAAATTAATCGATAGAAGTGATAGAAGTGATAGAAACGAGGTAGGATTTTTATTGGAGATAATCAGACATAAAAAAAGCGCCGCTCGTTTAACGAACCGCGCTTTTAAAAAGCATTTTCAATGCCTTTTGTTTTTTAACAAAGTCTTATTGGGTGCGTAGAGCTGTCAATAGACGCTGATGGATGCCCTCAAAACCGCCATTGGACATAATCACAATAGCATCACCCGCTTTAGCATGGGTACTGATATGCTCGATAATAGTATCGACGCTAGAAAGTACCTGTTGGTTACCCATATTTGGATTTACCATATTGGCATTTTCAATCACTTCTCTTAAGCCCCATTCAAGTCCGGTAGGCTCATACCATAACGTATGGTCGGCGAGGGCAGCGGACTCAGCCAAGCTGTCTTGATGAATGCCCATTTTCATAGTGTTGCTACGCGGCTCAATAATCGCCCAAACGCGTCTGTCTGCCAGTTTCTTTTTTGCACCATCTAAGGTGGTGGTAATGGCGGTCGGATGATGGGCAAAATCATCAAACACCAAGATGTCATTTATATCGCCAATCAGCTCCATACGGCGTTTGATACCGGCAAAGGCTGACAATGCGGCGCAGGCGGTTTTGACGTCGACACCAACGTTATAAGCGGCGGCGACCGCAACCAAGGCATTATTGACATTATGAATGCCGCTCATTGACCAATTGACGAGCGCTTTAGCTTCTTTATCAGCCGTGAAACTAATATTGAATTGACCGCCATCGGCGCTGATAAGTTCAGCTTGCCAGTCGCTGTTATTTTTTAACGCCTGCTCTTCTTTATTGGTGTTATCTGCCGCTGAATCCAGCACGGCAGTACGCCAAATCGGTGTCCAAACGCCTTTTGCCAAGGTGTCTTCTAAACTGATAGTCGCCGCTGGCATGATAATTTTGCCCGTGCTTGGAATCATGCGCACCATATGGTGAAACTGGGTTTGGATGGCATTTAGGTCGGCGAAAATATCGGCATGGTCAAACTCAAGGTTGTTTAAAATCGCCGTACGCGGACGATAATGGACGAACTTTGAGCGCTTATCAAAAAACGCCGAATCGTATTCATCGGCTTCGATAACAAAGTAGCCTGTTTTTTCTGCGTCATCATTATTTTTTTCAGCGCCCAAGTAGCTGCTATGGGCAAAGACTTGCTGTAAATGCTCATCAGTGGTATCGACCAGTGGTACGCCGCCAATCAAGAACCCTGCATCAATACCTGCATAATGTAGTATCCATGCCAGCATGGTCGTCGTTGTGGTCTTACCATGCGTACCTGCCACCGCGATGACGTGGCGCGATTGCAGCACTTGCTCAGATAAAAATTGTGGGCCTGAGGTGTAGCGCAGGCCGCTATCTAGCATATACTCGATGACACCCATACCACGTTTCATCGCATTGCCAACCACCACCAAATCAGGCGCTGGCTGCAAATGTTCGACCAAATAGCCTTCGGCAATCGTGACGCCTGCATTTTCAAGTTGGGTGGACATCGGCGGATAAACATTGGCGTCTGAACCCGTGACCGTATGCCCGAGCGCGCGCGCCAATAATGCCAGCGAGCCCATAAAAGTACCACAAATACCAAGAATATGAATATGCATAGACGTTCCGTACGAGCTTAAAAAAGGGGATTGAGCTTGAATATCAGGCAACACATATTAGTGCAGCAGACAGTTCGGTAGACAGCTCAATAGACAAAGGCTTATTGTAAAGTAAACACTAGAAGATGACCAATAAAAAACGCCTAGCAAGTAGGCGTTATGTGCTTATCCATTGACGCGTTTATTTGCGCGCCAAGCTATAGTCATCATCAGGATTTTTATCTGCGTCCAACCTAATCAAAAGGTTGTCTTTGATATGGTAGGTTTCGATATTTTTTCTCTCATAGACAATCGTAATCATATCGTCATCTTGGCGATAGACGCCAGATTCTAGCAAAGGCGCGCGCGCAGGCTCTGCGTGATTAAATATACTGGTTTTTAGTACGGAGCCATCAGAAAATAGGTTTAGGGTAATAGCGATATTAGCGCAAGATTCGCATGGCACGATGCCGCCATAATCACCCATTAAGGTTGCCTGTAGCGTGCTTTCGTTATTTGATGCAGAAATCATCGGCGTACGACGAGCATTATCATTTATATTGGCCGCCGCAATAAGCGAGGTGCCTTCTTCGCTATTTGCCTTATCTGCTACCTTGTTAGCACTGCTCTTTTGAGACTCATCGTTTGGCACCTCAGCTTGCTGCGTACCGTTAATCGGCGCACCTTGCGTCGTTTTATTATTGGTAGATGAGGACGCACTGTCACAGCTCATCAGCAGCAAACAGACGGGTAACGCCAATAATGGGCGCATACAGCGTCTGATAGCCGTAATAGTAGAGAGGGAAGTAGACCAAAAAGTTATCATAGTATTACCAAAAACAGTTTTTTAAATAGTATGGTCAGACGCTATCAGTATAATAAATGAGCTAAAGCTTTGAGAGAAATCAAAGAAGATAAGAAAAACAAGCTTAACGGCAATAGCTAAAGTGTGCGACCTTGACTTCGTTAATTTATGTGAGAAGAGTAAGCGGGTAAATAAATAGTAGCGCGTTCCAGCACTATAAACACTCGCATTACAACGCTTTCTATATACGATTAAAGCGTTATAAAGCCGTCTCTTATTCCAATAGGGTAAATAAACCCTGCAAAGATATCAAAGTGTAAAAGTGACTAAGGAGGCTCTTTAGGTAAACTCTATAATCATAAGGGCGAATAAACACCTTTATCAGCTGCAAAATAAGATACAAAATAAGCGCAAAAAAACCGTCAGCGTGATTAAGCATAACGGTTTTAGTTGGTTATTCATTAAAGCGAAACGGCTTATAAAAGCACGCTAGCGCGCAGGACGAATGATACGCCACAATATAAGCACATGCGTTAATATCAAAATACTAAATAGAATTAATGATTGCTCGGGAATACTCAGCCCCATAAACGTCCAGTCGATAGAAGCACATTCACCAGAACCGGCAAACACTTCTTTTAATACCTGCTGCATAGGGAGGGTATCGAGCCAATAATCTAAACCTGGGCCACATGACGGTACTTGGTCAGCCGGTAGATGCTGTAGCCAGACATGACGCCCTGCTACTGTCGCGGCCCAGCCAATACCTGCCAAGCTACCCAGCCATAGTAGCAAGCGTGTCACCATTGATTTTGGATTAAATACCGCCGCGATGAGCGCAAAGCCGCCCATCACCATCAGCCCAATACGCTGAAAGATACACAGCGGACAAGGCGAAAACCCCATATAACGCTGCAAAAAAAACAACGCAAAACTCATGCCTATTACGGTCATTATCACTAAAAACACTTGCAGATTACGGTAAGTGGTCAGCTGTCGCATGGGGCGCATACTCTTATAAAGTGGTTATTGATGAAGGGTAAAATTATAAAAATTTAGCGATATTGCTGTAAGAAATCCATAAAATCTTCGGTTTCAGCGGCTTCAAGTTCAGCTTGCTGTAGGATAGATTTTTCGGCAAGTACTTCATATTTGGCTTGCGTGTTTGGACTCAAAGTCTGCTGTAATAACGATTCACGATGCTGCTGCGCTAAAGTAAAGCCAAGCTGCCATAAACTGCCCAAACGCTTACTATCAGAGTTAACTTGCGCTGAGATGGTTGACTCAGAATGTCCTGCTTTACCTTGCATCAAGGCAACCGCCGCACGATAGTCATTACCACCATAATGTGCATCAAGTAGTGCTGCCAATGGTTGCATCCGGCTTAAATGGGTGAGCATCCAGCTTTCTAGAGTTTGCTCAGCGCCGTTATTAATAATCTGTAAGTTTTCACGGCGACCTTCGTTGACCACGCGCTCAAGATTAACAGCCAACGCTTCTTCTTCTGCAGGCAGCAGCTCTGGCGAATCACTCAGCAAGCAATATAGCGCCATCACTTCTAAAAAGCAGGCGCTAGATAAGCGAATACCAATATCGCTATAAGGGTCAAGGTCAATGGCGCGAAACTCAACGTAAGCAATGCCGCGACGCTCAAGCGCTTCGGTTGGGCTCTCGCCACTTTCGGCGATTTGTTTTGGACGGATAGGGCTATAGTATTCATTTTCTATTTGTAGAATATGATCATTGATTTGAATCGGGTTGCCATCGGCATCATTTAAACCCAGTTTCTCAAAGCTTGCATGCGGGGTTTGAATCGCGCGGCGTAGCCCCTTGATATACTCGGGTAAATTGTTATAGCGGATATCGAGATGTTCTTGTACGCTGTTGGTATAACCAAGCTTGCCCATGCGCAGGCTGGTCGCAGTCGGCTTATAATAGGTCGAATCATTGAGCAGCTCAAGGTCATGCTCAACCCCTGACACAAAGCAAGGGCAAACACTGGGACTTGCGCCCAATAAATACAGCACTAAACTGGTCAGACGTTTAAAGTTACGAATCAGTCCCAAATACTTATCGTTTCTAAATTCTGTCAGGGTCAGGTCTTGTGCGGTTGGCGTTTGCGCTTGCCACGCGGCAAATAAATCATCGCCAAACGATAGGTTATAATGTAAACCAGCAATCGTCTGCATACGGCGACCATAACGGATGCCAAGTCCACTACGATATAGCGTTTTCAACTTACCGGTATTAGAGCTGCCATAATCGGCCAGTGGGATATCTTCATCATTGGACGACAGCATACACGGCATGGATAATGGCCACATCAACTCACATTCAGGCATACCTTGATAGACCAATAAATGCAGTTGGCGCAGCATGTTTAAGGTTTCTTTTGGCGAGGTCTTGGGGTCAGTGATAAGCTCAAGCAGGCTTTCTGAATAATCCGTGGTGATAAACGGATGGGTAAGCTTGGAGCCAAGCTTAGTCGGATGCGGCGTTTGCGCCAAATAACCATCAGGTTTAACACGCAGCCCTTCTTTTTCGATACCGCGGAGCATACCCGCTAGGTGCTGACTGTCAAACCAGTTTGGAATTTCAAAATCGACAAAGCTGCTCGCAATATTACTCATAATAGTCATCTGTTGTTATTAGTTATGTTCGGTCGAAACACAGGCGGTCCGACCGCAAAAAGGGGTTAGAGAATCAGGTCAGTTTAGCCCAAAGCGACCCTAAAAACCACGTGCAATTACAAATACAGTAAGCTTTTCCGGTGTTCAATTCGAGCAGTTTTAATGCAAAAACTGGCGATAAAATAGCCGCAAAAACCTAAGATAAAGAGGGTCGGTTGTACTTCTTGGGCTTTACTTTCTTATAGCTTGTATGGTGCGTCATGACCGCTTTATCAATATCAAACTATCTAATATTATCTATTACTCATAAAGCGTAGACTAAAAAGCACCTAACGATAAGATAGGTGCCTTAATAAAATGAAGAAAAATCATTGATTTAAAAAACAGTGATTTAGATAGAAAACGATGAACCACAACCACAAGAAGTGGTGGCATTGGGGTTGGCAACCACAAAGCGCGCACCTTCTAAGCCTTCGGTATAGTCAACCGTAGAGCCTTGTAGATACTGATAGCTCAGCGAATCGACCACTAAGGTCACATCGCCATTATCGAAGTTGGCGTCGTCTTCGCCTAAGTCGCTGTCAAATCTAAATCCGTAAGAGAAACCAGAACAGCCGCCGCCGGTCACATAGACGCGTAGCATAAGCTCGCTGTCACCTTCTTCTTCACGCAGACGACGTACTTTTTGAGCCGCACTGTCAGTTAAGCTCAAGGCAGTTGGGTCGACGGGCTGGCTGGCGCTTGGGTTAAATTGGTTGGTTGATTCGTTCATATCTACCTCAGTTGCTAAAATCAAATGATATTGTTTTTTATTGATGCGAGGTCGTCTATTTATACAGGATAGGGCGACTGATCCGTAGCGGCTGATACGCATAGGCTACGGTAACATTAATGAGATTGGGTCACTATTTGACATTTAGACATTCATATAGACACTCATAGTTTGGGGTATGCATATTTGGCTTAAGACTTTAGACGCTCATATCGAGCTGTCATGGTGGCATACGCTGAAGCCCATACTATCATGGCTATTAGCACTTAACTGCATGATGTCAATAGTGTTTTACTAGTATAGCATAATTGGGCTAATGATTGATTTGTCAAGGGTAACAACAGCGTTCACGACTAAAAAAGTGATTGAAACTGCAAACTTTTAAATAGTCTACGCCTCATTATCATAATAAGCGGTTTTTAGCAGTATAAAGGTTTGAATTTAAAATACTTATTTAATTGTTTGCCTATGCGGCAAGCGTTTGAAATAATAGCCGCCAGTAAACATGCCAGACGTGTGTTTTTTATTGCCTTAAGTTTTACATTATTGTTGAGATGAAGAAATTATATGATCGAATTTAAAGACGTTGGTGTTCGCCGTGATGGTCGTGAGTTGTTTGCAGGGGCAAGCTTCCAGCTACATCCGGGCCATAAAGTTGGCTTAACGGGCAATAACGGCACAGGCAAATCGACCTTGTTTGCCTTATTATTGACACGTATGGGCACCGGTGATACCGAAGTGACGCTTGATAAAGGCGAAATCAGTATTCCTGACAGCTGGCATGTGGCGCATATGGCGCAGGAAGTGGGCGCCAGTACCCAAACGGCGATTGATTACGTCTTAAGTGGCGATGAGCAGTGGTATGAGATTAATGCGGCGTTAAATGATTTGAGCAGTGTCAGTGACGACCAAATTGGCGTATTACATCAGCAGTTTGATGAGATTGATGGCTATCGTACCCCGACCAAAGCGGCACAAATCATGGCGGGTCTTGGTTTTAATACCAGCCAGCATGAGCTGCCCGTCGAAGGCTTTTCCGGTGGTTGGCGTATGCGTTTAAACCTTGCCAAGACCTTGATGAGCCGCGCAGATTTAATGCTCCTTGATGAGCCAACCAACCATTTGGATTTGGATGCCATTCTTTGGCTTGAAACGTGGATTAATGCCTTTAGCGGTTTGGTTATCGTCATCTCGCATGACCAAGCGTTTTTGGACGCCACCGTCGGTCATATTCTGCACGTCGAGCAACAAAAAATCACCCTTTATACCGGTAACTATCAGCAGTTTATTCGCACCCGTCATGAGCGCATGGCGCAGCAGCAGCAAGCGTTTGAAAAGCAGCAAGCGACCAAAGCGCATTTGGATGACTTTATTCGTCGCTTCCGTGCCAAGGCCAGTAAAGCCAAACAGGCGCAAAGCCGTATTAAGCAGCTTGAGCGTATGGCAGAGCTGTCACCGATGATGGCGGACAATCCGTTCTCGTTCCGCTTTTATGAGCCGGCAAATATGAGCTCGCCCTTAATTGAGCTGAGCAATGCCGATATTGGTTATACCGATACCGCGCTACTGCATAATGCCAATATCCAAGTGACGCCGGATACGCGTATTGGCTTGCTTGGGATGAATGGCGCTGGTAAATCGACCTTGATTAAAGCCTTGGTCGGCGAGCTTGGTATTTTATCAGGCAGCTATCGCGTTTCTGATACCCTAAAGCTCGGTTATTTTAACCAGCATCAAATGGATGCTTTGGATGCGGCAGCGACGCCGATGCAAATGCTACGCCGCCTAGCGGGCAAAACTTCTGATACAGAATTGCGCTCGTTCCTCGGCAGCTTTGACTTTCGCGGTGAGCGTATCGACACGCCAAGTGAGCTATTTTCTGGTGGCGAGCGCGCGCGTTTAACCTTGGCATTAATCGTCTGGCAACGTCCAAACGTGCTGGTACTCGATGAGCCAACCAACCATTTAGACTTACAAATGCGTCAAGCTTTGACCATTGCTTTGCAGGGTTTTGAAGGGGCAGTGGTACTGGTATCGCATGACCGCGAGCTGATTGCCAACGTCTGTGACGAGCTGTTTTTGGTCCATGACGGTATAATCGAAGAGTTTGATGGTGATATCAGCGATTACGGTAAGTGGCTTGCTGAAAAGCGTAAGCAAGAAAATACGCCTGATAAAAGCAATAGTAAGAAAAAGAGCAAAAAGGATAATAAGAAGTTTGTTTCACGTGAAACAAATACCAGTTTAGCTAGTAATCAAATTAGTAATAAAGCTGCTACTGCCCCAGCAAAAGCTGCTCAGCCTGCGCTTAGCAAAGAAGAACAACGCAAATTGGCCGCTGAGCAACGCAAACTTACCGCGCCTGTTCGCCGTGAGATTGAAGACACAGAAAAAGCCTTGGCTAAGATTACTGATAAATTGGCCAGTTTAGAGACCAAGCTTGCTGATACTGAGCTATATGAAGAAAGCCGTAAGGCTGATTTGCTGGTGTTGCTCAATGAACAAACAGCGCTACAGCAGCAGCATAGTGATAATGAAGAGAAGTTGTTGCTCGCGATGACGACGCTAGAAGAAATGGAAGCGGCTGTTAAATAGGCGGCAGTCAGTTGGCAAATATAATTATTTTGAAGTAGTAGATTCACTTTAAAAGGACACCCTGCTGGTATGAATTTTCCGTAACTTCTGGAGTGCAAAGCGCACAGCAAGCGAGGAAGATTTATACCAGCAGAATACTATTTCTGCCGTAACTTTTTATTTTAAACTGACTATATAGGCTA
Organism: Psychrobacter maritimus; assembly: GCF_904846345.1. Lineage (GTDB taxonomy): Bacteria > Pseudomonadota > Gammaproteobacteria > Pseudomonadales > Moraxellaceae > Psychrobacter > Psychrobacter maritimus. Next base: position 58,661 of record NZ_CAJHAJ010000008.1, read on the forward strand.
TTGAAGAATTATTCAGCGATACAAACCAGTGTTTTAAAATCATCGAGCATAAAAAAGGGAGAGCGTGAGCTCTCCCTTTTTTATTACATTATTCCATACGGTATTTACCATCACCATAAGATAGTATCTTCATGGTGGTGGTACAAAGTTCACAGTTTATTTTACCAGCAGCGGCTTTCGATAAATCCAAAATGCGACCTCTAATAAAAGGTCCTCTATCGGTAATTTTTACGATCACGCTCTGCTTTGTCTTTTTATTGGTCACTTGCACCTTCGTACCAAACGGCAGCGTCTTATGCGCGGCGGTTAGCGAGTTCATATTGAAGATACTGCCACTTGCGGTACGTTTGCCGTGAAACTTACTACCATAGTAACTGGTGTTGCCGGCAAAAACGGTGGTACTGAGCAGCAGCGATAAAGTGATGACTAAAGACTTGATTAAATAAGACATTTAATACCTTTTTTCTATTGATGAGATAGACAGATACTCTTGCCTATGTTATCCATGCCCCTATCAGCTTGAATAATATGGGTATTTTACAATAAGGAGCTTACTTCGTTCTTACGGCTCTGTAAAAAACGCCCCAGTTCAAATATCTCATAATAGAGTAGTAGAAGATGTTTTTATGATCATTATTAAGTCTTGCTACCAATCCTGTAGACCTTGGTATATATGGCCAGTTCTGTGAAACTTATTTATTAGGCTAAGTGAATAGATAAACACTACCAGTGCTGATAAAGTGGTTTTTACATCAAAAAAGTTAGTCATATCGCCTTAGTAAATATAAAAACTAATTCTGCTTATGTGGTTAAGATTATCGTAAAGATGCGCTATATAAGGGCTAAAGGCTTATATTTAATAATTTTAATATTTAAAAAAGTAAAATGAGATAAAATTGAAAATAATGTAATAAAATCTTGCTATATTCTTACTATTTCTGAAGAAACCGCAGTATTTGGCGTTTTGTGGGAATAATAAGTTTGTAACTATCTAACCATCTAGAAGATTGACATAGCTCTTATGTCTAGGCAGGCGCGCGCAAAGTTTGGCAAGCACATACTTAGCTATGCTATGGTAAATGTGACGGTTTATGAATCAAAAACAATATGCAGATAGACATACAAATAAAGCCATCAAGTTTGGTTTGCGCTAAGCGTGACAAACAAAGTACTGTGTTGTCTTATATTGCTTCTAAACGAGAGGGTCATGCAGCCATTGTCCTCACCAAATTGACATTACGGCAACAGCTGTCAAAGAATAATGATGCCAGAATCATAGTGAAAAACGCTAATATAGTGAAAAACGCTACTATAGTGACGCACGCTAATAACGATGCTTTAAGTGATTCAGATAATATAAATGCTAGTATCGTTTGGCATCATTACTGGTCAAACTTTGATGATGACAACCGTATGCTAAAAATGAAATATTCATTCATTGCCCCCATATTATGTATTAAATAAATGATCAGTAATAAATACTATAAGAAGGAAAAATAACATGGCAGAGAAAAATTACTATGACATTTTAGGGGTCAAAAAAGACGCCACAGATGCTGAGATTAAAAAGAAATATCGTAAGCTTGTGCGGCAATACCACCCTGATGTCAGCGACGATCCAGACGCTGATAATAAAATCGCGGAAATTAACAACGCTTACGAAACCATTAGAGATAAAGATAAGCGGGCGGAATACGATGCCATGCTCAACAATCCCTTTGCTGGTCAGGGCGGTGCAGGTGGCTTCGGAGGGCAATCAGCGGGCGGCGGACAAGGCGGTTTCCGCTGGGAAGATATCAAAGATCAGTTTGGCGAAGGTCAAGCTTATGGCGATGGCGGTTTTCGCTTCGACGATATTTTCTCCGCTTTTGGCGGCGGCGGCGCGCGCGGACAATCGCAGCAGGGTGGTTTTAGGTCACAGAATAGCCAAGGTCAAGACCAACATGCAGAGATTACCGTTGATTTGTCCTCGGTCTACAGCGGCGATGACTATAGTATTAAATTAAACGTTCCTGTCCGTCAGCCAAATGGCAGCGTCGATTACGAAAATAAAACCCTAAAAATTAAAATTCCAAAAGGCATCACTGATGGCAAGCAAATTCGTTTAGCAGGGCAAGGTGCGGCCGGTATTGGTGGCGGTAAAAACGGTGATTTGTTTTTAAAGGTAAAAATCCGTCATGCGGATAATATCCGTATCGAAGGCGCTGATGTCTATCAGACAGTCAATGTAGCGCCATGGGAAGCGGCACTGGGCGAAAAAATTAACGTCAGTACCCCAGCAGGAACGCTTGGCGTGACGATTCCTAAAAATAGCAAATCAGGTAGCAACTTACGTTTAAGGGGTAAAGGTATTCCTGCTAAGCAAGCCGGCGATTTATATTTAACCTTAAACATCGTCAACCCTGATATCAGCAGCGAGTCCGCTACCAAAGCCTACGAGCAGCTTAAAGAAGCCTTTGCTGAGACCAATATCAGCCGTTAACTAAATCGCATTTAAAAACGCCAAAAGCTACGAAAATAGCAGCAATATAACAAAGCAAACAGCAGAGATGAAGACCATACGATAACGATAAAATAAAGAGCAAACGAGGATAATCGCCATGAAACACTCGCCTGAATTTACCGACATTATCTTGAGCTTAGATGAGCTTGTATCTGCCTGTGGTCAAGAGCGCCAATGGGTCATCGAATTGATTGAAGAAAATATCATCGAATATGATGTGCCAGAGCGTCAGCAATTTACCGGTTATCAATTGACCACCGTGCGCCGTGCCTCACGCCTAAGTCGCGACTTTGAAGCGAGCGTACCGGCAATTGGACTGATACTTGAGCTATTAGATGAGGTGGAACAATTGCGTCAATTTAAACGCCAGCTAGACATGCAGACACCAGTGATTGAAGTAGATGTCGATCATTTAAAATAGTTTTTACAATAACAGTCTAAAGCAGTTATTTAAAATCACTGTTTAAATTAATAAATCACCCAATATTCAACACAAAAAAAGGGTCTCTATTATGAGACCCTTTATGGTTTGCAAATACCGTTTATTATTTGCAAGTATCGTTTTAAAAACTAGCGCGCATATTTTGGATCAGCAGCGGCGGTAAATAAGACGTCGGTTGATGAGTTCAGAGCAGTTTCTGCAGAGTCCTGCACCACACCGATGATAAAGCCAAGTGCCACTACTTGCATGGCAATATCGTTTGGAATACTAAATAAGCTTGCTGCTAATGGGATCAAGAGTAATGAGCCACCAGCAACACCTGAGGCGCCGCAAGCACTAATCGTCGCAACCAAACTTAATAATAGCGCTGATGCAAACGATACTTCGATACCAAGCGTATGCGCCGCAGCAAGGGTTAAGACGTTAATCGTAATAGCAGCGCCTGCCATGTTAATGGTTGCACCGAGTGGAATGGTGACCGAATAAGTGTCTTCGTGTAGACCTAATTTGCGCGCAAGGTTCATATTGACAGGAATATTGGCCGCTGAACTACGGGTAAAGAATGCGGTAATCCCTGACTCACGTAAGCAGGCAAATACTAATGGATAAGGGTTTTTACCGGTTTTAACCAATACAATCAGCGGGTTGACGATTAAAGCGATAAATAGCATACAACCGACCAATACCATCAAGATATGGGCATAGCCCGCCAACGCGGCAAAGCCTGTCTCAGCGACGGTATTAGCAACCAAGCCTAAAATACCAAAAGGCGCTAGGGCGATGACCCATTTGACCACTTGTGAGATGGCGTCAGAAAAATCACTGACCACGGTACGCGCGGTATCGCTGGCTTGACGCAGGGCAAAACCAATGATAATTGCCCATGCTAAGATACCAATATAATTGGCTTCAGCGATGGCCTGAACGGGGTTGGCGACCAAATTCATCAGCAAGTTGGTCAATACTTCTTGAAGATTGGCAGGTGGTACTTGCTCAATGGTGGCATTGACCAATATCAGCTCTGTCGGGAATAAAAAACTTGCCGCAACCGCCGTTAATGCAGCCAAAAAAGTGCCGAACATATACATAATAAGCACGGGTTTGACATAAACTTCATTGCCGCTACGGTGTTGGCTAATGGCTGCCATGACCAAGATAAATACCAGTATCGGCGCGACTGCTTTTAGCGCCCCGACAAATAGCGTCCCTAATAATCCTAACGCAATACCGATATTTGGTGCCAGCCAGCCAATCAAAACCCCCAATATTAAACCAATAATAATGAGCGGCACCAGCCCTATACGCTGATACATCGCAATCAATGAACGCATCTATACACCCTCGACTTTGTCAATAAATATAAAATTTATAATAGAACGGAAAAGTAATCGAAGGATGGTAGCATTTTTTGCGATAAGCGCCTACCTCTCACCCACGTAGACATGGGGTTATAGGGTAACAAAAAAGCGTGGCACGGTAGGTAAATAAAGGGCGCTAGCAAGGTGAGAAAATAAAGATAAAAATCAATAAATTAAACTTTAAAGTGCGTGAGCTCATAGCCTAATTGTTTATAACTTTTATATTTGTGACGACCTTCTTGCACGCTATTGGCATCGGGTTTTATCAGCTCAAGTACCCGAGTAGGCTGGGCATTATTGGTTGCTGCCATAAAGTCATTAACAGGATGGATGGTGGTATTTAGGACAATACCTTTAAAATCAGCTGGCATATAACTGCCCAATAAAACGGGTGCTAACGATTGACTGTTAATAGGGTTAATAGCCGTATTTTCCCTATGGCTAGTATCAGTATCAGCACCGTCACCAATATTAGAATCTAAAAGCCGCTGATGCGGTATAAAGCTTGTGGCATCATGTGACCATAGTGCTTCATCAAGCGTCGATAGCAAGGCATCTTGTTGGTCGATAAGAATCAGTAACGATTGGCTGCTTTTATTAAGCGCCGTTTGGGTCAACTGACAAATAAAGCCCAAGAAATATTGGGCTTTACTCTCACTTAAAACATAAAAACTAACTTTCATAAACTGGTCTTCATCAATGAATTATTCACAACTGATTAAGCCATGTTTGCGCTGTTTTTGAGGTATTGCATAAACAATGGTACAGGACGACCGGTTGCCGCTTTATCTTTACCTGAATTCCATGCGGTACCAGCGATATCCAAATGCGCCCATGCTTGACCTTCTTCGACGAAGCGCGATAAGAAGCAAGCCGCAGTCACAGCACCAGCGCCTTTACCACCGATGTTTTGCATATCAGCAATAGGCGAGTCAAGCTGCGCTTGATAGTCGTCATCCATTGGCATATGCCAGATTAAATCGCCCGATAAGTGACTGGCGTTTTCTAATTCAAACAACACGTCTTCGTCATTACTAAATACCGCTGAGCGTACGTGACCTAAGGCAACCACACAAGCGCCGGTCAACGTTGCCACATCGATAATTGCTTTTGGATTATAGCGTTGTACGTAGCATAAGGTATCAGCTAATACCAAACGACCTTCCGCATCGGTATTTAAGATTTCAACCGATTTGCCGTTCATGGCTTTCACGATATCACCAGGGCGCGTAGCATCACCTGATGGCATGTTTTCCGCACAAGCAAGGGCACCAACGACGTTAATCGGTAAGCGCGCTTCACATAAAGCTTTAATCGTACCGAGTACCGACGCTGAACCGCCCATATCAAATTTCATCTCATCCATTGCTGCACCCGGTTTGATTGAGATACCACCTGAATCAAAGGTGACGCCTTTACCGACTAAGACGATAGGCGCGTCATCATTGGCAACTTGTACATCGTTATTTGTATCAGCGTTTTTAGATGATTTCTTAGGCAGTTTGGTCGGTAATTTATCCGCCAAGGCTTTTAGACCGCCCGCGACTTTGGCGCTGTTAGTGATGCCTTTATTAGAGCCCGCGCTAAAGTTTGATTTACCATGGTATTCCATGACTACCAATTTGCCTTCTTTAGCAGAACCTTGCGCAACTGCTAAGAAGCAACCCATGCCTAGCGCTGACATCTCATCTTCACCCAATACGGTGACTTTTAATAGGTCAGGATAGGTTGTGGCCAATTCTTGTGCTTGTTCAGCCATATAAGCGGGGAAGCAGATGTTACCCGGCTCATTAGCGACATCACGGGTTAAGCTTTGACCGGCGAATACCGCTTCAGCAAATGTTAATGCAGCTTTTAATGACTCGTCAGCCAATAAATAGATATCGGTTAAAACTGGCGTGGTTTGCTCAGATTTATATTTATCGAAACGGTAGCTTGCTGCTAGTAAATTCAAAGCAAACTGACCGAAATGATTTTCTTCTAATGCATCACCTAGGGCGACGGTAATAGAATCGACGCGTTTTTGCGTGCTTTGATAAATGGTATTGGCAATTTTTTGCAATACGCTATGACCAAGCTTATCAATATTACCAACACCGACCAATAACAGCTGTACTGGATTTTCTTTAGCCGTTTTTTTATCACCAGCCAAGGCATAATCAGCGACGGTCTCGCAGGCTTTACCATTAAAATGTGATACTTCCATCAACTGCTTAATGCGCGTTTGATAATCGCTTAATGCGGCTTCAGCTAAGATGTTTTTCTTATCATCGATAAGCACCACAAGGCAGGCCGCGTCTTTACTTTTGGCTTCTTTTTTAAGAATTTTTTGCGTATGCGTCTTTGGTAGGGTTTGGGTTAATTTAATATTCATATAATTATCCTTATTAGAGTTATGAAATTAGCATGATAAAAACGGCAGGTTTTATTTAAATTGCTTATACCTGTTAAATCGTTTGGGCTAATGAGCCATCGCAATAGTGTAGCATATTGCAAGGCGAGTGCGCAGTGAGCAAGGCTTAGGTAATATATTTGCACAATTTTGCGATAATTATTTAAGTAATTGTTTTATGTCTCTATAGAGTAGTAATTTACTCACCAACCAATTCAGCGGTCGTGACTAAAGCGGCAAATCTATCTTGTAATGCAGCCATCGCGGTCTCGTGCATCACTTCTGCACTTATGGCTTCTTTTTTATCATTCGGCAAGGCACGAGTGGCACAGGCGTCATGGCACACAAAACTATCAAAGCCCAAATCAAACGCCGCTCTGACGCTTGAGCTGACACACATATGACTCATAAAACCTGCGAAAATAATTTGCTGCTTTTGCGTGCCTGCTATTAGCGTTTGTAGCTTGGTATCGTAAAAAGCATTAGGATGTTTTTTGACGATGACGGTTTCACCCGTCTTTGGTTGTAATTCAGCGACAATATCGACATTTGATGATAAAGGATCAAAAACTTTATCATTATCGGCGCCGTGATGGGCGATATGGACAATAGGAATGTCTTGCGCGCGGGCTTTATCTAATAACAGACGCGCATTTTTAATGGCGTTAGCACCAGCTTGCCCCAATGGCATCGCCCCATCGACGTATTCGTTTTGATAGTCAATAAAGACGATAGCGCAATTTGACCAATCAAGTGCATCAAATTGACCACCAGCAAGTTCAAGTAATGTAGCGGGCGTAGAAGTGAATTTGTTTGTCATTAGTATTCTCCGTTGAGCATTAATTATAAGTATAAATTTTGCAGGTATTCAGTCTAGCAATGAAATCTAAAGATAGGCGAACAAGGATACTAAGGACAAACAAACTTTTCTAAATGACATAAAGTAAAAGTATAGGGCAAAGACTTAATAGAGTTGCTCTGATATTAAGTTAGACTTATAACTCATATACACTATACGCCTTTTTGGTTTTAGCTATTATCCACTAAATAATACAGTGTTATAGCAAGATAGAGGCAATATTTTCCAACACATTTCACAGCCATTTTTGAGCAAAATATGCTAGGATTAACGGTTATCTTTATCGCTACTATTTATATCGTAGCGCCAATAAATCTGTGCTGAATCGTGCGCATACCAACCCTTTTCTAAAGAGTGCCTATTGTGATATTACGCCGCTATATGACTCAACAAGTTGCTTCAACGACCGCTTTGGTCTTGGGGTTTTTAGTGGTGATGATGCTCGGCGGCCGCTTAATCCGTTACTTTGGCATTGCCGCAGAAGGCAATCTGGACATCAGCTTATTATTTACCATCATTGGTTATAATTTGCCTTACTTTTTAGAGCTTATCCTGCCATTGGCATTTTTTATCGCTCTCATGCTGGTATTCGGGCGCTTGTATGTTGACCAAGAAATGGCGGTGATTAATGCCAGCGGTGTGTCGCGCGGCAAACTTGGCCGTTTGATGACGCCGTTGATATTGGCATTATTTGTTGGGGAAGCGGCTTTATCTATCGTTGGTAAACCGTGGGGCGTACGCTCATCGGAAAGTGTTTGGCAGCAGCAAGCGTTAACCAGCGCTTTTGATTTGATTCGCCCCAATCAGTTTATCAGCAGCGGTAATTATCATTTGTATGTCGGCAGCTTAAGCGATGATAAAAAGCAATTGCAAGATGTGATATTGATACAATCTGAGCCTAAGCCTAAAGGCAGTGCGGCAAAAAATGCGGCGGTTGATGTTAATAATAATATTGACCCAGAAACTGCTGAGCAATTAAATATCCCAGAGCTGCCAAATGCGCTTATAAGCGATAACAGTATCAGTAAGGATACCATTACCCTTGCCAAACGCGCTCAGCAAGCAGATACCGGCAGTAGCGGCGTCACCCAATTGGATTTATTCCAAGGTCGCCGTTATGAAGTCGGCGCGGGCAGTCTAAAATACAATCAAGTGGGCTTTGATCGCTACCGTATCACCTTGACCGAATCCTCCAAAGAAGTCATCACCGAAGCCAATATTGAAACCCAAGCGATTGGTCCATTATGGCAAGCCGCAACGGGCAGTACAGCAGTGAATAGTGAAAATGCACTTCGAGCGGCGCAAGGAGAGCTTGGCTATCGCTTGGCCTTGCCTTGGTTGATGATTATTGCACCGATGCTGGCCGTGCCACTGGCGCAAGTACGTCCGCGCCAAGGTCGCTGGTTGCGTCTGTTCCCATCGATTTTATTATTTGTCAGCTGCGCGTTGGGTATTATTTCTCTCAAAAATGCGGTGAGTAAAGGCAGTGTTAGCGTTTGGGCGTATGCATGGTTGGTATTAGGTTTTATGGCATTGGCGCTCTATATGAATTGGGGCAGCCGCGTCCAGCATCGTTTGCGCTTTCGCAAACCAGATGAGCAGTTAACCGTCAGCGAGCATCAAGGCAATATTGACCATAAAAGCAATGGCTCACAAGGAGGACAATCCTAATGAGCGCTTTATTCTCTAAATCATCATCGTCTAATTCATCAAAGCCAAATTCGCCAAAAGCCAAACTGAAACTTGCGCCAAAACCAACCAATCTAAAAGTGCTGAGCCGTTACGTTAAACTAAACGCTTTGCTTGCCATCATCGGCGCGGTTATAGGCTTGTGGGCATTGCAGCTGGTATTTTCTTATTTGTCTGAGTTAGATTCGTTAGATGATAACTATACGATGGGCGAGGCGATTAAATATATCTTTTATCGCTCGCCATACTTTTTAGAGCAATTTATCCCAACGGGCGCGTTACTTGGTGCCGTGGTCGGTTTGGGTTTACTTGCCAATAAAAGCGAGCTGGTCGTCATGCGCGCCGCTGGCGTCAGTGTTTATCGTATCGTCGGTTGGGTGTTGCAGCCTGCCTTGATTTTTGTGCTATTGGCATTGGTGATTAATCAGTTTGTACTGCCGCATTCCAATCAGTTGGCGCAAGAGATTAACGATGAAGATAATAGCTCGCTTGTCACCTCGGTACGTGGTTATTGGACGGTACAGCCACGCTTTGAGAGTACAAAAGACGGCAGTGCCAAGCCAGATGGCAGCGATATTTTGTATATCGATTATGCCGATGTGCAAGGCAATATCGGCGAAGTTAAACGTTGGCATTTGGACAATAATGGCAATCTGCAAACTGCCATCCATGCTGAGGGCGGCAAATATATCGGCCGCGAACCGATAGATACTAATAGCAGCAAGCCGAGCGAGCAATACCGTTACGAGTGGCAGCTGAATAATATGACCAAGCTGATGATTGGTCAGGGCTTTGAGAGTAGCCAAGCTATCGCACCGTCAGATACCTTGAGTTTGCCTTTTGCCCCTGAGTCGGTGTATTTACTCACTCGTAAGGCCGAAGATTTGTCATTGACCCAGCTGTATGAGCATCGCCAATTTATGCGCCAACAAGGCACGCGCTCGTTAAGTCATGAGTTGGCATTTTGGCAAAAGCTGCTGTCACCGTTATCGATTTTATCGCTAGTGATTGTTGCCTGCTCATTCGTCTTTGGCTCACTACGTACGCATAGCTTGGGTTTACGTATCGTCGTGGCATTACTATTCGGCTTGCTGTTTAGTTATGTGCAAGACTTGGTCGGCTTTGTTTCGCTCGCGACTGGATTTTCGCCATTATTAATGGTGCTATTGCCAATTATCGCCAGTGCGATATTGGGTGGATATTTACTTAAGCGGCAAATGTAACCTTAAAAATGTAATTCTAAAAATATAACTTTAAAAATATAGTCCTAAAAATTTAGCCATAAAAAAGCCCGCTAAAACATCATCGTGTTAGCGGGATTTTTTATGGCTCAGTTTTTAAGTTGCTTAAGCTTAGTCTTTGGTCGCCATGGTAATGGTATAAGTTTTACCTTGTTTGATCTTTTCGCTATTACCAAATACTTCGGTAAACGAGCGCTTCATAAATTGACGTAGGCCATTAATCGTCACCACATAAAAACGTCCACCTTGACGCATACGTGCATAGGCATCGAGGAAATACAGATAATGCTGCTCTTTACCCACTTTGGCCGGCAAGTTCGACATCACAAGGCTAAAGTCTTTGTCTTTTGCCACATGATTAAAGCCATTTGATAAATGAACATCGACATTTTTCAGACCGTTTTTCTCACAATTACGGCGTGCATATTCTACCGCCATAAAGTCTTTATCAATCAAGGTATGCAGACCATTCGGGCATTCACGCGCCGCCGTCATGCCAAGCACGCCATAGCCACAGCCCAAATCGATCGAATCATCATCCGCTTGGAAATCCACATAATCAAGCAGCATCAAGCTGCCATCATCGAGCTTTTGCGGTGAAAAAATACCCCACGTGGTCGCAAAATCAAACGGTTTGCCCAGCACATCTTGGCGAAAGTTAATATCTTCACGCCAGTGTTCAGCGCTTTTTAATAGGTCAGCAGGGGGTCTATGGCTCATGGAGTTCTCGGATTATTTAATAAATAGAAGGTTAATATACTATGGCAGGTATTGTAACGAGAAAAGGGCAGGTTTGCAGCTATGTATTTATGGAATTGTATGGTGGGAAGTTGTTATTGCAAAAATTGTGATGGGAGCCAATCCTGCTATCCGCTACTATCAGGGCTAAACCGCGCCGCAAGGCGACTGTTATATGATTGCTTAATTTGAAGATGAGTAGGGTGTGCCATGCGCACCTTAATCAAAATGATGTCTAAAATTGGTGCGCGAGGTACACCCACATCTAAGAAATTATAGAAATTCAGCACATCTTTGTTACCGAAAAACCTTTAATTCTACTTTCTTAGGTTCTTCTTTAATAAATGATCAAATATAAACGGACCAAATGGCAAAAATGAGCCGAGCACACCGGCAGGCATTGCCCATAGCGGCATCTTTATTTTGCTCGTTGCAATCAGTAGCATCAAAATATAGGCGATAAACAATGCCCCATGCGCCATACCGATATATTTCACTGCCTCAGGAATACCCATCATATATTTTAGTGGCATGGCGATACCAAGTAATAATAAAAAAGAAGTGCCTTCCAAGTAACCCATGATGGTAAGGTTTTTGAGGGCAGAATTTTGCCCTTTTGTTAGGGTAGGCAGAGTAGATGGCTGAGCTTGCAACACGTTATATTCCTTTTACAATCATCAATAAATAGTCAGTTTTAACTTTAACCGCGCGGATGATGCTCGGCATGCAACTTCTGCAATCTCGCCGTCGCCACATGGGTATAAATCTGTGTCGTTGATAAATCACTGTGCCCCAGTAATAACTGCACGCTACGCAAGTCCGCACCATGATTTAATAAATGCGTAGCAAAGGCGTGACGTAAGGTATGCGGTGATAATTCTTTATCAATGCTGGCAACTTTGGCGTATTTCTTTAATAGATACCAAAAGTTCTGCCGTGTCATATAACCACCTTGCGCGGTCAAGAACACCGCTTGGCAATTACCTGATTTCAAATGCGCAATCAAATCGCCACGGGCATGCGTTAGATAATCTTCCAGTGCATCTGCTGCATATTCGCCGAGTGGCACCAGTCGGGTCTTATTACCTTTCCCCGTAATTTGTAGCCAACCAGAGTTTAGGTTCACTTGCTCAAGCGATAGGTTAATCAACTCACTGACGCGCAGACCGCACGCATAGAGCACCTCTAGCATGGCTTTATCACGCAGTCCGAGTGCGGTGCTAGTATCAGGCGCGGCGAGGAGATTATCGACATCTGCCTCACTTAAATCTTTAGGCAGTGGACGGCCTAATTTGGGGCTTTTGATACGCTCGCACGGATTGTCCTCGCGCAGATTACTAGCAATCATCCATAGATAAAACTGGCGCAAGCTTGACAGCATACGTGCTTGGGTGCGCGGCGTTTTGCCTTCCTGAGTAAGGGTTGATAGACAGTGCAGCACGTCATTAGGCTGCCACTTCGTCAGCGCAATAGGATTGGTCAGCTCGCAAGAACGCAAATCACGCACATAAGCGTTACGCGTCCGCGTTGCAAGTCCGCGGGCAAGCATCGCTTGACGAAACTCGGTGATATAAGTAGGTTCATCATCAACGGCTAGCGCTTTAGGTTGGCGCTGTTGCACAGCACGGTCGCGGCTCATAATTTGATACTCAATTATTAATTATCAAAGATTAGGCAGGTTCTAAGCACCATAAAGAAGTAACCTCGCTACTCCTCGCCGCAAATAGTGGATCGGTATTATCTTGACTGCGACCATGCTTAGGTTTGGTATCGAGACGGTATTTTACTTTCAAACCACTATTAGCAAACCAGCCTAATAATTCCTCACGAGTACGTAGCTGCAAATGCTCAGCCAAATCTGACAGAATCAACCAGACTTCTCCTTGCTTAGCTAAATGAGTTTTCGCGCCCTGCAAAAATCCACGTAGCATTGTGCTATTGGTATCGTAAACGGCGTACTCTAACGGCGAGCTTGGCTTAGCAGGTAGCCAAGGTGGATTACAGACAATCAGATTGGCGCGTGGCGCATCAGTCGGATAAAGGTCTGCTTGCTGCAACTGTACGTTAGCCAGTTGTAGGCGCGTAAAGTTCTCACCGGCGCAGGCCAACGCACGCGGATTTAAGTCCGTAGCAATCACCTGTTTGACACCGCGCTGCGCTAAAATAATTGCCAGCAAGCCAGTGCCCGTACCAATATCATAGGCGACATCATGAATTTTCGGCAATGGTGCATCAAGCAATAGCTGCACATACTCATGGCGAGTTGGCGCAAAAACGCCATAATGCGGGAAAATCGATAAGCCTAGGCTTTCAATTGGGACGCCTTTTTCGCGCCATTGTGCTGCGCCAAGCGCCCCTTGCAAATCACGAAACGACAGTACACATGACTCTTTCAGCTCGCCAAAAGCAGCTATACAAGCTGCACTGACATCAGGGGCGCGGCGTAATTGGCTGACATAATTGGCATCAAGTTCTAATAGCAAGCGGCTTAATATGCGCGCACGCTGGGCTTGGATTTGGCGCTGCTGATGAAATAAGTTGGGAATGTCTTTGGATAACTCTGAAGATTCAACTGCAGTTTTATTAGACCTAGCAGACTGATTTGCTGCTTTTTTTATTTTACGCTGCTCAGAGCGCTCATTGGTACGCTCGATACGTCGGTTGAGCGCTTGTAGCAATTGCTTGGCATTATGAAAGTCACCGCGCCACAGTAATGAAGTGCCTTCGCAAGCCAAACGGTAAGCCTCATCTGCGGTCGTTTTATCATCAATCAATACAATACGGGCAGGCGGCATATGATTGCTTTCCGACAACCAGCGGGCTTGATGTAAGGTTTCGTTTCCGTCTTTGTTTTCCTGCCACTGCACATACTGCTTTTGGGTTGCTAACACGCTATCTACCTTTAATTTGTGAATGATATGTTTCGTACAAAGCAAAGATATCTTGATGCTATTACTGCTGTTACTTTATTAATGTACTGACGTTCTTAGTGCTCTTAGGTTACTAATGCTCTAGGGTCAATCAAATACATTTAAGCATTCTTTTTCTTGACCAAATAACGATAAAGCATGGCGCTGATAGGCGCGTTATTATCGTCAGCAACTGTTATTTCATCCGGATCAACATTTAAAGGCACATTTTCAGCAAGCGTTTCTTGCTTTACAAGCTCATGCCCCAAATGACGGCAAAAATTAGGAATATCGCGAGTGGTCGCAGGGTCAGTGGCGAGTATCTCAATCACCGCGCCGGCTTCGGCTTTACGAATGATTCGATGCAGCATCATCACTGGCTCAGGGCAAATAAGCCCTTGGGTATCTAGATGATGTTGAATCGTGCTATCAGATATTGAAGTAGTCATAGTCGTCGTTTTAAATTAATAAAATGTGGTTAAAGTTTTTTACTATCTATTGGTTAGCGTTATTTTCTGTTCAGCTGTTTTACACTTCTTCAGCGATTTCGGCTTCTTCTTCAGTTTCTAAAAAGTTAAAAAAGCGCTTAAAGCTAACTTTGAATAAAAATGCCACCCCAAGCCAGCAGGATAACCCCAACCAAGCAGTATCGGCAAATAAAAGCCCGCCAACCAATATGATCGTTGATACGCCGATACTCATGGCAATCATCGATGGCTGATTTAAGCGATAACGATAAATAACCAATGCATCATAAATGGTAATGGGAATCGTGAGCGCAACCAAGGCATAGGGCAAGTTATAGAAAAGTTGATAAAGCAGCTGATTGTCATGAAAGGCTTTGATACTGGCAATGGTGCCAAAGACCATAAAGGCGAGAATAGCGGCATAAATAAGATAAATCGCTATTTGGTTTGCTCGCTGAGCGCCTTTGATACGCGCAATCGCTAGCGGCGCAAAGCCACGTTGCGACTTGTTTTGCAAAGATTGGTCTGAGGCAGTGGTCATATTAATCAGTCATTTATTTGTTTAGATGATATAGCAAAGAGGCGCGGTATGTTAGCAATGGACTTACTGCTATCTTAATCCGCTTTAATCGCGTCGATGGCGATACTGCTACTGGGATCAGCAAAGTAAGTCGACATCAGGATACAGGCGGAGATATCATCAATCGGGTCGCGCTCGTTTTTAATCCAGCTGTTTTCCCACGCAATTTCGCGTGCTGCCACTGAGGTCAGGCGCTCATCGCAAAGACTCACAACTACCGGCAGATGCTGCTCCATAACTCTATGGGCTAAGCGGCGGGCAAATTTGTGCGCCCGCTTGGACAGCATTGAGCTGCTACCATCCATATTCAGTGGCAATCCGACCACCACTTTTGCCACGCCCCAAACCTTGATAATACCGAGCAGATTATCCCAATCAGGCTGACCGTTATTCATCGCCAAGATATCAAAGGCGCGCGCAGTTTCGGTAATGGTATTACCTAAGGCCATGCCCATCTTTTTGACGCCATAATCGAGTGCCAAGATAAGATGCGGCTTAATCGCCGGTTCGACAGCTGTCGTATCTGTTATAAGCGTGCTATCTACCATAATCAGGGGTGTTTCCTATTTCTGTCTTCATCAAGCAAATGCTGCTAAGTATATAGCACTCAATATATAATGCTAGGCATGACCAATATCGCTGCTTAAATAGTCAAAATTAACGCCAATCTTATCGGCAGCGATTTGCCAACGTTCTTCAAATGGCGTATCAAACAATAAGTTTAAATCAGCAGGGCAGACGAGCCAGTCGCCGTTATTGAGCTCTTGGTCGAGCTGTTTTTTACCCCAACTAGCATGACCTAAGCACAGCTGATAATGACCAACGCCTTGACCAGCAGCGATGCGTTTTAAGATATCTTGACTGGTAGTGATACAGACGTTTTCTGATATTGCAAAAGACGATGCCCATTCTGGCTGACCCGTATGCAGGACAAAGCCGACTTCTGGATACATAGGGCCACCTTCTAGCGCCACATCTTCCATCACTTGCGGATTAGTGACTTCAATGTCTAAATCCTCTAGTAGTTTGCCCACGCGCGACTGCTCTAATGGCCGATTGACCATCAGACCGAGTGCGCCATGTTTATCGTGACGACAGATATAAATCAGCGCCTGCTCAAACCGTGGGTCTGACAGCTCGGGTGCCGCAATTAAGAAATGATGGGTCAAATTGGCTTTAGACATAGCAAAAAACGCAACCTAATGTAAATGGTAAAATAACAGAGATGACACACCACTATATGGCGATACTGAGTAAAAAATCAACCAAAGCAAATATTTAGCGCTTATTAGACGTTAATGGTGCACCGTAAATCTTTATTTAACATCGGTCAATAAACTACGGGCATGGTCACGGGTGACATCAGTAATGGTCACACCGCCAGACATACGTGCCAGCTCATCGACTTGCGCACTATCGGTCAATATTAACAGCTCGCTTTCGGTTTGTTCATCATGATGTTTTTGTACCAAGATATGTTGATGTGCTTGTGCCGCAACTTGTGCTTGGTGGGTAATGGCAAGCAGTTGCTGCGTCTGTCCAAGCGCGCGTAATAACTCACCGACCACTTGCGCGGTGCCGCCACTGATACCGACATCGACTTCATCAAAGACGAGCATCGGCTTGGCGGCATTATTATCAGCATTGGTCGCTTGCAATACTTGCATCACCAGTGCCATCCGTGACAGCTCACCGCCCGAGGCAATCTTGTGTAATGGCTGCATCGGCATACCGACGTTGGCGCTAAATAATAAATCAATATCATAGCAGCCTTGCGCACTATATTGGCTCGTATCGGCCTTTTTGGTAAAGACAAACTCGCAGCGGGCGTTGGGCAGGGCAAGCGGTTGTAATTGCTTAATCAGCTGCTTACTGACCATTGGCGCCGCTTTTGAGCGCTCTTTATTTAACTGCGTTGCGAGCGTGAGATAGTCTTGCCATGCTTGCTCAATTTGCGTCGCCATCGCATCGCTGCTTGGCTCGTTTTCCAATTGTTCTAATTGTGCTTCCCAACCTTTTGCTTCATCGATTAAATCATTTGCTGGCAAGCCATGCTTACGTGACAAACGATGCCCGAGACTGATTAGGCTATCAAGTGTTTGCAAGCGCTCAGGATCAGGTAGTTGTTGCTCAGCATAATCCGATAGTAAGCCCGTGACCTCAGTGATTTGCTGCTGTGCTAAATGTAGCTGCTCGGAAGCCTGCTCAAAGGTTTGACTGACGCCCATTTGGTTGTCACAAAGCTTAATCGCTTGCCCGAGCAAGGTCATGACATCTGGCTCATCGCTATCATTATCGAGTAGGTGCAAGCCATGACTGGCCTCTTGCATTAATGCTTCAATATTGGATAACTCTTCGTGCTCCGCTTCAACTTCTGCATAATCAACGGCGAGTAGTGGCTCAATGTCGGCAAGCTGGCTTTGCAACAACTGCATACGGTCTTGGCGCTGGGCTTCGCGGCTAGCGATATCAGCAGCTCGGCGTTTGAGCTGCTGATAAGCTTGGTAGCTGCTAGCCGTTTGTTCTGCAAGTGGCGTGATTTGTGCCATCTCGTCCAGCCATTGCACCACAAACTGCGGCTTTAGCAAGGCTTGCTGGGCATGTTGACTATGAATATTAACCAGTAAGGCGCCCAAACTTTTAAGCTCTGCCAAGCTGACCGGCGTGCCATTTAACCACGCTTTTGAGCGCCCTGTATTACTAAGCTGACGACGAATGAGTACTTCAGGTTCTTCTAAAGGTCGGTCGTTTTTGGCAAACCATTCGGCAACGACGTCATTATTTTCTACATCAAACTGGGCATAAATATCGGCGTGCGCAGCCCCGTGTCTGACCATCGCACTGTCGGCGCGCTCGCCTGCACATAAAGATAGCGCATCCAATAATAATGACTTGCCAGCACCCGTCTCACCGGTGATGACATTGAAGCCTTCAGCCACACTCAGCTCATGCTGAGCAATCAATGCAAACTGATGTAAAGTTAATGATACGAGCATCAACGCCTCTCATGGCAGACAATGAACTTCACCAATTATGCTGATAATTCATGTCTAAAATAGGTAAATAAGGAAATAAATGGCTTTGGTTAATGGTGCTAATGAGATAAAGGGGATTGGCAAATATTATGGTGGCAAAAGACAGTAAATACAAATTTTAAAGGTAATCAAAGTCGGTCGTGCATTTAATAATAAAGCAAACTTTCCTAGTCGCTGTAACAAACTTTATAGATATAATGTGGTAGCATAATCTCACATAATGATAAACTCTTACCACCAGATTTTCATACAATCTGTGCTACAAGGTTGGTCTTATAGACAAACAAAGACAGTACTATGACGGTCAAAGCCAGAGGTGCATCACTATTTTAGACAATGTAAGCTCAGCCGGAGGCTATGTTTAGCTGCTGGTGACGTTAAGCTAAATATAGTGTTAGTCGTTAAAAATTAGTCATTAAAAAGAGGTTGTTTAACTGTCATTTAGGCAGTGAATTAATCTCTAGTTTTTCAATTCGATTTTTCAATTTGGTTTTTTAGTTTGGCAATAATTATTTGATAAGGAAGCCACTATGACAGCGGCGCAATTTACCAATGTAACAGTCAATGCTCAAGCCACGATATCCTACGATGGTCGTTGCTCAAGCCATACCATTATGTTTGAGGACGGTCGCCATAAAACGTTAGGAGTTATTTTGCCTTGCGACAATTTGGTCGAACACTATCACTTTAGCACCAATACCTCTGAACGTATCGAAATCATCAGCGGTGAGTGTGAGGTCAAAATAAACGGTGAAGAAGAATTCAGCTACTACCGCGCAGGACAATCATTCGTGGTCGAAGGCAATAGTGGCTTTAACTTACGCACGGAAGAAATCGTGCAGTATATCTGTCATTTAGAAGGTTAATGCTGTTTAAGGTTGCTTCTATTAAAAGATAAAGCTCTTAAAAATTCATACTATCAAAAGTCAATGCGGATAAGGGTGTTAAAAGACTACTTCTAACACCTAAAATGAAGCACTTAAAAAGAGATAAATCTTATAATAAGGTTTGTTTCTTTTTTTTTGACGATTTTTTTAATAATAATATTTCGTTTAGCCGCTGATTAGTTGCTACAATTATCGCTATATTTTTCTTCTGTATCGCCGCGCGCGATACCCACTTTATAATCAATAGGCCTATTATGGCAAAACCTAGCTATTTCTATGGCATTCATGCAATTGATGCCTTACTCGAACACCGTCCGCTTGATGGACTCAGCTTATTTGTGCAGCAAGGACGTGAGACTGACAGCCACGTGCAAGCGATTATGGCGCAAGCACGTGATAATGGCATTAGTATTCAACCGACGCAAAAAGACAAGCTCACCCAACTGTGCGGCAGTCCGCAGCACCAAGGCGTGGTGCTTAATGCGCGCCCGTTAGGTTTCGCTGACGAAGGCTTGCTCGATACCATTGCCGGACGTGAGCAGTGTTTATTATTGGTGCTTGATCAAATTACCGATGCGCATAACTTTGGTGCGTGTTTACGTACCGCAGTGGCCATGGGCGTTGATGCGGTCATTTGTCCAAAACACCATGCGGCAAGCTTGACGCCAACCGTTGCTAAAGTATCGGTAGGGGCGGCAGAGATGATGCCTATCGTCAGTGTGACCAATTTGGCACGTACGCTAACCAAAATTAAAAACGCTGGTGTATTTGTCTTTGGTACGGCCTTAAATGCAGAGGCCAAGCCAATACATGAGGCAGATTTGACGGGCAAAACCGCGATTATTATGGGCTCAGAGGGCGAGGGCATGCGTCGCCTGACAACAGAAAGCTGCGATGAGTTGGTTTATATTCCGATGTCAGGCAACGAGCATGGTAACTTACAGAGTTTAAATGTGAGCGTTGCTACCGGTATGGCGCTCTATGAGATTAATCGGCAGCGAACTTTAGCTGCTGGGCAAGCGTAAGATAGTCTTGGTGTAAAGGCTCAAGCTGTACATATAATGCCGCAAGATCGCGCTCATTGAGTACCACATCATCTGCATAACGATTACGCTCTTCGCGGCTTAGCTGATTGACCATAATGGCTTTAATTTTCTGCACGCTTTGCTCGTCACGCTGGCTGGCACGCGCAAGTTGGGTGTCCTCGCTGGCATCCATTACCAAAATACGGTGGCATAAATTGGCAAGTCCAGCTTCTGCGCCTTCAATGAGTAGCGGCGCTGATAGCACCACGTATGGCGACGTACTGGCTGCTAGTTGCAGTTTCGCCGCTTCACGTATCGCTGGATGGGTGATTGCTTCAAGCTCAATTAACGCTTCAGGATGAGTAAAGACATGGGTGCGCACAGCGGCACGATCCATTTCACCATCGGCCTTTAACACCCAATCGCCAAATTTTCTTTTGATTTGGCGTAAAGTGGTACTACCTTTAGCGACCACTTGATGAGCAATCACATCCGCATCAATAATATCAATCCCTTGCTGGGCAAACCAGTCGCTTGCCGCCGACTTGCCACTGCCGATACCACCGGTTAAACCGATGACCAATGTCTTACTTTTGGCTTGGTGAGGCTGTGGTTGAAAGGAATAAGACGAAGATGAGGCATAATTTGACATAATGATGACTTATTTAACTGATAAAAGAGGGATGACCGTAATACAGCAATAGCCTATTCTAGCAGGTTAAAGACCCTGTTTTTAGAAATTGCGGGTCTACTTGCATAGGATAGATGGCTAAGTATACATCCCTAGGTACCAATTGACGATGTCTGAGCCGTATAGTAAAGCGATGATACCGGCAATCGCGATATAAGGACCAAAGGCAAAAGGACGACTTTCCCCTTGTTTTTTCATTAGAATAAGCCCAACGATTGAACCAAGCAGCGACGACAGTAAAATAATTAACGGCAACATCATAGGGCCAAGCCAAGCACCTAACACCGCCAATAATTTAAAGTCACCTTGTCCCATGCCATGTTTTTTAGTGATGAGATAAAAGACTTTGACCACAACCCACAAAGATAAAAATCCGATTAATAGCCCCCAAATGGACTGAGTAGGGGATACAAACCAGCTTTGAGAGTTTACCGCCAAGCCTAATCCTGCTAATGGAAAAGTCAGGCGGTCAGGCAGTAGCTGGGTATCAAAGTCGATACCGGTTAATGCTACCAGCGTCCAGACCAAAATCAGGGCAGATAATCCAGCGGCGCTGACGCCAAACTGATATATGACCAAGATAGATAGTAGGGCGGACGCCAACTCAACAATAGGATAACGCAGTCCAATAGGGGCTTTACACTCCGAGCAGCGTCCTCGTAATACAAGCCAACTTATTAAAGGGATATTCTCATACCACTTTATTTTATGGGCGCAATGAGGACAGCGTGAAGCAGGTGTGCTTAATGTGATAGGGGTATCGGTGGCAACGATATCTGATAATGGCTGCGTATGTTCACGCGGCATGTCCGCTTGCTCAGCCATAAACTGGCTACACTCTTGTCGCCAAGCCGATACCATCATAAGCGGTAACCGATGAATGACGACATTTAAGAAACTGCCGACACAAAGACCGAGTAGACCAAATACGACTAAAGCAAGAGTCATATTTTCTTGTAATAACTGAATAAATTGCATGAAGTCGTTGTCCTTGTAGTAGATTTTAGCCTACCACTGAGCCCATTTGGAAGATTGGTAAGTACATCGCTATTACTAAGCCGCCGACTAACACCCCTAGCACTGCCATAATTAGCGGCTCCATTAAGCTGGTCAAACCATCAACCGCGTTATCAACTTCATTTTCATAATAGACCGCTACTTTATCGAGCATCTCTTCTAAGCTACCTGACTCTTCACCAATACCGACCATTTGAATGGCTAAACTTGGGAATAGATTGGTTGAACGTATGGCAAACTGTAATTGCTGACCTGTTGAAACATCGTTTTTGATTTGCTGAATGGCATTATAAAACACCACGTTATTTGCTGCCCCAGCGGTAGAGTCCAAAGCATCGATAAGTGGGACACCAGCGGCAAAGGTGGTTGATAACGTGCGTGCAAAACGGGCGATAACGGCTTGGTAAGCAATATTACCAAATATTGGCGCCTTTAAAACCGCACGGTCTAAGAAATCACGGAATTTCTTAGAGCGCTTTTTGGCCTCTGAAAAGCCAATAATAGCACCGCCAATAATGACAACCACTATAAACCACCATGCCTGCATCCACTCAGACATATTAACGACCATTTGAGTAAAAGCAGGTAGCTCAGCGCCAAATGAACCAAATAATTCTGAGAATACAGGTACAACTTTAATTAGCAATATCATAGTAACAATGACAGCAACAACAACAACCGCAATTGGATATTTCATTGCTTTTTTAATTTTGGCTTTCAACAGCTCACTTTTCTCTTTATAGGTCGCAACGCGCTCTAACATGGTTTCAAGTGCACCTGATTGCTCACCAGAATCGACAAGTGAACAGAATAGGTCATCAAAGTAACGCGGATGCTTGCGCAGTGCCGACGCAAAGGTGCCACCTGCTTCAATATCAGCTTTGATTTGCAGAACCAAATCTTTCATACTCGGGTTATCAAGTGAGTCGGCGACAATCTCAAAAGACTGGGTCAGCGGCACACCTGCTTTCATCATGGTGGCCAATTGACGGGCAAAAATGGCAATATCAATAGGTTTGATAGATTTTTTGAAGGTATAGAGTGGCTTTGGCTTTTTCTTGATGCCTTTAACCGTAATACCTTGTTTGCGCAAGGTGGCTTTTGCCAGCTCCAAGCTACGACTGGTCGTTTCGCCTTTCACTTTTTGTCCGCGCCGGTTTACCCCATCATAGACAAAGTCTAACAGCATGTCGGTTTTAGCTTTTGCCATGTTACTACCCTCAAAAATTGTCTAATAGAGATACTGCCAAGCTATAGAAAATTGCCAAACTATAAAAAGATACCTGATCTGTATTTTGAATGTGACATACTTTGTTTTAGCTTAAAAAGCCAGTATATATCTGTTTTATATTTAAGTACATCTGTTAGGTAATATTGCTGGTTTACAAAAATCCATGCTCAAAACTATCAATAGTGGCATTTTTATGTTCGACGACAGTTATTCAGAGGTGACGCGCATCATTTCCTGAATACTGGTCACCCCTTGTAATACCTTTAAAACACCAGAGCGGCGTAAGTCTCTAAAGCCGTTTCTTAGCGCCGCATCTTTAATATCTATCGCGTTACCATCTTCCATAATGATACGGGAGATATCAGGGCTGACTTTCATCACTTCGTAAATACCAACACGCCCTTTATAACCTTCACGGCATTCGTTACAGCCGACAGGCTCATAAATAATATTGTCTGGATTGTCTAAATCAGCATCGGTAAAGCCCAGTTCAAGCAGGCTTTGACGCGGGATATTGATTGGTTTTTTACAGTTTTTACATAAGCGCCGTGCTAACCGTTGAGCAATCACTAAGTTTACTGACGTTGCGATATTAAATGAGGCAACACCCATATTACGTAAACGGGTTAAAGTTTCAGGTGCAGAGTTTGTATGCAGGGTCGACAGCACCATATGTCCCGTTTGTGCCGCTTTAATCGCAATTTCGGCGGTTTCAAGGTCACGAATCTCACCCACCATAACGATATCAGGATCTTGCCGTAAGAATGACTTAAGCGCATTGGCAAAGGTCAAACCCACCTTCGGGTTGACGTTGACCTGATTGATACCTTCAAGGTTAATCTCGACCGGATCTTCGGCAGTAGAAATATTGGTCTCGCCGGTATTTAAAATATTAATACCAGTATAGAGCGACACGGTTTTACCAGAGCCGGTAGGACCGGTGATAAGTAACATACCTTGCGGCTTATGTAAGGCTTCTAAAAACATCTCTTTTTGATCGGGCTCATAACCCAATGCTTCAATACCAAGCATGGCTGATGAGGGATCCAAGATACGTAAAACCAGTTTTTCGCCAAATAAGGTAGGTAAAGAGTTTACTCGGAAATCGATGGCTTTATCTTTAGATATCTTAAGCTTAATACGGCCATCTTGCGGTATACGGCGCTCGGAGATGTCCATCTGCGACATCACTTTTAAGCGTGCCGCAATCTTACTCGCCAGTTGTACCGGTGGGCTGGCCATTTTTTGCATCACACCATCGACACGGAAGCGCACTCGAAAGGTTTTCTCGTAGGGTTCAAAATGTAAGTCTGATGCGCCCATACGAATGGCGTCAACCAGCATTTTATTGACGAACTTTACAACTGGTGCTTCATCGACACCGTCACTAAGCTTGGTTTCACCTTCGTCTTCTTCGCTTTCATCAAATCCAATATTTAAATCGTTATCAGAAAAGCTATCAAAATGCTGCATGGTATCGGCGTAAAGGTTTTCAATACGCTTTTTTAACTTATCTTCTTCAACGACGACGGTTTCAATAGATAGGCGTGAGTTAAAGGCAATGGCGTCGATGGCATCAATACGGGTCGGGTCACTCAATGCCACAAATAAGCGTTGTCCGCGCTTAAAAAGCGGTAAGGCATTAAACTTACGCACGATTTTTTCATCGACCAAGTCTTTTGGTATGACGTCTGAGCTGAGCGCATCAAGATCAAAAAGCGGGTCGCCAAACGCTTGTGACAACATCTGTGCCAACTGATAAGCATTGGCAAGCTTGTGGTCGACCAAATAAGGCACTAGCCCTATTTGCTGTTGTTGTGACTCCGTCTGCGCTGTTTTCATATGCGCTTCGCTCACAATACCTTCACTAATCAACTGCTGTGCTAAACCGCCGTATTTACTGGCTGTAATAGACATTAAGACCTCTCTTTGCTTGATATCAAATAGGCTGAATTTTTTAGACTGAATTTTACCGAAACCACATCATTATAATATTTATAGCGCATTCACTTTGAAATCGCAGATAACTATTAGCATATATAGCGTATCGATTTTATTTTAAACCAACGATATATAGTTAATAACCAACGATCGACCATGACATATATAGTTATATCTAATAAGCGAGTGCCAATCAGTTGTATCTAACTTGTTGTAATTATTGCTAGTCAATCATACAGATGATTGATTGTCTTGGTTTTATTTATTATAAATAGAATGATATCTAAATTTACTGCTGTTAAAAGACTTTATATAGGGTATGAGATTGTTAGTCTATAAGAAATAACCACTTAGAAAAAATATAATGTAAAAGTCGGCAAAACATGGGTTTCGATTCTGACCGCACTATACTATAGCACTTGGGAAATATTTGTTATACTTGCGCGCATATGAGCCATATTGGCAGCAATAGATAAGACAAGGTATATAAGTATGCAAGCTTGGGTAATTGGAAATTGGAAGCAGAATCCAGCAACGAGCCATGACGTCAAGGCGCTATTAGACGACTTATTAACTGCCGTTAGCAGCAAAGAGCAATCTGATATCGCTGCCTGTCAATTAATGGTCGCACCAAGTTTTATTCATTTAACAGCTGTCAATGAGCGCCTAAAAGGCAGCTCGGTGTTGTGTGCTGCACAAGATATCAGCGCGCATAGTGCAAGCACAGGCGCTTATACAGGCGATTGTTCAGCGCAGCAAATTGCTGATGCTGGCGCAACATGGACGATATTGGGTCACTCTGAGCGCCGCCAGTACCATCAAGAATCGCATGACTGCTTATTGCAAAAAATGACTCATGCGCTCACGCAAAACCTGGGCGTGATATTTTGTATTGGCGAAACCCAAGCGCAGTACGATGCAAAGCAAACACTGGCCGTCATTGATGCGCAATTAGCCGTTATTAAGGACTTGCTTACTCAGCAACCTGAACTTATTGAAGGTTTACCAGCGCGTTTAATCATCGCGTATGAGCCAGTTTGGGCGATTGGGACTGGCAAAGTACCGACCGTGGCAGAGGTGAGTGCAACGCATCAGCATATTAAGCAAACGCTTGCGAGCTTTAATGCTGCATTAGACAACATGACTGTTTTATATGGTGGTAGTGTCAATGCTGATAATGCCGATAGCTTTGCCGCCGATAGCATGATTGATGGTGCATTAGTCGGCGGTGCATCATTAAAAGCAGAAAGCTTTTTAGCTATTGCTCAGGCCTTTAGCCGTGCTATGGCTTAATAAAATCAAATAAAACAGCCGTTTAATAAATACTGAATGGCTACTTTATTCAAAAAATGTCTTTAGTAGTTGGCAAAAGTGGCTTTAACAGTGCCCTTGCAATCGTGTACAATGCGCCTTATTTATATAATCGCTTTGTTTATACAACTGGTTTGGCAATATTATATGTCAATTGTTAAACATCACTCATTTTTACTATTAATCCCTACGATTTATTTTTCGTTATCAGTCGTCATTACGCGGCAAAAGAGGCCACCATGTTTACGTTTATATTAGCCCTGCACATTATCGTGGCGATTGCCATGATTGGCTTGATTTTGATACAGCATGGTAAAGGGGCAGATGCTGGGGCTTCTTTTGGTGCTGGTTCATCGGGCACAGTATTTGGCGCCGCAGGGACTGCGAACTTTTTAACGCGTGCGACCGCCGTATTAACCGTGATATTTTTTATCACCAGTATGACGCTTGCTGTCCATGCGCGTAAACAGGCAGAAGACCAGTTCCGTTTAGATGCGCCAGTGTCAGCACCACAAACGCCGCGCCCTTTAACGCAAAATCCTCAGTAGCTGTTTTTGATGGTTTATAGTTAGTATTTATTGACTATAATTAGTAACTGTTTATAAGTTGACAATAGCTGATTTTGAATAGAGTGGTTGTTAAGTGGCTTTTGCTGCAGGCAGGACTTGCTATTTTAAGAGGTTAGTTTTACAATGCTTCTCTGTTTTTAGCAGTCTTTAACCTTCGATGCCCTCCTTAAGCATCTGTTATAAAGGGTTAAAGGTGAAAAACAGCACAGTGAGAAAGATGCGATTGTGGTGGAATTGGTAGACACGCCATCTTGAGGGGGTGGTGGCGCAAGCTGTGGGGGTTCAAGTCCCCCCAATCGCACCAAGCTTTATTTGTACGATGTTTTACTTGAACGGTATAAGATTGGAATTATCGTCGACAATACTTAATTTAGTATTTATTTAAAATAAGTGTTGACACTTCTATAAAACCTCCCTATAATACGCGTTCTAGATTGATGCGGGGTGGAGCAGTCTGGTAGCTCGTCGGGCTCATAACCCGAAGGTCGTTGGTTCAAATCCAGCCCCCGCTACCACTTTTTATACTGATGTTTTGTACACTAAATTTGTCAGTAACGATTAGCCCACCATTATGTTTGTGGGTTTTTTTGTATCTGATGGTCGGTGTTATCGCGATATCTATCCTACTTATGCTAAGCTCTATCTCTATAGAGTGCGATGCTATTCGTTACTAACCATCATCTGCCGCGACCGGTGCGATGCTTGGTAAGCATACTATCCTTTATTCCTCACGCTTTTATCGATAGTTCTGCTTTATAAATAATAAAGGCATTGTCTGGTTGAGCTTGATGTTTTTTATGCTCATCCCTATATAAAAGCACGAGTCATAAAACGCCTAGCATATAAGGCCACGCATAATAGTGACGTGTTTACGTTTTAAGAATAGAATGATAATCATGGCTGAAGTAATATTCTTGTCTATATAAGACAATGCTTAACAAAGCTTTGATTGATAAGACTCTGATTCATAATATTTTGATTCATAAAGCGCTGTTAATAAATTTTGAACTTATAAAAGTTCGATGCATAAAATTAAAAACACTTAACTCGCTATGTTCGAGAAGTGAATAGGAAAAGATAAATAGATTATGAAGCTTTCGACAAAAGTTACAGAACTGACCAATATTATTGCTCCTGCAGTTGCTGCTTGTGATGTGGCGCTATGGGGTATTGAATTTGCACCTCAAGGCCGTCGCTCGTTATTACGCATTTATATTGAGGCATTGCCAGAAGAGCAAGCCCAAGATAAACAAGTAACGATTGAGGACTGTGCAGCGGTGAATCATCAAGTGAGCGGTATTCTTGAGGTTCATGATCCGATTGCTGGCGAATATATTTTAGAAGTGTCGTCACCAGGTTTTGATCGTGCCTTTTTCTCAGATGAGCAAATGCATGCCTACGTGGGTCAAACAGTGAGCTTACGTTTGATACAAGCGATTGGCGAAGGCGATAAAAAACGCCGTAAAGCCACTGGTACTTTAGATAGTATCGATGCGACCACTTTAAAACTGACTGCTACCGATGGTGAGCAGTTTGAGATTGCGTTAAGCAATATTGATAAAGCCAACCTGATTTATGAAGATGCTTAATCTTAAAGACTGGTTTTAAAACAGCTTCTCTTAAAATAGCTTCCTTATAAATTGGTATTTTAATCTCCAAGCAGCTTATGGCTGACGGTGAAAATATAGCGTCAACACACTAACGATAAAGTTTAAGTCAATTATAAAACGATAGGACAGGTATAGCATGAGTCGTGAAATCTTAACGGTAGTAGAAACTGTCAGTAATGAAAAGGGCTTAAATCCTGAAGATATCTTTGAAGCAATCGAAGATGCTTTGGTGGTATCCACTAAGAAAAAAGTATATACCGATCAGCCGGAAGTAGAAGTGCGGGTGTCAATTGACCGTGCAACCGGCGATTACGATACTTATCGTTACTGGACAGTGGTTGCAGATGAAGACCATGAGATGCCTGCGTGTCAGTTGGCGATTACGGATCTTGACCAAGATGAATGGTCAATTGGTGATATCAAAGAAGAGCAGATCGAATCAATCGAATTTGGTCGTATTGCTGCCACTCAAGCCAAACAAGTCATCATCCAAAAAATTCGTGAAGCGGAGCGCAATTTAGTAGCTGATGCTTTTGAGCCACGTGTTGGCGAGATGATGTATGGCGAAGTCAAAAAACAGACTCGCGATGGTTATATCATCGATTTAGGTGATAACGCTGAAGGCTATTTATCACGTGATCAGATGCTGCCACGTGAGCAATTACGCGCAAAATCGCGCATCAATGCGATTTTATATCATGTTAACCGTGAAAATCGCGGTGCCCAGTTATTGTTATCACGTACCCATCCTGAAATGCTCTCAGCCTTAATGCAAAAAGAAGTGCCTGAGATTGCAGAACAAATTATTGAAATTCGCAACGTTGCTCGCTTGCCGG
Source organism: Psychrobacter maritimus (assembly GCF_904846345.1). GTDB lineage: Bacteria > Pseudomonadota > Gammaproteobacteria > Pseudomonadales > Moraxellaceae > Psychrobacter > Psychrobacter maritimus. The sequence continues at coordinate 87,992 of NZ_CAJHAJ010000008.1, forward strand.
GTACGCGTGCTAAAATAGCCGTGAAGACCAACGATCATCGTATCGATCCCGTTGGTGCTTGTATCGGTATGCGTGGTACACGTATCCAAGCCGTACAGCAAGAGCTTGATGGCGAGCGTATTGATGTGGTGGTATGGTCAGATGACCCTGCCCAATTTATCATCAGCGCTTTAGAGCCAGCTGACGTTAGCAGTATCATCTTAGATGAAGACACTAAAACTGCGGATATTATCTTTAGCACCAATGATCAATTGGCGCGCGCGATTGGCTCACAGGGTCAAAACGTTCGATTAGCCTCTGAATTAACCGGCTATAAGCTTAATATGATGCTAGAAGAAGAGTATCAGCAGCGTCAAGCAAACGAATCGAAAGCCTTTATTGAATTATTCTATGAGCGCTTAGAAGTCGATAAAGACTTAGCACAAGCGCTTGTTGATATCGGTTTTACCAGTATTGAAGAAGTCGCTTATGTACCTGTCGAAACTTTCTATGATATCGAAGGGTTAGACGACGAAGCGATTGACATGATTCAAGAGCGTGCGAAAGAAGTTGTCATCGCCGATGAATTGGTCAAACAACAAAACATGAAAGAGCCAAGTCAAGAACTACAAGATCTTGAAGGAATGACGGTCAGTTGGGCTTATAAAATGGCGCAAAAAGACATCATTACCGTGGATGACTTGGCAGAACAAGCCGTCTTCGATTTAGAAGATATCGAAGGTCTAGACTCTGAAACCGCAGGAAAACTCATCATGAAAGCTCGGGAATCTTGGTTCAATGAATAAGCGGTAACTGCATATCGCTGTCTTTTAGTGATATGCTATCGATAATAAGGGCTGGTGCGACGTAACATAGTCAAATTCAATACACACCAGCCTTAACCCAATCATTTGTAGCCAACAACTGAATTGAACATATAGCAAATAATAGACAGTAGGTGATAATAAATGGCAGATAAGACCGTCAAAGAACTGGCAGATATGGTAGGCAAAACCGCAAGTGCTGTACAACAGCAACTGGTAGACGCTGGACTGCCTGCTCGCGCAGAGGGTGACCTAGTCACCGAGCTTGAGCAAGAGAAGTTGGTGACGTATTTAAAGCAAAGTCATGGTCAGCAAGAAAAGCGTCGTATTAGTCTTAAATCTAAAACGACTAGCACCGCGCGCGTGACTGGCTCTTCAGGTAAATCTAAGAGCGTCAATGTGGAAGTGCGTAAAAAGAAAGTATTCGAAAAACCTGACCCAGAAAAAATGGCTGAAGAGTTGGCTGCTCGCGAGCAAGCAATGATTGAGGCACAAGAGCGTGCTACTAAGGACGCTGAAGAACGTGCGGCTACTAAGAAAAAAGCTGAAGAACGTCAAGCAGCGACCTTAGCAGCGATGCGTGCAAGCTTGGGCTCTAGCAAAAAGTCAGACGATAAGAATGACGATATCTCAACCTCAGTGGTTGTGAAAAAAGGTGGTAAAACGGCGGTAGAAGTTAAGCCAAAAGACCAACCGAAGAAAAAAGTTGCGGCGACGAAACCAAAAGTCGAAACGGCTGTTGAGCGTAAAGCTCGCGAAGCGCGTGAGAAAGAAGAAGCACGTCTACGCGAAATCGAAACCGAAACACGCCGCGCGCAAGCCGAAGAAGCTCAAAAGCGTACGCTTGAGCAAATGCGCAAAATGGCTGGTAAATATACCGATCAGCCTGCTACTGAAGTTCGTAAAGATGAGCCATTAGCAGAAGGTTTGGTCGGTGACGCTTTAGAAGAGTCATTCGAAAAAGAACGTCGTGAAATCAAACGCGGTACCAGTAGCACTAGTGCCCGTGGTCGTGGTCGTCGTAAGAACCAAGACGAGCGCGAAATTAAAAACCGCAAAAACGGTTTACGTTCAACGCAAGCCTCACAGCATAAGTTTGAAAAGCCGCTCGATAAAATCATTTATGATGTCGAAATCAGTGAACACATTACGGTTTCTGATTTGGCGCAGCGTATGGCGGTTAAAGCTCGCGAAGTGACCAAATTACTCATGAAAATGGGTGAAATTGCTCGCGAAGAAGATACCATTGATCAAGCGACAGCCAGTCTGATCGTTGAAGAAATGGGTCACAACCCAGTACCAGTTAGTGATACGAAAGTTGAAGACGATCTACAAGATGCGGTTGATGAGCGCAGCAGTAACGTGCAAACACGTCCACCAGTCGTGACTATTATGGGTCGCGTTGACCATGGTAAAACTTCACTATTAGATAAAATCCGTGAAACTAAGGTTGCAACTGGCGAAGCCGGTGGTATTACCCAGCATATCGGTGCTTATCATGTGAAAACTGGTCGCGGTGTTATTACCTTCCTTGATACCCCGGGTCACGCAGCCTTTAGTGCCATGCGTTCACGCGGTGCACAAGCGGCGGATATCGTTGTAGTTGTGGTCGCTGCTGATGATGGCATGATGCCACAAACGGAAGAAGCGATTGATCATGCGCGCGCTGCTGGTACACCTATCATTGTTGCTATCAACAAGATGGATAAGCCAAGTGCCGATCCTGATCGCGTCCTTAATGAATTGACTGCTAAAGAAGTGGTTTCAGAAGAGTGGGGCGGCGATACTCCAATGGCTCGTATCTCAGCCAAAACAGGTGACGGTATTGATGAGCTGTTAGAGCTTATTAGCCTGCAAGCTGAACTGATGGAGCTAGAAGCGCCGTTAGATGGTGCTGCTCAAGGTGTGGTTATTGAGTCAAGACTTGAAAAAGGTCGCGGTCCGGTTGTTAGTGTCCTTGTCAAAAAAGGTACCTTGAAACAAGGCGACTTAGTATTAGCAGGCGAGCATTACGGTAAAGTTCGTGCGATGACCGATGAACATGGCAAGCGTATTCAGTCAGCAGGTCCTTCTATTCCAGTAGAAATCTTAGGATTGCCTGAAACACCAGCCGCTGGTAGCGAATTCTTAGTCTTAACCGACGAGAAAAAAGCCCGTGAAGTTGCTGACTTTAGAACCAATCGTGAGCGTGAGCGTCAGCTTGAACGTCAGAACGCCATGCGTCTAGAGAGCATGTTCGATCAGATGGAACAAGGCGATGTGTCATTCTTGAATATCGTACTAAAAACTGATGTTCGTGGTTCGCTTGAAGCCTTACTTGCTGCATTAAATGAGCTATCAACTGATGAAGTTAAAGTCAGAGTTATTAGCTCAGGGGTTGGTCCAATCTCTGAGTCTGATGTGACATTAGCAGAATCTAGTGAAGCAGTATTGTTAGGTTTCAACGTCCGTGCAGATGCAACCGCCCGCCGTAAAGCTGACGCTGCTAAAATGGATATCCGCTATTATAGTGTTATCTATGGCTTGATTGATGATGTTAAAGCAGCGATGAGCGGTATGCTTGCACCTGAACATCGTGAGAAAATCTTGGGTGTTGCAGACGTTCGTGAAGTGTTCCGCTCTAGTAAATTTGGTGCAGCTGCTGGTTGTATGGTGGTTGAAGGTACTATTTATCGCAACAAACCTATCCGTGTATTGCGTGATGACCAAGTTATCTTTACTGGTCAATTGCAATCATTACGTCGCTATAAAGAAGACGTCAATGAAGTACGTACCGGTATGGAATGTGGTCTGGCCGTTCGTGGTTATGACGTCGAAGCTGGCGATAAAATCGAAGTCTTTGAAATCCAAGAGTTCGAACGTACAATCTAAATTGGTTGCATGATAATAAAGTTATCCAATTGTTCTATGATTTAAATAATAGAGTCAATTGGGTAGCTTGTTACTATTCAGCTGTACTTAGGCCTAACAGGTACACCCTGCTAGGCCTTTTTTATCAAAAACTGCGTCTTTTTATAACAGTCTATTAGCTATAAAGACCTGTGTTTTTGAACGATATTTTTTAATAAAAAGCCGTATTTTAATCAATAAAAATAAGTCGTATGACCAACAGGGTAATAACATGAACCAACGTTTACAACGCTTAGCAGATCAGATTCAGCGTGAGCTTGCTGTCCTTATCCGTGATGCCGTCAATGACCCGCGTTTGACGGGTTTTGTCACTATCTCTAGTGTTAAAGTCAGCCCAGACTTGGGCTACGCTGATATTTATGTCACCATCATGGAGCCTGAGCTCAACGATGCCATGACTAAATCTAACCATGAAGACAGTATTAAAGTCCTTAATAAAGCTGCTGGCTTTTTGCGTACTGAGCTTAGCCACAGTCTAAAAACTCGCACTACGCCGCGCCTACGTTTTCATTATGATGAAGTCACTGCTCGTGGTAACTATATGATGGATTTGATTAGTAAAGCCGTCATTAAAACTGAGCAAAATGAATCTGATGAGCAAGAAATACAAGAGTAAAAGCCATTATGTCGATAGCTGCTACCAAGACCAATAAGATGCCTAATAAGATAAAAGTCAATGGCGTGATTTTAGTGGATAAACCTCAAGGTATGACCTCACAGCAAGTGGTGTCAAAGGTAAAGTACCTGTTTAAGTCGCCCAATCATGACAGTAAAAAAGCCGGTCATACGGGGACGCTTGATCCGATGGCAACCGGTTTATTACCTATTTGTCTAGGTGAAGCCACTAAGTTTAGTCACTACCAACTTGATGCCGATAAATCTTATCAAGCGACTATTCTATTGGGTAGCCAGACAGATACGGGTGATGCCGATGGGCAGATTGTCGCTCAAGAAGACATTCCATCATTTGATGCAGCGAGGTTAGAAGAGGTTGCGCAGCAGTTTTTAGGCGCTCAGCAGCAGATTCCACCGATGTATTCGGCGTTAAAAAAAGATGGCAAAAAGCTATATGAATATGCGCGTGCGGGTATTGAGATTGATCGCCCGCCACGAGATATTGTTATCAAAGCAATCGACTTAACAGAGCTAGACGCTAAGCAACTCCAGTTAACGGTCACTTGCTCTAAAGGTACATACGTACGCGTATTAGCAGAAGATATTGCTAAAGTGCTAGGCACCTTAGGACATCTAACCGCTCTACGACGTGTCCAAGTCGGCGACTTTCATATTGACGCTGCGATTGCTTTGGCGGATTTAGAAACGTTGGCTTTAGATGGACGTCAGGCGCATTTATTGCCCGTGGATGCCTGTATCAATCTTGAGGCTGAGCTTGCATTGACCGCTGAACAGTGCGCCCGTGTACAAATGGGTCAGCGCCTAAATGTTATCGAGCAGCTAACCGACGATTTACGAAGTTACATTTCAGCTGCCGTCGAGCAACAGCATAGCCATGATGAGAATAGCGTTGCTCAACAAAATGGCGATGATGGTAAAGGTGATGATCGTCAAGGTAATAGTGAGGCTTTGTTGCCTTATGAAATACCGGTAGATATCCGTCTAGTAGATGAGCAAGGGCAGTTTATTGGCCTAGGCGCGGTAAGTTTAAACGGTCGACTACAACCTAAAAAGCTGATTCAGTTATGATGTAGCTTTTCAAAGCAGCTTAACTGAAACTAGGTAAAGCTTACTAAGAGTTTACACTAATCACATATCGTCACATTTAATTGCAGGTTTCACCTATAGTGAAACCTGCTTTTTTTGTACCTTAGTTAAGTCAGCTAAGGAAAGCGCGACAAGGATAGAAAAATAATAGGATGATTATAAT
>NZ_CAJHAJ010000009.1 GCF_904846345.1 Psychrobacter maritimus
AAACATCATCGCGCCAATGGTAGTGTGGCTCCGGCCATGTGAGAGTAGGTCATCGTCAGCTCTCTATTCCTGAATCGCCCCTCAACTTAATTGTTGAGGGGCTTTTCTTTGTCCAAAGGTTGCGGTTAGAAAACTATTTTACATATCCTTAATACATAACTTAACAGCTATGTATTGTTGAGATGACTTATTAAAGCTATGATTATTACAGTTCATGTTATCGATGCAGGATTGCTAGAGAAACATGGGCTTTTATAAATGAACTTAATATCATAAAAATTAATAATCACAAGGATGAGATGATTATGACTATTGCAAAGAATATTGAAGTAAGCAGCACCTCAGAAACAAGTTTTGAAGACGCTATTCAAAAAGGCGTGGCGCGTATCGCCAAAACCGTTAACAATGTTCAAGGTGCTTGGGTAAAAGAGCAGAAAGTTGGTATTACCGATGGTAAGATTAATAAGTATCATGTCATTATGATTGTGAGCTTTGTCATTAATGAAGATACTGACCTTAGTTAATTATTATTAACAATGCCAAATTACTTATAAACCTGATTTATTAAAAAATAAAAAGCCTGTGTATGCAGGCTTTTTTTTATGTCTTTTAACCAGCCATAAAACAAAGATTTACTCATAGAAATTTCTTAACATTATAGATTGAGGTAGATGTAGTAAACTGGTTGTTCGATATTTTTAACATGATTTTTTAACAAAGTTTTTATAAATAGAGAAAGCTATGGCAGTTGATTTTACCAATACCTTGATCGTTGCGATATCAGCAACCGCTTTATTTGATTTATCAGAGTCTGAAAATCACTTGATAGCATTATTGCAGCAGCGACCTAGCGATGCGATTAAAGAGTTCCGCGACTATATGGCTGAGCGCGAGAATGATTCGCTCAGCATTGGAGCCGGCTATCCGCTTATTAAAGCATTGTTAAATTTGAATAATTATTGCCATGATTGCGAGACGCAGGACGCAGGTATCGAGACGCCATTGGTAGAAGTGGTTATCGTCTCAAAAAGTAGCCCTGATACAGGTATTCAGGTGCTTAATGCAATTCGTGAACATGGTTTAACCATTTCTCGCTCGGCGTTTATATCCGGAAGCCCTATAGCGCCTTATATTAAAGATTTTAATGTGGATTTGTTTTTGACCACCAATCGTGATGACGCTCAGCAAGTTGCCGATGCCAATATTTGTGCCTGTGCGATATTAGATGCCACACCAGTAAATACTTATGAGCTCGATACTAAGCAGCTGCGTATCGCATTTGATGGTGATGCGGTGTTGTTTGATGATTCAGGTGAGCTGCTTTATAAACAAAAAGGGTTGCGGGCTTTTCATGAGCGTGAAGCCGAAATGCGGGATTTACCGATAGAAAAAGGACCTTATGCAGAGCTGTTGATTAAGCTGTCAAAAATGCAAGAGCGATTGCCTGCAAGCTTGCATACTTCTCCCATGAAGATAGCGTTAGTCACTGCCCGTAATGCCCCTGCGGACTTACGGGCGATTAAAACGCTACGTGATTGGGGTGTTGATCTCGATATGGCGTTTTTCTTAGGTGGGCTTGAGAAAACAGCGGTGCTAAAAACCTTTGCGCCGCATATTTTCTTCGATGATTCAGTTAAACATATTGATGCTGCTCGTAGTTTTGTGCCGACCGCTTTGGTACCTTATCATTCGACCTCGTTACTTCATGCCAATAGTATTCTGACGGCTGATAAAGACGCGTCGTTATTGTCATTTAAACCTGTAGAAAACCCACTTTTTTCTGTCAGTCGTTGATAGTGTTTTTATAAAATGTAGCGCTTATATAAAATTAAGAGGCTTAAAAAGGTAATACCTAATATGAATTGGCAGCAATTACTAACCTTGGTGATGGAGCGGATTAAGCAAGTCATCGGCTTATATGCGTTTGTGCTCATACCCATGTGGAGCATGTATGTGCTGAATGAAGCGGTGTTTTTTGGTCTATGGAATATTTTTGGTATTGTGCCACGAGCATTAGACGTTGGCAGTATGATTGGAGTTTTTGCATCATGGACAATGCACGGCAATTTTTCCCATTTACTTGGCAATACGTTAACGCTATTACAAATTCTGTTTTTGTTTGGGCTGTTTGAAAATAATGCTTATCGTACGGTACTCAAATTAATCGTGGCGTCAGGATTGGTGACTTGGGTGCTTGGCTCGCCTTCTTCTATTCATATTGGCGCGTCGGGGCTGTGTTTTGCGATGCTTGGTTATATGATAGGCGGCGCAGTATTTGCAAGGCGCTGGGGCTACTTATTGGCTTGTATCGTGATGGGGACGGGCTATTGGTTGACTATTAAACAAGGTTTGATGCCGCAGCAAGGTATCTCATTTGCGGCGCATTTTGGTGGGTTATGCGCCGGTTTGTTGTTGGGTGCCAATTCTAAGCACGCCTATATCAGAGTAAATAATCGTCGTTAATTTTATTTTAGGCACATATATTAAGACAGCCTATTCAATCAAGTACGGAGATATTTATAAATAAGTTTGTAAAACCCAATAAGTGGGTTATTTCTTATTGATACAAACATTGATATATAGCGGGTCGCTCTTTTCTAAAGCTCGCCACTTGGTGGTTTGCTTTACATGCTCATCGATACTCAGGTTACTGTCTTTTTCTTGCAACACATAGTCTGCACGGGCAGGGGCGGCACAGTCAATCACTTGTGGTACTTGCTGCACACTTCTACGTCTTTCAAACAAATATAAATTCACCAAGTAAATATTTGGCGCATCGGCGTTGGCGCGAGCGTGTCCGCTATCAGCGGCGATAAAGCGTAATGTCTGTGGTTTAACATATGACCAAGGACGAAACCACGTGCCTTCTTCAACTTTTTTGACCACATGGACACCTTCAGGAAGCTGTGCGACCTGCTGACCAAACCAGCTATACTCTTGGCTTATTTGAAAGCCAAAGATACCGATGGCACCAAATAATGGAATAAGCCATCTTGGCGCTTTTTTACCGGCAAGTTTACTCAGGTGAGTGATAACCAATGCTATCCCAGCCAAACCAAACCCAGCGGCTATGGTCGCGATAAACTCAAAAAGCATAAGACTTTTCCTTAACGCCATTAGCGCATTTAATACCAATTATTAAAAACAAACCTACGATTACAAGTATGTTAAGCGCATTTATTATGTCACTTATGATCATGTTTCTCATTATTTTTACTTTTAAGAGCGATGGATAAAAAAATCACTCACAAGCAGCTGCTGCCTGTGAGTGATATATTATCGTAAAAAAGAACTTATCATTTGCACATCATTTTTTAGCTTATATCTAAGCTTAGTGATCGATTGCGCCGCCAGCGCCGCGTGGCGAACGTACGCTTTCAACCAACTCTTGGATATGGGCTGGTGGTGGCGCAGTTGCATAAGAAACGGCAAATGCGACGATGAAGTTAAGTAATGCACCAATCGCACCAAACGATAATGGTGAGATACCAAGTAACCAATACTCTTCCGTATCAGGAAAGTTTGCCGTACCAGTGATAAAGAACCAGCCTTTGAAGACGAAGATATAAACCAAGATACTAATCAAACCTGTGAGCATACCAGCGATGGCGCCCAAGTTATTAATACGCTTCGAGAAAATACCCATCATCAATGCAGGGAACAGTGATGCACCTGCAATACCAAAGGCTAATGCAACGACCTGTGCGGCAAATCCTGGGGGATTAATACCGAGCCATGTCGCAACCACAATCGCGATAGCCATCGTGATACGCGCGACTTTTAGCTCGCCTGCATCAGTGATATTTGGATTCAGGTTACGCTTGATTAAGTCATGACTGATCGCAGATGAGATTGCGAGTAGTAGACCAGCTGCCGTTGAAAGCGCTGCTGCCAAACCACCGGCGGCGATAAGACCGATAACCCAACCTGGTAGCTGTGCGATTTCTGGGTTAGCCAATACCAAGATATCAGCGTTGACGTCAAGCTCGTTACCTGCCCAACCTCTATCAACAAACACACCATCACGCTCTAAAGCATGCTCAGCTTTTGCTTCTTCAACCGTCGTAGTAGCGGCAGCAACATCACCACCGTCAGCGGTAGCCGCAGCCAATGCAAGCTCTGCTGCACCAAGTCCACTATCGCTATATAACTGAATACGACCATCGTTATTTAGATCGTTATATTTAATAAGACCGGTATCTTCCCATGTTTTCATCCAGTCTGGACGTTGATCATACTCGATCGCAGGGGCATCAACACCTTGTGGATAAATGGTATCGATTAGGTTTAAACGTGCCATCGCACCTACTGCCGGAGCAGTAAAATAGAGTAGCGAGATAAATACCAATGTCCAACCAGCTGTCCAACGGGCGTCAGCAACTTTAGGAACCGTGAAGAAGCGAATGATAACGTGCGGTAAACCGGCGGTACCAATCATCAATGATAAAGTAAACAGCACCATATTTAGCTTGTTCGGCACGTCAGCGGTATAAGCGGTAAAGCCTAAGTCGACGACGATTTGGTCAAGCTTGGTCAGAATAGGAATGCCTGCTTCAACATGGTTTGAGAATAAACCAAGACCTGGAATCGGGTTACCCGTCAGTTCAAGTGAGATAAAGACGGCAGGGATGGTATACGCAATCATTAGAACCACATACTGCGCAACCTGCGTGTAGGTAATCCCTTTCATACCACCAAGTACGGCGTAGAAGAAAACCACAACCGCCGCAATAATCAGACCGGTGGTGTTATCAACTTCTAAGAAGCGTGAGAATGCCACACCAGCACCGGTCATCTGACCGATAACATAAGTGGTTGAAGCAATAATCAAACAAACAACGGCAATCATGGCCGCAGTCTTAGAATAAAAACGGTCCCCAATAAAGTCAGGAACCGTGAACTTACCAAATTTACGTAAGTAAGGCGCTAGGAGCATAGCCAGTAGAACATAACCGCCTGTCCAGCCCATTAAATACGTTGATGCCGCATAGCCGCCGGTTGCAATAATACCTGCCATTGAGATAAATGACGCCGCACTCATCCAGTCAGCAGCCGTTGCCATACCATTCATTACTGGATGTACACCGCCGCCAGCAACATAAAACTCACTGGTCGAACCTGCACGTGCCCACCAAGCAATACCGAAGTATAAAGCGAAGGATAGACCTACAAAAATAATATTAATCGTAAATTGACTCATAGGACTATTCCTCGTCTACACCATATTGTTTATCGAGTTTATTCATGCGCCATGCATAGAAGAAGATTAAAGCGATAAATACGATAAGAGCCCCTTGTTGTGCAAACCAGAAGCTTATATCGGTACCGCCTACTCTAATACCTGACAATAATGGACGTAGTAAGATGCCAAAACCATAAGAGACTAAGGCCCAAATGACAAGGCTAACTTTAATGAGACGGAGATTGGCACGCCAATAACCTGATGAATCGTTGTGGTTTTCCATAGGACAACTCCTTTTGTCTAGCTTAAAAACAAGGTCACTGATTTGAGTCTGACAAGTCATTTTGCTTTAGTGTTTGTGCTACTACAAAAAGCAGTGTGACACTCAGTCCATCTTATAACCATAAAAACGGTAGACGAACGGCTAAAGCAGAATGATCAATCAGGATAAGTAACCCAAAATTATCAACATATGAGCAAATTTTTTTCAATGCTAGCGATACATACACTGATGTTAAGTTGCTGGGTACGACGACAGCATAAAATTTGCAGGATAAAATCAATATAAACCGGTTAAAAATTCATTCTTTCTTTATCTATTAACAGAGATGAAGAAGTTTTTATTAAATTAAGCGGATATAAATAGTGATATTTAAATAGGAAGGTCGGTATTGGCTGACAATCCTCTGTCTTATCATTCATATCATCTTCCCGATAATATGGCTTCAATACTTCAAAATTATTCATTCCAGTAAGTATTGCAAGCATTTTTTATAAACTTATTAGGAATATATACAATATTGACTTAATTAACAATAAATAAATTTTATTTACTTTATGTAACTAAATATTTGTTCCATAGAAACTATAGTATAACTTATGTTAGTAAAAGTTAATAAATCTCCTGTCTCTAATAGAATAGCCTACTAACACCTTATTAACGTTAAGGATTTATTCTTATGGCTATATTAATAGCTATAAGTTAAAAATAGCATTTATTTCAAAAATAAGAATCAAGAACTCATAAGCAAACGTTATATTGCCAAATTTTTTTATAATAAATAAGCGTTATATAAAGATAGTCATACTTTCATCACTATGAATCAGTCTTAAAAGTTTTTCATTATTATTTATTTATAACAATAGATTTTTTATTTAAAGTCTTTTACTCGTCAAAAGTTTACAGATATTAAAGGTTCTAAATAAAGGATTGAAATAGTTAAATAATCGCCAGTCAGTTAAAATACGCCAACATGATATGGGTGATTTCATTGCCACTTTATTGCTTAGCTTTCCAGTACTGTTAGAGAGGTCAGGAGAGAACAAAGCGTCATAAGAGGGTAGACAGTCACATTAATTAATAACATATGTTAAAAATATAGAAAGTCAGTCAGGGAAATATAGTATGAATGAAGGCATAGCAGGTTGGTTTAATAGCATCGTTAATTACGGTGTTAGTATTATTTGGGGTAATAATGATTGGTTAATCGCCAGCAATCCATGGTATGGCTTGTTGATGTTTGTCTTGATTGGTGCCGGTCTTTATTTTACCGTTGCTACGCGTTTTATTCAATTTCGTCACTTCGGTCATATGTGGCAATTATTACGGGTGTCAAATCAAGGCCGTAAAGATGGTGGTATCAGCTCGTTTGAGGCGCTGATGACCTCACTGGCGGCGCGCGTTGGTACGGGTAACTTGGCAGGGGTAGCCATTGCTATCTATCTTGGTGGACCAGGTGCCGTATTTTGGATGTGGATGACAGCGATCGTGGGGATGTCGACCAGTTTTATCGAGTCAACTTTAGCGCAAGCCTATAAAGTGCCGCATAATGACAATGTCTATCGCGGTGGACCGGCTTACTATATCGAAAAAGGTTTGGGTAAACGTTGGCTTGCGATATTTTTCTCGCTTTGTTTGTTGGTTGCTTTTGGTTTGGCATTCAACGGCGTGCAGTCAAATACGATTGCACAAGCGACCAATGAAGCCTTTGGTATCCCAACATGGATGACAGGTTTGGTATTGGTGCTACTGGTTGCGCCAGTAGTATTTGGTGGTTTGCGTTCGGTTGCGCGTATCGCGGGTAAAATCGTGCCCGTCATGGCGATTCTTTATATCTTATTGGCGCTTTATATTATTGTTACCAATTTTAGCGAATTCCCAGCGGCGATTGCCTTGATTGTAAAATCGGCCTTTGGCTTTGAGCAGGCAGCGGGCGGTGTGATTGGTTATGGTATTGCGCAGGCAATGATTAATGGTATCAAGCGCGGTCTATTTTCTAACGAAGCCGGTATGGGCTCAGCGCCTAATGCGGCAGCAACGGCAAAAAGCCATCCTGATCATCCAGCGGTGCAAGGTTTTATGCAAATGCTGGGTGTATTTATGGATACGCTGGTTATCTGTACCGCAACCGCTGCCATTATTATCCTCTCTGGCGTCGTCGACCCGAGTGTCGAGCAAGAGGGTATTCAGTTAACCCAGTTAGCATTGTCGCAGTATGTGGGCGATATGGGCGTGATTTTCGTCGCGATTGCTATTTTCTTCTTCTCATTTACCTCTATCATCGCCAATTACAGTTATGGTGAGTCGAATCTTGAATTTATCTCTGGCGAGAAAAATGCCAAGGTAATGATCATGATTTTCCGCTTTATGGTTTTGGGCATGGTGTTTGTCGGCGCAATTGCGAGCTTACCTGCGATTTGGAACTTCGCTGACTTATCGATGGGTCTAATGGCACTCGTTAACTTAATAGCGATTTTAATCTTGTCACCCGTAGCGCTGCGCATATTGCGCGATTACGAAAGACAAATCAAAGAAGGTAAAACGGGCGATCAAATCAAGTTTAATCCCGATGACTTTGTGAAATTAAAAGATGAAGCCAATCGTGATGCGTGGACTGATTAGCCTTTATCAGTCAATCAAGAAATTGAGCCATTAAAGTTATAAACAATAAAAAACCGCCCTTATCATTAAGAGCGGTTTTTTTTATTAAGCTATGTTTATCTCAAACATGGTTTACATGGTTTACATGGTTTACATGGTTTACATGGTTTACATGTTTGGATAGTTAGGACCGCCGCCGCCTTCTGGCGTCACCCAAGTAATGTTCTGTGACGGATCTTTAATGTCACAGGTCTTACAATGGACGCAGTTTTGCGCATTAATCACAAATTTAGCGCCTTCGGCATCTTTTACCACTTCATAAACGCCCGCTGGACAATACAGACGCGCAGGCTCAGCATATAGTGGTAAGTTAATAGAGATAGGCACTGTTGAATCAGTCAATTTTAAATGCGTTGGTTGGTCTTCAGCGTGGTTGGTATTAGAGACAAATACTGACGATAATTTATCAAATATCAATTTACCATCTGGCTTAGGATAGGTTGGCTGGTAGGCATGAGCCGCACGTTCTAGCTGATCGTAGTCAGGAAGATTGTCGTGTAGGGTAAATGGCATTTTACCTTTCAACAAGTTGTGCTCGATAAAAGTAAACGCGCCGCCCATAAACAGACCCATGCGATGTATCGCAGGCGAGAAGTTACGCGACTCGTAGTTGTCTTGGTACAGCCATGACTCTTTATACATAGTGGTATAAGCCACTACTTCGTCATGCTCACGACCAGCTTGTAATGCTTCAAAAATTGCTTCTGCAGCTAGCATGCCTGACTTCATAGAAGTATGCGTGCCTTTAATCTTCGCAGGGTTTAAGAATCCAGCATCATCACCGACCAACACGCCACCTGGGAAGGTGAATTTTGGTAATGAGTTTAAGCCGCCTTTGGTCAACGCACGTGCGCCGTAAGAGATGCGCTTACCGCCTTCTAGTACGTTTTTGATGACAGGGTGGGTTTTTAAGCGCTGCATCTCATCGAATGGCGACATATATGGGTTGTGGTAAGACAAATCAGCGACAAGACCAAAGCTGACTTGGTTATTCTCATCAAAGTATAACCACCAACCACCAGTAGAACCTGTCTCGGTCAATGGCCAACCAAGACCATGCATGACCACACCTTGCTCGTGTTTCTCAGGTGCAACTTCCCACAGCTCTTTTAGACCAATACCGTAATGCTGAGGGTCAGAGTCTTTATCAAGACCGAAACGACTGATTAAGCGTTTGCCCAAATGACCGCGGCTACCTTCAGCGAAGATAGTGTACTTGGCAAGCAGCTCGTAACCAGGCTCAAAGCTAGCCTTGGCTTCGCCACTGGCAGCCACACCCATATCGCCAGTCAAGATACCACGTACAGAACCGTCATCGTTGTATAGAATGTCAGCAGCAGGGAAACCTGGAAACATCATGACTTCAAGCTCTTCAGCCTGTACGGCTAACCAACGAACCACATTGCCTAATGAAACAATATAGTTGCCATTGTTGTGCATTGGGGCTGGAATAAGAGGGTCAGGAACCTTGGTTGAACGAGTGGCTGAATTCAAATAGTAGAAGCGATCTTCAGTGGCTGGCACGTTTAATGGTGCGCCTTTCTCTTTCCAGTCTGGTATCAGCTCGTTTAAAGCACGTGGCTCGATGACAGCGCCAGATAAGGTATGCGCACCGAACTCAGAGCCTTTTTCGACCACACAAACCATAAACTCATCGTTACCAGCTTCGATAGCGAGCTGACGTAGACGAATGGCGGCAGACAAACCGGCAGGACCACCACCGACGACAATGACGTCAAATTCCATCGACTCACGTTCGATTTCAGGCTCTGCGGCGACCGGTTCTACGACAGGCTCAGGTGTTTCTTTTAACACAGGAGCGTCTACCACAGAAGCAGCAGCTTCTGTCGCTTCAACTTCAGCGGCTTCTTCAGTCGTGGCGACTTCTTTAGCTTCTACAGTTACCGTTTCTGCTACTGGTGTATCAGTATTTACGGTATCGCTATTTACGATGTCACTATCAACGACTGGCGTTTGATTGTCTTGCTCTTGCATACCTACTCCTAAACTTGTAGTGGCTTATCTCAGGGCATCATTAGCTTAACAATTGAATAATAAGGCTTGCGGCGCTAACGTTACTCAGACATATGGCTGCCCGATAAAAACTGTCTTTGCGGCATCAATTGACGACGTTAAGATTAAAAATATCCGATATAAAAAATATCAACCTACAACGTAAAATGTGTCATTAATACAACACCCACTGAACCATTTGAAATAAAAAATCGTTACTCATTATAAAAGAAAAGTCCTACAAACACGATACGCATTTCTGGGTATCAATGTTAAGGTAAGAATGGCTGAGTAGGGGTACAATGACGATAGGCTTTCATCATACCCGAAACTAAAATTTATAGTAATAACAGATTTGCCAAACTTTGATTACTAAATAAAGGATTGTATGATGAATGATAACAATAAAAGTGTCGATACCGCTGCTGAAAATAACGCTCAAGCCCCACATGATATAGCGTTCGAGCTTAAAAATATGGATGCGCTTAGCCAGTATTTTAAGTCGGCAGCCGGCATACGTGAAGGACGCGCCATACCGCCTCTTGAGAAATGGCATCCTGAGCAAGTAGAGGATATGGATTTGACTATCAAAGCCAATGGCGAGTGGTGGCACGAAGGCGTGCACATGACCCGGCAGTCATTAGTTAATTTATTTGCCACTATCTTATGGAAAGAGGAAAATGCTGGCAAGGTTGAGTATTTTTTAAAGACACCGGTACAAAAGCTGCGTATTCAAGTAGAAGATGCACCATTATTGATTAACGATGTCGGTATCGTTGATGAAGACGATAAGCGCTGGCTGGAATTTACCACCACCACGGGCGATGTGGTGCGTTTAGATGATGAGCATACTATTAGTCTGCGTGCTTATATACCTGAAGACGATACCAGTAATATTAATGCTAGCAGCATTTATGATAATGATAAAAACAAAGAAAATAAACCCTTAGAAAGCGATACCCAAGTTCGTCCTTATATGATGGTACGAAATAACTTGCGCGCGCTGATTGGGCGTAACGCCTTTTATCATTTAACGGAAATTGGGGAATTGACAGAGCGTGATGGTGAGACGATACTAACGCTGCAAAGTGGCGGTAAGTCTTATGCATTATCGATGCCATTCAGCTAAGAATAAAACATATTTAGCATCCGATAATATTTAACATCTATATAAAAACGGCGGTAAGATAGCAATGAAAATTGCCGTAAAAGCAGCTCCAAACAATACAAGCTATGAGAGCCTTGATACAGCCTCAATGATATTTACCAATCATAATACGAATATTAAAAAGGTTATGTCGAATAATAGCGTGATAAATAATGCGGTTAAAAATGATCGCAGCGCGCCAATAGGCGTGTTTGATTCGGGCGTTGGAGGGTTGTCGGTTTATCTACACTTGGCTCAGCAATTACCGCATGAACGTTATGTTTATTATGCTGATACCTTGCATGTACCGTATGGCAATCGTGATAGTGAGGATATTAAAGCCTTGACGCTGATAGCGGTAGAATGGCTATACCAACAAGGCTGCAAGCTTATCGTTATCGCCTGTAATAGCGCCTCAGCTTATGCATTAGAGACCGCCAGACGCTGTTATCCGCAGCTGCCCATTGTCGGTTTGGTACCTGCTTTAAAACCTGCGGTCTTAGCCAGTAAAACCGGTCATGTCGCGGTATTGGCAACGAAAGCGACTTTAAATGGGACGTTACTTAACGATGTCATCACTAACGTTGCCAGCCCCCATGCCACCAAAGTAACCAAGTATTTTGACCCAAAATTGGTCCCTTGGGTTGAGTCGGGTATGCCAAAAGACAGTAAAACCGCGCAGGATTTACGCCAGCAATTACGCCTATTCACCCAAGAGGGTATCGACCAGTTGGTATTAGGCTGTACCCATTATCCCTTTTTTAAAGCGTTTTTACGCCAAGAGATTGCAGAGCAGCAATTAGCGATACAAATTGTCGACTCAGGGCAAGCAATCGCTGAGCGCGTCAAGCAACTGTTGTTAACAAACCAGTTATTGGCGTTGCCCGCCGAGGTTGCAGCTGATGAGGCGTTAAAAGATAAGGCAACAAGGGTGAATCTATCGCCGCCATTGACCTTTTATGCGACCAAATATGATGAGCAGTTAGGTGTGGTGATACAGCATTTGTTAGGCCAGCAGACTGATATACACTATTACCTTTCGCCTTAAGCGGCTTTGTTTTATCCTAAGAAGCGTTTTTTATCTGCTCAATAATCAGCTAGCTGTTATAATCCCGCAATATATTAATGGAATTAGTAATAAACTAAACGCATCTCAGTAATATTGTGCTAGGCTAGTATTTGCTAAACAGAATATTTGAGATGCTCCTGATTTCGTTAGCAATTTATTTAGCAATTGATATGACTATTATTTATATCACTACCTAAGCTTAGAGGTGATTGTGCCAAACCGTCGCTATCATATTCACGTCATATGCGCTGACAACGACCAGCTGTTGGTTTTAGACAGTGTGGCGATGTTTTTTCAAGCCCGCGCATTTTTAACTTATGACGTTTCTAGCAAATTACCGAAAGCGTCGTTATATGGGCGCCAGTGTATCGATGCCTGTGATTATGCGCTGATGATTATTGGTGATAGCTATGGTACGGCGCAAAATACCGGTGTTAGTCAAATGCATTTGAGCTACCTCAATGCCAAAGCCAAGCTCAAACCCTTGCTAATATTGGTTAAGAGCCACCATAATGAGGTCAATATCAGTCGGCAGCTGCAAGAATTCACCAATATGGTGACCAAAAAAGCCGATAAGATTTATTATTATGAGAACGAAAACGATATCGAGCAGTTGCTTATTCAAGCCTACTATAAAATGGTCGCCAATCATGGGGTAGAGGATGGCTGGGTAAGAGTCAGTGACGAGCTGATGAAAGCGAATAAATCGGCACTTACTGAAGAGATGTCTGCTAGCTTTTCGACCAATAGAGGGTCTAAACAAGCTCAAGAACATCCAGTTATTATTAATCATCTTACCGCTGATAGTGTAAGTAAACCCATCATACTGACCGAAACTTTTGAGGTTCAATATAAAGCGCAAGCTTATGAGGGTGGTAATTTAACCGATGTGACCAGACCCATGATTTTGTCGTGGCAAGAGGTATTAGTCACCTTGATGAAAATACCTGCGACCTTTTCAAGCTATGGTTTGCAGAGCGCTATCAATCGCTTAATCGCTACGAGAGCTGAGGCAGATATTAAAAAAGACATGCCAAACGTTCATGCTGTGGCGCGCTGTCAGATTTCTCAGGATGATTTAAATCAATTGCAGCGTCAGTTAGTAGCGGCGAACTGGATACAATTAACCACTTATGGCACGCGGGTCACCCAAGAGCTATGGAAACTCACCTACCATGCAAAAAGTCTATTGGCCGATAAAAAGCCAAAAATAGACAGTCAGCCGTCGCTGCCTCTGAATTAACGCCACGTATCACTCTTATTATTAATAAATATCTTATTCAATTTATAATCAGCTAGGTTTATCTATAAAAGCCTGATTGATGGCTGCCTCTAACGATTTAACTGTTACATTTTGCGCTCTAAATAAATTTTAAGACGCCCATGGCTACGTTTTGTAATACAAAGCATACGTCTCAATGGTTGTGAAGCTAGGCAATACCCGTAATAATGAAGCTGATAAGTACATAACAATATTGAACAACTAGGGAGAATAAATAATGAGCAACTCTAAAAAAGATACATTAAACACTGAATTAACCAGCTTGGAAGAGAAAATGCACGAAGCAAACCAGTTTCATACCTTGGAAGAGCAAGTAGCCGATATGAAGCGTCGCGGTATTGATCCGACTCAAGCCTATAAAGATTTGGATAGAAAAGAAGAAGATGCCGATTGGGGCGATGCTACGTGGAAAGAAAATGGTAAATGGGAGCCAAAAACGCCTGCTGATTTAGATGAGAAAGCGCGTGAAAACTGGGATGGCGACAACGGTAAACCAACCCCGCCACCGATTGTTTAGTAGCAGTTGTTTATAGAGATTATTTAATAACGACCATTTATTCTTAAAGCCTTAAATGTATTTTATAAAAAAAAGCCACGCTAATTTGCGTGGCTTTTTTGTTAGCTGGCTAACGCTAGTAATTAAATATCATAGCTTTAACCGTTCATTTTAATATCTAACTACGAACCTTCATCCACACGCACGAGTTTCACTGTGCCATCAGGACTGGTCACACGGCGATAGCGCGTATTGCTTGATGGTGATGGTGATGGTTGTACGGAGTAAGTGTTAGAAGTGGATTTAGGGCTAGTTTGCTGCTGAATCAATTGTCCCATACGGTCGGCAGGGGCAGGATTTAAAGGACGACTGTTTGCTGGCTGCCCATATTGGTTGCCATACTGAGAGCTGCCAGTAGCAGCGGTATTACCAATGATTGCACGATAAAACTTCTGTCCTGCGCGTCCATCGGCTGGGAAGATACCATGGCTTGATTGATATTGTTGAATCGCAGTACGCGTATTATCACCGATGATACCGTCGACTTCTCCAATATCGTAGCCGGCATTTAATAATGCTTGCTGAATTGCTCTGGATTCTTGGCGACCAATACCAGGGTCGTCAGTTGGCCAAGCGGTAATAAAGTCGGTTTTACTGCTATCTTCGCGTGTAATTAAATCCGATAAATGGGCAATCGCCAGTGCATAGCTTTCTGAGGCATTATACGAATAGAAGGTATCGAAGTTTTTACCGACTAAGAAAGCGGGACCGTCAGGACCTGCAGGTAATAATAGACCGGCACTATTCAAATCAGACGGCAGCGGGCTACCGTTCGCCAATGTCAGTCCTTGATTGCGCCAATGACTGATAGATTTTTTGTCTTTACGGTTCGATGCACCCCAAAATCCGCTCGGCAGTTTGACTTCATAACCCCATGGCTCACCTGAGCGGTAGCCACGTTTATCGAGGAAATTGGCAGTAGAGGCAAGCGCGTCAGGGACACTATTAACCAAGTCGCGACGACCATCACCATCGAAATCGACGGCCAATTCTAAAAAGGTACTTGGCATAAATTGTGTTTGCCCAAATGCACCAGCCCAAGAACCGGTCATATCGCTGGGTGCGATATCGCCATTTTGTACAATTTTTAGCGCATTGGCGTATTCGCCTTGGAAATAGCTCTGACGACGATCAAAACAAGACAGCGTCGCTAAAGATTCAAACAAAGGCTTTTTCCCCAATGTCTGACCAAAGTTAGACTCTACGCCCCAAACCCCTAATACGTGCTCGGCTTTGACACCATAGCGCGATTCGATGCGGCGCAGTGTGTCTGCCCATTGACGCTTGGCGCGGATACCATCTTCTACTCGTTCCGTATCGACAAGTGACGACAGATAATCCCAGACGTCCTTTTGAAATTCGGGTTGATAGTTTAACGACTGAATGACGCTAGGGTCAGACTGGCTTGGACGATAGTTATTAAAGGTAAAGCTATCGACGCCGCGGAATTTGCTAGAGTTCTTTAGACCATCTAAGCACTGTTGGAACTCGCTATTAGATAAGTCTGGCGCTGGTGGTCTGGCGGCTTGAGCAGTACTGGCAAGGCTAAGGCCAACCGCGATGCTAAGCAGCGATAAAGTGGAGAATGGAGTCAAACGCATGAGAATATCCTATAAACGTCAAAATTATCATTTAGAAATGGAGCAAGGCTAATAAAGCTAGTATTGACTTAGAGTAACCAATCTCAATAGTAAAGAAAAGGTATCGAAGCACTCAGTTACTATAAATTGACGTGAGCGTGAGGTTAGAAGAGGGATTGGGGCAAATATGGCACTGCACAACTTTAGAGAAGTCTCTGATTTTAATGCGGGTAAGCGGTTTTGACAGCCATTTAATAAATCTACTTTGTCAAAATACTATCCAACTCCTCAATAAAATCATGAATACGCTCGGCATTTTTACCCAAATCGCTACCCCCAACCCGTGATTTACTGCGGATATCGACCAGGCGCTCGCTACCGTTATCAGTGATACGTACGATGACATCATCTTTAAAACCAAACCACATCGTCCTATCTGTCGCTTCGACAATTCCTTGGTCAGCATCAATATTTACCAGCTGCCAACCTAAATTATCGATGGCTTGTTTGGTTGCCTCGACCAGCTCGGATTTTGATTGGAGATAATTCAATGTTTGTAGTTCAGGGTAGGCGGCGCGCTGTTGGGTTGCTGCTTCTACACCTGCATACTCAACTGGGTTTGGTGCATCAGCACGTAGTGGGGCAATGGCTACAAATTCAGGCGGGTTTACCAAATCGGTCGAAATATCATGAATGGGCGGCACACTTTTGCCCTTATTCAGCATGCTAAGCGGTATTGCAATAGCAATAGTAGACAGTAGCAGCGCCATTATCGTACTGCCAAGCGTCACTGTTTTGCGTTTAAATAGGATTTGCAACACCAGCAAGATAAGAGCAGCGATACCCGCAAACACCCCAAACTTAAAACCCATAAATGCGGTACCTAAGTCGACGACACCATACTTATAAAGCGGACCGGGTAAAGCGACCAGTAAAAAAGCGCTTAAACTGACAAGGCTCACTAAGACTTTCATCGGCTCTCTCCATTATTATTTAGTCGCTGCTTACTTTATTACTTTATCCTTACTTGCTGTGCTAATTAATCTTGGTTTTTACTTAATAGCCAAACATGCTCAGTTACCGATAGTTCGGCTGCAGAATTAAGGGTTGATGACTGGCTTTCAAGCTCAATAATTTCATAATTAGCGTCATAATACTGCTTTAATTGTTCCCGACTGATTGAAAAAGGCGGGCCGTCTTTTTTACTTTGATCATAGTTCAGGGTAATTAATAGCTGTGGCGCGTTATTACTAAGCTTATATATTTGCTTACTATAATCAGGGCGCACGTCTGCTGGCAAGGCTATCAATGCCGCTCTATCATAAACGGCATCAATGTCGCCAATAGCTGTAGGACTCAGGGCAAAAATATCTGCTACCCATAAGGTAATGGTTTGACCAGCAAGCTGACCTTGATAGCGCTTTAAAGTTGAGCCATCAGCAGCGCTAGTAAACTCAGTAATGGTAGGGGTTATATTTTGCTCAATAAAGAACGCTTGTACGGCTGATTCGACCAGCTCAATGCCAACGACATCATAGCCTGCGTGAGCCAGCCATACCATATCAACTGATTTACCGCACAAAGGCACCAATACTTGGCTACCTGCGGGCAACGCCGGATTAGAAAAATGTTTGATGAGCTCAGGGTTGACGTCAGACTTATGAAAGCCAATACGTCCTTCCTGCCAGCGTTGTTGCCAAAATTTAGAATTCATACCATTATTCCTAGCCTATCAATGCTTTAAAGGTTTAACATTATCATACCGCCAAACGCAATAAAAAAGCCAAGCGTATCAACCCTTGGCTTTTATAGCGTCTAAAAATTACGGTAATCGTTTAGCTCACCATATACTGACTAAATTCTTTGCGCAGCTTAGCAAGTTTTGGCGGTATGGCAAAGTTGCAGTAAGCCTGCCCCGGATTGCGATTAAAAAAGTCTTGATGGGTTTCTTCGGCTTTATAAAACTCAACAGCAGGATGTACTTCTGTGACCACATTGAGCCCCATATCACGCAGTTTATTAATCGTACGGTCGACGGTTGGTTTTTGCGCTTCATCGGTATAGAAAACCACGCTGCGATATTGGCTGCCGACATCGTTACCTTGGCGGTCCATGGTGGTGGGATCGTGAGTAGCAAAGAACACATCGAGTACCACTTCTAAGGGTACGATAGATTCATCAAATGCAACTTTAATCACTTCAACGTGGCCTGTATCACCGCCGCAGACTGCTTCGTAATTGGCAGAAACGGCATCACCGCCCATATAACCTGAAACGACAGATTGCACGCCTTTTACCGATAAAAATACCGATTCGGTGCACCAAAAGCAGCCACCGCCTAATATAATGGTTTGCATAATTGTTCCTATTATTCTAACGATAAAATATGCGCTAAATAGTGTGTTTAACAAATAGCCCTTATCTTAAAGGTATTTGATTAAAAAATTCTCTATTCAGCAATATACATTTAGCTTAGCAGGGCAGTTGCCCGCGATAAGTAACAAACAGTAATGTTATAATGGGCTTTTGCTATCTAAAAATGTCTTAAAAACCATTAATGCCATACTCTTTCATTATAGTTCTGTTATCAAAAATCAAAGTTACATTATCAAAAAACGAACCACCATCAAAAAACGAGCCACCCCATGAGCCATACCAAGCCAACTACTGTTGTTAATAACACCGTTAAAAACGATACCGTTAAAAACGACATCATTAAACATGACACCTTATTTACCACGCCACTCGATAAAGCGGCGCGTTTTTCTTTTGATGAACAAGTGGTGGCATGTTTTCCCGATATGATTCGCCGTAGTGTACCCGGTTATGGTCAGGTGCTAGCGATGTTGCCGATATTTGCCCGTCGCCATTGTAAGTACCGCCAACAGGACAATAATGGGCAACGCGTCAGCCGTGTGTATGATTTGGGCTGCTCATTGGGTGCGGCAAGTATGGCGTTGGCAGGCGAGTTTGAGCCGCAAGATTTACAGATTAAAGCGATTGATATCTCACCAGCGATGACCACAGAAGCGAGTGCTTTATTAACGGAAAATTATCCAGCGCATAATATTGAAGTGATCACCGCTGATATTCGTGATGTTGAGTTTGAGCCATGCGATATGGTCATTCTTAATTTGACGCTGCAGTTTTTGCCCGCTGCCGATAGAGTGGCGGTATTAGAGAAAATTTATGCAGCATTAAGTGAAGGTGGAATTTTAGTATTAACCGAAAAAACCCATGCTTTTGACGAGCAGTATGATGCGTGGTTGGTTGAGCGTTATTACGACTTTAAACGTGCCAATGGCTATACCGAGATGGAAATCAGCGGCAAACGTAATGCGTTAGAAAACGTTTTGATTACTGATACCTTGGATGAGCATCATGCGCGTCTAGCGCAAGTTGGCTTTGAGCGTCATCTGACGTGGTTTCAGTTTTTAAACTTTGTCTCTATTGTGGCGTTTAAATAACACTTAATCAGCGCAAATTTTTCGCCAAATCGAAGTTTTTATCAGTGCTTTATCAATACGGTAGCCGCCCTTTATGCTTAACGACACCATCACCCACGCTGAACGTGAATTATATTTGACCTTGCTAGCACTGGCACAGCAGCAGCCGAGCGCTTATGAGTGGCTAACGCGGTTACCGACATGGCTCAATGACATAAAAGATAAAGCCAATTACGCTCACGCACCCGCTTATCAAGCATCGGTAGCACGATTGCCAGAAATAACAGTCAATGATGTCGACTTAGACAACGATGTCTTGACGGTTGCCGCTAATCTCAGCGACTCTGAGCGTAAACAAACAATGGCACTGTTAAAGCAGCTAATGCCGTGGCGGAAAGGGCCTTTTCAGATTGGTGGTCGGATTGGTAGTGACGAGTCCGCTATAAAAATCGATACCGAATGGCATAGCGATTGGAAATGGCAGCGAGTGTTGCCGCATTTAGGCAATTTAAAAGGTCGGCGCGTATTGGATGTGGGCGGTGGCTCAGGTTATCACGGTTGGCGGATGGCAGGCGCAGGAGCGGAGACAGTTATTATCATTGACCCATCATGCCTGTTTTATCATCAGTTTATGGCAATTCGCCATTTTGTTGGTAATGCTGACAATCACCGTACCCATTATATTCCGGTACCGCTTGAAGCTTTGCCGGAGCACAGTCAGCTATTCGATACGGTATTTAGTATGGGCGTGCTCTATCATCGTCAATCGCCGTTTGAGCATTTGCAACAGCTAAAAGGTCAGTTGGTTAAAGGTGGCGAGCTGGTGCTTGAAACCTTGGTTATCGATGGCGATGCCAATACCGTACTCGTGCCGCACGACCGTTATGCCCAGATGAATAATGTCTATTTTCTGCCATCGGTCGATGCACTCATTGGTTGGTTAGAAAAAGCAGGATTTACCGAAGTACGCTGCGTCGATGTTGCCGTTACTTCTACCGCTGAGCAGCGCAAAACCGAATGGATGACTTATCATTCGTTGGCGGATTTTTTAGACCCTAATGATGCCAGCAAAACCATCGAAGGCTATCCAGCACCGAAACGTGCGACCCTCATTGCAAAAAAATAACTATTGCAAAGAAGGGGTTAGACTGCAAACAGAGGATTAGAGCTACGAATTTCGCACAAGGCTGTCATTACTTTTAAATGCGATGTTTCTAAAATGAGCAGTGTTTTGAGAAATAGCTATGGCAAATACCGATTAAATAAACCAGCGTTTAAATGCCATTTCTATTAAAACCTTGAGGATAAAACCAATAAAGCCTGCACCAAGAGCTAAAAACATCCAAAAAGTACCCGCACGACCCGCTTCAGATTGTTTTGATAGGTCCCAAATGATAAAGAATAAAAAGGCAATAAAAATGGGCAATAAAATATACATACCCCAACTGGTGACGGTACTGGCTGCAATAGCAAACATGGTTTTATCCTATAGATGAAAGTGTAAAGTGGCGCACGCTCTGAGGCTTTTTTTATGATTTTTTATAAATGAGACGATAATGTATAGAAAAAGCAGGCGATAACTGTTTTTCATTATAACGCGGAATAGAGCCGCTATAAATATTTCGCTAACGTCAGGCAACAGTAACGCTACAATCAGCCTAAACAACCCTGTATTTGCAGCCTATAATAGCCATCATCTCCTAAGCTATGCCTATCCAGTATAAAAGTGGTAATTTTAACGCTATTTTTGGTTCAAATAGTGCAATAGCGCCTAAAGGTTGTTATATTTATAGGTTACTTATTTTTTTTGTATTATCTTATATTTCACCAATTTTTTTGTTCATTTATCTGAGTTTATAGTCCTATGTCACAAGCCCAAATTGATACGCTCGCCTCACTATTTGATAGTGCCATCCAAGCCCTAAAAAATGACGGCGAACTACCGGCTGATTGGCAAAACAACAGCCAAATTACACGGACAAAAGACACCAGTCATGGTGATTTTGCGAGCAATATCGCGCTAACGGCCGCCAAAGCTGCGAAAGCCAATCCGCGCCAGCTCGCTGAAAAAATCGTCAACGCCTTGCCTGAAAACCAAAATATTCGCCAAGTAGAAATCGCAGGTCCTGGCTTTATCAACGTATTTTTAAATACTGAAGCCAAATTTGCCGTGTTAGACGATATCTTTAAGCTGCAAGAACGCTTTGGTTTAAGCAAGCAGTTTAAAGGTCAAAAAATCCAAGTTGAATTTGTCTCGGCCAATCCAACGTCTAGTTTGCACGTCGGTCATGGTCGCGGTGCCGCCTTTGGTATGAGCGTGGCAAACTTGCTTGAAGCCATTGGTTATGACGTCACGCGTGAGTATTATGTTAATGACG
This sequence comes from Psychrobacter maritimus, assembly GCF_904846345.1. Taxonomy (GTDB): domain Bacteria; phylum Pseudomonadota; class Gammaproteobacteria; order Pseudomonadales; family Moraxellaceae; genus Psychrobacter; species Psychrobacter maritimus. The sequence continues at coordinate 21,595 of NZ_CAJHAJ010000009.1, forward strand.
CCGGTCGCCAAATGGATATCTTAGCGACCAGTACTTATTTGCGTTATCTAGAAGCCAACGCTGAACCAGTCACATTCCCAGTCAATGGCTATCAAGGCGATTATGTCAGTGATATTGCTCAAACACTAAAAACCCAGCACGCTGATAGTTATGTGCATAGTTTTGCAGAAATTGCCAAAGACGTACCAGCAGATGCACAGTTTGAGATAAATGCAGACGGCGAAAAAGTGCTGCTGTCGGGCGATAAAGAAGCCCATATCGACGGACTGATTGCCAATAGTAAAGCCTTGCTTGGTGATGGCTACGAGCTGTTTTTAAATGCAGCGCTTAGCAGCATTTTGGCTGATATCAAAGACGACTTAAATGACTTTGGCGTCCGCTATGAATGTTGGTTTAGCGAAAGATCAATCGATAGCGAGATTGAACCTGTCTTACAAATCCTAGATGAAAAAGGCTATTTGTACGAAAAAGATGGCAATATTTGGTTTAAATCGACCGATTTTGGTGATGAAAAAGACCGTGTCGTTCGCCGTGCCAATGGTCAAAGCACCTATTTTGCCTCTGATATCGCGTATCATAAAAACAAATTTGATCGCGGTTTTGATAAAGTTATCAACGTTTGGGGCGCTGACCATCATGGCTATGTCCCACGGGTGAAAGCGGCGTTAACGGCGCTTGGTATCGATGCCGACCGTCTTGATGTGGTATTGGTACAGTTTGTCGCCTTATGGCGCGGTAGTGAAAAAGTGCAAATGTCGTCGCGCTCGGGCAAATTTGTCACCTTACGTGAGCTGCGTCATGAAGTCGGTAACGATGCCGCGCGCTTCTATTACGTCGCCCGTAAGCCTGAAGTCCACGTTGACTTTGACTTAGAGCTTGCCAAATCGCAAAGTAAAGACAACTTGGTTTTCTATATTCAGTATGCACATGCACGGGTTTGCCGCGTGTTAGAAAAACTAGAAACCAGTGGTCTGCAAGTAGACGATATTACTGGCGCTGAAAAGCAAGAGTTATTGACTGCACCGAGCGAAGAAGAATTGATTAAATTACTTGGCGCTTATCCGGCAACCTTGCTACGTGCAGCGACAGGTTATGAGCCGCATATCTTAACCAACTATCTAAAAGAGTTGGCCGCGTTATTTCATGGTTGGTACGATAGCAATCGTATCTTGCCCGTCAGCCTAACCTCGGGTGAGACGCCAAGCCAAGATGAGATGGATATGATGCAAGCTCGCCTACGCTTATCTAAGGCGGTCAGGCAGGTATTGAGTAATGGGCTTAGCTTATTAGGCTTGTCTGCGCCGTCTAGTATGTAGTATAAAGAGAGACGGCTGCTAGCCATCATCCGCCGACGACTATTTGGCAATAACAATTCGACAATGACAGTTCAACATTGATAATTCGACAACGATAGATATATTCAGTAGGGAGAACGAGATCCATGTTAGCCAAAAAACCAAAAGGTGCCACTGAAAAACGCAAAACAAGTAGTGTGTCAGGCTTATTATGGATGTTTGTTGGGGCGGTATTGACGCTCATGATTGGGGTGTTTTTATACCTCTCACCATTGTTTAATTTTAGTCCTGCGGGCAGCGATGACGGTACCGACCCTGATAGACAAGTTCAGCAACGAGTCGATACCGACACCGATAATGGTGATTATGAGTTTTATGATATTTTGCCCAATCAAGAGATGGCAACCATCCCTGATGAAGACTTTGGGGAAGGCGGTGATAGCCAAGCAGGTCAAATCACTGACTTCGAGCCAGATGTAGTCGTTAATCAGCCTCAAAGTACGACGCCCGCTACTGATGCGGGTAACTTTGGCATCTCTGAAAATACCACTATTGAGCCGAATCGTGGCAACAATGCTAATAATGCAGCCACCAGCAGTAATGATGACGATATTGTCATCGTTGAAGAAGATGCGACTTACGATGGTACACCAGCTGCCAACAATACAGGCGCGAATGCAGGCGCGGCTGCGAACAAACCCAGCGCTGGTACTGCAAGCATTCAAGCGGCCAAACCTGCTACTTATATTCTGCAAATCAACAGCTTTGGCGATGCGGATGAAGCAGATCGTCGCCGTGCCCAAGTCTTGATGGCGGGTGTGGACGCTCGAGTGGTAAAAAATACTACAGGTAATGGTTTGCCTATCTATCAGGTTATCTCACGCCCGATGAATAACCGTCAAGCGGTTGCCACCGCCCAGCAACGCCTACAAAATAATGGTATAGATTCTATCATTGTCGAACAGCGTCGTTAGACTTACAGCATTGATTAAAAAAAGCGTCACGGTGGCGCTTTTTTTATCCCTTTTTTTTGATATATTTTTTGGCATCTTTTATCAAACTTAACATAAGAGCATCATGATGACTGTGACACCTTCAGAAACTGCATCCGTCGGTATGATTCGAGCTTTTTTTCAAAAATATTTTATCGATGCTTTCACTGGCATGGCGTTAGGATTGTTTGTTACCCTGATTGCCGGTCTTATCATCTCGCAAATCGGTGGCTGGTTAAACTTGCCCGCCTTGGTTGCGGTTGGAAAACTGGCCTCAGTATTAATGGGTGCGGGTATCGGTGTCGGTATCGCTTACTATCTTAAAGCGCCAACGTTAGTGATGCTAAGCTGCTTGGTTGCAGGGATGCTTGGTGCGCATTCTGAAGCTTTGATGGCAGGCAACTTATTTATCGCGCAAGAAGCCGGTCCAGCAACCTTTGCTGCTGTGCCCGGTAATCCGATTGGTGCTTATTTGACCTCAGTATTTGCTTATCGTGCAGGTACTTGGGTCGCGGGCAAAACCAAGCTCGATATTTTGCTGATACCATTGTTAGTATGTACGGTGGCCCTAATCGTCTGTGCGCTGCTTAATCCTCCGGTCGTTGCTGCGGTCAATGCGATTGGTCAAGGCATTCAAGCCGCAACTGAATTGCAGCCATTATTAATGGGTATCGTGATAGCAGTCGTCGTTGGGATTTTATTAACACTACCGACCTCAAGCGCCGCTATCTGTATCGCTATTGGGCTTGGCGGCTTAGCGGGTGGGGCGGCGGTCGTTGGCTGTGCGGCGCATATGATTGGTTTTGCGGTAGCCAGTTTTAAAGATAACGGCGTCAGTGGCGTCATATCTCAAGGACTTGGCACCAGTATGCTACAAATCCCTAATGTGCTTAGAAAACCGATTGTTTTACTGCCAGCCGTTATCGCCAGTGCTATTGTTGGTCCTATCGCAACCGTTGGCTTTGGGCTGGCTTGTACGGCGACTGGTGCTGGTATGGGTACGGCAGGATTGGTCGGGGTATTTGGCGTCATTGAAGCATCACAAGGAATTATGAGTAGCGCTCAATTATGGACGGCGATTATTTTATTGATGTTTATTTTACCTGCGCTCATCGCTGGGGTGGTCGCTTATGTGATGCGCCGCCTTGGTTGGTTGGTCGATGGCGATATGAAACTGCCTTAAATTAATCAAATTATCCTAAGCATCAATAATTATAAAAAAGCCCAGCTATTCAAGTAGCTGGGCTTTTATATTATATAACTTATGAGCTTTTTTAATTAACGACGGACATCTTTTGGTGCATCGCCGTTTGGCCAATCTTTGTCTTTGTTGGCTTTTACAGGGCGTGGCAAGTGGGTAAAGTAGGCGGCAATATCGACCGCTTCTTGGTCACTTAGCGTATTACCTTGTCCAAATGGCATTTTACCTTTGATAAAGGCGGCGGCAGTATAAGTACGTGCCATCCCTGCGCCATCATTAAAGGATTTATCGCCAGCTACCGCAGGATAGATATAAGTACCATCGTCATTATATTGACCTTCGCCATTATCACCGTGACAAACGCTACATTTTTCTGCAAATAGCTTTTCGCCCGTTTCAGGGTTTGGCTCTAACTCTTTATTTACTTTGACAAATCCACGACCTTCAGGAGATACGCCGACGGGCATATCTTGCGACAGCCAAGTCATATAAGAGATAATGGCGTTCATATCATCTGAGCCCAAATCAAGCGCTGTACCGTTCATTGAGCGTTCAAAACAACCATTGACACGCTCTTGCAAGGAGTTGATACGACCTCCGCGCGAACGATAAATAGGGAAGATGCCCGGCAGACCATTCCATGGCGCCGCAAACGCTTCTGAGCCGTTGCCTAAATGACAGCTGGTACAGTTGAGCTGGTTACCAACGTTATTTGGCATCTCTTTATAAGTATGATTGACAATCTGTAAACCTCGACGAATGGCGGCACCGCGCTCGTCATCTGGGATGGTAGATTCGTCTGGCATATTAATCGCTGGTTTGCCGCCTGCTGCGCCTGCCGCATCACCGCCGCCTGCGCTAGCGCTCATATCACTGGCAGCTGGCATATTGCCTTTTAGCGTTTCGGCACGGGCTTCGAGGGCTTTAACGCGAGCCAAGGCTTCTGCTTCTTCCAAACGGTCAACGGCTTTGGTCTCATTGCTATTACTACAGCCGGCCATACTGACAGCGCTGATGGCAAAGATAGTGGCTACTAACAGGGATGAGGGCTTGGCACGTGGAAAGTTTATCATTGGAATATCCTTATGTTAGAAAATAATATGTAAATCTATATTTATATGATAGTTTGGTCGTCATGATGGCAAAACTTATTTTAAGATTTTAGCTAAATAAATGGCTCGGATTTCAGTATTGATCAATGCCAACATAGTTGGCGTCATATCATTCAACTTATCGCTACTGCCTAATATTAGCTATTAATCCGCTTGATTCTGCCTATCAAAACTCGACCAGTAATTAATCTGTAATTTGCTAGTAACATAATTGTATCAAATACAAATACAAATACGTAAAGTGTTTTTAAATTGAAAAAGAACACTAAAGCGACAAATGATGCCAACAGATGGTGAACGTTCTAAATAGCAAAGCATACTACTTTTACTAAAAAGCGCGTAAATATGAAAATATTTACGCGCTTTTTTTGATGAAGACATTTTAATATAGTAAGTGCAAAATAAAATCGATACGTTAGTATTCTTGTGCTAATGGGATAGATTTTTCTTGCTTGCTGTTCGCAGGCGTGACAGAGGCTGCAAAAAACTCACCCCGTTAGCACTTTGTATCGGTTTTAGATCGGATAAACGACAGCTGTTTAACTTATTATCGTTTATCTGCCGCTATATTAATTAACAATCGCCGCTTTACGGTTAGCCGTTTTTGCGCGTTTTTTGCCTTTTAATTGACGCGATAGCTTATTGACGTCATTCAATACCTTGCTATAGCGTGCTGGGAATACGCGCTGGACAGCATCTATCATTTTGGCATCACTGCCAATCAAGCAGCGTGGCTGATTGGTCGCGGCAGCCTGTAAAATAATCCAAGCGGCTGCGCTGGCATCAAATTTTAGAAATTTATTAAAACTACTGATGGCTTTGCGGCCGCTACGCATGCCAAGGTCGCTGATACTGTCGTTACCACGGGCGCTATTGGCGATATTGGTTTTGATGCCACCGGGATGAATACAGGTCGCTGAAACGCCGCAGCGCTGAATGTCTAGCTCTTGACGCAGACTTTCAGTAAAGCCACGTACGGCAAATTTGCTAGCGTTATAAGCAGACTGTGACGGCTGCGCGGTCAAACCAAACAAGCTTGAGATGTTAATGATATGACCATGTTCGTTAAAATTACGTGCTTTACTGTCTTTTTTACCACCATCAATTTCGCTTTCTTTCACGCTATTTTTAATCAATGGCAAAAATGCCTTGGTGCCGTAAACCACACCCCAAAAGTTGATATCCATGACCCATTCAAGCTCGCTAATGCTGCTACCTTCTACGCTTGAATAAAGCGCTACGCCCGCATTATTAAAGATAAAGTTTACTTTACCATGCTCCGCCATCACGCTATCCGCCCACGCTTCGACGGCTTTATTATCTGAGACATCGAGTACCGTGGTGGTGACTTTGACATCATAGCCGACCAGTAAATCCTTGGTTTGTGCCAATTGCTCAGCATTGATATCTGATAGCGCCACGTGGCAGCCCATTTTTGCTAAATGAATGGCAAGCTCGCGCCCCATGCCAGAGCCAGCACCAGTGATAGCAGCGACATGGTTGCGGTAATAGGGGGTAATGTCAAGGTCTTGCTGCGAGGAAAAAGGCAGATGTTGGCGTAGTGAGGTTGCGATTGCAGAGACATTTCCAGAAACAGTGTTAAGCATGATAAACAGTCCTTTGTATCATTAATAGTATTGGTATTTCTACTTTAGCATGATTGATGATAAGCGCTGATAGCAATTGATAAACGCGGCTGTCATTTTTACCCACTACATTAGCTGCAAAAAATAAAATGAGAAGTAAGCGGACATAAAAAAAGTGTCTAGCATAATTTACACTAGACACTTTTACTTTAATTACCGCTTCAATAAAGCAGATAAGACCTTTTAAGCGTTTATCGCTATCTGTTCTGAATCACCGTTAGAGAAGGTGATCTCAGGGATTTTACCGTCGTTGATTACTGCTTCATCAACGAGTACGGTCTTAGCATTTTCCATTGAAGGCAGCTCATACATGGTTTCAAGTAGGGCATTTTCTACGATAGAGCGCAGACCACGGGCACCTGTTTTGCGTGCCATTGCTTTTTTAGCAATCGCATCAAGCGCTTCTTTGGTAAAGGTAATGTCAGCGCCTTCCATATCAAACAGATATTTATACTGCTTAACCAACGCATTCTTAGGCTCTGTGAGAATTTGCACCAAAGCTTCTTCATCAAGCTCTGTGAGCGCAGCGAGCACAGGAAGACGACCGATCAGCTCAGGGATAAGACCAAACTTGATCAAATCTTCCGGCTCTACTTGTTGCAGTAGCTCTGAGCTACGTTTACTATCGTCTTTTGAGCTGACATCAGCATTAAAGCCAATACCTGTTTTTTCTGTACGCTGCTGAATCACTTTATCAAGACCGGCAAACGCACCACCAACGATGATAAGAATATTACTGGTATCAACTTGGATAAGCTCTTGCTGTGGATGCTTGCGACCACCGTGCGGCGGAATAGCGGCAACCGTGCCTTCGATAAGCTTAAGCAAGGCTTGCTGCACACCTTCACCTGATACGTCACGGGTGATAGATGGGTTGTCGCCTTTTTTGCTGATTTTATCAATCTCATCGATATAAATGATACCTTGCTCAGCTTTACTCACATCATAATCTGAGGCTTGTAATAGCTTTTGCACGATGTTTTCGACATCTTCACCGACATAACCAGCTTCAGTTAAAGTCGTGGCATCTGCCATCGCAAAGGGCACATCAAGCAAGCGCGCTAGAGTTTGCGCCAGTAAAGTCTTACCAGAACCGGTTGGACCAATCAGCAAGATATTACTTTTTGCCAATTCAACCATGGCATCATCAGCGCCAATCTTTGCTTTTTTGCTGTCATTGGCTAAGGTTTGGCTGACTTTTAGGCGTTTATAATGGTTATAAACCGCAACTGCCAAGGCTTTTTTCGCCGCATCTTGCCCGATGACATATTCATCAAGCTTGGCACGTAGCTCTTTTGGTGTTGGCAGCTTTTTATTGACCCAAGAGGTATCAATATCGCTGTCGTCGTCACCATCTTCGGCGCTATCGGCAATCAGGTCTGTACATAGCTCAATACATTCATTACAAATATTGGCGTCGTCAGCGGCAATCAGCTGCTTTACTTCACTTTTTTCTTTGCCGCAAAACGAACACTGCGGGGTGTTATCTTCTGCCATATACAGGCACTCCTAAAATTTTATACTGATCAATATTCTGATTATGGACATCGATGCAAAAGCGCCGGGCACTTAATATATTTTCTCTTACCCTATCGCGCTTAGGCATCTGATGTTTTAAAGTCTCGTAGACGGCTGCTATTAAAGCGCTTATAGAGAAGTCGGGCGACGCTCTAATACTTCGTCAACCAAACCGTATTCTTTAGCTTCTTTGGCATCTAACCAATAGTCACGCTCAACGTCTTTTTCGATTTTCTCGACGGGTTGACCGGTACGCTCAGCCAAAATCTCGTTCAAGCGAGCACGCGTTTTCAGAATTTCACGCGCATTAATTTCGATATCGGTTGCTTGACCTTGCGCGCCGCCTGAAGGCTGGTGAATCATCACGCGAGAGTTGGCTAGGGCATAACGTTTGCCTTTTTCGCCAGCTGCCAGTAAGAATGAACCCATGCTATAAGCGCCGCCCATACAAATGGTCGAAACTTCAGGTTTGATAAAGTTCATGGTATCAAAAATAGCCAAACCAGCACTGACTGAGCCGCCTGGCGAGTTGATATATAAATGGATGTCTTTATCAGGGTTTTCTGCTTCTAAGAATAATAACTGCGCCACAATAAGATTGGCCATATGGTCTTCAACTTGACCGGTCAAAAAGATAACGCGCTCACGTAATAGGCGTGAGAAAATATCAAACGAGCGTTCACCGCGCGCTGACTGCTCAACCACCATTGGAACCAATGCGGCTTGGGGCGCGCTTTGGTTATATTGTGCGCTTTGGGCGGTATTGTGCGCACTCATCAACATATCAAAATGCGGGTTAGCAGTGATGCGATCATAATCTGTCATAAAGATGTCCTGTTTATAAGTACATAAAGTAAAGAGATATAGGCTAGCTGTTGGCTAAATTTTTATGGTGGTTATCATTGTAAACATTGCCGCCTATGAATAAAAGCTGCCTGTTAATAAAAGCTATCTGCTAATAAAACCTATTCGGTTCAATTAAATGCTTTAAATATCGCTAACAAGTAGCCAATCATATTCATGATTTAAGACGGCGCTTAAAAGTTATTCCATCTACTTGCTAGAAATAGCAGCTGTCAAAAATAGTAGCTGCTAAAAATAATTGAGCTAATGGTAACTTTTTTATTGCGGCAATAGTAACTTTTTAATGTGACAAATGATAAATGACTCCCTATTAATAAGGCGTCTGTGCCCATTTATCAAGGGCAGTGGCAATAAACACCAGATAAAAGTAGCTAATAAGCCAGTAATTTATCAGCCAGCAATAAAAATGCCCTAACAAGATGTTAGGGCATTGTATTAGGGTATTGTGTTTAGCGTTTTTGCAGTAAGAGTAGCAATTTGCCATTAATAGCAAGTTGCCAAGTTATCTCTTACTAAATTACATACCTTGCTGCTGTTGTTGCTGAGCAGCTAGCAAGTCTTGGTAGCTGACTTCTTTGTCAGTTACTTTACCTTGCTCGATTAGATAGTCAACCACTTGGTCTTCTAGAACCACAGACTCAATGTTAGCGCGTTGCTGCTTGTCATTGGTGTAGTACTCGATGACTTCTGCTGGATCTTCGTAGTTTTCAGCGGCTTCTTTGATAAAGCTTTCAACACGCTCTTGGTCGACTTCTAAGCCTTTGGTGTCGATAACGCGAGCAACGATGATGCCAAGACGGGCAGCACGTAGCGCTTGCTCTTCGAACAGCTCATTTGGCAGCATGTCTTTATCGAAGCTATCAGCATTGGCACCGAACTGTTGAGAAAAACGTTGCATCATCATGTTGCGTTGACGCTCGATTTCTTGCTCTAGCATGGCGTTTGGTACGTCAAACTCGTTCTTTTCTAGCAGCGCATCAAACGTTGCTTGTTTTACTTGGCTACGCGCCGCATTTTTGATTTCGCGTTCCATGTTTTTACGCACGTCTTCTTTTAATTTCTCAACGCCGCCTTCTTTAACACCGAATAGCTCTAGGAACTCTTCGTTGATTTCAGGTAGTTTTGATTTTTCAACCAATTTTACGTTGATTTTGAACTGGGCTTCTTTACCAGCCAAGTTTTCAGCTTGGTAATCTTCTGGGAAAGTCACGTCAATGACTTTTTCTTCGCCAGCTTTCATGCCTTTGATACCATCTTCAAAGCCTGGAATCATCTGGTTGCTACCGATAACCAATTTGAAGTCTTCAGCAGAACCGCCTTCGAATTTTTCGCCGTCGATTGAGCCTTCAAAGTCAAATGTTACTTGGTTGTCTTTGGCCGCTTTACCTTTTTTCTCAACGAATTCTTCACGTTGTTTTTGTAGGTTTTCAATCATGGTGTCAACGTCTTCGTCGCTAACCGTCGCTGTGTGACGCTCAACTTCGATCTCATCAATACCTTGTACGTCGATTTCTGGGAAGATTTCAACAGTGGCTTGATAAACCAAGAAATCATCTTCAAGTTTTACATCATCGATGTTAGGCATGCCAACGGCGCGGATGTCTTCCGATTTGATCGCTTCAAAAACAGTATCACGGATCACATCGTTGATAACTTCTTGTTGAATGCCAGCACCGTACTGTGAACGGATATGTGACATAGGGACGTTACCTTTACGGAAACCGTCAATCTTGGCAGTTTTCGCAACTTGGCGAATACGGCCTTCAACTTTGTTTTGAATTTTTTCAACGGGTACTTTAACCGTTAGCTGAGTTTCTTTGTTAGATAGCTTGTTGGTTGTAACTTGTAAATCTGTAGCCATGTTCATTACACCTTTAGGATTTAATAGTACGTTTGATTAAATAGTACTTAGGGTTAAATAGTAATAGACAACCGTGCCTCAAAATACGGGCGGGTGTGACCGATTGCCGTTGGAATAAATAGGGGATATTGATAGCGCGCAATTTCGCAGTCCGTGCCCGTAGCAATCGCTGCTGACACAAAAATGTGAAACGCTTTATCTGAATAGACGCTATCTGATATCAATATTAACCATGAATAGGTCGCATAATAACGCTTTTTGCGCAATTATACAGACAAATAACGGCTTTCAACAAAATTTTAAAAGTAGAACAGTATAATCCATCTGTTTATCAAAGTAAAAATTATCTGTTTGCGGTCTAAATAGGGCAGCGCTGCTATCGTCCGTTAAAATAACATTGCTGGGTTAATATTGTCGTATTATCGGTATTAACTATTATCGGTATTAATAACATAGCAAAGCAGTAAACGCTATGGATCGACGATAAGTTAGGACTGCTTTTATTCGGATTGCTTTTACAAGGCAGAATTGCTTTTATAAAGACAATAAAGGCAACTGCGCCAATAATTGCTCAATCGCCTGACCGCGATGACTGATGCTGTTTTTATCAGCAGCGCTGAGGCTTGCCGCTGTCGCTTGCAACTCTGGCAACCAAAACAGCGGGTCATAACCAAAACCGCCATCACCATGCGGCGCCGCCAAAATCTCACCCTGCCATAAACCTTGGGCGATAATTGGTAACGGGTCATCGGCATGACGTACCATCGCCAATACGCAAACGAACATGCCTTTAATAGGCTCATCAGGCTGTGCTGCACGGATAGGCTGCAAGTCGGCAACAAGCTTAGCATTGTTTTTACTGTCATTGCCGTGCTCGCCTGCATAGCGGGCAGAGTAGATACCGGGTGCATTGCCCAATGCTGGTACGCATAACCCTGAATCATCAGCAATCGCCGGCAATCCGCTTACTCGGCTGGCATGACGGGCTTTGATAAGGGCGTTTTCAACGAAGCTTAATCCATCCTCGATTGCATCGTCGATATCAAGCTGACCTTGCGGGACAATCGTCACATCCAAATCTGCCTCAGCAAATAGGCGGGTAAACTCAGCAAGTTTGCCTTTATTGTTACTGGCGAGCACCCATTGGTTTTGTGGTGTGTCTGGATTTGAATCATTTAAGGTGGATGCTTGTTGATGAGTCTCTGTGGCACTGGCTTGATTCATATTCTTTGTCCGTAATTGAGTCGCTTATACGCGCATATTCTAGGCTAGCATCGGCTAAATTACCAATTAGCATAACGAATCGCTGATTCATAACATTTGGTAACTGATATTTGTCGTCACTATTGCTATAATAGGCAACAAGCTACAGTGAATTATATCTTATAGCTTGTGAACTTAAAGTTAATAATAGCTTTAATCGTTAGTAAATAGTTTTAAACGCTAACAATGGTTTTTAAGTCCATGTTTTGGCATTTGACAGTTTTGATGTTTAATGACTTGGTATTTAAAAATTCTGAGTGTTTAAAATTTCTCGTATTTAACGATATAATAACTATTGAGTGCTGCTCGCTTAAGATAACTTTCAAATTTAGCGCTTTTTTAGGTTTACCGCATTATGTGTTAGCCTAGTGAGTGTTAAATTTCTCTAACAATAAACTAAGCCAATTTAGTCTCATAATTTATAGCGTTCGTTTTAAGCTATACCTAATACTAATGGCTAAACCAGCAAGGATAAAATAATATGTCAAAGATTACATTACCAGAACTACCGTATGCAAAAGACGCGCTAGAGCCACATATCAGTGCTGAAACGCTAGAATACCATCATGACAAGCATCACAACGCATATGTGACTAAGTTAAACGAATTGCTACCAGGTTCTGGTCTAGAAGACAAAACTTTGTCAGAAATCATCGTAGCAACCGCTAAAGATGACAGCAAACAAGGTATGTTTAACCAAGCAGCCCAAGTATGGAACCACACGTTCTACTGGAACTGCATGACGCCAACAAACGGCGGCGGCGAACCTACTGGTGACTTGAAAGCGAAAATCGAAGAAGATTTCGGTAGCTATGACAAGTTCCGTGAAGAGTTCAAAAACGCAGCATTGACTCAGTTCGGTTCAGGTTGGGCATGGCTAGTGGCTGATAAAGTCGGTGGCAAATTGTCTATCGCCAAAACAGCTAACGCTGATACCCCATTAGCACATGACCAAGTTGCTGTATTGACTTGTGATGTATGGGAACATGCGTACTACATCGATTATCGTAACCGTCGTCCTGACTATGTTGACACGTTCCTAGACAAGCTAGTGAACTGGGACTACGCAAACGCAAAATATAAAGGTCAAGATGCTGGTGTTGAAGAGTAATCTTTAACCACTAAGGTTTTGATTAATAAAAAAGGACGCTGAGAGGCGTCCTTTTTTTGGTTTGGATTTATATAAAAAATGGCTCTTTTGGGATTGTCTAATTAGTTAGGTTCTTTCTCATCTAATAGTTGTATTTTAGTGGAACTTAAATCAATGAAGTTTGCGATTTCTCTTACAGAAATTAATGATAGCTTTTTAGTATTTAATTCATAATAGCGTTGGTTATTTTGCCAGCTAAAATTGTATAAAAGCTCTTGTCTATCAGAATATAGGCTTTCTAGTCTTGCAGGCTTATCATTGACTTTATCGTTCAAGAAATCCTCAATCACTGTTAGCCTGACGGAACCGTTTTTAGGTATATAATGTTCTGTGAGCTCAATAACAGATTGACCATTATTGATATCGTAGACCTGATAAAATATATTGTATTTGTTATTAGCTAATATGCCAGAGCTATTCAAACCTACCAACTTACTATTATAAAAATTATCTAAGAGAACTGGCTCGAATGTTAATTTATATTTAGCTTTATTGATATCTTCATCTAGGGCTTGGAAGTTATTCTTAGCCTCACCAATCATTGTCTCATCAAACTCTGTTGTCTGTATGCCACCACTAAGGCTGCCAGTAGTTTTCAAATTTTTTAATGCAGTTAAGGCTTCGTTTCTTTCAGATTCTATTAGGTTAGATAATTTGATGTAGTGTATGCCCATATCCTCTTCTTCTAAACCAAAAGCTTTGTAGGCTTTTTGCTGATTATTTTCACTATCTACGTCGATAATATTCGCTACATTAGGGTTTATCAGAAATAAACATATAATAAGAATAAAAGAAATTGTACCTAATCCTAAAAATACTATAAGGTTTTTTCTCATAAGAACGACTCTTTACTATAGTGATAAATGGCAGCTTTTTACAGCAGTAAAAGGGTGGATTTAAGTTCCCAAGCTAACTTTTCTGCTATGTTTCTAAGAAGCTTCAATAACCTAAAAATATAGATTTTCATCTAAACTAGAGTTAGTCAAACCCTCTGATATACAGCGTGGGGAGTAGTGCTACAACACCTCAAACCCAAACTTACCCAACGCCTCTCTGAGCATCGCAATATTATAATAAGCATGCGCATTGACGGTATTTTGAAAGAAAATATAGAGCGTATCAAAATGCTGATGCTGATTGGCAATTGCTTGCGCCCAATCCTGCATTTCCGCCTCGCTGTAGCGATAATCATGACGGTCAGCGGCACTCATGGCATCCCACCAGTTTAGATTATTACCATGCATGCGCAGATAGCCCGTGCGCTCGGTAAATATCAATCGTGACGGTGGTAGACCGCTGACTTTGGGGTAATCGATGCTACACCAAATCAGCCCTTGTTTGACAAAACTATCGACCACTTGCGGGGTATGCCAGCCATTATGGCGAAACTCAACGGCTAGTGGATAATCTTGAAACCAACTGACAAGGTTTGCCAGATATAGACGATGCTCGCGGGTACGATCAAAGCCGTGTGGGAATTGCAGCAGTAGTGGCGCGAGAGCGTTGGCTTCGATAAGTGGCGTGAGAGCAGTAATAAATGCTTGCGCGTGTTCGGCTGTGCCCTTGCGCGCATGAGTAAAGTCTTGATGCAGTTTGACCGCGAACTTCAACTCACTGTCTGCTTGCACGTAGGCTTTATCGACCATGCCAGCAAAGGCTTTTTGCCCGATGGGCGCGTAGAAAGTGCTATTAATTTCCACCGCGCCGTATTGTTTGGCGTATTCGCGTAAGAAATCCGTCTTTTTGGTACCAGTGGGATATAGCGTACCGAGTAAGTCGGTATCGCTATAACCGCCGGTGCCAAGGTAAATACGCGGAGTAGGGGTACTGTCCATGTTGACCACCCTTTGCTATTTTTAATTTATCATTAATAAGCTTATTTTTTACGTGACCATAGCCATTCGATGAGTGCCAATAGTGCGTTGTTGTCTGCACTGTCTTTTTTGCCACTCAGCTCACGGCTGCTCAACTCGCGAATAATGGCTGCACGTCCGTCATTAAATAGCGATTGCGCATAACTGGTTGCCTGCTCAACGCCCATCAATTTTACATAGGTAGATTTGTCTAACTTTTCATCGCTGCCAGCAGGTTTGCCAAGCGTATCGGTGCTGGTGGTGACGTCTAAAATATCGTCTTGTACCTGAAAGGCTAGACCAATATGCTGCGCACACTCTTGTAGAGCCATACGCTGTGGAGCGGTCGCGCCAGCACAAATAGCACCCATCAGCATAGCCGCTTCAATCAATGCGCCCGTTTTATCACGGTGGATGGCTTCCAAGTCGCTTTGTGAAATGCCTGTAGTAGCTTCGGCATTGAGATCAAGCATTTGACCAGAAACCATACGTCTGGCACGCGGCGCAAATATCGCGATGAGCTGGCTTGCAATAGATGAGTCAAACGGCGCAAAGGTTGGCAGCTCTGCGGTCAATACTTCAAAAGCTAAGGTCTGTAGCACGTCACCGGCCAGCAGGGCAGTTGATTCTGCAAAGACGATATGCGCGGTCGGCTGACCACGGCGCAGGTCGTCATCGTCCATACATGGCAAGTCATCATGTACCAATGAATAGGTATGCAACAGCTCTACTGCCAATGCCGCACGGCGACACATATCATAATCGGAATCGTTTTCTAACAGAGCTTCCAAACCGTCAGCGTTAGCCATACTGTTTTTATCATCAGTGCTTTTATCTGTATTTTCATTGGCATTAGCATTGCTTTGATTGACACTATCAAAGGCGCTGGCGACCAATAACGGACGTACCAATTTACCTTGACCGGTCATCACATAACGGCAGGCATCAATCAGCGGGCTTGGCAGCTCAGCATAAGCAAATAGCACCTCGATATCTTGCGACAATTGCTCGCGCACGGCGTTATGAAATTGCTCGGTGTTGTTATCAAAGCCAGCAAAAGATACGAGTCTTGCAGGCATCAGGCTTGGCGTATTGGTAGAAGAAGTAGAAACAGAAACAGTCATAACCCAACCATCTATCAGGTGAATAATAAAAATAGTGCTAGTGTAGCATGATAGATTATATTCCTTAGCGAGCGGGTATCATCAATGACGCATTTTTGGCGCTTTAATGTTAAAAAACCTGCTTAAAAAAGCTGGCAAGAATACAACAAGCCTTCGTTACGTATGGGCGATGTATCTTGGCCGTTGGATATGTTTTGATAAGGAATAGCGCTTATCGATAAATAAGCGCTATTTATAAGCGTTAAAAGCATGATTGTCAGTATATAATCTCAGTATACAAGCAGTCACTTAAAGCACCTTGGCAGCAAGGTAAAGGGCTAGTATCGACTTAAGAGTGACTTGCGAGTATGGTATTAGCTTGTGACAGTCGGGGGCATAATCCCCTACACTAATTGGCGTGAAAATGGTCTGGTGCTTAGCAGGTGGGTTTTTAGCCCTTATCTATGTGACATATCAGCTCAATATTCAGTCAGTATTTATACGACGGGTATTCGCACCATTAGGATTTATCACAGCATACCGGCAACAATCGTATATAAATAAAGCGCCGTATTCAGTTGTGCTAACGCGGTAACATTCGGCATAGAATATGAATATATAAGCATGAGCGCTGGATAATAAAGACATCTGCACTGCTTACTTTATACTGACTTTATAAGGCAGTAGGTTGGCAGTGTTATTACTCGTTTTACTAACAATAACTGGCTATGTGCTTTAATTTTAAAACTTTTAATTTTAAAACGTAGCTTTCGTTATATAGCAAGGAGTTTCAAATGGTATACCAAGGAAATCGCATCACGGTGACAATGCTAGAGGATGGCATCGCCAACATGCAGTACAACGCCGAAAATGAGAGCGTGAACAAGTTTGATGCTGAAACCAATAAGCAATTTGGCGAAGCGGTTACTGCTTTAGAAAAAGCGGATAACGTAAAGGGTCTTATTGTGACATCAAGCAAAGGCGTGTTTATCGCTGGTGCTGATATCACAGAATTCGTCGGCTCTTTTAAAAAGCCAGAAAGCGAAATCAAAGATTGGGTTGTTAACATCAACGACGCCTTTAACCGTTTTGAAGATTTGCCGTTTCCAAAAGTAGCCGCTATCAATGGCGCAGCGCTTGGCGGTGGTTGTGAGATGACCTTAGTTTGTGAATACCGCGTCATGAGCGACAAAGCCATCATCGGTCTTCCAGAAACCCAATTGGGTATTTTCCCAGGTTTTGGTGGTACGGTTCGTAGTACGCGTATCATTGGTATCGACAATGCGCTTGAGCTTATCGCTACTGGTACACCAAAGAAAGCACTTGATGCGTTAAAACTTGGCTTAGTGGATGCGACTGTTCCTGCCGATGATTTACAAGATGCAGCGATTGATCTGGTCAAAAAATGTATCTCAGGTGAGCTTGATTGGCAAGCAAAGCGTGAAGAGAAGCTTGCGCCTGTTAAGCTAAACCAGCTTGAGCAAGCGATGGCATTTAACAGCGCAAAAGGTATGATTTTTGCCAAAGCCAATCCTAAGCAGTATCCAGCGCCAGCAATCGCTATTGAAGCAATTGAAAAGCATGTAAATCTGCCACGTGATAAAGCAATTGAAGTCGAAGCGACTTACTTCGCAAAAGCGGCGAAAACCCCACAAGCAGAAAGCTTGGTTGGTCTGTTCTTAAACGATCAGTTGGTCAAAAAATTAGCTAAGCAGCACAGCAAAAAAGCACATGAAATCAATGAAGCGGCCGTACTTGGCGCGGGTATCATGGGCGGCGGTATCGCTTATCAGGCAGCCAGCAAAGGCTTGCCAATCATTATGAAAGACATCAAGTCTGAGCAATTAGACCTTGGTATGGGCGAAGCCAGCAAGCTACTTGGCAAAATGGTTGAACGTGGCAAGATGACCCCAGCAAAAATGGGCGAAACGTTAAGCCGTATCCGTCCGACTTTGAACTATGGTGACTTTGCTGAGACTGATATCGTTATCGAAGCGGTGGTAGAAAATCCAAACGTTAAGCGTGCGGTACTAAAAGAAGTCGAAGGCTTGGTAAAAGACGATTGTATCCTAGCGTCAAACACCTCAACGATTTCTATTACTTTCTTAGCGGAAGCACTTGAGCGCCCAGAAAACTTCGTTGGTATGCATTTTTTCAACCCAGTAAACCGTATGCCGTTAGTAGAAGTTATTCGCGGTGAAAAATCTTCTGAAGAAGCTATTTCAACGACCGTTGCTTTGGCCACAAAAATGGGTAAAGTGCCTGTCGTCGTGAATGACTGCCCAGGTTTCTTGGTAAACCGTGTGTTGTTCCCATACTTTGGTGCCTTTGACTTGCTCCTTAAGCAAGGTGCGGATTTTGCTCATGTCGATAAAGTTATGGAAAAATTCGGCTGGCCGATGGGTCCTGCTTACCTAATCGACGTCGTTGGTTTAGATACTGGCGTACACGGCGCAGAAGTCATGGCAGAAGGTTTCCCTGACCGCATGAAGCCTGATTATAAAGGTGCTATCGAGCATTTATATGAAAACAAACGCCTAGGTCAGAAAAACGGTATTGGTTTCTATAAATATGAGATGGACAAGCGCGGCAAGCCTAAAAAAGTTGCTGATGAAGCGACTTATGAGCTACTTAAAGCCACTACTGATAGCGACAAGCAAACCTTTGATGATCAAGCGATTATCGACCGCACCATGCTGGCTTTCTGTAATGAGACTGTACGTTGCCTAGAAGATAATATCGTTAGCACGCCATCTGAAGCCGATATGGCGATGATTATGGGCGTTGGTTTCCCACCATTCCGCGGTGGTCCTTGCCGTTATATCGACCAAATGGGTCTAGATAACTACTTGGTGCTGTGTGAAAAATACGCATACCTTGGCAAAGCCTATGAAGCCCCGCAAAAGATTCGCGATATGGCAGCAGCAGGCGAGACCTTTTACGCCACGGCGTAATGGGCAGTCATTACTAGGATGAAGTGCCGTACGTTTGTTATTAAGGCTGAGAGAAAATTAGTTATTTATGCTCTTTAATGCCAATATTTTTTTAATAGCAGACGTACGATTATAGTTGGTTGAATTTAAGCTAGTACAAGAAAATCGAGCGCAGAGGTACCTATTGTACTTTAAGCGAGATTGACGCAGTCATAGCATTAAAATCAACTGACTACACTGACAATAAAAATTGAAAAGGAAGATAGTATGACAATTTTAAGTCCAAAAGACGTGGTCATCGTAGATGGCGTACGCTCAGCAATGGGTAAATCTAAAAACGGTATGTTCCGCCACGTTCGCGCTGATAGCTTATCAGCTGAGCTGGTACGTGCCTTGGTTGAGCGTAACGATTTTGACCCACGTGACGTCGAAGACATCATCTGGGGCTGTGTAAACCAGACTTTAGAGCAAGGTTTGAACATCGGTCGTAACATCGGTCTGCTGGCTGGTATTCCAAAGACTGCTGGCGGCCAAACCGTTAACCGTCTATGTGGTTCATCTATGCAGGCGCTACATACTGCTGCCGCGCAAATCATGACCAACCAAGGTGAAGTTTTCATCATCGGTGGTGTTGAGCACATGGGTCACGTTGGCATGATGCATGGCGTTGATCTCAACCCTGAAGCGTCAAAGCACTATGCAAAAGCCTCAAATATGATGGGCTTGACCGCTGAAATGCTAGGTCGTATGAACAATATCACTCGTGAAGAGCAAGATGCTTTCGGTCTTGAGTCACATCGCCGCGCATGGGCTGCAACGACTGAAGGTCGTTTTGACAATGAAATCATCGGTATCGAAGGTCATGATGCTGCTGGTCGCTTGCAGCTTTGTACCGTTGATGAAGTGATTCGTCCTGATGCAACGATGGAGCAAATGCAAAAGCTACGTCCAGCCTTTGATCCTAAGGGCGGTACGGTCACTGCTGCGACCTCATCTGCATTATCTGACGGTGCGTCAGCAATGCTAGTCATGAGCGCACAAAAAGCCAAAGATTTAGGTCTTAAGCCTCGTGCTCGTATCCGTAGCATGGCTGTTGCTGGTTGTGATGCCGCTATCATGGGTTACGGTCCTGTACCTGCTACGCAAAAAGCACTTAAGCGCGCTGGCATGAGCATCGACGATATGCAAACCATCGAGCTAAACGAAGCGTTTGCAGCGCAAGGCTTGTCAGTACTTAAAGCCTTGAACTTGTCGGACAAGCAAGACATCGTCAATATCAATGGTGGCGCGATTGCACTAGGTCATCCACTAGGTTGTTCAGGTGCTCGTATCACGGTTACCTTGTTAAACGCCATGGAGCAGTCTGATACTGAAATTGGTCTTGCGACCATGTGTATCGGTCTAGGTCAAGGTATCGCGACCATTATTGAGCGTGTGTAATTCTTAGACTGTATTAGCTTTGCAATATTTTAGCATTTTAAAAGAAGCCTCCAATCAAGCGATTGGGGGCTTTTTTATTTATAAACAATAACGAGGTATCTATGACGCAACGTTCATAAGTTGTTAATAAAAATTATCTCCATTGACGCCCTCAGCAAACTATGACTAAATAAGAGCTAGGTTTAATAATAATGATATAGAGGCCAAAAATAGCGTCGCCTTTACTTATCAATGTCAGTCGTACAAGGAGTGTACTATGTCTACCATGATTACCGATCGCACTTATCGTATCGCCCGTGAAAATACCCAAGCGATGATTATCGATGTTCAAGAACGCTTAACGCCGCATATCTATGACCATGAAAATATTGTCAAAAAGACCGTCACGCTAATCAAAGGGCTGCAAGCGCTTGATATTCCGATTATGCTCAATGAGCAATATAAAAAGGGACTTGGCGATACCCTGCCTGAAATACGTGAGGTACTAGAAGGCGACAATGCCAAAAGCTTTGAAAAAGTCACTTTTAGCGCTTGTGATAATGACGATTCGTGGCATTATTTAGCCCAACAAAATCGTAGCATTGTTCTATTATTTGGGGTGGAGGCGCATGTCTGCGTCATGCAAACGGCGCTTGATTTGCTCGATAATGGCATGCAGCCAGTGATTATTGGTGATGCCGTTGGCTCGCGTTTTCCTTATGATAAGAAGCAAGCGATTCGCCGTATCCGCCGCGCTGGTGGCGTGATTAGTACGGTAGAATCCATTCTTTTTGAGCTTTGTCGCAGTAGTAAAGACCCTGCGTTTAAAACCATTAGTAATTTGATTAAGTGACTTAATTAAGCGGATTGATTGGTTATAAAACAGTTTTTTGATGGTTAATAAAAAAAGATAGCGCTGAAGATTTAGGTGCTATCTTTTTTCAATACTCGGGCGTGTCCTCAATTCAATCGATGGACATCTAAATGGTCTAAAAATGGCTAAATTTCGCCAAACTTCGTCAAATAGCTTGGCAATATCCCGATATTAACTGCACTATTTTCCTTGTTTGGCTACAATTTATCTCATTTTTATCACCATTTTTAAAATGAGGACACGCCCTAACTTTTTTCGCCTTTAAGTAACGATTTAAAATAACGCTTTTAAACAACGTTTGAACTTGGTTTAACAGTAGATTTAATTGCTGGCTTATCCTTTATTTTTAAGACTAAAAAAGTAGCTGAAGCAACGGCAATAATCAGTACCCAACCAGTCGGCGTCCAACTGCCTGTCAGTCCTTTCACGCCCTGCATCAGCAACACCATCATAACACCACCTAGATTGCCCATCATCATTAGCATAGCAACTGCTTTAGCCGCTTGTGAGGCGTGTACGGTATCTTCAGCGGCGGCAATCAGTAATGGATAACCTGCCAACAAGAAAAATCCTAATATAAAGCTGAGCAATAATGTTGTGGTTCCTGTGGTTAAATACAGTAAAGGATAGGTGGCGCTCGCACCAATTAGCGTTGCCAATATTAAAAAAATGCGCCGTTTTTGTAGATAGTCAGATAATAGCGGAATCAGTAGCGCGCCTAAAATACCGCCGACGATCAGCATGGCAGTAATAATACCCGCCGTCGCTTCATCAATACCGCGCGGCGCAAGAATAGGAGCAATCCAGTTACTTAATCCATTAAAATAACCCATCGCAATAAACACCGCTAATGAGATAAACCATAGGCGCTTATTTTTTAATAGCGATTCGATTTCGTGCAGTGAGATAGCGCTATCTTGTTGTTTGGGTTTTTCAGCGACCACTAATAAAAATCCTACTACTGCCACTGCCGTAATAATGACATTGATAAGTAGCATACCAGAGAAGCCAAATGCCTCGATTAATGGGGCAGGGGCAAAAGCGCCAAGGGCAGTTGCCAAAAACATCCCACCCATAATCACGCCCGTTACGGTGGCGATTTGCGATTTATCAAACCAGTCGGATGTCACTTGATTGATAGCATTGGTGATATACGGCTGAGCGATGGCAATTAGTAATTGCCCTGCAAATACTAGCCAATAATGATCAGCGCCCAACCAACGTATTATTGAGCCTATCAGCATAAGCAACGCCGCTAAGCTGACGATTTTTTTATAGCCGATGTTATCGAGTACCTTGCCTGAATGGATGGCGAGCAGCACAAAAACGATAGGGAACATCAAGGTTAAAAGATTGGCAAAAAATTCATTAACGCCGAAATGTGCCTCGGTGCTAATTACGATGGTCGCAAAGGTCAGCCATAAAAACTGATTGACCCCCAGTAAAAGAGAGAAGCCTGCGATGATAAGCCATTTATTGGGTGGTTTTTGCTTGGAACTTATTGCAGTCGCGGTTGATGAATTAGCACGCGTTGTGGCGTCAGTGGTGGGTGGCATCGACATATCCTTGTCTGGTGCAGGTCATTATCCATTATTTTGTGCATAGCCTTGTCCATAGCCTTATGCATCGCCTTTCGCTTTATTATGAGCATTAGTTTAGTTTTAAACAATAAAAAATTAAGACACTTGCCATTATCTCCCGCTGAAAAAATTTAGATTGCTAGTAGTAGGCGTAAAATATCTACTATAATAAGCACCTTTGCATAAAGATTAGAGTTAGATAAAGCGCTAACCATTCACCGATTAAAGCAGAGCAAGCCATGCCGTTAGAAACCATTTCAGCAAACGCCAAATTAGCAACCAAGCAAACACCATTACCCAATCCAAAGCTCGCCTTAAATATCGATATCGATGACGTGACGCACTTTTTATTAGAGCTTGATGCCCTTAAACGTGTCAATCGGCGCAGCTATGTGACGGGCACGACTCGCTTAGAAAATTCCGCCGAACATTCTTGGCATTTGGCGATGGCATGTTGGTCAATCGCTGAGTTGTTTGAGCTTGATGTTAATCATGAGAAATTGCTCAAAATGGCATTGATACATGATTTGGGTGAGATTGATGCCGGCGATACTTTTCTATACGCCGATAGCCGTGGTGATGCGCACGTTGATGAGCGTGCCGGTATTGCTCGATTGCAGAGCGAGCATGGCAATGGGATTGCTGATTTAAGTGAGGTTTGGGAAGAGCAGGAAACGGGTCATAGTAAAGAAACCCAGCTGCTGAGGGTGGTTGATCGCTTGTTACCGTTTTTGCTTAATTTAAATACCAATGGAAAAACCTGGATTGATGCTAACGTTACACGCTCGCAAGTGGCTGGTGCGCATGAATTTATTAAAGACAGCTTTCCGAGTATCCATGAGTGGCTAGCAAAACAGATTGATTATGCGACTAAACAAGGATGGTTGATTGATGCTTAGATAAATAGAACTATAATTTACCATTTATAGTTAGGGCAATGAGCTGTAATACCCATTAAAAAGCCCAATTAAGCATAATGATCCATACTTAATTGGGCTTATATTTTCATCGTTAAACAGATGGCTTATTTAGCGTTAGCAACACCCAATAACTGTCCCATTTGTACCACGCTATTGGCTTGCATGTTCTCTTGCCAATCGGCTTTTGCGCCCTTTGGTAATATCACAATCGCAGTTGAGCCTAAATAAAAGCGTCCAAGCTCATCGCCTTTTGCAAAGCTCATATTGTGCTCGGCTTCTTGGATATCATCAGTGCGGCTGATTTTGCCGGTTGCTACCGTTTCGATACCAGCGACAATCATTGCTCCAACCATCACCACCGCTGCTTTGCCGTATTTTGTGTCAAACAAACAGACCAACCGCTCGTTACGGGCAAATAAATCAGGGACATTTGCTGCCGTGGTATTATTAACAGAAAATAGCGTACCCGGTACATAACGGGTTTTGGTCAAGGTACCAGCAAATGGCATATGCACGCGGTGATAGTTGCTCGGCGCTAGATATACGGTCGCAAAGCTGCCATCAGCAAAATAGCTGCCCTCTTCGCTATTGGCCAGTAATTGTCCGATGTCATAGTCACGACCTTTGGCTTGCAGCAATTTATGGTCGCGGATTTGCCCGAGCTGGGAGATGACGCCATCAGCAGGACTGACAATGCCGTTTGCACTGCTATCAATGATACGTGCATCATCTTTTAGCTCACGGGTAAAAAAGTCATTAAAGCTTTCATAAGCGTTAAAGCTTTGGCGCTCGTATTCATCTAAGCTCACATTGTAAGCTTTGGCAAAACTGCGGATAAAGGTGCGCTTAACATAAGGATGGCGGCTGGCGGCCAAACGTCCAGCTACTTTACTCAACTGCTGCTGCGGCACAAATTGTTGAAGGGTGGCAAATAAATTCATAATGAGGCTACCAAAATAGGGTTTGATGTAATAATTAATTAGGCAAGTTAATGGCGGTATTTTATCATGGTCAGGGTATGGTTGTATGGCCATAAACTGTAAGCTATTTATAAATAAGGAAGGCCGTAAATGAGAGCACTGATACAAAGGGTGCACCGTGCGAGTGTCACTGTCGATGCGCACTGCGTTGGTGAGATTGAGCATGGCCTATTGGCCTATATTGGCTTGGGTCATGATGATAATCTGCAAAGTGCGCAGCGTATGATTGATAAAATTCTCACTTATCGCATTTTTGATAATGATGATGACCCTGCTAAGTTTGGTAAATTGGATAAAAATGTTCAGCAAGTAGGCGGTGGCTTATTACTGGTCTCACAATTTACCTTAATGGCAAAAACCGATAAGGGGCGTCGTCCTGACTTTGGCGGAGCAATGGCACCCGATGCCGCGCAAGCCTTATTTGAACAACTGGTAAATTACGCCAAAACCCAACATCCTAATGTGGCGACCGGTCAATTTGGCGCTGATATGCAAGTGGTAAGTATCAACGATGGACCATTAAATTTTTTATTGGAAGTTTAGAGGTTTAACGTTTTAGAAGCTTGATTTTTACAAGCTTAATTTTTTGCACTAAAGTTTTAAAGGCTAGCTTTCAGGCTTTTGTAGCAAAGTATAAGGATTGACCGCGCTGCCATTGATATAAATCCCGTAATGGACGTGCGGCGGCGTACCTTTGGCATTACCACTGTCGCCGACGTAACCGATGATATCGCCGCTATTTACCCAGTCGTTTGGGCTAATATCGGCATAATCCTCTAGATGCGCATAATAATGTCCTGCGCCGCCCGGTCCAATGATGAACACCACGCGACCGCCTAACGTATTTTCACCGACTTTACTGACGATGCCTTGTGTCGTGGCCTGTATCGGCGTACCTCGCTTGGCAAATATATCGATGCCTTCGTGAGAGCGACCTTGGCTACGCGCGCCGCCCCATGTATCGGTTAGGTGCTGTGCTGGTAATGGCGAGGGCAGACTGTTTTCTGTGGGCAGTGGTTGTTGTAATAAACTGAGCTGTTGCCATTTTGCCATCACAAACGACTGGGTTTGTTGACTGATACTCGGTAAGAGCTTGTCAAATACAAATAACAGCATCAATAATACAGCTGCCTTGATGAATACACTTATTACACGGCGTAAAAAGGTTGGTTTTGAATTTGGATTTGGCGGAAGCTTATTACCATCTGCTAGCATCGATATCTCTTTATTTTTTTTGAGTTAACCCTAATGGGTAGTATAAGAGTTAATATCTCTACTCTTTGTATACCATTGTTATTTCTGGTTTTTATCCCCATAAACATAACGTAGTTTTTAAAATTCACGCGGCTTTTAAATTTACCTAGCTTTTACAATTGCACTTAAAACACCAATGTTGCTACCTATAGCGAAATAACTATCTATCAATAACTATGTTTAAATAACGATGGCTAAACATCTATGACTGATACTGCGCTGATTATCGATACCGAAACCGACCAAGGCCGTGATCCGCGTCCGATTCAAGTGGCGACTATTAATGTGGCGACGGGATTTGAGTGGATGAAATACTTTAATAGTGGGCGCTCGATATCACCCGTGGTCATTAGAATTCATGGTATTACCGATGATGATGTCGCCGGTCTTGAGCGCTTTGAGCTGGATGCGTTTGAGCTGCCGCAGTATTTGATTGGGCATAATGTGCGCTTTGATTGGCGGGTGATTGGCAGTCCGTCTGCTAAGCTGATATGCACCGTGCGGCTGGCGCGCATCGCTTTTCCAGAGTGGAGCGCCTATGGTCAGTCGAAATGCATCGAGCAGTTGTTAGGTAAAGGGGAAGCAAGTAGGATGACGATTGCCGCTCATGATGCGCTGGGCGATGCGCGCATGTGTTATCTACTTTATCAGGCCTGCTGCGAGCGTTTAGAGATTGCACCGACAGATTTTGTGGCGGCCCATGCTATCGCCAATAAAGCCAATCCGCTGAGCAAAATGCCCTTTGGTAAACATAAGGGCATGCCGATTAAAGACGTACCTATCAGCTACGTAAAATGGATGCTAGGTAACATCCATAATATGCAGCCGTCGCTTTATTCTGCTTTGACCAAGCGTGTTAAAGCAGAACAAGCAGTAAAAAACACGCAAGATTAAATAGACTTGCGCTTAAATGGATTAACTCAACAGAACTTATTGCTGCTTAGCTAGCCAATCGACTGTCATTTGCCAAAGCTGCGGGGCTTTGGCATTGGTTCTGCTACTAAAATAGCGCATATGACCGATACTATTTAAGCCGAACTCTTTTGGCTCAAAAAAGCGTTTTTCGACTGGCATTTTGCTAAAGACGCGAATCATATCATCCATGTTTTTGCTATTGGCAATCTCATCATCGCTAAAGCCAAGCCACAATGCTGGCATATCAAGCTCATCATAGAAGTGAGTATGAATGCTTTTGCCAAAAGCGGTCTTGATATAGCCTGCGCCATTGCACCACTCGCGCCATTGACGAGCGACGCCGCGTGGTAGTGGCTCGCCCATACCGATTTTATCCGCTGGGGTATAACCGAAGGTTAAGTTGGTGAGTGGGATAAAGGCATCCATAAAACCCATCGCTTTGAGCTTATAAGGCATGTCCATATTTTTGATGCGCCCTGATGAGCAAGCGACATTGAATACTGAAGCGATAGCTTGGTAGTTTGGCATTAAACCAATTAGCTGACCACCGGCGCTATGACCAATTAAATGATAAGTCGCATCGGCAAATTCGTCTTGTAAGGCATCAAGCACGGCTGGCATATCATGGCGACCCCAACTGATTAAAGAGGCATCACATTTAGCCAAATCAGACGATAGCGATTCACCGATACCTTCATTATCAAAGGTTAGGACACCAAAGCCACTGGCTGCTAAATAAGTGGCAAAATTATGATAAAACTGGCGTTTGATACCGGTAGCTGGCGCTATCATGACCGCTGCTTTCACCTCATCTTTAGGGCGATAGACAGTCGCTGCCAATGCCCGATTGCGATCAGTCATGATGCTTAGTGCATAAATATCCGTTTGATTCTGCGTATTTTCCATGGTTTAACCTTAATATGTTTTTGTCATTTTTATGAGTAGGTGCTTTTTTATCAGTAAGTGATTTGGGTAAATAAAAACGCTTAAGATGCGCTGAGCGTTTAATAATCAGTGTTAATCATATCGTCATTGAGCTGCGACTAATTATTTAATCTATGGCATAACTCTGCGATAACCGCATGATGACCGAGTTACAATACTGCTTATGGTAAAATAAATCTTAGGTAGGAAGGTAGGCGAAAATGACTTCTAAGTTCTATAAGCAGGTTCTATGTGCGAATTCTATACGGTTTGTTTTGCACAATATTAACCAAAAAAATTAATCAGTATTTATTTTGACCAATCAACACACATCAACAAACCACCAGGTATGAATAAACGTGTTTTAATAGCTAAGAATTTAATAGCTATATATTTAATAAAAAGTCGATATAAAAATTAAGGAAGTTTTATGCAAATGAAAATTAATAATGACACTTATGAAGTCATTACCAGTCAAGATATTACCAATATTGAAAAAGCAGTGGATAAATCAGCGTTGACGATGCCGTTAGTTGCGGTTTATTGTGGTTCGCGTTTGGGCAATAATGAAGTCTACGAGCAGGCAGCGCGCGAGCTTGGCCGTGAGCTTGCCGATAATGGCATGGGTCTGGTTTATGGCGGCGCGAGCATCGGGCTGATGGGCGCAGTGGCAGATGAAGTCATCCAAGGCGGCGCGCAAGCGGTTGGTGTGATTCCAACCTTTATGCTGAAGCACGAGATTGCTCATGAGCAGCTGACCCGTCTGCATTTGACCGATACCATGCACACCCGTAAAACGGTGATGGCAGAATATGCCGATGCCTTTATTACCTTACCGGGCGGGCTTGGGACGCTAGAAGAAATTATGGAAATCGCCACGTGGCGTCAGTTATATCAGCACGAAAAACCGATGATTATTCTGAATATCAATGGCTTCTACGACCGTATGATTGAGCATTTAAAATATACCGCTGACCAAGGCTTTATGAAACAAGAAGACCTTGAGCGTTTGGTCGTTTGTAATAGCATTAGTGAAGCGATTGACATGCTAAAAACAGTGGTAACCATAGAAGGTTCGGTCGATACCGAAAAAATGGCCGGTAACTAAGCGAACTAAGCGCTAATATATACTGCCTTTACATAAAAAAGGAGAGAAGGGCTTATCGTTAGCCTTTCTCTCCTTTTTTGTTTTAACTTTATTAGCATTTAAATCATTTTAACTCGTTTCACAAATACCATGATTCACGCCTGCCATTGCTAATGGAAAGCCACGTTCTTGCGCCAAATGACGCGCGACTTTATCAATCGCTACGCTATCATTTTGCGTTAAATACGCCCATTCATGGGCATAACGCTGACTATTTTCTGGCATATCACTATCAATTAAACCAAGCTCCGTTAATTCATCAACGATTTGATCAGCCGCAATCAGCGTCGATGAGGCTTTGACGTTTTCCGCGCGCGCATAGCGAATATTAGAGTATAAGCTCACATCAGCAACCCGCAGCGTATCGTCTTGACCGGGTATTTGCTGGCCACCGTATAGCGCATTGCCGACCGTACGCGCGCTATGAAAGGTTGGCACAAACTCAGCGACGTAATCAATCGCTTGTTGGCTACGCGCTTGCAGCGGCGCTTTATCCCAGCCATCTTCGATATAGTGTAAGTATTGCGACGGCAATTCAGGCTGGGCGCTGTCTTTATTGGAGGCGACCAAACCATCATCAAATAAGGTGATAAATTTACTCATGCCATGTATTTGAAAATAGCCACCGGGGTAAGGTGTTAGCTGTGCCATGCCTTCTGGCGTACCGCGATCGCCATAGACGATAATCTCTGGTATCTGCCCGCCGGTGTCATCCCAGTGGGTGATATAAGAGGATTTAAACTCGACCATACGCGTAACTTTGACGCCGACCATATCATCGATGACGCCGGTACGAAAACCGCAAGCGTTGATTAAGTAATCGACTTCGATAGATTCAGTTGCACGTTCGGTTGCAAGCTTAGTTTCAAGTTCGTTTTCAAGGCTAGCTGCTTGTTGATAATCGATACGCCACTTCGTCACATGATGGTCAGCGTTTGAGCAGTTTTCACAATCAACAGGCATCACTTGCTTAACTTGTGTATCGGTAAAGACATGCGCGTGCTCATAGCCTTCTAAAGCCAATTGCGCAGACGCTGCCAAGCGGAAGATATTCCAGCCGTATTCTTGTACGACAATTAGCGGAAATTTGACTTTATTTAAGTCCAAATACTTAGCTACCGGTATCATCCATTCGTCAACCGACCGCGGCACCGTTACTTGCTTACGCTCAGACAATGCAATCAGTTGCTCATGGCTATAGAGCTGATAGTAGTTTTCAGGTTCGCCGAGTACTTTATTATTGGCATCTTCAGCGATAAGCTCACGATAAGCGTCAGTCAAGATATCAAGGCGCGGTAGCAAGTCTTCAGGCAAGCCTTCATCGCGGGTAGGCACAGCAAATACCGTCGGACGCACATCGATGGTATAAGGATAAAGGCGTAAAATATCGATACATTGTTTGAGCAGAGCGACGCAATCTTCATCAGGAATTTCGCGGTATAGATTGCCGCCAGCATGCAAATGACACATCGGTGGACCATCGATAAGCGAGGTGTTTTTTTCAAATAAATAGGTCTCAAGCCCTAAGGCTGCGAGACGAATCGCAATGGTTGCCCCAGCTGTACCGCCGCCGAGAATACCAACCCGTTTGGTAGCAGGCACTTGATTGTTCGTAAAAGAATGAGTCATTGTCGTTGTTATATCCTTAATCGCATTCCTGTCATCAGGAGCTGCTCGGCGTATTCGTGAAATGATTTGTTTTTAGATAAAGTGTTTTTGGATACCAAGTTACTTTTAAATACAAGGTGCTTTTAAATAACAAGGTGCTTTTAAATAATCGAGGTCTAACTATTTTTATTTGAAACCGCTTATGTTTTATAGAGGGTGTCGCTATCGATATGCATACAGACGATATGCGTGCATGGGCAGCCAAGTTCAATACGTATCTTAAGCCGCGATGGTCATATTTGCCATTGTGCAGTCATTCCTAATTTCTATAGCGTTATTCTACGAAAAACGGCTACTTATATAAGGATAAATAGGTAAGTACGTGCATCAGTTTTGTCAATGAATAGCACTGGGGCTGTAGGTTAAAGCCTGAGCGCTGCTAAGCGTATTTATAGAGTTAAGTATTTAATTTTGCGTTATTTGTAAACTTTAGGCGCTTTTGTAAATTTATATGCTGAGAGAAACGTGCGCTTTGATGCCTATGCTATATTAAAAACACTTGAAGTCAGCGCTAAACCATTTCACGTACCTCAATCATTCTACCTACTATGGTTAAAAGCAGACGATGACAAGAAGAAATCCAATAAAAAATTTTTCACTATTAACAAGGAAGTTATTATGAAACACATACTGGTATTATCTGCTCTTAGTGGCATGCTAGCGCTTAGTGGTTGTTCAACCCTAAATAATATGGTCGGCAATGACGATTCGGGTATGCACGATGTGCAAGCGACCAATAAAAACACGGCTCCTGTCGCTAGTAAAAACGGCATGCTTGTCGATGCTAGCAATCATATGACCTTGTATACTTTTGATAAAGATTCTATGAATAAGTCAGAATGTGGCAGCGCCTGTCTGCTCGTTTGGCCTGCATTTATGGCACCGAGTAATGCCAAAGCGTCAGGGCAATTTGCCGCCTTTAAACGCGAAGATGGCAAATATCAATGGGCAATGAATGGTAAACCTTTATACTTTTATGCCAATGACACAAAGGTTGGCGATAAAGACGGCGATAATAAACTTGGCGTTTGGCACATTGTAAAAACTAAATAACTTTTAAGTTTTCCAAAAATAAGCTTTCCAAAAATAAGTTTTCCATAAAAAGGCAGCTAGCGTGGCTGCTTTTTTTTGGTTATTTATGCGGTTCTTTAACATAGCAGGATGGCTTTAAGACGAGCTCTTATCGTAGAAGCTGCTTGCATCGAGCGGCAAAAACCGTTAAAATCGCGGTTTGATTTTCCCGCTGGGGAAAGGCTAAGTGAGCAGCGGTGTGGTGTTGGGTGCTGGAATAAGCCAGTGACGCAGTTGCCAGACCAGAAGATGTCCTTAGTGCCTCAGTTACGTATGTTAGTGTGATTAATAGTCAAAAACGTCGTTAATCAAAAGCGCTGTACATACATCGGACATAGAGAGTTTATTATGCGTAAAGATATCCATCCAAATTACCAAGAAGTTTTGTTCCATGACACTAACGCTGACGTGTTTTTCTTAACTCGTTCAACCGTTAAAACCAAAGCCACTCGTGAATACGAAGGCACAGAATATCCATACTACCCACTTGATATCTCAAGTGCGTCGCATCCATTCTATACTGGCGAACAACGTAAAACTTCTACTGAAGGCCGTGTTGCAAGCTTCAACAAACGCTTTGGTGCGTTTGGTGGCCGTAAGAAAGCTGCTGATACTGACGCTGCAGAATAATTTATACTTATGGTATAAATGTATTTCGCTAAGCAGTCTTTTGCTAAGCCATAAAAAACCGCTGATGATTCAGCGGTTTTTTTTCGTTTAAATTTTGACGTTAAATTTTAAGCTGCCAGTGTTTAGAAAGTCAGTTTTTAGCTGTTATTATTTAGAAGGTAGTGCTGTTTAATTTAGCAGCTGGTGAATCAAGCAAATCGACAATCAATTCTGCCAACTGCTGCGCCCAATAACCGTACATAAGGCTGCTAGGATGAAAGCCATCACTGGCAAACATCACCCTGATATCGATTGGGGTGCCATTAGAATGCTCGTCTATCATGCGGGCAAAGTCCGTTGCCATGTAGGTGACACTATCGTGAGCGGCACAAATTTGCTGTAAGGTGTTATCAAGGATAGAGGCTTTGGCACCGACGAAGTTACTCAACGGTGCAGGTATCGCCGGCATCTGTGCCATTGGTGGCAAGCTTAAAAAAATCAGCTCTCGCACACCAAATTTGCGCTGGGCAATAGCAATGATATTTTCGATTTGCTGTTGCCATTGATGAACAGAGACGTTGGAGGTGGTGTCATTAACGCCGACACTTAATACCATTACATCGATAGGCTGGCTTGGTGCAGGCAACACATAAAGCCTGCGCAAGATATCAAAGCTGGTATGACCAGTCGTCGCTTGCAGAGACCAGTTTAATGTATGAAATGCGCTCTGAATAACAGGCTGCTGGGTCAAGATGGGAATCAAATTGCCGACAAGCGCCTCTTGCTGGGTCTGACTACCGACGCCAGCCGCTGCCGAATCGCCAACGACCATCAAGTTTAGCGTTTGCTGTGTATTATCTTTTGAGGTATTGGCAGCGCTGCTATTTGCATTGTTTAATTGAACTTGACCATGCCTCTCACCATTTGGTTCAGGCAAGCGCACGGTATCGCGCTTGATTTTGTGCCCTTGATACAGGTACACAGGGGCGAACAGCACGTCTCTTGCAACCGAAGCTATTTTATTCTGCATTTTCTTAGTAGCTACCATCCTGCTCGCTCCCGAATAGTGGTGAGGTTGTCTTCAATAAGTAATTTACCATCGATATATACATCACGTAATAGGTTATCTTCTGCTGTCGATAAATTATCAGCTTTAATAGTTTCTAACGTTCCGTTGCTTTTTTTTATCAGCGACAAACGGCCTTTTTTCGAGCGTTTTGAGCGGCTAGTGACGGGGTCTTTATAAATGTCGGTCCACACGCCGTCGATAGAGATGGCGCTGGCTTTCATCGCCCAACTCATGGTATCGCGATTGACTTGCTGTAGTAGCCCGCCGCCCATCCCAAAGGTGATATTGTCGGCGCTAAAACCAGCGTTCAATATCACATCGATGATTTTGCCCAAGCTTTGCGGGCTGATACCATCGCCTTGGATGACCCGTACATAATCAGGCAGCACTTTATAACCTTTACTGTTAATGGTCGTACCAAATTTTACCGCCAAGCGCTCCAAGGCTTCGCGAACCACTTTAGCAGGATCGCCACTGTCAGGTCGAATAACCAAAGTCCCGCCCATATTTTTGACGTCTTCTTTTAGGCTGCCGCCCCAAATATTATCAATGGCGTTCCATAAGTCATAGCTGTCAGATACCACGGAAAAACTCTTACCAGCACCGCCAAACTGCTCAATCATATTGGCAAAGGCAGTGGTTTCTCCATCACGGCCCCAAGCAGTCATGGTACTGTGCTCAGCGGCAGGTATAGAGAAAGCTGGCATCTCTTTATCCATGTGATACCAGCGGCTGGCGGCAACCAAGGCTGTCATCGAATCGGTACCAGCAAAGTTCACCAAATGCGCAAGGCTACCAAGTGCCACAGATTCTTGGCTCGAAGCACCGCGTGAACCAAAATCATGTAAACGGAAAATCAGAGACTCGGTATTATCTGCAGATTTTTCTAGTGCCTGACGTATGATGCTTTTGCAATAGTGCGAGACGCTCGCAACCGTTGAAGGATACCAAATTGCACGCAGTAGCGCCGTTTCGATATAGCTTGGTAGCCAATAGAACTCAGGGTCAGTATTGATGATTTGACAGACCACATTGGATGCTGGAACGACGCTGCCTTCAGGAATGGCTTCGATGCGTAGTGGTAGATAGCCGCCATGCTTATCGACTATCAGCTCCCAACCAGCACGGTTAAAGGTTAAGCCATGCGCCTGAATAACCATTTCGGCTTCATCGATATCTTGATGGGTAATAGGTGTGCTGAGGTATTCTTTAATAAAGGCTTGCAAGCCAAAAAACACCACATCGTAATCGCCTTTACGCGCCTCGATATAGCTTGATAGATACTCACTACCGCTTGGATATTGCACCCAATGGGAGGTTTTATAGCTGTCGCTATTTAAGATTAAATTGTTTAAATTGCTGGTATACATCACAGAACTCCTCTGCTTTGAGATGCCGTAGCTGTTTTTTAAATAACAGTTGCGGCGCTAAGCCATTGCCGTCTATCGGCGCTGGCGTGAAAATTTGTCAATAAAAACTGGATAGCCGTCTGATAAAATTCTATAAACCAACCATTTTGGTAATAATTGCATAATGGTCTTCAAACATCATGGTGGCATCAAGCTCAGCAAGCGGTAGCCAAAAAGCCTTGGCAGCGTCATCACCGCCTTTTACTTTTGGTAAGCCTTTTGGGTCGTTTTTCAACTGAAAGTAAAAGGCTTGAGTAATCGTGCGCCCACGTGCCGAGCGGTAAGGGTCGTCAAAGGTATGCTGACTATGACAAGAGCCGCGTAGTACCGGTTCAGGGACTTTTAGACGGGTTTCTTCGCGTAGCTCGCGGATACAGGCATCAAATAAAGTTTCTTTTGGATTCAAAAAGCCACCCGGTAATGCCCACAGCCCGCGCCCTGGCATACTGCGGCGCTCAACCAACAAAATATGCCCTGATTGCACGACCAAGGCATCAGCAGTCATAAAGGTTGGTGGGTAGGGCGCAGATTCCCATTGTCTTTTATATTTATCGACAAAATCCGCTTCTTCATGCAGGTTTTGATAAATATCAGTCTTTTTAAAGTCGTTGAGGACGTTGCGGGTCGACTCAGGGGTGCGCTCAGGCGTTGGCGTGGCACCCATCAGGTAGCTGTCACGAATAGGGGTGGCGGATAAATTGTGATAATTGGGCACAGAAACCGACGCCCAACTTGGGAATAATGACAAATAATACGATGAGCTGTCTTTTGAATGGCCAATCAGCCCAATGTCAGTTTGCAAGTCGCTAGTGACCGATTTGACGCCTGCTTGCACATATTGCAGCCAGCGCGTGTCATTGTAGAGTGCATCGTCGAGTGCAACGCAGTGGATACGTGCTGCTTCTGCTGGCGAGTAGGCGTTTTTTATCATCGTCGCGCGCTCATCGACGCTAAATGGATTACGCAGACTACGTGGTAAGTTAGCAGAACCGATCAGCATAATGACGTTATCGGCACGTTTTAAGGCTTCATCGACCACCGCTTTGTGACCGCAATGAAACGGCTGAAAGCGCCCAATAAATACCAAATAACGATAGTGTTTGTTTTTATCTGCATGCTGCTCTGCTGAATCGCTCATATACGCCACTTTCCTACTACTGATATTTCATTGATTAAAAAAAGTAATGCCGCCAATACTGACACAGCATGGGAGTTGCTGACAAGTGCAAAGATGTTTAGAGGGGTATCACCATTGGCTATTACCTGTATTCAAGTTTATTCAGACAAATAAATATAAGACTCTTTTAATTGGCATGCTCATCAATCCACGCAGTAACCGTTGGCCAAATCTCTTTGGCGGCAGGGCGGCTGTTTAAGATGCGGCTATGGGTGTAATCGTCTAAATCGCCATTAATAATTGAGTATTCGCGAAAAACGTTATCAGGATTGCTAAAATCGTTAAAAAGTGACTGGCAGCCTTGAGAAGGCGAGATAAATGTATCACCCTTGGCGCTGATGGCATAAATCGGCGTGGTAATCTTTGCCATATATTGTCGATAATCAAAGCAGTCATCATCCGTTAACTGAATAGCATTTTTCTGACGGTTATGATTATCAAAAGCGCTGTCTTTGACACCAGCAGCGTCTATATCTTTTTGCTTAATAAAATGACTGTGAAAGTTTTTACGCAAATTCCATTCGTACCATTGATTCATGGTGTGATGGCTTTCGTTAATGGGTCCCATGTTGAGTTTTCTAGCAGGTATATAGCCGAATATACGCGTAAATAGTTTAGCAGCGACTATTTTAAAATAGTTCTTCGGATTGACTATTGCACCATAAACTTGGCAAGCAAACATACTGATACTATTGATTTTAGCGATGTAATGCGGATTTTGGATTAAAAACATCGTTAAGCAAGCACCGCCGCCGCTATGAGTGACGCAGTGTAAATTGCTGAGCTTTAATTCATTAAATAAATAATCGAAAGTGGCAGCAAAATCGTAGGTTGCGACGGTTTCAAAGTTGAATTTGTCCTTTGATAACGAGCTTGCGCCATGACCGCGCCACTCCATGATATAACAATGATGGCCAAGCTCAGCTAGGTATTCAGCGATTCTTAAGCAGGTGTTTTTATCTGAAAAAGTACCATGCGTTAAGAAAATGTTTTGCCCTTGATTAGCAGTGTCATTGTTAGCAGAGCCATTGTTAGTATCAACATTAGAACATTGATGGGTTTTTTGACTATCGAATATCTCCCAAATAGCGATTTGCACCTTATCTTTGGTCGTCACTAACGTTAGATTCTCAGTCATCATAAAGATTTTCTCTTAAACTCATACCATGCTTATTAGTATATAAATGCCGTAATGGCTAAGTTATAGCACAACTTAGCCATTTATAGTTATGCTTCCATAACTGTGAGTCTACAGATATGAATGAATCTACAGGTATGAATCTAGGATATGAGAGCTATCAGCATCGTATAGACAAAAAAACTGCCAGTGATGGATTTAATCACTGGCAGTTTTTTAACAATGAAGCTGATTAAGAATAAGGTTTAAGCGTCTTTACTAAACTCATTAAAGGAAGCAACGGCTTCGGCAGCGTACATCATTGACGGACCGCCGCCCATATAAACACACATGCCCAAGGTTTCAGCGACTTCTTGCTCGGTGGCGCCAAGTTGTACCAATGCTTTGGTATGAAAACCGATACAAGCATCACAGCGCGCGCCAACCGCTAAGGCGAGGGCAATCAGCTCTTTGGTTTTTTTGTCCAATACGCCATCTGCGGTTGCCGCTGCACCGAGCTGCGAAAAGGCTCTGCTGGTTTCAGGGATATGCTTGTGTAATTTTGCCATATTGGTTGAAACGTGTTTGGTGATGTCTTTAAATGATTTAGTCATGGGATGGATGCTCCTCGTTACGCCAGATTAAAACGCTTATAAAGTCTTATACAGTACAAGCGCGGTTTATTGAATGTGAGTTCAATGCAAACGTATTTTTAGGTAAAAACTGCTACGTTTTCTTGAACGGTTATTTCAATCATGCAATAGGCTAGGTATTGAATTTGAAAGTTTTTGTTATATTTAATTATAATATATAAAATTATATATTAAATCAAGAGGCTTATTTGATTTGCTTACGCCAAAATTGAACGGATGCGTTCATGAGGCTATGGCTTTTTAAAGACTTTAAATGGTTTTTGTTGACTAAGTACATGGATAAGGCTAATAAATGTAAAATGCTGATTATCATTAAATAAGCGCTTTAAACTTGATAAGTTGGCTTGCGGTCTTAATATAGAATGGACAATTACGATAAATGGATTATTAAGGTAGCAGTCAGGCCACTACTAAATCGCAGTAGCACGGTCGGAATTATGCGTTAAGTGCGCTATAATAGAGCGAATAACTGCTAACGAATACAACCGTCATGACGGTTAAAGCAATAAAACCATATACCAAGATGATGGATAATCTCATTTATCCCACCCTCACATGACATTGACGACACAGTAGACGTGACCAATATAACGCTTGTGTCATAACACATAGGAAGCATTATGAGTGAACACAATCCAACTGATACTCAAGTAGAACCTGCTGCCGATTACGAGTCAGCGTTAGATACTGAGCAAACGGAAGCCAAAAGTAACATCACCATCACTGAAGCCGCGCAAGGTTATTTGGCAGATTTACTGGCGAAACAAGATACCGATGGTATCGGTGTGCGTATCTTCGTTGAGCATCCAGGTACGCCGCGTGCTGAGTGCTGCATGGCTTATAATCAGCCGGGCGAAGAAGACAGCGCTGATTTGAAATTTACTTATGACAATTTTTCGGCATTTATTGAAGCGGCATCGGTCCCTTATTTAGAAGATGCGGTGATTGATTATAATAAAGACCGTTTCGGTGGGCAGCTGACATTCCGTGCGCCAAACTCAAAAGTGCCAAAAGTCGGTGCCGATGCCAGTGTCGAAGAGCGTATCAACTATGTCTTGCAGTCTGAGATTAACCCAAGCTTGGCCGCTCATGGCGGTGATGTACAGCTGCTTGAATTGATTGATGAAGAAGGCGTTGGTCTGACCGCCGTATTAAAGTTCGGTGGCGGTTGCCAAGGCTGTTCAGCGGTTGATATGACGTTACGTCAAGGCGTTGAAGTACAGTTAAAACAGCAGATTCCAGAGCTGACGCAAGTGATTGATGAGACCGATCATACCCGTACGGAAAACGCTTACTATAAATAAAAAATGATGAATCGTTATAAAAATAGCGCCGATATCACCTAGGAATATGCTTATTAGTTTCATTGCTTATAAATATTGCTTATGAATATTTGTCATTAAGAGATGAGAAATTTGCTATTCTTTTAATAAAGAAGCTGGGTTATGATTAACTCAGCTTTTTTTATGATTGTTGCTTTTTTATTATGACTGTCGTTTAGTGATAGATATCTTAGTATGAATTTTTTAAAACATTTTTTAATCATAAAATCTTGATTTAATAATTAACGAATATATAGGAGCACATTATGAGTGATGGACAACCAGCTAAGCAAAATACCCAGCGTCTTGAGACCTTGGCAATTCATGCCGGCTATACTGTAGAGCCAACAACCAAAGCGGTCGCCGTGCCTATTTATCATACCAGCTCGTATGCGTTTGATAATACCCAACATGGCGCGGATTTGTTCGATCTAAAAGTTGCTGGTAACATTTATACCCGTATCATGAACCCGACCAACGCCGTATTAGAAGAGCGTGTGGCGGCACTTGAAGGCGGTATTGGCGCACTTGCGGTAGCGTCTGGTATGGCGGCCATCACTTATGCGATCCAAACCATTTGTGAAGCGGGCGATAATATCGTCGCAGTATCAACGCTATATGGCGGCACTTATAATCTATTTGCGCATGCTTTGCCGCGCCAAGGTATCGAAGTCCGCTTTTTTGACCATAAAAACCCTGAAGCGATTCGCGATTTAATCGATGACAAAACCAAGATGGTCTTTGCGGAAAGTATTGGTAACCCATTAGGTAACATCGTTGATATCCAAGCACTGAGTGATATCGCGCATGAATACGGCGTACCAGTAGTGATTGATAGCACGGTTGCGACTCCGGCGTTATGCCGTCCATTTGAGTTTGGTGCTGATATTGTCATTCATTCATTGACCAAATATATGAGCGGTACCGGTACTTCGATTGGCGGGGCGATTGTTGATAGCGGAACTTTTCCTTGGGGCGATTACCCTGAGCGTTTCCCACTATTAAATACCCCAGATGAAAGCTATCATGGCGTAAACTTCGTCAAGGACGTTGGCGCAGCGGCCTTTATCGCTCGTGCTCGCGTGGCACCACTGCGTAATACCGGCGCGGCACTTAGCCCGCTCAATGCTTTTAGTATTTTACAGGGCTTACAGACTTTAGGTTTACGTATGGAGCGTCATGTCCAAAACGCCCAAGCGGTTGCCGAATATCTACGCGACCATGATAAAGTTGCTTGGGTGAAATATGCCGGTTTGCCAGACCATCCTGAGCATGAGCTTGCTAAGAAATATATGAAAGGCACGCCATCCGCTATTTTAACCTTTGGGGTAAAAGGTGGCTTGGAAGCAGGCGCGCGCTTTATTGATGCGCTGCAACTGATTACGCGCTTGGTTAATATCGGTGATGCTAAATCACTCGCTTGTCACCCAGCCACTACTACCCATCGTCAGCTCAACGAGCAAGAGCTAGAGAATGCTGGGGTAAGCACGGATATGGTCCGTCTATCGATTGGTATTGAGCACATTGAAGATATTAAAGCTGATTTAGAGCAAGCACTTGCCGCTGCTTAATTAAGCAATAGCTTTCTTCTGCTTTGTAAATGAATACTAAAAAGCCCATATCTTAGGATATGGGCTTTTTAGTATTAGATGCGAAAGACTTGTAGTTAAACCTTAAATAAAAGCGCGAAACTATTATAAGGTGTTACTGGTACAAATTTTACTTGCTTGCTGTGCGACTTCGTAACTCCAGAGGCTGCGCAAAATTTATCCCAGCAGCACTTTTTTATTAGGGGCAAACTAGAAATGCCTTCTAAAGCACTTAGAAACTTAGGTTTTTAGCGCTTTAGTAATCAAACAATCTAACAGCTACACAGTTAAAACACGGCGTGAGATATCTTGATACTCTTGCGATGATAAGCGTGGACCAAACTGCTGAATCACTTGTGCGGCTACTTCGCTGGCAAGTCGTCCGCATTCTGGCAAGCTATAGTGCTGCGATAAAGCATATAAAAACGCCCCAGAATAGTTATCACCAGCGCCATTGGTATCGATAACATTGGCAACAGCTGGCGTCGGAATCTCATAAATTTCAATCTCAGACTCATCATTTGGCTTATGGGCGATGATGGCACCATTTGGACCATCGGTAACAACCGCCGTTTGGCAATGCTCAAGTAAAGCTCGCGCTGCCGATTTGTGCTGTTTTTTATCGGTGAATAATTTGGCTTCTTCACTATTACAAAATATCACCGCGACTTTATTGCCGAGCATATTGAGCAAACCTTCTTTGGCAAACTTTACCACCGCAGGATCAGCAAAGCTGACGGCGATTTTGGCACCATGGATGCCTGCTTGTTGGCGCAGTTGGGTCATTGCGGGCTGAATACCTTCAGACATCGCCAGATAACCTTCTAAATATAACCAGCCAGCTTGGGTTAGTGCCTCAAAGTCGACGTTATCCGCGGTAATATCGCTTGAAGTACCAAGGAAGGTTTGCATGGTACGCTCGCCATCTTCGGTCACTGCCACCACGCACGAACCGGTCACACCGCCTGCATGGATTGACTGAGGGGAAGTGGCAACGCCTGCTTCATGTAAGTCTTTTAGATAAAATTTGCCTTGTTTATCATCGCCGATGCGGCAGGCATAAAAAGGTTTACCGCCTAAGCTTGCAAAGGTATACATCGCATTGGCCGCTGAGCCGCCGCCCGCTTGTTTTGATGGCGCAATCTCGGCCAGCTTAAAATACGCCAATAATTGCTGCTGCTCTTCGAGTCCTGCCAGCGTCATATTGCCTTTGGTCAGGTCAGTTTCTTCTAGCGCTACATCTGACAGCAGATATTCGTGGTCAACCAAGGCATTACCTATCGCCATCACATCGTACATTATGTCTCTCTCCTCAATGAATTTATCAATGCTTAATTTATCAATGCTTCGCTTATTTTTTTATAGTAAAAACTATTCTACTTGTAGCTCAAGTAGG
This sequence comes from Psychrobacter maritimus, assembly GCF_904846345.1. Classification (GTDB taxonomy): domain Bacteria; phylum Pseudomonadota; class Gammaproteobacteria; order Pseudomonadales; family Moraxellaceae; genus Psychrobacter; species Psychrobacter maritimus. The sequence continues at coordinate 63,479 of NZ_CAJHAJ010000009.1, forward strand.
CGCTGATAGAGCGCATTCTTTTTGACGCCTGTGATATCGGCAGCTAAGGCAGCCGCTTTTTTAACCGATAAATCCTCTAGTAAGCGCTGTAATAATTTATCATGAATACTGATATCGTCATCGTCTTGCGCCACATTTACCCCAGCAACGACGACGACAATTTCACCGCGTTGCTGATTGTCATCGGCTTTAACAAATTCAACCAATTCGCCAAGCGTGCTTTTATGCACGGTCTCAAAGGTTTTGGTCAATTCACGGCAAAACGTCACTTCACGCTCTGCACCAAAGATAGCAGCCATATCTTCTAAGCTGGCAATAATACGATGCGGCGCTTCATAAAATATCAAGGTTTCGGTACGTGCATTCAGAGCCGTTAATTGTTTTTGGCGACCGTGGGTTTTGGCCGGTAAAAAACCAATAAAGCTAAAGCGATCTGAGGGCAATCCTGCAACCGATAATGCAGCAATAGCAGCAGAGGCACCAATAATAGGGGAGACGCGAACGCCAGCAGCATGGGCTGCTTGCACCAATTGATAACCGGGGTCACTAATCAGCGGCGTGCCAGCATCACTAATCAGCGCAACCGAATGACCTTGCTGAATCATCTCAATAATTTTGGGGGTTTGAATGGCGCTATTATGTTCATGATAGGCCCAAAGCTTATTATGACCTTTTTGCTTGGTAGCGCTATCAGCATCTTTTGCAGCGTCAGTTGTACTGGTATCGCTATCGCTATCGTTAGCAGTAGTTTCTTTCGTATCTTTGGTATGGATACCAAAATGTGATAACAGCTTGCCTGAAGTGCGGGTGTCTTCACAGGCGATGATAGCAACCTGCTTTAGGGTATCGATTGCGTGCGGTGTCATGTCGCTCAAATTACCAATCGGCGTGGCAACGATATAAAGACAAGCTGGCATCGCGGTAGGGCTAGACATGAAAACCTCTGAGTATTAAGAAAGAATATTAAAGTATTAAGGAAGAGCATTAAAAACGAATATTAAAAATGTGTGGCGCTATAAAGGCTGATTTAAATAAAAAGTCAGTCAGCATAAGAACGCGAAAGTGGTTAGTTTAGCATGATGTGCTATGATAATTCTGAAATGTTCAGCGGGCCCATAGACGTGATGGCAAATGACAAACCGTTAACCCTTACTTCACCGACACAGCGTCAAGGCAGCCGTTTTGAGCAGCAGGCGTGTGAGTTTTTACAAGCGCAAGGCTTGATATTGGTGGCGCAAAATTGGCAGCAGCCAAAAGTGGGTGAGCTTGACTTAATTATGCTAGAAAAAGGGCAGACGTGGTCGACGCTTGTCTTTATTGAAGTGCGGCAACGGCAGCGTTCAGGATTTGGTGATGCCGCCCTTAGCGTGACAAAAAATAAGCAAAATAAGATTATCAAAGCAGCGCGTTATTTTTTGCAGCAGCATCCTGAATATAGTGAGTATGACTGTCGGTTTGATGTGATTGCCTATGATACCCATGCTAATAGTAATGCCAATAATAAAAACAAGAGGAATGATACCAATCAAGCACCGTTAATAAATACGCAAGCAGAATGGTTACAAGGCGCTTTTATCGCCTCAGCTTGGTAATCATAGTAATAAGATTTTTGAGGACTTAAATAGTTTGAAAGTTAAGTGCTTTGAAAGTTAAGTGCTTTGAAAGTTAAGTGCTTTGAAAGCTTAAGTAGTTTAAAAGTTAAGTGGATGTAAAGGTTAAATTAAACGGTAAAATAAATGCCAGCATCACGCTATCGTTACCAAAAGCCTAACCGCCTAGCGTAAAAATTCAGTAAAGTAGCTGAACTAAAAATTATTAATTGAAGCGAAGTCGTATTATTCTCACTACGACTTATTAGCACTATTCATCATTTAATTATTACATCATGTTCTAAGAGGTAAATCATGACACGGATGCATTTGCGCACTGCTATTTTTGGCTCATCACGCCGCAAGGCGATTGGCGTGATGCTACTGACCAGCATCGCCGCGACTGGCTGTACCACCAACTATCTAACCAATAGTACAGAAGGTACGTATGGCGTACCGATGACAGAGCGCACCATTCCGCAGCGTCTGCTCGATCGCAGTATTGAGCATACCGTCAAGATTAACGTCTATGGTCTGCAAGAAAATTTACAGCAAACCAGCCGTATGAGCATTGATAGCTTTAATAGTGAAGTACTGCTCACCGGTGAAGTGCCAACGCAAGCCATCAAAGCAGAAATTGAAAAAGTCGTCAGCTCTATGCCAGACGTGCGTCATGTCTATAATGAGCTTAACGTCAGTGCCTCAAGGGGCTATAGCTCAACCGTCCACGATGGTTATATTACCTCTAAACTACTGGCAAAAGTCGCCTCTAGTAATGGTGTGAAAGCCTCGCAAATTAAGGCGGTGACCAATGATGGCGTAGTTTATATTATGGGGCGTATGACACCAACGCAGCAAAGCCACTTGATTGATATTGCCAATAATACCGTCGGCATCACAGAGTTGGTGCTACTGACCACCGTTGTTGATGATAGAGGGGTAAAGATAGGCGATGATGACATCATGTATGAAAATAATTTGGCCAATCCTGCGGCCATACCAGTCGTTGAAAGTGGTGCTGCGCCAGCACTAGCAAGTTCGGCAGCGGTAGATCCAACGATTAATGCCACGCCGATTATCGTCAACGAAGATGGTACGCCTATCAATCAGCCGTCATCGAGTCCTTATATTGACCTTTATCAAAATCCCTAACTAGCTGTTTTGATTACAAGCACAAGAATGCTAAACAGTCATAACAGGAACAGCACGATAAATCCCTAGCCAGCCAGTAAGATATAGACCGTAAAAATAGAAACGATAGCTTGAATAAAACAGTCGTTTTATTATCAAGTATAAACCGACGACTGATGTATTAATGATTGACCGATAATAGGACTGCTGGCGATGACGGATTTAAATAAAGAGACTTTAGAAACTGTGCAAACTGGGCAAACTGGGAAAATAAAGAGTCGCAAGCCTAAACGTATCAGCGTGGGCGTTACGGCGGCATTGGCCGTTGGCGGTATTGCGCTTGCAACTCAGCAAGTACAGGCATTATCGGCGCTGGCTATCGTGAATGGTATCACCTCAAATGGCGGTGTTGGTGTCAGTAAAAATATTTTGTATGGCGATGAGCCCAATCAAGATTTAGATATTTATTATCCTAAACCTTTAACAAAAGCCATGAAGTCAAAAAACGTGACTGATGATAACGCTATTAATGACAGCTATCCGATGGTGGTTTTTGTCCATGGCGGTTCGTGGGAAAGTGGTAGTAAAGATGAATACGCCTTTGTTGGTCAAAGCTTGGCGCAAGCGGGCTATGTCACCGCAGTGATTAATTATCGTAAAGCCCCTGAGCATGTGTATCCTGATTACGTGCAAGATGCCGCGCAGGCCATCGCTTGGAGTTATAACAATGCCAAGAGCCTCCACGCTGACCCTAAGCGTTTGGCGGTGATAGGACATTCTGCGGGTGCATTTAACGCGGTTGCTGCTGTCGCCAATGAAGATTTTTTAGCACCTTATGGGGTAAAGTCAAAAGATATTGCTGCCGTAATTGGCATTGCGGGCCCTTATAGCTATGACTTTCGTAAATTCAGTAGTAGAACTGCCTTTGGATCAGATGCGACGCCAGAGACAGTGATGCCAGACCGCCAAATTAAAGGTGCGCAGCCACCGTATTTATTATTGACTGCCGAAAAAGACAAAATCGTCCATGTGACCAATACCACTAAAATGACACAGGCATTAAAAGCGGCGGGCGTTAAAGTGGAAGCAGGCGAAATCGCAGGCGCCAGTCATGCGACCAGTATCGGTGCGATGGCACCGCCATTACGCTGGGTCAATGATGTGCGCGCGCAAGTGCTCAGCTATCTTGATAAAACCCTTAAGTAGTTAATGTCACAAATAGTTAGCGCTCATTGATTACAGTACGTTTGCCGCTATGATAAATAGTTAAACGCAGTTGCGTAAGACAGTACTGTAAGATGGTCAAACTCTTGTTATAATGACGTTACTTTAATCCTATACCCTATTTAAACTTTAAGGCAGAATATTCTATGAGCATGAACGCTGACGATTTGATTGCATTTTTACAAACTCACTTCCCAGATGCTTTTATTCAAGCTGCCAATCAAGGTACCAAGTTTGATGTACGGGTGGTCGATGCCAGTTTTGAAGGCAAGCGCGCGGTTCAGCGTCAGCAAGCCGTTTACGCCTTGGTAAACGACAAGATTGCGAGCGGTGATATTCATGCGCTCAATATTCAAGCCTTAACGCCAGCCGAATGGGACGTTCAATCTCAAGGCTAACTCTTTTTACCTATGACTTTTATCTATGACCTGAACTTGTCGCACCGGCACTTTATATTGCGGGTTTTATCATTTCTGGTTTCTCATTATTTTTATACTTATCGCTAGGTTGTCACCTTATGGATCAATTTTTAATCACCGGTAGCAGTCGTATCGCAGGGGAAGTCACGATCTCAGGCGCCAAAAATGCCGCTTTGCCTTTACTTGCCGCTATGATTTTGGCCGAGACCCCAACGACATTGCATAACGTGCCATCGCTACAAGATGTGCGCACCTTGATTGAATTGATCGGTGGCATGGGCATTGATATTCAAAAGCAGGGCGATACTGTCACCTGCGATACCAAAAATATCGATAATTTTTATGCGCCGTATGATTTGGTAAAAACCATGCGTGCCTCGATTTTAGTCTTAGGCCCTTTACTGGCACGTTTCGGTGAAGCCGAAGTGTCATTGCCGGGCGGCTGCGCTATCGGCTCACGCCCTGTTGACCAGCATCTAAAGGCCTTTGAAGCCATGGGTGCTGAGATTAGCGTTGAGAATGGTTATGTCAAAGCGCAAGCGCCAAAAGGCGGCAAGCTTATCGGCTGTAACTTCTCTTTTGATATGATAACGGTTGGCGGTACTGAAAACGTTATTATGGCAGCCGCATTGGCCAAAGGGACGACAGTGCTTGGTAACTGCGCGCTTGAGCCAGAAGTGGTTGATTTGGCCAATATGCTGGTAGCGATGGGTGCTAAAATCAGCGGTATTGGTACTGCAACCATGACCATCGAAGGCGTTGAGCGCTTGCATGGTTGTGAGTATTCGGTGGTAGCAGACCGCATCGAAACAGGTTCTTACCTTGCTGGCGCTTTGATGACACGTGGTGATGTATTGGCCAAAAATACCTCGGCACTTTTATTAACGCCAGTGTTAGAAAAATTTGAAGACATGGGGGCGATTATTACCACCGGTGATGATTGGATTCGTGCACAAATGAAAGGTCGCCCATTACCGGTTAATATCCGTACTCAGCCGCATCCAGGTTTCCCAACCGATATGCAAGCGCAAGTGATGGCGATTGCTTGTCTTGCTGATGGCACCAGTACTTTTATCGAAAATATTTTTGAAAATCGTTATATGCACGTGCCTGAGCTTAACCGATTGGGCGCGTCTATCCAAGTAGACGGTCATGCGGCTGTCGTCACAGGTGTTGAATGCTTCACTGCTGCGCCTGTCATGGCAACGGATTTACGGGCGTCGATGTCATTGGTGATGGCTGCTGCTGCGGCTGAAGGCGAGAGCTTGATTGACCGCATTTACCATATTGATCGTGGTTATGAGCATGTCGAAGAAAAACTACGCGCCCTTGGGGTCAATATCGAACGCATTAATACCAACGACTAGAAGGGTTAATTAGCCGCTGTTATTGGTATTCACGTCTATTTATTAAACTTAATAATGCCTTTTAAGTAAGGCAACTAACTGTACACGGACACGAGTCATTATGACTGAAGCAAGCAATAGCCTTCCAACTGACGGCTTATTAAACGAAGTAAATGATGAGTTTTCAGGTTTGACACTTGCGCTATCAAAGGGTCGTATCTTAGAAGAAACGATGCCTTTGTTACGCGCTGCTGGTGTCGAATTATTAGAAGACCCTGAAGCGTCGCGCAAACTTATTTTTCCAACCTCAAACCCAAATGTACGTGTCTTAATTTTGCGTGCCAGTGACGTGCCAACTTATGTTGAACACGGTGCTGCTGATTTTGGCGTGGCGGGTAAAGATGTGTTGCTTGAGCATGGTGCCAATCACGTTTATGAATTGCTAGATTTGCAGATTGCCCAGTGTAAGCTGATGACCGCTGGCGTTAAAGGTGCGCCGCTGCCAAATCGTCGTCTGCGTATTGCGACTAAATACGTCAATGTTGCTCGTGCTTACTTTGCCAGCCAAGGTCAGCAAGTCGATGTGATTAAACTGTATGGGTCGATGGAGCTTGCACCATTAGTTGGTTTGGGTGACTTGATTGTTGACGTCGTCGATACTGGTAATACGCTACGCGCCAATGGACTGGAAGCGCGCGACCATATTTGCGATGTGTCGTCACGCCTGATTGTCAATCAAGTCAGCTATAAGCGTAAATTTGCCCTGCTTGAGCCGATTTTAGATAGCTTTAAAAACAGTATTGCCAGCGCTTCTTAAACCAATACTTGTTTGGTACTGATGCAACGCGCTTATCACACGCTAGCAATCATTGATAATATCAAGCACGGTTATACAAAATTTTAAACCAGTTTGGCGCTCTAGGATAGATATAGCGTGCTAAACTGGTTTTGTTGTATTTGCTTGCCAGAAAATAAAAGCTCAGTATAATCTGAGTCAGCCATCCATAAATACGCTGGAATACCAGCCTTTTTTATTTTCCCAATTGCCCTTTTATCCCATCTATTCTTTATAGCCGTATTTCATGCTCAACTATAGGATTAAGTCATGCGCCAACTAAGTACTCAAGATGCTGATTTTGACAGTCAACTGACCCAACTGCTTGCTTTTGAAACCGTGAACGATGTTGAATTGCTAAAAACCGTTGACGATATCATTGCAAAAGTACGTCATGGTGGCGATAGCGTGGTACTGGCCTTGACCCAACAGTTTGATCAGCATCCAGCGACGACGATACAAGAGCTAGAGCTGACTAAAGAGGCGCTTGCTGAAGCGTTTGCCAATCTTGACGATACCGTCAAAACGGCTTTGATGACCGCAGCGAGACGCGTACGAACATTCCATGAGCGCCAAGTGCAAGAAACTTGGCAATATGAAGACGAGCTTGGCAATCGCTTAGGTCAAAAAGTAACGCCGCTTGATCGCGTTGGTATTTATGTGCCCGGCGGTTTGGCATCTTATCCGTCTTCCGTATTGATGAATGCTATTCCTGCCAAAGTAGCTGGCGTTGCCGAGGTAATCATGGTGGTACCAGCGCCAAAAGGCGTGCTCAATCCATTGGTATTGGCCGCGGCGCATTTGGCACAAGTTGACCGCGTCTTTACCATCGGCGGTGCACAAGCCGTTGCTGCCTTGGCATACGGTACCGAAACGATACCGGCTGTAGACAAAATCACTGGCCCTGGTAACAAATACGTCGCTGCGGCAAAGCGGGCAGTATTTGGTCAAGTCGGTATCGATATGATTGCCGGCCCCTCTGAAGTATTGGTCTATGCAGAAGGCGAGGCGCAAGATCGCGCGGATTGGTTGGCGATGGATTTATTGTCACAAGCAGAGCATGACCGTATCGCCCAAGCTATCTTCGTGACCACATGTAGTAAGCAGCTTAAAGAAGTCGCTGCTGAGATTGAAAAAGCCTTGGCAGAGTTGCCAAAAGCCGATATCGCCCGTGATTCCCTAAAAAATCGTGGCGCGCTGATTTTGGTTAAAGACCGCGCGGAAGGTATGGCGGTGATTAATCGCGTTGCCCCTGAGCATTTAGAGTTGTCCGTCGATGAGCCTGATGCGTTACTTGATGATATTCGTCATGCTGGTGCTATCTTTATGGGTCGTCATACGCCTGAGGCGATTGGTGACTACTGTGCAGGTCCCAATCATGTATTGCCAACCTCTGGTACCGCGCGTTTTTCTTCGCCGCTCGGTGTTTATGACTTTCAAAAGAAATCATCGATTATTTATTGCAGTGAGGCGGGTAGTAAGCCGCTGGCTAAGACAGCAGATATTTTAGCGCAGCGTGAGGACTTAGAAGCCCATGCGCGCTCAGCCCGTTATCGTTATCAATAACAGCTATAGGTCGATGTAAGATTTGCTTTTGAGTTTTATTTTGAGAAGCTTTTTTAAGCATGTATGTTTAATGACTGCATTTACGAGATAGATTTAACAACTAATTTTTAAGAACTATATTTACAAATTATATTTAATAAAGATGTCTAATAATGATATGGCTAATAGTAGGATAATTTATGAGTGAGTTAAAGATAGACACCAGACTTTGGTCTTCTAAAGCGCGTAACTTGTCACCTTACGTTCCTGGTGAGCAGCCTCAACATGAAAATTTGTGCAAATTGAATACCAATGAAAATCCATTTCCGCCCTCACCAAAAGTCGGTGAGGCAATCGCAAAGGTTTTACAGCAGCAAGCAGATGACCTACGTTTATATCCTGCACCTGAGTCTGATGAGTTGCGTGCTGCCTTGGCCGAGTTATATAACCTTGATATCAATCAAGTGTTTGTCGGTAATGGCTCTGATGAAGTATTGGCGCTGGTATTTGCCAGCTTTTTCCTAAAAGAGCGCCCTGTTTTAGCGCCTGATATTAGCTATAGTTTCTACCCTGTTTATGCCAATACTTTTGGTATTGAGCTGGTACCAATTGCCCTAGAAGAAGACTTTAGTATCGACCCCGATGCCTATCGTCAGCCTTGTAGCGGTATCATCATCGCCAATCCTAATGCCCCAACCGGTTTATTATTATCGCTTGCTGATATTCGTAAGCTTGCTGGTGAGCACTCGAATTCAGTGATTGTGATTGACGAAGCTTATATCGATTTTGCGCAAAAAGAAGAGGGTAGCTTGGATACAGAAGTGTCAGCGGTTAGCCTGATTAATGAGTTTGATAATTTGCTCGTGACCCAAACCTTTTCAAAATCACGCTCGCTTGCCGGTTTACGTGTCGGTATGGCGTTTGGTAATGCGTCATTAATCGAAGCATTGACACGTATGAAAAATAGCTTTAATAGCTATCCGCTCGATAAGTTGGCGCAAGCGGGAGCGACCGCCAGCGTCTTAGATGTGGAATATTTTACCCAGACCTGCCAGCAAGTCATCGACTTACGCCAAGCGCTCACCGCCGAGCTGACGGCGCTCGATTATGAAGTGCTGCCATCGCACGCCAACTTTGTATTTGCCCGTCCAAAAGATGGTGAGGCAAGTGCGGTAGCCGGTACGTTACGCGAGCAAGGTATCATCGTGCGTCACTTTGATAAACCGCGTATCAATGAGTATCTACGTATTACCGTTGGTACAGCAGCGCAGAATCAGCGTTTGATTGACGCGTTAAAAGTATTGCAAGTAGAAGCTGAAAGCGTTGCTGAGTAATACCTTGTTTAAGATTTATACTTTAATGGTCTAAAGTAAAAACACCAAGTTATAGTCAGTTCAAAATAAAATCGATACGTTAATAGTTAGGTGCGACTGGTATAAATTTTCCTTGCTTGCTGCTATCACAGAGGCTACGAAAAATTCATCACAGTCGCACTGTGTCTGTTTTAAAGTGCATCTACTATATATGAATAAAAAAGCCTGCTCAACATGACGTGAGCAGGCTTTTTTATTGGTTTTTTCTTCATCTTTTAAATAAAGCTGAAGTTTATTTATCACTATTGTCTTGAGTTAAAACACCTAAAAGGTTACCAACTTTATCAAGGCATTCTTGATATTCAGCATCACAGTCAGACGCAACAGTGATGCCACCGCCTGCCCATAAGTTGACATGTCTTTCTTTTTTTCCTAGCTTATGATTTGATAAGTTATTTGCTTGCAAAGTACGTATCAATACATTCCATTGCCCGCTACCATCAAAGTTCATATAACCTAATGTGCCACAATAAGCACCGCGCGCTGCACCTTCTAACTCCGAGATAATTTCAACGGCGCGTTTTTTTGGTGTACCTGTGATGGAACCGGCGGGCAAACTGCCAAACAATACGGCAAGCGGGTGGGTAGCTGTCTTTAGCTCAGCGGTGATGGTGCTGACCATATGATGTACATTGCTAAAGCTTTCAATCGCAAATAATTGCGGCACTTTGACGCTGCCAATCTTGGCATATTTGCCCAAATCATTACGTAGCAAATCGACAATCATGACGTTTTCGGCACGGTCTTTTTCGCTATCGATAAGCTGCTGTTTATAAACATTATCTTGTTCAGTATTTAACCCACGCGGCATCGTACCTTTAATAGGTTTGGTGCGTATATGGTGCTTGCCAGTATTATCGTCTTTAATAAAGGTAAAAAATAATTCAGGCGAGCAGCTTAACAATTCAAATTGATGGTCTGGCGTATTAACGCTGATTTTACTATTAAAATCATTAACCGCTAAATACCCTGCAAACGGCGCATGGGTATTACGATGCAAGGCAGGTAAATAATCAATAAGCATCGGTGTGACATTATCAGTGAGGTTTTGATTAAAAGCGCCTTGCCATTGTTGGGTGAGATTGATTTGATAGCAGTCACCTTGTTGCAGATAGTTTTGCGTTTTATCAAAGGCTTGCTGATAATCCCGCTTACTCCATTGCGCCTTTAATAATAAAGGCGTCGTTTTATATGATTCTTCGAGCACTGACTTTTCGAATGTTTGGTTAGATAATTCCTTATCCATTATATCTAAATATGAGATAAGCGCTTTAACCAGTACGCCTTTTTGTTCGTCATCAGTATCAGTATCAGTGACGCTGTCTTTTATAGTGAGCTGCCAGCTCGTTTGCTCAGCGTTTGGTGTCAAGTAGATATCATAATGTCCTAAGGCGGCACAAGGCTGCGCTGCGAGCTTTATTCGCGCGGCTGGGCTAAGCTCATAAGCGGCGATATCATAACCAATAAAGCCTATTAATCCATGCTGATAACTTAGCTGCTTATCATGATCTTCAATCGACAGAGAATCCTTATCATAAGTATCATCTGCGTCATGAGCCTGACTATAAGCAATCAAATCCTCTTGCCAGTCGCTATAACTCATATAACTGCTAGTAATAGCCTGATTGGTTTTATCATGACTATATAAGCCATCACGGCAATTTTTTATGACTTTATAGATGTTCGGTTGTTGATTAGGCAATTTAGAATCAGAAAGATAATAAACCGACCAGCTCATTTTTGGTAATAAACCAATCACAGGGCGTCCATCGTTATTCAGCCAAACCAATTGCCAGTTTGCGTTAGGATTTTGTCCATACAGATGACGCTTTAGTTTTGGCAGTAACTCTGCGGCAGACAGATCACCAAAACGCCAGCTAGTTTGAGGAGCTGGCGATGGGGCAGATGCTGTCTGCTCAGTTTTAAGATGCGGTGCTACGAGCATAGTTAGGCGTCAAACTTTTTAATAATTAAGGTAGCATTAGTACCGCCAAAGCCAAAGCTATTGCTCATAAGCGTTTCAAGCTCAACATCACGCTTTTCAGTGACAATATCAAAGCCTTCAGCAGCAGGGTCTAATTCTGTAATATTGATACTTGGGGCAATAAAGCCTTCTTGTAGCATCAGTAAGCAATAAATCAATTCTTGCGCGCCGACTGCACCGAGGCTATGACCGGTCATTGACTTGGTTGAGCTGATAGCAGGTACTTGATTGACATCGTCACCAAATACTTTGGCAATGGCTTTAAGCTCAGTCACATCCCCTAGCGGCGTACTGGTACCGTGGCTATTGATGTAGTCAACGCTTTCTAAGCCTGCTTCAGCAAGGGCGAGTTGCATACAGCGGACAGCGCCTTCACCACTTGGCGCGACCATTTCAGCGCCATCAGAGCTGGCACCATAACCGACGATTTCAGCTAAGATATTGGCACCGCGCGCTTGGGCGTGCTCAAGACTTTCAACCACGACCATCGCGCCGCCTGCTGCAATCACAAAACCATCACGGTTTTTATCATACGCTCTAGAGGCAAGTATCGGCGTGTCATTATACTGCGTACTGACTGCGCCCATGGCATCAAACATACAAGACTGCGTCCAATGTTCCGCTTCACTACCGCCAGCAAGTATCACATCGGCTTTACCAAGTTGGATAAGCTCAGCAGCATGACCGATACAATGCGTTGATGTTGCGCAAGCAGAAGATAACGAGTAGGAGATACCTTGGATTTTCAAACCCGTTGCCAGCGCCGCTGATACCGAGCTGCCCATGGTTTTTGGCACCGCCATCGCACCGACACCGCGCAGACCTTTTTCACGCATCGCATCGATGGCATTAACGATATTTTCGGTTGATGCGCCGCCTGAGCTTGCGACCACACCCACACGCGGATTATTGTTGATGGTCTCAAGCGAGAGGCCTGACTGCTCAATGGCGTCTAAAGCGCTAACATAAGCATAAAGGCTTGCGTCACTAAAAAAACGCTTCAATTTACGGTCAATGCCCGACGTATCAAGTTCTGACTTATCAATACTACCGCTAACGTGTGATTTAAAGTCGTGCTCAGCATACGATTCATTGAACGTAATACCTGAGCGCCCTTGTTTAAGAGCATCGGTGACAGTCGCCAAATCATGTCCGATACAAGAGACTATCCCTGCTCCAGTGATAACAACGCGGCGCATATACTATTCCTTATGAGTAACGATTTTTTGATAATTACCTTTAACAATCGCTTTTAAATATTTACTGCTATTATCTAACATCCAAACCCTTTATCGTTGCTAATAAAATTAATAAATAAGGTTTTGGACGCTAAATGCTTATTTGACAGTCATTATAATGGTTAGAATAAAACACTATTCTTTATAGATACTACTTTATAAATACTGCTCGCTAAATAAAAGTACAACTGTACTTTGAATTATGGCCTATGATAACGTATCAAGGGTTTAAAATCTTGGCGTAAGTGTAAAATAACGACAAAACCACGCTTATTATTAAAAATAAACAGTCAGTATTCTCGTAGGATTAGCACGGTGTGCGCCTCATGATTATGAGGCTAAAAGGTGAGATTATAAATAGCATAAACTCATTTCAGCTACAGCGCATTTAGTTATATACTAAAGTCCTTGGCAGCCATAGATAAGGGATACTTTTAGATACAAAACTGGCGCTGGCGATAACATTGTTGGCACTGACAGCCATTATCAGCGTTCGCTAGAATGGCATTCAATTTAAAAAGTATCTGTTTAAAAAGTATCTATAAATAATATTAATAACAAACACTCATCATATTAAGGACATCAAGATGGCAAAGCGTAGCACTCTATATAAAGGCATTAGCAGCGTTGGCTCTTTTACCCGCAATAATCTAGAACGTATGGGCGCGATGATTGATAGCGTCAATGCTAAGAGTGGCAAACCGCGTCAATTTAAAGCGGTAAATCTAGGCGATGAAGACTATCAACAAGATTTATTCCGTGAGCAAACATTAAAAGCAACGCAGCAATTATTGGGTAACCGCTTTGCTACTTATGGTAAATACGCCAAAAAAGTAGTACCAAACAGTTTGTTTGAATCAACGGTTGATGGTGCTTTTGCCCAAGTCGCTAAGCTTGCTGCCAACTGGAGTCAGATTGACCTGCCAAATCAGCATCGCTTTGCCAATATCGCAAGCTTGGACGACGAAGAGCGTTATGCATTAGCGACTGATATTGCCAATCAAAACCGTGCTTTGGCAACGATAGGTGGCTTGACCGGTTTGGCTGGATTGCCAGGTTTGCTTGCTGATACCTTGTGGTTGTTATTGGTATCATTACGTACTGTCTATCAGTTGGGTGCTGTTTATAACAAGCCGTTAACGGGTAAGCAAGGCGTCAAGATGGCTTATGAGCTGCTTGCCAATGCTGACTTAAGTAAGATGCAAGAAAAACAAGCCTTACTAGCAGGTCTTGGTATCGGTAAAGGCTTACTCGACAATGCGCAAAACAGCGGTCTGCACAATGAGCTGAAAAACTTAGGCTTGCAGAATAAAAGCGTCAATTTTTATGCTGAGCAAGTAGATAGCATTGCCAGTCAGGTTGGCATTGATTTAGACCAAATTAACTTGTCATGGATACGCCGCTTCTTACCAGTGACCGCTGTGATTATTGGTATGCGCTATAACAGTCAGCTGATTGATGAAGTGATTGGCGTGGCGCAAGCGACTTTTGCCCCTGAAGCCAAACTTGCTAACCGTGCGATTACCGACGATAGCAGTAGTGAAGTCGAAGTGAGCAAACCTGCTAGCGATGATAAACAGCAAGATACTGAGAAAAAAAATACTGAGAAAAATGCTAAGAAAGAGTCAGGCGAAGATACTGACAGCAAAAAAGAATCCGCTAAAGGCAATGATAAAGAAGTCGCGGAAGAAACCGAAAAAGTAAGCGATAAAAAAGACGCTAAAAAGGGTAGTGCGGACAAAGCGGCGGACAAGCAAAGCAAATAGAAATAATGTCGCCGCTTTATGAGCTTAGTACTTCGTTGTTTTTTAATTTATCTTTTACTATATTTTAAGTACGGTGCGCATTTAGTGCTAAAATGGGCGGTGCTCTCTTTTTTCCATTGAGCTTTTACTCATTAAGATTTATCTCATTAAATATGAGATAATCTTTAACAATAAGCTTGAAAAATAAGATAGCATCGCCATTTAGCTCTCATAAATTGCTATTTGTTTATTTCTAAATATCTTATCTGAACGATGTATGACGCTACTTTCGATACCATATTTAACAAACTGCTTTTTAGCCAGGTTTTAACTAAAAACAGATAAAGTGGTATAGTGGTAGGCGTAATGCATATCTATCGAATGTTGTAAAGTACAATCACTCATAAGTGGTTGAAATAGCAGCAACAACTCTTTATAATACACTGTCCTAAAAATGGGTGTTCCGAAATCTGTCGTTAATGTCAGATGGTTGGCGCATTGCCCCATTTTTTTGTTTTATACCAAACGGGAGAAGGATGCCTCATGGCAACAACTAACCAATTGATTCGTAAAGGTCGCAAAACCATCAAGGAAAAGTCAAAAGTTCCTGCGTTGGAAGCGTGCCCACAACGCCGTGGTGTATGTACTCGCGTATATACTACTACCCCTAAAAAACCTAACTCAGCCATGCGTAAAGTATGTCGTGTACGTTTGACTTCAGGCTATGAAGTATCAAGCTACATCGGCGGCGAAGGTCATAACCTACAAGAGCACAGTGTTGTTCTTATCCGTGGTGGTCGTGTAAAAGATCTACCAGGTGTACGTTATCACACCGTTCGTGGTGCACTAGATTGCGCAGGCGTTAAAGACCGTAAACAAGGTCGTTCTAAATATGGTGCTAAGAAGCCTAAAGCTTAATAACTAAATGTTATTAACTAAGCTTTTTTGTATCACCCATTAACTGTGCATGGGTCTGGTGTTAACGGTATTTTGTTAAATTAATGATTTGCTGTTATAACATACCGCCATGCAGTAAGGCTGACTGACAACTCGATATAACGCCATCCAATATTAATTGGTGCGAGATTGTGAATGTCAGACACTCCTGAAGAAAAGGATTATTATTATGCCAAGACGTCGCGTCGTTGCTACCCGTGAGATCCTACCGGATCCTAAGTTTGGTAGCCAAACTGTTGCAAAATTCATCAACCATGTCATGAGTCATGGTAAAAAATCTACTGCTGAGCGTATCGTTTACGGTGCTCTTGAAACAGTTAGCGAAAAACGTAAGATCGAAGACCCAGTCGCTTTCTTTGAAGAAGTTCTAGAAAACGTCCGTCCAATGGTCGAAGTAAAAGCTCGCCGTGTCGGTGGTGCAACCTACCAAGTACCAATGGAAGTACGCCCCTCCCGTCGTACTGCCTTGGCTATGCGTTGGTTAGCTGAAGCTGCTGCTAAGCGTTCTGAAAAATCAATGGCTTTGCGTCTTGCAGGCGAATTGAATGATGCTGCTGACGGCAAAGGTAATGCTATGAAAAAGCGTGACGAAGTTCACCGCATGGCAGATGCTAACAAAGCATTCTCTCATTACCGTTTCTAAGCTGGTCTTATCTTTTAATTCTAGCCTAGACGCTTAGGATTAACGGTTTTGGCCAGTTAATCCTTGTATTGTTGATTTATTCTATTGATTGCCGCCATCATCATTGGGTTGTTTAATTATTCTCATCGTAAGGTGATTGAATCGTTAAACCACTTAGATGGCGGACATCTGTCAAGATGCTGTTCTGAAAGGGATACTATTTCGAGAAGCCTGCAAACTTACAAAGCTTGCAACGCTCACAAAGAAAGTTTCCTGAGTTTGATGCCGCTATATTCTTATATTTACTCTTTTTTTGTCCGTATTTGGCCCAATAATCAGTAAGTAATATTACGAAGCCCGATGGCTTTGTCATAGAGAGTATGAGGTAGAGACACAACACATTATTATATACACGAATTTCCCTAGGAAAACACTATGGCTCGTAAAACTCCCCTAAAGCGCTATCGCAATATTGGTATCTCAGCGCATATTGATGCTGGTAAGACGACCACAACTGAACGTGTTTTGTTCTATACTGGTGTTAGCCACAAGCTTGGCGAAACCCATGATGGTGCAGCTACCATGGACTTTATGGAGCAAGAACAAGAGCGCGGTATTACCATTGCTTCTGCGGCGACGACTTGTTTTTGGTCAGGTATGGCAAAACAGTTCGACGAACATCGCATTAACATCATTGACACCCCAGGTCACGTTGACTTCACGATTGAAGTTGAACGTTCTATGCGTGTACTTGATGGCGCGTGCATGGTTTACTGTGCAGTAGGCGGCGTTCAGCCACAGTCTGAGACCGTATGGCGTCAGGCAAACAAATATAAAGTACCACGCTTAGCATTCATTAACAAAATGGATCGTGTTGGTGCTGATTTCTACCGTGTGGTAGAACAGATCAAAACTCGTCTAGGCGGCAAAGCTGTACCATTGGTTATTCCAATTGGTAAAGAAGATGACTTTGAAGGCGTTGTGGATCTAGTGACCATGAAAGCCATCTATTGGGACGAAGCGTCTCAAGGTATGGAATATGATGAGCGCGAAATCCCAGTAGAACTACAAGAAAAAGCGGAAGAATATCGTGAGTATCTAGTAGAGAATGCGGCTGAAGCATCAGAAGAATTGATGAATGAATACCTAGAAAATGGTGAATTGACGGTAGAGCAGATTCATGGCGCTATTCGTAAACTAACTATTGATAACGAAATCATTCCACTTCTTTGTGGTACTGCCTTTAAAAACAAAGGTGTACAGAAGATGTTGGATGCAGTTATTCAGTATCTACCTGCGCCAATGGACGTACCGGCTATTAAAGGTATCCTTGATGACAAAGACGAGTCTGAAGGCTTCCGCGAAGCGTCTGATGACGAGCCGTTTGCAGCACTAGCGTTCAAAATCATGAACGATAAGTTCGTTGGTAACTTAACCTTCGTTCGTGTTTATTCAGGTGTTCTAAAGCAAGGCAGTAGCGTTTATAACCCTGTTAAAATGAAGCGTGAGCGTGTTGGCCGTATCGTTCAGATGATGGCAGATGCTCAGGTAGAGCTACAAGAGATCCGTACAGGTGACATCGCAGCATTAGTAGGTATGAAAGACGTGACCACTGGTGATACGCTATGTGATGAGCAAAATGTTATCACGCTAGAGCGTATGGAATTCCCAGATCCAGTTATCAGCCTAGCGGTTGAGCCTAAGACTAAAGCTGACCAAGAAAAAATGTCAATTGCTTTGGGTCGTTTGGCAAAAGAAGATCCATCATTCCGTGTACATACTGACGAAGAGTCGGGTCAGACTATCATCAGTGGTATGGGTGAGCTACATTTGGAAATTCTTGTTGACCGTATGAAGCGTGAGTTTAACGTTGAAGCAAACATCGGTGCGCCGCAGGTTGCTTATCGTGAAACGATTCGTAACACGGTTGAACAAGAAGGCAAATTCGTACGTCAAACTGGTGGTCGTGGTAAGTTCGGTCACGTTTGGTTACGTCTTGAGCCTCTGGATCCAGCGGGCGAAGTTCTATATGAATTCTCTGAAGAAGTTGTTGGTGGTACAGTACCAAAAGAATTCCACGGTGCGGTTGATAAAGGTATTCAAGAGCGCATGAAAAACGGCGTACTTGCTGGTTACCCAATCGTTGGCGTTAAAGCAACCTTGTATGATGGTTCTTACCATGATGTTGACTCGGATGAGTTATCATTTAAAATGGCTGGTTCTATCGCATTCCGTAAAGGCTTCATGGCGGCAAACCCAACCCTACTTGAGCCAGTAATGAAAGTAGAAGTTGAAACTCCTGAAGACTACATGGGCGATATCATGGGCGATCTTAACCGTCGTCGCGGTATGGTTCAAGGCATGGAAGACTTGCCTGGCGGTACTAAACAGATTCGTGCTGAAGTACCATTAGCGGAAATGTTTGGTTATGCCACACAAATGCGCTCAATGTCACAAGGCCGTGCAACCTATTCAATGGAATTCCAAAAGTACGCTGAGATTCCAAAATCAGTTGCAGAATCTATCATCTCTAAATTCAACTCTAAAGATGATGACGAGTAAATAATACGTATTAATCTGACAATATCGGGCATATCTCTGTATTGTCAGTAGAGAATGCGCCAATAATTGGTTAAAAGACTTGTTATTGGCCGCGATTTTCTTATAATATCTGCACATTAGTATGTGCACCCTTTTAACAACTATTTTAATGTGGCCAGTAATGCTTTAACCCTAGTACGTAAAATGTCGTACTTATATAAGTTAAGCACTGACCCCAAAAAAAAGAGGAAATACCCATGGCAAAGGCCAAGTTTGAACGCAGCAAGCCACACGTCAACGTCGGTACCATCGGACACGTTGACCACGGTAAAACAACCCTAACCGCCGCTATCGCAACCGTAGCAG
>NZ_CAJHAJ010000010.1 GCF_904846345.1 Psychrobacter maritimus
CTGCTACGGTTGCGATAGCGGCGGTTAGGGTTGTTTTACCGTGGTCAACGTGTCCGATGGTACCGACGTTGACGTGTGGCTTGCTGCGTTCAAACTTGGCCTTTGCCATGGGTATTTCCTCTTTTTTGATGAATCTTTAACAATCAAAGATCGGTAAATAGCTGTTTGACGGCTCATGATGCATAAAAACCATCAAACCGTTGACGCTATGGTTTTACTACTAAAGCTTATTTATTAACAAGGATTGATAGCGCTACAGCTGTCTATATCTTTATATAGAGACATTATACGTGCTTTTCAATCTCTTGCACATTGCCGCGTATTATAACGCACATTGGCAATGCGACATTGTCTTCCTGTGTTTTTTTAATAAACAGACTTATTAATAAATGGATTTATTAATAAACTGACAGCACTAAAAGGCAACACCTCAGTGTCACCCTTAAATCATTATCTGCCACACTCTGTTTATAATTTTCAATATTCTATAATTTCGATATCGATATGTATATTTTGTAAAATACAATACTTTATTAAAGTGCCCCGCTTTGTCAAAAGAGCAAAGCCAATATAAAACACTTGAATAATAAATGGAGCTCATATTGAGAATTGAACTCAAGACCTCTCCCTTACCAAGGGAGTGCTCTACCGCTGAGCTATATGAGCGTGCTTTTAAAAACTACAGTAGCCAACCACTGGGTTGCACTAAAAAAAATATCACGATACAGCAATAATAACTGACTGTCGTGATGATTGATAGTTGCTGCGATGGTGCATATATGGAGCGGGTGGCGGGAATCGAACCCGCGTCATTAGCTTGGAAGGCTAAGGTGTTACCATTATACCACACCCGCATTTACTCTTATGCTGCTTGACTCTGATAGCGAGTCGTTCAGAATATAGAGTATGCTTGGCGCTAGGACAAACTTTGAAAAAATATGGTGGTGGGAGAAGGATTCGAACCTTCGAAGCTTTCGCGACAGATTTACAGTCTGTTGGGTTTGACCGCTCCCCAATCCCACCTAGATTGCTTGATATAAAATCACTTTAATGTAAAGCAAATTCATAAAAAGCGACTTTGAAAGATATGGTGCCGACTGCCGGGATCGAACTGGCGACCTACTGATTACAAGTCAGTTGCTCTACCAACTGAGCTAAGTCGGCTTGTTCTCTCAAAGTGGTGGCTATTCTATCAAATATTTTGATAGACGCAAGCTCTTTTTTGGTTTTTTTAGCATTATTTTCATAAAAACCGTCAAACACTTGATTACATTACTGTTTTTTCTAGCATTAAATCGCTCTTTTTATCGCGATTGATATTATCAGCCACGCGGAAAAGTAAATAGCTTGCCACTACGTCCTCTAGTACCGATTATTTTTACTACCTAAATCAATAATAAAACCTTTTAATTAACTTTATATTTTATGGCTATTAACAAATGATTCATAAAGTTAATCTATAAACGGACAATTTATGCAGTAAGTCGGCAAACTGCCAGTGATTATTAGATAACCTTTACAATTTTGCAGGTTAAATAAATGATATCAGCTGGCAGATGCGTTTTTTAAGGAATGTTATAAGCGATTTTTAATGATAAATCGCCTTATACGATGCCCATATTAAACAACCATAATGCTAGGCCAATAATTAAAACTGCCACAAAGACCCATATAAACCAACCGCCGCTGGGCTTTTTCTCAACCTGTCCCGCATTAGCAGGGTTATTGATGGCTTGATCCATGGCATTATTACCAGCTGTACCAAGGTCGCGAGGTTGACCCAAGTTGGCAGTGCCTGAGAACTGCGAAGTAGCAGCTTGCTTGGCGCGTAATACATCAGGATCTGCTTCTTCTTGCAGAGCGGTTTTGGTGGTTTTGTCATGCTTTACAGCGTCTGCTTCTTCTGGTGCTTGACGAGCTGCCTTCTGTATTGGTTCTTCTACAACAGGCGCGCTCGTTACTGCCTCTGTTGCTACCTCTATAGTCTCTGTAGGCTTGGTTTCCGCCTGTTTAGTAGGCTCAGTGGCCACTGCTGCTGTTTCAATCGGTGCTGCTTCGATTGGTACTGCTTCACTATTATTATCTGTCGCTGACAAGGCTTCATCGATTCCTGTTTCTTTTACCACTGGCTCTGTCCCCATTGCTTGTTCAATAGTTGCTTCTTCAACAACAGATTCTTCAATCACTGGTTCAGCCTCTATAATTTCAACAGGTTCGGCTGGAGTGTCTGCAACAGGTAACAACTCTTCAATTTTCGTTTCTTTGACCACAGGTTCTTTAATAACCGGTTCAGCGGCGGCGGCAGGTGCTAATTCGCCAACCATATCAGCGCTAGCGCTTAGTGCTGGCTCATCTGTCACCAGTGGAGCGGCTTGCTTATTAGCCAACGGCGCAGCAACTGGCGCGCTTACCTGAAAGCTAAAGCTTGCAAAACCTAGCGTATCATTGGCAGCAAGGTTGGTAGATTTATTGGCCTCAATGCGCTGCTCGTTGATAAAAGTACCGTTTGACGATTCTAAGTCCTTCACGTACAACTCACCGTTTAATACGCTCAACACCGCATGATTGCGTGACACTTGCTTGCTGCCGAGCACCACATCATTGTCGCTACCGCGTCCCACAGATAGGCTGTCACTGACTGTCAACGTCAGATCACCCAAGGCTTCGGTTAGGGCGTTAAGCTGCCATGTTGCGCCATCTGTGGCGACTGGTGTATTGGCATTTTCTATATGGTTCGTCATGCTATCACTCCTTATTTTTATTAAATGTTCAATGGCTATCTTTCTAAATAATTCTCTTTATTAAATAGCGTTCCTTATTCAATAACTGTCTTCAAATGATGAGCTTAATATCCGTTGAGATTTATCGTCTGTATTATTTAGGAATAAAGCGGGGTTTTATAATACCGCCAAGTTTCTCGTAGGGGATACTAAGCACGGGCATACCATAGGCATAGGGACTAATAGAGTAATGCTGATAACGAATATCGACCCCTTTATCGGTCAAGGTTACGTTATCACTTAGGGTAAACGGCCAGCTTTTCTCATAGCTTACAACGTCTTCATCGACCGTTTTGACCCAGTTTTTATAGGCATCATAAACTAACGCTTTAAAGCGAAGTTTCTTATTAGGCTGGAGCATATCTGCTAATTGGATTTGTTTTTTGCTCTGTTGGTCAAACACCAGATATTCGCTATATGGCATACCATGAGCGCCGCCCGTATAAACGTACGAGCTAATCTCGAACAGCTCGAAATCGTTTACATGACCCAAGTATTCGGGCGTGACCATTAAGTTATAGACGAAAACGCTGTCTTCGGGCAAATCAGCAAACTGTGAGTTAACAAACCCATCGATAGCAGCTTTGACATCTGCTGGGCTACTTTTTTTAGTAATGGGCGCAGATTCAGTCGGTTTACTATTAACGACCAAATGATTGATACGCTCATTGGTCAGCTTATTGATCCAAGGATGATTGGTCTTGAGATATTTAACCTCAATCTCTGGGCAGTTATCACGCGCCGCGCATTTTTCTTCTATATTTTTCGGCAGCTCATACTCTAAGTATTCAGTGTGGCTAATCAGGCTCCCAGCATGCGCTGATAAGCTTAATGCGCCAAGCAGCAGCCCACCACCTAACGAGGTTATTAGTCGCAGCCAAGCCGTCTGTGAGGCAGAGTTTTGAGACAATTTTGACTTATTAGTATGTGGTTGGAGTGCCGCTTTCATATAGCCTCTTTAATATGCAGATAAGGTGTCTTGATATTCTACCGTAACCATTCTGTAGTATTGTAGGTACACTGTTTGTGTTTTTGGATACTTAGTATTTTTGATAATTGGTGTTTCTAATGACCAGTGCTTTTGGCAAACCAGCCTTTATCCGTTTATTCGTTGTAAAAATTATCCGTAATAAAAAAGACACGATATCGTGTCTTTTAAAAGTAAGCAGGAAGATGGATAAGCTGATTTTAATGCTCGCGTGTATTGCTAAACGTCACTTCTGGATAGCGGTCTTGCATCAGCTGTAAGTTCACGCGTGATGGGGCTAAATAGGTCAAATAGCCGCCGCCATCTATCGATAACTGGTCATGCGCTTTGCGTTTAAATTTCGCTAACGCTACTTCGTCATCGCAATGAATCCAGCGTACGGTTGCAATAGATACCGGTTCAAAGATACATTGCACTTTGTATTCTTCTTTTAGACGATGCGCGACCACTTCAAACTGTAGGACACCGACCGCGCCTAAGATTAAATCGTTATTAATCTGCGGCATAAAGACCTGCGTTGCGCCCTCTTCACTTAACTGCTGCAGACCTTTTTGCAGCGCTTTTGATTTAAGCGGGTCTTTGAGCACCACACGGCGGAACAGTTCAGGAGCAAAATGCGGAATACCGGTAAAGTTTAGCTCCTCCCCTTCGGTAAAGCTGTCACCGATAGAAATCGTTCCATGATTGTGTAAACCGATGATATCACCCGGATAAGCTTCTTCTAACGCTTCACGGTCACCAGCAAGGAAAGTCAAAGCATCAGCAATACGTACGTCTTTACCCAAGCGCACATGCTTCATCTTCATGCCTTTTTCGTACTTGCCTGAGCAAACCCGTAAGAACGCAATGCGGTCACGGTGACGCGGATCCATATTGGCCTGAATCTTAAACACGAAACCGCTAAATTCGGTTTCAGTTGCCGCCACTTCGCGCTCATTGGTCGGGTGCGATTTTGGCGGCGGCGCATATTTGATTAAAGTATCCAGCACCATATTGACGCCAAAGTTACCCAGCGCCGTACCGAACAATACCGGTGTCATCTCGCCCGCCAAGAACGCCTCAACACTAAATTCTTCTAGCGCCATTTGTACCAGCTCAAGTGACTCTTCAAAAGCGTCAAACATCAGCTTGCCCAAACGCTCACGAATATCAGGATAATCATAGCCTTCGCGCGTCTCAGCGACCGTCATATCACCGCCGTGACCTTTTTCATATAGATAGGTTTTGTTTTCGGTTAAATGATAGACGCCAACGAAATCTTGCCCCATACCGATAGGCCAAGTAACCGGAATACATTTAATCTTTAATACCGCTTCGATTTCACTCAAGAGCTCAAGTGGCTCACGAATCTGGCGGTCAAGTTTATTGACAAATGAGATGATGGGCGTATCACGCATCCGGCAAACTTCCATCAATTTGATGGTACGCTCTTCGACACCTTTTGCACCATCGACCATCATCAGCGCACTGTCTACAGCGGTCAGAGTACGATAAGTATCTTCACTAAAGTCGGCGTGACCCGGTGTATCTAGCAGGTTGACCATATGGTCTTTATAAGGGAACTGCATGACCGAGGTGGTAATAGAAATACCACGCTCCTGCTCCATACTCATCCAATCAGATGTCGCATGACGGTCGGTTTTGCGGCCTTTAACCTCACCAACCACCTGAATCGCTTGACCCCAAAGCAATAGCTTTTCGGTCATGGTGGTCTTACCCGCATCGGGATGCGAGATAATGGCGAAGGTGCGGCGTTTGGCAACTTCTTTGCTTAATTTTTTTGGATCTACGCTCATAATTTTTGGCTTCAACGTTGGCTAATTTAGAAATCAATCTAAATAAATAGTGTCAATAATGGGCATATTGTAACGGATTTAGCGTCTGGGTGCAGAATTAGCGCATAAAAAAACACTCCCTGATAATCAAATAGAGAGTGTTTAGATGATTTTATATTTAATAATAACGCTTGATTTCTCTTTCCAAAAAGTCGGCGGCGACCTCATTGACGATGGTGCAATCAACCACGCTACGAAAGCTATTGGTGTTCGGATTGCTACTGCCTTTGGCAACATAATCGGCTTCGTAGATGCCCCTATCATATTCAACGCCGTTATATTGATAAGCAGGTTGGTTTTTATAGGCAAAAAACGTCACCTGTGCCGCGTGTTGTTTATTGTCCGCTCCAACCCCAAACTTAGAAGTACTATAACCTCTGTTATCATCAAATCTTGCTTCAGCGGCGTTAATCCACTTATCCAATGCTGAATAACCGGTTTTGTCTTTTTCATTAAATGCTAAAAACGCGCGCTCGCTTGTAACGACTGGAATATAACAAACGGAGCCGGCTGGAAATGCCAACGTCGCTGGAATTTTAGGATAATGGTTTAAGCTCGTAATGATGCCGCGACTGTTGCTTATCGTATTCCCTGCAAGATAACTGTCCGCTTTTACACCTGATAAATCTAAAGTTTTATAGGTGATTTCATAGCTAGACTTGTTATTGGTGTTTTTCTCATAAATAGGACGTTTGACCGTGCGACCATTCACCTCAATATTCTTATTTTCCAGTCGCCCTTCAAAGTTATTTGCCAATATCGTTTTATCTAAGGTGTTTAGACTCTGATTACTATAATTATTGACAAGATTTTTTATTTTAATCTCGCGCGCGCCTGTGCGGTAGCTCTCATCAATACGTGCAATCGCCGTAGCGTTTACTTGGCTGTCATAGCTATTAGCAAAGCTGGTCAATGTAATGTTATTACTGCCACCCGAGCCATAAATACCGTTATCTTCTTCGCAACCGACAAGAGCAATCATCATTAAAGATAAAATACTTGGTATTACAATTAGTTTCTTCATTGACCCGTTCATCAAATAACGTCCTTATAGCTCTGTTTTTGCCATCTATGCTGATGGGTTTACTATGACCATTTATACAATGAGTTTACATTAACACATTCATGATTTATATATCAAAATGCTTCGATTATCGCTAACCTGACAGACATGATACATTTACCCACTTACAAACTTGTAGCATATGTTTACTACTGTCCCATTGCGCTAATCGAGCAGCTTGCTATGCTATAGGTCCTATTAAGAAAAGGCTTATCGAGATTGATAGCCAAAGTTTACTTCAATTATAAAAACTGACAACAAAGGATGTGTTATGAAAACTCTATATTCTACTAAAGGCACGGTTACTGGCGGTCGTACAGGTAGTGCTAGCCTTCAAGACAGTGACTTGACGATTAATATGGTTGCACCGGGTTCTGGTAAAGAAGGTAACAATCCAGAGCAACTATTCGCCATGGGCTATGCTGCTTGCTTTGATGGTGCACTTGCAGCAGTTAAAGGCGAAGAAAAAGCAAAGTTTGATTCTACCACTGAAGTATCGGTAGATTTGATGAAAGGTGAAGGCCTAGATTTTCAATTGGCCGTTAAAATCCATGTGATTGGTGAAAATACAGAACTATCAGCGGATGAATTCCAACAGTTGGTTGAGAAAGCCAATAAAGTCTGCCCGTATTCTAAAGCTACCCATGGTAATGTCGATAGCGAAGTGACTTCAGAAGTAAAATAAGCGCTAAATAACGCCAATGTCATGAAATATAAAAAACCATTAAATGTAAAAATCCATTACATATATACAGCTATTAAATATAATAAAAGAACTCAGCTGGTCTGGGTTCTTTTTTTATTGGCGACGAATTTGGCTCGTCAACATCGTAATTGTTTATTATTTCCACCATCCATTGATTAGTTTGCCATCAATTCGGCAAGAAGGTTTTTTATCGTTATAATGAAGGTATCTTTTTATCCAATTTTTTACTCAATACTTGCTGCCCCATATTTGATAAGTGACTTTTTATGACTGCCAACGACCACAACTCGCACTCGCCCATTAATCCCAATACGCTACCAAACTTTGCCTCCATGCCAAATGTGGCGACGATGGATACCAGTCATGTGGACAAAAACCAGCCGCCCTTTATTTTGGTCGATGGCTCTTACTATCTGTTTCGCACTTATCATGCCTTACCAAAGACCATGCAAAACTCTCAAGGCCTGATAACCAACGCCATACGTGGGACGTTGAATGCGCTACTGAAATTAATGCGCCGCTATCACCCAACCCATATGGCGGTCTGCTTTGATACCAAATCACCGACTTTTCGTCATGCGATGTCAGATGAATATAAAGCCAATCGTCCAAAAATGGATGTGGAATTGGCTGAGCAAATTCCGTATATCCACAGCTTGGTCGCCGCTCTAGGAATCCCCTTACTCCGTATCGAAGGCGCAGAAGCCGATGATATTATTGGTACCCTCGCTTATCGTGCCGTCGCTGAAGGTCATCACGTGGTCATCTCCACGGGTGATAAAGACATGATGCAGCTGATTAATGACTGCGTGATATTAGAAGACAGCTTTACCGGTAAAATTACCGATAGCGCAGGCGTGGTCGAAAAATTCGGTATCAATCCTGAGCAGATGATTGACTTTTTGACCCTGATGGGTGATTCCTCTGACGGCATCAAAGGCGTGCCGGGTATCGGCAAAAAGACGGCCAAAGACTTGCTTAATGAGTATGGCAGTATCGACAATATGCTCAAAAACGTCGCTGATATCAAAGGACGCGCAGGCAAAAACCTGGTCGAATATGCTGATGACATTCCGATGAATGCACAGCTGGCAACCATCGTTACCGATTTAGAAATTGGCCAAGACTGGCAAGATTTAAAAATTAATACCGACCCATGCGCTCATATCGATGAGCTACGCGCGCTATATACTGAGCTTGAGTTTAGAAACGAGTTGGCCTCACTGGATCACCCCAATCATCCAGCCAATGGTTCACAAAGTGTCGCCAATAGTCAGGCTGATGCGGAATCACAAGCACAAATCGCTAAATCCTTACAGTCAAGCACAATCGACAATATCACCGACAGTAAAAGTCATGATAGAGCATGGCATACGATTTTAGATGAGGCCGCTTTTGATAGCTTAGTTAAACTATTAGCAGACGCACCGCACTTCGTTATCGATACCGAAACCACCAGCGTTTATTGGCGTCAGGCTGAATTGGTTGGTTTGTCTTTTGCGGTAAAAGCGCACGAAGCCTATTATGTACCGCTCACGCATAATCTAGAAGGCGATGAGCTGACTGCAAAGCAACTTGATCGCGATACGGTATTAGCAAAACTTAAACCTATCTTAGAAAATCCAAACATCGGTAAAATCGGTCAACATCTCAAATATGATGCCCATATTCTCAGTCATTATGATATCGACTTAGTAGGCAGCATTCATGCCAGCCCTAATAACTGGGCAATGGATACCATGCTTGCCAGCTATGTGATTAACGCGGCAGCTACTCGCCACGGTATGGACGATTTGGCGCGCCATTACCTACAAACACAAACCATCAGCTTTGAAGATGTGGCTGGTAAAGGCGCTAAGCAAGTTAGCTTTGACCAAGTCGCCATCGATATTGCCAGCGACTATGCTTGCGAAGATGCCGATATTACTTATCAGCTGTTTGACTTGTTTAGCGAAAAATTAGCAGCTGACGACAATAACGCTAAGTTGCTACACGAATTAGAGATTCCAACTGCAGAGATACTCTGCCAAATGGAAGCAAGCGGTATTTTAATTAAGCGCCCATTCTTAAATGAGCTATCAAAGCGTTTTGATGAAGAAATCATTGCGCTTGAAAAACGTGCTTATGAAATCGCTGGCGAAGAATTTAATCTCGGCTCACCAAAACAGCTTGGTGAGATGCTGTTTGATAAGCTTGGCGTGTCTGGTGGTAAAAAAACCAAGTCAGGGCAATACTCTACGGGTGAAGGGGTATTATCAAAGATTGACCACCCATTGGTCGATATCACCCTTGAATATCGCGGTCTGTCTAAGCTCAAAAGTACTTATACCGATGCGCTTGATAATGTTGCAGATGCGCAGACTGACCGCGTGCATACCAGCTATCACCAAGCACTAACCAGTACCGGTCGTCTGTCATCAACTGATCCCAACTTACAAAACATTCCTATTCGTACTGCCACTGGCCGCCTAATTCGTCAAGCCTTTATCGCGCCAGAAGGTCGCGTTATTCTGGCCGCGGATTACTCACAAATTGAATTACGTTTAATGGCGCATTTCTCAGGTGATAAAAACCTAACGCATGCTTTTAATGAAGGGCTGGATATTCACGCGGCCACCGCAGCTGAAGTGCTTGGCAAAGATGTTACTGATGTCACCCCGACCGAGCGCCGTAATGCCAAAGCCATTAACTTTGGTCTACTCTATGGTATGAGCGCTTTTGGTCTTGCCAAGCAGCTACAAATGAGCCGCAGTGAGGCGCAAGACTATATCGATATGTACTTTAAGCGCTATCCGGGCGTCAAAGACTATATGATCAATACTCGTGCCAGCGCCCATGACAAAGGCTATGTCGAGACCATATTAGGTCGTAAGCTTTATACACCTGATATCAGCCATAGCAATCGCATGGTCAAACAAGGCGCTGAACGTGCGGCGATTAACGCGCCACTACAAGGTTCGGCAGCTGACTTGATTAAACTTGCCATGATTGCTGTTGATAAAGTGTTGCCAAAAGAGCAAGCCAAAATGCTGCTACAGGTCCATGATGAGCTGGTGTTTGAAGTCGATAGCGACAAGGTCGATGAAATCAGCAAGCTTATTACTGATGCCATGCAAGACGTCTTAACTAACACTGCTGTTGAAAAAGGTTGGCAGGTAGATTTTGCTGTACCCTTATTGGTTGAAACAGATAGTGGTCAGAACTGGGATGAAGCGCATTAATCGTGCAAACAAAGGCAGTTATAATGGCTTTTAATACTGCTATTAATGCTTCTATTAATGCAGCTAAAAATGGTAATTGAACACTGGCGTTTATACTCTGCCATAGCTGTGCAATGACTCTTAGCAGTATAATAAGCACACGTTACTTTTATATATATTAATTTTTAACATATTAATGACGGTTTAAAGTGAGCCTGTGCGCTCACTTTTTTCATTTTTGAAAACTAGGAAGCTTTATTTTGATTGCAGATGGCATCATCGAATTACCGGGTATTATCATATTAATCGCGTGCATATTACGCTGCGTTCAGTATGTGATACAGAGTGAGCTGAAACTGGGGCACTATTTTTGGTTGGCATCTGTATTGACATTTTTTGCTGTGATTCGTCGTGAGTTGAACTATGTGCCCGAGCTCTTGATTCCTAGTGGTTTTACATTTATGAATCACTCGTACGATTGGTGGGAAGACGCTGTGCTGTTAACGGTGTATCTGCTGATTGTGGGCTTATTAGCTTATAGTTGGCGTTATCTGTGGATGGTATTAAAAAAAGTTCCTGTGTCACTATATATCACTGTGGTTGCCTTAGCACTATTAGAATATATGGGTGAAAATGCCATTTTTATACCAGAAAGCATTGGCGAGATAGTAGAAGAAATCGCAGAGACCGGCGTTTATACGATTGCCTTGATTTATTTATGGACATTTAAACTCGGTGAGTTTGAGAGACATTTTTTACCTCAAAAAAATTATCATGCACCGTGCAAAGCCAACTAACAGAAATTGTCTACTCGCTAAGGTTATCAACCAGCAAAACCTTTATTAACGATAACAACTGAAAAACGGCTGCTCAATATGGGCAGCCGTTTTTTTGCCTTTATAAACTTGCCGTCTTACATTTTTTGAACATCCTGTGACACCTTACTACTATCAGTTACCATCATAACGCGGCACACTGATAAGCAGATCTTACCAATGACCAATAATAACGTGAATGGCATTTATAACTATAATGAGGACATATCCATGGACAATACAAAAACTCCACTACCAGAAGAGATGAATCATATTGAAGGTGACGACAATATGAATGACAACGAAGTCGGTAGCCAAGAGATTGATTTAAACAACCCTATGCTGCACACCTTTGATAATGACGATATGATTGATAATAGCGCAGGATTTAATAACTCAGAAGTTGGAACGGACGCAACTCAAGGGCTGACACCGATGCATCGGCAAAATATTGATGAAGCTCGGATTGATGAAGTATTGGTCGAAGACAATTTAGATGATAAAGACTATCCTAATATCGTTGATATTGCAGACAGAGATGCGGCAAAGATTTCTAATGATGACAATTTTTAGAAATCACCTATTCGTAAAATAGAAAATAATTCAGAAAAAAATACCGAACATTATGTCCGGTATTTTTTATGGCTTAAGAAAACAATTAAGCCCAGCCATCCAAGGTTCCTGCCCAGCCTTTGACCAAAGGCAAGCTTAATGCTTCTAGCAAATCAATATGCGCTTCATCAAGGTTCAACGCGGGAATATAATGATATTCTTGCCCGCCCGCGTTAAGAAAATTATCACGATTCTCAATCGCCAATTCTTCCAGTGTTTCTAAGCAATCAGCGGAGAACGCCGGACTAATCACCTGTACTGAACGCACCCCAGATTTGCCCCAATCTTCTAACACCACATCGGTATAAGGCTTGACCCATTCTTGCTTACCAAAGCGCGACTGGAAACTGATAATCCATTCATCATCTTGCAGACCAAGTTCGTGCGCGACTTGCGCGGCGGTACATTTACAACGTTTTGGATACGGGTCGCCTTTATCAGCATAAGGCTGCGGAATCCCATGGAAGCTAAACATCAGCTTTTCAGGCTTGCCATGTTCCGCTTGAAAGCGGCGAATCGAATCAGCTAGGGCTTTGATATAAAGCGGATGGGCAAAGTAATCTTTGACAATGCTATAGTTTGGCAAGTTACGTTGCTTGAGCGTCCATTTGGTTAACGCATCATATACCGCACCGCCAGATGATGCCGAATACTGCGGAAATAATGGCAAGATAACAAAATGATCAACGCCTTCGCTACGCAAGGTATCCATCACATCAGGCAGGCCAGGATTGCCATAGCTCATCGCCGGATGCACAGACACCCGAAATGGCGCAACACTATCAGCCAAGCGCGGCTCGAGCAGCTCAACTTGGCTTTTTAGTATTTTGCGAATGGGCGAGTCGCCTTCCCAAATACTGGCATACGCTTTTGCCACCCGTTTTGGTCGGCTTGGCAACACAAACAGGTTTAGAATAATTGCCCATAAGAATTTAGGGATTTCAATCACGCGCGGGTCAGATAAAAACTGTTTGAGATAGCGGCGTACGGCTGGTGCAGTCGGCTCATCAGGCGTACCTAGGTTGACTAACAAGACGGCAATACGTGGCGGCAATTTAGGTTTCATAGAGTATTATTTATTCACTTATTAAATCATCAGGAAATATATTAGATAGAAACATAACGAGCAAGCAGAGAAGCTTATAAACGAGATATTATAAGGTTTAAAATAGCTGCTATTGTTCGCCTTTAGTGTAGCATTTTATAAGAGCAGAACGCATGGTAAAGGCAACCGTTATACACTTTAATATGTGCTTTAATACCTGCCTTGATACTTGTCTTGATACTGCCCTTAATAGGCGCTTAAAATAAAGACTTGGCGCGAAGGTTGTACTCCTACGCACATCGCCATACAATAGACAAGCTTATAACAATAAACTAGTTAGACCAATTACTGTCGCCATCCTAGGTTTGTTTTATTTATAACCGTTTTTTTATCCATGACTATTGTTTTATCCATAACTGTTGTTTTGTGAGGTAGCTTTGAGCGCACGTTCTGATAGTACCAGTGAGCATTCCACCAATCATGCCGCTAATGCAACCGATACCGTCGATTCGGTAGGTTCAGTTGGCATCGTCACGCCGCAGACTTTTCATTTCGCTGAGCCGTTGACCTTGGAGTGCAATCGCACCCTGCCCTCATTCGATTTAATCTTTGAAACTTATGGCACGCTCAATAGCGACAAATCAAACGCCATCCTTATCTGTCACGCCTTATCAGGTAGCCATCATGCGGCAGGCTTTCATAGTGACGACGATAAAAAAGCGGGTTGGTGGGACAATATGATTGGCCCTAATAAAGCCATTGATACTAATCGCTTTTTTGTCGTTTGCGTCAATAATATCGGCAGCTGCTTTGGTTCTACCGGTCCAACGACCATCAATCCTGACACCGTCCATTCAAGTCAAAAAAGCTCAGATAAGAATAATGAGAACAGCGAGCCACAAGTTTATGGCCCTGACTTTCCCCTTGTCACCATTAAAGACTGGGTAAAAACCCAAGCCATGCTCTCAGACCGTTTGGGCATTGAGGTTTGGCATGCCATCGTCGGCGGCTCAATGGGCGGTATGCAAGCCCTGCAATGGTCGGTCGATTATCCAGAGCGGTTAAAACGCTGCGTGGTTATTGCCAGTACACCAAAGCTTTCTGCGCAAAACATCGCTTTTAATGAAGTCGCGCGTCAGTCTATTTTATCCGACCCTGATTTTAAAGACGGACGCTATTTGCAGGCGGGTACTTATCCGCGTCGCGGGCTTATTCTTGCGCGTATGGTTGGTCATATCACCTACTTGACTGATGACGCGATGAAGGCAAAATTTGGTCGTGATTTAAAATCTGGTAAGTTTATGTATGGCTATGACGTTGAGTTTCAAGTTGAGAGCTATTTGCGCTATCAAGGCGAACGCTTTAGTGAAAACTTCGATGCCAATACCTATCTGCTGATGACCAAAGCCTTAGATTATTTTGACCCGACGCGTGATTATCCATCAGCAGCAACATTAGAATCCGCATCAGTAAAAGCTGAATATGCCGAGAACAAAATTGATAAAACGTTAAATAATAGCGCGCATGCTGATAACGTTAATGTTGCCAATGAAAAAGAGCTAAGCGCGCTCAAAGCCGCCTTTGCCCATACGCAGTGTCAGTATTTGGTGGTGTCATTTACCACCGATTGGCGCTTTGCCCCTGAGCGCTCGCAAGAGATTGTCGATGCATTAATGGCGACTGGTAAGCCGGTCAGCTATATCAATGTCGATGCACCGCACGGTCATGATTCGTTTTTATTTGATATTCCGCGTTATATGGGTGCCGTTAAAGGCTTTTTGACCGCGCCATTTATTGCTAATAGCATGACAGCCAAAGGAGAACGCTCATGAGAATGGACCATCAATTGGCTGAGCGTTGGATTGCACCGCACTCGCATGTGCTTGATTTAGGCTGCGGTAATGGTGAGCTACTCGCGCATTTACAGCAAAATCTAGGCGTGACCGGTTATGGACTTGAGATTGACGAGGACAAAATTAATGAAGCCATTACTAAAGGCCTATCCATCGTCGAGCAAGACCTCAATGATGGCTTAAGCCGTTTTGCAGATAATAGCTTTGATACGGTCGTTATGGCACGAGCACTACAAGCGGTAAAAGCGCCTGATGTTCTCCTGCTCGATATGCTACGCGTCGCCCGCGAAGCCGTCATTACCTTCCCTAACTTTGCCCATTGGCAAAACCGCCTGCATTTGGGCTTAAAAGGTCTGATGCCAGTTTCAGAAGCGTTGCCTTATGAGTGGTATAACACGCCAAATATTCATCTATGTACCTTTAAGGACTTTGAGCAGCTGTGCGCGCAGCATGATATTCATATCATCAACCGCTTTGCTGTCAGTGACTCGGAAAAAGGTCATAACCCGCTGATGACTGCATTAATACGTCAAGCTCCTAACCTTTTAGCAGACGTCGCTATCTATCGCGTCAGCAAGCAAAAACGGGATTAATAATCGTATTTTTTGTCGTTTATTAAAGTGAATTTAACGCCATTACTACCTATTTTAATCTTAAGCGATTGTTAATTCCTCCTTACCCTTCAGTAACTCTATGATTTTATTGAGGACAATGAGGTACAGTTAGGAATTAAATCCTGTAATTAGTATTTGAGTTTCGTAAGTTTGGGTGTTAAGCTAGCGAAATAGTGTCAATCACCCCCTAATTACGACCGTTTGTCGGGTTAATCAGGGACGACTATGACACTACCGATACGAAACACTACCAACACGAATTATTTTGCTAATGATTAGGTAAGTTGGTATTGCAAGATTTCACCTAATTGTTATCGCCGTCTAACTGTCTTTAGCGAGACAATTTTTAGCGGTGCAACTTATCTTTTGCTTATTAACTGCCTAATTTTGGAGCTGCTATGAAATTATTAAAAGCTGCGTTGTTTACTGCCCTGTTTTCTTGTGCGGGCCTTGCCAACGCTGAGTTAATATCAAACGTGCCACTTGATACCTCACGTTTTGAGCTAATGCCTATCAGTGAGCTGTCTGCCAGCGCTGCCCAAGGTAACAATCACGCTCAGTTTTACTTAGCCAAGCGTTTGCAAAAAGGTGAAGGCGTTGCCCAAAATACCCAACAAGCTGTCCAATGGTATACCAAAGCAGCTCAGCAAGGCGTTGCCCCTGCTCAGTTGAATCTTGCCATCATGTACTTGCGCGGTGAAGGTGTCCAACCAAATCTACAGCAAGCACGCCTTTGGTTAGAAAAAGCGGCAATGCGCGGCGATAACCGTGCCAGTTATACGCTTGCTTTGCTAGATGAAAAGCAAAAAAACCTAGTTGATGCTTATAAATGGTACGACTTAGCTGCCCGTGACGGTATGCTCGATGAAAAAGTACGTAACAAAGCTCGCGGTAAAATCGGTCAGCTAGCATTGAACTTATCAAGCTCAGACATTGCTAGTGCCCGTAGCAAAGCCGATACTTGGTTCCAGAGTAAGTAAACTCTAATTTTGACCTTACACAGTCAATAAAATAAGCTCAGTATTATACTGGGCTTTTTTGTTTGCCATTTTTATTATCTCTCATATTTCTATGAGGTTTTAGAATGATAAAACCTCCAAAATCTTCCCAAAATTTGCTAAACTACGCGCGCATTAGCGAATTCCACAATTGCGCTAGTGTTATGAGCTTTACCAATTCATTTTAACCGTTAATTTTAAAAGCACCTTAAACCCAATGCACTAGGTTTGCGACCTAGCCAGCAGGAGAAAAACATGAGTACCAATCAAGACAGCAGCACCAAAAATAGCAATATCCAAGATAGCACTACAACTGATAACAAAGCAGCGCCTGCTTACGATAGCGTGACCAATAATATCGTCGTTGCCGCACTTTATAAGTTCACGCGCTTTAGCGATTTTGAGCAATATCGTGAGCCAATTTTAAATACCATGCTTGATAATGATGTCAAAGGCACTTTATTACTGGCCAGCGAAGGTATTAACGGCACGATTTCTGGCAGCCGCCAAGGTATTGATAATGTCTTAGATTATTTGCGCAGTATCGAAGCGATTGGCAGCTTTACTTTTAAAGAATCTTATACTGATGCGCAGCCTTTTTATCGCACTAAGGTGAAGCTTAAAAAAGAAATCGTCACTATGGGCGTAGAGAATATCGACCCGTTACAATCGGTCGGTCGCTATGTAAAACCAAGCGAATGGAATGCGCTTATCTCAGATCCTGACGTTATTTTGATTGATACCCGTAACGATTATGAAGTTCAAATCGGTACGTTTCAAAACGCGGTTAATCCAAACACCGAAACCTTCCGCGAGTTTCCAGAGTACGTGGCAAAAGAGCTCGACCCAACGAAACATAAAAAAGTCGCCATGTTCTGTACCGGCGGTATTCGTTGTGAGAAATCTACTGCTTATATGCGCGAACAAGGCTTTGAAGAGGTCTATCATTTAGAAGGCGGTATCTTAAAGTATTTAGAAGAAATCCCAGCCAGCGAATCAATGTGGCAAGGCGATTGCTTCGTCTTTGATAACCGCGTGTCGGTCAATCATAACCTAGAAAAAGGCAACTATGAGCAATGCTTTGCTTGCCGTATGCCGATTACTCATGAGGAAATGCAAAGCGCCGCCTATATCAAAGGCGAGTCGTGCCCGCATTGTATCGATAAAGCGACTGAAGAACAAAAAGCCCGCTTCCGTGAGCGCGAGCATCAAATGCAGTTAGCCAAAAAACGTGGTGAGGCGCATATCGGTAGCGATGTGATGGATGTTATAGAAAAGCGTAAAGCCGCTAAGATTGAAGCCCGACGTCAAGCGGAAGCTGCGAATAAAGCCAAAGCTTAAGAAGTTAAGCGTTAAACTTTTAAATGATTAGCCATAAAAAAGAGAGGCTCTATTAATAGAGCCTCTCTTTTTTTATACCAGTCGTAAAATTAAATAATAACGCTTAATTTTAGAACAAGATACGTACGCGAATGGTTTCTTCAACGTCTTTTAGCTGATCTAATGCAGCTGTTGAATCGTTATAATCCACATCCATCACCAGATAACCCACATCGCCTTCCGTCATTAAGCTCTGCGCTAAAATGTTGATGTGCGCTTCGGCGAACAGACGGTTAATCTGTGATAGTACGCCTGGGACGTTTCTATGGATATGCAGCAGACGATGCGAGCCTTCTTTAAACGGCACAGAGACTTCTGGGAAGTTCACAGCGGTTGCAGTATCGCCTTGGTCAGAGTATCTAACAAACTTATCGGCAACTTCAAGACCGATATTCGCCTGCGCTTCTTGGGTTGAGCCACCGATATGCGGCGTCAAGATAACGTTGTCAAATTTACGTAGTGGTGATTCAAACTCTTCATCAGCAGATTTTGGCTCTTTCGGGAACACGTCAATCGCTGCACCCAAGATTTTACCAGACTCAAGAACTGCCGCCAAATCATCAATCTCAACACAAGTACCACGAGCGGCGTTGATAAAGTAGCTGCCGTCTTTCATATGCGCAAACTGCGCCGCACCCATCATATAGCGGGTGCTTGGTACATCAGGCACATGCAAGGTGACGATATCAGCGGTTGATAATAGCTCTTCTAAGCTACCTACTTGCACGGCATTACCTAGTGGCAATTTGGTCAAGACATCATGATAAATGACTTTCATACCGAAGCTTTCAGCCAATACCGACAATTGCGAGCCGATAGAGCCATAACCGACGATACCGATCGTCTTGCCACGTACTTCATGTGAGTTGGTCGCAGACTTGCCCCAACCGCCGCGATGTACGGTCGCATTCTTTTCAGGGATACCGCGATATAGCATGATGGCTTCGGCCAATACCAGCTCAGCAACCGAGCGGGTGTTCGAATATGGCGCGTTAAAGACAGGAATACCCAAATCTCGAGCGGCGTCCAAGTCGACTTGGTTGGTACCGATACAAAAACAGCCAATACCGATAAGCTTGTGTGCGTGCTCAAGGACTTCACGCGTCAGCTGCGTACGCGAGCGGATACCGATGAAGTGAGCATCTTTAATCTTTTCGATAAGCTCATCTTGATCTAAAGCGTGACTGATATTCTCGATGTTATGATAACCAGCCCCTTCCAATACTTTTAACGCATTGTCATGTAGACCTTCAAGCAATAAAAACCGGATTTTGTCTTTTTGTAGTGATAACGCCATGTGAGAACTGTCCTATAATTGTCTTATAAAAATCATCAGTGGGATAAGTATGATGGATGAAACGAAAACAGTCTGGATATCTTACACAAAATTTGGCAGCGATGTTAGCAGATTAGATGAATTATTGCTTATCAAGCCTGAAAACTTTTTATGCTATAGTAAATCACGGTATATAAACCTGATATCTAAACCCTGTACTTAGATTTTGCGCTTAAACTTTGCACTTAGAACTTGTACTTAAACTTAGAACTTGTACTTAAAATTTGCATGCAAACGCTGTATCTAAAATTTATTAAACTTTTTTTAATTATGAATATTACTTACACTAGTTAGGCGTATGACCGCATATCTATCTATCATTGCAACACGCGCTCACTTATACTTATATTAATTATATGAACCCAGTTGCTTATATAAACCCATAAACCCAATTATTTATATAAACACAGTTATAACCGCTGAGTTATATCCATTTAGCGATATAATAATCCCTTTTATGCATAGCGCTTACGTTTCTACCGAGATTTGACCATGACTTCTTTAGCTAGCCAAAGCAACACTACCGCTCAAAACAATGCTACCACCCCTACTGCTGCTGTCCAGACCATCTTAAGCAACTTGCTTGATGCTCATCAGTTTGACGCCAGCCAAATCAAAACCGATAGCGAAAGCTTGGAGCATTGGGGCAAAGACTGGACCAAGCACTTTGCTCCCGCCGCTGCGGCTATCGTCTTTCCAAAGACTACCGAGCAAGTGCAAGCGATTGTATTACTTGCTAATGAGCATAACGTGGTCTTAACACCAAGTGGCGGTCGTACCGGTCTGTCTGCTGGTGCAGTTGCCGCTAATGGTGAGATTGTCGTCAGTATGGATAAAATGAATCATATCGGACAATTCTATCCTGCTGACCGTATGGTAGAAATTGAAGCGGGCGTGGTCACGCAGCAGTTGCAACAGTTTGCCGAATCGAAAGACCTCTACTACCCTGTCGACTTTGCTTCTGCTGGCTCAAGTCAAATTGGTGGCAATATCGGCACCAATGCCGGCGGTATTAAAGTCATTCGTTATGGTATGACCCGTCAATGGATTATGGGGCTCACAGTTGTTACTGGTAAAGGTGATATCTTGCAGCTTAACCGCGGTATGGTTAAAAACGCCACGGGTTATGATTTGCGTCAATTGTTTATCGGTAGCGAAGGCACGCTAGGCTTTGTCACTCATGCCCAAATCAAACTTGAACGTCAGCCGCAAGATTTAAACGTTATGGTCTTAGGCATGGACAGCTTTAATGATGTCATGAATGTGCTCTCTGCCTTTCAAGCACAAATCGATTTGACCGCGTTTGAGTTCTTTGATGATGTGGCGATTGATAAGCTGATGGCACATGGCCAAGTACAAGAACCATTTGAATCACGCACCAAGTTTTATACCCTATTAGAGTTCGAAGCGCCTTATGAGCCTATCATGGATAAGGCCATGGCAATCTTTGAGCATTGCATGGAGCAAGGTTGGGTCGTTGATGGGGTGATGAGTCAGAGTCTCGCGCAAGCTGAAGAGCTGTGGAAGCTGCGCGAATACATCTCTGAAACCATCTCGGTATTCACCCCTTATAAGAATGACGTTTCTGTACTAATCAGCTACGTACCTGAATTTATCGCTGAGATTGACCATATCGTTAGTAGTAACTACCCTGACTTTGAAGTCTGCTGGTTCGGGCATATCGGTGATGGGAATTTGCATCTTAATATCTTAAAGCCTGAAAACATGAGTAAAGATGATTTCTTTAGCGAGTGTCAGGTTGTTAATAAATACGTGTTTGAGACGGTGCAAAAATATGGTGGTTCCGTGTCTGCTGAACATGGCGTTGGTATGACCAAAAAGCCTTATCTCAATTATAGCCGTAGCGAGACTGAGATTGATTATCTGCGAGAAGTCAAAAAGGTCTTTGACCCCAATAATATTATGAACCGTGGCAAGATTTTTGATATGTAATTAATTGCTTGACCAAAATATTAGAAAGTTTGATGACATAAAAAAAGACGCTAAACGTTAAGTCTAGCGTCTTTTTTACTATTGAGCTGGCAATGCATCATTTGTATAAAAGATTAAAAGCGTAAAAGTAGTTAATCTATAAGATATTTATGATAAATAAAGCAGTACCAAGGCGATAATTAGCAATATACTTAAACAACCTTGAACCATTAGAAAGGCTTGATGCGGGGCGGCGACATGACGCACCATATTGCCAAGCGCATTATAAGTAATGCCTGCCGCTTTGACATGTGGCGGAGTATCAAAGGTTTGGATAATCTGCAAAAACTGCTCGGTACGCTCGGGCGACCAATCTTGCGGCGCAAATGGCAAATATGCTGACAGTTGAGCGGCTTGCTGCTTAGTCGTTGGTGACCATAACCAACGCTCCAAAAACAGCAAACGCATCCGCCAGTCTGAAAAATGACGCTGCTTGATGGTTTTTAAGAGCAATACTTGCACATTTTTATGGCGGGTATCAGCAAAGATACGCTGGGTAAGCGCCGCGACTTTGGCTTTTTCGCCTTCCATACATTGTAAAAAATGACCATTGCCATAACATAATGTACCTGTGATGCCGTGCTGCTCATTATAGTCGCGCGCATGGCCTTCCACTTCATCAAATATCGTCGCATTCAACCGTGAGGCAAGCGTCAAGCTGCTAACATACACCAGCTGCACCAAGGCCGTGTCTGCTATTTCATCTAATTTGCTCAAGGCATTAGGATGAGTGAGGGGCATAATAAAAATCCTAAAAGGTCACGGTAACAGGCAATTGAAAAAATGCGTCAAATAAGATGACGCTTAAGCAAATAAAAGCATCATTCATAAAAGATAGTAAGTCACAAAAACCTAGCAAATATTTACGCCGCTTGACTGTCATTGGTTACGGGAATTGCTATCATAAGCCGCGCAGTGTCAGTCATAATTAAGCGTCATAGCAGTTAAAATGAATTTATTAGCACAGCAGCATAAACCCTATAAAATAAGGGCAAGATGCAGTGCCAAGATAAGCACTTGTAAATGGGCTAAATTACCTCATTAAAATTAGCAATAACAGAGGCAATGTTTATAACTTATTGGCTATAACTTATTGTAAATACAAAGATAATTGATTGTAACGATTATATGCGCCTATTGGTATATTTTTCTCGACATTATTATCTGAAAAGTTATAGCAAAAATGAGTTGCTAGCTTTTTTATTTAGTAAATGCAGCAATATCAAACCGCTTATTAGGCGCTTTACTGACGAGTTTTGATAGCCACCTTTTTATGACTCACTTTATCAACATCTATGAATATCGCTTTATTATTAACATCGATTTATTACCACTGATTTATTATCACTGATTTATTATCACTGATTTATTATCACTGATTTATTATCACTGATTTATAGCAACGACAGACAGGAACATTATGAGCAAGATAGAAAAACCAGACGACTTTCACCTCACCATTGCTGAGATTAAGAAAAAAGATTATCCACAACTTAAAGCTTTAATGGATCGCGTTTATGTCAACTTAGGCGGTGCGTGGTCAAAAAACACCATTCATACCTTAATTGACGCCTTCCCTGAAGGACAGATTGCGCTCTTTGACCATGATGAGCTGATTGGTATTGTGCTATCGATGCGCGTTGATTACACCAAGTTTTCTAACCCGCATACTTATGATGACTTAATTGGTCATAAAGAGATTATTAGAGACAATCCTGATGGCGATGCTATTTATGGCTTAGATGCGCTAATCGACCCTGAATATCGTGGTTATCGTTTAGGTCGCAGGCTTTATGATGCGCGTAAAGAGCTGTGCCGCCAGTTAAACTTCCGCGCTATCTTAGCCGGTGGTCGTATTCCCAATTATCACAATCACCAAGACTTAACACCTGGTGAATATATTGAAGCCGTTGAAGCTCGTGAAATTCACGACCCCGCGCTGTCGTTTCAGTTATCAAATGGCTTTATCGTTAAACGTATTTTGACCGCTTATTTGCCAGATGATGCCCAATCTAAAGGTTTTGCGACCTTACTTGAATGGGCAAATATTTATTATGAGCCGCAAGATTATAAGCCCAATACGCGTAAATCAGAGGTCAGAATCGGTGGTATTCAGTGGCAAATGCGTGAGGTTGAATCACCTGAAGAGCTGTTGCAACAAGTTGAATTCTTCGTCGATATCATGGCTGATTACAACTCTGACTTTGCCTGTTTGCCAGAATTTTTTAACGCGCCGTTAATGGGTCTGTGTGAATCAACTGATCAAAACGTGGCCATTCGCTTTTTGGCCGGTTATACCGAATGGTTTAAAAACGAGATTTCGCATTTGGCGGTCAGCTATAACGTCAACGTCATCACCGGTTCTATGCCGTTCTTGGACGACGACGATACCTTGTATAATGTCAGCTATCTATGCCGCCGTGACGGTACGGTTGAAGAGCAGCGCAAAATTCACATTACCCCGCATGAACGTAGCGCGTGGGTGATTGAAGGCGGCGATGAAGTCAAAGTATTTGATACCGATGCTGGTCGTATCGGTATCCTAGTTTGCTATGACGTTGAGTTCCCAGAGCTTGCGCGCTTGATGGCACTTGATGACATGGATATCTTGTTCGTACCATTTTGGACAGATACTCAAAACGGCTATCTGCGCGTACGCCACTGTGCCCAAGCTCGGGCGATTGAAAACGAATGCTATGTGATGATTTGTGGTTCAGTCGGTAACTTACCGCAAGTTGAAAGCTTGGATATCCAATACGCACAGTCGTCTATTTTCTCACCGTCGGATTTTGCTTTCCCGCATGATGCGATTATGGCGGAAACCACGGCCAATACCGAAATGGTATTCTTCTCTGATTTAAACTTAGACAAGCTTATTCATGTTCGTAATGAAGGCTCGGTGCATAACCTGCTTGACCGCCGTGATGATTTATTTAGCTTAAAATGGAAGAGAAAGGCTAAAATTCCAGCAAGCAAATTGACCGATGAAGAGCGCCGTGAAAATTCAGGCAGTGTGCTTA
The DNA here is from genome assembly GCF_904846345.1 of Psychrobacter maritimus. Lineage (GTDB taxonomy): Bacteria > Pseudomonadota > Gammaproteobacteria > Pseudomonadales > Moraxellaceae > Psychrobacter > Psychrobacter maritimus. The sequence continues at coordinate 24,238 of NZ_CAJHAJ010000010.1, forward strand.
TCGGCGATCCACTGCAAGACCGTGCGCAAAAGCCTTAAGCGGTTATTTTAAAAAGTGGTTATTTTAAAAAGTAACCACTTATAACAGTTCCATAGATTTTACGAATAATACGGCTGACCATTCAGCCGTTTATTTTTATCTATTAATCACATTGAGAGCAAAAAAAGCAGCCACTATGACGACTGATACTGAAAAAAACCTTGATATCGAAAAAAGCCTTGAGAAACCAAAAAAAACGCCAAAGCAAAAGATATTGTCTGTTGCTAAAAACCTGCTTATCTATGGCTTGGTATTTGCTGTCATTTATACCGCTATTAACTGGTGGCGCCAACCGGTCATGCCAGCCAATCCGCAATTGCAGTTGACCGACTATCAAGGGCAGAGCGTTGATTTAGCAGCAATGAGTCGGGATAAGCCAACGTTGGTATATTTTTGGGGACCCTGGTGTCCGGTTTGTCGGGTGACGTCGCCGACGATAGATAAGCTTGCCGCTGCAAATGACTATCCTGTGGTGACCATTGCGATTAAATCAGGCTCTGACCAAGAGCTGCACAGCTACCTTACTGAACACAATTATCAATTTACCACCGTCAATGACCAAGAAGGTGAGATATTCGCCGATTGGCAAGGGCAAGTCACGCCGTCTTATGTCGTTCTAAAAGATGGTGAAATGACGCAAGGATTGACTGGTATGCAGCCACTTTGGTCGCTGAAATTGCGCTTATGGTTGTCAGAAGTTTTTTAGCGCTTAGCCAATTAGGTATAATCTAATAAATAGACAATCAAATTTGCCAGACGTATGATTTAATAGACAAGGTATTGATGCTGACATAAGTACTTGGTTTTGGCTAAAAACAGGGCGATACTGGTCAGCTCTTTTTACCCTCCGCGTTTTGTCATATAATAGCTGCCGTTATCATATTCACTTTTCTCATTATTCTGCTACCTGTTAAAGATATTTTTTGTTGCAATCGTCTCATTAGTATTTATGATGGACGTAACTATTTTTATAAGCAATTCATAAGCAACACGTTATAAGCAAAGTTTTCTAAGCAAAAGGCTAGCATCGATTATCAAATATTTGACCCCATATTATATTTAACCTTAAGCCTGAATTTCAAACGCAACCTCTAACCATCATCTTATAAGACACCTTCTATGACTGATAAAAGTAACGATACACCAAGCCAAGATTATAAAGATACCCTAAACCTTGCCGATACGCCTTTTGCGATGCGTGCAAACCTTGCCAAACGTGAGCCAGATTGGCTGGCTGCGTGGGAAGCGGATGACGTGTACGGAAAAATTCGTCAGGCGCGTACGGGTGCGACCAAATACATTTTGCATGATGGCCCTCCATACGCCAACGGTCAGATTCACTTAGGTCACGCGGTCAATAAAGTATTAAAAGACATTATCGTGAAGTCAAAAACCTTATCGGGCTTTGACGCGCCTTATGTGCCAGGTTGGGACTGTCATGGTCTGCCTATCGAGCAAAAAGTCGAAGCTAAAGTCGGCAAAGTCGGTCAAAAAGTCTCTGCGACCGAATTTCGTGGTCTATGCCGCGAGTATGCAAGTACGCAAATTGAGCTGCAAAAGGCAGACTTTAAACGTCTAGGCGTGTTTGGTGATTGGGACAACCCTTATCTAACGATGAACTTCCATCAAGAAGCTAACATCGTGCGCGCACTTGCTAAAATTTATGACAACGGTCACGTAACCCGCGGTATGAAGCCTGTTAACTGGTGCTTAGACTGTAGCTCTGCGCTAGCTGAAGCGGAAGTTGAATATCAAGACAAAGTCTCTGACGCTATTTATGTGAGCTTTGATGTGCTGGATACCGAAAAGGTTGCGGCATTAAGCGAAATTGACGGCAATATCGCAGCCGTCATTTGGACGACGACACCTTGGACGCTACCTGCTAACCAAGCAATCGCCGTACATCCTGAGCATGACTATAGTGTGGTCTTAACTGAAAAAGGTAACTTGTTACTAGCCGCTGAACTTGTCGAAACCGCCCTAAGCGAGCTTAAACTTAGCAATCAAGGCGTATTGGCAACGGTGTCAGGACGCGAGCTTGAAGGTCTGCGCGCCCAGCATCCACTGATTGCAGACCGCCAAGTACCACTAATCCTAGGCGATCACGTGACTACCGATAGCGGTACTGGCCTCGTCCATACGGCCCCTGGTCACGGTCTTGACGATTATATCGTTGGCCTGAAATATAACTTGCCCGTTGAAAACCCAGTAAGTGGTACGGGCGTCTATTTAGACAGCGCGGCGGTATTTGCCGGCGAGCATATCTATAAAGCCAATCCGCAAATTATCGCTACCTTAAATGATAATGGTCATTTAATCAGCCATACCAAAATTGAGCACAGCTATCCGCATTGCTGGCGCCATAAGTCGCCGATTATTTTCCGTGCAACGCCGCAGTGGTTTATCAATATGGAAACCAAAGGTTTACGCGAACGTGCGCTTGCCGATATCCCTAAGGTCAACTGGACGCCAGCGTGGGGACAAAACCGCATCGAAGCGATGATGACCGGTCGCCCAGATTGGTGTATCTCACGCCAGCGTACTTGGGGCGTGCCGATTGCCTTTTTCACTCATAAAGAAACCGGCGAGCTGCATCCTAATACGCTTGAGCTGATGGAAGTTGCTGCACAAAAAATCGATGCTGGCGGCGTAGAAGCTTGGTTTGATGCCAGCTGTGAAGATTTCTTAGGCGCGGAAGCCGCGGATTATGATAAAGCAACGGATACGTTAGACGTTTGGTTTGACTCAGGAACGACGCATTTTGCCGTCCTTGAGCAGCGCGATGAATTAACCAATCCTGCTGATATGTACTTAGAAGGTTCTGATCAGCATCGCGGTTGGTTCCAGACGTCACTGCTTACTTCTGAGGCGATGTACGAGCGCCCACCGTTTAAGCAAGTATTGACCCATGGTTTTGTCGTCGATGAAAACGGCCGCAAGATGAGTAAATCACTGGGTAATATCATCACGCCGCAAGACGAGATTAATAAAACCGGCGCGGATATGCTGCGTTTGTGGATTGCGTCGAGCGATTATCGTTATGAGATGAGCGCAGGTAAAACGGTCTTTAAAGGCGCCATCGATATGTATCGCCGTATCCGTAATACCTTGCGCTTCTTGCTGGCTAATACCGATGACTTTGACTCTGCGACCAATAGCGTTGATATTAATGAGCTGGTCAGCCTTGATAAATTCATCATTGAGCGTGCGCAGACGGTACAAGCGCAAATCATCAGCGCGTATGATGCGATGGACTTTCACCAAGTCACCCAGCATATCACTGCGTTTTGCTCACAGGATTTAGGCAGCTTCTATTTAGATATTATCAAAGACCGTCAGTACACGACCCAAACTGATGGACAGCCGCGTCGCTCTGCGCAAACGGCGATTTACCATATCGCTCATGCGTTGATTCGCTGGATTACGCCAATCTTGTCATTCACCGCGCAAGAAGCGTGGGAAGTATTGGAAGGTAAAAACGGCAATGACGCAGGATACGTGTTTACCGAAGAATGGTATACCTTCCCAGAGTTTGAGCTAAGTGCCATCAGTACCGATGACTGGCAACGTATTATGCAGGCAAAAGATATGGTCAATAAACATATCGAAACCGCACGCGGTGAAAAAATCATCAATGCCAACTTGTCTGCTGGCGTTGATTTATATGCCGACGGTGCGATGCATGAAAGCTTGGCCAAGCTTGGCGAAGAGCTGCGTTTTGTGCTAATCACCAGTAGCGCGACTTTGAAGCCAATGAGTGCTGCCCCTGCTGACAGTCAAAACAATACTGCCCAAACTGATAACAATGCCGATGAATCAGTCGATTTAGTAGTCGAAGTCAGCGCCGCCACTGGTACTAAATGCGTACGCTGCTGGCATATCCGCGATGATATCGGTACAGATAGTACGCACCCAGAATTATGTGCTCGCTGCGTGACCAACGTCGCAGGCGTGGGCGAGGTGCGCCATTATGCCTAAATCAGCGCCTAACTCTACGCCTAATCCGACAGACTCATCGGAACATAAGCAACCGCAGGTTGAGGTTGATCATTCGCCTAAACCTGCACATGCGACCACGGGCAGCTCAACCACGCCCAAAAGTCGCCTGAATAAGACCCCAAAAATGGTTACTAATGGCAGTCGCGCTTTTATGTGGTACTTGCTATCACTGGTTGTGATTATTATTGATCAGTGGACGAAGTGGTTGGCTGAAACCAAGCTAAACTTCCTCGAGCCCGTACCCGTGATTGAGCCGTTTTTAAATTGGACGCTTGCTTATAATTATGGTGCTGCCTTTAGCTTTTTGGCCGATGCAGGCGGTTGGCAAAAATGGTTTTTTGCTGGACTTGCACTAATTATGTCGCTATTTTTAATCGGCTATCTGGTAAAAGCGCCGCGTAAAGCCAAGTTGTTATCATTGGGTCTAGCCTTGGTGCTTGGCGGCGCCATTGGCAACCTGATTGACCGCTTGCTCCATGGTCACGTGATTGACTTTATTCATGTGCATTATGCTGACGTTTGGCATTATCCAATTTTTAATATTGCCGATATTGGTATTTGTATTGGTGTGGCGTTGATTGTTATTGATATGCTGTTTTTGGAAAAAAAGCGTGATGCTTAAATGATATAAATAAGATGACTTTGTAAATAGGCTACCAAATCGGTAGCCTATTTTTTTTGCGTTTTTGTCGAGAGATAGCATATCGAATCTTATCGATAACGTAAGCCATATAGTCGAATGGCGCGAAAAACGCTAAAGTATGATCAGTTCAATATAAAAAGGTTGCTGCCATGTCTGATAATCAAACGTCTAATAACCAAACGTCTAATAACCCAATAAAGCCTATTGCTCAAAAAAAAATCTCAGCTTCTGACGACATTAATGATAAGAACAATAATGGTAATGGCGTGACTTTATCAGTGATACAAGCAGATATCACTACGCTAAATGTCGATGCCATTGTCAATGCTGCCAATTCAAGTTTGCTTGGCGGCGGCGGTGTAGACGGCGCGATTCATCGGGCAGCTGGACGTGAGTTATTAACATATTGTCGTACATTGAATGGTTGCCAGACAGGCGATGCTAAAATCAGTCCCGCGTTTAAGCTGCCTTGCCAATATGTGATTCACACGGTAGGCCCTGTTTGGCATGGCGGCAATCAACATGAGCCAGAGCTACTCGCCAACTGTTATCGAAACTCACTAGATTTAGCCGTCAAGCACAATCTTACTAGCATTGCCTTCCCCGCTATTAGTACCGGTGTTTATGGTTACCCGCTGGATAAAGCAACCAAAGTAGCAATTGATACAGTGCAAAATTATGTGTTAAATGCTCTAGAACAGGCGACTAATTTCTCTATCCGCGAAGTTGTCTTTTGCTGCTTTTCAGCCAGCGATGCCGCTGTTTATAAACAAGTGTTAGAGTCGATTTAAAGCGATATTTATAAAATCATTAAACATAAAAAAACCACTAGCAATAGTGGTTTTTTATTTTGAACGTTGCAATTCATTCCTACATTTAAAACAACGTAATCATGCATCATCTGCATGTGTTTGCTTAAACTCAGCATACTCAACTTGATACAATGAGCCAAGACGTTGCTGCAAGTCGCTATCTAAAATCTTTTTCGCCTCTTTAAAAAACTTGTTTTCTTCTTCTTTTAAATGATGGCGTACCTTATGAATCAAATCTGCACAGGTGCTATCCCATTTCTCTTGACCAATACGTCCATCATCCAAGGTTTCCATCATCTCATCCATTTCATGATGCTCAGTAATGGCATGCCGAGACAAATCAAGCCCATCATCATGCTGCATGACGGGCACATATAAATGGCGCTCTTCTGCTGCCGCATGCGAGTGTAATTCAAGCTTTAACTCTTCATAAATGGCTTTACGCTGCGCCTCATCTTTCGTGCTTTCAAGCTTATCGCATAACGCCCGCTGTATCTCATGATTGTCGATTAAGGCTGCAAAGATATCTTGTGTTAAATCAACTTCGTTAGCATTATTATTGTTATTACTCATTACTTTCCTCTTTAAAGTTATTGCTACGTTAAGTATTCAAATGGTTCTATTTAATCCTCAAGTATCATAACAATAATAAAAGCCGCTATTGTCATCTATCAGTTAGCAATAGATAGTCATTTGGTTAAGGTCAGCATTCAACAATGATGAATCAGAAAGTTATTCAATACTTTAATCAATGCATCTGTCAAAATCTAGACAAAAGGCAAATTTTCCAAGAATGCAAAGTCTTTACCCGCCAATATAAACAACAATCCTGCCAAATTAATAATAACGGTTAAATAATAAGTAATACGAAATTCAGGCTTTTGCGACTTATGACGCAAGTAGGTTTGCGCGACCATCGCCCCAACCCAACCGCCAAGCGCACTTAGCAGATGCAATGTTGACTCAGGCGTCCGCCAAGCGCCACTTTGGGCAGCAGCTTTGTCTTTGGCATACATGCCATAGGTAATGACGCCTAATACCGCGTACCAAGCAAGTACCAGCCAGCTTAGCTTATTCATGACCACCAATAAAATTAAAACCCCATAAAAGCCAATACCAAGAAACAAGCGTTTCTTTTGCCCTGCTTTAAACTCTGCTTGGGCGCTGCGTTTATGATTCCGCTGCCGAATTTGGCGGTTCTTTTGAGCCATTTTTTGCTGCACAAAGCTGAGTTCTTGCACATCCTTTGCCTGCAAGCGACCCTGATTGTCTTGCCCCACTATAAAAACCACTTGCTCGCCAATTTCGGGACGACGCTGGGCTTTAAACGCGCTGACATGAAAAAATACCGACTCACCCGCAGCGGTTTCGATAAAACCAAAACCTTTATCGTCCTGCCATTTTTTAATATGACCTTGTTGTTTATTTGCCATCGGTTTTGCCATAAATACTTCGCTCTCTCTTAGATTCGCCAAATATATTACACTATTTGCGTTACACTATTTAGGCTTACAACTTATCCCAGATGACTTATCATTTGCGACATTATTCTTAACCATATTTTTAATTATTTTTCGACTCCAGCAATAGGTAGCTTTTACTATGACCGATTCTCAATTTATCACGCCTAATGAAGACATACGTATCACCCACGGCAGCCTTGTGAAGCTGCATTTTGAAGTATCGCTAGAAAACGGTACCGTGATTGACTCAACCTTTAACCGCGATGCGCCTGTGACGCTGACGATTGGCGATGAGAGCTTTTTACCGGGTTTTGAGCAAGTGCTGATGAACCTACGAGCTGGCGATACACGCACGGCTCACCTTGAGCCTGAGCAAGCGTTTGGTGAGTGGAATCCTGATAACATCCAGCATTTTAGCCGCACCCAATTTGCCTTGGTCGCTGACAATCCTGAAATCGGTATGCTGGTCGAGTTTGAAGACAAAGGTAAAAACACCCTGCCCGGTACCATTAGCGCCATCAATGACGACGAAGTAGAAGTCGATTTTAACCATCCACTTGCTGGTCAATCGGTACTTTTTAAAGTAAAAATATTCCAAGTCACCCCACCGGGCGTCACAGGTATCAAGCTGATGTAGTATAAAAATAGCTCTGTATTAAAATCAAAAAGGACAGATACATGCAATACCAAACACTGCCACAACTCAATGAAAAAGTTTCAAAAATTTGCTTAGGGACGATGACGTGGGGACAGCAAAATAGCGAAAGCGATGCGCATGCACAGATGGACATGGCGCTTAATGCAGGCGTGAACTTTTGGGATACCGCTGAGATGTATCCGTCGCCGCCTGATAAAGACAAACAAGGCGATACCGAACGCTTTATGGGCACATGGTTTAACAAAACCAAACAGCGTAACAAGGTCATTCTTGCCAGTAAAATATCACCGATGAATTTTTTACGTGACGGTCAAACGCGCTTTAATGCCGCGCATATCAGTAGCGCCATCGATAGCAATCTTGAGCGCCTACAAACCGATTATATTGATATTTATCAGCTACACTGGCCTGAACGTCAAACCAATTATTTTAGCCAGCTCGGTTACACTGAAGAGATGGCAGCGCAGTCGCTAGATGATTTGACGCCTTTTTTGGATACTATCCAAGCACTAAATGATGAGATTAAAAAAGGTCGCATTCGTGCTTATGGACTATCCAATGACACCGCTTGGGGTCTGATGCGCTATCTGTGGGAAGCGGAAAAAAATGGTTTAATCGCGCCTATCACGGTGCAAAATCCTTATAGTTTGCTAAACCGCGTATATGAAGTTGGCATGGCAGAGATTGCCCATCGTGAAAATGTCGGTTTACTTGCCTACTCGCCGCTCGGCTTTGGGGTACTGTCTGGTAAATATCTTGACGGTAAACGTCCTACTGGCGCGCGCCTGACGATGTATGATCGCTTTGCTCGTTATACCAATGAAGAAGCACTATCAGCCACCGCCAAATATGCCAAAATCGCAGCAGATGCTGGTTTGGATATGGCGCAAATGGCATTGGCCTTTGTCAATTCGCGCTCGTTTGTCACCAGTAATATTATTGGGGCGACCACCACTGAGCAGCTGCAATCCAATATTGATAGCATCAACTTAACTTTAAGCGCAGATATCTTAGCTGCTATCGAAGCGGTACATACCCAGCATCCTAATCCGTCACCATAATTTTACGTGGTCATAGATTGATATTGTTCAGTTTTCAATAACCTGACGTTCAGGTATTGGTATAGCAAAGAAAAAGGCGCAAATCGTTAGTATTAACTACTAAGATTTGCGCCTTTTTTATGACTACTTTTCTGCTACTACTTTTTCTATTAAAGCTTTTCTATTTTAGACCGTTTGATGCTTGCTTATACTTTAGCTGCTTTCGTTAATACGCGTGAATGTAATTCAGCCAAGCCTTCATGCATATGCGCTTGTAATAAATCAGTCAGCTCACTTTTGCTCAAGCCTTTAGGATCTATCGGCTCAAGCGGTAAGACAAAAGCCGTCACGTCTTTACTATCAAGCACCTTTTTTAAACTTTGCTTCATCGTCAGCTTACCGTAATAAGGTAACGCTTCACTCAAAGTGCCGTCCTTATTCACATAAGCAATTACTAGCGGGCGTACAGGCACGTCCGCATCTATCGCCGCTTGTAGCAAGGTGCCGTGGATACGCTTAATTTTTTTGCCATCAGTGGTAGTCGCTTCTGGAAAAAAGATTACCGAAAAGCCCTTGGTTAAAAAGGTAGCAATTTGGGCAGCGACCGTGCCAGCATCACCGGAACCACGCTCGATAAATACCGTCCCTGCCGCATACGCCAACTTACCAAATATCGGCCAATCGCCAATTTCGGCTTTTGATAAGAAAAAAGCAGGGCTTAGCGTACCCACTACCGGAATATCCATCCATGACACATGGTTAGAAACCCATAGACCGTGGTGTTGCTCTACGCGCTCGACTGCCACGACCTGTACGCCAAAAGAGCCTGCCATTTTTCGGCAAAACGCTTGAATATAGCGCGGCAGTTTTTCGCGTGGTGGCTGTTTAAAGGCACCAATACGTTGGGCGGCGCGTAGTCCGCCAGCGATAGTGGTGGTCATGCCAGCGATTTGTTTGCCGCGACCTAATTGCTGTTTGAGTGAAAAGCCTGACTTAGATTGGCTCATCTGTGTCCCTCGTGGTTAAAAACTTATGGATTAAAACTTATTTATTAAAAAGCCTATTTATTAAAATAGCTTATATGGCTAAAAAGCTCATTGCTTAAAAAACGTATGATTATATCTCGTAAACAAGCGTCATGAGTATAACAAAATTTATTCATTCAGTGACGACTTGTACACTGAGTTATGAGTGGCTTTTGTTAATATTTTGCAATAGTTAGCTATCAGCTCATTTTTACGCCTCTCATTTTTACTTTACCACCGCTCGACAGATTAGCACGTTTAGAAAAGCCAACCTTGTCGTTAATAGCCTCTTTCCGAAAACCCTAATACTTTCATTATTAAAACATTTAATAATAAACGCTGTAACATAAAAGTATGGCTAATTGCCTTAATACGCTTTAATATCAAGTGATAAGACCACATATAGAGGGTCATACGAAGGCTATAGCGACGCTTAACAAACCGATATTAGCCATCTATTTACTTAATGACATAGGTGATACTCTTTGGATTATTTTGAAAGACATGAAGGTGGCGAGCGCGCCATTATAGTACATTTAGACATCCGCCAAATTCAAGATCCTGATGATCTAAATGAATTTGAGCTGCTTGCAGATTCGGCTGGTGCCGATCGTTTGGCACTGGTCACAGGCTCACGTGCACGTCCTGATGCCAAATACTTCGTTGGTAGCGGTAAAGCACAAGAAATAGCAGAATTGGTACGCGAACACGACGCTGATATCGTCCTTTTTAATCACAATTTATCGCCATCACAAGAGCGTAATATTGAAGCTTTGGTACAATGCCGCGTCCTTGACCGTACGGGCTTAATTTTAGATATTTTTGCCCAGCGCGCCCGTACTTACGAAGGTAAGCTACAGGTTGAGCTTGCGCAGTTGAATCATTTATCGACACGTTTGGTACGTGGTTGGACGCATTTGGAACGCCAAAAAGGTGGTATTGGTCTACGTGGACCGGGTGAAACCCAGCTTGAAACGGATCGCCGCTTATTACAAGTACGTGTAACGCAGCTAAAAACCAAACTTGAAAAAGTACGCCAAACTCGTGCTCAAGGACGAGCGCGTCGGCAAAAATCAGACGTGCCGACTATCTCACTTGTCGGTTATACCAACGCTGGTAAATCTACCCTGTTCAATCGCTTGGTTGATGAAAATATTTACGCAGCGGACAAATTGTTTGCCACCCTTGACCCGACCTTACGCCGTTTAGACTGGCAAGGCGTCGGTCGCGTGGTTTTAGTTGATACCGTTGGTTTCGTCCGTCATCTGCCGCATGAACTGGTCGAGTCGTTCCATGCAACCTTAGAAGAGACGTTAGAAGCTGACTTACTACTGCATGTTATCGATTCGTCTAGTGAAGATATGCATGAGCAGATTCAAGCGGTAAAAGACGTACTTGCTGAAATCGACAACGATGTGCCTGTGCTCAACGTTTACAATAAAATTGATATCACTGATGAGCCTGCGCACATTGGCTACGCTAAGGAAGGTCAGCCAAATCGGGTTTATGTCTCTTCTCGCGAAAACTTAGGTATGGAAGAGCTGTCCCTTGCTGTGCAGCAGCTATTAATGGGCACTTTGACCACCTTTGATTTGACCCTACCTTATAATGCGGGTCAATTTAAAAACACCTTGTATGAGCTTGGCGTGATTTTAGAAGAAAGCTATGATGATAATGGTCATGAATGCTTAACCATTCGTCTGCCAAGCGACAGGCTTAAGCAGCTATTAGGTCAAGCCAATTTAAAACCGTTAGACGTATTGCCGTTGGCACAGGCAACATTGCTAATGCCGATACTTGAAGAGTTTGAGCAGATTGATGAAGAAGATAATCATGATGAAGAAGAATCTTTAACGGCAGAGGAAGAAAGTGCCTTTGCCGAGTTTGAAGCGTTAAATTCTGCGGCACAAGAATCTGATTCGCAAAGTTAAATAACCTCGCCTCAAACTATTTACTCTAAATGATATTTAAAAAAGGACGCTATTGTTTGATAGCGTCCTTTTTATATGCCCTGTGCTTAGTTACTGTTGTATGAGAGATTTAAAACTGCTTCATACCCTTATCATAGCTGCAATCTACGCTTAGGCTTTATTAGTGCGCCTACTCTCTATATAATCAGGCACTATGCTTGCGTTAAAATGTTACATTTAGAAAGCAGCTGTTAAAATCTCTATGTTAAAACGCATCCGAAAAATAATACCAGTAACACTCAGTTGCGCAGTTATTAATACTGCTAGCTATTGATGCAGTAGGATTTTTTATAGTCACAGCATTAAATGCTATGTACTTTTATTAGCTCCCATTTATACCCTCTCTTGTTATATTTTATTTGGCCAAAATTGCTTATGAAGCCTTCTTCTTCTTCGAACATACCCTTATGGATGGCGTTAATATTGACGCTGATACTGGTTGTGGTGGTTCGTGAATCCGCCGTCATTATTTGCCAATGGGCCGGTATCGAAAAAGCCGCCAATATCGTTGGTCTGCTGACAATGTTTGTCATATTGATGGTTTGGCGACTGGTAAAAGGGCTGCCCAGTTGGCTAACCCAAGCAAGTAACACCTTATTGGTTGATAGTGGCTTTGCTTTTCTACCCGTTTCTGCGGGTGCAGGCTTGCTGCTATTCGCATTAGGCGATGAATTTTGGGGTGTGATGCTGACGATGATTATCAGTACACTTATCCCGCTTTGGGGACTGGCTATCCTTGCCAATCGCTCTCTTAATAACAGCGGCGATACAGACAATACGCTTAACGACAATCTGAATACGACCAACAAGCAGAAGGGACAGCATTAAGCTGTAGGGACAAGGCAACGTTATGAGTTTTGATAGTGTGTTTACAGCAACCCTTGCTGCAATATTATTAACCTTGGCAGCGCACGTTATTGCCCGCGTCCTCGCGCGCAAGCTGTCATGGTTGCCAATGGTCATCACCGCATTGGTATTAGTTCTGCTATTTTTGTTTATTTTGCAATGGGATTACAACCATTATTACAGCGTGGCAAAACCGGTATTCGACCACTTATTAGGCTATGTGACGGTATTACTGGCCGTACCATTGGCAGCGATGAACTTTAAAGGCTTGCCGGTTAAAAAACTCACTATGATTGTGGCGTTGGCGAGCGTGGTTGGTGCCTTGCTACCCATGTCGCTGGCCTATCTATTTTCACTGAGTAACGAGACCATCTTGGCATTTGCCACCCGTTCAGTGACCACACCCATTGGTCTTAGCGTGGCAGATTTGATTAAAGCGCCACTAGCGATGGCAAACCTGATTATCATTGTTTCAGGACTTATTGGCGGTACGTTAGCGCGCTTCTTATTTCGCGGTATTGACGACGACCGCGCCAAAGGCTTAGCACTTGGCTTAGCAGCGCATGCCTTTGGCACCGTAGAAGCGTGGCAAATCAGTCATACTGCTGGACGTTATGCTGCCTTTGGCTTGGCCGTTAATGGTTTGGTTACCGCTATTTGGGTACCTATCTTTATTAGTGCGTTATCGTCTTAAAACGATTTAAGCTAAATGTAAACACAAAGCCCATCATCCTTGATGGGCTTTGATTTTTAGCTAAATTATTCATATTTTATGGACTTTTTTACCGCCATTTCTTGATGGTCTTTACCACAAAGATAAAGGCAAAAACCTCGCCATTATCAGCTGCTGAGCAGCATCCCTTCTATTACCATCTTGATTTCATTCAAATTTTTTTACAAATTAAAATAACTTTTGACTGCGCGTGCACGCATTCAGATGTGGCAAAAACTTATTTTGTGTTATAGTAAACAACTATTATTTTTTGTATCTATTGCAAGTGGTTTTGTTAGACGTGGATTCGTAGGTAGTCGCCATATTTGGTTACTATAAAATCCTACAGACACGATAACCGCTTTGACGCGCGACCTGACGCGCTTATAGGCAAAGCAATTTGCTATTACTCGATAAAAAGTGATAACCCTATGATAAATATTGCACCTTTAATGACGCGCTGCTTGTCTTCCGTTTTACTGACAGCTATTGCCCTCCCTATCGCCGCTCAAGCAGGCAATATGTATATCTACAAAGACAAAGGCGGACAAGTACTCCTTACCAACGTCAATCCTAGCGGTAATTTTGATAAATTTAACAAAAAAGTAAAAACCACCTATTATAAAGATTCTAACGCTTACAATGCCGGTAGCAATACTAGTGCTGATTACGGTAGCAGCACGGCAAGTAGTAGCGGCAGCCGTAACTCTTACGATAGCTATATTCGTGCTTCAGCCGAGCGTCATGGCGTAGATCCTGCGCTGATGAAAGCTATGATGCATACCGAATCTGCGTTTAATCCCAATGCTCGCTCACCTGTCGGTGCCCAAGGTTTGATGCAGCTGATGCCAGCGACTGCCCGTCGCTTTAAGGTCAGTAATCCATGGAATCCTGCCGATAATATCGAAGGCTCAGCGAAATATATCGCTTGGCTGATGCGCCGCTTTAACAATAACGTTGAATTTGCCGTGGCTGGCTATAATGCCGGTGAAGGTAACGTCGATAAATATAATGGCATTCCACCGTTTAAAGAGACGCGTAACTATGTCAAAAGTGTGATGAGCCGCTATCATAGCCTATATAAAAATGATTCAGCGTTATCAGGCAAAACCATGAATGCCAATAATGCGAGCAGCACCACTAACGGCAGTGGTATGCAAAATGTCAGTTATGGTACCAGTAGTAATACCAACAGTGCCAGTTACGCCAACTCTGCTTACTTAGCGCTACGTTAATACTGATCATTAATATTTACACTCAGCATAACTAGCTTATCTTTTAAATCTTGCAGAAGTAAACAAACACAAAAAAGCCCGTTATATCAATAACGGGCTTTTTTACGATTTATACTGCTTGTTCTATATTACTTAAAGCTTACTTGCTAGCAGCTTGAGCGGCAGCAACTTCAGCAGCAAAGTCTTCTTGCTTCTTCTCGATGCCTTCACCAACTTCTAGACGTTTGAAATCAAGTACTTTTACGCCTTCAGCTTTTAGTACGTCACCAACTTTTTTCTCATTGTCCATCACGTATGGTTGACGTAGTAACGTTACTTCGTCTAGGTACTTACGTAAGCCACCTTCGATCATTTTTTCAACGATGTTGTCAGGCTTGCCAGACTCTTTCGCTTTTGCTTCGATGATGTCTTTTTCGCGTGCTAATACATCAGCATCTACGCTTTCATCATCTACTGCAACAGGGTTGAATGCTGCAATGTGCATCGCAAGGTTTTTGCCCGTGTCTGCACTGCCGCCTTCATAAGATACAACCACACCGATACGTAGACCGTGGCGATATGCAGCAATGTTTGCGCCTTCAAGTACTTCAACACGGCGGATTTGGATATTCTCACCGATTTTTTGTACTAGAGATACACGTGCTTCTTCAACCGTTTGACCGCCGCCATAAGGTAATGCAGAGATAGCTGCAACGTCAGTCTCATTGTTTTCTAGCGCGATGTTTGCGACTTTTTCTGCAAAGGCAGTAAAGTTTTCATCTTTTGCAACGAAGTCAGTTTGGCAGTTAACTTCTAACAAGAATGCTTTGTTGTCGCCTTGAGCGATAATGATAGCGCCGTCAGCTGCAATGTTACCCGCTTTTTTAGCCGCTTTCGCTTGACCTGATTTACGTAGGTTATCAATGGCAACTTCAACATCACCATTTGACTCTTCTAACGCTTTTTTACATTCCATCATGCCAAGACCAGTACGGTCGCGCAATTCTTTTACCATTTTGGCAGATACTTTTACTTCTGACATAAGAGTTACCTTTTATTATATACATGAATATTGTTATGTAGGGGTATGCTTAAAATCTATTCGATAACTTGATTAATATTAAGTAAACATTACTCTTAATATTAGACTTAAGCCTTAATAAAACCACTCATATTTAATGATTATTCATATCATCAAAAAAGCAATGTGGCTCGTATAGACGATAATACTCGCCCAATCATGACACGCTTATTAATTTTGACCATAAACCATTAAGAGCAAGGCATGACGAGTAAAACTACATCATGCCTTTTATGAGCTTATATGCTGTTAATAACCTTATATGAATGCTGATAAGATAACTATCAAGACACCGTTACAAAGTTAAACCTTAGCGGTCAGCGATTTATTCTGCTGGAGTTGCAGCAGCTTCTTCAGCTTTAACTTCAACTGGCGCTTCTTCAGCAGCAGCAGGTGCTTCTTGATCAGCTTTGCCACCAGCTTGAGTTTGTGCGTATTCTTTACCAGCGATAATCGCATCAGCCATAGAAGTTACATACAAAGTCACGGCACGGATAGCATCATCGTTAGCTGGGATGATGTAATCAACGTTATCTGGGTTAGAGTTAGTATCAACGATACCGATAACTGGAATACCTAGGTTTTTAGCTTCTTTGATAGCAATGGCTTCATGATCTACGTCTACAACGAAGATTGCGTCAGGTAGGCCGCCCATGTCTTTGATACCGCCTAGTGAACGCTCAAGTTTTTCCATATCGCGAGTACGCTCTAACGCTTCACGCTTAGTAAGCTTAGCGAAAGTACCGTCTTCAGCTTGTTTTTCTAGCTCTTTTAGACGGTTGATTGACTGGCGTAGTGTTTTCCAGTTAGTCAACATACCACCTAACCAGCGATGGTCAACGTATGGCATGCCAGCGCGAGCTGCTTGCTCAGCGATGATACCGCTTGCTGCGCGTTTAGTACCCACGAACAATACTTTGTTTTTCTTAGCAGCTAGGCCGTTTACGTAAGTCAATGCTTCGTTAAACGCTTTTACTGTGTGCTCTAAGTTGATGATGTGAATCTTGTTACGGGCACCAAAAATATATGGACCCATTTTTGGATTCCAAAAACGTGTTTGGTGACCAAAGTGAGCGCCGGCTTGTAGTAAGTCGCGCATTTCGATTTTGGTTGGATTCTTTGTAGCCATGTTAAATGTCCTGTTGGTTGGGTTATGCCTCCACATCACAAAAACTGCCTATCTAGCGACACGCATCTGCCCTTGTTAATGCTCATCAATAGCGCATTAAGCCAATAGTAACTTTGGGCAAATTAATCAAGTCGCCAAACACCCAGCAATTTTTTGCCATGATGTGTGTGTCATTGGTTGATGGGTTGGTTTAAAAAATGAGCTATGATTCGAACGTAAAGAATAATACTAAATGCTAAAAAATAGCTGGGCTGTATTTTATCATATAAGTGAGAGTGACTGCTAGCGCTATTATGATGTTTAAGGGGATGATATTCCATAAAAAAAACGACGTCTAAACGTCGTTTTTACTTGTTAATTTTACTTATAGCATCATTAGCTATCAGTGCTGAGCGTTAAGCTAAGCGATAGAAATACCGATAACAGCCTTATAGCCGCGCCATGTAAAGGGTGTGACATAACTTTGGCGGTCTTTTGGCAGATAAGGAATGCTCGGTATACCTTCAATAATCTTGGGCGGTGAGATAATAAAATCGGCACCAAACTCAGTGCGGGCGTTACCTGAGATGGTATTTGCCATCTCACCCAATAAGTCTTTCATCATCGTAATAGAGGAGTCAGGCTCACCCATTACTGTGATTATTTCCCGCAAAATATTGCTCGGGGCGCTGACATACACGCAGCCTTCAAGCGGTCCAGAGATTGTAATCATACCGCTATAATCATAACCCACGGCATTTTTATTACTGTTTAAATACGGCGTATCAATCACCACTGGCTCATCATCAATCTGCGCGAAAAACGCACTGATTGAGCTTAAAAAGACGCCTAACTTGTCTACATTAACCATAATAGTTTATCGTCCATATCGATCATCATTGGGGGGGTTGGATTTAGTCTTGCAAACAAACCACAATCTCCCCAATTTGACCTCGCCAGCTGACTGGAATGATAAAAGAACGCCCATTTTTAGGCAAAATAATGCTTTGCGGTGAGCCTTTGAACACCAATGGTACAGAGATATGAAACTCTGCGCCAAACTCGTTGCGGGCATTACCAGATACGGTGTTAGCGACCTCTCCTGCCAAATCGACCAAATTGTCTTCGCTCTTATCGGTTTCACCCATACTGTCTAGGATACTGGCCAATAACGCGCTGGTGGCAGAAAAATAAACCACGCCTTTTTGTACCCCTGAGATACCGATGACACCTGTATAATCATGCACTTTAGGCTGCTGATTTTCTAGTAAATAAGGGGTATCAACAATCAGCTCTTCAGTACCAAACTGATTAAAGTAATTGGTAATGATACTCACAAAAATTTGTAACTTTTGCTCTTTCATAATGTGTGTTCTTTAATAAGATATTTACTTAATTTATTAGGGCGTGTCCTAACGGCTAGTCTTGGACAAGCTCATACAAAGACTCTACCAGCTCTTCTTCTGAAAAAGGCTTGCATAAGAAACCGCTCGCACCCAATGATAATGCTTCAATGCCAGTCGATTTATCAGACAACGCCGATACCACTAAAATCCGCACTTCAGGGTCAATCGCAATGATTTTTGCAATACATTCAAGTCCATCCATTTGTGGCATGGTTAAATCCATGGTCACCACGTCAGGACGATGGATATTGAATTTCTCGACGGCTTGGACACCGCTGGTTGCCGTAGCAACCAACATAAACTGACCAGAATCATAAGCGCGCTGAATACGGTTTCGAATGATATTTGAATCATCCACAATCATTAATTTGTACATAGTTTCTTTATTGTCCTTAATTACGCAGCAGGCAAGGTAATGACAAAACGGGTCATTTTTCCAAGCTCAGTATTAACGTTAAGCTTACCGTTGTGCTCTTTGACTAACGCCTTGATGACGTCTAAGCCCACACCGCGACCGCCATCTTCATCGGCTTGTTCTTTGGTTGAGAAACCAGAAGCAAACAAGGTTTTGAGCAGATCACCATGAGTCATCTGACTTGCCTCTTCTGCACCAAAGCGACCATCGGCAATCAGCTTATGACGAATACCTTCATAGTCGATACCTTGACCGTCATCTTGCAAGGCGATGATTAAGTTTTGATTATCACGCTGCATCTCTAAGTCAATACTACCGATTGCAGACTTACCTGCTGACTGACGCGCTTCAGGTGATTCGATACCATGTACCACCGCATTACGTAACAACTGAATACTGATCTCTTTGATCGGTTGTTTGAGGCGTTCAGGGATGTTTATATGTGCTAAATTATGGCCGTTTAGCTGTACTTGTTTGCCTTGTCTTACCGCAATATCTTTGGCAAAATCTTGATAATAAGATAAATACTCGTCATCTGACTCATCACTCAAATCAACTTCACTACCGCCATCGAAATTTATGCTAGTGGTAGCAACATCTGCTACTTGGGCTTGGCCAATGCTTGGTTGTGGCGCAGTCTTTATTGGCGCTACAGGGTTTGTACTACTGGGAGCTTTTGGCGCTGCCTGATTAATGCGTTCACCTAGCGTCTCAATGGTGTTCGAGAGGCTGAGTAAGTCATCCAAATGGACCGCTAGCGGCAAGAAGTTATTGCCCGATAGCTTGCCCTGATTTTGCAATGCATCAAGCTTGTCTTCCGCGTCTGACGCAATTTTAGTGAAGCTATGCAGTTTTAGTGCTGATGCTTCGCCTTTTAAGCTGTGCATTTCGCGATAAATCGCATTAAGCTTACCTTCAAGCTCAAATTGCGAGCTACCAGGGTTTTTCAAAATATTGTTCATTTTATCGATATGAGCTTTGGTGTTATTAATAAACTCATTAATGATTTTTGGATTGACGTTTAAGATGGTGGTCAACATCTCAATTTGCATGTCATTTTGCGAACGCTCTTTTTCTAAGCGCTGTTCTAGATAAACGGCATCTGATACGTCATTAACGTTGACCAGAATGCGTGCAATGTCTTTATCTTCATAAACACGTGAAAACTTAAAGTCTAGGAAGCGGCTCGTGGTGCTCTCTTCGCCAGATGCATTGTGTAGCATAACTTTATGCAATGGGTTTAAAGAATCAACCAATTTTTCTTTAACGCGTGGGTTATACAATTGCTCGATAAACTGACGTGTGGTTTTCAGATCTTTGTCTGAAATACGACCGCGTAGTACATCGGCAAAGTTCTCTCCTGCCAGTCTTTCTTCACCAATAATGCCATTTAAGGCTCGAGAATGCTGCTGACCAATATTCAAATCTTTATCTAACAAGAATAGACCCGTATTGACGGTTTCCATGATTTCTTGTGTTTCGCGGCGAGCAGCCAATGCTTCCGCATCGGTATCACGCAAACGGCGTACAAAGAAGAATACGAAGATTAGGAAGTAAGCAAAAATAGCCGCAACACCTAATATCTGAATCAGACGTATGGTGTCTGCTTGGCGTTCTGCGTTGATAAACACTTCATTGGTAAGCTGGTCTAACGAATCGTTTATCAGGAGGCTTGAGGTTTTTGCCTGTTCAACCGCTTGAATCAATTCATCAGATGAATCGACCATGATGTTATCAGCGTCTTTTAGATAATTTTGAATCTTAGGCTCTAAAAGTAACCACTGCTCATTCGCCGCAGCAACGTTGGTTTGAGAGTTATTATTAATTTTCGGTAAATTATAGCTTTTGCCATCGACATCGGTAATTTCACCACCTTGTTCAATGGCAGTGATAGAGCTAGTAATAAGCGATGTATTTTGCTCCAAACGCTCTAATACTCTTTGGATATGCGGCGAGTTGGTGTCTTCACCGTAACTGCTATCTAAGTCAAATAAGTCTTTAATTACCGCTTGCGCGCTATTGGCGACTTGGTTGGTTCGATCAATTAAAACCGTGTTTCTTTCAAGCAAGCTTGAGGTATAAAAAGTAAACGCCAGCAAAGCGCCAATCAGCGATAAAAACAGTGCAATTGAAATAATCAGACTGTGATAGCGTTTATTGTCAGTATTATAGGTGGTTGCCATCTTCAGTATTCCTTAATTCGTTTGCTGATTATTTGAAGTACTTTTGGTCGCAGGCTCAGTCGCACCTAGCCATTTTTCTTCAATTTCTTTAAATGTACCTTTTGCTTTTAGCTTGGTAATACCTTCGTTTACGCTCTTTATGAGCTTGGTATTTTCTTTTGCCATTAAAACGACCTGCTGTGCTGAAGGAGCATCTGCTGCTTCATAAGGTACAATCTTAACTTTATGTTCTGGATAACCTTTTATAATGTATTGTAAAACTGGCATGTCATATAAGAACACATCAGTATTACCTTGAACTAAGTCCTGATAAGCCAAAAATGCAGTAGATCTTGAAACCAGTTCAACTGAACTGCCCATCTCTTTTAGAGTATCTTCTTCTTTAGAACCTTCTAGCGTACCTGTTTTTAGACCTTTGATATCGTTTAAATCTTTGATATCAAACTTTCCTTCCAAGTACATAATAGTAGCTGGATTAAAAAAGTAAGGCGTTGATAGACCATATCTAACTGCACGATCATCTTTATAAGAAATACCAGAAATAGCTAAATCACGTTTTCCCGATTCCACGCTATCAAACATGTCCTGCCACGTTTCTTTATAGAACTCGACTTTAAAGCCTTGCTCTTCCCCAATGGCTCTAATCGAATCAACATCAGTGCCTTGCATGTTGCCATAATCATCTTGAAATGAGAAAGGCGGTAAATCACCAGTCATCGCCACCTTTAATGTTGGTGCTGTATCAGGAAGTTTACTTACAAAATTGTCTTTATGTTCCGTTACTGTTGTACCAGATGCACTAGCATTATCTTGGGTAGAAGAATTTCCACATCCAAATAAGCCGACACTCAATATAACTGGTAACACTCGATATAATAGCTTCATCTCTTATCCTTAAGCCTCGATTTTGTTCTAAAAAAAATCAGTTATAAAAACAATTCTGTAAGTTCAAGCAAGGTATTAAAACACTTAATTACAGAAAATTACCTTAGATAATAATTGAGCAAGTCTACTATTGCAATAATTTTGTTTAGCTATAGCGTACATATTTTTATATATGACAATAAGCGTATATAAAAATATTATGAATTATTGAAGTTATTGCTTTAGTGTTTAATAGACATACATCCATTAAAAATGGATATTTTAATACAATAGATAGATAAAAAAGGAAAGATGGCATAAAAAGCAGACATAAAAAAAGTATTCAGGCATTTTCTACGCACTGAATACTTTTTTGTATAAGTTAAAATTAAATGAAATTTATCGGTTAATTATTCCGCATTATCCAAATTCAAATTACGGTCTATTTGCCAAATTAAATAAGTACCAAGACTCATCAGCGCAAACATCGCGATACCGATTTTCAATACCGGATTGACGGGGAATAAGTTTAATAATAAGCCGCCGAAGATACCAACCGAAAACATCAACGAGCCTTGTAGCGCACTTGCCATACCAGCGCGGCGTTTTTGGAAAGCGAGCGCAATCGCCGATGCGTTTGGCTGCGTCAAACCTAAACCAGCAATACAGAAGAAAATACAGGCTAAAACCAGCGGCAACCATGCATCAGTACCAAAAACCACCCCTAATCCAAACAGTGCGCCAGCAGAGATGACTTGCATCATCGCACCAAAACGCAGAATACTCAAAATGCGGAAACGATTGGTCAGCCATTGATTCAGCTGGGTTAAACCCACAAACCCTGCCGCATTCATGCCAAACAACCAACCGAAATGTGTCGCTGACATACCATAGGTATCCATGATTAATTCAGAAGCAGAGCTAATATAGACAAACATCGCTCCCATCAGTAGTCCGCCACCAATCGCTGGATAATTAAAAGTCGGATCCTTTAATAAATCCCAATATTGGCTCAGCACTTCTTTGGCAGGACGAATATTACGATTTTCTTCGGTGAGCGTCTCAAAAAAGAAAAACTTGGTGAGCAGTAAGTTTAGCGTGCCAAAGGCCGCCAAAAACCAAAAGATAGAATGCCAACTAAAGAATTGTAAAAATATAGCACCCAATGACGGCGCTAATATCGGCGCTAAACCCATCACCAATATCATGATAGAAAAGGCTTTCGCCGTTTGCTTAGCAGTCAGGCGATCACGAATGGCAGCACGGGTAACAACCGCACCAACACAAGCACCAAGCGCTTGCAACGTACGACCAACAAACAATACGTATTCATTATCGGTGGTGGCACAAATAATCGAGGCAATCACATATAAAGTCATGCCGATATATAAAGGTTTGACGCGTCCAACGCGATCACTGAAAGGGCCATAAAACAGCTGACCAAATACCAAACCGACAAAATAAGCTGGAACGGAATTGGCCATAAATGCAGTCGAGACACCAAAATCCTCTGCCATCGATGGTAATGCAGGCAAATACATATCAATCGATAATGGCCCGACTGCAACGATAAGCCCAAGCATCATAATCCATGCAACAGGCAAATCGGCAGAGCGCACTCGGTCAGCAGCATTCGGTTTATTAGGCAGGGAGGATTTTGGAGCAGACATAATTAGACCATATGATAGAGTGATTATTATTTTATTATTGATGCCTGATTTGTTTTGTAATTTTAATAAGCTTTTATTTTAAACCGAGCTTTGTTAAAAATGACTTCTACAAACAATCATGCCTACTGACAGGCAGCGACGCAAGCAGACATTCAGGCAGCGACGCAAGCAGTCTAGAAAAACAGATAATGCTATATTGCACTATCTGCTTGTAATTCAATAGACGCTTGATGTGAATAAAACAAACCTGTGTAACTAAAACAATCTATCAATACATGGCTAAATTTTTTAACGGAATTGACGTTTGCCAAAAGCGGTACTGGCTTGCTTGGCTTTTCTAAGCGCCAGTTTACGGTTGCGACCAAACATCATTTTTAACTGCCACACTTTTTCTTTATATAACGTGGTGGCTGGCTGCTGGAACATGGCATTGATAACGCGCTTACTTGCCAGCACCGCATCAGGTGAGCGCTCAGCAAACTCAGCAGCAAGCTTTTGTGCCTGCTGAAGTGGCGTCTCACTACAATGGCTAACCAAACCAAGCGCTTTGCCTTCCTCAGCATCCACGGTACGAGCCGTCATTGCCAGCTCCTTTAAGATATCAGCGCGTACGACGCCAAAGCCTGATTGGGTTAAGCCCATGTCAGGTACGAGCCCCCACTTGGCTTCCATAATAGACAATTTGCATTCAGGATGGCTAATACGCACATCACAAGCCAGCGCTAGTTGTAAGCCTGCGCCAATACAATAGCCTTCTAACACGGCAATTACTGGCACAGGAACATCACGCCAAACCAAGCAGACGCGTTGAAATAAGCTTTGCCAAGGTTTAATAAGCTCCCATAACGCAAAGGCTTGGTTTTTGGGATGGTTTAAATCGCCTAGATCGATACCGGCACAAAACGTGCCTTCAGCGCCATTAAGAATCACTGCGCGTATACTTTTATCCTTACTGATACGACCAGCGACCGCTATCAACTCTTCGACCACTTTAAAACTCATGGCGTTCTTTTTTTCCGGTCGATTAATGGTCACCGTTAATATATTGTCATTGGCGCTGACTTGTAATGTCTCATACTGGTAAGTGGCAATAGCGTGCATAATCATCCTTAATAATAAATAAAACAACTATAATGGTTGGGGCTCAGATTAATATTAACAGCCTTGCTTCAACCCTTCCTTATCAATAACTGACTGCTAGGGTATCGTTTATCATCAAGACCATCCAAGTTCTATCTCAACTCTAGCTCAGTTTTGCCTCAGCCCTATAAAACCAGCTGCCTTAAATCATTTTCCATGTCATATCATTTTCACTTAAGCGGTGATAATTAAGCTGCGGATAAGCCGATAAATCCAGTGTTTGTAAGTTATTTAACGCGGTCAATAGTGCTTCATAATAAGGCTCGAGCATCGCAAATTGAGCGGGCGTGGTATGTTGGATATTTAATAAGCATTTATCCTCTAAATCTTGGCTGGCTTGCCGTAACTGCGGCACGCCCGTATAGCGACTGCCGCCTAAGATACGATGGGCAATTTGCGCAAGCGCACTGCGGTTGCGACTCTCCCATGCCTGCATCAACGCTTGCTTTTCATCATTAATGGTATCGAGCATCATAATAATCAGCTTGGCAGCCAAATCGGGTTTATTGGCTGAACGCGTCAACGCATCTTGCCAATTTAAAATCTCCGAGGTATCAAGGGCGTTTGCGCCCAAGTTCGTATTACTTTGCCCTTGCGTTGTCTCTACAGTTTGCTCATCTTTAGCACTCTCTGTCATTTGATAGGGCGGATAAACCAATGGTGCTTGCCCCTGCCCTTGATAGCGCAAATTCTCATAGCGTGGCTTTTCATAGCGTGGCTTCTCGTAACGTGGTTGGGTTTCGCGCGGTGTTTCGCGTCTATAATCTTCACGCGGCTGACTGTCGCGCAAATAGTCGTCACGGATTTTTTTGAGCGATAAAGGTCGGGTGATTTTTGCTGGACTCATCGCGTCAGCATCTCTATGAGAATCAGCATCGTGATGACTATCATCCCCTTTAACCATTGGATAAGTCGGCGCTGTCAGACCTGTATACGCCGTTAAAGAATCTTGCGTTAATGTATTGTTAAAATTAGAACTTGGTAAATCCGAGCTGGGCGAATTTTCAGCGTGTAAATCATCATTAGTAAGGGCGGTTATTGGCGGCACTGAAGTGGTACGACCAAGCCATTTTTGTAGCACTTGTAATAATTGTGGCTGGCTAATAGGCTTACCGACATAATCATTCATACCGCTAGCAATCAGCTTCTCGCGCTCATCAGCTAAGCCATGAGCGGTCAAAGCAATAATGGGAATATGATGATCAGGGGTTTCGATATTACGGATTTGCCGCGCCGCTTCATGCCCTGACATACGCGGCATTTGAATGTCCATAAATATCAAATCAATGCTGTTTTTGTGCGCTGCATTGCCTTTATCATCTGTCGTAGCATCGTCAAGATGTAATGAGTTAACCGCTGATTTACTGACATCATCGCGGGCTTCAGCTTTAGATATTTGGGTCTTTTTCGACAGACTTTGTTTTTCAGTTTTAGCGGTTTTGATATGTTTGGTTTGCTGTTTACTGATGATTTCTATCGCATCAAAACCACTACTGGCGGTAATCACATGGATACCAAGCTCACTTAATAGCGCATCAAGCACCAGTAAGTTTGGTAGATGATCGTCGACGGCTAAGACGGTAACGCCTTTCCAGCGCGGCTCTTGAACGCCACTCGGAGCGCTGCGCTTTTGCGTATCAAGCATCGCATAGAGCTGTCTTTTATCCAATGGCTCATACAAAATATTGGCATGATAACGATTAAGCAGCGCTTGGTCGGCGGCAACTTGATAGCCAAATACTGCCAGCTTACCCTGATAATGCAGGCGAATTTGTTTGAGTAGCGCCATCATATCGTCTTGGGTGTCATCATCCACGATGACCCAATCCCAATAGTTGCCGCGCTCTTTGAGCGACTCAAGTACGCCCGGTAAAGAGTTTGCTTGGGTCAGGGTAATCGGTAAATGTTGTAAGCTGGCTTTCAGCACCTGTATCGATGCCGTATGATTGATCCAAACCAGCACATTAAACTCGTCTGTATCGCTGGCAAGTGGCGCGAGCACGGGCAGTTCAATCGTTTGCCCAGTCGCCGCTTCTAAAACATCGACATGGGCTGGCATCCGAAACCAAAACGTTGCCCCTTGGTTAGAGATGTTTTCTTGCACATTGTCATAAAAACCAATATCGCCGCCCATCAGCCGCGTTAGCTGCTTGGAGATGACCAGACCCAAGCCGGTACCACCATATTGACGCGTAATCGACGGATCGCCTTGGCTAAAGCTTTGAAAGAGCATTTTTTGGTCAGATAATGAAATCCCTTTACCGCTATCTTGCACGCTAATCATTAAGTAATTGTCACGATGATCGTCTAAGCTAACGCGAACGACCACATCGCCGCTATCGGTGAATTTAATGGCATTACCGACGATATTGGTCAGTACTTGTTTAAGACGCAGGGCATCGCCGTTGATGCGCATCGGCACGTCGTTATAAAACAACACCGCCATGCGCAGCCCTTTTTCTGCAGAAACCGGCGATAGCATATCGACGACATCATAAATGGTGTCATAAAGGTCAAACTCGTGACGATCAAGTACAAGCTTGCCCGCTTCAATCTTAGAGAAATCCAATACGTCATTCACGAGTGCCAATAAATGCGCCGACGATTTACGGATGGTTTGCACGTACAAATCTTGTTCAGGATTAAGCTCGCCATGACGTGCCAGCAAATTAATAAAACCATCGATACTGTTTAAGGGCGTACGCAATTCATGACTGATATTGGCCAAAAATGCCGATTTTGCTTGGCTGGTTGAGATTGCCGCATCACGGGCATTACGGATAGAGATATTTTGCATTTCCATCTCATCAAATGCCAAGCGCAAATCATCCTCGGTTTGCTCGGCATGGTCTTTTAAATCTTGGAAGCTAGCATGTAGACGACGTAAAGTCTTGACCAAATCTTGCTGTAATAAATTCAACTCACCATTCGATTCAACCGGAATAGGCTGATAAAGATTGTCTACATGGGTACGTTGTAATTGCAAACGCAGCTCGTAAATCGGCGCAATCCAACGTTTTGAATAGATATTTAAGCTTAATAACAAAATTAAAATGGTAAATAAGCCAGTAATCGCCAGCGCCATGGCAATACGATAACGGGCAATATAAAGCGGCTCGTTATCCATATCGACCATCAGCCACACTTGCTGCCCGTCAAACTCACCCAAGGTACTGCCGTAAGCTGTGCCAATAGGCGTGGGCTTTTGCGATAAAAAGCGCTCTGATGCATCTATCAGTGGCCATGCCTCATCGATACCATAGCCGACACTGGCCAGTACTTCATTGTTTTGATTGATAATGGCAATACGTTGGACATGCTGCTCCGACTGCATGCGCCCGAGCCTATCTTGAATACCTTCTAACGTCGCTATCGCTGCTTGTGACTTAGTATCTGTTTTGCTTTTACCGTCGCCTGTTTCTGTTTGCTGCTTTTCTTGCTGCTTTTCTTGCTCTAATAGTTCAGGGACGAGCTCCGCAATCGCCGGCGTATAACGAATCAGCACCGCCTCTGCCAATACTTCTTGTTCAGAATTACTGGCGCGCATGGTTTCATAAAACACCAAAATGCCACCCACCGCTGCCAATAAACAAATCGGCAAAAACACCAATATAATCAGCTGACCATAAGCACTACTGGTATCAAAACGTTTTTTGTAAGCCATGCTGGGTTTACTCTCCACTGATATTGGTGACAGATATTATTGATGATAAATATTGTACGATGCGCCTATGTGTTAATAATTGGCTAAGCACTAACGGCAAGCCAGCAATTATAACTTGAGATTATCTTAGCAGGATTCTATCAAAGGCAGTTAGCCATTCATTGACTCATCTTCATTAACCAATGCTTATTAAGCAAGCGTTATTGCTCAACAAGTCGCGCCTAATATTTATGCTTAATAACTTATACATTAATGTAAATACACAAGGTTATAAACAAATAAGCTATCCTCAATAAAAATTTATGCATTAAGCGCAGCTGAAAACAAAATGATATAATGACGCAACTTTTTATTGCGTCACCCTCAATACCTGATAGTCATGAAGTACTGGCCTGTTAATGTCTTAGTACCTATCATTTAAACAGCGCCTATTAAAAACTTAATAATTAATAAGGATACCTTATGTCCGCTACGGCCCAGTCAAACGCCAATTTTATTACGCAAATCACTGACCTTGCCGATTGCGTAGGTCAGACGCCATTGGTTAAATTGCATCGTCTGCCTGAGCAAGAGCAGATTGCCAATGGGGCCGTGGTACTTGCAAAGCTTGAAGGTAATAACCCTGCCGGCTCGGTAAAAGACCGTCCAGCGTTCAATATGATTTATCAGGCTGAGCTACGTGGTGATATTAAACCGGGTGATATGCTGATTGAAGCCACCAGCGGCAATACCGGTATAGCTTTAGCCATGGTTGCGGCGATGCGCGGTTATCCGATGACCTTATTAATGCCAACCAACTCGACCCAAGAGCGTAAGGATGCCATGACCGCTTACGGCGCGACGCTAATCGAAGTCGACGAAGGTATGGAGGCGGCACGCGATATGGCGCTGCAGATGCAAGCGGATGGTAAAGGTATCGTCTTAGACCAATTTAATAATCCTGATAATAAACAAGCACATTATCTCACCACCGGTCCTGAGCTATGGGCGCAAACGGACGGTAAAATCACTCACTTTATCAGCTCTATGGGCACCACTGGCACCATCACTGGGGTGGCGCAATATCTTAAAGAGCAAAACCCTGATGTTAAAATCATCGGTTTGCAGCCTGATGAAGAAGCGTCTATCGCCGGTATTCGCCGCTGGCCTGCTGCTTACATGCCGGGTATTTTTGAAGCCGACTTGATTGATGACATCATGGATGTTGATCAACATATCGCCGAAGTCTATATGCGCAAATTGGCCAAAACCGAAGGCATTTTTGCTGGCGTATCCTCAGGCGCAGCCGCTTGGGCAGCCGTCGAAGTCGCAAAAGAAAATCCAGACGCGGTTATTGCCTTTATCGTTTGTGATCGCGGCGATCGTTATTTATCAACCGGCTTATATAACGTTATCGACAACGATGCTGACGACAGTAACGTGAAAGACAATCTAGATAGTGAAAAATAAAAAGTACGCAGTAGAAAGTCAGAAATAGAATGTACACACAATGCAGCAGCATAAGCGAATAAATCATAAGCTCAGCAATGATATTTTTATCAGTCATCAACCAAAACCAATAGTTAGGTAGGATTATTTATGTCAAACGCCCTTTCGTCCAAACCTATCTTGGTCTTTGATATTGAGACGGTTGCCGATACCGAGGCTGCCCGCCGTATTTACCCGCAATTGGCCGAGCTAAACGATGCCGATGCCTTAAGCGCATTGACGGCGCTGCGACTCCAAGAAGCGGGACATGACTTTATGCGTTTGCCGCTGCAGCGTATTGTCTGTATTTCTGCCCTTTATATTAAAGACGGTCAATTTTCTTTATTTTCTTTGACGGCAGATAAGTTTAGCGAAAAAGACATTCTGAGCAAATTTTTCCGTGCATTCAGTGATATTGAAAAGCTGCCGCAGCTGATTAGTTGGAACGGCTCAGGCTTTGATATTCCGGTGCTTATTTATCGCGCGATGCAGTATGACTTATCAGCGCCGTGGTTATTTGAAGAAGGCGAACGCATCAAAAACATGCGCTTTGATAACTATGTTAATCGTTTCCATACTCGCCATCTTGATTTGATGGACAGATTTAGCCAATACGGTGCCAGCCGCCGTGAAGCTATGGATGTCGTTGCCAGTCTTTACGGCTTACCCGGTAAAACCGATGTTGATGGCAGCATGGTTGGCGATCTGGTCAGTAATGGCGATTGGCAAACGTTGTCAATATATTGCGAATCGGATGTGATGAATACCTGGCTGATATACCTGCGCTGGTTACGGTTGACCGGTCAATTATCCTCAGCGGATTTTGATGCTTGGCAACAGCAAAGCCGTGATTATTTGGCAAATTATACCCAAGCAGATGGCAGCCCACGCCATCATGAATTTATCGCCGATTGGTCATCTGCGCCTGCACCATAGCAGACATTTTTATATAACGGACGTATTTATAAAAACGTCTTTATAAAGATGACGTTTTAACAACTAACGTCTCACCCTCATTTATCGTTATTTATCATTTATTACTTATTATTAAGGCAGGTTTATGCAACCCACCGATTCAAAAAACTCTACCATCTTAGATACCAGCCAACAGCCTAACGAGACTCAGACCATTACTATTCCGCCAAGTAAGAAAAAATCCAAGCCGTCATCAAAAACGCGGCGCCGTTTGAAAGATGCTGAGCCACTACCTTTTAATATCGATGGCTTGTCACATGATGGTCGCGGCGTTGCAGTATATGGTAATGGCTTTGGTGAAGCCGACGGTCATATCGAAGACAAACATGGCAAAAAGATTTTTGTTAGCTTTGCGCTACCGGGCGAAAGTGCCTTAGTCAAAATTACCAATAGCCGTACCAGCTTTGAAGAAGGTGATGCGGTGAGCATTACTGCCAATCCAAACCCTGAGCGCGCTGTACCGCCCTGCCCACATTTTGGTGTCTGCGGTGGCTGTAATCTGCAGCATTGGCAGCCAGAAGGTCAAATCAACTTTAAGCAATCTGTGCTTGCTGAAATGCTTATCCATCAAGCCAATGTTGAACCAGAGCATTGGCTCGCACCAGTAGTTGGCGATCGCTTAGGTTACCGTACCAAAGCACGATTGGGCGTCCGTTATGTCGCCAAAAAAGAAACCGCCTTGGTTGGTTTCCGTGAGCGCTCAAGCAACTTTTTAGCAGAGTTAAATGAGTGTCATATCTTAGACCCACGGATTGGTTTTGAGATTGAAAACTTAAAAGCACTTATTAGCACGCTCGAGAGCCGTGACAAAATTGCCCAGCTTGAACTGGCTATGGGTGAAGCAATGCCAGAACTGCCCGATGGCAATCAGCCGGTTGCGCTTATCGTGCGTAATTTAGCGCCATTATCAGATGCTGATGTCGAGAAGCTAAAAACGTTTTTTGCAGCGCGCAATTGGCAATTATATTTACAGTCAAAAGGCGCCGATAGCATTCAGCGTATTGCCTTGACGGAGAATGACGATATGAGTGAGCAGTTTGGGCGCTTATATTATCAATTACCAGAGTATGATTTGACGTTTGAGTTTATCCCAACGGACTTTACCCAAGTCAATTTATCGGTAAACCGGCAGATGACCAAGCTTGCTTGTGATTTGTTAGACTTAAAAGCTGGCGAACGCGTGCTAGATTTATTCAGTGGTTTGGGCAACTTCAGCTTACCACTAGCGCGTTTAGTCGGCGAAACGGGCTCGGTGGTCGGCGTTGAAGGCAGTGAAGCCATGACTGCGCGCGCGGCCGACAATGCTCGTCGCAACGGCATTAATAATACTGAGTTTTATAGCCAAGATTTAACCCAAGATTGCACCGATAAACCTTGGGCCAATCAGGGCTTTGATGCGTTACTCATTGACCCACCGCGTTCGGGCGCTTGGGAAATTATGCAATATCTGCCGAAATTTAACGCCGAACGTATTGTCTATGTTTCTTGCAACCCTGCTACCCTCGCCCGCGATACCAAAGCCTTATTAGAGCAAGGCTATCGTTTGACGCATGCAGGCGTGATGGATATGTTCTGTCATACCGGTCACGTTGAGTCAATCGCGCGCTTTGAAAAAGTTTCAGCTTAGCACTTGTTTTAAGCGACTAATCTTTCAAAGCATGGCTCTTTAAGCGTGGTTTTTCGAGCATGGCTTTTTAAGTGTGACATTTTAAGAAACATAACGCTCATTTTTAACCGCATCGCTTTATGCAAAAACGGATTAAGCGATAAGGTTAATAATGCTGTATGTTATCAACACCGACATGATCATTACAGAGCCTTGCTTGATTTGTCATTGCAAAATGAGATAATAATAACCAATATATTGAGGCCTTCTTAATCGAGATATCATGAGTCTTGGTACTCATGGCTCTATATGTTATTTATCTCTATCATTTTATAGCTGCTAGAAAAGGATTTTTAGCGGCTGAATTGATTTATCGCTGTTATTTGCCTATCGCAAAATTTAAGTCTGCGTGGCAAATGAGGCGCTAATCAATTTTGAATAGCTAAGAGGAGTGGGCTATGGTAAAAATTCGTGAAGGATTACCGCTGGTAGATGGACAAACCACGCAAGCCGATAGCGCAACATTGGCAGCTCAACTGGTCGCGAGCCAACGCTCGCACCAGTCTGCCAATAGCTATGCCCAAATTCCACTCGATATCAAACATCAGCTTGCTACTCACAAGCTGCACACCACTTTTGATCGCTCTGCTCAGTATGCTTATCATAGCCATGACCCTAATCTTAAAGATGAGTATTTGGAAAATCAGCTTCTTGATGACAGCTCTACGCTTTCAGAAAAAGAGCTTGAAGCGATTGATTTAGATCAAATAAATATCGACGTCCCCACTTGGCTTGATAATGTCGCCAAGCGTATCGGTCAAGAGTCTGTACCCAATCTTGCCGCTGCTTGCGAGTTTATCCGCAGTCACATGAATACCAGTGAATCTGAGCGCTCAGGCGCTTACGTCACGGGTATTGCGATGACCGATATTTTGACTTACCTTTATCAAGATGAAGATGCGCTCGTCGCAGCGATGCTCTATCGTAGCGCCCGTAAATCGATTATCAGCTTAACTGAAATTGAAAAAAAATTCGGTGCTGATATCTCAACCTTGGTCAAAGATACTTTGGCGATGGGTAAGCTGTCCGAGATTAT
The DNA here is from genome assembly GCF_904846345.1 of Psychrobacter maritimus. Taxonomy (GTDB): domain Bacteria; phylum Pseudomonadota; class Gammaproteobacteria; order Pseudomonadales; family Moraxellaceae; genus Psychrobacter; species Psychrobacter maritimus. Next base: position 57,334 of record NZ_CAJHAJ010000010.1, read on the forward strand.
CGAAAGCAATAAGCGCTTAGAAGATCATTTTGTTAATAATCAGCGTGATCAGCTATCGAATATTTATAGCATGCTTATCTCCGTCACCAATGATGTACGCGTCGTGCTGATTAAATTGGCTGAGCGGACCTTTGCCATGCGCGAATTGACCTTTTCTAGTGAAGAGCGGCAACACCGTGTCGCGCGCGAGGTCATGACTATTTATGCGCCATTGGCTCATAGGCTTGGTATTGCTCAGCTAAAATGGGAGCTTGAAGATTTAGCCTTCCGCTATCTTGCTCCTGAGCGCTATAAAGAGATTGCGCGGCTATTATCAGAAAAACGTAGCGAACGTGAGTCTTACATTCAGCGCGTACAAGATAAGCTCAATGCAGCCTTAGCAGAAGCCGGTATCGAAGCCGAGGTTTCAGGGCGCGTTAAGCATATCTACTCTATTTACCGAAAAATGAAGCTCAAAGGCTTGTCCTTTGATCAGCTTTATGACATTCGCGCGCTGCGCGTTTTGGTCACCAATCCTTCGGATTGCTATCACGTTTTGGGATTGGTACACGGCTTATGGCGCTATATTCCTGAGCAGTTCGACGACTATATTACCAATCCAAAATCTAACGGTTATCGCTCGCTACATACGGCGGTCATTGCCGAAAATAAATCGCTTGAAGTACAAATTCGTACGCATGAGATGCACTTTGAAGCCGAGCTTGGCATGTGCGCGCATGTCAACTACAAAGAAGGCTTGAAGAACAAAAAGGATAATTACCTTAACCAAAGAATCAGCTCATTACGGCAACTGCTTTCTATCAATAATGAGACGCGCAATCAGCCGCGTTCAGCCTTATTAACCGGCGAAGAATTAGAAGAAATCGAGTTTGACGAAGAAGAGCAATTGGTTGATTTTGACGAGCTCGAGCGTATTTATATCTTTAGTCGTGATGGCGATATCACTGAGCTGCCAAAAGGCGCGACGGTACTGGATTTTGCCTATTATGTACATACGCAAGTTGGTAACCGTGCCCAAGCAGCGCGCGTCAATCAGCGTTATGTGCCGCTAACTTATCAGTTAAAGACGGGCGAACAAGTAGAGATTATTACCAAAGCATCGCGTGAGCCGAACCGCGATTGGCTGGTCGCCTCGCTTGGTTATATTCATACCAATCGCGCGCGCTCAAAACTGCGTCAGTGGTTTAATAAGCAAGACCGCGATAAGAATATTGAGATAGGTCGCCAAATGCTTAGCAAAGAGCTTGAGCGTTTATCGGTTCATCCAAACAGTATCGATTTAAACGACTATACGCAGCATTTTAATGTCAATAATACCGATGACATTGTCGTCGGCTTGGTGACCGGCGATATTGGTCTTAACCAGCTGACCAGTCATATTTCTCGTCAGCTACACCTAGAACCGGAAAGACCGGAAGACGACTTTACCCCTAGCATTGACACTAGAGATGCCGGGAAACTCGATGCCTATAAAATTCATATCGATGGTTTGGATAATATCGAGATTAACCTAGCAGGCTGCTGTCATCCCGTCCACGGTGAACCTATCGCAGGCTATATTACTTTGTCACGCGGCGTCAGCGTTCATAATCGCGGCTGCCCTGAATACCTACGCTTGATTGAGCGCGACCCTGAACGCGAAATTGATGCTGCTTGGACGGTTAAATCGGGTCGTTATCAACCGGTAGATATTCATGTAGAAGCTTATGACAGACGCGGGTTACTGCGCGATTTGACCCAAATTATTGATAAAGAAAACGTCAATATCCGTCAAGTTGAAACGTTAAGTAATGATGACAATATTGCCTTTTTAAAGTTTCATATTGAAGTTTCGGGGCTGGCCCATTTATCCAAACTACTGGCCAAACTTGAGCAGCAGCATGGTATCTTACATGCGCGCCGCGCGGTTGCCTGACAGTTAAGCTAGCACAATTTTCCAAGAACACCTTTAATCCATAATAGAGTTTTCATAAGAAATACTATGCCTGAGTTACCCGAAGTAGAAACCACCAAAACCAGCCTTACGCCGCTATTAGGTCAGCAAGTCACCAATGTCAAAGTCTTCCAACCAAAACTACGCTGGTCGATGCCTGATGATTTGACTCAACTGGTTGATTACACTTTGGATAGCGTCGAGCGCCGAGCAAAGTATTTAATTCTGAATTTTATACCCCTCGTTTCTGCGAATACCAACGCCTCTATCCAACCTGAGCAATTAGCCCCGCGGCAACTGTTGATTCATTTGGGTATGTCAGGTAGCTTACAGCAACACAGCTATGGCACTGATAAGCGTAAACACGATCATTTGGTGGTGACTTTTAGCGGCACTGATGATAGCCAAACACAGCTACATTATTATGATCCAAGGCGCTTTGGCTCGGTGTTATGGTTTGATGATTATGGCCCTAAGCTACTAGATCATTTGGGTCCTGAGCCATTATCAGCAGAATTTACCGCTGATTATTTATATCATTTAATTCAACGTTCAAATAATCCAAATCCAACCCCTAATGACAGTATCGTTAATCAAAGCAGCACTAATCAAAGCAACCCTAAAAAAGCGACGGCCAATAAAACACCTAACAAGCAACCAATCAAACGCGCTATTAAATCCGTCATTATGGAACAACAAATCGTTGTCGGCGTTGGCAATATTTATGCGACTGAAAGTCTTTACTTATCAGGCATTCATCCTGCAACGCCCGCTCATCAAGTTTCCTATGAGCAAATAGTTATTTTGGTTGACCATATCAAAGCAATTTTAAAAAAGGCGATAACCCTTGGCGGTTCCACCTTACGGGATTTTACCGTTGCTAGCGGCCAAACGGGTTATTTTCAGCAAACTTTAAATGTCTACGGCAGACAAGGTGAAACTTGTCCACACTGTAACACACTATTAGAAAACATTAAGCTTAATGGACGTGCCAGTGTTTTTTGCCCTGCCTGTCAGCCAATCAATAGTAAATAATCCCTGCTTAATAAGACTATACAGGTTTAAAGCAATATCATTGCTCAGTTACTTTAAAATGCCTATTTATAGTCCTACCTAAACTCATTTAGCATGACTCATAATAAAAAAACGCTCTGCTAATACAGATATCCTGCGCATTTTTGTTGCTTATTAGCCTACATCTTGCTTTAATAGTGCTAATACTTACATAAATAGTGCAGACCGTTTATTTATCTGTAATATTAAGAATAACTATCGTTGTCGCCTTATTTCTATAGGGAATTTGTCTCTGTGTGGAAATAGCAGCAGCTATTAATCATACTACTTATGAGTTTTAGGATATTATTATGAGTGCTCCAGCTAACATGAAACGCACCGCTAAATATAAGTTACTGACCATGATGGCAAGCGTAAGCTTAATTTTTGCTAGCATGCAACCCGCTTTAGCAGCGATAGAAATTGACGAAACTGATTTTGGCCCTTCTTACGAGACCATGGCAGTAGACACGATTGTCGGTAAACCACTACAATTGGTAGCTGCGGTAGCGGGAACTGCCGCCTATATCGTAAGCTTACCCTTCTCGCTGATTGGAGGCAATGCAGATCAAGCACAGCAAAAGTTATTCGTTGAGCCATGGGATGCAATGGGACGCTGCTTAGGCTGTACGGTTGCTGAAGACAATTACTATAAATCACAAGTCGTTGATAATAATGTCGTGCGTATTGTTGTCGATCGTCCTTCAGAGATTCTAATTAATACCAATGACTATGTAGTAGTTACGCCATAAGTTATAAGCATCGAGCTTATCAATCGACAATAAAAAAGGCTAACTTCTCGTTAGCCTTTTTTATTGTCGTAAATAAATGATATGATTTTATTTCGTAATGTGAGTATTGCTCAGCTTAGCACTAATCTCACGAAGCAATTGCACCTCTTCTGACGGATCTTCTATTGCTTCTTCTACCTCGTCTTCACGGCGTAATCTATTCACCATTTTTACCATCATAAAGATAATAAACGCTAAAATCAGGAAGTTAATCAATACAGTGATAAAACTACCATAGGCCAATACTGGCACACCTGCCTCTTTAAGCGCATCGTAAGTCATGCCAACGCCTGCAGGTGCATCGCCTAACATGAAAAACATATTTTTAAAGTTGATTTCGCCGCCCGCAATAAAAGCGACGATAGGCATAATAATGTCTTCAACTAAAGAGGTCGTGATGGTCGCAAAAGCGCCGCCAATGATGACACCGACCGCTAGGTCCATCACATTACCTTTTACAGCAAATTCTTTAAACTCAGATACCATACTCATAATATCACTCCTCAAAAGTCTTATCTATGGTCAGATAAACAGCCGAATAGTTAATCTCATTTAGAGACCGTTTCTTAAAAACCGTTTCTTAAAAACCACCTCTTAAAAATCACGTTTTAAGGGCAGCGTATTAAAAATGACGTAAGAAATTCTAAACAAACCAATCCAATTGATTAGCCGTAGTATTATATATAAAAAACAGGCATAAAAAAAGCAATATAAAGTGAACCATATTCGACTCACTATATACTGCTGATTATAACTCTGACTTAATATAAATAAAGGAGATCTTTACCAATATCAAATACTTCTCTCAATTCTTAACAAAATGTATGATTAATATCATTTTTTGTCAATAATTAAGCACCTTTCTTACGACCGTGACGCTTACGCTCACTCTCAGTCAAGTAGCGCTTACGAAGACGAATGGCCTTCGGTGTTACTTCTACTAGCTCGTCATCTTGAATAAATTCAAGTGCCTGCTCAAGGGTAAACTTAACCGCTGGCGTTAGGGTTAGCGCTTCATCAGTACCACTGGCACGGACGTTGGTCAACTGCTTAGCAGTCGTTGGGTTAACTGCCATGTCGTCGTTACGCGAGTTCAAACCAACGATCATACCTTCGTATACTTCTAGTTGTGGCTCAGCGAACAACTTACCGCGTTTTTGTAGGTTAAATAGCGCAAAACCTAGGCAAACACCCTTCGCCATAGAAACCAAGACACCATTAGAGCGAGCACCAACATCACCAACTTTCTGTGGGCCGTAATGTGAGAAGCTTGAGGTCATGATACCTGTACCTGAAGTTAAGGTTAGGAACTCAGAACGGAAACCAATCAAACCACGTGCTGGCATTGTCGCTTCGATACGCATACGACCTTTACCATCAAGCTCCATATTGGTCATCTCGCCTTTACGCAAGCCAACCTGCTCCATGATAGGACCTTGATGCGCGTCTTCGATATCAAAAACAACGTTTTCATATGGCTCTTGTAGCTTACCGTCAACTTCTTTAACGATAACTTCTGGGCCTGAAACACCCATCTCAAAACCTTCACGGCGCATGTTTTCAATCAATACAGACAGATGAAGCTCACCACGACCTGATACTTTAAATTTATCAGGAGACTCAGTGTCTTCTACACGTAGTGCCACGTTATGAATCAATTCACGCTCAAGACGCTCACGAATATTACGTGAGGTCACAAATTTACCTTCACGACCAGCAAACGGTGAATTGTTTACTTGAAAATTCATAGATACGGTTGGCTCATCGACAGTCAATGCTGGCAACGCTTCAACAGCGCTAGGATCACAAATTGTATCTGAGATATTAAGCGCATCGATACCAGTAATACAAACGATATCACCCGCTTGTGCATCTTCTACATCAATACGATCAAGACCATGATAGCCCATAATTTTTAGAATACGGCCATTACGAGTATCGCCATTTTTATCAATGACAGTTACTGGTGTATTGGTCTTTACTTTACCGCGCTGGATACGGCCAATACCGATAACACCAACGAAGCTGTTGTAATCAAGGCTAGAGATTTGCATACGGAATGGCGCTTCAGCATCAACTTGAGGAGGCTGAACCACATCAACGATAGTTTTAAACAGCGGCGTCATATCGTCCGCTAAGTTGTCTGCTTCTAAGCCAGCAATACCATTCAATGCTGAGGCATAAACAACTGGAAAATCTAATTGCTCATCTGTCGCACCAAGGTTATCAAACAAATCAAAAATCTGATCCATTACCCAATCAGGGCGTGAACCTGGACGGTCAATCTTGTTAATAACAACAATCGGTTTTAGACCTTGCTCGAATGCTTTTTGAGTCACAAAACGTGTCTGTGGCATCGGGCCGTCAACGCCGTCAACGACTAATAGTACGCAGTCAACCATTGACATAACACGTTCAACTTCACCACCAAAATCGGCATGACCTGGGGTATCAACAATGTTAATACGGTATTCAGTGCCATCAGTATCATCTGTCCAGCGGATGGCTGTATTTTTTGCCAAGATGGTAATACCACGCTCTTGCTCAATATCACCTGAATCCATTGCACGTTCAGCAATGTTTGCACGATCGCCAAAAGTACCAGATTGATGTAATAGCTTATCAACCAAAGTGGTTTTACCGTGGTCAACGTGGGCAATAATTGCAATGTTACGCAGGTGTTTGATATCGTTCGCCATATAAAATGCTCGTTTCGTCTTAAAAAAATGCAGTAGCAGTTAGCACCGCTGGATAAACTGTTACCACCAACCAAATAGACATGATTATTTTATGATTAAATGATTGCGCAATAGGCACAATCGATTAATATTATTAAAATCAAAGACCTATGCTGGTAAATCCATCGTACAGATAGCTATGCTAATGTACACTTTGTCAATTTACAAAGTGTTTGGGTCGTTAGTATAACATTATTGCATCATGATTTTATGCAATAACTTACTTTTCTCAACACATAAATAAAAAAAAGCCACCCAAAGGGTGACTTTTTTTGTAACTAATTACATTATAACATAATTAGTAGCTATTACTTATTGAACAACCATATCTTTAGTTTGTTCAACAGTCATGGTTTTGTCACCAGTGATGATGGCATATACACGACGGTTCATAGCGCGACCTTCTTCAGTGTTGTTGTCAGCGATTGGTTGGTCATAACCATAACCAACTGTTGATAGACGGTTTGGTGCGATACCAAATTCGTTAGTCAACATAGATTTCACTGCAACAGCACGAGCTTCAGATAGACGTTGGTTGTAACGTGCTGAAGGACCAGTTTTAGAAGCATGACCTTCTACGCGTGCTGTAGAGTTAGGATACTCACGCATCTTCTCTGCTACTTTAGCGATTTCTGGTTTGTATTGGTTTTTGATAGCCGATTTGTCGTTATCAAAGAATACACGTAGTTCCATTTTCAGTTCATCAGTAATATCTACTGGTACTGGGCAACCGCGCTCATCAACCACCACGTTCATTGGAGTGCCTGGGCATGCATCGATGCTATCAGGTACGCCATCACCGTCAGAGTCAAGATCAGACTCAACAACAACGATTGGTGGAGTTACTACGTTAGGCTCTTCCATTGGTGGAACAGCTACTGTAGGTGCTAAATGACCACCTAGTACAACTTCTAGACCGGCCAAAGCCATGCCTTCCCACCAGTTTTGGTCAAAGTTATGAATCGCACGAGCTTCACCACGTAGGCTTAGCGCATCATTGATACGATACATAGCACCTAGACCTAGGTTACCGATAGTATCTTTAGTACTTGTAACTTCGTTACCAGAAGCATCTTCGATTTCGATTTTAGATTGACCAGCACCAACTAATGCATATGGTTTAAATGCGTTATCAGTGTAGCCACTGAACTCTTCAAAACCGATCAAGAAGTTACCAGAAATCATTTCTTGTTCTGTATCTAAAGTTCTACCTAAGCTACTGATAGCATCAGTATTAGATACACCATACTCAACTTGGAACTGAGTAGAAGGCGTTAGTTCAATACCGAGTGCTGCACCAGTATATAAACCATTTTCTTTATAAAAGTTTTCGCCGCTTCCATTATAGTTTTCTAATAGCTCACGTTGCTCATCATCAGCGCCTTCGCTGTAATGATAACCAAGTAGTAATGGGCTAATAGTAACACCAGCGTTTGCTGCTAGTGGGGCCGCTGTGATGGCAAACAATGCCAAAGCAATTTTATTTAATTTCATGAACTTCCTCCAAAGGATAATTTTAGTAATGCGTTAAGCAAAACCGCTTCTCAAGATGGCTGAAAATAGACATCATTTACGAATTTGAAATTACAAAGCAAAACCAATTAAGAAGTAGCTTAGCGATTATCAATTCAGTTTACAACTTTTTTCGTTAACCAGCTACACATTATTACACGATAATGTCATAACTAAAACACATTAGCCAGCTTAACTTACTGAGAACTAACACACTTTACGCTTTTTATCTTTTGTATGTTAGGTCGCAATAGGTGATGAAACGAATCATACCTATTGTTTGGGTTTATTTTAATACAAAACCTTAGTTTTCTCTATTGATAAAACTGCTCATTCACGAATTGAAACATTTTTTGACAGTAGACATATATTTAGTTTATATTTGCATTAATAAACATTTTTTCACTATTTAGCTAAGCACTTGAAGCTTAATGAAATATTATATACATCAATAATCTAGATTACGCATGATGCTGAATGTTAATAGTTAAGTATAAGCTGAACGTTATTATTGATACTAAAAATATTGACACTAGAAATCCTTGCTCAATGACCTCTCATATATTGCCATACCTCTTATATAGGTAGCAGTTCATCATGATGGAATCATATCAAGTCTTATCCGACAGACAAAAGCAATTTCAGCCAAATAATGAGCAGGGTTTTACTTTAGTAGAATTGATCGTCACAATCGCGGTTTTAGCTATCTTAACAATGATTGCGACGCCTTATATCCTAGAGCAATTAGCTCGTATGGAAGCGAAACGTATTGAAAGTCAAATCAGAAATACGCTGACATTAGCAAAAGCTGAAAGTTATATCAGAAGACAAGACTTGCTGGTTTGCCTGTCTAACAACGGTGCTATCTGCGATAGAGACAGTTATAAGCAGTTATTATTATTCTTAGATAGAAACAATAATAAAAATTTTGATTTAGGGGTCGACGACTTGCTAGAAGAACAAGCCTTAGAGCCTAAATACAGTACATTATATTTACGTGTGGGAGATAAGCGCCATTACACTAAATTCTGGGGCGATAGCGGTAAGCCGCGCGGCCACTTCGGACATTTTAAATACTGTCCGACCTCTACCTACAATCATACCATGTATCAAATCTCGTTCAGTCAAGGTGGCCGCGTTACTTATAAGCCTAATGCGAGCTACCCTACTGATTGCGGAAAGTAAAAAACGATAAGGTTAAAATAATTAAGCACTTTCATGCATAGCATTTTTCATCATAATCACCGCCTGCTCTAATCCAATAAAGACGGCATCGGCAATAAGGGCATGTCCAATATTTAGCTCATATATACCGTCAATTTGGGCAATCGCACGGACATTCTCACGCGTGAGACCATGGCCTGCATTAATCAGCATATTGCTATTAGCATCTTGGGCTGTCTGCACGGCTTCTTTAATCCGCGTAAGTTCAGCATTCATCTTATCGATGTTACCGGCCAGACCTGCCTCAGCATAGGCGCCTGTATGTAGTTCAACCGCATCGGCACCGCAGGTTACCGCTGCAGCAATTTGCTTAGCTTCTGGATCAATAAACAAAGAGACTTTAATGCCGACTGCTTGTAACTTGGCGATATAATCCGTCAACCAAGGCATCTGCCCTGCGACATCAAGCCCGCCTTCAGTAGTCAACTCAGCACGCTTCTCTGGCACTAAGCATACCCAAAATGGCTTGACCTTGCGAGCAATCTCAAGCATCTCAGTCGTTGCTGCCATCTCTAAATTCATTCTTGTGGTCAGCTGCTCGGCAATCTCGTACACATCGGTATCTTGAATATGACGACGGTCTTCACGCAAATGAATCGTGATGCCATCTGCCCCTGCTTGCTCACATAACAGAGCGGCTACCAATGGGCTTGGATAGTTGACACCTCGTGCTTGGCGTAAAGTCGCTACATGGTCAATATTGACCCCTAATAGAGGTTTTTTTAAGCTGCTCTCCAAGGTTTCCGTTAAGTTAGCTGCCTGTACTACCGTTGTGTTAATCATAAAAAATCCTTTCAATAATATCCAGATCATTTACTAAAAAGTGGGGTATAAAACCTTTATAAACCCTGGGATTGATAGCGCTGTTGCTGCTGCCAAAGCAAACGACTTTGTAATGGTTGGTAATCAAGCAGATGATCAATCAGTTGTCGATGTAAACGCGACCAAGTATTGAGCGTAACAGCAGATATGCCCTCCTCTACCATCACTAAAACCTCACTACCTTTAAAAACAGTTTGCGCTATTGCGGTTGCGTTATCATCATTATGAACAATCGCTACCAAGCCCACATCAGGCAAGAAGCGATACATGGCATTGGATTCAATAGGCTGATCTAGACTGTCATGTTTTAACGTTAAAGCAAAGCCCAACTCATTAAACAAATAGGTCTCAAATTGGCGCAAACACAAACGCAACTCGTCCGCAGTTAAAGGTTGCTTAAGCTGGTATAGGCTGTTTTGATAGTGTTGCCATAATACTGGCATAGGATCTTCAGTAGGTAGTAGCCGCCATAATATCTCATTCAAGTAAAGGGCAGCATACTGATGTTGCCCACTAATACTCTCGTGGTGCAACGCTTCTGCTAGGTTTGCCTGACTATCCTCTAGCTCTAAAAAATCTTGTGTTACAGAACCTTGAATTGAGCTTAATGGCGCAATATTAATCTGACTGAATGTTTTTAAATCGCGTTTACCAGTTGCAAAAAGTTGCAGTGGCATAAAGAGCGGCGCGCCTTTTTTGCCAATCCCATGGATAACCCCATGTTGCTGAGAAAATAAATAGTATAAGGCGCGTTTTTCTTGGTAAGGACGCTGATGTAATAAATAACCGATTAACGCTTCGTTACGCATGGATTATTACCTCAGCAATGATGATATAAATGCATGGCGGCATAAATATATGATATGACACCATGCCATTTCTGTTAAAGCGCTATTAATATCCTAAACTGGTCAAAGCACGCTCATCATCAGACCAACCACGCTTCACTTTTACCCACAGTGTTAACATGATTTTCTTATCAAACAGCTGTTCCATATCTTTACGCGCATCCATGCCCACTTGCTTGATACGCTGACCTTTATCACCAATGACGATTGCTTTTTGCCCACTGCGCTCGACATAAATGGTCGCATCGATAAAGGTACAAGCTTTACGTGGACGACCAGTTTTTGGGTCTATATGCGCCGCTTCGTCTTTAAAACCATCAATCTGTACCGTTAAATCGTATGGTACTTCATCGCCCGCACTACGCATGATTTTTTCGCGGATAATTTCACTGGTTAAAAAGCGCTCTGAGCGATCGGTAATCTGTTCAGTATCATAGATAGGATCAGCGATTGGCAAATGTGAGGCAATCACTTCTTGCAAACGATCTAAGTTTTGATTTTTCAAAGCAGAAACAGGGACAATATCAGCAAAATCGAAACTGTCACTAAAGGTTTCGATCAGTGGCAACACGCTGCCTTTATCTTTTAAAGTATCGGCTTTGTTAATCACCAATACCACGGTCAGATTGGTATCGCCAAGTTTTTGTAGTGTTAATAAGTCATCATCACGCCATTGATCTGAATCAACAACAAATAAGACCAAGTCAACATCAACCAACGCAGACACCGCGGCTTTATTCATGCGCTCATTGATAGCACGCACTTCATTGCGATGAATACCTGGGGTATCAACAAACACCGCTTGCATCTCATCGTTAGATAAAATACCGTGAATACGATGGCGAGTCGTTTGTGGTTTACGCGAGGTGATAGACAGTTTTTGACCCAACAAGTGGTTCATCAAGGTTGATTTACCCACATTCGGGCGACCAACAATGGCGACGTAACCAGTTTTAAAACCATCAACCATATGGGCATGGTTATTTGGTGAAAAGAACTCTTCGATAGCCGTGTCATTTTCTAGCGCGTTGTCTTCTATTGCGTTACTTTCTAATGAGTGGTTTTCTAACATAGCATCTTTTGTGCTATCAACATTTAGCTTAGTATCATTTAATCTAGCGTTATTTGATTCAGCATGGTTTTGGGTTGAACTGGCATTGGTGTTTTCGGTCATATTTTTGGCATTATCTTCATTATTTAATGGCAAGTCGTTGTGATTGCTCATGGGTTAATCCTATGGAGGTTGTCATCAGTCACGCCACTTAATTGCTGGTTTGAATTAAAGCGGCATAAATCTGATCATGTTAAGAATATTTGGTATTTCGAATAATCATTTATTGAAACAAGCGAAAACTTAGTATTTAGAAAACTTAGTATTTAGAAAATGAACTTTAAAAAATTTGTATAAAACACGTTTGAAAAATTAGCTATGAGCGTTTTTTAGGCTGACCTGGCAATTTATGCAATTGATTAATCATCAGCTCTGCCGCTTTTTGCTCAGCGATACGGCGACTTTCGCCCGATTCAGTAATATCAGGACAGTTATTAATATTTACCTGACAGCGCACCACAAAAATTTGATGCGGGGCATTGCCACGGGTTTCCATCAGCTCATAATGCGGCAAATCAAACTGCTTAGATTGCAACCATTCTTGTAAGCGGCTTTTAGCATCTTTGAGCGCTTTTTGATCATTAACATTATCAATGAGGTCACCATACCAAGAAAGCACGCAATCACGGGTAATATCCATATCTTGGCTGTCTAGATAAATCGCCCCAATCAATGACTCGACAGCATCCGCTAGGATAGAAGCACGATTACGCCCGCCACCTTTACGCTCACCGACTCCCAATATCAATTGATTAGAAAGCTCTAGGTTTTGCGCAATAATAACCAGCGATTCTTGCCTGACTAAAGTTGCGCGCATACGGGTCAGCCGACCTTCGTTTTGCGTCGGATAACGGTGATATAACGCTTCACCGACTATCATACCTAGTAACGCGTCACCCAAAAACTCTAAACGCTCATAGTTTTTCTTACTATCAAACGAGCGATGGGTGAGCGCCAGCTTAGGCAAACTCAAATCATTAAACACATAACCCAACTTGCGCGTTAATATCGCTAACCGTTGAATAAATTCTGAGCTAATAATAAGCGTGTCATCAGACATGCTACTTTTTTGGTGATTAGGAACCGCCTGAGGATACTGCGAAGTTGGTTTCATGCGTGGTTTGTGATTATCCCTTTTGTTGCATTAATGAATATGAAATATGACGAACTGGTGCTGCATTAAAATCTATTAAATTTATTAAAAAAGTAAATATCAGCTAACAACCTTTGTTTTTCTAAGATGTAGAATGGTCATTATTCGGCTGTGGTTGCATCAATGTCGCCTTCGAAGCGATTAACGATATCGACATTACCAAAAAGTTTATTGGTGACTTCATACTGCTTATGAATAGCCAACTGCCCTGTTTTTTTATCTGTAAAGGTAAAAACCTCTTCTGCTTTGGTATCATAATTGGCATTAATAGACAGCTGTTTATTGACACGTTCAACAAACTGTTTGGCTGTTTCTTTATTGGCGTTGGATTCTTTAAGCTGCGCACTTAACGTTTTAGTCAGCTGATAATCACCAATCTGCGCCGGTACGATAGCGACAATCAATTTGGCAGCCACACCCAAAACGATAATGATAAAAACAACACTAGTGACACTAGCACCGCGCTGCGAAGACAAACCAGATAATTGATGCACTATAATACCTCTCAAAGGGTAAATTACTTAAGTTGCTATAGATAAACCGCTACCTTTTCAAAAACTGTATTTTAATCTTACTTAATAACACAGTTTCTAAATCGATATGTCTAAGTCAGTTAGCAGTTTATTAGATAGGCATAATATTAGCACAAACTATTATCGGTAAATCAATCTTTAGCGCATCGATGAGATCAATCAATACTACCATTACGTTTAAAGGTCGGTAAGTTAAGACCGGGTGGCTTATGCATCCATATATAGACCGCTTTACCCGCTAAATTGTCATCAGGAACAAAGCCCCAAAAACGCCCATCAGCACTACGATCGCGGTTATCACCCATCACAAAGTAATGACCTTCTGGTACGTTGATACGCCATTCTGTCCCTTCAGAACTTACTACTTCTGGCGATTCTTGCTGTAAAAATGGCGCATATTGTGCACTATTCATATCAGGTAAGTAGCGAACCAAGTGTTTGTTATCCCCTTGAATCTCTTCAAAGTACTGCGCTGCGTTTTCTTCTTGTTGACCCATTTGTATAGCATTATCTTCCGTCAAGACTTGGCCTGGTGCAACTTGTCCTGCTGGATATAACTGTGAGGTCAGCTCAGCATCGGCATCAAAGTTTACCGCTTTGGTAGGAATTGGCGTGTCGTTAATCGCTAGCGTACCTTGATTATAACTGACGGTATCACCCGGCAGACCAATGACGCGCTTAATATAATAAATACTTGGATTTTCAGGATAGCGAAACACCGCCACATCGCCATGTTCAGGCGCGCCTGTATCAAGCACCTTATTATAAGTGAGCGGCAGGCGCACACCGTAAGCGTATTTATTGACCGCGATAAAGTCACCGGTGTATAAAGTCGGTACCATAGATGATGAAGGAATATTAAATGGCTCAATCAAGAACGAGCGCACAATTAATACCACCGCTAACACAGGGAAAAAGTCATACGCCCAGCGCACCAGCAAACTTTCTTGACCGCGGCCTCGTGTTTTACGTTGTTTGAGCGTCAGCTTGTCTAATAGCCAAATAATACCTAAACCAATGGTTAAAGGTACTAAAATCAAATTAAAATCAAAATCCATACTTATTTGCCTATTAGCGAGCTACTTATCTGCCAGTCTTTATTAATAAATGAGCTATTAAAAAAGATATTAAGACAGATGACGTTTGATCATTTATCGGTGATTTATTCAACTTGCAAAACGGCTAAGAAGGCTTCTTGTGGAATCTCCACATTACCCACTTGCTTCATACGTTTTTTACCGGCTTTCTGTTTTGAGAGTAGTTTTTTCTTACGCGAAACGTCGCCACCATAACACTTGGCTAAGACGTCTTTACGCATGGCTTTTACCGTACTACGGCCGATAATTTGACTGCCAATTGCGGCCTGAATCGCTACATCAAACATCTGACGTGGAATCAGCTCTTTCATTTTGCCAACCAATGCGTTACCACGGTAACGCGCTTGGTCTTGGTGCACAATCATCGCTAATGCATCGACTTTCTCGCCATTAATCAGCACGTCAACTTTGACCAATTTATCCACCTGATAACGCTCGAAGTTGTAATCCAGCGACGCAAAACCGCGCGATACGGATTTTAGGCGGTCAAAGAAGTCCATGACCACCTCGCCCATCGGGATATCAAAAATCAGCTGTACTTGACGGCCCATAAAACGCATATCGACCTGTACACCACGGCGCTCGATACAAAGCGTCATCACGTTACCCAAGTAATCTTGCGGTACTAAAATCTGACAGCGCGCAATTGGCTCACGGAACTCTTCGATATTATTTGGCTCAGGCAATCTTGATGGATTATCGACATAGATTATTTCGCCGTTCTTCTTTTCAATCTCATAAATAACCGATGGCGCCGTAGTGATTAAATCCAAGTCATATTCGCGCTCTAAGCGCTCTTGGATAATCTCCATATGCAGCATACCTAAGAAGCCACAGCGGAAACCAAAGCCGAGTGCATCAGAAGTATCAGGCTCAAAGAATAATGAGGCATCATTAATCTGTAGTTTTTGCAGCGCTTCGCGGAATTTTTCAAAATCGCTAGAATCAACTGGGAACATACCCGAATAAACTTGCGGGGTAATCTGTTTAAAACCAGGAATACGCTCAACATCAGGGGTCTTGGAATGGGTAATCGTATCACCCACGGGAGCGCCTGCAATGTCTTTAATACCGGCAATGATAAAGCCAACTTCACCAGCTTCTAAAATCCCTGTATCTAAAGGCTTCGGCGTAAAGACACCAATCGAGCTGACCAAATGCGCTTCTTTGGTCGATAAGATATAAATCTTATCGCCTTTTTTGACCGTTCCTTCACGGACACGCACGAGTGAGACCACGCCTAAATAACTGTCAAACCATGAATCGATAATCAATGCTTGGAGCGGCGCCTCACGATCGCCGGTTGGCGCAGGAATAAACTCGACCAAGGCTTCTAGCAGCTTATCGACGCCAAGACCAGATTTCGCTGATACGCGCGGCGCATCAACGGCGTCAATCCCGATGATGTCTTCAATTTCTTGAATAACACGTTCGGGCTCAACTTGTGGCAGGTCAATTTTATTAAGAACCGCCATTACCTCTAAGCCTTGGTCAACGGCGGTATAGCAGTTGGCCACTGATTGCGCTTCTACCCCTTGCGCAGCATCAACGACCAATAGCGCACCTTCACAAGCGGCTAATGAGCGTGATACTTCATATGAAAAATCGACGTGACCGGGCGTATCAATAAAGTTCAGCTGATAACGCTCACCGTTAGGATGGTCATAAAACAAGGTCACGGACTGGGCTTTAATAGTGATGCCGCGCTCACGCTCAATGTCCATAGAATCGAGGACCTGCGCCTGCATTTCACGGTCTTGCAAGGCACCGCACATCTGAATAAAACGATCGGCAAGGGTCGACTTGCCATGATCAATGTGGGCAATAATAGAAAAGTTACGAATATTGGCTAATGCAGTCACAAAGCGCCTACTAAATAATGGAGGATTGAATAACGAAAATAAATGCTGTCAGATAGAATCAATACAATGCTTACTAATACTTCGTATCAGCCAATACGCCAATAGTGTCGTAATAAGTAAAGAAATTATTGATGCTAAGGTAAAAGCTCATGGCGCTTATTACTACTTACTAACTCAATTGGTCAGTGATTAATACGCGCATGCATGTGAGGGTATTCTAGCAGTTTTCCACTGTAAAGTAAGGCGATTTTATTAGCAAGATGTTGCGTGATACATGACGGCAATCGAGCATGATTAAAATACAAAAATACTTGCTCATCGAGAAGTAAGATAAAGCTCGCTGAACTAGACGCCACTTGGCAAAAATCAGGCAAAAAAAAACCAATCACAGAATGATTGGCATTTTTAATACTGCTAGTCTTACTATAAATGGTGGCGATGAAGAGACTTGAACTCTTGACCTCACGATTATGAGTCATGCGCTCTAACCAGCTGAGCTACATCGCCATTTAAGGCTCGGTATAATACCGATAGAGATGACTATCGTCAACCCCTAATTATCGTTTTTTTGCAAAAAATAGAAATTTAATTCAAATTAATGGCAAATATACATAATACTAACGATAAAAACGAACAATAAAAAAGTTGGTAGACCGATAAGCCGGGTTCTGTCGTGGACGATCATTCCTCTAGGCGTATCATCGCTGATACGCTCAAGCAACCTACCCGCATCGAACGCGGGCCGCGCCATGCCGATGCCTATTTGGTCTTGCTACGCGTGGAGTTTACCATGCCGTGAACTGTTGCCAGCCACGCGGTGCGCTCTTACCGCACCCTTTCACCCTTACCGATAATGTCTTGCGACACTAAAGGCGGTCTACTCTCTGCTGCACTGGTCGTCAAGTTACCCTGCCCAGCCGTTAGCTGGCACGCTGCCCTATGTAGCCCGGACTTTCCTCCCCTGCGCATCTGTTGCCAGTGTGCAGCGGCGATCGTCTAGTCTACCAAGCGCG
The DNA here is from genome assembly GCF_904846345.1 of Psychrobacter maritimus. Lineage (GTDB taxonomy): Bacteria > Pseudomonadota > Gammaproteobacteria > Pseudomonadales > Moraxellaceae > Psychrobacter > Psychrobacter maritimus. The sequence continues at coordinate 75,024 of NZ_CAJHAJ010000010.1, forward strand.
CTAGTATAGCAAACCTAAAGGCTGCGTGGGGATGTCTTTTGTGCTTATTTTGATTTTATACCAAATAATTCAAATAATGGCTTCAATAAAATGCTGCGGTAATATTAAATCACCATTCACTTCTTCTTCAAACTTATTTTTATCTTGGCGTGACAGCTGTAACCAATGGGCATTTGGATAATGTTGCGCTAAGTAGTTTTTTAAATAATCAATCGTGCTATTAGCTATTTGCTTATCCGTCTGGGCAGCAGTATCATGAATATGGTTATAAATAACGCTATGTACCGTTAAGCCACGCGCGTTAATCGCCTCTAAACTCAGCAAGGTATGATTGATACTACCAAGCCGACCTGATGTGACTAGAATAACTGGATAACCTTGAGTGGCAATATAATCTAAAGTTAATAGCTGCTCAGTAATAGGCACAAGCAAGCCGCCTGCGCCCTCTAATAGCACCACGTCGTAGCTTTGTTGCAATTGCTGCGTAGATTTGGTGATTGTTTCAGGGTCTAAAACGGACTTGGCAAGTTTCACTGTCAAATGCGGCGATGCTGGCTTCTCATAACGATACGGACACGTTGTAAAATCAAAATCACAAGGCTGCAGCGCCATGCCCATTAATTGACGATGAGTAACAACATCATCGGCAATATTCATCTCACCAGTATCACAATTGACGCTAACACCTGTTTGTACCAGCTTTTGAGTAATGACTTTAATGCCTTGCTGCATCAGAGCTTTTGCTATCATGCCTGTGGCGTAAGTCTTGCCAATCTCGGTATCAATGCCGGATATAAATAGCACTCTCATAGCGAGGCTCTATTGGTCGTAGAAGTTTGATTCAAATAAGCAGTGACGACGGTTAGTAGCGCTTGGCATAACGTCGCCAGCTCATCGTCAGTAATCACGTAAGGTGGCATGATATAGACCAATTTACCGAATGGTCGCACCCAAATACCATTGTCAATCAATAAGGATTGAAAAACTGGCATTTCAACGGCTGTCTCTAGCTCAATCACAGCAACGGCGCCCAAACAACGTACTTCTTTAACGCCATCTAACGTCTCTGCAGGGGCGAGCTGTTGTTCCATCACGGCGTGCATATTTGCCGTACACGCTTCGATATCGTAGGACAGAATTAAATCAATCGATGCACAAGCAACGGCACAGGCTAGCGGATTACCCATAAAAGTCGGACCATGCATGAGCGCCGGATAAGCACTGTCATGAATGGTATCAGCGACTTTGCGCGTACATAAAGTCGCCGCAAAAGTCATATAGCCACCTGTAAGCGCTTTACCAATGGTCATAACATCAGGGCTAATATTGGCATGTTCGCAAGCAAACAGCTTGCCACTACGACCAAAGCCTGTCGCGATTTCATCAGCAATCAGCAGCACGTTATGCTCATCACACAGCTGGCGCAACAGTCGCAGATATTCCGGACTATAAAAGCGCATCCCGCCTGCGCCTTGAATGATAGGCTCAATAATAAAACCAGCAAGCTGATGGCTATGTTTAGCAAAAAATGCCGTTAATTCATCACGCTCATTTTGTGTTAGCTCGCGCTCAAACCCTAAGGGCGGTGCAGGCACGAAATGCTGCAAAGGCAATTGCTTGCCATACAGGCTATGCATGCCAGCAAGCGGGTCACAAACACTCATTGCATGCCATGTATCACCATAATAGCCTGACTGGGTCGAGGCAAACTGGCACTTTTGCGGATGCTTGGCAGCAATTTGATATTGCAACGCCATTTTTAATGCCACTTCGACGGCAATGCTACCGCTATCGGCATAAAATATCGCATCCAGTCCAGCAGGAACGATAGCTAGCAGCTTTTTGCCTAAATCTATCGCTGGCTGATGGGTCAAACCGCCAAACATCACATGCGCCATCTTACCCAACTGTTCAATCATCGCTGCATTTAACTTGGGGTGATTATAGCCATGTACACTCGCCCACCATGACGACATACCGTCAATCAGGCGTGTGCCATCTTTAGTGACGATATAAATACCTTCGGCATGGTCGATAACGATATTTGGATAGGTGGGCGGCAAGCTGGCATAAGGATGCCAAAGGTGTTGCTGGTCGAAGTCGCTGGTAGCAGTACTGACAGTCATAGTACGCTCGCAAACGACAAGTATTTGCTTTCAAAAAAGCGTATGGCAAGTTGAATATCCGTATTCGTCATATTATTCCTAGTTTTTAGCACTTTCATATATCGATAACATAATCTGCAACGCATTACTGACCGGTAATACGTTTGTATTTGGCGAGCAAATCACTCTCATTTTCGACATGGTTTGGGTCATGAGGAATGCAGTCAACCGGACAGATGACCACGCATTGCGGCTCATCAAAGTGACCGACGCATTCGGTGCATAAATCAGGGTCAATGACATAGATATCATCGCCCTCTGAGATAGCTTCATTGGGGCAAGCAGGCTCGCAGACATCACAATTGATGCATTCATCGGTAATTAATAACGCCATAAACTGCTCCTTATTTGCTAGCAGCTGATAATAAATGAGTACATTCGTTGTTTACTACTAAACTCAATCTTTAACATTCAGCCAATATTGAATGCTCACTTAGGGGTTAGTTCTGTAGTAAATGCTCAACTTAGTGAATATTCAGCTAAATATTAACTACTGAGTTTTTGTATAAAGGCTTCTGAGACGCATGGTGGCACAAACTTGGTCACATCACCGCCAAGCTTGGCAATCTCACGAATCATGGTTGATGAGATAAACGAGTAATTCTGTGATGGGGTTAAAAATACCGCTTCAAAGTTTTCATCAAGCTCGCGGTTCATATTGGCAAGCTGAAACTCGTATTCAAAGTCTGACATGGCTCGCAAGCCGCGCAATACCGCCGTGGCGTTCTTTTCGCGCATAAAGTCGACCAGCAAACCTTCAAAACCAATCACCGACACTTGCGGCAAATCAGCAAATACGGTCTCGACCAAGGCAACGCGCTCCTCAAAGTCGAACAATGGCTTTTTATGGTGTCCTGAGGCAACCGCAATGACCACCTCGTCGAACAGTTTCGTCGCCCGTTTAACCAAGTCGACATGACCATTGGTAATAGGATCAAAGGTACCAGGGTATAAAATCTTAGTATGCAGTTTTGAAGAAGTAGCAGAAAGGCTCATAACAGGACTAATATGGTTAATGGTAATGCCCCATATGCTAGCAAATTTTACTCAAACTTAATACTTATCTGCTACATTTGTCCTAACAGTCGATTTACCTTTTCGCCGTCTGCTTTGCTACAATAGGCGGTTCGACTCATCCCTTTTGCTCCGCTTGATTTGCCATGCTCGATATGACAAACCAGCATGACAAAAAAAATCCCTATTAAAGAGTTAGGATGAGGAATAGTTAGACTGGGACACTGTATGTTGAAGCGATACGAGAACAAGATATCCAAAAACAATATATTAAAGTCCTTATGGAGAAATTATGTCAAAAAAATCAAAAAAACCTGACAATCAAATTTGCGCCAATAAAAAAGCTCGTCATGAGTATTTTATTGAAGAGACGTTTGAGGCAGGTCTATCGTTACAAGGTTGGGAAGTGAAGGCCATTCGCGCCGGTAAAATGACCATTACTGAAGCGTATATTATCTTTCGTAATAATGAGGCGTTTTTGTTTGGTGCCCATATTCAGCCGCTGCTCTCAAGCTCAACGCATGTGAGCCCTGATAGCATTCGTACCCGTAAGCTGCTGCTCAATCGCCGTGAAATCGAAAAACTCATGGGTGCGGTCAATCAAAAAGGCTATGCTTGTGTGCCGTTATCTTGCTACTGGAAAAACTCTCTGGTGAAATGCCAAATTGCCTTAGCCTTAGGTAAAAAACAGCATGATAAACGTAAAACCCTTAAAGACCGCGACTGGGAACGTGATAAGCAGCGCGGCTTTAAACAGCATTTAGATTAAAAGACGCTATCAGCGATTGATGTTAATCTAATGTAAAAAGGACGATTCAGCTTATTGTTGAATCGTCCTTTTTTATTTGGCAAATAAGTTAAATCAATCAATTTAGTGCATCTATTTTCAAACCGTTTGGGCTGTTTTATCAAACTGCGACTGCTTATGAGCGCGGCGTAATTGACGGATACCATGCACAATTAAACAAGCTATACCCAGCCATATCAAACCATAGCTATAAATCATCGCTGACTCAAAAGGATTGCCCAATATCGTAATGGCCAAGATAAATAATAAAGCGGGCTCTATATAACTCATCATGCCATAGACATTGACGGGGAGCATTTGACTGGCATCGACATTGGTTTTCATCGCAATCACACTAAGCACGCCAAGTCCTGCCAGCATCATGATAAAAAATCCCGAACCGCCAACTATTTCTAAACTGCTCGGCGCAATGAATAATAAATAGGCTAGCGCAAACGGTGCAAAGATGGTCAAATCTACCAACAATCCAGTAATCGCGCCAATACCTTGCAAGCGGCGCAAAATATAATAAATAGGATAGCTGCCGCAAACCCATAACGTCGCCCACGATATGCTTTGGGTGCGCACAATCTCACTGCCCACACCGACAGCGGCAAATGCAACCGCCAACCATTGCAGACGGCTTAATTTCTCGCCAAACAAGACGCAGCCAAATATAACCATCATCAGTGGAAACAGAAAATAACCCATTGCCGTTTGTACGCCTTGGCCATTTACTGGTGCCCACATAAACAGCCAAAACTGGCTGAGGAATATCGGTGTTGGCAATAATAACCACGCCCATTGCTTAAGGGTTCGGAGCGCTCTCAACTTATTAATATGCAAACCCAAACGCCCACTAATCACAAGATAGCCGATTAGCGCGGCCCACATTGCCAGCATCCGCCAGATAAAGACTTGTGTACCAGATAACGGCGCTAAAAAACTGCTATAGACGTAAAGCACGCCAAACAACATATTTGATAATATCGCCAACGCCACGCCCATGATTAGCGTGCGCTGTTGTTTGCTGCCAGCTGTCCACACCGCAGGCAAAGGCAGACGCGAAACCGTATTGTCTAACGTATTAGCAAAAACATGAGATAGCGTTGAGTGAGACATAATAAACACCGTAAATATAAATAAATATTAGATAAACCAATTGCTTTTTATTTTGCTTGCCAGCTTGGATGAGTACGGTGTATTTTACGGTGGTGTAACGAGAAATTATCTCTATATAGACA
>NZ_CAJHAJ010000011.1 GCF_904846345.1 Psychrobacter maritimus
AAATATAAGATTGCGCAAGATACTAAGCAATACCAAGCGATCTAAATAGCGATATAAATGAAGCATCACTTGGCTATTTAAACTGCCATTATCAAACAAGCTTCGATTGCAGTTTTTTTACTAAAATTGAATACTGAGCTTTATTAATGGGTTTTAATAGCACCTCTAAAACCCAGGAGATAAGAGCGCATTTAAAAAGTGCGGTAGTACTTGAGGTTCTAAAATAATGGTCGCAATTATCCCAAACGCGCCGCCCCACATGTGTGCCATATGATTGATGTTTGAGCCACCACGTTTGTCCGCATAAATACTATAAGCGACGTAAGCGACCGCAAATAATATCGCTGGGATAGGGACAACGGCAAATAGATAAATCTTTTCCCATGGTGCCAGCAGAATAAAAGCAAATAAGACCGCTGATACACCGCCTGACGCCCCTAGGCTTAAGTAGCTGGCACTATCTTTATGTTTAATATAGCTTGGAACCATCGCGACAATGATAGCCAACACATAAAAAACCACGAAACCATAACCGAATAAAAACGACTGATATAAGCCTTCGATAGCACGACCAAAAAAGTATAGGGTAAACATATTAAACAGCAAATGCATCCCATCAGCATGAATAAAACCATGCGTCACAAAGCGATCCCATTGACCATTTTTCACCGCCGGCGGATAGAAAATAAGTCGATTAAACACAGCTTTGTTTTGCCATGCCAATAAACTGACAATAACGGTGATAATAATAATAAGCGTCGTATGGTTAAACAAAGGGGAATCCTTAGGCCGAGCCTGATAGATGGCAATGATATAAATCGTAACGCTTAAAGCCCAAGTGTCTTGGCTCAATAACAACTACTATTAATGATAATAACGCTAAAACGGTAAATAGCTACTAATATAAGTAGCCACTAAATATGAGTAATGATAAAGCATTCAGGCATGATATTAGCAATAATAACAGCGATGCCGAGGCAAAAAACCAATACACGACAAAATTATGCTTTAATAATCGTTTATATTAAATAATATAACAGCGTAGCAGGCAGAATGAGTAATGCTTCGTATACTGACCGTAACGATTCACGACAGCATAAAGACCAAACCTAAAAATTAATAATAAAGGTCTGGCAGTCGTTTAGGTTTATGGCATTAAGCGTTGTCAAATTCATTGTTATTTAATTTATAGTCATTTAAAAAGTAATGAAAGTTATAAATGATAGGCAATTTATATACCAATATTGCTTGTGACGCGTTCAGCTTCCTACAATTTTTAGAATATAAAGTTAAATTAAAAAAATACATCTCCGTTATACAACCTAAATCAACGCCGACAGAGGCAATAATTTATGAATATTATCGACCAATTAGAACAAACGGTGACCTCAGCGGTGTTGGGTGGCTATAGTAATGACGACAATACTAATCAAGCTGATAATGGTAATGTGTCCCATGTCAGCTTATTAGAGCAGTTTTATGCCATTTTGGCGGCGCGTTTGGCGTTGCCACAAGTTTACTCGCAGTTACTGCGTGATGATCAGCCGATTGCTAATGAAAATATGATAGAGACGCCGTTATTTGAGCAGTTATGGCAAGCACCGAACGCGCGCCAAGTTATTATTCAAGAGCTTGCGGCTACTCATCATATTGATGAGCTCACCACCACAAAGCTTATTATGAATGCTGCACCGCTGGTTTATCGTGAGCTCAAAATAATGGCAAATGGGCAGTTCTTGCCGGCATTTTTGCAAAGCCAGCAACCGACATTTCGCCATTATCTGCCGATATGGGCGGCACCAGTGATTACCGCGGCGCAACATGCTGAGGATGAATTGTTCAATGCTCAAAGCACGCTAACTGAGATAGCTGCTACGCCTGTTTTATTAGATAAGTATGATGCCACTGAGGCAAGTAGGATAAATCCTTCTGCGAACTTGATAACAGAACCAAATATGGCAGCAGAACTTGCTAATGAAAGTTTTGATAACAGTCTAAGTACAGCGGCTATCGATACAGGTGCTATCCACGCCAATCCTGCGGCCCATCATCTAGAAGAAAACAGCAGCCTAAAACGAGAAAAAGTACGTACCCGCAACCAACGCAATGATTTATTAATTCGGGTGTTCCTATTGTTGGCGGCAATGGCAGCGATTGGGCTGGTATGGGCATTGTTAATTAGGCCTAATAACGCACCGCCTGTAGAACCAGTGGTGACAGCGCCCACAGTTATACCGCCTGTCGCTGAGCCGCCAGCGCAAGTATTAACGCCCGTTGCGCTTATCGTTGGCGTAGATAATGGCGGCAATTTATATACTTGTAGCGCCTCCGTCGGTGACGCCGCGCTCCAAAGTACGCTACAACAGGCGCTTAATAGTAGCTTCGGTGAGCAGGCGGCGATGTGTCAATTTACGGTGCAAGAAGGCGTGGCCAATAATATTGCCAATATGCCTATCGAGGCGCTACCCAACATTTTAACCTTATTAAGAGCGACTCCATTTGCTCGTTTACAGCTGCAAAATGACCGCATGACTTTGGAGGCGCCAGATAGTATGCAGCTGCAAAAATTGGCCACCGATATCCGTACTTTGGTACCGGCGATGATGGTTGATAGTACCGCGCCGCTACCATTACCTAATAATGATAACGCTATGGGAGCAGCTGATATGGCGGCTATGAATGGTGCCAATAATCAGTATGATGTTAATAACAATATTAACGGTAATGTTAACGGTAATAATGATTACCAAGCCGCGGACGACGATACGGGGGATAGCGTGATGCCAGCGCCTAGCCGTAATAATGACTTTAATAATCCGCCGATGTATGACCAACCTAGCAATAACGCTGCTATGAATAACGACCGCCCAGCATCAAAGCAACCACCGGGACCTTTTTCAGTATCGGAAGTCGATGATATGGCAAACAGTGTTATCGTGGCTGAGCCTGCCCAAGTTAGAAATAGATAGAATATTTATAACAAACACGTAGAAAATAAAAAGCTAAAAGGAGTGCAGTATCAATGATTGACGGCACTCCTTTTTTATTTACCGCTAAATAAAGAGGATAAGAATAAAAAAGTATTATAGTGAATTAACTTTAAAAACAGATCTGGAAAAACAGTTACAGTGCGACTGAGATGAATTTTTCGTAGCCTCTGTGATAGCAGCAAGCAAGGAAAATTTATACCAATCGCCCATAACTATTAACGCATCGTTTTTATTTTGAACTGACTATACCTGAAACAGTGAATGCAAATTTCTATTTAACTTACCAACTACATTGAAAATTAAGCGATTAGCTGTTCATATGTTAGTAATTTGTACTTTCTAAGCATTGCAGTTACGAGTAACAACCGAAACATTACTTATCGTAGCAATTGCACAACAGCCTGTCGATTGTGAACACATACTTAATACTTTTATAATAACAAAAGTTGAATCTAGTTACGGCTGCTATCTAATACTATTAACTTAATATTAATCGCATGAGCTCATATTAAATAGCAGCCATAAAATATCAATATCAACGCTCTACTTTTTGAGAATGCACGCTATATAAAACAAGCCATTTAAAATAACAATTCATTGAGGAATGACATTATGGATATTATCAGTCACTTAACGCGGACGGTCAGTCCAGCAGTGCTAGGAGATGACCGCACTCCTGCTAAGAAAAATTTACTTGAACAGTTTTATGCTATTTTTGCCGCGCGCCTAGCCGATAACGATACCTATAATCGTTTTGCTAATGAAAATATCGCCCGTGATGATCAAGGGTTTTATGATCGGGTATGGACAGATGGCGCGCACCGTGACCAAATCGCTCGTGAGCTGGCTGGTAAACATAATGTTGACGCTACTGCTGCGCGCGGTTTAATTGCGATGGCCGCGCCACTGGCCTATCACGAAATCAAAAGCTTGGCAGGAACGACGCCTGTACCGCAGTTTTTAAATGACAATCTTGCCAGTTATCAGCATCATATCCCGGCATGGGCGAGTGCAATTTTACCTGCTGGTATGATTGCGGCTGCACCTGCTGGCGCTCGCGTGTCTGATACGGTCACTACCGCGCCCATCCACCGCGAAGAGGAAGAAAAAGGCAGCTTTATGAAAGCGCTGCTACCGATTATTGGCTTGATTATCTTGGGTGCGTTGGCGTGGGCGCTACTAAGAGGTTGCCAAGACAACCCTGAGCCAGTCGGCAAGCCTGTTGCTACCGAGCAGCAAGCCGTTAATGATGATGGGCAATCAGTGGTTGCTGCGGATATCGAACCTGCGTCATTGCGTATTGCGACTGGTGAAAACAGTGAGCTATACGCTTGCCGTATGAACGTTGGTAATGAGACGCTACAGGGCAATGTCATGGACGCTCTGACCGCTACATTTGGCGATGAAGCCAATAATTGCCGTGCGGATGTCGATGATAACTTCTCAATTGACATGCCTGCTGCCGCTCAGCTTGCGTCTATATTACCTATCGTCAAAAACGTACCGAATGCGAGCATGTTAATCAAAGGCGATACGATTACCGTTAATGCGCCTGACGCTGCGGCATTAGATAAATTGGTTGCAGATTTACAAGCGGCTGCGCCAGCGATGACCGTCAAGCCAGAAGCGCCATTAGATGCCCAAGCTGAGATTGATAATAGCTTAACAGCTTCTCAAGCAGCGATGGATAACCTTGGCCAAAATCCTGACCCTCAGGATGTGGCTCGTGCGCTCAGCCTACAAGTAGTGAATTTTGAAGTAGATAAAGCGGTGATTCCTGATGCCAATAAAGCGCTATTAGACCGCGCTGTAAAATTGATGGAACAAGTACCAGATATGAAGTTGATGATTATTGGTCATACTGACAAAACTGCTGATGCGGCTTACAATATGAAGCTGTCAGAAGAGCGCGCTCAATCTATGAAAGATTATTTGGTTGCGCAAGGCGTTGATCCAACTAAGCTGATGACTAAAGGTATGGGTGAGACTGATCCTATTGCTGAAAACGCCACTGAGCAAGGTCGTTTCCGTAACCGCCGTATTGAGTTTGTGGTCTATGATGAGACAGCAAATGCAAACGATGGCATGGCAATTAGTAACAGTGCCCTTGACCCAGACTTAAATCCATTAGACAGTGACAATGATGATCTAATGCCTGATGCTGATGATGCCAGTCGTGGTACGGCATTAGACCCACAAGCAAGTACCAGTAATTAATATCATTTTAGACACGCTGATGGATAACCAGTAAGCTTTAAGTGGAATTTGAATAGCAAAAAACCGCATCTTGATAAGGTGCGGTTTTTTTATTTTGTTAAATCAATTTTTTTGTTAGCTGCATTATTTATAAGCAGTGGGGTCTTTTAAAACCGCTTGCGCTTCTGTTTGAACCGGAAAGAAGGTCTGTAAAACGTTGTCTTTTGCTTGTTGCCAATAATCAAACTGCTGGCATGTTGACTCAAGGTCACCTTGCCAAACAGGTATCTGTCCACACATGGTCTTGATGCGTTTTTGGTCAGGATAGGGCAGCTCTTGTGCTGCTGCGGCAGCTTCGTGAGCAGCAACGCGGTCATTACAGACCAAGGCAATATCGCAGCCTGCTTCAATCGCCGCTTTGACACGGGCGCTAACATCGCCTGCAGCTTGTGCCCCTGCCATCGATAAATCATCAGAAAATAACACCCCATCAAAATTAAGCTGCTGACGAATGATGTCTTTGAGCCAAATTTTTGAAAATCCTGCGGGTTTATTATCGACTTGGGAGAAAATCACATGCGCTGGCATTAAGGCATCAAGCCAAGGCAACGTCTGCGCAAAAGGCTGCATATCACTATTCATAATCTCATCTAAGCTACGCGTATCAATTGCTTCTGCCACATGTGAATCAGGGGCGATGGCACCATGACCGGGAAAGTGCTTACCGGTAGTTGCCATACCGGCATCTTTCATGCCGCGCATAAATTGGCTTGCCAAGGCGATAATCGCTTGCGGCTCATGATGAAAGCTACGGTCGCCGATGACTTGGCTGATACCATCTCTATCGAGCACGGGCGCAAAACTTAAATCAATGCCGACTGCCAATACTTCGGCCGCCATCAAATAACCGCAGTCGTAAGCAAGGCTAAGGGCGCGGCTAGGGTCTTCATTAAATAACTCACCAAGTCTCCCCATCGCGGGCAATGGGGTAAAACCGTGACGTAATCTAGCAACACGCCCACCTTCTTGATCAACGCCAATCAATATATCGGCATTGTGATAGCGTATATCGTCACATAAGGAGCGCACTTGCGCCGCGTCTGCCACATTACGGGCAAATAATATTACCCCGCCCACTTGTGCTTGTTTGATTAAACTGACATCTTCAGCGGTCAGTGCGGTACTATCGATATCAATCATTAAGACGCCGTACATTGCGTGATCCTTATTAGGCTATACCTTGTTATATTATCGTTTATGGTCAAAAAAACATTTAAGCTCACAAAAGCGCTAAGCAGTGAGCTGCATGATTTATCGTCATGATTCGCTATCGCTGTTCATTGCCATGTTGGTTATATTATGACAGTTATTATAAGATGAGCATAATGTCGCGGCTTAATTGATTTAAAACAGTTATGTTGATGAGCTATCTGGTATTTATTTAGTTAGAGCAATAAATAGGTTTGATAAAAAGTTCGTTCGTTGGCTCATAAGACACAGCGCCATGGCGGGTAAGATTATTTATACAGTTTGAGACAGCAGCGTATTTATAGCCATGCTAGTATTGATTGATTTTTTAACGATAAAACTAAAATAACTATCATGTGTTTGCGCGCTTTTAATGCTAGCGTATCGCATGTTTTAATGGTAAATATAATACAGTTAAAAACAGTCAGATTTATGGATAGCCGTTTATTAGATAACTTTTAATATGAATAACAACTAAGCATATTTTGCATACTTTTCACTTAAAATAATTAGGTATATATGATGAAAAAACAACCAGCACAGTGGTTACTCAGTGCAGCGTCAGTGGGTATCGCTGGTCTTATTCTTACCCAAAGCTATGGCACCGCAGTAGCTGATAGCAATACTGAAGGCTTTAAGGCCACTCCTGAGCAACAGGTCACCACCCGTCAGGTAGCGGCATTGCTGGATCGTAGCCATTATCTCAATCAGCCGCTCGATAGCGCAACGGGTAGTGAGATTCTATCCATGTATATCGATAGCCTTGATCCAAACCATACCTTGTTTTTGCAATCTGATGTCGATGAATTTAAGAAAAAATATGCCGATGAATTTGGTGCACGCTTAAAACGCGGCGACTTATCTGCTGGCGTAGAAGTTTTTGAGCGCTATCGTAAACGCTCTAATGAATACTTCGCGATGGCAAAGAAGCTGCTAAACACAAATCTTGATTTAACCAGTAAAGATAGCATTGTGCTTGACCGCGAAAAGCTCAGTCATTTTAAAACCAAAAAAGAGCAGCGTGATTATTGGACGCGTCAGTTAAAGTTTCAGCTGATGAGTATTACTTTGGGTCAAGAAGATGAGAAAGCAAAGGAAAAAGTCTTTTTAGACAATCCTGATATCACGCGCGGACAAGATTTGGTGCGTAATGATGAGCGCACGCCAAGTGAGATTTTGCTCAATCGTTTATCACGCCAGCAAGAGCAGTTTACCCGTCTAAAAAACGACGAAATCATGGAAACCATCTTGAACACGGCGATGCTGACTTATGATCCGCACAGCAATTATTATGCGCCGATTCAAGCCAATGAGCTGCAAATTCAGTCCAGTTTACAATTAGAAGGCATTGGGGTTTCTATTCGCCCTGACCGTAAAAACCCAGACTATACTCGCATTGTGACCTTGGTTGACGGTGGTCCAGCGGCAAAATCAGGTCAGATTAAGCCTAATGATTTGATTATCGGTATCGCCAAAGACGGCGAAACCATGACCGATGTGGTCGGCTGGTCAACGCGTGAAATTGTCGGTTTGATTCGTGGTAAGCGCGGCACTTCAGTGACTATTAAAGTACGTCAACCAAATACCCCAGACGCTAGCGCCCGTAACGTAACCGTAGTTCGCGATATTATTCAACAAGAAGAATCTGGCGTCACCCAGCGCGTCGTCGAAGTTCAGCGCCCTAATATCGATAAAACGCCCAAACGTATCGGCGTCCTTGAGATACCAAGTTTTTATCTCAACTATCGCGCCCGTCGTAACGGCGAAGAGTACCGTAGCGTCAGTGTCGATACTGAAAAAGCTCTTAAAGAGTTGAATAAAAAAAATATCGATGGTTTAGTGGTTGATTTACGTAACAATCCAGGCGGCTCGCTCGATGAAGTTGCCAAGATGCTTGGCTTCTTTATCAAGAGCGGTCCGCTGGTGCAAATCCGCGACAATCGCGGCAACATCCAAGTCTACCGTGATGATGATGGCGGCGAGCAGTTATATGATGGCAAGATGGTCGTTATTACTAACTTAGCATCGGCATCTGCGAGTGAGATTTTTGCCGCAGCGATTCAGGATTATGGTCGTGGCCTAGTTGTCGGTAGTACAACGACCGGTAAAGGCTCTGCGCAGATTCAGCTTGATAGCTTAGCATTGGGTTCAGCCACTTTAACGCAGCGTAAATTCTATCGTATTACCGGTGGTAGTACGCAAAATAAAGGCGTGGTACCTGATGTTGAATTGGTCAATATCTATGATGATGCGACCTTTGGCGAGCGTGCGCAGAAAAAAGCCTTGCCTTGGGATACCATTAAAACCGCGCCTTATAAGCCTGAAGGTAAATTTTCTGCCAATACGTTAGCGACGCTAAACCAGCAATCAAAAATCCGTCAGCAGAAAAACCCGCAGTTTGTTTATTTATCAACGCTAAACGATATTCGCAATATGGAAGATGAGAAAAAACCAATTCCTCTTGATATCAATAGCCGCCGTGCCAAGATGCAGCTGATAGAGAAGCGTTCATTGGAAGCTGAAAATAAGCGCCTTATCGCAACGGGTGAGCGTCCTTATGCCAATTGGAATACTTATCAAGCCGCGATGGATGCAAAATTTGAAGAGCGTAGTCAGATGAAAGAAAGTGAACGTCCTGAGCTACCTGAAGACGAAGCCTTTATTAATGAAGCCGCTTATATCATGCTTAGCGCTGATGCAAAAGTACTCGCTAGCCCAGAAGAAAAGTTATAGCAAATAGTATCTTTTAGGCTATCTCTGTTGTCACTAAAAATGCGTGTAAGCATATGCTTACACGCATTGACGTTTAGACCTCTTACTAACCTTGGGTCAATCTGCGATTATAACTGTACGGCACGATTGAACGAAAAGGTTCATAGGTACTAGGGATTGGTATCTTAAAGGTCGCATCAGGGATAGGTGGTTTGCTGATTAGGGATGATAAGGCTGGAAGCCTGAACGTTATAAGATGCTCCGGGATTAAGTATCTAATAACATTAACATGGATGGTTAGTGATAAAAGCCGCATAATGCTTGTCATTATGCGGCTTTGTTACGTCTGCAATCTCGATAATGCTTGTAAGGGTGCTTTTTTTAAAAATTGCTTGTATTGCAAACATTGTATTAAAGGTAGTGCGAAAAAAAGGTCAGTAGATTGCTCTACTGACCTTTTTAGTTAGACGACAACACTATCGTTCATAACTAAGTATTCGCCTAACTATATTAAGCATACTAACGATGGTACGCTAAACTCAAAAAGAGATTAGTGCTCAACGCCACCAGCGCCATGGATATGGCCATGGTTTAATTCGTCTTCAGTTGCTGCACGTACTTCTTGGATTTCAACGTCAAACGTCAAACGCTTACCAGCCAATGGATGGTTTGCATCAACAGTCACTTCTTTGTCGTTTACATCAGTAACGGTCACTAGCATAACTTGACCGCCAGCTTCTGACTGAAACTGCATACCAGGCTGGATGTCCTCAACGCCTTGGAAGTTTTCACGTGGTACATGTTGTACCGCTTGTTCTTGATATTCGCCGTAACCATCAGCAGGCTCTACAACGGCATTGACTCTTTCGCCAGCAGATTTGCCTTCTAGTTGTTGCTCAAGACCTGGGATGATGTTGCTATGGCCATGCAAATAAGCAAGCGGTTGACCTTCTGGAGACTGGTCAAGGATGTTACCTTCGTCGTCTTTTAGAGTGTAGTTGAACTTGACGGCAGTGTCTTTTGCGATAGTAGTCATAAATTATCCTAAATATGTCGATATTAAAATTTAAATACGGTTGGAATAAACCTAAAAAAGCCAATCAGCCAGCCAAATAGCCACGTCATTAGTCAATTATCATCAGTTTATTAGGGTAACTTTAGCAGTTAGCATCTTTAATTGCGATGCCTCCTATCGGTTTCAAGGTTAAAAGCATAAAAAATGCCAATTAATCGGCGAATTAATGTAAATAAATATGATTTTTACGCTCTTTAGCGATTTCTTCTCTCTTTAATATAAGTAGCGTAAGGTTTGACAGTTGCGTTTTTGCATAATGACTCCTACCATAGAGACGATCATAACAATAATAATAGTAGTGAATAAATAGTAATGACTAATAATAGTGACGATTATAAGGATAAGAAAAAATGATGACTGCATCTTCTCAAGCTTTACCTGCTAGTACTTTGAACCGCACTTTAAATCAGCAAACTGCTCATATCTCTTACCAATTCGACTTTACACGCTTTTTAGAGCATTTGGTCGACGTAGCGCTGACCTTTACCGCTGATACTGACGCGCCGAGTTTGTGGTTGCCAGCATGGATACCGGGTAGCTATTTAATGCGCGAATTTGCCCGTAATATCACCGCGGTTCACTATAAAATTTTAGATAGCCAAACTCTAAACAATCAAACATTAGATGGTCAACTCACGGACAATAATCAAAAAACAAACACGTATCGCGCGCAAAAAATAGATAAAAATACTTGGCAGCTGCCACAAGTGCGCGCAGGGCAGAGCATACATGTCCATTATGAAGTGTATTGTTATGATTTATCGGTACGTACTGCGTATGTTGACCAGCAGCGTTTATATGGCAATTTTACCTCGCTTGCTTTAGCGATTGAAGGACAAGAGCAAAAAGCGGTAGAGGTTGATTTAATCGTGCCAGCGGTGTTTTTAGCCGACAAAGATACCAGCCGTGTGCTCTTGGCCTGTGGACTTGAGGCAGTACAATCACAAGGTGATAAACTGCGAATATATACTCTACAAGCAGGCAGCTATCACGAACTTATCGATTATCCGTTTGAAATTGCTGAACAAGATAGCTTTGATTTTATTATTCAAGATGATAAGCACCAGACGATTGGCCATCATTTTTATCTTGCCGGTAAGCATAGCGCCAATATGGGACGCTTGCAGCAAGACGTCACTCAAATCTGTCAAACTTATCTAGATTGGCTCGGCGATGCGCCATTTAATGATTACACCTTTATGACCTTTGCCAGTGGTCAGGATTACGGTGGTCTGGAGCATATCAACTCGACCAGTTTGATTACCCCGCGTCGCGATTTGCCCAATGCTGATGAGCCAAAAGTACCAAGTGCTGATTATCAGCGCTTTTTGGGCCTATGCAGCCATGAATACTTTCATGCATGGTGGGTAAAAACTGTCCGTCCAGATGTGATGTTAGATGTGGATTTGCGCCGCGAAGCCTTTACGCCATTGCTATGGGTGTTTGAAGGTTTTACCTCTTATATCGATGATTTTATGTTGCAAGCGTCAGGCGTCATCGATAAGGCAAACTATCTTAAATTACTCACTGAACAAATCAATCGCTATTACCAAACCCCTGGGCGCGCGCATCAAAGCGTTGCTGAGTCGAGCTTTGATGCTTGGATTAAGCTCTATCGCAACGATGAAAACACTGGCAATGCAGGTATCAGTTACTATAATAAAGGTGCCTTGGTAGCGTTATGCTTAGATTTAACCTTACTAGAAAAAAGCGCAGGTCGTTATCGTTTGTTTGATGTCGTCAAAGCCTTTTATGGTCAAGCAAAGCAAAAGGATAATAAGCGCATCGGTATCAGTAGTGCTGATATGGAGGCAGTTATCGGGCAGTTTATGCCATTAGCGGATTGGGAAGAGTTTGAGCGCCGTTATGTTAATGGCGTTGAGGAGCTGCCATTAGAGGCGCTGCTCACAGCAAATGGTATTAAAATTTACCCTAATACCAAAGAGACTGCGGATAAACATGTGCCATGGGGCATGCGCTGTAGTGAGACGCCACTGGGTCTTAAGGTTAATCGCGTGACACGTGACAGTATCGCTGCTAAGGCTGGCATTTCAGCCCATGATGTCGTCGTCGCAATCGATGGTATCAAAGCAGACACTAAGCAATTAGCAACGCTTAGTAAGGCCACACGCGCTGTGGAATGTCATTTATTTCGCCGTGATGAGCTGATGACGGTGAAAGTTTTGCCTAAATCTGATTTCGCTGATAAAGACGCGCATGACGATAATGAAAAAGTATTCCCGCATAGCGTCAGCTTACGTTTAGCAAGGGCTAGCACCGACTGCGAAGGCGATGGTGAATATGCAGACTATGCAAATACTGAAAACGCTTGGCTTAATGCGATAGCGCGCTATAAAAATTAATAGCTAGAGTAGCTAGGCAGGTTAAAAGCGATTAGACATTTAGATATTAAAAAACCCTTGCTAAGTGACACAGCTTAGCAAGGGTCTTATATTTTTAATGTTTAAAGCGTTATGAGAAAAAATTAGGTAAAAATGTTACTGCCCTAAATATTTAGCCTTAAGATTTAGCGTTCTCTTTAATCTCTTTTTTATCTTCAATAACGGCTTCAGCATTATCATTAACCGTCGCTTTATTGGCTTTATGAGCCGTAATCCAATTTTGCATCAGCGCAATCTCAGGCTGCTGAGCATCGATAATGTCTTGGGCTAGCTTGCGCATCTCTTCATCCGTACCGTATTGAAGCTGTACTTTTGCCATATCTACTGCGCCAATATGATGCGGCAGCATACCGCGCGCAAAGGCCATATCAGCCTCAGGTTCGGCAATACCAAGCATCATATCACTATGCATGGTATTCATCCCTTTAGCATAAGCTGCTTGCATAGCCTCGGTATTGGGTTTGGGTTTGGGCGCATCAGGATGGCTGGCCAGCCATTTATTCATGATGTCGATTTCAATTTGCTGTGAGTCGATAATGTCTTGGGCAAGTTTGCGCATGGTCTTATCGGTCCCATACTTCAGCTCAATCTTTGCCATATCGACCGCGCCGCGATGATGACCGAGCATCCCTTTGGCAAAGGCGGTATCGGGATCGTTATAACCCATACCAACCATCATCTCATTATGCATACTGGTCATCGACTTCGTATAGTCTTTTAGCATATCCGTCATTTGTGCTTCGTCTACTACATCGCCACTCGCAGACATATCATGGCCAGCATGGGCGTCCATATCGTCAGCAGCTTCAGACGGCTCAGTCGTGGTTGTTATTGCTTCTTCTGCCGGCATTACCTCGCTATCCTCTGTTGCGGGCTGGCAAGCACTCAGCAGCAACGCCGCAGAGATACTAGTGGCAAACAAGGTAAAACGACGAGAAGCAATCATGATATATCCTTACTATCAATAAAAAATAACAAACCAGACAAATAATAAGCAAGCAGCAGGCGATATCCGCCATCTTAAATACAGATATCGCCCAAAGATAATATGGTTTTGTAGCTTAGCAGATAAACCTTGCTCATTCGAGACGCTATGTTTAACAAGTCGTAATATCTTTAACAAGCTCAACAGCAAAATTGATTAATAGGTACTTGAAGTGAGTAGGCATTAACAAGCTATAAGGCTAAATACCTTATTAACACCCCTAATCAATAACGCCTAATTGCTGACAACGCTCACGACTTAAATGAATACGCACAAATTCACCAACGCCAAGCGACCCAAGCTCGAATCCAGCCACCGACCAGCGAATAAGACGCAGACAAGGTAAGCCTACATGCGCGGTCATACGCCTGACTTGGCGATTTTTGCCTTCATAGATGGTCAGCATAAGCCATGAAGTCGGCACACTTTTGCGCTCACGAATAGGTGGATCGCGTTGCCATAGCGCAATCGGTAAATCCGCTTCATCAACCAGTAGCGCCGTTGCCGGTAAGGTTTTGCCATCTTTTAACTGGACTCCAGCAGCCAATTGCTTTAGTTGGTCAGCGCTTACTAGACCTTCTACTTGTACCAAATAGGTTTTACCTTGTTTTTGCTTATTTTGCGCAAAATTCTTGGCAGAGGGCGGCTGGGTAATGGCTTTATTAACCCGTCCGTCACTGGTCAAAATCAACAAGCCTTCTGAGGTGGCATCCAGTCGACCGGCGACGCGAAGAGATTTATCGGTGAAATACTGTGATAGGGTACTGTGGTCATTATTGCTGTCATCACGAAATTGACTTTGTACTCCGTAAGGCTTGTTGAATAGAATCAGGCTGGAGGTCGACATAAAATAGCGTTTCCCAAAGATAAAAAAACTGAATGTAGGGTAAATAGAAGTAGTATTAAAAGCGTAAGTGCTTGCTAAAAAACGCGCAAGCTATAAGGCTACTCTTATAACTATCGATAACCATGTTATAATTGTGGTATTTATCATAATGATAACTAAAAATGGCTCATGCAAAACAAAAATCATCAAGCACGCTTTATCTTAGTACAATGGCTAAGGCAGCTTACGGTTTTTTGTATGACTTAATTCGCAAAATCTGAAAAATTTCATGCATTTTTTATAAAGTTTTTTTGTCATTTTACTTATTGTAATGACATCTGATTTTGTCGATAAATGACCAAGCAATTTTTGCAGTAGCTTTGATTTTTTACATGATTATTAAAAAAATTATTAATCATATTATCAACAATATCTTTAGATATTACTCTTAAAACTATTATACATCACCTCGCCAAGCATGTCGGCTTACCTATATTCTGCTCAGTACGCTCTGCTCAATATATGTTACTCAAATAATTAGCGTTTAACTCGCTATGCTGCTTAGCTAAAGCCAAAAGCAAAACATAAATAGCTAGCGAAGATAACAGAATGCCAATGATGCCATGATGCCATGATGCCAACGATGCTTGCGCTATCTACTATAAAAATACAATCAAGGAGTTTGACCCATGCCATATGAAAAGGTAATCGTCCCAAGAGACGGCGAAAAAGTAACCGTTAATGCTGATTTAACCCTAAACGTACCCAATCATCCAATTATTCCCTTTATCGAAGGCGATGGCATCGGTGTGGATATCACGCCGGTGATGATTAAAGTGGTTGATGCCGCGGTCTCAAAAGCCTATCAAGGCAAAAAATCTATCGTTTGGATGGAAGTATATTGCGGCGAAAAAGCCTCGAAAATTTATGATGGCGAATATCTACCGACCGAAACGCTTGAGGTTCTGCGCGAATACGTGGTGAGTATCAAAGGTCCATTGACCACGCCAGTTGGCGGCGGTATGCGCTCACTAAACGTCGCGCTACGTCAAGAGCTTGACCTATACGTCTGTCAGCGTCCAGTACGCTGGTTTGAAGGCGTGCCAAGCCCTGTGCATAGCCCAGAATTGACAGACATGGTGATTTTCCGTGAAAACTCAGAAGATATCTACGCAGGTATCGAGTGGAAAGCGGGCAGTGATGATGCAAAAAAAGTCATCAAGTTTTTGAAAGAAGAGATGGGCGTGACCAAAATCCGCTTCTCCGATGACTGCGGTATCGGTATTAAGCCGGTATCAAAAGAAGGCTCGCAGCGTTTGGTGCGTAAAGCTATTCAACATGCTATCGATAATGACTTACCGAGTGTCACCCTCGTGCACAAAGGTAATATCATGAAATTTACAGAAGGCGCGTTTAAAGAGTGGGGCTATGAGCTTGCCGCTGAGCGTTTCGGTGCTGAGCTATTAGATGGTGGTCCTTGGATGACGATAAAAAACCCAAAAACGGGTAATGAAATTGTCATTAAAGACGTCATCGCTGATGCTTTTTTACAGCAAATCTTGATGCGTCCTGCTGATTATTCCGTTATCGCAACGTTAAACTTAAACGGTGACTATATCTCTGATGCGCTGGCCGCAGAAGTGGGTGGTATCGGTATCGCACCGGGTGCCAATAAAGGCGGGTCAATCTCTGTCTATGAAGCAACTCACGGTACGGCACCAAAATATGCCGGTCAAGATAAAGTTAATCCAGGCTCATTGATTTTATCTGCTGAAATGATGCTACGCGATATGGGTTGGACCGAAGCTGCCGACCTTGTGATCGATGGTATCAAAGGGGCGATTAAGAATAAAACCGTCACTTATGACTTTGAGCGTTTGATGCCAGATGCTGTTTTGCTCAGCAGCTCTGAGTTTGGTCAAGCCATTATTAAACATATGGATACTTAATTAAAAAAAGGTTAAGAAACTTTGGTTAGCTGAGTTTTACCCAGTTATATTTTAAAAAGCCATCTACAACAATGTAGGTGGCTTTTTTACGGTTATCTATTTATTTAGCCATAAAAAACACCCCAAAAGTCTAGACCTTTGGGGTGTTTGATTCATGCTGACTTAACAACGTTTACTAAGTCAGTTTAGAGCCATTTATTCAGTTTAGAGCCAACTATAATGAAGCAATAGTCTCGTTGAATAAGGCACTTGGACGCATGGCTTTTTCAGCTAAAGCTTCATCTGCCAAGTAGTAGCCTTTTAGATCCATAGGCTTACCCTGAACCGCATTCATCTGTTCAATGATAGCCGCTTCATTGCTTTCAAGCTTTTGTGCCAATGGCGCAAATTGTGCTTTTAGCTCGCTATTCTCATCTTGTGCTGCCAACTCTTGAGCCCAGTACATAGCCAGATAGAAATGGCTACCACGGTTATCCAATTCGCCCGTTTTACGTGAAGGCGATTTGTCATTTAACAGCAGCGTTTCAGTGGCTCTATCAAGCGTATCGGCCAATACTTTAGCTTTGGCATTGCCGTCGTTTTTAGCTAAATGCTCTAAAGACTCAGTCAAGGCTAAGAACTCACCAAGAGAATCCCAACGTAGATGGTTTTCTTCAAGCAATTGTTGTACATGTTTCGGTGCTGAACCACCTGCGCCTGTTTCAAACAAACCGCCGCCCTTCATTAGTGGGACAACTGACAGCATTTTAGCACTGGTACCCAATTCTAAAATCGGGAACAAGTCAGTTAGGTAATCACGTAAAATATTACCGGTAGCAGAAATGGTATCTAGACCGCGAGCAACGCGCTCTAAGGTATAACGCATCGCACGAACTTGAGACATGATTTCGATATGTAGACCGTCAGTGTCATGATCTTTTAAGTAGGTTTGTACTTTTTTGATCAGCTCGTTCTCATGTGGACGGTAAGGGTCTAACCAAAAGATAACTGGCGTATCTGATTCACGGGCGCGGCGTACGGCAAGCTTCACCCAATCTTGAATTGGCTCGTCTTTGACCTGACACATGCGCCAGATGTCACCTTTCTCAACACGCTGCTCAAGCAATACTTCATTAGTTTCTTCGTCAACGATACGAGCTATGCCCGAATCGCTTGCTTCGAAGGTTTTATCGTGCGAACCATACTCTTCTGCTTTTTGCGCCATTAAGCCAACGTTAGGTACGGTACCCATCGTGGTTGGGTCAAAGTTGCCATGCCATTTACAGAAATTAATCATTTCTTGGTAAATACGCGCAAAAGTAGACTCAGGCATAACTGCTTTACAGTCATACATTTTGCCATCAGCGCCCCACATTTTACCGCCTGAACGGATCATAGCAGGCATAGAAGCATCAACAATCACATCACTTGGTGAATGGAAGTTGGTGATACCTTTTGATGAATCAACCATCGCTAGACGTGGACGATGTACTTGGCAAGCATGTAAATCGCGCTCAATCTCTTCACGTAAGCTGGCAGGCAATTCGGCAATTTTTTCGTACAGACTTGCCATGCCGTTATTGACGTTAATACCTAACTCGTCAAATAACGCGCCATGCTTATTAAAGGCATCTTTATAATAGGTTTTAACCGCGTGTCCAAAGACGATAGGATGCGAGACCTTCATCATAGTGGCTTT
Organism: Psychrobacter maritimus; assembly: GCF_904846345.1. GTDB lineage: Bacteria > Pseudomonadota > Gammaproteobacteria > Pseudomonadales > Moraxellaceae > Psychrobacter > Psychrobacter maritimus. Next base: position 18,062 of record NZ_CAJHAJ010000011.1, read on the forward strand.
TACATGTAGTGAAAATAAGATACCGGCTTCACGGCAATCTTCCATTTCACGCTCATAAAATTCAAGCAGCGCTTTTTTGCTCATAAACATCAAGTCGATGACTTCTTTATCGAGCAAAGCAATACCTGATTTGAAGACATTAACCGTGCCGTCTTCAGCCACGCGCTCCATACGTACGGTACGGGCTTTATCTAAGGTAATCGATTGCTCGCCGTCATAGAAGTCGCCACTGTGCATGTGTGAGACGTGCGTTTGTGACCATTGCTTCCACTCACCCATAGAATGCGGGTGCTTACGGGCGTAGTTTTTCACTGCTTTTGGCGCACGGCGGTCTGAGTTACCCTCACGTATGACAGGGTTTACCGAGCTGCCTAGGCTTTTGCCATAGCGACGACGGATTTCTTCTTCTTCTTCCGTTTGCGGCTCATCTGGAAAGTTAGGAATCGCGTAGCCTTTGCTTTGTATCTCTTTAATTGCCGCTTTTAATTGCCCTACAGAGGCACTGATATTTGGCAATTTGATGATATTGGCATTTGGATCTTGGGTTAATTGACCAAGCGCAGCTAGGTTATTAGGAACGCGCTGCTCTTCCGTTAAGTATTCTGGAAATTCAGCCAACACACGCGCTGCAACAGAGATATCACTGGTTTCGACTTCGATGCCTGCTGTTTGGGTAAATGCTTTTACAATAGGCAAGAATGATAAGGTTGCAAGCGCTGGGGCTTCGTCAGTTTTTGTATAAATAATTTTTGACATGTTAGTAGAGTATTCCTTGTTGTCATTAATGAGGCCAATAAAGCTGAGGTATTATTTAACAGCTCTATACAGCCTGCATACAATAATGGGCTACGGGTTGGTTCAAATACATCAAGTGTCGTCGTTTATTGCCATTCTAGAGTGTCAAGACTGCTAGAAAAATCTTTCATAAGCAGTGACTGACCTTTCTTAGGTTGGCCTTTGTTAAAAAGTCGCTGTAGCAAGCACTTATTTTATTAAAGGTCATTATTCAAAGGTCATCTTGACCATTTACTTCAAAGCTCTCAGACTAAAATGGTCTGAAAATGTCTGACTGACGCCATATTATAGTCGATCCACTATAAATTCGATATGATGTCAATCTTGTACATTGAACTAAGTATACTATTTTCGCTCATATCCTATGTATCTGAATTATATTAAGCTAGTAATAGCCTTATTCTACCAGTCATCAGCGTCGATATCATCTTTTGCAGACAATTTGCACGCTTTTAATACTATTTTCTGCACACATGAGCTTATTTCTGCAACAATGAGCTTGCTATAGTGATTATTATCCAATAAAACTATTCTTTGAAACAGCCGTTTTTAGCGTTTATTGCAGCCCAAACCAAATCTGTACTTAAGCTTAATTTTCAGCCATAAAAATAAAACAGTCATTAACAAATAAGCCATTTGGTCAGCTGCTTTGCTGACAATGGCTTTTTTTGTGCTGCTTTTTCTTCTCTTTTTCAACAAAGGTGTTTCGACAAGGGCATTTTAAGAGGACGTTTTAAATATAAACAAAGTGCTCTTATTTTGGCGATTGGATAAATTGCTGAGTTTTTGCAAATTGTGACAGCAAAAGCATGGTAGTTTGATAGGCTAAACGCTAAAGAAAAATGGTCTAAGAAATAGCAGGGTGAGAGTGTGGTGATGATGAATTTGCAATATGCGTTACTCAGCGATAGCAGCTGGCAGCAATTGACTAACTGGCAGACACCAGATACGCCTTTTATGTCGTTTGAGTTTTGGCAGGCGCTTAGTGATACGGGCGCAATCGGCGAAAAAGCCGGCTGGTTGCCGATTTATATCTTAATTCATCGCCCAAACGATAGTAATAATGATGCAACTGAGGAAGTATTATCTTCGACCAAGCTATCCTCATCAAAGCTATCTTCAGAACAAATAGGCCAACCGATTGCGGTCATGCCCGTTTTTATTAAAGTTCACCATCAAGGCGAGTTTGTCTTTGACCATGCGTGGGCACAAGCCTATGCACAGTATGGCCTCGATTATTATCCGCGTTTGGTGACCAGCGCACCTTATACACCCATTACTGGGCAACGTTTATGGCTAGCAGAGGGTGAGGCGCTAGATGCTGATATTTTAAAGGCAGCTATCGCAGGGGTTGACGATATCGCTCAGCAAGTAGAAGCATCAGGCTGGCATGGCTTGTTTGTTACGCCTGAGATGGCGGCTATCGCTCACGCAGCGCTGCCGACTGATATTGATATAGAAATGGCGCTTAACAGTCAAGCAAATGGCGGGGCGGCAAAACCGATTGAGTTACCGATACTGGAGCGCCAAGGCTGTCAGTTTTTATGGCAAAATAAGCATTTAAGCCAAGACAGTCAGCCATTTACCGACTTTGAGGCATTTTTGGCCACGCTAAGAGCCAAAAAACGTAAAACCATTCGTGCGGAAAGGCGCAAAGTCGCCGAGCAAGGTATTGTATGTCAGCGCAAATGCGGTGATGCTATCACTGAAGAAGATTGGCAGACGTTTTATCATTGTTATGTAATGACCTACGCCGTGCGCGGGCAGCAGCCTTATCTCACACTAGACTTTTTCAAGAGATTGGCAGCAACCATGCCTGAGCATTTGATGCTCGCGCAAGCGCTTGATGCCAATGCTGATATTATCGCCAGCAGTTTATTTTTATATGATAAGCCTGATAGTAAAAATGCAACGCTGTATGGTCGTTATTGGGGCGCGCTTGGTGAGTATGATAGCCTGCACTTTGAGCTGTGTTATTATCAAGGTATCGAGTTCGCTATCGAGCAAGGTTTGACCTATTTTGACCCCGGCACCCAAGGTGAGCATAAATTAATTCGTGGTTTTATTCCGACCAAGACTCATTCTTTGCATCGCATTTACGATGCGCGTTTTGTCCCAGCGATTAGCGATTTTTGTGCCAAAGACCGACTGCATATGGCGCAATATCGAGAGCAAGCCTTTGCAGCATTGCCTTTTAATATTGATAATATGCCGACGTTTAATGGCAATGATTCTTGATAACACTAATTAATGCACAATAAATCTTCTTTGGTAATCTCTACTCAATAACTTTCTATCTAATACTTTACTATCAGCCATAAACTATGACCTCTAATCTTTGTTGTTCTGACCTGTTATCGCCTCCCAGTGAGCTATTAGAATTTCTCAATACGGAAGGTTCGCTCACTGCCATGCTGGAGGTAAAAGCAGGGCAGCCATTACGTGTCAAGCGTAACTTTGAGGGTTATCGATTATTGTCCTTGGCGCAAAAAAAGCAATTGGGTGTAAAAGGTGCGGCGCTGAGCCGTCCATTACTAGCGTGGGTACGCGAGGCACAGTTATATGGCAATGATGAGCAGCCATGGGTGCAAGCACAAAGCATTTTCCCTTTAGTAAGTTTAAAAGGGCGCGCCCGCCGTTTACAGCAATTGAAAAGCACACCGATTGGCTATGTATTATTTAAGCGCAGTCGCACCTTGCCCAATCAACGTTCTATCGAAAAAACGGCAGAGGGCTGGCAACGGCAGACGCTGTATGATTGGTATGGGCGCAAAATACTGATTAGTGAGACTTTTTTAGCAGCGTTTTTGTCTAGTGATGCTTGATGTCGATGCATGCATTAACTAATGTATTAATAAATAAAACAGTCGCTCTTAATAATGGCTGTTTTTTTATGGGCGACAAATAATTATTTGACTAACAAATCAAGCAAGACCTAGACCTAGAAATAAAAAATATAAAACAATGATTTTATTGCGCATTTATTTGCTTGATAACCTCATTACGGCGTCATTTAAATCCTTCAGCTTTCCGTGAGGTTTTTTTGCGCTCACAGTACAAATTTTCATGTTACACTTAATCTTTAGCGATGATATCGATGCCTTTATCGTTCGATTTTATTGCCAATCTGGACAAGTTAATAACAGGTTAATTGCCTTTGCTTGCCCATTTTCACCTCCTTTTATTACTCGCCTCTTTTCAATGAGCACCACCATTAACGATAGCCACTACCTAGGACATCACTATGTTTAAAGATATTTCTATCAAAGAGTTTGATCCAGTACTTGCTGAAGCCATGGCCGCTGAAAGCGTTCGTCAAGAAAACCACATCGAGCTTATCGCTTCAGAAAACTACTGCTCACAAGCAGTGATGGAAGCACAAGGCACTGACCTAACCAATAAATACGCTGAAGGCTATCCTGGTAAGCGTTATTACGGTGGTTGTGAGCACGTTGATGTGGTTGAGCAATTGGCCATTGATCGTGCAAAAGAGTTGTTTGGTGCTGAGTACGTCAACGTCCAGCCACACTCAGGTAGCCAAGCAAACTCTGCTGTTTTCTTAGCATTATTAGACGCCAATGACACGGTACTAGGTATGAGCCTAGACGCAGGTGGTCACTTGACGCATGGCGCGCATATCAACTTCTCAGGTCTAAACTACAACGCCGTACAGTATGGTTTGGTTGAAGAAACTGGCCTTATCGATTATGATCAAGTTGATGCCCTTGCTCGTGAGCACAAGCCAAAGATGATTATTGCTGGTTTCTCAGCGTATTCACAAGTCGTTGATTGGCAGCGTTTCCGTGACATCGCTGATGAAGTTGGTGCGTACTTGCTTGTTGATATGGCACACGTTGCTGGTTTGGTTGCTGGTGGTGTTTATCCAAGCCCAGTACCATTTGCGGATGTGGTCACGACTACAACGCACAAAACCCTACGTGGCCCACGCTCAGGTATGATTTTAGCTCGTGATGAGAAGCTTGCGAAAAAGTTAAACTCTGCGGTATTCCCAGGTAACCAAGGCGGCCCGTTGATGCACGTCATCGCGGCAAAAGCGGTTTGCTTTAAAGAAGCCTTAGAAGATAACTTCAAAACTTATCAGCAGCAAGTGGTTAAAAACGCCCAAGCGATGGCAAAAGTCATCCAAGATCGCGGTTATGAAATCATCTCTGGTGGTACTGAAAACCATCTCATGCTGATCAGCCTAGTCAAGCAAGAAATGACCGGTAAAGAAGCGGATAAATGGTTGGGTGATGCGCATATCACTGTCAATAAAAACGCTGTACCAAACGATCCAAAATCTCCATTTGTGACTTCTGGTATCCGTATCGGTACGCCAGCGATTACTACTCGCGGTTTTAACGAAGCGCAAGCTAGTGATTTGGCAGGTTGGATTTGTGACGTGCTAGATAGCCGTGGCGATGAAAAAGTCGCTGCTGAAGTACGCGGTAAAGTTGAAGCTATCTGTAAAGAGCTTCCTGTTTATGCTAAAAATCAGTAATTTCTGATTCATTAGTTTTATAATTTAGAGATAAAAAAACCGCTTAGCTTTTTTGCTAGGCGGTTTTTTTGTTTTACAGCTATTTAAATCAGGGTTTAACTTTATCAAATCACATAAACGGCAATTTGGTAAATATCTGCAAGATAGTGGCGTTAACGATATCGACAAAGAACGCACCAACCATCGGCACAATCAAAAACGCCTTATGTGATGGCAAGTAGCGATCGGTGACCGCCTGCATATTGGCAATCGCCGTCGGCGTTGCGCCCATACCAAAACCACAATGTCCCGCTGATAGTACGGCAGCATCATAATCTTTACCCATAACCTTAAAGGTAATAAAGTAAGCATAACCAATCATCAGTAGCGTCTGCACCAGTAAGATAATTAATACCGGTCCTGCGAGGTCAGTCAACTGCCAAAGTTTCAATGACAATAAAGCCATCGCTAAGAACAAGCTCAAAGAAGCGTTACCAATCACGTCGATAGCACGGTCAAACATATCAAAATTGAATACCATGGTTAAGGTATTACGTAGAATCACACCGCCAGCCAGCGCCCATACGAAGGTAGGTAGCTCAAACCACGTATCTTGCGCCAACAAAGTCATGATGTCAGCGAAAGCCAATGCCGCGGCAAATAGTGCCAAGGATTCAATGGTAGAGGAGGCGGTGATAAGACGAATGTTATCAGGCTTCTCAAACATCTCCTTATTACCATGCACTTCCTCTTCGTTATGCTTGGTGCTATAGAGTGATTGCTCGGCGGCAAGTCGTTCAACCTCACTCGGATTTGGATTAGCCGCCGCTGGTTTTAAACCAAGTTTTTTAATCAAATGACGGGCAACCGGACCGCCGATGACGCCACCTGCAACCAAACCATAAGTGGCGACCGCGATACCAAGTGTCGTGGCACCAACCACACCATACTGCTCTTCTAGAGTAATGCCCCAAGCGCCTGCTGTACCGTGTCCACCTGTTAGGGCAATTGAACCTGTTACCAAGCCGAGGAGTGGGTCAAGTCCAAGTACGCTTGCCATCGCCACGCCCACGACATCTTGTAAGATGATAAACACCGATACCACGATGGTGAAAATCAATAGTGGCGAGCCGCCTGCCTTTAGCCTACTAAAATCAGCGCTGAGTCCGATAGAGGCAAAAAACATCAGCATGGTTGCGGTTTGCAGTCCTTGATGAAAGTTAAAGCTATAACCCCAAAAGATATTAAGAATGTAAACGATAATCGCTGCAACCAAACCACCGGCCACTGGCTCTGGAATATTAAAGTCTTCTAGAAATTTAATCCGTTTGACTAAAAAGCGTCCAAGCAAGAGCACTAAGGTGGCCAATATCAAGGTGTAGTAGCCGTTGAGGGTGATTTCCATAGGTTAATCCTTTCTATAAATATAAATTAACCTAAATTCGGGATAAAGCTGGTTTTATCTCGAATTTAGGTTCTGGTCATCTCGCTATTCACATGCATCATCTGACGCCGCAACAATCCACAATTGCGGTTTACCAAAATCTTTATAGGCGTCCTCAATGATACGCTTAAAGACATTAAAGTCCTCAGTGTTAATTTTCTCTACCCCATTTAAGTAAAGCGTGAGGTGAGTGATATCACTATCGGTCAAACAGTCCCAAGCGCTGTCCCAATTATGGGCAAAATAGTCGGGAAAATTGGCTACTTTCGCTAAGCTATTTAGTAGTGTTTTTTTATCCAAAACATTGCCAATGGGAATGTTAAGCGCTTGCTCAGGAATGCTGTCAATGAGGGCAGAGTTGCTTTGATTGATGTTATTTTGCTTGATACTGTTTTGGTCAACGCCGTTTTGATTAATACAGTTTTGATTAATACAGTTTTGATTAGTGTTGCTTTGATTGATCTGGTTTTTATTAACATAGTAAATAGCTTGGCTCATATCAGTTCACCTGCAATTGTCGAAAGCTATCATAATGGTCGACGGTCAAATAATAAATGGTCGGTGGATGACCGCCGGTGACAATGCGCCGTGCACCGCGATGGGAAACCCCCGGCGTAGGCACGGTATATTCGCGGTAATAGCCTTGCGACTGGGCGGGTAGCTTGCCTTCGCGATTATAAAAGGTTGTGCCATCTTTGTTAGGATAAGGAAAAGGACCGCCTTGCTTAATAAGTACAAGCGTTTGGTCGATTTGCGCATCACCTGTGATAGCTGCGGAACCTGAACTGCTGGTTTTAGAGGCCGTCTGCGATATAGAAGTTGCTGGCGTGCTATCTGTAAATAAACTGGATTTTAAATCCCCAAAAAAGTAAACCGCAACGGCAATAAGGGCGATGAAACTCAATAGGGTAGAGAAGCCATTTTTCTTGTTTTGGCTACCACGAGTATTTTTATATCGATTGTTTTTCTGCTGAGCGTTTCGATTATTTTTCTGCTGCGCATTATCTAGGTTGCGATGCGCTGAATTTGATGTTGAATTCGATGCTGAATTTGATACTGATGTTTCTAAAATACTCAATTCATTAGAGGTGACTTCAGTTGCGCGTAATTGATTTTTTTCATTACGCTGACTGTTAAAATAGACGCGTTGACCTTCGCTTATAGGCTGCGACAGGCGTACGGTGCTGATATGAAAGAAGACATCTTCACTTTGATTGTCTACCTCAATAAAGCCGTAGCCTTTATCAGCATTCCAGTGTTTAATCTTGCCACTTTGCATGGGCGCGCTATCCTGTCGACGGTTTTTATTCAGCAAAATAATTTTTATGTGCCATATATAACATATTTATCAATAATAAAAAAACGCCAGCAATTAAGCTGACGTTTTTTATGGATTATACTTGAGGTAAGACGATAAATTGTAGTGAAGAAGTAATGCGCTAGGCGCGGGTTTCGCCGTGACCGTAAACGATCCATTTTTGCGAAGTTAAGCCTTCGAGTCCAACCGGTCCACGCGCATGGATTTTATCGGTTGAGATACCGATTTCCGCCCCAAGCCCGTATTCAAATCCATCGGCAAAACGGCTAGAGGCGTTAATCATAACGCTTGCCGAATCGACTTCACGGATAAAGCGTTGCGACTTGGTATAATTGTCGGTAATGATAACGTCGGTATGCTGGCTGCCATGAGTATTGATATGCTCAATCGCTTCATCGATACCCGATACCACTTTCACCGCTAATATAGGTGCAAGATACTCTGTATCCCAGTCTGCGCTAGTCGCCGCTGACAGATGACCTTGAAGGGTAGCATTGTCATTTAAAATAGCTTGTGCTTTATCATCAAGGCGCAGTTGCATGGCATCATCAGCTTTTACGATGGCTTCAGCAATTTTTGGTAATAACTCATTGGCAACTGATTCATCGACCAACAGCGTCTCCATAGTATTACAAGTACCATAGCGATGGGTTTTGGCATTGACGCTGACCTTGATGGCAATATCGGCATCGGCGTCGCTATCAATAAAGGTATGACAGTTACCATCTAGATGTTTAATGACAGGGACGCGGGCATCACGGCTGATACGCTCAATCAAACCCTTACCGCCGCGTGGCACGATAACATCGACATATTCTGTCATGGTAATCAGCTCGCCAACAGCAGCGCGGTCAGTGGTTTCTAACACTTGCACGCTATGCTCAGATAAACCGACCTTGTTTAAGCCTTTTAAAATACATTTGGCAATCGCTTGATTGGATTCAAAGGCTTCAGAGCCACCACGTAAGATAATGGCGTTACCGGACTTTAGCGCAAGCGAAGCCGCCTCCAAAGTGACGTTAGGACGCGACTCATAAATCATACCGACCACGCCAAGTGGTACGCGCATTTTACCCAAATGAATACCTGATGGCTGATAGGTCATATCAGTGACTGCGCCGATAGGATCGGGCAGCGCGGAGACGTCTTTTAAGCCTTGCAACATACCATCAAAGCGCGCGTCGTTTAGCTCTAGGCGATCTAGTAGAGCGGCGTCTAAGTTGTTTTTTGCACCCTTATCCATATCGACTTTATTGGCCGCTAAAATATCGGCTTTGGCGCTTTTTAATTCGTCATAAATTGCCATCAAGGCGGAATTTTTATCGCCAGTATTGGCCGCCGCCAGCGCTCGTGATGCGGCACGTGCTTGCTGACCAACGCTTTGCATATAAGCGGTAACATCTGTGGTATTCGATTGACTCATAAATTAACTTCCTTATAGTTATCAATAGAGGGTTTGCAGATTAGTAATGATGAATCCTAAATAATGAATCCTAGATTTTATAACATGCTCATATATAGGTTGAGGCATAAAGAAAAGCAGCTAAAGCCGCCAATTATTATCAGCAATCTACCAAAGTATATTTTTTAGCGCCTGTCTGTTTTCTAGAAACTGATGGCTTTTTAGAAATTAAGGGCACTCTGCTATTTAACATAGAGGAGATGAGGACGATAGTAAAGTCGATTTTGTGAACAAAGACCGTTTATCAAGCACTGCAGAGTTTTCTTTAACCTTGTTTTTAGGGTTATTTACTAAATATTTGGATTGATGTTTTTACTCGTATTTAAATTTTATCCATAATAAATAGCATTTAGAAATAAAAAGATAAGCAGTTAAAAGTCAGGGCGCTGTTACGTATTTTTAACAGAACTGCGCTGTAACTGCTAAGGTAGTACTGATAAATCGTGAGTATAGTGGGCGCTAATATGAAAAATACTTATGATGGAGAATAAAATGGCGATTGAAAATAAAACCTATAAAAACTGGTTAACGGTTGGTTTGGTGGCAGCGGCCTTAAGTGTCAGTGCTTGCGGTAAAAAAGATGAAGCGCCGATGGATGTCGAACCAACAGCCGATGCTCAGACAGCGGTAGAAGATGAAGCGACTGGCGTTGCTACAGCAGGCAGCAATGATGATGCTGCGGTAGCTAGCGCAAACGACAGTGCTGCCAACACTAACGAAAATATGGTCGTCGGCGAAAATGATGATGTGGCAGTCGCAACGGCCGATGAGGCAGAGGTACTCGACGGTACTGAAAGCGAAGAGCATGTTTCGACCTACTAATGCCGCAGATAAAACAGCGCTAACGGCGTTAAGATGATAAAATGAGGCCCATAACTGACTGTGCGTTATGGGCCTCATTTTATAAAGGGTATTGCTTGGTCAAAAGCTCATAGGCAAAAGCGACAAGGTTTGCCTTTTTATTGCATTATAGGCGACAATATCGCGCCTTTATTGAACCCATCATAACGTTATCAAAATAATGCGACTAATACAGCACTACTAAAATACTGCTCGCTTTAGCTTTGTATTACTCATACTGATAAAGCAGCTATTAATAGAGTTACTTATTATAGAGCTGTTTGATAGCGCATTTTTTATTCATGTTTTCACTCATATTTATTGGAAGTCTGCTAAACCATGCTTGATACTGCAAAGAATCCGACTCGGCCTATCGCCTTAGATCTACAAGACGTCCATAAAAGCTATGGCTCATTAGACGTGCTAAAAGGGGTGTCACTCACCGCCTATGATGGCGACGTCATCTCTATTTTAGGCTCGTCTGGCTCCGGTAAGTCGACCTTGCTGCGCTGTATTAATCTGCTCGAAAAGCCCAATCAAGGTCGTATCATCATCGGTAATGATGAGCTGATGCTCAAACCTACTAAGTCGGGCGAATTGCAAGCGGCAGATATCAAGCAGCTAGAAAGCTTACGTGCGCGCGTGGGATTTGTTTTTCAGAACTTTAACTTGTGGCCGCACAAGACCATTTTGCAAAATATCATCGAAGGGCCAACGCAAGTCCTAAAAATCAAAAAAGCCCAAGCGATTAGTGATGCTGAAAAGCTGCTCGATAAAGTTGGTTTGCTTGATAAAAAAGACGCTTATCCAGCGAATTTATCAGGCGGTCAACGTCAGCGTGTGGCGATTGCGCGTGCGCTTGCGATGCAGCCGCAGGTGTTATTATTTGATGAGCCAACCTCGGCACTCGACCCTGAACTGGTCAATGAAGTGCTCGCCGTCATGCGCGAGCTTGCTGAAGAGGGGCGTACCATGTTGATTGTCACTCATGAGATGCGCTTTGCCCGTGAAGTATCAAGCAAGGTGGTGTTCCTTCATCAAGGTGTGATTGAAGAGATTGGTACGCCTGAGCAAGTCTTTGATAACCCGAAATCTGATCGCGTTAAAGACTTTATGGCCTCGCATCGCAAAAACTAACAGGACATTTTCATTTGTTTTAATTTTAGTCGTTTCAATTTTATTTACTTTAACTTTAACGGCTTTAGTTTTAACGGTTTTGATTTAGACGCTGCTTTAAGTTTTAAATGTTTAAAGCGATTAAAACGCCAAAATTACTCATTGGTAATTTTCTTAGGGTTTTTATTACTCAATAATCACAGTCGGTATGCAAAACGTTTGTTTTTGATATTTGAGTCAGGTATTATCAAAAGGTTTACAGGCAGTTGCTTATGATGCCTGCCTGTGTTTTCTGTGCATTGAATTGCTTTTCTGGCAGGGACGTCAGAGAACAAAATATCAGAACCCTATATTAAAAAATCCATCAGAATTTAAGGAATGTATGATGTCGAATTCTCGCCTATTGTGGTCATCGATGACCGTTACCGCCGCGCTCATGCTTGGTGCTTGCAGTCAGCCTGCTAACGAAGCTACTGATACCAATGCCGATGCCCCTGCCGCAGAAACAGCTGGTAAGACCATTCGTATCGCTACCGAGGGCGCTTACCCTCCTTTTAACTATACCAATGCCGATGGCAGCTTGGCGGGTTTCGATATCGATGTTGCCAATGCGTTATGTGCGCAAATGCAAGCCAAATGTGAAATCGTTGCCCAAGATTGGGACGGTATTATTCCAGGCTTATTGGCGCAGAAATATGACGCCGTCATCGCTGGGATGTCTATCACCGCTGAGCGTCAAGAAAAGGTCGATTTCAGTGAGCCGTACTTTGCCAATACCATGGTTTGGCTCACCGATACCAAAGGTGGTTTTGACCCTAAAGCAATTAAGAGCCTAACCCTTGGTGGTCAACGTTCAACGACTCCGGGTGCGTACTTACAAGACAATTATGAAGGCAAAGACGGTAATACCGTTAAGCTTTATGATAATTATGATAATGCCTATTTAGACCTAAAATCTGGTCGTAGTGATGCCGTACTTGCTGAAAAAGTCTCTGCCAAGTCATGGTTAGCGGACAACCCAGAAGGCTTCGGCATCGTGGGTGATGAGATTGATAACGACGATAATATTGCCATTGCTGTTCGTAAAGGTGATTCAATCAAAGACGACTTTAATAAAGCGCTGAGCGAAATCCGTAGTAACGGTGAGCTTGCCCGTCTTGAACAGGAAAACTTCGGTCAATAATTTGCTTGCTACGCTTTGATAAGAGTCTTCAATCAATAGACTGTTTTGAGAAGCGTTGATTAACGAATGACTGACCCATTGCGGATTAACAAACGGCTGGTCAATATATTAAGGAATAAACCCTATGATTACTTCAATGACATCATCAATAAGCAAAAAAGCCTTGTGGCTTGCCCCACTTAGTGCGGCGATGCTTATGCTTACGGCTTGTAATAACAGCTCAGCACCGACTGAAAGCACTGAGACAGATGCCGCTACTGATGCGCCTTTAAACATCAAAATCGCTACAGAATCCAGCTATAAGCCTTTTAGCTATACCGACGCTGATGGCAAATTAATCGGCTATGAGATTGAGCTGGTCGACGCTCTATGTGCGCAAATGAAAGCCGAGTGTGAAGTTATCTCGCAAGATTGGGATGGCTTAATTCCGGGGCTCAATGCACAGAAATTTGATGCCGCCATCGCTGGTATGTCAATCACGCCTGAGCGTAAAGAAGTCGTAGAATTCAGCGACCCATACTTTCATACTGGCATTATCCTAATCGGTAAAAAAGGCGATGATATTAGCGTCGATGGTCTAAAAGGTCAGCCGATTGCCTCACAGCGCTCAACGGTTGCGTCACAGTATCTGCAAGAAAAACATGCTGACTCTGATATCAAACTTTATGATACCCAAGACAATGCTTACCTAGACCTAACCTCAGGTCGTGTCCGTGCCATGATGTCTGATAAAGTTACGGGTATTGATTGGCTAAAAACCGAAGCGGGTAAAGACTACGAAGTTAAAGGGCAAGAAATCAGCACCAGTGATGATGCGATGGGCATTGCCTTCCGTAAAGGCGATCCATTAGTTGCTAAGTTTAATAAAGCACTGGCTGAACTTAAAGACAACGGCACTTATGACCAAATCACCGGTAGCTATTTTGGTACCAGCTCAACAGCGGCGGCACAAAAAGCAGTAGCGACTGAGGGTGTCAAAGAAGTGGTGGTGGTTGATGATGGTAATGTCGATGCCAATGCTGTGATTGCTAAAGAAGAACAAGCAGAAGCTGCGACTAACTAATAGGACTTTTCATAAAGGCCTATTAGATAAGCGCTGGTTTTAATAAAGCACGTTTTGACTAAAGCGTGCTTTATGCCATTTGTAATATTTTGCTAAGTGATAATGCCAAGTAACAATGCCAAGTCTAAGTAATAATACTAATTAATAATACCCAGTAACAACATCAAGGATGATTATGAGCAACCATCTTCTCTCAGCCAGCATATTTAGTACGTCTGCTACTTCTTCATCCGCCAGTAAACCTTTCTTAAAGGCAAAGCCGATGCTAGCCCTAACGGCATTATTGGCGTTGGCGGGTTGCAGTAATGGTCAAAATGAGACTAACGAAACCGCTAGCTCAGAGGCAACGAAGACAACAGAAGCGACGGAAAATAACAGCGCTGCGGCAGATGACAATGTGCTACGTATCGGTACCGAAGGCGCTTATGCACCCTTTAACTATACCAATGCTGATGGGACGCTTGGCGGCTTCGATGTTGAGATTGCCAATGCTATCTGCGACGATATGCAGATGACCTGTGAGATTATGGCGCAAGATTGGGATGGTATTATTCCTGGCCTTAAAGCGGGTAAATACGATGCCATCGTCGCGGCAATGTCGGTAACGCCTGAGCGCGCAAAGCAAGTTGCTTTTACCGATCCGTACTTTAGCAATGCGTTGGTATTTTTAGCCAAAAAAGACAGCAGCTTTGATCCAGCTAATAGTAGCGATATCAATGCGCATTCTATTGCTGCGCAGCGCTCGACTATCTCTTCACAGTGGTTAGAAGATACTTATCCAAAAGCCAATATGAAGCTTTATGATACCTTGAGTAATGCCTTTTTAGATTTGGGTTCCGGTCGTGTCGATGCCATGATATCTGACAAACTGCCAGCGTTAGAATGGCTTGGCTCAGCGTCAGGTAGTGATTATGTGTTAAAAGGCGATGAGATTGATATTAATGATAACTTTGCTATTGCCGTGCGTCCTAATGATGAAGCCCTGCAAGCAAAAATCAATCAATCATTGGCCAATATAAAGTCTAATGGCACTTATGATAAAATCAATCAAAAGTATTTTGCTGTACCAGTAAGTGCAACGCCAACACCAGCATCAACAACAGCACCAACAACGTTAGATAGCGCCGCACAATAGCGGTTTGATACTATATGGTTCGATACTATTAGTATCTTGAATGAATGCTGTATTAATAAGCATAAAGACATTTAAGCGAAAGACATTGCCATGATGGCGATGTCTTTTTTGCTTTTTATAGCAAATCATTGCGTTTTAAGCGTGATTGACAGTCGGGTTTTATCAAATCTCACTGATTTATTTGATATTTATGCTGATAAGCACCTATTTAGACAGTGCTTTTACGCGTCAGTATTAACATAGCTGGCAGCGAGTATGATAAAATCAGCGCTCATTTCTACTGTGTCAATTAACGCCGCAATAATCGTATTATCTGACGTCACTCTATGACGCAAAAGGCCAAGGTCTATTTGATCTGGCAGACGATTATCAGCAGCGCTCAGCTATTGATGCTGATTCTTTTAACTCATATTTTGCAAATTGCTAATATAAAGAGACTGAGTGGATAATTGTGTTTGATTTACAAGGATTTGGCGCGCTATTACTAAGCGGCGCTACCGTCACCATAAAACTTGCCATGACCAGTCTGATCATCGGCATGTTCTTAGGCTTGCTCGGTGCCACAGCAAAGCTGTCTAATATCTGGCTGCTGCGTAAGCTTGCGACGGTCTATACCGCCACGATGCGCGGGATTCCTGAGCTGCTACTGGTACTGTTTATCTATTATGGTGGCTCTATCGTGCTGATGAGCATCCTCAAAAAGTTCGGCTATAACGACTATGTCGAGATTAGCGCTTTTTGGGGCGGCGTCATGGCATTGTCTATTGCTTTTGGTGCTTATGCGACTGAAATTTTTCGCATGTCGATTCAAGAGATTCCAATAGGGCAACGCGAAGCAGCGCAAGCGATTGGGATGCGTCCTTTTCAGACCTTTTATCGTATTACCTTGCCGCAAGTATGGCAAATTGCGCTGCCGGGTTTGGGCAATTTGTTTTTGGTATTGCTTAAAGATACGGCCTTGGTCTCGGTTGTCGGTCTTAAAGACATCATGTATCAGTCCTCGCGTGCGGCGCAGTCGACACAGCAGCCATTTACTTTTTATATGGCAGCGGCGATTATTTATTTGGGTCTGACCATGTTGATTACCGGCTTTATGATGTGGCTTGAATGGCGCGCCAATCCGGCGGCGCGTTATGCTAAAAAGCTCAGCCGTCAAACTAGCCCCCATCAAACCACTCAAAGTCAATCGACCATAGGGTAGAGGAGAGATACTATGGATTGGAATTGGCAGGTCATTTTTGACCATATCCCTGATTTACTTAATGGCGCGGTATTGACCGTACAGCTAGTCGTTTTCTCGGGTATTATCGGCTTGTTTTTTGGTTTGATTTTGGCGTTATTACGACTGTCTAAAAATTGGCTAGTGCAAGTATTACCGTTTTTATATATCTTCTTTTTCCGTGGCACGCCGCTACTGGTACAGATATTCCTGATTTATTATGGTCTTGGGCAGTTTGAAGCGGTACGTAACTCGTTCTTATGGGAGCCGGTACTTAGCCAAGCTTACTGGTGTGCGATTATTGCCTTTACCCTCAATACCAGTGCCTATTTGGCAGAAATTATTCGCGGTGCTATCCAAAATATTCCTGTGGGCGAGCTTGAAGCCGCTGATGCGATTGGCATGTCAAAATGGCAGAAGCTGACGCGCATTACTTTACCGCGTGCCTTTGGTATTGTGATTCCAGCCTACAGTAATGAAGTTATCTTTATGCTAAAAGGTAGTGCATTGGCATCAACCATTGCTTTGATGGATATCACGGGCGTTGCTCGTACGATTAGCGCGCGTACTTATACCTTGATGGAATTGTTCTTTGCCGCCGGTGTGGTTTATCTCTTGCTATCGTGGGTTATCTTATTTAGCTTTAGATTGTTTGAAAAGCGTATGAATCGTCACGCCAGCTACGTACCACCCGATGTGGTTACCAATACGATTCCTTAGTAATAGTAAATATAAGATAAAAATCTACTCCTAAATGTTTATAAATTGCCGTGAGAATCTAATATGAGCCAATCACCACATATGTCTTTAGCCGATGCGATTGCTGCGGGCGTTAATGATAACAGTGCTAACGATGCCAATGAGCGTTTACGTGCGTCTATCGGTAAAGTGGTCTGCGTCGGTCGCAACTATGCGGCGCATGCTGAAGAATTAGGCAATGAAGTACCTAAAGCACCGATATTGTTTATGAAGCCTGCCTCTTCGGTGGTGTCTATCCGTCAAGGCGTTGTACGTCCAAATCCGGCGCTATATGGTGAAACGCATTACGAAGCTGAGCTATGTGTACAATTAGCCGCAGACTTATCAGCGGCAACGATTGAAGAAGCCAAGCAAGCTGTCGGTGGAGTGACATTGGGTTTAGATTTGACCTTGCGTGAGCTACAAGCCGAGCTAAAGGAAAAAGGTCATCCTTGGGAGCGCGCCAAGTGCTTTGATGGCGCGTGCGTGCTTGGCGATTGGCTTGACCCGCAAGTATTTGGCGATTTCACAGATATTCATTATCAGCTGACTATTAATGATGCGCTCAAGCAAGACGGTGATAGTGCCTTGATGCTATTTCCTGTTTATGAGTTATTGGTAAATATCAGTCACGCCTTTAGCTTGCAAGCAGGTGATGTGATTATGACTGGCACGCCAAGTGGTGTTGGCGCCTTACAAGCAGGCGACCAATTGAGCTTAAAACTGGGCGCTCATGAATGGCAGGCAGAGGTTAAGTAAGCTATCAGTTAGCGGTTAATGATAAATTTATTAATGACCATGCTTTCAATGACGAATCTCTAAATGACAAAGCTCTTAATGCCAAAACTGCTATTCACTATTCACTATCAAAACCCCAAATACTATTTGGGGTTTTTTTATGTTAAAAACTGAGCATAATGATGATATATTTTGCTTAGTAAAAACTTAAAGAATGATAAATAAAATACTAAGAAAAACACGATAAGTTCTATCTATACTCATACTCTTGTAACCGTTATGACAATAAAGATACGGGATAGTTCAATCATTATCTTCTGTTTATGGCATTTACAGGCTAGTATGGCAAATCTCCTTAATTGCTCGATGTATCAAAACTATGCTCAAACCAAGACCTTTAGAAAGCATTCATGATTTATTTGCTACCACTCGGCGTCCCCCTGATGAACTGGATACTGACGAAGGTTTTCAAGGCGATGTCTATGAAGAGTTGGCGAAACTTGAATATATTTATGTCGATGAGCTAAGCGCAGAAACGGTCGATAACAGCTATAGCAAACCGCATCAGCCTATATCCTTGGTAGATTTCTTTGAAGGCTTGGCGCAGCTAGCTACGATGGGCGTGGTTGAAGTCACGGATATTGTAGAAGCTATCCACCGTGAGATTTTATTGCGTCCTTTAGGGCGCTTTAATAAAGGCAACCTTGAGCATTGGCAGCGCGGTATCACCGGTCGCATTTATGGCACGGTACGTCAGGCGATGCAAATGGTCGGCAATAATATCGCCACAGGGATGCGGCTTTATAACACGGTTTTAAAGCCCAAAAAGATACAGCCGTTGCCGAAAAACTTACGCCGCGTGGTTAATATTTTAAACGGCGTCATGGGCGATCACCTTGTCACCCATCATAATCCATTGGCCGTATCGATGGTGCTATATGATAAATACAATCGCGTGCAAAGCGATGCACTGTCAGGGCGGGTGATTGTTTTATGTCACGGGCTTTGTATGAGTCACTTAAGCTGGCAAGTAGCTGACGAGGGCAATCTGGCTGAAACGCTGAGTAGCAAGCTGCCAAACACGACAGTTTTGTATTTGAATTACAATACTGGTCGACGTATCTCCAGTAATGGACGTAGCTTTGCAAAAGTTTTGCAAGATTTGGTGGAAAATAATCCCGATATCACCCAGCTTGATTTAATCGGTCATAGCATGGGCGGTTTGCTGAGTCGTAGCGCGCTATTTTATGGTAAAGAACAAGGTTTTAGCTGGGTCGAACGCGTGGGCAATCTTATTACTTTAGGCTCGCCGCATCATGGCGCAAGCTTGGAGCAGATTGGGCATTTTGTTCAAGATAAAATCGCTAAATTGCCTTTTGCAGGCTCATTAGCCAAGTTAGGCGACTTACGCAGTGCAGGTATTATTGATTTACGTTATGGCAGTATTCGCGATGCGGACTGGAAATCAGCTGAAGGGCGCAGTGTGCTGCCCGCAGAATTTCGCCACCCGACGCGCTTACCTTTGCATGTAAATACCTATCTGGTCGCGGCAGCTATGGTTGAGGTGCATTATAAATCCAAGACCACAAGCTTACTCGGTGATGGGCTGGTTTCGGTAGAATCGGCGCTTGGCGAGTATACCGAAGAGCATACGTTGAATGTGCCCGAGGGTCATAAGGCGATTTTTTATGGTGTCAATCATATGAATTTAATTTATAACGATAGGGTACATCAGCAAATCATTGCTTGGTTAGTAGCCAATAGACAAGGGGATGCACATGAAGCGAAATATGCGCTTGAGGACCGTATTTACTCTTACCCAGAAATAGATGAAGTTGCGGATTAAGAGTTCTTGAAATTATTAATATCACCTTTAATGAGCCTAGAGCCGTAAATGTGGAATAGTAAAAAAAAAAAGCCCTCAAGCATGATACTTGAGGGCTTTTTGAATTAAGCAAAATCAAATACGCACAATCAAATAAATAAAATTAAAGACTACTCAGCGAAAATCGCCGCCACATCATCTTTATTAAATTTATAGACTTCACCGCAAAATCCGCAATCCATCTCAAAAGTACCGCCTTGCTCTGCAACGATATCTAAAACTTCAGTTTCGCCGATTTGCTCGATGGCCATTTCACACTTCTCGCGTGAGCAGGTACAGCCAAATGATAAAGAAACAGGGTCAGGGGCGACGACTTTTTCTTCATTATATAAGCGATAAAGAATCTCGTTGGTATCAAGCGTGGTCAGCTCTTCTGCTTTCACCGTGCGCGTGAGCACACTTAAGCGCGTCCACAAATCATCATCGATACCAGCGTCTTGGTTCTGCTCGACTTCATAGGTTTCTTCAGCCGTACGAGGTAGCATTTGTACCAAGATACCGCCCGCTTGCAAACCATCAGAGGCCAAGTTAATCAGCGTTGGAATCTGCGCCGATTGCTTTTGATAATGCGCCAAGCAGTCCGCCAAATTATCATGGCTACGCTCAACGATACCTTGATACGGCTCGCCGCCATCAGGTTGGATATTGATAAACAATACACCTTGACCAGCAGCACCCAATTCCGCAAACGCTTCTTTTGCGTGCAGCATATTTTCCCATGCTTGCACTTGCTCGTCAGTGTCGCCTTTCCAGCTGGCAAGGGCACGGATGATACCGTCTTGGTCACATTCAGCCATTGCCCAATTCAGCAAGCTGTCGCTGTCTGATGACTGCAACTGAATCGATAAACGACCATTGATTTTAACGGTACTGATTAGCAAACTTGCTGCCGTTAGCATCTCGCCCAATAAGCGCTTAATCGCTTCAGGGTAAGGTTTTTGCGCAATCGTCGTTGCATAGCTGCGTGATAGGCGCACCACATCGCCGCGCACCGGTGAATCTTCGATAAAAAAGCGTTGGCGCACGTCGTTATCATGATGCTGAACAACCGCTTGGCTCTCAGTATTTGGGGCTTGAGTATCTTGTGTCATAGGTCATAGGTAGTATTAAGAAGTTGTTAGCTTTATGGGGATTGATCATAATTTATCAATCGCAGCGCTTAGATTGCTTGCTGATTTTAAGTTATTTATCAAAAATAAAGGCTCGTATTCAGCGCCTAAATAGCCTGTAGTATTTTCTACGCTTATGGTGGTTTTATTGGCTATCTATTAAGATAGATAAGCTTAAGTATTTTGCAAGTCGCCCTTATTAAAAAAAGTTTACCCCCACCGCTCAAATTGTTGTACAGTAACATTAAGTTGCATAGTGATAAATAACAGCAACAGCATGGATGCATGGCGGAAAAGTTATTTAATGACCAACATAAAGTCGAGCAATGGCTTACACAACGCCAAAGTCCCCTCTTAATTTTGTGATAATGTGATAAAAGGATGTATCTCATGACCTACTTAATCTCTAAACCCTTAACTTTGGCTGCCTTTATGGCACTTGGTTTGGCGGGTTGTAATAATAGCAATCAAACCAACACTGAAGCGCCGCCAGCAGATGGGGCGACTACGACAGAAGCGGCAGCAAATGCCAACGGCACACTACAAAAAATCAAAGATTCAGGCACTATCGTGGTCGGTCACCGTGATTCTTCTATTCCGTTCTCTTATATCGCTGATGACCCAAATCAGCCGATTGGCTACGCCCATGATTTAGAGATGAAAGTGGTTGAAGCGGTAAAAGAAAAACTGAATATGCCTGATCTAAAAATTCGTTATAACCTGATCACCTCACAAACTCGTATTCCTTTGGTACAAAACGGCACGGTCGACTTTGAATGTGGTTCAACGACCAATAACGAAGAACGCCAAAAACAAGTGGCCTTCTCAAACGGCTTCTTTGAAATTGGCACGCGTTTATTGACCAAAAAAGACTCAGGTATCCAAGACTTTGAAGACCTAAAAGGTAAAACCTTGGTCACTACCGCCGGTACGACTTCAGAGCGTTACATCCGTCAGTACAATGATGATAAGAAAATGAATACCAATATCATCTCAGCAAAAGACCATGGCGAAGGCTTCTTGATGCTAGAGAATGGTCGCGCTGATGCCTTTATGATGGATGATGTGTTGCTTGCGGGCGAAAAAGCCAAAGCAAAAAATCCTGATGACTGGGTTATCGTTGGTACACCGCAATCGTTTGAGATTTATGGTTGTATGATGCGTAAAGACGACCCTGAATTTAAAGCGGTGGTCGATGAAGCGCTTGCCAATGTCTTTAGCTCAGGCGAGATTAATAGCATTTATGACAAATGGTTCTTAAACCCAATCCCACCAAAAAATGTCAATCTAAACTTTGAGATGTCAGACAATCTAAAAGCCTTGATTGCCAATCCACATGATAGCGCTCAGCCAAAAGTCGCGACAGCACAGTAATTATTGTCCCTCAACATAGCTTGCTTGCGCGCTCAGATTGATAGCAATGTCAATCGGGCGCGTCGGCTTTTCAATCGCTGCTTGGAGAGACAATCATGAATTATAGCTGGAACTGGGGTGTGCTCTTTGAGCAGACCGGTATCGGTAACGAGCTTTATATCCATTGGATGATTACAGGTCTAGGCTGGCTGTTATTGATTGGCAGTATTGCTTGGGCCATTGCCATGGTCGTTGGTACTATTTTTGGTATCATGCGCACCTTGCCGAATAAGGCTGCCCGTAGCATCGGCACCGCCTATGTGACGTTTTTTCGTAATATTCCACTTCTCGTACAATTATTCTTTTGGTTTTATATTGCCCCCGGTTGGCTGACGCCCGCGATACAGGACTGGTGGTATAAAGACTTATCTCCTAATACCTCAGCCATGCTGTCAGCAAGTATTGGTCTAGGTTTATTTACTGCGGCGCGTATCGTCGAACAAGTGCGTACTGGTATCGAATCGCTTCCTGAAGGGCAGGTCAATGCGGCTTATGCGCTTGGCTTTACGATTCCGCAGGCTTATAAAGAAGTGCTATTACCGCAAGCGTTTCGAATTATCCTGCCACCGCTGAGCTCGGAGCTGACCAACTGCTTTAAAAATGCCTCAGTAGCATCCCTCGTTGGGGTAATGGAGCTGATTAGCCAAACCAAAACCATCAGTGAATATACCCAAAACAGCCTCGAGATTTATACTTATGCGACCATTATTTATCTGATCTTTAATCTGTCCTTGATTGCTATTATGGGTTTGATAGAACGTAAATTACGTGTGCCCGGGCTGATTGCAGGAGGTCAAAAATGAACATGATGACCGAACTTGCAACGGCGTATCCCGGTTTGATGGGCGGCATGCTGACCACTTTAAAGGTATTGTTTCTCGCTATTTTAGGTGGCATCAGCTTAGGAACGGTACTGGCCTTGATGCGCTTATCTGGTATTAAAGCGCTAGAAATTCCTGCCAAACTATACGTTAACTACTTCCGCTCAGTACCGTTACTATTGGTGCTGCTATGGTTTTATTTTGCCGTACCGATGATTTATTTTTGGATAGCGGGTAAGTATCTACAGTTAGATACTGCATTCACCTCGTGTGTCGTCGCCTTTATGATGTTTGAAGCAGCGTACTTCTCAGAAGTGGTACGGGCTGGTATCCAATCGATTGGTAGCGGGCAGGTTAATGCGGCAAAAGCGCTTGGCATGACTTATGGGCAAACGATGCGCTTGGTTATCTTGCCGCAAGCCTTTCGTAAAATGCTACCGCTGATTTTGCAGCAATGTATTATTTTATTCCAAGATACGACGTTGGTATTTGCCATTGGTCTGACCGATTTCTTCCGTGCCGCTTACGTCCGTGGTGAGCTGATGGGGCTATTAACGCCTTATATTTTAGGTGCAGGGGCTATTTATTTTATCATCAGCTTAAGTGCCTCTATCGGCGTGCAGCAACTGCAAAAACGCCTCAGATTTTAAGGTGAATTTAACGCAGTATTTTAAGATTAAGACTTTAATTTAATAAATATTATCGAAAGTAATGTGGTTAGGAGCCAGTGATGAATGAGCCAGTGGTAAATAATGCTGACACGTATATGAATAAATTTGGCGGACTGGTCACTGATAATGGGCATGCGAGCGATGAGATAGTCATTGAGATGTCTAATGTCAGTAAATGGTATGGTGACTTTCAAGTGCTAACTGACTGTAGCGCTCATGTGCATAAAGGTGATGTGGTGGTGGTCTGTGGCCCGTCGGGTAGTGGTAAATCGACCTTGATAAAAACCGTTAATGGACTTGAGCCATTTCAAAAAGGTAATATCATGGTCAACGGTATCTCGGTTGGCGCATCAAAGACCAATTTACCCAAATTGCGCAGCAGTGTTGGGATGGTATTCCAGCATTTTGAATTGTTTCCGCATCTGACCATTATTGATAACCTGATGGTCGCCCAAATCAAGGTATTGGGTCGTAAAGAAGACGAAGCTAAGAAAAAAGCCATGGCGTATCTAGACCGCGTTGGGCTGACGGTACAAGCGGCAAAATATCCCGCTGAGCTGTCCGGTGGTCAGCAGCAGCGTGTGGCGATTGCTCGTGCTTTGGCGATGGATCCAGTAGCCATGCTGTTTGACGAGCCAACCTCCGCGCTTGACCCAGAGATGATTCAAGAAGTGCTTGACGTGATGGTTGAGCTGACCCGTGATGGTATGACCATGATGTGTGTGACCCATGAAATGGGCTTTGCCAGTCAGGTTGCCAATCGGATTATCTTTATGGATGAAGGTCATATCGTCGAAAACTGTAGTAAAGATGAGTTTTTTGAAGGCGCAAAAAGTGACCGCGCGCAAATGTTCTTATCTAAGATTCTCAATCATTAAAGGTATTATTAAAAATATCATTCAGATTTACATCATCCAAAGCGTCTATTTATAGGCGCTTTTTTATGCCCGTAGCATATCTTATATTGATATATTCGATGATGATGTTGATGCAAATGACTACATTAGCGGCTACCTAGCTACATACTGGAATAGGTGAGTGAATGGCTGTTTACTGATACAATAACGGTCAATATGTTAAAAATTAAAATAATTCATAATATTGGAGCTAATATGAGTGTAGAAAATCCAACAGTAGCGGCAAGCAACGCATCTAAAGGTATTGTGATTATTGGTGCAGGCTTGGCAGGATGGCACGTGATTGATGCTATTCGTGCAAAGGATAAAGACATTCCAATTACCTTAATCACCTCTGATAATGGCGATCGTTATCATAAACCTATGCTAACCATGGCAATCAGCCAACAGAAAAGCGCTGCCGATTTGGTGCGGGCAACGGGTAGCGATGCCGCAGAGGCGGCGAATATTACCTTACTTGCCAATACGCAAGTGACGGATATTGACGCAGCTGCTCAAACCATACAGCTTATTTCGGCGCTGCGCTCAGACCCTGTTTATACCAATTACGCCACTATCAGCTATGAGAAATTGGTACTGGCGATGGGTGCGCATCCTATCTTTCCATCGAGCTTACCGGAGGACTTGGTTTGGCATGTCAACCATATTGAGCGCTTTGGTCAATTACAAGAAAAGCTCGCAGCTGGCAGTCAGCATGTTGCCATCGTTGGGGCTGGTATGGTTGGAACGGAAATTGCCGAAGATTTATTAAAAGCAGGTCATAAGGTAACCTTGATTGATTTAAATGACGCGCCGCTATCGCAAATGCTGCCGCCACAAGCGACAGCTCGTATTGCCAAAGCAGTGCAGTCGCAGGGCATTAACTTTTTAGGCGGTTATCAAGTATCTAATGTCATGCGTAATAATGACGGTAAGCTGCAAGTCAGCTATGAGCCGGTCGCAGCAGCAACCGACAGTAATATTGCTCAGACTCTTGAACCACTAATCGTTGACCATGTCATTGCCAGTACGGGTCTGACGGTTGATGATAAATTGCCAACCGCTGCTGGGGTCGAGTTCAATCGCCGCACCGGTATCGTGGTCGATGCGCCAACGCTGCGTACCAATACTGATAATATCTATGCGATTGGCGACTGTATGTCTATCAATGGCGTCGCCTGCCGTTATGTCGCGCCACTGCGCGCGCAGGCGGCAACGATTGCTGATGATATCTTGGGTCACGAGCACGGCGGCTATGAGCATAAGCCGCCGATGATTCGCTTAAAAAATAAAGCGATATCGGTGATGGCAACGGGCGTACCGCAAGCTGCTGGTAATTGGCAAGTAATCACTGAAACTGATGACGAGCTTATTATGGAATTGCTTGATGAGAATAATGCAGTCAGCGCGACGGTAACGATTAAAGCGCCGCCAATGGTTAAAGCCTAATCGTTAGCGGGCTAAATATTATCTAAATCTAGAATTTGTTGTCTAATTCTAATAATAGATTTAAAAATCAACTCTCATCAAAAAGCCAGCTGTGCAGCAAATGCATAACTGGCTTTTTTGGGTCAAATATTTGTCATGCTTTTATGCTATCTTTTACTCAGCGATTATTTTTAGTAATTAATTAAATGATACATATTGTATTACTATTATTGACAGCCTTCGATTTAAGGCGGTATAGTAGCTAACGCTCGTCAAGACCTGTTCAAGGAACAATGAATGGGTGACAGGCGACTCATTAGCACCATAAAAAGTAAAACGAAAGGACTCGTTATGACACAAGTTTCTGACTTCGATACCATTCTAAATAATATCCCCAGCATCAATATGGGCGCGCGCTCAGCAAATGCGCCACTTACCCAAAGCTATGATAAAGGTCCTGATGTGCCGCTGATTGAAGCGACCATTGGTGATTTTTTTGATGCTATCGTCTCCAAATACCCAGAGCGCGAAGCACTGGTCGTGCGCCATCAAAATATCCGCTGGACTTATCGTGAGCTACAACAGCATGTCAATCAGCTGGCTAGTAGTATGATTGAGATGGGACTCGAGATTGGTGATCGCATCGGTATCTGGTCGCACAACAATGCTGAATGGCTTTTGATGCAACTAGCGACCGCGAAAGTCGGCGTTATCCTCGTCAATATCAATCCTGCCTATCGTACCTTTGAGCTGCAATATGCTTTAAATAAACTTGGCTGCTCAGCACTCGTGCTCATGCGCCATTTTAAAAGCAGTGATTATGCCAGCTTAATTCGTGAGCTGTGTCTTGAGATTTATCATAAAGATTATACTCAGCTTGATTTGGTCGAGATTCCAACCATTGAGCGCATCATTTGGATTGATGAGCCAGACTCTGATGAAGAGTTTGGTTTTATGCAGAAGTTCTCTGCTTGGATGGCGGAAGGCGATGCCAACGATCCACGGGTTGCTGAGCGTCAAGCCCAGCTTAAAAACACCGATGCTATTAACGTCCAATTTACCAGTGGCACGACCGGCACACCAAAAGGCGCAACCTTAAGCCATCGCAATATCCTCAATAACGGCTACTTTATCGGTGAGGCCATGAATCTCACTGAGGAAGACAGACTGTGTATTCCAGTACCTTTATATCATTGCTTCGGTATGGTGCTCGGCAACTTAGCGATTCTGACCCATGGCGGTTGTATCGTCTATCCGAACGATGGCTTTGAGCCATTGTCAGTCCTGCAAGCAGTCGAAGAAGAAAAATGTACTGGTTTGCATGGCGTACCGACGATGTTTATCGCCGAGCTTGACCACCCTGAATTTGAAAAATTTGATTTATCGACTTTGCGTACTGGCATCATGGCCGGCTCTAGCTGTCCGATTGAAGTCATGCGCCGTGTCATTGATAAGATGCATATGAGTGAGGTTACCATTGCTTATGGCATGACTGAGACCAGTCCCGTTTCCTGCCAGACCAATGAGCATACGCCGTTAGAGAAGCAAGTATCGACCGTTGGTTTGGTGCAGCCTGCGCTTGAAGTCAAAGTGGTCGATACTGAAACAGGCGAGATTGTACCCTTAGGTGAAACTGGCGAGCTGCTGACCCGTGGTTATTCAGTGATGAAAGGCTATTGGGGCAGTCGCTTTAAAACCCGCGAAGCCATTCAAGATGGCTGGATGCATACCGGTGATTTGGCCACCATGGACGAAGATGGCTATGTCAAAATCGTTGGTCGTAGTAAAGACATGGTCATTCGTGGCGGTGAAAATATTTATCCTGTAGAGATTGAAAACTATCTTTATCGTCATCCAAAGATTCGTGATGTGCAAATCGTTGGCATCCCAGATGAGCGTTATGGTGAAGTACTGGCTGCATGGATTATTCCTAAAGAGCCTGACTGCCTGACTGAAGAAGAAGTGCGCCAGTTCTGTAGCGAGCATATCGCTCATTATAAAGTGCCGACTTACTACCGTTTTGTGACCGAATACCCGATGACCATCACTGGCAAAATTCAAAAATATAAAATTATCGAACAGATGAAAGAAGAGTTAGGCTTATAGTAAGCTTGCTTGTCAGGTATGAAATAACTAGACCTGAAAATCACGGATTAATCATGTGAGTAACGCTTAAAATAAATAGCAGCTAGAATAACTCGCATAACATAAAAAGCTACTCGCATTTACGTATAAAAGAAAAGGGATATCATGAGCGCTATCATAACCAGTAAACTGAGTCCAAACGCTGCTGAATTTCAGCAAAACAGTGCCGCCATGCAAGCGGTAGTCGATGACCTATATGTGCACTTGCGTAAAGTCGTCCAAGGCGGTTCAGAGCGTGCGCGAGCTAAGCATCTAGCACGTGGTAAGCTACTACCTCGTGAGCGTGTCGAGCGTTTGCTTGATGTGGGTACGCCATTTTTAGAGGTCGCGCCAATGGCAGCGCATGATATGTATGGCGAAGAGATTCCAGCGGCTGGCGTGATTGCGGGTATCGGCCGTATTAACGGCACTGAGTGTATGATTGTCTGTAATGATGCCACGGTAAAAGGCGGCACTTACTACCCAATGACGGTCAAAAAACACCTACGTGCCCAAGAAATTGCGCAAGAAAACAACTTACCTTGCGTATATTTGGTGGATTCAGGCGGCGCTAACTTACCCAACCAAGATGACGTATTCCCTGATAAAGAGCACTTTGGCCGTATCTTTTTTAACCAGGCCAATATGAGTGCTGCAGGCATTCCACAGATTGCTGTGGTTATGGGTAGCTGTACGGCGGGCGGTGCATACGTACCAGCGATGAGTGATGAGTCTATTATTGTTAAAGATCAAGGCACCATCTTTTTGGGTGGTCCACCACTCGTAAAAGCCGCAACAGGCGAGGAAGTCACCGCTGAAGATTTGGGCGGCGGCGATGTGCATACGCGTCTGTCAGGGGTGGTCGATCACTTAGCGCAGAACGACACTCATGCATTATCGATTGCGCGCAATATCGTCAGTCATCTCAATCGTCCTGCCAAGCAAATTCCGAATCAAATCAAACCCCGCCCACCACGCTATGATGCCAAAGAGCTATACGGCGTCATTCCAACGGATAAGCGCAAACCCTTTGATATCAAAGAAATCATCACTCGTATCGTCGATGACAGTGCCTTTGATGAATTCAAAGCACGTTTTGGTACCACGTTGGTTTGTGGATTTGCGCATATCGAAGGTATGCCAGTTGGCATCATCGCTAACAATGGCATCTTGTTTAGTGAGTCGGCGCAAAAAGGCACGCATTTCATTGAGCTGTGCTGTAAGCGTAAAATCCCATTGATATTCCTGCAAAACATAACCGGTTTTATGGTTGGTCGAAAATACGAAAATGAAGGTATCGCCCGTCATGGCGCCAAAATGGTCATGGCAGTAGCCAACGCGAAAGTGCCGAAATTTACCGTCATTGTCGGTGGCTCGTTCGGTGCCGGTAACTACGGCATGTGCGGCCGTGCTTATAGCCCACGTTTCTTATGGATGTGGCCAAATGCGCGTATCTCGGTGATGGGCGGTGAGCAAGCCGCCTCGGTACTGGCGACCGTCAAGCGTGACAATTTCGACCGTAAAGGTGAGGAATGGAGTGCGGAAGATGAAGCTGCCTTTAAAGCGCCGATTCTTGATATGTACGAAGAGCAAGGTCATCCATATTATGCAA
Source organism: Psychrobacter maritimus (assembly GCF_904846345.1). GTDB lineage: Bacteria > Pseudomonadota > Gammaproteobacteria > Pseudomonadales > Moraxellaceae > Psychrobacter > Psychrobacter maritimus. The sequence continues at coordinate 47,552 of NZ_CAJHAJ010000011.1, forward strand.
CGGCGCGTCTCTGGGATGATGGGGTGATTGATCCTGCAGATACTCGTAATGTGCTTGCGTTAGGACTGAGCGCTGCCTATAACGCACCGATTGAAGAGACGACTTATGGTGTCTTTAGAATGTAGATTAGTATTATATTTTCGATGAGAGAATGCTTTAGTTTAAAATGAAAGCTGTGTTACTAAGGTCAGTACGTGACTGGTAAAAAATTTTCTTGCGTGCTGTGCCTACGCCGACAGAGGCTCCGAAAATCTCTACCAGTCACCCATTTCTTTTCGAAGATAGAATGACGGTGTTAGAAGTAAAAAAGAACATTACGCAAAACTATCTGTAAAAAAAGACATGCAAAAGTTATCACAAAACATTGAGAAAAACCTATATGAATAATTATAAAAGCTTATTAGTTAACGTTGAGCAGCACGTCGCGACGGTAACTTTAAATCGCCCTGAGATACGTAATGCTTTTAATGACGAAATGATTACCGAGCTAACGGAAGTTTTCACCACGCTTGGCACTGATGATAACGTCCGAGTCATCGTGTTAGCGGCTGCTGGTAAAGCCTTCTGTGCTGGCGCGGATCTTAACTGGATGCGCGCGATGGCAGATTATAGCTATGAAGAGAACCTAGCCGATGCGGATAAGCTCGCGCAAATGCTTAAGACCATTTATGAATGTCCTAAGCCAACGATAGCTGCTATACAAGGTGATGTCTATGCAGGTGGTATGGGCTTGGTTGCAGTTTGTGATGTGGCCATCGCTGTGAGAATCGCCAATTTTTGTCTTAGCGAAGTTCGTTTAGGGTTAGCGCCTGCAACGATTAGCCCTTATGTCATACGCGCATTAGGTGCTAGAGCCTCACAGCGCTATTTCTTAAGTGCGGAAGTATTCGATGCTAAAAAGGCGCGTCAGTTGGGCTTTATCCATGAACGCGTCAGCGAAGAGTCGCTTAACGATGCCGTTGCGGCGTTTTGCGATAAAGTGGTCAAAAACAGCCCCGACGCGGTTAAGACCTGCAAACGCTTATTGCATGAAGTAGCGGGCGCACCCATTACCGATGAATTGATTGCCGATACCGTCAAAGGTATTGCTGATATTCGTTCATCAGAGCAAGGTAAAGAAGGCGTGCAAGCTTTTTTACAGAAGCGTAAACCAAGTTGGTTAATTTAGGGTGACAAGACTTAGAATAAGCTGTTTAAGAATCAGACGTTATTCAAAAAAGGTGACAGTATAATGTTAGGAAAATGCTTGTGTGGTGATATCGAGTTTTCTGTTGACATACAGACTGACCCTTTTAAGATTTATCAGTGCCATTGTTCATTGTGCAAAAAACAATCAGGCTCAAGTGCCAATTCAGCGACCATTATCGAAGCGACACATTTCAAATGGATAAAAAGTGACAATATAAAAACTTGGCAAAAAGAGACGGGATTTAGCTCACACTTTTGTACAAACTGTGGCTGTCCTGTTCCCAATGCCTTTGCAAGTAAGTATTACTGGATACCCGTGGGTTTATTAGAGTTTGATAATAAGTCGGTTGCTATAGAGGTTGTCGCTAACTTCTGCTTAAGCACAAAGTCCAATTGGCATAGTGTCAATATAACGTCTAAAAAATTCGATGCGTTACCTAAATTAAAAAATATATTGGAACTTTTATCCTAAATTCTTAGGATTTTTCCAACTGAGCTTAAAACGTACATATTCTAAATGATATTTAGAAAGATCATTAGAAAATAATAAAATTATCATTAGCTTTCTGCACTTTTTTAAGTTATAGATTAAACGATAAGGACTGTCATGTTTTCTAAAATTCTAATCGCCAACCGTGGTGAAATTGCCTGCCGTGTTGCAGCAACTGCCAAGCGTCTGGGTATTCGTACCGTTGCTGTTTATTCTGATGCCGACCGTGAGGCCAAGCATGTCGCTGTCTGTGATGAAGCTGTTTATTTGGGCGGATCGTCTCCCAAAGACAGCTATCTTAAAGGCGATGCTATCATTGCGATTGCTAAAGAGACTGGTGCACAAGCAATTCACCCCGGTTATGGTTTTTTAAGTGAAAACGCCGATTTTGCGCAAGCCTGTCAGGATGCAGGACTGGTCTTTATTGGTCCATCCGCTGATGCGATTCGCGCGATGGGCGGCAAGTCTGAGTCCAAGCGTTTGATGGAAGCCGCTGGCGTGCCATTGATACCGGGTTATCATGGTGACAATCAAGATGCCGAGTTTTTAAAACAGCAAGCGGATAGCATTGGCTATCCAGTATTGATTAAAGCCAGTGCGGGCGGTGGCGGTAAAGGCATGCGTATCGTTGAGCAGAGCAGCGATTTTATTGACCTGTTGGACTCCTGTCGCCGCGAAGCGATTACCAGCTTCGGTAATGACCAAGTATTGATTGAAAAGTACGCCCTAAAACCACGCCATATCGAAATTCAAGTATTTGGTGATACGCATGGCAATTATGTGCATCTGTTTGAGCGTGATTGCTCGGTACAACGCCGCCATCAAAAGGTATTAGAGGAAGCGCCAGCTCCAGGTGTTGACGCTACCATGCGTGAAGCGATGGGAACAGCGGCAATCGAAGCGGCGCGTGCCGTCAATTATTTTGGTGCAGGCACGGTTGAGTTTATCGTTGAACAGCGTGAAGGTTCTATGGATTTTTACTTCATGGAGATGAATACCCGTCTGCAAGTTGAGCATCCGGTTAGTGAAGCCATCACTGGTGTCGATTTGGTCGAGTGGCAACTCTTGGTCGCCGCGGGTCAGCCATTACCTAAGCAGCAAGAAGATCTGGCGATTAATGGTCATGCGATTGAAGCGCGTATCTGTGCAGAAAACCCTGACAATGGCTTTTTGCCAGCGACAGGCACTTTATTTACTTATCAAAAACCTGAGCACAGTACTTTTGTTATTAATAAAAGCGGTACCGATGTACGTATCGATGATGGCGTACGCGAAGGTGATGTGATTAGCCCGTTCTACGACTCTATGATTGCTAAGCTTATCGTTCATGCGCCAACTCGTGAGCAAGCATTAGCGAAACTTGATCGCGCATTGGGACAAACGCGTATTGTTGGCTTGCCGACTAACGTGGCGTTTTTGCGCTATATTCTCAATACTGAGTCGTTTAGCCAAGCCAATCTCCATACGGCGTTGATAGAGCGTGAGGCGGACGAGCTGTTTAATCAGCATCCGCTGCAGTTATCGACGCTTGCTGTTACTGCTATCGCCCAGCAGCTTGCCAGTGAAGGGATTGCACCAGACGCAGATGCAGATCCGTTTAGTAAGCCTACTGGTTTCCGTGCTTATAACGCTTATGCAAGATCGTTTAGCTTGATATATGATGAGCAAGCGTACCAAGCACGTATTAGCAATTGGCACAATGCCCATTATTCTGATAGTAAAAAGGGTGCTGAAAATACCAGCAGCTTTACGTTGGTCATTGAAAAAGAAATCGCTACCACTCAGGATAATAGCAATATCAATGTAGCTGCTGAGTTGGAAACTGTTTATGAAGGTGAAGTCAGCTACGCCAGCAGTGACGCACACAATCATACTTTATGGTTGGAAGGCGCACGTATCAATGCCCAGAGCTGGGTACATAATGAGACCGTTTATGTGTTCACTGATAGCGGTCGTGATGAGATTACACTAATTGATATCATGGCACACGTCGGCGAAGAGTCTGTAGCGGTCGGTAGCTTAAAATCGCCAATGCCAGGACAGGTCGTTGCCTTTAAAGTGGCTGTCGGCGATAGCGTGAAGAAAGGCGAGCCACTCGCCGTTATCGAAGCGATGAAAATTGAACATACCATTACCGCGCCGACTGATGGTGTGGTAGCAGAGTTATTATTTGCGGCGGGCGACTCGGTTGCTGATGGTGATGAGTTACTGCGTATCGATACTGAAGCTAGCGAAGCTTAAGAACTGAAGTATAAGAACAATGAAAGGATAATAACCATGAGCCATTCGTATCCAGAGCACGTCACCATCGTTGATGTCAGTCCACGTGATGGCTTGCAAAATGAAGCAATGACGGTACCGACTGCGGTTAAACAAAGGCTGATCAACGATTTAATCGCAGCAGGCGTCAAAAAACTCGAAGCGACCAGCTTTGTCTCGCCAAAGTGGGTGCCGCAAATGGGCGACAATAGCGCACTGCTCGAAGCTTTAGAGCCCACACGCCATGCCGATGTTTGTTATTCGGTACTCGTGCCCAATATGCGCGGTTTTGAAAATGCGATCAATCATCGTCCTGATGAAATCGTCATCTTTGGCTCAGCCAGTGAGACCTTTAGCCAAAAAAACATCAATTGCAGTATCGATGAAAGTATTGAGCGTTTTGCCCCCGTTGCCGCTGCGGCAAAAGAGCAGGGCATAAAGGTACGCGGCGTTATCTCTTGCACGGTCGGTTGTCCTTATGAGGGCGAGATTGACCCTAGCCAAGTGGCTTATGTCACTAAGCGTTTGCTTGAGATTGGTTCAGAACAAATTGGTATCGCCGATACGATTGGTGTTGGTACACCGCTAAAAGTACAGCGCGCGCTACAAGCTGCACTAGAATACGCTGATATCAGCATGCTATCAGGACATTTTCATGATACTTATGGTCAAGCCGTCAGCAATACCTTGGCTGCCTTACAAATGGGCGTCAGCGAATTTGATACCTCAGTGGCGGGGCTTGGCGGTTGTCCGTATGCCAAAGGCGCAACGGGTAATGTCGCAACTGAAGATGTCGTTTATATGCTGCACGGTATGGGCATTCACACTGGCATTGATTTAGACAAGTTGGTCATGGCTGGTGAGCGTATTAGTGAGTTTCTAGGTCGCCGCAATGGGTCAAGCGTGGCGCGTGCGTTGATTAATAAGCGTCAGTCCTAATTAAATGCGCTGAAAATATAATGGCTTTAAAGACAAATTAACATTTAATATTTAAAACATCAAAATACAAGGAATGGTTATGAGTTTACCTGGATTGAATTTTCAGCTTGGCGAAGATATCGACGCGTTACGTGATGTGGTGCAGCAGTTTGCAGCGAAAGAAATCGCCCCGCGTGCCGCTGAGATTGACAGTAGCGATGAGTTTCCAATGGATTTATGGCAAAAGATGGGTGATTTAGGTCTACATGGTATCACCGTTCCTGAAGAGTACGGCGGCTCTAACATGGGATACGTCGCTCATATGGTTGCGATGGAAGAGATTAGCCGTGCTTCTGCTTCCGTAGCGCTGAGCTATGGTGCGCACTCTAATCTATGTATCAACCAAATCAAACGTAATGGCTCAGAGGAACAAAAGCAAAAGTATCTGCCAAAACTCATTAGCGGTGAATTCATCGGTGCACTAGCGATGAGTGAAACCGGTGCGGGATCAGATGTCGTTAGTATGAAGCTAAAAGCCGAAGAAAAAGATGGCAGTTACGTGTTGAATGGTAGCAAAATGTGGATTACCAATGGTCCTGATGCTGACGTGATGGTGGTTTATGCTAAGACCAATCCAGAGCTGGGTGCTAAGGGCATGACGGCATTTATCGTGGAAAAAGGCATGGAAGGTTTTGGTACGGCACAAAAGCTAGACAAACTTGGCATGCGCGGTAGCCATACGGGCGAGATGACTTTTGACAATGTTGAAGTACCTAAAGAAAATATCTTGGGCGGCTTAAACGAAGGCGTTAAGGTACTGATGAGTGGACTTGATTATGAGCGTGCAGTATTGGCGGCAGGTCCTATCGGTATCATGCAAGCGGTGATGGATAACGTTGTTCCGTACATCCATGATCGTAAGCAGTTTGGTCAAGCGATTGGTGAGTTCCAACTCATCCAAGGTAAAGTTGCAGATATGTATACCATCCTGCAAGCGGGGCGTAGCTTCTTATATACCGTTGGCAAGAATTTGGATATGCTCGATCAACGCGGCGCTGGTCACAGTCGAGAAGTGCGTAAAGATTGCGCCAGTGTGATTTTATGGTGTGCCGAAAAAGCCACTTGGATGGCAGGCGAGGGTATCCAGATTTTTGGCGGTAATGGCTATACCAATGAGTATCCGCTTGGTCGTTACTGGCGTGATGCTAAGCTCTATGAAATCGGCGCGGGTACCAGTGAGATTCGCCGTATGTTGGTCGGTCGTGAATTGTTTAACGAGACTAAGTAAAAATTATTGAGGGTTCGTTAGATAGTAAATTCGAAATAAAATGGATACATTAATATCCTCGTGCTAATGGGCAAAATTTTTCTTGCGTGCTGTTCGCAGGCGTGACAGAGGCGACGAAAAACTCATCCCTTTAGCACTCTGTATTGGTCTCAAATCTAATAGACATAAAAAAGCAGGACGTTTTAAGCGTCCTGCTTTTTTAATTTCTAGCTTATAAAAATTTTTCAGTCATCATGCCTGTTTACTATGATCAAAATAGCGCGCAAGACCATTTAATAATAAATCATCACGCAGGCGCACTGGGCGGTTGACGTGTTGCGCAATGATGGCTGCATCACCACCCGTCATAATGACTTCAAAGTTGGGATGACGGTTACTGATCTCATTGATCGCACCAACGATGGATAATAATATCCCACGATGGACCGCATCTTGCGTGGTGGTGCCCTGACTGACGCTATCAAACGTACCGTTAGAGATGGTGATTTGCTTGGTACCAGAGAATAGGGATTCACGTTGCAGATAGATACTTGGGAAAATATAACCGCCTAAATGCTCAGCGTGATCAATCAAATCAATCGTCACCGCTGTACCGCAACCAATCACGCATTGACGCTTTTTCTTATCAACTGCGCCCAGCATCTGTAGCCAACGATCACAGCCGAGCTGCTCGTCATTGTAGGCGCTACGCATCAATGGGTGCGCCGCATCAACATGGACAAACTCAAACGGAATATCTAGACGACTCAAAGTCTCTGATACTTTTACGTTGAGCTCGTCACCCAGTACCGACGAGATACCGATAAAGTCGGGCGCATAACGCTCAAAACGATCGGTCAGACCCATGAGTAATTCGGCCGGCGCTTGCAAGTGCTGTTTGGCATCGTGCGCGACTATCTGCCCGATATCATCGGTGAGCCAGTATTTAAGACGGGTATTGCCAAGATCTAACCAGAGCATAAAAATCCCTTTATATGGTGCTCGTTAAGTATGTGGTTTAAGCTTCACGAATCACATCAATACGACCGGTAAAAAGCGCAGAAATCTTACCGTTATCTTCACGTAATTGCAAACAGCCGTTTGTATCAATACTGCAGGCGTCACCAGTGATGACATGCAAATTATCATCATGGTCTTGGCTGACACGTAATCGCAGACCTGCCAATGCATCCATCGTCGCAAACTCTTGCAAAAAGCTATCCAGATAGTAGGTATGCCCAGTGGGTCTTTCTATATCAAAATGCTCAAAGCGCGTCATAGCCGCCAGTAATGCTTCACTAATTTGCTGATAAAGCGTCTGCAAGATAGGTAAATTGTACGCGTTATCTGACACCAGCATGCCGTAAATATCTTGTAAGCTAATGGCTTGATAGCTCATGCCTTCACAAGTTTGTGCGGTTAGCTTTGGCGTGGCTTGTACATTCAATCCAACGCCCATGACCACGCCGACCAATTTTCCTGCCTTCCAAACAGGTTCAATTAAAATACCTGCAAGCTTATTAAATTGAATAATTTGTGTGTCTGGTTCAGCTTTATCTGCTTCAGATGAATTTCGATAAAAGCCCAAATCATTAGCCCATTTTACGCCAATAGGGATTAAACCTTGCGCGCGTAATTGTTCATTTAACCTTTGGATAATAGGCATTTTTGCCAACTCGACGCCGATAATTAACGATAATAAACCGCTAATGGGCATGTGTACTGGATGGTATAACGACAGATAGACATTGCCGCGCGGTGATTGCCATGAGCGTCCTCGCTGTCCGCGTCCTGCACTTTGGGTCTCAGCCGTTAATAGATGCAACTCAGTAGCGTCAAGCGTAGCATCTTGCACAGCGTCTATCAGCTCACTATTGGTAGAGGCGCTGCTGGTCACATGACGATGGGTAAGTTCGGGTAAATGGACGGAATAATTGGCTGGTGACGGCATAGATATAGATAACGGCATAAATTTAGTCGCTGTAGTTCATATAAGGTTTAATCGAGTCTTTAAGATAGCATTTGATATACTAAGGCAATTTTAAAAATGACAGCCATCGGCAGAATTGTCACGACTTAAATACTAATGACGCGCAGGCGCTGGTTATTATCAACTAAAAATAATCATTATAAAAGGTAGTACTATGATGTTGTATGTGTGGTTTGTCATTGCAGGCGCGTTTGCTGGCGTCAGCGCAGGTCTATTTGGCGTCGGTGGCGGCATGATTATCGTGCCAGCATTGGTATGGATTTTTACTGCGTATCATTTCCCCCCTGAAGTGGTGACTCATTTAGCGATTGGCACTTCCTTGGCGACCATCGTTGTGACTTCGATTAGCTCATTGACTGCGCATAATAAGCGCGGCGGTGTACGCTGGGAAGTATGGCGCAAAATGGCATTGGGCTTGGTTATCGGTAGTTTGGTCGGAGCAGGCATTGCCGATATGATTGACGGTAAGGTATTGCAAGCGATTATCGGTGTCGGCGCGTTATTGGTCGCTTTAAAGATGTTGTTCTTCTCTAACAAAGAGCAGTTAGGTAAGCCGTTACCGTCAGCTGGTGTGCAGTTTGGCGCGGGTACGGGCATTGGTATGGCATCGTCTATTTTTGGGATTGGTGGTGGCAGTTTGACCGTACCGTTTTTAAATTGGGCAGGGCTACCGATGAAACAATCGGTCGGCACTTCAGCTGCTTGTGGGCTACCGATTGCATTGGCTGGCGCGGCAGGCTTTGCATGGTTTGGTCAAGACGTGGTCAATTTACCTGAGGGTACGATAGGCTTTGTCCATATCACAGGATTCTTATGTATTTCCGTTGCTAGCTTTGCGATGGCAAAAGTTGGCGCCAAACTTGCCCATGTGCTGCCTGCGCTAACGCTTAAGCGAGCTTTTGGGGTGTTGCTATTGTTTGCCGGCGGGCAGCTTTTGTTAAGTGGGATTGGGGTGATTTAGGGCGATTTTTATTTCTTATCAATCGCATCAAGCCCTAAACGCATCCACTGTCGTGCCAGCTCGTCACGATCAGTGAGCATATTCCACAGCGCATCTTCACTAAAGATAGAGTGCTCTTTACCCGAATACTCAATGGGCAGATCCGCTTCACGATCCGCCATCCATTGCGGATTAAGATAGTAATCTTTCAACTCGTTTAGCAAGGTTTCAGCTTGCAAAAACTGCTGCTGCGCCTCAAGCTGTTTACGATGTAGCTCACACCATTCTTCATATTTTTGTTGTAGTTCTTGCGGATTATAGTTAGTCATTTTAATTCTCTTAATTTTTAGTGTTTAGATTAATGATATTGATTTTGAGCCATATTATAGCATCTGTCACAAACCCTAAAAACCTCGCACAATTTGAGGTAGAATAGCCGCCTGTTTTTGCTAAGTTTATTGATCCTTCATGCGTCTAAAATCTCTAAAGCTGGCAGGCTTTAAATCCTTTGCCAATCCAACGACTTTTACCTTCCGTCATGGCATTACCGCCATCGTCGGGCCAAACGGCTGCGGCAAATCCAACGTCATCGATGCCATTCGCTGGGTGCTAGGCGAAACTTCCGCCAAGCAGCTACGCGGCGGGGCGATGAGTGATGTTATCTTTGCGGGTACGCAGGATAAAGCGGCCAAAAGTGTCGCCAGCGTCGAGCTGACCTTTGAGCATACGCAAGACGAGCAGACTGGTATTCGCCATGAGTTTAATCTCTATCAAGAGCTGTCCGTCCGCCGTCAGGTAAATTTGGAGGGGCGCTCAGACTATTTCATCAATGGTACGCGCTGTCGTCGCCGTGATGTGGTCGATGTATTCTTGGGAACTGGGCTTGGCGCGCGCAGTTATGCGGTCATCGAGCAGGGTATGATTGGTCGTATTGTTGAATCTAGCCCCATGCAGCTGCGTGAGTTTATCGAAGAAGCTGCAGGAGTTTCGCGCTATCAAGCGCGCCGCGAAGAAACGCAAAAAAAGTTAGAGAAAACGCAGGATAATTTAGCACGTCTACACGATATGCAAAGCGAGCTGGTCAGCCAACAAAAACGCTTATCTAAGCAAGCCGCCAGTGCTGAGCGTTATGAGGAAATAGCGGTAACGCTTGCTGATATCAAGCAGCAGCTCGCGATTCAGCAGTTATATCAAGCAAAGCATAATCAGCAGCAGCAAAAAATCGCCCATGAGCGCAGTGCTAATGAGGTTGCCACACTACAAGCGAGCTATGAAACGTTAAAAGCCAAACAAGATAAGCTTGCAGCCCATATCAATCAAGAGCAGTGGCTCAAAGACGATGCCCAAAGTAGCCATTATCAGCAGCAGCTAAGCTATCAACAAGCTGAGCATGAGCTTAGCGATGCCAAATCACAATTAAACGTTATCGCACAGCAACTTACCAGCTTGGAGCAGCAGCGTCAGCAAGCAGTCGATGAAATTGAGCGCTTAAAAAGCGAGCAGGCTGAGCAGCAGAAGGTGCTAGAAGAGCTGCGCCCGCAACTAGATGAACTTAATAGTAAACGCGATTCGCATAAACGCAACGAGCAACCATTACAGCGCGCCTACCATGATGCGCAAAATAAGCTATCACGCCTGCAAGATAATGCGCGTACGCTTGAGCAGCAGCAAGCCATTAATAACCAAGCGCAAAAAAGGCATCAGCAAAACCATGATAAATGGCAGCGTCGCCAGCAAAATTGGCAGAATCTATGGCAGCAACTACAACAGTCTTTATCACTAGTTGAGAGCGCTGGTTTGCAAGGTAATACCGATGCGAACACGAACAGTTTGCAGCAGACATTAAAGACACAAGTTACTGAGCTAAATAAACAGTTGCAGCAGATTGAACGCCAGCAAAACAGCGTGGATGAACGCATGTCTGAGCTACAACCGCAAGCGCATGAGTTGCAGCAACGCTTGATAACTCAGCAACGCGAGTTGAGTGAGAATGAAAAACGTCATGCGGTCTTGGCAGGGGAATACGATACTCTGTATCAAATATTGCATCCTAAACCACTACCAAAATCGCAACAGTCTGCTAACGTAAAAACTGCTGATGCAAAAACTGATTTAGAAAGTAATTCAGTAAATAATTATAAAGACTTAACTATTACCACCTTACGTGAGCAGATTGAGTTAAGCGCAAAAGGGCAACAGCATGCCGAGTTACTCGATAGCGTATTGGCATTATGGTTGGATAGTCATGTGCTGGTTTCTAAGCAAGCCAATCAACCAAGCGTTGATAACGCGGGTGATGATTCTGAGCAAACAAATAGCTTATGGCAAGCGCTTGAGTATGACTTAACGGATTTATTTACTTATCAGACTGCGCAAAACGAGCACGTTAATACAGAAGGTAGTCCTCTAGTAGAAAATGGTCATAGCCTGTGGCTATCTGCTAAGCAAAGCGAGATTAAAGACCATTTATTTATTAGCGAATTGCCAGATACTTTAATTGATAAAATACTGCCTTTATCAGAGCTGATTACTGCCCCTAACTTAGCGCTTTGGCAGCAATGCTATTTATATATTGTGCCATCTGAAATTAATCATCAGCAGACTCTTGATACGCTTGCCGATATTTTAAAAGCACTGCCATCATCAGCCATTTTACTAACCTCGGACGGTTGGCTTATCAGTCGTCAGGGTACGATGAATCTCAGCAAGTTTGCTGGGGCGCAAAATGGTCAAAACGATAGCAATAGCCAATTCTTAAGCCAGCGTTTACAGCAGCGCAGCCGTTTGCAAGCGTTAGAAGGTTTGCTTGAAGAGTTGGAAAGTAAAGTAGAGAATCAGAAAAAGGCTATTGCCAATGACCAGCGCAACTATGATGCGTTAACAGTTAGCTTAGAGGAAACGCGCGCGCAAGCTGAGCAATTAACCCGCGATAAACATCAATATCAGCAACAGCTCACCACTAAGCGCGCCAATGCGGAACGAATACAAGCGGACAGCCAGCGTCTAAATGCTGATAAAGTAGCTCTTGAGCAAGAACAACAAGAATTAGAGCAAGAGCAGCAGGCTCTAAATCATGAGCAGCAACATATTCAAAGCGAGATAGCAGCGCTGACGCCGCAAATAGCCGACGCTCGTGCATTAAGTCAGCAATTACAGTCCGAGCGTAGTGAGCTAAATCGTGCGCGTCAAACGGATGATGATGCTTGGCAAGCACTACAGCTTCGTATTCAGCAGAGCGAGATGCGCTTAGAGCATAGCGCTAGTAGTCTTGAACGGGCAACTGCGCAGCATGAAAAATCGCTACAAAGCGAGCAAAGTCTAAAAACGCGTCATGAGCAGCAGCAAAGTAAACTGCCCGCACTACAAGCAGCATTGCAAACAGTACAGAAAGCACGCGATGAGCAGCAAGTAGTATTAACGACACGCGAGACAGCATTAACGGTGCTTAAGCAAGAATATAGTCAGCAACAGGTCGAGCTAGACAGTTTGCAAAACGCATTGCAAACGCAGCAAAGTGAGCTTGCCCGCCTCGCTACCGAGCTGGCCTTAAGCGCGGCGCGTTTAGACGATGCCAGTACTCATACGCAAGAAGCGCTAGATGCTTACTATAAAGTCAGTCATAACTATAAAGCGCAATCGGATATAGCGCAGCAGCCCGAGCATCAGCAACAAGTGATGAGCGTCTCAAACTTATTGGCGGATTTTATTGCCCATGATCGCCGCGTACGTCCAGATAAAATCGCAGAATTAAATTCTGAGCGCGCAAAGCTTGAGCAGCAGCTGGGTAAAATTGGCGCGGTCAATCTCGCTGCTGTAGCAGAATTGGCAGAAGTTAATGAGCGTTTAGAGCCACTCGCGCAGCAGACAGCAGACATTGCTGCTAGTATGGAGACGTTAACGGAGGCGATTGCCTCGATTGATGAGACTACCAAAACGCTATTTATGCAGACGCTTGAGGCGGTCAATACCGAGCTTGCCAATTTATTTGCCAAAGTCTTTGGTGGCGGGCAAGCAAGCTTAACCCTCAATACTGACGATATGCCTGCTAATGCGCCAAAATCAGAACAGTGGCGGGCAGGATTAACTTTAATGGCGCAACCAAAGGGCAAACGCAATAGTCGCCTTGCTGTGCTGTCAGGTGGTGAGAAAACCTTGACCGCGCTAAGCTTGATTTTTGCGATATTTAAGCAGCATCCGGCACCGTTTTGTGTGCTTGATGAAGTCGATGCGCCGCTTGATGACGCCAACGTCGCCCGTTTTACCAGCTTGATTCATGAGTTAGCAGACGACTTGCAGTTTATTTTTATCAGTCATAATAAGCTGACGATGCAGATTGCCGATGAGCTAAAAGGTGTTACCATGCCAAGCGCAGGCATTTCTACCTTGGTCAGCGTCTCGCTCGATGAAGCCGCGCGTTACCTTTCTGATTAAGAGCAGCCCAGTAATAAAATAATTGATAACTGGTAGCCATTGCTAGTGGTATAGTTAGGGATAGAATATAAAGTCACGCAAATATTTCGGGCTAATGATAAACGATGACTATATGGTGACGATATTAATCAGCCATGCTAGACTATTGCCATTTATTCACTCTTATATCTTCCCTTTTGTCATATATTAGGATGTATTTCTCATGACCGCTATCCAGTTTATATTAATCGCCATTGCCGCATTTATCGTGCTTGCAGGGCTATTTATGGTCATTCGCAGCTTTAAGCGTCGCAAAACTGCTGAGGCTGCCGCGGTCAATTATGATAAAAACGGTATCCCCATCATACCGCGCCACGAGCGCAATATCGTTGATCAGCCAGACTTAGACGATACGGTCGCGGGCGAGACCAGTATCGGTCCTGATCGCAGTTATTTGGATGCAGTCGTTGAAGAAGAAACTTTGACCCAGACGCATACCCATGTCGATGCACAGCTGACCGCTGGTCATGGCGAGATAAATGACACTAATAATGACGTGATAGATGACGCCGACTATGCGCGCTGGCAAAATGAGCAGCAGCATGCCGATGATAGCGAGTTTGCGTTTACTGCTGAGCAGATGAATATCGAGCAAGAGCCAGATGCGTTTTCAAGCTTGGTTTCTGCAACCGATAGCCTGATGCCAGTCATTGATACCGCAGACGAGCCAAGCTTTGATAATAATAGCCCGATACTCGATCAGCATCTCTCAGAGCCGGTTGATGAAGCGCAAAACGGTCCGTTAATCAATGCCAAAGACAACATCAATATCACCATTTTGCCGCACCAATACCGTGACCGCCCAGCCGCGATTATCCGTGGTCGCGACTTATTAGCGTTAATTGATAAATACGGTCTACGCTATGGCGCGATGAATATGTTCCATCGCTATGAGCAAAAAGACGGCACTGGCATGCTGTGGTTTAGTATGATGGGCATTACTGATAGTGGTATCGCACCTTTTGACCCGCATAGCGTGGCGACCAATACTTATAACGGCGTGGTGGTATTTTTATCCTTGCCGCATCCACAAGCGCTGCGTAGCTTCGATAGTATGATGAGCATCGCCTATATGATGGCAAGTGATTTGGATGCCGTTATGCTTGATGAAGAGAACGAACCAATTACCCCTGAATACAAGCAGCAATTGCGTAACCAAGTTCGCGATTATGAAGGTTAAAGTCTAAACAGTTAAAATTACTTCTAAAGGCAAATAGCGATTGACGTTATTTGCCTTTTTTAGTTTTTGGTTTATAAGCGTTTCATTCGCCTGATTTTCTATAAACTTAGTTTTCAACAGAATTAGTTTTCAACAGAATTAGTTTTCTACAAAATCATATCCGCATATCCTGCAAACTTGTTATCATATCGGCATCTTGAATCGCAAAAAAAAGACGCCGACTATGACTGATCCTATCGCACCGCTTACCTCTAAAGACATGAATAAAGAGATGAATAAAGACAGTAACACTGCACAATCTGCAGGCAATGATGCTGCTATCGTCACCCAAATGCGCACGCTTATTGATAATTTAAAGACGCATAATTATGCTTATTATGTGCTCGACAATCCGATTTTAGAAGACAGTGAATACGATCAATTACGCCGCTCTTTGCTTGAGCTTGAAGAACAATACCCAGATTTAATACAGCCGGATAGCCCAATCAATCAAGTTGGCGATATGCCACTGTCAGCCTTTACCCAAGTTACCCATGATATTCCGATGTTATCGCTCGGCAATGTCTTTGATTATGACGAGCTGCATACCTTTATGCGCCGCGTCAATGATCGTCTTAATGACGCGCAGAAAAACCCTGAATACGAGATGGAGCTAAAGCTTGATGGCTTGGCGGTGTCACTCAAATACGCTTATGGACAATTTACCCAAGCGGTGACGCGCGGTGATGGGCAAACGGGCGAGGATATTACCCAAAACGCCAAGACCATTCGCAATCTGCCGCTTTGGCTTACTGCTGCAAGCGATATTCCCTTGTTAGAAGTGCGTGGTGAAGTGCTGATGCCAAAAGCCGGCTTTGAGCGTCTGAATCGCCTAGCGGAAGAAAAGGGCGATAAAACCTTTGCCAATCCTCGTAATGCCGCCGCTGGTAGCTTACGTCAGCTTGACCCCGCTATTGCTGCTAGCCGTCCGCTGGCATTTTACTGCTATTCAGTCAATCAAGGTCTACCTGAGACTATCGATACCCAATCAGCGGCATTGGCTTGGCTTGGTGACATAGGTTTTAGCGTCAGCGCGGTGAGAGTGGTAAAAAACCCACGCGAAGCACAAGCTTATTATGAGTCGATGATTGAAACGCGTAGTAAGCTGCCGTTTGAAATTGATGGCATGGTCATCAAGGTTAATAACTTGGCATTGCAGCAGCAGCTTGGCTTTTTATCGCGTGAGCCGCGCTGGGCAACGGCGTATAAATTCCCTGCCGAAACCGTCATGACGCGTCTAAACGATATTGAATGGCAAGTCGGACGCACCGGACAAATCACCCCAGTTGGTAAGTTAGAGCCAGTCAAAGTCGGCGGCGTTACCGTTAGCAATGTTACCTTGCATAACTTTGGTGAGATTCAACGACTGGATGTGCGCGCAGGCGATATGGTTAGCGTCCACCGTGCCGGCGATGTCATCCCCAAAGTCACCCGCGTTTGGACAGATCAGCGTCCAGCAGATTCAGAACCTGTTAAATTGCCATCGATTTGCCCTGTATGCGACTCCCCTGTGGTATTGCCTGAAGGTGAAGCGTTGGCACGTTGTACGGGCGGATTGTTTTGTCCCGCGCAGCAGCAAGAAGCGCTTATTCATTTTGTCTCGCGTCGGGCGATGGATATCGATGGCTTAGGCGCAAGTTGGCTGATTAGCTTTTTTGAGCACGGTTTGGTCAAGACCGTCGCCGATATCTATCAGTTGCATAAACATCAAGACGAGCTGATTACGCTTGAAAAACTAGGAGAAAAATCGGTACAAAATATCCTCAGCGCCATTGAAACCAGCAAACAGACGACGCTCGCACGCTTTATCTATGCGCTTGGTATTCGCGGTGTCGGTGAGACCACGGCGCAGAATTTGGCGCAGCAATTTGGCGACCTTGATAGCCTGATGGCAGCAGATATCGACAAGCTCCTACAAACGCCTGATGTGGGCGCTATCACCGCTGAGCTGGCGCATGAATTTTTCCGCGCACCGCACAATATCGAAGTCATCACCGCACTGCGTGAAGCTGGCGTGCACTGGGATAAGGTTGAGCAAGTGGTGTCAGAGGGATTGCCGCTCGATGGGCAAACGTGGGTCATTACGGGCGCGCTCGATAGCATGGCACGTGATGAAGCCAAAGCCAAGCTACAAGCGCTCGGTGCCAAAGTCTCAGGTAGTATCTCAGCAAAAACCACTGCGCTACTGGCAGGTGATAAAGCTGGCTCGAAGATGGCGAAGGCTGAGAAGCTGGGCGTAAAAGTGGTGGGTGAGGAAGAGTTTTTGGTGTTGGTTAGGGAGTAGGGCAAGTCCTTGCCATTAAAAGAGGAAAAAGACAGAAACGGAAAAGCATGGCCTCAGCATCGCTTGCTTTAATAGTGGGCAAATATGCGGGTCATGAGCCGTCTTTCTTTAATGATTTACTCGGCGCTCGTCCCTCGCGCAAAAAACTTCGCATATAAAAATTTAGGGTGTTCCCAGCGCACCATTTAAGAGATGGATTTTGAATTTATATGTATTATTTAATAAGTGGAGTAATTTTCATAGATAAGTGTTTTAATCTATTATTTCATGTTCATGAGTTGGTGCGCTGGGCGCACCCTACAACTTATCTCCTCGGAAAAATTTTACGTCCTTTAACTAAGTCTTCTTTAGTTAAAAAAGAATGTAGACTAAGGTATCCAAACAAAAAATATGGCAAACAGAAATATATAAAAAAGTTAATAAAAACAAATCTATTAAATTCTGGCGACCACCTGCTTGATCCATTTAATGGTGCTAAGTCAATATTCACAAATACTAAATATGCTACAAATAAAAAATAGAAAATTATTCTAAAGCCCTTTGGGTTTTCATTTGCTATCTGTTCATCAGTGATATTCTCTTTAGGTTTCATAAATTTAACAAGCTTATATTTATTTTCATGAAAATCCTTTTTAAAAAAAGCATTCATATAAACATATGATACTTGTATCAATATACTAATATAAGTTATATCTAATAACCATTTATTCTGATAGGTACCTAACATGGTTTCGGCAGCTTTTGTCCAACCTGCATAACCCTCAGGAATAAAAAACAAACTAATGAACACTAAACTAGGTATAAAAATCATCATAAATTTAGGATAAAATATGAATTCCCTCATAGTATCCCAAAAATCTTGTAAGGCATTATTTAGCATAGAAGTATCTAATACACTCTTTTAAAAAATAATTTCAATTATATAGTTAATCCAGAATAAAAGAGATACATCCCATATCACGAAACAGTTTAGGTAGATCATTCTCCATCCACCCTTGGCGTAGAAATTTTGCCTGTGCCCATTTTTTCTCTATGGGATTAAGATCAGGACTGTAGGGTGGCAGCCATAGAATACGATGGCCATGTCTGTTCAGTAATTTTTGAATGCGTTTGTTTTTATGAAATCGAGCATTATCCATAACAATTACGCATCTGGTTTTAAGGCTTGGAATGAGTGTGTGTTTGCACCATTGGTAGAATATGTCACCATTAATATTCTGCTCAAAGTAATCAAGCGCAAACAGCATCTTTTCATACAAAGCCCCGATAACATTAGTACGCTTTTTTGATTGCCAGTTGTAGCTACCAATGCAAGGCGTTCCAATGGGCGCATAGCCGTAAGGGCGAATGGTTTCAGCCTCAAAGCCGCTTTCATCCATGAAAACGATGGGATAGCATTGCTTCATAAAACGATCAAGCTTACTCTGATATTCCGCTCTTTTGATTGGACATGCTTTTGGATGTTCTAAGGTCTTTTTTTTGACTGATACCAAGGCGCTTTAAGGCAATCTCAATGCCTGATTTGCTACAATTTAAACGCTGTGCTCTCTCATACATATAATCGTCTGGATACTGTTCAACATCTTTTAATAGCACGTCATTAGGTATTTTACTGGGTGGTTTATTCCGAGTTTGTTTGATACTTGGGTTTTTCAGCCAGCGCTGTAATGCGGTTTTACTAATATTGTAGAAAGTACACGCTTCACGAATACTCATGTCTTTACTTTTAACACTTTTGATCACTTGAGCTCGGAAGTCTGCTGAATAGGTCATATATTCTTATACCATTTCGCTTGTTTTAAAACAATTGTATCTTATTTATAAAAGACTGACTATAACTAAGTATTTTTAAAATCGATATAACCTCAATCATGAGAAATTTTAGGTAAAATAATCTTCATCTAGTTAGCGTAGGGTGCGCCCCGCACACCATTCAAGAGACGGGTTTTGAATTTAAAAGTATTATTTAATAAGTGGAGTAATTTTCATAGATAAGTGTTTTAATCTCTTGTTTCATGTTCATGAGTTGGTGCGCTGGGCGCACCCTACAGTTTCTGATTTAGTCTTCTATACTCTTACGTTGATGGGCTAGGCGCACCCTACATTCTGCTTTGTGTGGTTTATTATGAATAAAATTTTTGGACAACTTTATAAGAAAAAAAACTCTAAAACACATCCCAACTCAGATTATTTTTTTTCCAAGTTTTAAATGATTTCTCACCCTTACCATACTTTTACTGGTGGGGAAATTTTTTATTTGTCATTTTCTATTATTTTTCTTTTAATATATTTAACTTAAATACAAAAATTACATTTTTATCAAAGAACAATAATCTTTCTAAGATAAATTACGTAATTAATGATAGTTTCACATTTTTTATAATATTTACGATTATAGCATTATCTTCTTTTACCGTCTTTAAAGGTCTAAGTAATCATACCAAAAATAAAATACGAGATGGCAAAAAATGGGCTCAAACAGGAGAGTTTAGTGTTTCTTCAATGCAACTTCAAAGTTTAAGAAGACCGATGGGATTACTCTTGTTTTTTGTCTATCTAGCGATTCCATTCTTACTATTTAGGGATTTACCTCTAAAAGAATTTTGGCAAAACTTCATAAGTAATAGTTTAGGAAATTTTTTATTTTTAGAAGTAATATATATCACTATCTTCACAGCATACTTAATTTCTAAGGAGTTCTGAAAAGAGAGCGTAGGGTCCGGGTGCGCCCAGCTCACCAGATAAAGCAAACTACTCCAATCTATCTGAAAAATTCTCCGTAAAATCCATCGAATTGTTACCCCAATCTTCCATATAAAGACCTTGCTTCACATAACGATGAAAGCTTGAATATGGCCACTCCGACACTTTACCAACCAATCCATGTTTAACAGGATTGAAATGTAGATAATCCATATGTCTTATAAAATCAACTTCATCCTTTATCTGATGCTCATAAAATCGCCGTTGCCAAATACCTCTTTCGTTTCTTTTAACTTTTGAACGGCTTAAATCATCTATTGGTAAATGATATTGCGGACAAGCTTGGGTGGTTAAGCGTTTGATCTGCGACCAACGCATACTGTAATTAGCATCGTTAGTAGGCATTCTCCAAATACAGTGTAGATGATCGGGTAGTTGAACCCATGCAATAATTTCAAAAGGATATTGTTGTTGCACCTGTTTGATACTTTTCTTAAATGCTTGTAAGAAGTCATCTTCGCACAGTATGTTTCTTCGATTGCATGACACCAAAGTAAAAAAGTAAGTAGCGCCTTTCGTGTGTCAGCGGATGTATTGTGACATTTGTATTTGCCGTATGAATTTTGATATTTTATCGGTGCGCTGGGCGCACCCTACAAATTAAACTATTCTTGCACCTCTCCATGCCCCTTCACATCACTTTTCTTACCATCTGGCTTAATTTCAATCGGCAATACCAGTCCTTTCGCAAAGTCATCTGACAGTACATAATCATAGCGACTGGCAGCGACATCAGGCGTGGTATGAATGACCAGCTTCATGTCTTTACTATCGATGATTTCATGTGAGGTATAGCTATCGCTAAGCTGATCGAGCAGCTTTGACAGCGCTTCATTGCTTGCCATACTTATCGTCAGATTGTGCTGCGCGGTGGCATTATCCACATCGAAATATTCCGCATAATCGCGCACATTTTGGCTATCGAGCGCAAACGGATATTTATAATTGGCAGGGTCAACAGCTTTTTCGCCGCTTGCGACCAATGACCAATCAATAGTATTAACTTTTGCCGCCTCAGATGTTGCTGTGACTGAGGTTTTATCAGCGCTATCAATGCTATCAGTGCCATTAGAGCTGTCAGCGCTATTATCGCAGCCCGTCAGCGTCAACATGCCCACACTAGCCATTATAATCATACTTAATAAGCGCTTTACCATTGAGTTATCCTCTTTATTTATGAGTCATAAGCTATTTTTATAGATGGGCTATTTTGACAGCTTTCAGCGTGCTTCTCTAGCTAAATGCTGCAAAAGGCTATTTCTTATTATTATCAAACGAGAGACAACTGGGATAAAAAACAACGTATTGGCAAGGATGTTTTTAAGCTTACAGCCATAAAAAAACAGCCACCGTTTGATGACTGTTTAATAATTATTATGCTTTAGTTTTAATATCTATATCAGCTGCTTAGATTTGGCAGTTTACTTGATATTCTTTACCGTCAGCCCATTTCATCGCAAAGATGCCTTTATCGCCTTTCATGTGCCATGCATAGACGACTTCAGAGTTTGATTCGTTGACATAGCTTGCGGTATCACCTTGGACGCCACCATTTAGGATGATTGGCTGATTTGCCCAGTTCACTTTAGGTAACGTAGCGTCTAGCATGACTTGTTTTTTATTGATTGACTGTTTTGCCAAGATTTTGCTGCCATCAGTACAGGTATAAGGTGCTGGCGCCATACGGTCATAAGCGACATCGGTCACGCTTTCTGAAGCAGGGGTTTTATTTGGGGTAGTAGGCGCGGTAGTCGCACATGCGCTTAGTAGAGCAAGAGTAGGTAGGGCAACAGCAAATTTAGTTAGGGTGTTCATGGTTGTCTCCAAAATTATATAATTTATAATATATTTATTTTTAACTAGGCGTTTTACCTATACTTTTTTAAACTATGCTTTTTGAACAATGTATTTTTTCACTATGCGTTAAGCATATAGCGCATATGTTATCGAAAAGGCTTTCCGCATAATGTTAGAAATTGTTTGTTACGTGTTCACTAAGTTACTAAAACACTGACTAATGTAACGCTGCACTTAACAGCCTTTGTAAAATAGCTAAGCTTAAATTAGTGAAGCGGCAAATATATCGCTATGGAGATAGGCGAAGAAGTCAGCTAACTTTTATCAAAAATATAAAATATCAAGAATATAAAAAAGCGCCTATCGACTGATGAGCCGATAGGCGCTTTGGTTTGAGCTTATTGAATTTAACTAAAAACTTCGAACTTATTTAGCAGCAATCGCTAATAGCTATTTAACTTACAGCTATTTCAGCTACTTGGTCTTACGCGGTGGCAGACCAGTATGCTGCGTTTGAAAGTTACCTTTGCTCACTTTCTTGGTATTCTTACCAGAAGTGTTTTTGCCCGAGGTGTTTTTTGCAGCGCTAGGACTATTATTGCTGCGTTTCACTGAGTCATTACCCAAGCGGCTGTTCTTTTTACGCGCCGATTGATAGCTGTCTTGCGTCGCATCGCGACCTTCTAAACTGGCATTAAATGGCGGAATTAAGCAGCCACGGTTTTTACCAATTAAGTCACTGCGTCCCATATCTTGCAGCGCTTTACGCAATAGTACCCAATTTTTTGGATCGTGATAGCGTAAGAAAGCTTTATGCAATTTACGTTGCTTGCCAGATTTGACGATATCCATGTCACCTTCGTCACGGCTGATTTTATGCAGCGGGTCTTTATGCGTATGATACATGGTGGTTGCGGTCGCCATCGGGCTTGGATAAAACGCCTGCACTTGGTCAGCGCGGTAACCGTGGCTTTTTAGCCAAAGTGCAAGGTTCATCATATCTTCATCTTTGGTGCCGGGATGGGCGGCGATAAAGTAAGGAATCAGATATTGCTCTTTACCAGCCTCTTGGCTGTACTGCTCAAACATGGCTTTGAATTTATCATAATTGCCCATGCCCGGCTTCATCATTTTTGATAAAACGTTTTCTTCTGAATGCTCAGGGGCAATCTTTAGATAACCACCGACGTGATGACTGACCAATTCTTTGACATATTCAGGGTCTTTAATCGCCAAGTCGTAACGCAAACCTGAGGCGATAAGAATTTTTTTCACGCCTTTGATATCACGCGCCTTACGGTATAGCTGAGTCAAATTACTGTGATCGGTAATCAAATTTTCGCAAACATCAGGATAAACGCATGATGGCTTGCGGCAGTTTTTCTCAATCGTCTCATCTTTACAGTTCAGGCGATACATATTGGCCGTTGGACCACCAAGGTCGGATATCACACCGGTAAAGTTGGGAGCAGTATCACGAATCGCTTCGACTTCACGCAAGATAGATTCTTCTGAGCGGTTTTGAATAATACGACCTTCATGCTCGGTAATTGAGCAGAACGTACAACCACCAAAACAGCCGCGCATGATATTGACTGAAAATTTAATCATGTCATAAGCAGGGATGCGCGCATCGCCATAGCTTGGATGCGGTAGGCGGGCATACGGCAAATCAAAGACGTAATCCATCTCTTCGGTTGAGAGTGGAATCGGTGGCGGATTAAGCCAAACGTCAATTGAGGTATGTGAGTTACCGGCACCGCTACTATGACGCTGCACCAAAGCACGCGCGTTACCGGGGTTGGTCTCAAGGTGTAAGATACGGCTGGCATGCGCATACAAAACAGGGTCGGATTTGACGTGTTCGTAATCCGGCAGACGAATAACGGTTTGTTCACGTGGCGGCATTTTAATTTTATGCTTACGCGCCGTCATCGGTTTATTAAAGCCGCGCATTTGTACCACTTGCGTCTCTTCGTCCACTTGCTCAGCATTCAATACTTTATTGGTCACAGGTTCTGCAACAAAGCCCTGATACTGCGCGGACATGCCCGTCATAGCTTGTCCGACCGGTGAATCAGATGGCTTTTCTTGTTCAATTTTGCAGCTATCAACGTCTTCGGTCATCACGTATGGATTGATAATTGGATCGACGCGACCGACGGTATCGACATCATTACTGGCAACTTCGGTCATGTCTGCTTGCCAATGGCGACGGGTCGGGGTCAATAAATACGCTGTACCGCGTAGTTTGCTCATTTGCTCAAACGTATAGCCTTTTGAGAGACCATGTACCACATCGACGATGGCACGCTCAGCGTTACCATACAATAAGACATCGGCACGGGCGTCGATCAAAATACTGCGGCGGACTTTATCTGACCAATAGTCATAATGGGCGATACGGCGTAAGCTGCCCTCGATACCGCCTAAGATAATTGGCACATCAGGATAGGCTTCACGGCAACGCTGGCTATAAACGATGGCCGCGCGGTCAGGGCGTTTGTCAGCCACGTTACCCGGCGAGTAAGCATCATCGCTACGGATTTTGCGGTCAGCGGTATAGCGGTTAATCATGCTGTCCATGTTGCCGGCGGTCACGCCATAAGCATAAACCGGTTTACCAAGCTCCATAAAGGCATCTTTGCTCTTCCAATCTGGCTGCGCAATGATACCGACGCGAAAGCCTTGTGCTTCTAATAAGCGGCCGATAATCGCCATGCCAAAGCTTGGATGGTCGACATAGGCATCGCCTGAGATGATGATGACATCACAGGCATCCCAGCCCAAATCGTCCATCTCTTTGCGGCTCATCGGCAAATAAGGCGCAGGCTCGTAGCAGCTCGCCCAATGTTTGTCGTAGTCGTAAAGTGGTTTGGTGCCTTGTTTAAAGGCGGTACGGGCGATGGTATCGGCAGACATGAGCGGACCTGTTAATTAGAAAATGGTACTAAAAAATAGCCGTTATTGTTAATCATTAACAACGGCTCATTTAAAAGCGCTCATTTTAACATGAATTACGCTCAGGATGTGATAAACGATGATAAAGGATTAGCGATAAGTTATTGATAGCGTAAGATAATATACCAATAAAAGGATTCCTAGAAATTTAGAAACCTTCTTGATTTAAGCCGTTGTTAGTATGAAAGATTTACTACTGTAATAACTGGAATGGGAAAGTGACGACATCAAAAGCAAGGGCAAAGGGCAGTAAGGCCAGCTTTTGCGCCGTATTGCCACTACGAGACACTTGTTTTTGCTGACTTTGAGTATAAAAACTGACCATATAAGGTTTGCTCAAAGCGCGATAATTAGCTTGAATCAAGCTTAAATTGCTGACCTGTGGATAGATAGCACCTTTGACAGGAACGCTAAAACAAAAGCGCTGAGCATTGATACGTAGATCGCTGGCTGAGGTGCAATCACGGCCATTATTTTGCAAAAAGAACTGATAGTCTGAGCGCTGGAATTCATCTTTTAATTTGGCGTAAGAAAGCTTCATTTCACCCTGAAAATAGCCATCGTTATTGGGCACAAAAAAGCTCATGTCGTTATCGACGTGAATATTTTTTGGCGTCAGATTGCTTAATAAGCCAATCATTTCTGTCCCGCCTTGGGTCAGCACATAGCTGTTCTTTTCACCGACGATGACCATGGTCGCGTTTGGCGTTTTTGGTAATGCCTGCGCAGGACGACCAAAGGCCACAATCTGGTCTTCAGATAAGATTTGCTTGGTAGTGGTGGTGCTGACGTGATTGTCACTTTCTAGTAAAGAGCTGGTTGCGCAACCTGAGCTTACGAGTAATGCCGCAAGTGATGCACCTGTTAGCAGTGTTTTTAGATATAGTGTTTTTCGGTTCAATGGCTTTAATCTGAATAATTTTAGCGCTGCATTATTGTTTTTTTTATTGGTAGGAATGGTGTTGTTAGTCATGTGAGGCTTCCTTGTCTACGTTGACTATGATTGGATTTTGTTTTTAAGCGATATTTATATACTGATAACTTCTTAAACTTTAACTGCTATCGTACCTTGTTTAATCACCGCTTAGCTACGGCTAATTAAAAAGCGAAACTGCGTTTCTCATCAAATTAATCCAACAAAATCTTGGTGCCGCTCTTCGTGAAATTCATCACAAACTGGCTTTTAAAGCTACGCACATTATTCTCGTAAGTCAGCAAATTACGCGTAAATTCATGATAGTCATTCATATTTTTAGCATTAACCATCAACATAAAATCGGCATCACCCGACACTTCATAACAGCTCATCACCCGTGGCTGATCATGCATTAAGCGCTCAAATCGATGCTGCATCGAGGTATTGGAGCGCGACATCTCTATCATTACCACCGCCGTAAGCCCGTAACCTACCTTATTTGGGTCAACGATAGCGACTTGTTTGGTAATTATTCCGTTATCTATCAATGCCTGAATGCGGCGCTGAGCCGTAGCGATAGAGACATGCACGCGTTCTGCCACCGTTTTTAACGGTAAGCTCGCATCGTCCTGTAGCAAATTTAAAATGGCTTTATCGGTATCGTCTAAAATATGGCTCATAGTATTTGGCTCTAAAAACTCATAATTATTTAAAATCTATTATAAATATTATCGTTATAAATTCTTAATATAAGAAAATAGT
>NZ_CAJHAJ010000012.1 GCF_904846345.1 Psychrobacter maritimus
GAAACAGGCTTTCTGTGGATAACTCTTTAAACACCAAGGTTTTAACCCTGCTATATCTTGAATTATCCTTAGTTATCCACAACTTATCCCATAATTCTTCTTATTCTCGCTAGGTTTATAATAAAGGTCATAGCTAGCATAAAGTCTAATAGTTGCCATTATTGATGAATTTATTGATGGATTCACATGAAACAATAGGCTTAAATAATATATTCTGCCTTTAACGGCAATAAAAAATGAAAAGAGGTTGATATGTTTACCGGAATTATAGAAAGCGTCGGCAAAGTAAAGTCTATGCAGCCGACTGGCGGTGATATCCGTCTAACGATAGAATCTGACGGTTTGGATTTTAGTGATGTAAAACTGGGAGATTCGATTGCTTCTAATGGCATTTGTTTGACCGTGGTCGAGTTTGGTAGTAATTACTACTCTGTTGATGTTTCACGTGAAACGATTGCTCGTACGGCTTTAGCGGAATTAAAGCCAGGTCATATTGTGAACCTAGAGAAAGCAATGCTGCCGACCACCCGTTTTGGTGGGCATATCGTCGCCGGTCACGTCGATGGGGTAGGTGTGGTCAGTAAGCTGCAAAAAGATGCGCGCTCTATTTATATCGAAGTTGAGATACCACACGAGCTGGCGCATTATACGGCGACCAAAGGTTCTATCACCCTTGATGGTATCAGCCTAACCACCAATTTAGTACGTGACAATATCGTTGCGCTGAATATCATTCCGCATACCGCGCAAGTGACCAATATAGCGCAGCATTGGTTGCTAGGAGCTAAGGTCAATGTAGAAGTGGATATCGTGGCGCGCTATTTAGAGCGTTTATTGAATAAATCGCAAGCAGATAGCTTAAATACAAGCAGTCCACAGAGCAAGATTACCGAGGCGTTTTTGGCAGATAATGGTTTTATGAAATAACGGCTAAAGTCTAAATTTATAACTGTCCTTCTGGTGATTTAGCTGTGATGCTGCTTTAATAAGGCTGGCAAACATTGCAAACGCATACTAGAGCGTGTCCTCAATTCAATCGATGGACATCTAAATGGTCTAAAAATGGCTAAATTTTGCCAAACTTCGTCAAATAGCTGGGTAATATCCCGATATTAACTGCACTATTTTCCTTGTTTGGCTACAATTTATCTCATTTTTATCACCGTTTTTAAAATGAGGACACGCCCTAGCTTTTAATGAACGTTTGCAAAATCTCTTGTAGTTTAAGTTTATTAATAGGCTTGGCTAAAAACTCATCCATGCCAACTTGCAAGCAGGCGCTGCGATCCTCTTCGGTATTATTTGCCGTCAGCGCCACGATAGGAATATCATCCCCTTGCGCACGAATAGCTTGGGTCGCTTGTAGTCCATCCATCACTGGCATCCGGCAGTCCATCAAAATAAGCGCAATTTCTTGGCGTTGTTCTTTTAACTTATCTAACGCTTGCTGCCCATCTTCTGCAACCACACTACGATAGCCAAGTTTCGCCAATATTTTACAGGCTATTTTTTGGTTGGTTAAACTGTCTTCTACCACTAAAATTAATGGCGCCAGAGTTTCGCTGCTAGCTTCATCTACAGCTGTGACTAATTGGCTACTATTTTCTTGGGTATTCTCTTGGGTGTCCTCTTCAATATTTTCTGGTTGTATCAAAGTTTGCCTAACAGCCAAGGTCAAACGCAGTAATTCAGAGAGTAACAATGCCACATCGATTGGCTTGTTTAAAAAGCCGTCACACCTATCTAATAGTATAGACGGAATACGGCGTTCAGCTTTCATGCTAACCAATATCTTTGGCAGCGCAGTATCAGCAAGCAAACTGTTTAAAGCCTGTTGTCTATCGATATAAACAGACAGTTCATCTTCCGCTTTTTTATGCAAAGCTGCTATATTTTCTGTGTTTATGCTTTTTATTTTTTCAAAGTCTATATCTTTATCACTGGCTAAGGCTTGATTGGAAAGCGCGATATTTACCTCTTCATAGTATTCATAATCTAGCAGCAAGATAGGGGCGAGGCTCTGCTTCTCTTTTGCTAACCTCTCTCTCAGTTGCTGTAGCGTGCTTCTGTCTATAAAAGTCGAGATGGTGGCTGGTATCGATAAATAGGCACATAAGCGGCGCAGATAGTCAGCTCGCAGCGGTTGTTTGATTACCGCAAGCAGATGAATCTGGGTCAGATGGGGATTAAGGTGGTAGACCGGCTGATAATTTGGCCGCTTGCAAGGCAGGTAAAGATTAAAAGTACTGCCTTTATTCACCGTGCTTTTTATTTCGATAAAACCACCCAGTAAGCGCGCAAAACTATTGGCGTTATTTAACCCGAGCCCTTTCTCAGTGCTGCTATGTTGAATGTAGTTAAGGTTCTGATTTTTGCTTGGATTATTTGCTTGATGGTTGTTTTGGCTGTTTTGGCTTTGGCGGTTATTTTGATTATTGTTCTGATTAAGATAAGTCAATAGTTGGTGTTGCTTTGCTATATCGATGCCTATACCGCTGTCTTTTATACTAAATCGAACCCAATCGTGTGCGGCATGACTGGCATTGTCGTTGTTGATGTCAGTGTTTTCAGGCGTGTTAGTATCTTTATTAACGTCTATCAAAGTTCGGTTTTTGATGGACAATACTTCTGTATTGCTCACCGTATCAATGGTCAATGCCACGTAGCCGGCCGTGGTGAATTTGACCGCATTGTCTAGTAAATTTCGTAATATTTGTTGCAGGCGTTTATGGTCGGTATCAATGCAACGCGGACTGTCCGGTGTAAAAAAGTAAAGCAGCTCTAGCCCTTGGTTTTTCGTCCTTTCTACGACTGATTGACTGACTTCTTGCCCAAGTTTATACAGGTCAACCGCCTCAATATTTAGGCGGGTTTTCCGCACCTCTATCTCACCGATATCTAGCATGTCATTAAGCATGGTAAGCATAGAATGACTGGTTTGAATTAAAATTGTGACAGTTTTATTTTGTTTAGCGGTTAAGGTGCTAGGGTCAATCGGCTCTAAGGTGTCAATCATCGCCTCTAACGGCAGGCGTAAATCGTGGCCCATCGTCGATTTAAGGGTATTAAACTCATCAAGTTGGCGTTGTAGCTGCTGGTTTCGTTGTTGTAAGTCCGCGCTTTGATTGACCATCTCATTGATATTATTCAGCAGTACTGTAAAGCCATGTACTTGCCCATGCTCACCAAACCACGGGGTAATATGCAACTGATAGGCTTTTTTATTATGTAATCCATACACCAATAAGGTACGAGTGACACGCAGCTCTACCAGTTTATATAATAGTGCCTGAGTTGTTTCGTCTTCTGCAAAGACAAAATCCGTCAATTGATAATTGCTATCGCTTTGAAAGGGCGTTGCAAATACTTGCTCAAAGCGCTGATTAAAAAAGCTGATTTGGCCATGTCTCATAATCATCAGCATGGGCAGCGGCGCATGATCAACCAAACGCTCGAGACGATGTTTCAGGGTGGTAATGCGTCGGTGATTATTATGCAGCTGATAACTGATGCGGCTAAGTGCGTGCCCTAAGCGCAAAAACTCAGCCGTGGTTTTATTTTCAATAAACGGCGGCGTGATGTAGGCATCTTTGGCATGGCTGCTTAACTCATCGGTATAAACGAGGAGCTGTTCCCAATTGGCACGGCGTTTGAGCGTATAGAGTAATGCCATGGTAAAAAACATGATGGCTATCATTAAAGGCAGCCAATAGCGATACGATATCCAATTGATATCGAGTGGCTTATGACGCAGGATGGTATAAATCTTATGACCACTTTCAAGCTCAATGGTGCCGATTAAGGCATTATTGTTTACCGTAGAGGCACTATAATGATTGCTACTAGAAGGCAGTGAAGCGATGACCTTGGGAAAGGCAATACCCCTAAACTCACGCTCATTAGGACGGGTATGACGATGAATATAAGTCTGTCCAGATGGCATCATAAAAATCAGCTGATAGCTGATGTCTTTTAGAAACGGCTTTTTTAAAATCTTTTTAATGTCAGTATTGTCAGGGTTGGCAAGCTCAGAAATCTCATACTGCAATGCATAAAAGCTCTCTATGCTGTCTTGCTTATTATCCTGCCTTATCTCATAAAACATGGTGAAGTAATACACTGACAACATCGCCAATAATGTCAGCGTATAAAAAATCAGCAAGCGTTGGAGAGACTGAAATTGTTGCATAAAAGCATGACCCTAAATCGACCGTAAGTCGGTGTGATGGCGCATCGTAAAATAATGATAAATCTGACAGATTTGCTTGCTATGGCTTATTTGATAAATAAGTAGCTGAGCCTGCTTACTATTATAGAGATAAATAGCACCATTAATAGCGCTGGATGGCTGCTATTACAATCATGGCACAACACCACAAACTCACCTATAATAGGCAAATTAACCATAAATAATGCCTGACTATGACCACACTTGCTGCACAATCTGATATATCTATTGACGCCAATCAACCTAAGCAAACTTTTATCACTGGGGCGCAGAGTGCCGCCAGCCCTTTAAGAGTGGTATTTGCTGGTACACCTGAGTTTGCTGCTGTCAGCCTTGAGTCGCTTATCAAGCAGCAAGATGCGTTGAATATAGATATCGTTGCGGTTTATACCCAGCCTGATCGCAAGGCAGGGCGCGGGCAAAAGTTATCAGCGTCTGCCGTCAAGCAAGTGGCATTGGCGCATGGTATTGCGGTTGAGCAGCCTCTCACCTTTAAAAAATCCAGCACAGAAGGTATGGCTGCACGTGAGAATTTACGTACTTATCAGCCAGATGTCATGATTGTCGCGGCTTATGGTCTGATTTTGCCGATTGGCGTATTGACCACGCCTACTTATGGCTGTCTAAATATTCATGCTTCGCTGTTGCCACGCTGGCGCGGTGCGGCGCCTATTCATCGTGCATTACTGGCGGGCGATTCTGAGACCGGCATTACTATTATGCAGATGGATAAGGGGCTTGATACCGGTGATATGCTCTACAAGGTCAGCGCGCCTATTGAAGCCAATGATACGGCTGCGAGCCTACATGATAAAATGGCTGAGCTTGGCGCTGCGGCAATTAAGACGGTATTAAAAGACTTAATGCATTATCAAGCGCAAGCAGTAGCCCAAGATGACAGCCAAGCCAATTATGCTGAAAAATTGGTCAAAACCGAAGGTGAAATCGACTGGACACAGTCTGCTACTAAGATTGAACGACAAATTCGTGGGCTGACGCCATGGCCAGGTGCTTATACTTTTTTAGCAGGGCAGCGGGTTAAAATTTTAGCCAGCTTACCTGTGAACCCATCACAGCAAACCAATGAGCCTGCTGGCACTGTCATCAGCGTCGGCCGCAAAGCGATACTGGTCGCTTGTGGCAAAGAAGATGAGACCAAACAAAAAAGCAATGAAGAATCAGCCAGTACTTTGGCTATTACCAACTTGCAATTCGCTGGTGGCAAGCCAATGACTGCTGAGCAAATCTGCCATGGTAATCAATTAAATGATGGCGACCAGTTTACGACCGATTCGAAATAACCTACGCCAAATTAAATCTGTATATTTTAATATCGGTAATTTAATACCAAATAATCCAACTTTTATCAGACGCGATCGACCAGACGTCAAGGAAATCCAATTTAATGAGACAAACCAACACTGCGCCAAGAAACAATAAGCTCAAACCATCAAGCAACCTTATTATGAATGGTAGCGTACGTGTACGGGTCATTCGCACTTTACTGGCCATTCAAAACGGTCAGTCGCTTGCCAGCGTTCTTGATCCGTTACTCAACAGTCTACATGATGGCGATAAAGGTTTTGCCCATGCGCTACTACTAACGACATTGCGTCAGTGGCACGCGCTGGCGCGTTTGCTCGATACCTTAGCTGACAACCCTATCGATGAAGTTGAAGTTCGTACCACCATTCAAGTGGGCTTAGTGCAGTTGCTGTATTTAGAAGTCGCTGACCATGCGGCGATTCATGAAACGGTTGAAGCGGCAAAAGAGATTGATTTTGCCCATGCAACAGGTTTGATTAATGCTATCTTGCGTAAAGTGGCTAAGAATCCAAGCAAATTTCGTAAGAAGTGCGATAAAAAGCATAGTCTACCGAATTGGCTCGCTTATCAGCTTAAGCAAGACTGGAGCGAGCAGTATGATGAGCTGACCCAAGGTTTGCGCCACGCGGCACCGATGTTTTTACGCGTAAACTCAGCGGTTAGCTCAGTAGAGGATTATCAGCAAGCACTTGATGGGGCAGAAATTGATGCAGACATCGTTGAGCTAACGACTGGTTTTAATTTAATGAACTCATCAGATACAGCTATAGCAACAACGCTATCCACCAAAGGTCTCCGGCTGCATCAAAGTACAGCCGTAAACGCTTTGCCTGATTTTGCTTTAGGAGTTGCCAGCGTACAAGACATGCATGCTCAACTTGCTGCGCCGATTATTAATAAAGCGTTAATGGCTAAAATAAGCGCTGATAAATCTAATACAGACATTGATTCAGAAGCCAATAATAATGAGCTGCATATCTTAGATGCTTGTGCGGCACCTGGTGGTAAATTGGCTCACTGGTTAGAGCTCATAAGCGCTAATAACGAATCATCGTTGTTTCACGTGAAACAAGATGATGCAGAAGCGACACCAGTAATTACTGATATCAAGGTAACGGCTATCGATAATGAAGCGCCGCGTATTGAGCGTATTCGTGAGAACTTACAGCGCTTAAATTTAAGTCAGCACGATTTGCAGAAGGCAGAGAAAAGTGTCGCACTGAATATTGTCTGTGCTGATGCCACCAGATGGCAGCATGGGAAAAATAAAAAAGCGGCTACCAATGAACCGGTATTTGATGCAATATTACTCGATTCTCCTTGTACCGCGACAGGTGTGATTCGCCGTCATCCTGATATCAGTATTTTGCGTACCGAAGAAGACGTTGAGCAAACCGCATTGTTGCAAGCCGATATTTTGCATAACTTGTGGCCACAATTGAAAGCGGGTGGTTATCTATTGTATGTGACCTGCTCTATCTTAAAGCAAGAAAACGTCGAGCAAATGCAGGATTTTATCAGTCATCATAATGATGCGGTAGCGATTGAGTTTACCGAAGACTGCAGTTGGGGTATCGCGCAAGCAATCGGGCGTCAGTGCTTGCCGATTGATAGCGAGAGTGGTGATGGTTTTTATTATGCATTGCTTCATAAGACAATGGCATAAAACTGCTGAATAAACCGTTTTAAATATTGAATAACCTCATTATAGACAGGACAATCTAATGAAATATATCAGTACCCGTGGTCAGACAGCGCCGATGGATTTTAGTGATGTGCTATTGATGGGTCTTGCGCCAGATGGCGGTTTGATACTGCCTGAGCACTATCCAAATATAGATAGCACGACCCTTGATGAATGGCGTACGCTCAGCTATCCACAGCTTGCCATGGCGATTATGCAGCGCTTTGCCACTGATATTCCTGCGGCTGATTTGCAAGATATCATCGAGCGTACTTATACCGCTGAGATATTTGGTTCTGATGAGATTGTCCCTGTCCGTAAGCTTGAAGATAATTTATATATTTTAGGACTATCAAACGGTCCGACATTGGCATTTAAAGACGTTGCCATGCAGTTCTTGGGCAATGCCTTTGAATACGTACTGAAAAGAAAAGACGCGCGTATTACTATTATTGGTGCGACCAGTGGCGACACGGGCAGCGCAGCAGAATATGCGCTACGTGGTAAAGACAATATCGAAGTCTTTATGCTGTCACCGCACGGCAAAATGAGCGAATTCCAGCGCGCGCAAATGTATAGCTTGAACGATGATAATATCCATAATATCGCCATCGATGGCATGTTTGATGATTGCCAAGATATCGTCAAAGCGCTGCAACAAGATGCCGAATTTAAAGCGGCTTATAACCTCGGTACGGTTAACTCTATTAACTGGGGTCGTATCCTTGCGCAAATCGTTTATTACTTTAAAGCTTATTTTGCCGTTACTACGAGCAATGACGAAAAAGTCAGCTTTAGCGTCCCATCAGGTAATTTTGGTAATATTTGCGCCGGTCATATTGCTCGCGAAATGGGACTGCCAGTTGACCGTTTAATCGTCGCTACCAACGAAAACGATGTACTAAACGACTTCTTTAATCAAGGTGCTTATCAGCCGCGTCCGACCGATAAAACTTACGTGACTTCTAGCCCGTCAATGGATATCTCTAAAGCCTCTAACTTTGAGCGCTTTGTCTATCTACTACTCGACAAAGACAGCGCCCGTGTCAGCGAGTTATTTGAAGGGGTGAAATCCGGTCAAGGTTTTGATTTGTCTGACTTGATGGAGGCGGTTAATACGCGTTATGGCTTTGCTGCGGGTAAATCGACCCATAGTGACCGCTTACAAACGATTAAAGCACTTTATGAGCAGCATGGTGAGTTGGTGGATCCGCACACAGCCGACGGTATTAAAGTCGCTAAAGAATTACAGCGCGAAGGTGAAGTGATAGTTTGTGCAGAAACAGCATTACCGGTTAAGTTTGCCGATACGATTGTCGAAGCTATTGGTTCAATAGAGATTGCTCGCCCTGCTCATACCGAAGGCTTAGAGGACTTACCGCAGCATGTGGTGGTGCTAGATAACAAGGCTGAACTGGTCGCTGAGCAAATCCGTCAGCACGTGACGCCAAATCTTGCGTAGGTAGCTTATTTATATAAAGTATTCATTGAAATTAATATCCAATTAAAGGTTACGCTATTGTAATAAAGTGTTTATGATTGTGTTATGGTAGATATAATTGTAATATTAGAAACAGCGTCGGCGAGTCATCATCATGCTCGGCGCTTTTTTAGCAATCAAACCCGTCAATCATATCAGTCGACAACACTGAACAGCTGCTCTAGAAGCTTTATGATGGTGATACTTAAGCCTTTTATGTTTTTATTTTCTAATCGTTATTTAATGACTAGAATGAGATTTTAAACCTAAGTAATAGACTTAAGTAGACCAGATTCGACGCTAATAGCGCTACATATTGTGGATATAACAATGAAGATGAGCTTAAAAAATATAGCAAAAGCACTATTGGTGACGACATTTAGTGGTGCAATGCTGATGACCACTGCCCACGCTAATAATCCACCGCCGACCATTAAAGCGGACGCACCCAATCGCTATATCGTCAAAAAAGGCGATACGTTGTGGGATATCTCAGGTCGCTATTTAGACAGCCCTTGGCGCTGGAAAGAGATTTGGGCGACCAATAAGCAAATCAAAAATCCCAACCTTATTTATCCTAATGACATTCTTATTTTATGTGTGATACAAGGTAAAACTTTAATTGGCGTTGATACAGGCGAGGGCTGTGCGGGCGTTGAAAAGCAGTTGACGGGTAATGTAGTGTCTAGCACAGTTTCGGTCACTTCGACCGCTAATAGTATTCCGCCTATTCCATGGTCTGCGATTCAGCATTGGCTCGATAAGACCATTATTGTTAATCCAGCAGATTTTAATACCACGCCCTATATTTTAGCTTCTAAAAAAGGCAATTTAATTACGGCAAGCGGCGATAAAGTCTATGCTAAAGGCGTACCACTTATCGTTGGACAGCGTTATGGTATTTACCGTGAAGGCGAGAAGTATGTCGAGCCTAAAACGCAAAAAATCATCGGTTTAGAAGTCACCCAAGTTGCTACCGGTTTGGTCACGTCTACAGAAACCAATGGTGTGACTAGCTTGCAGCTGATTGACAGTTATGGCAAAGAAGTCCGTGAAGGCGATCGCGTTTTTGTAGAATTAAACAATTCTATCCCGCCGGTATTTTATC
Organism: Psychrobacter maritimus; assembly: GCF_904846345.1. Classification (GTDB taxonomy): domain Bacteria; phylum Pseudomonadota; class Gammaproteobacteria; order Pseudomonadales; family Moraxellaceae; genus Psychrobacter; species Psychrobacter maritimus. The sequence continues at coordinate 9,827 of NZ_CAJHAJ010000012.1, forward strand.
CAACGCCTGCCACCGTCAACCGTGGCGGTATGATTGTCCGCGTCATGGATTCTATCAGCTCAGCCGCTAAAGGCAGCGTGGTTGCTATCAATCTAGGTAGCACGCACGGCGCTAAACCTGGTGATGTGTTGACCGTTTATCAAAAAGGCGCGGTCATACGCGATATCAAGGACAACGATACCCCAGTACGTTTGCCAAGTGAGCCTAGTGGTATGGTGATGGTGTTTAATACCTTTGATAATATCAGCTATGCGTATGTGCTTGACTCTGAGCTACCGCTCAACGTCGGTGATCAGCTCTTACCACCGCCTTACTTATAATTGACTTGAGCCTCTATTGAGTCATTATCCCCGTCAGTTACTATGAGTTAAGCGCTTATGACCGTGACCGCAGTCTCCTCTCTTTTATCCGATGAGCAGCGCGCAGTATTGGCGCTGTGGACTGAGGTGAATGCGTCATTATCGGCTTATGATAAGCTGGTTACTTCTTTTGGTAATGCCGAGCTTGCTTGGTGTGCCAAAGTAGAGGCATGGCGGCAGCTTGGCATTCATAGTATGCATCTTAAGCGTCACGAACAGCCAGAGCAAACGCAAGCCACTATCGATACCATCCAACAGGCATTGCTAGATAACAAATACGGTCTGCTATTTGCCGATCAGTCAGACTATCCTCCGCAGTTACTAGACATCTATGACCCACCGCCTTTATTGTTTTATCGTGGCGATAAAGCACGTTTGCAACAAGCGCAAATCGCCATCGTTGGGAGCCGAAAACCTACCACTCATGCCCAAAAAATCACCTTTGATATGGCGCAATATTTAGCGCAAGCCGGTTATATCATCACTAGCGGCCTTGCTATGGGTGTCGATAAGCGTGCACATTTAGGTGCTTTGGCTCAAGTTGATGCGGAATATCAAGGTCGTACGGTCGGCGTGATGGGTACAGGGATTGATGTCAATTATCCCAATCATCATGACAAGTTATTTAGCCAGATTATCGAGCAAGGTGGCTGTATCATCAGCGAGCTGCTACCGCATACGCAGCCACATAAGCATACCTTTCCACGCCGTAATCGCTTAGTTGCAGGACTCAGCCTCGCGACGATTGTCACTGAAGCAACGATTCAAAGTGGTTCGCTCATTACTGCGCGCCTAACCTCTGAGCAAGGCAAGCAAGTCTTTGCGATTCCAAGTCATATCGATAATAATAATGCTGCAGGTTGTCATCACTTGATACGTGAGGGCGCAACTTTAATTTATCATCCACAGCAAGTCCTCGAAGATATTAACAGTCAATTAGGCTATCAAAGCCGTAACTACAATTCATCGGATAACGCAGAACTTAATATTGAGCAAGCAAATCTTAGCCAAAGCTCTAATCCTCTAAATACAAACAGAACCTCTAGCACCACTATTGGTCACGCGCCGCAGTCTAATCTCAAATCTTCTTCCAATGCTATCGTTATTCCCGAGCATTTAACGCAGGTTTATGAGCAGCTTGACTGGCATGGACAAGATTTGGATGCATTATTAATCACTACTAACCTGACACCACCGCAATTGATTGGGCAACTTATGGAGCTTGAATTGTTAGGGGTTATCAGCGTGCAAGGTGGGCGTTATTTGCGGGTTTAGAGTTATGTTTTCTTTACTGTTAAGCTCCTCTATTTGCTAGTTTTTGAGTCTTTAGCCGAAAAGATTTTGGCAGTTTTAAACGCTACTTTTCGAGTCTTTCCGTGTCCTGTGTTATTATAAATGCTTAAATCTCTATCCTCTCGAAGCATTTAAACCATGAAAGAATCCCTGTCATTTATTACTCATTCTGTCGTTCAAGCTGCTCAGTGGCTAAAAGAAGGCGAGTTACTTGCTTATCCAACCGAAAGCGTCTGGGGTATCGGCTGTGATGCTTATGATAAAGCAGCAGTCCAGCGTATTTTAGATATTAAGCAGCGTCCACAAGCAAAGGGCATGATTGTGATTACTGATAGTGCAGAGCGTTTAGCGCCTTTATTAGATGCTTTAAAAGATCGTCAGCGCCAGCAAATCATCAAGAGTTGGCAGGCAGATAGTGACAATATAGCGCTACAATGCAAGCAAGCCCATACATGGTTATTGCCCATTCCGAGCACACTTACCACAACCATTCCTTCTTGGATAACGGGCCAACATCAGACTGTCGCGGTTAGAGTTATCGCCCATCCTACTATTCGTCAGTTGTGCCAGCAGATGGTTAGTGCTGATAACCCATTTGGGTTATTGGTTTCCACAAGTTGCAACCCGTCTGGTCATCAGCCTGCCAGTACCTTTGATGAAGCCTATGCTTATTTCGGCGAGCAAATAAGCTACTTGCAGACTGAAACGTTAGGTTATACGTTACCGAGCCAAATCCGTGATGCCACCACAGGTCTAATCGTTCGTTAGGGGGTAGCAATCATTCAAACAGACAGTATTACTACTTAGTTTCACTATTGACAGAAATAAAAGAATAGCGCACTATGAGTCAAGAAGGCAGTTATAAATTATAGAAAATATTGAGTAGATATCAATCATGAAACTAAATCCTGTGACCGAAAAGTTTATCTTACATTGGGGCGAAATGGGTTCGCAATGGGGCGTTAATCGTACCATGTCACAAATTCATGCATTGTTATATATCATCGGTAAGCCGTTAGATGCTGAAGAAATTACCGAAACCCTTGGTGTTGCTCGCTCTAATGTCTCAAACAGTATTAGAGAATTACAAAATTGGGGATTGGTACAAAAGGTTTCGATATTGGGCGACAGGCGTGATCATTTTACGACCAATACAGATGTTTGGGAGCTCGCACGTATCATTGTAGTTGAACGCCAAAAGCGTGAGCTGGATCCAACAGTACAGTTTTTACAAGAACTGATAGATAGTCCTGAGTTTGAACATGAAAATAGCGAAGTAAAAGCACGTATTCGTGATACCCAAGAATTCGTTGATACAGTCATCACTTGGTCATCTGAGATGCTTAGACTACCGACTAACGCCCTTAAAAAAGTTTTGAAACTAGGCGCGAGTATAAAAAAGGTTCTAGGGTAATCTAACTATGTAAAAATAAAAAATTTTCAGTATGTGTTTCTGTTTTGACAGAAATTAATGTAAGTATGTAAGGCTTATATAAACCCCCTTTATTAGCAGTAATGACAAATGGATGTGTGAAATGAAAGCAAATAAAACACATAGTAATAAAGAGCAATCGATCAAAAATGCTGTTAGATCAGTAGAGTGGCAAGACTTACGCCAACTGACTCGCGGCCAAATTGCTTACAACCTCATTTTGCCTTATCCGTTTTTATTGCTGTCGTGGTGGTTTGCCAGTCAATCTTGGTATGTAATGGCGTGCGTCGCGTCGTATCTATTTTTTGCTGCGGCCTTTCGCCAAGCTCACGATGGCTATCATCATAGCTTAGGTACGGGTAAACGTACGACTACCGCCATATTGCTGTTGCTTAGTGTGCTATTGATGACCAGCTTGCATAGCATTCGAGCTACTCATATGGCGCATCATCGTGACCCTCTAGGCGATAGTGATATTGAGGGCAGTTTGGCAAAAGTGTCATGGTGGCAAGCGATGTTAGGCGGCATAACCTATCGGCTCAATATCTATCGTCAAGGATTGCGTCTAAGCAGCCGTCGCAATCAAAACTTGGCTTGGTTAGAGTTTGGCTTAATTGCTTTAGCCGTCTTAGTTGCCCTTGTATTGACCGCGCTTACTATCCCAACTCTTGCTATGTTAGCGCAAGTGTTGATGTATCACCTACTGACCATGATGTTGGCGAATGCTAGTGTTGGAATCATTGCTGTTTGGGGTGTGCATCATGATTGTGATGAAACGATAGCCCGCACTGAGCGTAACCCATTGGTCAATATATTGACTTTTAACTTACTCTATCACGTAGAGCATCATCTATTTCCTGCTGTGCCATCCAATCATTTACCTGAGCTAGCCAAGCGTTTAGATGCAGTAGCGCCACACCTAACCAAGCAGCATGTATTGCCCAATATATCTGCTGTTATGAACTTTATAAATAATAGATGGAACAAACTAAAAGATAATTATCACCATAGCAACGATAAGAACGGGTGTCCTATTCGTAAGCGTTTTGCATAATAGGCAGGCTATATAAAACTGAGATAATTAATTATCTATCAATTATTCATAATGAATTCACCACCCACTACCGTAGCCATATTTATACTAAGTTAATCATTAACTTTTATAGGATAAATATAATGAAAATGAATGACAGGGTTGATGCTTATCCTTATTTACAAGTCATTATCTTATTTGCAGGGATTGGTAGTGTTATTGGTGGGCTAATTGTAGAGTTGTGCGTTTTATTGATATTTAGAAAAGTATACGTACATCTTTTTTAATTGGATTTATGACATCCGAATTTTACATGGGCTCAATTGTCATCTATTTAGGCATAAATTCATGGATGGAAATGGGAGTTTCGTTCGCTTTTATGTTTATCGTAGGTCTGTTCGGCGCTGTGAATGCTACTATCGCCAGCTGTATGGCTTTACCAAAAGTATGTAAAAGTGGTTTTGATATAACATCCGAAAAGGAAGAGGATAGTTACAAAGGATTAATTTTAATTGAATGATAAGCAAAAAATACAGGGAGTAGGGCATGAATATTCTAATCAGTGGTGGCTCAGGATTCTTAGGTAGCGCGTTCAGTGAAGCCCTTATCAAGCGCTATCGAAGTGAGAATAAGGAAGTGCATATTACGTGGCTGACCCGTGATAGTAGTCAGCCACATCCTGTCGATATTAAGATGATGACTTATGATGAGCTGACGAAATCTAATCAGAGCTTTGATGTCATTTTAAATCTAGCGGGCGCAGGGATTGCGGATAAGCGTTGGAGCGCTGCACGTAAAGAGCAACTGCTTGCCAGCCGTGTACAGCCTACCGAAGCGTTACTTGCTTTTATAGCGCGTAGTAGCACTAAACCTAAGCTGTTGGTTAGCGGTTCAGCGATTGGTTGGTATGGCGCTCAAGGTGATAAGCCTTTAATTGAGAGCGGTGACTTTAACACTGATTTTTCGCATAAATTATGTGACGATTGGGAACAGTTAGCATTGAAAGCTACCGATTATGGCGTTCCTGTTGCTATCGTGCGCACTGGTGTCGTTATTCATCCTGAGGGCGGCATGGTTAGTAAGTTATTAACACCCTTTAAAATGGGCGTTGGCGGTCAATTGGCTGATGGTAAGCAAATCATGAGTTGGATCAGCCGTGAAGATTGTGTAAGGGCAGTTATTTTTATCATCGAGCAGCATCTTACGGGTCAGCAGCAAGCTCAGTTAAATAATACCGGCAATACTTTAAACACAGCAAGCGATACGCCAGCCGTGGTCTATAACTTAACCGCGCCTAACCCTGTGACCAATCGTACTTTTACCAAGACGCTTGGCGCGTGGCTGCATCGTCCGACGTTTTTTACTTTACCAAAATTTTTATTAAAATTGATGTTTGGTGAGATGTCGACGTTGCTGATTGATGGGCAAAAAGTATTGCCACAAGCGCTACTCAATGCAGATTTTAAATTCAAACAGCCAACCCTTAAACAAGCGTTAGAGCAGCAAGTATAAGCAGCAACTATAAAAAGTGAGTAGCGAAAAAATTATCTCTTAAATGTAAGGGGTATCAACTTACATAATGGATTGTTTCATGTGAAACAATCTGCGCCTTAAAATAAGCTGACTTTTCGATAAACGTTTTGTATAACTGTGATTTCTTTTAAAACCTTTATACAGTTTCAATAAAAAATGATGCTGTCTATAACAGGTAAGAATATTGGCGTACTATAAGCCGGTCTTTGTCTGATTCAATTTTATTATGTGGCTTTTTATCATCCTTACCCAGCTGCTCGCGATGATGAGTAGCGAGATATTGTACTGGTTCATCAAACCGAAACGGCGCTTGGCTAAGACAGCTTTAGTCTTAAGCGTTTTTGTCATTAATAATGCTTTTCTTATTTACGGACTGAGTGAGTTTTGGCACGAGCGCTTCCATGTCTACTTGGTTGTCAGTATTTTACAAGGTTTTATGTTCTATGCAGGCTTAATAACCGCTGTCATTACCCTAGTTTATGTCTATATCCTGAAGAAAAAATACCATCCAATTATCATGAGAGCCGTTGCTGCTGTGGTTTATGCTGGTCTTGTGGGTTTAGCAGTATTTAATGCTTATTCGCCTGTCGTACATCACTTGGAAGTAACGACAGATAAGCCACTCAATAAACCAATGCAGATAGCTTTGGTGTCTGATACTCATTTGGGTAGATGGTTTGGCAATCGGCAGATAGATAAGATGGTCAAGCTGATAGATGCCCAAAGTCCAGATGTGGTGGTTATCGCGGGCGATGTCATGAACGATTCCACGGCTGCTTATGACAATACCAATATGCATGAGCATTTATCAAAACTAAGAGCGCCACTCGGTGTCTATGCTACTTTGGGTAATCACGATTATTCAGGTAATCAAGTTGCTATTGCTAATAGCAGTCGAGCGGGCAGGTATTCAAGTGATTGATAATAAAAGTGTCTGGTTGGATGACTCAGTCTTGCTGATAGGGCGTTCGGATGAAACCGATCCTGCACGCCCTGCCGCCACAGATTTACTTAGTGAAGTGAGGGCGGATAAACCGGTGATATTTTTAGAGCATAGCCCTGCCGATTTAGCACAAATCAAAGGTTTGCCCATTGATTTACATTTATCAGGGCATACCCATGGTGGGCAGATATTTCCTTTAACGACATTGCTAAAATGGTTCACGCCACTGGTTTATGGCGCCAAACAACTAGAAGGCACGCAGTTTTTGGTGACTTCAGGTTATGGTATCGGCGCGGTGCCATTTAGATTGGGTACGCGTTCTGAGATTTGGCTAATTACTTTGACAGGTCAAGCTTATTCATAGTAGCTGATTCATAGTAACTGATTCATAGTAACTAGCCGTTATGGTTATCCGTGCTTTTTTATCTATCTTTTTCCAATTGTCAGTTAATGCTAGCTTTTAGCTTGTTTTAATAGCTACCCGTATTTAGCTCGTAACCCACAGCCATTATTCAGCTATTCATGCAGCCACTAACTCTTGGGTGCTGATGACCTCACGTACAAAGCTAGAAAAACCATTAATAATATGACGCGTCTCTTGTCCAAGCCCTTGATGGACGCTCATAAAATGGATAAATCCATGCGGTGCGCCATAGACAGTATAGGTTTTGACCGCAACACCATGGCTTTCTAACTGCTTAGCATAAGCAAAAGCTTCATCACGCAAAACATCTAATTCGGCCGCGACGATATAAGTAGGGCAGATATGGCTATTGTCACCGAGCATAGGTGAGGTCAAGATATGCTGGCGCGGTAACGGGCTGTTTTCCAAACACGCGGCGTCGAATACCGCCACATCGGCATGATCTAATAGTAAACCCTCGCCATATAACTCCCAGCTAGGATAATCATTTTCAACATCCGTCACAGGATACAGAGGTATTTGCGCCATTGGCGATGGCACGCGCTGCAATATCTCAAAAGTTTTTTGCCCATTAATGCCCAAATCTTGCCATGCTTCTGCCGTTGGGGTGATGACTTGTTGAGCAACCATGGTTGATAGCCCGCCGCCCGCACTATCACCTGCCAGTACAATACGCGAAGGCAAAGCGCCAAATGCTTGGCAATTTTCAGCCAACCATCCATAAGCAGCAATACAATCTCGTAGCGCTGTCGGTGCAGGATATTCAGGTGCTAGACGATAATCAACACTAACCACCGGCCAGCCCGTTTGCTCACAGACGGCATGACAGAATTCATGATGGGTGTCGACATCACCGATACAAAATCCGCCACCATGAAAAAACAGCATCACGGTTTCATCAGGATTACGTTTCGGTTTCTTTTTAAAGCCAAAGCCTGTTGCACTTACTTGTTTTTGATAGCAACGAATGGTCATGTCACCATCATCAGCATTGGCAATGGTTTTGTCTTCCCACTCTACGGTAGGGCCATCTTTTTTGGTAAAGGGTTTAATACTGCTAAATAAGGTAGAGCTTGGCTGTTGCCAAACGTTTGGCGCTTGCATCGCAACGACGTCGGTCGCAAAGCGTTTGCGCAATTCGACCATGTCTACAAGGTGTAATGGCGTTTTAAGCTTGCTATTGACTGCAAGGATTAAGCGTAAATGGGCATCAACGTGTTCGTATTGCTTAGCGGTCGGTCCATCCAAATAGCCGACCAAGCTTTCTAATACTGACTCTGGTAAGCAGCCGATGCCTTTCATAGCGTAATGCAGTAGGTGCGGCTGATAGCTGGTCATTAGGTTATGATAAAGCACCTTATCTTTGATGGATAATGGCTTATCATCAGCGCTGGTTGCAATCTCTGCATTCTTTATTGGCAAAGTCGGTAAGTTTTCTGGTTTACGACTTTTTAATGAGCTACTTGATGCACTATCACATAAACTTTCAGGCTTTTCTTGAGCCAAAGCGGTTAGGTTAAGTGACCTCATTGCTTTATTAAGTAAGGTGTTGATTGATAATACTGTTGAATTAGGCATAACACCTCCTATAAATGATAGATAATATTTGCAGCCATCATATGATAAGTGGAAATAAAGTTGAGTATTCTTTGGTAATGGTTTAGGAGTGAATAGTAATTTATTTGGAATAACTGACGGTGTTCTGTTGGTTTTGTTAGCGAAATTAACCACTTATTGACAATAAGCGTAAAGGCAATGCGGTAATTTTAGGGCATAGTTGATAAGTATTATCCCAACATTAATGGATATCGAGAAAAATTCCTCAGATTAGGCTTGAAATTTGCCCTCATCACCTTTATCAAGCAGCTATCAGAAGAGGTTAAAAAAGCGATTGCTAAAAATCCGTGATTGATAAAAAAGTGAGTGATAACGGCTAGATGATTGTTAAAAGCCGATAAACCTATTAAGTAAGCAATGGAGAAGAACACAGTTTGGCTAGCTAGTCAGTAGCCGCTTTATTGCGTTTTTCAATCCATCATTATTATGTTAACAACCCCATTAATAATTATATCCCTATTAAGGAGCTATCATGAGCGAGCAGAATAATAACCACGAATCTAATGAGCAAAATATGTCACATGACAACGTCTCACACGACAACGTTTCGCACGATAATGTCGAACACGACGACAGTATTTTAAATGAAACCTTGCAAGAATTTGATCCACAAAATAATTCAGGTGCAGAGAGCACGATTGCAAACGATATCGATTTAGATACGTTTAAAGCGCGTATCGCTGAGCTAGAAAGCGAAGTCAAGCAAGCCAAAGAAGGCACCGCTCGCGCCAATGCCGAAGCGTATAACGCGCAAAAACGCATGGAGCAAGAAGCCGATAAAAGCAAAAGATTTGCGCTGCAGAAATTCGCCAAAGAGCTATTAGAAGTAGTCGATAATTTAGAGCGCGCTATCGAAAACGCTCATGCAGATGACCCTGTTACCGAAGGGGTAAGATTGACTCATAAAGCGTTGTTAGACGTGTTGAATAAAAATGGCGTTGAAGTCGTCGAGCCTCAAGGCGAGAAATTTAACGCTGATTTGCATGAAGCGGTCGGTATCGATGCCGATGCGCCAGCCGATACAGTAGGTACGGTCTTGCAAAAAGGCTATAGCTTAAACGGTCGTCTGTTGCGCCCAGCGATGGTACGCGTTGGTCAGTAGCAATCAAATATAGAAGGTTTAAGGTGTTAGTATTTAAAAAATAAGTCTTTAATTGTGCTAAACCCTATTATTAATGGGGTTTTACACAAAAAATCACACAAAAGGCAATATTTAGCTGTGGATTGACTTGAAAAAACGAAGCCTTAAACCGATATAAAGCAACAAGTGACCGATTAGATGTCGATAGTTTTCATAATCTAGGGTCTGATGATATAGATATTTTTATTTAAAAATAAATTAGGAGCAATTAATTATGGGTAAAGTAATTGGTATTGATTTAGGTACAACTAACTCATGTGTGGCAGTGATGGAAGGTGATAAAGTTAAAATCATCGAAAACGCTGAAGGTACACGTACCACGCCATCGATTGTCGCTTATAAAGATGACGAGATCCTTGTTGGTCAGTCAGCGAAGCGTCAAGCGGTCACCAACCCAAACAACACCCTATTTGCCATTAAGCGTCTGATTGGTCGTCGTTTTGATGATAAAGTCGTGCAAAAAGACATCGGTATGGTGCCTTATAAAATCGCCAAAGCTGATAACGGTGATGCGTGGGTAGAAATCAACGGTAAAAAATTAGCGCCACCACAGGTTTCTGCTGAAATCTTGAAAAAAATGAAAAAAACAGCCGAAGACTATCTTGGTGAAGCAGTTACCGAAGCCGTTGTTACTGTCCCAGCTTACTTTAATGACTCACAGCGTCAAGCAACCAAAGACGCCGGTAAAATTGCGGGTCTTGATGTAAAACGTATTATCAACGAGCCAACCGCTGCAGCACTTGCTTATGGTATGGATAAAAAGCAAGGCGATAGCACCGTTGCTGTATATGACTTGGGTGGTGGTACTTTTGACGTATCAATCATCGAAATCGCTGATGTCGATGGCGAACAGCAATTTGAAGTACTAGCAACCAACGGTGATACATTCCTTGGTGGTGAAGACTTTGACTCAGCGCTAATTGACTTTTTAGTAGCCGAATTCAAAAAAGACCAAGACGTCAACCTAAAAGGTGACTCTCTTGCGATGCAGCGTCTCAAAGAAGCGGCAGAAAAAGCGAAAATTGAGCTATCAAGTGCCCAAAGCACGGAAGTGAACTTGCCATATATCACTGCCGATAGCAGTGGTCCTAAGCATTTGGTTGTCACTATCAGCCGCTCAAAACTTGAGAGCTTAACGGAAGAATTGGTACAACGTACCATGGGTCCTTGTAAAACAGCTCTAGAAGATGCTGGTCTAAAAATCGGCGATGTCGATGACGTTATCTTGGTAGGTGGTCAGACTCGTATGCCTCTGGTACAGCAAAAAGTACAAGAGTTCTTCGGTCAAGAGCCACGTAAAGACGTTAACCCTGACGAAGCAGTTGCCGCTGGTGCTGCGATTCAAGGTGCGGTATTGTCTGGTGACAAAACTGACGTCCTATTGCTTGACGTAACGCCATTGACGCTAGGTATCGAAACAATGGGCGGTGTTATGACGCCAATCATTGAGAAAAATACCATGATTCCGACTAAGAAATCACAGGTATTCTCAACGGCAGAAGACAACCAACCAGCAGTCACCATTCAGGTTTATCAAGGTGAGCGTAAAATCGCTAACCAAAATAAACAGCTTGGCCGTTTTGACTTGACCGATATTCCACCAGCACCACGTGGTCTACCACAAATCGAAGTGACTTTTGACATCAACGCTGACGGTATCATGAATATCTCAGCGAAAGATAAAGGTACTGGTAAAGCACAAAGTATCCAAATTAAAGCGGATTCTGGTTTGTCGGACGAAGAAGTCGAACAAATGGTGCGTGATGCCGAAGCGAACGCTGCTGAAGACGAGAAATTCGCTAACTTAGCACAAGTTCGTAACGAAGCAGATGGTCGTATCCATGCGGTACAAAAAGCACTGAAAGACGCCGAAGATAAAGTGACTGAAGATGAAAAATCAACAGTAGAAACGGCTATCTCTGAGCTTGAAGCAGCTGCTAAAGAAGACGATCATGACGAAATCAAAACCAAGCTTGAAGCGTTAGACAATGCCTTCTTGCCAGTTAGCCAAAAGATTTATGCAGATAGTGGTGCAGGCGCAGAAGGTATGGATCCAAACCAGTTCCAACAAGGTGCGGATAATGCTGGCAACAGCAGCCAAGCTGATGACGACGTCGTCGATGCTGAGTTTACTGAAGTAGACGAAGACAAAAAATAAGCCATATTAAGAGCTAAAACTGACGTCTGATTTATCATAAAGAACGCACCTTTCGAGGTGCGTTCTTTTATTTTGCAAACTTAGCTCGGGCTAATGAGTAGGAAGTATTACCCAAAACTGATGGTTGTAACAAAAGATTTCATATATCAGCCTTTGTAACCCGAGTGCTGACAAACACTTGCAAAACTTAACTTTCTTACCATTAAACACTGACAGAGTCTTTGACATAGTTTGTTACTATGTATACATCGTTAGCAAACAAGGCGATATGGCTAAAAAAGCCCACATAAATAAATAACTTGTTTGTCCAAATTGATTTTAAGGAGCTACATATGAAAACTCTACAAAAAACTCTACTTGCACTAGCCGCTGGTTCTTTAGTAAGCATGGGTGCGCAAGCAGCTGTATCTTATGGTAACGGCTATACTGGTCAACCATACGTCGGCGTAAAAGTTGGTCAATTTGACTTAGACGTAGACGGTGCTGATAAGCCAACAGCTTATGGCGTATACGGCGGTTATAACTTTGATCCTAACTTCGGTATTGAAGCTGAATACGTAGGTTCAGATGACGCTGATTACTATAACGGTGATATCGACGCTAAGTCTTATGGCGCATACGGTACTTATCGCTATCAGTTCCCTAACACTGGTTTATATGCCAAAGGTAAGTTAGGTGTGGCTAAAACTAAGGTAGAAGGTAACTATTTAAGTAGTAATAGCAGTCGTAACACCTACTCAGATAGCGATACTAGTCTAGCTGGTGGTGTAGGTCTTGGATATTCAGTGAACCCTAACTTCAGCGTTGAAGCTGAGTATGACAAATTAGGTAGTGATGCTGATCTTATGACCGTTGGTGCACAACTTAAATTCTAATTATTTGAATCTTAAGTTCTTTAATTAGCAATAGCTTGAATAGTTAGTAAAATAAAAAACGATCACTTCGGTGGTCGTTTTTTTATGCGAAAAGAAAAAGTGCTGTAAGCGTCATTAAAAAAACGAGCATTACTAAAATTGTTCTGTTAGTATTGCGCGTTCAACAATAGTCTAACTAATTTGTACGCCTTGTAATACCCATCCAGACTGCATTTTAGTTTATTTAACAGGAACATATATGAATACTTTACAAAAAGCTTTGATCGCATTATCAGTTGGTTCTTTACTGAGTGTGAGTGCTCAAGCAGCAGTTAATTATGCAGGTCAGCCGTATGTTGGTGTTAAAGTTGGTAAGTTTCTGGTAGATACTGATGGTTTAGATGATCCTACTGCTTACGGTATTTATGCGGGTTATAACTTTGATCCTAACTTTGGTGCCGAAATTGAGTATGTAGGCTCTAGTGACACTGATATTGAGACGGGTGTTAGGGGTGTTAATGCTGAATACAACCTTAAAACTTATGGCGCCTACGGCACCTACCGTTATCAATTCCCTAATACTGGTCTATACGCTAAAGGTAAACTGGGATTTGCTAAAGCTGAGATTGATGTTTCTGCCAGCAATGTTTTAGGAGGCTCTGTTAACGAAAGTGATAGCGACAGCGGTCTTGCTGGTGGTATCGGTTTAGGTTATAACTTTAACCCTAACATGAGCCTTGAAGCTGAATATGACTATGTTGCTGAAGATATTGCGCTATTAACTGTTGGTGCACATTTCAAATTCTAGTATGAGTTTAGAGTTTGAGATTTTTAAAGTTAAATCAGTTAAATAAATAAAAAACGATCACTTCGGTGGTCGTTTTTTTATGCGTATAACTTTTAAGGCGCTGTTTGATAACAAAATGTGCTACATTGAAAGCTAGATTGGCAAGAATAGGGAATATGACAATAATGGAAATGCTTTGGATGATTCAACCTTGGCACTGGCTCGTATTAGGCTTTGTGCTGCTGATCGTCGAGATGTTTGTGCCGACGTTTGCCAGCCTTTGGTTTGGGGCAGCCGCTATTATCGTTGCCGCCCTCTTATGGTTAATACCTATCCCTGTCTCCGTCCAAATCATTATTTGGTTGGTACTTTCGGCTATCTTTTTAGTAGCGTGGTTTAAATTTATCAAACCCTTGTCTGTCGATCGCACCAAAGCGGGATTGGGCGGCAGTGTGATTATCGGTGAGACTGGTATGATTATCGTCGCGCCGCAACCTGAGAGAGCTGGTATGGTACGTTTTAGCGTGCCTATCGTTGGTGCTGCTGAGTGGATGTGCCGTACCAGAGGCGAGCAAGTAGCGGTTGGTGATCGGGTGATAGTGACAGATATCGTCGGTAATGAGCTGATTGTCAGTACGATGACCTCGCAAGCGGTCATTAATAAAAATAGTTAAGCAGAATAATAGGGGTGGAACATGGAAAGTTTTAGTATTGTGATGGTGGTATTGATTGCATTGGTGGTATTTACAGTGTTTAAAGGGGTGCGCATTGTCCCACAAGGGTATAAGTGGGTGGTGCAGAGACTGGGTAAATATAGCCAAACCTTAGAGCCGGGACTCAATATTATTATTCCTTATGTTGATAATGTCGCTTATAAAGTCACAACCAAAGACATCGTGCTTGATATTCCCTCACAAGAAGTTATTACCCGAGATAACGTGGTAATTATCGCCAACGCTGTTGCTTATATTAATATTGTCCGTCCTGATAAAGCCGTTTATGGTATCGAGGATTATGAATACGGTATTCGTAATTTGGTACAGACGTCTTTGCGCTCAATCATTGGTGAGATGGATTTGGACAGCGCTTTATCAAGCCGTGATGAAATCAAAACTAAGCTAAAACACGCCATCTCAGAAGATATTGCTGATTGGGGTATTACCCTGAAAACGGTAGAAATCCAAGATATTAACCCTTCGCAGACCATGCAAGCGTCAATGGAAGAACAAGCGGCGGCAGAGCGTTTACGTCGTGCGACCGTGACCCGTGCTGATGGTCAAAAGCAAGCGGCTATCTTAGAGGCTGATGGTCGTTTGGAAGCCTCACGCCGTGATGCTGAAGCGCAAGTGGTATTGGCGAAAGGTTCAGAAGAGTCTATTCGCCTTATTACGGCGGCGATGGGCAAAGAAGAAATGCCGATTGTGTACCTATTGGGTGAGCAATATATTAAGTCGATTCGCCAGTTAGCAGAATCGGATAACGCAAAAATGGTGGTATTACCCGCTGATATTTTAAGCACTATTAAAGGCATGGTTGGCGATAAGCTTAAGGTTTAATCAAACATGTTTTAAGCTGTTATAGAAGTAACTCTTAAAAGTAGCCAACGAGTAAAAATAGTCAGTGAGCGTTTTACGTGCTGGCTATTTTTTTAACTTTAATTTGTCCGTAATCATGTCAGTGATTTTTTAGCGTACGATATTTTTGTTGTTTAATAATAAAAATACGCCTATAAAATAAATGTATAAGGAAAATAATAATGACCACGAAAGATATAAATGCTGTAATTATTGCTATAAATGAATTTGCGCAAGGTAGCCCATTGCCTTATACCGTACTTGATGCGACGCATATTAATGCCGCTTATCCTGAGCAGAAAGTAGAGATTCGTGGCGGCGGCTACGGTTCAGATGCGGCGGCACATCCAACCAATGCCAATCAATTTTATGCCCTTACCGATCGTGGTCCTAATGCCGATTTTGATGGGATTGCTGGTAAGGGTAAGCAGTTTCTTGTGCCAAATTATACGCCGTCTATTGGGTTGTTTGAATTGCAAGCTGGCGGCAAAATTATCAAAGTAAAAGAGCTGCTGCTGAAAGACAGGCAAGGCAATCCCATCTCTGGGTTACCGAATCCAAAGGCACTGGGCGGCACCAATGAAGTACCTTATGACGTCAATGGTCAGCCGATGACCGTTAACCCAAATTTACCTTTTGATGCGGTGACCAATCCGATTAAAACCGATATCAATGGTTTAGATCCTGAAGGGCTAGCGGCGCTGCAAGATGGTAGTTTTTGGGTCAGTGATGAATATGGCCCACACCTTGTGCATTATGATGCCAATGGGATAGAGATAGCCCGTATCAATGCTTTTGCCAATGATGAGCGTAATAATGTAATTATCAATGGTAAGCAGGTTCTGTTACCGACAGAATTTACCAAGCGTCGTGCCAATCGTGGTATGGAAGCATTGACGATGACGCCAGACCAAACAACACTGGTCGGTATCATGGAGTCCTCTATGGACAATCCTGATAAGTCAGGGCGTTTGTCTTCTTTGGTGCGTATGGTGACGATCAATTTGGTTTCGGGACAAATAGCCCAGTATCTATATCGATTAGATAAAGCGGAGCACGTGACTTCTGGCATCGCGGCCTTAAGTAGTCATGAGTTTTATCTGATTGAACATGATCGCAAGTTCCCGCTACAAGATAAGTCAGCGCAAAAACTAATCTACAAAATAGATATCGCGCAAGCAACAGATATCGAAACTATTTTAAATGATGAGAATGTTAAGCAAGATGAAACGCTTGGCTTGCTAGTCAATGGACAAACGCTTGAGCAGTTGATTGCAGTAGACGAAAAAAACTGGCAAATGCTTGAAAACATAAACATTACGCCTGTTAAAAAAGCCTTGGTTGTCGATGTGTTAGCTACTTTAGATTATCCGCATGATAAGCTTGAAGGCTTATGGTTACGGCAAGATGGCTCATTAGGTTTGCTTAATGATGATGATTTTGCCATGACTGATTCAGAGGTCATCAACCCAAAAAGCACGGTTGAGCAAAAGTATCTCGATAAAGATAAAACCATTGAAGATGCCAATCGCTTATATATCGTCATGCCGACTGAATAGAGTAGCGTGATTTTTCGTAACTATTTATTCTTAACTATTTATTCTTACTACAGACAATAAAAAAGACCTCATACAAGTGAGGTCTTTTTTATTGTTAAATATTGACTCAGTGTATTTTAGATAACCTTGGAGAAGCGGTTTTTATGTTTTTTCTCAAGGTATTCATCAAATACCATAGCGACGTTGCGACCTAATAGACGACCTCTAGGTAATACGCGAATACCAGCAGCATCCATATCAATCAAGCGATCCTGTTGCATCTCACCCAACTGTTGGATTTCATCGATAAAGTAGGTAATAGCGTCGATACCAAATTTCTGATTGATATCTCGAAAATCCATATAGTCGTGACAGAGTAAATTCATAATCACGTATTCACGTAAGCGATCTTTAATCGAGGTTTTAATCACATTGACCGCGGGCATGACGGTTGGATTATTACGTGCTGCGTCGATATTATCTTTATATACCTGCAAATCGGTGTGGTTTTGTAAGATATAGCTGCTATTAGCATTAGAGATTTGACTGATTGACGACACCCCAAAGCCCAATAAATCACAATCGCCCATGATGGTATAACCCTGAAAATTGCGATGTAATTTGCCTTCGCGCTGGGCGATGGCAAGCTCATCATCAGGTTTGGCAAAATGGTCAATACCAATATATTGATAACCGGCTTCGGTTAAGGTATTGATGGTATTGCCAAGCATCGTAAGCTTGGCGGCTGGCGTCGGTAAGTCCGCTTCTTTAATCTGGCGTTGAGATTTAAAACGCTCAGGCAGATGGGCATAGTTAAATACCGATAAGCGATCGGGCGCCATTTCAATAATGCGGCGTACCGTTGTATCCAAAGTTTTAGGCGTTTGATGCGGTAAGCCGTAAATCAGGTCGACGTTGATAGAATGGAAGCCCAACGCGCGCGCTTCAGTAAGCACATTTTCAATAAGTTCAGCAGAATTTATACGGTTGACGGCAATTTGTACTTTTTCATCTAAGTCTTGTACGCCCAAACTTACGCGGTTAAAACCCAAGTTACGTAGTACTTTTAATGTCTCGTCACCCAGCTCGCGCGGGTCGATTTCAATAGAGTAATCGCCTTGGTCTTCTGGCAAAAATTCAAACTGGGTCTGCAAAAATTCCCACAGTTGTACCAACTCATTATCTTGTAAAAAGGTTGGCGTACCACCACCGAAATGCAGCTGTTTGACCAGTGGTTTTTTGCCGTCTTCTGGTGTTTGTAATAAGCTACGTTTATGCTTAATTTCCGCCATCAAATATTCTAAATAATCACCGGCATCGCTATTTTTTTTGGTGATGATTTTATTACAAGCACAGTAATAGCAAAGATGCCGACAAAACGGAATATGAAAATACAGCGATAAGGGCGCATGGGCTTCGCGCTCTTGTAGAATTTTGCTCTCGAGTCCTGCTGGCATCGGTGAGAATTCTAAAGCGGTCGGGTAGGAGGTATAGCGCGGCCCAGAACGATTGTATTTATTAATAATCTCTTCATCGAATGCTGGCAGCTGCTTACTGGTGATGCTGCCACGGGTACTGGCATACGGATTGTCCGGCTGCGTCACAGGGCGTACCGTGGTCGGCTGCTCGCTAGCATGAGCGAAAGACGTTTGGTCGCTATTGATATCGGATGGTTCTGACATGCGAGATTCCTCGGTTTAACTGTATAAATCGCCATTTAAGTAATAAGCAGTATAACAAATCATTGGTTATAGTGGCATGGATGGCAAGTTTTCGTATATACCCATAAAGTTGTATTGCTATCTGGAATAAAAAAAGACCTCAGGATTGGCCTAAAGTCTTTTTTATAACTATTAATGATTTGGCTATGACTCTTCCCTTAATTTAATCACTTCACCAACGGCTTTTTGGGAGATTTCGCTACTGCTGAAAGGCAGACGAATCCACTCTTTAGCTGAATAACGACGCGTCTGATCGCGATGATAAGGGCGCGTACTATCCCCTGCTTGTGAATAGGCAAGCAGCGCCTCTACGACAGGACCTTTAGCATCAAAAGTCACCGCTTGCATGTAGGTTGGCCCATTGGTCACTGGACCATAAGTGCCATCGCTGTTTTGACTTGAGCTTGCGACATTGAAGACGCCTTCAGGACCATAACCACCATGCATAGGAATTTTCTCACCATTTTTGCCTGCATCAATAACGAATTGCAAGCTGCCTAACGGGGCATCAAGCGCGATATCTTTACTGTTAAAGTAAGCAATTGAGTCACCTAATGCTCTACGCGTGTTCTCATTAATGATTAGATCACGCGGCGTATTAATAGGGTCAGCCTCATTAAAAGGGGTTTCGAATCCTGCATTAGTAAGTCCACTAACACGAAGGTTGGTCCAAAATTTTCTAAAGACATGAGCGCCTTTGCTATCAAGATTATTACGACGATCCCAAGTAGCTAAGACATTACATGCTTGAGTGGCATCGATAGTACTACCGCCAGTCAGAGGTAATATAGGAAGTTCTTTACAATTATCTATTACATCATTGAGTACCAGTTCAGCCGCATAACTACGATTACCATAGACAACTTCTTTCATATTTTTTATGTTAAAAGTAGTACCACCTAAACCATCTTTATTATCTAATCGATCCAAGATTTGCGTAAACGCCATGCGAGTTCGCAATGACAATGGAGTAGCTTCAGGAGTTGATACTCCAGCGAAAGATACTAAATTACGTTGTAGTAGTGGTGAGAATCCAGTTAATGGTTGTTCTGCATTACTGAGCCAATAACTGTCGTTAGAATTAAGGGCATAATCATCACGTATTATGAATGGTAAGTTTGAACCACCAAAAATCCCCGCTTGCGGTGAGTCAGCATCATTCCCCCATTCACAGGCAGCAGTACTACCATTAAGTGCAGGTAAGTCTGAGGCAATCAGGAGAGGAAGAGCAGCTCCAGCGTTAGCACTACAAGCTGCTAACTTTTCTCTAGTGACATTAGGTACGGTTGAAATATCAGCATAAAGCGCTTTACCGTTACGATCAGTAGCAATGGTATTGACAAACCCTAGGCCTAGAATGTTTTGCATTCTATCGACGAGATCCTCAACGCTAGTGGCCATATTCATACTGCGCCACTGATTAAGTGCTCTTGGATTTTCAGAAGCCGCGTCACGGATAGTATAAACGACGTTATTAGCATCACCCCATGCTGGTAAATTAGGATTAAGTAGTTTAGCGTTTAAGATTGGTCCATATTGTGAAACATATATGTTTCGAGTCATTGTTTGATTGTTTGGCATCTTAATAGTGACTGGAACCGTTTCAATGTCACGTTGTTCAACCATGCCTGCGCTGTTGACATAGTTGTATTTAAAAGGATTACCCTTGACTAGACTAAGCTGATAAAGCGTAAAGCGCTTAGCAGTTGATACCGTATGGCTCCAAGCGACGTCTTTATTAAAGCCGATATTGATAAAAGGTTGCCCTTGCTGAGCCGAACCCATCACGTCAAGCTCACCTGGTATTGTGGTATGAAACTCATAAAAACGCTGTACGCCTTCCCATGGTTCATGCGGATTGCCATACATCACGCCACTATCAGTACCTGTTACTTCACTACCAAAGGCATAAGCGTTACTACCGCCATCTAATACATTGATAGTCGTCATGTCGAATTCTTCATCCGACTCTGCTATAGGTTCAGGGCTACTCATTCTAGAGCTACCCATGACGATACCTGACACTGGAGGAGCTGTGTCTACGATTTGTCTGACGAAGTTAGAGAGTCCACCACGTAAGTTGGCTTTGCCATAAACCGTCAACAAATCATCTAGCGTGATCTCACGTACCCATTCCGCATTGGCACAAGCAGGATCGATATTAGCCGTACCTGTATCACGTAGATAACGGCTAAAGCCTGCAGCATAGCCTGTGACCGCATCGATAGTTTCAGGGTCTTGCGCTGCTAGAAATTCAGCACGCCTAGCGGGAGTGTTATACCATGTGTAAAAAACGTCGCTTCCTTCGTTACCTTGAGCACCTAAATAAAGCACGCTTTCACCTCTAGCAACGACAACTTCACGCGCTAGCGAACAAAAATTATCTTCGGCAAAGGCATAACCTACACCGTAGCCCAAGCCTTTATAGTCTTTAGCGGTGATATGCGGGATACCAAACTCAGTGCGCTGGATATCCACTGCATAGGTGTCATTAGTATTTCCATTGCTACTAAAATTGTCACTATCCGAACAACCAGGCAATCCCAACGAGACTGCCGCCGTTAATAGCGTAAGTGTGTACACACGCCGATTAAGCACTTTGATGCTCATAAGCTTACCCATCCATGGTTAATTGGTATTATTTAAAGCTGGAGCAGAAAATCATTCAACATGCTTTAAACGATCAATAAATTCCTTTTATTGCTCATGCTTTTTTATTGTTTAGGTTTATTAATCGTCAGGCTTTTCAATGGTTAATCGTGATGTCAGTTAAAACATCAAAATGTACTTAAAACCTATAGAAATTTGATGAATAAGGTAAACAAAAAGCATTTCCCAATCATATAACAATTTCAAACGTCTACGCTAGTGAATAAACCAAATAAATAAAAACACGACATTTGCGCACTGATTAATAATACTCTATTATCGATAAATATCTATATTAGGAAACGCTCATGTCGTTTGCCCAAGTCTATACGCGCTCAGTCGTCGGACTGCATGCCCCGCAAGTGATTATCGAGGTGCATTTATCACAAGGCTTGCCAGCGCTGACCATTGTCGGTTTGCCTGCTGCTGCCGTACGTGAAAGTAAAGATAGGGTGCGCTCGGCGATTTTGAATTCGGGATTTCAATTCCCTAATCGCCGTCTGACGATTAATTTAGCACCAGCAGACTTACCAAAAGATGGCGCAAGGCTAGATTTGCCTATTGCCATCGGTATTTTAGCGGCAAGCGGGCAACTTGAGCCAGAAGTACTGTCAGGGTTTGAGTTTATCGGCGAGTTGGCGCTCAATGGCGAGCTGCGGCAGGTAAGTGGTAGCTTGGCGGTCGCACGGGCAATGAAAGCAGAGTCACTAGTGGCAAAGTCTGCAACAGCTGACGAACAAGAGCCGCGCCAGTTACAGCAATTACGTCAATTAATAGTACCGATTGATAATGGCGCGGAAGCCAGCCGTGTTGAAGGCGTCGAGATATTAGGCGCTCAAAGCCTAAAAGCGGTTTGTGACCACTTACAATCGTTAGCTGACCCAAGCGTAATCACTGAGAGACTGGAGATAGTCACGCCCAGTCCGGCGCAGCAGCATATTGGTTATCAGGTAGATTTGGCGGATGTAAAAGGTCAGCATCATGCTAGGCGGGCGTTAGAGATTGCTGCAGCCGGTGGTCATTCACTGTTGTTTACAGGACCACCCGGTTCCGGCAAGACTTTGATGGCGTCACGCCTACCGACTATCTTGCCTGATTTGAGTGATGAGGATGCATTAGAAGTTGCCAGTACCTATTCAGTAGCAGACAGCGCCTATGATTATGGTACGCGGCCATTTCGCCAAGTTCACCATACTATATCAGCTGTTGCTTTGGTCGGTGGTGGTTCTCGTCCCAAACCTGGTGAGATTACCCTTGCCAATAAGGGCGTATTATTTTTGGACGAATTACCAGAGTTTGACCGTACGGTGTTAGAAGTTTTACGTCAGCCGTTGGAAGCAAAGCAAATCACCATTAGCCGTGCAAACTCACAGCTTACTTTTCCGGCAAATTTTCAACTAGTGGCGGCGATGAATCCTTGTCCGTGTGGCTATGATGGCGACGGATCAGGACGATGTCGCTGCCGACCGGAGCAAATTAAGCGCTATCAAGATAAGCTATCAGGGCCACTGCTTGATCGCATTGATTTGCATATTACCGTGCCCGCACTGCCAATAGCTGATTTGCAAAATGCTCAAGCTGGTGAAACCTCGGCACAAGTGCGAATTCGGGTCGCTGCTGCCCATAAGCAGCAATTAAAACGCCAAAAAAAGGTCAATAACGAGCTGAGTCCCAGCGAGATTGATAAATATATTCAGCTAGGAGAGGGTGAGCAGCAGTTATTACAGCTCGCTCAGCAACGTCTTAATCTATCTGCCCGTGGCTATCATCGTGTACTACGCGTCGCGCGTACCATTGCTGATTTAGCGGATAGTACTGATATTACCAGCGCTCATGTGTCAGAGGCGCTGAGTTATCGTAGTAAATAACTTACTTGAAGTTCAATTATTTATAATCTACTTTTTTTAAAAGGTATTTAACCAATGCCGCAAAATCATCAAATGCTGCAGTAGGGTTGAGTTCGCGAATATCTTGCCCGTAGTTATAACCATAAGACAGTCCAAGCGTATCCATATTGGCGTTTTGTCCGGCTAAGATATCGTTTCTTGAATCGCCAATCATGACCGCTTGTGCTGGAGTTACATTTAACGTCTCACAGACATGCAATAACGGTGCGGGGTTTGGTTTCTTAAGGGGCAGGCTATCTCCGCCCAGTACTTCAGAAAATAGATCCTGCCAACCAAAGGATTGCAGTATTTTAGGGACAAAACGAATCGGTTTATTGGTCACTAATGCCAGCGTATAGCCCGCTGCTTTGAGTCTTTTGAGGCCGCTATCGACATCTGGATAAGCGACGGTTTTGCTACCGCTAATATTTTTATAAGCGTCAAAAAACACCTGCTCGGCGTGATCCGCTGCCTCGACCGTTAATTCACCTTCTAGTACTTCTATTTTACCCACCAACGCGCGTTCGACCAGCATTCTTGAGCCATTACCGACCCAGTTACGTATGGTGCTAATCGGATAGGTCTCTTTACCAAGCGTGGTTAGCATGGCGTTCGTCGCATCAGCCAAATCTGGTACGCTATCAATCAATGTGCCATCAAAGTCAAAAATTAAAAGCTGCTTATCCATTATTTCTCGCCTTTCGGGTTATCACGTCTGTTTCTTACATTCATGTTTTAACCATAGCATAAGAAGCCATTAAAGCGCATGCAAAGCGCGTTTTTGCTCGATTATTTAACCTCTTCATAGCGCTCACGGTGTGCCGCTTTCATCTTTAGATAGGTTTCATTTTTACGGCACTTATCCCATTTTTGTTTAAAAATACGCGCAGATTCTGCTTTGATAGGGTCTTCAATTTGCCGTGGTAATTCTTCGCGTCCATGCGCACCGCTTTGGCCTTTTTTATCATTGGGCACGGGTCCCTTATACTTTTTGCCGCCTTTATGATTGGCATAGCGGCGGGCGCGGGTATAACCCATTTGGATAAATTTGCGCGCCATATCGGCACCGACAAAGTCATCAGCAGCTAAATAATCTAAAAACATCTGATAAATAATTTCGCTACTCTCAAGCGCGATATCAGGCGTCGCAAAGCGCCAGTGCGGCAGGATTTCGGATTTATAAGGCTCGACCAATAACACGCCTTGCTCACCGCGACCGACGCGATACAGCTCAGGCTGCGCGCGTAAGTTTAGGTTTTTATAATCCAAATCATAATCAAACTCTCTCATGGCTTCTACCTCTTGCAGCTAATTGGTTGTTTTAGTATAGAGAGCATTTGCACTTCAAAAACAGCCTAAAAATGTTATGTATTAGTGTGGGTATCAGATGTTATTGATAGGTATCCCTGTAATGTTTATAAAATTTTAAGCATAAAAAAAGCCCCAAACATAAATGTTCGGGGCTTTTTAGAATTCTTAAACGAATGGTGGCTCGAGGCAGGTTCGAACTGCCGACACACGGATTTTCAATCCGTTGCTCTACCGACTGAGCTATCGAGCCGTCTTCGTTGAGGCGCTATTAAACTAAATATCGGCGTTACTGTCAAGTGGTTTTTGCATAATATGCGATAAAAAGGCATAAATAGTCAAATATAAGCCAAATTCAAGCTTTTAACCTCACATTTAATCCTTAACGCGCAGTAGCTCATACTCGCTCATGATACGATGAATATCGGCATCGACTGGGACAAACTCACGGACGCCTTTTTTCACTTCGGCATCATAGACCAGTTTGATAAATTTAGCATCGATAGCGCGACCACGATTTTGGCTATGGACAGTGAGATATTGCAAGCGCTTGGCATCCGTTTGTCCATCATCAAAGCAGGCAACGGCAGCGATAGGCTTGTCATTAAACATACCGACATACAGGGTTTGACCACGCTTAAACCCTTGTTCAACGAGATTTAGTACTTCTGCGCCACTTGGCTGGTTCTCATCGCTGTCATATAAGGCATGCAGGCGCTCGGATAGTTCGTTTTCACGCGCAGGCTTTTTAATCAGTGGCGCATCCAAGCTGTTGATGGCGATCGCTTCTAAAGGCATAATCAGTTCCTATAAATAATCGGTTGCTATAAGGTGATACAGCGTGGCATCGAGTGTAGCATTGTAGAGTCGGTGCGGTTCATGATTGATAATACTGAACTCACTATTTTAGCAGAATGACAGGATTTTGTGCGTGGTTTACTGCTTGGTCGTGGCAGTAAATGCTAGGGTTTGCTATGATGAAGATAGACGATGCTTTTTATGCGAAAAGCTAATACTTTGGCTTTTATGCATAAGCTTTTTGAATAAGCATTGAACCCATTTTTAGCTTAGTTTTTTATATTTTTTATTCATTGTTTTATCATTTGCTTTAGACGCTAGTAAGAATGACTTGGGCGCTTTTTCGCCCTATTTTATTGACCGCTTTTCATTTATAGAGAGTAGCCATGACTGCCAATTCTACGACGACAACCAATACCGCCGATGCAACTGGGCAAAACCAATCTGCCAATCTAAATTTACATGGTCGCCCAGCCCGTACCGCTACCGTTGAGCGTAATACTGCTGAAACGCAAGTCACTTGCACCGTCAATCTTGATGGAACGGGACAAGGAACTGTAGATACTGGCGTGCCATTTCTAGACCATATGATTGATCAAATCAAGCGTCATGGTTTGTTTGACTTAGACATCAAATGTACCGGCGACACCTTTATCGATGATCACCATAGTGTCGAAGATACGGGTATTACGCTTGGGCAAGCATTCAATAAAGCATTGGGCGATAAAAAAGGCATCCGTCGTTACGGGCACTTTTACGCGCCACTCGATGAGTCACTGACGCGCGCGGTTGTTGATTTATCAGGCCGTCCCGGTTTACATATGGACATTCCTTTTACCCGCTCGCATGTTGGTAACTTCGATGTCGATTTATTTAGCGAGTTCTTCTATGGCTTCGTCAACCATTCATGGATGACGGTGCATTTGGATAACCTTAAAGGCAAAAACAGCCATCACCAGATCGAATCTACCTTTAAAGCCTTTGCTCGTGCGCTGCGTATGGCTTGCGAATATGATGAGCGTGCGCTGAATACCTTGCCATCGACCAAAGAGGCTTTTTAGATGAGTCGAGCCACAAAAATAGCATTATTAGATTATGGCATGGGTAATCTGCACTCGGCCAGCAAGGCATTGTCAGCGGTAGGCGCGGAAGTCTCTATTACCAATGACCCAAAAGTGGTCGCGGCGGCTGATAAGATTTTCTTCCCCGGTGTCGGTGCGATGCGCGATTGTATCGCTGGCATGCAGGATGCGGGTATTGACGAGGTCATACGTCAGGCGATATTTAATAAGCCTGTTATGGCCATCTGTGTTGGCATGCAGGCGTTGTTTGAGCAGTCCGCTGAGAATGGTGGTACAAAATGTTTGGGCATCTTAGATGGCAATGTAGAAGCGTTTGACCCGACGTGGAAAGACGAGCAAGGGGCGACCATTAAAGTGCCGCACATGGGCTGGAATACTATTAACGGTATGGATTTTGACCATCCATTGTGGAATGGCATCGAAGACAATGCGCACTTTTACTTTGTGCACAGCTATTATTGCGCGCCTAGCGATAACGCGCAAGTGGCGGCCGTTTGTGATTATGGTCAGCCGTTTTGTGCCAGTATTTTGCAAGACAATTTATTTGCCACCCAATTCCATCCAGAAAAAAGCCACACCGCGGGCTTACAGCTATTAAAGAACTTTGTCGATTGGAATATTTAACCAGTATGCTTTAAATGTTTGACTGGACCGTTTTGATTAAACAGCTTCGATTAAACAGGAAGGTAGGTTAGCAAATGCATAATCTACCTTTTTTATTTTTAATTTATACTTAGTTGTTTTTTTTATTTATACTCAGCTATCTTCTATCTCTTATACGCGGAATAAAATCGTGGATTTTTATCTCTTCAAAAACGGTGTTGTGGCTGCCACAGGGTTAGACAAAGATGCCTTGCATATTTATGTGGGCATCAGCGTGTACCTATTAAGTTTAATCTTGCTACGTCCAATTTTCAAAAAATACAGTGTCAGGGCGTTTATCGCTTTAATTATGGTGACCGCCATCGCCTTATTGGGCGAATATTTGGACAATCGCCAGACGATTACCGAGCTGGGTATCACAGCGATAGGCAGCACGGAGCTAAAAGCCAGTATTCATGATTTGATTAATACCTGTCTGCTGTCGTATGTGCTCTATGGCTTTACCGTATGGACAAAGACGTTTCAGTCAATCAATACCGTCAAACCTATGATTAAAAGGCAGAAAAAAACGGACTATTCATAAGTCCGTTTTTTTATTTCTATCATTAACACTTTGCTTAATAAAAACTTTAATAGTTCTGACTATTAGCCTCATCATACAGCTCGCGCACCACTTCACCAATGACTTTAATACCATCCGTTAAGGTCTGTTCGTCAGCGGCGATACTCATACGGATACATTCATGGGCATGTTGGTAATTACTGACATCGACACCAGGGAAGAAATATTCACTTGGTACAATCAATGTGCCTTTTTCTTTAAGGCGCTCGTATAGCTCAAGCGTGCTAATCGGCAAACCTTTAAACCATAACCATAAAAATATCGCGCCCTCAGGCTTATGAATCATCAATGGATAATCACCCAAAGCATCTTTTAAAAGCTTTACCGCTAATGTCGCTTGCTTTTGATAAAAGGGTTTAATCTCATTATCAGCTAACTGCTTGATACGGTCATCGTTCACCAATGGCGTGGCAATTGCCGCCCCAAAGCGGGTCGGTGCTAGATTGACCACCGCATTCATCGCGCTGACTGCTTCAATCACTTTAGCATCGGCCACGATAATGCCGGTACGCATACCGGGCAAGCCAATTTTAGACAGGCTAAAGCAAAGAATCGTATTGTTATCCCAACTTAATTGCGCGTCTGAATAAATGATATTAGGGAAGGGCATACCGTAGGCGTTATCGATAATCAGCGGTATCTCATAACGCTTGGCAATCTCGGCCAAATGCGCCATTTCCTCATCGGTCAGCACATTGCCCGTTGGATTGGTCGGACGCGAACAGCAAATCGCGCCAATGCGACCTTCTTTTAGCGCTGGCAAGTTCTCTAACGCCTCAAAATCCACACGATATTTAAAGAAACCTGCTTCGCCATCATGAGTCACTTCATCGATATGCGGCAATACTGCTGCGAAATGTTGACCTTCGACATGCACGTCACTATAGCCGATATATTCAGGGGTTAATGGCAGTAGAATTGATTTATCGATAGACTGGCTTTCTTTATCTTGGCTGTGCTCATCAAGCTTATTATCACTGAAGGCCCCACCAAATAAATTAAACAAATAGAAAAAAGCATTCTGTGAACCGTTGGTCAAAGCGATGTTTTCTGCCGTCAAATTCCAATCATAATGACGGTTAAAAAAGCCAACCAACGCATCGATAAAGGCGGCATCACCCTGCGGATTGGAGTAATTTGCCATACTAATAATTGCGCTACTATTGGTTTCGCCTGCATCGTTATCATTACCAAGCGCTTTATAAGTCTCTAAAAATAGCTCATTAACGGCATCAATCTTGGCAGGATTACCACCGCCCAGCATATTGACAGGCTGATCGCTTTTTAGCGCATCGCCCAAGTCATCCATCAATTGCGAGATGCCAGTTGGCTGGGTAAATTTTTGACCGAACTTTGAGAATTTCATAAGGCTACCGTACTTTCCTAAATGGTTTATGAGGGCTATATCTGAATGCTGAGATGGGCATTAGTATAGCAAATAGTCAGTTTTAAACGAGCTTGAATATGAATACTGGCTGATATTGACAATATCGACCGTTATATCATCGCTCTTACCCGCGCCATAATCCCGCGCCCAATCACCAATCGCACATAAATAATGGCAATAGCAAACAGCAAACCAACTAACGCCACACCGCCAATACCTAAACTTGCCCACGGCACACTAAAGCGCAGATTAAACCATTGGGTAATAGCAGCCCAAGCCCCGATATTAGCGATAATAACTGCAAATAAGGCGGCACTAATGCCAAGTATGCCAAGCTCTAAGATATTGAGCATATATAGGTCGCGCTTTTGCATGCCAAGTAGCCTAAATGATGCGCTATCTGCCATGCGGTCTTGTGAGGTGGAGAGTAGCGAGCTAATTAAGACCATGATACCGGTCAATAATGCCAGTAAGGTGAAGACGTAAACCAAACGGCTCATTTGTACGACCAACTCTTGGACTTGCTGCGCGATAGCCGTGCCGTCTATGGTCGTTACCGCAGGAAACTCGCGTACTAACTGACCTTGGAGTTTTGGAATATCCTCTGCTGCGACATGAGCGGTAGCAAATTGGATTTGCGGGGCAGCTGATAAAACCGCTGGCTCAAATAAAAAGTAAAAATAGGGGCTGGGTCCTTTTTCATAGCGCGAGCGGATACTGGTGATTTGCCCGACAACCTCAATCCCTTGGATATTAAAGCGCACCTGATCACCCATGCCAACATTTAGCAAACTGGCTGCCGTATCCAAAATTGATAACGGCGCAACGGTTTGTGCTGAGTCACTATCTGCAGTTTCAATAGGTGCATAAAGCTTGTCATCTGCTAGCGATTCCGTAATAAACTCAGTGTCCATCACCGTATCGGCATAGCTTAAATTAAAGACGCGTGCAGGGTCATCGAAGCCGTCAACAGGTTCGATATCTTGTACGGGTACATTATTAGCAGTGACGACGCGGGCACGAATGACAGGATAATAGCTGACAGGTGCAGCAATGATGTTATCAATCTCATCATGCTGGTCGCTTTGAATATCGAGTAAAAATAAATTGGGCGCATCTTCAGGATAAGCATTAATAAACTGGGTATTGATACTATGATTAAGCGTGGTAATCAGGGTTAAGACCGCCACTGACAGTGATAAAGTGACAAAGAATAATGCCGACTGATTGCCTTTACGGGCAAGGTTATGGATAGCAATACGCTGCATCCAGCTGATATTAGAATACTTGGCAAACTTAGTCAGCAGCCATAACCATCCGCGCGCCAAGAGCCAAAATATTGCTACGAAACCTGTAAGTCCTATCAGTAGCTGCGCACCTAGTATCAAAGAGTCTACTTCATAAGCAAAAAACGCATAAAGCCCGATTAGCGTCAGTCCATACCATAATAATGGCAAACGTCGATACCACGGCAGATTTTGCGAGTTTGTGCTCGCCCCTTGATTAAGTAAAGTAGCAGGCTTGGTCGTACTTAGCGTGCTTAAACCACGTTGAGCGATAAGCAAGGTCAGCACTAAAGCGATAATAATGGTTTTAATGGCGCTGATAGGATTGATGGCTAGACCAACATCAGCTGGTAAGATAGCAATCAGATACGGCTGACCAACTTTCAGTAAGCCAAAACTTAGAGCAATTGCTGCCACACAAGCGATGATAGTGGTAACAATCAACAGCTGATAATAGTTGCGTTTCAGCGACCTAAGCGGCTCACCTAATGCCAAGCGAATGGCATTATTAGACTGCTGCTTGGTCACAAAAGCCGTAATCACGCCATACATCGCTACCGCAGATAATAACAGCACGGCGATGACGAGCAGCTTTAAAAACATCAAGACATTGTCAGAGATACGCGAGACAGAGGTATCTGCCGATTCGGCATCAGATAGCTCGATATCAGGATAATTGCTTAGTATTTGCGTCAGCTTATCTCGCTGCACGGCCATTAATTCAGGCTCACCAGCCAGCTCAATACGATAGTTTATACGGCTACGCTGTCCCAATAAATTGGTCGTTACAAGCGCATCTTGATGCATCAAAACTCGCCCGCCAAAACCAAAGGCGGTCAACGGACGGTCAGGCTCTTTGGTCAATACATCGCTAATGGTAAATTCAGCATCACCAATGGTGATTTGGTCACCGACGCTTGCATTTAAGCTGTTCAGGACTTCTGGTGCGACGACGACATTATCAGCGCTTAATTGCTGCCATAACGGTTGCCCTGAAGCAAGCTCAGCTTCTCCGTATAAAGGATAAGCTGGAGAGACGGCTTTGACGCTGGCAAGCAAGGTTTGCTCATCGGTCACCACCATGGCGCTAAACTGATAGTCATATACTATTTGCGTATCAGTAACCGTCTCTACCTGCGTTAATACTTCGCTTGGCCAGTCTTGTTTGCTGTTTAATATCAAATCGCCGCCAACGAGCGCGCGCTGATTATCATTGATATAAGTATCAACCGATTGCTGCACGGAGTCGAGGGTCAAGTAGGTTGCAAGCGATAACGTTAGCGTCAATAAAAATAATAGCGGATAAATCCAGCGTTGCCACCAACTGCGACTTAAGGCTTGTGCGCCCAATCCTTGTAAGCCCAATATGGGCAAATTCAAAATACTGCTAAACAACTGGCGCATGATACCGCCAGTATAATCTGACTCTTTTGCCATGTTGGTATCAGTCGTAGCAGTAGCATCGATGGCTGAATGTTTCTCTGTTTGCTTATTATTCTTTAAGTTATTCATTAAGAGACAATCCGCCCGTCATGCATGGTAATAACCCGATCTGCCATCTCCGCAAGCGCAGCATCATGGGTTACAACAACCAGTGCTGAGCCAACTTGCTGCCGTAAATCTAAGAGTAATTGCATGACTTGATTGGCATTTTGCTCATCTAAGTTACCCGTTGGTTCATCGGCAAAGACGATTTTTGGCTGTGACACCAAGGCGCGCGCCACGGCAGTACGCTGCTGCTCACCACCGGATAATTGATTGGGTAAGCTGTCGCGCCGATGCCCCAAATCAACCGCTTCAATCAGCTCGTTTACCCGTGCTTTATTCGGACGGCGGGCGATATCAAGCGGAAAAGCAATATTTTCTGCTACCGTCAATGTCGGTAATAGATGAAACGACTGAAAGACAAAGCCCATATCGCGTTGACGAATGACTGCCAGCGCATCTTCATCAAGGCTGCTTAAGGTTTGTCCCGCTAACTCAACCGAGCCACTATCAGGATAATCTAACGCCGCTAATAGACCTAACAAGGTAGATTTACCCGAGCCAGATTTACCCATAATGACCACAAACTCGCCCGCATTGACATATATATCGACGTCTTTGATGATAGATAGCTTTTGCTCACCGACTTGCACGGTTTTATTCAGCTTGGAGGCGGTAAGTAGTGCTTTGTTATTGGGTGTAGCGGTCATTGGGTAGTCTCAGTAGGTGTGCTAGATTTCGTTGCTGTATTGGCGTGATTAGCTTCTAACTTTTCAATTTTAGGCTGTAAAATTGGCAAAATATTATCATTAACGATAATGGTATAGCCTTCTTTGGTTGGATGAATCGCATCGGCTTGGTTGAGCTTAGGGTCGCCGCCCACACCATCTAAAAAGAAAGGAATCAGCGTCACATTCATATCTTTAGCCACTCTTGGGTATATCGCGGCAAAGGACTCTACATAGTCCGAGCCAAGGTTGTCATAAATCTGCATGCCACCTAAGATAACCTCGCTACCATTATCCTGCAGGCGTTTAACAGCGGTGCGAATATTGGCTTCGACCGTTGCTACATCAATACCGCGGATGGCGTCATTGGCACCAACAGTCAAAATCGTAATATCAGGCTTGGTTTGCAAAACCCAATCTAAGCGATTGACGAGGCCCGTACTGGTTTCACCGCTTAAGCCTGAATTGACTACTTTGACATTTTTATAGCCAAGCTCTTGTAAGCGTGCTTCTAGCTGAGCGGGATAATTGGCATCATTATCGACGCCCAATCCTTCGGTTAATGAATCGCCCAATGCCAGTATCGTTAATGGCGCTTGCTGCTGCTCAGTTGCCTCTGTTATTTTCTGAGTTTCGTTAGTTTGCGTGTTGATGTTTTGAGTGCTAGTAGTTTGCGTACTATCATCAGCTGTATTGCTATCAGGCTCTTTTTGACAGCCGCTAACCACAAGGGTAACGCTTAATGCCGCCGCTATTATTAAAGGTTTAGCCAAATAAGAAGATATATTTATCATGATTTTGCTGTCCTATTTACAATCAAACCAGTGTAGCAAACTAAGCTTATGAGCAATATGGCGCGACAGTTAACGGTATTGCCTGCCTGTCAGTTGATATTAATGGTAAAAATTAAACCTTCTTACCATCGACCATCACTGGACGGCTGACCATCCATGCAAAACCCACGTTTACTACCATCAAAACCAACATGATGAATAAAGGCAAATCCCAGCTGTCCGTGGCTTCATGCAACCAGCCGGTACCCAGCGGACCAAAGAACGCAATCAGATAACCGACCGCTTGCGCCATGCCCGACAGCTCGCTTGATTGATTGGCAGTATAAGTCCGCATCGAAAACAGCATCATACTTAAGGTAAAAATCGCTGAACAACCAATGCCCATCAGCGCCGACCATAACCATGCTAAATCAGCTGATAAATAACTGACTCCTAAAATACCAATCACGTTTAAGACCGCAGCAAGTACCGCTAGCGCCTGAATAGGACGTCCGCGATTGACTAACCAGGTTAAGCTTAAAATTGCTACTGGTGCCATAAACTGGAAGACCGAGTTCATCTGCCCCGCGCTTACCGCTGATAGCCCTTTACTGAGCCAAATCGAGGGTAAAAAACTGGCAACGGTATAAAAAAGCAGCGATTGCAAGCCCATAAATACCGCAATTTGCCAAGCAAAAGGTGTACGCCACATAGAAATAGGTGATGGCGCTTGCACACCTTCAGCAAGCGGTACAACAGGTTGATGGTTTGACGAACCCAAACGCAAGCGTAGCAGCACCCAAATCATTAAGGCAAACAAACCTAAAATCGACCAACCACCAAGCGCCCATTGCCAGCCAACTTGCCCAGATAATGGCAGAACAACACCTGCGACAATCCCTGCCGACACCGTCATGGTGAGACTAAATAGACCCGTAATCAACGGAATATGATTCGGTGTGCGCTGCTTGATAACAGGCGCAGCAAGGGTATTGGCAAAACCAATCGCTAACGTTAGCAATAACGTGCCGCCTAAAAAGCCAATCCAAGTAGGAATAACGCTGCGAATAATCATACCCATCGTTAAGAGGGCAATCATTGCAATCAAGGTATTTTCAAGACCAAAACGCTTCCCAATCGCTGGCGAAATAAATGCCCCAAGCGCAAAGGTCAGCATCGGCACCGCGCCAAGCCAGCCAATTTGGGTTTCGGAGATATTGAGCGCCCCTTGAACCACCGGCGCAATAGAACCCAGCGCCACGATCGGCGAGCGCATATTAGTCGCCAATAGAATCATGGCACATAGCACCAGCCAAAACGTAAAGCGTGAAGAGGGTAGCTTAAAGTTTGACGGCGCACCCGACTGAGACGTGGGAGACTGGGACGGCAAATCAGTTTGCAAATTAGGAGAGGTAGACATAGCAGCACGACTATCAGCATAAGAAAAAGGACACGTCATTAAAAAGCGCTGGCGCACCATCGCTTATAAAATAACACCAGAGTACGTCACTAAGACGGCAATTAAGACGGTAATTAAGGCTAAGACAATATATTAGAATGTACGAGTTTAGGATATAAAAACACTAGCAGAAAGCCCGTCATATAAGCTTACCACCCATTTAATTTAGCAGGGTAAACTTAGTATATGAGTAGTGATTTTTAGTTTTTGCTTATAAGTCGATTTTGCTTATCAAGCGCTTATGATAGAAATTGGCTTAAAAAACACTCTATACAAAGGCTAAGCTATAAAGGACTAAGCGCAAAAAAATAGCGCCAGTCCCTGTTAGCTTGCAACGTTAAATTGCAAAGGACTGGACGCTATTATAGGAACAGAGGTTAGGCAAATACTACCAGCATATAGTAACAAATAAGGCGTTTATACAGACTTACCTAGTTGGGCAGCTTTAAGGGCGGTTTCTTGCTGTTGGTCGACCAGTGAATCGCATTTATTGGGGTCATTACCACAAAATGAGCAATGCTCGTCGCCCATTAATTTCGCCACACCGCCGCAAGAACCTCTAAGCGGCTTTTTTTTGACCATATAACCGATACCCATGAAGATAAAAAACAGCATGAAGACGGTAAAGGTGATAGCAAGCATGGGGAGCAATTGGTTAAGCATAGAGGGAACCTCTCGTTTAAAATATAGGACAGTCATCTAGTCGATAACTTGCTTATAGTATAGCAAAATTTCGCCTTACCCGTTTGTGCTTAGCAGGCATAGTAAAGCCCATGCTTTTGATATTAGGACTTTTTGTCGGCACGTAAGGCTTTCATCGCAGGGGTTTCTACTACTTGCCAATCATCGATACTGTCGGCCGCTGCACCGAGCTTTACATTATCAGCCAAAATAACAAATAAGGCGGCGATATTGTGCTTTTTGGCAGTGGCAAGGGCTTTCTCATAAGGCATCGCGGTCAAAGCGGTTGCCCAAGCATCAGCCAGTGCGACTGTTTCTGCTGCTACAGTCACTGATGGCGCGCCACCAACAATGGGCTCACCCGTTGTCGGGTCAATGGTATGGCTGTAATGCTTACCATCAAAAACGACGGAATTGCGATAGTTGCCAGAGGTTGCTAGCGACATAGTAGAGCCATTATTAATAGGTTGGCGAATCACTGCCATGGTTTGGCGCGCGCTTACCGTGCTGCCTTCGATGGGCGCATCAATAGCGATTTGCCACGGTTGCTGCTGAGCGCTGACCCCAGAGGTCGCCACTTCGCCGCCAATTTCAACCATGTAATTGCGAATCTGATAGTCATCTCTGAGTACATCGGCAATGACGTCAACGCCATAACCTTTAGCAACCGCCGAAAAATCAAGCTCGACGCCATCTTTGGTTTTATAGATAGTTTGCTCTTTTTGTATCACGCTTTTAAAGTCGACCAAGGCTTTGGCTTGTGCAATCTCAAGCGCTGTCGGTGGACTTTGTAAGCGCTCAACCGTCATGGTACTGCCAAAGCCCCATGTTTCAATCAATGGCATTACCGTCGGATCAAACGCGCCGCCCGACAGCTCATAAACCTGCCTAGACGCTTCCAACACATGGTTAAAATCGGCGTCGATAGCAATGGGCGTATCTTTGCCTAATTGATTAAATTTAGAAATAGTAGAGTCTGCTTGATAAGTGGACATGCTGTCATTGATGTCTTGCAAGCGCTTATCGATGGCGGCTTGTATGGCGGCTTCATCAGCGCCTTTGGGCAATTGATAACTAATATGGTAACTGGTACCCATGGTCTCGCCGCTGAGATTGTTATAATCGGGCTTTTGCTGGCAGGCGCTAATACTTAATACAGAGCCGATAGCGATTACGGACAAGAAGGCGGGTTTTATGAATTTGTTAGCAGAAGAAAACGCGGTTAAATTTGTCATATAAGTCATCACAGCTTGATAAAGCGAAGGGGTGAGTGGGGCGTTAGTTAGTAAAGAATGGTTATTTAAGAACCATTAATAAACAACTAACTAAGCTAAGCGCTGCCTATTTTACACCCCTTGTCACCCATAACGCCAATCATCGACTTAAAACCTAATTGCTGAGTTTGTTAGATTTATTTTATTTTCGATTCACGGATGAGCTTATAAAGCTTTGGCGGCGATAAACGATTGACTCTAGTGGCGAGCTTTTCTTTATTGCCGGCAACGATAATATATTCTTCACCTTTAGTCAGTGCTTTGACGACCTGTTTGGCAAAGGCTGTCGCGGTCAATCCTTTATTGGTTGCCTCGTCCATCGTTCCTTGCGCGCTCCCATCACCCGTTAAGGCATTTATAGAGACATTGGTTTGAATAAAACCTGGAAATATCGTCGCCACCTCGATACCTTGGTCATGCAATTCAGCGCGTAGACTGTTTGCCCACATATGGATAGCCGCTTTTGCAGCACCATAAGCGCCGCGATATTGGGTGCCAAGTAAACCTGCCACGCTCGATACCATGACAATTTTGCCGCCGCCTTGCGCAATCATATCGGGCAATACCAATCTGGTCAGCCGCGTTTGCGCAAAGTAATCTATCTCCATGATTTGGCGTTCGACGTCTTCAGTGGTTTCCATGATAAGCGAGCGTTGACTGACGCCGGCATTATTAATCAGCCAATCCGCTTTTCCAGTTTTAGCCTTGACCGTTTCATAAGCTTCTTTTGCTTGCTTAGCATCGGCGATATCAAAGGGGACGACGATATGTTTTTTGCTGTTTTTGCAGCGACTTTTAACCGCTTCTAATTTATCCTTATCACGGCCACTTAAAATAATGCTGGCACCGCGTTTGGCAAAGGCGATAGATAGTGCTTCACCAATACCACTAGAAGCACCGGTTATCCAAATGGTTAAATCTTTAACTTTGGTTTTCATAAGAATCCTTTCTTGTGCGAATATGTTTTTCATCACATCATCTAATTTATTTAGCCCATAAAAAAAGAGCCTCCATTGAGACTCTTAATTTAGCATATATTATCTGGGTAATACTGTTTGCTTGATGAACAGATTTTATCACCCGATTTAATCAAGCAGCTTAACCACCCGCTTAACCACCGAAGTCATCAAGCATGATGTTTTCATCTTCCACGCCCAAGCTGTGTAGCATGTCGATTACCGCCGCGTTCATCATCGGTGGCCCACACATGTAGTATTCACAGTCTTCTGGGTTTGGATGGTCTTTGAGATAATTCTCAAGTAGCACGTTATGGATAAAGCCCGTTGGACCTTCCCAATTGTCTTCTGGTAATGGATCAGACAAGGCCACATGCCACTCAAAGTTATCAAACTCTTCTTCTAGTTGATCATAATCTTCAACGTAGAACATCTCACGAATCGAGCGCGCACCATACCAAAAGCTAATCTTACGGTCGGTATGTAAGCGCTTGAGCTGATCGAAGATGTGCGAGCGCATCGGTGCCATACCCGCACCACCACCGACGAAAATCATTTCAGCGTCAGTCTTTTTGGCAAAGAATTCACCATAAGGACCCGAAACTGTCACTTTATCGCCAGGTACGAGGCTAAATACCCAAGAGGACATTTTGCCGGGTGGAATACCGTCAGGACCACGTGGCGGTGGGCTGGCGATACGGATATTAAACTTAATAAGGCCTTTTTCTTCAGGGTAGTTGGCCATCGAATACGCACGAATCACCGGCTCATCAACTTTTGACACATAGTTGAAGATACCAAATTTTTCCCAGTCTTCGCGATACTCTTCGTCAATCACAAAGTCTTTATAATGCACTTCATGCGGTGGCGCCTCTAACTGTACATAACCACCGGCACGGAAGTTAACTTCTTCGCCATCTGGAATTTTAAGCACCAACTCTTTAATAAAGGTGGCAACGTTATCATTAGAGATAACTTCACATTCCCACTTTTGTACATCAAAGAATTCAGGGTCAATCTCGATTTTCATGTCTTGCTTTACCGCAACCTGACAGGCAAGACGCATGTGGTTACGGATTTCACCTTGGGTAAAGTACCCTTCTTCGGTGGGCAGGATAGATCCGCCCCCTTCAATAACGCGGCAACGACACTGCGCACACGTACCACCACCACCACAGGCTGAAGATAAGAAAATACCTTCGCTCGCCAGTGTTTGTAGTAGCTTGCCGCCTGCGGGTGTCACGACGTCATTATCGGGATTATCATTAATATGGATAGTAACATCGCCTGAACTGACCAGTCTTGAGCGCGCCGCCAAAATAATGGCAACGAGTCCCATGATGATCAAGGTAAACATAGCAACGCCACCAATCGCCGTAGCGTAATCCATGGTAGGTATCCTTAATCTATGGAGTAGGGGTGCGAAAAGACGTCATTGCGTGTTTCCTGAACCCCTACCGAATAAATGAATTAAATAGGTCAAATCGCTAAATAGGCTTTTAAGCGTAGCGGTTTAAATTGACATACCGCCGAAAGACATAAAGCCAAGTGACATCAGACCAACCGTGATAAAGGTAATACCAAGACCACGCAGCGGTGCTGGAATGTCTGAGTATTTTAGCTTTTCACGGATACCCGCCAAGGCGGTAATTGCCAATGCCCAACCGAAGCCTGCGCCGACGCCATAGACGACTGATTCGCCAAAATTATAATCACGCTCAACCATAAACAGTACGCCACCTAAGATGGCACAGTTGACGGTAATCAGGGGTAAGAATACCCCGAGGGCGTTATACAGACTTGGGACGAACTTATCCAAGAACATCTCTAGAATCTGTACCGTCGCAGCAATCAAACCGATATAACTGAGTAGGCCTAAGAAGCTTAAATCGATATCAGGGAAACCTGCCCATGCCAGCGCACCATCTTTTAGGATGAACTGAAACAGCAGATTGTTTAGCGGTACAGTAATCGCCATGACGACGACGACGGCTACCCCAAGACCGATAGCGGTTGAGACCTTTTTTGATACCGCTAAAAAGGTACACATGCCTAAGAAGTAGGCCAGCGCCATATTCTCGATAAAGACCGAGGTTATAAATAAACTGACATAATGTCCCATTAGTGACCGCCCCCTTGTGCCATGCCTTTAGATTGCGGCTTCATTACAAATTCAGCTTCTTCGACCTGTTCTGGTTTCCAGATACGGATAATCACGATAAACAGGGCAATAATAAAGAACGCTGACGGTGGCAATAGCAATAGACCGTTTGGTACGTACCAGCCACCATCGGTAGCGGTTTGCAAAATAGTCATGCCAAACCAGCTGCCTGCGCCCAAAATCTCACGAATACTGGCGACAAATAGCAATACTGCCGAGTAACCAAGACCGTTACCAATACCATCTAAAAAGCTTGGTACTGGCGGATTGCTCATCGCAAATGCTTCAGCACGGCCCATAACGATACAGTTGGTGATAATCAAACCAACGAATACCGACAGACCTTTACTGACATCATAAGCGACCGCTTTTAAGATTTGGTCAACCACAATAACCAATGACGCAATAATCGTCATCTGCACGATAATACGAATGCTTGATGGGATTTGCTTACGGATAATAGAGATAAAGAAGCTTGAAAATGCCGTGACCAAGGTCAACGCCACACTCATTACCAACGCATTCGCCACACTCGT
Organism: Psychrobacter maritimus; assembly: GCF_904846345.1. Taxonomy (GTDB): domain Bacteria; phylum Pseudomonadota; class Gammaproteobacteria; order Pseudomonadales; family Moraxellaceae; genus Psychrobacter; species Psychrobacter maritimus. The sequence goes on from NZ_CAJHAJ010000012.1 coordinate 49,908, forward strand.
AGTAACTGCCAATGCCGAACAAATACCTAAGATTTGTAGCGCAATAGGGTTATTATCAAAAATAGGCGAGGTTAAAATACCTTTTGTATCAGCCATGTTATGCCTCCTTGCCGTGTGCTGCTGGTACTACTGCGACCAGTTCGGTTACGGGATGCGTCTGCTGTTGATGTAAGTTCTGACCCAGCTTTTTATACGGGCTTTGACTGGCTTTGACTTCTGCACCTGTCAATGTCTTACCGCTTTCTTCACGCAGCTGGTCTAAGTATGGCTTATAGCCTTGCTCACCGAGCCAAAACTGAATCATGTTACTTACGCCGCGACCGGTTAAGGTTGCTCCACTGATACCATCAACCCAGTTATCTTTTGGATTACCAGCTTTGGTCACACCAGTGGCAACAGCGCCGTTTTCGTCATAAGAGTGAATGCCGCTCCACATGGCGCGCCACTCAGGCTCCTCGATACGAGCACCTAGACCCGGGGTTTCTTTATGCTCGTAGAAACTGATACCTTTGATGGTATTCATGTCACTTTCAAGCGTTAAGAAACCATAAATCGTACCCCATAGTCCATAACCTTGAATCGGCAGGACCACCATTTCAGGCTTTCCGGCGTCATCACTTTTAACATAGACCTTGGCGTATTTAGGAACACGACCGATACCGGCAGGGTCGTTGCTGCCCAAGTCTTCACTTAAGGCTTTGTTCTTGGTTGCTTGACTGGCATCGTAAGCGTTACGATCAGGAATACCTGCAGCTTTTAACGCGTCGTCATCGAGGTAGTTACCTTTACTTAGGTCAACGATTTTTACCTCAAAATCTTTAAAACGCTCAGCCACATCTTCATTGGTATCTGACGCCGGGTCAAACATACCGGCGGCAACTAAGATGTTTTTGTTACGGTCTAAGCGCGCGTTTTCAACTTGCGCTGGTTTTAAACCAACAGCAGCGGCTGAGACCAATACAGAACACACCAAGCATAGCGTCAACGCCACACTGATGGTTTTTGCATTATTACTTTTGGGCTTGGACATAGCGAACCCTCCGTGCTGTTTGGCGCTTGATATTTGCTTGCGTCACAAAGTAATCAAATAGTGGCGCAAATAAGTTGGCGAATAAAATGGCAAGCATGATGCCTTCTGGGAAGGCTGGGTTGACGACACGAATCAATACGGTCATAAAACCAATCAAGATACCATAAGCCCAGCGGCCTTTATTGGTATGCGCAGCTGATACAGGATCGGTTGCCATAAATACGGCACCAAAGGCGAAGCCACCGATAACTAAGTGCCAATAGAACGGCAGTTTCATCATCATATTGTCTTCAGAGCCAATCATGTTAAAGACTAGCGATGTGGCAATTAGACCAACCACACAACCTGCCATGATGCGCCATGAGGCAATGCGCGTCCAAAGTAGAACGACTGCACCTAATAAGATAGCCAGCGTCGATACTTCACCGATACTGCCTTGCATATTACCTAAGAAGGCATCAGTCCACGTAATGGCATTGCCATAGACATCAACGAAGTCTTGTGGGACGACGCCAAGGGCAGCCAAACCAAGTGGTGTTGCACCCGAAAAACCATCAACCGCGGTCCATACTGAGTCGCCAGACATATAAGCTGGATAGGCAAAGTATAAGAAAGCACGACCCGATAGGGCAGGGTTAAGGAAGTTTTTACCCGTACCGCCGAATACTTCTTTTGCCACGACCACACCAAAGATAATACCTAAGGCAACTTGCCATAAAGGAATATCTGGTGGTAGACAGAGCGCAAATAGGACAGAAGTTACAAAGAAACCTTCGTTGACTTCATGCCCGCGCACCACGGCAAAGATAATCTCACAGAGAATACCGACCCCAAAGGTGACCAGATAAATCGGTAAGAATTGCATCGCCCCGTAGACAAAGCTTGCCCAGATACTGTCTGGGTTGTAGCCTGCCATACTGGTGATAACCGTGCGCCAACCTTCAGGCTGCAAGCCTAGCGTTGCAATCGCCGTTAATGCTTGATGACCGATATTGTACATACCCCAAAACATTGCAGGGAAGGTACATAGCCAAACGGTAATCATAATACGCTTAAGGTCAATGCCGTCGCGTACGTGTGATGATGCGTATGTCGTTGAGCCTGGTTGACGTAAAAACGTATCAAACATCTCAAAGATGGCATAATATTTTTCGTGTTTGCCACCCTTGGTGAAAGACGGCTCCATACGATCGAACATATTGTGTAAAAATTTCATCGTGGTTAGCCCTCCAGCTCAATGCGCGTTAAGTTATCACGCAAAATATCGCCGAATTCATATTTGCCAGGAGATACGAAGGTGCATAATGCCAAATCTTCTTCGTCCAATTCAAGTACGCCCAAATCGACGGCGCTAATGATGTCTTCGACAATCAAAGCACGTAATAGCTGCGTTGGCAGGTAGTCTTGTGGCATGACTTCTTCATAGACACCGATTGGCACCATTGCGCGCGGCGAACCATTGCTCGAAGTGGTAAAGTCGTATTTCTTACTACCAAAGAACTTAGAAATGTAGATAGGCAGTTTTGAGAAACGGTTGCTACCGATACTTAAGAAATGGAACGCTGGGCGCTCACGACCTTCGGTTAGCACACTGACTTGATTATGGAAGCGACCAAGATAAGCGGTATTACCAAACACTTTGCGACCCGATAGCACAGAACCTGAAATGATACGGTTCTCACTTGCTTCAAGCTCACCTTTAGTCAATGCTGTGATATCAGCACCGCGTTCGGTGACGATTAAATGCGGGTTTTTAACCGCAGGACCGGCAAGGCTAAGCATACGGCGCGTGTATAAGCGACCGGTGGTAAATAGCTTACCAATGGCAATCACGTCTTGATAGCCAATCGTCCAAACCGTCACACCGCGCATGATAGGATGCAAAAAGTGAATGTGCGTGCCCGCAAGACCGGCTGGATGTTTACCGGCAAAGCTATGATACTCAGTGACATTATTAGCCGCCGTTTTGGCAACTGGCGTCAACTGGGCATCACCGTGATGGCAGACAAAGGTCTTGGGGCTGAGCGTTGATAATACGGCAAGTCCGTCATTAAACGCCTGCAGTTGCTCATTAATCAGCAACATCGGGTCAAACGCTAATGGATTGGTATCCATGGCGGTGACAAAGATGGCGTGAGGACGGGCACCGATTTCAGGAGAACGGCTATAGGGGCGCGTACGGAACGCGGTCCATTCACCAGAGGCAAGCAGTTGGGTTTCAACGACTTCAGAATCTAGGTCAGCAAGTTGCTGGGAGTCGTAGCGCTGAAATTCTACTTCTTCACCGTTTGGGTCGACCGCAATCACAAGACTTTCGAACACACGACGCTCACCGCGATTAACGGCGATGACCTTACCAGCAGCAGGGGCAGTGTAGATAACGCCGACACGTTTTTTATCTTCAAAAACGGGCTGACCTTTAGCTACGATGTCGCCTTCTTTGACATTCATCGTGGGCTTCATGCCCACATAATCATAGCCAACAAGTGCCACATGGGCGGGTCTGTGCTCAGATATCTCGCGGGAGGGTTCACCAGTGATGGGTAAATCCAAACCTTTTTTGATGGTAATCATAAGCGAAAACTTAGTCCATAGTCTAAAACGATACCAGACGTCCTGTTTGGTATATCGGCAGCATGAATAACAGCGTCATCAATAAAGTCCTTAATCAAGCCCCAAAAAGGGCGTGAAAAAGCGCTCTAGACATAACACATCATCATAACTACAAGTAAGAGTATTAACGCTGACCTTAGACTCCTTAACAACACGTTAATGTCTTATTCGAATGACCAAAGTGACGACTGGCTACCAAGGTGTACACTAAAACCTTTAAATCTCATGCCATCCTCAACTAGGATGACGTTAGATAAAAGACAGTTTTACCATACGATTTATTAAAATCTTAAAATTTGTCGTATTCAAAATCCTAATAGCTATAAATCCTAATAACGATAAATCAGAACATCTGTAAACCATAGAATCTTTAAATCACAGGATCTTTAAATCACAGGATCTGTGTATTTTAAGCAGCGCTATTCATTCGAGTGAATATAAATGAGGAATAAGTGACTTGTTTATGTTTTGTCCAAGCCATCTTTTAGAAAACTATCCAAGCGCTGTTTAACGAACTATGGTTACAGGGTAAACTCAATTGCTTGATAAGCGCAATTTGTAAGCGTAAGCATTAATCTGGTTGTTAATACTTAGCTCATATTTACCTTGTGCTGATTGAAATCGTCGATAGGTAGCAGACGATTAGGTTTTATCGCACAAATACAAATTTACCTAGGATTATACGCTAAACTGACCTAAAATTGCCAGTTGGTAATTGAATTTACCTAATGTTGCTAGTGAATCCACGTGCTAAAACTTATGGTTATGATTGTCGTTTTTTTGCCATTATCTAGCCGAATTTTAAGCAATTTTTATATTTTCTACTGTCATTTTAATATTTAACGAATTTCTCCTAACAGCCGCTTTTAATTTGCTATGCTAAATGACTTTATAAGCAGTCGCTTTTAAGTAGCCATTGGTTAAGTGGCTCTTGATTCAGTAGCTATTGACGCTTGTTTCACTTTTTAATGGTTTTTTTATTGTCCATATCGTTTTTATAAGGAATGCTATATGTGTGCTGTCCCTGTCATTATCCCTGCTATTGATTTAAAAGATGGTAAATGTGTGCGCTTAAAACAAGGTCGTATGGAAGACGATACGGTATTTTCTGATGATCCGGTCGCCATGGCGGCGCGTTGGGTCAATGAAGGCGCACGTCGCTTGCATTTGGTCGATTTGAATGGCGCATTTGACGGGATTCCAGTACATAAGCAAGTGGTCAATGACATTGCTAAAGCCTTCCCTAAGCTGCCGATTCAATTGGGCGGCGGTGTGCGCAATATGAAAACCATCGAGCAGTATATTAGCGCGGGTCTCACTTACATTATTATTGGTACCAAAGCCGTTGAAGAGCCTGATTTTGTGGCCGAAGCTTGCCGCGAATTTGCCGGACATATCATCGTCGGTATCGATGCCAAAGACGGCATGGTGGCGACACACGGTTGGGCAAACGTGACCGATACTAAAGCGACTGAGCTTGCCAAGCGCTTTGCTGATGTCGGCGTATCGTCAATCGTTTATACCGATATCAACCGCGATGGTATGATGCAAGGCGTCAACGTTGAGCAGACCGTCAACTTAGCGCGTGAAGGCGGCTTACCTGTGATTGCATCAGGCGGCGTCACCGATATGAAAGATATCGAATTGCTAAAACCTTATGGTGATTGTATCGAAGGTATTATTACTGGTCGTGCTATCTATGAAGGCACCTTAGATTTGGGTGAAGCGCAGCTTTATCTGGATGGTAAGTAGTTTTTAAATAGCTATATTTGCATAGCATGATTGCAAATGTAGCATAGAGTTAGAATACAAAAGGGATGCTTATGGCAGCGTATTTTGACCAGCCTGAATTACGTAGGCTACGTAGCCTACGCAGGTCAAGCAGGCTAGGCAAGTCACGCATAACGACAAAGGCGTGCGCTCAGTTACTATTGCTCTTAAGCATCGTTTTAAGTATGCCCACTTATGCGGCTGAAAAAAGCAGTACAAGTGAGAGTGTGGCACTCACTGATGAGGTTGCTGATAATAATGCCGTTAATAATGAACCAAGCGCTCAGCCGACTACCGCACCAACTGTTAATGACCCAGCTACCAGTGATTTAAATAACGGGCCAAATAGTACTATAGCTATCACACCTGAGATTCCGAATACTTCTGACACTGCGCCGCCGACGCCCGTCGAGCTACCACCTGTTATCAGCGGTGAAAGTACCAACAATGCTCAAATCGAAACCACCCCAACACCATTAAAAGACAATGACATTCGTCAACGTATTAGTGGCATTTTTTCCGAAATTGACGGCTTACAAGCAGTTAATGTTAGCGTCAACCAAGGCGTTGTTACCTTAACGGGTGAGACTCCTAATGAGAAAAAAGCCCAGCAAGCCATTAATTTGACCAATCGCTTAACGGACGTGGTGACAGTCGAAGATAGAATCAATCGCACGCTTGATGTGCAAGATAATGTCTCGACCGTTTATCAAAGCCTCAAGGCACAAACCAAAAACCTAGTCAAAGCTTTGCCACTGTTGCTAGTAGGAATTGTTTTATTTGCCTTGGTCACGTGGTTTGGCAGCTGGTTATCTAACCGCAAAAAAATGTGGCAACGCCTTACGCCCAATCCTTTTGTTGCAGAGCTGCTAGCCCAGACCGTTAAAGTCATCTTTATCGTTTTCGGTCTTATTTTAGCGTTAAGTTTGATAGGTGCTGAGACTATCTTGGGCACGCTACTTGGCGGCGCAGGCGTTATCGGTATTGCCGTTGGTTTTGCCGTCAAGGATACGATTGAGAACTATATTGCCTCGCTTATGCTCAGTATTCGCCAACCGTTTCGCGCCCGCGATCATATTTTGATTAATAATCAAGAAGGCATTGTGGTACGTCTGACCTCACGTGCGACGATTTTGATGACTTTAGATGGTAACCAGTTACGGATTCCCAATGCCGAAGTCTTTAAAGCAACGATTTTAAATTACACCAAAAACCCTGAGCGCCGTTTTACTTTTGAATTAGGCGTAGATGCCAATGATGATCCGCTCGCTGCTATCAAAGTAGGTATCGATGCGATATGTCAGTTGGGTTTTGCTCTAGATAAACCAAAAGTCACAGCGGTCATTAAAGAAGTTGGTGACTCAAATATTATTTTGCAGTTTCAAGTATGGGTCAATCAATTGGAAGCTGATTTCTCCAAAGCCCGCAGTATCGCCATTCGCGAAACTAAGCATGCGTTAGAAGATGAAGGCTTTAGCTTACCCGAGCCTATTTATCAGCTGCGTTTTAACCATAAGCTAGAAAAAGCGTTTGAACAGTTCCAAAGCAGTCAAACGAGCGATAAGGCGCAAACGCAAGTAATAGTACCGCCAAATATTGCTAAAGCTTCTCAGGCTTCTAGCCCTTCTAAAACATCTAATGAAGCGCAAGCTCCTGAAACCACAATGGAAGATAAGGATAAAAAACAAGCCAAAGCGCGGGCAAAACATATCCTGCAAGGTCGAAATGCCGACGAAGTGCTTGATGCACGTCCTGATGAAAAATTGATGGAAAAGGTCGAGCAAGAAATTGCTGAAAATTCAGATGAGACGGATTTATTGAGTAACAATAGCCCGCAAGAATAGCCCACAAGAGTAGCGTTGAAGATTACCTATTAAAAGGTGAGTACTAACTATAAAAGTCGGCATAAAAAATGCAGTGAAACATCTATCTACATTTTATTAAAATAGACGAGACATTTTTTATGCAAATCAAACATCTGATTATTTTTGCTTTGGCAGGTATTGTTATTTTATTAGGGTTTAATATGATTAACGGCAGCCAACGTGAAAAAAATAGAGAAGTAATAGCCGCTAGTAATGAAGTAGAACAGGCTAATGCTGATACTAGCAACGTCAATAGCAATACAGCAGATATCGCAAGCCAGCCCTTAGGACAGCAGCCAAAAGCCATTATCGATAAGGCAACCACTCAGATAGCGCAAGCAGAGCAGACGAGCCAACAACGTGCCGAGCAAATGACAGATACACAGTAGTCGTTTTAGTGCCTAAAGTTCTTAGTGACTAATTTTTTTAGGGTTTAAATAAGCTGCATTTCAATATAGCCGTTTAATTAAGCGCCAATTAAGCGCTAATTAATCGATACACATAAAAAAAAGACTAACGTTAACGTTAGTCTTTTTTCAATCTTAAGTTTTAGAAAGCATTAGCTTTTCTTGCTAGCGCCTTTACCACGGCTGCTGCTTTTCTTAGCAGACGTTTTGTTAGCCGGAGTTTTACTAGCAGTGCTCTTCTTTGGCTGATCTCGTTTGGTTTGATTCATTTGGCTTGCTTGTAGCTTGGCTTTGAGGTCAAAGTCGATTTGTAGCAGATCCATATTGACGCCTGCTACTTTTACTTTGACCGAATCACCGAGACCAAATACTGTGCCTCTATCTTTACCGATAAGCTGTTGTTGCTGCTCATCATAGACAAAGAAATCGTCACCAACGTTAGAGATATGCACTAGACCATCAATATATAAGTCGGTCAAGGTCACAAATAAACCGAAGCTGGTCACGGTAGTCACAACGCCATCGAACTCTTCGCCGACATGATCTTTCATATAATGACATTTGAGCCAAGATTCTACATAGCGCGATGCTTTTTCGGCGCGGCGCTCAGTATCTGAGGTTTGCGTGCCAGCACCGTCAAGCGAGAAGTCCATCACTGGCTGCTGACTATTGGTCACTTTTGCTTTAATCGCGCGATGCAGCATTAAGTCAGGATAGCGGCGAATCGGCGAGGTAAAGTGGCTATATTCGTCATAAGCGAGACCAAAGTGCCCGATATTGTCAGGCGCATAGTTCGCTTGCATCATCGAGCGCAGCAGCATGCTATGGATGCTAATCGCGTCAGGACGGTCTTTAGTGGCTTCAATAATCCGCTGGTAATCCGCTTGGGTTGGGCTTTCTTCTGGGAAGCTTAGACCAAAGTTTTTTGCATATTCATGGATACGCATCGACTTTTCGCCATCGGGCTTATCATGGTTACGATATAAAACAGGCAGCTCATTTTTCAGTGCAAAGTTTGCCGCACAAGTATTGGCAAGCAGCATGCACTCTTCGATAAGCTTTTGCGCATCACCGCGTGTACGCGGTAAAATCGCTTCGATACCACCTTTTTCATTAAACTTAATATAAGTTTCAACCGTCTCAAACTCCATCGCATGGCGCTCTTCACGCTTTTTCAGCAGCAGCTCATACAATTGATGTAAGGTATCGACCGATTTTTTGACGTCTTTATTACCAGTTAATGATTCAGGCACGCTGTTATCGTTTGGATCAGCAAGATAAGCGTTCACTTGATTGTAAGTCAGACGCGCTTGTGAATGCATGACCCCAGGATAGAACTCATAGCCCGTAACCTTGCCTGCACGCGATATCTTAATATCGGCAACCATACAGAGACGGTCGAGATCAGGGTTCAATGAACAAAGACCATTAGACAATACTTCTGGCAACATCGGAATCACGCGATGCGGGAAGTAGACTGACGTGCCGCGCTCATAAGCATCTTTATCGAGTGGCGAGTTTGGCGTGACATAATAACTGACATCAGCAATCGCTACTAACACACGATAGTTACCGCCCGAGCGTTTTTCTGCAAATACCGCATCATCAAAGTCGCGCGCATCTTCACCATCAATGGTAATTAGCGGTAAATCACGTAAGTCTCTACGACCCTTTAAGTCTTTTTCGGTTGGTTCTTGATAAGCATTGGCTTGTTCAAGTGCCGCTTCACTAAAGTCTGATGGGATATCATAGTTGAGTAAAGTAGTCTCAATAATCAACTCACGGTCATTATCATCGGATAGCACTTCAGTGATTTTACCGGTGGCAAATTCATGCTGGTTCGGCCAATCGATAATATCGACTTTAACCGGCGCACCTTGTTTTGCATTAAACGCTTGCACGTTTTCTTCAGTAACGGTAATCGGCTGATGATTGTTTGGGCTACCAAGCTCAACACAATAACCATCTTCATCATGCGCCAATGTCCCAATAAAGTTGCTTTGGCGGCGTTCAACGACATCGACAATACGCCCTTCGGTACGCCCACGGTTATCCGTTGATGTGCCAACGGCTTCTACCGTATCGCCGTTAAAGACCCAGCGCATCTGCTTTTCATGCAAGAATAGGTCAGGCATATCACTTAATAATACAAAGCCAAAACCCTTTGGATGCGCAGTCACCGTACCTGTGACGATATCGTGCTTGGTCACCGTACGATAGCGATAAGGACGCCCATCACGGTTTACTTGGCCATCGCGCGCCATTGCTTTTAGGCGATTGCCCAAAGCATCAAATTGGTCAGGGTCATCAATATTAAAGGCTTTTGCCAATTGTTGATGGGTGACTTCGCCATGTTCGTTAATCGTACTGAGTATCAGTTCGCGACTAGGAATAGGGTTGTCATATTTTTGTGCCTCAGTTGAGGCGTTTGGATCGTTCCAACTCATAAATTACCGTATCTATTTTTAAAATTATTAATAAGAGCTATCTTAACACGAACAACGTCGCAATATCTTAGGTCAATTGTCTTATCTGTATCAGATAGCAAGTAGCTGTCAGCTTTTAATAGCTAGCAGCATTCGCCATTCGAGATAAACCAAATATCAAATATCGATATCAACGGTATTTGATTGATTGGTTATTTTTTTACTGTCTAACTCTTTGGATACCTCAAGTACCGTCGTTTGATTCGACTTATCGAGATACTTCTGGGCTTTATCCACTTCAGTCGTCAAGGTATTGACCGTCTGCTTCATATTTTCTAAGGCTTCAATTTTATAATTGCTAATCATATCCATCGTATCATAGACATTATTAAAGGCGTTTTGCAGTTTATCAAGCTCAATTGTGCTGCTAGTTGCTTGCTCGTGAATTTCCAAGGACTGACGCTTAAGCATCGCCGACGTTGATTCAATCAAGCTGCTAGTCGTTTTATTCAACGCCGTGATTTGATCGAGTACCAGTTTTTGATTGGTCATCGCTTGGGCAACGACAACCGCCGTACGTAGCGCCGAGATGGTCGTTGTGGTCGCGCGGTCTACGCCTTTAATCAACTCTAAGTTGTTTTTACGGATGGTATCAAGGGCTAAGTAGCCTTGGATATTTACCGCCAATTGGGTTAAGAAGTCGGTATTTTTTTGACGCACATAAAACAGCATCTCTTCTTTAATGATACGCGCTTTTTCAGGGTCAGTCGCTTCAACGGCATAAACCTTTTGTTCAAGCTGCTCATCAATTTTTTTACCGACATAGATATATTGGCGAATCGATTGCATCAACTCCCACATATTGACCTTTTCTTGCTCAATCATGGCATTGTCTTTGAGCAGCTCGTCTTTGCCATTATAAAGGCTGGTCACCACCGCGTTGATATGCGATTGCGCTGACTCGTACTGACGGAAATAATCTTGGACTTTATTGCCAAATGGGATGAGACCAAACAGCTTACGTGAGCTGGTCAGCTCTTTTTTGCTCGGATCTAAATCTTCGACAATCCCGCGCAGCTCAGTCAATGATTTGGCAATAGGGGAGTTATCAAACAAGCTGTTATTGAGACTTTTCGCCGGTAAATCGAGCATACGATTAGACACTTGCGCCGATTCGCGAATCTCTTTATTACCCAAATTATGGATAGATTGTACGTTTTGCTGAAACTCAGAGCTGTGTACTGAGTTATGAATCACATGATCAACAAAGGCGTCGACCTTGGCATCAAGTTCTGGAATCTGGCTTTCATCCAATTTTACCATTTGATCGGCTTCGCTTTTTTGTATTTCTTTCACCGGTTCAGGCGCGGTCAAAGTGATACTTGGCGTCGAAGTATTTTCGGGTGGGGTTAATTCTTGCATGGAATTTCCTATAATAGCTGAAAAGGGCGTTGTTGGTTACCAACGACATTAGGTTTTGATGAGACTCTTAGTTAGTCGTGGTATCGATTGTTTTTATGCCCTTAATGGTTTTATTCGAATTATATTTAAGAGTGATAGCGCTGACCTTTAGATTAACTGGTAATGAAAAGGTTGAGAAGATGGATTTTGTAAACTGCGGTTTATAAAAGGTTTATAAATAATCGTCACTGATTATAGTCAACTTATTATATGCAAGAATAAGCATTTAGGGGTCTAAATATTAAAAAACCACCAATATCCCGTAGCATATTGATGGTTAAGATTATAACTATCTCTATCAACGATCTGTCTATATCAGTTAATTATTTATATTAACTAACAGGCACATCGATTTACAGCCACCACTAGCAGCAATCTATAAGCAGATTACTTTTTCTTAGTAGGCCCAAGCAGCATACCCATTTGACGACCTTCCATCTTTGGATATTGCTCGACGTTTGCAATCTCAGCGGTGTCTTCGATGATGCGATCTAGCTGTTTACGACCAATCTCTTGGTGCGCCATTTCACGACCACGGAAACGGATACTGATTTTAACTTTGTCTTGGTCTTCTAAGAAGCTGACGATTTTTTTCAGTTTTACCTGATAATCGGCTTCTTCAGTACTAGGACGCAACTTCATCTCTTTCAGCTGAGTTTGCTTTTGGTTCTTTTTAGCTTCTTTCGCCTTTTGCTTTTGATCATAGAGGAAATGCTTATAATCCATGATTTTGCATACGGGCGGTTTGGCTTCAGGAACCAATTCGACCAAATCTAGACTGTCCTCACGTGCCGCTTTCATCGCGGTTTCGATATCTACCACGCCCATCTGTTCGCCGTCTTCTTTAACGAGACGGACTTCTTTAGCTGTGATATCTTCGTTGATGTTCAAACGGTTTGACTGTTTAATAGGTATTACTCCTCATCTGTTTTTGGGGTCTGTCGGCCTTTTTTACCAACAGCAGTCTGTACTAATGTAATAAATTCTGCAACGCTCATCACGCCAAGGTTTTCACCTTCGCGAGTACGGACATTGACACTGCCCGATTCGACTTCTTTATCCCCTAATACTAGCATATAGGGAACGCGTTCTAATGTTTTCTCTCGTATCTTAAATCCAATCTTTTCGTTACGCAAGTCGCTAGTGGCTCGTAAACCCGCATTTTTCAGCTGACTGACCACATTTTCACAAGCATCCGCCTGTTTATCAGTGATATTCATCACCGCTACTTGCTGCGGTGCTAACCATACTGGCATCCAACCGGCGTAGTTTTCGATCAAGATACCGATGAAGCGCTCAAACGAACCTAGAATTGCACGGTGCAACATAATAGGGGTTTCGCGCTCATTTTGCTCATTAACAAATTCAGCATCAAGGCGCTCAGGCATATTTGGATCAACCTGAATCGTACCGCACTGCCAGACGCGACCTAAACTGTCTTTCAGACTAAACTCAATCTTCGGACCATAGAACGCGCCTTCACCCGGTAGATATTCCCAATCAAGACCTGAACTATCTAATGCATCTGCCAAAGCTTTTTCGGCAAAGTCCCAAGACTCATCGCTACCAACACGTTTTTCAGGACGGGTCGAGAGCTTCATAATAATATTATCAAAACCAAAATCTTCATAAACGGCAAGGGTCAGTTTAATAAAGTCCGCCACTTCTTGCTGAATTTGCGCTTGGGTACAAAAGATATGCGCATCATCTTGGGTGAAACCACGCACGCGCATCAAACCATGTAGCGAACCTGATGGTTCATTACGATGGCACGAACCAAACTCTGCCATACGTAGCGGCAATTCACGGTAAGACTTTAAGCCTTGGTTAAAGACTTGCACGTGACACGGACAGTTCATCGGTTTTACCGCATAATCGCGGTTTTCACTCGAGGTAGTAAACATATTGGTGGCATAGTTACCCCAATGTCCTGAGCGTTCCCACAAGCTGCGATCGACGATTTGCGGCGTTTTAATTTCTTCATAGCCATTATCATTTTGTACTTTACGCATATATTGCTCAAGTACCTGATAAATCGTCCAGCCGTTAGCATGCCAAAACACCATACCCGGCGCTTGCTCTTGCATATGGAACAGATTTAACGCTTTACCAATTTTACGGTGATCACGTTTTTCGGCTTCTTCAATACGTTGGATATAGGCTTTTAAATCCTTTTTATCCGCCCACGCCGTACCATAAATACGTTGTAGCTGTTCGTTCTTAGCATCACCGCGCCAATAAGCACCTGACATTTTGGTCAGTTTAAATACTTTTAAGAAGCGAGTGTTTGGTACGTGTGGGCCACGGCACATATCAACATACTCTTGATGATGATATAGACCAAAGGCTTCTTCGCCCGGCATATCATTAATCAGCTTAAGCTTATAGTCTTCGCCGCGCTCTTCGAATATCTTGATTACTTCATCACGTGGCGTGATTTTTTTGATAACGTCATAATCTTGCTTAATCAGCTCCATCATGCGTTTTTCAATTTTTTCCATGTGCTCAGGCGTAAATGGCGTCTCACTATAGATGTCATAATAAAAGCCATCTTCGATCACAGGGCCAATCACCATTTTTACGTCAGGATATAGCTGCTTAACCGCATGACCTAATAAGTGGGCAGCCGAGTGGCGAATGATATCGACACCGTCAGCGTCTTTTGGCGTCACGATTTCAACTTTAGCATCATGGGCGATAGGGTCGTGCGCATCGACTAACTGACCATCCACACGTCCAGCGACTGTTGCTTTCGCCAATCCTGCCCCAATACTTTGCGCCACTTCCATGACGGTGGTATTGCCTTCGAAGTTTTTTACGCTACCATCGGGTAAAGTAATCGCTACCATAATCTATTCACCTTTTTGCGTCCGTTGGCAGTGATGATTGCAACCATCAATCATATAACCGTAAGACTGCGTCAATTATATCTAACCGCTATGATATGTTGGATATGTTGTAAGAAATGAGCATTAACTACAAGCACTGCGCTTAAACTTATATAGCATCATATATAGTGTGATAATTATTAAGTCATCTGATAACTGATAATTAACTTACTATGATGTCAAATAAGCACCCTTCTAATAAAGGTAAGCAGACATGCTATGCAGTAATGTCATAAAAGCAGCTATTATAGCAAAAACTGTCTATCAACACTAGATAGCAGGGGTTAGCTCAGCTTCTATATCCAGTTGCTATATAAATGCATATAAGTGAGTTATATAAGTGCACTTAGGACTAATATCAATAGAGATGAATATAGACATCATTAATATCGATTAATAATCGCACTAAATCCTATCTTTATAGGCATAATAAGTTGACATGCAGTTTTTAAATGGCAGATTGAATTGAAAAAGCAGTTAAAAGCAGACGCTAAAGACGGTTTATAGCATAAAATCCTAATATTTTGATAAATGGTTTTACTCTAAGTTATTGAAAGATATGGCTTGTTTATTATCTTCTAAAATTAATTAAGAAATCTATCGAAAAGCAGTTGACACCCAGCTCAAACCGTCTATAATACGCACCTCATTAAGACGAACTGGAACGACTTATATGTAAATTACATATAACAAACCCAGATAACTTATTGAAACAAATTATAAAAAAGCTTGACAAACCAAATCATTATGATATGATAGTCGGCTCGCTAGATAGGATAAGTTATTAACTTAGACTGGATAGCAAAGAGAAATACCCTATATAATCATCTACTGGACGACAGTA
>NZ_CAJHAJ010000013.1 GCF_904846345.1 Psychrobacter maritimus
GTGTATAATATATTTATTAGTCAATAAATATAGGAAATATATCGTTAAAGAGGTATATAAAAGTCCTAATGCTAAGCTGAGATAATACAAATCGTGGATGATATATTTGCCAACAACCAAATGTATCATCCATAAAGGATGTGTATAACTTTGAACCCTCTCGATGATGTTCCATCTCAAACCATATCCACTATGAAGGTTTTCTACTGTTCTAAACGTAATGTATGCATCATCAGCAACCCATGCTGAGAATAAAAAATACACAGCAAATACCAGCAAGCTTACTGGCAGCACTAATTTTTTTGTCTTGTAAAAACTCACATTAATACACCTCGTTTTAAACTATGCTTATAGCATACTTCCAACAAAACCCACCAAGCAACCAATAGCTATGCCAACGAATATTTCAGTCTTAGAATGACCAATTCTTTCTCTAAGTAATATTACTGAGTTATTGTTTAGTTGATTTAATCGATTAATGCCAATGGCGTGCTTTTCTATTTGTTTTCTTAAACTACTAGCGTCCAATATGACAATATAAGCTAGTGTAAGCGCTACTCCAAAAGCTGGTATATCTATACCGACCTTAAAGCCAATCAGGCTGACTATACTAGTGACAATGGCGCTATGATTGCTTGGCATGCCTCCGTAACCTATAAGGTCAAAAGCCAGTCTTTTTTCTATTATGCAGTTGAGAATAAATTTTGTAATACCACAGACAAACCAGGCAAAAAATGGCGTTATTGCGTAGATATAATATGACACAGTGATCTCTTTAAAATTGGATTCATGATTAGGTTAATTTAAATATATGACCCAGAAACAGCATCCTATCCAAAGAATCACTGTCAGTAGTAATTGTATATCCTGTAAAAGTGCATCTGTTGGTGACTCACCTTCATTTAATACATCAACCAAATACCAGTAACGGAACAAACCGTAAACTACGAAAGGGATGCTAACGACCAGTTTAGGTTGAACCGCCATTACATAGAGGCTATAAAAAACAATTGCCATAATAGCGGACATTTCTGCAAAGCGATCTACCAACTCAATAGAGTATTTTGCCAAAACATCCCTGCCATGAGATTTATTAATGATTATCTCTTGCCTTCTTTTAATAGAAGCCAAGTAAAGTGAAATACTTAATGTGGTTATAAACATCCATTCTGAAATAGGAACCGCAATAGCAAGAGCTCCTGAATAAACACGCAGTACAAAACCAGAAGCCACAATAAATATCTCTAGCACAGGCTCATTCTTTAACTTAAATGTATAACCCCAATTAATCAGCAAATAAAGTAAAATGACAAACATGACCGAGGGAATATATAACCAAAATGATAATAAAATGAGATAGAGTAAAATGAGTAGATATATGGCAGTTTTAGGTCTAACTTGCCCTGTCGCTAAAGGTCTGCTTTTAGACTTAGTAGGATGTTTACGATCTTTCTCTATATCTTTAAAATCATTTAGAATATACACTGCTGAAGCAGCAATACAAAATGCGATTGATGCCAATAGAGTAAGATAGGCCGACTCTATATTTAAAAATTCGCCAGCAAATAATAATGGAGCAAAAACGAAACCATTTTTCACCCATTGTTTAGGCCGAGTGAGCTTAATTAAGCCCAAAAACTCTTCAATGGTGATAAAATTGTTAGATATATTATACATATGATGATTTTCGATAAAAGATTAGTTAATAATAATATATTGACTTAGGTTAGCCTATGATTGAATCTATTAAAATTGCGTCGCTCTATACTTTGTTTGCAGTTGTCGCTACTTCCTGTAATATATTAACACAAGAGGTATATATTCACTTGGATTCTAGTAAGTTCTCACTTTATTCTTCTATTCTGGTGGGTACTGTGATTGGCTTATTAATAAAATACTTTTTAGATAAAAAATATATATTTAAATATGAAACAACAAGTACAGTACATAACAGCAAAGTATTTTTTTTGTATGCAGTGATGGGAGTTGTTACGACTTTAATTTTTTGGGGCTTTGAGCTTACTTTTCACTATGCTTTTGCAACGAAAGAAATGCGCTATTTGGGTGGAATTTTAGGATTAATTATTGGCTATATAGTTAAGTACAAATTAGATCAACGTTATGTATTTATAAGGTATTATTTATCAGATGGCTAAAATACAATCTTGGGGTCGACTAGCAAGTATAGAGCATAATATAGTTATTTTTGACACACCTAGTCACGCTATAGATCAATTAAAGCATCACTGTCCTGGTATTGCCCATGGCATGGGTCGCAGTTATGGTGATGCGGCTTTGAATACACATGGTAGCTTATGGCATACAACTAGCTTAGATCATTTTATATCGTTTGATATAAAAAGTGGGATATTGCATTGTGAGGCTGGAGTGAGTTTACAGGAAATAAACCGTGTCTTGATACCACAAGGCTGGATGTTACCTGTTACACCTGGTACGCAAATGGTCACAGTAGGAGGTGCTATCAGTAATGATGTTCACGGCAAAAATCATCATAGATTTGGTACATTTGGTGATCACATTTTATATATTAAGATATTACGTACTGATGAAGCTATTATTGAATGCTCTAGTCGTGAAAAACCTGAATGGTTTTATGCAACATTAGGGGGTATAGGATTAACAGGCTTGATACTAGAAGTAAAGTTACGGCTACGTGCTATTTCAAGTCCATGGATTGATTCTGAAACCATCCCCTATTACAGCATAGAAGAGTTTTTTGATTTAGCTGATTCTTCAGAAAAGGATTGGGAATATACCGTTTCTTGGATCGATTGCTTAACTGGATCTTCAGTTAAGGGATTGTTTATTCGTGGGAACCTATCTGAATCAAAAAACTTATCTATACCAAAATATAAAGACAAAACGTTGTTTTTCACTCCACCTATCTCTTTGGTAAATAAAGTTAGTTTACCTTTATTTAATTTCTCTTACTTCCATACTCACCGTTTAATGCGAAGGAAAGAAATAGTATATTATGAACCTTTTTTTTATCCATTAGATAAGTTACATGACTGGAATAAAATCTATGGAGCTCGTGGTTTTTATCAGTACCAATGCGTCATACCACGTGATGTTGGGGTACAAACTATTGAGGCTATGTTAAAGGTCATAAAAAAGTATAATCAAGGTTCGTTTTTAGCAGTGCTTAAAACTTTTGGTAATCGTCAGTCTAAAGGTATGCTGAGTTTTCCTCGACCTGGAGTTACACTTGCATTAGATTTTCCTAATCGAGGTCAACCTACTCTTGAGTTATTTACTGAGTTAGATCGTCTGGTTTATCATGCTAAAGGTAGACTTTATTTAGCAAAAGATGCTTGTATGTCTAAAGAGTTATTTGAAGTGGGCTATCCAAATTTTGAAAAATTTCTAAAATATAAAGATCCAGGCATTAGCTCGGATATGTCTCGGCGTTTATTAGGGGAGTAGGCAGTTTTGCAAAAGAAAAATATTCTAATTGTAGGAGGGACCTCTGTCATAGCAGAGCATTGTGTAAGAATTTGGCTTAGTCAGCAGCCATGTGATTTAATACTTGTAGGACGTAATAATTATAAATTACAAAGAGTTGCGAAAGACCTTATTTGCCGATGGCCGCAAACCAATATTCAGCTACAAGTAATGGATTTTTTAGACGCTAATGTGATTCAAAGCTATATTCAGACCTTAACCCAAGACTTTGCGATAGATATTGCTCTTATTGCGCATGGTAGCTTGCCTTTACAAGAAGAATGTCAGCTCGATATAGTTGATTGTAAGCATTCTTTAGAAATAAATGGTATCTCACCTGTTCTATTTGCTGAAGCGATTATTCAAAGTATGATAAAAAATAATCATGGGAAACTAGGTATTATAGGGTCAGTGGCAGGTGATCGAGGTCGTGGTTCTAACTATATATATGGCGCATCAAAATCTCTAATCGATACATATGCACAAGGTTTACAGCACCGATTAGCGCTACGTAAAAGCGCAGTCACGGTAACCTTGATTAAACCTGGTCCTACCGCAACGCCTATGACAAAAGACTTAGTAATTAAAGGAAAGCTGGCTGATCCTAAGCACGTCGCAAAAAATATTATTAAAGCTATAAGTAATAGCAGAAAGCTTATTTATACGCCTAGTAAATGGTTACTAATCATGCTGATCATAAAAAACCTACCTTCTGTTATTTTTAATAAAATGGATATATAGATTTTACGGCTGAAGTAACCGCTAGAACAGCCGCAGATTTACTCAATATCCAACCTAACACTGCTGCACTTTTTTATCATAAAATAAGACTTGTTATAGATAACCATCTCTCATTACAAGCTGATGAGCTTTTTGATGGTGAAGTCGAATTAGATGAAAGTTACTTTAGTGGCGTACGCAAAGGCAAAAGAGGTTGCGGGGCTACTGGTAAAACAGCTGTATTTGGTCTTCTAAAACGAAACGGTAAGGGTTTATACCATTGTCGTAGCAGACAGACTACTCTAATGCCTGTTATTAAGCGTAAAATTAAGCCTGACAGCTTTGTTTATACGGATAGTTATCGAGGTTACAATGCATTGGATGTGAGCGAGTTTAAACATTTTAGAGTCAATCACTCTAAAGGATTTACTTGTGGTAAAAGCAATCACATCAATGGCATTGAGAACTTTTGGAATCAGTCTAAGCGAACCCTCAGAAAATATAATGGGATTGATAAAAAGAACTTCCATTTATTTTTAAAAGAGTGCGAGTTTAGATTTAACTATGGCTCACCATCTAATCAGCTTAAAACCCTGAGAATATGGTGTGATATTTAATCCTTATATACTACAGCCCCTAGATTTTTAGTTACTAGGAAATAATAGGTATACTTCTTGCATGACTGTCGTTGAATCGATAACTGCAGAAAACGGTATGCATCTATATTACTTAGAAATTCAAAATTACAGTTCGCATAATAAAATGTCTAGTGAGTCTGGCTTTACACTCACGGAACTCCTAATTGTGGTAGCTATTATCGGTATCCTAGCGGCTGTTGCTATTCCTGCTTATCAAGACTATATCACGCGCGCACAAGTCAGTGAGGCGGTGCATTTGTTAGGAGCGTTAAAGCAACCCTTGGCTGAATATGGTAAAGAAAAAAATGCTTGGCCGACGAAAATAATCGATCTCAATACTACTCTAAATACTAATCAGATTAGCGCCATGCGAACGGGGAAATACTCAGTCGTCAGTAACACAGTGCAGGGAACTTACCCTAACGGTGTAATGACGGCAACTATAAATATAGGCAAAGCTTCAGGTGCTGTATTGTCGATGACTACGGTTGATGGTGGTTCAGCCTGGATTTGTGGTAACTTTACTATAGCTGGAGTAACAGGCGTTGGCACGACAGTGAACACCAGATATTTACCAAATGCTTGTAAACCATAAACCGGTTAATAATACTTACTATGATACAGGTTTTATATCTTATTGAGTCTTAATAGCTACTTCTCTAAATACTGAATTTTACCTTCCACGCCATCCCACTTTTCAGCTTCTGGTAATTGACCCTTCATCTCAGTGATGTTTGGCCATTTTTGTGCCAGCTCTTCATTTAGCTGAGTGAATACCTCTTGCCCTTTTGGCACTTCATCTTCTGAGAAGATGGCATTGGCAGGGCATTCAGGCTCGCATAGTGCGCAGTCGATGCACTCATCAGGGTCGATGACGAGGAAGTTCGGTCCTTCATAAAAGCAGTCTACAGGACAGACTTCCACACAGTCGGTGTATTTGCAAAGAATGCAGTTCTCTGTAACGACAAAGGTCATAGTACTGTCTACCTGTTATTGGATTGGGCGAAATAGAATAGATTAAAAATAAGGCACATTTTAGCGCTTTTACCACTCATTGACAATTCCCTTTAATGACTAATGATTTCCTTTAGATGATAAAGTAAGTCATGTGCTTGCCTTGGCGTTAGGTTATCAGGATTAATCGCACTTAGCTCATCTTGTAAGCTAAACAAATGATTTTGTTGTGGAATATTACCTGATTTTTGAGTTCGAGTAGTATCACTGACCCTTATGCTTTCTACTTTACTCTCATAATTTTGCTGCTGTTTATCGTTTAACGACTTAGCTAATTCATTTTTATCATCAATGGTTTTTTCGTTTTCCGCTTTTAGGTTGTCTATTAAATAACGTTTGGCATCATTAAGCACCTGAGTTGGGATACCAGCCATTTTTGCCACATGGAGTCCAAAGCTGGAGCTTGCCGCGCCATCTTTGATTTGATGGAGTAATAGCAACTGACCATCGACTTCACTGGCGGCGACATGGACGTTGCGGATATTGGCATGATTGCTTGCATTATTTTCTATATTTTTTTCTGTGTTATTTTGCGCCAATTTTGTCAACTCAAAGTAATGGGTGGCAAATAATGTCAGGCAGCCAATCTCGACCAATCTATTGACGCAAGCATGGGCGATTGCTAAACCATCAGTGGTAGCCGTACCGCGTCCGACTTCATCCATCAGCACCAGTGATTTATTGGTCGCTTGATTCAGGATATTAGCGGTTTCAATCATCTCAACCATGAAGGTAGATTTGCCACCTGCTAAGTCATCAGCTGAGCCAATACGCGTAAAGATACGGTCGATATCACCGATATGAGCGCTTGATGCTGGGACAAAACTACCGCAATGAGCGAGTAGGACAATCAGCGCGGTTTGCCGCATATAGGTAGATTTGCCGCCCATATTAGGACCGGTAATCATTAACAGTCTTTCAGGATTGGTATGACTGCCTAATGCGCAATCATTGGCAACGAAATGGCTGCTATGTTTGGTACTGCTTTGATGAATATTATTGCTCGTATGGATTGGATTTAAAGCAGCTTCGACAACGACATGACGACCTGCTTTGATATAAATACTAGTTTGGCTATCAATTTTTGCATAACTGTCATTTTTTGAGTCGTTACTCATGACTGGACGTTGCCAATTATAAATTATGGCAAGCTGTGCCCAATTGCTAAGGACATCTATTTGTGCGATAGCCGCGCTAAGCTGTTGCAGTTCGGCTAAATGGCTACTTAATATGGTCAATAGTTCGTGATATAGCTGCTTTTCGCGAGTCAACGCTAATGTCTGTGCGCTTAGATATTCGGTCTCGACTTCTTTTAGCTCATCAGTAATAAAGCGCTCGCTGCTTTTCAGCGTTTGCCGCCGGATAAAATGCGCCGGTGCATTCTTTGCCTGCATTTTGGGTAATTCAAAATAAAAGCCGCTGACTTTATTAAAGCCGACTTTTAGACTGGGTAATTGACTCTCCTGACGCGCACGTTCAACCATTTCATCTAAAGTCACTTGGATATTGTCATGCAAATGGCTGAGGCGATCAAACTCTGCATCGTAGCCTGCCGCAAGCATGCCACCATCACGAATATGCGCTGGTGGCTCTGCAATAATAGCGCGCTCGATTAGCTCGGCCACGGATTGTACGGCAGGTAGTTGGGCAGGTAATTGCTGCATCAGCATGGGCAGCAATCCTGCTTGCTCATGGCTAATACCTGCATTTATCAGTAAAGTATTAAGCTGGGCGCTACTAGCAATACCATCAGCCAATTTACGCAAGTCACGTGGCTTGGCACTCATCAGCCCGATACGGCTACTGATACGCTCAATATCACCGATAGCATTTAAGGTTTCACGCAAACTGCTGACCAATGAATGTTTTTCTAAGTTTTCATTAACCTGCTTATTTTCGTCAGAATGATTGTCCGACTGCAAAAGGCTAGTGATTGCATCTAAGCGCAGATTAATACGTGTATGCTGACGCAAGGGACGTTTCATTTGCTGCATGAGTAAGCGGCGTCCCATTGGCGTTTGACAATGATTAAGTACCGATATTAATGATGTACCATTGCTGCTAACGGGGGTAAACAGCTCAAGGTTTTGCTGACTATTGGCATCAATGATTAAATAATCATCATTATATTCAACAACAAGCTGGTTAACTTGTGGCACATGGCGTTGCTGGGTTTGCCGTGCATAATGAATTAGTGCGGCACAGCTAGATTGGGCAAGTGGCGCGTCACTAATACCAAGCCCATCTAGACGTTGTACGTCAAACTGCTGGCAAAGGGTTGCGCTGGCATGCTCACGGTGAAAGTCATTAGCCGCAACTTCGATAATAGGGCAATCAAGATTTTGCCGTAGCCATAGCAGCCAATCTTCGCCATTACTACCACTACTGTCAAAACTGTTGCCAAGTGCCTCGCTAATAATACATTCACTCGGCGCAAAGCGTGCCAGCACCGTCAGCATTTGAGTTTGCAAGCCTTCAATATCATCATGGCTGTTATTCGAGCTGGCGCTAAGCGTTTGCGTCGTTAGGGTTCCAGCCGTTAAATCCATTTGGCTAATGGCTGCTTGCAAGGGTTGTTTGCTGTTTGATTTAGGAATTTCGATATCAATGGCGACGACAGTCGGTGTGTGATTGGGCGCAATCAGCGCATCGTCGGTAATCGTTCCTGCAGTCAGGGTTTTAACTACTTCACGGCGCATGATAGTGCCAGCTGCCGATTTACTTTTATCTTTCTTTTGCTTCTCGCCCATTGTCGGTGTATTGGACGGGCTGCTAGTAACTGACTCGTCAATTTGCTCACAAACGACCACGGTCTGCCCAGCGGCAATGAGCCGTGCCATATAGCTATCAGCCGCATGAAACGGCACTCCTGCCATCGCAATGGTGTTACCGGCTTTATCCGTACCACGGCGAGTGAGCGTGATATCGAGTATCTGCGCCGCGCGCTTGGCATCATCAAAAAATAACTCATAAAAATCACCCATCCGGTACAGCAGCAGCGCTTGTGGATAGTTGGCTTTCATGGTTAGATATTGCACCATCATCGGCGTATGGTCTGCCAAGTGATAAACGGCATCACCTATGACTAATGGTTCAGCTAAATGAGGATTTTGAGCGGACGGCTTAACGGTCATGCAGGATCTCTTATGATGCTTAAATGGGTTTACGTGGGGCGAAATGCTGATTTTTATAAGAATAAATAACGGCTGAGGGTTAGTAAATTATCCCGTTAAATGGAGTAGGGAAAAGCTTGAAAGATTAAGACTATAAGCGCTATTTTAACATTTTAGCGCAGAAGTCTCCCATCTCTTAGGTGGTGAGATGAATACGTATTTTATTGACTTTGATATTTTACTGGCTTACGATCAGTGTAAATTAATTAAGTTTATGTATAGCAATGATATTAGATACTAATGCTCATTCAGTCTTTTTGCTAAACTACCATCTTATCATGGTAACTAAGTATCGCCGTGAGGTTTTTGATAATGAAATATCTAATGCCGCTAAAGCAATATTTGAACGAATCGGTATGAGCTATAAAATCGAGCTACTAGAATGGAATCATGACAAAGACCATGTTCATGTTTTATTCAAAGCCCATCCTAAAACCGAAATCAGTAAATTCATTAATGCGTATAAGTCAGCTAGCTCTCGCTTACTAAAAAAAGGTTACCCTAGAATTAAAGATAAGCTTTGGGAATCTAAGTTTTGGTCGCAATCGTTTTGCTTAATCACTACAGGCGGCGCGCCACTAGAAGTTATTAAGCAATATATTATCAATCAAGGGGAGTCATGACTAAGCAAATCCTTAAAGCCTACAGGGTAAGATTATACCCAAATGACGAGCAGCAGATATTCCTTGCTAAGTCGTTTGGTTGTACGCGCTTTATCTGGAATAAGATGCTTGCTGATAAAATAAGTCATTACCAAGAAACCAATACTGAGCTTAAAAATACACCTGCCCAATATAAAAAAGAGTTTGAGTGGCTAAAGGAAGTAGACAGCTTGGCACTAGCCAATGTCCAGCAAAACCTAAGAGCTGCTTATAGTAAGTTCTTTAAAGGCGCGGGCTTTCCTAAATTTAAGAAAAAAGGTCAGCGTGATAGCTATATCACTAACAATCAAAAAGGCACAGTGGCGATCACAGATAGCACTGTTAAACTGCCTAAGATTGGTCATATCAGCGCTAAATTCCCTGACAAAATAAACGGCTTAATCAAGAGCGCTACGGTTAGTAAAAGCCCATCGGGTAAATACTATGTGAGCCTCTTAGTCGAAACTATTGTCAGCGAGTTACCAAAAACAGGCTTAAGAATAGGTATTGATTTAGGATTGACAGACTTTATCGTCTTATCGGACGGGTGTAGGGTTGCTAATCCTAAGTTTTTATCAAGGCTGCAAGGTAAACTTACGCGAGAACAAAAGATTTTAGCCAGACGTAGAGAAGTTGCTCAAGCTCAGCAACGTAAGTTGTCAGACAGTCGCAACTATCAAAAACAAAAGGTTAAAGTTGCTAAAGTGTACGAGAAGATAACCAATAGCCGCAAAGATTTCCTACATAAGCTCTCATACAAAATCATCAAAAACCACGATGTTATTGCTATAGAGGATTTAAACGTCAAAGGTATGGTTAAGAATAAAAAGCTGTCTAAGGCCATCTCAGACAGCTCATGGTCAACCTTCACTACCATGCTTGCATACAAGGCAGAATGGTACGGTAAAACGCTTGTCAAGATAGACCGATGGTATCCATCCTCTAAAACTTGCTCAGGGTGTGGTCATTTACTGACTAAAGCTGAATTACCGTTGTCAGTGCGATCATGGGATTGCCCTAGTTGTTTGCAAAAAAATAATAGGGACATCAACGCCAGCATCAATATCTTAAATCAAGGATTGATGCTGGCTGAACAATCAAAAACCGTCGGTGCGGCGGGGTTAGCTTAGCCAATTTACCTAACCGCTGATACAAAATATCGTATCAAGTATGGGTATTATCTAAGAAACCCCTACCTCTTTAGGTAGTGGGTAGTTCATCACGTCCTACTAGGTTTTTACGTCGGCAAATATCTACTCATTGCCCTTGTATCCATCGGCGTCATAACCATATATAATGACGTCACACTTAATTGGGCGATACTTCATTAGGCGATACTTCATTAGGCGACACGTCATTAGTCAGTACTTCATTAAGTGGTACGTTGGTCGGGTGATGACTATGATAGCTATGATGACAAGGCGGCAGCATATGAAGCCTTGGCTAATGCGCACTAATTATCGAATATTTCCATAGGTCAAAAAATTATGTTATCAAAGATTATAGGCAGTGTCGTTGGCACGAAAAATGACCGCGAATTAAAGCGCATGCGCAAAGTGGTCAGCAAAATCAACGCACACGAGGCTACGATACAAGCCCTGTCTGATGAGCAATTACAACAAAAAACCGAAGAGTTTAAAGCAAGACACCAAAAAGGTGAAAGCTTAGATGCATTATTACCAGAAGCGTTTGCGGTCTGCCGCGAAGCATCGCTACGCGTCAATGGCATGCGTCACTATGATGTGCAGCTAATCGGTGGTATCACCCTGCACGAAGGCAAAATCGCTGAGATGAAAACCGGTGAAGGTAAAACTCTAATGGGTACCTTGGCCATGTATCTCAATGCTATCAGTGGCAAAGGCGTCCATCTGGTCACGGTCAACGATTATTTGGCCGCGCGTGATGCGGAATTAAACCGTCCATTATTCAGCTTTTTGGGTATGACGGTTGGCGTTATTTATTCGCAGCAGCCGCCTCAAGAAAAAATTGACGCTTATCAAGCAGATATCACTTATGGTACCAACAACGAATACGGTTTTGATTATCTGCGCGATAATATGGTTTTTAGCTTAGCTGAGAAAAAACAGCGTCCGCTAAACTTCTGTATCATTGATGAAATTGACTCTATTTTAATTGATGAAGCACGTACGCCATTGATTATCTCGGGTCAAGCCGAAGATTCATCACGCATGTATGCGCTGATTAACACCATTATTCCGGTGCTTATTCGTTCAAAAGACGAAGAAGCCAATAAGAATAACGAAGAAGAAGATTTCTGGATTGATGAGAAAAACCGTCAAATCGAGATTAGCGAAAAAGGCTATGAGAAAATTGAGCGTTTCTTAATTGAAGTTGGCGAGCTTGGTGAAAATGAAAGTTTATATAGCCCAAGCCGTTTGCCACTATTGGCGCACGTCCAAGCAGCGATTCGTGCTCACCATGTTTTCGTTAAAAACGTCCATTACATCGTTGATGATGGCGAAGTGGTTATCGTTGATGAAAACACTGGTCGTACGATGCCCGGTCGCCGTTGGTCAGAAGGTCTGCATCAAGCGGTAGAAGCCAAAGAAAATGTTGAAATTCAAGCAGAGAACCAAACGCTTGCAACCACGACATTCCAGAACTACTTCCGTCTCTATGACAAACTGTCAGGTATGACAGGTACAGCTGATACCGAAGCGGCAGAATTTAAATCCACTTATGATTTAGATGTCATCGTGATTCCAACCCATGAGCCAATTGCGCGTATCGATATGGATGACCAGATTTTCTTAACCAAGTTAGGGAAATATAAAGGTATCATCCGCGAGATTAAAGAAATTCAAGCCAAAGGCGCACCAGTATTGGTTGGTACGGCGACGATTGAAGCCAGTGAAGAGTTGTCTTATTTGCTTGACCAAGAAGGCGTCAAACATAACGTCCTAAACGCCAAGCAACATGAGCGTGAAGCAGAGATCATCGCACAGGCTGGTAGTCCAAAGGCTGTAACGATTGCGACCAACATGGCTGGTCGTGGTACCGATATTATCCTTGGTGGTAACTGGCAATCATTTATCGAAGATATTGATTCGGTTAGTCCAGAAGAGATGGCACGCCTAAAAGCGCAGTGGCAGGTCAAGCATGACCAAGTCGTTGCTGCTGGTGGTCTACATATTATCGGCTCTGAGCGTCATGAATCACGCCGTATTGATAACCAGCTGCGTGGTCGTGCCGGTCGTCAAGGTGACCCAGGGATGTCGCGCTTCTTCTTATCGCTTGAAGATGACTTGATGCGTATCTTTGCCGGTGACCGCGTCGTTAACATGATGCGCGCCATGGGTCTTAAAGAAGATGAAGCCATTGAACATAAAATGGTCTCAAAATCGATTGAAAATGCCCAAGGTAAAGTAGAAAGCCGCGATTTCGATGCCCGTAAAAACCTATTGAAATACGATGACGTCGCCAATGAGCAGCGTAAAGTCATCTATAGCCAGCGTGATGATTTACTGGCAGAGCTAGATTTGTTAGAGGCCATCGAAGTCATGCATCATGAAGTTTATAATGCCATGATTAACCAGTTTATCCCGCCGGGCTCTATCGATGACCAATGGAATATCGATGGTTTAGAAGACGAGCTTGAGGACGAATTCAAGATTGCCATGCCCATTAACGATTGGCTTGATGAAGATCGCCGCCTAGATGAAGAAGGCTTACGTGCCAAAATCATCCAAACGGCATTGGATCGTTATCATAGCCGCCGTGAGCAAATGGGCGAAAAAGATGCCGCCCAGCTTGAGCGTCACTTTATGCTCCAAAGCCTAGATAAGCATTGGAAAGAGCATTTAACCCAAATGGATCAGCTGCGTAAAGGTATTCATCTGCGTGGTTATGCACAAAAAAACCCTGAGCAAGAATATAAGCGTGAGTCGTTTGAATTATTCCAAATGATGCTTGGGGCAATTAAATCTGAGACGGTACAAGATTTATCACGTGTACATATCCCGACCAAAGAAGAGCTTGCAGCATTAGAAGCGCAGCAGCGTGAAAATGCGGCGCAGATGCAAATGCAGTTTGAGCACAGCGATATCGACAATATGGATAGCGGCGCCGATAGAGCCGCTGCACAAAACCGCAATCTTGCTGGGGCGACCGCAGCAGGCGCTGTGGTGGGTAGTGGTGGTGCAAATGAGCCAGACCCATACGCTGGTATGAATATCAGCCGTAACGCCCCGTGTCCTTGTGGCTCAGGACTGAAATATAAACAATGTCACGGTAAAATCTAAACATTGATAATCAACCATTGTTAAGTTATGATAAAAAGTCCCTATCTAAAATAGATAGGGACTTTTTTTATAGATATAGCCTTAGTACTTATATCGAATAATTGGTATGAGTATGAGTATGAGTATGAGTATGAGTATGAGTATGAGTATGAGTATGAGTATGAGTATGAGTATGAGTATGAGTATGAGTATGAGTATGAGAATTACGATTATAAAAGTATCAGTGTCTTTTTAGCGATTAATTACAAATCCAACATAGGCGTGAATTTACGGGCGCGCTATAGTGTTTAACATCTTTATTTGGGAGAGTGTGATGAATGTAGAATTATTAAAAAAATTGCGTACCTCTGTTGTCCTAACCAGTTTACTGGCGGGTGCCATGACGCTTAGCGCTTGTCAACAACAGCAAGAGACAGAGCCAAGTCTAGAAGACAGTATCAGTGAAGAGCAGTCTGTACCCATGTCTGCTGATCCTGCCGAGCCTAGTGATGTGGTGGTAGATGCGCCTGCCAGCGACGTAGAAGATGATACGATTGCTTCTGTTAATACCGGCGTCAATCAAATAAGTTATTCATGTTCACCTGCGCTCGCCGTTGAAGCGACGTATAAAGATACTGATAATCAGGTCATTCTTGCAACTGCCCAAGGTACAGCGACTTTAACGAAAACCAACGATGCGACTAACCCTGAAGTGTTTGAAGCAAAAACTGCCATCGATGGTGGTGAAGGCTTTATACAGTGGCGCGTGGCTCATAAAGAGCGCGAAACAGGTGTGATGCGTACGGCGGGTGCAGATGCAACCAACGTCAGCACGTATGAGTGTAAGAAAGCCGAAGATGCTGCAACTGTAGAAGACGCAGTATAAAAGTAGGTTTATAAAATGAGGTTTTTTCTGATTAAATTTAGATAAAACCTTATAAAAAAAGCAACGCTGACGTTGCTTTTTTTTGGTCTGGCCTTTGAAGTTCTTAGAATAAATGCTCGATTTTATATAACTTTATTCTTTATACGATGTACTATGTTCACGTTCATGGGCTAAAAAACCTTCTTCGGTAACATCTAGCTCTTCATGCTTAACTTCTACTTGAATGCTGTCGGTATGCGTATGGGTGGTTTTATTAATCTCTACTTCTTGCATCACATGAGTATCTTTGGTAATCGTCGCCACTTGACGCGATAAAATAATCTCAATCGGCTCAGCGCCCATCTCAATCTGTTTGCCATTGATTGTTACCACGGCTCTGCTATCTAACGATGGCTCCACGTGACGTAATATGTCTTTATCATCGTACTTACCTGATAATAAATCCTGACTTTCTGCATCATAATAATCAGTGCGTACAGTAATATATTCTTCTACCAATTCAATAGGTACGTCGATGGTTTTTGTGCGCGTATGCTTAGTGACCGTTACTTTGCCGACATCCAAGCGTTCCTTGTTAATGACAGGGCGTTCTTCTAATAGTTCTAGATAACCACCGTTTTTCATGTCTTCTAGATTATTTGACAGATTGTTTGCTGAATTATTGAATAAACCATCTTGCCCACTGCCTATTAGTGCTTGCTGCTGATTAGACTTAAAAGTAGGGGAGGAAGTAGATAAGTCAGGTGTAGCTAAATCAGGCGCGGGTAATTTATTCTCACCACTATGGTTGGCTATTCTATCTAAAGAAGAAGCATTCGTTGTTGCTAAGTGTGCATCTTGCTTAATTGGCTGCTGTTTCATGTCATTGTCGTCGGCGTTCATGATCATATTCCTTATGGGCAGATATAATAAATAGGTATAAAAAAAGACCAGAGGCGAGCTCTGGTCTTATCTACTGAGCATAACACTCAGCTGCTAATTACGGTCACATAGTATGCATTCATCTTATGAAGAATTGCTTATCAAAGATGGTGGAACTATGCGAAAGAATTGCTTATTACATACCACGAGCGCGGCGTACATCTTCGGCAGTGATATCATCGCGGTCAAAAAGATTACCATCGCGGTCAACCACGTTACCATCACCATCGATATCTAACTCTTCGCGTTGAATGGTTTCAGCAATCGTTTCAGTATGACGCTCAGTTGTCTTACCGACATTTACTTCTTCAGAGACATAAGTTTCTTTATTAACGCGGGCACGTTCCGCTTCTAGCTCAACTTCCACGGTTTGGTTGCCATCAATATCACCGATACGGCGGTCTGTTGGGCGGTCTACGTTGGTACGCTGGATATTAGCGTGCTCTTCTTCTAGCTCGACGTCGATATTACGCTCTTCAGTCACCACATGCTTACCGACTTTTACCAAGCCTGCTACGATACGATCTTTATTAACTGTCAAGCGCTCTTCTAGGAGCTCTAGCGTATTTGGGGCATTATAGGCATGGTCTGCAATCTCCATACGTTCAGCTTCTGGAATGCTATCAGCCACAAATGATTGACGATCTTTTTCATACTGCTCTTTATAGCTGTATTGATAGTCGTGATCGTATACTTCCATTGCTTCGACTTGCGCTTGCGTTAGGCTATC
Organism: Psychrobacter maritimus; assembly: GCF_904846345.1. Taxonomy (GTDB): domain Bacteria; phylum Pseudomonadota; class Gammaproteobacteria; order Pseudomonadales; family Moraxellaceae; genus Psychrobacter; species Psychrobacter maritimus. The sequence continues at coordinate 16,430 of NZ_CAJHAJ010000013.1, forward strand.
AAAAAAGACATCATCACCAACGATACGCGCTAGACCTGCTGGTACCAATACTTCTTTTGAGCTAAACCAACCGCCTGCGTCAACGATTAGATAACGAATGCGACCGGTGGTATCTTCTACTAAAGCGCCTTCGATTTTACCGATTTTTTCTTCATTGACGCCGTATGCTGTTTTGCCTGTTGGGTCATAATAGTCATCACCGATAAGGTCACGGTGAGTCGCTTGGATATCTCTTAAACGAATTAGTTGGCTCATTATTATCTTCCTTTTATATGAGTAAATTTTATTTAAATAAATTAGTAATTATTGTTTTAAAATAAAATGCGATAAAAATCGCATTACTGAGAAACTGGTAAGTTGTTGTCTTAAGCCAAGACGGCTCTAGTGGATAGCTAAATTGTTAATTTAATTAACAACTCTAGTAAATAGCCTTTCCATCAACTTGTTCATATCGTAACAGCACGATTTTCAATGAGATATATGAGCAAGGTAGCAAAGTGTGCGCTTGAGGTAATTGCGTGTAATAGGCTGTAAAACTCACTATCACTATATAAATTTAAGTTAAGGCTTTCTTACAGCAATAAACAAATTTTCGTGATTTGTAAATTTCACGCATAAAAAAACCGCACAACCAAAAGTCATGCGGTTTTTAAATAGTAAGAAAATCAGTTAACGCTTAGAACTATTAACTCAATATTAGGGTCTTAAAATTTTTTAAGGCGCTAAGATTTAGAAGTTAAAAGGTTAAACGGTTTAAAATTAAGCCAGTTCAATTGCTACAGCAACCGCTTCACCACCACCGATACATAAGGTTGCGACGCCTTTTTTGCCGCCCGTACGTTTTAGCGAGTTGATAAGCGTCACTAAGATACGCGCACCTGAACAGCCTACTGGATGACCAAGGGCACAAGCGCCGCCTTCGACGTTGACTTTAGCGTGCTCGATGTTGAGTTCATCCATCGCAGCCATCGTTACCATCGCAAATGCTTCGTTGATTTCCCATAGGTCGACATCAGCAACTGACCAACCTGCTTTGTCCAATACTTTTTCAATCGCGCCAACTGGAGCAATGGTAAATTCGCTTGGATGACGTGAATTAGAAGCCGCGGCTACGATGCGTGCTTGATAATCTAAGCCTTCCTCTTTTGCTTGTGACTCTTTCATCATTACGACAGCTGCAGCGCCGTCTGAGATTGAGCTGGCATTTGCCGCGGTAATCGTACCGTCTTTAGCGAAAGCTGGGCGTAGGGTAGGAATACGCTCAGCATTGGCAAGGGCTGGCTGCTCATCAGTATCGACGCTTTGCTCGCCTTTACGAGTTTTGAAAGTAACTGGCGTAACTTCATCTTTAAAATGACCGTCCTTAATGGCTGTCAACGCACGGTTAAGCGACTCAATGGCAAAATCATCCATTTGCTCACGGGTATAGCCTTTTTCATTGGCCATTTCTTGGGCAAATTGACCCATCAGCTTACCTGTTTCAGCGTCTTCTAGACCGTCTAAGAACATATGGTCTTTGACTTCTTTATGTCCCATGCGATAGCCGCCGCGCGACCCTGGCATAATATAAGGCGCATTGGTCATCGATTCCATGCCACCTGCAACTGCCACGTTAAAGCTGCCCGCTTTAATACCATCGTGCGCTTGCATAACCGCTTTTAGACCTGAACCACAAAGTTTATTAATGGTAACGGCACCAGTAGCATCATTTAGACCTGCTTTACGCATGGCTTGACGAGCAGGGCCTTGACCAAGACCGGCGGTCAAGATACAGCCCATGATGACTTCATCAATATTATCAACGCTTACGCCTGAACGCTCAACAGCGGCTTTAATAGCAGCAGCGCCCAATTCTGTGGCGCTCATGTCTTTAAGTGCGCCTTGAAAGCCGCCCATTGGAGTACGTGCGCCGTTTAAAATTACAATTGCATCATTTGACATTATTCTTCTTCCCTTTTAGGTTTTGAAACGAAAGTGCTATTTTTCATCATTAAAATAAAACAGTTAAGCTAAAGCCATCCGCTTATTGATTCGTAGCGGTCTGGCTTAATGAGTCATACAGCTTAAGCGCTGGATAAATTACGCCAGCTCATCTAAGCGGATACGCACTACTTTATCAGTAATAGTATCGAGCTTTTCGATTTTTTCAATGGCAATATTCATCTGACTTTCAACCACAGGTAGCGTCAAGATAATTACCGGCACTTGACCAAGTTTATGGGCAGGTTTTTGTAAAATGGCATCGATATTGATACCCGCATCACTCAAAATGCGCGTGATATCAGCCAATACCCCAGGATTGTCATGCGCATGTACGCGCAGATAATAACCGGTAATCATTTGCTCAGCGCGCAAGATAGGCGTGTCTGATAATTGCTCTGGGATAAAGGCTAAATGTGGCACATGGTGACCATTCGTGCTTTCATTGTTGCTATCTTTACTACCAAGAACACGAACCAAATCCATCACATCAGCCATCACCGCAGAAGCGGTAGCACCTGCACCTGCGCCATCGCCGCAATAGAGCGTTTGTCCAAGCGGATGAGAGTTGACCAGTACCGCATTTTTTACGCCATTGACGTTGGCAAGTAGGGCATTTTGTGGAATAAGCGTCGGGTGGACGCGCAGCTCAATACCCGCCGTACTGTTGTCACCTGAGCCATCGCCTTCACGGCGTACAGCAAAGCCTAAATGCTTGATGCGATAGCCAAGCTCTTCAGCGTAGTTGACGTCTTGCAAAGTAATAGCTGTAATCCCTTCACAGTAAACTTTATCAAACTGTAGCGGAATCCCAAAGGCAATAGAAGCAAGAAGGGCGAGCTTATGAGCAGCATCAATGCCTTCGACATCAAAAGTCGGATCGGCTTCAGCATAACCAAGCTCTTGCGCCTCGGTCAATACGTCGGCAAACGGGCGACCTTTATCACGCATTTCAGTCATGATAAAATTGCCAGTACCATTAATGATACCCGCTAACCACTCAATCTTATTGGCAGCAAGGCCTTCGCGCATGACTTTAATAATTGGGATACCGCCTGCCACTGCTGCTTCATAAGCAACATGTACGTTATGGGCTTCCGCAAAGGCAAAAATCTCATTGCCGTGTTCAGCGAGCAGCGCTTTATTGGCGGTGACCACATGTTTGCCGTTTTTGATGGCATGCATAATCACGTCTTTAGCCAGCGTCGTACCGCCAATCACTTCGATGACAATATCGACATTGTCACTGGCAGCGGCTGCCATCAAGTCACTGTTTTGAATAATGTTCGGATCGATATCATCGCGCTGACGACGGGTACCGACTTCGGTAATCACAATATCGCGTCCGCTACGGCGTTTTAACTCATCTAAATTATCATTGATTAGGTTGATCACGCCCGTTCCGACGGTGCCGAGACCAAGTATCGCTAGTTTGATGGATTTGCTCACAGTATCCTCAAGAGATTATAGAGTTGGATAAGAATGCTTCTATACAGGCTCTTACATAAAAACGCTGATATAAAAGGGTTGATATAAAGAGTGCTGATATAAGGAAGAACGGTATAAAAATATACGACTAATATCGCCAAGCGCTTTATCGTATCATACCGACAAGCGCTTGTGGCGTCTACCCAAACTCACTGTCGCCAAAGTCAATAATATCAGGGCAAACGACTAGCTGGCATCAATCGCTGTTTGTGCCAATTGTGCAGCCGGTAAATAACCACCGATTTGTTGTCCAGACTCGGTAAAGATAGCGGGTGTACCACGGACGCCCAGTGCCATACCAAGCTCGATTTGCGATTTTACCGGACTATTACAGCTAGGGGCTTGGACGTTAGCACCCATTTTTGCCTGATCCATCGCCGCATTACGGTCTTCACTACACCAGATGGCTTCCATCTTTGGAATGCTGCCTTCGCTGCGCGGCCATGCCAAATAACGCACTTCAATACCACGCGCATTGATGTCATCTATCTCTTCATGAAGCTTAGTGCAATAAGGACAATCGGCATCGGTAAAGGAATACACGACAGATTTGGTTTCGCCTTTAGCAGGATAAATAATCATGTCTTTTTTGTCGACTGCTTTTAGCGCTTCTTGCGCGGTTTTGGCAACCAAAGCGCCACTGATATCAACCGGTGCTTCTGCGCCAACGGCGATGATTTGCCCTTGGATAATGTGTTTGCCAGATTTATCGGTAAAGAAAGAAGGTAAGCCCGATGCCGTTACCCAGTAAATATCTTTCATGTCCGTTGGTACGGCTGAAAGAATGTTTTCTTCAATGCCTGAAGCTTTTAGGTTTGCTTGTAAGGATTTTACCACTGCTGAATCACTATCGGCTGCCACCTGCGCGGTACTGACTTTGGCTTCTGCACTATTGACGATGCCTGTATTACTGGTTGCATCAGCGGCATTATTAGAGCAGCCCGCCGCAACCACGACTAGCAACGCACCCATCATCATACGAGATAAAGGCTTGCGAGAAAATGCATCACGAGTAGCGGTAGTTTTAGAAAAAGAAGGTAAAAACATAGGGTGTTTCCTTTAGGCAGTCGTGCCTAAGCAAGATATAGATATAAAAAAGAGGGCAGTAAAGGGCAGTAAAAAATGTGTAAACGCTTGCCGCATATTCACTAGATTTTGTTATCAGGGCCATATATTGCAATGGTGATATACAATTTATTGATAATAAAAGATAAGTGGCAATAGCTGTCATATTAGCATATTTTTATAAATAACCACTAAAGGTGAGTTTTAGCATTGTCAAATCTACAATTTATAGATAAATGTTACAACAAGAGAAATAAAATACATTTGCACTATTTCATCTCGGCTTATGTCTAGGTAGGCTACTATTTATAACCGTTTCTTATAAGCTATCTCTCAATTAAACTATGTCTAAATTATTTACTAAAACAATTTTTCTAATTTTCTTTCTAATTTTCTAAGGAGCCCATATGGCAGGTGCCAGTTTATTAACCCTACTTGATGATATCAGCGTGATATTAGATGATGTGTCGGTCATGACTAAGGTCGCCGCCAAAAAAACCGCGGGGGTGTTGGGTGATGATTTGGCATTGAATGCTGAGCAGGTCACCGGCGTCAAAGCAAATCGTGAACTGCCAGTGGTCTGGGCGGTCGCCAAAGGCTCGTTTATTAATAAGCTTATCTTGGTGCCGGCGGCCATTCTTATCAGTGCCATTTATCCGCCTTTAATCACGTTTTTGCTTATGTGTGGTGGTCTATTTTTAGTTTATGAGGGTGCTGAAAAGGTTATTCACCGCTTTTGGCCGCATGCTATACCTGATGATGAAGAACAAAATGCGCGCCGGCAAGCCAACGCCGATGAAACGGTCGATTTGGTCGCCTTTGAAAAAGAAAAAATCAAAGGGGCGGTACGTACCGACTTTATTTTATCGGCAGAGATTATCGTCATTGCGCTAGGCGCGACGGCAACGGCTACCTTGTTACAGCGCAGCTTGGTGCTGTCTATTTTAGCCATTGGTATTACCGTTGGTATTTATGGTTTGGTCGCTGGTATCGTTAAAATCGATGACGTGGGCCTACATATGATGGAAAAAGACGGCAAGTTTACTCAAAAAGTCGGTAAGGTTTTATTCGCGGCAGCGCCTAAATTGATGAAGTTTTTATCGATCGCTGGTACTTTGGCGATGTTCTTAGTTGGTGGTGGTATCTTGGTACACGGTATTAATTTTTTACACCATGAAGTTGAAGATATTGCCCATTTAACGGGCATTTTTGAGAGCTTTACCACGGCGTTATTAAATGGTGTTATCGGCTTTATCATTGGAGCTGCTATCGTTGCTCTATTGACGGTAATTAATAAAATACGCAATAAAGACGCGCCTTCTACACATTAATCTTATTCAAGAATTCTGGTTATTAAAGGTTCTGACTATTAGAGAGCCTTATTTATAACAATCGCTGTTGATAAAAACCGCTATTGATAAACAACTACATTGAAGAAGATATAAAAAAGCCCCAAAGTTGCTAACAACTTTGGGGCTTTTACATTTTCTGAAAGACTGTTTATAAAAGGCGATTAGCTCTCGCTATCAGTATCATCAGATTCTGATTTTTCCGCCTGCGTTGGCTTCTTATGCTCAGTCTTCGGCTTACGCGTGCGCGCCTTAGGTACTTTTGGCGTGGTTAAATTAAACATGCCTTTTTGTGGCAACAACTGCTCAGCCACATTTTCAATCATGTTTTTATAACTGGCGATGGTTGTTTTTGACTTCGCTGCTTGAATTTCTTCTTTTGTCGCTGGTTCTGATACTTGTTCAGTTGGCTCAGGCGCTTGCTCAGTTTCGCTTTGCTCGACATCAGAAACGCTGGTTTCAGTATCAGCATCTGCTGTTTTGACTTCTTCCGCCTTCGCTGCTTCAACATCAGATTGCGCCGCGTTTCCTTCTTCTAGTGCTTGCTCAACCTTTAACAGCTGCTCACTATCGGCGCTGACATCGTTTGTCTGACCTTGATTTACAAGCGCATTTGCTTCTACTTTATGGGCATCTACATGAACATCGATGTCGTTGTCGGCAGCTAAAGCGTCATCTGCAGGCGCTTCAGAAGTGGTAACTACAGCTACTTCCTGATAGTCAGGATGCTGACCGCGTGGGTCGTTGCTTGCCCGTTTGCTAATAGCGCGTGGTTCAACGGCTGTTTTACCTTGCGCGGCGGCAAACTGACTGACCGCTTGCGTCATCTTCTCAAAGCGGGCGATATAATCTGCTGCTAAAGGTTGATAACCATAGTTGCTAAAGTTAAATTCTTGATTGGCAGCTTCGCCAGTCACTACTTTAGGCTCATTACTGCTATCGACTTTAACCTTGTCCTCGTCAGTAGTAGCGGCTTGCGCTTGCTCAACATGCAAGGCAATAGCAGCATTAAAGCAGTTGATAACGCCCTCTGCTGCTAAGCGCGCTTGCGCTTCTGGTAGCGTCGCACGGATAAACTCACCAACCGTACCACGGATAGCTGGTACGTTTACAGCGGTTGGCTTGTCTTGCTGATTTGCCTGAGGTATTTCAGCGACCGATTTTTTAGTTATCGGTGTTTGAGCCTGTTGACGACGTACCAGACGTGGGTCATTGCTGGCTTGACCAAACTTATTAGCCGTCACATAGCGCTTAGCAAACAAAGCGTCATGGTTAAGCTCGAACGCTGGTTGCTTGCTATTGCTGGCATCGTCAGCCTTAGCATCAGTGGCAACATCAGAAGCTGTTTCCTGAGCTTTCTCTGTAGCTGCTTCATTTTCAGCAGTGGCATCTACTGGCTTTTGACTTTCCGCTAGCTTTTTGCTATCAGCTGGACGGTCAGTTTTAACATCACTGCTGTTAGACGTTGCTTGCTCATCTGCACCTGCTTCTTTAGCAGCAACTTTTTTAGCGGCGATTTTACTGTCATCTGTAGACTTAGCGTCAGACATTTGCACTTTAGCTTCAGTAGCGCTTGGTTGTGCTTGGTCTGCTTTTGGCTCTGCTATTTTTGCTTCTTCTAGATGAACTGCATCACTGTCAACAGCTTTATCTGTATCGACTTGCTTACTGTTTTTTTCACCGTTATCAACCGATTCACGGCTGTTTTTAGCCGCTTGACTGTCAGTCTTTTGCTCAACAGCTTCCGGCTTGTCTACATTTTTCGGCGTGCTGTCTTCTTGACGTGCTTTCTGCTTATCAGCGTCATTGCTAGCTTTCTCAGCGCCTTGCTTTTCAGGTGCTTGGCGAGTGGCTGCTACAGATTTACTGTCATCTAAAGATAAATGTACCACTTCTGGCGACTTGAGTTCCGTGGCTGCTTCATTGACCTGTAATATAACTTCATTAGGGTCTTGGTTGCGGCGTGAGCTAGATTGGCTTCTACCATTGCCATTATTAGCCTCTTTAGTGCTTAGCTGAGCATTTTGTTGTGCATTGTCAGCGCTTAACGTTTCGCCGCGCTCAAGTTTGCCGCGTGATTGACGTTGGCTATTTGATTTACGCTTAGCACGAGTTTGCTCGTCTGCAGTATTGGCGTTTTTGTCATCAGTATCGGTACGCTCATGACGTTCATTGCCTTTGCTATTTTCGCTGCTCTCATTACCATTGCGAGCGCTGTCTTGACGATTATTGCGATTACGGTCGTTAGGGCGTCTGTTATCCTGCTGACGTTTATCTTGGCTGTTCGATTCTTTGTTATCAGCGCTACTTATGCTGCTGTCTGTCGTATCGCCAGCGACGTTATCACTCGTTTCATCTGACGGCTCTTTTCTTTGGCGCGTCTTAGAAGGGCGTGATTTACGTGGCTTACGTCTTCTTCTTTCTTCAGCATCGTTATTGTCATCAGCTGTGTTGTTAGACGTCTGCTGACGATTGGCGTTTGACGGCTGATTATTAGCTTGTTGATTGCTCTCTTGCGGCGCAGCTGTAGCTTGATTGTTATCAGTAAGCACACTGTTATCAACTTGCCCAAACGAGCCTAAGCTTTGCGCGCCCGTATTGACCAGTGCTTCAATGGCTTCAGCGGCATCACGACTACTGACGCTATGAGTGGTCTGTGCCTGCGGTGCTTGCGCAAATAAATTAGACAACCAAGCAACGGCTTGCGGTTGGGCAGCAGCAACAGGAGCAGTTTGGGTCACTACTGGCGCAGCTGTAGCCACAACAGCCGGTGCACTTTGCGTCGGTGTTTGTGGCTGCGGCGCCCGTGCTGATGAAACATTGCTAGCATTGGCATTGCTACGATGGTCATTGCTATGACTGGTCGTATTCTGCTGCTGGCTCGGCGCACTTTGCTGGGTATTGGCGCTCGTATTCGCTTGACTGTTATTACCGTTATTATTACTGCTGTTATCGGCTATTTGGCGTGGCTGGCGCGTCGGCTGCTGCTCAGGACGCTCTTTTTCAGCGGTTTGCCAGTCAACTTCATAACCCAAATCGCTATGTTCTTGGGCTGTATCCGTAATACGCTCATAGCTTGATGGGGCAAAACCGTCACGGTTAAAGTGTAGCTTAAAGTTTGGCGATTCTAAATGCGCATGCGGCAAGATAGTAATACGCGTACCACTGTCTTGCTCAAGGTAGACCAAGGCATCGCGCTTTTCATTTAATAAGAAAGCAGCGATATCCGTTGGGACTTCTGCCTGTACTTCACCTTGACGTTCTTTAAGAGCGATTTGCTCAATTTGACGCATAATCGATAGTGATAATGAACGCAAATCACGAATCATGCCATTACCATGACAGCGTGGGCAGATATAGCCAGTCGATTCTTCTAATGATGGGCGCAGGCGCTGACGGCTCATCTCCATCAAACCAAATTTAGAGATATCACCGAACTGTACGCGGGCGCGGTCATATTTGGTGGCATCGACTAAACGTTTTTCAACTTCTTTTTGGTGCTTATTGTCATTCATATCGATGAAATCAATGACAATCAAGCCGCCCATATCACGCAAGCGCAATTGACGGGCAATCTCATCGGCAGCTTCTAAATTGGTATGATAAGCAGTTTCAGCAACGTCAGAGCCTTTGGTTGACTTGGCTGAGTTGATATCGATAGACACCAAGGCTTCAGTTTGGTCAATAACGATTGAGCCACCTGATGGCAAACGTACTTCACGTTGATAGGCCGTTTCGATTTGTTTTTCGATATTAAAGCGCGAAAACATTGGCTCATAATCGGTATATTTACGTAGCTTTTCAGCTTGTTTTGGCATCACCGCGTCGATAAAACCTGCCGCTTCGATATAAGCGTTTTCGTTATCAATCCAAATCTCAGCAATATCATCACGTAGATAATCACGCACGGCGCGCGTCACGACGCCAGCTTCTTGATGTACCAAACGCGGTGAAGGATATTTTTGATTTTGTTCTTGGATGGCTTGCCAGATATTAAGCAAGTGATTTAAGTCATGCTGCAAGTCTTCTTGGGTTTTGCCAATACCAGCAGTACGAATGATAACGCTCATGCCTTTTGGCAAATCTAAGCTGCCAAGCATACGCTTCATATCTTCACGCAATTTACCCGAGATTTGACGTGAAATACCGCCGCCACGAGGGTTGTTTGGCATTAACACCAAATAACGACCTGCTAGTGACACGTAAGTTGATAAAGCCGCGCCTTTATTACCACGCTCTTCTTTTTCAACTTGGACGATGAGCTCATCGCCTTCTTTGATCAGTTTTTTGATGTTTTCATCACGTGGATTGCCGCTTAAATATTCAGCAGAAATTTCACGAATCGGTAAGAAGCCTTGACGCTGTGAGCCATATTCGACAAATACCGCTTCAAGCGATGGCTCGACACGGGTCACATGACCTTTATAAATGTTAGATTTTTTTTGTTCGCGGGTACGGTTTTCTAAATCGAAATCGTAAAGATGATTGCCTTTACAAAGGGCAACACGAATTTCTTCGTTTTGAGTAGCGTTGATTAAAATGCGTTTCATATTAGTATCCTATGAGTACGCAGAACAACGACGAGACAGGCTTTAGGGCAGGGAGGCAAGTGTGGCTAATAATACAATTAGCCTGAGCAGACGTTAATGAGCGGTAGAACGTAAAGCATAAATGCAGTTAAGCGCGCGGGCTTTTCGCAATCGCTTTTTGACCTAAAATGTATTAGCGATAAGGTATGCTAATGTCGGTAACATTCATATAGATAAGATAGGGTGTAAGGCTACTATCTATAGAGTTATTATGAATAGGCTTGTTCTAATGATTAATGCAGGAGCAAGTGAGTGGTCTTTTATTAGCAGTCGTCTTATCCAGTTTGAGGGTCAGCGCACGTTGTAAGGGTGGCGGTGGATAATGACTGAGAGTCAAAAGGTCACAGGTACTAAAAAAGCATCGTGCTGTCACAGTAATCAATCAAGGTCTAGCAATAATATCGCTGTCATTAAGGACTATTATATAAGTGTTATCGTATAAAATAGTGCCGTGCAGCGGTTATCCTTTTAGGTGAAGCAATTGGTCATTCTTTATTTATCGTTCTTTTGGGTATAACGTCAATATATCTGGGGTATCTCAAAGCTAGGTGGCGCTGCTTTCGTCATCAGCGGGGCGTACTTGGCAAACAGAATAAATGACCGGCTTATCGGCACGGTGTCTCTTGTCTATTCTACTTATCGTCCTCTGTTTGACCACCAATACTCAGGCAGCTATCGACAATCAGTTAATGATGCTCGATTCTGGCTCTAAACGACCCATACTTGCTCATCTGCGCGCCTAAAGGACTGGATGATAAATAATTATGTATGATCATAAATAGTTATCAAGGCAAGTCGTGGTTATGCGGTAGTGAGTAAATGTTATGTTGTTATCGTTTGATAAAATGTTTTAAAAATCTATCAAAGCGATGTTGTCTAATGTCACAATATTCTGTAATGATAAACAATCTTATGCTGATAACTTATCTGGTACTAATACTGTTTTGTACTAATAAATGTCAGCGTTGTTCTTACAATTTATGGGGCATTATAGGGTATATCAAGGGATATAACACCCTTAAAATCAGATGAAACACACAAGCGTGGCAGATTTTATAACAGGCAGCGCTTAACTAACCAGTACTGACCAGCAGTAAAAATGGCGCTACACTGTCTGTAACAACGATGAATTATTGTCGCAGCCTCTGCTTAATTGGCGCTCAACATGCTAAACTATAGCAAATCTTTATGTAAATACCTAACTAAAAATGACAAACGACAAAATGACAAACGACGAACCTATCCACGAAGCTCCGGCTATCTTTAATAGCAAAACGCGCCCGCAAAGTGCCGATGACGAAATTAGTAACTTTGAAAAGGTCAACTACCTTGAAGTCACTCGCCATCAGCATGATCAGCGCTTGGACAACTTTTTACTCAATCGTCTAAAAGGCTTGCCTAAACCGCATATCTATAAAATGATTCGCTCGGACGAAGTGCGCGTCAATAATAAACGTTGTAAAGCGCATGACAGATTACAGCGTGAAGACGTCGTACGTATTGCGCCTGTTCAGCTAGCCACCCGTGATAAACCTATTATCAGTACCGAATTTGCCAAGAGTTTATTGGCACGTGTGGTCTACGAAGATGAAGGGTTAATCGTATTGAATAAACCATCGGGCATCGCCGTTCATGGCGGTAGTGGTTTAGATTTTGGTGTTATTGAAGCCATGCGGGAAGTGACGGGCAAAAAGTACTTAGAGCTGATTCATCGTATCGATAAAGATACCTCAGGTCTGCTGATGATTTCTAAGAAACGCTCAGCGTTAAAAGCCTTGCAGCAGCATCTTGTTGATAAGACCATCCAAAAACATTATCTATGTATCGCCAAAGGTCAGCCTGCCCTGAACGAGCAGCGTATTGATGCGCCATTATTGCGCTATACACTGGCTAGTGGTGAGCGCCGCGTAAAAGTAGATGCACAAGATGCCCAAGCTAAAGAAAGTCAGACAGATATTATCGTTCATGGTCGCTTTATGCTGGCCAATCAGCCAGTCAGTTTGATTGAAGCTAAGCCATTGACCGGTCGTACCCATCAAATCCGCGTGCATTTGGCGCATATTGGTCATGCTATCTTAGGTGATGATAAATACAACGTGCATGACAAGTCTGGCGTGCATCGTCTGTGCTTGCATGCGTGGCGTTTGGATATTCCCGGCTATGAGACCATTACTGCGCCATTACCAGATGAGATGGTAGCTTGGTTGCCAGCTGACATTAAACTACCTGAATAAGCTTAAATGACTGATATTCCATTCTCAGTTTTTATATTAATATTCAAGATGAAGCACAAACGTCACAGTAACTTATAAGGGCATGTTTTAGCCAAATAAGTGACCGTGACGTTTTCACATCCGCCATTTACGATGAATCGTTAAGGGTTAGTCCATGACAACAGCAGCACTCGCTCATGCATTAGCAGCAAATACTTCTGATTTAGCAGCCGAGCATCACTTAGCAGATAAAACGCTGATTATTTTTGATTGGGATGGCACTTTGATGGATTCGATTGGCTTAATCGTTGAGTCAATGCATGTGGCAGGCGAGGCGCATGGCTTTACTACCACCGATCAGGCCGTCAAAGACATCATCGGCCTGAGCTTGATGCATGGCATTGAGATTTTATATCCGCAAGCAACCGCTGCGCAGAAGCTAGCGATTCAGCAAAGTTATGCGGATTATTATATTCCGAGCAGCCATCGTACGCCGTTTTTTGCGCCTATCGAAACTATGCTGCAAACCTTGCAACAGCAAGATAAGCAGCTGGCGGTCGCCACTGGTAAGAAAAGAAAGGGATTAGATCGGGTGTTAGATGGCTCTGACAGTCATCACTATTTTGCCATCACGCGCTGTGCTGATGAATCAGGCTCAAAACCTGACCCGCAAATGCTCAGCGATATTTTAGATTATACCAAGCAGCCTATCTCGCAGGCGGTATTTATCGGCGACAGTATTTATGATATTCAAATGGCCAACCGTTTGGGCATGACCAGTATTGCGGTCAATTATGGTACGGCGTCGAGTAGCGAGCTTGCTGCCGAGCAGCCAACTTATCAAGTAGATACCCCGCAAGCATTGGCTGAGCTATTGTGTGCTTAAATAAGCATTCGTTTAAATGGTAAAAGAGGGTCATAAAAATCAAAAAGAGTTTATCGTTGTTAGCGATAAACTCTTTTTGGCTGAAACTGTGACTGGTTAAAAACTATAACTGACAAAAACCGTGACTGGCGAAAACCATGAGGTTTACTCGCCGTCTTTTTCAGCACTGTCCTTTTCAATATTATCTTTTTCAGCACTATCTTTCTCAACGTTGCCTGTTTGAGCAGCGTCCTTTGCAATCGCGTCTTCTAGCTCAGCACCTTCTAGCAAGGCAAAAGAGGATTCAATAATTTTATTGGCATCCAGCTGATACTCATACCAGTTGCCCATGACGCCTGCCAATTCATCAAGCCCTTCTTTTCTTAACGCTGAAAATAGCTGAATGGTACAGTTTAAGCCCAATTGCTTCAGTCTTTTACGGGTATTCAGTAGCGCGTTTTTAGAGGCACCATATTTAAGCTTATCGGCTTTGGTCAGCAAGATATGCACTGGCAGATCGCCATCTTTTGCCCAATGCAGCATTTGCTCATCAAAGAACTTCAGTGGATGACGAATATCTGACATCAACACCAAACCTGCAAGGCTTGAGCGCGATACGAGATATTCCTCTAACTCAACCTGCCATTCTTTTTTCATCTCAAGCGGTACGGCCGCATAACCATAGCCGGGCAAATCAACCAAACGTCTATCACTATCGCCAATACTAAAAAAGTTAATCATCTGCGTACGGCCAGGCGTTTTAGACGAGCGTGCCAATTGACGCTGATTGGTCAGTGCATTAATAGCAGATGATTTACCAGCGTTTGAACGTCCAGCAAAGGCAATCTCTAATCCAACATCAGGCGGACAAAGGCGAAAAGTTGGCGCAGACATGAGAAATTCAGTTTGCTGAATGCGTTGACGGGCTTTGGTATTAAAAGCCGCGTGTTCAGCGGCGACATCTTTGAACGGGGTACTCATAAGTGACTCATTAATCTTGAAAAATTGGATACGGTAATAAAAGTTTTTGAATTAAGCAGTGCTTACAGCAGCGTATGGAATAGGTGCGCGGCAAAAATAAGACTTCAATCATATAAGGGTTTTAGGATACCGCCTATTCTATACTATTACGGCGCTTAGTTATTGAAATAACGGCCATTACCCTTATATTAATTACAGACTATTGGCGGCATAGTCTTAAAATGACTTTCAAGTAAATCGGCTCTTAGGGCAGTCTTCTGCCTCATGAGCAGCCGTTAACAAAGCTAAACTATATTTATATATATTAATACGACATATATTGTTACAATCTTTAGTCAGACAGATTGAATGAAAGACGTTTAATAAAATTATTGATTAAGCGAATGAAGAAACGATGTGAGGTGTCCCATGTTCTCAATCACCACAACAGTTGCCAAAAGCTATCGCTTATTAGCCAGTACGGCAACCGCGCTCATAATTGGCACCGCGATGCTAAGTACTGCCAGTGCGGCTGATATTGCAACGTCCTATAATAACTCATGTGCTGCTTGTCACGATAGTGGCGCGCTCAATGCCATTAAAAAAGGCGACAGTGCCAAATGGCAACAGCTCATCAAACAAAAGGGCATGCCTGCGCTGATTAAATCGGTGAAAAGTGGCATGATTCAAATGCCCGCCGGTGGATTGTGCACAGATTGCAGCGATGCTGATTACCGTAAACTTATCGAATATATGAGTAAATAGCGTTCAACCCGTGCATAGGTCATACCTAAGTTATAAAGCTATCCATCATTGTTTATAAAAATATATAAGGCGCAAGGCTACTAAACCTTTTGCGCTTTTTTGTTTTTATGAAGTAGGTGATTAGGATATGAATAGAAAAAATCCCCAATGCTACGATTAAGTAGGCAAATAGTAAAAAGTCTTGCTATAATAATCCAAAATAAACCCTGATATTAGTAAGTACTTTCGGGCTGCTTGTGATAAAGACCGCAGAATATATGGCTTAGCTGGCTAAATGATGGCTCTGTATATTTTGTGTCTCTAAATAATGCAATCATGCTAGATAATGCTTACGCCGAGTTAGTAGGATTTGTATCAATGAAAAAGTTAATCGCTGCCGCCAGCTTATGTGTTGCAAGTTTCAGCGTACAAGCTGCTATCACTGTTCCTGAATATGATCTTAACGCTGGTAAACAAGTCGCAGAAACGGTCTGTGCTGCTTGTCACGGTGTTAATGGTGTGAGTCCTATACCAGCCCAGCCAAATCTTGGCGGTCAAAACGTGAAGTACTTATACAAACAATTGGTTGATTTTAAATCGGGCTATCGTAAAAACGGTATCATGCAATCACAAGTTGCCAATTTATCTCAGCAAGATTTGGCCAACGTGTCAGGATATTATGCGAGCCAAAAACCTTGGGGTGTGGCATTCGGTAATCCTGCAACCACGCAAGAAGCGACTAAGCTGTTTTTAGGCGGCGATAAGACACGCGGTGTCATCGGTTGTGCAGGTTGTCATGGTCCAGATGCAGCGGGTAACGCTTGGGCTGCATTTCCACGTTTAGGTGGACAGCATGCTGAATATATCGCCACTCAATTAAAGCTTTTCCGTGCGGCTGGTCGTGTAGATGATATCGACAGCGATGAGCAAAAACGTGTCAACGATGCGGCAAAAGAAGGTGAGATGGGCATGATGCAAACCGTTGCTTCAAAACTGTCTGATCGCGATATTCGCATCTTGTCAGATTATGTGAGTGCTATCCACTAATTTGTTGCATGTTTAAATGAAATACTAACTTATGTACTTTCATGCAGCCGTTATGCTTTAGCTATTAAACCCCGATTTCGGGGTTTTTTTATAACTGTCAGTCCTTATATAACTTGCATAATCTTTTATAAAACTTGTACAAGGTAAGTCGCCTGTATACACAGCTATATATAAAGCTAATAGAAAAAATATCGGCGCTTATCAGGGCTTTATATCATTAAATGTTATTCACTTTGAATCGCTTGGATTTAAATTATGATGATTCGCTATGCTTCTTACTTTATCGCCGCGCTGCTGCCGCTATTACTGTTTCGTTGGTTTGCACCCGCATCTATAGGTGAGATCGATTTCTGGTTGCTTTGGCTATTAGCTATGGTGCTGGTCTCATTACCGGTCGTGTATGCTGAGATTGCCTTGGCCTATCGTAGTGCCGAGGCGCCTTTAGCGGGTATGCAAAAGCTTACGCGCGAGGCAGATGCCAGCTCTTTATGGCGCGGTTTTGGTTGGCTCGCCGCATTAGTGTCCATTATTATTGCAGCACTGGTCATATCTGGTGCAAGTACTGGTATTTTAGCCGCTCTAACCGAATTAAATAGCGCACCTGATGTGCCAAGCTTTGCTATTGCCGCAGGCCTAATGGTCATTGCTGTCTTATTAAGCTTACTGGGCGTCGCACCTTTACCGATTGGCTTGGGTTTAATGCTGATAGGCTTGCTGCTAGGAGTGGCAAACGGTTTACCAAATGTTGCTTTTGCGATGACCGATGTCAGCTTAAGTGAGTGGGCACGTGCTGTTGCCTTGGCATTGGTCAGTGTGGGTGCAGGTACTGGTTTATATTGGTTTGGTCAGCATTTAGTCAGCAAGCAAGCCGTTACTGCGGTCGGGGTGGATAATCATAACGCCCAAAAACCTTCTCGCCATCATGCTGAGCAAGAATATCGGGCAACCAAGCTTGTCCTACCGATTTGGATATTACAGCTGGTGGTTGGTGTTGTCGCATTATTTATCAGCGGTATGGCGTTGCCACCGATTGGGCAGCTGCTATATTGGGTCGGCGTATTGTTTGTGGCCAGCTACTTACTACACTATAGCACGCAGCAATTGGCGTATAAATTTGGCTTATTGGTCAGTGTGCTATTAACCTTTGTGCTAGCCCTGCTGCTAGTAGTTGCGATACCGACCAATTGGCTGGTTGGCATTTTGGTGATTATCAGTAGTATCGCCGTGTTATTACTGTCGGTTTTTGCCGGTTGGCAGATGAAAATCAGCCATTTGCGTAAGTCTTTAAACTTTGGCAATGAAGCTTTTTATAACTTATGGCGGGTTGCGATACGCTTGATTGTGCCATTGGCATTACTGTTAGCGTTAATCGGTTGGGTGCTGCAGTGGTTAAGCTAATGAACGCTGCTAATAACCATGCAGCTGATAGCGGTGAAGCTAGCAACAGTGAAGCTAATATTAATATGTCTCAAGCTGAACAAAGCAATTTGATGACGGTATATCTGGCGTATGCCGAAGAAGCAGAGCGTCAGCATTACCTAACCGTTAAAGTCAGTCAAGGTACTACTTTATATGAGGCTTTGGCGCAAGTGGGTTGGCTGGCACAGTTTGAAGAGCTGGAAAAATGGTGCGAACAAGCGGCTGATATGACGACGCCAACGGCTAAGCGTTGGCGTGTCGGGGTATATGCACAAAAGCAGCCACTAAATTATATATTGCAGCCTTTTGATCGGGTAGAGGTATATCGCAGCTTAAGCGCTGATCCTATGTCTCAGCGCAAAAATAAATCTCGGGGTTAACCGTCAGTCGCTATGATTTGCTAGCTAGTCGTTATGGTTTTCGAGCAGATTTACGACGCCGGTAAGCTGTCAATACCTTCGATACGAGTGACTATACCATTATCATCAAAATAGACAATTAAATGCTGGCTGGCATTTTTAACATCGGCGATACCTTTGCGGCGACCTTCTGTCCCTGCTTTATAATCGTAAATATAATCCCAGCGCTTAGGCTCTAATGTATCTTTAATTGCCGGACTGCCAAGAATATAAAGTACCTGATTTTGATTCATACCCACTTGTAGTTTTTGTGCTTGGGTTTGGGTAATGGCGGTACCTTGTGGCAAATCAATCTTATACACACTTAGTAATGAGCAGCCAGACATAGCGACAGCGGCACTAAGCATACTGGTAATGGCAATCTTGCGTACTGCGCTTGCAGAGCTTAACGAACGAAAATTCAATGTCTTTATCATGGTAAGATGACTCATAAAAAATGGGTTAGGCGCAGCTAAGAACCGATAAGGCTGGTCTTGCAGGCAATCTTGGACAAATGATACGTCATTTACTTGCAATTGCCTACCACTTACGACATTATTTACCAAACGCTATCTGGCGGTATTTATTATTTATATTTTAAATTCATAGACTTGGCGTCAAATTTTTATAAAAAATTGCTCTAGAAATTCGCCTAAGAGTGGCTAGGTTTTTATGGCTGATATTTTTTTATCCGCTATTATTACTCATGATTAATGATTTTTAACTCGTGTTTTTTGAATTTATTTGCTAAGACTTTCATAGTCAGAAGGGATATTATGGCTTCTTTTACCAATCAAGACTTACGTAAAGCGGGTTTGAAAGTAACGTTACCGCGTATCAAAATTTTAGAGCTGCTTGAAAGCGCAGAGCTGCATCATATGAGTGCAGAAGAGGTGTACAAGGCGCTGATTGAGCAAGGTGAGGATGTGGGTCTCGCCACCGTTTATCGCGTGCTGACGCAGTTTGAGCAAGCGGGTATCGTTGAGCGTCATAACTTTGAAAACAATCTATCGGTATTTGAGATTACCCAAGAAGAGCATCACGATCATCTGGTTTGTGATGTCTGCGGTAAGATTATCGAATTCCATAATGAAATCATCGAAGAAGAGCAGACCAAAGTAGCAGCAGAGCATGGCTTTAAGCTATCTGGTCATTCTTTAGTACTCTACGGTATTTGTGATAATCAGGCTTGCAAAGACAACGCAAAATAAGCGTTTCAAAAAAATAGCTGATACTGCTAATTTTAAAGCCATAAAAAAGCCCTCACATTCGATGAGGGCTTTTTTATGGAAAATACTGAATAAATTAATAAGTAGGATCAAGCTAAGTAATATAAAGCTAGGTAATATCTAGCGATAAACTATCAGCGCCTTCATCTAAATTGGCGGTGCCATTTTTATTGCTCAATTTGATTTTTAAGCGCAAATCATTAGGAGAGTCGGCGTGCAGAATGGCTTCTTTATAGGTGATTTCGCCCTGTTCATACAAATCAAACAGCGCTTGGTCAAAGGTCTGCATACCACTCTCGCGTGAGCGCGTCATCACATCTTTGATTTCATGAACCTCACCCTTACGGATATAGTCACTAATCAGCTGTGAGTTTAATAAAATCTCAATAGCAGCGCGGCGTCCTTTGCCATCAGGCGTTGGAATCAGTTGCTGAGCGATAATAGCTTGTAAGTTCAGTGATAAATCCATAAACAACTGATTATGGCGACTGGTTTCAAAGAAGTGAATAATACGGTCAATAGCTTGGTTGGCGTTATTGGCGTGTAAGGTGGCAAAGACCAAATGTCCGGTCTCAGCATATTGAATCGCATAGCTCATGACCTCGCGGTTACGAATCTCGCCAATCAAAATAACATCAGGCGCTTGGCGTAAGGTGTTTTTCAGCCCTGCTTCAAAAGAGTGGGTGTCGATACCGACTTCACGCTGAGTAATGATACAACCGCGATGCTTATGGACAAACTCGATAGGATCTTCGATGGTAATAATATGACCGTGTGAGTTCTGGTTACGATGCCCAATCATTGCCGCAAGGGTGGTGGATTTACCGGTACCCGTTGCACCAACCAGCAAGATAATACCGCGCTTTTTCATCGCCAGCTCTTTTAACGCTGGTGGCAGGCGCAGTTCTTCAACCGTTGGGATTTTATTCTCAATTTTCCGTAAAATCATTCCCGCCATGTCGCGCTGGATAAAGGCACTAACCCGAAAACGCGCTTGCTGAGCTTGGTCTGTAATCGCAAACTGACACTCATTGGTTTCGTCGAATTCTTTTTGTTGGCTTGGCGTCATCACGCCTTTAACCAATCTCATAGTTTGCTCAGCCGTTAACGGCGTTTTGCCCACGGGCAAAATTTTGCCATTAATTTTCATGGATGGCGCAACGTCAGCGGTAATAAAAAGGTCAGAGCCGTTTTTATTGATCATTAACTGTAAAAGTTTATCAATGTCCATAACGTACCTACACTTGGAATATATAGATTAAAAGGTGCTTCAATAAACTTTTAAAGACTGCCAATAACGACCATTAAAAATGAATAAAGCCGATTAAAAATCTATGATTGTCAATTTGTAATGTTATCAAAACTTAGTGCTACAAGGGTTTAGTCTTCTAAACACCAGTACTAAATAAACGCCTCAGGCTGCTTAGCATAAGGACGTGCAACATCTTTGCTAATAGTACCTTTTGAGACAAGATTTTTAAGCGTTTGGTCAAGGGTAATCATGCCATCACCAGCACCCGTCTGAATAGAGGAGTACATCTGAGCGATTTTATTCTCACGTATCAAGTTACGAATAGCAGGCGTGCCTAGCATAATCTCATGCGCAGCAATTCGTCCGCCGGTTTGACGACGCAAAAGAGTCTGTGAGATGACCGCTTGCAACGATTCTGAAAGCATCGCTCGAATCATGTCTTTTTCAGCAGCAGGGAAGACGTCAATCACACGGTCAATGGTTTTTGCCGCTGAGCTGGTGTGCAAAGTACCAAAGACCAAGTGTCCCGTTTCAGCGGCTGTCAAGGCTAAGCGAATAGTCTCAAGGTCACGTAGCTCACCAACGAGGATAACGTCTGGATCTTCACGTAACGCAGAACGCAACGCAGGCTCGAAACCTAAAGTATCGCGGTGGACTTCACGTTGGTTAATCAAGCTCTTTTTAGACTCGTGGACAAATTCAATCGGGTCTTCAATGGTTAAAATATGCTCTTTACGCGTTTCATTGATATAGTCAATCATGGCTGCCAGCGTGGTAGACTTCCCTGAACCCGTCGGACCTGTAACCAATACTACGCCGCGTTTAAAGTCAGACACACGTTTGAAAACCTCGCCCATACCCAAGTCTTCCATGGTAAGGACTTTAGAGGGAATGGTACGAAAGACCGCGCCTGCACCGCGATTTTGGTTAAAAGCGTTAACACGAAAGCGCGCTAAATTTGGAATCTCAAAAGAGAAATCGGTCTCAAAAAACTCTTCAAAGTCGGCACGCTGCTTATCATTCATGATGTCATAAATCAGCTGATGCACGACCTGATGGCTCATCTCTGGCATATTGATACGGGTCATCTCACCATCGACACGAATCATCGCTGGCATACCGGCTGAAATATGTAAATCTGAGGCTTTATGCTTGACCGTAAAGCGCAGCAAGTCTTCGATGCTTAAGTTATTCTTTTCAGCCATAATCGGATATTCCTATCAATAAATAAGGGTGAGCCAAAAAGCGTATAGAATGTATAACGTATACTTATTCTATAACGCCATCTAAGCCAATTATCTTAAAAATATGTTGATCTTCGCTGTATTTGTTACCATTACTACTGTCTTTAGTAGTAAATGTTAGACCATGTAACAATATCATAACAAGACTATGGCTATTTAACCATCTACTATATAAATAAAATGCAAAAATAGTTCAGTAATTCTTGGTTTTATGAATATTGATTTATTATTTCTCTATTAAAAGAGTATTTATCAAAAGTTAAAATGACTTATAAAAATAATGATCTAAGACAATAGCATCCTTTATCCCTGTGAGCCTTTTATGAACGATATCTTTAAGCAAACCCATAAAAATAATATTCCTACTGTTGTGACTGCATTTGATACGCAAAATGAGGAAGGTAACATCGAGAATATAAATCTAATTGAAAGTTGGCAGCAGGTTAATAAACAGGTGGCGCAGGCGTGTGCCCAAGCGCCAAGGCAGCATAATGCGGTCACCTTACTGGCGGTATCCAAAACCAAGCCTGCTGAGATGATCGTAACATTAGCGCGGCAAGGGCAGCGTGATTTTGGTGAAAATTATCTGCAAGAGGCGCTTGAAAAAATACAAGTTTTACGAGAACAGCCAGAATGCAAACCTATCATTTGGCATTATATTGGCAGCATTCAGCGTAATAAGACCCGTGATATTGCTGAGAATTTTGATTGGGTGCAAACGCTGGAGCGCGAGATTATTGCCAAGCGCCTCAATGAGCAACGCCCAGCTGAACTGCCGCCGCTTAATGTTCTGATACAAGTCAATATCGATAATGAAGACAGCAAGTCCGGCTGTTTGCCAGCCGAATTGCCCGCATTGATATCTGCCATTAAACATTACGAGCGCTTGCAACTGCGTGGTTTGATGATTATTCCGGCGAAAGCCAACACCGATGCCTTTGCTCGAACCAAGCAGTTATTTGAAGATATCAAGATTGAGCATCCAGAGTTACCGCAGTGGGATACGCTGAGCATGGGCATGAGTGGTGACATGGGTGAAGCCATTGCCAATGGCTCGACCATGGTACGCGTCGGCACGGCAATATTTGGCGCGCGTGCCTGATTTTGAGCTTGTTATTAATTGACTGTTAAAGCATTAAACTACTAAGCTGACACTCAATTGATTCATCACATATTAATACCAAATTTGAACCGATTTTTTACTTAACCGCTTCTTCAAGTTTGGTGACAAGTAGTTGGGTAATTTTAAGATTGTCGGTAGCGATAATCTCAAAACGATAATTGGCGTATTCGATGGTATCGGTTTTTTTAGGAATTTTGCGCAGCATATACATCATAAAACCGCTGATGGTTTCATAGTTCTGACTGCGCGGTAAATTAACAATATCTAGTGCCCGAATGACGTCTTCAATCGGCGTCATACCATCGATAAGCCACGAATTATCCGTACGCTGCACGATAGGCTGCTCTTCAACCGTCACCAGCTCACCCATGACAATGCTCATCACATCGCGTAGGGTAATGACGCCAACCACCAAGCCATATTCATTAACGATAACGGCAAAGTCAGCACCCGTTGATTTAAACATCTCTAATACTTCAAACAAAGACAAGGTATCGGGTACAAATAATGCCGGTTTTAATAGCGCTTTGTCAGTTAGGCTAACCTCTTGCTGGTTAAGTACCAAGGCTAAAAAGCTGCGCGACTCTACATAACCGATAATTTGTTCTAAATCGTCTTCCTCACAGACCAAAAACTTATTATGCGGCTGCGCAATCATCACCTCGACCACTTCCTCTGTACTGGTCTTGCTATCAAAATACACGATATGCTCACGCGGATTCATCACTGAGGTGACGGTACGCTCTTGCATCTCAAAGATGTTTTCGATCAAATGGTGCTCTTGTTTTTTGAGCACACCGGCTTCAGCGCCAGCGTCCATTACCGCATAGATATCTTCTGGAGTAATGTCATCTTGGCGAATGGTTGATATGTCAAAAAGCTCAAAGATAAGGTTTGCGGCGCCATCAAAGACCCAAATAACCGGCTTAAAGATAAAAGTCAACGCCATCATCGGGCGTACCAGTCGTACAGCAAAGATTTCTGCATTAGACATCGCCAAGCGCCTAGGCATCAAATCAGCAAGTAAGGAAAATAAACTGGTAATAAGCACGAACGAGATGATAGATGCCGCCGCTTCATGCTTAATCAACAGTTGCAAATAAGGGCTAATGGCTGACTCACCAACCGCACCGGCTGAAATGGCGACGGCGTTCAGAACAACTTGCACCACAGTAATAAATCCACCAGGATTTTCTTGCATATGCAGGACATCAAGGGCGCGGACTTCGCCTTCTTTTGCCATGATTTGGAGCTTAATCTTGCGACCAGCAGCGATGGCAATCTCGGCGGCAGAGACAAAAGCACTCAAGGTAAGTAATAAAAGAAGGAAGATAGTAGCGGTGATCAAACTCATGACGGACTCGGATAAAAATAGGTAGGGTAGCTAAATTAAAAACAGTAGTTGGAATAGGGTGAAGTAAGCGATTATGTATAAAAATTTGGGGCAAGTAGCAGATAATGAAAATTATTTATCAATAAAAACTAAAAAAGCTGGGTAAGCACCCAGCTAATTATAAAACACTTGAATAAAGTTATATAAAAACTTAAATCTATCCAACCTTTTAGTTTGTCATTTAAATAGAGGTTAATCTAAAAAATAACGGCATATCTAAAAGGTTGTAATGATAAATCAGTAGTTAAAGCTTAGCCTTTTATTGACCACTTATTCACCAGTGGGAAACGACGCTCGCGACCAAAGGCTTTATGGCTAATCTTAGTGCCAATCGGTGCTTGCGAGCGTTTGTACTCGCTGTTATCAACCATTTTAATAACCTTGGCGACCAAATCAGCATCAAAGCCTTTATCGACAATATCTTGATAGCCCATATCTTCATCGATATACGACATTAAGATACCATCTAAGACATCATAGTCAGGCAGGCTATCTTGGTCTTTTTGATCAGGACGCAGCTCAGCCGATGGCGGACGCGTAATCACACGCTCAGGGATAACTGGCGTATCTTCTAAGCGGTTACGGTAGCTTGCAAGTTTATAAACTTGTGATTTATAAACGTCTTTTAGCACATCAAAGCCGCCAGCCATATCACCGTATAACGTTGAGTAACCAACAGCCAATTCTGATTTATTACCCGTAGTGATGACCAAATGACCAAATTTATTAGACAGTGCCATTAACACCACACCGCGTGCGCGCGCTTGGATATTCTCTTCGGTAGTATCAGCAGGAGACTTGTTAAATAGTGGCGCTAAGGTATGGCGGATACCTTCAACCGCATCAAAAATTGGGCAAACGGTATAAGAAACGTTTAAGCGACGTGCTTGTGCTTGCGCATCTTCTAAGCTGATTTGTGAGGTGTATTCGTACGGCATCATCACCGCATAGACTTTATCAGCGCCTAGAGCGTCGACGGCAATACACAAGGTCAAGGCTGAATCGATACCGCCTGATAAGCCAACGATGATTCCAGTGAACCCTGAAAGGTTGACGTAATCACGGAGACCAACAACCAGCGCTTGGTACATCTCTGACTCACGGCTCAATGATAAAGGCGCTTTTGCTTGCGTATCAAATTTTGCCGTCTTTACATTAAATGTCGCTAGCATGAGCTGATTCATAAAGCGTGAGGCTTCGTGAGCTACGCTGCCATCGGCTTGGATGGCCATAGAGCCGCCGTCAAAGACCAAGTCATCTTGACCGCCAACCGCGTTTAGATAAACGATAGGCAAATTGTTTTCGCGACTACGTTTGGCCAGCATGGTTTTACGGTTGTCTTGTTTTTCAATCTCAAAAGGTGAGGCGTTTAAGCTCACAATCAAGTCAGCGCCTTGTTTTTTAAGCTCGGCAATCGGACCTTTTTCCCATAAATCTTCGCAGATAAGTAGACCGATGGTAATGCCTTTATAGTCAAATAAAACTTGATTGCGACCTTTATCAAAATAACGGCGCTCATCAAATACGCCATAATTTGGCAAGATTTGTTTATGATAAAAGCCTTTTTGATGACCGTTATGCAAAATCGCAGCCGAGTTAAAGGTGCCATGATGATCAACATGCGGATAGCCTACAATCATCACGATATCATCGATATCACTTAAAGACGACAGCGCGCTTTTGATACGACCTGAAAGACTAGGACGTAGCAATAAATCTTGTGGTGGGTAGCCCAATAATGCTAACTCTGGGAAGATAATTACATCAGCGCCTTGCTCACGGGCTTGTAGTGCGAGCGTGCGCATTTTTTCAGCGTTGGCTGTGATATCACCAACCAAAAAATGCGATTGGGCTAGCGCAAAAGTCACGCTGTCTTGCGGTTTAGATGCCGTATTGGCGTCATTTGAGGCAGTAGAATTGGGATTATCAGTATCTTTTGCAGTGTCTCTTGACATTGTTATTGTTCCTATCAATAGGTTGTGTAAATGTGTTGAATCCGTCTTGGTTTCAAATAAAACCAAATCAAAGTAATTTATAAAAGTAACGCAAAATATAAGTGTTTAATTAGGCACTCAAAACACGACGCTTGAATAGTGAGTCGAAATAATGAGCGCCAAGCTTGGATAGGCATCAATATAATGCTTATCGACAATACCAAAATATGCAGCGCCGCTCTAAATACCAGTGATTAAGACAGTCTAGAGTAGGGTGGCAGATGAGGATTGCAAGAAGTAATTTTCAAAACGCCAAGGCTGATAATGCTAAAAACCTATAAGGTCATACTAACTTAACAGCATCCAAGCGTTCAGATTAATCCCTTTAGTATAACATCAATTGTCCGTACTAATAGAACTGAGCAGTGATTTAGCTGGCAAGATATCACAGCAGAAGTGACTAAAAAGGCGATAGATAGCCGTTATTCTACAAGGATAAATCTGCTTAGGAATTTTTGCGTGCAAGCACCTATATTCACTGATAATGCGTACAGATAAATGTAAGTAAAGATTACAACATAGTCTTATTTATTGGGTTTATTTTATTGCATAATAAACCGTTACTGTCGGCGGGTTACCTCATTTAAGTGCAGGTAAATATCAAATTAACGCTATTTTAATCAGCAAAGATTGTTTTTAGAAATTAATGCTGTTTTGCTAGCCAAATATGATGTTTATAAAGGTGCTGTATGGTACGGTAGCTGTATTGCGCGCTGTATTGACAGCAACTGCTTTACGTAGCAGTTACGACGAAACTTATTATCCAATATTAACTATTACCTAATATTTACCACTTAACATACTCGCTAAGGGATACCAATAACGGACATGGTCTGTAACGGACAAGCTCTGTGATTTTTATCCACCTATTTATAAACGTTACAGCAAAGCCGGATTGGCTTTTTGCTGCCTGCTCTTGGTTTATACGCTATGATTGAAAACTGGACAAAAGAATTTCTTATTCAGCGCTTATTGGCCATTACCTTATTGGTGGTGCTGTTCGTATTATGTTTCCAAGTCGTACAGTTTTTTATTGTACCAGCGCTATGGGCAGCGATTTTAGCCTACGTGACTTTCCCTATTTATAATTTTTTTCACCAAAGAGTTCGATTCAGCTCAAATTTTAGCGCCGCTATTATGACGGTGAGCATCACGCTTATGATTGGTGTGCCGCTCGTCGTTGGTATCTTTATTTTGCAGCAAGAAGCGTTAAGCCTCATTAGTAATTTAGTCTATCGCATCAAAGTGGGCTATTTGGATGTGCCTGATTCTGTCAAAGATTTGCCCATCATCGGTCAGCAAGTCAAAGATGTATTGTGGAGAATCAACAAAAACCCTGAGGGGACGCTAGAGGCTTTTCGTCTTTGGGTTCAGTCGCATCTTTATTATGGCAAAGTCGCTTTTGATGTCGTCTTCAGTGGTTTGGCCAAGCTTGGTATGGCGCTGATGACATTGTTTTTCTTTTATCGTGATGGCACCAGTTTGGTACGTCAAATCCGTCAAGCGCTGCGTAATATCATTGGCAATCGTATCGATGGTTATATTGATTCGGTCGGTACGACCACGCGCGCGGTCGTCTATGGTATCGGCTTGACTGCATTGGCGCAGGCATTGCTCGCGGGTATTGGTTACTATTTCGCTGGCGCGCCAAGTCCTATCTTACTCACCATTGTGACTTTTATCATTGCCTTAATTCCCTTTGGTACGCCATTTGTTTGGGGCGCGGTATCGATTTGGTTATTGAGCCAAGGTCATACCGTAGAAGGGATTGGCTTGGCGCTTTGGGGTATACTGGTTATCAGTTGGGTTGATAACCTTATTCGTCCTATCGTTATTAGTGGCGCGACCAAAATCCCTTTTATCATTATTTTTATCGGGGTATTGGGCGGTTTAACCGCGTTTGGTTTTGTTGGCTTGTTTATTGGTCCTGTGGTATTGGCAATCGGCCTTGCCGTATGGCGTGAATGGATATCACAGCATAAGAATGAGTTGTTTGCCCAGCAAGAAGGGATGTTGGTTGACGGTCCACTGCAACCTAAAGCTACTGAGCAAAATAAAGACGAAAATACCGTTTCTACTGACCAAACCTAAGGTTAAAAAGAGAAGCGCATAGAGTTTGATAATAAAAAACATACTGTCCTAATGATGCGATGGTTGATAAGAAACCTTTATAAATAGGGATATTTAAAGATGCCTAATGCCAGCACTACGAATAACGATAATATGCGTCCTCTGACCATTGTTGCTGATAGCAATATCGCTAGCCTTAATGAGTTTTTTAATCCATCAACGCTTGGGCAAGAGACGAAGCGCACGGTGAAGATTTTTACCGTCGCTGGACGTGATATCAATGCCCAGTTGCTCGCAGAGTTGCAACCTGAAGTACTATTGATACGTTCGGTGACGCCAGTAGGCGCGGCGCTATTGGCAGATAATAATAGTGTGAAGTTTGTTGGTTCGGCGACCATCGGTACCGATCATGTCGATCAAGATTATTTGGCAGCACGCAATATAACCTTTGCCAATGCCGCTGGCTGTAGTAAGCATTCGGTTGCGCAATATGTATTAACCGCTATCTTAACCTTACGTCCGCAGTATTGTCAGCCATCGATGCCGCCAGTAACCTTAGGCATTATCGGACTGGGTAATATTGGCAGCACCCTTGCGCAATATGCTCATGATTTAGGTTGGCAGGTATTGGGTTACGATCCGCTGCTGCCTGCATCGAATATTAATAATGCCAGCTTTGCGCAAGTGCTTAGCCAAAGTGATGTTATCAGCTTGCATGTGCCGTTAACCGATAAAAAAGATAATGCTAATCCTAATGGCAGCGACTATCCAACCCGGTATTTAATCGATAAAAATGCCTTAGATGTGATGCCAGCAGATACATTATTAATCAATAGCGCGCGCGGACCGGTTATTAATGCGCATGACTTAGTAGCTGATATTGAACGTACGGGTCGCCAATTGGTGCTCGATGTGTTTGAACATGAGCCAGAGATTTCTGAGAGTTTATTGTCCAAACTTGCGATTGCCACACCGCATATCGCAGGCTACACGGTCGAAGGTAAGCTGCGTGGTACGCAAATTATCTATGATGCGCTTTGTGAAAAACTGGCGGTCACACCGGCGCAGTCTATGCAAACGCTATTGCCGCTCAATATGTTTTTATGGTCTGAGCTCAAGGCGCATCCGGAGAGACTGATTAAGTTTTATAATATCATGCAAGATGATGCTGCACTACGAAGTAAGTTAGCTGATGGTCAAGTAAAGGGCGCCGACTTTGATCAATTGCGCCGAGATTATCATTTACGCCGTGAATGGCAATCGTAAAAATTAGGCGTTTTTAAAAGTTAGCTGGTTTTAAAAGCTAGGTAGCCTTAAAACTTAAAACATCGTTTTAAAATCTATTCTTTATCCTTAAATTGCAGTAAATAATAATGACTCAAGCAAGTAATTCCTTTTCTAAATCTAGCTATGCGCCGACCATGACCGTATCAATGGCACACAAGCGTGCGCAATTTATGAGTGCTATTCGGCAGTTTTTTGCCACGCGTCACGTGCTCGAAGTGCAGACGCCCTTGTTATCGCAAGCAGGCAATACTGATACCTTTTTGCAATCAGTGGCGGCGCAGGTCACCTACCAAGATAAACCTTGCACCTATTATCTGCATACGTCGCCTGAGTTCGCCATGAAGCGGCTACTTGCTAGCTGGCAGGTGCCCATTTATCAGATTTGCCCAGTATTTCGAGATAATGAGATAGGCGTGCGTCACAATATTGAATTTACTATGCTTGAGTGGTATCAGCCGAAATATAACCTAGATGATATGGCTGCTGAATTGGGCGAGTTACTTGAAGCGCTTTATGGTTATTCGATTGTGCTGAGTCATTACCGTTACGTCGATGCCTTTATGGACTTTGTTGGTATTCATCCACTGACTGCCAGTATTGCGACGCTACAAGCAGTGGCCGAAGATAAGGGTTTGACAGGGTTTAATTTTAATAGTGCAGAAAATGGCGCCACCAATAGTGAAGAAGATATTCGTCAAAGCTGGTTAGATTTATTGTTTAGTCATACCGTCGAGCCAAATTTGGGTCATGATTTGCCGACGTTGATTATAGAATATCCCCCTGCAACTGCGGCATTGGCAAAAACCGCGCTGGATAAAGACGGTAATATAGTTGCTAAGCGCTTTGAGCTTTATATTAATGGTATTGAGATTGCCAATGCTTATGATGAGCTGGCAGATGGGCAGGCATTAAGAGAGCGCTTTGAGCGCGACAATCAATTGCGTCAGCATCATAACTTGCCACAAATGCCAATTGATGAGCATTTATTAGCAGCGTCTGATGACTTAATACCTTGTAGTGGTATCGCTGTTGGTATTGATAGGTTGCTGATGGTTATAACAGGGGCTAGCAGATTAGAGGACGTGATTCCTTTTCCCAGTGGCTTGGCTTAATTGCTTGCTAGTAGATTTTGACATAGCCGCCAATGATTAAAAAAACCAGAATAGAAAAGCGCGTAAACCGGAAGGCTTACGCGCTTTTCTATTCTTGTACTGCTTTTAATAATGCTGCAAAGCTGTATATTGTTTATTATAACTTTTGTTTATTACAGTTTAGCAAGCGCTGCATCAATTGCAGTTTCACCATTGTGCATGCTAAAAACTTTTTTATTGGTATTATCAGCATTGAGTACAGCTGCCAACGTCGTAGCCACATCTGCAATTGAGTTTTCACCCGCATTGTCATCATTAATAGTGATTTTACCCGTTGCTGCACGCTCTTTTAGTGCACCTGCTTGCACGATGGTGTAATCAAGGTTGCTGTTATTAACCAACCACTGATCAGCGTAATGCTTACAGATATAGTATTCTTTTAAGTCAGCAATACCGGGGTTGTCCCATTTGCTGGTATCTAATGAAAATACTGTACTTAACATGATATAGCGTTTGATACCTTTATCTTCTGTTGCTTGCATGGTTTTAACCGCACCATGTAAATCAACTTCTAAGACGTCTTTACCACCTGAACCAGCAACAAAGTAAACGGCATCGATATCTTGCTCGATTTGCTGTTGAATAGCATCTTTTTCTGCGGTGATATCCAAATCTAATTGGCTGTAATTGTCGTCATCAAACAGTTTTTCTTCTTGACGGGTGGTGCCAATCACTTGATGGTTATCTGCTAATAACTGCTTAACCAAATCTGTACCCACTCGACCACTGGCGCCAATCACTAAAATTTTCATATTCATTCCTATTTTTATATGCGTTTTATATACGTTATCGTTATTTTAAAATTTATTGTTTAAAAACCAATTATTCAAAAACCGATTGTTTTGAAAGCTGCATATAGCGTAACAAGAATGATGAGCACACTTCGTTATGAAGCGTGCCGTTTGCATAGTGTTTGGTTATGGAGTGTATACGGTTTGCAAGCCTGTGCTTTATAAAAACTGTTCTTTATAAAAGTTGCTATTTATAAAAGCGGTTATTTATAAGAATAAGAAATTTATAACAAAGGTTAGAGAGGGTAGCTGTCCAATGATGCATAAGAAAATTAACGCACCAATTAACGCACCAAACGATTAAGACCATCGGCAAAGGCTTTTTTATCGCGGTCGCCATAAGGTTTCTGGCCACTCATTTCTTGCAGCTCGAGCACGCCCGTGCCGCGCATGGTATCCATAAAATCGCGCATATTAAGCTTTTGCTTGATGTTATTTTTATCATACACCATACCGCGGGTGGTTAAAACCATACCGCCTTTATCTAAAATATCATTGGCCAAGGGAATGTCGCTAGTGATGGCTAAATCGCCTGGCTGGATTTGCTCAACGATATAATCATCGGCTTTATCAAACCCTGATGGCACCACTGTCATCACGAGCAGCGGTGATTTGCGCAGTTTGATTGGCTGATTTGCGACAAATATCGCCATGGTTTGGGTACGTTCAGCCGTTTTGATAATCAAGTCTTTGGCAATCAGAGGCACCGAATCAGCATCTACCCAAATCTGCATTATTTCTTGGCCTTAACTGTGTTTGATAGCTGGTCGTTTGATAGCTGCTCTATATCTTCTAAACCCTCTGGTTGGCTCTCTTTAACACTGATAGCAGCATCTTCTACAGCGTGGTCAGTTTCCGTGCTGGCTGTTTGCTCTGGTGTTTTTGCTTGGTTCTCGGTAACCGTAGGCGCTAACTTTTTATCAAGACCAACTTTATTAGGCAACACAGCAACCAGCTTAGCGAGGGCAATATCTAAGTCAGCAACGTCATTTGGCATCAAGGTAATATGCGCAATTTTACGATCCTCGCGCTCAGCCTTATGGTAGCTATGATAATGGGCGCCATCGATATTGAGCACCGCGCTGATATCAGGATATTGACCCAATACATTCAGCATAATCGCTGGATGGACGTTATCGGTATCGCCTAAGGGCAGATTGACCACCGCGCGAATATGGTTCTCAAACTGACTGGTAATCGCGCCTTCGATACTCCAATGTCCAGAGTTATGAACGCGTGGGGCAATCTCGTTGGCCAGCAGATAGTCGTTACCACGAGCATCTTTGCTCACAAATAGCTCAAGCGCCATCACACCGACATAACCTAAATGATTCATCACAGTGGTAATCGCATCGGTTGCTTGCTGAAACAAATGGCTGGTACCAACGGCAGGCGCGCGCGTTTTGGCCAATATACCGTTATGATGATGGTTTTCGACCAAATCATAGCAGCGTACTTGACCGTTTTGGGCGCGGGCAGCAATGATAGATACTTCACGGCTAAAGTTAATAAAGCCTTCTGCAATGAGGGGAGCAGGCGTTGGCGTTAGTGCGCCTTTACCACTAACCGCATCCTTAAGCTCATGCCAAGCAACGGTAATATCACTTTCTTCTTTGATGACAAACTGACCTTTACCATCATAACCACCGCGGCTGGTCTTTAGGACGATAGGCAATCCTAGCTCGTCGCAAGCTTGCTTTAATTCTGCTTCAGAATTAACCACCATAAATGGTACGGTTGCGATATCAAGCTCATTGAACATGCGCTTTTCTTTTAAGCGATCTTGAGCGATATCAAGGGCAATCGGTGGTGGAAACATGCCTTGCTTGCTGCCAGATTTTGATAAGCTGGCTAGCTGTTCAACGGTAGCAGTAGGCGTATTTTCAAACTCTAAGGTAAAGACGTCAGCTGCGGCAATAAATGCTTCTAATTGCTCGCTATGAAAAACTTTTCCGTATAGGCTGGCCGGACAGTCGGCATTGTCTTCTAAAAATACGCACTGATAACCGAGCGGCATGGCGGCTTCGGCGAGCATCATACCAAGCTGACCACCGCCTAAAATACCGATGGTACGAATGGTTTGGGTTACAGGATAAGCGTTCGCTGTAGTCATGGCAGGCTCTTTACATTGAAAATGAATAAGGGAGTTTGAGTACTAATATCTAAAACTTACGGGATAAAACTTATGCTATTAAAATAGGAAAAGGTGCACTGTATGCACCTTGTATTTAGTAGAACGCATCTGAGTAAAAATATCAAGTTTAGAATATTGCTCGTTAATTTGGTATTCAGGTTTGATATTGAGATTTAAAAACCAGATGATTGCGCTTAACATTTCTTGGTTAATATTGCAGTTCTGCTAATGGTTTTTTGTGAAAACTTAACGCCATCTGGCTGA
Source organism: Psychrobacter maritimus (assembly GCF_904846345.1). GTDB lineage: Bacteria > Pseudomonadota > Gammaproteobacteria > Pseudomonadales > Moraxellaceae > Psychrobacter > Psychrobacter maritimus. Next base: position 50,479 of record NZ_CAJHAJ010000013.1, read on the forward strand.
GTTTACTTACTTTACTGATTGATAATACCGGGTGTTGGGCTGGCAAGAATGGTATCGGTTTGCGCTTGGCGCATATTATCCAGCTTAGTCGCAATCGATTCATCATGCAATGCTAACACCTGAATAGCAAGAAGGGCAGCGTTATAGGCGCCAGCTGCACCAATCGCTAAGGTTCCAACGGCCACGCCTTTTGGCATTTGTACGATAGAAAGTAAGCTATCCCAACCACTGAGCATTGATGATTTAACAGGGACACCAAAGACAGGAAGCGGCGTTTGACTGGCACACATACCGGGCAGATGCGCGGCACCACCAGCCCCAGCGATAATCACCTGCAAGCCGTTGCTTTTGGCGCTTTTGGCATAATCAAACAATCTATCAGGGGTACGATGCGCTGACACTACTTCACATTCAAAGGCAATATCAAAATCGGCAAGTAATTGCGCTGCGGCACTCATGGTTGCCCAATCAGACTGCGAGCCCATGATAATACCTACTTTTGGCTGACCAGCAGGAGAAGTGATTGGGCTGCTTTGCTCAACAGGGGTAACGCTAGCCGATGGGGTGCTCATGCTTTGATATCCTCAAAAGGACCATCATACAAAAGTTTTGCTGCCTTCGTAAAGCCAAGTTTGCTGTTTAATGGCAAAGCTGGCTAAATAACGCTGATTTTATACATTTATCTTTTTTTATGCCTTTATCTTTGGGTCTTCATCATGACGATACTGTACGAAGTTATGGGCTTTAAGCGGTAATGGCTGCTCGGTATCGAGCTGATAGCAGGTCAAATAACCGCTATCAATCGCTGCCGAATAATCGGTACAAGCAACCTGCGGGCTAAGAGGTTGCGGCGCGCCTGTTAGCCAATAATGACCGACGAATACCGGTTTATGAGTTTTAAGGGCAAATTCGATATTTTCTGCTAGGGCATCGCTTGGAATCTGTGCCAATCCTGAGCTTGGCGCACGGGCAATTTCATGAATAGTGCGTTTGTTAAGCTCATCTAGCCACCAGCGCACGCGTACTTGCGAGCGCGCTGCCCCATCTTTGTCGACCATGACTAAACCATCGGGTAACGCCGTTTCTACGCCCTTTAGCACGCGCTCAAGCGCTTCATAAGCAGGGCTATGCTTTTGCGCCGTGGCGACAACGGCGTCAGGCGTCAAGCAATTATCGGCGGTCAATAGCGGCTTTAATACCGCCATGCTATCGACATCCCAGCAAGCGTGTACAAAGCAAGCGTATTCAGTCTCAAGCCACAATGGAATCTCATAAAAGCGCTGTAACCAATATTGATGCGCTTCTGAGCCAAACGGTACTTCGGCTAAAAAGGTTTCATGCTGGCGCACATGAACATCACTATGCGAGCGTAAATAGCGCTCAGGTTGCTCTGGGTCAAGCATGGCAAAGGTGAGCGCATTGTATTCATGATTGCCCATCACTGCGTCGGCAACGCCTGCATCTAGCATAGCAAAGACTATCTCTAGCGAGGCTACTTGCTGTGGCCCACGGTCAATGAAATCACCAATAAATAGCGCCCGATGACCCGCTGGCGGTACAAAATAGGTGCCATTATGAACATAGCCTAACTGCTTTAGGAGTCCGACCAACTTGTCAGCATAACCGTGAATATCACCAATAACATCTATAATCATAATAATTATCAAATTCTTAA
>NZ_CAJHAJ010000014.1 GCF_904846345.1 Psychrobacter maritimus
ACTTCTCACTTGTGGCAAGTCCGGTATGTCCTTGCCGATAGTATGCGATGACTTTTATCTTAAAGTCTAGGTCGTAATGCATAAAAATACCCCATAAGTTGTGTCCAACTTATGGGGTTCAGTTCAAGCAATGAATGCGTTTGAGGTTTTTTTATTTCATAAATCAGCATGACTGACGTGTTGTCAGGCTAGCGCATTTAATAACGGGCATCTTTAGGTTTGTTACCGTTTGGCCAGTCATTTACTTTACCAGCAAAGTCGGGACGCGGTTGATGGGTGAAAAATTCAGCGACATCGATAGCGTCTTGATCACTCAGCACGTTACCATGACCCCATAAGCCTTTGGTCTGAATGCCCATTGGCATATTGTATTTAACAAAAGCCGCGGCTTTATAAGTACGCGCCAACCCAGCGCCAATGTTAAAGGATTCATCGCCCCATAATGGCGGGAAGACAATATCGCCGCGACTGTCTTTCATGCCTTCGCCGTTATCACCATGACAAGTCGCGCATTGTACTTGGTAGATTTTTTCACCGCGTACAGGATTGCCAACCAAAGATTCATCCACTTTACCAGCGTTTTGGATATCGACCTTTTGTTCTTTCGGCGTATTTTGTGACAGCCATTTCATATAGGCCAACATTGCCAACATTTCAGGTGATTCAGGTTTTAAAGGTTTGCCATTCATCGAACGCTGGAAGCAGCCATTAATGCGCTTGGTTAAATCAACTTCTTTACCAGCACGTGGCATTACGCGCGGGTAGAAATTATAACTGTTGATGTAGGGGTCGCCAAGCGGGATTTTACCTTGCGAGATATGGCAACTATTACAGTTCATTTGCGCGCCAACGTGCTCGGGCAATAAACGCTTGGTTTCGTTTAATAAGCGTTTGCCATAAAAGATTTCATCAGCGTTTGGCTCATCCAAGATAGAGGTATCTTGCGGCAGCACATAAGTACCAACATCTTCGTTGGCATCATCAGCAGTAACTAAGCCATATTTAGGGGCATTTTGCTCGATAGGCTCTGGCTGTGAGCAACCGCTACTGATAGCGGCGATACTAACCACTGAGGCAGTCAGAACAGCGGTGGTCAGTTTGCTCATTTTCATTTTCTGAGAGATAACGCTAACAATAGCAGGCAGGTTGTGTGGAGAGTTTTTCATTATTTTGCTCCTTTTGTTTGCGCATCAATACTTAAGTCTGGGGCGATATCGGTACTGGTTTTTGGTTTTTTGGCGAGGAAAGCGCGCATTTTTACCACATCATCGACACCAATTTCAGGCGCTTGGTTGGTCCAGCTATTACGTACATAGTTGACCACTTCTGCCACATCGGCATCACTTAGGTTAGTGAATTCAGGCATGGTAAAGGCCATGCGGTCGTGCGGAGTTTCTGGCATGCGACCACCGCTCAAGGTGATTTGTAGTACCGAGTCGGCATTTTTCGCATATACCGCACTATTGCCATCAAGGGCTGGGAAGATACGCGCCACGCCTTTACCATCGGCACGGTGACAAACTTGGCAATACTCGGCGTACAAGATTGAGCCTCGCGAATCATAGTTGCCATCAAGCAGTTTTTGCGTGGTAATGTCTTTTTTCGCCGGCAAGGTTTTTTCTTTATTTGGCGCGGGCGTTAAAGTCTTTAGATAAGATGACATGGCGTTGATATCATAGTCTGTCATATATTGCGTGCTGTGCTCGACCACTTCGGCCATGGCGCCAAAAGCAGCCGTGGTATCAGTGCGACCGGTTTTAAAGAAGTCATTCAATTCTGCGACCGTCCACGTACCCAAACCGCGATGTTCACCGCGAATACTTTTGGCGCGCCAGCCATCGATGACCGCACCGCTCAAATATTCTTCTGAGTCGGCATTATTTAAAGCGATTTCTTGGAAGCCAATACCGCGGCCAGTATGGCAAGAGCCGCAGTGTCCAGGACCTTCAACTAAGTATTGTCCACGAGCCAACACTGCATCATCACTTTCAGCGACAAACTCACGTTTTGGGTCAAACATTGCTTGCCAGTATGCTAAGGGCCAGCGCCAATTGGTCACCGGTGGTAGCTCGCTTTTTAGATTGGCTTGCTTGACGGGTTTGACGTCTGACATAAAAAAGGCGTACATCGCGGCCAAATCTTCATCTGGCATAAGCTGATAAGAAGGATAGGGCATCGCAGGGTAAAGGGCTTTATTATCACGACGCACGCCATGCTTGACGGCATTTTTAAAGTCAGTAAAAGTATACTGACCAATACCGGTTTCTTTATCAGGGGTAATGTTGGTTGAATAAATGGCGCCCAATGGGGTGAGCATTGGTAAGCCACCGGCATAAGTCTCGCCATCTAACGTGGTATGACAAGCAACACAGTCAGCGGTACGCGCGACGTATTCCCCTTGTTTAATAAGTGCAGGGTCGGTGATATTGACCTCGATGTCACTGCTACTCGTGCGCATATTAGGCAGTATTTGCCCAATGATAAACGCTAAAATCAGCCCGACAATGGCTGCCATAATAATGATTAATGGCCACTTTTTCATAAGCCTGCCCTCCATAAAAATAGTCTATAAAAATATTACTGCGCTTACTGTCGCTATCTATGTTGTAAGGCTTATTGGTAATGCCTGATTTTTATATTCGATAGCAATCATTAAGCTCAGCCAATTAAAAGATACAATCTTGCTATGTAGTATAGAATATGGCGTAATATGCTGATATTGTGGAAAACCACATTAATCATATGGTTTTAATAAATTTTACAAACTTGGACGTCTTAAGTCGCAAATAATGCCTATAAATACCTTTGATTTTTTATCGAAAATTGCGCTTAGAACCATAACCTTGAGGGCGTTGAAAGTGTGGAAAGCGTTGCAAGCGTTGATAGCGTTGATGGCATTAAATGCTTGCTTGGTTATGTCGATGGCAAACGCCCAAACGTATTATTTAGGCGTGCTGGCGCCGCAAGGCGAAACAGTTGCGCAAGAACGCTGGCAACCTTGGCTCAATCAGCTTAACGAGCAGCTACAAGAGGACACAGTGGTCTTGGTGCCGCTGGCATTAGAGAATTGGCAGCAGGAAATTGAGGCGCAGCAATTTGCCTTAGTGCTTGGACCACAAGTGCAACTGATTAAAATGAATACCACCCATTGGCGCTGGCTTGCGACCTTGCAAGCCGATACGGCGCCAGCTAAATTGACTGCGCCTGCTGATATCAATGGTAAAAACTTTAATGAAAAAGGTTTTAATGAAAAAGGTTTTAACACCAAAACCGCTGATAAGCAGTTTTCCGCAACGGTTAATCTAGCCAATGAATTTAATAAGCTCAGTCAGGGTAGTCCGTTAAAAGAACCTAGCGCCATGGAAGAAGTGGCCAGTGCACTTTGGGTAAAGGCGGACAGCGGCATTTATCAGCTGCAAGATTTGCAGCAGCGTAAAATTGCTGCCGTCGATGCCGAGGCTTTTGGTGGTTATCTATTGGTCGCGCATTTATTACAACAAAACGGCGTGCCGTCCAACCGTTATCAGACCCAGTTCGTCGGTTATCCTATTGAGCGCACGTTAAATGCACTAGCGAATGGCAGCGTAGATGCAGCAATAGCGCCACTTTGCTTGATGGAAGAGATGGCACGGCAAGGGAAAGTTAGTGAGAAACAATACCGTCTTATTCACCCTGTTGCGACCGCTTCTAGCTGTCAATCTTCAACGCCGATATATCCAAATTGGACATTGGCGGCGACAGAGCAAGCGCCAAATGCTTTGGTGCGACAGATTAATCAAAATCTATTTGGTACAAGTCAATCAGAGCAGGAGTTGTTAGGAATAAATCAGGGCTGGCTACCACCCGAATCGAGTAGTAATGCTGAGCGTATCCTCTATGATATGAACCGTCATCCCGCCCAAAAGCAGCTGGGCGCGCATATGATTGAATGGGTAAAGGCGCATCGATTGTGGATGGCGGTTATTGTTTTAATTATTCTCATATCAACAGTAAATTATGCGTGGATGAGTTGGCTGGCATGGCGACGGCGGCAAAAAATAACCCTACAAAATCGATTGATTCGTGATTATGACCAGCAGCTACGTCAATCAGAACGCTTCGCTGTCATCGGTGAGATGAGTGGATCAATCGCCCATGAAATCAATCAGCCGCTGGCGACCATTCAAAATTATGCCCAAGGATTACTGATTCGCAGTCAAAGCAGTCAAAGCAGTCAAGAATGGACAGGGTTGGATAACAACTCAGTAAATGGTTTGACTGCGGTAGAAAAGTCGCTAACTGATAAACAAGCGACAGAAACTGCGCTGCAGCAAATTGTCAATGAAACTGAACGGGTTGCGGCTGTTATCAGTAATATTCGGCGCTGGGCAGGGCGCTCACAGCCGGATGAAGTGAGGGTGGATATCGCCACTACTTATGAGCAGTGTATATTGCTATTGGGTGAGAAGGCTTCAGCCATGAGTTTTTGGCTAACGAGCGACTATCCATCGTTGCAGTTGCCAAATCTAGTTCTTGACCAATTATTAATTAACAGCATGGTAAACGCCGAGCAGCAAGGGGCGACACAGATAATGTTACGTTGTCAGGCAGAAGATTATAATGGCAAATCCTATATAGTATTGCATATGACCGATGATGCAGGCGGTTTTGATGAGGCGCAGTTGCTTGACCATAAACCGTTAGCTGGTAATAAGCAGCTAGTCGAGAGTAAATCACAGCAGCGTCTACCCAATCATTACGCCACCAAATCAACTAAAGAGAATGGTTTAGGCTTGGGTCTGATGATATGTCAGCGCTTGTGCAAATCACTTGGCGGTATGATGCGACTTAGTAATATAGAAGTGCAGCAGGAGCTTAATTGCATACAAGCGTTAGACGGTTATCAGCAACGCTTTAAGCGTAACTTAAATGGTAAAGTGCGCTTGATTAATACTGAAAACACTTACACGCCAGCAAACAAGATTGGTGCGCAAGTGTCTTTTTATCTGCCGCTGCATTTGGCTGATAATGCTGAGAAATAAAGCAATCAAAAGAGAAAGTAAGCATAAGAGAGTTATAAACAACCAAGCGCTTACAAATTTTACAAATTCATTTAGTCATAAGGTTGCGTATGAATGCTCAGCATCATCTCAATAAGCACTTAAAATACTTAGATTCTCAAACAGCTGGTAATGGTTCAGCTGCTATTATTAGCGAACCTCTACTGATTCATATCATCGACGATGAAGAAAGCGTGCGTACATCCTGTGATTTTCTGATTAGCAGCTTAGGATTACCGACCCAAGTATGGTCAAGTGCTCTGATATTTTTACAGCAAGTCGATATCTATCGCCCAGCAGTGGTGGTCAGTGATCTAATGATGCCAGAAATGAGCGGTCAGGCACTACAAGCTTATCTTAATAAACATGACAGTCCGATAGGGTTTATTGCGTTAACTGGCAAGGGTGAGATTGCTGATGCCGTTAATATGCTCAAACAAGGCGCGGCTGATTATCTCGAAAAACCGATTAATAGTCACCGTTTACAAGAAGCGCTTGTGCGTGCGCAAGCCTTAACACTCAAGCGTGCTCAGCTTTATAATATTAAAAATCTTTATGCGCAGCTGACTGAGAAAGAAAAGCAGGTCGCTAATGAGTTACTGCAAGGCAATCTGAATAAAAATATCGCCGAGCATTTAGATATATCGGTCCGCACGGTAGAGGTACATCGCTCACAGGTGATGAAAAAAATGCAAGCGCAGCATGTCAGTGAGTTGATTCAAAAATTGGTCATGCTTGATTCTTAATAACTAAAACAGTCATAAAAAAACGCCTGCTATTAAACAGGCGTTTTATTTTTTTAAATTCAAAATATTTTGCTAAATGATTTAGCTTAATATCAAGCTGTCATCTTCGACTTTTTCACCGCGGGTCTGCTCAAACATATCGAGTAAGTCATGCACATTCATGCCTTTACGAATATCGCCTGCGACATCGAGCACCACTTGTCCTTGATGTAGCATCACGGTACGCGTGCCATGGGCTAATGCCTGCTGCATCGAATGGGTGACCATCATCGTGGTAAGCTGATTGTCCGTGACGATTTTGTCCGTTAATTCTAAAACAAAAGCCGCAGTCTTAGGGTCAAGGGCAGCCGTATGCTCATCAAGCAGTAGAATCTTAGATGGCTGCAATGATGCCATCAGCAGGCTAACTGCTTGACGTTGACCACCAGATAACAGGCCCATACGGTCGGTTAAACGATTTTCTAGACCCAATTTTAATACTGACAGTTTCTCGCGAAATAAGTCACGGTTATTTTGGTTTAGCGCAAAGCTTAAACCACGTTTGCCGCCGCGCTTATAGGCAAGCGCCATGTTTTCTTCGATGGTTAGCGCCTCACAAGTTCCCGCCATCGGGTCTTGGAAGACACGAGCGACCCAATGAGCACGTTGGTGCGCGGTTTTTTTGGTGACATCGATGCCATTTAACAAGATTGAACCGCTATCGACGCGCGTGGTGCCACTGACCGCATTTAAAAAGGTCGATTTACCCGCGCCATTGGTACCGATAACAGTCACAAACTCGCCATCAGCGATATTCAGATTGATACCGCGTAGGGCAGGGTTTTCAATGGGCGTTCCAGGATTAAAGGTCAACCGCAAATCTGTAGCTTGCATCATAATAATTATTCCTTATGGTTGCACATTGACATTAAGCCCGAACTTTACGACTTAAAAATTTATTTTTAGCTTTGGGCAATACCAAGGCCAATACCACGAGCAGCGCTGTAATCAAGTTTAAATCCTGCGGACCAAAACCAATACTACGTAGCGTATCGCTCGATAGGGCAACCTGAATAAACAGCTTGTACAATACCGCACCGACGACCACGGCAAAGGTAATCAGCCAAATCCGCTTGGCCGGAATAATAGTCTCACCGATGATAACCGCTGCCAAACCAATGACAATCGTACCGATACCGATCGAGATATCTGCGCCACCTTGCGTCTGCACAAATAGCGCACCCGCTAGAGCAATCAAACCGTTGGAAATCGCCATACCAATGATGGTCATCCACGAGGTGTTGATACCTTGAGCCTGTGCCATACGTAGGTTTGAGCCGGTCGCACGCATCGATAAACCCGTCTCGGTACTATAAAACCAGTTTAAAAATAACATGGCCAGTAGCACGACAACACCAATAATTAAGCAGCGCATCCAGTAACCATTGCCATCATGGACCAAGGTACTAAAGACCGTGGTTTCACCCAATAGTGGCAAGTTTGGCGCACCCATAATCCGTAGATTGACAGAATATAAGGCAACCATCACAAGGATACTGGCAAGCAGCTGCAAAATGCCCAGTTTGACGTGTAGCCATGCGGTGACAATACCGGCAACTGACCCTGCTAGCATACCAAAGGCACAAGCAAGCCAAGGATTGATACCGGCAATGATAGAAATACCAGCGACGGCGCCACCCAACGGAAAGCTACCGTCAGCGGTCAAATCTGGAAAGTCGAGGGTACGAAATGAGATTAGGACGCCAAGCGCCACTAGGCCATAAATCAGACCACTTTCAAGCGCACCAAAAAAAGCAATTAAAGACATAAGAGATCAGTAAGTCATAACCACGCGTTTAGCAAATAACATTCTAGTGATTCATAGGATAAGTGAGCGCTATATAGCGGCGCTATTTTATTTATAAATGAATCTATATATAAATCTATACATGAGTTTTAGCTAAACGACGAAGCGGTGAATTTAACAGATTGGGTTATCTGCAGCTAGGGTAAAACAAGACTTGTCATTATTACGCATAATCATAAATCTTGCTCATTTAAAGCCTTTAAAAAACAAGCCCAGCCTACTGACTGATAGTTGGGTTTTGTCTGCGCTAAATAAATAGCGGTATCGCCCATAGACGATAATTGATAAAAATTACCGTCTATCGGTGCGATACCAGAAGTCGCAGTTATTCTACCACTACTTTTGCTTTATCGATAACGGCTTGTGGCAAAGTAATGCCTTCGGCTTTCGCATTTTTTGGACTGACATATAAATCAAGCGATTGCGGGGTATAAACAGGGATAGCACCGGCTTTTTCACCGTTTAAAATACGCGTAACGATTTTACCAGTTTCGCGGCCCAAATCGTAATAGTTTACCCCTAAAGCCGCAACGGCACCGCGCTCAACAGAGCTGGTATCAGAGGCAATTAGTGGAATCTTGCTTTCTTTAGCGATTTGGTACAGTGACTCATACGCTGAAACGACGTTATTATCGGTTGAGGTATAAATCATATCCACTTTACCCTCAAGGCTACGGGCAGCCATCGCGATATCGTTACTACGCTGAGCGGGCGCTTCGTGTACGTTGATACCTAGTGGCGTTAGGTTATCTTTTAATGCTTTTAAAACGATGGTTGAGTTCACTTCGCCTGGGCTATAAACATAGCCGACGTTTTTTAAGCTTGGGATAATTTGACGCATCAAATCGATTTGCGGCGCATAAGGCAGGGCATCCGAAGCACCCGTGACGTTGGTGCCAGAGCCATCAAGTTTGGGCACCAGTTTGGCTGCTACAGGGTCAGTCACTGCTGAGAATACCATGGGAATGGTGCTGGTAGAGGCAGCCACAGACTGAGCTGATGGTGTTGCAATGGCAACGATGACGTCTGGTGCATCAGCGACGAATTGCTTAGCAATCTGACCGGCGGTAGCGGTATTACCTTGGGCGCTTTGGAAGTTGATGGTTAAATTCTCACCTTCTTTAAAGCCGGCATCATTTAATTCATCGATAACGCCTTTACGTACGTCATCGAGTGCTGGATGCTCAACGATGGCGGTAATAGCGACCGTTTTCATGGCAGCTTTGGCATCGCCACCTGTTGCAGCGCCGTCAGTGGTGTTGGCATCTTGTGCTGGTTGGTTACAGCCGGTCAAGATAGCGGTGCAAACACCGCCCCATAATAAAGCTTTTGCAAAACGATTTTGATACAACATGGGTCTGACTCCTGAAAATAATAATGTGTCCGTACATTATATAAAAGATAAATAAAAGGTAGCGCTGACTGCTTGTTAATCACGGTCTTTCTATTCAATGCTCACTGCTGTTTTGCCAGCGATTACTTACTGGTTTTTTGTGCTTCTTTATCGACATTGATGGCGTTTTTAAGTAAATCTGCTGATAGGCTGGTACCTTGTTCAGCGGCGTGTTTCGGGCTCACATATAACGTTAAAGTATTCATCACTTGTGGTGCGATATCTTTGGTAGCTTCACCATTTAATACCCGATAAACCATTTTGCCCGTAGTACGACCAAAATCATAGTCATTAACCCCAAGTGCCGCAGTCGCACCGCGTCTGACGCTAAATTCATCTGAGGCAATAACTGGGATATCAAGCTCGTTAGCTGCACTGGCCATGGCTTCAAAAGCCGAGACCACGTTGTTATCCAATGAGGTATAAATAACCTCTACTTTGCCTGCAAGACTACGAGTCGCCATCGCAACGTCAGTAGGGCGATTAGCAGTTACGCCCAATATCTTAAGCCCACGTGCTGGTGCCGCTTTTTCAAGTTGCTTAAGGACCACCACAGAGTTGGCTTCACCTGGGCTATAAACATAACCAATGGTTTTTACATTGGGGACAATTTTTTGAATATTGTCTAATTGTGGCTCGATAGGTAATTCGCTCGACAGACCGGTCACGTTGGTTTGGATAGGCACATCATTTTCGTCAATCAGCTTCGCTGCTACAGGGTCTGAGATGGCGGTATAAATAACGGGAACGGTTTTGGTCGACGCCACGATTGATTGGGCAGAAGGTGTTGAGATGGCGACGATAGCATCTGGATTGTCACCAGCGAATTGCTTAGCAATTTGCCCTGCGGTTGCAGTATTACCTTGCGCGCTTTGAAAGTTAACTTTTAGGTTTTGACCTTCTACATAACCATTTTCAGCCAACTCATCAATGATGCCACGGCGCATCTCGTCTAAAGAAGGATGCTCGACAATCTGAGTGATGGCTAGGGTTTTGGCAGGCTTATCGTTAGTTGCGCTGTCATCAGCAGTGGCCGCAGGGTCAGTAGCATTATTAGAGCAGGCGGTTAATCCAAGCGCAGCGCTAATAGCAGCGCCGCACAGGCTAAGGCGTAAAGTAGTGGCAAAGGTCATTTTATTTTGGCTCATAGGTTAAAAGGTGCAGGTTACCCGAGTCAATGTTATGTGCATGCTGAGATAACGGGCTAACATTAAGGTAATCAATCCATTGATCATTACGTCCATATTATGACAGTAATGTAACTTATGGCAATAAGAAAATAAAACGCGTTTGTCATTAGCTTTATAAAGGAGGATTTAAATCAATTTTTGTTAGATAAATAATTTTGTTATCAGGTTCTTTATGTATAGTTACCAATGAATTTTGGGCAATAAAAAAGATGCCACGAAAGCATCTTTTTATTCGGTAAAATTACAATCAAAAAGCTTACAAGCTAGCAACGCATCTATTACGAAGGCACTTCATAATTAACATAAGCTAGTTTTTATATGAGAATTATAGTGAGTCCAAAATTCACATTACTATAAAATTCACATTACTATTATGCTGACTTGGTGAATGTACAACCCACTCTAATATCTACTTAATATTTTTCAAACGAATATTTTAAGGGTAACATTATGAACACTTCTAATCTTAAACTATTAACCATCGCTGGCATTACTGCTACCTCATTGATTTGCTTACCTGCTACGGCAAAAGATGGAAATGGAAATGGAAATGCCAAGGGCAAAGCTGTTTATATCAATAAAGGTTATAACCATCATAGCAACGCCCAACCTAATATCAACGCTTATCGCAATGCTAGCCCTAATGCCTCATTCAAACGTGATCTTGATCAATACGGTTACAGAGTAGTCGGCAAGATTGATAGGAATATTTATGATCGTTCGGTAATTTTAGACCGTTATGATGACCGCTACGTTCGTATTCGCACGCCAGAAAATAAAATTGTGACGGTTATTAATGATACGTTGCAGATTATTGATATTTTAACTAGATAAACAGCAAGCTTACTTTCTATTGTTTTTCACATAAGAACAAAAAAACGGTCTATGGCGACCGTTTTTTTTGTTCTTTAATTATTACTTGATTTAACGTTTTTAAGCAAGCACATCGCCAATCACGCAGTTGTCCGGTAAAGTAACCACCGTTAACTGTGTTTTTGGATTGCCCGTTGATAGCACCATCCCTTCTGAGATGCCAAATTTCATCTTACGCGGCGCAAGATTGGTGACGCAAATCACCTTTTTATCCAGTAATTGCTCAGGCTCATAAAACTTACGGATACCGCTAAAGACATTACGCGGTTTGTCTTCGCCAACGTCTAGGGTAAATTGTAAAAGCTTATCCGCGCCTTCGACATAATTACAGGCTAAAACATGCGCCACTTTCATCTCAACTTTGGCAAAGTCTTCGATACCGATATAGTCAGATTGTTCAGCATTTGTATCAGTATCAGCCTTTTCTGCTGGCTGAGTGTTTACTGCCGCTGTTTTATTATCTGAATTATTATCGCTGCTAGTAGTAGGGGCTTCTGCTTGCGCTAACGAGGCCTTTGAGTCTTCAACCATTGCCGCAACGTCTTTTTCTTCGATACGCTGCATTAAAGGTTTGAATTTATTGATTTTATGACCAAGCAACCACTCATTACGGCTAGCAAAGTTTAAATCATCAATATTTAAGAACTCCTTAGCATTGGCCGTCAGCTCAGGTAATACTGGCGCCAGATAAACCATCAATTGGCGGAAGATATTAATCGCCACCGAGCAGACGTCTTGCACTTCTTGCTCAGACCCTTCTTGCTTGGCTAGCGACCAAGGTTTTTTCTCGTCGATATATTCATTGGCTTTATCTGCACACTGCATGATTAAGCGCATCGCACGTGAGAACTCACGATTCTCATAAGCGGCGGCAATTTCATCACCAGTTTTGGTAATATCTTCTAATAATTCTGATTCTACGCAAATCTCAGACAGCATACCGTCGTATTTCTTCACGATAAAACCGGCACTGCGACTGGCGATATTGACCACTTTACCCACCAAGTCAGAGTTGACCTTTTGCATAAAGTCTTCTAAATCAAGGTTGATGTCCTCAACTTTGTCAGACAGCTTACTAGCGAAATAATAACGCAAGTATTCAGGATGTAAGTGTTCCGCGTAAGTTTCGGCTTTGATAAAGGTGCCGCGTGACTTACTCATTTTTTCGCCATTGACCATCAAGAAACCATGGGCAAAGACACCAGTCGGCGTACGGAATTCACTACCGGCAAGCATCGCTGGCCAAAATAGCGCATGGAAGTAAACGATGTCTTTACCGATGAAATGATAAACCTCGGTTTTATGCTCGTTTTCTTGCATCCAATAACGGTCAAAATCAAGCGCTTGCTCTGTACCTTCGCGCTTGTCACATAGATTTTTAAAGCTTGCCATGTAACCGACTGGCGCATCTAGCCACACATAAAAGTACTTGTCTGGCTCATCGCTTGGCGTATCTGGAATTTGAAAACCAAAATAAGGCGCATCACGCGAGATATCCCAGCTGGTCAAGCCAGCGTCAAACCATTCTTGCAGTTTATTGGCGACCGACGTTTGCAAGCGATTTTCGCTACGGGTCCAATCTTTTAAGAACTGCTCAAACTCTGGTAAGTCAAAGAAATAATGCTTAGAAGTTTTAAGTACTGGCGTCGCATTTGATAACGTTGAATGCGGATTGATAAGGTCGGTCGCATCATAGGTGGTACCGCACACTTCACAATTATCGCCATATTGGTCAAGCGCGCCGCATTCAGGGCACTCTCCTTTGACAAAACGATCGGCTAAAAACAGCTGTTTTTCAGGATCAAAAAGCTGTTTCACATCCTTTGTGCTGATATGTCCGGCGCTATTAAGGCGGCGATAAATCAGCTCAGAGAATTCTCGATTCTCTTCTGAATGCGTTGAATGATAATTATCAAAGTTAATCAAAAATTTGGCAAAATCTGCTTCATGTGAGGCTTTTACCGAGGCGATTTGCTCTTCTGGCGTGACGCCATTGGCTTCAGCTTTGAGCATAATGGCGGTGCCATGAGCGTCATCGGCGCAGACATAGGTGACTTGATGGCCCTGTGCTTTCATCGCACGTACCCAAATGTCGGTTTGAATATACTCTACAAGATGCCCCAAATGGATATAGCCATTGGCGTAGGGCAGCGCACTGGTTACTAGAATCTCACGCACTTTCATCACCTATATTTTTATATAAACGGGTTGGTTATCAAACGTCTCAAGCGCTTTATGACGAGCAGGCGCGATATGATTAATATTAAATCATCAATGCTAAAAACGTCTAAAAACTTACAAAAAAGAGAAAAATTAAAAAAGTGTGCCTATGATACCGTAATTCAGCCAATTTTGTGACATTCCTCAGTAATTAATCCATTAACCAACATAGTCATTGGCTCTGTTATGCCGATAAGTTTCTATGCATTTATTAAGTATCAAAAATCTATTTTATTTAAAGAGGATCGTCATAAAGTGGCGATAAAAAACCCACTAAGCAATTTGCCAAGTGGGTTTATAAAAGATGCACTTTTTGCGAGTTAAAGTCTGTTTTCAACTGCCGACTCTCTTTTAAAATGAGCCAAACATCGTCCCTAAAATAATAACGGCGACCACCGCAATAAGTGGAATCACCATCGTCACCATGGCAACGTTTAGATAAGACTGTTTATGGGTCAAACCACAAATCGCCAGTAAGGTGATGACCGCACCACTATGAGGTAGCGTATCTAAACCACCGGCTGCCATCACAGCAACACGGTGCATCAGCTCTGGGTCAATACCGGCGGCCACCGCCATCCTTAAATAGTCCTCACCAAGCGTCGATAGGGCAATACTCAAACCACCAGACGATGAGCCCGTAATACCAGCCAGCGTGGTCATCGCCACTGCTTCTGAAATCAAAGGATTATCAGGATTTAGGTTTAAGATGCTATCACGAATGATAAGGAAGCCTGCTAGCGAGGCGATAACCGCACCGTAACCCACTTCTGAGGCGGTGTTAAAAATCGGCAACATCGAATCATAAGTACCACGGTTAATGGTTTTTTGGAGGTTGTTCCAATGGCCAATACGCAGCACAATGAGTACGGTACAAGCAACCACCAATGAGATGATAATCGACCAAAGACCAAGTGAGCCTGCGATATTTAAGTCCGGAAATTGAGTTTGTAAGGTGCTAAAGTCGAGCGACGGGAAAATAGCATAAGTTAATAAAGCGTTTAGGGCGATGACCAGCACCAGCGGAATCATAGCAACGGTAAACGAGGTGTGATGCGTACTTAGGGTCTCAGATGCTGGTTTTGCCGCACCAACGCCACCGACATCCTCTTCATCATGCTGACCGTAGCCTTCACCTACTGCATTGGCTTTTCTAGCACGAGATTGCAACCATAACCAACCACAAATAAACATGATGCTACCGCCAATAAGACCCAAGATAGGCGCGGCAAAGACGTTGGTATTATAATAAGGAATCGGAATGGCATTCTGAATGGCGGGCGTGCCGGGCAATGCTGTCATGGTAAAGGTAAACGAACCTAACGCAATCGCTGCCGGAATCAAGCGCTTAGGAATATCAGCGGCTTTAAACAAGTCTTTGGCGATTGGATAGATGGCAAAGGCCACCACAAATAACGACACGCCGCCATAGGTTAAGATGGCGCAAACTAAGATGACCGCTAAAATGGCTTTACTGGCACCGAGCTTTTCGACCACGGTATTGGCAATCGCTGTCGCCGCGCCAGAGTCTGCCATCAAACGCCCAAATAGCGCGCCCAATAAGAAAATAGGGAAGAACTTCAGTAAGAATCCACTTAACGCCCCCATAAACACATCGGTATAGGCGGGGATACTGCTTAAAAAATCACCTGAAAGTAATACGGCTAATATCGCCATAATCGGTGCTAAAATCAGCACTGAGTAACCGCGATAAGCAAAAAACATCAATAGTAATAAAGTGATGACAATAGCAAATGTACTCATCATGATCCGCCCTCCTTGGCAAAGTTCAAGCATCGAGTATGCAGCGCATATTGACATGGGTCAATAAAATTAATCAAAATATGCAGTATTTAATATTTTATTAAACATAAATCTAGACTGCTGTCATAGTGAATGAGGATGTCTTAAATGACGGCGCTGGCGCGTAAGTTCTTACCGTTATTCTCTTCTCGCTAACACAATAATATGGTAACTTAGCATTACAGCCGTATCTAATATATCGATAGATAATGTATTGCTATAAATCTATAAATGAAAGTAAATCATTATTGATGATGACTGTTAATAACAAAAACTCGACTTGCAAGGAGATAAGCATGAGTCGCTCAAAAGTATATAGTAGTGCCGAAGAGGCGCTAAAAGGTGTGGTAAGTGATGGACAAACACTTGCTATCGGCGGTTTTGGTCTGTGTGGTATTCCTGAGGCGCTCATCGAAGCGTTACGTGATAGCGGCGTCAAAGATTTGACCTGTATCAGTAATAATGCCGGCGTCGATGAGTTCGGTTTAGGTTTGCTATTACAAACCCGTCAAATTAAAAAAATGATTTCATCGTATGTCGGTGAAAATAAAGAGTTTGAGCGTCAATACTTGGCAGGTGAGTTAGAAGTTGAATTAACACCGCAAGGAACTTTGGCAGAAAAATTACGTTCAGGTGGTGCTGGTATTCCAGCGTTTTATACGGCGACGGGCGTCGGTACACAAGTGGCTGAAGGCAAAGAGACGCGTGATTTTGATGGCCGTACTTATGTGCTTGAGCATTCATTACGTGCGGATGTGGCATTAATCAAAGCGCAAAAAGCAGATAAAGCGGGTAATTTAATCTTTAATAAGACGGCGCGTAACTTTAATCCAGATTGCGCCATGGCAGGCAAAATTACCATCGTCGAAGTCGAAGAAATCGTAGAAACTGGTACCTTTGATCCTGATGAAGTGCATCTACCAGGTATCTTTGTGCAGCGTATCGTCTTAAACAGCAATCCTGAAAAGCGTATTGAAAAAACCACCATTAAAGCCGTTGAAAGCGCTTAAGTTATTCGATAATTTTATAAAAATATTTTTAAATGATTATATTAATAATAAAGCAGTGTAAAAAATAAGGAAGTTACCATGGCATGGACAAGAGAGCAGATGGCACAGCGTGCCGCAAAAGAATTACAAGACGGCTATTATGTAAACTTGGGTATTGGACTACCAACCCTAGTCGCCAACTATATCCCTGAAGATGTGGATGTTTGGCTACAGTCTGAAAATGGTTTGCTAGGTATTGGCGAGTTTCCAACGGCAGAGAATGTCGATGCAGATTTGATTAATGCGGGCAAACAAACCGTAACCGCAGAACCGGGCGCCAGTTATTTTAGTAGTTCAGAGTCGTTTGCGATGATTCGTGGTGGCCATGTCAATCTGGCAATATTGGGCGCGATGGAAGTGTCAGAAAAAGGCGATTTGGCCAACTGGATGATTCCCAAAAAAATGGTTAAAGGCATGGGCGGCGCGATGGACTTGGTCGCAGGCGTGCAACGGGTGATTGTGCTGATGGAGCAAGTTAATAAACATGGCGAGCCAAAAATACTTGCCAATTGCGAGTTGCCATTAACGGGTAAAGGCGTGGTCGACCGTATTATCACCGAACTTGCCGTATTAGACGTCACTGACAATGGTCTAAAATTGGTTGAGTTGGCAGAAGGTGTTAGCTTTGCTGAGCTACAAGAAAAAACGCCAGTGACCATTGCTCAATAAGCTTGTTGCATAAATATGTCTAGCATAGACATCCAAAAAACCTATTTAATAATGGATTATAAAATATGGCGACCACATTACAACAAGATTTGACCGGCAAGGTAGCATTGGTCACAGGCGCTGCAAGTGGCATTGGACGCGATATCGCTGAGACTTATGCTAAGGCAGGCGCTGCA
Organism: Psychrobacter maritimus; assembly: GCF_904846345.1. GTDB lineage: Bacteria > Pseudomonadota > Gammaproteobacteria > Pseudomonadales > Moraxellaceae > Psychrobacter > Psychrobacter maritimus. The sequence goes on from NZ_CAJHAJ010000014.1 coordinate 17,005, forward strand.
GTTGGTATTGCCGATATTAATCTTGCAGCTGCACAGCAAACGGTCGATGCTATCGAAGCTACTGGCGGACGCGCACTGGCAATTGAAATGGATGTCACATCAGAGGATGCGGTAAACGCTGGCGTGCAGCTATTAGTTGATACCTTTGGTGCTATTGATATTCTTGTCTCTAATGCTGGTATTCAAATCATTGACCCGATTCATAAAATGGCGTTTGATGATTGGAAAAAAATGCTTGCTATTCATTTAGATGGGGCGTTTTTAACCACCAAAGCGGCTGTACAGCACATGTATAAAGCTGACAAAGGCGGTACGGTCATTTATATGGGCTCGGTACATTCGCATGAAGCGTCATTATTTAAAGCACCGTATGTGACCGCCAAGCACGGTTTGCTTGGACTGTGCCGTGTGTTGGCAAAAGAAGGCGCTGAGCACAATGTACGCGCGCATGTGATTTGCCCGGGGTTTGTCAAAACACCATTGGTCGAAAAACAAATTCCGCAACAAGCGGCTGAAAAAGGCATCAGTGAAGCATCTGTGGTGAATGACATTATGCTGGTTAATACCGTCGACAAAGAATTCACCACCGTTGATGATATTGCTCAATTGGCATTATTTTTAGCAGCATTCCCAAGTAATGTATTCACTGGTCAGTCTATCGTTGCCAGTCATGGCTGGTTTATGAATTAACGGCGCGGTTAATGGATAGGTTTGCGGGCTGTTTGATTGGTTTAAAAATCATTAGCTTGCTAATAAAACACCAATCCATTAGGATTTGATTTTATGTTAACTTGAGCCAATTATATTGGCTCTTTTTTATGAGCGCCTGTTGCATAATTTCGCGCTGCACGGAGTAAAAATAATGAATAATGAAGACTTAGCGGTGACCCTTGCTGCAAAACTAAGCCGTGCTATCGAGCAGCAGCAGTTTGAGCAAGCAATTGATGAGGTGCAAGCATTACGTCCGATTGATATTGCTGATGTGCTGGCACTGATTGAACCCAAACTTGCGTGGCAACTGCTTGAGGTTTTGCCCAATCGCTCGACGATATTTGCCTATTTAAACGCCGATATTCAGGTTGCGATGGCTCTTGAGTTTCCGCGTGCAAGCCTAGCAAAGATAGTCGGGGAGATGCCATCTGATGAGCGCACCGACTTATATAAGCACCTAAATCAGGAACAGCGAGATGCGTTACTGCCCGCACTTGCACAGGCAAAACGTGAAGATATTCGCCGACTGTCTGCCTATGAAGAGCGCACGGCTGGCGCGTTGATGACATCTGACTATGCGACGTTAGCGGCCGAGATGACGGTTGCTGAAGCGCTGGATGCTCTTAGGTTAGAAGCACCTGATGCTGAAACCATTTATCATGCTTATGTGATTGATGATGCGCGTAAACTGCTAGGCGTGGTGTCATTAAGGGTATTGATTTTAGCGTCGCCTGAGCAACTGATTAATGACATTATGGTGCGCTCGGTCATATCTTCTGATGTAAACGACGATCAAGAAGACGTTGCTAAAACCGTCGCGCGCTATGACTTGATTGCCTTGCCAATTACTGATGCCAGCGGCGCGTTAGTCGGTATCGTCACTCACGATGATGCGATGGACGTTGCTAGCGATGAGGCCACCGATGACTTTCATAAGTCGGGTGGTGTCTCGACCATGGTCGGCAGATTAAAAGACGTCAGTATCAGGGTTTTATATCGTAAGCGTGTGTTTTGGCTAGTGTTTTTAGTCTTTGGTAATCTGCTCTCAGGGCTTAGTATCTCAAACTTTGAAGATGTGATTGCCGCCAATTTGGTATTGGTGTTTTTCTTACCGCTACTGGTTGATAGTGGTGGTAACGCCGGTTCTCAGTCCGCAACCTTGATGGTACGTGCGCTAGCCACTGGCGATGTGGTCATGCGTGACTGGTTTTCATTGCTGGGTCGTGAAGCATTGGTTGCGCTCATGCTTGGGGCGACGATGGCGGTAGCTATATCAGTTATCGGTTATGTGCGCGGGGATGCGGTTGTATCGCTAGTGCTGGCGCTGAGTATGATGTCGGTGGTCATGATTGGCTGTGTGATTGGCATGAGTTTACCGTTTGTGCTTAACAAACTAGGCTTTGACCCTGCTACTGCCAGTGCGCCTTTGATTACCTCGGTATGTGATGCGTCAGGCGTGCTGATTTATCTGTTTATTGCTTCAAAATTCTTAGCCATTTAATTTCTTCATTAGCTAATAAAGGTAATAAAGAAATAACAATCATTGGCACCAGTCATTAATAACAATCATTGAAAATAGATGGCAGGATAGATGAATTTTACAAAGCATCATCCTATTGGCGTTGTGGTTTTTTTATCCTTGTAATTGAGCTACACTGTCACGATAAAAGGTTTGGCTAGGAAGCTCATGGGCAGTATGATTTAGCCTGTTTATCACAGTATGAATTGAGTTTTTTACCATGCCCACCCACTTGTATAGGCAGTAACGGTAGCTATGTTTAACTTTATGAAAAAAAATAAACCGACCCCAAAAACCGAAACCCCGCAGCAGCGGGCAGAACGTGACAGTGCCGTGGATAAGGTGCTGCTCGGCTATGAAGTAGGTACGCTTAGCATAGCCACCATGGTGCTGGGACTGGAGCGCAACGGTGAAGAGCTTACCTTAGACTTACGCCTGCCAGAAGACAGTAGCCCTGAAACTATTCAGCAAGAGCTTGGGCAACTGCTGCACCCGCATGGCATCAAAACCATTCATATGAATGTTCGGCTGTCGGCACCAGGTAAGGGTGCAGGCTCAACCTTACCAAAGCAAATGCCAAAGACCACGGATGCCATGGCAAATCAATCCAAGCCTAGCGCACAGTCTAATAGCGACAGTGAACCACCGATCACTAAAGCTGCGCCAACGCAAGCTTCATTGGCCGCGCATCCGCGTATTCGTCATATTATTGTCGTAGCTTCCGGTAAAGGCGGTGTTGGTAAATCAACCACCACCGTTAATATCGCTTTGGCATTACAAAAACTGGGCAACCGTGTTGGCGTCCTCGATGCTGATATTTATGGCCCTAGTATGCCAACGATGCTAGGCGTCGCCGATGTAAAGCCGCAACTGGAAAACGAGCAGTTTGTTCCGGTTGATGCGCATGGCATGGCGATGCTATCGATTGGCAGCTTGCTCGATGGTGATAACACCCCTGTCGCGTGGCGTGGGCCAAAAGCCACCGGTGCACTGATGCAGCTTTATAACCAAACCAACTGGCCACAATTAGATTACCTAGTGATTGATATGCCACCAGGTACGGGCGATATCCAATTGACGCTCGCACAGCGTATCCCCGTCACAGGTGCGGTGATTGTCACGACGCCGCAGCATATTGCATTGCTCGATGCGCAAAAGGGTATCGAGATGTTTAACAAGACCAATATTCCAGTGCTTGGCGTGGTTGAAAACATGGCGCTACATACCTGTAGCAACTGTAATCATACCGAAGCTATCTTTGGTACGGGTGGTGGCGAGTTTATCGCTGAGCAATATCAGGTGCCGCTATTAGGACAATTGCCATTAGCTAGCGGTATCCGTGCACAAGTGGATAAAGGGGAGCCGAGCGTGTTGGCTGATGATGAGTTTGCGCCGTATTATTTGAGTATTGCCAAAAATATCGAAGCCAATATTAGTAAATTTGCCAAGCCTGTTGATGATAAGCGTATTTTCTAATGGTTTTATAATGGCTCTTAATAGTGCTAATGGCTTTTATTGATAGCAAAATAGCCTAAGTATGCAAAACTTGAATGCTTTTAATTTTTAGAAAAGGGAATATTGTGAGCTTATCGATTTATCAACGTTATTTAGACAATGTTCCCAAGCAGTATAAGTTATTAAAATTATTCCGTCCGCCGATATACGTGATTGAACTCTCAAACAATCAACTGATTGCCGTTTGCTACTATAAAGATGGCAGTAGCAAACGCCATCAGGTTAATGCGGATTTTAGCAATCGCCGACTGGTGATTGCTGATTTTTCGCAAGCAGTACAAGCCATGACTGATTTATTGCTTAAGTTTCCCAAGCATGCATTTGCATTGAATGGCTTTGCAGTAGCGAATGTAACCGAAACGCTAGCAGATGGGTTGACCACGATAGAGATTAAAGCCATTAGAGAGGCAGTTTGGGCAGCATCAGGACAGGCAAAAAGAAGAATCATAAGTACCGCAGTCAGCTACCAAGGACAGGTAGTCTCGCAATGAATTTTGGCTAGGATGCCGTAAAAATGAAGCAAAATGATAATAACCAACCTATCGCTAATCACTTTAGACCAGTTGAACTTGACCAGCTTATTCAAAACGGTCAACCTACCTTTGGCGTATTTGCGAAAGTTAAGAGCATCAATTATCTGGACTATCACAGTCATCTTATCTCGCAAAAAGCGCTGCCCAACTGGCGTAAAGCGCTTAAAGCCAACCAATTCTGCTTTATTCAAATTATTCAGCCGCCGTATCGGGTCTGTTTAGCATTGGCGACCATTAAGCTCGCAACCAGTGCCTTTGTCTATCTCTACAATGATGAGACTGGTGAGCTGGAGGTTTGTGAAGCCTTGCAACCTTTGACTCGGCAGACGCATTTAACAGGTGATTGCTATCAAGGGAAAATGGCATTTACTCATGCCAAACTAACCCTTACTTTAGATTTTACGCCATCGCAGATTAACGTTGTGCTAGACAGTCAAAACCTTGTACTCAATGCAACCTTAGCAAGGCAATCACAGCCACTTGCTATCTGTACACCAACGGGCAGGCGAGGTTGGACGTACACCCAAAAAGAGCCATTAACCGCTGTATCTGGGCATTTATGCATTAAAGAAAATTCAAAATTTAACGCTGATGTTGCTCATAATCCTGACTCTCTCAATTCTCCCGATGCTAAAGCTAAACAAATAGACTTTACTGATACCACTAGCGCCAATCTAGATTGGACGCTTGGCTATATGCGTCACAAGACCAATTGGTTTTGGAGCTGTATTAATAGCTATTTGCCAGATGGTCGAAATTTTACCTTGAATTTATCAATGGGCGTCAATGAAACGGGCGCCAGTGAAAATGCGTGCTGGCTTGATGGTCAGATAGTTTATCTGCCGCCCGTGATGTTTATACGTCAAGATTTGGATACACCCGCGCAGAATACGTGGTGTATTTATCATCAAAACCTCGGCTGGAGCAAGGTTGATATTGATTTAACCTTTACGCCGATTACTGTCTATAAAAAGACCGATAACTTCGGTGTGCTTGCCAGTATCTTTGAGCAATGGCTTGGATTATATAGTGGGGAGATTCGCTTAGGAGATGAGGTCATTAAAATTGATAAGGTAATGGGCTTAGCAGAAGATCATTTTGCTAAATGGTAGTGTAGTGAGCTTAGCTTGTTAGTGGCAGTAAGACATTTGCTAGATATTGAATAGCATGCTTTATTTTAAAGTCATTGTGGCTCTATAAATTGAGTCGCCAATTCCGTATAATCGTCGCTATCGAAATACGGTATCATAACCACTATTAAATATTTGCTTTTGCTAAGGAAGAACAATGTCTATCAAATCTGACCGCTGGATTCGTAAAATGGCCGAAGAACATGGCATGATTGAACCATATGAGCCAGGTCAAGTACGCTTTAATGATGCAGGCGAGCGTTTGGTCAGTTATGGCACCTCAAGCTATGGTTATGATGTGCGCTGTGCCCCTGAGTTTAAAGTTTTTACCAACGTGCATTCGGTCGTCGTTGACCCTAAAAACTTCGATGAGAAAAGCTTTATCGATATCGTTGGTGACGAATGTATTATTCCACCAAACTCGTTTGCATTGGCGCGTACGATGGAATATTTCCGCATTCCACGTGACGTATTGACCATTTGCCTCGGTAAATCAACCTATGCACGCTGCGGTATCATCGTCAACGTAACGCCGCTTGAGCCTGAGTGGGAAGGGCACGTGACGTTAGAATTTAGTAATACCACCAATTTGCCAGCACGTATTTATGCCGGCGAAGGCGTGGCGCAAATGCTGTTCTTCCAAAGTGATGCTGATGACGTCTGCGAAACCAGTTATAAAGACCGCGGAGGTAAATATCAAGGCCAACGCGGTGTAACTTTACCTAGAACTTAGGCGTCTAGAATTTAAGCGCTAAGAATTTAAGTGTTTTAGACTGACAATAAAAAAGCCAGCATATTTAATATGACTGGCTTTTTTATTGTTTTATAATTTGGCTATTTCAAAGTCGATTATTTTTTTAAAGTCAATTATTTTAAAACTTTTAGACCGGCTTTATTATCACGTTTGGGCTTAGGCGCTGCAACGTTGGTTTTAGAGCTGCTACTCGCAACAGTGTCCTGTTCAGGTTCATAATTGTCATATTCATTTGGGTCAAAAAACATCCCTTGCGAATTTTCTTTGGCATAAATGCCCATTACCGCCGTTAGTGGCACCCAAATCTCTTGTGATACCCCACCAAAGCGCGCACTAAAGTTAATGTAGTCATTTCCCATACTCATATTACCGGTCGCACGACTGGCGATATTGAGCACGATACGCCCATCTTGTACATGTTCTCTTGGAATCTGTACGTTGTCGGCAGTGGCGTCCACCATCAGATACGGCGTGAGCGCATTGTCTTCTATCCATTGATATATCGCGCGCACCATATAAGGACGGGTTGGGGTAATAGAGGTGGTTTCTTCGCTCATCTTTGGCTTCCTATACTGAGGATATGAAATAATAATTAAAAAAGAATTGACGGTAGAGTGTTCGTTATAAAAAAGTCGTTCATGCTTAATTATTGGTTATTTTAAGGTAGCACTTTGCTATTGTCTAATTAGCGCACGCTTTTTTGAAAGCTATCACGCTCAAAAACCCGTTTTTGATAATCAAATAGAGGACGACTGATAGCGCGCGGTAGCTCAATGCCCATTTCTTCCAACCGCCATAGTAGAGGCGCTAAGAGCACATCACACCAGCCAAATTCATCTGCCATAAAGTAAGGTTTATGGGCAAACAGTGGTGATAAAGTAATGAGTGAATCGCTCAGCTGTTTTTTGGCCATGGCAGCTTGGGCTTTATTGAAACTGTCTGGATGCATCAGCAGGCGTTTACCGAGTACCAGCCAATCGCGTTGAATACGCCATGCTAATTGGCGGAATTGCGCGCGCTCTTGCGGCGTCTCAGGCAATAGCTTATTGGCATGGTAACGCTCTTCAAGATACTCAAAGATGACGTTAATCTCATATAGCGCAATTTCCCGCTGCTGCAAGACAGGCAGGGTATGATAGGGGTTGAGCTCTGTCAAATCTTCAGGACGCTCAGAGTGTAAACGTGATAAATAATAGGCAAGCTTTTTTTCTTCAAGTAATAGACGCACCACATGACTGTCGTAGCCGTCATCAGCGTATAAAATCAGCTGACTACTTGGAATGTCATTCGCATCAATCATGAAAGCCTAATATGTTAGTAAAGCCTGTTATCGTAAACAATGTGGCTCTGTTTATCAAGGTAGCGTACGTAAACATTAGGGGGCAGCCTTGCTATCAGCTAATATTTTAGTGTCTAACGGTTTGTCAAAGAATAAAAAAAGGCACTACCGAAGTAGTACCTTTTATATGATGCAGTCTTAGTGTTTAATACTTAAATTATTTTACGTCTTTCCAGAACTCTTTGTTCAATAAGTAAACTGGAATTAGTAATACTAATAAGAATAAAATCACAAAGAAACCAATCACTTGACGGTCATGACGAACAGGCTCAGCCATCCACGCCATGAAGTTAACCAAGTCACCAACCTCAGATTCAAACTCATCGGCACTCAGCTCTTCTTGCATATTATGCAAGACGTGAGGCATCGCAGCGTTGGCAAGCACTAAGTTATTAGCGCCCCAAGGACGGCTTGGATCTTCATAAAATGACAACAGGTACGTATATACCCAGTCATCACCGCGCAGACGTGTCTCAAGAGACAAATCTGGAGGAGCCGCGCCGAACCATGATGCTTGTACTTCAGGGTCAATTTCAGCATTGATATGATCACCGATTTGATCGGTGGTGACCATCAAATACTTCTCAACCAGCTCAGGTGGTATCTCTAAATCTTTAGCAATGCGCGAGTGGCGAACGTACTGTGCGGAGTGACAACCGGCACAGTAGTTCATAAAGATTTTCGCGCCGTTTTGTAGCGAGCCTTTATTGGTAAAATCAATAGGGGCTGTGCTACAAGCTAGGTGTTCTACCACACCGTCAGCATTGGTGAAAGTACCGCAGCCACCGCCTGCTGCCAGTGCGCTACCAGCAGTCAAGGTTAATGCCGCGCCTAAGCCTAGACCAGCTAGGGATTTAATTAGCGTGCTCATTAGTGACCTCCGGTAACGCGTTCTGGTGGCTGTTTACACTTCTCAATGGCAGTGTAAAACGGCATCAATAAGAAGAACAAGAAATATAGAACTGTGAATATACGTGACATGATAGTCGCCGTTGGGGTTGCAGGTGTTGCACCCAAGTAGCCTAGTACGACAAAGCTAATCGCAAAGATAGTAAGCGCAATCTTAGACAAGATGCCTTTATAACGTATCGAGCGTACTGGAGATCTATCGAGCCATGGGATTAAGAACAGTACGGCAATCGCACCACCCATCGCAATAACACCACCAAGCTTATCAGGAACTGCACGTAAGATGGCATAGAAAGGTGTGTAGTACCATACTGGCGCAATATGCGCAGGTGTTTTTAGCGAGTTCGCTGTCTCAAAGTTTGGTGGCTCAAGGAAGAAACCGCCGCCTTCTGGGAAGAAGAACACCACTGCAAAGAACAAGATAAAGAAGACAACAATACCCACCATATCATGCACAGTGTAGTACGGATGGAATTCAATACCGTCTAATGGTACGCCATTCTTATCTTTTAGCTTCTTAATGTCGATGCCATCAGGGTTGTTCGAACCAACATGATGTAGCGCCACTAAATGCATAAAGACTAAGCCCACAAGCACCAGCGGAATCGCAACCACATGCAAGGCAAAGAAGCGGTTTAGGGTGATACCTGAGATAATATAATCACCACGTACCCATTCAGCAAGACCATCACCAATCACAGGCAGTGCAGCAGGTAGGTTTAAGATAACCTGTGCGCCCCAGAATGACATGTTGCCCCAAGGAAGTAGGTAACCGAAGAAACCTTCTGCCATCAATGCTAGGTAAATACCCATACCGATGAGCCAAATAAGCTCACGTGGTTTTTGGTATGAACCGTATAGCAAGGCGCGGAACATATGCAGATATACCACGACGAAGAACGCTGATGCGCCGGTCGAGTGCATATAACGGATGAGCCAGCCACCTTTAACATCACGCATGATGTATTCAACAGAGGCAAATGCCCCTTCGGCACTTGGGTTGTACATCATCGTCAGCCAAATACCAGTGACTAACTGGTTGACCAGTACCACCATTGATAACACGCCAAAGAAATACCAAAAGTTAAAGTTCTTTGGTGCATAGTACTTTGACATATGATATTCATAGGTTTCAGTCGCAGGAAAACGCGCGTCCACCCAATGCATTAACTTTTTACCCATGCTCATATTAAGCCTCCCCAATCGTCAAGATGGTACCATCCACGTTGTACTCTGGGACGGGTAAGTTAAGCGGTGCAGGTACACCACTATAAACACGACCCGCTAAATCATATTTAGAGCCATGACATGGGCAGAAAAATCCACCGTACCAATCATTACCACCTAAATCGGCTGCGCCAACATCAGGACGGTAGTTTGGTGCACAGCCTAAATGCGTACAGACGCCTTCTACCACCAATACTTCTGGCGAGATAGAGCGTTCAGGATTTTTACAGTATTCAGGTTGCAAAGATGCATCAGAATCGGGGTCAGATAATAGTGGCTTTACTGATTCAAGCGTGGTCAGCATCTCTTCAGTGCGCTTGACCACAAAGATAGGTTTACCACGGTATTTGACGACAATCATTTGTCCTGCTTCGATAGAACCAATATCTTGGGTCACTGCCGCACCAGCAGCCTCAGCTTTAGCGCTTGGGGTCCAAGAACGGACAAAAGGTGTTGCCACAGCAGCTACCCCAGCTGCACCAATTACGGCAGTCGAGGCAATAAGAACTCTACGACGTTGTACGTTAACGCCTTCGGCATGGCTCATTAAAACTTCCTCCAGGTGAATGAAATGGGATTATCCCACACTGGGTTTGTGGCTTAGAAAAATTACAATTATCAAGCCACGTTAGCTGTGCCTAATTTTGCTAATTGTTGCTATTCTAAGCTATTTCGGTCATAAAATAAATTATTGTGTTAAAAATAAAGCAACCTTGATAGGGCACGCTACAACGTTAAACCAGATAATGGGTCTAAAAGACCTTACTTATCAATGTTTAACAGATGCCTGTATGCAACAAGGCTTATAGGAATAATGACCTTATAATTAATAAGGATATTCAGCAATAGCGAATGATACTTGAAATTCAGACAATGTTCACTAACTTTCAGCACATCACTACTGTGTAAGTAGCCGTTGGCTATTTATTTCTACTTACTAAAATGAAATACTTATAAATCGCTCTACCTTTAATAGTGCATTTTAAATAAGATATCTATTAATATGATAGATATTAAAGGTATAACCATTAAAGGTAAGGGCGTCATGATTCATACTAAGCTTGTAGTGCTTTATTTTTTATACTAACTATAAATACTAGCTCTCAAGAGTATGCCAGCGCTCAAGCTTAGTCATCATCTCATCTTCGATGACCAATAAACGCTCACTGGCGGCAGTCGCGGCTTCAATATCTTTGGTAAACCATGACCCGTCAGCCAGCTTTTCTTCTAGCTGAGTTTGCTCAGCTTCAAGCGCGGCGATTTCTTTCGGTAAATTATCAAGTTCACGCTGCTCGTTATAGTTGAGTTTTTTAGCAGCTGTATTAGGCTTTGCGGCAACCGTAGCTTTATTGCTAGATTTGCTATTGGCAGCATTATCGCTAGACGATTTAGCATTCTTAGCCTTTGCTGCTTCTTCACGGTTCTTTTGTACCAAATATTCTTGATAGCCACCGACATACTCTTTGACCACCCCTTTGCCGTCTTCATCAGTATCAAACACCCAAGTAGAGGTGACAACGTTGTCCATAAATGAGCGGTCATGGCTAATCAGCAGGATAGTACCGTTAAAGCTACTAACAGACTCTTCTAATAGCTCCAAGGTTGCCATATCCAAATCGTTGGTTGGCTCATCGAGTACCAGAATGTTAGCAGGCTTTAATAGCTGCTTGGCAAGTAATACACGGTTACGTTCACCACCTGATAGGGCTTTGACTGGCGTACGTGCACGTTCTGGGGCAAATAAGAAGTCTTGCAAATAGCTCATGATATGCGTCTTGCGCCCGCCAACTTCGACAAAGTCTGAACCTTCTGAGACGTTTTGTGCGACACTGGCTTCTAAATCTAGCTGATCACGCAGCTGATCAAAAAAGGCAATTTTCAGATTAGTGCCAAGCTCAACTGTACCTGTTTTGGTGACTTCATCGTCAGACATATCGAGTAGGGCTTTAATGAGCGTGGTTTTACCAGCGCCGTTGGGACCCACGATACCAATTTTATCGCCGCGCATAATCATGGTGCTAAAGTTATCGACCAAGACGTTGCCATCATATTCCAGATGCAAGTTTTTAACTTTACAGACCAGCTTGCCGCTTTTCTCGCCTTCACCCATGGTGATATTGACGTTACCGACTTGCTCACGGCGACCACTACGCTCTTCGCGCAACGCTTTTAGCTCACGGACGCGACCTTCGTTACGGGTACGACGCGCTTTGATACCTTGGCGAATCCAAACTTCTTCTTGTGCCAGTTTCTTATCAAAGTTAGCATTATTTTTTTCTTCAGCAAGTAGCTGCTGCTCTTTTAATTCTTGATAACGCGCATAACCTTTTGCGCCTTGGGTCACGTCATAGCTTGTTAACTGACCACGGTCAAGCTCAACGATACGCGTAGCAAGCTTATTCACAAATGCTCTATCGTGAGTCACAAATAATAAAGTCAAACCTTGCCAATCTAATAAGAAGCGCTCTAACCATTCGATACTTTCAACGTCTAAATGGTTGGTTGGCTCATCGAGCAATAGCACGTCAGGCTTAGTAACCAGCGCACGTGCAAGTAGTACGCGGCGTTTACGACCACCAGAAAGTGAAGACAAGTCATCTTCAGGATCGAGTCCCATGGTCGTAATCAGACGGGTTGCATCGCGCTCTAAATCCCAGCCATGTACCGCATCGATATCATGCTGCAAGGTTGCCATATGCTCGCAAGCGTCCATATCGCCGTTGGCACACATATCGACTTGCTTATTATAGTTAATGAGCAAATCAGCGGTACGGCGGCTACCGCCCATCACGATGTCCAAGATACGACCGCTGGTTTCAGGGACGTCTTGCTCTAGCATCGCAACACGCATGCTGCTATTGGTGATAATCTCACCGCTGTCAGGCTGCAATGAGCCGTTAATCAGTTTAAATAAGGTGGATTTACCTTCGCCATTGCGGCCAATCAAACACACACGCTCGCCCGCATTAATCGCAAAATCAATACCGTCAAGAACAGGAGCGACGCCAAAGGCTAAGTGAATATCTTTTAAATGTATCAATGCCATAGAATATCTTAAGCTTATATAATAGTGAGGTAGGGGTTGTTGCAAAATTGCTAGCAGTATAACATGCTGCCACCTAACTGTAGTATGCGTAAATGCATTTATAAGCACTATTTTATAACGGTTATTTTAAATGGTCATGGGTGAGATTTGACAAAGGTCATGACTACATTATCTGGTATTGAGAAAAATATGAATGAACTGAATTCGATAGATAGCAAACCTTCCAATAGTCAAGCTAAGCTGTCAGATACCCAAGCGGATTTACAAGCACAGGTTATTGAATTACAGATGAACCTGTCTCATCTTGAGGTTACCGTAGAACGGCTTGATGAGGTCATTACGCGTCAAGACAGAGATATCCAAACCTTGCAGCGACAGGTGCAGTTTATCTATAAACAAGTCGAAAGCCAAGATGGAGAGGGCGGTGTGGCGCCGTTTGATGTTGTGGCAGATAGACCGCCACACTATTAAGTGGAAAAACACCTCTTACTGATAAGCCGTCTGATGGGCTGTTTATGATAAGCGTATATGTGTGTTTTTGCATAAATACACCGTACGATGACTATTGAGTCATATTAGAGAAATAATGTGTTTTTAGGTTGTCTTAATGTAAAAAAAACATTAGTATCCTTCACCTTAGATACTGTCTACCTAACAAAGTTCGGTGTAGCGGTAAAACAATGTGGATGTTTGGAGATACACGATGGGCGCAAATTTCAATCTAAAGACTCTTACGGTAGCTTTGGCTGCTCTTTCTGCAGCTAGTATCGCTAGTGCGGCAGGTCTTGATCGTTCAGGTCAAGATATCACGGCATTTTTACAAGATGGCACCTATGCCGAAGCGGTTTATACTTATCTAGATGCTGATGTGAGTGGGAAAGATTCTTCAGATAACAAAATTGATGATATCGCAGAGTCTTATGACTTCTTTCGTTATGGCGTAAAAGCAGATATCAATGAGACCTTTAGCATTGGTGTTCTATATGATGAGCCTTTTGGCGCCGCAGCTGATTATAGTGGCAAAAATGATTTTATATCTCATGAGCCAAATCCTAGTTTTGGTGGATTTATACAACCAAATGGTGAGTCGACTAACGTTGAAGTGCGTACTGAAAGTATCACAGGTATTCTTGGTGCAAAATTTGGTGAAAACAAAGAATTCCAAGTATATGGCGGTCCAGTAGCTCAACGTGTTCAAGCAGATGTGAAGTTGCGTGGTAAAGCATATGGTCAAGCAGATGGCTATACTACACATATTAGTGCTGCTCAAGATTATGGTTGGTTAGCAGGTGTTGCTTATAGTAAACCTGAGATCGCGTTACAAGCAGCCCTCACTTACCGTTCAGAAATCGATCATACCTTACCAATTTCTGAAACGTTTCCAGCTTTAGCTCTTAAGCAAATGAATCCAACAAGAGTTGGTGAAATTGAAATCACAACTCCCGAATCTGTAAATTTTGATTTCCAGACAGGTATCAATCCTACTATGTTAGCGACGGCTAAAGTACGCTGGGTACCTTGGAGTGATTTTGCTATTGTGCCACCTCTTTATAATCAAGCTAGCAATTTATCACTAGTAAGCTACGATAAAGATCAATGGTTAGTAGAATTAGGCTTAGCCAAACGTTTAACCCCAGCACTAGCAGTGACTGGTAATATCGGTTGGGATAGTGGTGCCGGTAATCCAGTTACTTCATTAGGTCCTATTGAGGGTTATTACAGCGCGGGTCTAGGGGCAAAGTATAACCTTACTGAAAACTGGGCTGTTTCTGCTGGTGGCAAATATCTCTGGTTCGGTGATGCTGAAGGTCAAATACCAAATAAAAAAGTGGTTAGTAACTTTGAAGACAATGATGGTTTTGCCCTTGGTATGAAGCTATCTTATCAAGCTAAGTAAAACTGAAAATTACTAATATTGATATAAGTTATATTTTTTAGATAAAAAGACGACCTTAAATAGGTCGTTTTTTTTATGTTTAAAATAAAGAAAAATACAATAATCAATACCTTTTAATTTGAGAATAAAAACCTATGTTTTCCGATTTAAGTTCGCCAATAATATTAATTAGAAATTACTGATTGTATAGTAAGTAAACTATTGTTTATTAAAGTAATTTAATGTTTTGTACCGCTCAGTCATTAACAAGAAATAAAGCGTTTTAATTGTTGTTTTAGTGTCAGAAAGTCATTACTATTCATTTTAGGACATCGTTTACATAATCATATATTTTGCGTAACAATGCTAAATGTTGATTATTACAACGATTTAACAACGAGGATGTTTGGAGATATACAATGCGCGCTACTTTTCACTTAAAAACCCTTGCCGTAGCGATAGCTACTCTTTCTGTAGCCAGTATGACTAACGCTGCAGGTCTTGATCGCTCAGGTCAAGATATCACTGCATTCTTACAAGATGGCACTTATGCCGAAGCTGTATATACCTATATCGATGCTGATGTTAGTGGTTATGATAGCTCTAATAATAATCCTCTTGATAATAGCTATGTACGTGGTAATGCTACGGGTGATATCGCCGAATCTTATGATTTCTTCCGTTATGGTGTAAAAACTGATATCAATGACACTTTTAGTATTGGTGTTTTATATGACGAGCCATTTGGCGCTGCTGCCAAATATGAAGGTGATAACAACTTCGTTGCAAATACTAATCCTGCTCAATCAGCAGGTGAGTTTGCAAATGATGAAAAGCCTAGCGGACCACTAGGTAATGCAGTCATAGGGGCTGAAGCAACGACTGCAGGGCAGGGTACTAATGTTGAAGTTCGTAGTGAGAACCTAACTGCTATTCTTGGTATGAAGCTTGGCGCAGATAAAAATTTCCAAATTTACGGCGGTCCAGTTGCTCAGCGTGTACAAGCTGATGTGAAATTACGCGGTCTTGCTTATGGTCCCGCTACTAGTTACACCTCAAATATTAACCCAGATCAGGATTATGGTTGGTTAGCGGGTGTATCTTATAGTAAGCCTGAAATCGCTTTAAAAGCTGCTTTGACGTATCGGTCTGAAATTGACCATAGTATGAATATATATGAGAGTTATCCTCTAGCTCCTTTATTAAGTGGTGGTACACTTCCATCTACTCAGAATACTATTATGGAATTAACTACTCCTAAGTCAGTAAACTTCGACTTCCAAACAGGTGTTAATCCTACAACACTAGCCACAGCAAAAGTACGCTGGGTACCTTGGAGTGATTTTGTAATTACTCCCCCTTTATATAATGCAGCTAGTACAAGCGCAGCACGCCCCAATGGTTTAGATTTAGTAGAATATGAAGATGACCAATGGCAGGTAGAGCTTGGTCTCGCCAAGCGTATTGCTCCAGCCTTAGCGGTAAGTGGTACTGTTGGCTGGGATAGCGGGGCTGGCGATGTAACAACGTCACTAGGTCCTATCGATGGCTATTATAGTGTTGGTTTGGGCGCTAAATATAACGTCACTCCCGAATGGGCTGTATCAGCCGGTGGTAAATATCTATGGTTCGGCGATGCCAAAGGTCAATTGCCAACTCAAAAATTGGTTGGTGATTTCCAAGACAATGATGGATATATCGTTGGCGTAAAATTGTCTTACCAAGGCGAGTAATTAAGTTTTCTATCGTTAATTAGAGATACTAATGTTCATAAAAGCAAAGCAGCCATATAGGCTGCTTTGCTTTTTTTATACTTATATGTTTAGAAATTAATATAAAAAATTCCTCTGACTAATATGTCTAATACATAATTTTCTGATTAAGACGTACTGATATCATAGGTTTGAGTCGTACCAATTTATATTTTTTTTTTAGTAAAGACTCTATCGGCTTTAGCCTATTTCTTTAAAGTTCAAAAAGGGAGTTGCTATAAGACTCAACTTTAATTATGATACTTAAATCGGTTACGTTATCTTACATAGCTGTAATGTCTGATGTTTAGGAAATGTGAAGATCGAGTCATCGATTCTTACTTCTAAAGATTTAGTTCAAAGTCGTTTGGCAAAGGATTGCACAGCATCAGCTGAAGTTACTGATATAAGACATATCATAACCAAGCTATTTGCCAGTTATTATATTCATGGAGGATATCAAGTGTCTCAAAAATTCCCTATCTCTAAACTTACTCTCGCTCTTATTACTCTGTCGGCTGCATCATTGACGCAAGCTGCTGGTCTTGATCGTTCTGGTCAAGATATCAAAGGCTTTTTTAATCCCGGAACCTATGCAGAAGTTGATTTTGCTTATATCGATACCAAGGTATCTGCTCATGACAATGCGGGCAATAAATTTGGTATAACAAATACTGAAGCTGAATATGTTAAAGGTAAGAGTACCGGTAATGCTACTGATGATACCTATAGCTTTATGCGTTATGGTGTCAAAACGGACGTCAATGACAATATAAGTATTGGTGTCTTTTATGATGAGCCATTCGGGGCAGAGGTAGAATATAAAGGTGATAGTAATTTCGTATCAAAAGTAGGTGAAGAAACGCTTATCACACCTAAATTCAATGGAATAGGTGCTGAAAACGAAAAAATAAACTCTGCAATAACAGACCCTGATTATAATAAAAATACCAATGTTAGTGTTCATACTGAGACTTGGACCGGTTTGGTTGGTTACAAGTCTAATGGTTTCCAAGTATTTGGTGGCCCAGTAATGCAAAAAGCAAAAGCGGACGTACATTTGCGAGGTAAAGCCTATGGTCCGTTAACAGGCTATGATGCTAACGTTAATGCGGATACTGATTACGGCTGGGTTGCAGGTCTTGCTTATAGCAAACCCGAAATAGCGCTTAATGCTGCTTTAACTTATCGTTCTGAAATTGAACATAAAACAGATATCGCTGAGAGAGTTCCGCTTTTAGATAGTGAATATAAAGGCCTTGTTCTTTCTCAGATTCCAGGAAGTGCTGGATATGATATCCAAGCCAATGCGACAACTGAGGCGACAGTTACCACACCTGAATCAGTAAACTTAAATATACAGACAGGTTTGAGTGAAAAGTATCAATTATTAGGAACGCTTGATGTTCGCTGGGTGCCTTGGAGTGATTTTTCGATTGTTCCGCCTTTATATAATGTATTCTCAAAGGCAGCTGTACCAGAAGGTTTACCATTATTATCCTACGAAAAAGATCAGTGGAAGGTCGATGTTGGTTTAGCTAAGCGATTTAATGAAAAATTGGCTGGTTCAGTTGTTCTCGGCTATGATTCTGGTGCTGGAGACCCTGTGAGTTCACTTGGTACCATTGAAGGTTTTTATAGTATTGGTGGTGGCATTAAATACAATGTCACACCAGAGTGGGCAGTATCTGTCGGCGGCAAGTATCTTAAGTTTGGGGATGCTACTGGACAGTTACCTAATGGTAGTATCGTCAGTAAGGCTGAAGACAATGATGGTTATATTGCGGGCGTAAAAATCTCTTACCAAAGTCAGTAAAATTGCATTTGATAGTATTATTTTGAATAAAGTTCTTAAAAAGCTTATCTAGTGAGTTAGATAAGCTTCACTAATGACTATTATCTATCTTATTGAGTACTGAATTAATACTCATAGAAATGTTTAACCTCTCACAAATGAACGTTTGCGTCATTTTTTTATCAACAGCAGTCAGCTTTTATGAATTGACTTTGTAAACTAAATTTGGTTATCTATAGCTCTTATCTAAACACTAGTAGTACAAGTAGTAGATAAAGGAATATCAATTAATCATCCATGGAGGAAGAAGAATGTCACCTAACCGTAATTCAATCACGGCTGTATCGACAGCTAAAAAATTCAAAACCCCGCTAAAAGCCAGTGTAGTACTCTTAACATCAATGATCCTCGCCGCCTGTAATACGACTGATGAGCCTTCTTATAATCTTGGCGATGTATTTGAAACAATAACGCCGACTCCGACTCCGACTCCGACTCCGACTCCGACTCCGACTCCAACGCCGACTCCAACGCCGACTCCAACGCCGACTCCGACTCCGACTCCGACTCCGACTCCAACGCCGACACCAACACCAACACCTGCGGATTATAGCTCTGCAGCAGAAACTAAATTATCAGGTGCACAGCATCTTTCTGTGAATACAGGAGCGATTGCAGGGGTAAAAGAAGTAACCACACGTACTTTTGATATTCGTAGCGTATCCGATGCCGATGCCCGCGCTGATGAAGCTTTGACAGGAATTGTTCAAAAACCAGTAGCAGTTGCCTTATCTGGTGACAATGATGTTGACACCGGAAGTGGGTTTAAATCTCATCAAGGCAAAGGCAATGTGCTGGGTGAAGACGACCTAACTTATACCTCAACCTATAAAGATTTCGGTACTGATGGTGCACTCCGTATCGCCCATGTTGATGGTGAGGTGAATGCATTAGGAAATCAAATCCCAGTGGACGGCGTATTAGTCATTGGTAATAAAACAGCAACTCTACCGGGTGAAGGTAAGTTTGAATATACTGGCGATGCCACCAATCGTAAAGTAGGTTCAGGGAATGCCATTGAGTATGGTAGCTCAGAATTTACAGCTGATTTCGTTGCGAAAAAAGTCGATGGTAAGCTAAGCTTTACTAAAGCCGGCGATATTGCACTAGGTGCTGATATCAATGGCAACGAATTCACAGGTAAAAAGGGTGAGTATAATACTAATGGTGCCTTCTACGGTAAGGACGCCAATTATATCGGTGGTATTTATGAAGGTAATGGTTCGCAAGGTACCTTTGGTGCTGAGAAAAACGCAGCTGTAACGCCAACACCGACGCCAACACCGACGCCGACACCGACGCCAACACCGACGCCAACACCGACGCCAACACCTGCGGATTATAGCTCTGCAGCAGAAACTAAATTATCAGGTGCACAGCATCTTTCTGTGAATACAGGAGCGATTGCAGGGGTAAAAGAAGTAACCACACGTACTTTTGATATTCGTAGCGTATCCGATGCCGATGCCCGCGCTGATGAAGCTTTGACAGGAATTGTTCAAAAACCAGTAGCAGTTGCCTTATCTGGTGACAATGATGTTGACACCGGAAGTGGGTTTAAATCTCATCAAGGCAAAGGCAATGTGCTGGGTGAAGACGACCTAACTTATACCTCAACCTATAAAGATTTCGGTACTGATGGTGCACTCCGTATCGCCCATGTTGATGGTGAGGTGAATGCATTAGGAAATCAAATCCCAGTGGACGGCGTATTAGTCATTGGTAATAAAACAGCAACTCTACCGGGTGAAGGTAAGTTTGAATATACTGGCGATGCCACCAATCGTAAAGTAGGTTCAGGGAATGCCATTGAGTATGGTAGCTCAGAATTTACAGCTGATTTCGTTGCGAAAAAAGTCGATGGTAAGCTAAGCTTTACTAAAGCCGGCGATATTGCACTAGGTGCTGATATCAATGGCAACGAATTCACAGGTAAAAAGGGTGAGTATAATACTAATGGTGCCTTCTACGGTAAGGACGCCAATTATATCGGTGGTATTTATGAAGGTAATGGTTCGCAAGGTACCTTTGGTGCTGAGAAAAACGCAGCTGTAACGCCAACACCGACGCCAACACCGACGCCGACACCGACGCCAACGCCAACGCCGACGCCAACGCCGACGCCGACGCCGACGCCGACGCCGACGCCGACGCCGCCAGTTAATCCAGATGCTAAAGTAGATACTGAACTTACTGGTTTCCAGAGTAATACGCTAAGTAGTAAAAAGTTCTTAACTCTTACGGAAGATGCGATTGGTTATGCAGAGATACGTAATGACAAATCTGACTTTACAGAGACTGTGACTGTAGATGGATCTAAGGTTCCTGTAGACAATCAATTAGGAGATAACTTTACTGGTTACGATAAATTCTTTGCCCGTGCTGATATGACCAAGCCTGACTCTGTAAAACAGAAGGTTCTTGTCAATATAAGTGGAACTAGTGATTCAGAGTATGGTAATGGTTTTAAGCTTCATACTGAAAACACAAAAGTTCAAGGTCCTGTAGCATTAGATCTAAACTATTCATCTGTTTATAAGAACTTTGATACACAAATGAAAACGCAGATGCAAATTGGACATGTATATGGAGATCCAAAGTTAGCTACAACAGACTTGGCGCGTGTATCCACTGTCTACGTACAAGGCAATGGTACAAACCTTGAAGATATGCAGTACATGAAAGACTTGGCAAAGTACAATATTGATAACAATATTAATGATGGTATGGTAGCGTATGCTGGTGTTGCTACTTATATGGAAAACCTACATTTAAAAGAGGGCAAGCGTGGCGGTCCAGTCGTTAATGGAACCTCGAAGTTCGATGTTGACTTCGTTAATAGCAAACTTGAAGGAACATTGACATTTGCAGATGGCGATTATAAATATATGCCTACTGATAATAAGATTAATATCAATGCAGATATCAGCGGCAATACCTTTGCTGGTAATGTAAATAATATTGATACCGCAGGTGGTTTCTATGGCGAGGATGCTAAATTCTTAGGCGGGGTTTACCAAGAAGCGTTAGCTCAAGGCGGTAAGGGTGCTCAACCAGGTGAAGGTACAACTTTCCAAGGAACCTTTGGTGCCGAAAAGCAATAAATAACTTAACCATAAAGACTTAAATATAAAAAAGCGCCTTAGGGCGCTTTTTTTGTTTTCTAGATTCTTGTATTTACGAAACTTGTATAAAAAATGATGGAAAAACTAACTAGTAAGTAGAAATAACAAAAATACAAAACAGAAATTGGTACATTTTATATCAATATAATTTAAGACTACTATTTAATATGTAATATTATTGAACATAGTTCGATTATTATAATTAATTTTCAAATTGTTATTTGACTCAATCCCTGTC
>NZ_CAJHAJ010000015.1 GCF_904846345.1 Psychrobacter maritimus
TGCGCTGGAGTCATACCTTTAATCTCTTCATCTGTAACACCATTTATCCAATCTATAGCATGAGGATCTCTTACGGTGCTAAGAGGTTTCGTATCTTTTTCCTTAATTTTAAACCTAAAGGTAAAGCCTGCAATCTGACGCCCTTGCTTATGCTGCTCATACGTGGCTGTAATGTCCGTATGATCATTAATCTGCTTTATAGCATGGTCTAATACTTTTGCTTTAAAGTTATTCATCTGTTTATATTTACTAGACTCAACCCCTAGCATCGAGCGTAAATCACCAATCATTATCTTATTGGTTTTGCCAACTGAGCGCCAACGTATCATTAATTCATATAGTCTAATGGCATATTCGCTTTGCAAGCTACTTACCTGCCTTAACTCATATTCGGTATAGCAGCTATCAAGACGTGTTATCAGCGGTATAACATCACTCGCAAAAGTTAGCTCAACACAGCCCAATTCATCAGCATAAGCAATCTTCTCTACCCAACGGCTTTTATAATGTATGTTCTTACCGCTCGCCTCTTCTATCTTGTCGTAACTAAATCCTGCTTCATACAATCCATTAACTGCACGTTTCATGGCTTCGTATGCAGTATGTTTCTCTACACTGAATTGCTGCTCATAGCTTTTAGCGTAAAGGCGCAAAGGCTTACCTACATCAATCAGCTTGTTTTGCTCCCTTGCTTCAATGATTGCTAGAAATATAAGCCGCTGCTCTGCCACTCCTAAGCTATAACTTGCGCCCATCAAATCATTATCTTTAGAAACTATTTGTTTTTTGGTCATGGCTGCCTTGCCTGTAATTGAACAATGTATAAATTAAGCATAACCATAACATTAAATACATATCGCTACAACGGTAACCTAAAAGTACCTATAAGGTCGTAAAAGGTAGCTTTATGGGTCGTAAAAGGTAGCTTTATGGGTCGTAAAAGGTAGCTTTATGGGTCGTAAAAGGTAGCTTTATAAGCCCCAAAATCCTTTACTGGTAAGCTCTGTAGCGAGCCTAAAAGCTTTTAAAAACTATTAAAAACTATTAAAAACATTAAAATAGGATTAAGGTAGTTTTTTTCTAAAAAAGTCATAGTTAGAATTAAACATATACACAAGCAAAGAACTGTTATATGATATTTTAAAATAGTTTTTTGGTTAATTATGCCAAAAAAGCCTTGCAAAATATAATAGAGTCCCTATATGCTCATTGAATTTACAGTGAAGAACTATCGTTCGTTCAGAGACCAAGCTACTTTTACCATGGTTAAATCTCAAGGCGAGGAACTTCTATCAACAAATACTTTCAATCCTCACGTTCCTAAGACACCTGATCTATTGAGGACAAGTGTTATTTACGGTGCCAACTCATCGGGAAAATCTAATTTAATCAAAGCTTTAAAATATATGAAGTCCTTAGTTATTAACTCTACTAATCTCAAACCTAATCAAAAAATACCTACTGATCTGTTTAGTTTTGATAGAGAATCAAAGGATTTACCAATTGAAATCAGTATTTCAATCATTGCTAGTGCAGCTAATCATGTAGAAACATCTGAAACTGCTAAAAATTCTGACAATCAGAAGCTTATTAGATATGACTACGGCTTAATCTTTGATAAAGAACATATTATCGAAGAATGGCTACATGCTTACCCTAAAGGTCGTGTTCAAGAATGGTTTTATCGGAAATATGATCAAAGTAAGAAAAATGGATATGATTACACTTTCAGTAGCTTATTCAAGGGGAATAAAAGCGATTGGGAGAGCAATACGAGACCTAATGTCTTATTCTTATCTAATGCAGTTAACCTAAATAGCGAGCAATTAAAACCAATATATGACTGGTTTGATCAAAAATTGCATATCACAACAGATACCAGCTCCCATTTTGGTGAGGGTTATACCAAATCTATCTGCAGTGAAAGTACATATAAAAAACAGATACTGGATTTTCTTAAATATGCCGATATTGGTATTGACGATTTCCTGGTTAAGAAAGAAGAAATAGACGTCGATAAACTCTCGTTCCCTGTTGGAATTCCTGAAGAAATAAAATCACAAATAATCAAAGATTTTAAAGAAGGTGGAATAATTGACCTTCAGTCTGTTAGAGAGATTGATGGACAAAATAAGGTAATTGATTTTGAGGAAGAGTCAGAGGGCACTAAAAAAATATTTTCTCTTGCAGGACCTATTATTGACACCTTAAGCGAAGGGAGTATTTTGGTTTTGGATGAATTACATAATCATCTACATCCTAAATTAGTTAGATTCCTTATTGAAAAATTTCATGATAATGATGCTAATAAAACAAACGCTCAGTTAATCTTTACTACTCACGATACACACTTAATGAAAAAAGATCTTTTTCGCCGTGACCAGATTTGGTTTGTTGAAAAGGATGAGAGTTATGCTTCGCGTATCTACTCTTTACATGATTTTAGCGTGAGGAAGGACCGCAGTGAAAGCTATGAAGCTCAGTACTTGAAAGGTTTGTTTGGAGCTGTTCCATTCATTGACTCCCAATCTAATTTTTTAAAAGCGGAACAATAATGTCAAAGAGGCAGCCCAAAAATAGTTTATCTCGCAAGTCAAAACTTCTTAGACAATACAAGAACATACTAATTGTGTGTGAAGGCGAAGTCACTGAGCCTAATTATTTTAAAAGTCTGATACATAAATATAAGATTAATGCAGCTAATGTTCAGATAATAGGTAAGTGTGGATCAGCTCCTATGTCTGTATATTCAACAGCAGTGGAGCTATACAGAGTTAGCAAACTTAAAGGCGAAGTAGAGTATGATAAGGTTTATTGTGTCTTTGACAAAGATCAACATCATACTTATCAAGCAGCTGTGGAAAGCATAAGACAGAAAAAGAATTTCGAGGCTATTCTATCTGACCCTTGCTTTGAAGTATGGTATCTACTGCACTTTATGCAATCCAGTAAGCCTTTTAACAAGAAAGGCTCAAAAACTGCAAGTCAACAAGTTAAGTCTGAAGCGACTAAGCTCCTTAAAAAATACGCTAAAAATGAAAATGACCTTTCAATCTTACATCAAAATCTTGCAACAGCAATTAGCAATGCAAAGCAAATGGAGAGTAGAGGAATTACAAATCCTTATACAAATGTATATATGATTGTAGAAGAAATTTTTGAAGACCATAAGATAGCTATATCTTGAATATTAGCGTTTATAAGCTTACTAGGTAGATATGGTATCCTTGTGAGGACTTAAATCTTTAGGTTCTAGCTCAAGATTCCAGTAGGTATATCCCAGCGGAACCATCTAAAAAGGCTCATTAATCCATTAATAGACTACTCATAGTAGACTGCCGTAGTGGAACCACTTAATGAGCAATGATAAGTTCCGGTCTTTCCTTGGCCACATCAGCAATCAGATGCCGTGAGCACTTGGTCATACCTTGTATCTCAGAATAGCTATGACCTGATTTGAGCAGACTAGCGATAATCTTACGCTTCTCCGTATCTCTCCTACGTCCTGAATACTTACCTTCTGCTTTGGCACGAGCAATACCTTGCATCTGACGGTTACGGCGATCCTCATAATCTTTTCGAGCAATGGCTGCGAGCATATCCAGCATCATCGAGTTGATGGCCTGCAATACACTGCTCATAAATTCAGTGCTGCTTTCAGATTGAAGCGCCATATAGGACGTCGGCAGCTCTTTTGATACGATAGAGAGCTTTTTCTCTGATAACATTCTTTTGAGAGTATCCCAATCAGCTTGGTTCAAACGTGCCAAGCGATCAATTTGTTCAACTAAGATAACATCGCCCTTATGAGCATCTTCAATCAGTTGCATAAGCTTGGGTCGCACCAAGGTAGCTCCTGATTCGTTTTCGACATAGAAGGCAGCAATCTTGTGGCCATGATCGTTGGCAAATGCTATGAGTTCGCTTTTGGCACGTTTAGCGTCCTGTTCTTTGGTAGACGCTCGTAGATACGCTCTGATAAACATAAACACCTAAAATAGTCTGTTATAAGTGGTTCCATTATACCAGTCTGTTTTAAGTGGTCTGTTAATACGTTTGAGTGGTGAAATAGCTGGTTCCCTTGGGGTATACTCAAAAGATATTGTGGCATATTACAAACCTATTTATATTTATTGAGCATTAAAATTTAACTGCCTATTAAAAATAGAAAAGATAAAAAAACCTCTCTGTTAAACCTTTAGTTTGACTAACTTTCAATTAACTAACGGACTTGCGATTTAACCGGAATTTTAGTGTTCACATGTACACAGAATGTGTTACAATATATATACAATTTTTGGAAAGTAATTTCATTTTGTGTATATCTTGTTATAGCTATATATATGAATTGTGATTCTCAATCAGGTACATTATTCCAGTGGGCTCTAGATTGCCAAAATATGTAATTTCAGCTTTATAGCACGGTGAAATTCAGTATTTATCTAAGTATTGAGCTTCTAATGATAAAAACACTAACCCCTGGAGCTTTACTATGCAATTTACAAAATCTTTAATGACCGCTACATTAGTTACTATTGGTGGCTTTGCTGCTATGTCTAGTGCGAATGCTGCTAGCCCTACCTCGAGTAGTTTTGGCGTTAGTATGGAAGTTGAATCAATATGTACTGTAAATGCACCTCCTGTAGATGTGCTACTCGCCGCAACTGAAGCAGGTACAGCGACTGAAGCTGTAACAGCAGAAACTGCACTTATATTAAACTGCTCTAAAGGTTCTATTGCTACTATCGGTCTGACACCTGCATCAACTACTAGCCTCGACGGAACTGGTAACTTAAAAGGTGGATTATTAGGAGAAGAATTGGTTGCATATAAATTGACTTCTGTCTCAGCTGCTGGTGACGCTTGGGGTACTACTACTCCAGTTAAGACCGCAGCATTCGAAAATTATGCTACCGCCATCTCTACTTCTATATTTCTCACAGTAACTGACGCAGCCGACGTTACGCCTGGTCCTTACTCAGATACTATTAATATTTCTGTAGCCTATTAGTTTCTATGTTTAGTCTTTGGTTACCCCGTGTTGCGAAACTTGGTGTTGTCTCTAGCTTATTATTATTTGGTAGTGGAGCAATGGCGAGTGGTCTACAGGTCTCTCCCACCTCCTTAAGCTTACAAGCTAGAGAAAACGCCAGTGGCCTGACCCTTAGTAACTCAAGTGACGAAGCGATAAGTGCGCAAGTGCGCATTTATCAGTGGTCACAGGATGAAACAGGCGATCAACTCACACCCTCACGAGGATTATTGGCCAGTCCGCCAATGATTAAGCTCAACCCCGGTGACAAACAACTGGTTCGAATTATCCGGGCTAAGGCTCCGCCACAAGGTGCTGGAGCGGTGGAAGATAGCTATCGAATTTTTGTTAATGAGTTACCTATTAAGTCTGCTATCCAAAAGACAGGCTTGCAATTTGCGTTAAGCTATTCTTTACCGGTATTTGTGCAGCCCGTTGGTATTGTTAAAACTGCTCCACAATTACAATGGCGTTATAGTTTACTACCAGATAGTAAGCAGATAAAACTAAGTATCGGCAATAGCGGTAATGGTCATGCTAAGTTGATTGACCTGAGCGTTGTA
Organism: Psychrobacter maritimus; assembly: GCF_904846345.1. GTDB lineage: Bacteria > Pseudomonadota > Gammaproteobacteria > Pseudomonadales > Moraxellaceae > Psychrobacter > Psychrobacter maritimus. Next base: position 5,596 of record NZ_CAJHAJ010000015.1, read on the forward strand.
GATGCTGCGGGCAATAGCGTTAATATACATCAAGGTTTACTGGGTTATGTTTTACCAGATACCACTATGAACTGGACACTGAAAATACCGCCATCCGCCCTTCCGACAGGGACAATAACCGGTAAATTCAAGGTAACGATCAATGGAATTCAGACGACACAGGACGTCACACTGGACAATTCCACTCGCTAAAGCAGTTTTACTGCCCTATATAACGGTATCGGTCAGCCACGCTATTGAACCAAATGAGATTGTCTCTAAAGATATTACCTCTACAATCATTGATAATATTAGGCAGGCTCAGCTCAACTTAGGCAGTGACAACACTGAAGCTGACCTCGATCTGTATCTGGATGTCACTCTTAATCAAACCAGCTCTGGTTTGGTACATTTTATTTATCGCAAAGACCAACTTTGGACCAACGCTGATGTGTTGCAACAGCTTGGCTTTATTGTACCGCCTGATAGCACCGAACCCATACCGTTAAATAGCCTGCCTAATCTCAAGATTGACTATAATACACGGCGGCAAACGCTGAGCCTTATCGCACCTTTAAATTTACTCAACCTAGACACGACCATACGCAATACACACAGTAATCAGCGTCCGCAACCCACTGCATCGCCAGGCATGTTATTAAACTATAATATTTATGGTAACCAAAGCCAGAATAGTGCTAAAAACCTAAGTGCTTTTACAGAACTGCGTGCGTTTAATACTCTCGGTGTACTAAGCTCTACAGCATTGACCACAGCCACTCACTCTGCTGGCAGCAATGGGGATAGCAGCAATAATGACAAAGATTGGGACGGACGCACCGTGCGTTTGGATACCAGCTGGAGCAAATCATTCCCTAATAAGCTGCTGACGGTTCGTGCTGGTGACATTCTCACAGGCGCGCTGTCATGGACGCGCTCTACGCGCTTAGGTGGTCTACAACTTGGGACTAATTTTGACTTACAGCCTTATATGGCAACCACTCCATTGCCTTCATTTTTTGGTTCCGCAACTTTGCCCTCAGCAGTAGAGCTGTATGTGAATGGACTTAAGCAATATAGTGGTGACGTACCAACCGGACCATTTGAGCTACAGACGGCTCCTAGTTTCAGTGGCGCAGGCAATGCTCAGTTGGTAGTTACCGATGCACTAGGGCAGAGCACTACGCTTGAGTTCTCTTTATATGACACCCATCGCTTGCTACAGCCAGGGCTTTCCGACTGGTCAGTAGAGTTGGGTGCGGTGCGCGAAAATTATGGTAACAAGTCCTTTGATTACGGTAATAGCATTGCTGCTAGCGGTACATGGCGTTATGGGGTGAGTAACCGCTTTACCGCAGAAACCCATGTCGAAGCAACCAAAGATTTGAGTAATGCCGGAGTCGGTGGTACGTGGTTATTAGGTCGTGCAGGTGGTATCTTATTTGCCTCGTTAGCCGGCAGTGAGAGTCAAGGGCAAAATGGCGCCCAATACAGCACAAGCTACTCATGGAGTAACAGTCACTTTAATATCGGTGCCAGTGCCACAGGCACGAAAGGGGCTTACCGTGATGTAGGTAGTCAGTACGGATCTGTACCCGTTCGCCACAGTGAGCAGATATCGTCAGGTTATAGTACTCAATCTTTAGGTAGTTTTGGCATGAGCTATAACCAAGTGTCACTTACTGATCAGGAAACCACACAGTTCGCCAGTGCTTATTGGAGTAAGTCCTTTGGCCAACGTCTAAGCTTGAGCGCTAGTCTTAATCAAGACCTCAATGACTCTGCTAATAGCAGTGCTTCTATCGGCGCTTCATTCTCTTTAGATCGTAATGTTTCAATGAATAGCAGTATTCAGCACACAGACGAGCGTGAGGTATTTGTGGCTGATATTTCACATTCAGCACCAAATTCAGGCGGCATAAACTGGCGCGCGCAAGCAAGACACATTATAGACAATAGCTTAGATAGTAATTCCAGTAGAAGTGACAGTAACGATGGATTGGCAGAATTAAGTTACCTTGGTCGCTATGGCCGAGTACAAGCGGGTGTCAGCGTCAATGATGACAGTTACGCTAGCTATGCCAGTGGCACAGGCTCACTCGTCATGATGGGTGGAGGGTTGTTTCCAACCCGCCAAATCAACAGTGGTTTTGCCGTAGTCTCTACTGACGGTATCGCTAATGTGCCCGTACTCTTACAAAACAGTCCAATCGGTACTACCAATAGTCGTGGCTTGTTGCTGGTGTCGCCACTGAATGCTTACCAAAGCAATAAAATTGGCATCAATCCTATGGGTTTGCCCGCTGACTTGCGGATTGACAAGGTGAGTATTGAGTCCACTCCAACTGACCGTGCTGGTACCTTAGTAAACTTTGTTATCACGCCGGTGCGCTCAGCATCGGTTGTCCTAGTAGACAGTGATAACGAACCGCTGCCGCTTGGCAGTCAGGTACGCCAGCTCACTAACACGGCGGTGCCACCGACTATCATTGGTTTTGATGGGGAGGTATATCTGGATACACTTGATGAGCATAATGTGCTCGAGATAATGAATCCCTCTAGTGACATCTGCACTGTCAGTTTTGACTATCAAAAGCAGGGTGATGAGATTCCACTCATTGGTCCCCTGATCTGCCAGAAGGTACAACAATGAAAATAAAAATGTTTCAGTGGCGATATAGCCCATTTTTTATGGTGATTGCATTGTGGTTAATGACGGGAACAGTGCAGGCAGCGCCAATCGTCACATGTTCAGCATCCATAAGCAATATCGAATTTGGTCCTATTGACCTCCTCACTAATAATACTTTCACAACGACAGGTACAGTGAGTTACTCCTGCATAAATACAGGAGATGCCCCACAGTCCCTGACACTCTGCTTAAACATTGGTAGTGCAGGAATCAATCCGCGGGCGCTGCCACTGCTACCAAAGATATCACCGGGTGACTCTACAAATCTCCCTTTTCAGCTTTACAAAGATAGCGGATATAGTAATATTTGGGGGTCTACGGCAAACGGATCAACTCCAGTACCCGCTAGTATCAACGTTACAGTGGTAGCTGGTGCTACACAAGCAAATACGCTAACAATTTATGCAGCTATCCCTCCAAACCAGAGCGGAAAGAGCGCTGGAGGTTATAAACTCAACTTTAATATTAACGATACACTTGTGACGTCTGTAGCGGGTATAAATGGTAATTGCGCCTCATCATCAGGATCAGGTCCTGGAGTTACACCCAATCAACGTATGAATACATTCTATGTTCAAGCCAATGCTCCTACCAAATGCTTGATTAATTCCAAAAGTAATATAGATTTTGGTAATACGCCATCCAGTGCTAATAATATTGAGAGCAAAGGTACTAACCCTATTAATCTAACTTGTACAAATGGTACGGTATACAATATCGGCTTGGCGCCTTCCAATGGTAATAAAGATGGGGCGGGTGTTATGAAAGGAAGCGGTGGTAACTCAGATTTGGTTTCTTATCAACTGCGTTCTACCCCTGGTCTTAGTGGAACGCCATGGGGGAATACTGCTACCTCTACAAACTTGGGAAATGGAGTAACGGGCACTGGAACTGGTACCGCACAAAACAAAAGCGTCTACGCTACTGTTCCTAGCGCTGACTTCAAGCCTGATACCTACTCTGATATAGTTACTATTAATGTGAATTATTGATAAAGCCTATAGATTTAGCTATTTTCAACACATTAATATAATTATCGTTTAATTGAAGACGCATCCTAGTGTCATTATTAAAAAAGCTTTTGTTAAGCAAACTGCTGATGTGCTCCAGGAATAGTCAATATTGTTATCTAAGCGACTATTCCCATAACAGCGCTTATGGTAAATAAAAATAATGATCCAAAAGCTCACTGGATGTACACAACGAAGTACACTGCGATTACCTAAATAACTCAATATATCGATATCATTAGCCTACAGCCTAAGGTTATAGTCCTCACTAGGGTACCGAACCAAGAAAAGAGCTTGAGTGGCTCGCTATAAGTAGGCTTAATTAAAAAATACTGTTACGTAAATTCATCACTACATGAATTGAATCTTAAATAGGATCGTACTGTAATAGTCTTGATTGTTCTAATGCTAATATGGAGGGCGTTGTGACTGATAGCTGTGCTAAGTTGTTGGCAGATAAGCAATTGACTATAGTCTTCATTGAAAGCGCGACCGCGGGCTATCTAGCACATCGCTTTTCTATGAGTCCTTATTCAGGCGATATATTAATGGGCGGCTTGGTATGCTATGACGTTGCGATAAAAAAGAACGTGTTAAATATATCGAGCCAATTAATTGCTGAGTGTACACCTGAATCCTTAGAAGTCACCCAAGAACTGGTTAATAAGTCTAAGACCATGTTTGAAGCCGACTTATATGTGGCTTGTACAGGACTATTAACGTCTGGAGGCTCTGAAACTAAGGATAAGCCTGTCGGTACGTTTTTTTATTGCATTGGTTATAAAGATGAGCTGTATGATTTTCGCAGTATCTGTCAAGGCGCCCCTGAGCAAAAGCTACGCAGCATCAATAGTCTTATTTGTAAGAGTATTATAGAGGTTGTAAATCGCCATACTGACTAATTTAAAATCTTATTATTTAGGGCTTTAGCCCATCCTCTATGTTTTTTGTTGCTAGAAACTATGATAAGGATATTAAAATGAAAACATCAGTACCTATTAAATCGCTTCAAAATAAACTATGGATAGTATTTTTGGTGAGTTTCTTTGGTCTCAGCGCTTGCAGCAGTGAGACAGAAGAGCCGGCTCCTAATACAGAATCTAGCGAAATGACACCTGTGCAAACAGCGACCGAGGCTGACGATCAAACCCCTGCTCCTACAGAGGAGGTAGAAGGTGCAGGTGGTACAGCATACTATTCTAGTAATGGGAGTGTAGAAAATGACCAAAAGACGGATGATACGGTTACTGTTAATGAAAATAACTCGAACTTAGATCAAACACCAGCAGATGGAGTGCAGTAAGTAAGTATGAGAAAGCGCGCAATCCATTAAATATTAACATCAATAGCTCACAGCTATATGTTCAAGTTTAACTAAGAAACCGTACTTATTAAGCGTCTCATCTTTACTTACATAATTAGCAGAATTGACTAAAAAAGCCCATGACCATAGTCACGGGCTTTTTACATTTTTAGGGTATAATTATTAGACACACCATAATCAATATTTGTTTTGTGTACGCCACTCATCTACATCACGTTCAGCATCTTCTTTTGAATGACCATAACGCTCTTGGACACGCCCAACCAGCTTGTCACGGTCACCTTCGATATGAGTGAGATCGTCATCTGTTAAATCTCCCCATTTTTGTTTTACTGAACCTTTGAGTTGGTTCCATTCGCCTTTTAGGGTTTGATTGTTCATATCATTATCATCCATTTTTTGATTGTTTTTGTACTGCTCATCCATACTTTGTTCGTTCACATCTTGATTGCTCATTATGATTTTCCTTTTCCATTTATGAGTTTTTAAATCAACGCATCTATACCAAGACCAAGCTCATCCATATTTTATTTTTTTTATTAATGAATAGGCTATCAGCAGTTATTAAGCTTCAAGCTGACATATCTAATATAGAGATACACATTTGGACTGTCTGTACAACGAATGTTTAAAGTATTGCTGAGCTATTATTAAGTCTACCAATTTGTTATGACGGTATAAGTTATGATTCGGACCAGACTGTTAGTCATAAAAAAGTCTTCAATTGAAAAAGACTATAAAATTGGTTCTAGTGTCAGAGTTGGGAAACGCTCTTACTAAACCACCCCGAAATTTCCTGAGACTTAACATTCTGAGAGGGTATAAAAAAGCCCTTTCGTTAAATCATATAATGGGCGTCATGACAAATGATTTTAGACAGAAAAAGCCATCTACTAGATGGCTTTTTTAGAGAGTTCTTGGACAGGTAGAGCGACTTATCGAAAGTAAGCCCATTAAGGATTACTACAGTCAATTAGAAAAACCTAGTCACGACTATAGTAGTTAAGACGAGGATTAAACCGCTCATTCCTAAAGCTCGTAGAACAAATTCCTTATTGCTCATAACCGACCCCGCATCATTTTTTATTGTTAATATATACTTTATACTTTATCTATCCGTTATTGCAAATGACTCTTTGAAATATCATCAAAAAGTACACTGAGCGAACCTATTCAGTATTATTACTTTGTATATGAATAATTTAATCAATTATGATGATACCCGCATGGGAAACTGAACTTAATAATTCGCAAGCTTATCCTCTTGTTCATAGCAGACCTTCAACCCAATCTGTACGGCCTCATTAAGATCAGCCCCTTCCTTGACGTTATAAGGCACGTTTGGAGTCAAACGGCCTAGCTTTAAGCCATCTACCGCTGATTTATTAAGCGGTGTACCAATATAAGATTCATCGGTGTAACCCTTAGGATGAAAAAACACCTCACGGCCAAAGGAAGGATTTAAGGCACACGCAATTTCACCCTCAGGCACCGTAAACGGATAAGGTGTTGTGTAATCTTTACTCCATGTCTGCTCACTCACTACGATATAGCCTGAACCATACAGATCATCTTCTGTATTTCCTGAGCTGCACCCAATCATAACGATAGACGCTACTACAATTAACCACCTGGACATATTGATTCGCATGGTACGCCGTCCTTATCACGGTCTAGCTTGGTATTTCCACATTTGAGTGCTTGTTTAGCTTGTTCACAGCTCACCATCTGCCCACAAGTGCGCGGTAAGCCTTTGCATTGAGAGCTGCCAGCACCTTTAGCAAACAACGGATGCTCTACCTCAACATCACTATAAAATGGATTATCAGTGACTGTAACTGCTGCCCGAGAAGATAAAGCAAAGAGAGATAACATCATGCCTAAAACGGCTTTCTTCATAACCAAACTCTTTTTAATACTCAGAATAAGACAAAAAAATTTCTACAAGTAGTAATACTACCCTATATTTGTTCAATAAAATAAACGCTACTTATTTAAAACTCTCATTTTTATATCGAATTATTCATGGTTTGCCTCATAGCTAGTTTAGTGCCATAGTTGTTCACTGAACGTTCTGGACAGTTGCACTGTACAGGTTCTAAAAACGTACTTGAACACTAGGTGAACAATGAAAATATCGGTGACGAAAGCGGCAAAAGAATAGGGCGTATCAAGAACAACGATCTATCAGAAAGTCAATGATGGTGAGCTTTCCAGAACAGCAGATAAGAAAATAGACGTATCAGAAATGTTGCGCGTGTTTGGTGAGCCAATTTCTAAAAAACGTACTGAACGTTCAGAGGACTCTGTCCAAAGTACACCTGTGAACAATCACAGTGTTCAGTACAATACGGACATTAAACACCTATTAGCCCTTGAAAAGCTCAAGAACGAACATCTTAGCCAACAGGTAAGTGATCAAAAGAAGTTAATTGAAAATTATCAGCAACAGATAGGACAGTTGAACAAAACGCTGGATAAAGCCAATGCCAGTATTCAAGATTTCGCACAAGTGAGACTGCTAGAGTTTAAGCAGGCTGAAATGAGCTATGAGCCGCCACTTGAACAAGAGCAAGAAAAAAAAGATGATTCAATCGTCGCGACGGCTAAGAAGAAAAAACGGTGGTTCTTTTGACTACAACTGATGTTGGTAAATCATCCCAGATTCTATATAAATGCTTATAGTTCACTAACTGGAGAATAAGCAATGACTAACTAATTTGACCTTAAAAAGAACCTGTCCCACATTCTGTGTAACAGTTTATTACCCCACATCAATACTTATCAAAAAAAATACATCAATTATCAACATTACAACATTTTGGCGAACCTAATCGAAAGAAGAATTGCTAATAACAGAATTAGACCGATTATCCATAATGATTGTAAGAGAAATTTTTTATCATCCATAATTAACAGCCTAATATTCTTTTTAGAATATAACCCACTGCAATCGTTCATATAAAATTGGTTTAGCGGCCAGTGTGTTGAGAGATAACTAACGTCTGTCATTAAGCGTAAAGGTCTAAGAGATGAAAAACCGACGATAAAGTGTTTATTACTGTCTATTGGCTAGTTTCATCCAGTTGACTTGAAATCATTACTTCAATTTTGTCTTTAATTTCCATCAACTGTAGCTTGAAAGCATCTACATCCTTGTTTACTCTCTCTTTGTCTTCTTCGGTCACACGATAGTCTCTAACTTCTTCTACCGTTATCAATCGTTCTCTCAGAGAGGTTTTAATTATCCCAAGTTCGTAAATTGACAACTCTTTGTCATTATTCATGATTCACCTCTTATCTTAAAGGACTAATGGGGTGTCTTTCCATGAAAGAGCTACGATATTTACTATATTGCAATAAGGTGAATTATCAGTCCTCATTTCAATATAGACAATTTATCAGAATTATGATATCTGAGTCAATCTCTATATTGGAATATAAAATCTATAACCTAGCTTTCTTTACCTATAAAGACAAAGGTACATATTTAAATCATCTTTAATCAGACAGTTATTAAGTTGAGAGATACTCTCAATTTGCCTTGTAGCCAAGTTAATGCCATAGTTGTTCACTGAACGTTCTGGACAGTTGCACTGTACAGGTTCTAAAAACGTACTTGAACACTAGGTGAACAATGAACATATCGGTGACGAAAGCAGCAAAAGAGTGGGGTGTATCAAGAACGACAATCTATCAGAAAGTCGATAATGGAAAGCTCTCCAGAACAGCAGATAAAAAAATAGACGTTTCAGAAATGTTGCGCGTGTTTGGTGAGCCAATTTCTAAAAAACGTACTGAACGTTCAGCGGACACTGTTCAAAGTACACCTCTGAACAGTCAAAGTGTTCAGTACAATACAGACATTGAACACCTACTAGCACTTGAAAAGCTCAAGAATGAACATCTCAGCCAACAGGTGAGCGATCAAAAAAAGTTGATAGAGAACTATCAGCAGCAGATAGCACAATTGAACAAAACGCTGGATAAAGCCAATGCCAGTATTCAGGATTTTGCTCAGGTGAGACTGCTAGAGTTTAAAAAATCTGAAATGGGCTATGAGCCGCTACTTGAACAAGAGAAAGAAAAAACAGACGACTCAACCGTATCTACGGTTGAGAAGAAAAAAAGGTGGTGGGAATTTTAAACGTTGTAAGCTTATCGACTAATGATCTAACAAATACTCTTCTAGCGCATCGTTAATCATATCTTGGTAGTTTCCGCCGGTCTTTTTTGCCTTATCCTGGAATCTTGCAATGATACTAGGACTCACGATACTGGCACCGACCATAGGATCATCTGGCACCACACTACCACGGGTCGCACCCGACCAGTCCGTCACTTCAGGCATATCAGACAGATCAATATCCTCATCTGAAAGCATTGCCAATCGTTGTAAGTTCGCTTCTTGCTCAGCGCTTAAAGACGGTAACTCATTTGCTTTATAGCTAACCCTGTTCATAAAACCTCCTTTCAACCTTAGTGGCAGGTCGCGCTGATATGATACGAATAATCTCACCACCATCTACATCTCTTTGAGTATGAGCGACCAGTAATACCGCCACCCCATTCACCGCACCAAGCGCTTGCCACCGTTCTTCACCATTCTCATATCGGTCTTGTTGACGCAAACAGAGTGGATCAAGGAAAACACGAGCTGCTTCTTCAAAGGATAAGCCATGTTTGCGTTGATTACTGCTATTTTTCAGTTCATCCCACTCAAATTCAATCATTGATCACCGTCTTCAAGCGTATTGGTGCTAGGCATTGTCTGATAATCAAAAGACAGCGGTATGCTATTGGTCTCTGCTACCTGATGCAAAAATAACTTAATCGCTTGCGAAGGCGTTAAACCATAGCCCTCAAGCACCGAAAATGCCTTGTCTTTTAATTCTTGATCCAGACGGATATTATAATTGGTTGTGCTCATAGCATTACTTATCGCTTATTCATGTACCTTTAATATAAGCGATAAGTAATGCTAATTCAATAATTTTAGCGTTTTAGACTTTCATGAATAGTGATAGTAACGCGCTACCCATCCAATCCACGCAGAAAAACATCAATTTTCTGTTCTAGCTGTTTTTGTATGACGTAGAGTTCGCTCGCGCTACATTCTCTTAGCAAACGTTCCTCATCTTTTAGCTCAAACATCTTTTTACGTATGCTATCGCTATGGGCTTCGTTTTCTAAACCAAAGGTGTTAAGACGCCCCATTTGACGGTAGTATTCTCGTTGCGCCTCTTCAAACATCATAAAATGGTTACTTGCTACTGATATGCCTTCAATACTCATGAATTACTCCTTTTTACACTAGGAAAATGTCCCTTTATGAAATTTTTATTTATTTACTATCAATAACTTAACTATCAAGAAGAGATCTATTTCTTTTATTTGCCAGCTTCGCTTCAAATCTCTTCATAGCCGTATCTAATTCTTCACGCGTAGGCTGTATATAGGACTCATCACTAGGTTCTGTATTACTGTCTTGGATTAGGTCATTAGAATACAAATCAACAAAAATTTGTTTTTTAACCTCGGGCTTAATCTCAATATCACTGCTAGAATTATCTGTAGCGACAGACAATTCCTTTGATTCTTTTCTATAGCGGTAAAGATAATTGGTCAGTGTGCCAGTCGTTAGAATGAGGTCATGGCGCTCAGCTAATATCTCAACCACACCTTCATAGGTATATGAAACAGCCAGCTCTTCGATCAACTCATAAAGATCACGAAATTTGGAAAACTTTGTTCTCTTAGCCATAAATTCCTATCTCCATCTATTCCTGAAGTCAATTATCTCAATTATAAAGACGCTCATAAATTGCTCATATTTAACTAACGATTTACTACCCTTTTGCTAACGATTTGCTAACTTTTAATCAATCATACAGTAATTGCTCATAATTTACTCATATCTAGCTAACGATTTGCTAACTTTTTACTAACGATTTACTAACGTAACGCTCTTATAAGCCTTTTTAGCCAAAAAGGCTTACGACAGGTAGAAAATAACCGATTTTTCTACCTGCTTTTTGGTCATTAAATTATCCAATTTAATGACTACACCTTACGCACCCTATCGGGATGAAAAAAAGCGTCTTAAATCAGCAACTTACCTGATTTAAGACGCTTTTTTCTGCATGCAAAGTGCAAACAAAACGAATTTAAGTAACTGATTTTTATGATATATTACTGTCTACAATTTGCAAACAAGGATAATTATGTACACTCCTACCGTGTCATTCCGATTAAAGCCTGAAGTCTACCTAAAACTAGAAGCGATAGCCGCAGAGGCAGGGCAATCTCCTGGCGTCTACTTGAAGAAAAAATTGGAGTCAGATACCAATAACTTTCTTGAAGACCTTCAGTTTATGAAAGGAGATATTAGTGAGATTTTACATTTATTGCAGTCGGACGACGAAGGATCAAAGGCAGTGGAAACTACATCAAATCAGAACGATATGGTCAAGGCTTTGATGCCGATAGTGCTAGAATCGTTATTGATATTAAGAGAGGTGGCAGCACCTAACAAAGTTGGCAATGCTCAAAGATTGGTCGATAAAGCAGGATTAAAAGCATACAATAGTTTGGACTGATAAGTGCTTTAACTAAACACTTTTATTCTTTAGTTTGCCATGAGTATACTAATGACTAATATTTCATATTTTACTCAAGAGGTGATCGTATGGGACAAGCAAAGAGTAGAGGTACTAAAGAACAGCGTGAAGCAGAAGCTAAGAAAAGAAGGTTAGAACAGCTTAATATTAGCGAAAGACCTATTGAAGAAATCTACAAAGAATTTGATCTTCCTGATGATAGTGAGTTTCTAGGCTATATTATAAATATCGTAGAATCTGATGAGTTTTTAGCTAAATTTGAAGATACGCCTGATCAAACAAATATAGCTTATGCAAAAATACCAGATTTGGGATTAAGATTTGAGGACTTTTCCGAAGCCCTAGATGTAGCTAAAAAAATAGCAGAAAAGTATAAAACAGATATCTGCTTTTTATTTGAAACTTCTGACCAGTTTAGGGTTATCCCAACATTTACTGTTAATTTAGCTGATTTTGCCCACTAAAGATTTTAAGCTCCTAACTTTTAAATGTCAGGAGCTTAATAGAATTTTTAGGCTGTGTATTTACATGTCTGCTATGCGTTTAAGTAAAAACTCTACACGACTAGCATCGTCGCCCTTACCCTTGTAGCCATAAGCTTTATCTACCGCTTTATTGAGCGCGTCATGGGCTTTGGTTAACTCTGGGTAAGGGTCAATCATGTAAGTGTTATAAAGAATAGCGAGCGTTATAGCATCCTCGCTACCGTCTTGGTAGTACTTACGAGCGTCTAAAACTGCTTGAGCAGCTGATCCAATAGCATCTTTGGCTTTTATCGTCATACTATCTTCATCCTCAGCATCAAAGGGATATGGAAAATTGTTATAAACGATAGTATTAGAATAACTGTAATCGCTTTTCATGCGTCCAGCAGTTAATCGCATAAAAGCGTTGTGCATACTACTTGTTAAAATACCAAAGTGGTAAATGTTTGCATTTGCCACCACAAATAATTTATTTCCTGCGATTATATTTTTATCTAAGAAGCCCGTTGGTATGTATTTTCTGTTTTCTGAAGATACCACTGGCAGAGCTATGTAATCACCTTTTGAATATCTTGTTTCATCAAATAAATGTGGGGTTTTAGCCTTTCTTACGGTTGGTTCTTTTGTGCTTGCTAAGCGTAAGTTTTTAACATTCTCAATTCTTTGGTTAACTCTCGGCATGAGTTTAAGGTCGTTATTTAATTGTTTTGGGTCTACATTATCAAACCATAAACACCAACGTTTAATGTTGTTTAAAAACTCGTACCCCATCATATAAGGTCTCATATATTTACTAGCAATAGGCTCTTGCTGTATAAGTTCTTCATACTCATCATTAGATAGCAGTAAGTTACCGCCATCATTAGGCTGACAACCCTTAAACATAGTCAATTCATTAGAAATTTGCTGAGTTACTTTATCAAAAAAGATTGTTGGAGTATCAAGTAAGTATCCATTAATATTTTTTGCTTTATTGGGTTCTGGCTCACCTGAAACATCATCATAGCTAAAGATTATTTTTTGCTTACTTTCACGTGTTGAGTAGCTCACTATAATACAGTGGACAGCTGCTACACCTTTACCTTCATTTTTCCACTTAAATGTATGGTGAGCAAAATTAATATGACCGCCAAGCTCCTCAATTATGTACTTCCAAAGTATCGCTACTTGTCCACCTTGGACAATCGAGTTAGTGGATACAAACGCTGTTTCTATATGATGGGCTGTTTTGGTAACAGACTTCATGTAGTGCATAGCTTTGATATACCATCCAGCTACATAATCAAGAGATTTATATCCTTTTAATCCTTTTGCTACTCGCAGCATATCTACTTTTTGATCTTTAGATTGATATTTCGTACCAACAAAAGGAGGGTTACCCATCACAAAATCGCACTCATTGGCTGCTAGAACGTCCTCCCAGTCAATTTGTAGTGCATTACCCTCTGTGATGTGTGGGCTGTACACAATGGGCGTTGTAGGGCGTGTCGTACCAAAACGCTCCGCAGTGGCTTGGTTCAACTGATGATCAGTGATCCACATGGCTACCCTTGCGATATGAGCGGCGTGAGGTTCAATCTCGATGCCGTAGAACTGCTCAACGGTAACCTCGCACATACTACTAATATCAAGCAAACCTCTTTGATCACCGTAAATCTGTGCGATCAGCTGATTTTCTAACAGTCGCAACTCACGGTAAGCAATGATTAGAAAGTTGCCACAGCCACAAGCAGGATCAAAGAATTTTAATGTAGGGAGTTTTTCATAGAGCTTTAACGCTCTTGGCTTATCTTTAGCGCATTTTGAGAACTCATCACGTAGGTCTTGCAAGAATAGTGAGTTAATCACCTTTAAGATATTTTTTTCACTGGTGTAATGAGCACCAAACTCACGACGCTTATCGTCGCTGTCGGCTGTGTCATCTATATCGAGTACGCTTTGGAACATTGAGCCAAAGATAGCAGGGCTAATCTCGCTCCAATCAAGGTTATTGCACTGAACGACTAGGTTATATAGGTTTTCATCAAAATAAGGGATACGGATTGACTGAGAGAACAGATCACCGTTGATATAAGCAAAGGCAGCATAGCTTTCAGGTAAACGACTAGAGCGATCCCTAGTATTTAGAGTATCAAACAGCGTGGTAAATACTTCATTGAGATTGCTACCGTCACTTCTTGCCTCGTTTTTGAGCAACCCATCTAACAGGTTTTTTTGCCCAAAGATGCCGGTGTCATCGGCAAAGAAACAAAAGATCAAACGAGTTAAGAATAGTGCCAATTCATCGGCATTGACCCCATCGGAGATAAAAGCTTGATGTAGCTTAGCAACCATTTCAGTTGCCTGGCGGTTAATCGGGTTTTCTTCAACGATCTCAGCCATTGCCGCATTTGGTGCTAAGAAGTCCAACCATTCAGCATTTTTAGGGAGATCAGCAAGTGGACACTTATATTCTTTGATATTTAAAGGGTTTTCAATATCGAACAGCCATAGCTCATCGAAGTTAGATAACACGATATATCTTGGCTTATCTGCTGCGCTTAGGCGTTCATAATATTTGCTGACTTGGTTATAGGCTTTGTTGAGATCAAGACCACGGCTTTTTTGTTCAATCATGACCAGTTTAGGAATAAAGGCATCAACATATTTTTGAGATTTATCGTCTTTTAGACGATGCTCAAATGCTTTAAGCTGTACTTGACCAGATACACCATAAGCATTAAATATCTGCGTCCAAAAGTTCTGACTTTGACCTCTCTCATACCCTTCAGCGTCTTTATAGTCATGGATAATACGGTGTAGCTGCTCACGGATATGCTGATAGTCTAAACTCATAGGTAGCCTTATTGTTTTGTTTGATAGGATTGCTGCTAATAATACTCATCATTTTGACTATTTGAAGCTTAATTCTTATTTACTTCTAAATTTATCCCAAAATTCATCAATACATTCATCCAATAAATCAGCATCAGATATGACGTTTGACTGCTGTTGTAGAAAACCAATATCCATTGCAATGCTGTAATCCGCATACTTTTTATCTACCATATTATGAAAGAAACCTTCATCATTTGGATCCTTTGGATAAAACATCTGATGCAGTGACCACCAGTCATTGAAAAACCTGCAAAAGCTTACCAGTTCATCCTTTTCATATTTATAAATAACATATGGATAAAATGGGATAGGTAAATGTGGGAAAAAATCTATCAATATTGACCGAAGCGCTTCTTGTTCCTTCGTTAACTTTTCGAAATAATTAATCATTTTTGTAATCCTATGAGTTTAGGGTTGAAAGGATCACTGCAATTCAGCAAATGAGACATGTACTCTCTAACATACCTAGGCTCTTGTAGTTGCTTTTTCAGCTTCATTTTAGCCTTAAAGTAGCTATCACAATCCGACCAGTTGCCTACGATTGATGGTTCTTGGTGCAGTAGTTCCGCATACTTATCTGCTTGCGCTGGAGTCATACCTTTAATCTCTTCATCTGTAACACCATTTATCCAATCTATAGCATGAGGATCTCTTACGGTGCTAAGAGGTTTCGTATCTTTTTCCTTAATTTTAAACCTAAAGGTAAAGC
>NZ_CAJHAJ010000016.1 GCF_904846345.1 Psychrobacter maritimus
AAAAAACATCACACTCAAAAAAACCTATGAGATATGCGATGCACTGCAAATCGATATAAAGATTCTGATATAAATCATGACTTAATTATTAGGCTCTAGAACGCTCTCAGAGCGAGATACAAGGCTTATTAATCTTTATGATGAGTTGTAGCTATAAGTCGTCTAATGACTACTACAGCATCTTCTAAGACTGTTTAAAGTCTATCGATCAACATGCTTGTTCTAATTGTATTTAATTAGTCTTTAGCATTGGAACTTAAGCCTCGTTTCTCTATATTGGCTAATAGATTTTAATCGTTAAGATTCACTCAATTTTATTAACTTATCCACAGAAAAATTTAAAAATCTCTTTAAAGGTTTTTATTTATTCTTGTTTATTCTTGTTTAACCCTGTTTACTCTTGTTTAGAGCTCTTTTTCCCTTTTATAATCAATGGCTTACAACCTCGCATAACAGTAAATGATGTGGGATAACAGTAAATGATGTGGGATAACAGTAAATGATGTGGGATAACAGTAAATGATGTGGGATAACAGTAAATGATGTGGGATAACATAACGTAAAACAATATTAATTTAATTGTTGTTATGCGTTATGTTGTTAGGTTATACTCACTAATACTGAGTGAACGAGTAAATATAAAATGAAAAATAATCTTGTAGCAAAATCTAATGATTTAATTGTTGCTAGTTACGAATTGACAAGAAATGAACAACGCTTATTATTAGCCTGTATTAGTCAAATCAACAGTCAACCTAATGCGTCTGAAATTACAACGCAAGATGAATTCGTGGTAACTACTGAGCAGATGAAAGCACTATATAAGGACTCTAGTAAAGATAATGTTTACAGGGATTTGAATGTTGTTGCAAATAATCTTTTCGAAAGGGAAGTTAAGATAGCGCTACCTGATAATGAAATGCTACGGACACGTTTTGTGTCAAGTGTCTTATTCCAACCTGAAAAATCACAAATAACTGTCACATTTGCCCAGAAGATACTTCCTTACCTAACGCAGCTGAAGAAGAATTTCACAAGATATAGGCTTGCTGATACTGTTGAGTTGACGAGTATTTATGCTATTCGGCTTTATGAAATGGTCGTCTGTTGGCAAGGACAAAATAGATGGAGCGAAACTGTAGATTTAGGTGAATTTAGATATATGATGGGATGTGTTGGTAAGTACAAACAGTTTGGACAGTTGCGCGAATCAGTTATTGAAAAAGCAGTTGAGCAAATAAATGAAAATACTGCTTATAACGTCAGTGTTAAATATCGCAAGATCAAACACACATATAAAAGCGTAACTTTTAGTTTTTATAAAAAAGGTGCTATCTCATTAACAGATGATAAAGGCGCATTATCGCTAGATAAAATTAGACGTATTGTTCGTTCAGCGCAATTTACGGCAGACTATAATGATCATCAATTGCTGTCGGTTGAGGCTAGAGATAGCAATGAAGCGTTTTGGGCTAAAGCTGAACAGTTAATAGCAGAAAGCCCAAAAGAGTTCTCTAAGCGACCATTTGATGAATATTTAAAAATAAAAGCAGATTAGCGGAACAGGCAGGCTATAGAGTTAAAATAAGAAAGGTCTTATTTAATAGCTTGATATATTGCCTGATAAACGCTAAATTTTTCTAGTATACTCAAATACTCAAATACTCAAATACTCAAATACTCAAATACTCAAATACTCAAATACTCAAATACTCAAATACTCAAATACTCAAAATATGGAAGTTGCTCTATGAAAGTAATAGCGGTATTAAATCAGAAAGGCGGTAGTGGCAAAACTACGATTGCTACCCAAATAGCAAGGGGACTACAGCTACAAGGGCATAGTATTTTGTTGGTTGATAGTGATAAACAGGGTAGTGCTAGAGACTGGAGAGCAGTTGATGAAGATAACCCAGTTCCAGTAATCGGACTTGATCGCCCAACTTTAGATAAAGATCTAAAAAGTGTATCTGACAAGGATTATGTGGTCATCGATGGCTCTCCCCAAGCAACGAGTTTAGCAGTATCTGCTATTAAAGCTGCTGACTTTATACTGATTCCTGTACAACCGAGTCCGTACGATATTTGGGCTACCAGTGATTTAGTAGATCTAGTGAAACAGCAGATAGAGATGACAGACGGAAAGCTGAAAGCAGCCTTTGTGGTGTCTAGAGCAATCCAGAACACTAACATTGGCAAAGAGGTGGCTACCGTACTTTTGGACTACGGTTTACCAGTTTTGGATACTAGAATTATGCAGCGTGTGAGTTATCCGAACAGCGCATCATTGGGTAAAACGGTGTTTGATACAGAAGCATCTAATAGTAATGCTGTACAAGAGATGACAGCTTTAGTAAATGAGATAAAAACGTTTTTTGATGAGGAGTAGGGTATGAGTCTAGCAGCAGGTAGACCAAGTAAAAAAGCAAAAGATGAGCTCGATTTATCAGATGTCTCCGATAGTCCAAAAAAGACAGTTCGTGTAAATTTCAATCTTGATGAAGAGATGTATATTAGGCTGAAAAAGCATGCGCTCGATAGTCGTAAAACAGTGACTCAGTTGCTTACTGAAATGATCGATGAAAAAGTGATCGAAAGATAGAAGATAATTAAATATAGTTAAAATGAAATAGCAATTTTTTCTCAGTTTTAATAGACCTTTTGCAAAAGTACCGTTTTATTGACCTCTACCAACAGAGCATCGAGGGCTAACAATAACTTGTGCAAAAGATCTAATATACAGTTCTTTGAACTATCTTCTTTTATGGTATAAATATACATTAGTCTTTGGAATTCCTTTCAAAGAGTCACGCTCAGTTCCTTAATAAATAGTTGAAAAAATGAAATTACCTGATAACTGGACTCAATTCAAAAAGAACATGTTAGAGAAAATAAAAATGTATTGTAATTCAAATATCTGGCCGTTTCCATATAGTGACGTCACTGCATGGCTCAAAAATTTTGATGAACCAATAGAAGAGTATTTGGCTTTACAGATTTTGGATAGCTTAATTGTTAGAACTAGCGAAACAACAAAAGCTAGCTATTCTAGTTTATTTAATAGCAAACTTAGGCAAACTTTGATTGAAGAGGGTTTAATAAGTAACATGCCTATTGCTGAGTGGAAAATGCACTTAAAAAAGGGATCTTTGAGTAGAATTATACAGTTTTCACCTGTACGTAAACCTAATGATGAAGGTGAATCAGGTAGTACAATTTTCCGGATGCTATCTGAGGATCTGCACACAGATAGATACTCATCACTAGGTAATAGACATGATCCGAGGGTAATAGTACTTATTGACGATATTATTGGCAGTGGCACTCAGTTTGTTACAGGTTTCTCAGAGTCATTCGATCTAGCCAATAAAATTGAAACAAAAAAGATAATATACTGCCCATTGATAGCATTTGAGGAAGGTATAGAAAATATTAAATCAAAATTTCCAGATATATGTATAATGCCAGCCGAATATATATATAAATCTGATAGTATTTTTTATGGAAATGACAATGATTTATTTAGAAATGATAAAAAAAATACTGTTGGTGAGGCAAAAATAGTTTTTAATTCAATGCGAGAAAAGTATTGGCCAAGTATAGATATAAACGACTGGTATGGGCATGAGTCTGCTTGCTTACCCGTAGTTTTTGAATGGGGATGTCCTAATCAAGCACCACGACTATTATGGTGGCAATCTCTAAACAACGATTTTACATGGCATCAATTATTTAGTAGGAGGTCTTGAATTGAAAATAATAGACATAATTAATAGCTTGTCTACTGCACGTATGGAGCATCAGACTTCCAATGGCAGCGTTTTAAATAGATTTGTAGTCCCATACTTTATTGATCGTCTAGATTTGAGAAATATTTCTCATTCTATAGCGCTAGTTGGATCGAGAGGTTCTGGAAAGAGCACTTTTATACAATATTTCTCTCATTCAACTAGATTTGATAAAAAAAAATCTACAGTAGATATGGATGAATTTAAGTCTATACTATTTTATTGGAAGCCTGACACATCTTATTGCCAAGGACTTAATAAAGAATGGCTTGGAAGTGATGCCATGCATTTCTTTAACTTGCATGCTTCACTTTCTTTAATAGAAGAAATATTACAACTCCTTAAAAATTCTAGCCATCATTTTCCTGAAATAATCACTGAGTTAGATAATAATGAAATATTTTGGAAAGCTATTTCAAAAGTAACTAAACAGAAAATAACAACACTAGAATATCTAGAAGAATGGATAAATGAATACAAATATGAGGTTTCAACAAGAATAAACCCTATAAACACTACAAATTTACTTTCTCCTCAACCTAAGCCTATGCTTAGCTTTTTGCTAAGCTCTTTGAAGAAAAGTAGTAGTTTTTTCCAAGATACTAATTTTAAGGTTTATATAGATGAGTTTGAGTTACTAAATGTAGACCAGCAGAAACTAATAAATACATATAGAAAAGAGTCTAATAAAGATATTAACTGGAATGTAGCTTATAAGTTTAATTCAAAGCCTACAAGAGAAACTACTTCCGATCAATGGTTACAGTCTCCAGATGACTATAGAGAAGAGAACCTGGATAAGCTTATAGAAAATGATTATAGAATATATGCTGCAGAAATATTTATCCTATCCTTACAAAATGCTGGTTTAACCTGTAATTCAATAAAACTGAACCCAGAGTTCTTAGGAGATCGCACAAAAATCAATATACGTAAAGAACAAGGTTACAAGAAAGCTGTTATTAATATAATAAGTAAGATTTTACCCACCCCTTCGATAAGCGAGCTTTCTGAAAAATGCTTATTAAATAATAGTATCCAAACTAAATTAAAAGATGTTTTCCAATCATTAGATATTGATAGTAAGTTTCTAAAAAAAGCATATAGCAATCCTAGTCTTGCTATTACAATGATAGGTACATATAAGCAAAAGAGCTTTGACAAAAAGATATTTTGTGACTATATGGACGATATTATTGATGATGTTAATCGCAAAAAGGTTAAAGGGAAAATAGATACTTTCGAATATAATACTCTTCTTACGCTAAATCTGCAGCACTCTTCTGTAGAAACACCACTATATGCAGGATTTGAACGGTTTATAACTATGACAACACCAAACATAAGACATTTTAAAGAATTATGTTTAAGCTCATTAAAGTATTCTGATGATTTTGATGAAGAAAGTGTTGAATACGAGACAGTTTCTGATATTAAACCAATATCAGAGTTAGGTATGCACTTAGGAGCTATATCTACAAGCTCTGATCTGCTAAAAGAGATTGTGAGCTATCCACCTCATGGAAGAAAGCTATCTCAGATGGTAAATAGAATAGGCGATTTATTTAAGTTATCACAAAATGGTAGTTACCAAACAGAGCCGGAAAGAGCAATTTTTACAATAGATTATGATTTTTCTGGTTCTGACTTAGAAATAGAAAGTTTGATAGATTCTGCTATATGCTGGAGAGTATTAGTCGAAGATAAGCTTAAAAGAAGAAAGAATGAAACAAATATTAAAAATAAAGAGTTTCAGCTGAATCCCATCTACTCACCAAACTTCGGAATATCATATCGGAAAAAAACAGATTTAAGTTTGACTCTAGAAAACTTCAAAATCATAGTAAATGGTGATTCTGATAGCTTTTCCTTCTTTCTTAAAGACTATCAAAAAAAATGGAATTCTGATAGCTTTATTAGTACCCAAGGTATTTTGTTATGATAGATATTACAAGTTGGGTAATGAATCGCACTGATGAAATTGATATCGATAATAGCGTTAAGGTTTATGATATAACCTTTACATGTCCTGAAAGTTATGACGATAGAGGAAGTTGGTCAAACCAATATATCAGTAATATCTCAAAAAATATCTTTAGAGTGTCTTATAACGCTGAAAATTACTCTTTACTAATAAATGATGATGAAGTAAAAATAGGAGCTATTAAAGACTATACCCTTTCTGAAGGAAGATTTTTGGTTGACGCTACATCTTTATCTTTTCCTGAAATAGTTCATATCTTTACTATCTTAAATCATAATAAATCTGATTTTGACCTGATCTATGTACAGCCTGATGGTTACACAGAAAATAATAATAACAATTTTGAAAGAGTCAATACGTTTGATCTTTCAGATGATGGAATAGGAATACGTCAAATCCCACCATTTGTTGGCATAATTGATAACTCAGTTATGTTTATAACTTTAGGTTTTGAAGGTCACAGACTAGGTTCGCTAATTAATTCAGAAGAATACAATATAAAAGATCTTCATTGTTTAATAGGGAACCCACCATTTAAGATAGGCTGGGAAAATAATACTTTATCAAATAACTATAAAAACCTAGATTTAATTAGAAAAGGTATGGATGCTTCTTTCTGCTACGCCGGAGCTAATGATCCAGTAAAAACATATGAGATTATAGAAAAAATATATATAAGTTCAGATTATGAAAAAAAGAAACTATGTTTGGTACCTTTTGGAACAAAGCCATCGGCTATAGCTATAGCACAATTCGCTGTGAATAATAGCGGAGTAGTAATTATTTATGACTTCGTAAAAAAGAAAAGGAATCGTTCAAGTGGCATAGATTTATTACACACTTGGAGTTTTACCTATACTTTTAATTCCTAAATATTTGAATACGCTTAATCGCAAATAACACTTATTTATAAGAATATTTTAGCTTTTTTGACACTGGACTAGGAGTGCGTACCTGCTTGTATCTACTAACAGGAGAGTAGGCAGTTACATACTTATTAGGAAAGTCTCATTGTCAATATTTTAAGACTCGATAAACAGTAGCTACCCCAACACCAACTGCCTTAGCGATTTCGTCTTTTGTCATATTGTTTTGACTGCCTAATTCTCTAATACGATTGTGTTTTGATAAATTTGCTTTCTTACCAGTAGGTTTATATCCACTGTTTGCCAATCCCTGCTTGATACGCTCTCTACGCTTATCGTTATCAAGCTTTGCCATCGTTGCTAATAAGTCGATCAACATATGGTTAATCACTGTTAGAATTTCACCTGTCATGCCATCATTAACCGTATGCGTGGTTGGTAGGTCAGCCACCACCAATCGTAAGCCCTTGTCTTTTATACGCTGCTTTAGAATCGCAAAATCATCTTGAGATAGCCTGCTTAATCTATCTACGCTTTCGACCAGCAGAATATCGCCTTCTTCAGCTTCATTGAGTAACAGAGTGAGTGCCGGTCTATTGAGCTTCGTACCACTGAAATGCTCAATATATTCAGCATAGCTATCATCATAGCTTTTGCTAAAGCTAATTAAGTCAGCCAAGGCTCTCTTAGCGTCTTGATCTTTAGTACTGGCTCTCACATAAATACGAACAGTCATAACGCTATCTTTATCACTTAGACTTAATAGTTGATATTTATTGATAATAGCAAGATATTACTATCATTTAATAATATAAACAAGTCTAATGATAGAAAGATTATCGTTTATATTTTTTATGCTTTGGGTATAGTCTAATGATAGTGGTATCTTGTTTTATATGCATTAAAATAGCAGACAACTAAGAAGAGTAACCGATGATGAAATATATATTACTGTTAGCTTTTGCACTTATGCCAATAGCTAATGCTGAGTCATGGATTAAATTATACGTACCTAAAGGTTATATAAATTATATCGATAGAGATTCTATAAAAAGAACAGGTGATTTTGCTTACTATACGATGAAAGATGACGATTCAGACGACCGTTACTCAATCGTAAGATTTAAGCACGACTGTAAATATAGTGCGCGTCAAACGTTATCTAGGGATTCTTACGATAGGGTAACTAATAAACTTATACGTACTGATATTTACTCTACTAGTGAAATGATTCAATACCCTAGGTCATCTACAATGATTAAAGTAGAAAATATGGTCTGTAGATAGTTGTTCACTTTCTTAGCATTAATCTCTTATAGTCTAATGATAGTAGCCAATGCTGAGTCATGGATTAAACTATCTGTTCCTAAAGGTTATATAAGTTATATCGATAAAGACTCTATAAAAAGGAAAGGTGAAAAACGCCCTTCGATAGATGCGATTGTTCGTCTATTTAGTTGGTTAGTGTATAGAAATGATGATTTTCAAGAACATGATTCTATTAAGAGCGTTATAGATGCTGGTGGTTACGATCCAGATTATGATTGGGTTGAAGAAAACACTTGATAAGTAAAATTAATACCCTCTTACCTTAACCATATGGTCGGATGTTCAAATCCTCGTTAGCGCGCCATAATCATTTACTATAAGAAACGTTATGGTAAATGTGTTTAGAAAGTGAAAAGTACATTCAGACCATTTAACTTGAAATATACGATAATTTCTACACACAATAAATACATCGGATATAGAGAAAAGAGATGATAACAGTATTAGAAGAAATGAAAGAAACCCAAATGTTATCTTCATTGATTAGTGAAAACCTAAAAAATATTGGTAAAGAAAAATTTATTGAAAGAGTGATTAAAAGTCTACAAGTAGAAAACAACAAGACAGATCGAGAAAAGGCAGAAATTTATCAACGTATTGATTATTACTTAAAAAATATTAATGAGTTGCATCTCTTCCGAACTTATTGTGATGGAAATGACATTGCGAGAGCTTTAGCTTTTAGTGCTAAGCTACTTAAGAACGTTCCGCTGAATGAACGTAATATTCGTAGTTATCATTCCGACAACCGACAATATGATCCAAGAAAAAACGGAATCAATATTATTAAACATGGCTTATCTTTTGACGATGTTTTTAGTCTTTCAAAAGGTTGCTTTGCTAGGTTATCTGTAGCTGTTATTGAAAATGGTGAGCAACGTCATGCAGTGTTCACAAAAGTTCCTAATGAAGATAAATTTATTGTAAGTATAGTTAAGTTTCACAGTTCTAAAAACAATGATGATATCAAAATTGCTAAAATAACTCAGGATGTTATGGCTGAAAGGCTTGGTATGGAGAATGATTGGGTTGAAGTAGATATAAGTCAAAAAGATATTGTGGAGATAATGAAGCGAGCTAAAGATATAGTAAATTATGATGATACTGAACCCATGACTTTTATTTCTTCTTGGTTTTTCGATGTTAATAGTTTCGATAAGACAGTTGTAGACCGTATACGTTTTACTGGAAACCATAAGGTAAAAGAGCCAAAAATAGCAGCTAGGGAAATGAAAGCTAGAGCTTTAGAGATACTAAAAAATGAATGGGGTATAAGAGGTAAATAAAATTTACCTCTTAGCATCTTGACTTTTCTTGTCTGATAACTTACTGTCGAAACAGTTGATTGTTCACCAATCAACATTCTCCTCCGTTTTAATTAAAGTAGTAGCTGTACTATTTCTGTGTTGTACCCCTTATATCTTGAGTTTGCTTGATTTATATAATGTAATTAGTTTTATAGCTACGGCAGACTTTGCGTTTGGAAAAATAAAATGTTTGACTAACCTTAAAAACTATAAGGACAAAGGTATGAATGCAGTTAATAGAGTCGATGGTGTGATTGCAGTGTTCTGGGAGTTAACACAGAGATAACGCTATTCTTTAATTAAATAGTAAGTGGTGGAGGGTACTGCTTAAGGTCGTGCCTTAGACTCCCACCAAATTCAAAACCGCCCAATTAGGGCGGTTTTTCTATTCTTATACTTTGTAATATTTTAGAACTTTTGATTATGTAAATAGTGCTGTAGGGTACAGTTAGTGCCATATAACCCATCAAATAACACAAAACGGTAGATTGCGCTTTGCATGTTAACAACCTACCTTTGTAAGATAGGAAATATATCGCTCTTGCTTGTTTTTGCTGTTAGGTCACTGGTAATAATAGCGGCAAATTCATAGATGCTATTTATTAATAGGGGCTTTACTAACAAGTTTAGATAAGGTGACAAGCTTTTTGCTGATTAAGCTGTTGCTCATGTTGTAAAATGAGTCAGGACTAGCTGTATCGAGAGATCCAAATCGTCTGCTTTCTTTTGAATGTGAATGATATGGCGGTGATAGTTTTGCCTGTCTTATACTGATCGTACTTGACGGCTATACCTATGTTCTCATTGATCTGATTGACGTCATAGTCTAACACCTTCATAAGCCTGCTTATTTAAGAATCGCCTCAACAAAGCTTCATAATGAATACATGGATTAAAGATATAGCGGCTGCCCTCTTTTTTTACTATCTATCTCTCATAATCCATTTACCAAACTCAAAACTTTCCCCTTGTTCAATTAAATCTCCCTTGTTAGGAATGTCGATACAATGGGTTTTAATCATGCTAGGGTTTTTATCATTATAATAACTAATGAAGTTTTTACCCATCAAAGCATCACAGTGAATACAGGAGTTTGCGACATAGCTACCGCCTACTGTTTTACTATACCTACGCCTTAAAGGTGCGAAGTTATAAGCCCTAGCAAGCTGTGTATTAAGAGCTTCAAGTATTTGGTCATCACAATCATCTATTGCTTCAGATTGAAATAAGTATTCTATTTCAACCCCAAAAACTATCTCTTTAAAGTACATTCGAGTCACTATTTTGGTAGTACCGCCACAACGCTTATTCCAACAGTTTTGCTTAATAATTTCTAAGTACATCCTTTTCACAAGGCTATATTTCTTTGTAAACTTTATCCTACTTGATACTAAGTTCTTTATAAAATATTCTAGCTCAAGTGCTATTGGTTCAAGTGGATCATAACTATTGGTTTTTAGCTTATTAACGTTATAGACTACATACGTATGCTCGTCCTGCTTTTTATTTTTGTAGATAGAGAATACCGGCATATCTTTTGTGCTGTAGGCATAATCTCCTACAATTGCATCTCTAGCCTTCATTGAGCCACTTCTAAGCAGCCATGCACACCTCACGCCTGATTGTGCATACTTTTCTTGTCTGCGGCTTGTCTCGATAAAGGTTTGAGGGCTCCATTGAACTTCTATAGCAATCTTAGCTTTGCCTTTTTCTGCGTAAATATCCGCTATCCATTCCTCACCATTAGGAGTAGCGCCTCTTTTTTCGACCTCTACAGCCCAACCGTTCCTATCCAATTCTTTCATCACAAGATATTTGATATGGATGTGTTCTGCAGACTCGCCACCAGTGGAGCATTCACTGGTTTTAGGCTTTACTTTGTGAGCAAAAAACTGTGTGCCTAACTTGCTTGTCTTTAGTATTGCTTGATTACCGCAGCAGGTCATTTCAAAAACAGACGCTTTATTCTCTTTTAACGTTATCCAGTCTTTCAGGTCATATTGAAAACCATAAATTGTCTGATTGTCCTTATTGCAAGAAAACGCCATGTTGATCCCCAATTATTTTTTTCTAATAGTTGCTATCATGGTCTGAAATTACATGATTGTGTGCTAAAAAAGAAGAACATATATTTAAGCCTCTAACAAAATTTTAAAATCGTCTTGTATCAGCAGATACAAGACTGAGGTTAGCTTGAGGCTTAAACTGATTTAAAACTATAATTACTGACCAACGAAAAACCAACTACAATATAAAAATACCCCATTTTTGACGGCGGTAGCCTATCCTGCAATCAAGTTTATCTTCCCCTATAACTCCTCTTTTACTCATCACCTCTGATAATTCGTAATTATCGGATCATTAATGGTAATAAATACGTTCTTAGGCTCGTTTAGGCTCATATCCGCTCATTTGGTTTCATTTGCGCTCAAAACTATCCATAAAAATGTTAAAATATGCTCATTTGGTTTCATATACGCTCATTTAGGCTCATTTAGGCTCATTTAGGCTCATTAGTGATATATGATGTATTTACCGATGTTTATCAGTGGATAAGGGAAGGAAAGTCATGGCAAAGCCAAAACTATCAAAAGCTGCTATAGGTTTCATTATTGAAAAGCGGAACGATTGGAATGTTAATTATACTTTTGCTGATATTGCTGAATTACTAAAAGAAGATTTTGGCATCACTATCACCGAACAAGGTGTTAGTAAAAGTTATCGTAAATATAAAGATGATGAAAAAGCTCAAACGCTCTTAGTATCAGCCAAGAAGAAAGATCTTCGCAAAGGTAACTCAAGAATGGATAGCACTAATGGTAATTTAGAAATCCCTAACACTACTAAATATCCTAGAGATTTTGATGAAGATGCGGGTAAAAATTATGACGTTAATGACTTCTTTATGAAAGAATAGACCTCTTGCATAAGTAATCGCTAGCCCTCGTAACTCCGTCAGTGGAAGTCAATGAACTGGTACTTTCGCAAGAGGTCTAATAAATAAATAAAAGAAAGGAAAAGGTTTTTAATAGCTTTTGAATAATTTTACGCCTGCTGTAAACATTGGTATTACAGACTTTTATACACCATTAAAAGGTACTTAAAATATTTCTCCCTTATATATTTACTATACTGATAATGAGTAATAAGCAATACTGTTAATTTGCATCTAAGCTGTCGTAAATGAGTGAGTTATCTAGTCATGCCATTCTCTATAATAATTGACACTGAGCTATTGGAAGAGAAAAACAGATATTAGCGTCTTAGCGACGTTTAAAAACCCCTTCATCTAATAGCCATTCAATATCACTCGCAAAGACGGGAGCACTAATGGTAATCTGCTTACACATAGAGCAAACAAGGTTAGTTAGCTCGGACTCCATAATTCCATAGTTTGCCCCGTAGCCCGGTACCAATAAATACTTCATACTTTTTCTTTGTTCATTTGAAATAGTCGAAGCATAGTTTGCAGCAATATCAAGAATTAAGAGTCTTCTAGTAATTTCGCTACGCTCCATAGATATTATTAGTTTAGTGCCATTCTTATCAATACTTTCACTTATATATCCAAGCTCGATACAAACTAAAGTTATGCGTTCAATCTCTTCTTTCGGATAACCATCAAGCTCTAATGAATGAAAAACCGACTCTTTTAAGCCTTGTTCGTTAGTGATGATAGCGTGCTCAAGTTCAATAGGAGTTAAGAATTTGATATGCTGAAGCTCGCGTCTTAATCTTACCAAGATACTTTTAACCTGAAAAAAAGATGCTGTACTATCAAACGCTAGCATATGCTTTAGATCGCCACGTAAAGACGCGTAGTAACCAGCGCCATCAAGATATTCAACAAATCGAGCATTAGCATAGTTTGCAAGTGTAAATGTTCTAGAACTATGAGTTTGATCTACTACTTTATGTGACACACTGCCAGAGTCACCAGCGTAAAACTGAGATTGTATAAATAACTTTGGCTTTGGTTCCCAATTATCTATTTTATAAGGGAGTATAAAGTCATATGCTCTTGTTTTTTTCTTCCTTTTACCGTCTTCTACAATCTCTTCTTCACCAATTGTTACATCATTAGTATTAAAGTCAGAATTTGGCTGCAATCCCATAGTTAACAGCTTTTCTCGAAGTAGGTCCTCAGTAATATGTCCACCAGTAGCCGAAACACTACCTCTTACTTTAAATATAGTACAAGCATTAAGTAAGTATTTACCTAAATCTTCAGATGTTGTAAGACTGTTTAGCTCAGTATATGAGCGGCAAATTGCCCAAAATTGCTTTATTTCTTCTTCGTTCTCAAGTATTAGGCCTATGTACTCTTTTAGAAGCAATCTGAGATAAAGCATTAAGTCAAAAGTAGGCTCGGTCTTAACTTCAGAACTGTATATTTCATGAGAGCCAATAAAACAAGCTGCTAAGGACTTTGCGATAAAATCAGATTTTATCGTAGAAGGGAGTTCTTTTAGGGTAAATTTCATTGTTTTTTTAGATGAGCCTTTTTTTGGTATCAAAGGTTTTACATCATCTTCTTTCAACTGTATCAAGAAATGGTTTTTTAGGTTATTGTCAGTTGCGCCAGATGTTAAAAACAGCAAGTTAAAAAATGCTTCATAGAAAACTGCAACGTGTTCTTCATCTTTGGCGAAGGATTCCCCTACTACAAATTGACCACCTGCACTTATGACGGCATCACAAATATTTTCGACACTACAATCTTGATAACTGGAAAAATCATTCAGATGAGATGAAATGGTCTCGATACATTGGCATAGCGCCTCTATTTCTGAATTAAATCTCTTACTATCCTTAATTCTCTCTAGTTTTGCAGTAAGCCACTGATCAAATTCAGCAAGTTGTTCTGCAGTATCAAGATTTTCTGGGCGAAGCCGCATCACTGATCCTTCTGTCAAAGTTGAATTAAGCAGTTATAATACCTGTAATAAATAAGGTTTAATATGTTATCTACAATAGATTTAAAAGTAAGTAAGCTAAAAAAAGAGCTAGGGTTGGAACTTCAACAACACTCATCATTTGAGCACACTGAGAGCTTCCACGAAGCCTGTCAAAGTTGGGTTAATGCTGACACCACTCTTTTTGTTGGTGATAACCTGATCTATCTAAAAGAGCTTGCGCTCATGTCCCCAGAGATTGTAGACGTGTGCTACATAGATCCTCCCTATAACACAGGATCAAAGTTTCTTTATGAAGATAATCGGAAATCTGAAGCAAGGGGTATCTTTGGCACACACTCAGCTTGGATGAGCTTCATGTTGCCACGATTGGTGGCTGCTAGAGAAATACTGAAAGAAACAGGTATTATCACTATTAGTATTGATGACTATGAACAAGCTTACCTTAAAATTTTAATGGATAGAATTTTTGGTGAAGATAATTTCATTGGGAGTATCGTTGTTTGCCGTTCAAAAAATGGTAAAGGTAGTAAAAAAAATCTGGCTACTAATCATGAATATCTACTTATTTACGGTAAGTCGAAGCAAGCAGGCTTACGTGGGCAAAGTGATGAAACTGACTATAATAAGCAGGATGAGTTCGGTCAATATCGAGTTGATGGATTGTTTCGTAAAAAAGGCGAAGCTAGTCTGAGGACAGACAGACCAAACATGTTCTATCCCATATATTTCAATCCAAGTAGCGGCAAAGTGTCTATTGAAGCCATTAAAGGATGGAAGGTTACGTATCCAATAGACTCAAAAGGTATAGAGAGACGTTGGCTATGGGGTATAGATACCGCTAGAGAAAGATCATGGCAGCTATATGCTAGTAAGAATGGTGTAATTTACGTTAAAAACTATGCTGGGAACGCTGAAGCCGAAAAACGCACTAAAGTCAGAACACTGTGGAATAATGCTAACTTCTATACAGAAAAAGGCACGAATGAAATAAAGAGTATATTCGGCTCTAAAATTTTCGATACACCTAAACCGCTAGAATATATTAAGAAAATTATTGACGTATCCTCTGATAGCAATGCTGTCATTCTTGACTTCTTTGCTGGATCAGGCACTACAGCGCAAGCAGTAGCTGACCTTAATAGCACTGACAAAGGAACAAGAAGATGCCTTCTAATGGAGTCCGACTCTGTGATTCCACCCAATCACATAGCCCAAGAATCAGGCTTTAAATTTATTTCAGACATAACCGAAAAAAGACTAAAAATAATTAAAAGTAAAGAAGACTCTTTTGAGTTCAAAATAATCAGCCCAAGTATTAATATACCAGTGCAAATACCAACTGATCTTAACGCTGAGATATATAATTAACAGATAAACGACACAAAAAAGAGGCCAATCATACGACTCTTTTTTGTGTCGTTATGTACTACAGTCGAATAAGTACTCTAATAAAACTATTTATGACGTTGATAACCTATCTATAATTATCTTTATCCCATATATACCTTTTATTCATTTTTTCGAATATCAAAAATTACTTGCTAGTAAAAGTGTTATATCAGTTCATTCAAATGAGCTGAAAGCATTAGTTAAGATATTAAAATTGGATAATACTAAATAGACTTCTAGCAACTACAATCTTTCTGAGTTGATTTTACGAGAAAGCGCTTTCATATTATTTATTTTAAATAGCACTCATATACTCATATACTCATATACTCATATACTCATATACTCATATACTCATATACTCATATACTCATATACTCATATACTATTTATTGAACCAGTTTTATACAGGGCCTCACAGTGTTAATTTTGAATGGTTTGTAACTACTTTTAATTTATAATAATCGTGGGTAGTAGACAGTCGATATATTTTTATGAGGTTGTAGTTGCTTCAGTAAATCATCGACTGTGTGTCTAAATCCACAATCTTCGATCCTATGTACCTCATCAAAAAACGTCTTAGTAAGGACAGATTTTGGATGCGTATCATCACGACTGTATTTTTTATTTTCTATCAATTGACTATCTATATTTTCATACATTTTTTGGATATTACTGTAGACAGATTCAGAAGCCCTCTTTTTGTCAATACCAAGCTTATTGCAATATGAAGAAGCCCTTTCCACCCCTTCCCATATGATGTAATAAATTTCACTAACGGAATAATGAAGTAAGCAGGTATTTAATAAGCTCGCCATTTTTGCATCAATAATGGGTGCTAGATTATTATTTTTGGAGCAATACGTCAGATAACTAACACATTCCTCTAATTGAATATCCTGACACCACTCTTTGTACTCAAAATTATATATGAGTCTCTTTTTTGAGGAATCATACTTACTATCGATTATCAGTTTTTGAAGCTGGTCCGGGCTATAAGCGAAATCAAATGTCATTTTACATAGGTCGAATTGAAGCAAACAATCTTCATTAGCCCGAACGTATTCATATGAATTTTCAATGTTAACTAACAGTAAGTTTTTTCTCATTAAACGGTCTAATATTTTAGTGTCTAGACTATATGATGGCGATAACCGAGTATCTAGATTATCAGATAATGAGATAGTTGAACGGAGATTATCTGTTCCCAAGCATGTTAGAACAGCGACTAATAAATAATGATCAATCGCGTTGATATTATCCAAACTAGGAACTGAATATAGCTGAGTCTCTCGAAACTGCATAAGTTGATTTATAAAGGCATTTTCTTTTATTAACTGTTGCTGCAGAGCGATTTCAGTGCCATCACGGCGACTATCTTGTTGCCTACGATGAAAAGCCTTTAAGTAGCAACTCTCACACTCCCAACTATCCAAGTATGAGCTTGTAAATTCTATACGGTTACAGCAAAATTTTGCCGTGCTACAGTTTACGCATTGGCAATCGAGTATTATGAGATAAGCATTGTCCTCAGCAATTTTAGCAACTTCCCTATACGTCAGACCAAATTCATCACCTATTTCTTTACAGCTATAAAGAAACGAATTCTCAGTATTATTTTTGATTCTCAGCCAATACTTGTCACAGATAGTTTTGGCATCCTCTGTAATATCTAGTTTGTACGCTACTTTCGTTTTCATGGCCATCCTGTTAATACCGACTATATCCCGTGGATATTATAGCGAACCACTGTGAGTATTGCTATTTTTAGCAGTGGTTAATGTTATGACGACGGATAAACGTATGGTAGCTTTTGGTAAACGCGTGCGTGAAGTGAGAAAATCAAAGGGGATATCTCAAGAAAAACTAGCCGAAATGGCAGGGATTGATCGGAGCTATATGGGTAACATAGAGCGTGGTGAAAAAAACATCACACTCAAAAAAACCTATGAGATATGCGATGCACTGCAAATCGATATAAAGATTCTGATATAAATCATGACTTAATTATTAGGCTCTAGAACGCTCTCAGAGCGAGATACAAGGCTT
>NZ_CAJHAJ010000017.1 GCF_904846345.1 Psychrobacter maritimus
TACTGTCGTCCAGTAGATGATTATATAGGGTATTTCTCTTTGCTATCCAGTCTAAGTTAATAACTTATCCTATCTAGCGAGCCGACTATCATATCATAATGATTTGGTTTGTCAAGCTTTTTTATAAATTGTTTCAATAAGTTATCTGGGTTTGTTATATGTAATTTATATATAAGTCATTCCAGTTCGTCTTAATGAGGTGCGTATTATAGACGTTTAATTTGTTAAGTCAAGAAGTAAATTATTTTATTTTAAACTAAATTAATCTAAAATGAATTTTCTGGACTGGATGATTAAGTAGTAGCTTGGTTAAAACCCGCTATTGTTAATCAGTGGTAATCCACTTTCCAATCCGCCTTCCCTTCCGACTGGGTGGCATTATACGCGGTTTTATAAGGGGGTCAAGGGGGTTTGAAGGTTTATTTCTGATTTTTTGATAATGCTAAATCTGTGTATCAATCCAAGACGCTATTAAGGGCAAAGATTCTTCGTCCATATCCCTGCTTTGTTACCGCGAACACATTGATATTGCACACCATACTGAACCCAATGCCAACTTAATTTAGATGGCGCACCTTTTAAGGTAAAGCTAATACGATAACGTTCTGCGCTAACACTATCATCCATGAGACCAGAACGGGTAATGACAACAACGGCTGTCTTGGGCTGGGCTTTTGATGGGAAGAAGAAAGTTTGCGCCAAATCATAATCCGCGGACACCTCATTAATACTGCTATTGATGAGTTTGAGCTTTTCAAGACCACAAGAGATCAGCCCTGTTTGAATAGGACACGGCGCTGATGCATAAGTCACTGCGCGGCCATTAACGCTTAAATGCTTAAAGTTGGCTGGATTTGTAGCTTCAGCCCGAGATATGGGACTTATTGAGTTGCTAGCATTGGCATGTGAAGATGCTGAAACCAGTGATATTGAAAGTAAAGCACTCGCTATCAAACCTCTTATCAAGTGTGTTGAGGTATTTGAGACCGGCAATAGATGATTAAAACTATTTAAGTGCAGCATAATAACCTCGACGTTTATTATCAAATAGCGTTATAAAAAGGCTAGTCATATAATGTTTATATAGCTATACCATACAATAACATATTAAAATTATTTAATAATAACTCCAACCAAGTGTTATTTGTGTCTTTTTATTATAACCATCTCAGTTGTTATGATTATCGCTATCAGAGCCGCATATTAGCAGCCAACTTACCACCCTAGCACGCAAATAAAAACCGCCTATTAAAAAATAAGCGGTTCCTATGTGCATGTCTTAAGCCAACATCTACTATAAAGCAATCATAGCGTTAACTAGTGGCCTTGCTTTTTAGCGTAGTAAAGATACCTGATAACGCATAGATGATACCAATGGCTAAGATGCCCACAGGGATATCATATAAGATGATACTCATGACCAATACGCCAATGATAAGCACCACAAAAGGTACTTTCTTTTTATCGAACTCTTTAAAGCTATAGTATTTGACGTTACTGACCATCAATAAACCACAGATAACGACCCACGCGGCAAATAAGAACATGACGGCAGTATCGTATTGTCCGATCCATTCGTTATGATCGACCGCAACCATCACAGCTGCCGTAACCAAGATAGCGGCAAGCGGACTTGCCAAACCAACAAAGTATTTTTTATCGACAATGCCAACTTGAACGTTAAAACGCGCGAGGCGGAAAGCGGCGCATGCAGTAAAGACAAACGCACATCCTAACCCAACACGACCTAAAGGCTCTAAAGCAAAGCTATAAATTAAAATGGCAGGTGCAACCCCAAAGGCCAGCATATCGGCAAGTGAATCATACTGCTCGCCAAAAGGGCTTTGCGCATTAAGCATACGCGCGACCCGCCCATCAGCGCCATCAAGAATGGCGGATAAGAAAATCGCCAGTGATGCTTTATAAAACTCGCCTTGGGTACTGGCTAAAATAGAATAAAAACCCGATAGTAACGATAAGGTTGTGATGAGATTGGGCGCTAAATACACACCGCGACTGACCACGCGCTTGCCTTCTGCAACTTCTGCTTCAATCACCTCAAAGGTTAAGCCATCATAATTATCATTATCCGCGAGGCGAATATTGAACTCATGCTCATCAACAAAAGGCGGCTGAGTGGCGGCGCTATCTTGTAATAGTGGCTCTTTTACCAAACCGTCATTCATAACTTTATCAGTTACTAGACTGCTCTTTGCAAGGCCATCCTTTGCAATGCTACTTGATGATTGATCAGTCGTCATAACGATATCCTTATTCGCCAACCAGCCAGCGCACATTGGTGGCACTGTCTGCAGACAAGTCTGGTGCATCTTCAACTTTTAATACCGGCTGTAAGAAACGTAATATCTCACGCGCATAATTGTCAAACTGCCAAGGCGGATTGATAATAAGTAGACCTGTACCGTTCAGACCAACAGCAATATCATTAGGATAGATATTGAGCTCGCAGACCAATTGACGTCTCATCTCGGTACGCTTAAGCTTTTTATAGAACAGCTCAACCGCTTCGATATTTTTAATCGGATACCATAACGCATAAGTGCCTTGTGGCCATTTCTCATAAGAGGCGACCAACAGATTAATCAGGCGGGTAAAGTCTTTATGCTCTTGCTCGTAAGGAGGATCAAGGAAAATCAGGCCGCGCTTCTCTTTTGGTGGAATAACCGCAGCGATACCTTCAAAGGCATTGCGATGGTGAATACCAATCGGCAATTTATGCAGCTGATAATTTAAGGCATCATATTCGCTAGCTTTGGCTTCAAACGCTTCACCGCGTACGCCAGCATCAGGATTTTTTTCAACATGATGGGCAATCCACCACGGCGAGCCGGGATAGACTTTTTTGTCATAAGTGAAACGAGCTTGCTTAATGCCTTCCATATAATCTTTGACTGCCGTCGGTGCTTTTTCGACATCAGCTTTTACTAAGGCTTGGATACCGCCTTTGGCTTCACCTGTTTTGCGCGCCTCTTCACTGCCGAGCGAATACAGTCCACGACCGCCATAAGCATCCAGCACATAAAAAGGTTTGTTTTTTTGCCCCAATTGATTCAGTAGTTGTACCAATAAAATGTGTTTAACGACATCGGCAAAGTTACCAGCGTGATAGGCGTGTTTATAATTCATAAGATCAAAAGTTTAAATAAGAAAAATTGCATCTATGGTAGCATAGACAGGGTAAAAGATAACGATGGTTTTGGTAAAAAGGCATGGATTGGCTGTGTATTGACAGCGAATGGCCTGTTTATTGATAACGGCGAGACAAAATGACGCAGATTATTAGCAATCTTGAGGTGACAAAGTTAGTCGTCGATAATCCGATTGGACAGGATAATCCACCATTACTGTTTCCGCATAATGGCGACGATAACCAAAAGCCGCCGACTCAGCACGTATTAGCGTTATCCGATTTTGATGTCGATTGGCAAAATAAGATTACCGATGAACAGCTAGATAAGTTTGTAGATGATGGTTGGATGATTATTGATGAAGTGTTTGAGAATAAAGCACTATTAGCCTTGCAATCCGAGAGCGGTTTTATTGAGTATCGTGACGCAGAGTTGACGGCTGGTATTCGGGTCAGCGATATTCGCGGTGATCGTATTCGATGGATTACAGAAAACTTCTTTGCCGGATATTATTATCTGCAAAGTATCAATGCGCTTGCTGCTTTATTCAATCAAAGCTTGTTTGCCGGCATTCGTCATAGTGAAGCACATTACGCTTGTTATCCGGTGGGTTTTGGCTATCAATGGCATAGCGATAATCCGGCTGGGCGTGATGAGCGCGTTATCTCGGCGGTGCTTTATCTTAATGATGATTGGAGCGATAGTGACGGCGGCGCTTTAGAAATTGTCGATAAACATGGCATTCATCATAATGTCATGCCTGTTGCCAATCGACTGGTCATATTTGATAGTGACATACAACATCAGGTGCAAATTGCTCATCGTCAGCGTTATTCTATCGCGACTTGGATGCGCCGTGATGGTCTAGTGCCTTTTGTTGAAGACAATCTTTAAAATTCATCAGCTATTACTTTTACTTTAAATAAGCCTTGTTACTTAGAGATAATGACAATGCATAAAACTTTATTTAGAAGCTTTCTCTTAATTATTATGCTCCCTCTGATTGTTAGCTGCGAGACGCTTAATCCTCAAGCCCCTACTCAACAACACAATGAGTTATTTTTTACCTATTATTTGCCAAAATCCACTCCTGAAAAACCTCTAATAATTAATCCGACTGCTCTTACTACTGAATTCAAATATGAAGATGGGTGTCTACTTGCATTTGATGGAAGCAGATGGATGACACCTGTATTTCCCGAAGGACATGCAACTTTTGATAGTCAGAATAAGACTTTAAAACTATCACCCCACGAAAGAGGACTCCACCCGACGCTAGGATGGAGGTGAATTTCGTATAGCCTAGCTCTGCTGATTTTGAATGTATTGTTTGATAATCTCCAACGGTGCGCCGCTACAAGAGCCTGCAAAGTAAGAACGCGACCACAACACAGGCTTATTATAAGCCGCCCTTAAGTCAATGAAGTTGGCTCTCATTCGCCGGCTTGTGACCGACTTTAGATTATTAACCATCTTACTTAGTTGTACCGTTGGTGGGTATTGAATTAGCATGTGAACATGATCGCCTTCACCGTTACATTCCTTGAGTTCCGCACCAAAATCCTTGCATATCTCAGCAACAACTTCTTTAAAGTATTGACGATGATTATCAGCTAAAACCTTTTTGCGATACTTAGTGATGAATACTAAATGCACATGCAGATTATAAGCAGAATGACGGTTTTTATATATCTCACTCATTGTAATAAATATCCTTTAGTGTTATCTTTATATAGTATAACATGGTATAAATAACGAACACACTGACCAATAAAGCATCCATTATGAAAATTAATAAAGCGTATAAATTTAGGCTTGAGCCTAACGCAGAACAAGAGGTTATCCTAAATAACCTTGTTGGTTCTGCACGTTTTGTTTGGAATCAAATGCTTGCGGTATCGTTTGAGATGTTTGCTAAAAATGAGTTTATTAATGCAACCAATTTGGTTAATAAAATCATGGATATTAAAGCAAATCCTGAGTTTGCGTTCTTAAAAACAAGCTCTAACGCGGTGTCTTTACAACAAAAAATTCGTGATCTCGCTTCTGCTTGGTCACGCTTTTTTGACCCTAAAGTTCACGCACGATTGAAAGAGAATAAGAAAAAACCTAAAAAGCCTAAGTTCTTCAAGCTTGCTGATGGCACAGAAATCCAATTACGCCCGCTTATGCCGCGCTTCAAGCGCAAATCAGATGGGTGTGATTCAATACGCTTGGTACAGTTTGATAAATATTGCCGTGTTGAAGGCAATCGTGTCAAACTACCGAATGGTGTAGGTTTTGTGAAATTTAGGAAATCTCAAGACATCATAGGCGTTATCAAAAACACTACCATCAGTAAGAAATCCGGTCATTGGTACGTGTCTTTTGGTACGGAGCATGAGGTTGAAACACCGCACCATCCGTCCAATACCGCCATAGGTATTGATTTAGGTGTCAGTAAATTAGTTACCGGCTCAAACGGTCAGTGCTTTAAACCTAAGAGCAGCTTTAAAGCCAATCAAGGCGAACTAGCAAAGCTACAGCGCCAATTAAGTCGTAAGGTCTTATTTAGTAATAATTGGAAAAAGCAAAACCGTAAAATCCAAAAGCTTCACCATCACATTGCCAATATTCGCCATGACTACTTGCATAAAATCAGCACTGACATCAGCAAAAACCACGCCATGATTGTCTGTGAGGATTTAAAAGTAGTTAATATGTCGAGATCTGCAAGCGGGACTCTTGAAAATAAAGGTCGCAATGTCAAAGCCAAGTCAGGATTGAACAAATCAATTCTTGATCAAGGATGGGGCATGATGATTGATATGATGGATTATAAGCAGCAATGGCACGGCGGCTTACTCATCAAGGTAGACCCGCGTTATACAAGCCAAACTTGCTTTAAATGCAAGCATGTTGCAAAAGAAAATAGACGCACCCAAGCAGAATTTGAGTGCGTTGAATGCGGGCATCAAGAAAATGCTGATATCAACGCAGCTAAAAATATTTTATCGGCAGGACATGCCGTTTTGTCTGTGGAGGGAGGATGCAGTAAAAGTCGCCCGTTGAAGCAGAAAACTTGTGGCCTTCGTGAGAAAGTCACCTAAGAGCGTTTGCTTTTAGAATCCCACACTTGAGCTTGTCGAAAGTGGCGGGAGTATGTCAATAGGAACAAGTTATAAAATGGGTGATGTTATTTCTGCAGGTGGCTATGTGCGTGCTTACAACAGTGGCAAAGTTAAAAATTATAGTAATACCCCAGCCAAAAACTGTATTACAGAGTATCTAGCAATATATTACGGCGATTATGAAAAAATTTACTTGGATAAAAACTAAAGTTATTTTTATCATCAGAGTTGATAAACATCAGCATTAGATAAACCTTATAAAAATAAGCCAGATGTTATCACAAGAAATAGTAAATCAACTTATCTAGGACTGTCATGAGTTTAGAAAATAAGAGTAAAACCCATCAACAACAAACCTTAGAGTTAAGTATCGCCCTACTTGAGCGTCCTTCGGTCACACCAGATGATGATGGCTGCCAAGATATATTGTCAGAGCGCTTGCAACAAGCAGGGTTTGACTGTGAGTTTATGTATTACGGTGATAGACAGGCAAAAGGCGAACACGCTGAAGTCAAAAACCTTTGGGCGCGCCGTGGCACAACTGATCCCGTTATTTGTTTTGCTGGTCATACCGACGTCGTTCCAACGGGCGATGAAAATAATTGGACTTATCCGCCATTTACGCCAACCATTGCAGATGGTTATTTATGGGCGCGCGGTGCAGCTGACATGAAAACCGGTATTGCTGCATTTACCGTTGCCGCCGAGCGTTTTGTTGCCAATTATCCTGAACATAATGGCTCGATTGCTTTTTTAATCACCTCAGATGAAGAAGGCCCATCCATCAATGGAACGGTCAAAGTCATTGAAACCTTAGAAGCGCGTAATGAGAAAATCACCTATTGCCTCGTTGGCGAGCCATCAAGTACCGACACGCTTGGCGATATCATTAAAAATGGTCGCCGCGGCTCATTAGGCGCAGAGCTTACCGTCACTGGCAAACAAGGTCATGTTGCCTACCCGCATTTAGCTTGCAATCCGATACATGCAACGATGGCAGCTTTAGCGGATCTGACAGCAGCCACTTGGGATAACGGCAATGAGTATTTCCCTGCGACTTCCCTGCAAATCTCTAATATCAATGGAGGTACAGGCGCGACCAACGTCATTCCTGAAACGCTAAAGGTTGTCTTTAATTTCCGCTTTTCTACAGAAACAAGCGAAGATGAGCTAAAAGCAAAAACCCATGCTATTTTTGATAAATATTTTGAGAACAGCAAAGCCAGTTATGATATTCATTGGAAATTATCCGGTCAGCCATTTTTAACCCCTGAAGGAAAGCTCGTATCAGCCTGCCAGCAAGCGATTAAATCTGTGACCGATGTTGATACCACGTTATCTACATCAGGCGGTACCTCAGACGGACGCTTTATCGCGCCAACAGGTGCGCAAGTTGTTGAGCTTGGCGTGCGTAATGCAACGATTCATCAAGTCGATGAAAAAGTAGAAATAGATGACTTGGGGAAATTGGCACAGATTTATGAAGGGATTTTAGAGAATTTGTTATTAGGTGATAAGTAATCTATAGGAAAGCGGTTATGAAAATATTTAAAATCAATAAACCTCTTTTAATTTTTGTAGCCACTGGCTTTAGTTTAACAATAAGTGCCTGCGACAATGCACAAAAAATATATCCTAACATCTATACTGATAAAACAGAATCTGGAAGCAGTACTACTAGCTACGACTATTCTAATCAATCCGATTCTATTAACCACTCTATTACTCAACTAGAATGGTCTGCACTCAATGACGATGAACAAGTTAATGAGATAAAACGTATTATCGAAAAATATGGCGGTGAATTGCAAGGGCTTGCTTATTCAGATACAGGAA
Source organism: Psychrobacter maritimus (assembly GCF_904846345.1). GTDB lineage: Bacteria > Pseudomonadota > Gammaproteobacteria > Pseudomonadales > Moraxellaceae > Psychrobacter > Psychrobacter maritimus. The sequence continues at coordinate 8,096 of NZ_CAJHAJ010000017.1, forward strand.
TCATAACAGTAGCTGATGTTTATGTCTTGAATGCTGATATATCAGACGCTAAACTGTTACAGTTAACTAAAACATTATCAGATTTGGTAGGAGCACCTATCGTAATAAACATTCTAGACAGTAGAGTAATTGATGCGATGGGAAGCTTGAAAACTTTAGAGCTATCAGCAATTAACCAAGATCAGATAGCAAATTTTTCGATTTATAATGACGAACATGTTAACGAAGTAGCGAGTATTGTAGAAAGGTATGGCGCTAAATTGCAATCTCTCGGTTACTCAGGCGATTCAGAACTTAGCCTTTCAATCAGCTATTATCCAAACAAATTCACTATATCTGAGTTTGAAAGCTTAGAGTCAGATTTAGAAGTCCTGACCGGTCTTAAAGTCACAGTGTTTAAAAAAAGCGTAATCATTAAACCGCTTTAATCTACCTTCATACATAATCGTTCAATTGGTGGGTTACGCTTGAGCGAACCCACCCTACAACACCTTCAACTATCATAGCTATATTCTAAAATTTCTACTCAATACCAATATAGAGATCTACTTGCCCATACTCTAAGTTGCCACCGATATAATGCTCAAAATCAACATTGTACGTTCGTACATGCTCACAGCTTCGGTCATTAAAATAGGTCCACGCCTTCTCCCAAGCGTTCATCACGGTGTTGGGCATTCTGCCTTCTTCAGAAAATACCAAATACTTACCTGCAGGAATATCTACGCTGACTAGAGTGCCATTCTTAGCACTAGCGCTATTATCTGACTGTTCTTGCTCGCTATCTACTTTCCAACCGGCCACAACATCAAAAGCACCGACCAAGTCATCGCTCTCATAGTTATGATAGATACCGTAAATATCTTCGCCTTCAGGAAGATTGCCCGCATGATTTTGATAAAACTTTTGCCATAAGCGACCTAACTTGGCTGTTTCGTGGCTAATTTCAGCATTATTGGTAGTGCGAACGCTAATGCCTTTGCACGCTATCGCTTCGGGTAGCTCTTTGATTTCTGATGTCATAATGCGGCCTATCCTATATATTGATGCTGTTTTGTGTTTAAAAAAATATTTAATAAGATTAACGTTGCAGTGTGCATCTAATCTGCTTCATCAATCCAGTTCATCTGAATGGCTTCTAAGATACCTTCATTTGAGCGCTGCGGGTCATCATCAAAGCCTTCAAGCTCAGTCACCCAGCGATGCAAGTCAGTAAAGCGAATATACTGTGGGTCGGTTTCTGGGAATTTCTCATAAAGCTCGATCGCGATATCTAAGCTGTCTGTCCATTTTAATTTCTGCGGGGTCATAGTAGCTCCTTAACTTATCATTATTTTATAAATGTCATCGAATTGAGGGTCATTTAAGCTGATTATTTGCTTGACGATTTTCTTGACCATTTCATAAGCCCTATCGTAGCAAAATTCGCCAGCTGATTATAGACAAGTTCGTTATAGAGCCTTTGTTGATTTAGCTTATTTTCTCTATTTAGCAAATTCAGAAGATTTAATCGCTACTTGATGCTGATTCCAAGAATCAATGACCTCATTTGTCTGCTCACCTGTCATATCCAATACCTCTGGCGCACACTTACCTTTTTTATTGGTCAATACAAACTTGGTCATACCAACGCCCATCAACTGACTTTTTACAAAGAAGCGCGTTTCAAAATAGACGTATTTTTTATCCCAACCGACAAGCGTACTATTTACCGTCATCTTACTCAGAAATTTAATCTCTTTCAGATAGACCATTTCTTGCATGGCAATAATCCAGCCGAGATTTTTAATATCCTTTTGATGACAGCACGCCATCAGCCATTTAGTGATATTTAACTCTATAAAAGATAAGTAGCGATAATTGGGCAGATGATCACGAAAGCCCATGTCATGTGGCAATACTCGATAGTGGCGCACAATTGGTGCGGACAAAGTTTCGACACTTAAATTTTCGCTAACCGCTTGCTGTTTAAGCTGCTGCTTTAATAAGCTGACCATAATAAAAAAACGTATCAACATGTTCATAAGGAAATCTCTTCACTATTATTATTTATTAATCATGATTGCATATAGTTGAATATAAATACTGGCTACCTTAACGCAAAAAAAGCCACCTCAGTGACTTTTTTATGGCAAAGCTTAGATTTAGTAATTTATATCTAAAAACCGACTTTAAAAATTAATGCGCACCATTGATACTACGCACCATCTCTTCAACCATTTTCTTAGCATCGCCAAAAATCATCATGGTTTTGTCCATATAGAACAAGCTGTTATCAAGACCTGCATAACCAGTATTCATCGAACGCTTGATGACCATTACCGTTTGCGCTTTGGTAACATCTAGAATCGGCATACCAAAGATTGGCGACGATGGATCGTCTTTTGCAGACGGATTAACAACGTCATTGGCACCAATCACTAAGACCACATCGGTACTGGCGAAGTCAGAGTTAATCTCATCCATCTCAAGAATATCATCATACGGTACATCGGCTTCCGCCAATAGTACGTTCATATGTCCTGGCATACGACCAGCAACTGGATGAATGGCAAAACGCACATTGACGCCTTCATCTTTTAATAGCTCATACAATTCTTTGACCGCGTTTTGTGCCCGGCCTTGCGCCATACCGTAACCCGGTACAATCACCACACTACTGGCATTGGCCATAAGAAAGCCTGCATCTTCTGCTGAGCCTGCTTTGTAGTTCTTTGGTGCGCCATCATCGCCGCCTGCAGCAGCAGCTGTCGTACCCATACCGCCAAATAAGACGTTCAATAATGAGCGGTTCATGGCTTTACACATGATATAAGATAAAATCGCACCTGATGAACCGACGAGCGAACCTGCAATAATAAGCATCGAGTTGCCAAGGGTAAAACCAATGCCGGCTGCCGCCCAACCTGAGAATGAGTTTAGTAAAGACACAACGACTGGCATATCGCCGCCACCGATTGGGGCAATCCACATCCAACCAAAGATAACCGCAATCACTGCCATCGCATAAAATGCTGGCAACGAATCGGTCATAAAGTAGACGATACCAAAACCAATCATAGCAATAAATAACAGCGCCTGTACCGGTTTGACCCAGCTACCAACCAAGGTCTTCGCCCAGCTTTTCGCTGCCAGTTTACCAAAGGCAAAAACAGACGCTGAAAAAGTAATCGCACCGATAAAGCAACCGATAAACAATTCAACACGGGCAACCGCGCCATGCTGTTGTTCAGTATGCAGTACCGTTGCTAATGCAATCGCCACCGCAGCCAAACCAACAAATGAATGCATCAAAGCCACGGTTTCTGGCATTTGGGTCATGGCGACGGTTTTTGCTTTCCACATACCGACGAGTGCACCTAATACCATCGCACCGATGATTAACCATAGCACAGGGCCTTCCGCTAAGAAGAATGTCGTTGCTACCGCAATCGCCATCGCCACCATACCAAAACGGTTACCACGAATAGCGGTTTTTGGACTAGATAAACCACGTAAGGTTAGGACAAAAAGAATGGCACCGATTAAGTAGAACCAATCTGCATTTGCTGCAATCATATTTGTTAAATCGCTCATGCATCGCCTCCACTTTCAGTCGTCCCAGTTTCAAGAGCGGCTGCTTTTTTTACTTTAGGTTTAAACATCGCAAGCATACGTTCCGTCACAGCAAAACCACCAAAGATATTGATACTGGCTAAAAATACCGCAAAGGCACCTAGCAAACTGGTCGGGGTGAACATCGAACCATCGATAGTGACGGTCTGTAGCATCGCACCGACGATGACAATACTTGATAAAGCGTTGGTGACCGCCATCAATGGTGTATGTAATGCAGGGGTAACGCCCCAAACGACGTAGTAGCCGACAAAAATAGCGAGCACAAATACGGTAAAAATCGCTACAAACGGTGTGCTACTCATGGCCGCACCGGCTGGCGCTGCAGCTAAAATAGTGGCAATCATCTAATCCTCCTAAAATTTTGTTCGTGTCTGGCAAATGTAGGGTAATGAGGTAGTCGAGACTTGATGTTCAAGGCTTAGCGTTTAGCAAGGCGTACTTGCTTGTCATGTGTCACTGCTAACGCCCCTTGAATCTCATCATTCATATCTAAATTTAGTGCCAGTGTATTTACTGAAGCGTCGTCTGTAGCTGCAGGAGCAATTAAAGTGGTGATAAAATTGACAAGATTATTGGCATATAAGTCTGAAGACTGCGCTGCCAGCTGCGATGGAATATTAGCCGCACCAACGATACGCACGCCATTTGCCGTGGTAATGGTTTCATCAGGCACACTGCCTTCAACGTTTCCGCCCGTACCAGCTGCCATATCGATGAGCACTGAGCCTGCTTTCATTTTGGCAAGCGTCGCCCCGTGCACCAAACGCGGGGCGTTACGACCAGGAATTTGCGCTGTAGTGATAACGATATCAGCATTGCTTAATGCCTTGTCAACCACTGCCGCTTGGTCTTTGACATATTGCTCTGATGGCGTCCACGCATAGCCACCTGTAGACTTAGCTGTCTCAGCTTCCTCTGCACTCATCGGCACATCAAGCCACTTACCGCCTAATGATTCTACTTGCTCGCGGGCAGTCGGACGTAAATCACTTGCTTCAACGACAGCGCCTAAACGCTTAGCCGTTGCAATCGCTTGCAAGCCTGCAACGCCGACACCTAAGATGACCACTTTGGCAGGCTTAACCGTACCAGCTGAGGTCATAAACATTGGGAACGGACGCGAATATTCGTTGGCGGCTAGCAATACTGCTTTATAACCGGCAAGGTTGGCTTGCGAAGACAAGACGTCCATATTCTGGGCACGTGACAAGGTACGTGGCAATAACTCCATTGCAAAAGCGGTGGCGCCTTTTGCCGCATAAGTATCTAGCTGGCTATTGCGATATGGGTCAAGCATCCCGATAACCACTTGACCGGCCGTTAAATGCTCAGTTACCGCCGCTGGCAAGTCGTTGACCGTGGTAATAATTTGAGACTGGGTGACGACCTCGGCACTACTGTTGGCAATGTCAGCACCCGCCGCTTGATACAGCTCATCAGCATAATATGCTGCTTGACCTGCACCTGACTGAATGACGACTTCAAACCCTAGCTTACGTAATTTTTTTACCGCGTCAGGGGTTAGCGCTACCCGACTTTCACTTGCGCTATCTGCACTAATAACACCGATTTTCATACCGTCTCCTTACTTACGTCTAATGACTATACTCACGTCTAATGACTACCTTTTAACACCCTCAACGCACATTTAAAAAGCACAGGGGACAAAAAAATCTTTGGTCATGGTTGGTTTAACACTTAAGACCAAAGATTATCAATTTAATAAATGATGACGCCTTTGCCATCATGCCTTTTTATTATAGAGATATCGTCTGCTAACTTTCATTGTCTAATGATGACCCACAAGTAAAATAAAAAGTTAGGCATTTACACCATCATCATAACTTTTATTGTTATATTAAAAACTTTTATTTTTTCCAAAAGCGCGCAAAGCCTGTAAGCTATTAGCTCTGAGCCAACGCATAAATTGTTTTAATATTTGACATATGTCTACGATAACGCTTAAAAATACAAAACAGCTACGACTAAGTCAAGATAAAATACTGCCTAACGTATAATAAGAAAACTTGACACTTAATTAGAACACCCTTTAACTCATTATAAATAAGGACTAACCATGTATTTTTTACTTTCCCCAGCCAAATCTCTTAATGAGAAAGATGCCGTACCAGTCAATCTTGGCAACTACTATAGTCAGCCCGAGCTGATTGAGCACTCGCAAGTGCTAATGAAAAATTTAAAAGCAAAAGAGCCGATTGATTTGCAAGAGCTGATGAGCATCTCTGACGATTTGGCGCAGCTGAATGCTAAGCGTAATCAAGACTGGGCTTGGAGTGAGAATGAACCCTTTACGGATAACAACGCCAAACCGGCGGGTTATTTATTCGATGGTGATGTTTATAGCGGTCTTGATATGTATCACATGGACAAAGAAACCGCTATTTACGTCAATGAACATTTGGGTATTTTGTCAGGGCTTTATGGCGTGCTAAAACCGCTCGATTTAATCCAACCCTATCGCCTAGAGATGGGCACCAAGCTAAAAAATGAGCGCGGGGATAATCTCTATGAATTTTGGGGCGAGGCAGTGACAGACACTATCAATGCACGCATGGCGGATAGTGATGACAAAGTCTTGGTTAACCTTGCTTCTAATGAGTATTTTAAGGTAATAAAAAAGAAAGCGCTCAATGCTGAAATTATCACACCACGATTTGAAGATGAGAAAAATGGCCAATATAAAGTGATTAGCTTTTATGCCAAAAAAGCCCGTGGACTGATGGTGAAATATGCTGCGGATAATAAGCTGACCAATGCGGAGCAATTAAAGCAGTTTGATTTGGTGGGCTATTATTATGTCGATGAGTTGTCTGATGATAAAACGTGGACTTTTCGTCGGGATGAAGCAAGTCAGTAATTTTTAAAACAATATCTAGGGCGTGTCCTCATTTTAAAAATGGTGATAAAAATGAGATAAACTGTAGCCAAACAAGGAAAATAGTGCAGTTAATATCGGGATATTACCCAGCTATTTAACGAAGTTTGGCAAAATTTAGCCATTTTTAGCCCATTTAGATGTCCATCGATTGAATTGAGGAAACGCCCTAATTTCCATAAAAAAACCCCGATAATGAACTGACCCCCAAATGTTGGACGGTTTAGTTTATATCAAGGACTGAGTTCTGTACTTAACAGGACTCAGTCCTTTTAGTTTGAGTTGAATTCTTTCATGATTATAGTAGTGAATATACTCATGAA
>NZ_CAJHAJ010000018.1 GCF_904846345.1 Psychrobacter maritimus
AACTTCTCACTTGTGGCAAGTCCGGTATGTCCTTGCCGATAGTATGCGATGACTTTTATCTTAAAGTCTAGGTCGTAATGCATAAAAATACCCCATAAGTTGTGTCCAACTTATGGGGTTCAGTTCATAGCGGCTGAGTTTTTTATTATTAAAAGAGCTAACTATTAAGCTAAACTATCAATTAAGCCAAGTCACGCACTTTTGGCTCCCGTTCCCACAAGCGCGATTTGGCATTTTCGATAAAGCTATCAAGTTCAGCCAGTGGTGTGACAAACGCATCTTTTTCAATCGGTAATTTACTTAAGATAAATTCATCGGTCGCCCCGCAATAAGCAATGGCTTTACAATGCGCATAGGCATCATTAAACCAATCAAGCGTGGCACTGTCTTTAGCCAGCTTCTTTGCTTGCTCGGGCATAATGATACTGACCACCGCATCAAACATCACTGACGGACCACCAGCTACGCGCTCGTCGGCTTGTATGCGAGTATCATCGTCTAAAACCACCTCTTTACTTGGTGCGACAATTTTCACACGAGCGCCCGCCGCTTTCGCCGCCTCTTCAAACTTCTTAATTTCACTGTGTTTTGAGCCTTCTGCAACTAAAATGCCAATTAAGCGACTTTTTAGGGTTTTAGGCGTCAAGCCAATCGTTTGTAATTTCTCAGAAGTCGCCATATCTTGTATCGGCGCAGCAGGCTCTGCCGCCTCTGGCAATTCCATGCCCAACGCTTTTGCAACACGCTGTGCCAAATCTTCATCAATATTCAGCAGATGGCCAAGCATACGCGTACGAACATGGGCGGTATCTACTTTACCCAGCTCAAAGGCATAGGCTGAGGCAATATGCGCTTGCTCAGTTGGCGTTTGGCTAAGGTAGAACATACGCGGCTGGCTATAATGATCAGCAAAGCTTTCAGCGCGTACGCGACCTTTGACGCCATCATCTAGCTGCTCATGGAACGACTCAAAACCTTTTTTAATACTTTCACGCGGTCTTGTTGGGTCAAGGCTTTGTGGCTCATAAAGGACGCGCGTTTTTGGCACTTGCATCTGCATATGACCGTCTTGCTGATTATTAGCAAACGGACATTTTGGCGCATTAATCGGAATTTGCGCAAAGTTTGGCGAGCCCAAACGTGACAGCTGCGTATCTAAATAACTAAACAGGCGACCTTGTAATAAAGGGTCATTACTAAAGTCGATGCCCGGTGGCAGATGCGATGGACAGAACGCCACTTGCTCCGTTTCAGCAAAGAAATTATCCGGATAACGATTTAACACCATTTTACCTACGATACGTACTGGCACCATTTCTTCTGGAATCAGCTTGGTGGCATCTAAGTGGTCAAACGGAAACTCATTGGCTTCCTCTTCAGTAAATAGCTGGACGCCAAATTCCCACTCTGGATAATCGCCATTATTAATCGATTCAAATAAATCACGGCGATTATAATCGGGATCTGCGCCAGAGATTTTAACCGCTTCATCCCAAATCAGCGACTGCACGCCAAGTACTGGTTTCCAATGGAAACGTACAAAGGTGCTCTTGCCGTCCTTATTAATAAAGCGATAGCTATGAATACCAAAGCCTTCCATCATCCCCAAGCTACGCGGCAGCGCGCGATCACTCATCAGCCAAATGACATTATGCATGGTCTCAGGGCTAAGCGAGACAAAATCCCAAAAGGTATCATGGGCAGAGGCCGCTTGCGGGAAACCACGATCCGGCTCAGGCTTAACGGCATGAACCAAATCAGGAAATTTCATCGCATCTTGAATAAAGAAAATCGGCATATTGTTACCAACGATGTCCCAGTTGCCCTCTTCAGTATAAATTTTCACCGCAAAACCACGCACATCACGCGGCGTATCTTTTGAGCCTTTATTACCAGCAACCGTAGAAAAACGGGTAAATAATGGCGTTTGCTTACCTGTTTCAGTCAAAATCTTAGCAGTGGTAAATTCTTCTAACGATTCGGTCAACTCAAAATAACCATGGGCAGCACTACCACGCGCATGAACGATACGCTCTGGAATACGCTCATGGTCGAAGTGATTAATCTTTTCGCGTAAAACAAAATCTTCTAATAGCGTCGGACCACGTGCGCCCGCCTTCAGGGAGTTTTGATTGTCAGAGATGACCACGCCTTGCTGGGTTGTCATCGCTTTAGTATCGCCATCGGCACGCTGATGCGTTTCACCGCCATTGCCGCGTTCAGTATTCATATCTTTAGCGGGGTCGGTATGATCAATATTATTATTCATAAAATATCCTAGCTAATGAGTAAAAATGAGCGATAGATAGCCCATTTAATAAGCGCTAACACAGTTTTATATCCTTAGAGATGGTTTTGACTTCATATGTCGTTTAATTTTCTGTGTTGCACGGCTGATTTTAAAAGATGAAAAAGCTTTTAAATATTAAGACACTTAAGCTCATCAATTATATTACTCAAAAACTACGGCAGGTATGTCACATATATCGTTAAGCGTGTTGATGTTTGGTTAAGCATGAAACGCGTTGTCACTGCGTGAAGATATGCCTTTATAACGAGGCGTTAATGAGGTTGTTACTGAGATTACAGGCAAAGGTATATTAATAGGCGTTTATGCTGAGGAATTAGGCACTCTTAACAGCGCCACTTTGAATTTTTTAGCGGATAAATAGAATGGACGTTATCAATAAGGGTAAGTTGGCATTGTTAAAGCATGTTTTCTAAAATATATATGCATTAAGATTTCTTTTGAAAGACCAATATCTGGTTATTAGCCGGCATCATATAGGTATTAGATAGCACTAGATGATGTGAATTTGCCAAATCTATAACGTCTTCTAAATGACGAATACCACTGTTGCTATCGCGTTGCCGTAAGCTATGGTCAAACTGACGATTACTTTCACTGCTATAACGGCCATTTTCGTTAAAGGGTCCATAAATGATAAACTTACCATTTAAAGGTAGCATATCGCCGACCAATTCAAATAACTTGCTAACCAAAGACCACGACATAATATGCAAAGTATTGGCGGTAAATACTGCATCATAAGGCGCAGCAACAGCCTTATTTATCGGCACCGAATCACACGATACATCAAAAATAAGCGGCGCATATAAATTAGGCGCAGGATAAGCAGCATGCCAAGCGTTGATAGTCGCATGATGCGCGAACACATCACTGGTCTGCCAGTTTACATGCGTCAATCTTGGTGCAAAATAGACACTATGCTGACCGGTTCCAGAACCCACTTCTAAGACATGAGTAAAGTCTTGCAATTCTTGCTGTAAGATTTCTAGAATCGGCTGCTTATTATTTTCACACGCTTGAGAGAATGGCAGTCCAGCCGTAAGAGTAGACTGTTTATTATCTGAGTTATGATTAAGCATAAAACCTCTTATCTTGATAATAACTAAATAGCAACGGGATATAAATTACCAACCAAGTATCAATAAATTAAAGATTAAGCACTAATAAATACCCGCTTCTAGCCCAGCTGCCAGTGTCATCGCCAGCTCTTCGACTTGCTCAGTAAATCCCTCTTGCCAATCACCTTGTAAAATCAGCGCTTCTTGAATCCATTCCCAACGCAGTCCGGTCGTAATCGTTTTCATAGCAAGCTTAGTGCCCGTACCGTCATGACCTGCGCGAATATATAACGCAAACGGCATGCCCTGCTTCTTCTCTAACACCGGATAATAACAGCGATCAAAAAAATCTTTGGTCAGTCCTGCCATATAAGCCAAGTTCTCAGTCGTCCCCAATAACAAAGCATCCGCAGCCAGCACATCTTCAGGCTGGGTATCTTGGGGAGATTTGAGTATGACATTGATGTCTATATCGGGATGATTGGCACCATCGTAAGCCGCTTGTGCTAATTTTTTGGTATTAGGCGACGGCGCATGTGCGACGATAAGTAAGGTTTTGCTAGCCATATCAATCACCCTTATAGAGGTTACTAGTTTTTGAAATTAGTAGTTCTTAGAATCAATAGCTATTAGCATTAATAGCTTTTAGAATTAATAGCTCTTAGAATTAATAGCTCTTAGAATTAATAGTCACTCTTTGAATGATATCAGGATGGATACTTTTAGCAACCGGACAAGTAAGCGCAGTGTTATAGAATATCTTTTGCGTCTTGTCATCTAACTCTTGATTAAAAGTAATGGCAATATGCACTTCACTAACGCGTCTTGGATCAGCAGCCATTATTTTGGTCACCTCGCTCGTAGTACCTGCGATATCAATCTCCATATCACGCGCTTTAATACCAATAATCGTCAACATGCAACTGGCTAAGCTGGTCGCTAACAAATCAGTAGGAGAAAACGCCTCACCTTTACCTTGATTGTCAGTCGGTGCATCAGTGATGATTTCATTACTAGACTGTAAGTGAATGGCGGTAGTACGTAGGTCACCTTGGTAGGTTACCTTTGAGGTTGTCACTTAATGTTCTCCTATATTACATATATATCAGATGGACTAGCATTAGAAAAGAAACTTATATCAATTGTTAATATCAATTAAACTATTTATGTGTAGAAATGAATATAAAATAACAAAACAACCTATACAAATTAGACACAAACCCTCTATGATAGTACAACTGTACACTATAAATGTTTGATTAGCGTACTTTCTTATACTGTAAAAATGCCCAAAGGATTAAATATAATGGATATTCTTGAAATCTCTGAATATCAACTTTATAAGCTTAAATCGATAGACCCAAGCCTGAGCGCAGACTGGCAAGAAACTATTAGTCTCATTCTTCCAGATCTAAATAAGGAAAGCCAAAACAGTATACATAAAAACATATTAGAGCCTCGAGGTATCTATGTTGATAAAGGCAAAGGTTTGATATACAAACGTCCCGTTACCCTAAAAAAAACTATAAAAGACATTCAAACTAATAATAAAGACTTAATCTCCATAGCCTCAGATATGTTAAAAATTATTGATTCATGCATCGAATACTACGATGCTATACAACTCGCTGATGAAATTGAAGCTATATTTAGTTATTTAGACAACTTGGATCTACATAACTTACCAAAAGAACAGAAAAATCGTAAAAAAATACGAGTAGCTTTTTTATATGATTTAGCACAGTGGATAGATAAAGTTAATCTCAATGTCCATGCTGGACTGCGCGGGTTAGACGCTCACATGGTAAAATCATACTTAAAAGAAGTTTTTATTAAGCAGAAAATCCAAGGTAGGGATTTTCGAAAATGGGATTCATCAGACATAAGCTTCCAAGAGTTGACATACCTACCCCGTTTCATCAAACATGAAGGGGGAAAAAGAAGTTTTATGATAGTAGAAGGGCTGGAATATTGGTTATTGATTGGTAGTGCAGATAAACGTGGTAAGAATCCCTATTCATTTCGACGGTTTCTTCATGAAGATAATACTGGAATTGATACTAAAAAACATATCTATCTGACCCACGCTGTGATCAGAAAATATCATATGAATGACTCACAATATCTAGCTTATGCTTCCTATATTATGAGCAGGTTCTATACCCTTGATAGTGGAGTGCCCGACACTCTATCAAGGTTTATTAATGAAATCCAAAAGCTCGATAAAATATATTTAAAGCCTTTACTAAGAAAACGGCTTGAACAAGATGGCGGTTCTACAGAAGCCATTATAAAAGAGCGGATGATAACTTACGAGAAACAAGTCTCAGTACTTATACTAGGGAAATTACCCAGAATTATTCAAACAACACTACTGAACCGCCCCGGTATTGTCGGAGACTCAACATTCTGAGAGAATACGACAATGAAAAGACAAACCTACACTCCTGAGATTAAAGAACGCGCCGTTCGCATGCTGATTGAAGCGTCGAGCGACTATCCTTCTACATGGTCAGCCATTCAGGCCATAGCGTCAAAGATTGGCTGTACGCCTGAGACACTGCGATCCTGGCATAAAAAGCACATAGACCAAACTATTCCCGCCTCAGTGCAGGCTCAAAGTGACAAAGAGCGTATCAAAGAACTTGAACGAGAGAATAGAGAACTCAAGCAAGCCAATGAGATTATACGTAAGGCTGCTGCTTTTTTCGCCCAGGCGGAGCTCGACCGTCCACCCAGATAATGGTTCAGTTTATTGATGACTATAGAGGTAGTTATGGGATCGAGCTGATTTGTAGAGTACTACCGATTGCCCCGTCAACCTATCACCGTGCTAAAGACCTAGAGTGCTGCCCTGAAAAGCGTTCACTGCGCAGTCAGCATGACGACTACTATCTCAGCGAGATTAAACGTATTTGGCAGAATAGCAAGTGCCGCTACGGCGCTCGCAAAGTCTGGCAGCAGATGAAAGCTGACGGGTTAAAGGTTGCTCGGTGTACCGTAGAGCGTTTAATGAGCCAGCATGGCCTACAAGGTGTCTGGCGCGGTAAGGGTAAGATTACCACCAACAGCCGTGACGACCAAAAGCGTGCTGATGACTTGGTCAATCGTAACTTTAATGCCCATCGTCCTAATCAGCTGTGGGTTGCAGATTTTACTTATATCAAGACATTGAGCGGCTGGGTTTATACCGCTTTTATCATCGATGTATTTGCCGGCGCTATTGTCGGCTGGAAAGTATCAAAGCGTATGAACACTGATATGATAATGGCAGCATTAAATCAAGCAATAGCAGACAGAAACAATCCCAAAGACGTGATTCATCATAGTGATCGAGGGGTTCAGTACTTATCTATTCGCTATACCGATAAGATGACAGACTCTGGCGTGATTGCTTCTGTTGGTACAACAGGCGATTCATACGATAATGCACTGGCTGAAACGGTCAATGGACTCTATAAATCTGAGGTAATTGACTATTTAAAGCAGAACTGGACTGGTGTGAACGATGTTGAACTGGCAACCCTTGAGTGGGTGGATTGGTTTAATAAAACCCGTTTACATGGCACGATTGGATATGTGTCACCCTTTGAGTTTGAAAAGCGGTATTATGATAATTTAATCCTGTCAGGCATTGCTGCCTGACTCAAGTAGATCAGCCTCCGATATAGTCGGGGCGGTTCACTACATAATATAAATGATCAAGACTATTTGTTCCATAATTTGGATCAATTAATTAAGCAAATGATAGATAATCTTCAAGATTTCAGATTACAACCTTTGGCAATCCACTCTACCAGTAGTGAAATAATGTCAATTAAACTGATTGCACTAAGAAAACTACTAATAAAATCACATAATCTACTTTGTTCCCAAGAAAAAAGTACGGAAGAGCGTACAAAAATGATGAGTAAACCGCTATTTAAAATCCAAGAAAGAGTAAGCGAAATTGATATATCTACAAAAGAGCTTAAAGAGTTAAAAGATAACCTTAACGATTACTCTCAAATTAAAGAAAAGGGAACTTTTTGGGAAAAAATAAAGTTAGGAAGAAGACCTAATTACACCATAGAAGATATCACTAAAGAAAAACTAATACTTCAAGAAGATATTTTCATGTCAATTATCAATCTGGCTAAAAATAAAAGCCAAGGTATAGTATATGTAGAATTCGAATGTGATGAAGTAATAAATAAAAGCTATAGGCATTATGCATTAGCAGATGGAGAATTAGGAATTAGTCGCCTACCTAGAGTGTTGAGACTACCTGAAGACAGAAAGAAATTTAATATTGAAACCATAAGAGAGACAATAAACCAAAATGTTTTTGAATCTAATCAACCATGGAATATACAATCATAAATATTGATTTTAAAAAGGATACTTATATGATTATATAATTAAAACTTAGATACTTAGATCTTAATCGTTAAATATCATCATTGGCTTTAGATTTCTTTTTTTATAGGCATCGTTATGATTATAGTGCAATAAAGAAACCAGCTAAGAAGCCTCTCTAACTAATTAGTATAGGGTATAGTTTGTTCTAGTAGGGTTTTTACAGCTCCCTAGAGCATCTATAAACCACCCACGAAAGAAAAGCCCCTCAACAATTAAGTTGAGGGGCAATTCAGGAATAGAGAGCTGACGATGACCTACTCTCACATGGCCGGAGCCACACTACCATTGGCGCGATGATGTTTCACTTCTGAGTTCGGGAAGGGATCAGGTGGTGCCATCATGCTATTGTCGCCAGCAAAGGGGGTAGATATGAGTCTGATGTCGTCA
>NZ_CAJHAJ010000019.1 GCF_904846345.1 Psychrobacter maritimus
AGTTATTGATTTTAAATAAATTAATTATAAACACTATTGTCAATAACCTCTAATAAGTTTCATGTGAAACAAAGTTATACACAGTTTCATGTGAAACCTTCATTAAACTATTATGTTTATCCACATACCCTATCAATAGGTCTAATCTTGTGGATAAAACATTGAAAAACAAGAGTATCTAGAAGATGGTTGATAAAGGGTATAGGGTCAGCTTAAGGTCAGCGCCCAATTGCTCATGACAGTGAATATCGAAACGTAGCTGCTGCGCTAACGATAACGGATTGATAGCAACCATAGGCCGTGCTTGTGTGCCTAATAAGCAAGGCGCTTGATAGACAATGAGCTCATCTACCAGTTGCTGTTGTAAAAAACTACCAGCGACACTTGCTCCTGCCTCTACCAGTACGTCATAACATTGATGGTCGCGCACTAGGCTTTTTAATAATTCGATTAAATCCTCTTCCCGCCAATATAATGTATCTGAGCGACGGCATAGCTGATAGTCAGATTGCAAATCGTGTTTTAGTCGCCCTCGTCTATCTAGTATCACTACTTTAGGCGGCGGCACTTGCTCAGGCGCGACACCTAACTGATTTGAACGTACGTTTAATTGCGGATTATCAACGATGACCGTTTCGCTACCCGTGATAATAGCGCCACTTTGCGCGCGTAGTCTCTGTACATCTTCACGCGCAGCCGTGCCCGTAATCCATTTAGACTCTCCAGACGCCATGGCCGTACGACCGTCAAGACTGGTGGCAATCTTAAGCCTGACATAAGGCATTTGGCTGCGCATCGCCTTTAAAAAGCCTTTATTTAAGGCTTCTGCTTGCGCGGTTAGCACGCCAACGGTTACGGCTATGCCCGCTTCTTCTAACAGTTTCACACCGCGACCAGCCACTTGAGGATTGGGGTCGAGACCAGCGATGACGACACGTTTTACACCGGATACAATAAGTGCTCGCGCGCAAGGCGGTGTGCGCCCAGTATGACTACAAGGCTCTAAAGTCACATAAGCAGTTGCACCCATGGCTCGCGTACCAGCATCTTTTAGGGCGAAAACCTCAGCATGCGGCTGCCCCGCTTTAGGATGAAAACCTTGACCCACTACCTCGTCTGCTTGCACAATCACACAGCCGACAGCCGGATTGGGACGCGTCGTATATAAACCACGCTTGGCCTGCTCAATGGCAAGCATCATAAAATAGCGGTCTTTGGCATCTTTAGAATGATTTGAGTTTGGCATAAAGGTGGACTTAATCAATGATTGATAATTATTATTAAAGATTTTATAGAGTAGAGCGAATAAGAAATATAAACTTGCAAGCAGGCTAAACACTTAGCATGAGTCATGCTTATTTTTCATTAGGACGGATATTGGCAATCTCTTGATGAAAAGCGTCGATATCTTGAAAGTCACGATAGACACTGGCAAAGCGCACATAAGCGACATCATCGAGGGTTTTAAGCTCACTCATGATAATTTCACCTAGCACTTTACTACTGACTTCGCGCTCGCCCATTTGCCGTACGCGTTTTTCAATACGGCTAATCATCGCTTCTTGTTCATCAATGGTGATCGGGCGTTTTTGTAAAGGTAATAAAATCGAGCGGCGCAATTTATCATTATCATAAGGTTCGATTTTGCCACTTGATTTGATAATACGCGGCATCACCACTTCTACCACCTCAAAGGTCGTAAAGCGTTCCTGACAGCTATTACATGAGCGACGACGACGCACCTGCGCGCCTTCAGCAGCAAGCCGTGAGTCGATAACCTTGGTATCTGACGCATTACAATAGGGGCAATGCATACTCTATTCCTTGTCTTAATATTAAGCGCTATAGGAGCAATTACGGCATAAACAATGGTATCTGAACAATAGATTTAATAATTAATATGAAACATATTTAAGGCTAAGCAATTTGAGGCTAAGCAACTTAAAGACATCAATAATGACATCATTTACCAATACAGAAGCTACCGAAAATCTTACCTAACAAATCATCAGCGCTAAATTCACCAGTAATCTCACCCAAACTATGCTGCGCTTGGCGTAAGCTTTCTGCGACTAACTCTCCGGCTTTAAAAACTGTCAGCTGCTCATGCGCTTCTGCTAAATATTCAGCCGTTCTTCTTAACGCATCTAAATGACGCGTACGGGCGATTAAGCTATTTTCTGGCGGATGAAAACCTACTTTAGCACATAAGGTTTCGACTAAATCATCAATACCCGCGCCTGTTTCACATGAAACATTGACCTGTTCGTAGCCGCGATTCTTGATTTCTGCTTGCGAAATAGAAGTTATCTCATTACTGCTGCTATCGTTTAATAAATCGCTTTTATTGGCAATAATCAGTAAGCGCTTGGCTTCTGGCAACTCACCAAATAGCTGTTCAGCCAGCTGTAGCGGTGTGCTGTCGCTTTCAAGGTCACGAGTCACATCATAAACCATCAGCAGCATATCAGCCTGCGTGATAGCGGTACGGGCACGTTCAATACCGATACGCTCGACCGTATCTTCAGTCTCGCGCAGACCTGCGGTATCGGTTAAATGCAGCGTCAAACCGTTCAGCACCACGGTTTCTTGTAGCGTATCGCGCGTCGTCCCTGCTACATCGGTAACGATAGCACGCTCTTGCCCTGCTAAGCGATTCAGCAAGCTTGATTTACCAGCATTGGGTCTACCTGCAAGCACCACATGAATGCCATCGCGTAATAGCTGACCTTGCTTGGCGGTCGCTAGCACTTGCTGTATTTTAGCTTGCGTTTGCTCAAGCTTATCTTGGATAACCCCATCAGATAAAAAATCAACGTCTTCTTCATCGGGGAAATCAATTGCTGCTTCAACGTGCAAGCGCAGATGAATCAACTGCTCAAGTAACTGGTTAATTTTTTGTGAAAATTCACCGCTAAGCGAGCGAATCGCGCTACTGGCAGCGGCGGCACTGGTGGCATCAATAGCGTCAGCGATGGCTTCTGCTTGCACCAAATCCAGTTTATCGTTATCAAAAGCACGGTAAGAGAATTCCCCTGCGCCCGCTTGTTTTGCGCCCAATTCAAACACCCGCGCTAACAGCTGATTTTGCAAAATCATGCCGCCATGACCTTGCAGCTCAATGACGTCTTCGCCGGTGAACGAGTGCGGACCTTTGAAATAAAGCACCAAACCTTCATCAATGGTCGTGCCATCAGCCTGATAAAAACGGCAAAAACTGGCCATACGCGGCGTAAAAGCCAACTTACCGGTGAGCTGACACGCAATATCATAAGCACGTGAGCCCGACAGACGAATAACCCCGACGCCACCTCGCCCAAGCGGTGTGGCAATCGCCGCAATGGTTGGAAGGCCAGATAAATTAGACTTTTTAGGTGACTCATCTAAATTATCGGCAGCTAGTGCCATCTCTAAAGAATCCACAATCACTCTCAATAAGCAAAAACCCCATTATAGACGGCTTGATGCACACTGACAAAGCAAACTTCAATGAGCAATTTTCAAAACCGTGACGCATGCCTATTTTCCTCGGTTATCAACGGAGTAAAACGCCATTTTTTAGCACAAAAAAACCACCGCCGGAGCGATGGTTTTTATCAATCAATAAGCTGCTTAGTCTAGAACTTTAACGGTACGACGTTTTTGCTCTTCTTCAACTTTGCGGTTGATTAAGTACTGCTGCGTCATACTGAATAAGTTATTCACAGTCCAGTATAGAACCAAACCTGCTGGGAAGAACAACATAAATGCGGTGAAGATAATCGGTAAAAACTTCATCACTTTCGCTTGCATTGGATCAGCTGGCTGCGGGTTTAGCTGCTGCTGTACAAACATCGACGCACCCATGAGCAATGGTAAAATGAACCACGGATCCATCGCTGATAAATCTCGAATCCACAAGATCCAAGGCGCATGACGCAGCTCAACACTTTCAACCAACACCCAATATAGCGCTAAGAAAATTGGCATTTGCATCAGAATTGGCAAACAACCCGCCATCGGATTGACCTTTTCTTCTTTATAAATTGCCATCATTTCTTGCGACATTTTCATGCGATCGTCGCCGTGCTCTTCTTTCAATGCCGCTAGTCGTGGCGCGATAGCACGCATTTTTGCCATTGAATAGTAGCTCTTATTTGAGAACCACATCAGGGCGATTTTCACTAAGATAGTCAGTAAAATAATTGACCAACCCCAGTTGCCGATAACCTTATGAATACCATCCAAAACGGCAAATAATATCTTCGATATTGGCCATAACAAGCCATAATCGACGGTTTGATTCAAACCTACTGCGACTTCTTTGAGCTCAGACTGTACTTTTGGACCAGCATATAAGGTTGCATTCAAAGTCACTTGCTTATTTGGCGCCACATTGACAGGTTGGCTGTTAAAGCCAATAAAATACTCATCGCCCGTTTCGCGGCTAAAGAATTTACCCGTAAAGTTTTCCGGCGTCCAAGCTGAAACGAAGTAATGCTGTACGATGCCAACCCAACCTTTATCGCTGGTGGTGGTCAACTCACCATCATTAAACTTGCCGAATTTTAGCTTATTATAAGGGTCATCAGGTGTGCCCCAAGCCCCGCCCAAATAAGTCGCCATGCTTAGCGCGCCTTTATCAGACATCCCAGGATCTTTACTATCATCACGTTTTAACTGTGCAAACATCTGCCCTTGCCAGGCATTGGCAGAAGCGTTTTGAATTTGATAGCTGATATCAATCGGATATTTGTCTTGGGTAAAGGTAAAGGTCTTAGTAACCGTTACGCCGTCTTTTTTATACGTAAGCGGTACTGACAGCGTTTGCTGACCTTTCTCCATCACATAGTTGTTAGCAGTGTGGCTGTATTTAGCGCGGCCTTCTGCGGTATCGATACCATTTTGACCAATCAGACCAGACTGTGCGACATAAACGCGATTGCTATTATTTTCTAACAACACAAAAGGCTTATCACTATCGAGCGTCGCATCATACTGCTTTAGTGCAGCATAAACGATATCGCCGCCTTCTGGATTGATTTTGATGTCATAGCGATCGGTGGTTACCGTGATAAGACCGGTATTAGCAGCAGGTGTTGCTGCTACCGCACCCGTATCTACTGGTAACGTTTGTACCGGAATGTCGCCTGCTGCGCCGCTGGTCGAAGGAATATCCGCTCCTACCGATGTTGCAGTTTTTGGCACCGTGTCTACAGCTGGCGCATCGGCATAATCATCTCGCCATGCCAAAATCAGCAGATAAGCGGTGATTAGCATCGCAATGATGATCATCACCCGAAATATCTTTTGCATAAACCTTTCCTAGATTAAAAAATTAGGGAATGAAAAATCAGGCATGTGTCATGACCACCACAGAGTATTAACCCGTATTCCTAGCGGCAATATCAGCAGTCAATCACATAAAATGTTCATCATTTTACTAAAAAACCACTCTAAATGATACCAAGAGTGTGGATAACTTGTGGGTAACTAAATAGATATCCACAACAGCCCTGTCGCTAATAAGATTTAGGCCCGTTTCATCATATGATTTAGGCGCGAAACATAGCTTGTCGTATCTCTAAAAACATATAAACCTTGCCCTCTGACGTAAGCAAGTGCGATAGGGGCTAAATATTGATAATAATAAGTAGATAAAGGTAACGGCACAAAATCAATGCCATGTCCGCCCAAAGGATGACAGCGGCCAATACGTTTTAATAACAGCCAACTACCTGACCAAACGCCATGCCAAGCTAAAGCTTGTTTACCGTAATTTGAGCAAGTCGGATAATAACGACAGCGAGCAGGTAATATAGGACTAATTATATTTTGATAAAATAT
>NZ_CAJHAJ010000020.1 GCF_904846345.1 Psychrobacter maritimus
TTATAAAAAAGCTTGACAAACCAAATCATTATGATATGATAGTCGGCTCGCTAGATAGGATAAGTTATTAACTTAGACTGGATAGCAAAGAGAAATACCCTATATAATCATCTACTGGACGACAGTAGCGTGACACTATTTA
Organism: Psychrobacter maritimus; assembly: GCF_904846345.1. GTDB lineage: Bacteria > Pseudomonadota > Gammaproteobacteria > Pseudomonadales > Moraxellaceae > Psychrobacter > Psychrobacter maritimus. The sequence continues at coordinate 143 of NZ_CAJHAJ010000020.1, forward strand.
AAAGCATAACTAAAGAACAACTTGTGTGGATTTTTGCTGATTCAGAATGCTAAAAAATAAAGTTGGTTTTAACTCCTTTTCGGAGTTCATTCTAACTATAAAAATTATCATTTAAGACAGCAGAAAAACTCAAAGTTAATTCATTACGAACATAATTTTTAGCGATTTTGCCAGATTAGATGAGCCAAGTTTAGAAGCTTCTTTAAAGAGCTTCATAGCAAGATTAAACTGAAGAGTTTGATCATGGCTCAGATTGAACGCTGGCGGCAGGCTTAACACATGCAAGTCGAGCGGAAACGATGATAGCTTGCTATCAGGCGTCGAGCGGCGGACGGGTGAGTAATACTTAGGAATCTACCTAGTAGTGGGGGATAGCTCGGGGAAACTCGAATTAATACCGCATACGACCTACGGGAGAAAGGGGGCAACTTGTTGCTCTCGCTATTAGATGAGCCTAAGTCGGATTAGCTAGATGGTGGGGTAAAGGCCTACCATGGCGACGATCTGTAGCTGGTCTGAGAGGATGATCAGCCACACCGGGACTGAGACACGGCCCGGACTCCTACGGGAGGCAGCAGTGGGGAATATTGGACAATGGGGGCAACCCTGATCCAGCCATGCCGCGTGTGTGAAGAAGGCCTTTTGGTTGTAAAGCACTTTAAGCAGTGAAGAAGACTCCGTGGTTAATACCCACGGACGATGACATTAGCTGCAGAATAAGCACCGGCTAACTCTGTGCCAGCAGCCGCGGTAATACAGAGGGTGCAAGCGTTAATCGGAATTACTGGGCGTAAAGCGAGCGTAGGTGGCTTGATAAGTCAGATGTGAAATCCCCGGGCTTAACCTGGGAACTGCATCTGATACTGTTAGGCTAGAATAGGTGAGAGGAAGGTAGAATTCCAGGTGTAGCGGTGAAATGCGTAGAGATCTGGAGGAATACCGATGGCGAAGGCAGCCTTCTGGCATCATATTGACACTGAGGTTCGAAAGCGTGGGTAGCAAACAGGATTAGATACCCTGGTAGTCCACGCCGTAAACGATGTCTACTAGTCGTTGGGTCCCTTGAGGACTTAGTGACGCAGCTAACGCAATAAGTAGACCGCCTGGGGAGTACGGCCGCAAGGTTAAAACTCAAATGAATTGACGGGGGCCCGCACAAGCGGTGGAGCATGTGGTTTAATTCGATGCAACGCGAAGAACCTTACCTGGTCTTGACATATCTAGAATCCTGCAGAGATGCGGGAGTGCCTTCGGGAATTAGAATACAGGTGCTGCATGGCTGTCGTCAGCTCGTGTCGTGAGATGTTGGGTTAAGTCCCGCAACGAGCGCAACCCTTGTCCTTAGTTACCAGCGGGTTAAGCCGGGAACTCTAAGGATACTGCCAGTGACAAACTGGAGGAAGGCGGGGACGACGTCAAGTCATCATGGCCCTTACGACCAGGGCTACACACGTGCTACAATGGTAGGTACAGAGGGCAGCTACACAGCGATGTGATGCGAATCTCAAAAAGCCTATCGTAGTCCAGATTGGAGTCTGCAACTCGACTCCATGAAGTAGGAATCGCTAGTAATCGCGGATCAGAATGCCGCGGTGAATACGTTCCCGGGCCTTGTACACACCGCCCGTCACACCATGGGAGTTGATTGCACCAGAAGTGGATAGCCTAACCGTAAGGAAGGCGTTCACCACGGTGTGGTTGATGACTGGGGTGAAGTCGTAACAAGGTAGCCGTAGGGGAACCTGCGGCTGGATCACCTCCTTATAGATGGCATTCGGTCAGCAAGAATTCACAACAAGTTGTTCTTTAGTTTAAGCTTACGTTTATAACAAGCGTAATTGGGTCTGTAGCTCAGCTGGTTAGAGCACCGTGTTGATAACGCGGGGGTCAGTGGTTCAAGTCCACTTAGACCCACCATTTTACATGGGGCCATAGCTCAGTTGGTAGAGCGCCTGCCTTGCACGCAGGAGGTCAACGGTTCGACTCCGTTTGGCTCCACCACTATAAACGCCAAGTAAGCTTTAGATGCCAATAAATACAATAGGTATTCAACAGAAACAAGTGATTTGTCTAAGATTACTTCTTTCTGTTTTATACAGAACTTATGACTCGACGAGAGCGTAAGAACTATTTAAAAACATAGATATGAGTCTGGGTTAGGAACACGTGTTCACGCGTTGTTCCTAACCTTAATAACTCACTACTTAACGACATCAGTTGTTATCCCAGTAGTGAGTTATTAAAAAAGTAAAGAGAACTGAATCAAGCGTATAAACATAGGTGATATCGTTATCATAATTAGACTTTATAACACTTAGAAGTTAAGACTTATTTAAAGTCGAGACTACTTGGGGTTGTATGGTCAAGTAATGAAGCGCACATGGTGGATGCCTTGGCAGTCAGAGGCGATGAAAGACGTGACAGCCTGCGATAAGCTTCGGGGAGGCGGCAATATCCTGTGATCCGGAGATTTCTGAATGGGGAAACCCACTTACCATAAGGTAGGTATCTTGTACTTGTACAAGAAGCGAACGAGGGGAAGTGAAACATCTCAGTACCCTTAGGAATAGACATCAAATGAGATTCCCCTAGTAGCGGCGAGCGAACGGGGAGAAGCCGATTAATTCTAATGTAGAAGAACAGCGTGGGAAAGCTGACCGTAGTAGGTGATAGTCCTGTATTCGAAACATTAGAGTTAACATATTAAGTAGAGCGGGGCACGAGAAATCCTGTTTGAAGATGGGGGGACCATCCTCCAAGGCTAAATACTCCTGACTGACCGATAGTGAACCAGTACCGTGAGGGAAAGGCGAAAAGAACCCCTGTGAGGGGAGTGAAATAGAACCTGAAACCGTGTGCGTACAAGCAGTGGGAGCCTTAATTTATTAGGGTGACCGCGTACCTTTTGTATAATGGGTCAGCGACTTATGTTCTGTAGCAAGGTTAACCGTTTAGGGGAGCCGTAGGGAAACCGAGTCTTAATAGGGCGAATTAGTTGCAGGGCATAGACCCGAAACCGAGTGATCTATCCATGAGCAGGTTGAAAGTGCCGTAACAGGCACCGGAGGACCGAACCCACTGTCGTTGAAAAGCCAGGGGATGACTTGTGGATAGGGGTGAAAGGCTAATCAAACTCGGTGATAGCTGGTTCTCCCCGAAAGCTATTTAGGTAGCGCCTCGGACGAACACCATTGGGGGTAGAGCACTGTTTCGGCTAGGGGGTCATACCGACTTACCAAACCGATGCAAACTCCGAATACCGATGAGTGATATCCGGGAGACACACAGTGGGTGCTAACGTCCATTGTGGAGAGGGAAACAACCCAGACCGCCAGCTAAGGCCCCAAATTCCTAGTTAAGTGGGAAACGAGGTGGGAAGGCATAGACAGCTAGGAGGTTGGCTTAGAAGCAGCCATCCTTTAAAGAAAGCGTAATAGCTCACTAGTCGAGTCGGCCCGCGCGGAAGATGTAACGGGGCTCAAACTAGGAGCCGAAGCTGCGGATTTGAATTTGTTTTCAAGTGGTAGGGGAGCGTTGTGTAAGCCTGTGAAGGTGTGTTGTAAAGCATGCTGGAGGTATCACAAGAGCGAATGCTGACGTGAGTAACGATAATGCGAGTGAAAAGCTCGCACGCCGGAAGATCAAGGGTTCCAGTCCAACGTTAATCGGGGCTGGGTGAGTCGACCCCTAAGGCGAGGCCGAAAGGCGTAGTCGATGGGAAATCGGTTAATATTCCGATACTTGTTTATAATGCGATGGAGGGACGGAGTAGGTTATGTCAGCCTGGCGTTGGTTGTCCAGGTGAAAGGATGTAGGTAGACAGTTTAGGCAAATCCGGACTGTCATTATACTGAGATCTGATAGCAAGCTGTACTTGTACAGCGAAGTGGCAAATACCATGCTTCCAGGAAAAGCTTCTAAGCAATAGTTATAAACGAATCGTACCCTAAACCGACACAGGTGATCAGGTAGAGAATACCAAGGCGCTTGAGAGAACTCTGCTGAAGGAACTAGGCAAAATGGTACCGTAACTTCGGGAGAAGGTACGCTGCCGATGGTGATAGGACTTGCTCCTTGAGCTGTTGGCAGTCGCAGATACCAGGCTGCTGCAACTGTTTATTAAAAACACAGCACTCTGCAAACACGAAAGTGGACGTATAGGGTGTGATGCCTGCCCGGTGCTGGAAGGTTAATTGATGGGGTTAGCGTAAGCGAAGCTCTTGATCGAAGCCCCAGTAAACGGCGGCCGTAACTATAACGGTCCTAAGGTAGCGAAATTCCTTGTCGGGTAAGTTCCGACCTGCACGAATGGCATAATGATGGCAGCGCTGTCTCCAGCAGAGACTCAGTGAAATCGAAATCGCAGTGAAGATGCTGTGTACCCGCGGCTAGACGGAAAGACCCCGTGAACCTTTACTACAGCTTTACATTGAACTTTGACCTGACTTGTGCAGGATAGGTGGGAGGCTTTGAAGCAGACACGCTAGTGTTTGTGGAGCCAATCTTGAAATACCACCCTGGTCATGTCGGGGTTCTAACTCAGGTATAACAATACCGAGGACAATGTATGGTGGGTAGTTTGACTGGGGCGGTCTCCTCCTAAAGAGTAACGGAGGAGTACGAAGGTGCGCTCAGAACGGTCGGAAATCGTTCATAGAGTATAAAGGCAAAAGCGCGCTTAACTGCGAGACCCACAAGTCGAGCAGGTACGAAAGTAGGTCTTAGTGATCCGGTGGTTCTGTATGGAAGGGCCATCGCTCAACGGATAAAAGGTACTCTGGGGATAACAGGCTGATACCGCCCAAGAGTTCATATCGACGGCGGTGTTTGGCACCTCGATGTCGGCTCATCTCATCCTAGGGCTGAAGCAGGTCCTAAGGGTATGGCTGTTCGCCATTTAAAGAGGTACGCGAGCTGGGTTTAGAACGTCGTGAGACAGTTCGGTCCCTATCTACCGTGGGCGTTGGAAATTTGAGAGGATCTGCTCCTAGTACGAGAGGACCAGAGTGGACGAACCTCTGGTGTTCGGGTTGTCACGCCAGTGGCATTGCCCGGTAGCTACGTTCGGATGGGATAACCGCTGAAAGCATCTAAGCGGGAAGCCCACCTCAAGATAAGATTTCCCTAAAGAGCCGTTGAAGACTACGACGTTGATAGGCAGGGTGTGGAAGCACAGCGATGTGTGTAGCTAACCTGTACTAATTGCTCGTTTGGCTTGACCATACAACACCCAAGTGGTTTGTATCAAAGCTCTAATTAATCTATCTTGTAAAGCGAAAGCTTTAGAATAAA
>NZ_CAJHAJ010000021.1 GCF_904846345.1 Psychrobacter maritimus
TTCATGAGTATATTCACTACTATAATCATGAAAGAATTCAACTCAAACTAAAAGGACTGAGTCCTGTTAAGTACAGAACTCAGTCCTTGATATAAACTAAACCGTCCAACATTTGGGGGTCAGTTCAATTGGCGAGGTTTTTTATTATTAGCGTTTTATACGTAGTAAACGTATTTAATTAAACGAATTTAACTAAAAGGTTTTCGTTAATAGTACTGTCGCTGATTTTTCATCACGGTCGTCATAATAGGCAAAGTTACTAGAAGTGGTATCGTAATCAAATACCAATCTTGGCGTTAAGCCAAGCACAGTGAAATCGCGTTTCCATACTTGTAGACCCAGTGAGGTAGTTTTGTCTTCTCTTCTGGAGCCTGGCTCTCCGCCTACAGCATTATAATAACCTTTCCAAGCGCCACTACCTGCTGGATAGGCATCGGCAGGATCTTCATACTTCTTAATACCATAGCCTGCTGACACTAGTGTTGAGATACCGCGCTTCCACTCACGCCCCCAACCGATATTCACCGAGTTACGATCATAGCTAATAATACTCGATTTGGGCACATCATTTTGATAGTTACCTAGACCACCATAAAAATACTCTTTGGCATCTTTAATATAAAAGGCATTTAAGCCCAAAAACTGACCATCTGTTTCACGGTTCTGATTGTCATCATCTTCAAAGGTCTCTTTTGATAAAATACCGGTTGCCGTTAGTTTGAGCTTTGGTTTAACCCAGCGCGAGCCACTCACGGTCACGCCTTTACGTAAGCTATAGGCTTCTTCATCATAATATCGCTTAGTCACAAACGGCGTGAGCGAGACATCATTTTTGGCATCGTCATAACCAACGCCAGCGGAAGCCGTAAATAGGTAATCATTGTAGTCGGTCTCATCCCAATAACCCTTTAAAGACGCATTTCCGCCCACGGTGGCATAAAAGTTATCAGGTAGATTAAAGCGCTTGTTTGCGCTGCCAGATACTTGAATACCATTGGCTGACTTTTGCTCAACCGAATTTCCTACGCCTTCTAATACTATATTTTTAGATGGTGCATCGTTTATATTATTATCTCTGACATAGCTGGCAGAAGCATTAAACTGCCATTTCTCTGAACTATTGATTTGAGCTAACGAGTTTTGAACTCTAGCCATCACAGGTGCAGGCAGATCAACCGACTGCAGTTTTAAAAACTGCTCTTTTGCGGCAGCATATTGCTTATCAGCCTGCATCGCAATTGCCATATTTAAGCGAACAGGGTGAAAGTCTGGATCTGCCGCTAACATACCGCGATAGATTTCAATCGCTTGTTTGTTTTTAGCTTCACTGCGATATATCAAGGCATCAGCAAACTTGATAAGCATAGGGTCATTGGTTTCTAACGCTTTATAGTGGGGCAATACCTGCTTAACGGTCACCATATCCTGCGCCGCTAAAGCGTCATTCAAAAATTTACTAAACGCAGCTGGGTTGGCTTTTAAGGCTTCTAAGTTATAAGCGGTGGCGGCAGCAAGTTGCTGGCGACTTCTGATAGCACGTTGTGCTTCTGTATCATTAACAGTGGTAGAAGGTGCTGTTGGGTCTGATACAGCAGTTTGACTCTCGCGTTTAAGCAGTTCATCAGCTTGGTTAAGCTCAGGCTCTATCTCTGGTAAATCGTCTGGAGCAGCCATTGATGGTAGAGAAAACGCCATCATCGATAGCAAAATAGAAGCGGTGAGAGGTTTGCGCATATATTGATTATTCATGGGTATCCTTACCTAAGTACGATCACTAATTTTCTAAACATTTTTTCAACTTCAATTATCCTAAGGTATTTTAATGGTTTAAGCGAGCAAAAAAGCGTCCTAGGACGCTTTTTTGTTTGTTTTATACAGTCATATTACGTTATTGCTTTTCAGCACCAAAGGTTCCTTGGAAAGTTGTACCAGTTCCTGGCGTAGTTCCAGTTCCGGGTACGCTACCAGGTTGTGCTTCTTGGTAAATACCACCTAAGAACTTAGCATCCTCACCATAGAAACCACCTGAGGTTGCAATATTATCTTTACTACCAGCAAAAGTATTACCCGTAATACCAGCACTAATACCAATATTTTTATTAATATCAGCAAACTTTAATGTCCCTGTTAATGAATCGTTCACAAAATCAACATTAAAATTAGATGTACCATTAACCACTGGGGTTTTAAGAGCGCCTGAGCCTAAATGCAGATTATCCATATAGGTTGCAACACCAGCATACTGAACTTTACCTTCTGTAGGCATGTTCTCAGTTGCTTCACCCATGACGTAAACATTGGTATAGCGTGATTTCACCCCACCAAATGAACCTTCTTTACGCATGTCACCATACACATGACCGATTTGCATTTGCGAGTCGAAGTTCTTATAAACAGATTGATAATCGTATTTTAAATCAATCTTGCCAAGAATGGATTCAACTTTACCAAAGGTCGCTGTACTCGTATCTTTAGATTTTTTGAAACCATCATCGAGTGATATATCGTCAGATTTTACTAGTGTCAGTTTCGATGCTTGTCCGAATTTACCTGGTTTAGTAATATCTAGACGACCAACAAGCTGATTATAACCCGGTAGATTATCTGTATTAGTATCAACAATCATTACTGGGTTGGTATCTTCACCAGAACCTGTTGTGGTATTGAATGTATCATTGTCCCTTACAAACTGACGATAACCAATAGCATTTTCTGTTCCAGTCCCTGACACACTACTGACAGTATTGCTCATAACACCAGTTATAGCTTTAGGTACTGGTACTGGTTCAGAGTTAGAGCCGACTTTAGTAGCACCATAAGTTCCTTTACCGCCAGCATCTTGATATATACCACCTAATAGCTTGGCATCTTCTCCATAGAACCCACCTTTAGTATCAACGCCATTCCAATTACCCGCAAAGGTATTACCTGCAATTTCTGCTTTTATTTTCTTATCTTTCATACCAGCAAACGATAGTGTGCCGTCGACTTGGCTATCCACAAAATCAACACTAAAGTTAGACGTACCTACAGTTGGATCAACACCAATAATCTCACTTTTTGTATTACCAAGATAAGTGGCATCACCTTTGTAGGCAACTTTACCGTCATTAATACGGTTATTAATATTGTATTGCGATAGATCTTTCATGTACTTCATATCAACGTCATTTGTACTATTACCTTGTACATAGACGTTTGACAAAGTAGCTAATTGGGTTAAGTTAGCAGGACGTTTAAGATCGCCATACACATGACCAATTTGCATTTGATTGTCAAAGTTTTTATAAGTAGAGGTGTAATTTAGCTTATTGTCCCACGTACCACCAATTTGCTTGAGAGAGCTCTTCTTAAAACCCTTTTCGTAGTCTTGGTCATCTGTACTTCTTAATGTGACATTCACAGGTTGTTTAAAATAACTCGATCCAGTCTCATTAAAAAGAGCTGTGTAGGTATCGTAGCTCGCAGAAGTATTTGCGCTCAAACCACTATTGTCGTCTTTTGCAATACTATTTTGGAAGCCAGTAACTTTAGTATTTGCAGCAACTGTCGGGTTGGTTGGTGCTGGCGGTAATTGCTGTGCCGCTGCAAGAGCCTCTTCTGCAGCTTTCGCTCTAGCTTCAGCTTCTAATTTTTCTTTTTCCGCTTCATCGGCACGTGTTTGAGCCGCAGCCGCTTGCGCTTTAGCATCAGCCGCTTGTTGATTGGCGGCGGCTACTTTCTTGTCGGCTTCAACTTTAGCGTCACCAATGGCTTTGTCGGCAGCTACTTGCGCTGCAGTGGCTGCATTTTCTGCTGCGGTTTTGGCTAACAATGCAGCCTCTTCAGCAGCTTTTGCAGTCTCTGCGGCGGCTTCTGCTGCAGCTTGAGCGGCTTCGGCGGCGGCCGCACGTGCTAAGGCGGCGGCGAGCTGATCTTCGCCATTACCAGCATTTGCTAAGGCGTCTTCTGCTTTTTTCACGGCCTCTTGGGCTTTAACGGCATCCGCTTGGGCTTTGTCTGCAGCAGCTTGGGCGGCGGCGGCTTGGGCTTGGGCAGTGTCTTTGTCAGCATTGGCTTTGGCGGCATCCGCTTGGGCTTTGGCAGCG
>NZ_CAJHAJ010000022.1 GCF_904846345.1 Psychrobacter maritimus
TGAACTGACCCCCAAATGTTGGACGGTTTAGTTTACCCCAAGGACTGAGTTCTGTATTGCACAGGACTCAGTCCTTTTAATTTAAGTTGAATACGCTCATGATTATAATAATGCATATAGTCATGAATCTGTTGTTCTAACTGCTCAATCGTTTTCGGTTTCTCAATATAAATTGTCTCGCACTTCAGCGTACCGAAGAACCCCTCTATCAGTGCATTATCTAAGCAGTTGCCTTTTCTGCTCATACTTTGCTTAATTCCATGCTGTTTAAGCGTCGTGCTAAACGGTTTCATTTGATAATGCCACCCTTGATCTGAATGCAGCATTAATCTCTTATCACGGCACGCCTTTGTCTTATCTAAAGCACTAGCTAGCATCTTACCAACTAAGTCATAAGTGGGTCTCTTTGAGAGCGTATAGGTGATGATCTCATTGTTATAACAATCAAGTATGGGTGACAAATACAGCTTATCATCACCCACCTTAAACTCAGTAATATCTGTAAGCCAGCGTGTGTTCGGTTTATCTGCATGATACTGGCGCTTCAAATAGTTCTTCGCAATCTTGCCTTGTTGTCCTTTGTAAGATCGGTACTTCTGACGTCTTATCTTTGCGCTAAGCTTCATGTTACGCATCAGCTTAGCGATGAGCTTATGGTTATGATAAACCCCTAACTGCTTTAGCGCGGCCGTGACTCTACGATAACCATACCTGCCTTTATGCTTGTGGTATATCTGAGCAATATGATGTTTTAAGTCTGCATATTTGTCTTTAACATCAAACTGACACCTATGGTAGTAAAAGACACTCTTAGCCATCTTAGCGATGTTTAGCAAAGCCGATAAAGGGTGCTCTTGTCTTAGTCCTTCGATGAGCCTTGCTTTTTCAAAGCTTGTTTCTTCTTCTGTTTGAGCAAGGCATCCAGCTTTTTTAGGTAGGCGTTCTCCGCACGTAGGTACTCATTCTCACGCTTAAGCTCTGCTAGCGTCTTTTCATCATCTGGCTTGTCTGTAATAAAGGGTTTACTCATGGCGGTTCTACCTTTAGGTTTGGATATTAGTCCAGACATACCATAAAGCCGATACGCTTTGTGCCAGTGGCTAATTAAGGCCGGTGAGCTGATGTTAAACGTTAGAGCGACCTCGGATTGACTTAATCCTTCCTTAAGCATGGTCGTAATCACGTGATGTTTAAACTCACTGCTGTATTTGGCCTTACTTGTCTTTGGCTTAATGGCATCTATGCCACCGCTTTGGTATTGTTTAACCCATTTTTGTACAAGTTTCGAATCTACTTTAAACTTCTCACTTGTGGCAAGTCCGGTATGTCCTTGCCGATAGTATGCGATGACTTTTATCTTAAAGTCTAGGTCGTAATGCATAAAAATACCCCATAAGTTGTGTCCAACTTATGGGGTTCAGTTCA
>NZ_CAJHAJ010000023.1 GCF_904846345.1 Psychrobacter maritimus
TGAACTGACCCCCAAATGTTGGACGGTTTAGTTTATATCAAGGACTGAGTTCTGTACTTAACAGGACTCAGTCCTTTTAGTTTGAGTTGAATTCTTTCATGATTATAGTAGTGAATATACTCATGAATCTGTTTCTCTAAACCTTCAATCGAATTAGGCTTTTCAATATAAATCGTCTCACACTTTAGGGTACCAAAGAACCCCTCCATGAGCGCATTATCCAAACAGTTGCCTTTTCTGCTCATACTTTGCTTAATACCATGCTGTTTCAGCACCTGTCCAAACAGTCTCATTTGATAATGCCATCCTTGATCAGAGTGCAGCATTAACTTGTTATCACGGCACGCTTTCGTCTTTGCCAAAGCATCCTCTAGCATCTTGCCAACTAAGTCATAAGTGGGTCTCTTTGAGAGTGTATAACTGACAATCTCATTGTTATAACAATCAAGTATGGGTGACAAATACAGCTTATCATCACCCACCTTAAACTCAGTAATATCGGTCAGCCAGCGCTTATTTGGTTTATCTGCATGAAACTGGCGTTTTAAATAGTTCTTCGCAATCTTACCTTGTTGTCCTTTATAGGAGCGATACTTCTGACGTCTTATCTTTGCGCTAAGCTTCATGTCATGCATAAGCTTAGCGATGAGCTTATGGTTATGATGACAATCTAGCTGCTTTAATGCAGCCGTGACTCTACGATAACCATACCTGCCTTTATGCTGATGGTAAAGCTCAGTAATACGCTGTTTTAAGTCTGCATATTTGTCTTTAACGTCAAACTGACACCTATGGTAGTAAAAGACACTTTTAGCCATCTTAGCGATGTTTAGCAAAGCAGATAAAGGGTACTCTTGTCTTAGTGCTTCGATGAGCCTTGCTTTTTGCCTGCTTGTTCCTCCGCTTTGAGCAAGGCATCGAGCTTTTTTAGGTAGGCAACCTCTGCACGTAGGTATTCATTCTCACGCTTAAGCTCTGCTAAGCTCTTTTCATCATCTGGCTTGTCTGTGATAAATGGTTTGCTCATGGCGGTTCTACCTTTATGTTTAGATACGAGTCCAGACATACCCTGTAGTCGATAAGCTTTGTGCCAATGACTAATGAGCGCCGGTGAGCTGATGTTAAATGTTAAAGCGACCTCGGATTGACTTAATCCTTGCGTCAGCATGGTCGTAATCACTTTGTATTTAAACCCACTGCTGTATTTGGCCTTACTTGTCTTTGGCTTGATCGCGTCTATACCACCGCTTTGATATTGCTTAACCCATTTTTGTACAAGTTTCGAATCTACTTTAAACTTCTCACTTGTGGCAAGTCCGGTATGTCCTTGCCGATAGTATGCGATGACTTGCATCTTAAAGTCTAGATCGTAACGCATAAAAATACCCCCATAAGTTGTGTCCAACTTATGGGGGTCGGTTCA
>NZ_CAJHAJ010000024.1 GCF_904846345.1 Psychrobacter maritimus
GGCCTCTTGGGCTTTAACGGCATCCGCTTGGGCTTTGTCTGCAGCAGCTTGGGCGGCGGCGGCTTGGGCTTGGGCAGTGTCTTTGTCAGCATTGGCTTTGGCGGCATCCGCTTGGGCTTTGGCAGCGGCTTTTTCTGCTGCGGTTTGCTTGTCGCTCTTCGCGCCATAGGTGCCTTGAGCATCATTACCAGCGTAAACCCCGCCTAGGTATTGAGCGTCACCACCGAAGAAGCCACCTTCAGTGCTGTAACCGGCATTGTCAGCCGCTGCGCCTGAGAATTGGTTGCCATTGATACCAGCGGTTAGACCAATCTTACCGGCGTTAGCAAAGGTTAAGTCCCCTTTCACGTTTTTAGCAACAAAGTCGGCGGTGAATACAGATTTGCCAAACTCGATGTCATTGCCAATACCCAGCTTGCGGTAAGTGGCGTCCCCTGTGTAACCTACGGTGCCCTCTTTCGGCATGTTAGCCGCTTGGGTGGCATTACCGATGACGGCGACACCATTGACGGGTAAGGTTTTGTTCAATAGAGCAACTTCAGCAGAGCCATCAATATGACCGATGCGCATGTCATCGCCAAAGTCTTTATAGGTTGAGGTGTAGGTTAAAGGCAGTGTCTGACCAATGGCGGCAACCACGATGTCTGCTTTGCCTTTATGGGCTTTAAAGCCGTTTGAGTCTGCGACTGCTGTGTCGCCTTCACCAGAGAGGGTGATTGGGACCAGTGGTAGTAAGCCTGGTGTGCCATCTGGATTCTGAGAGGCAATATCAGCACGGGCATCAACGGCAGAGCCGTCTTCATTCACGGCAAAGTCGCGGGTGGTGGTATTAAACAACCCGAGTGAGCCGGCATTAATGTTTAATGATTGAACACCCGATTTCTTCGCTTCGGCAGCGTTCTTGATGGTGGCTGCTGCTAGGGCGTCTTTGGCTGCTTGCGCGGCTTGGTTGGCGGCAGCAATTTGAGCTTCTGCTGCGGCAGTCGCTGCAGCTTGCGCTTGCTGGGCAGCGGTGATTTGGGCATTGGCGGCCTCAAGGGCAGCTTTGCGACGATCCACTTCTGCTTGTAGGGCGGCGGTGTCACCACTGCCATTTGCCAATGCGTCTGCTAGGGCTTTCTCTGCAGCCGCTAACTTATCCTGTGCGGTGATTAACTCACCTTTGGCTTTATCCGCTTCTGCTTGCGCAGTGGCCGCTTTTTGTTTCTCAAGCTCTGCCTGCGCTTTGGCGGCT
>NZ_CAJHAJ010000025.1 GCF_904846345.1 Psychrobacter maritimus
CTTCATTATTTTCCTTAAATTAGTCTAACTATTCTTATAAAACATAGGAAATACTCAATTTACTCTAAAAAAGTGATGATTATCTTACTTTCTCTAAAAAATGACGAAATACATGGAAATGCATCATTGATTATCGTAATTATTTTAATTTGGATAACTATGAAAATACAAGAGTATCCTATATTCTTTTGTGCGTATATTGATACATATTTTCTCTATATAGCTCATTATATTCGCTTATAAGGATTAATTGGTAACTAAATATTACAGTGAACATTATTTCATTAATATTAATTGACTTTCTGTAGTGAATTTGTTTATGTATGCATGCAACTGGATTAAAGTTGTATCTTATTCGAAGTAACGGAATATCATAAACTCTTCATGGAGGAAGACGAATGTCGCCTAACTGTCATTCAATCTCAGCTGTAACAGCAGCAAAAAAACTAAATACACCACTCAAAGCCAGTGTGGTTCTCTTAAGTGCTATTATTCTAGCGTCATGTGTGACTAGTGGCGGAGATGATCCTATCACTCCGAAACCAACACCTGTGTTGCCAGGTACTGATACGGGAGGTGGAGCTGGTAATATAACTGAGGCTGAAAAAGCTATTAAAGCGGCTGAGGCTAAAACCAAAGCAGCAGAAGAAGCGCTTAAAGTAGCAGAAGCCAAAACCAAGGCAGCAGAAGAAGCGCTTAAAACAGCAGAATTGAAGTTTGGAGAGGAATCAGAAAAAGCAGCAGAAGCATCGAAGACAGCAATTGATGCAGCAAGAGCAGAAGCAGTACAGGCAAAAGCAGCAGCAGAAGCTGCAAGAGTCGAAGCAGTAGCAAAAATTGAAGCCGCTGCAAAAGCATCTAAAGAAGAAGTGGATGCAGCCAAAAAGATAGCTAGTGAAGCAGTAGCAAAAGTTAAAGACGCTGAAGAAAAAGCAAAAGCTGCAGATCTTCGTGCTACGGTAGCAGCGGCCAAAGCTAAAGAAATTGAAGAGTCACTTAAAGCAGAAATAGCGGCTAAAAAGGCAGCAGAAGAAGCCAAAGAGCTGGCGCAAGCAGCAGAAAATGCTGCTAAAGATGCTAAAGTAAAAGCAGAACAAGCAGCGCAAGCCGCCAAAGCGCAGGCAGAGCTTGAGAAACAAAAAGCGGCCACTGCGCAAGCAGAAGCGGATAAAGCCAAAGGTGAGTTAATCACCGCACAGGATAAGTTAGCGGCTGCAGAGAAAGCCCTAGCA
>NZ_CAJHAJ010000026.1 GCF_904846345.1 Psychrobacter maritimus
TCTAGGATACCTAGTAGTTCTACTACGGCTGGTTGGCCATATTTGCCTTCGTCGCCTTTAAGGGCTTGGGTGGCTGAACCTTTTACGATTGGGGTGTCATCACCTGGGAAGTCGTAGTCGTTAAGAAGTTCACGAACTTCCATTTCTACTAGCTCAAGCAATTCTTCGTCATCAACAAGGTCACATTTGTTCATGAAGACGATGATGTACGGTACGCCAACCTGACGTGAAAGCAGGATGTGCTCACGGGTTTGTGGCATTGGGCCGTCAGTTGCTGATACAACTAGGATTGCGCCGTCCATTTGAGCGGCACCGGTGATCATGTTTTTAACATAATCGGCGTGACCTGGGCAATCGACGTGTGCGTAGTGACGTGATGGGGTGTCATATTCTACGTGTGAGGTGTTGATGGTGATGCCACGTGCTTTTTCTTCTGGTGCTGAGTCAATAGACGCGTAGTCTTTGGCTTCGCCACCAGAGGTGATTGCTGCTACGGTTGCGATAGCGGCGGTTAGGGTTGTTTTACCGTGGTCAACGTGTCCGATGGTACCGACGTTGACGTGTGGCTTGCTGCGTTCAAACTTGGCCTTTGCCATGGGTATTTCCTCTGTTTTTTGGGGACAGTGCTTTTTT
>NZ_CAJHAJ010000027.1 GCF_904846345.1 Psychrobacter maritimus
TGCTAGGGCTTTCTCTGCAGCCGCTAACTTATCCTGTGCGGTGATTAACTCACCTTTGGCTTTATCCGCTTCTGCTTGCGCAGTGGCCGCTTTTTGTTTCTCAAGCTCTGCCTGCGCTTTGGCGGCTGTGGCTTGCTGATTGGCTGTTTCAGCGTTGGCATTGGCCGCAGCGATTGCGGTTGCAGCGTCAGCTTTGGCTTTTACTGCTTCCGCTTTGGCTTTATCTTCTGCAGCTTTAGCGGTGGCAGCGTCAGCTTCCGCTTTAGCCGCTTGCGCTTTAGCATCAGCCGCTTGTTGATTGGCGGCGGCTACTTTCTTGTCGGCTTCAACTTTAGCGTCACCAATGGCTTTGTCGGCAGCCACTTGCGCTGCAGTGGCTGCATTTTCTGCTGCGGTTTTGGCTAACAATGCAGCCGCTTCAGCAGCTTTTGCAGTCTCTGCGGCGGCTTCTGCTGCAGCTTGAGCGGCTTCGGCGGCGGCCGCACGTGCTAAGGCGGCGGCGAGCTGATCTTCGCCATTACCAGCATTTGCTAAGGCGTCTTC
>NZ_CAJHAJ010000028.1 GCF_904846345.1 Psychrobacter maritimus
AAAATGAATTTGCTCAGTTGGATGATTAAGTAGTAGCTTGGTTAAAACCCGCTATTTTTAATCAGTGGTAATCCACGCCAATCCGCCTTCCCTTCCGACTGGGTGGCATTATACGCGCTTTGGGGTGGGGGTCAAGCTAATATCAGCCTTTATTTTATATATATTACAACTCATTGAAATACTTCGTTTTAAATAAGCAGAACCAAGTTCTTATATTGTAGGTATATACCATAAGATATTATTTGACTGGGATACAAGACTATCAAGCTCGGTATATATGGAATAATGATAGCTACAACCAAGCCATCTTAAGGAAAAGACCCTTAATTGCCGGCTTAACACTTACTCAGTACTGAAATAGAAAGCGCTTCGTCTAGTAGCTTTCAAACCTCAAGAGACCTCGCCTACACATCCTTCTAACCGCAACCTTTGGACAAAGAAAAGCCCCTCAACAATTAAGTTGAGGGGCGATTCAGGAATAGAGAGCTGACGATGACCTACTCTCACATGGCCGGAGCCACACTACCATTGGCGCGATGAT